>NZ_CP096563.1:602500-3365000 GCF_023221595.1 Rhodococcus qingshengii JCM 15477
AAAACAACCGTGATTCCGTGAGTAGTGGCGAGCGAAAGCGGAAGAGGCTAAACCATGGGTGTGTGATAGCCGGCAGGTGTTGCATTCGTGGGGTTGTGGGGTTCATTTTGTCAATACTGCCGTGTTGGCCAACAGTAAGAAATCACAGGGTTAGTGGAAGTGGTCTGGAACGGCCTGTCGTAGAGGGTGAGAATCCCGTACACGAAAACTTTGTGACTGTTGTAATGGAAACCCAAGTAGCACCGGGCCCGTGAAATCTGGTGTGAATCTGTCGGGACCACCCGATAAGCCTGAATACTCCCTGGTGACCGATAGCGGACTAGTACCGTGAGGGAAAGGTGAAAAGTACCCCGGGAGGGGAGTGAAATAGTACCTGAAACCGTGCGCTTACAATCCGTCAGAGCCTTCGAGCAGTTTACTGCTGGGGGTGATGGCGTGCCTTTTGAAGAATGAGCCTGCGAGTTAGTGGCATGTCGCGAGGTTAACCCGTGTGGGGTAGCCGTAGCGAAAGCGAGTCCGAATAGGGCGATCGTAGTGGCATGCTCTAGACCCGAAGCGGAGTGATCTACCCATGGCCAGGTTGAAGCGACGGTAAGACGTCGTGGAGGACCGAACCCACTTAGGTTGAAAACTGAGGGGATGAGTTGTGGGTAGGGGTGAAAGGCCAATCAAACTCCGTGATAGCTGGTTCTCCCCGAAATGCATTTAGGTGCAGCGTCGCGTGTTTCTCACCGGAGGTAGAGCTACTGGATGGTCTAGGGGGCCCACAAGCTTACCGAAATCAGCCAAACTCCGAATGCCGGTGAGTGAGAGCGCGGCAGTGAGACTGCGGGCGATAAGGTTCGTAGTCGAGAGGGAAACAGCCCAGATCGCCAGCTAAGGTCCCTAAGCGTGTACTAAGTGGAAAAGGATGTGGGGTCGCGAAGACAACCAGGAGGTTGGCTTAGAAGCAGCCACCCTTGAAAGAGTGCGTAATAGCTCACTGGTCAAGTGATCCTGCGCCGACAATGTAGCGGGGCTCAAGTACACCACCGAAGCTGCGGCATTCACGCAATAGCCCCCAGTTGATCCACGGATTTTCTGGCAGGTGTGTGGATGGGTAGGGGAGCGTCGTGTGGCCATGGAAGCGGCAGGGTGACCTAGCCGTGGAGGCCACACGAGTGAGAATGCAGGCATGAGTAGCGAAAGACGAGTGAGAAACTCGTCCGCCGAATGACCAAGGGTTCCTGGGCCAGGTTAATCCGCCCAGGGTGAGTCGGGACCTAAGACGAGGCCGACAGGCGTAGCCGATGGACAACGGGTTGATATTCCCGTACCCGTGTGAACGCGCCCATGGTGAATCAGTGATACTAACCATCCTGAAGCCACGAGAAGACCTTCGGGTCTCGAGTTGGTGGATGCATGGGACCTGATCTGGTAGTAGCCAAGCGATGGGGTGACGCAGGAAGGTAGCTGAGCCAGTCAGTGGTAATACTGGTGTAAGCGTGTAGGGCGTGACCTAGGCAAATCCGGGTCGCACATAGCCTGAGACGTGATGCGTAGCCGATTGAGGCGAATTCAGTGATCCTATGCTGCCGAGAAAAGCCTCTAGCGAGCTTTCACACGGCCCGTACCCCAAACCGACACAGGTGGTCAGGTAGAGAATACTAAGGCGATCGAGATAACTATGGTTAAGGAACTCGGCAAAATGCCCCCGTAACTTCGGGAGAAGGGGGGCCCTGTCTGGTGACGACATTTACTGTCTGAGCTGGGTGGGGCCGCAGAGACCAGTGAGAAGCGACTGTTTACTAAAAACACAGGTCCGTGCGAAGTCGTAAGACGATGTATACGGACTGACGCCTGCCCGGTGCTGGAAGGTTAAGAGGACCGGTTAGTTCCTTCGGGAGCGAAGCTGAGAATTTAAGCCCCAGTAAACGGCGGTGGTAACTATAACCATCCTAAGGTAGCGAAATTCCTTGTCGGGTAAGTTCCGACCTGCACGAATGGCGTAACGACTTCTCAGCTGTCTCAACCGTAGACTCGGCGAAATTGCATTACGAGTAAAGATGCTCGTTACGCGCGGCAGGACGAAAAGACCCCGGGACCTTCACTACAGCTTGGTATTGGTGTTCGGTTCGGTTTGTGTAGGATAGGTGGGAGACTGTGAAGCGGTGACGCCAGTTATCGTGGAGTCGTTGTTGAAATACCACTCTGATCGAATTGGACCTCTAACCTCGGACCATGATCTGGTTCAGGGACAGTGCCTGGTGGGTAGTTTAACTGGGGCGGTTGCCTCCCAAAATGTAACGGAGGCGCCCAAAGGTTCCCTCAGCCTGGTTGGCAATCAGGTGTCGAGTGCAAGTGCACAAGGGAGCTTGACTGTGAGACTGACAGGTCGAGCAGGGACGAAAGTCGGGACTAGTGATCCGGCACCGGCAAGTGGAAGCGGTGTCGCTCAACGGATAAAAGGTACCCCGGGGATAACAGGCTGATCTTCCCCAAGAGTCCATATCGACGGGATGGTTTGGCACCTCGATGTCGGCTCGTCGCATCCTGGGGCTGGAGTAGGTCCCAAGGGTTGGGCTGTTCGCCCATTAAAGCGGCACGCGAGCTGGGTTTAGAACGTCGTGAGACAGTTCGGTCTCTATCCGCCGCGCGCGTTAGAAACTTGAGGAAGGCTGTCCCTAGTACGAGAGGACCGGGACGGACGAACCTCTGGTGTGCCAGTTGTTCCGCCAGGAGCACCGCTGGTTAGCTACGTTCGGAAGGGATAACCGCTGAAAGCATCTAAGCGGGAAGCCTGTTCCAAGATGAGGTTTCTCACCCCCTCGAGGGGGTAAGGCCCCCGGCAGACCACCGGGTTGATAGGCCAGAACTGGAAGTGCAGTAATGCATGCAGGTGACTGGTACTAATAGGCCGAGGACTTACCACAAAGAAGCTACGCGTCCACTGTGCGGTATCTGAAACAACACACAGATACTGATGAGAAACCCTGTTTTCTCCATCCCCCAACACCAGAAACTGGTGTTGACGGGTGGTGAAACCAGGTGATCAGAAGAAGGTTACTGTGACAGTTTCATAGAGTTACGGCGGTCATAGCGAAGGGGAAACGCCCGGTCCCATTCCGAACCCGGAAGCTAAGCCCTTCAGCGCCGATGGTACTGCACTCGACAGGGTGTGGGAGAGTAGGACACCGCCGAACACACATTAGAGAAGCCCCCCAACCAGTACTGGTTGGGGGGCTTTCTCGTACCCAAAACACCCCCGACTTCGAGCGAACAGCACTGTCGTCGCCCCAGATCGACCCAACGCACCGTTCACACCATCAGGGGCGGGCACGCCGCCGACTCACCACCGCGTCCGGGATCGAGTGAACGGCACTCTCACCCTCTTGGACGAGGGGAACGGTACGTTCACACCATCACTGAAAAGTGTGCGCGCACCACAGGTCTCGTCAGTCGAAGGTCAATCTCGACACCAACCTGCCACGGAACCCGTCGAGCGTGGCTAGGCTCGGAAGAGGTGCCCCGTGTGATCGGGCCCACCTCACCTGTGCACGCGTGATGACTACGGAGGCTTCGATGACCGATATTCTCGACCGCACCAAAATCTATGTTGATGGCGCCTGGATCGAATCCACTGGCAGCGGTCGGATCGACGTTCTCAATCCGGCTACCGAAGAGCTGATAGGAACTGTCGCCGAAGGCACTGTCGAAGATGTCGATGCGGCCGCGAAGGCAGCACGAAAGGCTTTCCCCGCTTGGTCTGCACTATCCGGCGGCGAGCGAGCCGAATATCTTTCCAAAGCCGCGGCGATTATTGCCGAACGTACCGATGATCTTGCGGCGCTGGTTTCGCAGGATATGGGCATGCCGATCGGATTCGCGAAGCCCGTGCAAATCGGAATGCCGCTCGCGAATTTGAATGCATTTGCCGAATTGGCTCGCACTTATGATTTCGACGCTCACGAGGTCGGGAATTCGCTGATTGTTCGCGAACCTGCGGGTGTTGTCGGCGCGATCACTCCCTGGAACTTCCCGCTCCACCAAGTTGTCTTGAAGGTTGGCGGTGCGCTCGCGGCGGGCTGCACCGTGGTTCTCAAGCCCACCGAGGTTGCGCCACTCATCACGTACGCTCTCGCTGACATCTTCGACGAAATTGGTTTGCCTGCAGGTGTATTCAACCTGGTAAGTGGCTACGGCCCGGTAGTGGGTGAAGCCATCGCCGGCCACCCGGAAGTCGACATGGTCTCCTTCACCGGGTCGACTCGGGCAGGCAAGCGAGTGGCCATCGTCGCCGCGGACACCATCAAGAAGGTCTCGCTCGAGCTGGGTGGCAAGTCGGCGAACGTCATTCTCGACGACGCCGATCTCGAAAAGGCTGTCACGGACGGCGTCGCAAAGTGCTTCATCAACTCGGGCCAGACCTGTTCGGCGCTGACGCGTATGTTGGTTCCCGCGGAGAAGGTGGATGAGGCAGCGGCAATTGCTGCTGCGGTCGCCGCTCATTTCCCGGTAGGTGATCCGACTCAGCCGACTTCGGTGCTTGGTCCTCTGGTGAACGCGAATCAGCTGGGACGCGTTCGCGGATACATCGAGAAGGGTGTGTCGGAAGGTGCCACCGCAGTTGTCGACGGTCGCGAAACCGGTCTGGCCAGTGGATATTTCGTCGGTCCGACGGTGTTCGCGAACGTGACCGAAGACATGACCATTGCGCGCGAGGAGATCTTCGGACCGGTCCTCTCGATCATGGGCTACAAAGACGAGGCCGACGCAGTGCGGATCGCCAACGGCACCGAGTACGGACTGGCCGGTGGCGTTTGGTCAGGTGACCCCGATCGCGCGGATCGCGTCGCGCGGCAACTGCGTGCCGGGCAGGTCGAGGTGAACGGCGGCGCCTTCAACACGAATGCTCCGTTCGGTGGGTACAAGCAGTCGGGCGTCGGGCGCGAGGCCGGCACGTTCGGGCTCGAAGAGTTCCTCGAGATCAAGGCGATTCAGAGATAGTTTGTTCGAGAATGGCGATGCTCCCGTACCAAGTGCGGGAGCATCGCCATTTTTGTACCCGGATCAGGACTTGGCGGCATCCAAATGCTGAGCCGAGATGTTCGCCAGATGTGTCAGGTCCGAGGCCACGGTCGCGAACGTGTAGCCCTCCCCGAGCCGTTGTGCCGCAACCTGACCGGAAGGTGTGTGGATTCCCGCAGCGACTCCGCTGACGGCGGCAGCTTCGCGCACCCTGGTGAGCGCTGATTCGAATTCCTCGGCGACGTCCGGATCGTTGGAGTGCTTACCTCCGACGGCGATTCGTAGGTCGGACGGCCCGACGTACACGCCGTCCAATCCGGGCACTGCGCAGATCTCTTCGACGTTCGCCAGACCCTGTGGGGTCTCGATCATCGCAAATACAACGGTGTCGCGGTTCGCGTCGGCGGGAACGGGGCCGATACGGAGTTGCGAGCGCATGGGTCCGTAGGAGCGGATGCCGAAAGGCGGATACTTGGCGGCTGCCACGGCGGCCGCTGCCTCTTCGGCGTTGTTGATCAGCGGAACGATGACGCCCACAGCGCCCGCGTCGAGTGCACGGCCGATGGGCGTCGGATTGTTTGCCTCGACGCGCACCATCCCGACGGTGGACGGTGACGAGTCGATGGCGGTGAGCCCGGCGACCATCCCCGAATAGCCGATCAGGCCGTGCTGCATGTCGAGGGCAATGTAGTCCCAGCCGACGTGCGCGATCCATTCGGTCGAGATCGGGCTGTCGATGACGGACCAATATCCGAGTATGCGTTCGCGTCCTCGGATGCGTGCGGCGAATTCCTGTGCTGACATAGTGAAGAACTCTTCCTGATGAAGGTCGGGTGTTTCAGCGGTTGTAGTTGGGCATGGGGCCTCGTAGGGCGGCACCGACGAGATCACACTCTTCGACGGTCGAGGCGTCGAGTGGACCTCGCCCGATGGCCGCGATATTGGATTCGAGGTGCGTTACTTTGGATCCTCCGAGGAGCAGCGATCCGGCGACGGGCTTGCTGACCAGCCAGCGCAACGCAAGCTCGGTCAGGGAGATGCCCGACTGCTCTGCGATTGCCGTCAGTTGAGCGATCGCGTCGAATATCTGTGTGTTCCAGTATCGCTCCTTGTACATCGACGCAAGACGTGAGTCGCCGAATCGGCCGTCGGCGGGACTTTCGTCGAAGGTGTGGCGCCCCGTGAGCAGGCCCCCACCGAGTGGGTTGTAGACCATGGTGGTCAGTCCGGTCACGTCCGCGAATTCTGCGTATTCTTCTTCGATGCGACGCGCGAGCAAGTTGTAGAGCTGCTGTGCGACGATCGGTCGGGGAGCTCCGACTGTGTCTGCGGTGTAGTTGATTTCACTGATTTGCCACGCTGCGAAGTTGGATACGCCGAGTGTGCGGATCTTGCCCTCGGCAACCAGTTCCGCGACGGTGGTGAGAGTTTCGGTCAGCGTGACGGTTCGGTCCGGCTGATGGAGATAGAACAGGTCGACGTAGTCCGTGTCGAGTCTGCGCAGGCTTCCTTCGACGCTTGCTCGGAGCCCCTCTGTCGAGAGTGGGCTGTTGTCGCCGGCATCGGGATGCGGCATTCCCGCTTTGGTGGCGAGAGTGACGGAATCGCGTCGGCCGTGGAGCAGCTTTGCCAGCATGCGCTCGGACTCGCCGCCCGCATAGCCGTTGGCCGTGTCGATGTGAGAGATACCGGCGCCTAGTGCTGCGTCGAGCATCGATCCGGCGCCCGATATGTCGACCGTGTCTCCGAATGTCATGGTGCCGAGCACCAGTTTCGGAAGCTCGAAGGGGGCGGTCATCAGGCAACTCCTCGTGATTCGGTCTGCTTGGCTAGCAAGTTCTTGGACAGGGCTGCCACCACGTGGCGTGGTTTGATGCCGACCATGGTGGTGGGATCGAGAGCAGCGCCTCGTAGTGCGCGGGTGTACGGCTCGCGCGGACTGGCGAGAACTGTGTCTGTGGAACCGGATTCGACGATGGTTCCTTTCGACATCACGACTACGGTCTCGCTGATTTCTCGGACGACGCCCAAGTTGTGTGAGATGAAAACGTACGTCAGACCGGTATCGGCCTGAATTTCACGTAGGAGCTCGAGTACCTGCGCTTGCACCGACACGTCGAGAGCGCTGGTCGCTTCGTCGCAGACCAGGATCTCGGGTCCGCTGGCAAGTGCACGAGCAATTCCGATGCGCTGACGTTGGCCTCCTGAGAACTCCGCCGGACGCCGGTGTAGTGCCGAGCTGGGCAAGCCAACGCGATCGACGAGTTCTGCTGCTGCCTTTGCGCGTTCAGACTTGCTCCGAACACCTTTGAGGCGCAGTGGTTCTCCGATGATGTCCTCGGCAGTCAGATGAGGGTCGAGCGATCCGTACGGATCTTGGAACACCATTTGAACGCGAGAGCGGTAGGGGCGCAGCGACTTCTCCGACATCTGCGCGATGTCATTGCCGTCGACGAGAATGCGTCCACTGGTCGGTGTGAGGAGTCGGACGATCGATCGAGCGATGGTCGACTTGCCACATCCGGATTCGCCGACGATGGCCAAGGTCTTGCCCTTTTCCACCGAGAAGCTCACAGCATCCACGGCTCGGAAAACTCCGTCGGGAACCGGATACTCGACCACGAGATCTTCGACGGCGAGAAGTGGCGTTTCGTGGCGGGTCATGCCGAGGCTCCGATCTGTGTTGAACGGGCGGGGTCGCCGTCCCAAGGCCCCAGTTGAGGTATGGCGTCGAGAAGCTTTTGTGTGTAGGCGCTTTGCGGTGAGTCGACGAGAATGTCGGCACTACCGGTCTCCACAAAACGTCCGTCCTTCATCACGTAGATGCGATCGGAGACCAACCGCGCAACTCCGAGATCGTGAGTGATGACCAGCATTCCGATCCCGGTGCGCTCCTGCAACTCGAGCAATAGATCCAGAATCCCGGCCTGAACGGTTACGTCCAGTGCGCTGGTGGGTTCGTCGGCCACGATCAGTTCGGGGCCGGCAGCAAGAGCGCCGGCGATCAGGACGCGCTGCAACATTCCACCCGACAGTTGATGCGGGTACTTGTCGAGTTGCTGATCCGGATACGGAATGCGTACCTGCTCGAGCAGTTGCACTGCCCGCTCGATTTGTTGCTTCTTCGCGGTCACACCGCTGTGGCGCACTGCTTCTCGAAGTTGGCTGCCGATGGTGTGGACGGGACTCAGAGCCGTCATCGGGTCCTGGGGGATGAGCGCGATGTGTTTTCCGCGAATATCGTTCAGGATCTTCGTGTTTCCGAGAATGTCCTGACCCTTGAACACGGCTTTCCCGGAAAGAACCGCAAGATCGTCCGGAAGCAGTCCGAGAATCCCCATGGCTGTCGTCGACTTTCCGGAGCCGGATTCACCGATGATGGTGACGGTTTCACCGGCGTCGATGCAGAAGGACACGCCGTCGACGGCTCGGATGACGCCGTTCGCCGTGACAAGTTCGATCTGGAGATCGTCGACCCGTAGTAGATTTCCCATGTCTCACGCCTTCGCTTTCTGGGCGCTGCCACGCCCGAACAGGCTTGCGCCCAGTCGTTTCGAACCTGCAGGACGATCGCGCAGACCATCGCCGAGTAGGTTCACTCCGACGACCAGCAGCACGATCATCAGACCGGTCAACGTGACGATCCACCATGACGTGGTGATGTAGTCCTGGCCGTCGGCGATGATTCGTCCCCAGGTAGCGAATGGACGTTGCGGTCCGGCGCCGAGGTAGCTCAACGAACTTTCCAGCAGTACGGCCTGCGCGAGCAGCAGCAGGACGACGAGCGATGCCTGCTTGACGATGTTGGGAATGACGTGACGAAGCAGGATGGCCATGCGGGTAAGTCCGAGGACTCGAGCTGCAGCTACGTAAGGCTTTTCGCGTTCGACGAGTACCAATGAGCGAGTCAACCGTGCGACTTCGGGCCACTGTGCGATCGCGATGACAAACGTGATGACGGGAATGGACGGGCCGAACAGCGCAACAACGAGAAGCAGCATCATCAGCAGAGGCAGAGAAAGCTGTGCTTCGAGTAGGCGGGAGATCACGGTGTCGACCCAACCACCGAAGTACCCCGCGGCGGATCCGGCGACGATGCCGATGACGCCGGAGACGATCACGGCGAGAATACCGATCGTCAGAGACACCTGGCCGCCGTGCAGGATCCGTGAGAGCAGATCTCGTCCCAACTGATCGGTGCCGAAAAGATGGCCGTCGGTGAGAGGCGGTAGCCGTCGACTGCTCAGGTTGGTCTGGTTCGGATCTGCAAGGGGGAGTAGTCCCGCCAATGCAACAGGAAGAATCACCAGGAGCGCGCAGATCGAGCCGGTCCAGATCTTGGCTCGGCTGTCTCGCTTACGGCGCGTGGCTCCGGCGCGTGCGAAGTCTGCCTCGGTGACCGCGCTGGCGCGTGGAGTTGTTGGAGGTTCCAAGACGGTAGTCATCAGTTGGCGCCCTTTCCGAGTCGCACGCGTGGATCCAGGAGGGGGTAGAGGAGGTCCACTGCCAGTTGCACGAGCACGGCGAGAACCGCGGTGACAAGCACGGTGGCCTGGATGAGCGGGTAGTCGCGAGTCTCGAGTGCGCGGACCACCAGCGAGCCGACACCAGGCCAGGCGAACACGACCTCGACCACCACGACGCCGTTCAGCATTCCGGCGAATCTGGTGCCCAGCGCGGTGACGATCGGAATCGCCGAATTACGCATCGCATATCGCCAGGTGAGTTCGCGTTCCGATACTCCGCGAGAGCGTGCGACCGTGATGTACGGAGAAGCGAAGGCCGAGACCATTTCGCGTCGAACCATCCGGGAGATCAACGCGATCTGAAGGATGGCGATGGTGACGGTAGGCAGGATCAACGACGGCCATGTGGTGAAACCGGCTGCCGGGAGTACTGGGATCAAGACCGCGAAGATCGTCACCAGCATCAGGCCGCTCCAGAACTCCGGCATGGACTGCCCGCCGACGGCTACGACGTTCGCACCGAGTTCACGTCTGGTGTCCGCGTGACGGGCCATCCACACGCCCAGCGGAATCGAGAGCACGGCGGTCAACAGAATGGAGCTGACGGCAAGGGTGATGGTGTACGGGAGACGGCCGAGGACAACGTCCATGGCCGGCGCCTGGAACGAGTACGACGTGCCGAGATTCAGGTGGACGAGGTCCCACAGGTAGATCAGGTATTGGGAGAACACCGACTTGTCCAAGCCCATGTCAGCACGGATCTGTGCGAGATCCTTGGTGCTGGCCAGCGGTCCGGCCAAGGCGTAGGCAGGATCGCCGGGTGCCATTCGGATCAGGACGAACACTGTTGTGAGCGTGAGGAAGATCGTCAAGGCACTCTGTGCCAGACGTTTGAGCACGTATTTGACGGTCGGGTTGATCCTTGTGCGTCGACGCGGAGAGATTCCGAGAGCGGTTTGCGGTTTCGGAGCGGTGAGAGTCATCGCCTCAGGCCTCCAATCGGACGGCGCCGAGGTCGTAGGAGTTGATTGGGGTCAGTGAAACATTTTGTACACGAGTGCGTTTCGCAAGGAGTGCGTTGGGTACGAAGCTCCACAGGCAAGGCCAGGTGTTCCAGATGTCTTGTTGTGCGGCGTCGAGTAGAGCGGCGCGCTTGGTCGGGTCTGGTTCACTGGATGCGGCTTGGATCTTCGCGGTGATTTCGGGGAAGACGTACCCGTGATAGGTGTCGCGAGTTGCTTCCTTCTCCGCTGTGCCGGCGTACATCCCCTGCAACGTGGTCAGTGCAAGTCCGGTCTGGTTGCCGTAGCCGTTGCCCAGCACATCCCAGTCGCCGGTCTTGCCCTGGCGCCAGGACGAGATGTCACCGCCCGGTTCGAACTGCTGGAGTTTGACGCGTACTCCCACGGCCTTCATCATTTCGAGTACCGATTCCATCACCGAGACGTCGTTGGTGAACTCTCCGGTTTCCCAGATGAAGGTGAGTTCGAGGTCGTCGGCACCTTCGGCCTCGAGCATTTGCCGCGCTTTCCGTGGATCATATTGGTAAGTACCGGTTTTTACGGCTCCGTCCAAGGTCGACGGTGCGGGGCCGGTGGCCGGGACTGCGGAACCGATCAGCACGTCCCGAGCGAGTGACTCACCGTCGATGGCATACGTGAGAGCTTCTCGGACACGCGGATTGGACAGTGGGTGATCGGCGGGCTTGCGGAAGTTGAAGAACAGTTGGTTGATGCGTGTGCTCGGTACTGTGTCCACCTGGACACCAGGCAGATCGGCGAGTTGTTCGGCGGAATCGGGACTGATCGAGTCGATGACGTCGACCTCGCCGCTCCGAAGCGCGACGACGCGGCCGGCCTCTTCGGGAATGAAGCGGACCTGAACACGACGAACGCCGGGGGCCGGGCCCCAGTAGTTGTCATTGGCGACAAGTGTGTAATCGCCGGTGCCCCGGTTCGATTCGCTGACGACGAACGGTCCCGACCCGATTCCGCTCTGCAGTTCGTTGGGTTCGTTGGCAGCGGCCGGGGTGATCAAGATGTTGGACATGAGCGAGTCCAGAACCGGCACCGGGGAATTCGTCCGAAGGATGAAGGTGCGATCGTCGATGGGGACGACCGTCGGCCACTCGGGGAACTGCGGTGCGACAAACGATCCGCTGACCTGCTGGTACATCTGCATTGCCGTCGTGACGTCGTCGATCAGCACAGGTGTGCCGTCGGAGTAACGGATGCCCTCGCGGAGTCGAACCGTCCACTCGGTCGGGCCGGTCGATTCGAACCTGTCAGCGAGAACGAGTTGCGGTGTCAGATTGTCGCCGATCCGGGTGAGACCTTGTCTGACGCCACGTTGAGCCGTGACTGCTGCGTCGAATTGATTGAGTTTGTTGTCGAGGCTGACGAGCGAGCGGTTGAGCCCGAGCACCAGGGTGTCCTGTGTCGGTTTCCCGGTAGGGCCGGCGCACGCGGCAGTCGTGCCCAGAAGCGTTGCGCCACCGATCAGCCCGGTGAACTGCAGAAAGGATCGCCGGGAGAGCTGTGGTGTTCGCAAACGAGTATTGGTCATCGGTGACCTTTCGATCCTGACGGGGCAGCGTGGGGGCGACGCTCCGAGCGGACTGTTGGTGAACAATCGCGTCGGGCTCTCGCTTGTAACTCAGCTCACAATGGCACTGTTGCGCACTTCGCGCAAGTCCCGTAACTTCGATTGCGTACTTCGCGCATCGGTTGCGATGCTGTGCAAACTCGATTCAGACCGAAAGGGGGTCGAGGAATTCGATGAAACCACTGGTAATCATCGCTGATGATCTTTCCGGAGCAGCGGAGTCGGCCGCAGGATTTCTGCTCCGCAGTTCGGGCATATCGCTTCGGCTCGGCCCAGATGCGCCCGACGGATCAGGAGTGACGGTTTTCGATCTGCACTCACGGCGATCCGACCCCGCCAGAGCCTCTCGGGACGTGAGATCAGTTCTGCAATCGTCTGACGGCTCCGAGATCGTCAAGAAGATCGATTCCCTGCTCAGGGGCAACATAGCAGCGGAGGTTGGAGAACTCTCCCGCGACGGATCCCCGGTCATCGTCGCCGCCGGACTGCCCAGACAAGGGCGCACGGTGCAAGACGGCGTGGTGTTGGTCGATGGGGTTGCGTTGCACTCCACCGACCTGTGGCGCGCGGAGTCGAAGCCGACTCCTCGGTCGATTGCAGAGGCGCTCGGCCCGTCGGCAATCACTTCTGGCGTATCGCTGGATGACATTCGCTCCGGTCGTTTGATCCAGGTTCTTGCGTCGATCTCAGAAGCCGGGTCGGTGGCGATCTGCGACGTCGAGACCGAGAGTGATCTGGAACTGATTGTGGCTGCAGCACAGGAGGTTCGGGGTTCTCGATTGGTAGGAACCTCGGCGCTCGCGATGGCAGTGGCACGACGAAGAACCGTGCAGTCACCCGTCGCGTGCCCATCTCTTCGTGATTCTCGATTTACCTTGGTCGTCGTGGGGACGGCGGATGCGTCTGCCGGGGACCAAGTGGCATTGCTTCGGGATTCAGGGGCGCATCATATCGAAGTGAACAGTGCTGAGCTGCTGGCGCATTCGGTCGATCCGCTTCCGATTCTGAACGCACTGGTTCGCGGAAACGTCGTGGTTTCGGTAAGTGGACCTGTCGTGCCTGCAGAATCCGTCCACCTCGTTTCGGCTCTCGCCGATCTGATCGCTGCCGTCGATGCAGGATTCTCCCACGACGAGTACCCGATCGACCTGGTACTTACCGGTGGCGAAACCGCGCGCAGCGTTCTCGACCGCCTGCGGATCGACACGCTGTCACCGATTTACGAAATCGAACACGGCGCCGTACTTTCCGTCGATCGCACCGGACGGTACATCGTCACGCGGCCAGGCAGTTTCGGGAATGCACACAGTCTTTTCTCCATAACGAAGTTTCTCGCGCACCCCACCCCGGTCGCCGCTCCGGACAGTCCACCTTCAGTTACTCCTTCAGACAACGAGGTCAATCCCATGTCAATCGAATCCACTCCACTGCCGCTGATCGCTGTCACGATGGGCGACGGCGCCGGCGTCGGACCGGAAGTGATCGTCCCCGCACTCCTCGACGCCGAAACGAGAAAGCGTTGCCGCCCTGTTGTTGTCGGCGACGCGAAGCGTTTGCGATTGGCTGCCACGGTGCTCGGAATCGACGTCGACGTGGTCGCGATCGAGGAGATCAAGGATGCTGAATTCATCGATGGACGGATCAACGTCATCGACCTGGACTTGCTACCCGAGGATCTCGCCTGGGGTGAACTGTCGGCAGTCGCGGGAGATGCGGCCTATCAATATATCCGCGTCGCAAGCGAACTCGCCGTACGCGGTGAAGTCCAGTCGATCTGCACGGCGCCGCTGAACAAGGAAGCGCTGCATGCGGCAGGACACATCTATCCCGGACACACGGAATTGCTTGCGCACCTGACCGGTACCGAGGAGGTGTCGATGATGTTGTCGACCCCCAAGCTCAAGGTGATTCACGTGACCACTCACATCGGACTGCTCGATGCAGTTGCCAGGATCGAGCCCGGCCTGGTCGAGAGGACCATTCGTCGAGGTCACGAAGCTTTGGTGCGCACGGGCAATCCATCTCCGAAAATCGGCGTGTGCGGGATCAACCCGCATGCGGGGGAGAACGGGCTTTTCGGGTACGGAGAGGAAGAGCAGAAGATCATTCCCGCCGTTGAACTCTTGAAGGCAGAAGGAATCGACGTCCACGGCCCACTGCCGGCGGACACGGCATTCTTCCTCGCTGGACGTGGGGACTACGACTTGATCGTTGCGATGTACCACGATCAGGGGCACGGCCCGGTCAAGGTTCTCGGGATCGAGGCCGGCGTCAACATCACCGTCGGGTTACCTGTCATCCGTACCTCCGTCGATCACGGAACC
This sequence comes from Rhodococcus qingshengii JCM 15477, assembly GCF_023221595.1. Lineage (NCBI taxonomy): Bacteria > Bacillati > Actinomycetota > Actinomycetes > Mycobacteriales > Nocardiaceae > Rhodococcus > Rhodococcus qingshengii. Next base: position 616,902 of record NZ_CP096563.1, read on the forward strand.
GCTTTCGACATTGCAGGTAAGGGCATTGCCGAGGCCGGTAGTATGGTCGAAGCGCTGCGGCAGGCGGCCGAATTGGCAACCAGCACATTCGTTTCCAAGTAAGAACCACGGTTTGTAGGGGGAGGAGCGATGGCCATCCGGGAGTCGGAGGCGAGGCGGTCGGAGATTGCGAGGCTCGCTCGCACCAGCGGTCTGGCCAGTGTCGAGGATCTGTCTGCCCAATTCGGGGTGACTGCATCCACGATTCGTCGCGACCTGAGTCAGTTGACTGCCCAGGGAGTAATTGCTCGAACGTACGGCGGGGCGATTGCTCTCAACCCTCATCCGGAATCCTCCTTGCGTCAACGCGCAATGGAGGGATTCGACGCCAAACGGGGCATCGCCGAATGGGCTGCTGAGCAGGTTCGGCCCGGGGAAACCGTACTTCTTGATGCAGGTACCACCGTCGGAGCGATGGGAGAGTTCTTACGTCACGTGACGAATTTGACGGTGATCGCTGCAGGGCTGACGGCGCTCAAGGCGTTAGCCGACGCTGATGGCGTTCGAGTCGAATGTCTCGGCGGGACGCTGCGGCAGCTCAGTCAAGGATTCGTCGGGCCACTGGCGGAAGCGTCGCTGCAGCGGGTGTCGTTTGACAAGGCATTCCTCGGTGCCGATGCAGTTACGGCTGACCTGGGTATTTGTGAAGCTGAGCTCGATCAGACCCGGCTCAAGGAAATGATGATCGAACGTGCCGGCGAGGTCTACATCCTCGCCCACTCCGCCAAGCTCGGTGAACGTCCTTTCCATGCGTGGGCGCCGATACCGCCGGGGGCCGTGCTGGTTACCGATGCTGCAGTAGACGCAAAGCAAGTCGCGTTGTTTGAGGATGCAGGTATCCGAGTCCAAGTGGTGTGAGTTCCCGCTGCGTGCCGATCCGGGCACGGTGTCCGGCGTCACATGATGTCCGAATTCGTGAAAATCGACTGAAATGGGCAATCTTGCTGGGGAAATGGATACCTCTGAGTCTCTGACCTGTGGATTTGTCAAAGACTTCGGCGGACGCGTAACTTATTCCAAGTCAGAGCGACACGGACACCGACTCCCGCTTCACGGCGAGTGACACGAGGTTGTACGAAGTGCCTGACCAAATTTCGAAGTAGTTTCCATCGTGTATGGTTGTGCTTCACCTCCAGTTCTTCCCCGAATGTTCAGCGGTTTGCGCCGGTGGCCAGGTTGGGATAGGCTGGGAAAGTTGCCCCGGAGCGGCGGCCATAGGGTCGTGGTGATGGTGTGTGCGTGTTCTTTGAGAACTCAACAGTGTGTCGATGAATGTCAGTGCCAGAATTTTTTTGGTACTTCACATCCGCGAATGATCAACCGCCTCTTGGGGTTTGGTTGGTTTGTGTGTGGTGTGAGTATTTTTCGTCGGTGATTGTTCATTCTTCCGTCTGAATGGTTGCCGACACATTTTTTGCTAGTTGAGTTTTTTTGCTAGTGATTTGACTCTTTTTGTCTATGACTGATTAGCCGGCCTTCGGGTTGGTGATATCTAGAGTCTTCAACGGAGAGTTTGATCCTGGCTCAGGACGAACGCTGGCGGCGTGCTTAACACATGCAAGTCGAGCGGTAAGGCCTTTCGGGGTACACGAGCGGCGAACGGGTGAGTAACACGTGGGTGATCTGCCCTGCACTTCGGGATAAGCCTGGGAAACTGGGTCTAATACCGGATATGACCTCCTATCGCATGGTGGGTGGTGGAAAGATTTATCGGTGCAGGATGGGCCCGCGGCCTATCAGCTTGTTGGTGGGGTAATGGCCTACCAAGGCGACGACGGGTAGCCGACCTGAGAGGGTGACCGGCCACACTGGGACTGAGACACGGCCCAGACTCCTACGGGAGGCAGCAGTGGGGAATATTGCACAATGGGCGAAAGCCTGATGCAGCGACGCCGCGTGAGGGATGACGGCCTTCGGGTTGTAAACCTCTTTCAGCAGGGACGAAGCGCAAGTGACGGTACCTGCAGAAGAAGCACCGGCTAACTACGTGCCAGCAGCCGCGGTAATACGTAGGGTGCAAGCGTTGTCCGGAATTACTGGGCGTAAAGAGTTCGTAGGCGGTTTGTCGCGTCGTTTGTGAAAACCAGCAGCTCAACTGCTGGCTTGCAGGCGATACGGGCAGACTTGAGTACTGCAGGGGAGACTGGAATTCCTGGTGTAGCGGTGAAATGCGCAGATATCAGGAGGAACACCGGTGGCGAAGGCGGGTCTCTGGGCAGTAACTGACGCTGAGGAACGAAAGCGTGGGTAGCGAACAGGATTAGATACCCTGGTAGTCCACGCCGTAAACGGTGGGCGCTAGGTGTGGGTTCCTTCCACGGAATCCGTGCCGTAGCTAACGCATTAAGCGCCCCGCCTGGGGAGTACGGCCGCAAGGCTAAAACTCAAAGGAATTGACGGGGGCCCGCACAAGCGGCGGAGCATGTGGATTAATTCGATGCAACGCGAAGAACCTTACCTGGGTTTGACATATACCGGAAAGCTGCAGAGATGTGGCCCCCCTTGTGGTCGGTATACAGGTGGTGCATGGCTGTCGTCAGCTCGTGTCGTGAGATGTTGGGTTAAGTCCCGCAACGAGCGCAACCCCTATCTTATGTTGCCAGCACGTTATGGTGGGGACTCGTAAGAGACTGCCGGGGTCAACTCGGAGGAAGGTGGGGACGACGTCAAGTCATCATGCCCCTTATGTCCAGGGCTTCACACATGCTACAATGGCCAGTACAGAGGGCTGCGAGACCGTGAGGTGGAGCGAATCCCTTAAAGCTGGTCTCAGTTCGGATCGGGGTCTGCAACTCGACCCCGTGAAGTCGGAGTCGCTAGTAATCGCAGATCAGCAACGCTGCGGTGAATACGTTCCCGGGCCTTGTACACACCGCCCGTCACGTCATGAAAGTCGGTAACACCCGAAGCCGGTGGCTTAACCCCTTGTGGGAGGGAGCCGTCGAAGGTGGGATCGGCGATTGGGACGAAGTCGTAACAAGGTAGCCGTACCGGAAGGTGCGGCTGGATCACCTCCTTTCTAAGGAGCATTCTCCAGTCCAATATCCACACAGGTGGATGGTTGGTTGGCAGAGCCTGTTTCGGACCCACTTGTGGTCCGGCAGGAGCTCATGGGTGGACGCTGACAAACTTGATCGTCGTACGGTTTCTCCTCTGTGGGAAACCGACGAACAATATATCGGCATACTGTTGGGTCCTGAGAGAACACGCGAGTGTTTCTTTCTAGGAAGTAACGACAAATGACTGCTGCAGTCATACCGCAAGAATTATTCGTGAGAGTGGTTTTTGTTGGTGTCTGCGTGAGGTGGTTGTTTGTGTGTTGTTTGAGAACTGCACAGTGGACGCGAGCATCTTTGTTGTAAGTAATGAAGAGCGTACGGTGGATGCCTTGGCACCAGGAGCCGATGAAGGACGTAGGAGGCTGCGATAAGCCTCGGGGAGCTGTCAACCGAGCTGTGATCCGAGGATGTCCGAATGGGGAAACCCAGCACGAGTGATGTCGTGTTACCCGCGCCTGAATATATAGGGCGTGTGGAGGGAACGTGGGGAAGTGAAACATCTCAGTACCCACAGGAAGAGAAAACAACCGTGATTCCGTGAGTAGTGGCGAGCGAAAGCGGAAGAGGCTAAACCATGGGTGTGTGATAGCCGGCAGGTGTTGCATTCGTGGGGTTGTGGGGTTCATTTTGTCAATACTGCCGTGTTGGCCAACAGTAAGAAATCACAGGGTTAGTGGAAGTGGTCTGGAACGGCCTGTCGTAGAGGGTGAGAATCCCGTACACGAAAACTTTGTGACTGTTGTAATGGAAACCCAAGTAGCACCGGGCCCGTGAAATCTGGTGTGAATCTGTCGGGACCACCCGATAAGCCTGAATACTCCCTGGTGACCGATAGCGGACTAGTACCGTGAGGGAAAGGTGAAAAGTACCCCGGGAGGGGAGTGAAATAGTACCTGAAACCGTGCGCTTACAATCCGTCAGAGCCTTCGAGCAGTTTACTGCTGGGGGTGATGGCGTGCCTTTTGAAGAATGAGCCTGCGAGTTAGTGGCATGTCGCGAGGTTAACCCGTGTGGGGTAGCCGTAGCGAAAGCGAGTCCGAATAGGGCGATCGTAGTGGCATGCTCTAGACCCGAAGCGGAGTGATCTACCCATGGCCAGGTTGAAGCGACGGTAAGACGTCGTGGAGGACCGAACCCACTTAGGTTGAAAACTGAGGGGATGAGTTGTGGGTAGGGGTGAAAGGCCAATCAAACTCCGTGATAGCTGGTTCTCCCCGAAATGCATTTAGGTGCAGCGTCGCGTGTTTCTCACCGGAGGTAGAGCTACTGGATGGTCTAGGGGGCCCACAAGCTTACCGAAATCAGCCAAACTCCGAATGCCGGTGAGTGAGAGCGCGGCAGTGAGACTGCGGGCGATAAGGTTCGTAGTCGAGAGGGAAACAGCCCAGATCGCCAGCTAAGGTCCCTAAGCGTGTACTAAGTGGAAAAGGATGTGGGGTCGCGAAGACAACCAGGAGGTTGGCTTAGAAGCAGCCACCCTTGAAAGAGTGCGTAATAGCTCACTGGTCAAGTGATCCTGCGCCGACAATGTAGCGGGGCTCAAGTACACCACCGAAGCTGCGGCATTCACGCAATAGCCCCCAGTTGATCCACGGATTTTCTGGCAGGTGTGTGGATGGGTAGGGGAGCGTCGTGTGGCCATGGAAGCGGCAGGGTGACCTAGCCGTGGAGGCCACACGAGTGAGAATGCAGGCATGAGTAGCGAAAGACGAGTGAGAAACTCGTCCGCCGAATGACCAAGGGTTCCTGGGCCAGGTTAATCCGCCCAGGGTGAGTCGGGACCTAAGACGAGGCCGACAGGCGTAGCCGATGGACAACGGGTTGATATTCCCGTACCCGTGTGAACGCGCCCATGGTGAATCAGTGATACTAACCATCCTGAAGCCACGAGAAGACCTTCGGGTCTCGAGTTGGTGGATGCATGGGACCTGATCTGGTAGTAGCCAAGCGATGGGGTGACGCAGGAAGGTAGCTGAGCCAGTCAGTGGTAATACTGGTGTAAGCGTGTAGGGCGTGACCTAGGCAAATCCGGGTCGCACATAGCCTGAGACGTGATGCGTAGCCGATTGAGGCGAATTCAGTGATCCTATGCTGCCGAGAAAAGCCTCTAGCGAGCTTTCACACGGCCCGTACCCCAAACCGACACAGGTGGTCAGGTAGAGAATACTAAGGCGATCGAGATAACTATGGTTAAGGAACTCGGCAAAATGCCCCCGTAACTTCGGGAGAAGGGGGGCCCTGTCTGGTGACGACATTTACTGTCTGAGCTGGGTGGGGCCGCAGAGACCAGTGAGAAGCGACTGTTTACTAAAAACACAGGTCCGTGCGAAGTCGTAAGACGATGTATACGGACTGACGCCTGCCCGGTGCTGGAAGGTTAAGAGGACCGGTTAGTTCCTTCGGGAGCGAAGCTGAGAATTTAAGCCCCAGTAAACGGCGGTGGTAACTATAACCATCCTAAGGTAGCGAAATTCCTTGTCGGGTAAGTTCCGACCTGCACGAATGGCGTAACGACTTCTCAGCTGTCTCAACCGTAGACTCGGCGAAATTGCATTACGAGTAAAGATGCTCGTTACGCGCGGCAGGACGAAAAGACCCCGGGACCTTCACTACAGCTTGGTATTGGTGTTCGGTTCGGTTTGTGTAGGATAGGTGGGAGACTGTGAAGCGGTGACGCCAGTTATCGTGGAGTCGTTGTTGAAATACCACTCTGATCGAATTGGACCTCTAACCTCGGACCATGATCTGGTTCAGGGACAGTGCCTGGTGGGTAGTTTAACTGGGGCGGTTGCCTCCCAAAATGTAACGGAGGCGCCCAAAGGTTCCCTCAGCCTGGTTGGCAATCAGGTGTCGAGTGCAAGTGCACAAGGGAGCTTGACTGTGAGACTGACAGGTCGAGCAGGGACGAAAGTCGGGACTAGTGATCCGGCACCGGCAAGTGGAAGCGGTGTCGCTCAACGGATAAAAGGTACCCCGGGGATAACAGGCTGATCTTCCCCAAGAGTCCATATCGACGGGATGGTTTGGCACCTCGATGTCGGCTCGTCGCATCCTGGGGCTGGAGTAGGTCCCAAGGGTTGGGCTGTTCGCCCATTAAAGCGGCACGCGAGCTGGGTTTAGAACGTCGTGAGACAGTTCGGTCTCTATCCGCCGCGCGCGTTAGAAACTTGAGGAAGGCTGTCCCTAGTACGAGAGGACCGGGACGGACGAACCTCTGGTGTGCCAGTTGTTCCGCCAGGAGCACCGCTGGTTAGCTACGTTCGGAAGGGATAACCGCTGAAAGCATCTAAGCGGGAAGCCTGTTCCAAGATGAGGTTTCTCACCCCCTCGAGGGGGTAAGGCCCCCGGCAGACCACCGGGTTGATAGGCCAGAACTGGAAGTGCAGTAATGCATGCAGGTGACTGGTACTAATAGGCCGAGGACTTACCACAAAGAAGCTACGCGTCCACTGTGCGGTATCTGAAACAACACACAGATACTGATGAGAAACCCTGTTTTCTCCATCCCCCAACACCAGAAACTGGTGTTGACGGGTGGTGAAACCAGGTGATCAGAAGAAGGTTACTGTGACAGTTTCATAGAGTTACGGCGGTCATAGCGAAGGGGAAACGCCCGGTCCCATTCCGAACCCGGAAGCTAAGCCCTTCAGCGCCGATGGTACTGCACTCGACAGGGTGTGGGAGAGTAGGACACCGCCGAACACACATTAGAGAAGCCCCCCAACCAGTACTGGTTGGGGGGCTTTCTCGTACCCAAAACACCCCACCCCGCCAACACCCGAAAGCACCCCCGCCGGCACCCTCTGATCGAGTGAACGGTACGTTCGTCGCCTCAGATCGACCCAACGCACCGTTCACACCATCAGGGGCGCGAGCACAGCGGGCTCACCACCCCGTCCGGGAGCGAGCGAACGACACACTCACCCTCTTAGGCGAGGGGAACGGTACGCTCACACCATCAGGGCAGGGCAGGGCAGGGCAGGGCAGGTGAGCGGATGGGCAGATCCGACAGGCGTTATCGCAGAGCTGCCTGTAGCACCTCGCAGAGCACGTCCAGCGTCCTCGAATACTGCGACTGCGTCGGCGTGCTGTAGCCGACGACGATGCCGTCACCGCCGACTGACGACACGTCGGGATGTCGGAAGACCGAAAGCCCTTCGAGCCCGAGATCGCGCGCCCGGGCCGCTGCAAGAACAGATTGTTCGGTGCCGGAGGGCAGACGGATCACAGCGTGAAGTCCCGCGGAGATCCCCTCGACCCTGACCTGGGGTACTTGCTGCGCAAGTGTCGCGACCAGTTGATCGCGTCGTCGTCGGTACGAGGTGCGCATCTTTCGAATATGGCTGTCGAATCTTCCGGATTCGATGAAGTCCGCCAAGGTCAATTGATCCGTTTGTCGGCGGCCATGAAATTCTGCCCGGAGACGGCCACGAAACTGCCCGCTGGCGGACATGAAACCTGCCCGGTGGCGGTCATGGGATCTGCCCGACACGACGTCGTCTGCCTCACCGGCTCCGACGGTTGAGGCCCCTCCTCAGGTGCGATCGGCGGTGCTGAAGCGCCCGTCGCCCTGAGGAGGGACAACTTGAAGTCTGCCGAGGAGATCATGGAAATCCTGGATGCCTACGACCTGACAGGGTCGTTGCGTGATGCCGGCGAGCTGGCCGGATGCTCGCACCACACGGTCAAGCACTACGTGGACCGCCGTGCTGCCGGGGGTGAGCTGGACAAGGCCGTGACTCGGCCGCAGTTGATCGATGAGTACCTGCCCAAGGTCGAGGAGTGGGTCGAGCGGTCCAAGGGCAAGGTCCGTGCCGACAGAGCGCACGAGAAGCTGCTCGCGATGGGCTACAAGGGTTCGGAGCGCACCACCCGTCGTGCGGTCGCATCGGTGAAGAAGTCATACCGGTCAGGACATGTGCGGGTCCACCGGCCCTGGGTCACCGAGCCGGGGATGTGGCTGCAGTACGACTACGGCGACGGACCTGTCGTCGACGGCGTCAAGACGGTTCTGTTCGTGGCGTGGCTGGCGTGGTCGCGGTTCCGGGTCGTGATCGCGCTGCGCGATAAGACCATGCCGTCCGTGTTCGCCGCGCTGGACCAGACCTTCCGCCGGTTGGGTGGGGTGCCGACCTACGTGCTGACCGACAACGAGAAGACCGTCACGACCGAGCACATCGCCGGGATCCCGGTCCGCAACGGACAGCTCGTCACCTTCGCCGAGCACTACTCGGTCGTGGTCCACACCTGTGTGCCGGCGGATCCGGCGTCCAAGGGCGGCACCGAGTCGTCGGTGAAGATCAGCAAGGCCGACCTGGTGCCCAAGGACACCAACCTGCGTGAGGAGTACGCGTCGTTTAGCGAGCTCGAGGAGGCGTGTGAGGCGTTCTGTCAGAAGGTCAACACCCGGGCTCACCGGACCACGAAGCGGCCACCGGTCGAGATGTTGGCCGAAGAGCGGACACGGCTACACCCGGTCCCGACACAGCCGCACACAGTCGCGTTCGGCACCACCCGGGTAGTGCCGGGCAACACGCCGATGGTGATGTTCGAGTCCGGCCAGTACTCGGTGCCACACACCCTGCTCGGCGCCACGGTGTGGGTTCGTGCCCAAGGACTCGGCGACGGCGAGGAGGTCGTCATCGTTCACGTCGGCGAGGACGGACCCGCCGAGGTCGCCCGCCACGCGCGCGCGACGCCGGGCACGCCGAGGATCAACGACGAGCACTTCCCACCGCAGCCGGAAGGTCCGTTGAACCGGCAGCCGCGAGCGAAGAACCCAGCGGAAGCCGAGTTCCTCGACCTGGGCGAGGGCGCCCGCCTGTGGCTGGTCGAGGCCGCTGCGGCGGGCACGCCGCGGATGAGGGTCAAGATGGCCGAAGCCCTCAGCCTGGCCAAGCTGTTCGACCCCGTCGAGGTCGACTGGGCACTCGGCCACGCCGCCGTCCACGGCCGGTTCGCCGAGGCCGATCTGTCCTCGATCCTCGACCACCACGCCCGGCAACCCGCTGTTGGCGAGCACCGTGCCGGCGAAGAACGGTCGCTGACCCAGGGCACCGCCGGATGGGCACGTCTCGGCCAGCACGACAGCCAGCACGACAGCCGCGAGGGGAACGAGGTGACCCGATGACGACCAAGACCACCACACCATCGATGGCGTCCGCGCCGCCGTTGCCGGCCGAGTTGGAGGACCTCTTGCGGCGGCTTCGGCTGCCCCACATCCGTCGCCACGCACCGGAGGTCGTCGCGACCGCGAAGGCCCAACGCTGGGAGCCCGCCGAGGTGCTCAAGGCTCTGTTCGCCGAGGAGGTCGCCGGAAGGGAACGCTCCGCACTGGCCACCCGCAGGGCGGCTGCGGGGTTCCCGACCGGGAAGACGTTCGATGCGTGGCAGCCCGAGGCATCCTCGATCCCGGCACCGACCCAGCAGGCACTCCGCACCCTGGAATGGGTCCACCGTCGGGAAAACCTCGTCGTGTGCGGGCCGTCGGGGACCGGGAAGACGTTCCTACTGGAGGCACTCGGTCACCAAGCCGTCGAGGCCGGGTTGAAGGTCGCCTGGTTCACCCTGGAAGACCTCGGGGTCCTGCTGCGCCGCCATCGTGCCGACGACACGGTGTCCAAGGCCATCGCCCGTGTGCTGCGCGCCGATCTCGTTGTCGTCGACGACATCGGCCTGTTGCCGGTCGCCCAGGATGCCGCCGAGGGGCTCTACCGGCTCGTCGACGCCGCCTACGAGAAGCGGTCGGTCGCGATCAGCTCGAACCTGCACCCGTCCGGGTTCGACGAGCTGATGCCCAAGACGCTGGCGACCGCCACCGTCGACCGGCTACTGCACCACGCCCACGTGTGCCAGACCAGCGGAGACTCCGTGCGACTTACCCAGGCACTCGCCGGCCGAGGGGTGAGTCCCTTGAGCTGAGTGCTCTGGTCGGTGGTGGCCGCAAGCCCACTGGGCAGATCCCATGGCCACCACCGGGCAGTTCTCGTGACCGTCAGCGGGCAGGTCTCACGACCGCCCCTGGGCAGTTCCTACTGTCCCTTGACATCCGTTGAACTTACCCAGCGTTCGTAGGGTCCCTTTGTTGCGAGGACAGGTTCGATCAGCCTGTCCGGCAACACCATCCATCCGATGCGAATGGCCGGCGACAGTGTCTTGCTGACAGTGCCCAGGTACGCAACGTGCTGCGGTGCGATTCCTTGGAGTGCACCGACAGGTTTTCTGTCGTAACGGAATTCGCCGTCGTAGTCGTCCTCGATGATGACGCCACCCGTAGTCGTGGCCCATTCGAGAGCGGTCGCGCGCCTCGCCGGTGTGAGGGGACCGCCGAGAGGGAACTGATGGGTCGGCGTCAGCAGAACACTCTCAGCAGAAGTAGACGCCAATTCGTCTGTGCAAGTGCCTGATTGGTCAACCGATATGGGAACTGTCAGCAGCCCTTCGTCGGCGAGCAACTGCCGGTGCAGGTGAAGGCAGAAAGCGTCGACCGCGATCGTTCCTCCGAGTGCGCGGGCAAGGAGGGAAATCCCGTGACCCGAGCTGGCACTGATCACAATGCAGGTCGGATCGACGCGAACGCCTCTGGTGCGGCTCAGGTATGTGGTGAGGGCGTTTCGGAGTTCGACTCGGCCCCTGGGATCAGTAGTCGCGAACGCGTCGGTCGGCGCGGTGGTCAAAGCACGTCTGGCGGACGAAATCCATGCAGCGCGGGGAAACGCCGACGCGTCGGGCGATCCAGGGAGAAGGCTGTAGGTCCAGCGTCGTCGAGTCGGTGACGGCTCGACCTCGCGGGTGTGTGTGCTGGCGAGCGTGGCGACCAGGGTCCCGGAACCAGGCCGTGTGACAAGCCACCCAGCTGCGGCGAGTTCGGCATAGCAGTCCGCAACGGTGTTTCGGGCAACTCCGAGGTCGAGCGCGAGGGTGCGGGAAGGTGGGAGTCTGGTGCCGGGCTTCAGCAGTCCACTGTCGATCGCGTCGCGAAAAGTCTGAAGCAGTGCAGCGCGAACCCCGATTCCCTGTGGCAGCTCGATATGTAGATCGAACCCAAGATTGGCCCACGAATTCACCACCGGATTGAACCATGTTTCCGGGTCTTTCCGGGATTACCGTTTGAGTTATGACTACAGCAACAGGACAAAGACTGGATATCGCAAAGCTGGCGCCCGAGGTCTACAAGGCGATGATTGCGTTGGATGCCGCTGCACGCAAGGGGCTGGAGCCGACGCTCGTCGAGCTGGTCCTCACGCGTGCGTCGCAGCTGAATCATTGCGCATGGTGCCTGGACATGCACACTCGCGACGCACGAAAGGTCGGCGTGACGGAGCAGAAGCTCTACCTACTGAACGCATGGGAAGAAGCGCGAGGGATGTACTCCGATCGTGAACGTGCCGCGCTCGCCTTGACCGAGGCCGTGACAGTCCTCACCGACGGTTTCGTTCCGGACGAGGTGTACAGCGAGGCTGCCGGCGAATTCTCGGACGTGGAACTGGCTCAGCTCATCAGCGTCATTTTGACGATCAATGCGTGGAATCGCATTGCGGTTACCACGAGGAAGGCGCCTCCGGTCCGAGACTGATCCGAGGCTCGTGCTCCGCTCTCCGGCAGGGCAGGGTTCCGCCGTCGGAGATCTGGGTAATCGGCGCAAAGAGGACCAAAAGATTGGTTCAGGGTGTGAACAAAACCAACAGATTCTTTGAATGTGAGGCAAATCACATAATGTGAGTGGAGATTGTTCTGGGTCATCTACAAGTTGCCCGAATCCCGACAAAGCAGTCTCGGTCGGAAGTTTCCGGCGAAGGGGTCCGCATAGCGGGCCCCTTCTTTTGCGCGCGAGCTGAAAACGCCCCTTCCTGTGAGTTTCCCCAGAATGTCCAAGTTACCGACTGGCTAGCGTTGGCGAAATGTCGGGAACGTCGCGGTTGGATGAGCAGATTTTGGGGGGATCGCGATTGTTGTGCGGTTGGACAAAGGTTCAGTCACCTTCATGGCTAACTCGTCATCCGAATGTCCAAGCTGCGCCCTGGGTGCTCGACGATTGGGTGATCTTTCTTGAAACATGCACTACATTGCCATTCAGTAACTGGCTGATTGCCAAAAGTGATCGGCTGATCCTCTCGGAAGTGAGCGCTGGGTGGCGTGGTATTGGGAATCCAGGCAACCGTCCCGCTACCGAAATGTCTTGAAAGGGAAGCTTTGATGACTGTGTCTGGTTCACGGCGTAGGCCGCTTGTTCTCCGGCTCTCGCTAACTGCAGCTATTGCCGTAACGGTCGCCGGTAGTAGCGTTGCTTTTGCTTCGCCAGCTGTGTCCGCGCCGATGCCGGTGCGAACCGCGGCCGCTCCGGCGTTCACCGCCGGGTTGTGTGAGGGCACCGAGTACACGCCCTCGGAGCAGATGCTCGACATCTCCGGCATTCGGCTGGATCACTACAACGACGGCAACATCGTGCCGATGTACGGCACCACCGATCGGGGTACCTCGGCCGCGGTGGATGCTCCGGTCTGCGGTGTCCGCGATGTCGACGGAATTGCGAAGTCGGAATGGATGTACTGCACGGACTTCGATCTCGATCCGTGTGCCGGTGTCGACGAGAACGGTTTGCCGGTTGACAAGCACAACGACGAGATGGGTGCGACGGTGCCGTCTTCGGGCAATCCCGATCTGTCAGCCGACGATCTCGCTGTCATCAGTTGGTTGCTGCAGAATCCCGCCAAACTCGACGGTGTCGTTTCGGGAAATGGCAGCGAGGATGCACGTTCGGCGCGGCAGACGCTTGTGTGGTGTGTCTCGGACTACGACAATCCGCTGATGGCCGATTTCAAAAGCCTGTGCGACAGGAACATCGGCGACGACGAGCGAGCTCGCATCGTCGAGATCATGAACGTCACGCAGACGCTCGACCTCGTTCGCAAGACACCCGCGACGGGGACTCTGAAGGCCGGCGAGACTGCCGTTTTCACCCTGAATACGAATATGTACCGGAAGCCGATCACTGTTCAGTCCTCGGCGGGCACCGAACTGACCGTCTGTGGTGACAACGCCAAGGCGACGTTGTCTGCAAATCAACTGACGGTCGACGGCCGCGGCGACGCACCGACTGCTGTTGATCTTTGCCTCACCGCTGCGGCCGGCGGGGACTACTCGGTGACTGCAAGCGTCATTCCGGATTCGGTCGAGAACCTGCACTGGAACACGGCAGGCGCACAGTGCCAGATCTTCGCGTCGTTCGACACCGTTCGGCCGGCTTCGATGAATGCATCTGCCAGCGTCGGATATGCAGCAGCACCCACGACGACACCGGCAACGAGCACGCCGGCAACGACCACACCGGCAACGACCACACCGGCCACCACGACGCCTGCAACCCCGGTCGTTCCGATCGTGCCGATTGTTCCGATCGTGCCCATCGTGCCGATTGTGCCGATTGTGCCGATCGTGCCTGTAGTTCCGGGTGCACCTGTTCCGTCGCAGCCGGTTGCAACTCCCGCAACTCCGGCGCCGTCGGCTCCGAAGCCGGCCACTGGCCCCCGCCCGGTTGCCATCGACGGTGGTGCTGCTGAACAGAATTCAGGCCGCAACGTCGCCGTCGCAGTGACGGGCCTCGGGCTTGTCGGAATGGCTGCTGCCGGAGCAGTTGCTCTCCGCCGCAAGCGATCCTGACACCAGGCACGTGTAGTAGACGTCGGCACCGATCACGCTTCGTGTGATCGGTGCCGACATTGATCAGACGCAGGGGGCGTCAATTCGCACGAGGTGCCGGGGGCGCCTCATCCCGCAGGAGACAGTTCGATGACCATGTACGAGTCGGATCCCAATCCATCCAATCCATACGACGATCCCAACCACGATCAGCCCGCGAGTCCAGGCAAAGGGCGTCGTGTCGCGTTCATTCTGGCTCTCATCGCGGTGTTGGTCGCCGGTGCTTCCATGGCCTTCGTCGGCCTGCGATCCTCCGATGACGATGCTGCGATCCCGCCGAGTCCGGGAGTTGTCATGTCGCACTCCGCGAATCCGGCAACGCCTACGGATGCGTTGATGACTCCCAACACCCTTTCGCTCGACCCGGTCGGTGTTCAGGCGCCGATCGTGGACGCCACCGTGCCGGAAGGAGTTCTCACTCCGCCGGAGAACGTCAAGAACGTCGGAATCTGGCTCGACGGTGCATCTCTCGATTCCGCCACCGGCACGACCTTGATTGCCGGACACGTCAATCTGACCGGCCAGGGTAACGGCGCGCTGTTCGACCTGGGCACGATCGAGCCGGGTGAAGTGATCCGTACATCCGACGCGACGGGTAAGAGCACGTCGTGGAAGGTGACTGCGGTGACGACGCGCCCGAAGGCCGATGGTGTGGAGGAAAGCGTGCTGGCCGGCCCGGAGGGCCCTCGTAAGTTGGCAGTCGTAACCTGCGGCGGCGAACTGCAATTCGCGGACGGTGTGGGCAACTACGCCGACAACGTCTACCTGTACGCGGATCTGATGCTCTGAGACACAGGAATGATTCCGACGGTCCCCGATCCCTCTTCGTAGCGATCGGGGATCGCCTGTTGGATAGTGTCGCAGGTATGGATCTTCACTTGTCTGGAAAGCGTGCGATCGTTGCCGGTGGTAGCAAGGGGATCGGTCTGGCAATCGCCAGAGGTCTGGCCGCTGAAGGGGTCGACATCGCGATACTCGCGCGCACTGAGCGAACCGTCGTAAGCGTTGCACGAGATTTGGTTTCGGAGTTCGGAATTCGTGCGATCGGAGTCGTGACGGATACGCGAGACGACGACGCGGTTCAGGCGTCGGTGCGGCAAGTGGTAGAGGAGTTCGGCGGTGTCGACATTCTTGTCAATTCGGCAGCGACGCCGTTCAGCGCCGGAAAGCCGACGGATTTCGAGGCGACCACCGACGACGTCGTGCGAGACGAAGTCGAAGTGAAAGTGCTGGGGTACCTGCGAACTGCGCGCGCTGTGGCGCCGTATCTGATCGATCAGGGTTGGGGTCGGATCATCAACATCAGCGGTTTGGGTGCCAGACAGGCCACTTCGATCGCCCACACGATCCGCAACGTCAGTGTGTCTGCACTGACCAAGAATCTTGCGGACGAGCTGGGCCCCAAGGGAATCAACGTCACCGTCGTCCATCCGGGCGTGACGAGGACCGAGAGGTTGACCGCACGGATTACGCGCGAGTCGGAAGAATCCGGCCGCTCGCAGGCAGAGGTGGAGCGTGGTATCGCGACGAACTCGATACATCGGATCAT
Organism: Rhodococcus qingshengii JCM 15477; assembly: GCF_023221595.1. NCBI lineage: Bacteria > Bacillati > Actinomycetota > Actinomycetes > Mycobacteriales > Nocardiaceae > Rhodococcus > Rhodococcus qingshengii. Next base: position 632,247 of record NZ_CP096563.1, read on the forward strand.
CGATGCCGAAGAAGTAGCCGACGTCGTGACCTTCCTGGCATCGCCGCGAAGCATCGCGATCACCGGTGACGCAGTGGCAGCGGGTGGAGGAGTGCCGGGGCCGGTCTACTACTGAAATTGTGCGTACTGCTACCTGCCGGCGGTGGTGACGATCGTGTGAACGCGTCCGCCGCCGAGTCTCTTGCTTTCGTACATCGCCGAATCGGCGACTTTCTGCATGTCCGTGAACGCTGCTGCGCGGTCTTCTCCGGCGACGAATTTGTGGGTACGCACGGCGATTCCGACGCTCGACGTCGATGGTATCTCGTCGGTATTCGAGTGCATTGCCGGTCCGATCGAGTTGAGCATCGGTCCGATGGCTGGCACAGAAAGTCTTTGGACGAGGATGAATTCGTCGCCGCCGATCCGCGCGACGACAGCATCGGCGTGTGCCCAGGCGGATAACCGCTGCGATACCCGGAGAATGATGCGATCGCCGACGTCGTGGCCGTGCACGTCGTTGATCGTCTTGAACCGGTCGATGTCGATCGCGATAACGAGTAGTGCCGCAGATTCTTGACGCTGGAACCCCTCGAGTACCTTCTCGACGTGGCGGTCGAGGCCACGACGGTTCAAGAGGCCGGTGAGAGGATCGAGGTCGGAACTGGAAGCATCCATGCTGAGCATCGTCAGCACGATCTGCGAGATGAATGCGCAGACCACCAACGCGGTGATGACGACCAGTACTTTCGAAACACCAAGGGCTGGATCGCGATCCGGCCCGAACAGAATTGGCTGCGCAGCCACCGCGATCACAAGAAGCGAAAAAGCTATGTGCGCGATCTGCAACTTCGGGTTGTGGAAGTAGGCGATGTAGATGCCGACCAGAGCAAAAATGACACAGGTGAGCAATCGTGCGAGCTGGGAGGAATCTCCAACGACGGAGATCGTGACCGCGATGTCGCAGAAGACCACGAAACCGAACGAGCGACGCTTTGTGGGGCCGAAGACCCACCATGAGACTCCGACTACGAAGCACGAGATCACGACAACAGTATTGAAGAACAGCGCAATCGTGCTTGTCGGACCGGCAGGGCTGAATCTGTTCAGTAGTGCGCACACTCCCAGTCCGATGACAATGATGCCAAGTAATAGCCGGGTGGCGGTCGTGAGGCCGTTGTCGCGGAGATAGCGAGTGAAGCGGTCGTATTGATCGGGAAGAATCAACCACTCGCGGGTCAGCGTCCTCATCGACTTCATCTGCGATGTCATGAGTGCATCAGTCCTCGAAGGCTGGAGCGTGCGCCATTCATCGCGAACTGATTCCTCTTCTGTCTGGCACCTTGCAATGCTAACTGGATCGATGCCGCATCGGACCGAGATGTTCGGATCGGCGACCCGGATGTCTGCGTTGCGCCAGCGTGGAGTATAAATACATCTTGTGTCTATGTTGTATTCCGCTTCCGAAACCGTCTTCCGCGAAGTCAAGGAGCTGATCCTTTCCGGCGAGCTCGCCGGCGGGGAGCTGATCAGTGAGGGTGACATCGCTGCACGGACCAATGTGAGCCGAACGCCGGTGCGTGAGGCGTTTCTGCGTCTTGAATCGGAAGGTTGGATGCGCCTCTATCCGAAGAAGGGGGCGCTGATCGTCCCGGTCGCGGATGGGGAAGCGGAACACGTAGTCAGTGCCAGACAGCTCGTCGAGACTCAGAGCGTTCGAGTGGTGTCGGTCCGACCGAACGCACGGGAAGCGCTTGTCGCAGCGTTGCGCGCGAATCTGATCGAGCAACGTGAGATTGCTGATCGCGGGGACGTGGCCGCGTTCAGCGCAATCGATGCAGACTTCCACAAGATGATCGTTGCCGCCGGTGGGAACCCTTTGCTCGACTCGTTCTACGCGAGTCTGCGCGACAGGCAACGACGGATGACAGCCCGGTCGATCTCACGCGACCCCGGCCAACTCTCGCGCATCCTTGCCGATCACACCGCGCTTACCGACCTCGTCGACACGGGCGATGCCGACGGATACAACACTGCCGTCCTCACACACATGCGCCAGGTCCACGGCCTCGGCTTCGAAGGAACTCTGTGATGAGCACCCAAACGATCGGCGCTGGGACCGCGGCCGAAACTCGTCTCGAGGGTGAACGCCTCTCCGGCGGAAAGTGGCTGTGGCTGACCGTTGCCGCCAGTATGTTCGCCGCTGCCTGGGGCGGAAACGAATTCACCCCACTGCTGGTGATGTACCGACTCGACCACGGCTATTCGCCGGTGATGGTCGATTTCTTCCTCTTCGCCTACGTCGTCGGAATTGTGCCGGCCCTGCTGCTCGGCGGCCCGCTGTCCGATCGATTGGGTCGACGCCCGATCATGCTCCCCGCGCCGATCATCGCGATCGCCGGTTCGACGCTGCTCGCTTTCGGGGCGGACTCCGCCGCTGCTCTCATCCTGGGAAGAATCCTCTGTGGCATCGCCTTGGGGATCGGTATGGCCGTCGGCGGCTCCTGGGTCAAGGAGTTGTCCACGCAACCTTGGGACCCGACGGCGTCGGAAGGCGCAGGTGCTCGGCGAGCAGCGATGAGTCTGACCGCGGGCTTCGCCTTGGGAGCGGGTGCTGCGGGAATCTTGGCGCAGTGGGCGCCCATGCCGAGTGTGTTGGCGTACGTGCTGCACATCGCGATCACCGTCCTCGCCGCCATGGCGCTGTGGCGTGCGCCCGAAACACGACCGGCACAGGCGAAATCCGACCGTCGCAGGTTGATCGACGACCTCAAGATCCCCTTGGCAGGTCACCGCAGATTCCTCTACGTCGTCGTTCCGTTGGCGCCGTGGGTGTTCGGTGCCGCCAGTGTCGCGTATGCAGTTATTCCGGCGCTCATGACCGGGCACAGTGGCGATGCGCCCGTGGCCTTTTCGGCTCTGCTGTGCATGGTCGCGCTGACATGCGGATTCGCGATTCAGTCGTTGGGGCGCAAGATCGACACCGACCGCAGTGCTCGTGGCGCCGTTGTGGCTCTGGTGTTTCTGGTGGTCGGTATGGCCGGTGCTGCTCTGGTTGCGTCGACGCTGACCGTGGCGATCGCGATCGTGGCTGCAGCGATCCTCGGTTGCGGGTACGGCATGGCACTGGTGTCCGGGTTGCTGGAGATCCAGCGAATCGCGGGGCCGGACGATCTGGCAGGATTGACCGCGGTGTTCTACTCGATCACCTACATCGGGTTCGCGGTGCCTGCGTTGCTGGCGATGCTGTCGGAAAGCATTCCGGCACTGAGCTACACGGTGACTCTGCTGTTCGGATCAGCCGCCGCCGCTGCCTGCTTGATTCTGATTCTCTTCAAGTCGCGTTCACATCTTCCGAGCGCGTGAAGCCGGCCCGCCGACTCCTGCGAGAGTCGGCGGACCGGGGCGAAATCACGCGTCTACGGTTGCGGAACCGTTTTCCGAATTGTGGACCGAATTGTGTACCGAACCAGCCGGAACCGATGCGGTCTTGTTCAGGCCGTTGAGCAAACCGGTGATATCGACGCCTGAGCTTTCGAGAGTTTCGATGACACCGGCAATCACCTGGGGACTGATGCCCAGGATCGAGCCGATCGAACCCTGCGCCCCGTCGCTTCCGCCGACGATGGAGATCCGATCGATGTCGCCGACCGGCTTCGCTGCTGCTGCGGTGGCGTCGACCAGTGCTGCCAGAACGTCAGGCAGAGTGAGCAACTGCGCGGCCTGCGGGGTGTAGGAATTGAGCGCCTCGGCGATCTGACGCTTACCGGCAGCCTCGGCTTCGAGCTTGGCGCGCAAACCATCCGCTTCGGCCTGCTGTTCGGCGCGAACGGCGTCGGCCGCTACCTTGCGGCCGTCAGCTTCGGCTTCCAGACGTGCTCGAAGGCCGTCGGCATCAGCCTGCTGCTCGGAGCGAACAGCGTCGGCGACGAGCTTTCGTGCATCGGCCTGAGCCCCGCCGGCCTGCCTTGCTGACTCGGCCTGTGCCTGGGCGCGGAGGATCGCGGCCTGTCGCTCACCCTCTGCGCGTGCGATGGAGGCTTGGCGTTCGGCCTCGGCCGGTGCAATGACATCTGCCTGCAATGCCGCTTCCGATTGCTGGGCGCGACGACGCTCGACCTCGGTGCGAGCTTCGACGCGGGCCGCCTCGGCCTGCTCACGTGCGATGCCGACGGCCTTCTCGGCCGTTGCCTGCGCGAGTGGTCCGGCCTGGTCGGCTTCGGCGTTCTCGGCTTCGGTCTGTGCTCGAAGGCGAGCGAGTTCGACGTCGCGCTTCTGATTTGCACTCGCGATCGCAGTGTCGGCCTCGGCCTGTGCGACGGAGCCTGCCTGTCGCGCCTTTGCCGACTGGATCTGCGAATCACGCTCTGCTTCAGCAGTTCCGATCGCGGCATCACGTTTGACCTCGGCGATGCGGCGCTGACCGAGCGATTCGAGGTAGCCGTTGAAGTCGGAGATTCCCGCGATCTTGATGACATCGACTTCCATGCCGATGCGTGCGAGGTCGCCGCCTGCCTCCTCGACCACGCTGCGTGCGAGCGAATCGCGGTTGGAGTTCAGATCCTCGACCGTCATGGTCGCGGTGATTCCGCGCAGGCTGCCGGCGAGGATTTCGTTGATCTGCTGCTGGAGTTCGTCCAGGTCGGAGGTCAGGAATCGTTGCACCGCTGTCTGAACCGCTTCGTCGGCGGAACCGATTCGTACCAGGCCGACTGCCTCGACGTTGACCGGAACACCGTCGTTGGAGAGCGCATTCTTGAGATTGATGCTGACGTTGAACGGCTCGAGCGACATGATGTCGACGCGTTCGATTCCCGGAATCTTGAACCGGGCTCCGCCGCGGACGACTTTCGGCTTGCCTCGTCCGGTGAAAACCGCCACTTCGTTCGGCGGGACCTTGACGTAGTTCTTCACGTAGATCGCGGGGAGAACGATGAAGATGATTACTGCGACTACAACCGCAATGATGATGATTGGCAGCATGTATCGAGTCCTTAGATCGCGTCGTCAACCGTGACGACGTGAAGGTATTGATCGTCTACATCGGCGATGTAGACGGTGGTGCCGGTGGTGAGCGCCATCGGCTGTGCACTGACGGCCTTGGCCTGCACGCGATTGCCTTCGGCGTCGACGAACGAGACTTCTCCCCAACCTTCGGCTGCAATGGTGAGGGTGACGGTGCCCAACAGCCCGGAGTACGAAGCTCGTCCGATGTGCGAATTATCTTGTTGTTCAAGGAGATAGGGGAGAAGTAGGCCGCGCGTGACGACAACGAGGACGGCGGCGAGTGCGAGTGCTGTAATCGCCGCTACCAATGTCGGAGCGTCCGCGAGAGTGGCAGCTACGCCGCCGGCGCCGAAGCCGAAAAGTGCTGTGGCCAAGGTTGTCAGGCTCAGAAATGGCAGCCCGTCTGCGTGGCCGCCGCCCAGATCTGCAACCTCGCCGACGGCAAAGGCTCCGACCAGGGCCACGACCCCGATCACGAAACATATTGTGAATACAACGAACATCGATCCCCCGATCTACCTGTCGAGGAAGCGTGCCCTGAGAATTGTGTTGTCGGGGTCGTCCCTCGGCCCACCTCTATAGTAAAGGTAAGACAAAGATAATCGGTGCATTCGGAATGTTTCGGCGTGGTGATATCGCGGTGAGAGAGCGTCAGAGACGGGGCAGGGAGCGCTGATTCAGCCATGCATCCCACAGTGGGCGCAATGGAGTGTCGGTGAAACGTGAAGCGAGATCGGTGAATTGCTCGGTACTGACCGTGCTGTGTCGATGCTTCGTGGTCCACTGACGGATCAGTTCGAAGAACTTCTCGTCTCCGAGAACGCCGCGCAGGGCGTGCAGAGTCAATGCGCCCCGCTTGTAGATTCGATCGTCGAACATCAGGGCAGGACCGGGATTGGCGACGATCAAGTCCTGAGATTTACGCCCGAGCCCTTGATAGGCGTTTGTCGCGAGTTGGTTCGAGGACGGGCCACCGGAATTCTCGGACCAGATCCACTCCGCGTAACAGGCAAAGCCTTCGTGCAGCCAGATGTCGCACCACTGCCCGAGAGTGAGGCTGTTGCCGAACCATTGATGGGCAAGCTCGTGTGCGACAAGACGTTCGGAACCGCGCCTGCCTGTGCAGTGGTTGGCTCCGAAGATCGAGAGTCCCTGCGCTTCGATGGGGATTTCGAGTTCGTCGTCGGTGACCACAGCGGTGTAGTCGGTAAAGGGATACGGTCCGAACAGCTTTCCGAAGACCTCCAACATCTGGGGTTGGCGCCCGAAGTCGACGTCGAACGCTGCTCGCAGCCGAGGTGGGTGAACGGCGAAGACCGGTACCGGCCCGGCGCTCACTTGTCGGTGCTCGTACTGACCGATCTGAATGGTTGCCAGGTAGGTTGCCATCGGTTCGGTCTGCTCGTAGACCCACGTCGTCTGACTCGCACGGGTCTGCTTGCGGATCAGCTTGCCGTTGGCGAGGGCATAGAACGGGGAATCGGTGGTGATCGAGATGCGGTACGACGCTTTGGAAATCGGATGGTCGTCGCACGGGAACCAGGACGCCGCGCCGTTGGGCTGACTTGCGACCAAAGTTCCTTCGTCGAGTTCCTCCCAGCCGACTTCGCCCCACAGGCTCTTGATCGGCTCGGGGTTGCCGCTGTACGCGATGGTGACCGACAGGGCACCGCCCGCGGGGATCTTGGTAGACGGCGTGAGGATCAGCTTGTTGTTCAAGTGCGCGTACTTGGTGCCGCGGGCACCGTTGACGGACACCTTGGACACCTGCAGGTTCTGCGCGAGGTCGAAGCTGAACTTGGATCGGCTCTCGGTGGTGACAGCGGTGATGACAGCTTTGCCGGCGAGACGGTTGCTGAAGACCTTGTACGTCAGTTCCAGTTCGTACCGGGACACGCGGTACCCGCGGTTGCCGTTGAGCGGCAGGTACGGATCGATCGGCTCCTCGAGCATTCGGTTCGGCTTCACGACGCCACCCACGGTGCAATCGGGTTGCCCTGCCAGCGGGTGGAGGGCGGAACGGTGTCACCTCGCATCACCAGAGATGCAGGCCCTACCGTCGCTCCCGCGCCGATGCCGGCTGCGGGTAGCGCGACACAGTGCGGTCCCAGCGTTGCTCCTGCTCCCAAAGTGACGGTGTCCATGGACATGATCCGATCATGGAAGAGATGAGTTTGCACGACGCACCCCCGTTCCACTGTCGCTCCGTCGCCCAAAGTCACAAGATCTGCCTCGGGTAGCCAGTACGACTCACACCAAACGCCCTTACCGATCTTGGCCCCGAGTCCACGCAAGAAGATGTTCAGTACGGCCGTACCAGTCGCCGCGCGAGCGAACCACGGCGCCGCGACGGTCTCGACGAAGGCGTCGGCTACCTCGTTTCGCCAGACGAACGAACTCCACAGCGGATGCTCGACCTTGGCGATGCGTCCGACGACGATCCACTTGGCGGCGATGGTGATCGCGCCCGCCACTGCTCCGGCGACGAGCAGAATTACGCCGCTCAGCAGAGCCGCGAACCAGAATCCGACTGCGCCGACCAGTGCTTCGAGTGCAAACAGAACACCGAGACCGATGCCGAACGTGACCATGACGGGGATCAGTCGGCAGGTTTCGACCACTCCGCGGGCGATCTTGAGGCGCATGGGCGGATTGAACGTGCGGGCGGCGTCGGTGTCTCCGGCAGCCCTTCTCAGACGTACCGGTGGACTACCCAGCCACGATGATCCGGACTTGGCCTTGGACGGGGTAGCCGACAGAACCGCCACCAGACCGTTCTTGGGGACGCGTCGACCGGGGGCGGTCATACCGGAGTTGCCGAGGAACGCGCGCTTGCCGATCTTCGCCTGTTCGATGTGCATCCAGCCGCCGCCGAGGCCGTAGCTCGCAACCATGGTGTCGTCAGCGAGGAATGCACCGTCGGCGACCGTCGTGAACTTGGGAAGGAGGAGCACGGTGGATGCTTCGACGTTCTTGCCGATCTTGGCGCCGAGAAGGCGGAGCCATCCCGGCGTCAGCAGGCTCGCGTAGAGCGGGAAGAGGAAGGTTCTGGCCGAGTCGAGCAGGCGTTCGGTCGCCCACACCTGCCAGCCGATGCGGCTGCGGACAGGGTGGTAACCGGGGGTCAGCCCGATCGAGAGAAGACGAACGGCCACAAGGGTGACGACTGCGAAGACGAGCAAACTCAGGATGGTCGCGACGGGAAGCATGATCAGCGATTGGAGCACTGCGCTCGCGAGCGTGTCGGTGTCGCGAATCCACCAACCGATCAATGCGATCCCGGCCATCAGCGCGAAGATCGGCATACCGGCCAGGAAGACCGAGGTGACGCCGTATACCGGCACCCAGCCGGGTGCACGCTTCGGATGTTCGGCAGGCCAAGGATGATTCGCTTTCCCGACCTTGGTGGCGGGGGAGCCGGCCCACTGCTGGTTTGCCTTCACTCGGCCGAACACCGCAGATCCGGGTTCGACGACGGCGTCGCGACCGATACGCGCGCCGGGCAGAAGCGTCGAGCGTGAACCGACGGAGGCGCCGTCACCGATCTTGATCTCGCCGATGTGAATGACGTCGCCGTCGATCCAGTGGCCGGAGAGGTCGACTTCGGGTTCGACGGAGCAGCCGTCACCGAGTTCGAGCATGCCGGTGATGGGAGGAAGGGTGTGGAGATCGACGCCGCTGCCGATGTCGGCGCCGAGGGCGCGGGCGTAGTAGAGCATCCACGGTGCGCCCGAAAGGTTGGCTGCGCCACTGGCTTCGGTGAGTCGCAGCGCTATCCACAGACGCAGGTGTTCACTACCGCCTCGGGGATACGTGCCCGGTTCCAGCTTGCGCAGGAGCAGGCGCGCTCCGACGACAGCGATGGTCATGCGCCCGATCGGCGTGATGAACACGATGAATGCCAACAGGATCCACCACCACGAGACCGTGGGCGCCCAGCTGACGTCGACGAACCAGCCGAGGACGTTGTTCGCGATCGCCAGCCACGTCACCCACTGCAGTCCGGTGAGCGTCGTGAGCGGAACGGTGACGGCGATCTGCGCGAGCTGAGTCTTCAAGGGTGTCGGAGCGACGATGCGCGGCTCCACAGTTTCGGTGGGTGCCAATTCGTCGAGATATTCGGCGAGCGATCCCAACCGTGGGTGGTCGTAGAGCTGTGCGACGGTCACTTCGGGGAACCGCTCGCGCAGGGCGGTTACCAGCTGAGCCGCAGAGAGGGATCCGCCGCCCACTTCGAAGAAGTCGTCGTCGAGTCCGGTGATCTGCGCGCCCAGGATCGATCCCCACAGACCGGCAACCCAGGCGGCGGTGCCGTCGAGGCCCAACGCGGCCCCGGCATCTTCACCGGCGCCGGGCAACGGCCACGGCAGCGCATTGCGGTCGACCTTGCCTGACGTACGCGTCGGAAGTTCGTCCATCAACGCCAGACGCGGCACGAGGGCTGCTGGTAGCTGCTCGCTGAGCAGCGCATGAGCGGCCTTGAGATCGAAGTCGGGATCCGTGCTGGCGATGTATCCGACGAGGAGCTGGTTGCCGGCTGCCGTCTTCTTCACGGCTGCGGCAGCGCCGCTCACACCCGGCAGGTTCTGCAAGGCGTTGTCGACCTCACCGAGTTCGATGCGCCTGCCGCCGAGCTTGACCTGATCGTCCGCGCGGCCCTGGAACATCAGGCCGGTGGTCTCGAGCCGGACCAGGTCGCCGCTTCGGTAGGCGCGTTCCCACCCGAGAGAGGGCATCGACGCGTACTTCTCGGCGTCCTTCGCGGGGTCGAGGTAACGGGCGAGGCCGACGCCGCCGATCACCAGCTCGCCCACCTCACCGACCGCGACGGGATTGCTCTGGGCGTCGACGACGGCAAGGTCCCAGCCGTCGAGGGGGAGGCCGATGCTGACGGGGCTCTTGCCGTCCATCAGTGCGCCGCAGGCGACGACGGTTGCCTCGGTGGGGCCGTAAGTGTTCCAGACCTCGCGGCCCTCGACGGCCAGGCGCTCTGCCAGTTCGGGTGGGCAGGCTTCGCCGCCGAAGATCAGGAGTCGAACGGCTTCGAGGGCCTCGGCCGGCCACAGAGACGCAAGCGTCGGCACAGTGGAGACGATGCTGACGTCACGCGAGACCAGCCACGGGCCGAGGTCCATGCCGCTGCGAACCAGCGAACGAGGAGCCGGGACGAGGCAGGCGCCGTGGCGCCACGCGAGCCACATCTCCTCGCAGGACGCGTCGAATGCCACGGAGAGTCCCGCGAGGACGCGGTCACCAGGCCCGATGGGCTCGTCCTGGAGGAACATGCGCGCCTCGGCGTCGACGAAGGCTGCGGCATTGAGGTGAGTGACCGCGACGCCCTTGGGGGTGCCCGTGGATCCTGAGGTGAAGATGATCCAGGCGTCGTCCTCGGGTTCGGGTTCGCGAACCGGTGGATGTTCGAGCCGCTTCGGCGCCGTCCCCGGCTGGATTCCGTCGCCGGTGATGATTGCCGCTACCTGCGCCTCGCCGAACACCAACTCGGCGCGCTCTTCCGGATCGTCGGCGTCGACGGGAACGTAGGCGGCGCCCGCCGCGAGGATCGACAGGATCGCCACGTACAGCGAACGCGAACCTGACGGCATCCTGATTCCGACGCGGTCACCTGCGCCGACGCCGGCATCACCGAGCCAGCGCGCACCGAGCGCGATCTCGTCGAGCAACTCCGAGTACGACAGTGTGGTGTCGCCGTCGTCGATGGCAGGTGCTTCCGGGTTGGCCTCGGCTGAGGCCCGCACGATGTCGATGAGCGTGCGCGGCGCAGGTGCATGCGCCGACCGTAGGAATACGGACGGAATCCCGAAAGATTGTTCCGTCTCCGACTGCGACTGGAGTGGCAAACCCGTTGGTCCTGTTCTACTCACGAAACTTAGAGTCCTGCGAACTGTCGAGTTGAAAGTCTCATGACAAGTTTGCGAGTTGGTGAACAGATATGCCTAATGCAACATGCCGAACGTGCCGGTCAGTCCGTACTGGCAGCTTGCGCGTGGCCTTCTGCCGAGTCGGCGAACTCGGGTGTGTCGAACACCTCTCCGCCCAGTGGATCGACGACCTTCGATTCCTCGGAGAAGTCGACGGCGCCGGTATCCGGGTCGATGTTGACCGCATGGGCGGGGACTTCGTGGACCGCGACGAGCATGTGGGCGTCGGAGGGATCCGTCATGATCCCGCTTTGTGACGGAGTGAGCCCGGCGAAGGTCGACGAGATCTTCAGATCGCGGAGCCGCTTTTCGGTGGGTTGCGGAACGTCGGTCGATGCCGAGGCATTTGTAGAAACCCGCAGGTAGCGTGGTGCCGACGCGACCTCGTATCGGAATGCCTTCAGCATCGACAGACATGCCAGCACCATGATGACCGAGAACGGTACCGCCGTGGCGATGGCAACGGTTTGCAGCGCCGTGAGCGATCCACTGCCACCCACGATGAGGAGAACTGCGGCCGCGGCACCGGAGAGGAACGTCCAGTAGACACGCGTGATCTTGGAGGTCTCCAAGCTGCCACCGGTCGCGAGGATGTCGATGACGATCGAGCCGGAGTCCGCGGACGTGACGAAGAAGAACACGATCACGACGATCGCGAGAACACTCGAAATCGTTCCGAGCGGAAGTCCGTCGAGAAGCGTGAACAACGACGTGTTGGTGTCCACTGCGCCGGATGCGTCGAGCATCGTGCCTTCGTTGCGCTGACGCAGAATGCCGGAGTTACCGAAGATCGTGAACCACAACGAACCAACCAGCGTCGGGGCCAGCAGTACACCGAAGACGAATTCGCGGATGGTGCGGCCGCGTGAGATGCGCGCGATGAACATGCCGACGAACGGTGCCCAGCTCATCCACCAACCCCAGTAGAAGATGGTCCATGCGCCCTGCCAGCCGTCTTCGGCGAACGGGGACGTGCGCAGCATCAGTTCGGGCAAGGCCTGGACGTATCCGCCGAGGTTCTGCACCCACGACTGCATGAGGAACAGCGTCGGTCCCAGAATCAGGACGAACAGGGCCAGCGCGGCAGCGAGCATCATGTTGATGTTGGAGAGCCACTTGAGGCCCTTCGTGACACCGGAGACGACCGAGAAGGTCGCCATGCCCGTCACGATGACGATGATGGTGATGACCAACCAGTTGTCGGTCTCCACCCAGCCGAGGTAGTCGAGGCCGGCCGAGATCTGCTGGACACCGAAGCCCAGCGACGTCGCGACACCGAACAGCGTGCCGACGATGGCGACGACGTCGATGGCGTGGCCGATCTTTCCTTCGATGCGAGCCCGTCCGAGGAGCGGCTCGAGCAGCCAACGGATCGACAGCGGGCGACCCTTTCGGTAGGTCATGTACGCCAGACCAAGGCCGACGACGACGTAGATCGCCCATGCATGCAAGCCCCAGTGGAACAGCGTCAGTTCCATGGCTTGATTGGCTGCGGCGTCCGTGGATCCGGCGATCTGCCCGGCGACAGGTGGGGTCACGTAGTGCGAAAGTGGTTCGGCTACTCCGTAGAACACGAGCCCGATGCCCATGCCGGCGCTGAAGAGCATCGCGAACCACGAGAGCATCCCGAACTCGGGCTGCTCGTCGTCACGTCCCAATCGGATGTTGCCGATGCGGCTGATTCCGCAGTACAGCGCGAAGATCACGAAACCGGTGGCCGAGAGGATGTACCACCAGCCGACGCCGTCGCTGATCACATTGTTGAGTGTTTCGAAAGCATCCGCGGCGGTTCCCGCGTAGATCACGGCAAAGGCGATCAGGGCAAAGATCACTATCGACGCGGGGATGAACACGGGTTTCCGTAGTTCACGCCACGCAGTTTTGACCGCAGTCATTCCACTCCTCGAACGTTCAGGCATTCACAGCGCCCCTCAGGGCGGCCACGTGTCACGCGTAGGTGGGCGTTTCGCTCACACCATCGCAGGTCAAGACCGGGCTATTGCTTTGAAATTCAACGTAACGTCAAGTTTCGGTCAACTCAACTGGACGAAAGATGCTGCACTGTCGCGAAAGTTCTCACTGGATACCGTAGTTCCGGTTGTAAATCGTTGGGCAATAGTGTCATTGGGTCATGAGTGGAATGCTGAACGGCGAATTCGATTGGTACGGTGAGTTGAATCGGTCGAGTCGACGCTCACCGATTGACCGCATTTGTCAAACTCGGCGAAACAGCCTGTCTGTCAGGTGGTTAACTCCTGGCGTGCTCGCTCGATCGTGGCGGTCAGGTGTCGATACCTAACTGTGATTGTGATGGTCGCAACTATCGGTGTTGCGGGCCCTGTTCGCCCCGCTGAGCGTCGATCAGATCCATCGCATCCTTCAGGCCCAAGCCCGGATGTAGTTCGCGTAGTGCCTTGATTGCCGGAATGCGGTCGTCTGTCGACGCGAGTGCGCTACGGACGTCGTCGGCGGGTACTTCGGTGGGGGCAGTTGTCCCTTCCCACCACACCGACTGAGGTTTGTTCCTGTTTCGCCAGGCTTGGACGGTGCCGTAGGCAAATCCGGCCGTCGCGAAAAGCCAGATTGCCAGGCGAACCCAATTACCGGTTGTCGGTTCCGTGGTCACTGTATGGATGGTGCTCGGACCGATTACGACTACGAGCAGGACGAGGCCAATCGTCTGCCACCATCGCTCGACGCGCCTGCTCGGATTCCACCACTCGGCCATCGATCGATACTCGCACAGGGCTGCTGTTTCGGTGCGACGATGGAGATCATGGAGATTCGTGATGCGGTGGAGCGACTTCGGGCGGATTCCGGGACCTCGATGATCTTCGGAGAACCGCACCAGACCAGCGACGGATCGACGATCATCACGGTTTCGCGTCTACACCGGCGGTGGCGGGGCGACCCGATACCGGTGCCAGTGGGAGTGTTCTCGATCCACGAGGGTGAGCCGTCGTGGTCACCGGCCGTCGATCACACCAGGGCGGCTTTGATGGGGGAGTTCATCGGGCTGGCGGCCGCGGTGATCGCAACCCTGGCAGTTCTACGTCGACCGCCCTGGCCTGATGTGACGATTCAGAAGGGGTGACCCAGAATTACGCCGATCAGTTGGAACGGCATCGCGAGGAACATCGATCCGACGTAGAGCGGATAGCGAATCGGATCGCCGGCGAGGTAACCCTCGGCGAGCCAGGCCATGACGTCTGCTGATCCCATAGTCGTTACTTCCCTTCGCTGTTGTGGTTCACCGACATTTTCGGTCGTGGGAGTTGTTTTGTTACAAGCGAACTCGAAGGAGGAGTACATGTGAAGGCAGTTTCGACGCAGCAAACGTCGTCAAGCGAGATCCCCGGGGGCGGTGTCCTCTACCAGCTAAGTCTCGATACTTAGCACTGTTCCGTAGTGAAATCTGTGCGTTCTGCACATGTCGGGACAATTCGGTGAGCCCTACAGTCGCTGCATGACAACGACACCTTCTCCTCTCTCAGGCAAGACCGTCGTACTGATCGGCGGCGGAACAGGCATCGGGCTGCGAGTGGCGCAGCTTGCCGTCGACGCCGGCGCGCAGGTAGTTCTCGGTGGCCGAACCGCATCCAAGCTCGAAGCAGCGGCCGCGCAGCTGGGTGAGGCTGCGCACTGGTTCACCGTCGACACCTCCGACGACGACTCGGTGAAAGAGTTCTTCACCAACATCCCCAGCGTCGATGCTCTCTTCACCACGGCTGCCGATTACCAGGTCGGCTCGTTCCGTGAACAGAGCGTCGAGGAAGCGGCGTCGCCGTTCACCTCCAAGTTCTGGGGGCAGTACCGCGTCGTGCACGCTGCGCTCGACAAGCTGACACCCACCGCATCGGTGGTCCTCATGTCCGGCGCTGCCAGTGTGCGGCCACCCGCAGCTGCCGCGGCATACGTTGCAGCCAACGCGGCAATCGAGGGGCTCGGGCGGGGGCTGGCGGTCGAACTGTCGCCGATCCGCGTCAACACTGTCGCTCCCGGAACCATCGACGGGCATCTGTGGGCTCAGCGCCCGGCGGAGGTTCGGGAGGCCGCGTTCACCTGGAGCGCCGAGAACAACGTGCTCGGCCGCGTCGGGAACGAAGACGAGATTGCACAAGCGGTGTTCTATCTCTTCACCAACACGTACACAACGGGTTCCACGCTGTACCCCGACGGCGGATACGCGTTGCGTTAGACCCGTGCCATTTGGCGACTGTGTGAAATGACGACTGTGCGAAATGCATTGTCGTAACACGAAGAAACGCCAATTCGCCCATAGGCGTGACCCCGGCCACATTCGTACCGTCTTCTCCGAGAACACTTCCCAACTATTCGAGGAGTCCGTCATGAAAAACACGTCAACGACCGCCGCCGGCGGTGAAGTGTCCGACGGTGACGACTACGCGCTCACCCGCGTTCCCGACGAAGCACGATATTCGTGGTTCTCGGTGGCAGTACAGCGATTCGGTCAGGTATCGGCACTCGCACAGTTCTTGCTCGGTGCGACGCTCGGCTACGGTATGACGTTCTGGAATGCCTTCTGGGCATTGACAGTCGGGGCGGTGATTCTCGAGGTCGTCTGTATTTTCATCGGCATCATCGGGGTTCGTGAAGGGCTCAACACATCGGTGGTCGCACGCTGGTGTGGATTCGGGCACGCAGGTTCCGCGGTGATCGGTTTGGTGATCGGGGTCAGCCTGATCGGTTGGTTCGGCATTCAATCTGCTGTCTCTGCATCAGGTTTGCACGGAATCATGCCGTTTCTGCCGCAGTGGGCGTGGGCTTTGGCCTTCGGTCTCCTGATCACCGCGATAGTCCTTCGCGGGTTCGGATCCATGCAACTGATCGCCAATATCACCGTTCCGCTGTTCCTGATCCTGGTCGGTTGGGCCGTCATCGCCGAACTGCGTAATCACTCGCTGTCAGATCTGATGACATCTGCTCCAGCCGGGCCGGAGCTCAGCTTCCTCGCCGGAACTACCATCGTCGCAGGCGGTTTCATTGCCGGAGCAGTGATCACACCTGACATGACGCGCTTCAACCGCACGGCAGGCGATGTCGTGAAGCAGACGCTCGTCGGAATAACGTTGGGCGAATACGTGATCGGGCTGACCGGTGTTCTCCTTGCCCATGCCGTTCGCAGTTCCGACATCGCCACGATCATTCTCTCGTCGGTCGGTTGGGTCGGCGTTCTGATCATCGTTCTCGGCACCTTCAAGATCAACGACTGGAACCTGTACAGCTCGGGGCTCGGCGTCGTGAACTTCATCGACGTCGTGTTCGGTCGACGGATCAATCGCGCAGTTGTCACAGCAGTTGTCGGCATCACCGGTTCGGTCCTCGCGGCTGCCGGAATCCTGAACTCGTTCACCGACTTCCTGATCCTGTTGGGCGTCGGATTCCCGCCGATCGCCGGGATCATGGTGGCGGAATACTTCATCGTCAAGACATGGCGCAAGGATCTGGAGGAGAGTCGAGCTGCGGGTACCCTCCCGAACTCGGCACCCACTTGGGTACCGGCCACGCTGGTGATCTGGATCGTCTCGGCGCTGATCGGTCATTACAGCACCTTCGGCCTGCCGTCGATCAACGCGGTGGCCTCGGCCTTCGTTCTCTACGTCGTCGCGGGTCGACTCGGCCTGATTCGCGGAGTCGGACGCACCGCAACCGAAGCGCCGCAAGAGACTTCGGGAAAATCTGCGCTCACGCACTAGCACGGCACACACTGTAGAAGGGAGTTCGCGATGCGAATCGGAATCGACGTCGGTGGTACGAACACCGATGCGGTCCTGATGGACGGGACCACCGTCATCGGGCATGTCAAACACTCGACCAGCAAGGACATCACCGGCGGAATCGGCGGAGCTCTGGCGGCGCTGCAGCAGCAGTACTCGTTCTCTCCCAGCGCTGTTCAAGCAGTGATGATCGGCACGACGCACTTTCTCAACGCTCTCATCGAGCAACGCGGACTTGCACCGACAGCGGCTCTGCGATTGGGGCTTCCGGCGACCGCCGCGCTTCCGCCGATGGTGGGGTGGCCGCGAGACCTGGTCTCCGCTGTGCAAGGAAGGCACTACCTCGCTCACGGTGGGCACGAGTTCGACGGTCGTCGTATCTCGCCGCTGGACCCCGACGAGATTCGCCGCCATGCCGCCGATATGGCTCGCAGCGGTACTCGTTCGGTCGCAATATCTTCGGTGTTCTCTCCGGTCAATCTCGAATGCGAAGCGGCCGCCGCGGAGATCGTGCGTGAGGAACTCGGCCCGGACGTCGCAATTTCGCTCTCGCACGAGATCGGTCGAGTGGGTCTACTCCAGCGGGAGAACGCGACCATCATCAATGCTGCGCTGCGCGAGCTCGCCGATCACATCGTCGACGGTCTTGCCCGATCTTTGGTCGAGCACGGCATTGTCGCGCCGCTGTACCTGAGCCAGAACGACGGAACCTTGATGGACATCGAGTACGCGAGGCGTTATCCGGTGGCGACTTTCGCTTCGGGGCCGACCAACTCCATGCGAGGCGCCGCTGTTCTGTCCGGTCTGGCCAGCTGTGCGGTGATCGACATCGGGGGCACCACTACCGACGTGGGCGTATTGACCAACGGTTTCCCCAGAGAAGCCACCACGGAGGTGACGGTCGCGGGGGTACGGACCAATTTCCGTATGCCGGACGTCTTCTCGATCGGTATCGGTGGTGGTTCGGTGGTGGATGCAGACGGACTCACAGTCGGACCCGAATCTGTGGGATACGAATTGGGTTCACGGGCACTCGTATTCGGCGGTGACACGTTGACGGCCACCGACATAGCCGTCGCGGCAGGCTTGGTCGACGTCGGAGATCGCAGTGCGGTGGCGCACCTCGACCGCGGCCTGGTGTCGACGGCACTCGACCGGATCTCGCGCCGAGTCGCCGACGCCGTGGAACAGATGCGGACCACGTCGGATCCACTTCCCGTTGTGGCGGTTGGCGGGGGATCGGTACTGCTGGAGCGTGAACTCCCGGGCCTGGGAACGGTGATTCGTCCTGAGCGCTTCGATGTTGCCAATGCGATCGGCGCTGCGATCGCGCAGGTCAGTGGTGAGGTAGATCGAGTCGAAGCGGTGCGGGACGGGCACCGGCAGGTTTTTGCCGACGATGCTCGCCAGGAGGCGATCGATCGGGCAGTCGCCGCAGGCGCACGGCCCGAGTCGGTGCAGATCGTGGAGTTCGACGAGGTCCCGATTCCGTATCTGCCGGGCAACGCAACACGTATTCGAGTGAAGGCAGTCGGTGACTTGGCACTGCACAGTGGTTTGGTCTCCACCGGTCAGGAGGGCTCACGATGAGTTGGACACTACGAACGGCGGACCTCGACGACCTCGCCAGGGGCGCAGCCTTGTTGGGCACCGGCGGCGGGGGAGATCCGTTCGTCGGCAAGATGTTGGTCACGCAGGCGCTCGGTGAGGCCGGTGAAATCACAATTCTCGATCCGGAGGAGCTTGACGACGACGCATGGGTGATTCCCGTCGCGCAGATGGGTGCCCCGACCGTCGTGGTCGAAAAGATGCCGCGCGGAACCGAACCCGAGCTGGCGCTGATCACGTTGGAGAAGCACACGGGTCGAACTGCAGATGCCACGATGCCGATGGAGTGCGGCGGAATTAATTCGATGATTCCGTTGCTGGTGGCCGCACGGCGCGGCCTGCCGGTTGTCGACGCCGACGGGATGGGACGAGCCTTTCCTCAGCTCGAGATGGAAACCTTCTCGGTGTACGGGATTTCGGCGAGTCCGCTCGCCATGGCGAACGAGCACGACGAGGTGGCGATCTTCGACACCAGAAGTGACAACAGCAGATTGGAGGGCCTCGCCCGCGGGGTGACGTCGAGGTTCGGTGGGATGGCGCACATCGCGCAGTACTCGATGACGGGTGCAGATGTGAAGCGGACGGCGATCCCACGGACTCTGTCGTTGGCCCTGACCATCGGCCGGTCCATCAGGCGTTCCCGTGAGCAGCGGGTGGACCCGGTTCAGGCGCTTGTCGACAGTCTCGCCGACACGCTCTACGGATACGGGCGAGTTCTCTTTCACGGCAAGGTGATCGATGTCGACCGGCGAACCGATGAGGGGTTCGCTCGGGGTTCGGTGCGGATCGCCGGCGTCGGAGACGAAGAGCTGGAAGTTCAGTTCCAGAACGAAAATCTGATCGCCGTGCAATCCGGAGTGATGGTGGCGATCGTGCCAGACCTGATCTGCATCGTCGAGGCCGATACCGCCGAACCCATCACCACCGAGGGCTTGCGGTACGGGCAGCGCGTTGCGGTCATCGGGATCGCGACCCCACCCATCATGAGAACCCCGGAGGCACTGGCGGTGTTCGGTCCGGCAAGTTTCGGACTCGATCGCCCGTTCCTGCCGGTGGAGACACTCGAGCAACCTGCACTGGCAGAATAGCGAGCCGTGAGCAGGCTGCACGCGGTCCGGGAGGCCGACCTCGACGCGATCGCAGCGGGGGCGGTGGTCCTGGGCTGCGGCGGGGGCGGCGATCCACGCCTGTTCGTGGAAATGCTGCGTCCACTGATGACGTCTACTTCGGTGGAGGTCATCGCGCCGGACCGGTTGCCGGAGGAGGCATTGGTGATGCCGGTGGGAATTGTCGGATCGGCCCTGGCTTTGGAGGAGCAATTGCCCTCCGGGCGTGAGTTTGCAGATACTGCAGCAGCTTTGACGCGCTGGACCGGGAAGCGTCCGACCGCGGTGATGACTTTCGAAGGCGGTGGACTCAACGCTCTCTCCGGCATTGCGGCGGCGTTGGCGTTGGGAATTCCCGTGGTCGACGCGGACCTGCTGGGTCGAGCGATGCCGCGGCTCGATCACTTCTCTCTCGCCGCAGCCGGGTTGGAATTGTGCCCGGTCACACTCGCCCAGCCCGGCGGCCTCATTACCGTCGTCGACGGAGTGGATGTGCTCGGCGCCGAGGTAGCAGTGCGGTCGTTGATCGGGAGAACCAGCGGTTGGGGCGCTCTGGCGATCGCGTCGATCGATGCGCGGACGGTGCAGGAGGCGTGCATTCCGGGAACTCTCTCCCGAGCATACGAACTGGGTCAGCACATCGGGGCCCTGGGCAGTTGGCAGGAGATCGCGGAGAGCTCCGGGGCCCTGGTAATGGGGACTGGCCGGGTGCGTGCGGTCCGTCGTAGTCGTCCGGACACCGGCGATCGTCGGGGCAGCGTGATTCTCGAACACGATTCTGCGGTGATACGAGTCGAATTCGAGAGTGAGTTCCTGACCGTCGCGTTGGACGGCGAGATGATTGCAACGTGCCCGGACATCGTGACGTTGCTCGACGTGCGGACCGGCGCCTTCGTCTCGTGTGAATCCGTGCACCAGGGGCACGATGTGGCCGTGTTGGTTCTTCCCGGTCCACAGTGGTGGGCGGACGAAGTGGGCAGATTGAAAGTTGTCGGCCCGCGGGCATTCGGGATCGACCACGACGCAGTGCTGATGGAGGCGCGATGAGCGCGAGTGTTTCGGCGTTGCTGAACAACCCGGCCTTTGTCGGGCTGTATCGACTTGCCGGGGAGGGTGATCCTGTCGTGACGACAGTGGGAGCACTCACCGGGGAATCGGCACAGTCGGCCGAGGCCGTGTCGGGTGCGGCGAGTTCAGGATCAGTTCTGGTGATTCTCGATCGAATCGACATCGGGGAGTGGAGATTCGACGCTCTCCTTCGGCGCACAGCGGCGACCGGCTGCCAGGTGGTCGCTGTGCACAGCACTGCGGCGGAGGATGCGAATCTCTCGTTGCTTGCCGATCGGCTCGGACTGGTGGTGCTCGGAGTATCCGACCCGTGGCAGTTCAGCGTGGATCTTCGTGATCTTCTCTCGAATTCGCGGGCGGTGATGGCCGACGCAGTACTGCGGGCGACACACGCGGGCCAACGAGCCGGAGGAAGCGTCGAGAATCTTCTGTCGGTGCTACTGAACACCTTTCAGCGTTCATTCTTTCTCCTGGACTCGTCCGGACGTCCGATGACCGGCGCCGACGTGTTGTCAGACGCTGATCGAGCAGCTGCCGGTATGTTGTCGGGTCGCGGGGCGCCCACCACGGTCGAATTGGACTCTGGCGGGGTCCTGATTGCGTGCCCGGTGATGTCCGGCGCAGCCCGAGAGCCCTGGCTGGCGGTGCTGCTCCCGGTGCGTCAAAGCGTCGAAGAGGCTTCTCTCTCAGTGGTTCTCGACGTGGCCTCGTTGGCTGCCGGGCACCGACTGGCCGTTGCGCGCATGGTCGACGAGCGTGAAGCGCGCCGGCGTAGCGCGTTGCTCGGTGAACTGATCGACACGTCAGCAGACGCCACACCCGGACTGCTCCGGCGCGCACTCGACGCGGGTTGGATGCTGGACGGATGGCACATCGGCATCAAAGTCCTGGCGGTCGGTGAGGTCGACCTGGTGGCAAGACGCAGCGAGGTTGCAGATGCTCTCGCCGCCGAGGGAATCGACGCCAATGTCGTGGAACAGGCTGACGGCTGGGCGGCGTGGACGACTCTGCCAGGCGAGCCGCGACCGGAGGCGATCACCAGGATCGCCGAGTGCATCCGTGCAGCTCAGGCCAGGTTGGAACCCACGATGGAGACCTGGGTAGGTGTGGGACGCGCACACGACGGTCCGGCTGGAATCGGTTCGTCCCTGTCGGAGGCCGGGGATGCCGCTCGGCTCGCCGGTTCCCGATCTCAAACAGGTCGATTCCTGCACGTGGACCGCCTCGGGCTGGCGCAGTTGCTGCTGGCGTGGACGCGAACCGACACCTTCCAGCCTGCGGCCGCAGCATTGCTCGCACCGCTACGCGATTCCAATGGAGAGTTGCTCGAGACTCTGTCGACGTACCTCGACGAAGAATCGTCTCTGGCTCACACCGCAACCCGAATGGGGTTGCACCGCAACACCGTATCGAGTCGGATCGATAGAATTCAGCGCCTTCTCTCGGTCGATCTGGCCGATCCGGAAACGCGACTCGCGCTCCACCTTGCTTGCCGGACCATCGCGCCCTGACGGAGATCTTCGCGACTTCGTCTTGACAAGCACGGGAGGTTCCTGCCATCCTCGTTGCCAGGTCACGAGTACCAGTGTTCAGCCCCGGCTTGCTGGTCGGCAACCCTCCTCCGCGGTGGGGTGCTCCGGGTGACGACCCGGCTGCGTTCGAAAACGAATGCGGCAAGCGCGGACTCTTCAGGGGCCATCTCCCGACGAACGAGTCCTTGAACGTGAGGATTGTCTTCGATGACTGCTGTATTGAGTGCCGACACCTGCTGCACCACCGCGATTGCCAAGGTTTCGGGTTCCGACCTGCAGGTTCCATTGGTTCAGGGTGGCGAATGCTCCTACGCCAACTTCGACTACGCCGCGAGTGCGCCGGCATTGGCCCAGGTCACCGACCGTATCGCCGAGTTGCTGCCGACATACGCCAGCGTCCACCGCGGTGCCGGCTACGCGTCCCGGATCTCCACGCTCACCTACGAGAACGCTCGTGAATCCGTTGCTCGTTTCGTGAACTGTGCCGACGATCAGGTTGTCGTCTTCACCCGGAACACCACCGATTCGCTGAACCTGCTTGCACAGTGCGTCCCTGGCAGCACCGTCGTCCTCGACGTCGAGCATCACGCAAACTTGTTGCCGTGGAACGACGCTCGTATCGTCACCGCCGCAGACACCATCGAAGAAACGATCGAGCGTCTGATCGGTGAACTGTGCACCAAGCCTGCCGCGCTGCTCGCAATCACCGGGGCCTCCAACGTGACCGGTGAGATCCTGCCGATTGCACGTTTGGCTGACATCGCTCACCGTTGCGGCGCACGTATTCTCGTCGACGCTGCTCAGTTGGCTCCCCACCGTCGCATCGACCTGCAGGAATGCGGCGTCGACTACGTAGCGTTCTCGGGCCACAAGCTGTACGCGCCCTTCGGCGCCGGCGTTCTCGTCGGCCGCCGTGACTGGCTCGACGAAGCTCAGCCGTACCTCGCCGGCGGCGGCGCCGTGCGTGAGGTGACCATCGAATCCACCGAGTGGGCTTGCGCGCCCGCACGCCACGAGGCGGGTTCCCCCAACGTGCTCGGTGCGGCTGCCATCGCGACCGCCTGCGAAACCCTGCACGCCCTGGACTTCGACGTGATCGCCGAGCATGAGAAGGCGCTCACCGCCCAGCTCACTGACGGCTTGTCCGCCATCGAGGGCGTCTCACTCGTGCGACTGTGGAACGACGCTCCCGACGCCGTCGGAATCGTCACCTTCACCGTTGACGGATTCGAAGCGGGCGAGATCGCCGCATTCCTCTCCGCCGAGCACGGCATCGGAGTTCGCGACGGTCGCTTCTGCGCACATCCGGTTCTCGCGCGCCTCGGCCTCTCCGGCGGTGCAGTTCGCGCCAGCCTCGGCCTCGGTAGCAGCTCGGACGACGTGACGCGGTTGGTCGACGCCGTGAACATCCTGGTTTCGAATCAGCGTGATTGGAAGTACGCGAAGACGGCAGGTGCGTGGAACCCTGTGCCCGAGACCCGCCCCTTCCTCGGAGCCGCAGACGACAATGCCGGCGCAGCCGAGTGCGTCTGAGCTGAGCTCGGTCCCCGAAAACTCGAACGGACAACTAGCATGGCAGCCATGGCACCAGCGGATTTTCCCGCCACCCCTTCGAGAGTGAGCATCACTCTCGGTCAGTGGTGCCGTCGCCATGTCGATCTGTGCCGCACCTCTTCAGGAATGTGTTCGAGCTGACGATTCGTCTCGCTCATCCCATACTTTTCTGATTTTCGGAGGTCTCACATGTCTTCACTCGCTTCGCATTCTCTGCACGTAGCGGTCGAGTTGACCGGATCCGGTCACCATCCGGCCGCTGAGGGCGCACCCGGCAACCTGCCCATCATCGGCGGCGACTACTGGGTGGACCTCACCGAGGGTGAAAAGGCTCTCGATTTGGCTTCATTCCCTACCAATGTGGTTCGGATTCGCGCTGCGGATCTGCGTGAGGCACAGCTCGAACGCGCACGGATACGCGCTGCCGTCGCCGAAGAAGGACGCGATCCCGACAGCGTCGCAGTGCTGGTCGATCTCGAGATTCTGATCGCGCCGGAGGCTCGCTCCGCTCGTAAGGAGCTTGCGCAGTTGGACAGCGCGTTGACCTCGCCGCGGGTTCCCGTTTCGCTTCATTACGTCGGAACGCCTTCCGGTCTCGGCAGTTTGATCGCCGATATCCGAGCTGCGGAGGTCGCCGACGGCGTTACGTTGCTGCCTCTCGCATTGCCTCGCACGCTCGAGCATCTGGTGGACAGCACCATTCCGTGGCTTCAGGATCGCGGACTTGTCACACCGTCCACCGCAGTCGACGAGGTTCTCGGGCGTTTCGGACTGCCGCCCCGTCAGCGCACGCTTGCGTCCTGATCGTCACCGATTGCATCTGCGTACAGGTGGAACAGCGACGGTAATTCGTCGGCACCGTCCACCTGTGCCAGAAGCGTCCAGCACTGCGCAGTGATCGACCGAGCCCTCGTGCCGATCCAGTTGGTGGGCAGTAGTTCCGGCGGCAACAGCGGATCCGGTTCCATGGCTCGCGTGAATTCCGCCGCGAGTTCGATGGTCATCGTGACAGCATCGGTACCCGGACTGTTCTGCAGTTTGTGCAGGCGTGCGGTCGCAACGTCGAGTAGCCGTTCGTATCCGTCAGCGATCTGGTCCAGTGGCCACAACTGCGCGGCAATCTTCACGGGGTCTTCGAGAGTGCCCACTTTCAGATCTCGAGTGGTGAGAGAAGACAGGTGCTGTTCGACGTCGAGTTCGGCGGCCGCATCGCGAATATACGGTTCCCAGGCGTGCGGCGAGACGTACAGACCGCCCTGGACGAGCGCGCCGCCGAGGTAAACGACCCTGGTGCGCAGCGCATCTCGCCCTTTCCGTGACGACTCCGGAATTGCGAATCCGGCCAGGTGCCAGTACCCGTCCCACGGCGTCACAGTGTCGCGGTCTTGTCGATAGGCCAGCCGAACGAATTCGACGTCGGGTTCCATCTCGCGCAGGGCTTTCGGCGTTGCTCGTAGCGTGGCCTGTCGCCCGCGACCTTCCTGAGTGAACTTCCCCTCGGTGACCAACCGCTTGATGCACAGCCGAACCTGTTGATCAGTTTTGCCGAGGGCGTCGGCGGTGGCATAGAGGGTGTGCCCGTCGACAGTTCCGTCCGTGCGCAGTAGTCCCTCGATCAAGATCCTCGTGGGTACATCGACGTCCCTGTCGGTCATCGCCATGTCCTTTCCTCGCTTCTCGACATCTTCGCCCACAACTGTACTATCGAATGCAATACGATCGTTTCAAATTCGTACGTTAGGGCGGGAAGATGGCAGCGGAATCGATGAGCGAGGGCAAGAGTAAGCCTCGTTTACGCAGGTGGATGGTTACTTCCCTGGCGGTGGTCGTTGTTCTGATCGCGACTCTGGTGGGCTGGACGCTGTACCAGAACACCTATGACATCCGTGAGGAAAAAGTGACGATCACCGGGGGATCGGTGCCGCTCCAGGGAGTCCTTGCACTGCCCGAACACGGTGACGGTCCCTTCGGGCTCGTGGTTTTCGTCCACGGAGACGGCCCGGTCGATGCAACACATGAGACGTTCTATCGACCGGTGTGGGAGGCGTTCGCAAAGGCGGGGTACGCGTCACTCTCCTGGGACAAGCCGGGGGTGAATGGGGCACCGGGCAATTGGCTCGACCAGAGCATGGACGATCGCGCGGCAGAAACGGAAGCGGCAATCGAGTGGGCGCGGGGACGTTCGGATATCGATCCGTCTCGGATCGGTCTGTGGGGTGCAAGCCAGGCAGGGTGGGTGATGCCCAAGGTGGTGAACCTCGACCCGGACGTAGCGTTCGTCATTGCCGTGGGTCCCGCGATCAACTGGCTCCAACAAGGCGAATTCAATACCCTAGCCGAACTTTCCGAGAGAAATGCGTCGGCCGACGAGTTCGAGAAAGCGCGGGTCGATCGTGCGAAGAACTTGGATCAGTTGGCCCGTGATGCATCGTTCGACGATCTCGTGGCCTCCGGCGAGGCCGACGGTCTCACCGAAGACCGGTGGAACTTCATCCGAAAGAACTACCTCTCGGATGCGCGAGCCGATCTCGAAACCGTGAAGGTTCCGGTGCTCTTGATCATCGGCGGACAAGACGTCAACGTCGACGTGGCTGATACCGAAAGGGTGTACCGCGAATTACTCGACTCGCCAGGGCAACTGGTGGTCAAGAAGTACCCCGACGCCACTCACTCGATTGTTGAGAAGGACCTCGAAGACTCGGAATTGATGTCGGCTCTGGTGGCCGTTCTTGCTCCCCGTTCGATCTTCGCTCCCGGCTATCTAGCGGATCAGACTGCATTTTTGGAGGGAATTCATGGCTGACGGAATCACGGTTGTCGCACTGGGCGGTGCCGGCGCCATGGGCTCGGCAGCAGTTCGTCTGGCCGCAACATTGCCGGGAATCGGCAAGGTAGTAGTCGCGGATCGCGATATCGATGCTGCGAAGCGTCTTTCAGTTGAACTGGCGCAGGCGTCAGCGGAAGTCGAGGCGCGCCGCATCGACGTCACGGACGGTCGCACGCTACGTGAATTGCTTGACGGCGCAGACGTGGTCGTCAATACGGTCGGACCGTTCTTCCGTTTCGGCGTCGGCATTCTCCAGGCAGCGATCGAGACCGGGACTCACTATCTCGACATCTGCGACGACTGGGAGCCGGCCGTCGACATGCTGGAATTGGACTGTGCCGCGAGGGGAGCCGGAATCTGTGCGGTAGTCGGCATGGGCGCAAGTCCCGGGATGAGTAACCTCCTGGCCGCGATGGCAGTCTCGCGATTGGACGTGGTCGACGATCTGTATACAGCCTGGCCGGTTGATGTCGAGGGCGAGGACGAGTCGGTGGACACATTGAGTGCAGCCGCCGTTCACTGGATGCAACAGATCAGCGGCCAGGTTCCGGTGGTTCGTGCGGGGCGAATCGTCAACGAAGAACCGTTGCGTTCCATCGCACTCGAACTGCCCGGCGGACGTCGGGGGAACGCTTACGTGGTCGGGCATCCGGAGCCGGTGATGTTTCATCGGACCATCAATCCTGCGGGGCATTCGGCAAATCTGATGGTCATCACACCGGAAACCGTGGCGTTTCTCGACGTTCTCCGCGCCGACATCGACAAGGGGAGAATCGATCTCGACTCGGCCGCCGAAGAATTGGGCAAGCCTTCGCTCGGACGGATGATCCGTGCTGCGCCTCGAATGCTCACGCGCGCCGGCCACGGATCCCTGCCGTTGTTCTTCGCCTCGGCGACAGGAATGTTCGACGGAAGAGCGATGCGCGTCGTGGCCCGGATTGCAGACGATTCACCGGTGTCGGAGTTGCTGTCGGACATGGCCGGTGCAACCGGAATCCCCTTGGCGCTCGGCCTTGCTCAGGTGGTGTCCCGGCTCGCCGACGGAACGATTTCGGATCGGATCGGTGTGCACTCACCCGAGAGCGTCGTCGACCCGGAAGTTCTGTTCACTGCGCTGGCGCGGTTGTTCGATCGAACCGACTGGAGTGAGATCGTCACCGTCGAATCCGAGTTCCGCTAGTCAGTTCGCGGCGTGTGATCCGATGCGACTGCGGATTTCGGTCTCGACGCGATCGGCGTCCTTGGGGCTGAACGAAGGCGATCCGTGGCCGGCGAGAGTGAGTACCACCGCGGTCTCCTTCCACGGGCGTGAAAGATCCAGGCTGTACCACGAGCTGAAATCTGTTGTTCCCCAGATTCGTAGGCGTCCGCTCAGCCATGACATGACTCCGAGGTCGACGGATTCGATCTGCGAGTACGGGACGAACTTGCTGACAAACGGGAAGTAGTAGTGGCGGATCGTGACGCC
This sequence comes from Rhodococcus qingshengii JCM 15477, assembly GCF_023221595.1. Classification (NCBI taxonomy): domain Bacteria; kingdom Bacillati; phylum Actinomycetota; class Actinomycetes; order Mycobacteriales; family Nocardiaceae; genus Rhodococcus; species Rhodococcus qingshengii. The sequence goes on from NZ_CP096563.1 coordinate 660,073, forward strand.
CTGATCGTCGATCCGGACGGTTCGGTCCTCGTAGATTGTCGATGTTCCTGCACTCACAGTGATAACCCGGTTCCTGCTGGTCGATGCTCTCGATGGCTGCCTGAAAACCAACCATACAGTCTCTATTGGGACAGGCTGCGAGCGCGGGCGTCAAGCGCTGGTGGGCCTTGAGACGACGAGATCGCTCACCGCGATCTGGGCATTGCCGATTGCCGTCTGAACTGGTTCACAACTGCTCGATGCTCGGGCGAGCGCAAGAACTGCGGTGAGCAGGGCAGCGTCGGGTTGTCCTTCGAACGGTCCGCTCTCGACATCGAACTTTCCAGCTCGCAACTGCTTTCGGGCGTTGATTCCCAGTTGTGAAATGACCTCGTCCATCGCGGTCAGGCATTGGGCGAGCGCTCCGATCGACCAGTAGAGATCGGCTGCAACGACGGGTGTCCCCGACGCCACGGTGCCGGCGCGGCGTAATCGGTTGTGGGTGTCGAGGAGTATCTCGGGCAGTCCGTGGTCTGCGCAGTGTTCCATCCCGCCGCCTCCGTAAGGTGTAAAGTTAGGTTATTCAATTACGGTAAAGCAGGGAGGTAAGGGATGCAAGTAGTTTTAGACGATTACGTATCCGGTGCGTCGTTTGCGACGGACCTGGTCAACACCTCACCCCGAGTGTGGGTGGAGGCTGGTGACGCGTTGCCAGACTCCCAGACGCTTCACGATCTACTGGACGAACATGGACTCTCGCCGGATGCGCTCACCAACGGACGCGGGCCGACCAGCGGTGAACTTGCGGACGTTCAGGGGCTCAGAGAGGAAATTCGTTCGGTTCTCGATGCTCCGACTGCCGGCGAACTAGTCGATCGCACTCATCAACTTCTCCAGGCCGTCCCGCATCACGTTCGACTTACGCCAGATTCCCAGAACGGCTATCGGTGGAATGCAGTACCGGACAACACAATCGATCTCGCGGGTGAACTCACGTTGTTGATCGGATACTCGTTGCTGGGGACTCTGCGCACATTGGGGTACGAACGATTCCGTCCATGCGCATCGCCGACGTGCAACGGGGTGTTTGTCGATACGAGCAGGGGAGGGCGACGCCGATACTGCATGCCGGCGTTGTGCGGCAACCGAATCAACGTCGCGAATCACCGTCAACGGCAGCGTCGTACTTAGCGTCTGCGCTTGCCCGGTCGATAGTGACAATCGAACAGAGTACGGCCGACTGTATGGGGAACTTCAACGAGATACAGACCACGTCAATCCCGCACGATTGTCGCCATGGCAACTCCTAGTAGATGGCGGCTCGTATGAAAGCCCGTTCTGTCTCCGCGACAGCAGTTATCAGCGTTGGCGTTTTCACCCTGGCCGGGTGTGGCGGCGCATCCAGTCCCGAAGGTTCAGTCGGTGAGTATGCAAAGAACGGCAGTTTCACGACTGTCATCAACGCCGATCCCGGAAATCTGCACCCTCTGATCACCAACCTTACGTCGACTCAGATCGTGAACGCGTACTCGTACGATTCGTTGATCGACATCGACGCGCAAACACGCACTGTGCGTCCCTATCTGGCGGAGAGCTGGAGTGAAGAAGGGAACACGCTGAAGTTCGTGCTCAAGAAGGGCATCACTTGTGCCGACGGCACTTCCTTCACCGCACAGACCGCGGCCGATGACATCAACTGGGTCATGGATCCTGAAAACGCTTCACCGCTACGCGGATCTACTGTGCCGATGTCGACTTCGGCCTCAGCGGACGGTGACGAACTGACGGTGACTACCGCCGAGCCAGCGCCCTTCCTGCTCTCTCGGATCGGCGCGTTGCGGCTTCCGTGCGCTGCGACGCTCGAAGACCCGGCCAGTATCCGTTCCAGTAGTAACGGAACGGGTCTGTTCAAGGTCACCGAAGTTGTTCCCAACGATCACATCACGATGGAACGCCGCGACGGCTACACCTGGAGTCCGAACGGCGAGACCACTTCCGACACTCTCGGAGTGCCGAAGACAGTGACGATCAAGATTGTCACCGATCCCAGTACGACGGCGAATCTTGTTCTCACAGGCGGAGTGAATGCCGCAGCGGTCACCGGTTCGGACGAGGAACGAGTCTTGGCCGCGGGTCTGGATTCGAAGACCTACACCACGTTGTCCGGCGAGTTCATCTTCAATCATTTCGCGGCCCTACCCACGGCAGACCGTGCTGTACGGCAGGCCCTCGTGCAGGCAGTAGACCTGGACGACTACACCGAGATCACCACCGGCGGTAAAGGAACCCGCGCACGTGCCCTCGCGGTTTCGGAACCCCTTGCCTGCGACTACAACAGTGTTGAAGGAACGATTCCCGAGTTCGACGTCGACGCAGCAAAGAAAACGCTGTCCGACGCAGGTTGGAAGGCGGGTCCCGACGGCATCCTGACGAAGGACGGGCGACCGCTTGCCCTCAACGTGATTTTCAACAACTCACGCGATACGAACTCTGCCGCCGCGGAATACGTGGCAACACAGTGGGAAGGACTGGGCGCGAGAGTGAAACTGACCGGCGGCGACTACAGTTTTGTCATCGCCAACACATTCAGCACCACCGACCTGTCGTCGTGGGACGTTTCCATCGGTTTGACGCTGGGGAGCGATACGCCGAGTATCTTTGCGAAGTACTTCACCGGCCCACCGAAGCCTGAAGGAGTGAACTTCGCTTCCCTCGACAACAAGAAGTACATCGAATTGTCCACTGAGGCTTCGCTTCTTCCCGGTGACGAGTCCTGCAAGGTCTGGGAGGAAAGTGAGCGGGCATTGTTCAAGGACGTCGACCTGCTGCCGGTATCCACGACTCCCGCTCACATGTTCTTCAACGGGGCAACGTCGATCTATCCGCCATCGAGCGGAATCCTTCCGGGCTCGGCGATCCGTGTCCTGAAGTAGGACCCTCGGCAAACGCTCACTTTCGGGTATTGATCATCCGAAGAGCAAACCGAAATACCACCGCAGCACCCGCACCTGCAGCCAGGCCGGCGACGACATCGGCAAGAAGGACACCGACGCCTATGCCCAGGACGGCAGCGGCGGCGACAGCAAGGGCTACGTCAGCACGAGGAGCGGCGATCGCGGCATCCTTTCCCCGAGTATCGAACGAGCACCCATCTCAACGGAGCATGTCACGAAACTGTCGTCCGCAGGTGTATCAACAGCAAAATGTGTGAAACGCGTCGGCCCCGACGGAGTTGGACTCCGCCGGGGCCGGGCTGTGTGTACAGCGCAGTATGTATTGCGCGCTGGCTCAGTGTGTCGGAACGGATTCCTTCGACGTGGTCGGGGACGTATCGGTGTGCTGGCTACCAATCTCCTTGCGGGAGTTGGAGCTGTTGAACCGAGGGAGGAAACCGGCCAGGACGAGTGCGACGACGGCGGATCCGGCAGCGAGGGCCATGACGACGCGGAAAGCGTTCTCCGACGGCAGCGTTGCCCCACCGATGGACATGGTCATCTGGGCGATGACGACACCCGCGATGGCGCTGGCGAATGATGTACCGAGGGAGCGCATCAGGGTGTTGAAGCTGTTGGCTGCACCGGTCTCGGACGGAGGAACAGCCCCCATGATGAGAGCGGGCATCGCGCCGTAAGCCATACCGGTACCGGCGCCGATGATCACTGCGATCACGATCAGTTCCCAAATCGAGTGCATGGCGAAAATGCCGATGCCGTAACCGATTGCGACGACAACGGCGCCGAGCATGAGCGTCACCTTGGGGCCGTGCGAATTGGTGATGCGTGAGGACAGCGGAGAGATCAGCATCATGATGATGCCGGAGGGAGCCATGACCAGACCTGCGGTGAGCATCGAACCGCCTAGGCCGTAACCAGTGACTTCAGGCAACTGGACTACCTGGGGAAAGACCATGCTGGCGGCGAACATCGCGAATCCGAACACGATCGATGCGAGGTTGGTGAAGAGCACCTGGCGGCGGATGGATACGCGTAGATCCACCAGCGGCTTGGGGGTGCGTAGTTCCCACCAAGCCCAGAATCCGAATATCAGGATCGCGGCGCCGAACAAGGAAAGCGTGAGCGTGCTCGTCCAACCCCAGTCGCCACCCTTGGAAATGGCCAGTAGTAGAGCGATGAGGGCGGCTGAGAGCGAGATTGCCCCACCGAAGTCGAACGTGCCACCTGTGCGAACCGCCGATTCGGGGACCAGGACGACAACAAGAACGGCCGCAAGAGCGCCGAGCACGGCTGACGCCCAGAACAGGACGTGCCAGTCGGCGTACTCGGCGATCAAAGCCGCGATCGGAAGCCCCAGAGCGCCACCGACTCCCAGCGAAGCGCTCATCATCGCAACAGCGCCGGCGAGCTTCTTGGGCGGAAGTACATCGCGCATCACACTGATACCCAGCGGAATGACGCCGGCAGCAAGGCCTTGCAGGATTCGGCCGGCAACGAGGGGGATAACGCTCGAACTGAGGGCTCCGACCACCGAACCGGTGACCAACAGCGCCATGCTGATCAGGAGTAGACGCCGTTTGCCGAACATGTCGCCCAAGCGGCCCATGGTCGGGACGGCGACGGCGGCGGCGAGCAGCGTGGCGGTCACAGCCCACGCGGTATCGGACGCCGGCGCGTTCAGGTACTCGGGCAGATGCGGGATGATCGGGATGACCAGCGTCTGCATGAGCGAGACGACGATGCCGGAAAACGCCAGAACAGCCACCACTGCGGTGGTGGCTGGCGACTTCGTTGTCTGTGGCGGCGTTGTCGGTGGTGGAGAAGTGGTTGACGACATTGCGGTAACTCCATCGGAGGAAGAACGAATAATGGTTTAAGTCAGTTGATTGAACTAAAGTTAAATCAAGTGACTGACTTAACGGAAGGGTGCGCCTCCGATCGTGACGAATATCTCCGGTGCCGAGCAGCTTCGGATGGTCGAGGATGATGGTGCCCATGACTACGAGGACTGAGGACGCGTCGGCCGACGTCGGCGGCGCCGCAAATTCCGCGCGCTCTGCTGCAACCCGAGACCGCATTCTCGCCGTCGCCGAGCAGTTGTTCGCCGAGCACGGTGTCTTCGCGGTTTCGAACCGCCAGGTGAGTGAAGCGGCGGGTCAGGGCAACAATGCAGCCGTCGGATACCACTTCGGGACCAAGACCGATCTGGTCCGCGCGATCGTGAACAAGCATTCCCAGCAGGTCGAGAAGAAGCGTGGCGAACTGCTGTGTGAGATCGAAGGGTCCACAAACGTTCGTGACTGGATTTCGTGTCTGGTTCGGGCGTCGACCGATCACTACGCCGAAATGGGTGGCCCGACTTGGTACGCGCGGTTCAGTGCACAGATTCTCACCGACCCGGTCCTGCGGAAAATCGTCTACGACGAGGTACTGGCCTCGCCCACCCTGCAGGAGACGCTTCGGGGACTCTCTGACTGTCTGGCCGACATGCCGATGAGTGTTCGACGCGCCCGCGCGGACATCGGACGCAATGCGATCGTGCACATGTTCGCCGAACGTGAGCGCACGCTTGCCGAAGAGGGGCCGGACGCGGTCACGTCATGGGAGGACTTCACGACCGACCTCGTCGACGCGCTGGTCGGACTTTGGACGGCTCCGATCAGCCGCTGACCGGCCGTTTGTCCGCGCTAGCCGCCCGCCCCGGGGCAACCCTGCGCAATGGATCTCGCGTCGGCGGAAGATCCAGGAGCAAGCCGACTCCGGCAAGAATGATGACAAGACCGCCAACGAGCGCGAAGGTAACAGGCTCGTTCAACCACAGCACTCCGATAGCTGATGCCGAAATCGGAACGAGAAGAGTGACGGCCGATGCCGCGACTGGACCCGCCTGACGAATTATCCAGAAGTAGACCAGGTAGCCACCGGCGGTAGCCCCCAGCCCCAGGACTACCACGGCGATGAGTGGGCCGACGGTTATGGGCCCCGGAGGGGGAGCGACGGCGGACACCGGCACCAAGAGGGCGACCGCGGCAAGTTGTTGGCCGAGGGCCAGCGTCAGGGGTGGAGTGTCCTGGAACGACTTTCGTGCGTAGACACCTCCGACTGCGTACAGCAGCGCCGCGGTCAAAGATGCGCCAATGGCCAGCATTGCGCGACTGTCGATCGCTGACGGAATTCCGCCGACAAGCACCGAGACGCCGACGATGCCGATCGCGACCCCCGAGAGTTTTCGCCAGGTGATCTTTTGTCGAAGCCAGAAAGCGGCGACGAATACGGTGAACATCGGAGTCGTGGCGTTCAGGATCGACGCCGTCGACGAGTTGAGGCCGACGATCGCAGTTGCGACAAGTGTCAGGGGCCCAGCGACGTTGAGGGCAGCCAGCAGTAGGAATGCAGGAAACCGATGACCGACCGCGCGCCAGGTCGATCTGCTGGAAGCAGTTATCAGCGCGAGAACCAACGCTGCAACAATGAAGCGGCCGTGCGTCGTGCCGACGGCGCCGAGAGTTGGTGCTGCCACAGCAACCAGGGGGAACGAGCTTCCCCAAAGCATGCCGACCAACAGCAAAGCTCCAACTACGGCGAATCGGCTGCTGCCGATTGCTTTCCAGTTCTTCATTGCTCCTCTTCGTCGACGACCTCGCGGACATGGCTGGTTGATGCCAGACCTACCCTATACCCCCAGTAGGTATAAGGTTGACTGTGTCGTGATGCTGCAGGTGATCCGAGACTGGTGACGCATTATTCTTTCTCCCGCAATGGTTTATACGGCGAGATGTCAACTGAACGCACCCTTAGGCTCAGTCAAAGATACCTATAGGGGGTATATTGGCGGTTGTATCGGGCTCGCTTTGCGGGCCGCATCCGTCCCGCAAAAGAACAGGAATCCCAATGAGCAGTTGTGGCTGTGGCAACACCCCGAAGTCTGACGCCAAAGGCGATGTCGGCGCTGTCGGTTCGGCGATGCCGACCGGTGTGAAAGACCTACTCACCGCTGGCAGTAGTGAACTTGTCGAATGTCGGGTCATGCCCGGCAGCGTGATCGAGAAGGTGCGTGCCGAAGCGGAAGGCCTGTTCCGTGACTTCGAAGGTAATCGGTACTGGTTCTGCTGCAAGGGATGTGGTCCTCGATTCGACGCAAATCCGAGGAAGTACGCCGACGTGAGTTGAGCCAAGAGTGGTGGTGCAGGCGATGGCTGCACCACCACTTTCGTTGTAGCGCTGTCGGGGTTCAGTCGGACCGTCGACGTCAGACGGTGCGAGCGCACGCGCACTGGGCAGCCGCCAAGGTGCATTCGCCTCGGGTGGTTTCGTACGTCGCCTGTCCGGGCAATTCAACAACCGTCTCCCGAGGCCAAAGTACAAATCCTGCAACGGCTCCCACTGCGGCAAGCGCTGCAAGGATGCTCCAGGTGACCGCAAATCCCGCGCTCGAACCAACCCATCCGGCGATCGGATAGGTGACAAGCCAGGCAAGGTGCGACAGGGAGAACTGGGCTGCGAACACCTCCGGTATACCTGCGGGTTCGACGGAGCGCCGAAGTACTTTTCCGGTCGGAGTGACGATCATGGCCATGCCGGCGCCGACGAGCGCCCACACTGCGGCAGTGAGCATCCACGTGAATACACCGGCCACGGCGAGGGCTGCTGCCGCGCCGGCGCTGACGACCAGGACAACGGAACCTGCTGTCATCACAGTTCGTTCAGCGGTTCTGTCGAGAACGCGTGGAAGAAGAAGCGCGGTCACCAACGTGCCGGTGCCTGACGCGGCAAGCATCCACGCCACGTCGGATTGGGTTCCACCGAGCTCGTCGCGGACGTAGTTGACGGTGTTGACCACCACGATCGATCCGGCTGCTGCCACCACGAGATTGAGTGCCATGATGCCGCGCAGTCGCGGCGTGGTCACGAAGATCCGCACCCCCGACGCGATCCGATCCCACGCTTTGCGGTGAGTACTTCGGCGAGCGTTGGGGATTCGGGTGGCCAGCACGAGCAGTGCCGAGACCGCAAAGCCCACGGAGGTGGCGACGAACAACAGGTTGAATGTCATGAAGGACAGTGCGACTGCGGCAAGAACAGGGCTGAGCAGGCTTTCCATCGTGTAAGCGACCTGCGATGCCGACAGTGCGCGGGTGAAATCGGCCTCGTCGGTCACGATGTCAGGGATGACCGCTTGGAACGTGGGAGTGAACGCTGCCGACGCAGCTTGGAGAACGCCCACCAGCACGTAGATGTGCCAGATCTCGCTGACGAAGGGCAATGCGATCACGACTGCTGCACGAATGGCGTCGAGGGCAACGAGGAAAGCCCGTCTCGGCAACCGGTCTACGTACGCCGCCGCGAGTGGAGCGATCACGACGTACAGGGACATCTTGATCGTCAGCGCGGTGGCCAGCACGGCTCCGGCGCTCGGTCCGGCGAGTTCGTAGGCGAGTAGACCCAGCGCAACCGTCGCCAACCCGGTGCCGAACAGCGCGATGATCTGGGCGCTGAAGAGCAGGCGATAGTCGCGAATCAAGAACAGACGCAAAATGTTCCGTTCCGGTGCGGACTTAGCGATCCGGTTCATTTGGTTTCACTCCCGCGACAAGATTGAAAGCTCCGGTCAGGACATTGAGGGCGACGATTCCGACTACGTCGGCGATCTCGCGATCACCGTAGCCGTGCGCTCGAAGGCCCGTGATGTGTTCGTTTGAAATCGAGGCAGGCTCCCGATAGACGCGAAGTCCGAGGTCGATCATTGCCGCGATGGCGGGATCGGCCGAGGTGCCGGCGCGGGCACGCTCGATCTCGTCCGCCTCGACGCCGTTGGCGCGCGCGGCGGCGACGTGGGCTTCGAGGCAAACAGCGCAACCTTGCTGGACCTGCACAGCGATAGAGATTCGCTCGGTGATCTTGCGGCTCAGTTTCGCTCGCTTCATTGCTCGGCTGAGTTGCAGATAGCCGCCCAGCACAGCGGGCGAATGAGCCATCGCCGCGACCATGTCACCGACCTGTCCGTGACGGTTGACGAGTTCGGCGAGAAGGTCTTTCGATGCACCGACAGCGGTGGTGGGCGTGAGAGAAGCAAGGCGCGACATAACGAGTCCTAAGTGGTTCCGCCGGTGGTGGGTTCGGCTGGTGACAGCCGGCCGAACCCACCACCGGAGTTGGTCAAGAATTGACGGTGGATTGAACGGGTCGAGGATCGTCGACCTTGGTCGACCGCATCACGATCGCGGTGATTGCTGCGCCAACCACTGCGATGGCGGCTGCTCCGAGGAACACGGCGGAGAAACCGTTCGTCAACTCCGTCAGGTCACCGAGTTGATCAGCGCCGAACACTGCTGCGATCGCGGTCATCACCGCGAGGCCGACAGCCGAGCCGACCTGGTAGCTGACGTTGACGATGCCGGAAGCCAATCCGCCCTCTTCCGGGCGCGCAGCCGAAATCGCCGTACCGAGTGAGGGAATGAACGCCAGCGTCATACCTGCCGCAGCCACGAGCGATGCCGGCAGTACGTCGACCCAGAAGTTGCCGGTGGGCTGGATCAACGACATCCAACCCAAACCGATTCCCAGTACCAGCAATCCGGTCACGATCATCGCTTTTGCACCGAAGCGTGCCATGGCCCGTGGTGCCACGACGACCATGCCGAGCATGACGAAGATCGTCATCGGCAGCAGCGCCGCACCGGCCGGGAAGGCGCTGTATCCGAGCACTTGCTGCAGGTACAGGTTCAGGAAGAACCACATCGGTATCCAGGCAGCGCCGAGGACGAGCTGAGCGATGTTCGCGGCACCGAGGTTGGGCGCCTTGAAGATTCCCAGACGCACCAGAGGTTCCCGACGCTTGGACTGGATCAACACGAATGCACCCAACAGAGCGGCCGAAACGGCGAGCGCCAGCCACGTCTGCCCGGATCCCCATCCGACATCAGGTGCTCTGACGATGCCGAAGACTCCGACAGCAAGACCTGCGGTGACAGCGAGTGCGCCGAGGAAGTCGATCGACCCGGTACGTGCCGGTGCGTTCGGCATCAGGAGGGGAGTAGCGATCAGCGCGATGACAGCGATGGGAATGTTGAGGTAAAACACCCAAGGCCAGCTGGTGTATTCGGTGATGACGCCGCCGAGGAACACGCCGGCCGTACCGCCGGCCGGGGCGGCAGCGCCGTAGATGGACAGCGCCTTGGTCATCTCTTTCTGCGTGCTGCCGAACAGCATCATCAGCAAGGTGAGCGCCGACGGCGCGATGAGTGCGGCGCCTGCGCCCTGGACTGCACGGCCCGCAAGTTCGACGGCGACGTTACCGGCGGCACCGGCGACAACGGAACCGATCAGCAGGATCAGCCAACCAGCGGAGAACACTCTGCGGGCGCCGAACAGGTCGGACAGGCGGCCGCCGAGGAGGAGTAGCCCGCCGAACGCGATGACGTACGCATTGAAGACCCAGGTCAGGCCTTCTTGGGAAAAGCCGAGATCGCTCTGCATCTGGGGGAGAGCGACGCCGATGATGGAGGTGTCCATGATGACCATGAACTGAGCGGCGGCGATCAACGCCAACGCCCACCACTTACGGGTGGATTTCGGTTGTGTGGACATTCTGAGTTCCTTACCTGTACGGGGTATAGGTGATGCTCGTGTGGTCGGGGGGTGTCGAAAGCGAGCCGGGGCGACATCGGCGCAGCGCTTCGTTGAGGTGCGCGGGGAAATGCTGTTCTTGGAACTCATTCGGCCGGCGCTCTGCGTAGATGCGCATCGGATCTCCTTCGAGTGAATTCAGGGTGTTCGAGTAGTTCGTTGCATACCCTAGGGGGGTATGGTACAAATTGCAACAGGTTCGATGTCAAGGAGTGCAGAACCTGACGCAGACGGCAACGAGAGTGCTGCCGACCCAAACTTTGGAGGGCAAGATGTTCAGCGACAACGGCTACACACTGGAATTGGCAACGTCGGAGGCGACCGTCGGCAACCATGTCCCCTTGCAGTTCCGGATCCTGGATCCGGTTGGAACTCCCTTGATCCGGTACACGGACACCCACGACAAGCAGTTGCATCTGATCGTGGTCGGTCTGGACCTGACCGGATTCCAGCACGTGCATCCCGAATTGGACGAGAACGGAAACTGGCATGTGTCAGTCGATTTCGATCATGCGGGAGACTATCGAGTCTTCGCTGATTTCACTCCGGACGGTGGTGACGGAATCACGCTCAGTGCGGATGTGCGCGTCGCCGGATCCTACGATCCTCGGTCGTTGCCCGCCGCTACTGCCGCCACGACGGTCGACGGCTACGCAGTCTCTCTCGAAGGCGCGGCCCACGCAGGGCAGACATCGAAGCTCACACTCTCGGTCAGTCGTGACGGAATCCCGGTCACAGACTTGCAGCCCTACCTTGCCGCATACGGGCATCTGGTCGCGTTACGTGCCTCCGACCTCGCCTATCTCCATGTCCATCCGGACGGCTACCCCGGTGACGGTGTCACGCCGGCAGGACCGGCAATCACCTTCTACGCCAACATGCCGAGCGCCGAGGATTACCGGTTGTTTTTGGACTTCAAGCACGGCGGAGTGGTGCGTACGGCGGAATTCACGCTGACGGCCGACAATGCGACCCCACCTGCGTCCGAACATGCGAACCACGCGCACCACGGGCACTGAGACCGAATGCGTTTCGCAGCAGCGGGAAAACGGGCATGGGCAATCGCCATGCACCCATCTGTTCGTGCAGTAGCGAAGTGCGTGGCGATGTGCACAGTGATTGCTCTGCAAGACAAGGGAAGTCGAAGAGTATCCGCACATCGCACCGGTAACGAGAATTGTTGCGAAGTCATGCGTTGACGAACAGGAGGACATCGAATGTCGGAAGCGGCAGAAGTTGGCAGTGCGCCAAGCAGCGCTCCAAACAGTGTCCAAGGCAGTGATGCGACCGGCGATGTGTGCTGCACGGGAGATTCGCACGGCTACATCACCGCCAAGGGCGACTACCTGGCGCGTCTGCGTCGCATTGAAGGTCAAGCTCGCGGCCTGCAGCGCATGGTCGACGAGGACAAGTACTGTATCGACATCCTGACGCAGGTGTCGGCGATGACCAAGGGCCTCCAGGCGGTGGCCATGGGCCTGCTCGAGGACCACATCGGCCACTGCGTCGTCAAAGCCGCTGTTGCCGGTGGGCCCGAGGCGGACGCGAAGATCAAAGAAGCGAACGATGCGATTGCGCGATTGGTCCGCTCATAGAATTGTGATGAACATTGATACCTTGGTGCGCATGTTCAGTATCGAGATCCGTCGTACATTCGCTGTGAGGCAGGGGCTTCCGGCACCGGTGCGGGACGCGAAGAACTTGCCGCCGCTGATGCCTGCCGAGGGATTTCGCGTGACGATGCGAGTGGCGTTCTCGTTCGAGGACGACCAACTCGGAGAACGTGGATGGTTTGTCGACACGGACGCTCTGGACGAGTCCGTCGATCGATGTGCCGAGCAATTGGCGAGCGGTGCCTGGCCGGAGATTTTCGATTTCCGTCCGTCATTCGAGAATGTCTCGAAGTGGGCTTTCACTGAACTTGCCTCCAGCATTCCTCAGCTGACCTACGTCGAACTCGACAACGAGACGATCGGTGTGGCAACAAGATACGTCAGATCACAATGATCTGACGTATCTCGTTGACGCACCGCGTTCGGTCGACCGGCCTACTGGTAGAGGCGCAACGCAGAACCGATGAAGGTCTTACCGAATGCGAGTCCGGCCTTGTTGAAGTAGAAGCTCAAGACCGTATCTGCAAACGGGACTGCGGACACCGTTTTGGTGATCTGTGACTCGGCGTCCGCCCACTCCGCGCACGCTGCGTCGCCGGTCAAGCCGGATGCCTTGGCAACGGCTGCTTCGTAGGCGGGGTTGTTGATCGAAGAGAAGTTCTTACCTGCTGCCGGAGCAGGACCGGAGAAGAACGGGACGAACCCGCTGGGAACCGAATTGTTGATCTGGATCCACGCGATGTCCCACTGGTTGTTGTCCTTGCCACTGAGCATGACGTCGACAACCTTGGTCTGGTCGGCTCCTGTCACCTCGACGGTCGCACCGAGGTCGGACCATGCCGACTGGGTGAGCTCGGCCGCCGCGCTGCGCGCATCTTCGCCGGCAGCGTAGAAGAGGCGGAGGGTCAGCGGCTTTCCGTCCTTGCTTCGTTTGCCGTCGGAGCCGGCGGTCCAACCTGCAGCGTCCAGTGTTGCCTTTGCTGCGCTGAGGTCGAAGTCCGGAATGTTGCCTGCGACAGAGTCGTACACACAGGCTCGGGGCTCGACGGAGACAAGACTTGTTGCACGGGTGCCCTGGCCGCCGGTGATGACCTCAGCGAGATCGTCGAGATTGACAGCCTGGACGAGAGCTTTTCGAACGGCGGGATCACTGGTCGGATTGTCCGCAATCTGATTGAAGTACATCTGACCGGCGGGAAGTGGGCGCTGGACCGAGTCGAAATTGGCGGCATCGATGCGATCCTTGTCCGGACCGGCGATCGGAGATGCGCTCAGTTCGCCTGAGAGAAGCTGGTTTGCTGCGGTGCTGACATTGGGTGCCATGACAGCAATGACTGTCTTGGGGACACCCGGTGTGTCGGAGGTGGTGTCGTCGGGCCCCCAGCTGTAACCGTCACGACGCTCGAACGTGTAGTGGTCATTGGCCGAGACTTCGGTGACTTCGAACATGCCGGAGCCCAGCGACTTGTTGTTCGAGGCGGTCGGATCTTCGAGTCCGGCATCGCACATGATCGGGAGGCGACTGATGGTGAGGAGGAGGAACGGGGTCGGCGCCGGAGTGGTTACCGTAATGGTGCGGGTGGCGAGATCGGCAGTGGCCGAAGCGCCGATGGGAACTGTGGTGCCGCGTTGTTGTGAACCCTTGGCTGGATCGGCTACGAAGTTGATGTTGTTCGCGACGGTCTGCGCAGTCAGCGTCGACCCGTCGGTACAGGTCACGCCTTCACGAATGGTGAAGGACGCGGAGGTCGGCGTTTCTTCCCACTTCTCGGCCAACCATGGTTTGAATTCACTGGTTTCAGGATCCTGGTAGACCAAGGAGTCGTACGCCAGCTTCGAAATTTCCGCGGTTGCCGCAGAGCCGGACATGATCGGGTTGAGTGCACCTGGATCGCCTTGCAACGCGTACCGGAAGGTTCCGTCAGTCAGAGGCTCACCGCCGCCGGAGCCCGAGGACGTGCCTCCCGAGCTGCAAGCCGACAATACGAGCGCGAGCCCCGCGGTCGCGGCAAGCGTCGAATAGGAGCGGTGTTTCATTGTGCCTCCGTGAAGGAGCCGGGGCCCGGGAGTGAATCGTGAGGGCGCAGTCGAGTGTGACCGCTAAATCTTGGCGTAGGACGTGACGGGCATCTCGGTCGATCCTCACGAAAATCGGGCGGATTTTTGTTCGATTTCACGAAGGTTGGAGTTCTGGTTCAGTTCACGGGGAGTCGAGGTCACTTCGTCGTGGCCACCCGGTCTCCGTGAGCACGGTTGCTGGAACTGACCTCAACGGGGAGGTGGGGCCGAGACCGTGGAGGTCTGCGTCGTCGTCGATTTCGGACCAGAATTCGTCCGCCGAAACATCAAGGCCGAGAGCGATCCACGGCGGTCCGGCTTCTTGGAACGCGTACGAGACGGTTCCGGTACGCGGAATTGTCGTATCGAACAGTCGGTCTCCGACGGGATAGCCCTGCTGCTCGCCGACCAAAGTCAAGGTAGTCGGTTCGAAGGATGCATCGCGCAGAATCTTCTCGACTGCGCGGTCGAAGCTCTGCTGGACGCTGAACTCTTCGTCCGAGTTCGAACCGGTGAACTCGGGGAAATGCGCACAACACAAAACGTATGGGCCTGCTGAGTTGCAGTAGAGACGAAACACGGGAAATCCACCGGCCACGACGTGACGTTAGCAGGGCGTCGAAATGGAGAAGTTGCTGTTTCAGCAAAGATGGTTGCGTGAGTTGTGGAAGGTCGTTCATCCTGGGTGCATGAGCCACGAACACCACAATCACCACGAAAACTCCGATACCACCGAGAATCCGTACGCCAAGGCGGACGCACAGTTCTGGAACTCGCTGTACGAGGAACGCCCCGCGCGCTGGAGCGGAAATCCCAACCCACAGTTGATTGCCGAAGCCTCCGACCTGGAACCGGGCACGGCACTCGACGTCGGTTGCGGCGAAGGTGCCGACGCTTTGTGGTTGGCGCGTCGCGGGTGGAAGGTCACCGGCACCGACATCTCGTCGGTTGCGCTCGGCCGCGCCCAGGCTCACGTCGACGGCGAGGGCGTCGACATCGAATGGCTGGAAGCCGACCTGACGAAGTGGGATCCGCAGGGGCGCTCGTTCGATCTGGTGTCCGCGCAGTTCTTCCACATGCTCGAACCCGCGCGCGGGGAATTGTTCCGTGCTCTCGGAGATCTGGTCGCGCCCGGCGGGCATTTGCTGATCGTGGGCCACTCACCTCACGAGTCGCCGACCGAGCACCATCGGGCCATGCTCCATACACCCGAATACGTGGAGTCGCTGTTCACCGATGGTTGGAAGGTGTTGGTCTCGGAGTCGCGGGAACGTGATCTTCCCGCGAACCCCGAGATGCATCACACGACGGATACCGTTGTGCTGCTTCAGCGATTGAGTGCGAGCACCGACAGCAACTCGTAAGCGACGTGGGCCGCTGCGATACCGGTGATCTCGGCGTGGTCGTACGCCGGCGCTACCTCGACGATGTCGGCGCCGACCACGTTGAGTCCCACCAACCCACGCAGTGTGTTCAACAATTCGCGCGAGGTCATGCCGCCCGCTTCGGGTGTTCCGGTGCCCGGAGCGTGGGCGGGATCGAGTACGTCGATGTCGACGGAGACGTACACCGGCCCACCGTCGAGGCGCTTACGCATGCGCTCGACGATGCTGGCGACACCGTCGACCTCGTAGTCGTCACTGCGGATCACCTGGAAGCCGAGGACGCGGTCGTCTTCGAGGTCCTTCTCGCTGTAGAGCGGTCCACGGATGCCGATGTGCTGCGAACGCTCCATGTCGATCAGGCCCTCTTCACTGGCGCGGCGGAAGGGGGTGCCGTGGGTGAAAGGCTGACCGAAGTAGGTGTCCCAGGTGTCGAGATGAGCGTCGAAGTGCAGGACGGCGATCGGGCCGTGATCGCGGGCCAGTGAGCGCAGGATCGGCAGTGCGATGGTGTGGTCGCCGCCGAGCGTGAGCACGGAGGAACCGTCGGCGCGCAGGTCGGTAACGGCGGACTGAACCGTCGTGAGAGCTTCCTGGATGTCGAAGGGGTTGACGCCGATGTCGCCGAAATCGGCTACCTGCTGGTTGGCGAAGGGCGAGACCTTCAGCGCCGGGTTGTACGGACGCAGGAGCTTCGACGCAGCGCGGATGTGCCCCGGACCGAACCGGGCACCGGGGCGGTAGCTGACACCCGAATCGAAGGGGATGCCGAGGATCGTCACGTCGGCGCGCGAGACCTCGTCCAGGCGCGGGAGCCGCGCAAAGGTGGTCGGCTCGGCGTAGCGGGGGACGCGCGTGGCGTCGACGGGTCCGATGAACGATCCGGGGTTGTTGGTAGCCATGTGCAGAGGTCCCTGCTCTCGATTCGGCGCACACCGGGCGCCCTTCAGTGATGTAGCTCTCTGAGCAAGTATGGTTTCTTCAAGAGGCTCGGTTGTCAACCCCTGTTTCCTGAAAGGGACACGGCGGTCGTGAAGGAGTGGGTTCAGTGGCCAAGGCGAAGGAAGCGGTCGAGCCGGTCGGACCGCGCATCGGGGCGAGGCTCAAGGCGGCACGTCAATCGAAGCGGTTGACCCTCGACGACCTGGCCGAGGCCTGTGGTGTGACCAAGGGGTATCTCTCGAAACTCGAGCGCGATCACGTCAACGCGTCGGTGGCGACCCTGATAAAGGTGTGCGCGGTGCTCGAGATCCCCGTCGGATCCCTGTTCGAGAATGCGTCCGCCGGTGAAGTAGTCCGCGCCGACGCCATGCCGCAAATCAGCTTCGGTGGCGAAAAGATGACGGAGTACCTGCTCACGCCTACCAACGAGCGTCGAATTCAGGTGCTGCTCGGCGAGCTGGAACCAGGCGGCGGAAGTGGTCGGGAGTTCTACAGTCTGCCGATCGACGTGAACTTCGTGCACGTGCTCGAGGGCGGCTTGCGGGTCTCGTTCGAGGGCGGTCGGACGGATCCGAACGGTGAGGCCGTCGATGCCGAAGACGTCGTACTTGCGGCGGGCGATTCCTTCACATTCACGCCGACGCACAACCATAGTTTTCAGGCCGAAGGCTCGGTTCTGGCGAAGGTTCTGTGGGTCTTGAATCCGGCATTGCCGGAAGGGCCCCGCGCGTCGTCTTCGTGAGACTCGAATCCGCGAATGTTGATTCTTAGGAAACAAGAGTTGACATGATTGGCGGCACCCGTCACGCTGGTAGTTGTCCCCGTCACACACACCGTCGAAAATTGGCGTCACGGAACTCCTGAAGGAGCGCACCATGCATGTCGATTCAGTTCGAGTTGGCCTGTTCCAAGGTCCGCTCACCACCCCGGACACCTTTGCGTCGGTGGAGTTCAACCTCGCTGCAATCGACACTGCTGCCCGCGAGGCTGCAGCATCCGGTGCGAAGATCCTGCTGACGCCGGAGATGTCCGCAACCGGCTACGACATCGGCGAACTGGTGTCGCTACGCGCGGAACCGGCCGACGGCCCGATCTTCGATTCCGTCGCCGCGATTGCTCGAAGTGCAGGCATCGCAGTCGTCTACGGCTACCCCGAACTCGACGGGGGAGATGTCTACAACAGTGTGCAGGTGGTGGACCGCGACGGCACTTCGCTTGCGCACTACCGCAAGACGCACCTGTTCGGCACGCTCGACCGCGAACATTTCCGGCCAGGTGAGACCCTGGTGGTCGGGTTCGATTTCGAGGGCATCCGCTGCGGGTTGTTGATCTGCTACGACGTGGAATTTCCGGAAGCGGTTCGGGCCCATGCCGACGCCGGTACCGAATGGCTCATCGTGCCGACAGGCTTGATGACTCCTTACGAACACATTGCGCAGCAAGTGGTTCCGGCCCGCGCCTACGAGAGTCAGATGTTCGTCACCTACGTCAATCGCTGCGGTGCCGAAACCGAGCTGACCTACTGCGGTCTCTCGTGCGCCATCGCACCAGACGGTGCCGAGTTGGCGAGGGCCGGCGGCGACCAGGAATTGCTCTTCGCGGACATCGCCGCCGCCACCGTCGCGCAATCGCGCACTCTCAATACACATCTCGACGATCGACGCCTCGATCTGTATCCAGACCTTCCTGTCACGACTGTCTCCAAGGAGAACCGTAGATGACCATCCCAGTAGCTCCGGACAGTTCCTCGGAACCCGGCAAGCAGCCGCCCCTCACGATGTTCGGACCGGATTTTCCGTTCCCGTACGACGACTACGTTTCCAGTCCGGCGGGACTCGGCTCGGTGCCCGACCTGGCACTGGGTACCGAGGTTGCCGTGATCGGTGGCGGACTCTCCGGCATGATCGCGGCCTACGAGTTGCTCAAGATCGGTCTCAAACCGATTGTCTACGAAGCTGATCAGATCGGTGGCCGGATGCGGTCGGTCGAGTTCGACGGGCACCCCGGGGTGGTCGCCGAGATGGGCGCAATGCGTTTCCCACCATCGTCGACGACGTTGTTCCACTACCTGAACGAACTGGGTCTGCAGACCGAAGAGTTCCCCAATCCCCTTGCCGAGGTCACGCCGAGCACCGTCATCGATCTCAAGGGCGAGAGCCACTACGCGCACACTCTCGAGGATCTGCCGCCGATCTACACCGAGGTGGCGCAGGCCTGGCAGCGCACTCTCGAAGAGCATGCCGATCTGATTCCGTTGCAGCAGGCCATTCGTGACCGCGACACCGCAGAAATCAAGCGGATCTGGAACGACCTCGTGGTGCGCTACGACGACCAGACGTTCTACGGATTCCTCGCCGCGTCGAAGCACTTCAAGTCCTTCCACATGCGGGAAGTGTTCGGACAGGTCGGATTCGGTACGGGCGGTTGGGATACCGACTACCCCAATTCGATCCTCGAAATCCTTCGTGTGGTCATCACGGCCGCCGACGACGACCACCGCGGCATCGTCGGTGGATCGCAGCAGCTGCCGATGCGGTTGTGGAACCGCGCCCCGGCGCACATGGCGCATTGGCCTGCCGGTACTACGGTCGCTTCGCTCAACGACGGTGAGACGCGTCCCCGCGTCACCGAACTCCGGCGTACCGAGCCCGGCAACATCACGGTCACCGACTCCGAAGGTTTCATTCGCACGTATGCGAGTGCCGTTGTGACAGTGCAGAGTTGGATGCTGCTGAACAATATCAGGTGTGACGACGATCTGTTCCCGATCGACCACTGGACTGCGATCGAGCGAACTCACTACATGGGTTCGACCAAGGTGTTCGTTCTCGTCGACCGCCCGTTCTGGAAGGACAAGGACCCCGTGACCGGCCGTGATTCGGTGTCGATGACACTGACCGACCGTATGAGTCGCGGCACCTACCTGCTGGATCAAGGCGAGGGCAAGCCAGGCCTGATCTGCTTGTCGTACACCTGGTCGGACGATTCGCTGAAGCTGCTGGCGCTCGACGCCACCGAGCGCATGAACATCATGCTGCGCTCTCTCGAAGAGATCTACCCCGGCGTTGACTTCCGCAGCCACATCATCTCGAGCCCGGTGACGCTGTCGTGGGAAACCGAGCGCGACTTCATGGGCGCATTCAAGGCGAACCTTCCGGGGCACTACCGCTACCAGGAGCGCCTGTTCTCCCACTTCGTGCAGAATGATCTCGAACCGCGTCATCGGGGAATCTTCCTCGCCGGTGACGACGTGTCGTGGACCGCCGGCTGGGCTGAGGGCGCGATCCAGACCGCGATCAACGCGGTATGGGGCGTCGTCAACCATCTCGGCGGCGCTGCGCCTGCCGAGAATCCCGGACCCGGCGACGTGTTCGAGGAGCTTGCTCCGATCAGGTTGGGCGACTGAGCTCACCGCAACTGCCGAAATGTCGTGCCCGATGGGGGTTGGTACTCCTATCGGGCACGACCTCTTTCCGGTGATCCACGCAACACTGGAAAGTGTTCGGATCCAATAATTTCCAGGAGGGTGTTCAATGGCGAGCACATCATCGGCGACCAAGACCGCAGCTGCAGAATCGAGACCGGCAGGCGGTGATCGATCCGGTGACCCGGCGCTCGAACTGGTCGCCGAATTGGCAGCAGCGGGCCAGCGACTCGTCTTCCGTCAGGGTGACAACCTGAACAGTGACGATCTGACCTGCGTGGTGCTGTGGCCGTCCGGAGAGCCCTCCCTCTCCGATCTGTGCGAGAACTTCGAGTCTCTCGGACTCCGAGTTTCGACGCACCGCCCGCTTCCGACCGTTCTGGGTTCGGCGCATTACTTCACCTTCGAGCCGAGCACCTTCGACGGCAGTGCGCTGGAGAAGATGGCGGACGCCTTCGAAGCCGTCATCGCCGGACAGACCCGGATGGATGCGTTCTCCAGTCTGATCGGACGAGCAGACATCACCTGGCGCGATGCAGAGTTGCTGCGCGCTGCGTGCCGTTTCCTCGCTCAGGCTCGTATCGGTTTGTCCGAGAGCTACATCGTCGGAGTGTTGGCAGCGAAGCCACTCTTCGTACGGCAGGCGATCGAACTTTTCACCGCGCGTTTCGACCCCGCCGTGGCGGGTGTGCGTGAGACAGCTGTGGCTACCGCAACGGCAGCTATCGACGAATCAGTCGACGGTGCAGACACTCTCGACGAGGATCGCGTCTTGCGCGGCGTGCGTTCGTTCCTGCAGGCGACTCTGCGCACCAACTGGTACCTGCGCGGTGAGAGCGGCGAACCGCTACCGTACGCGTCGTTCAAGATCGACTCGCAGTTGCTCTCCACTCCGCAGAAGACCGTTCCCTTCCGCGAGATCTACGTCAGCGCACCCAATGTCGAAGGCGTTCACCTGCGTAGTTCCTCCGTCGCCCGTGGCGGCCTGCGTTGGTCGGATCGATACGAGGACTACCGCACCGAGGCCCTGAGCCTCATGAAGACCCAGAGCGTGAAGAATTCCCCGATCGTTCCTTCGGGTGCCAAGGGCGCGTTCGTGGTTCGGGGCACGTCGTCACCGACTCCGGCGCAGGTGCAGGAGTCGTACAGCACCTTCATTCGCGGCTTGCTGGACGTGGTGGACAACATCGTCGACGGCGCTGCGGTACACCCGGCAGAAGTAATCGAGTACGACGGTGAAGACTCCTATCTCGTCGTGGCAGCAGACAAGGGGACAGCGCGGTTCTCGGACGTCGCGAACGGCATCGCCGTCGAGCGTGGTTTCTGGCTCGGCGACGCTTTTGCTTCTGGCGGTTCGGCCGGATACGACCACAAGGCGATGGGCATCACCGCTCGCGGAGCCTGGGTGGCGGTACGACGGCACTTCGCCGAGCGCGACCTCGATGTCGACACCGATCCGTTCACCGTCGCGGGTATCGGGGACATGTCCGGCGACGTGTTCGGCAACGGAATGTTGCTCTCGCACAAGATCCGTCTGGTCGCGGCATTCGATCACCGCCACATCTTCATCGACCCGAACCCTGACACCGAGACGAGCTTTGCCGAACGCGCTCGCCTCTTCACCGTGCCGCGCTCGTCCTGGGACGACTTCGATCGCACCGTGATGTCGCCGGGCGGTGGCGTCTGGCCGCGGAGCGCGAAGTCGATCCGCCTTCCGCTCGAGGCGCGTGCGGCCCTCGGAATCACCGAGGAGAACTTGACCCCGCAGGAACTGATCCGAGCGGTCCTGTGTGCTCCGGTGGACCTGTTGTGGAACGGCGGCGTCGGTACCTACGTGAAAGCGTCGACCGAAAGCAACGTCGACGCGGCCGATCCGTCCAACGACGCAGTTCGCGTCAGCGCTGACGAGTTGCGTGCAACCGTGGTGGGTGAGGGCGGCAACCTGGGTTTCACCCAACGTGCCCGCATCGAATATGCCGCTGGCGGAGGACGAATCAACGCCGACTTCATCGACAACGCGGCAGGCGTGGCTACCTCGGACCGTGAGGTCAACATCAAGATCGCACTCGCAGAGTTGGACGCGACCTTGCGCAATGAACTACTTGCGGCGGCCCAGGACGAGGTAGCCGCATCGGTACTCGAGGCCAGCGAAGATCAGACCCTCGCGATCAGCCTGGCCGAGCACCGCGCTCCCGCCCTACTCGATCAGCACGAACGGTTGATCGAGAACCTCGTCTCGGCGGGCGCCATGAAGCGACTGGAAGAATCTCTGCCCGACGCCAAGGCGCTGGCGGTCAGGGCGCGTGCCGGGCAGGGTCTCCTGCGGCCGGAACTTGCTGTGCTGGTGGCGCAGTCGAAGAACGTACTGACTGCGGAACTGGGCGCATCGACGGTCCCGGACAATCAGATCTTCGCCGATCGTCTCCCGCAGTACTTCCCGCTCTCCGTCGTCGAGGCCGCACCGGACGCAGTCCGCGCACATCGGTTGGGCCGCGACATCATCATCACCTCGGTGGTCGACGAACTGGTCAACCGCGTCGGCCCCGGCGTGCTGTTCCGGCTCGAGGAACACCTCGGAGTCCACAGTCCGGAAGCGGCTCTGGCCTACGCAGTGGTCAGCGAAGTGCTTGGAACGGAGGACCTTCGACGTGAAATCCTGAACTCCGATCTCAGTGCCACCGAACAGCTGAAGGCTCTCGATCGCTTGCAGCAGCTGTTGGAATCCGAAATGAGCTGGGTGTTGCGCCGCCCGGGTGCTGCCGGCCGGTTCACCGTGAACCCGCGCGCCGACATCGATCGGTGGGCAGCCCCGGTGCGGGAACTCACCGACGGTTTGTCGACAAGCGAGCGCATCGAGGCGTCTTTCGGAGCGCTCGCCCTGGCAGACATTGCACTGCAGGAGAATACGACGGCCGCGGCCGCAGCCGCGATCTATCGGGAACTCTCCGACGCTCTCGATCTGGGCGATGTTCTCGGGGGCGTCGACGTTGCCGTCGGTGCCTCGCATTGGGAGGTCATGGGCAGCGCTGCCGTCCACGCCAGGTTGACGGCGCGTTTCGCAGACCTCGTGTCCGGAGCGCTCGGAGAAGGTATTCCGGAGGTCGTCGAGCTGTGGACCGCCGCCAATCCGCAAGCGGTGCGCCGGTTCACGGCTTTGATGTCGAGTGTGAGCCGCAGTGGAGCGCTGGACACCGCCCGTCTCTGCACGGTCGACGCCGAACTCGAACTACTCGTCCGCGGTGCGTCGAGCTTCGCTTCGGTGCATGCGGAGGAGCGTTCAGCGGCCCTCCCAGGCGAGTAGCGATAGCAGTAGTTCGGCTCTGACCCTGGCCTGCCCGAGGTCGCATTGCAGCAGTTCCTCGATGCGTGCGATGCGGCCTCGGAGGGTGTGCCGATGAACACCGAGTTCGGCTGCGGCCGACTCCCATTGGCCGTTTGCCTCGAGATAGGCGCGCAAAGACGCGGCCAGTGCGGTTCCGTGTGCCTGGTCGTGTTCCGTCAGCACCGGGATGGTGTCCGCAGCCATGGCGATCAATGCCTCACGGGCAGACTCGGATGCCAGAATCGTCGAACCACTCAGAGCGTCGAACTCGAGAATACGCGCCGTAGCCGTCGTGAGGTTGGCCGCGGCGCGGGCCTGGACGAGTGCGCGGGGTGCGTCGAGAAGACGGTGAGGGGTGCTGATTCCGGCACGCACGGCTTTCGCTTCGGTGGGGGAGAGCTGCGCCAGTAGTGTTTTGGCGGTGTCGATTGTGTCGGTTCCGCGGAGGAGGACGGTCAGCGAACCGTCCTCGGATTGCGCGAACAACGGCCGGCCTGCTCGCGCGAGAGCGTTGTCGAGTTCGCGAAGAACTGGGCCGAGTCCGGATCCGCGAACGTGGACGACACGAATGTTGCCGTGCGTGTCGCTTGCCTCGTCCAAGTACGACGGCACACTGTCTTCGGGGATTCGGCCGTCGAGTAAGAGCCCGAAAGCCATGGCGTTGAGTCGAGTTCGCTCGGCCCGTAGTCGAACCGGTTTCTCGAGTTCGAGAGTGAGCAGCGAGACCGCATGCCCGAGCAACACTCTGTCGATATTGCTCAGGGGCCCGGCGCCCGCCATGGCGAGGTAGCCGTGCCAACTGTCGGTGACGCCGACGGGGGACAGTGTCAGCGTCCGTTCGGGTGTGCTCTGCGAGATCGACGCCGGAGCGTTGGGATCGCGGGTGGTGGCCGCGACCGCGCGAACCTCGGTGATCAACGACTTCTGGTTTGCCGGATGCACCGCGGTGATCCGATCACCGACAAACGCCACCGAAGTTTTTGTGGCCGTGGCTAGTTCACGCACGATCGCCGACACGCCACCGCGCAGTGCAACGCGGGTGATGCGTGTCTGTACTTCTGCCGCGCGGAGTACCGATTCGTATTCCTGCTGGCTCAGACGGGTCATCACCGCGCGCGTGACCGCCGCGAACGGGGTCGTGAACGGCACTTCCAGCAGGGGGAGCCCGCGACTGCGGGCGGCGGCAATCAGGTCTGCGGGCACACTCTCGTGGGAAAGGCCGGTCCCGAAACCCAGAGCCGATACTTCTGCGGCGGCCAGACGGCCGATGTACTCGCTGTAGTCGGTGGCGTCCGCGCCCACCAGTGCCAGCCCGGTGGTGAGCACCAATTCGCCGCCGGAAAGCCACGGGGTGGGGTCCGTCAGCTCTGTGGCCTGCGCGAACGTGACGGGGTGGGTGGCAGCTGCTCGGTCGGTGAGCAGAGCCAGCGAGAGGTGTTTCTGGCGCAAGAGCCACGAGATCGGAACCGTCACCTGATCAAGGCTAGCTGTCGTTGCCGATATGGAGTAGCCCTGGAGCTCCGGGTATCCATTTCGGCAGTGCTTGCGATGCTTCGCGCGTCGCATACTCGAATGCAATACACAACCGAGAGGGTGGTCACATGAGTGCAATCGAATACCGGCTTCCGCAGGAGCGTCGCATCGTCACGGAGTTCCCGGGCCCGCGCTCGGCTGCGCTCGCCGAACGCCGTAAGAAGGTCGTCGGCGCCGGCGTCGCATCCACCCTCCCGGTCTACGTCGCCGACGCAGACGGCGGAGTCATCGTCGACGTCGACGGCAACTCGCTGATCGACCTCGGTGCCGGTATCGCGGTGACCAGCGTCGGCGCCTCCAACCCGGCCGTCGTGTCCGCAGTTCAGGATCAGGTCGCGCACTTCACCCACACCTGTTTCATGGTCGCTCCGTACGAGGGCTACGTCGAGGTCGCCGAGCGTCTCGCCGAACTCACCCCCGGTGACCACGAGAAGCGTTCCGTGCTGTTCAACTCCGGCGCAGAAGCCGTCGAGAACGCCGTCAAGATCGCCCGTCACGCAACCGGTCGCGACGCAGTCGTCGTCTTCGACCACGCGTACCACGGCCGCACCAACCTCACGATGGCACTGACGTCGAAGTCCATGCCGTACAAGAGCGGCTTCGGTCCGTTCGCCCCCGAGGTCTACCGCGTCCCGATGTCCTACCCGTACCGCGAGGGCCTCAATGTCGACGGCTCCAAGATCACCGGTGAGCAGGCCGCACAGCGCGCCATCACGATGATCGAGAAGCAGGTCGGCGCTGCCAACACGGCCGCCATCCTCATCGAGCCCATTCAGGGTGAGGGCGGATTCATCGTTCCCGCAGAGGGATTCCTCCCGACGCTCGTCGCGTGGGCCAAGGAGAACGGCGTCGTCTTCATCGCCGACGAGGTTCAGGCAGGCTTCGCTCGTACCGGCGCCTGGTTCGCCAGCGATCACGAGGGCATCGTGCCCGACCTGGTCACGCTCGCCAAGGGCATCGCAGGCGGCATGCCGCTCGCCGCTGTCACGGGCCGCGCCGAGCTCATCGACGCTGTCCACCCCGGCGGCCTCGGTGGCACCTACGGCGGTAACCCCGTCGCCTGCGCCGCTGCATTGGCGTCCATCGACCAGATGCGTGAGCTCGACCTCTGTGGCCGCGCACGCACCATCGAGTCGACCGTCGTCGGCCGAATGAACGCACTGGCAAAGGAACTCGACGTCATCGGCGACGTTCGCGGTCGCGGCGCCATGCTCGCCATCGAGCTGGTCAAGCCCGGTGGGCAGGAGCCGGACGCCGACATCACCAAGAAGATCGCCGCCGAATGCCTCGCTGCCGGCGTCGTGATCCTCACCTGCGGTACCTACGGCAACGTCATCCGTCTGCTCCCGCCGCTGGTCATCTCCGAAGAGCTGCTCGACGACGCGTTGACCGTCCTCGAGACCGCCATCCGCACTGCAGCACAGGGGAACTGACATGTCCAACGTCTCGGATCTTCTCGACTCGGTACCCAAGGATCTCTGGCTCGGCGGCAAGCTCGTCCCGGCCGAGAAGACCTTCGCGGTCTACAACCCGGCAACGGGTGAGGAACTCGCCCAGGTAGCCGACGCCACCGCTGCCGACGGTATCCGCGCGCTCGACCTCGCCGCTGCGGCGCAGGAAGACTGGGCGGCCACTCCGGCACGTGTACGCGGCGAGATTCTGCGCACCGCCTTCGAATTGCTGCACGCCCGCGCCGAGGACTTCGCGCTGATGATGACCCTGGAAATGGGTAAGTCGTTGGCAGAGAGCCGCGGTGAGGTCAACTACGGCGGCGAATTCCTGCGCTGGTTCAGCGAGGAAGCAGTACGCATCGGCGGACGTTTCACGCAGGCTCCGGCCGGTAACGGTCGCATCCTGGTCACCAAGGAAGCCGTCGGACCGGTCCTCGCGATCACCCCGTGGAACTTCCCGCTCGCCATGGGCACACGCAAGATCGGACCGGCGCTGGCTGCCGGTTGCACCATCATCGTCAAGCCCGCCGAGGACACGCCGCTGACCATGCAGCTCCTCGGTCAGGTGTTCGCCGACGCAGGTCTGCCCGACGGTGTGCTCTCGATCCTCCCGACGTCCGACGCGGCCTCCATCAGTGGACCGCTGATGGAAGATGCGCGTCTGCGCAAGGTCACCTTCACCGGCTCCACTGGCGTCGGAAAGTTGTTGGTGCGCAATGCTGCTGACAAGCTGCTCCGCACGTCGATGGAACTCGGTGGCAATGCGCCGTTCATCGTCTTCGACGACGCCGACATCGACGCAGCTGTCGACGGCGCAATGCTCGCGAAGATGCGTAACGGCGGCGAGGCCTGCACCGCGGCCAACCGCATCTACGTCGCCAACTCGGTGCGCGAAGAGTTCACCGACAAGTTCACCGCCAAGGTTGCGGCCTTGAAGGTGGGCGCCGGTGACGCCGAGGGCACCAACATCGGCCCGCTGATCAACACCAAGCAACTCGCAACCGTCACCGGACTCGTCGACGACGCCGTGTCCAAGGGTGCTCGCGTTCGCACCGGTGGATCGGCACCCGAAGGCCCCGGGTTCTTCTTCACCCCGACGGTCCTCGACCAGGTGCCCGCCGACGCGCGCCTGCTGAAGGAAGAGATCTTCGGACCCGTTGCGGCAGTGGTCGGTTTCGACACCGAAGACGAAGCGATCGCGGCTGCGAACAACACCGAATACGGCCTCGTGGCGTACTTCTACACCCGCGACATCGACCGTGCGATGCGCGTCTCGGCCAAGCTGGACACCGGCATGGTGGGCGTCAACCGCGGCGCGATCTCCGATGCTGCCGCGCCGTTCGGTGGGGTGAAGGAATCGGGCTTCGGCCGTGAAGGCGGAACCGAGGGTATCGACGAGTATCTCGATACCAAGTACGTAGCGCTCTAACTTGCTGTGCGCCTTTATTAACCGCGGGCGGTTAATAAAGGCGCACAGTTGTCTATTGACCTAACGGAGTCGGGCGGTAGTACTTGCCCTCGTGGTAGAGCAGCGGCGCGGCAGCGGATTCGTCGTCTTCTTCGGCGTGAACCCGCGTGACGAGTCCGATGACCAGCGTGTGGTCGCCGACAGGGATCAGCTGGTCGACCTTGACGCGCATCCAGCTGGGGGTGCCGTGCAGCACCGGTTCCCCGGTGTCGAGCACTGCCCACAGTGACTCGTCTGCAAAACGCTGATCGGCACTACGCGCAAAGCGCTGGGCCAGATGCTGCTGATGTTCGCCGAGAAGGTGGATCACCAAGGACTCGGCTGCCTTGAGTGCATTGATGCTCGACGACGTCTCCGCGATGTTGAACGAGACGAGCGGCGGCTCGAGGGAGACGGACGAGAACGAGGTGGCGGTGAAACCCACCGGGCCGGTACCCGAATCGAGGGTCACGACGGTGACACCGGCGGGGTGGCGGCGAAGCGCAGCGCGGTAGTCACCGGCGCAGATGCCGGTGGACAACTCGGGCGTCGCCGCTACTTCGGGGACGTCGGGGGTGGTGTGGCTGGAAACGGCATTCGGCTTGTCAGACAACGGGAACTCTCCGGCTGGAACTCGAGGTGTGCGGTGTGGTCGAGGTGACTGCGCTCGGCATACACAGACATGCGTCGGTGCGGCACAGATCTACGTGCCGTCGACGCCAGTGGTTGCCGGCCGGGGTCCTGGTTGCAGTGCACATGGTGCGTCCAACTATAGGTGGACGCACGTCTGAGTGGTTTCGGACCGGGCTGGCTGAAGTGCTTCAGTCCATGTCGACGGCGAGGCCGGCGGTGATTCGGAGGAGTTCGGAGTACGTCGTGCGAAAGACCGTGTTGGGGTGCCCGGCGGCTGCCCACAACTCGGGGTACTGCTCGAGGGCGGTATCGATGTACGTCGGCAGGTTGGTGGGATGCCCGAGCGGAGCGACCCCACCGATCGGCTGGCCCGTCGCCGACTTCGCCATCTCCAGCGGCGCCCGCGTGAGCTTGCCTTCGAGGCGTTCGCCGGTGGCCTTCAGATTCACCTGATGCGCGCCGGAGACCAGCAGCAGGACCGGATCGTCGTCGAGAAGGAACACCAGTGACTTGGTGATCGCGCCTACCTCCACCCCGACGGCCGCCGCTGCCTCGGCCGCGGTGTGCGTGGCGTCGGGCTGCGTGACGATGACGCCGTGGTGACCCCGCGAGATCAGTGTTTCGGCGACGTGCGAGGCGTTGGGGTGGAGGAGGCTCGTCATGAGTTCAGACTAGGACTAGTCGGCGTTCGCCACAGCTGGAGTCGGCGTCGTGTCGGTGGACTTTCGGTTACGACGGATCGTGAAGCCGAACAGCATGACCGCACCGATCAGCGCGTAAAGGAACAGCGTCAGAGCAGGCTGGCCGACGCCGACGTTGTTGAAGTAGACGATGCTCCGGACGCCTTCGGTGCCGGCGCCGGGTGTGATCCACCGGCCGATGGCGGCGTAGAACGAGGGAATCACGTTGGAGCCGAATGCGCCTCCCGCACTGGGATTGCCGAGGATCACGAAGACGGCGATAGCCAGCGGGACTGCCAGAACGCCGATGGCGGCGCGCAATCCGAGTGTGAACATGGCGGTGCCGAACACCACGGCTGTTCCCAGGATCCAGAGCGGGAACCAGTGGCCCGCGAAAGTTCCGAGTACGTGTGAGGTGATGAGGGCGCCGAGGGCTCCCGAGATGATCGAGTAGATCGCGATCACGCCCGTGTGTGCGCTTGCCTGGCGGAGAGTCTTCGGCGCACCGATGAACAGTCCGATGGCTGCCGCAAGGAGATAGCCGCCGACGACCCAGCCGACCGAGAGGTAGAAGCCGGAGAGGCCGCGGTTGTCGTGGGCTCCGACGGGGATCTCGTCGCGGACGACGAACTGTCGGTCCTGTGTCGCCTCGACCTTCGTGAACACCGCTTCGAGCGACGTCGCGATGGAGCTGCCTCCCGCGCTCGCGGTGATCAGGGTGTCCGGTCCGGCCGGGTTGATGACAAACGCGCCCTGGATCTCGCGGTCGTTGATCATGCGGCGAGCGGTCGCCGTGCTGTCGACCACCTGAGCGTCGAGCGGGCTGCCGTCGATGGCGTTGAGTTTGTCGGCGATCTGCTGATCCATGCCGTCCGGTGTGCCCTGATCGGCGATGACCGCGATTTCGATGTCTCGCGGAGTCGGCTGATGGAAGGCGGCGACGTAGCTGAGGATGAAGCCCATCTGCAGCAGGAGCACG
The DNA here is from genome assembly GCF_023221595.1 of Rhodococcus qingshengii JCM 15477. Lineage (NCBI taxonomy): Bacteria > Bacillati > Actinomycetota > Actinomycetes > Mycobacteriales > Nocardiaceae > Rhodococcus > Rhodococcus qingshengii. Next base: position 690,096 of record NZ_CP096563.1, read on the forward strand.
CCGACGAACAGCGCGGCCATCACCTTGGGCGCGCCGTATTTCACGAGCAGATTGTCGTGGTGGTGTTCGTCGTGGGTGGAGCTGTTGTCTGGTGCGGCGTGTGCCGGATGCGTAGTGGTCACGAAAGAGTCCTGATCTTGTCGAAAGTAAAGAGCTTGTCAATACCCGAGGTATTGAATACTCTAGGTATCGTGACTGAATCTCGTCAACCGGACTGGACGCCGGTAACCCGCCCCGGACGTGACGTGGTGCGGCAAAGACTGCTCGACGCTGCGGCGGAAGAGTTTGCGGAGCGCGGATTCAGTGCTGCACGTCTCACTGAAGTTGCCCGCCGCGCGGGCTTCACCAAGGGGGCTGTCTACTCCAACTTCGAGTCGAAACAAGATCTGTTCGCCGAACTGTTCGCGCAACGGTCTCTCGAACTGGCCGGCCGTGTGCTTGCCGAGATCGCCGGGATGAACCCGGCCGACGCGGCGGGCAAAGGTGGCGAGGCCATTGCAACATGGATGGTCGACGACCCGGGGTGGTCACTGCTCGTCCTCGAATTCGGAGTGCTCGCCGGACGTGATCCGCAGATCGCTCAGGCGTACTTACGTGAGCGTCGCCACTTGCGCAGTCAACTCGTGGAGTTGATCGGTGAACGTGCCCGTGAATGGGGAGTGGACGATTCCTTCGATGTGCGGACCACTGCAATCTCGTTGATGGCGTTGATATCCGGGCTCGTTCTCGAACACTCCGTGGATCCGGAAGAGGTTGATCAGAGCGTCATGGGTGCCGCCGTGACGGCACTCTTCGCCGGCGCCGTCGCACGGGCAGGATTGCCCGCCGTCTGAGTTGCTCGGTTGACAGGCAACAGATTTGAGAACTACCCTCTGGGTGCAGTACCTCGTTAGGTGAGGCTTCTGCACGAACACAGGCCACTGATCTCACGACGTCGAGAGACGCCCAAGGTTAGGACAGATCTCCCCGGCTTAAGGGGTGATCCAAAGTGGCTTCCCGTTCTTGATCGGGACACGTCGTGCAGTGCCAAAACTCGGACGTGGAGGTGTTTTCGCAGCTTGATGCCGGTTTCTTCCGGCGAAGGCGAGAGTACGTCGATATTCGGTTCTCCTGGCGTGTGCTGTGCGCATGTACTTGTGTGGCGTCATCGGACGCCCCGAACTTTCAGGAGGTGACCATCGTGGACGACCCGCCGAGTCGATATTCGACCCATCCTTCTGTTCTTGCCGACGATGCTCACCCCGGTCTTTTGCTCTTCAGTCACTGACTCTTTGCATCCTCGGCTTCATCTGCGCGGCTTTGCCGCGACCGCTGACGACTTCCATTGTCGCTCAGCGCATTCTGCTGCCCTCATGCACTGGCATGGTCCGGCGTGTTCGGGCAGCCGAGGAGATTCGTCATGTCATTTTCCGTTCTCGCATTGCGGCCACGGCCCACGAGAAACATTGCACAACAAACACATTCAACAGTCCTGGCAAAGGAAAGCGCACAGGAATTGGTCGATTTCTCGGCCTCGGACACGCGCACCGTTCTCGCGGATCTGACCACGACGGCCAACGGCCTTCGTGACGATCAGATCGACGATCTTCGTCGGCAATACGGGCGCAACGATGTCCGCCACGACCGCCCGGCGCCGGCAATCGTGCAGTTCGCGGGAGCCTTCAAGAACCCGTTCATCCTGATCCTGGTATTCCTCGCCCTGATCATGGTCGGGACCGACGTGGTCTGGGCGGACCCCGAGGACGGTCCTTCCTACGAGGGCATCATCACTCTCGGGTTGATGATCTTTGTCAGTGTCTCACTGAGGTTCTGGCAGGAATACCGTTCGAGTCGCGCCGCCGAGGCGCTCAAGGCGATGGTTACGACGACCGTCGCGGCCACCCGCAAGATCAACAACACCGTGGTCACGGCTGAGATTCCGATCGAGCAGTTACTGCCGGGGGATGTAGTCCAGCTTGCCGCCGGCGACATGATCCCGGCCGATGTCCGCATCATCCGGGCCAAGGATCTACAGGTCAATCAGTCCATGCTCAGCGGTGAATCGATGCCGGCCGAGAAGTCGGCGGACCCGTCGTCGGGGATCGACGTCGATCGGCTGCTCGAAGCCGAGAACATCGGGTTCATGGGTACTTCCGTCGTGTCGGGCAGTGGCACCGCCGTTGCGGTGCACACCGGCAAGCGGACTTACTTCGGTGCCATGACAGCACAATTGGCGTCCAAGCGACCCGAAACCAGCTTCGACGTCGGGGTGCGCAGTGTCAGCTATCTGCTGATCAAGTTCATGCTGATCATGGTTCCCGCGGTGTTCATCATCAACGGACTGACCAAGGACTGGAGCCAAGCACTACTCTTCGGCGTCGCCACCGCCGTGGGGTTGACTCCGGAAATGTTGCCGCTCATCGTGACGGCGAACCTGGCCAAGGGTGCGCTCCACATGTCGCGCAAGAAGGTGATCGTCAAGCAGATCAACGCGATTCAGAACTTCGGTGCCATGGACGTTCTGTGCACGGACAAGACCGGAACTCTCACCGAGGACCGCATCGTTCTCGGTGAGCATCTCGATACTGCCGGACGTAAGTCCGAGGACGTATTGCGGCTAGCGGCGGTCAATTCCGTGAATCAGACCGGATTGCGCAGTCTTCTCGACGACGCGGTGATCGAGGCCGCCGGTCCCGAAGTGGTCGAGGAGATCTCGCGTCGGCACGGGTTGGTGGACGAGATTCCCTTCGACTTCAAGCGCCGTCGACTCTCCGTGGTGGTCGACCACGGAGACGCCGATCTGATCGTAACCAAAGGTGCAGTGGAAGAGCTCCTTTCGGTCTGTGAATCGGTGGAACTGGACGGGGTGACCCACCAATTGACACCGGGATGGCTGGCCCGAGTCGACCGTCTGGTCGCGGAGCTGAACGGTCAAGGCAAGCGAGTGCTTGCGGTGGCAACCAAGACAGTCGTCGAAGAGCAGCGCCGCGAGTACTCGAAGGCCGACGAAGAGGGCATGACCCTGGTCGGTCTGCTGGCCTTCCTCGACCCGCCGAAGGAATCTGCGGCCGGGGCGATCGAAGCCCTCGCGAGCCACGGAGTCGCGGTCAAGGTAGTGACGGGTGACAACGAACTGGTCGCCGAAACCGTCTGCGGCAAAGTCGGTATCGACGTGGGGACCGTGGTCTCCGGCGCAGAGATCGAAGCGTTGAGCGACGACGCCCTCGACGAGTTGGTGCAACGGACAACCGTATTCGCGAAGACGGATCCGATGCAGAAGGCACGCATTGTCGAATCGCTGCGCCGGGTCGGCCACACGGTTGGTTTCCTCGGTGACGGTGTCAACGACGCACCCGCACTGCGGGCTGCGGACATCGGCATCTCCGTTGACACAGCGGCGGACATCGCCCGCGAATCCGCGGACATCATCTTGCTGGAGAAGGACCTCGGTGTACTCGAACAAGGAGTCATCGAAGGGCGTCGTACCTTCGGAAACATCCAGAAGTACATCAAGATGACTGCGTCGTCGAACTTCGGGAACGTCTTCTCGGTGCTCGTCGCCAGTGCCCTGCTGCCGTTCATCCCCATGATTCCCGTAGTTCTGTTGTTGCAGAACCTGATCTACGATCTTTCGATGCTCACGATCCCGTGGGACCGTGTCGACGACGACTTCCTCGCGAAGCCCCGCAAGTGGGAGACCAAGAGCCTTCGCCGGTTCATGGTGTTCATCGGCCCGATCAGTTCGATCTTCGATATCTCGACGTTCGCGCTGATGTGGTTCGTGTTCGCCGCCAACTCTCCCGAGCATGCAGCGCTGTTCCAATCGGGTTGGTTCATCGAGTCATTGATCTCGCAGACGCTGATCGTTCACATGATCCGCACCCGCAAGATCCCGTTCATCCAGTCGCGTGCATCGCTGCCGGTACTGCTCAGCACAGGCGCCGCCTGCGTCTTCGCGCTGGTGTTCCCGTTCACGTCCTGGGGTCATTCCCTCGGGTTGGTTTCACTGCCGTGGAACTACTTCCCGTGGCTGGTCCTCACTCTCGCGGCATACTGCGTCGTCACGCAGGTGGCCAAGGGAATGTTCATCCGTCGATTCGCGACCTGGCTCTAGGAGTTCACCGTGGAAATCCACGTCATCCTTGTGCGGATAGCGCTCGGGCTCGTCCTCGGCGCTGCCGTCGGGATCGAAAGGCAATGGCGCGCAAGGATGGCGGGTCTGCGAACCAACGCGTTGGTGAGCTTGGGTGCGACGCTCTTCGTCATCATGGGCGCGTACGGGTTTCAGGGCCCGGACGCCGATCCGACGCGCGTCGCAGCGCAGATCGTCTCGGGGATCGGTTTCCTCGGTGCTGGAGTGATCATGAAGCAGGGTGCGTCGGTCACCGGCCTGAACACTGCCGCCACTCTGTGGGCCACTGCCGCCGTCGGCGCACTGGCAGGCGGCGGAATGTACTGGGTCGCGGTGTTCGGTGCCGGCGCAATCATGTTGGCGAACACGCTGTTGAGGCCGTTGGGCCGGATGATGGATCACCAGCCTGCCCGAACCGGACGCGAAGAACCACCCGCGGACTACACCTTCGAGGTGACCTGTCACGGCGACGCCGAAGCTCACATCAGAGGTCTTACCGTGCAGTCCATTTCGAGGCCCGAGTTTCAGCTCCGGTCAGTGCAGTCCTTCGACATCCCGGACAGCGACCGCGTGCGGGTGGTGGCCGAACTGGCTGCCGCGGAGCGAGACGACGGACTCCTGGAATCCGCCGTCAGCCGACTTAGCCTTGAACCGTTGGTGACTCACATTCGGTGGGAGGTGGAACCGTCGAAGTAGATTCAGGCTCGCTGTCAGTCAGCGCGCGTGTTCTTGCGGCGCAAGTGAGTTCCCCGGTGCAATGTTCGCGCAGTTGGACGGTGCAGGCTTGCCGTTCAAGCGGTCGTCGACCCAGGCGAGCGCACCGGGGAGCCAGAGCATGGCGCCGAGGAAGTGGCTGATGGTGTCGTACTGGTCGTACTGAATCGCCAGGCCGGCGTCGCAGTACTTGCGTGCGAGGGTGCGGACGTCGCCCGTGATCATCACGCCGTCTCCCGCTCCGACACCGGGGCCTCCGGGTTGGGTGCCCTCGATGGTGCCGTTGGCCGCCTGCGCGATGAACATCGGAATGGTCGGTGTCGCCGCGGTGCCCATGTTGATCTTGTTCACGACATCGACGTACTCGGGAACCGTATTGGGATCGGCGTACTCGGGTTTGACCAGATCCTGCCAGGTCAGTCCGGGATACTGTGCCAGCACATTGCCGATGGACGCGTCTTCGAGTCGAGCCATGACGTCGCGTCCACGGTCGCTGAGATACTTCCCGAAATCGATGTCGTACGAACGCGCAACGCCGACGACTGCCATGCCGACAACGCCGCCCCACCCGATGCTTCCGCTTGCGTAGCGAAGGTTGTTGGCCGGATTGACCAGCACGCCGCCCTGCGCGGCGCCGATCAAGTTGTCGTTGATCTCCGGTGCATACGCGGGAGCGAGGATCGAAGCCCAGTTGGTGGCGATCGCTCCGCCGGAGTAACCCATCAGCGCGATCTCTGCGTCGTCGGTGATTCCGGTTTCCGGGACATCGCGGGCGGCACGCAGAGCGTCGAGCGTCATCATCCCGTATTCGGGTCCGGCAGCGAAGTTTGCATCCGGGCCCTCGGTGTCCGGGACGACGATCGTGTAGCCCAATGCGAAGAGCGGCCCGAACAAGGCTGCCTCGATGGACGTGAAGGTACCGCCGATGTTGAAGTTGCGTCCGCTGGGAGTCCAGTCGCCGATCGGGGTGTTACCCGCGATGGCTCGCGACGGGCTGTCGTCGGGGTTCAGCGAATCGTAAAAGGACTGGTACGAAACAACTTTGTTCGGTTGGGCGTTGGCCGGGCGCAGGATCGAGGTGACGTTGGCGGACGGCTGTCCCAGGGCGTCGGTTGATCGGTAGAGAACCTGGACTGCCTGTATCGGGGTCGGGATGTTGAGCACGGTGTACGGCACGGTGCGAGTCTCGAGTACCGCACCCGGGGCGTACGACGAGAGGGGTGCCGCGCCGTCGTAGCTGTAGAAACCGTCATCGGGGGACTTGGCAAGGACTGGCTGCGCGAGCGCTACCGGTGCGCCGACGCCTGTCAGTGCAAGCGCGAGTACTCCGACAACTGCGCGAGATAAGACCCTTGACGACATACTCGTCCTCCACATTGGTGTGCCACGCCCCACCCTGAGATCGTGGTGTGACGACCACCATATATTACTCGTGGGTAATGTGGGGATCGGTCAGATCGGTCGTCGTATCGAGGTCTCGACGTAGGAAGATTTCGGAGGACTCGCCTGGGAGTAACAGAACTCCCGCGTCGGTGTATCCCATTGCGCGATAGAAGTTCTGGGCTGATTCGTCGGCGAGTGTGGAGGTGAGGACCTGCGAGTGTCCCGCGCGGCTCATGCGTTTTTCCCAACCTGTGACCAAAGCGCGCCCGATGCCTTGGCCGCGGTTCGAAGACAGGACGGTCAGCATGTTCATGAACGGAATCTCGTCCCAGAACAAGCCCCAGCGCAGCCATCCGATTGGATTACCGTTGTCCTCGGCGATGAGTATCCGGCCGCGTTGGACCACTGACGCGAGTTCCTCGGCAGCGACGTGCGAGTCGTGCTCACGTAAGAACGGCAAGTCTGTCTGCGCTGCGACGCGAATGTTCACCACAGAAGTCAGTATCGCCGTTCAGTCGGAGTTGATGGCGTTCGGCTTGGACAGGTAGACGACTCCGGGGATGTGGCTGGGGTCCGGCGGCAATTGGGAGTAGCCCGCTCGGGTGTACAGGCGAATGTTCCGCAGGCTCCTGCTTCCGGTGAACAGCTCGAAACGTGTGATGTGCTCCGGAGCGTTCTGTTCCACGTGCTGCAAGAGGCGTCGGCCGAGGCCGTTGCCCGCCAAGTCCGGTGCCACCATGAGGCGACCGATCTGCCATGCGGTTCCGTCCGCGGTTCCTCGCACGGCCCCGACGAGCCGGCCGCCGCGTCGTGCGGTCCAGACAGTCGACTCCTGAACCCAGGCTCGGACCGTGGGTAGGTCCTCGTGGAGCGGGGGTATGTCCATGCTGTTGTTGGAGATTGCTTCCGAAACCCAGCAACAGCGTTGTAGAACAAGGATTTCCGCGGCGTCCTCGTCCGTTGCGCGCTCTATGACTATCTCGTTCATTGTCAGTCTTCGTTGTCGACTTGTTCTTCACGAGGGAGATCGGACGCCTTCGGGGCGGCGGGGACCCATTCACGGAGCGGTTGAACGACTTCGGAGTAGAAGATTTCGGCCGAACTGGTCACACTGTTGATGAAACTCGCAGCAGTACCCGAACGCTTGCTGCCGAGTGTGAAGGACTGTGTCAGTACGAATGAACTGAGTTGGCCGCCTTGACTGTCTGTCAACAGACGTGGCGTTGTGCGCGCGGATGCAACGGTCTCGCAAGTCGACGAGGCCGGGCCGGTGAACAACGCTTCGACCAACAATTCGGCAGGAGCATTCTTCAACTGACGCAAAACCCAGGTGACTCGTTTTCCCGAAGTGCCTTCGTCTGGTGCAGAAACCGTTGTACTGCAGCTCACTTTGTTGGTTCTCAAATCAGCAGTAACCCGTAGCTCTCCGGCTGCGTCGGGGATTCGGAGGGTGGCGCTGAAGGTGCCGTCGTTCGCCAATTCGTTGACCGTCAGCGCGGTACGCGCATCCGCATCGTTGACCACCCGACGGGGCAACACGTGTTTGACGACGACACCGAGATCTGCAGTGAACCGCAGCGCAAGGTTCCGCGCGAGCGCGATCCACGACTGAGCGACCGCCGCTGCCTTCGGATCTCCAGGACGTAGAGTTCCGGCGCTCACGGAATCGCGTATCGATACCCAGTGCCGACCCATGTCGACGAACTCCGCGGCCCCGGACTTGGGATGTTCGATGTACCGGAGAAATTCGCTGAGAATCCAACCTTGCAGCGGATTGTCGATTCCGCCGTGCGAGAGCACCATCCGAGCCTCGTGGATGACTTCTGCCCAAGAGAGATGCCGCAGCGCAACTTTGGTGAGCTTGCGCTTGTCCACCTCGACGGGTAATTCGCCGGCGCCGGCAGGCAAGTCGTTGGAGAGGCTGATCACGACGTCGTACTTGTTCTTCTTGGCGACGTCGAGATAGTTTTCGAGCTGCTCTCGGGTATGGGTGCCTGCTCCAGTCTTTGCCTCGAGCAAGCCGGTCCAGAGCCGGCTTCCGCGGGCGATGCGCCACACCGCATCCGGGATCACCCGAGATTCACCTTTGACGTAGGGAACTTCGACATAGCCCTCGAACGAGCCGGCCGGCGCGCCCACGCGGGACGAAACCGCCCGCGCAAACAATGGAACCGCTTGCATCGTGGAAACCAATGCCGACGTTGTGCGTCGTTCTTGTTCCTCACCGGTTCCGACGCCGATCACCGAGAAGAGTCGTGCAGGTTGCCAGGCCTCGGACTCTGCGTGCTTGAATTCGGGTAGTGGGGCTTTCTTGGGCACCGGCTTCGCTGTACGAACACCACGCTGTCGGACGGGCTTCGCGGGCGTTGAGGGCTCTGTGACTGACGGTTCCTGTTCCGATATCGGTTGGATTGCCTCGAGCTCAGGTGACCCAGGCTCCTCGACGGGGGCATCCTCACTCACGTCGACTCCGAAGTCTTCGGCGAGCCCGGCGAGGCCTGATGCCCAACCTTGGCCGATTGCGCGAAGTTTCCACTTCCCGCTACGTCGATAGACCTGGCCGAAGACGAATGCGGTTTCGGTGGACGCGTCGGCGGTGACGTATTCGGCGATAGGAGAGCCACCGGAATCAACCAGTTGGAGCGCAAGTTTGCCGAGGTCGCCGAAAGAGCCGGTGTCGACGCTGCCTATCAAAGCGATCGCGTCGACCTGATCGGGTACAGCAGCGAGGTGGACGAGGAGGCGCTCGTGCGGACCGGATTCGGCTTCGCGGCGGCCGAGATAGCGAACCGAGCCGTCAGCAGATTCCTGTTGGTTGTAGAAGACGAAGTCCGCGTCGGACCTGACTTTTCCGTCGGCACCCAGAAGCAATGCCGAGGCATCGACACCGAATTCCGTATTGTCCCAGGTGATCACGATGTCGATCTGATCGAGTTCGTCGGGGAGCTCGATGTTCTGGCCTTTGGACAGAAATTGGTCTTCCACGAATTTCCCCTCATCGCTGTGCACAGTCGGATTTCGCATCTTGATTGTCCAGGGGCAGATCGAATTTTGTGTGGTTTCGAATCCGCAGGGCAATTGTTCAGCCGCAGGCTGAATTTGGCGCGCGGCTGAACAATTGGCGCGCGGCTGGGAATGCAGAGAGTTTCAATTCAGGCATAACAAACAAAACGCCCGCAACCAATTGGTCGCGGGCGTTTCGAAAAAGAACGTCAGACAGTTGCCGGAGTGTTCTCGTCCAACTTCGGATCTTCGTTCGCGATTCGCTTGTTGCGAATGAGGCTGCTGATGAAAGCAGCGCCGATCAAGAAGACACCGACCAGGCCGGTGATGATCTCGTTGATGTGAACGCCGATGGACACCATCAAGATGACGGCCAGAGCGCCGATGGCCCAGTGCGCACCGTGCTCGAGGTAGACGTAATCGGAGAGCGTGCCCTTGCGGACCAGGAAGACCGTGATGGAACGGACGAACATCGCGCCGACGAAGCCGAGGCCGAGGGCGATGATGATCGGGTCTGCCGTGATGGCGAATGCGCCGATGACGCCGTCGAACGAGAAGGACGCGTCGAGGACCTCGAGGTAGAGGAACAGGAAGAAGCCGGCCTTACCGGTCGCCTTCGCGAGCTGCGTGGGGCCGCCGGACTTGGCGGTTTCTTCCTCTTCGCCTTCTTCCGGCAGATTGAACAGTTCACCCAAGCCGTTGACCGCGATGTAGGTGATCATGCCCAGAACGCCCGAGATCATGACGGTGGAGACCTTGTCGTCAGCGGCGAGGAACGAACCACTCAGTACCAGGACGATGCCGGCCACGACGACGGAGAGCTGATCGAGCTTGCCGATGCGAGCGAGGGGCTTCTCGAGCCAAGACAGCCAGGTGATCTCACGCTCTTCGAAGATGAAACCGAGGAAGAGCATCAGCAGGAACATGCCACCGAAGGCAGCGATCTGCGGGTGAGCGTCCGTGAGGATGGTTTCGTAGCTCGGCTCGTTCGTGCCGGGGAAGTACGCTGCACCGTCCGGCGGCGGGTTGAGCGCGAGGTCGAGTGCAGCAACGGGTCCGAGACCGGATGCAGCCCAGACGATCACGAGTGGGAACACCAGACGCATACCGAAGACGGCGATGATGACGCCGATGGTGAGGAAGATCTTCTGCCAGAATTCACTCATTCTTTGCAGAACAGTGGCGTTGATGACGGCGTTGTCGAAGGAAAGCGAGATTTCCAGAATCGACAGGATGATGACGAGGAACAGTGCCTCGGGTCCGCCGTAGATGAACGCAACGATCATCGCGAGGATCGAAATTGCGATGGATAAACCGAATATTCGCAGTACCACGGAGCGTGGCCCTTTCTAGTTGGTCAATGCAGAGTGGTTACTGCAAGCGGTCTCTCACCGCATCCGAACGTGAAAACGGGGAGGGTTCCACAGACTACTGCGGAACCTTCCCCGAGTCAGCTCGTCGAGAGCGAAGATCAGACGTTGACGCCGTAATCGCGCGCGATGCCCGCGAGGCCGGACGCGTAGCCCTGGCCGATTGCGCGGAACTTCCACTCTGCACCGTTGCGGTACAGCTCACCGAAGACCATGGCGGTCTCGGTGGAAGCGTCCTCGGAGAGGTCGTAACGAGCGAGCTCGTTGCCGTTCGACTTGTCGACGACGCGGATGTACGCGTTGCGGACCTGGCCGAAGGACTGCGAGCGAGCTTCTGCGTCGTAGATCGAGACGGGGAAGACAACGCTCTCGACCTCGGCGGGAACCGCTGCGAGGTTCACGTCGATCTGCTCGTCGTCGCCTTCGCCTTCGCCGTCCGTGTTGTCACCCTTGTGCTCGATCGAGCCGTCGGGCGAACGGAGGTTGTTGAAGAAGATGAAGTGCTGGTCGGAGAGGACCTTCTTGTTCGAGCCTGCGCCGATTGCGCTGGCGTCGAGGTCGAAAGCAGCTCCGGTGGTGGAACGCGCGTCCCAGCCCAGGCCGACGACCACTGCAGTCAGGTTCGGGGCCTCCTTCGTGAGAGAGACATTGCCGCCTTTGGTCAAGCTGACGCCCATTCAGGGGTCCTTTCAAGAGGAGAGACAAGGCCCACTACGACGCGAAGTCGTCTTGGGAGTGTGTTTACCTCCACCACCCTAACCGCAGTTCCGGTGTGTTCGCCGTAACAGCAGAATTACGAACCGAGAAGCGAAGTGCTGGACCCGTAGGATTCAATCGTGGTGGGAAGATGGTCGGAGCGCTTCAATCGGGGGGCAAGAGTGGGGGAGTCGGTCAGTCGTGCGCGGGAGGCGCAGACGGCCATGGTTTCGGCGTTCCTCGACATGGACAAGCGGCAGACCATCGCGTCGGCAGCAGTCGACGCTTCCGCCGAGCTGTACCCCGAGCGAGGGCTGCGCGCTGCGTGGGAACCCGTTCGGGATCGGTGCTTCCAGGCTGCGTCGGACTACCTCGACACATCCGAGCGCTATGGCAACGATCAGGTACTTCACCAGAACCCGAACGGTGCTCGGGTGGCATTCGAAAAGTCGGTAGCCGAACTCGTCGAGGCGGCGAAGGGCGTCGACGCCTTCTACAACGGGCATCGTGCGCACCTCGAGCAGGCGACGGTCACGATGTCCGCCATTCCCGTCCTCGGCCAGCAGGCCCGAACCCTGGCGAACGCCGTCCGGGAAAAACTGGCTGCCACCGATCAGCGCTATCGCGAGTACCCGTCGGTGGTGACGGCCTCCGAACACCTCGACGACGCGGTTGCAGCGCTCGACAATGCGCGCTCATCCGGTCGCGCCGACGCAGTCCGCACGCGGGCCGAGAGTGTCCGCGAAGCGGTATCGGCGCTCGAGGAAGCATTGGCAGAAGCCCCGTCGACCCAGCACCGTGCCGAGATGACGATTTCCTCGGTCTCGACCAGGTTGTCGGCAGTGCGCACTCGAGTGGACCGCCTGGATCCGGCGTACTCCGCATTGCTGCGCGAGTTCAACGCCGCGAGTTCCGCTGACCTCGTCGACAACAGCAGTCGCAGCCGAGCACATATCGATCAGGCCGACATCGATCTCAAGGAAGCGAAGCAGTCGTTGGCTGCGGGAAACCCCGAACATGCACTGGCTTTGATGGCCGAAGCCCGCGTGCACCTCGCCGACGCCGAAGCGTGTGCCGACGCCGTGACGGACCGTCTCGCTACTCTGCGTGCAGTTCGGGCAGATCCGAGCCAAAAGGAACGTGAGGTTCGTTTCCGGCTGAAAGACGCCCAGATGTTCGCTGTTAACCAAGGGTTGGTGGCGGAGTGGGGCTCTGTACTCGATGCTCAACTAGCAAGGATCGAGCGAGCGAGTGCGTCACTGTCGGGAACTCATCCGGACTACTGGTCGTATGTATTACAGCTGGACTCGGTATCGACGTTCATCACCGAAGTTGTCGAGAAGATGCGGGCGCGAGCCGGCAAAAACTGAATGGTCGGGCCGATCGGGGGATCGGAGTTGCCCGACGCGTTGTCACAGGGGGTCGTTTCATGGACTTGATTGCGGTTACAGAGAGAAGAGAAATGCAGCACTTTCAACATCTCGAGGATGACGTGCGGGAGCAACTGTTCCTGCATGCGCCTCGATCGTTCGCGGATTCCGACGAGAGGGATCTGCTCGCGATTGCTCTGGGTGCAACTCTCTACGTTCCTGCCACCCGGGCCGGGTTGGCCGACATCGTGTCCAAGCGTGCGTCCGAGGGCGTCAGTTCGATGGTGCTCGATCTCGAGGATGCCGTCGCCGATCACGAGGTCGAATCGGCGCGAGCGAACGCGGTCGAAGCTCTCGACAAGATCGCGTCCACCGACGCCGTCGGCATGCTGCTGTTCGTGCGGGTTCGTGAAGTCGCGGACATCCACAAGGTCGTCGCGTCGTTGACCGAGGGGCGCGCCGCGCTCACCGGGTTCGTCATCCCCAAGTTCGGCAGCGAGTCCGGCCCCGTGTTTCTCGACGCCGTCGCGGACGCATCCGAGTTGCTGGGCAAGCATCTCTACGCGATGCCGGTACTCGAATCACCCGCGCTTGTGCACCGCGATACTCGCGATCTCGAATTGCGCACCATCAGTGGGATTCTCGCGCAACACCGCGATCGAATCCTTGCCGTCCGCATCGGCGCCACCGACATGTGCAGCACCTTCGGCATCCGTCGTGACCGCGATCTGACCATCTACGACGTGCGCGTGGTGGTCGACGTCATCGCCGACATCGTCAACTATCTCGGGCGCGCGGACGGTTCGGGTTTTGTCATCACCGGGCCCGTGTGGGAGTACTTCGCCGATCACGAACGCATGTTCCGGCCGATGCTGCGCGCCACCCCGTTCGAGGAACACGACGCCGTCCGGTTCCGTCAGCATCTCGTCAGCCGCGACCTCGACGGTCTGCTCCGTGAGATCGCGCTGGACCGAGCCAACGGAATCCAGGGCAAGACGGTCATCCACCCGTCGCACGTCGCAGCGGTCAATGCATTGTCCGCCGTCACGCACGAGGAATATCACGATGCCCTCGACATTCTCGGTGCCGACGCCGGGGGAGTTCAGGCGTCCGGCTACCGGAACAAGATGAACGAGATGAAGCCGCACCGCAATTGGGCCCATCAGACTGCGCTCCGAGCTCACGTGTTCGGTGTGACCAACAAGGGAATCACGTTCGTCGAGTTGCTGACGGCGTTGGTCGATCGATGACAGAGGTTGTCCAGTCCCGGGACGTTCCCTGGGCTACAGCAGAATTCGGCTTGGACCTCGTTCACGGTGATTCGTCACTCGGGCATTCGGTGCCCGATCTGGTGATCCCGGGACTTCGGCGGAATCCGCGTCGCGCTCACCTGCTGGTGTCCACTGTGCTGGGAAAGCACGTGCCCACCGAGCCGTCCGTGGTCATCGGTGCTGCCGACGACCTCGGCGATCTGGTGCGGACAACCCTCGGTGAGGGTGTCGACGTCGTCGTGCTCGGGTTTGCCGAAACCGCAACAGGTTTGGGTCATTGCGTTGCGGCCCGTCTGCGCGCTCACTGCTACCTGCACTCGACTCGTCGCGACGTACCAGGTGCTACGACGCTCGCCGGGTTCGAGGAGGGGCACTCGCACGCCACGAGCCATCTGATGCAGCCGACGTCCGCCGAACTGTTCGAGAACGACCTGCCTCTGGTCCTCGTCGACGACGAGATCTCCACCGGCGCCACCGCGATCGATGCCATCCGGGCGCTGCACGGGCAATGCCCGCGAAGCCGCTACGTCGTGGCCTCGCTGGTGGACATGAGAACCGAGGAACACCGAGTCGCCGGCGAAGCCGCGGCGGCAGAGTTGAATGTACGAATCGACTACGTCTCTCTCGCTTCGGGTTCGACGGTCCTGCCCGACGGCCTGACCGAGCGCGTCACGGCGCTGGATGCTCCGGATCTGAATCCGATCGGTGACCGCCGCGGCACGCTGTCTCAGATGGATCTGCCGTGGCCGGCACATGTCCCCGACGGTGGCAGGCACGGCTTTCTCGACGGCGACACCGCGGCATTCGAGTCAGCCGTCGAGGCAGCGGTGTCCATTCTCAAATCGTCGATCGACGCGTCGCGTGCTGTGATCGTGATCGGTCACGAGGAGTTGATGTACCTGCCACTGCGCATCGCTGCAGGCTTGGAAAGCTCTGGGCGAGCGGTTCGGTACCAGACCACAACTCGCTCACCCGCGTACGTCGTCGACGTGCCGGGATACCCGCTGCGTCGCGGGTTCACCTTTCCGGCACCCGAACTGGGTGAGAACGACCCTCGATACGTCTACAACGCGCAGTGGCCTGATGCGGCGGTCGACGCCCTTGCGTTGCTGGTCATCGACGAGCCCGCCGACACCGATCGGTTGACGGCGATGGACGGAGTGGTCGAGGTGTTGCGGAACTCCGGCACCGACGTCCTGGTCGCCACCGTTCGCGGGGCCGATCCGTCGGCGCTGCGAGATTCCAGAGCAGGGAGCTCGTCATGAACGAACCATTGGTCGGGCCCGAATTCGGTTCGTACGCGCCGGGCGAAGTGAAGTGGCTGCTCAAGGATCTCTCGCACGTGGATCTCGAAGCGGATGTATCCGTGCGCGAGAAGCGTATTCAGTCGGGTGAGGCTCACTATGCCGAATCTCTTCCCATCGAGTACCAACCCGATCAGGCATACCGGGATCTTTTCGAGACGGTGCTCGCCGAGAGCGCTCCACGGTTGGCGCGCGCTGTCGGGACCGTGATGGACCTGGTCTTGGCCGAGCGGGGGAGTGACATCACGCTGGTCTCACTCGCCCGGGCCGGAACACCGATCGGGATTCTGATGCGGCGCTGGGCCCAGCAGACCCGCGGGTTGACGTTGCCGCACTACGCGGTGTCCATCGTGCGTGGCAAAGGTATCGATTCCGTCGCACTCGATTATCTTGCGCACCATCACGACTCGGAGAACGTCGTCTTCGTCGACGGCTGGACGGGCAAGGGCGCAATCGCCCGCGAACTCGACGCAGCGTTGACGGAGTACCACGAGGCAGGCGGAGCGAAGTTCGACTCCGATCTGGCTGTTCTCGCCGACCCCGGACACTGCGTGCGAACGTACGGGACCCGTGACGACTTCCTGATCGCGTCGGCGTGCCTCAATTCGACGGTGTCCGGCTTGGTCTCACGAACTGTCCTCAACGACACCCTCATCGGGCCCGGCGATTTCCACGGCGCCAAGTTCTACGCCGACCTCGCCGACGTCGACGTTTCCAACAGGTTGCTCGACGTGGTCTCGGCCGAGTTCGATTCGGTTCGCGGCGACGCAGCGGATTCTCTTGCTGCAGTGCTCGATTCCGATCGGACGCCGACCTGGGCCGGTTGGGAGTCGGTGGAGAAGGTGCAGGCCGAGTACGGGATCTCGACGGTCAACTTCGTCAAACCCGGTGTCGGAGAAACAACCAGGGTGCTGCTGCGCCGGCTTCCCTGGAAGGTTCTGGTGCGCGAACTCGAAGCCCCGGAGCACGCACACATCCGGTTGTTGGCACAGGCCCGTGGGGTCCCGGTCGAGGTCGTCCCGGATCTCGCCTACTCGTGTGTCGGCCTGATCAAGGACATCACGTGAGCCGTGTGGACACCGCTGCGTCCCAGGTCCTGATCGCCACGGATCTGGACCGCACGATGATCTATTCGCAGGCCGCGATCGGCGGCGATCCCAGTGGCTCCGACCTGGATTCGGCACCGAGCCCGCTGTGCGTCGAGTACTACAACGGCGGTCCGCTCTCGCACATGAGCGTCGAATCGATCGAACTGCTGACCGCGCTCAGCTCGCGGGTTCCGGTAATTCCGACGACGACCAGGACCATTGCGCAGTTCCAGCGGATCGATCTTCCCGGCGGACCGTGGAAGTACGCGATCACGAGCAACGGCGGAAACATCCTCGTAGACGGCGAAGCCGATCGCGACTGGCGAAACGAGATCGACCGTTCGACCCGTAAGTCCGGCGCCGAGTTGCCGCAGGTTCAGGCGGAACTGGAATCGCGGATCGACTCGAGCTGGGTCAGCTCCATTCGTGTTGCCGACGACCTGTTTCCATACCTGGTCGTCGATCTGGCCGTGATGCCGAGTGATTTCGAAACCGAATGGAATGGGTGGTGCGTGACGCGGGGCTGGAACGTCTCGCGTCAAGGCCGCAAGATCTACACGATGCCCGACGCGGTCTCGAAGTCACGAGCGCTGGCAGAGGTGCGCCGCAGACTGGTCGAGTCGGGTGATCTGGATCAGTCCGCCGTCGTGATCTCGGCTGGTGACGGCGCATTGGATGCGGACATGCTCGAATACTCCGATTTCGCGATCAGGCCCAGGCACGGTGAGCTGGAAGAACTGAATTGGCAACGGCCGACCGTTACTGTGACAGAAAGGTCCGGTATCGCAGCGAGCGCGGAGATCTTGCGGTGGTTCTCTTCCGCGCTCGGGTAATACACGCTCTCTATGAAGGGGATTTAGTTGTCTGTATCGCTTGCCAAAGGGCAGAACGGCCCGCTGGACGTCTCGGATGTAGTTGTCTCGGTTCAGCTGGCTGCGGCCGCTGACCTGTCTGCACTCCTCGTGACGAGCAACGGAAAAGTTCGTTCCGACGCCGACTTCGTCTTCTTCAACCAGCCGACCGGACCCGGCGTGCAATTGGTACCCAACCCGGGTGGCATTGCCTCACTCCGAGTCTCACTCGCCGGCGTACCCGCCGATATCGAGCAGGTTCGCGCCGTCATCACGCTCGACGACGCTTCGTCGAACTTCGGGCGCACTGCTGCACCGACCGCTCGGGTCTCCGATGCGGCCGGGAACGTGTTGTACGAGTACGTGATCGACGGCCTCACCACCGAGTCCATCGTCATCGCGCTCGAGGTGTACCGACGCCAGGGTGCATGGAAGGTGCGCGCCGTCGGCCAGGGGTACGCGGGTGGATTTGCCGCGCTGGTCACCGATCATGGTGTGTCCGTCGACGATGCACCACCGCCGCCTCCCACTCCGGTCGCGGCTCCGGCGCCGATCACCCCGCCCTCGTCCGTCGCTCCTACACCGCCGGCGTACAACCAGCCGCCGCAGCAGCAGCCTTCGTACAACGCGCCGCCGGTTCCGCCGGCCCCGCCCGCGTACAACCAGCCGCCGGCCTACAACCAGGGACCGACGCCGCCGGCCTACCCGCCGGCGCAGCAGCCTGCCTACAACCAACAGCCTGCGTACAACCAGCAGCCGACGTACAACCAGGCACCCCCGGCGCCTCCCGTGCAGAACCAGCCGCCGGCGCAGCAGCCCGAGGTGAGCCTGGTCAAGGGACGCCCCGTCAGCCTGACCAAGGGCCAGAAGGTCACACTCCGCAAGGAGGGCGGCGTCGCGCTCACCATGATCCAGATGGGTCTGGGTTGGGATCCGATCAAGAAGAGCGGCCTGTTCGGAAGCCGTACCGCCGATGTCGACCTCGACGCTTCGGCACTCCTGTACGCCGACGGCAACCTCGTCGACGTCTGCTACTACGGTCAGTTGACGTCCAAGGACGGCTCGGTCCGTCACATGGGTGACAACCTGACCGGCGACGGAGACGGCGACGACGAGGTCATGCTCGTCGATCTTCAGCGGGTCCCGGCTCACGTGACCACCGTGATCTTCACCGTGACCTCGTACCGCGGACACACGTTCGAGCAGGTCTCCAACGCTTTCTGCCGTCTCGTGGACAGCACCACCAACTCCGAGCTCGCTCGATACACGCTCCAGGGCGGCATGGCTTTCACCGGAATGGTGATGGCAAAGGTGTACCGCGTGAACGGTGAATGGAAGCTGCAGGCCATCGGTGAAGGTATCCAGGCCAAGCACGCAGGAGAAGCTGCGCCGCAGCTGGGCCGTTTCCTCACTGCTTGAGTCGAGACTGCATACTCGAGATGAATCCGGTTCGGCGGTAGGTGATTTCGATCGCCGTCCGTCGAACCGGACATCGTTTCCCCCTCTGTGCGTTAACCTCATGCGGCATGTCGAGCCGTCAGTCGAGCGGCCGTGCGCGAGAGGACTTGGCACAGTAGATGATCATTCGAGGGAAACTTCTCGGTCGGGCGGCGGCCGTCGCAGGCGTTGTGCTGGCGCTCGTGAGCACCGGAATCGCGCAGGCTTCGGTGCCCCAGTCGGAAACTCGGTCAGGAGTATCCGGCACCGGGATCAAGTACGTCGCCCTCGGTGACTCCCGCGCCTCCGGCCCAAGGCTGGAACCGATGTACCCCGACGCCTGTTCGCGTTCGTACGAGAACTTCGCGGGCAAGATCTCTCGGGCACTCGAGGTCGCGGAGTTCACCGACGTCTCTTGCAGCGCGGCACGCGCCGAGAACATCATCGACACTCCACAGCTGATTCCGAACTACTGGCCTGTCCAACTCGATGCCGTTCACCCGGACACCGACCTGATCACCATCTCGATCGGCGGCAACGACTCCAACAGCATCTTCCTCGGCCCCCTGTGCGTCGCTCCGGGGCCAGGAACCGATCGTGGATGCCGGTACGACCCGCTCGCGAATTCCGTCGCCCAATCCGGAATCGACCGGGCTGCCGGAGAATTGGATCGCATCCTGACTGCGGTCACGCAGCGCGCGCCTAACGCTCGCATCTACCTGATCGGTGAGGGCGGCATGATCTCCTCTCGCGGATGCTGGCCGAACATTCCGTTCTCAGACGCCGACGCATCCTGGTTCATGGACTACTTCGCTCGCTACAACACGAAGTTCGACGAGGTCGCCCACGCCCACGGTGTGCGCACTGTCGACATTGCGGCGGCGAGCATCGCCGGCGGACACGACGCATGTGCGAGTGCAGATCAGCGTTGGTTCGAAGGCCTGTTCTCGGAGTCGACGGCGCAGCGCTTGCACTTCACGGACGCTGGGATGACCGCGGTGGCCGATCTAGTGGTGGCGGACGTGCAAGGCTGACCGAGAGAGCCCGGTCATGGCATAGTTCGCTGCTGTGGGTATGACTTTTGTTCCCGGACAGAACGCGCCGCTGCAGGCGCCCGTGGTGACGTTTCGAGCCGAGAGCCAGACGCCGTTCGACGTGTCGGCGCTGGTAGCGGACGCGAACCTGCGGGCATTGACGTCCGCGGACTTCGTGTTCTACAACCAACCGTCCACCGCTGGAGTGCAACTCGACGAGAGTGGCATCCGGGTGGAGCTCGATCGACTTCACCCCGATGCGGCAGCGGTGTTGTGCATCGTGAGCGTGGATCCGGCAGCGACGGCCGCGGGAGCCTTTCGCACGGCCGGGCTCTCCGCCACCCTGAGCGATCAATCCGGTTCGGTCCTGGCCGAATTCGCGATCCCCACCGCAGGTACCGAGACAGCGGTCATCTGCTGGGAGCTGTACCGAAAGTCCGGTGCCTGGAAGATCCGGGCCGTCGGGCAGGGCTATGCGGGTGGTCTGGCGGAACTGATCTCGGTGCACGGCGTCGAGGTCGACGACGAGCCGGCACAACCAGCCCCGACAGCCGCGCCCGCGTGGGACTCCGCGGTGGAGCCGTTGGAGGTGGGCCGAGGCCTCGAGCGCGCGTGGATGATCTTCGAGGACGCCTCACGATCTGCCGCTTCCTTCGTCTCCAGCAGTGAGTACGCGCTTGCCCGTTTGGACGAGGATCTGACCGCAGCCGTCGCAGATCCGTCGTTGCGGAACTCGGCAGCGGGAGTGGCTGCGCGCGACGCCGCGCAGAAGCGTCACGACGACCTCGTCTCGCTCGCGAGGGACAATCACGCTCGCGACAGTGCTCAGCTTGCCCACGAACTCGGCGTGATCGACGGCGTGCTCCCGCGGTCGATGGCGTCGTGGAAGTCGGTGTCGTGGGCGGGCACAACTGATCCGGCCCAGATCACAGCCGTCAGCGACGGAATGCGTCTGGGCGAGCTGTCGGCTCCGGACCGCGGCACACTCACCGTTCCGTACTGCGTCCCGTTGCCATTGCGCCGGCCGATCTGGGTGGACAGCACGTCGAGCAAAGCAGCGCTCGGTCTGATCAGTGCCGTCACCGTGCGTGTCATGGCCGCCGGCCCGATGCCGCTACTCGACGTCGTCGACCTGACCGGCTCGCTCACTCCACTGACCGACCGACTGGCACCGATGCTCGCGGGCCCGGTCATCACCGCTCACACCGAGATCTCAGCACGCTTGCGGGCACTGGCCGAGGCCGTCGACATGGGCGAACTCGCGCGAATGAGTGGTGTCGCAGATGGCCCGAGTTCCCTGCGCCTGTTGATCCTCAGCGATTTCCCGCACGGGTACTCCGCCGAAGACGCACAGACCATCATGTTCCTCGCCGAACGCGGACCGGGAATCGGTTTGTCGATACTGATTGTCGGAGAGGACGAGTCGAACTTCGCGGAAGAATCCGTCGCCGCACTGTCCGAGGGGTGCCAACATCTTTCGGCAGCAGGGCAGACGGAGGTTCACGATCCGTGGACCCGCACGCAATGGCACTTCACCCCGGACGTGCTCGACCCGATCTCCGAGTCGCGAATTCTGGCAGTGTTCGACCGTACCTAGTGGCCGATGGCGGATTGCCGAGCGCACAGGCAGAGTGGTGGTACGACCACGCGCGGTGTGTGGCGGCAATACTCGAGGAGACTCATGGCATTCTGGGATCAGTTGAAGGCTAAGGCTCAGGAGATGAACGGCCAGCTCAAGACAAAGACCAGCCAGTTCCAGAACAAGGAATTCAAGAACGCGAGCATGGCAATGTGCGCGTTGATCGCCGCCGCAGACGGTTCGATCGATCCGTCGGAGCGTCAGAAGACCGCCGCGCTGATCATGAGCAACGAGTCGCTCGCGGTCTTCCCGCCGGACGAGCTTCGTGAGCAGTTCGACTGGTACTGCAGCAAGCTGTCCTCGGACTACGAGTTCGGCAAGGTCGAGGCAACCGCGACCATCGCCAAGCTCAAGTCGAAGCAGGATCAGGCCCGCGCGGTCATCCAGATCGGCATCATCATCGGCGGCGCGGACGGCAACTTCGACGAGCACGAGCGCGGCGTCGTACGCGACATGTGTTTTGCAGTCGGAATCTCTCCGGCCGAGTTCGATCTCTGATCGATTCAGAGCATGAAAGCGGGTGCGGCGCGAAAGCGCTGCACCCGCTCTTCTTTTCAGTACTCGGGATAACCGTCCTCGGGTCCCAGCATGCGCTCGATCCTCGTCCGCGTGATCTTGGCGAGCTCGTCGACGCAGACCTTGCGCTCGACGGACCGTTCGTTGGACATGCGCTGGCCGATGTTTTCGAGCAGGTCGTCGGCGTCGTGGCCGTGCGAACACCACAGATACCGGAAGCCGAAGTTCCGCTCGTACTCCTCGCCGGCGCGATAGATGGTTGCCATGACGGCGTCGTCCGGAACCCAGATCGAGCATTGCTCGAGGTGGGACGGCACGCTGTTCCTACGGACGCCGACCGGTGGATGGCATTGCAGGGCGCGTTCGACGTCGACGTCCGAGAGGTTGAGAATCGCGTCCTCGGCGCGCGAGAGGATCTCCGCGTGGTCGGCGAACGGACGTCCGTCGCTGACCCACCCGGCCCACGTCAGCGAGCAGCAGCACTCGAACAATGCGTGAACCGCCTTCTGCCGCGGTAGTTCGTTGAAGCGCTCCAACCCGATCGATTGATGTAGCAGCATGTGACCTCCCGGCCCGTTGTGCCTTCAGGCGCGCTCGACATGCCGCGCGGTAACCAGATGCGCGACCATATCGATAATTCACTGCTTCACCTGGGAAAGGAAGGTTTGCTCACCGAGTTTTCAGGTTCTTAACGCGGCGTAACGAGCTGACCGACACGATCTCCACCCGACAAGGTTCGCTGACGAAGCCGACTCACCCGGGCGCCGATGACTACAGGAGATGGCGAGCAATCTGTCCCGAAAAGAGGCCAATCAACGTTGCGTCTGATGCAACTTCACGGAGATCGGTTGGCGATCCCGCCGTCTCCGAAAGGCGACCAGCGGCTTGACAGGGTCGGCTCTCGTTTGAGGCTCTCGGCGTCGGCCCCTGCAATGGGCCGGGAGTGTGTCTCGTTCGCTGGCAGTCGTGGAGGCTCCGCGCGAGTTCGCGGTTGGCTCGATTTTGTATCGGGCCGTAGATGTCATATCAAGAATCTATGAGGTCGAGGGTGGATACGGTGGGCGAGCGGAGGGGGATGTGGATCGTCGCCGCATTGTCGATACTTGCTCTGGCAGCATGTCGGCGGCCATGAAATTCTGCCCGGAGACGGCCACGAAACTGCCCGCTGGCGGACATGAAACCTGCCCGGTGGCGGTCATGGGATCTGCCCGACACGACGTCGTCTGCCTCACCGGCTCCGACGGTTGAGGCCCCTCCTCAGGTGCGATCGGCGGTGCTGAAGCGCCCGTCGCCCTGAGGAGGGACAACTTGAAGTCTGCCGAGGAGATCATGGAAATCCTGGATGCCTACGACCTGACAGGGTCGTTGCGTGATGCCGGCGAGCTGGCCGGATGCTCGCACCACACGGTCAAGCACTACGTGGACCGCCGTGCTGCCGGGGGTGAGCTGGACAAGGCCGTGACTCGGCCGCAGTTGATCGATGAGTACCTGCCCAAGGTCGAGGAGTGGGTCGAGCGGTCCAAGGGCAAGGTCCGTGCCGACAGAGCGCACGAGAAGCTGCTCGCGATGGGCTACAAGGGTTCGGAGCGCACCACCCGTCGTGCGGTCGCATCGGTGAAGAAGTCATACCGGTCAGGACATGTGCGGGTCCACCGGCCCTGGGTCACCGAGCCGGGGATGTGGCTGCAGTACGACTACGGCGACGGACCTGTCGTCGACGGCGTCAAGACGGTTCTGTTCGTGGCGTGGCTGGCGTGGTCGCGGTTCCGGGTCGTGATCGCGCTGCGCGATAAGACCATGCCGTCCGTGTTCGCCGCGCTGGACCAGACCTTCCGCCGGTTGGGTGGGGTGCCGACCTACGTGCTGACCGACAACGAGAAGACCGTCACGACCGAGCACATCGCCGGGATCCCGGTCCGCAACGGACAGCTCGTCACCTTCGCCGAGCACTACTCGGTCGTGGTCCACACCTGTGTGCCGGCGGATCCGGCGTCCAAGGGCGGCACCGAGTCGTCGGTGAAGATCAGCAAGGCCGACCTGGTGCCCAAGGACACCAACCTGCGTGAGGAGTACGCGTCGTTTAGCGAGCTCGAGGAGGCGTGTGAGGCGTTCTGTCAGAAGGTCAACACCCGGGCTCACCGGACCACGAAGCGGCCACCGGTCGAGATGTTGGCCGAAGAGCGGACACGGCTACACCCGGTCCCGACACAGCCGCACACAGTCGCGTTCGGCACCACCCGGGTAGTGCCGGGCAACACGCCGATGGTGATGTTCGAGTCCGGCCAGTACTCGGTGCCACACACCCTGCTCGGCGCCACGGTGTGGGTTCGTGCCCAAGGACTCGGCGACGGCGAGGAGGTCGTCATCGTTCACGTCGGCGAGGACGGACCCGCCGAGGTCGCCCGCCACGCGCGCGCGACGCCGGGCACGCCGAGGATCAACGACGAGCACTTCCCACCGCAGCCGGAAGGTCCGTTGAACCGGCAGCCGCGAGCGAAGAACCCAGCGGAAGCCGAGTTCCTCGACCTGGGCGAGGGCGCCCGCCTGTGGCTGGTCGAGGCCGCTGCGGCGGGCACGCCGCGGATGAGGGTCAAGATGGCCGAAGCCCTCAGCCTGGCCAAGCTGTTCGACCCCGTCGAGGTCGACTGGGCACTCGGCCACGCCGCCGTCCACGGCCGGTTCGCCGAGGCCGATCTGTCCTCGATCCTCGACCACCACGCCCGGCAACCCGCTGTTGGCGAGCACCGTGCCGGCGAAGAACGGTCGCTGACCCAGGGCACCGCCGGATGGGCACGTCTCGGCCAGCACGACAGCCAGCACGACAGCCGCGAGGGGAACGAGGTGACCCGATGACGACCAAGACCACCACACCATCGATGGCGTCCGCGCCGCCGTTGCCGGCCGAGTTGGAGGACCTCTTGCGGCGGCTTCGGCTGCCCCACATCCGTCGCCACGCACCGGAGGTCGTCGCGACCGCGAAGGCCCAACGCTGGGAGCCCGCCGAGGTGCTCAAGGCTCTGTTCGCCGAGGAGGTCGCCGGAAGGGAACGCTCCGCACTGGCCACCCGCAGGGCGGCTGCGGGGTTCCCGACCGGGAAGACGTTCGATGCGTGGCAGCCCGAGGCATCCTCGATCCCGGCACCGACCCAGCAGGCACTCCGCACCCTGGAATGGGTCCACCGTCGGGAAAACCTCGTCGTGTGCGGGCCGTCGGGGACCGGGAAGACGTTCCTACTGGAGGCACTCGGTCACCAAGCCGTCGAGGCCGGGTTGAAGGTCGCCTGGTTCACCCTGGAAGACCTCGGGGTCCTGCTGCGCCGCCATCGTGCCGACGACACGGTGTCCAAGGCCATCGCCCGTGTGCTGCGCGCCGATCTCGTTGTCGTCGACGACATCGGCCTGTTGCCGGTCGCCCAGGATGCCGCCGAGGGGCTCTACCGGCTCGTCGACGCCGCCTACGAGAAGCGGTCGGTCGCGATCAGCTCGAACCTGCACCCGTCCGGGTTCGACGAGCTGATGCCCAAGACGCTGGCGACCGCCACCGTCGACCGGCTACTGCACCACGCCCACGTGTGCCAGACCAGCGGAGACTCCGTGCGACTTACCCAGGCACTCGCCGGCCGAGGGGTGAGTCCCTTGAGCTGAGTGCTCTGGTCGGTGGTGGCCGCAAGCCCACTGGGCAGATCCCATGGCCACCACCGGGCAGTTCTCGTGACCGTCAGCGGGCAGGTCTCACGACCGCCCCTGGGCAGTTCCTACTGTCCCTTGACAGCAGCACTCATCTGCGCGGTGGTGACGTTCAGCATTGCTGTGCAGTCGATCTCCGGTGGTATGGGTCCTGCTGTCGAAGCGAGGGTGCTGGACGTGGAGGACGGTGCCACGCTGGGCCGTTGTGTGCATCCGCGCACCTATACGGTGGGATGGGCGCAGGAGGAGGTGGACCACATCGAATCGTTCGTCGAGTGCTCCAGCGCGCACGAATACGCTGTGGGGCAGACGGTCAGGTTGTGGCGGGGTTCGAGTGGTCACTTGGTCGGATCGAGTCCGACGCTGATCGTGGCTTTGAGCAGTTCGCTGTCATTGGTGACGGGAGCGTTGGCGGTTTTCTCCGGGCGGAAGGCAGTTCGGGCGTGGCCGGCTCGACGGAAGGGGCGTAGTGATGTGGGGACGTTGAACATGTGAGTCCGTATGGCGGCGGTGGCAGGGAAACCGGAATTTCACGTAACCGTCCTCGCAGCTACGCCATTCGAACGCAAGTAGCTCGGCGATTCTTTTTGTGGGGCGACGCAAGCGCTCGCTGCCTCGGAAGTAGCTCGTAGACGTCACGATCTTCCACGGTTTATCTGCGCCGTTTGGTGTGTGAACGGCGAACTCTCCATGAGGTGCCGTGACTCACTCAGAGGTTTTCGTCCTGGACGACGGGTATTGATTGTTCGATGTAGTCGGCGTCGGGTGTCGCGTCGACGGCTGCGGGTACGCGGTCGTTTTCCATGGCGGTGGTCCTTACTGTGCGGTGTGTCCTTCTGGCTGTGCGGATTTCAGTGTTGTTTGCGCGTTGTCGCGGCGTAGTGCTGCGGTGCTGTCCTCGAGTTCGAGGACCCGCCTGATGCCGACTAGGTTGATGCCGTCGGCGATGGGGTGTTGCTCACCAGGCTCGCGGCGGGCACCCTCGAAGCTGCAGCGCCGGCCCCGCCGATCATGTTGCCTCGCTACTCGTATCGGGTTCCGGTTATGCGGCCTCGAGCCACTCAACGCTCCCCTCCGTTGCAATTGAAGTGAAGGAACACTGCGCGATTCGAATACTGCACGGCCCGTCGACCTCCCCGGTTGTCACTGATCCGGAGCAACAACGCATTCGAGGAGGCTTCAGATGATTGCTGGGGTGGGATTCGGTGGCTTCCATTGCCGTGGGAATGGCGGATAGCGCTCTCCTAGGTGACTCCATGCGAGCTCAAGCCGAACGCAGTTTTACTGACGCCCTGGTGAACACTTCGGCAGCCATGAAGCTCTTACGTCGACTGCTCAAAGGACTGGAGTTGTGCTGAGTGTGATGGTCACCGACAGACTGGCCAGCTACAGATTGGATGCCCGTATCTCTGTCAGCTGCTGAAACCGCAGGCGTCTATGTCATGCGAGCGATCCCTCGAGCAGATCGACGAGAGCATCGGTATGGGTTAGTTGCGGATGGTGCCCGGCACCCGGCAGCGAGATCAGCTTGATGTTCGGAAGTGACTCGAGCTGCGCAACCGCGGCGGGGTCGATTGGGTCTTTGCTTCCTGTGATGATGCGGACCGGGCCACTGAATCGCCTAAGCGCTTCTTGGAGTTCAGCACGCCACCGCTTCGATCCCGCACGGGCGAGATGCTCGGCCACGCTCTTGGAACTGCTTCGCTCGAGGTCACTGAGACTGGAAACGAGAGAATCCGCGCTCGCTTCTGATCCGGTCAGTTTGCGTGAGAGCCGTGCCGGGTCTGCGTGTCGCAAGTAGGCGCGTACGAGCGGCTTCAGTCTGGCCGAGGCACCCATCGGGGCCTGGAGGAAGAACGGTGCGATCAACGTGAGGGACTTCACCTGCGCCGGGAACCGGTCAGCCGCAACTACTGCAGCAGCCGCACCGATGGAGTGGCCGACGAGGTCAGCAGGTTCACCAGCTACTACCGCCGGCAGCCACTCATCCCAGTCCTGAACGCCGGCCCCGCTACTGAGGCCGAGCCCGGGCAAGTCGACGACCCGCCCCTCGATGCCGGCAGCTACCTCTGCCCACGTGTCCGCGTTCACGGGCAAGCCGGGAAGAATCACCCGACTCGATCCTGGTACGCCGAGCTCAAATGTCCTCAGGCCGCCGACGTCGACGAATCGACGGTCGGCGGACATGACGGCACCAAACCGATGCGCTGCCAGGTAGTCGGCCCACCGTTCGAGGGACACCAGCACGTCGGGCATCAGGATCCCGTGTCTGTCGGCGAACTCGACGGCGGACTCTGTCGGATAGCGGTCGGCGGACATGAAGGTGAGGGTCTCGGGATCGGCCTTGGTGATCTGCTGCGGGAGCCGCTTGATGACGCCGATCGGAATCCTGACCCGCGGGACCTTCGCACCGAGATGCCGACCGACGTGTGTGAGCAGGTCCGCTAGCGGTGGGGTGTCGTCGTGGAGAACCCAGTAGGCCATGCCCTCAGCAGCGGGATCGACCGCAGCTGCCGTCATGAAGGCCGCCAGATAGTCGACCGTGACGATCGGGAGAAACGTCGATTCGTTTCCAGGCAACGCTGCTGCGGTGCCGTTCCAAATCTGCTCGACTGTGCTGGCCAGCCCGATGTGCTGGTCGGATTCCCCGGTGGCGCTGTCGCCGATCACGCTGGACGGATTGACAATGGTCCAGGGAACTCCGTGCTTGAGGGCTCGGGCCTGGAAGATTGCGTCGGATTCCACTTTTGACGCTTCGTAGGCGCCAAGGTCCTTGTAAACCGCGGTGCGGTGATCGTCGGGCCATGGAACCGTTGTGGGGTCTTGTCCGCCGACGCGGTAGCCCGACACGTGGATCACGCGCTGCAGGTTGGGGAGGTCCTTGGCGAAGTCGATCAGCTTCTCGACGATGCCGACGTTCGCGCTGCGTGCCTCCTGGGCGGTCATTCCGAATCGGTAGGACCCGGCGCAGTTGTGGATCTCTGTGATGAAAGGGAACGCCGATGGGCCACCCGCGACGATTTCAGGAGCGTCGAAGTCGACGATCGTCGTGCTGATGCTCCGCGTCAGGCCATGCTCTCTGACCCATCGCTCGACACGGGCCCCGGACTCGGCGGTCCGAACTGCCGCCGTGACGTTCGTACCAGCCTCGGCGAGAGTCAGGACGAGGTGCCGACCGACCAGACCTGAGGCCCCGAAGACCAGGGCGTGACGGGAGACGTCGCGTGGAGTCATCGCGTTCCGCCAACGGTCTGGCAGCGCTGGTTGATGAGCTCCGCAACGATGTCAGCGGCCGAAATCAGGGGTTGCGTGTTCTGCGTAGCGCGAGAGACGATGACCGCCCCCTCGATCGTCGACACAACAACGGTCGCCAGGGATCGGGCCTCGTCGGGGAGAACGCCGCTGGCCTCGAGAAACGCGGTTGTCAGGGCGATCCACGACTCAAAGGCAGCGGCGCACGCCTGCCGCAGACGCTCGTTCTCCGCGCCCATCTCCAGGGTGACGACAGAGACCGGGCAACCCCGCCGGAAGTTGCTCTCGCTGACGATGGTCGTCAGGGCCTCGATCGCGGCGCGTGCGGCCTCGGCCGCATCGACCCGGGAAATCGCGGCCTCTGCAATCAGCGTCCCGAATGCCTTCGTGGCGAGCTCAATCGCTGCGACGCCCAGGCCTTCCTTCCCGTCGGGGAAGTGGAAGTAGATCGACCCTTTCGGCGCTGCGGCGTGTTCGATCACGGCGTTCAGGCCCGTGCCGCTGTAGCCGCTGGTCTGGATGAGCTCGAGCATGGATTCTGCGAGCCGTGCCCTTGTCAGGTCTCCTTTGGATGCCATGAGTCAACAATAGACCGGTCTACATATTATTTTCAACCGAGAGAATGCATCTACCAACCAGTCTCGTCGTGATCGACATGCGTGTGACCGCCGACGCCATCATCGGAGTGCCGGCGACCTAGGATCCGGCCAAGGCTTCGGGTCAGGTCCGCTTGCGGGTCGCGATCTCGTCGGAGAGCTGCTGAACGTGGGCGGCGTCCGCGTCCCGGGCAAGGGCGACGTAGTGGTCCATGACGGCCGGCCGGTAGCGCACGGGCAACGTCTGTCCTGGGGCGAGTCGTGTCAGCTCGGTGATCGTGAGGTCTTCGTCTGCGATACCGCGGAACAAGATGCCGTCGGAGGTCTCCACGTCGAACATCAGGACCACGCGTGGATTGCTGTTGACCTCCCGCCAGTCGACGAGAACGCCGAGCGCAAGCACCCCCGTCCGCAGTTCCGCATTGCGCTTGCGTGCATCACTGCTCATGAGCGGGTTCGGGGCGACGCCCGGAAAGTCGGGTCCGACGCCGAGTGATTCCCGACTCAGGTCAGGCCTGAGCTTCGACATCACATCGTCGAGCGTCATCTTTGAATCGTTGCGCTTCTTTTTCCAACCGAACATCCTGACCCCTCCATCACAGCGGCGCCGGAATCTCGGCCTGGAGCTTCGCTCTGATCGCGATTGCATGTCGCGGTCATTCTCGATCTCCGTCGCATCGTCCCGTCCACCTGCGGGTCGAAAGGCCTTTCAATCTGCACTCGCGCGTGCGGACAGACTTTTCGCTCACCAGTTGCACGCCAGTCCCTCTTGCCGGTGCAATTTCCGTTGTCAGAAGGCGAAATCCATGAAGGGGACCGAGATTGGCCCCCAGACGCGAATGGAAGGTCGCCATGACGAACGACGCCCCTCACCATCGCGCCCGCATTGGTCGCCCGCCACCTCGGCCACCACAGCCCTGGATGCAGCGATGTTCGACAGCAATCGCGAGCGGGCTTGTGAGCGGTTGTGGGAGTGGGCGTCAACCGACGTGGACGTGTGGCCGGCGGGACTGGTCGGGTTCGGCGCGGCGGAGGACCTCACGGGTCACGGGAGCTGTTTCGCCTTCACCGATGAACAGGAAGCGGAGCAGGTACATGATCGGGTTTCCCTCCGTCCACTCGAAGTAGACGTCGGGAATCACGCCGGTGATGTCCCTCGTCCGCAGGAGAACCGCCGCAATGGTGTTGGGGACGGCCGGGCTGTCGACCCACAGAATCCGGTGCTCACCGCGCTGTCGGCCGTGGACGAGGAGGTCGGTGCTGAATTCGGAGGAGTCCGTGACGTTTACCTCGATGAAGATGATCGACTCGCCTTCGGGGATGTTGCTTTCGGCGCGCTGCTGCGATTCCTTCTGCCGATACTCGTCCTCGTCGAGACGGTCGACGTCGTGCGCCACCATCGCGAGGTAACCCTTCTCGGCTGCCTCGGCGATGAATTGCAGCGCAGTCTCGTCGAGTTCGACGGAGGTTGCCCGAAGTTCGAAGGCTCGCGAGATCCGGGAAAGGAAGGACACCACCATGATCGCGGCGATGAAGAACGACGCCACTTTCACACCGTCTGGACGTTCGAAGATGTTCGCGATCGTCGTGTAGACGAACAAAACTGCAACAAAACTGAACCCTACGAACAGTTTTCGCTGACCGTGCTTACGAGCGGACAGGGCAACGGCGACGGTCGCCGACGAGATGAGCACGAGGACACCGGTTGCGTACGCGGAACTCTGAGCGTCGACACCGGCGTCGAAGTAGATCGTGACAGTGATGGCGATGACGCTGAACACGAGGACCAGCGGACGCACGGCGCGGGCCCACGACGGCGCCATGCCGTAGCGGGGGAGATACCTCGGAACAAGATTGAGCAACCCTGCCATTGCCGACGCACCGGCAAACCAAAGGATCAGGATCGTGCTGAGATCGTAGACGGTTCCGAAGATCTCACCCAGATAGTCGTGGGCGAGAAAGGCAAGCGCGCGACCGTTGGCAGCGCCTCCGGGTTGGAACTCGTTTTCTGGGATCAGGATGGTGGTGACCAGGCTCGACGTCAGCAGGAATCCGCTCATGATCAGCGCCGCCGTGGTGAGCAGGCGCCGCGCACCTTTGATGCGGCCACGTGGATTCTGTTCGGTGTCGTGCGGATCGCCCTTGATCTGCGGCATGACCGCGACGCCGGTTTCGAAGCCGGACAGACCGAGAGCCAACTTCGGGAAGACGATCAGCGCGATCAGGATCATCATCGCCGGGTTTCCGTGCTCGGTGGTCATGGCGCGCGTCCAGTCGGTGACCAACGACGGCGCGGTCGCGATGTGCCACAGACCTACGGAGATGACCACCACGTTCAAGGCGAGGTAGACGGCGACCAATCCGACAGCGATACCGATCGCTTCGGTGAATCCGCGGAGGAAGACCGCAGCGAGGAGCGCGAGCAGAACCAGGGTGACGGCGACGGTGTGTCCGGAGAGAAAGGTTGGAGCAAAAGGGTTCTCGACGAGGTGCGCCGTGGCATCGGCAGCCGAGAGCGTCATGGTGATGAGGAAATCGGTGGCTGCGAAGCCGAGAAGCACGAGAACGAAGATCTTGCCGCGCCACTTGGGCAGCAGCTTCTCGAGCATGGCGATCGAACCCTCGCCATGCGGACTCTCGCGAGCCACTCGCCGGTAGACCGGTAGAGCGCCGAAGAGTGTCAGCAGGATCAATACGACTGTCGCGATGGGAGCCAACGTGCCGGCCGCCAGTGCCGCGATACCGGGTTGGTAACCGAGAGTGGAGAAGTAATCGACACCCGTCAGACACATCACCTTCCACCACGGGTGGCGCTTCTCCTTCTTCGGCGCCATCCGGTGTGGCCCCAGATGTCCGGCTGGTTCCTCGGTGATGTCCGCGAGCAGCCAGGACTCGGTGCGTTGTTTCACAGACGGAGCCGTGTTGTCGGCCGGAACCTCGTTGTCGGCTGCGGTCACCACGGCGTCACGGCTTCAGATAGACGTCGTTGAGCGTGACGGTCCGCAGGTTCCGGCTCCGGATTAGGTCCACCAGTTGCGGATACACGTGGGTCACGGGCAGATAGTTGAGGTGCCCGATCACGATGGCCCCCGGATTGAAGTACTGGTTCGCCATTTGGAGGATGTACTCCTCGGTGATCAACGAAGAATCCGACAGCGACCCGTACCAGAGGGTGGGCACGGTGTAGCCGACGCTCGCGGCCACGGAATCGACTGTCGCGTTGTGCCTTCCGTACGGCGGCCGAAAGTACGGCGCCGCGTCCACGCCGTAGGTGTTGCGAAGGAACGTGCCGTTCTTCGTCAGCTCGTCGGCGATCTGCTGCTTCGACACGGACGTCAGATCCGGGTGCGAGTAGGTGTGATTGCCGAGCTGAATTTGTCCGCTCTCGACCAGCGGTCTGAGAAGTCCGGCGTTTTCGGTCCACGAGTTGTATTGCCCGTTGACGAAGTACGTCAAACGGATGCCGGTGTCTTTTGCGAACTGTGTGTAGAGGCGCACGACTTCGGAGCTGGCTCCGTCGTCAACCGTCAGGGCAAACAGATCCCCACCGCCGGGTAACGCGGTCAACGATCCGCCGGCGGGCAGCGGCACCCGGGCAGACGGCGGTGGAGGCGGCAACAAGGCAGGCGGGAGATCCGGGACAGGGACGGGGTCGGTTGGTTCGTCGGCTGCAGCGATTGCCGTCCCGACCGAACGTGACGAACACGCGGTTCCCATGGTCACCGCGGCGGTTCCGGTCAGAGTTGCTGCTGCGAGGGTACTGAGGAAGCGTCGGCGGTCCACAGGGCGGAGCCTAGAGCAGATTTGCCTAATTCGGACTTCATTCTCAGCGTTCTTTCAGCCAATGACCAGCCGTGTCCGGTATCGACAGGTTCTACTCAGGAACGGTGGATAGCGTGTCGGCCGTGGAACCGCGACCTCGACACTCGGCAACCAGGCACAGGCGTAGGCGTCAACCGCAGCGGTCGACGCTCTCGGTGGGGCGCAAGCTGGCGGCGGCGTCCCTGTCGACGACGATTCTGGTGGGCGTCGGAATCGGCTGGTACGTGCAGTCGGATCTCACGTCGGGGCTGTATCGATCGGACGCGCTCTCCGCCCTCGGTGACGACGCCGGCAGTTCGCTCGACGGGGATACCAACATCTTGTTGATCGGGCTCGACAGTCGTAAAGCGATGGACGGCAGCGACCTGCCGGCCGAGTTCGTCACCGACAAGCTGCATGCGGGGGACAGTGATGTGGGTGGATACAACACGAACACGCTTATCCTGCTCCATGTTCCGGGCGATGGCGGCAAGGCCAGTGCAGTGGCGATCCCACGCGACGACTACGTCGCGGTACCCGGCTACGGAATGGCCAAGATCAAGGAAGCGTACGGAATGGCGAAGGCTGATGCGGACGCCAAACTCATAGCGGACGGTGTGACGGATCCTGCTGCACGAGAACAACAAGCGCGTGAAGTCGGAAGACGGTCGACACTGACCACCGTGCAGAATCTGCTCAAGGTTCCGATCGATCACTTTGCCGAAGTGAACCTGATGGGCTTCTACGACGTCGTCTCGGCTATCGGCCCCGTTCAGGTGTGCCTCAACAATCCGGTGCAGGATGACTTCTCGGGCGCCAACTTCCCGGCCGGAGTTCAGACTCTCGATGCGTCACAGGCACTTTCGTTTGTCCGTCAACGCCACGGCCTGGACAACGGGGACTTGGATCGCACCCACCGGCAGCAGGCTTTCATCAGCGCGGTGATCGCCAACTTGAAGGGCTCCGGCGTCATCGGAAACATTCCGAAGATGACGGCACTGACCGACGTGGTGAAGAAGGACGTGGTGATCGATTCTGCCATGGATCCCGTCCGATTCGCTTCTCAGGCAAGCGCTCTCGCAGGTGGGAACATCGACTTCTACACCCTGCCCATCGAGGGATACGAGACCGTCGACGGCCAGGACGTCAACATGGTCGATCCGGCGCGTCTGCGTAGTGAAGTGTCGCGGATCTTCGCGGGAGGTGACTCGGCATCTGCACCTGCGATGGACACTGCTGTCTCGACCGGGAACGAAGTTGTGGACATCCGCAACGGAACCGCGACGGACGGGTTGGGCGCCGCGTTGGCAGCGGCGACGAAAGCGTCGGGAGTCGAAGTCGGAGAGGTGAGCACCGCAGTTGCGACGGCAAAGTCGGTGGTCAGCTATGGAGTCGGCGCCAAAGCCGTCGCAGAGGCGCTGGCCGAGCAGTTGGGCGTGGCCGCAGTGCCTAACGAGCAGGCAGCGGCCGAATCAGTGTCTGTACTGATCGGTGAGGACAATGCGCAGACCGTGTTCTCGGCCGCTCCGGCGCAGTCGGACTCGTCGGTATCCGCCGGCACCGTTCCCGATACGGGAGCGCAGGGATCACCCATCCGGGCCGACGCGAATGGCGGCATTCCCTGTGTGGACTGACTCTCAGGTAATTCGCACCAAACTCACGCTGACTTCTTCGATCTGCGGGTCTACATTGGAGAAGTCGAACTCAGTCGGGTACTTCACCTTTGGGGTACCTGACTGAGATTGCGTAGTTGAAAGGATCACCGACATGGCTACAACAGCAGCGGTACAGAATCCGACACGCTCACGTGCCAGGACCATGTCCTTGTCCGAGTACGTGGCCGAGCATCCGGCGCAGCGCGTTTTCCCACCGACCAGTGAGCGGGCGGCCAGGATGGCGATGCTCATCATGTTCGCCCTGATGGCCGTCACCCTCGTCGTACTGGTACTTGACGAGGCAGGAATTTTCGGATGAAGGCAGCGGTCTTCGGCTGAGCCGGACCTTTAGTTACTCTTGAGTAATGACTGAACAGAAGAGCTGGAATGCGTTCACCGTCGAGCGCGAAGACAACATCGCCCAGGTGACGCTGATCGGGCCGAGCAAGGGCAACGCGATGGGGCCGGATTTCTGGAGTGAACTCCCCGAAATCTTCGCCGACCTCGACGCCGACCCCGAGGTGCGTGCAATCGTCATCGCCGGTTCCGGCAAGCACTTCTCGTTCGGACTGGACCTGCCGGCGATGAGCGGTGAATTCGGTGCCGTCCTCGCGGACAAGGCTCAGGCAGGCCCGCGCACCAAGTTCCACGACATGATCAAGCGCATGCAGTCGGGCATCAATGCCGTCGCAGATTGCCGCAAGCCCGTCGTCGCAGCTGTGCAGGGCTGGTGCATCGGCGGCGGCGTCGACCTGATCACGGCGGCGGACATCCGCTACGCAAGTGCCGATGCCAAGTTCAGCATCCGCGAGGTCAAGGTCGCGATCGTCGCAGACATGGGCAGCCTCGCGCGTCTGCCCGCGATCATCGGCGACGGACACCTGCGTGAGTTGGCTCTGACCGGCAAGGACATCGACGCAGCGCGCGCCGAGAAGATCGGCCTCGTCAACGACGTTTTCGAAGATGCCGACGCGGTACTGGCAGCGGCGCGCGCGACCGCCAAGGAGATTGCGCTCAACCCGCCGCTCGTCGTCCACGGGATCAAGGACGTGCTCGATCACACCCGCAGCGCGAGCGTGAACGACAGCCTTCGCTACGTCGCAGCCTGGAACGCGGCGTTCCTGCCTTCGCAGGATCTGACCGAGGCCATCACCGCCGTCTTCCAGAAGCGCCCGCCAGTCTTCCAGGGTGAGTAGGAACTGCAAGGGTGAGTAGGAACTGCAAGAGCGAGTAAAAACAGCACAAAAATCCCCGCACATCTTCCGATGTGCGGGGATTTTCGTTAGGCCTGAGAACTCGAGCTCAGTGACCGCCGTTGGCAGCGAGACGCTTGATCGAAGCCTCGATCTCGGCCTCTGCCTCGGCGCGGCCGACCCAGTTGGCTGCCTCGACGTGCTTGTTCGGCTCGAGGTCCTTGTAGTGGACGAAAAAGTGCTTGATCGCATCGAGCTCGAACTGTGAGATGTCACCCAGATCCTGGATGTGATCCCAGCGGGGGTCACCGGCCGGAACGCAGAGGACCTTGTCGTCTCCGCCGGCCTCGTCGACCATCTTGAACATCGCGACTGCGCGAGCCTCGACGATGACGCCGGGGAAGACCGACTCGGGGAGCAGGACCATGGCGTCGAGCGGATCGCCGTCCTCACCCAGGGTGTTTTCGATGAAGCCGTAGTCGGCCGGGTAGCCGAAAGCTGTGTAGAGGTAGCGATCGAGTTTGACGCGACCGGTTACGTGGTCGACCTCGTACTTGTTGCGCTGACCCTTGGGGATCTCGATGGTGACGTCGAACTCCACGCCGATTCCTCGCTGTCGTGTCGGTAATGATTCGTCGGAAGGATATCGGGTCAAGGATAAGGTTGCCTGACCACCCAGTAGGCAGAGCACAGACGGAGGGGCGTTGGCGGGCCAAGGAAAGAAGAAGATCGGCTCGTTGGAAGAGAGTCGACGGCGTAACTTCCGCATCCTTCTGGCGGTCGGTGCAGTGGTTGTACTGGCCGTCGCCGGAGTTGTCGTCGTGAAACTCGGTACGTCGAACGACACCGCGGGCAGCGCGACCGTGACTACGTCGCCGCAGCCTGCGCTCGTGACGCCGTCACCTCAGGTGGTGCCCGTCCCGACGGACGCACCGATCCCGAGCGCGGCGGGAATCGCCGCGGCGATCGGCCCGGCTGTGGCCAACCCGGATCTGGGGAAGTTCACCGGAGTTGTCGCTGATGCACTCACCGGAAACATTCTGTGGAGCGCAGACCCGTCGACGCCGATGACGCCTGCGTCCACGACGAAGGTGCTGACCGCATCGGCGGCACTGCTGAAGTTGCCGCTCGACCACCGGCTGTCCACGACGGTGGTTCCCGGAGCGAGCCCCGGGCAGGTCGTTCTGGTCGGCGGTGGTGACCCGACGCTGACGGCCACGCCGAAGGGGCAGAGCGGGTATTACGCCAATGCTGCTCACATCGCGGATCTCGTCGACCAGATCAAGGCTGCCGGTACGCCGGTGACCAGCGTCGTGGTGGACTCGAGCTTGTTCAAGGGCGACAACATGGCCACCGGCTGGTTCCCCGCGGACATCGCGGCCGGCTACATCACCCCGATCGAATCGGTGATGATCGAAGGTGGTCGGTACGACGGCACTCAAGACGAGTCGCCGCGTTCGGAAACGCCCGCGTTGGACGCGGGCAAGGTCCTCGCTCAGGCCCTCGGTGTCGATCCCGCCAACGTGAGTCTCGGCGCGGCGCCTGCCGGTGCCAAGCCGATCGCCACCGTGCAGTCGGCGCCGCTGAGCGACCGGCTGCTGCAGATGATGGAACATTCCGACAACGTGCTCGCCGAGACCATCGGGCGTGAGGTCGCGATTGCCTCCGGAATCGAAGCCTCGTTCACCGGAGCAGTCGACGCGACCGGCAAGACCCTGCAGGCGGCCGGGTTCGACTACACCGGTGTATCGCTGCACGATTCCAGCGGACTGTCCGTCGACGATCTCATTCCCGCTCAGGTACTCGATCGCGTCATGACGGCTGCGGCCGGTGACGGTGATCCGAAACTGCGTCCGCTGCTGGACTACCTTCCGGTGGCCGGCGGAACAGGAAGTTTGTCCGACCGCTACGCGTCCGGAAACCGAACCGGTGCGGGTTGGGTGCGAGCCAAGACGGGAACTCTCTCAACGGCCAGCGCGTTGTCAGGGTTCGTGGTCGATCAGAACGGGCGAGTGCTCACCTTCGCACTGATGTCCAATGACCGGCCGCCAGAAGTGAGCCGTCCTGCCCTGGACGCGATTGCCGGAGCATTGAGGAATTGCGGGTGCCAATAGTGGCCGAAAAGACTCCACAAGATGATGAAGCCTCGGCTCCGCTCGGTGGTGCCGTCGACTGGAGTCTTGCCGCCAAAGCCGGGATAAAACTGGCGCGCGGCGGCCCCGCGATGTCTCGCTACACGGCCGAGACGGCAACCGCAGAACTCGCCGAAGCGTCCGAGCGCGCAGAACTGCCGGTTCGTGAAGTGACCGGGCTGGCCGACGGTCTACCGGTCCCGGCTGCTGACGTGCTTGACCGGGCCGGGTGGATCACGGCGGCCTCGCGGTCGATGGCACATCTCACCGGCGCCGACCCTGACGGCAGTGGCAATCTCATCGTCGGAAAGCCGGCGGGCTTGCAGGCCGGTGCAATGCTGGCGTACCTGTCTTCGGCGATCCTCGGGCAGTACGACCCGTTCACCGGCGAGCACGGCACCCTGCTTCTGGTCACACCGAACATCGTCTCCGTCGAACGGTCCCTTCGGCTGAACCCGAGTGACTTCCGGTTGTGGGTCTGCCTGCACGAGGTCACGCACCGGGTTCAGTTCTCGTCCTCGCCGTGGCTAGCGGAGTACATGAAGGAATCCGTCGAAACGCTCGGTGCGACGGTGGACGAGTCGATGACCGACGTTGTCGGGCGCCTTGCTGCAGAGCTGCGCTCGCGGAAGGAACCCGACTCCAGTGACGGTGCGACGGCGGGCGGGATCATCGGCCTGCTGCGCGCCTCGCAGGCGGAACCTCAGCGTGACGCGCTGGATCGGATGCTTGTACTCGGCACCCTCCTCGAAGGGCATGCAGACCACGTGATGGACGCCGTCGGCCCCGCCGTGGTGCCGTCGGTGGCAACGATCCGCGCGGCCTTCGACAAGCGTCGGCAGCGCAAGTCCAACCCCGTGCAGCGGATCATCAAGATGCTTCTCGGCATGGACGCCAAGATGGCGCAGTACGTGCGCGGCAAGGCCTTCGTCGACGCGGTGGTTCTCAAGGTCGGCATGGAGCAGTTCAACACCATCTGGACCGGGCCCGAGACCTTGCCGTTGCTCGACGAGATCGACAATCCCGACGCGTGGGTAAAGCGCGTTCTCGGCTAGATGCTGCTGCCTGAGACGCCCGCCCTCCTGGCGCTGCGACAGGCCGTGCGGGCGTGGACGCTCGCATTCGAGCCACGACGCCGCGTGGTCGTCGCCCTGTCCGGGGGAGCCGATTCGCTGGCGCTCACCGCAGCAGCCGTGGCGGAAACCGGATCGGTCGACGCATTGATCGTGGACCATCGCCTGCAAGTCGGTTCCGATGCCGTCGCACGCTCGGCCGCAGACCAGGCGCTGGCGCTGGGTTGCCGGACCGCGACGGTCCTGACCGTCGACGTAGCCGAAGGTGGGAGTCTCGAGGCCGCTGCGCGTGAGGCTCGGTACAACGCCCTGCGCGGCGCCAGAACTGACCTCCCGGTTCTACTCGGACACACGCTCGACGATCAGGCCGAGACCGTGCTTCTCGGACTCTCCCGCGGGTCCGGTGGGCGATCGATTCAAGGTATGACGGCATTCGACGCTCCCTGGGGACGGCCGCTACTCGGCATCCGGCGATCGGTGACCAGGGCGGCCTGCGTCGACCTGGAAATCACGCCGTGGGAGGACCCGCACAACAACAATCCCGAGTTCACTCGCGTACGTCTGCGG
Source organism: Rhodococcus qingshengii JCM 15477 (assembly GCF_023221595.1). NCBI lineage: Bacteria > Bacillati > Actinomycetota > Actinomycetes > Mycobacteriales > Nocardiaceae > Rhodococcus > Rhodococcus qingshengii. The sequence continues at coordinate 729,838 of NZ_CP096563.1, forward strand.
CACGAGGCGTTGCCGCTGCTCGAAGAAATTCTCGGCGGGGGAGTTCCCGAAGCATTGGCCCGAACCGCGACGCAGTTGCGTGAGGACGGTGAGGCGCTCGACGAGTACGCCGAGGCCCTACTCCTACGGGTTGTTGTCGACGGGGAAGTGGAAGTGGACACACTTGCCGAAGCGCCCACCGCAATCCGTCGACGCGCTCTGCGCGCCTGGCTGCTGCAGGGCGGCGCAAAAGCATTGACGGACAAACAGTTACGCGCAGTCGACGCCCTGGTGACCGACTGGCGGGGGCAAGGCGGCGTCGCGATCGGCGGCGGAACACCGGAGGCGAGGTTGGTGGCGGCCCGGCGACGTGGCAGGCTGATCCTCGGATTCGAAGACCGACGAAGGGTTTGACGCGTGTACGAGGGCGACATCGCATCGGTACTGATCTCCGAAGAACAGATCCGTGCACGAACGGCGGAACTGGCTGAGGACATCGCCAAGCGTTACCCGGCAGGCGCCCCCGAAGGGGATCTCCTGCTGATCGGCGTCCTCAAGGGAGCGGTCTTCTTCATGACCGACTTCGCCCGCGCGCTGCCGATCCCGTCGCAGATGGAATTCATGGCCGTGAGCTCCTACGGATCCTCGACCTCGTCTTCGGGCGTCGTCCGCATCCTCAAGGACCTCGACAAGGACATCGCCGGTCGCCACGTGCTGATCGTCGAGGACATCATCGACTCCGGTCTCACGCTGTCGTGGCTGATGCGCAACCTCAAGACACGTAATCCCGCTTCGCTCGAGGTCGTCACTCTGCTCCGCAAGCCGGACGCGGTCAAGATCGACGTCGACGTCCGCGACGTGGGCTTCGACATCCCCAACGAGTTCGTCGTAGGTTACGGCCTCGACTACGCCGAGCGGTACCGCGATCTGCCGTACATCGGCACCCTGGACCCCGAGGTCTACGGCGGCTGAGCCTGCTCGCCGGTTAGAACTCTTCACATTTCGGCACCTCTGCATCAGTCCGCCGAACGGACGACAGACAGGTCTCCGAGGCGTCGCTAGATTCACGGAATGCGCTATCGACGGCTTATTCGGTGACCCTTCCGCCACCACCGCCACCGCCACCACCGCCCCCGCCTGGTGGGGAGCAGCAGTACTGGAGTGCCCAACCGCAGGGCGTTCTGTACCAACCTCCGACCACAAACGGCCTCGCAATTGCCGCCCTGGTCGGGGCGCTCGTGCTGGCGCCGGTCGGCATTGTGCTCGGCCACATTTCGCTCGCGCAGATCAAACGAACCGGTGAGCAGGGGCGAGGACTTGCAATCGCCGGTCTGGTCATCGGCTACATCTTCACCGCGCTTCTGGTGCTGTCGATCGTGTGGATGTTTCTCATTGCCAATGCAGTCACCCGCGCGTTCGACGACTACGACAGCGCGTCTTCTCTCTACTACACATCTGAATCGTCGAGTACGACTTATCCGACGTATGCGACCACCACATCCCGGACGGTGGCGCCGACGTACAGCGGAAGCGACACGGCGTCGGTCATCGCCAATGCCTCGGTAGGTGACTGCGTCGTACGAAGGCTCGGGGCAGACAAGGGCGACGGGACCAGCGAGACATACGTCAGTCCGGTCTCATGCAGCTCGAGCAGCGCCACTCACCGGGTAGTCAGCCGCGGCACGTCCACATCTTCGTGCACCGCCGATTGGGTTCGCAAAGAGAGTCCTGTCGTAGTGCTTTGCCTAGCGGACGAATGATCGACAGAGGGAGACACAACCGATGACGTTGCCGCCCCCGCCCCCGCCCCCACCTCCCCCACCACCCCCACCTTCACCACCGCAGGCTCTGGTTGCCGGACATCCTCCGCCCTCTCGATCTCGTGGCCGAGGATGGATTGTTGCCGTTGCAGCCCTTACCGCCGTCGCGGCCCTCGCCGCAGGCGCCGTCACCGTTGTCACGATTCTCCGGTCGGGAGACACCGATGGACCGGTGGCAGGCCAGCTGGTCAACACTTACCCGACGCAGCCGACGCCAGGGTGGTCGTTGGACGTTGACGAGGTTCTGCCGGGCGGAAGATTTCTGTGGCCGGATTCGCTCGGTGCGAGCTATGGAACGGCGAGATTCATCGACGTGGGACAGACTCTGATAACTACGGTCGGTCCACAGCAGGGCCAGCAGTCCCAACTTGTTGCAGTCGACGCCGAGAGCGGATCCATTCGGTGGCAAACGCCGGTCGCCGGCACGGTGTCGTGTGCGACCACCGCGATCGATGCAGCCCTACCTTGTGTCGTCAGGAACCCTGGTGGAACAGCTCGAGTCGTTTCCTTCTCGCTCGACTCGGGGGCGATTCGTTCGAGTGTCGACACCGATACGGCCACCTTGGTCGAGGTTTCCGACGGAGCGGTCTTCACTGTCGGCGGTAGCCAGTCCGGGCTGGTGATTTCGCGCGGAACCCCCACTGACCTCGATGCGGCGTGGACAACGACAACTCCACCGGAAACCGACTGCGTCGGATCCGGCGATTCGCATTCGTTCGAGATCGTCGACGGCATCGTCTATTACTCGAGCATCGGATCTACGGCGCTCAACGCGGTCGATGGCGCACTGCTTTCGAATCCGAATCTGGGTGGCTACGAGGCACTTCCAGGACAAGGTTTTGCCGGCGTCCTCTGTGCGATGCCATTTGCGTCGGACGGATACTCCAGCATCGTGTCCGACCGTGACGGTGCCGAGAGATTTAGAGTTGACGAAGACGCACCGGCATCACCGTGGCTTGTCTCGGCATCGAAATCTCGTCCGTACATCGGCTCGCACGGTGCCTACGACATGAACGACGGCACCGAGCTGTGGTCGGTCATCGGCGGAGACCACTTCTCGCTACGCCGGATCGTCGGCGACATCGTGTTGGGCAACGACTCGGACACGCTCTCGGCCTACCGAATCGACACCGGGGAACAGTTGTGGTCGACCAAGATCGGCGACTACTTCTCTTACTCGGTCTCGGACGGTGAGCGAATTCTCGTCCATCCTAACGACGGCAGGGTGCTCGCCGTCGAACTCGACGACGGCTCTGTCAGTTGGTCCCTCGATTCCCACACCAACCACTGGTCTTGGTCGAAGGCCCACGACGGACTCGCCTCGATCTCCAATGACAGATTCCTCTACTACCCACCGACCGGCGGACCGTCAGGAGCACCGGGCAGGCTGCCCGCTGTCCCTGAATTCGACGGAGGCAACGAGTACGTCACGAAATGCGGCCGGACACCGACCCTGACGCCGGTTGAATACCGCACGCAGGCAGAGGGTCTCGTCGTTCTAATGGAAATGAAAGCATCATGTCCCGGCGGAGACATCGTCTCCACCGACGCGCTTCGTGTATCGATCACCGACACCGGCCAGAGCGTTGCATCGGCGGTGTTCGACTTCTCCGATGCGCCGATCTATCTTCCCCGAACCGATGGGACGAACACGACGAACTCGATCCATCGCGAGTTCCTGTACGACCTCGGTAGCTTCTGGAGGCTGCCGAACACTCTCGGTGAGTCTTCGAGTCTGACCAATTCGAGAGCGTCAGGTGCTCAACTCGTCGAATGCGAGGACGACGGGACGAGTGATACCAGCCTGACATCCGGGCCGGCATCGCGAAGTGACACCAATACGCCGATCCGACCCACACGTAGCGCGCAGCCGACAACGGGCGACGTCGAATCTGCGAGTCTCGAAGCCCTCCGGGCTCAGGCCGACGCCGATCGCCCCTTTGTGATCGGTGACCTCGCGAATAGGTGGGTGGCTCAGATCTCCTCCAAGCGGGTCGGACTCGATGCGGCGGATATCAATGGCGCTCAGGTGCATTGGACTGCTGCCCAGATCCTGCGACAGCATCTCGAACTTCGTCTCATGTATCCGGAGGTGCGTCTGCTCTGGAGTGACGAATGGCGGACCTTCGATCTCCGGGGTTGGTGGATAACCGTCGCAGGCTTGACGTTTGCGGATGCGGATGCGGCCAACGGGTGGTGCGATTCGAAGCGGATTGCCAACGATCAATGCTTCGCCAAGATCGTCAGTAACGATCGCGATTCGTCGGGGACCACCAAATATCGGCGATAGTGCCTGACCCGTTCGGCGCACTTCCCACATCTGAGGAGCTTGGCGAATGACCGAAGACAACTCGCGTCAACCCGGTGAACCATCAATAAGCAGTTCGCCCCAGTCGCACGGCATGTATCCACCGCCACAGAGCTATTCACCGACGCGATCTGCGTTCGTGGATATTCGGATCGGTGACTACACCCGCGACGGGACAGCCGCGGCACTGCTGTTCGTGTCGCTCTTCTTACCGTGGAGTGCGACCGTCGGAATAGCCCGCGTCGGTTCGAGTGCTCTTGTGCTGCTTCTGGTTCTGCCGACACTGCTGTCGCTGGCGTCGCTGTTACTGCCGTACGTGGCGCGACTCGGAATGCTCGGGCCGAATTGGAATGTCGGGCAGATACGTGTGCTGCGTCTGGTGGCCAACGGACCCCTCATTGCCACTGTTGGGGGTCTTGTCGTCTACGACGTCATTCGTGGAATGTTCCGATTCAGTGAGAGTTCGAGTATTTTCACCGGCAACGGGGTTGGCGCTGGAGCGTGGTTCGGGCTTGCCGGCGCCCTGCTCGCAGCTCAACCGCGCGCGGCCGAAATTCGCATCGACCCTCGAACCGCGCCGCGATGGTTGGCGTTGGTGAAGCCGCTTGTGTTTGTGGCTTGGGGGTCGTCAGTGGCCTCGGCGCTACTCGCGCTGATCTACATCCTGGTCTCCGTCAGTCGCTACCGATATTACGACGGGCCGCAGACATTCGAGAGCCTGATCGTTCTCTTCGTGTCGTCGGCCGTTCCGATCGTCGTGGTGGGTGTTGCGGCAGTCGGTCTCGCCAGACGGTTTGCGTCCTGGCGCCTCACCATCGCCGCGCTCGGCATCGCTCTCCTCGCAGCCGGATTACTCCACTCGATCAGCGAGGGCACAAGTGTCGAGCTGTTCCACACGGTCACGGCTAGTCCCTACTACGGCATCACGTTCTTGATTGCCGCAGCCGCAATTACATTCATTCCATTCGGTGTTGCGTCCGTCGGCGACGGGACGCACCCCGGATACGTCTGGCTCGCAGCGGCACGAAACGGCATGCTGTTGATCGCGGTGTGGAGCTTCGGTGTTGGATTCTCTCAGATCGCAATGGCAGCAACGCAATTTGGCATCGTGCCGTGGGGAGATGCGTTAGTGCTCGCTGTTCTCGCGATACTCTTCGGGATTCTTGCCGTTGTCGGAGTCAGATCACTGTCGCTTCGGTATTTTTCGCTCGACCCTCGCCCGTCACGCGAGGTCGGTCTCGGAGTCTGTCTCGGCTTGCTCGTCCTGATGATCGCTCGTCTCGTGGTGCAGTCGGCCATGTATGGCGAAATATATTACAGTGCATGGATATTCGATCTCGCCATGGCGATGCTGGTGGTTCTGGTCGCTCTCGCTCTCACAGTCTCACCGGCTGTTCGGAATTTGTATGCGGGGGTGCAACTGTTCGCGTCGGCCACCACGGTTACAGCTGCGGTACCGAATCTCGGACAGCCCGTTCGGCCTTCGGGGCGTGCTCTCGAGGCTGCGGATCCGCGGACTCCGGCGGCGGTGCTGTTTGAGATTGCGTCGAGTTCGCCGGAGTTGCGGCCGGCGATTGCTGCGAATCCGTCGACGTACGACGATCTTGTGACGTGGCTCGAAGCGCTGGGTGATCCGGCTGTGGATGTGGCGTTGGACCGAAGGGCTGCTGGGCAATTCGGTCTACCTGAACCTGAACCTGAACCTGAACCTGAACCTGGCCGTGTGCCCGTGCCCGTGCCCGTGCCTGCGCCGGTGCCCGTGCCCGTGCAGTCTTCGAGACGTGCTCTCGAGGCTGCAGATCCGCGGACTCCGGCGGCGGTGCTGTTTGAGATTGCGTCGAGTTCGCCGGAGTTGCGGCCGGCGATTGCTGCGAATCCGTCGACGTACGACGATCTTGTGACGTGGCTCGAAGCGCTGGGTGATCCGGCTGTGGATGCAGCTTTGGACCGAAGGGCTGCCGGGCAATTCGGTCTACTCGGATCCGAACCCGAACCTGCGACCGAGACGTTCATTTCGAGCGGACCGGAGTCCAGCTCCAGCGGCGAAATTGTGCAACCGTTCGCACCGCGATCGGCTGTGCCGCAATTTGCCGTGCCGCCACCGGACCCGGGGTATGGGCCGACCGGCGTTCCACTCCGGCCTGGTGGGTTTCGGCCGGCCGGAGCCGGGATACGAGTTGCCGCGCGGTTCATCGATTTTGCCATTCTCGCAGTTGTGTCGGTCGTCGGCGGAATGATCTCCACCGCGACGCTCGGAAACGGATTCGACTTCGATTCCTACCGGACAAGTTCGGGTCTGATTGGCCTGCTGATCGGGATCGGTTCGATCGTGTACTTCGTATGGGGAGAGTCGGCATTCGGGGTAACCCTGGGCAAACTCGCCCTCGGAATAGGCGTTCGCTCGGTAGGAGGTGCGCGTCCGGCCCTGGCGCAGTCCTTCAAACGGAATGCATTCGTGATCCCCATGTACCTCGGATCGGCTGTTTCGGCGTTGGCCATGCTCGGTAGTGGTGACGAGCTCGTCGGCATGCTGAATTCGATGTCGTTGGGCAGTGTCGCGAGCATTCTCGGTTCTCTGGTAACAGTCGCTATTTCGATCGCGATCATCGTTTCGATCAGTAGCGCACGGGACGTACGCGGCTTCCACGATCGGATGGCTGATGCCGTCGTCGTGGTCACCAGGCAGTGAGCGAGCACGCTTCGAGTGAAACAAGCACACCTTCAGGGCGTCAGCAGCTTCTTCTGGACTTTGCCCATAGCGTTGCGGGGCAAGCTGTCCACCAGACAAACCTGGCGTGGGCGCTTGTGGATCGACAGTGATTCGGCGACGAAGTCCGAAACCACAGCGCAGTCGGCTACGTCCCCGACGATGAAGGCGACTATGCGCTGGCCGAGATCGTCGTCCGGCATACCGACGACGGCGGCCTCGCGAACGCCGGGGTATGCCAGAAGTGCCTGTTCCACCTCGCCTGCACCGATGCGGTATCCACCGGACTTGATCATGTCGACCGACTCGCGACCTACGATGCGGTGGAATCCGCTGTCGTCGATCACCGCGATGTCGCCGGTGCGGAACCAGCCGTCTTCGGTCATGGATTCCGCTGTCTTCGAGGGGTTCCCGAGGTACTCGTCGAAGAGAACGGCGCCCGCAACTTCCAGTTGCCCAAGCTGCTCTCCGTCGTGCGCCGACAGTTCGCCGTTCTCGCCGCGCAACCTCGTCCTGACTCCCGGAACGGCGTGCCCGACCCAACCCGGGCGACGTTCGCCGTCGTGCGTCGTGCTGACGGTGATGAGGGTTTCACTCATTCCGTAGCGCTCGACGGGAGCCAACCCGGTCAGCGATTTCATCCGCTCGAACAATGGAACCGGAAGTGGTGCACTTCCGGACACGAGCAAGCGCGCGGATCGCAATGCTGCTGCCGCCGAGGGATCACCGCACACGCGTGACCAGACGGTCGGAACACCGAAGTACAACGAGCCACCCGCTGCGGCATACGAATCCGGAGTTGGTCTGACGGTATGAATCAGCGGCGAACCCACGCGCAAGGCGCCCAACACGCCGAGAATCAACCCGTGGACGTGGAAGAGGGGCAGTCCGTGGACGAGTGTGTCCTCTGGCGTCCAATTCCACACATGAGCGAGCGCGTCGAGATCCGCTGCGATCGATGCTCGCGAGAGGACAACGCCTTTCGGAGCTCCGGTGGTTCCCGAGGTGTACATGATCAGTGCAGTAGCTGCCGCACTCGGTTCGGGATAGGACGTCGCGGATCGCGCGTGAATATCGATGGGAATCAACGGGATACTCGAATCCGTCGGCCCTTCTCCGAGTATCAGTTCGGCCTTGGAATCGGCGATGATGTGCTGACGTTCGAGCGGGCCGGAGTCGGGCGGGATCGGGACCACGGCAACACCGGCGATCAGTGCGCCGGCGACGGCGACCACTGTCTCGAGGCCGGCGGCGGCTTGTACTGCCACTCGCTGTGCACCATGGATTCGATCGGCGACCGCGGTGGCGGCGGCAAACAAGTCGGCGCGAGAGAGGGTTGCGCCTTCGCCGAAACTGACCGCCGCTCCGTGATCGTCGAAGATGCGGGGGTCGAGGGAGCGCAGAAGTGTGGATTCGCTGTTCATCGCGAGTTCCCTTTCTTTGAGCGAAGATTCAGACGGACCAGGGAACAACGAACAGCAGCCAGGCGAGAATCGGCGTCACCACCATGATGGTCATGCCCCACCGCATCGTCAGCCCGAACACCACGTCGCGTTCTTCCGGAGCGGCGTTCGCGACCACCAGCGCGCCGTTGGTCGAGAACGGACTGCAATCGACCAGAGACGAGGAGATTGCCAGCGCGATGACCAGACCGGTTGCATTGACCTGACCGGTCATGAGGAATGGAATTGCCAAAGGGATGAGTGCGCCGAGGATTCCCGTGGTGGATGCAAACGCCGACACGATCGCGCCGATCAGACAGATCAAGAACGCCGCGAGAAGTGGAATCCCCACGTGTGCAACCGAATCCCCGAGCCACTGGACGGTGTTCTGGTTCTGCAGAAGAGCGACGTACGTGACGATTCCGCCGATGAGGAGCACGGTGCCCCAGCTGATCTTGTCGACGGCGCCGCGGGCGGAGGCAGGGAAGATCAGGGTGAGAAGTACCGCGACGGTCAGTGCGGTGAATCCGACGTCGAGGTCGAACACCAAGGCGCCGAGTGCAAGCGACGCCAGTCCGAGCAAGGTGAGTCGGCGCTCGAGGTTGAGTGCTCCCTCGTGCGGAGCGGTCCCACCCGAGGACTTGCCGCCACCCTTCGAGCTGTCGCCGGAACCCGAACCGGTGATGGTGTCGCTCCCGCCAGACGCATTGCCGACTGCGTTGACGAGCACGCGTTCGGAGGCGCCGCGCGCAATCAACGCGCGTCCGCCGAACGAGACGTACGCGATGGCAGCAACAACGGCCGCGGCCGCGAAGGTCGAGACGAACAGCAAGGCCGGGCTCGACGGGAGGCCGTTCTGACGCATGACGTCGTTGGTGATCACGCCGAAGATCCCGATAGGGGAGAAGCTGCCCGCCGTTGCGCCCTGGACGACCATGAAGCCCATCAGCATGGGGTGGATCCGGTAGCGGGTGGCGAAGCCCATTGCCACCGGCGCGATGATGGCGACGGCAGCGGGACTGACCGCGCCCATGGCGGTCACGGCTGCGCACACCGCGAACATCGCCCACGGCACGAGGGCCACTCGTCCTCTGACCGCGCGGACTGCCGCGTGAATGATCCAGTCGACCGTGCCGTTGTTTCTGGCCAGCGCGAACAGGTAGGTGACGCCGACCAGGATGACGAAGAGGCTGGCCGGGAAGCCGTCGAGGATCTCGCTGGTATCGACGGTGAAGACCAGTGTTCCGACGACGAAGGCAGCCACCAGGGCGAGCGCACCCATGTTCACCGACCTCGCGGTGGATATGACGAACACCAGGACAAGTACTGACAGGGCTATGACATTTGCCATCGAACTCTCAATCCGTTCGCGACCAGCTTGTGGTCTGCATCACTTGGAATTGGCCTAGCCTCTCTGCCACTGCTCCATTTGTCAAGTACACTCCGAGGCATGAATTCGACGTCATCGCCCGGCTCGCGCTCGGGCCTGCCCGGACGATTGAAGCGTCCGCGCCTGTACGAGCAGTTGGCCGAGCACATTTCGAATTTCATCGAGGCTCAAGGTCTTTCGCCCGGTGATCGGCTTCCTCCCGAACGCAGCCTGGCTGCCGAACTCGGCGTGAGTCGCGCGTCGCTGGCTCAAGCGCTCGTTGCCCTCGAAATCCGAGGCCGAGTCGAAATCCAGCACGGTAACGGTGCAGTGATTCGTGAAGCTCCGACGCCCGACGCGGGCCGCTCTGCGGACTCGGGAGTGCGGCTACAGGACCGAACCGTCGACGAACTGACTGCCGCCAGGGAAGCGATCATGGCCGGCCTGGCTCGGGCGGCGGCGTCGAATCCCAACGCTGCGCTTCGGGTCGCGATGTTGACCGACGACGGGACCGCGAGAAACTTCGCCGAGACATGGCGCTGCGTCAGGCACCTGGCCGGTGGCGGCTTATTGGCTGACCTCGACGAGACCATCGCCCAGCAGGCAGACGCGCCCGAATCCTCGGCGCGACTGTCTGCGCGACTCGATCAGCTCGCCCACCGGATCATCGACGGTGACCAATCGGGCGCCGCTGACGCTGTTGCGGGAATCCTCTCCGACACGGCCTGACGAATAACGACGGACAAGCGTCGGAAAAGCGCACGATAACCACTATGAGCATGTTCGCTCACAGGAAACTGTGCTGCGACGTAGCCCGGGAACCTGATCGGTAATGCGCACGTTGAACACAGTGACGACCGTTCCAACCAAGCGGCACGGCCGCTGGCGGGCATCGATGGGGCCGATCGCGGTAACCTGCAGGTGTCCGGTTGGCAGCCGGAAGGCGACCTGGCAGACCCGCACTCTCGAAAGGACCGGCCACATCGGCCGACCTGTATGAACCGTAAGACTGTGTTCCGTAACGTGCTACTCGTAGCCGTCGTGCTGTTGGTGATCTATGCCTTCAGCTACTTCAGCAACGACACCCGCGACTTCAAGACCGTCGACACCTCGGTCGCGATCTCCCAACTCGACGCCAAGAACGTTGAGTCGGCGCAGATCGACGACCGTGAGCAGCAGGTGCGTCTGTGGCTCAAGAACGGCAACGACGCCACCGACGGTAAGACGCAGATCCTGGCGAAGTACCCCGCGAGTGCGTCGGAGCAGATCTTCGACAAGGTCGAAGGCGCCGGTGCGGACAAGTTCAACACGACGGTCACTCAGGAGAGCTGGCTGACGTCGATCCTTCTGTTCGTGCTGCCGATGATCATTCTGTTCGGCATCTTCTTCTTCGTCATGAACCGGATGCAGGGCGGCGGTGGTCGCGGCGGAGTCATGGGATTCGGTAAGTCGAAGGCCAAGCAGCTCACCAAGGACATGCCGAAAACCACGTTCGCCGACGTCGCCGGCGCGGACGAGGCTGTCGAAGAGCTGTACGAGATCAAGGACTTCCTGCAGAACCCGGCCCGCTACCAGGCGCTCGGCGCCAAGATTCCGCGCGGTGTCCTGCTGTACGGCCCTCCCGGAACCGGTAAGACACTGCTCGCACGCGCTGTCGCAGGCGAAGCCGGCGTCCCGTTCTTCACCATCTCCGGTTCTGACTTCGTCGAGATGTTCGTCGGTGTCGGTGCTTCGCGTGTTCGCGACATGTTCGAGCAGGCCAAGCAGAACAGCCCCTGCATCATCTTCGTCGACGAGATCGACGCCGTCGGTCGTCAGCGCGGCGCAGGACTGGGCGGCGGACACGACGAGCGCGAGCAGACACTCAACCAGTTGCTCGTCGAGATGGACGGCTTCGGTGATCGCACCGGCATCATCTTGATCGCCGCAACCAACCGCCCCGACATCCTCGACCCCGCACTGCTGCGTCCGGGACGCTTCGATCGCCAGATTCCGGTCGGCGCCCCCGACCTCGCCGGTCGCCGCGCGATCCTGCGCGTGCACTCGCAGGGCAAGCCGATCGATCCCAACGCCGACCTCGAAGGTCTCGCCAAGCGGACCGTCGGAATGTCGGGTGCTGATCTCGCCAACGTCATCAACGAGGCTGCGCTGCTCACCGCACGCGAAAACGGAACCGTCATCACCGAAGCCTCGCTCGAGGAATCGGTGGATCGTGTTGTCGGTGGACCGCGGCGTAAGAGTCGCATCATCAGCGAGCACGAGAAGAAGATCACGGCGTACCACGAGGGCGGTCACACGCTGGCTGCTTGGGCAATGCCTGACATCGAGCCGGTCTACAAGGTCACGATCCTCGCTCGCGGTCGCACGGGTGGTCACGCGATGACCGTGCCCGAGGACGACAAGGGTTTGATGACGCGTTCGGAGATGATCGCTCGTCTCGTCATGGCAATGGGTGGACGCGCCGCCGAGGAGTTGGTGTTCCACGAGCCCACCACCGGAGCGTCGTCCGATATCGACATGGCGACCAAGATCGCCCGCGCGATGGTCACCGAATACGGCATGAGTGCCAAGCTCGGCGCGGTTCGCTACGGACAGGAGGGCGGGGATCCGTTCCTCGGCCGTTCGATGGGCGTTCAGTCCGACTACTCACACGAGATCGCCCGTGAAATCGACGAAGAGGTGCGCAACCTCATCGAGGCAGCGCACACCGAAGCGTGGGCAATCCTCAACGAGTACCGCGATGCGCTCGACCTCATCGCTACCGAACTGCTCGAGCGTGAGACGTTGACTCGCAAGGACCTCGAGAAGATCCTTGCCGGCGTCGAAAAGCGTCCGCGCATCACGGCTTTCAACGATTTCGGTGGGCGCACGCCTTCGGATCGTCCGCCGGTGAAGACTCCTCGCGAACTCGCGATCGAGCGCGGCGAAACCTGGCCGGAGCCCGCTGCCGCACCTGTTCTCGTCAAGGCAGGTGCACCCAACAGCGGTGCACCCAACGGTGGTCTCCCCAACAACGGTGGTCTCCCCAACAACGGCAACCAGGGACCTTCGAACGGCTACGCACAGCCTTCGTACCCGCAGCCGAGTGCTCCGCAGCAGACTCCGCAACCGGGAACACCCGACTACGGAGCGCCCGCCGGATGGTCGGCACCGGGTTGGCCTCCGCGTGAGAACCCGTCGCCGACGTACCCCGGACAGCAGTCGGGTGGGTACACCGGTGGACAGAATCCGACCCCGCCGAACCAGTCGCAGGGCCAGTACGGTCAGCCCCAACACGGTCAGCCCCAGCCCGATCAGGGGCAGTACGGTCAACCGCACCCGGGGCAGCAGGCGTACCCGGAGCAGCCGCATCCCGGCCGCCGTTACCCCGCGCAGCCCGATTACCCGGTGCAGTACCCGGACAGTGGACCCTTCGCCGATCCGAACCGGGGAAACCCGACCGGCGAAAACCAGTGGCAGAGCCCCGCACCGGAACAGCCGCAAACTCCTCCGCCGCACCATTCGGCTGAGGACGAGGGACCGAGCACCGTTCGCTGGGACGGACCGGACGGATCTCGCTGACCTTGCGCCACTAGGCTCTGCGGCGGGGGACCTGTGAACAATTCTCGAGGAGAGTTCGGTTGTCGGTGAATGATGTGGCCAGTGAACTGGTGTCGCTCGGAACGGGCCGCCCGTTCGATCAGGCGCGGGCAGAGGCTGCCGTACGGGAATTGTTGATCGCGGTCGGTGAAGATCCGGAGCGCCCAGGCCTGCTCGATACGCCGGCCCGGGTTGCGCGCTCGTACAAGGAGATCTTCGCGGGTCTGTACTCCGAACCTGACGACGCGTTGAACACAACTTTCGACGAGGGTCACCAGGAGTTGGTGCTCGTGCGAGACATTCCGATGTTCTCGACGTGCGAGCACCACCTGGTGTCCTTCCACGGTGTTGCTCACGTTGGCTACATCCCGGGAAAGTCGGGCAAGGTCACCGGTTTGTCGAAGCTCGCGCGCGTCGTCGACCTGTACGCCAAGCGTCCGCAGGTTCAAGAACGCCTGACCAGTCAGATCGCGGATGCTTTGATGCGCAAGCTCGACCCGCGCGGAGCCATCGTCGTCATCGAAGCCGAGCATCTGTGCATGGCGATGCGCGGTATCCGCAAGCCCGGAGCCAGCACGACCACGTCTGCGGTTCGTGGGCTCCTGCAATCCAGCGCGGCCTCGCGGTCCGAAGCGCTGGACCTCATCCTGCGTAAGTGAGCAAGATGTCCGCGGCTCCCGTTGCAGGCAGCGATCCGGCCCGGATGGTCGTGATGGGGATTCTGAACGTCACCGCCGATTCGTTTTCCGACGGTGGTCAATTTCTCGATCGTGACGCGGCGATCGCTCGCGGACTCGAACTGCAACGCATCGGCGTCGACATCGTTGACGTCGGCGGCGAGTCGACGCGTCCCGGAGCCACCCGCGTGGATCCGAAACTCGAGGCGGACCGAATTGCCCCGGTGATCGAAGAACTGGTGGCAGCCGGAATTCGCGTCAGCGTCGACACGATGCGTGCTTCCGTTGCCGCCGCCGCGATCGAAGCGGGCGCAGGCATCGTCAACGACGTATCGGGTGGTCGCGCAGACCCCGACATGGCCTCCGTTGTGGCCGACGCCGGAGTGCCCTGGATCCTCATGCATTGGCGCTCGGCCGGCGACTACGTCCATCGTGGCAGCGCCGATCACTACGACGACGTGGTCCGCGATGTCCGTGACGAACTGCTGTCGCAGGTCGATCTGGCGTTGAAGGCAGGGGTCGATTCGTCGTCGATCATCCTCGACCCCGGCCTCGGGTTCGCTAAGAACGCTGACCACAACTGGGCACTGTTGCGCGCACTACCCGAGTTCAACGCGACCGGATTCCCGGTACTGGTCGGCGCTTCCCGAAAGCGGTTCCTCGGGTCTCTGCTCAGCGATCCCGACGGCAATCCGCGTCCACCTGGTGGCCGCGAGACTGCGACGGCCGTGGTCTCCGCCCTTGCAGCGCGCGAAGGCGCCTGGGGAGTTCGGGTGCACGACGCACAAGCTTCGCTCGACGCCATTGCCGTGGTCGACGCCTGGAACCGTGGACGAGAAAGGGCCTGACATGGGGGACCGAATCGAATTGCGCGGACTGAAGGTTCGCGGCAATCACGGAGTGTTCGACCACGAGAAGCGTGACGGTCAGGACTTCTTCATCGACATCACCGTATGGATGGACTTGGCTCCCGCCGCGGCGTCGGACGACCTGACGCAGACCCTCCACTACGGCGAGTTGGCGGAAGCCGCCGCAGCGATCGTCGCCGGCCCGTCGCGCGATCTCATCGAGACCGTCGCCGCGGAGATCGCCGACGACGTCATGAAAGATTCGCGAGTCGAGAGCGTCGAGGTTGTTGTCCACAAACCGTCGGCACCGATTCCGCTGGTTTTTGCGGACGTCGCCGTCGTCGCACATCGGACCAGATCGGCATGACGCGCGCTGTTCTGTCGATCGGTTCCAACATCGGCGACAGTGTGGCTCACCTACAGTCCGTTGTCGACGGGTTGGGCAGCGCCGTCGTTGCTGTCTCACCGGTCTACTCGACCGCGCCGTGGGGTGGCGTCGAGCAGCAGGATTTCTACAACGCGGTGGTGGTGGTCGACGATCCCGAAGCCGATGCCGCTGAATGGCTTCGCCGCTCGCAAGCTCTAGAGGAAGCCGCAGACCGGGTGCGCGAACAGCGGTGGGGGCCACGGAGCCTGGACGTGGACGTAGTCGACTGCGAAGGCGTCGTCAGTTCCGATCCCGTGCTCACACTTCCGCATCCGCGCGCGCATCTTCGGGCATTCGTTCTCGTTCCCTGGCTGGACGTCGAGCCTGACGCGACGCTGATCGTCGACGGCCAGGAGTTGCCGGTGGCACAAATTCTCGACGGCCTCGATCGCACTGAGCGCGAAGGTGTCCGCACTACCGATGTGGTGCTTGCGCGGTGACCGAAAACGACAAGGGTTTGAAGCCGACCCGGATCAGTGAACTCGCGGTACTCGCCGCAGTGGCGGCCGTGGCCACCTGGATTCTGATTCGCGTGTTCTACGGTTCGATGCCGCCCATCCCTGTTTATGCGGGAGCGTCGCTGTACTTCGTGGCCGTTGCCGAGGCCGTCTTCGCTTTTGTCATTCGTTCACGCGTCAAAAACCGGCAGGTCGGCGACGGGCTCAGACAGCTTCATCCGATCACCGCCGCCCGAGCGCTGGCATTGGCCAAAGCATCCGCTTTGGTCGGTTCAGCTACCGTCGGTGTCTGGGTCGGAGTGCTGGTGTATCTCATCCCACAGCGCTCGGTTCTGCAGGCTGCAGCCTCCGACACGCCGGGCGCGTGGGTGGGGTTGGGCGCCGCAATTGCGCTGGTAGCGGCAGCTCTGTGGCTCGAACATTGTTGCAAGACGCCGGAAGATACACCTGACGAGCCTGCGCACTGACAGCCTGGTCGGCAAATCACCCACCGAGGTACGTGGCGACCCCGGTCTCGGCAAGTACCCTGGCAACCATGACAAATTCTGGTCGATCGAAGTCTGCGCGCCGAAGCAAGCGCAGCGCGAGCCAGATGATCATTGCTGCTCTTCTGGCACTTGCTGTCATTGCTTCGCTGTTTCTGATTTTCAGTAACAGCGTTCAGCTTCTTCGGGTGGGTCTGGTCGTCGCTCTGTGGGCAGCCACCCTCGGCGCTATCGCCATGACCAAGTATCGGCGTGAGTCGGCACTGGACAAAGCCAAGGTTGCCGATCTGCAGACCGTGTACGAACTGCAGCTCGAACGTGAAATTTCTGCTCGACGCGAGTACGAACTGAGCGTCGAAGGTCGCGTGCGACGTGAGGTGACCGCGGACGCGGAGGAGCTGGCCGGGTTGCGCGCCGAATTGGTGGCGCTGCGCCGAAACCTCGAAGCACTGTTCGAAGGTGGGCTGCTGCCCGAACAGACCGCGCTCAAGACCGATTCGACGCGAGTGCCGGAACTTGGCGGTAGTTCGTACGGCGCGTACCAGCCGGCACCGTCGGGGTTGTACGTTCCCGGCGCCGGCCAGAGCGGGCCCAGCCAACCGGCACCGAACGTCGGCGGCTTGGCTTCGCCCAACGACGATCCGGTGACTGCTGAGACAACCGTCGTGTTCGCGGAGACGTCGTGGCGTGACAGCAGCTTCGTGGCGCCGCGCGTCATCCCGACCCAGAAGTCTCGAGAGACGCAGAAGCCACAAGAGACGCAGAAGCCCCAGAGCGGGAACCAAGTACCGAGTTCTCCGGTGAGTTCCTCGCCGACACGAACGGTGAAAGACGTTCCGGTGAAGAAGGATTCGGAGCCGGTCGCGCCGGTCGAGCCCGAAGTCAAGGCTCCCGCCCAGGCCCCGAACATCGAAGATGCCGTCATCGAAGACGCTGTCGTCGAAGAGGTGCCCGAGGTTGTTCGCGCGGTTGTTCCCGAAGCTGTCGCGGAAGCTGAACCCGAATCCGCTGCGGAGCCTGACGCGGAGCCGCGACGTCGTCGCCGTGCTGCTCCGGAAGATGCCGCCAGTGGTGCTCATTCCAACGGATTGACCGTCGCCGAAATCATGGCGAATCTGAGTTCGAACAACCCGTCCGAAGGCTCCGGTCGACGCCGTCGCCGAGAGGACTGAGTCGCAGATCACTCGCCCGGCCATGGCATGACGGTTCGGGCGAAGGATATCCTCGGACGCAGAACGTCTGGTACCCGCCGAGCGGGACTGGAACGAACGAGAGGAATCCGGTGACTTCCTTCGGGATCACTAATGGACCTGCACCTGCGCGATTGACGGTAGGAATTGTCTCCGCAGGCCGGGTCGGAACAGCTGTCGGTGCCGCATTGGAGCGAGCCGGTCATGTTGTCAGCGCTTGCTCCGCCGTTTCCAGCGCCTCGGTTGCCCGCGCTGTGAAGCGGCTTCCCGATACCGAAATTCTTCCGGCTGCCGACGTCGCAGCTCGTTCCGAGTTGCTGATTCTCGCCGTTCCTGACGATCAACTTGCGGATCTTGTTCGAGGTCTGGCGGCCACCCATGCCGTCAAGCCCGGCACGCTCGTCGCCCATACGTCCGGTGCCAACGGGATCGCGATCCTGACTCCACTCACCGAACTGGGCGCACTGCCCCTGGCTATCCATCCGGCGATGACGTTCACCGGTCACGACGAGGACACCGCACGGCTGTCGTCGGCCTGCTTCGGAATCACCGCTGCCGACGACATCGGTTACGCGATCGCGCAGTCACTGGTCCTCGAGATCGGCGGCGAGCCCGTCCGAGTGCGCGAGGAGAACCGCGCGCTCTACCACGCCGCACTGGCTCACGGCAGTAATCACCTGGTCACGCTCGTGGTCGACGCCGTCGAGGCACTGCGAGCGTCGTTGCAAGGTGACGAGCTGCTCGGTCAGCAGTTGGTCGACGGCGATCCGGGTGGAGTGGCCGAGCGAGTCCTGCAGCCGCTGCTGTCGGCGGCCTTGGACAACGCGCTACGACGCGGTCCCTCGGCGTTGACCGGCCCGGTGGCACGCGGCGACGCTGCTGCCGTCGACACACATTTGCGCGTACTGACAGACCTGGATCCGGAGCTCGCTGCCGGCTATCGGGCGATGTCCTTGCGATCGGCCCAGCGGGTGGGCGCCCCCACCGAATTGTTCGACATCTTGACTGAAACGGGAGGTGACCGTCGTGAGTGATCTGCAGGGCGGATACAAGCGCGGCGAACTGACGGTGCACCACGATCCGGACAAGCTTCGGCGCGTCTCGCGGGCACTGCGAGGTGTCGGGCGTCAGGTGGCGCTCGTTCCGACGATGGGTGCGCTGCATGCCGGCCACATCGAACTGGTTCGTCAGGCCAAGGTCACCGGCGCCGTCGTGATCGTTTCCATCTTCGTGAACCCGCTCCAGTTCGGTGCCGGTGAAGACCTGGACGCGTACCCGCGCACTCTCGATGCGGATCTCGACCTGTTGCGCGCCGAGGGCGTCGAATTGGTGTTCGCGCCGAGCGCCAAGACGATGTACCCGCGTGGTCAGCGCACCACCATCGTGCCGGGCCCGTTGGGTAGCGAACTCGAAGGCGGAGCGCGCCCCACTCACTTCGCGGGAATGCTGACGGTAGTGGCGAAGCTGCTGCAGATCGCGGCACCCAATCACGCGTACTTCGGTGAGAAGGACTACCAGCAGCTGACGCTCATCCGTCAGATGGTGTGGGATCTCAACTTCGATGTACAGATCATCGGAGTTCCGACGGTTCGCGAGTTCGACGGTCTCGCGTTGTCCTCTCGCAATCGCTACCTCGACGAGAACCAGCGCGCGGCAGCGGTCGCGCTGTCCGCCGCTCTGATCGCCGGTGCACACGCGGCGGCTGGGGGAGCGGAAGCAATCCTGGAAACCGCACGCGCTGTTCTGGCAGCTGTTCCGGAAATCGAGGTCGACTACCTCGAGGTTCGGGGCGTCGATCTGGGCCCCGCGCCCGAGCGAGGTGACGGTCGACTGTTGGTGGCCGCCAAGCTCGGAACCACCCGTTTGATCGACAACGTCGGTGTCGCGGTGGGAACCGGCTTCCTCGAGCGTGACACCGACCCATCCGCCGACGCCATCGACGACCTGCTGTCTCACTGAGCACTTTTCACGAGTAAGGACCTGGATATGTTTCGCACGATGATGAAGTCGAAGATCCACCGCGCCACCGTGACTCACGCCGACCTGCATTACGTCGGCTCCGTCACCGTCGACCAGGATCTGATGGACGCCGCAGACCTCCTCGAAGGCGAACAGGTGTGCATCGTCGACATCGACAACGGTGCGCGTCTCGAGACGTACGTCATTGCCGGCGAGCGCGGAACTGGTGTCATCGGAATCAACGGTGCGGCAGCGCATCTGGTCAAGCCAGGCGACCTGGTCATCCTCATCGCCTACGGCGTGATGAACGAGCAGGAAGTCAAGGAGTACTCCCCGCGCGTAGTCTTCGTCGATGCCGACAACAAGCAGATCGAACTCGGCTCCGACCCGGCTCACGCGCCGGAGGGTTCGGGTCTGATCACCCCACGCATGCTGTCGACGCTCGAGGCCTCGCGCGAATCCAGCCTGGTGTAATCCATGCTGCTCACGGTCGACGTCCGGAACACCAACATCGTTCTCGGTCTGTTCTCCGGGACTGGTGAGTATTCGAAGCTGTTGCAGGACTGGCGAATGCGAACCGATCCTCGGATGACTGCCGACGAATTGGCGTTGACCTTCCGTGGGCTGTTGGGTTCTCATGTCGATCAGATCACCGGCGTTGCGGCGCTGTCGACAGTGCCGTCCGTCTTGCGTGAAATCCGTGTGATGCTCGAGCGGTACTGGGGTCACGTTCCCCATGTGGTGGTCGAACCGGGTATTCGCACCGGTGTGCCACTGCTGGTGGACAACCCCAAAGAGGTGGGAGCCGACCGGATCGTCAACAGCCTTGCCGCTCACCATCTTTACGAGGGGCCATGCATTGTCGTGGACTTCGGTACGTCGACCTGTGTCGACGTCGTTTCCGCCAAGGGTGAGTTTCTGGGCGGCTGCATCGCGCCCGGACTCGAGATCTCGACCGATGCCTTGGCGTCGCAGTCCGCTGCGCTGCGCAAGGTCGAATTGGTGCGCCCGCGTTCGGTGGTCGGCAAGAATACCGTCGAATGCATGCAGTCCGGTGCGGTATTCGGCTTTGCGGGCCTCGTCGACGGATTGGTCAACCGCGTCCGCGACGAACTACCGGAGTTTGGTGGTGACGACGTCTCCGTGATCGCGACCGGGGACAGCGCACCGCTGATCATTCCCGAGTCCGACACCATCGATCACCTCGAACGGGACCTCACCCTCGAGGGGCTGAGGTTGGTCTTCGAGCGCAATCAGGCGCGTCGTGGATCCGGTCGACGACCCGTCGCCTGATCGATGGTTTCGTTCCAGCGGTTTCGCGATTGCAAAAGTTATGCCACAATGGTGCTCGTGAATCGCTGCATGGGTGCTCAGGAGTGTTGTCGAGGCTGACCGCTGCCTTGACCAATTCACATTCCTTGGAGCTAGCTCGTGCTATCCACATATTCTGCAGATCTCTCTGTTTTGGCCCCGACTCTTACTGCTGACCGTGCTGTTTCCGCAGGTCGTAGCGCTAACCGTGGGGCGTCCGGACGTCGCCCGAGTGGTGCGTCGTTGCCTACCCGCCTTCGCCCGGCCGATCTGCTGCGTCTGACCGACGAGGGAGCAAACGGCGTGCTCGACGGCCGTTTCGATCACCTCATCCCCGACACCTTCCCGACGCTCGACCGTTGGTCCACCCGCTTGCACGCGGACGACGACGTCGATGTGTGGCTCATCAGTTGGGTGCCCGAACGCAACACCGAATTGCACGACCACGCAGGCTCGTTCGGTGCCTTGACCGTCCTCAGTGGTTCGCTCACCGAATTCCGTTGGGCCGGTGACTCCCTGGTGGAACGCCAGCTCGACGCCGGCGATCAGGCTTCGTTCCCGCTCGGATGGGTTCACGATGTCGTGCGTTCGACGGATGCTCCCGGTGCTCCGATCGAAATCAGCTCTGATGCACCGACTCTGAGTGTTCACGCCTACTCGCCGCCGCTGACGGCAATGTCCTTCTACGAAGTGACGGATCACCGGACACTTCGCCGCACCCGTACCGAGCTGACCGACCTGCCCGAGGGGGGCACCAAATGACCATCGACCAAATGCTCGACGACGCTCGCGCACAGATCGATCGTATGTACGTCTTCCAGCTCACCGAAGCCTTCCACCGCGGCGCGCTCTTCGTCGACATTCGCCCGCAGGCGCAGCGCGCCATCGAGGGAACTCTTCCCGGTGCACTCGCGATCGAGCGGAACGTGCTCGAATGGCGCCTCGACCCCACCAGCAGCGCGCACCTCGCGTTGGCCACCGACCACGACGTCGAGTGGGTGATCGTCTGCTCCGAGGGTTACACCTCGAGCCTGGCCGCAGCGTCGTTGCAGCAGTTGGGTCTGCACAAGGCCACCGATCTCGTGGGTGGATACCAGGCGATCAAGGCCGCCGGCCTGCTCGGTGCGCTCAGCGGAGTGCGTCATTGCTCCCGCGAGTTGGCGGCGGTTTCGGCTCATTGAGGTATTTGCTGTGCGCCTTTATTAACCGCGGGCGGTTAATAAAGGCGCACAGCGGGTCTGGCGGTACATCTTCGGGCTCATTCCGTGATGACGGGTGAACGCGGTTGTGAGGGCAAAGGGGCTCGAGTAGCCCACTTCTCGCGCGATCGACGACACCGTTCGTGCCGGGTCTGCGAGCAGATCTGCCGCCACGGACAGTCGCCACTCGGTCAGATAGCCGACGGGTCCGATCCCCATGAGGCTGGTGAACCGGCGCGCGAAGGCTGCTCGTGAACTGCCGGACTCCTGGGCCAGGCTCGCGACCGTCCAGGGGTGTTCCGGCCGATTGTGTATGAGCCGCAAGGCATGCCCGATGACGGGATCCTCGTAGGCCTTGATCCATCGCGGTGATCGATTCGGGTTCTCGGCGAACCAGGTCCGGGCCGCTGAGATCAGGACCAGGTCCAGGAGCCTGTCCAACAACACTTCCTGTCCGGGCCCGTCGGCGGCGATCTGTTGTTCCAGAAGGTTTGTCATCGGCGCGGTTTCGATGCTGCGTCGTACTACCGCGACGGGTGTCAGGCTGTCGAGGATCTGACGGCTGACATAGGAGTCCAAACGGTATGTGCCCGTGAGCATGACGGTCTGACCACTGGTCGAGTTGCCCCAGGTGCGAATGCCGTGAACTGACATGTCCTCGAGTGGTGATCCGTCGACCGCAGCGCAATTCTGTGCTTCGTCGATCAGTACGTGGACTGGTGTGTCGGGTGATCGGCGACCGTATACGGATCGGGGCCGCGCAGGAGTGCAACGTCGCCGGCCTCGAGATCTTCTGTCTGTCCGGTGTCGGAGACGACGACCGCGCTGCCTCGAACCAGAACCAGCACGGTGATCGGTGCGTGGTCCTCGATACGTAATGACCACGGTGGATCGAGCAGCGAGCGCAGTAGAAAAGCGCCCTCCGCCCGCGATCCGGCCAGCATCATCGACAATGCATCCATGCTTCGACGGTAGACGCTGGCGTATGTTTTTGCGATCTTCGGCTATGGATCGTATTGATGCTCCGCGGTCGAATGAGTGCATGACGACAACAAGCGACATTCAATCGGCAGTAGTGATCGGTGGTACCGGCAAGACCGGTGCGCGCGTTGCGCAGAGGCTGACGGCGGTGGGAATCCGTACCCGAATCGCGTCGAGAACATCCGGGACGCGTTTCGACTGGAACGATCAGGCGACGTGGCAGCCAGCAGTGTCCGGCGTCGACGTGGCATATGTGACGTATGCGCCAGATCTGGCTGTTCCGGAATCGAGCACCCACATCGAGGAGTTCGCGGAGCTTGCGTACCGCGAAGGGGTTCGTCGCATGGTGCTCTTGTCCGGGCGCGGTGAACCGGCGGCGCAGAAAGCCGAGCAGGTTCTCGCCGACAGCGGTCTGGAATGGGCTGTGGTGCGGGCCAGTTGGTTTGCCCAGAACTTCAGTGAGGGGTACCTACTCGATCCGATTCGGGAAGGCCACCTGGCACTTCCGGTCGGTGAGGTGGGGGAGCCGTTCATCGACGTCGACGATCTCGCCGACGTGGCGGTGGCCGCATTGACTCGAACCGACCTCCTCGGCCGAGTTCTCGAGGTGACAGGTCCGGAGTTGCTCACCTTCGCGGCGGCGGTGGATGCGATTTCGACGGCGTCGGGTCGTCTCGTGACATTCGAAAGAATTGGACTCAAACAGTTCTCCGACGGCATGGCGGAGGTCGGCGTCCCGAGTGACGTCGTGGAGTTACTCAGGTACCTGTTTGCCGAGGTTCTCGACGGACGAAATCAAAGTGTGACCGGCGTCGTCGAAGAGGTCCTGGAACGACCCGCTCGAGATTTCACCACTTTTGCCGCCGAGGCTGCCCGAACGGGGGTCTGGTCGTGAAGGAATCCGAGATTTTCTTGGAGCTGCTGCTCGGGGTGACTGCGCTCGGCGCGCTCGTCGCCGGTGGTGCGTTGTTTGCCTTCTCGTCCTTCGTGATGCCCGCTCTGCGGTCGGTCGATGCACATACCGCGATCACGTCGATGCAGGCGATCAACGTCGAAGCGCCGCGTAGTGCGTTGATGCTGCCGCTGGTCGGATCGGCGCTCACCGCGATCGCCGCTGGAATCTGGGCATCGATCTCCAGACCGGACGGCTGGGTCCTTGCTGTCGTCGGTTGCGTCGGGGTGCTCGCGTCCTTCGCGGTGACCGCGTCCTACCACGTCCCTCGCAACGACGCTTTTGCCTCGGTCAGCGCTACCGACGCAGCCGCATGGGCGTCGTACGAGGCGGGTTGGACTATGTGGAATCACGTTCGGGTCGGGCTGTACCTGCTGTCGGGAATCGTGCTCGCGGTTGCCGCGGTGTTACCAGCAACAAACGCGGTGGACACGGCCCAGTAGTCTTGTACCCCGTGAGTGATGTAGAAGCCCAGCCAGTCGACGACACCCCCGAGCAGCTCCGTATCCGGCGCGAGAAGCGTGAACGGATCCTCGCGCAGGGGCAGGAGGCGTACCCGGTTTCGGTCGATCGCACCCACACGCTCGCGCAGATCCGCGCGGAGTACCCGGAACTCGAGCCGGACACGGCGACTGGCGTGCTGGTCGGTGTCGTCGGCCGCGTCATCTTCATGCGCAACACCGGCAAGTTGTGCTTCGCGACTCTGCAGGAAGGCGACGGTACCCAGCTGCAGGCCATGATCAGCCTCGCCGGCGTCGGCGAAGAGGCACTGGCTGCCTGGAAGTCCGACGTCGACCTCGGCGACTTCGTCTTCATCCACGGTGAGGTCATCAGCTCCCGTCGCGGCGAGCTCAGCGTGATGGCCGACGCGTGGCAGATCGCGTCCAAGTCGCTGCGCCCCCTGCCGGTTGCTCACAAGGAAATGAGCGAAGAGTCCCGGGTGCGTCAGCGCTACGCGGATCTGATCGTTCGCCCCGAGGCTCGGGACAACGCCCGCAAGCGCGTCGCTGTTGTCCGTGCGCTGCGCAATGCGCTCGAGAGCCGCGGCTTCCTCGAGGTCGAGACGCCGATGCTGCAGACGCTGCACGGCGGCGCGGCAGCTCGCCCGTTCGTCACGCACTCGAACGCCCTCGACATCGACCTGTACCTGCGTATCGCGCCGGAACTGTTCCTCAAGCGTTGCGTCGTCGGCGGTATCGAGAAGGTCTTCGAGATCAACCGCAACTTCCGCAACGAGGGCGTCGACTCCACTCACTCGCCCGAGTTCGCGATGCTCGAGACGTACGAGGCCTACGGCACGTACGACGATTCCGCGAAGATGATTCGTGAACTCGTCCAGGAAGTTGCGCAGGAAGCATTCGGCACGCAGGTCCTCACCCTCGCCGACGGTTCCGAGTACGACGTCAGTGGCGAGTGGCAGGTTCTCGAGATGTACCCGTCGCTGTCGGCTGCCATCGGCACCGAGGTCACGCCGGATACGGCGGTCGACGAGCTTCTCGCTCTGGCGGAGAAGGTCGGCCTCGAGGTTCCCAAGGACAAGGGTTACGGCCACGGCAAGCTCGTCGAGGAGTTGTGGGAACACCAGTGCGGCGATCAGCTGTACGGGCCGACGTTCGTCCGTGACTTCCCGGTCGAGACGTCGCCCCTGACCCGTGATCACCGCAGCAAGAAGGGTGTCACCGAGAAGTGGGACCTCTACATCCGCGGATTCGAATTGGCGACCGGCTACTCCGAACTGGTCGACCCGGTCATCCAGCGTGAGCGCTTTGTCGACCAGGCGCGCCTCGCGTCGGCAGGCGACGACGAAGCGATGGTGCTGGACGAGGAGTTCCTCGCCGCGATGGAACAGGGCATGCCGCCGACCACCGGCACCGGCATGGGAATCGATCGACTGCTGATGGCTTTGACTGGTCTCGGTATTCGCGAGACGATCCTCTTCCCGATCGTTCGTCCGTCCGCTCGCTAGCTTTACTTCGATCAAGGTTCGGCCGCACATGTTGCGGCCGAACCTTTTTCAGTTGGGGCGCTCCCAAGGTATTCGATAGTTCCCAACGACATTCGCCTGCGGCAAAGGATTCATCCATGCGCGGTCGCCCGAGTTTCGGACTTACGAATTGTTGCGATGATTTGGTCGATCGTGCCCTGGTTGAGTGCGTCAGGTAGTCCCTGATCCGACTGGACAAGGAAGACCATGACCTCGGCTGTGGAGTATCCGGGTGTGGTGACGACATCGAATTGTGCTGAGGGCGGATCGCATTCGTTGTCCGCCGGGATATTTGTGACGGTTGCGGTGTACCGGATCGCAGGGCGTCCGGAGATGGTGAAATTCGTGGGTCCGCCGTAAGCGATACTGGCGAGAGTGCTGTTCTTGGAGGCGAAGATTGCGCTCGGTAGAGGTCTTTTCTCGAGCCGTCGTCTGTCATGATTCCCCCGTCTGGATGCATCCCCCGATGCGTCGCGAGGAGTGTATCGGCACTGTCCTTGTCGCAAGACAAGTCGACCGGCATACCCGGCGGCGAGAAGTCCCAATCATCCTGACGAGCCAAGACAGGACGTTTGTCCAGGTGCTATTGTCGCTGCTTATCGAAGGATCTGGGGAGGAATGGTCGTGGTGAAAAAGGTTGTTGTCACGATGGTTGACGATCTGGACAAAAAATCGCCCGCGGACGAAACTGTGGAGTTTTCCGTCGACGGAGTTGCTTACGAAATCGATCTCACCGCCGCCCACGCCGCGGAACTGCGCGATGCACTGAAAAAGTGGATTCCTCATGCGAGAAAGTCGAATTCCGCCAAATCAGTCAACGGAGCGGTGACCAAATCCCGTCCCGTTGCGGACCGCGATCAGAGTGCCGCCATCCGCGAATGGGCCAAGGGTGCCGGCTTCGAGATTTCGGCCCGCGGTCGTATTTCCACCGAGGTGCGCCGAGCCTACGAAAAGGCAGTCTGAAATGGATCGCGAATGGATTCGGGCGCATTTTGCCGAAACGGATTGATAACGCGTTCTAGTTTGTTAGCGTCTGCACGGTTCGCATCTCTCGTAGAGGAGTCGGTCGTGCACAGAAACAGGTTGTTCGGGGGCGTGGTTCTTGCCGCTCTGATGCTCGTCGGGTTCACCTCCGTGGCTTCGGCTCAGGCCCCGTTGCCCGTGCCCAATGCCTTCCTTGCCGGTGTTCCTCAGGAGTTGGGAAATCCTGGCGGTTCAGCTCCTGGATCCAATGACTTTTCGTGTAAACCGACTGCCGAACATCCCAATCCGGTTGTGCTCGTTCACGGAACGGGTGGAAACAGGCAGACCAACTGGGCCACCTATGCGCCGTTGCTCGCCAACGAGGGCTACTGCGTCTTCGCGCTGACATACGGCAACTTCCCCGAGCAGCCGTGGCCGTTGTCGGCCATCGGTGGAATGCAGGAAATTCCTTCCAGCGCAGCGCAATTGTCGAATTTTGTCGATCAAGTACTTGATGCCACGGGTGCTACATCGGTAGATCTGATCGGACATTCCCAGGGCACCATCATCAACGGGTACTACGCGAAGTTCCTCGGTGGTGCCGACAAAGTGGACAACATCGTCTCGGTGGCGTCGCTGTGGAAGGGAACGCTCGGAAACGAGCAGGCAAGTGTCGGCCGCAGCCTTCGCGAACTCGGGGTATCCGAGGCAGCGCAGGCCGGATTCCCGATCTGCAAGGCATGTCTGAACATGGGGGCAGGCTCGGAGTTCATCGAAAATCTCCGTGCGGGAGGCGTTTACGCGCCGGGTGTTCACTATACGAACATCACGACCCGCTACGACGAACTGGTGCTGCCGTATACAAATGGGCTGGAGCCTGGGCCGAACGCCACCAACATCGTCGTCCAGGACGGTTGTGAGCAAGACATCTCCGATCACCTGGCAATCGCGGCATCGCTGCGCGCCGCGACTTTTGCTCTCAATGCACTCGACCCCGCGCATCAGCGGCCGGTACCGTGCAACTCGGTATTGCCCGTCGTGGGTTGATCACTATGTGGAGGCCTTCGGTGGGGATTCGAACATGCGTGGGCGCTCTCGCTGTGGCGGGAGCCGTGGCCGCGTCCGCGCCGTCTCTTGCGTCGGCGAACGAACCTCTTCCCGTTCCGTCCGGTTTCCTCAGTGGAATCGCCCTCGAAGCGACCAACCCGGGCGGATCGGCCCCTGGCACCAACGACTTCTCGTGCACGCCTTCCGCTGCTCATCCTGATCCAGTCGTCCTTGTGCACGGGACGGCGGCCAACCGTCAGACCAATTGGGGCGTACTCGCACCCGTACTGGCCAACGAGGGATACTGCGTTTTTGCGCTCACCTTCGGGAATCGAACGGACCAGCCGTGGCCGATTTCCGCGGCCGGCGGTCTCGCACCACTCGGAGACAGCGCAGGGCAGCTGTCGGACTTCGTCGACGACGTTCTCTCTGCGACGGGTGCCTCGAAGGTCGACCTGATCGGGCACTCCCAGGGGACGACGGTCAGTGCCTACTACGCCAAGTTCCTCGGCGGTGACACGCACGTTTCCAAGATCGTCTCCATCGCTCCGTTGTGGGACGGCTCGGAGGTCGGCCCGCCGGAAGGCGTCGGGGGACCGGATTTCGACAACGCCAGCTTCGTCACCGAACTGCGCGACGCGGGCGTCTACTCCGATGACGTCGAGTACACCAACATCGTGACTCGGTTCGATCAAGTGGTCGTTCCGTACAGCAGCGGAATACTGGCCGCGTCGAACGCGTCGAACATAGTTGTTCAGGACGGTTGCGAGCAGGACCTGTCGGATCACATCGCGCTGGTGGCGTCGCAGCGAACGGCGACTCTGACGCTCAACGCGCTGGATCCGTCGAATCCGCGTGAGGTGCCGTGCGCTCGGGTACTCCCGATATTCGGCTGATCAGGCGTCGAAAATCGCTGTTCGCTTCAGGCGTACAGGAACCGGGAAACGATTCCCTCAGCTGCGACGTTGTGAACGGTAAGCAGTCCGGCTTCCGCCGCCAATCGGGTGGAGGAGCAGCAGGTGGACTTCGCGCCCTCTAGAGTAATAAGTGGGGTCGTGCAACCTTTGTCGATTCGTGGACGTCAGTCCGCTGACCGGCGAGGCGATCAGTCTGTAGTGCCGGAGCGAAACGCGGCGACCAGGGACGAGACAT
This sequence comes from Rhodococcus qingshengii JCM 15477, assembly GCF_023221595.1. Classification (NCBI taxonomy): domain Bacteria; kingdom Bacillati; phylum Actinomycetota; class Actinomycetes; order Mycobacteriales; family Nocardiaceae; genus Rhodococcus; species Rhodococcus qingshengii. The sequence continues at coordinate 758,675 of NZ_CP096563.1, forward strand.
CCGGTCTCGAACCTGCCCGCCGGAGAGTGTGAGGGAGAGCGATGTTCGAGAGGTTCACCGATCGCGCGCGGCGCGTTGTTGTCCTGGCTCAAGAAGAAGCCAGGATGCTCAACCACAACTACATCGGCACGGAGCACATCCTTCTCGGCCTCATTCACGAGGGCGAAGGTGTCGCAGCCAAGTCGTTGGAGTCGTTGGGTATCTCCCTCGAGGGAGTCCGCAGCCAGGTCGAGGAGATCATCGGCCAGGGCCAGCAGGCTCCGTCCGGTCACATCCCCTTCACACCGCGCGCCAAGAAAGTCCTCGAGCTGAGTCTGCGCGAAGCGCTGCAGCTCGGACACAACTACATCGGTACGGAGCACATCCTGCTCGGTCTCATCCGTGAGGGTGAGGGCGTAGCAGCCCAGGTTCTGGTCAAGCTCGGTGCCGATCTCAACCGCGTCCGCCAGCAGGTCATCCAGCTGCTGTCGGGCTACCAGGGCAAGGAGCCCACCGAAACCGGTGGCACTCGCGGAGAGGCCGGCACGCCGTCCACCTCGCTCGTGCTCGACCAGTTCGGTCGCAACCTGACGCAAGCTGCCCTCGAAGGCAAGCTGGACCCGGTCATCGGCCGCTCGAAGGAAATCGAGCGCGTCATGCAGGTTCTCTCGCGTCGTACCAAGAACAACCCGGTTCTCATCGGTGAACCCGGTGTCGGTAAGACCGCTGTGGTCGAGGGCCTGGCTCAGGCAATCGTCAACGGCGAGGTCCCCGAGACCCTCAAGGACAAGCAGCTGTACACGCTCGACCTCGGGTCGCTCGTGGCCGGCAGCCGTTACCGCGGTGACTTCGAAGAGCGCCTGAAGAAGGTTCTCAAGGAGATCAACACCCGCGGCGACATCATCCTGTTCATCGACGAGCTGCACACCCTCGTGGGTGCGGGCGCGGCCGAGGGCGCTATCGACGCGGCCTCCATCCTCAAGCCCAAGCTTGCTCGCGGTGAGCTGCAGACCATCGGTGCCACCACGCTCGACGAGTACCGCAAGTACATCGAGAAGGATGCTGCCCTCGAGCGTCGTTTCCAGCCCGTTCAGGTGGGCGAGCCGACCGTCGAGCACACCATCGAGATCCTCAAGGGTCTTCGTGACCGCTACGAGGCTCACCACCGTGTCTCCATCACGGACGGTGCTCTCGTGGCAGCGGCGACGCTGGCCGACCGCTACATCAACGACCGCTTCTTGCCGGACAAGGCGATCGACCTCATCGACGAGGCGGGCGCGCGAATGCGCATCCGTCGGATGACTGCACCGCCGGACCTGCGCGAATTCGACGATCGCATCGCCGACGCGCGTCGCGAGAAGGAGTCCGCGATCGACGCGCAGGACTTCGAGAAGGCTGCGAACCTGCGTGACAAGGAGAAGACCCTCGTTGCTCAGCGCGCTGAGCGTGAGAAGCAGTGGCGTGCGGGCGACCTGGACGTCATTGCCGAGGTCGACGACGAGCAGATCGCCGAGGTTCTGGGCAACTGGACCGGTATCCCCGTCTTCAAGCTCACCGAGGAGGAGACCACTCGTCTGCTCCGCATGGAAGAGGAACTGCACAAGCGGATCATCGGCCAGGAAGAGGCGGTCAAGTCCGTCTCGAAGGCGATCCGTCGTACGCGTGCAGGTCTGAAGGATCCCAAGCGTCCCTCGGGCTCGTTCATCTTCGCCGGCCCGTCCGGTGTCGGTAAGACGGAGCTCGCGAAGTCGCTCGCCAACTTCCTGTTCGGTGACGACGACGCCTTGATCCAGATCGACATGGGCGAGTTCCACGACCGCTTCACCGCTTCGCGTCTGTTCGGTGCCCCTCCCGGGTACGTCGGATACGAAGAGGGTGGCCAGCTCACCGAGAAGGTGCGCCGCAAGCCGTTCAGCGTTGTCCTGTTCGACGAGATCGAGAAGGCACACCAGGAGATCTACAACACCCTCCTGCAGGTCCTCGAGGACGGCCGTCTCACCGACGGTCAGGGACGTACCGTCGACTTCAAGAACACGGTGCTGATCTTCACGTCCAACCTCGGTACGTCTGACATCTCCAAGGCAGTCGGCCTGGGCTTCAGCTCGGGAACGGGCACGGAGTCGAACTACGAGCGCATGAAGCTCAAGGTTCACGACGAGCTGAAGAAGCACTTCCGTCCCGAGTTCTTGAACCGTATCGACGACATCGTCGTCTTCCATCAGCTCACGAACGAGCAGATCGTTCAGATGGTCGACCTGATGCTCGCTCGCGTCGAGGCGGCACTCAAGAACAAGGACATGGCCATGGAGGTCACCGACAAGGCCAAGTCGCTTCTGGCCAAGCGCGGATTCGATCCGGTACTGGGTGCACGACCGCTGCGTCGCACCATCCAGCGCGAGATCGAGGACCAGATGTCCGAGAAGATCCTCTTCGGAGAGATCGGACCCGGCCACATCGTGCTCGTCGACGTCGAGAACTGGGACGGCGAAGGCTCGGGTGAGGACGCGAAGTTCACGTTCACGCCCACCAAGAAGCCGATCGACGTGCCGGACGCACCGCCGATCGAGCTGACCAAGGCCGGCGAAAGCGAAAGCGCAGCAGAGTAGTACAGCAGAGTAGGTAACGAACGGGCGGCACCTCACCGGTGCCGCCCGTTTCGTGTATCACGGGAGAGGGCGTACACATGAACGACATCGAACTGGGTCACCTGCGTCGTTGCGTCGAATTGGCAACGGAAGCATTGGATGCGGGCGACGAACCTTTCGGTTCCGTCCTGGCAGCGGCCGACGGAACATTTCTGGCGGAAGATCGAAACCGGATCGCGGGCGGCGACAACACTCGCCACCCCGAGTTCGAGCTGGCTCGGTGGGCGGCTCAGTACCTGACGCCGGAAGAGCGTTCGACGGCAACGGTGTTCACCTCGGGAGAGCACTGCGCGATGTGTTCGGCCGCGCACGCGTGGGTGGGCCTCGGACGTATCGTCTACATCTGCTCTTCGGCTCAACTCGGCGACTGGCTCGCGGAGTGGGGTGTGTCCCCGGCGCCGGTGAAGTCTCTGTCCGTCAACGAGGTTGCGCCGAACGTCCCGGTCGAAGGCCCGGTGCCGGAGTTGGTTCCGCTGGTGCGAGAACTGCATCGGAAGTTGCATTCGCAGAGCGCTTGACGGGCACACACAAACGGGCGGCACCTCGCTGGAGGTGCCGCCCGTTTGCGTGTGAAGTCAGGAAACTGCGTCGACCGCTCGAACCTTCTCTCGCAGTTCACCCTTGACGACCTTGCCGCTTGCATTGCGCGGCAGTGCTTCCACGACGACGATGTCCTTCGGGTGCTTGTAGCGCGCGAGACGATCGTTGAGGAAGCTGCTCAGCTCCTCGATGGTCAGGTCCACGGCTGAACCTGGCGCCATCGCGACGATCGCTACCGGCACCTCGCCCCACTTGGCGTCGGGGCGACCGACGACGGCCGCTTCGACGATCAATTCGTGTTCGTAGAGAACGTTTTCCACCTCCGCGCAGTAGATGTTCTCTCCGCCGGAGATGATCATGTCCTTCTTGCGATCCACGACGTAGACGAAGCCTTCGTCGTCGACTCGAACGAGATCGCCGGAGTGGAACCATCCACCGTGGAAGGCGTCAGCGGTGGCGGTGGGGTTGTTCCAGTATTCGCTCATCATCGTGGGCCCGCGGTAGACGATTTCACCGATTTCACCGGGCGCCACGTCGTCCATGTTCTCGTCGACGACCCTGGCCGAGATGGTCGGGATGACCCGACCGACGGATCCGAGCTTACGAATCGCATCCTCGCCGTCGAGAACGCAAGTGATGGGCGACATCTCGGTCTGACCGAAGACCGCGACATTGAATGCGTCCGGGAAGGTTTCGGCCATTGCCCGCAGGATCGTATCGGACGACGGTGCGGCGCCCCACGAGATGTTCTTCAGCGACAGTGCTCGAGGTTGCGCCTTCTGTACTGCGCACACGGCCTGCCATTGCACGGGCACGAGGAACAAGCTGGTGACCTTCTCGGCTTCCAGAATGTCGAGTAGTTGACCCGGGTCGAATGCGCCGACCGGATGGATCACCGTGGTCGTGCCGAGTTGCAGGCTCGGCGCTATGGAACCGAGGGCTGCGATGTGGAACATGGGCGACGCACAGAAGCCGATGGAATCGGCATTGAACAGGTGGAAGGCCCTGATACAGGTCAATGCTTGCGAAGACAGGTTGGAGTGGGAGAGCACCGAGCCCTTGGGGCGACCGGTGGTTCCCGAGGTGTACATGATGAGTGCAGGAGTGTCGTCCGGGATGTCGACGAACGCGTGCGACTCGCCCTCTTCGCTGATCAAGTCCTCGTAATTCAGGCTGTCACCCTCGGCGGGGGCGCCTACGGTGATGGAGATGTCGATACCCTCGGACGCGGCTCGCGCAGCTCCGGCCAACGGAGCCAACGGTCCTTCGGCGACAATGACTTTGGAGCCGGAGTCGTTTACCAGATAAGCGACCTCGGGTGGTGTCAGACGGAAGTTCACCGGAACAGCGATGGCGCCCAGTGCGTTGGTCGCGAGCACGACCTCGAGGTATTCGGGGCGGTTGAGCATCAGGATGAGCACGCGGTCGCCGAAGCTGACGCCGCGTCGGGCAAGAGCGTCCGCCAGCTTCTCGACGCGTGCGTCGAGGGTGCTCCAGGTGATGGAATCGCCCAGGAATCGCAGTGCGGTGCGATCGGGAATCATCTGCGCATGCCTGGCGATCTGATTGTTCCAGTTGGTGCGGCGTGAACGCTGCGCCTCGGAGACTGCATCGGTGGAGGCCATCGATGGGTTCCTCTCATGCGTGGGTGATTGTGTGACTCAGGCTACAGTGAGCCGTCGATTCGTACAGTGGTTTTGTTAACGAAAATTCGCAGTGATTACTTGAAGTGGGGTGCGCGTTTCTGCAGCATCGCCATCGCGCCTTCTTTGAAGTCCTCGCCAGTGAGAAGTTCTGCCTGACCGGTATTTTCGAGCTCCAGCGCAGCATCGAGGCGGTCCAGTGTCGCCGCATTGAGTGCGCGCTTGGTGAGTTCGAGGGCGCGTCGGGGAGCCTTCGACGTGCGATCGACGACGGAGTCGACGAGTGCGTCGAACGCGTCGTCGGCGACGGTGCGGGACACGAGCCCGAACCGCTCTGCGTCCTCGGCGGAAACTCGCTCGCCCAGCAATGCCATCTCGGCCGCTCGGGCGCGTCCGATCGCTGCCGGTACCAACGCACTGGCGCCGCCGTCGGGCATCAGACCGATGTTGACGAAGGAGAGGAGGAAATAGGCGCTCGATGCGGCGTACGTCAGGTCCGCGGCTAGAGCGATGGACACTCCGACGCCGGCGGCCGGGCCGTTGACCGCGGCGATCACCGGGACCGGGGCGCTGGTGATGGCGCGAATCAGCGAAGTCGCCGCATCCATGACGACTTTCGGGTCTGCGGGGTTGACGGCCGCTGCGGCGAGGTCGGCTCCGGTGCAGAACGCTCGACCGGATCCGGTGATGACGATGGTGCGAACGGCCGGGTCTGCGCCGCCGTCGTGGACGGCAGCTGCGAAAGCAGTCATCGTGGGCAGATCGATCGCGTTCATCCGCTTCGGGCGGTCGAAGGTCAATCGCAGTACACCGTCGGTGATTTCGGAGCGAAAGCCCGTCTCGGCGGTGGCGGTCATGCCGCGCTCACAGCCGTGACGAATCCGGAAAGCCGTGAGGTGATGAGGTGTTCGGCCTCCGAGACCATGCGGTCGATCATGTCTGCGACGGTCGGGATGTCGTTGATCAATCCTTGGCTCTGTCCGGCGGACCAGATGCCTGCATCGAGGTCGCCGTCCTCGAAGACCTTGCGTCCGCGGGCTCCGGCTACCAGATGCTGAATGTCGCTGAACTGCGCGTCGCCACGTGCTTCGATGTCGACGACCTCGGCACTGATCGCATTCGCGGCTACGCGCGCGGTGTTGTGAAGCGTCCGGAAGATCAGCTTGGTGTCGCGTTCGGTGTTTGCGACAATCTGCTCTTTAACCGATTGTGCGACAGGGGATTCCGCGGTACACATGAAGCGAGTTCCCATGTTGACGCCGTCTGCTCCGAGCGCAAGCGCCGCGACGAGTCCACGTGAATCTGCGATTCCGCCTGAAGCGATCACCGGAATCGTGAGTTGCTGCGTGGCCGCCGGAATCAGAATGAGCCCTGGTATGTCGTCCTCGCCTGGGTGCCCGGCGCATTCGAAGCCGTCGATGCTGACGGCGTCGACGCCCAGTCTCTCGGCTTTGACCGCATGTCGAACTGCAGTGCACTTGTGGATAACCTTCACGCCCGCGTCCTTGAAATGCGGAAGATGATCGATCGGATTGGAACCGGCGGTTTCGACGATCTTGATCCCGGATTCGATGATCGCCTGGCGGTATTCGGCGTACGGCGGCGGCGTGATCGACGGCAGAATAGTGAGATTGACGCCGAAAGGCTTGTCGGTGAGATCGCGGGTTCGAGCAATTTCCTTGACGAGGTCTTCCGGTGTGGGTTGAGTGAGGCCCGTCAAGAACCCGAGGGCGCCGGAATTTGCCGTGGCCGCAACAAGTTCTGCCCGTCCCACCCACATCATGCCCCCTTGCACGATGGGATGGTCAACGCCGAACATTTCGGTGAAGCGAGTGCGAATCATCTGCTCACAACTACTTTCTTACGGTCGGTCATTCGGCATCGAACCCTCTTGCGGGCGAAGAAAACTTCACGCCGCAGGGAACGAGCCCGCCAGCGGACTACGTGCGAGGTTGTGCGAATCGTGACTAACATAACACCGCTGAGAGAGCGGGTGTCAAGACTCTTTTTCCGGAATCCGTCCGCCGCTACAACTGCGTTGTAGGGTTTCGGGTGAAGCAGTACCGGGCGCGAATTGCGACCTTCGCGACGGTTAACATGATCCGTTCGGACTCGCGCCCGTGGAAGTGCGGTGCAGCGGACGAAGGCAGTGCAAGAGAAAGCAACGGAAGTGGAGGGTCAGGTGCCCGGACAGACACGCGTCTCCGTGCGTGGCGGCGACCCTGCACCACGGACGCGTCCGAAGAATCGGAAGGCGCAAATCGCGGCCGCTGCTGCGGAAGCATTCAGCGAACGTGGCTACCACGCGGTGGGCATCGACGAGATCGCCGCGAAGGTCGGAATTTCCGGTCCGGCCCTCTATCGTCATTTCCCCACGAAATACGCCCTGTTCGTCTACACCGTGAACAACCTGACGCAGGCGTTGTTGGATGCCAGCGATCCAGCTGTGCACGGAAACGAAAATCCACGCGAGCAGTTGAACTCCACGATGGTGGGTGTCATCCGCGCGACGATCGAGAATCGGCGCCGGGGAGGGCTCTACCGATGGGAGGGCAGGTACCTGGTCGACGAGGATCGTGAGCAATTGCGGGTGGGAATGCGCACGCTCAATCTTCGGATCGCCGAGCCGCTGGCAGCGGTTCGTCCGGAACTCGACCCGGCGGATGTAGAACTCATCGCGCCCGCCGTGCTCAGTGTGATCGCCAGTATCACCGGTCATCGATCCGCGTTGTCCGCCAAGCAGATCGAAGCGCTGATTCTTGCGGCATGCTGGTCCGTCATCGGCGTCGAATTGCCCGCTGCCGAGGAGGACGGCGCGAGGGCAGGGGCGTCCGAACGCAAAACAGGCCTCGTACGGACGTCGAAACGCGAAGTGCTGCTTCAGGAAGCAGTGTTGCTGTTCTATCAGCGCGGCTACCACGACGTGAGCATCGAGGAGATCGGTGCCGCGGCGGGTATCAACGCGTCGAGTGTGTATCGGCACTTCGCGAGCAAGGCTGACCTTCTTGCTGCGGCCTTCCACCGTGCGTCCGATCGTCTGACTATGACGTTGGGCTCGGCGTTGGCTGAGTCGGAGACTCCTCTCGCGGCCGTCGAGACGTTGGCGAAGATGTACGTCGAGGTTTCGTTCGGAACCAGCGAACTGTTGGCCGTGTACTTTGCCGAGATCGGCAGTTTGCCGGATCGATCACGGACCGAGTTGCGCAACATTCAGCGTTTGAACGTCGAGGAGTGGGCGCACTTGTGTGTCGAGGCGCGTCCGGAGTTGACGATCGTCCAAGCGCGGTTCCTCGTCCACGCGGCGCTCGGACTGGTCTTCGACATCGGCCGAATCGTGCACTTTTCCTCGGAGAACTCCGCGCAGGCCCGCGTCGAGAAACTGCTGTCCGCGACGCTCCTCGGGTAGTCCCGCCCGAAACAGTAGGTGTGACTTCACGTATCGCGGGTAGGTTCGTGATCGCAAGGCGTTCACCGAATCATGTGAAGACGGAAGTAGGGACAGCAATGCCAACTCGTACCGCACGCACCGCCTGGAACGGCACCCTCGAGGCCGGATCGGGACAGGTGGAACTCACCAGCTCGGGCGTCGCCACCTTCGACGTGTCGTTCCCCAAGCGCGCAGCTGAGGAGGCCGGCGGAACCACCAGCCCCGAGGAACTCATCGCCGCGGCGCATTCGTCCTGCTATGCGATGCAGTTGTCGGCCCTGATCGCCGAGGCCGGCGGGACCCCCCAGAGCCTCGACATCACCGCGGACGTGTCACTCGGCCCCGACACGGTCGGATTCAAGCTCACCGGAATCAAGCTCACCGTTCGCGCCGAGGTCGACGGCCTCGACGCCGACGGTTTTGCCAAGGTTGCCCAGGCGGCCAAGGAAACATGCCCGGTCAGCAAGGCACTGACCGGCGTCGACATCACGTTGGATGCGGCCCTGGACTGATCATCTCGCGCTCGGGCGCCCCCTCCGGCGCCCGAGTGCGGTTGTGTGTGACGACCAGGTAGCTCGCGAACAGGATCGGGAGCACCCACAGGTCCGAGGGATCGCGATAGACCAGGATCGGCAAGAGATCTCCGCGGAATCCTCCTGCGGTCAGGCGGAGAAACCCGATCACCCACTCGTATGCGTCGCCGATCGGCGGTATCACCTTCACGGCGGCGAAGCCGATCCCCGTGACCGCGATGGACCAGGCGATCGCTGCTCGCCCCACCAGACTTCGCCTGAGCACCTCGAGAACCGAGATCAGAAGCAGGGGAAGCAGGAACACACCGGCGACGTCGGACAGCTTGCCCGTCATCGTGTTCCCGAATGCCCCTTTGAGTACGTGGTCGTTGATCAAGATGACGGCCACCGAGACCAGTGCCCACGGATTCAGCAGCAGATCGCCCGGACGATTCACGACAGGTTGATGGTTGCCGAGCCGGACGAGAACAAATCGCACTTGAACTGAAGGCGCAGACCGGTGGCGGCTTCGGGGACCTCGTACGCCAATTCGCCTCGTTTGGCAGCGCCCGGCGCGAGCTCTCCGTCGACACTCGACGTGCTGCTGTCGGTGAACGTGATGTTGTACGACTTGTTTGCCGAGTCCTGCAGTTCGAAGCACATCATCGACGAGACCGTCGACGGCTTGTCACTGTTGTTGGTGACCTCGGTGTCGACCACGACGTAGCGGTTTCCGGGATCAGCGGTGATGAACTGATTGGTCGAGACGTAGGGATCGACGACGCCGTGTACCTGGACGCGCCAGTCGCCCAGTTCGACGACGTCACCGATTCCGAAGGCGGCCGCAGGTGCGGCGGAAGAACCGTTGTCGTCGACCTTCTTCGCTTCGTCGGTCTCGCCCGAGGCGATGGTTGCGAACAGGGCTGCGCCGACGGCGAGGAGGGCGAGGGGAGTGCGGAGTGATCGCATGATGTGCGCCTTTCGAGAGTTGGTATGGCACAAGTCAACGATGTGAGGACTGCTCACCGCTTCGGTCGAAAGATCGGTCCGCCTCATCCTTTCGGTCGGAGCCTGGCGGTTCGTCCACCCGTTCGGCTGATTCGAGGCGTCGGTGGCGGTGGATACGCTTGCTCGGTGATCACCACCAAAGGAACCGTTGTGCGACGACGCGTATGGACTACCGCCGCTGTCGCGTTCAGCCTTTTCTGTTCCTTCATGACGGTGGGCATCGCAGGCGCGTCGGGAAATATGCCACCGGTATTGGTCGGTATCGGGTTCGTCCTGGGCGTGGCCGGTGGGATATCGCTTGTGTGGCGCCATCAGTATCCCTGGGTGGTTCTGGCGATCACGCTGGTCGGCCCGTTGTTCTTCCCCACCGATGCGACGGCGGCGCTCATCGCATTGTTCGCCGTTGCTCGGATCGCGCGTGGGCCTCGGCTTGCTGCCGCTGCGGCAGCTGTCTTCGTCGCGTGCGGAATTTCGTTGACCTACGACGCTTTTCGCAATCGTGAGTACTCCGTTCTCACGATGGGAACGATGAAACCCAAGGACGGTTCGGCGGTTGTTCAATACGACGTCGCCATCTGGATCCCGTGGCTCGTCGCAGCCGTCATGGTCGGCATCGTCGTGGCGCTCTCGCTCCTGATTCGGACCAGAACCGAACTCGTCGAGGCCGAACACGTACGGGATCTTGCCACCGAGAAAACAGACGTGATGCGCGACGAGATGATTCGCACCGAGGAACGAACGCGGATCGCGCGCGACATGCACGACACGATCGCGGCCAGTCTGAGCCGGATTTCGTTGTTCGCCGGTGGGTTACAGGTCAGCGCGGCAGACAATCCCGAGAAGGTCGTCAACACCGCTGCGATGATCAGAACCACCGCGCACGAGGCTTTGGACGAATTGAAGGGAATCGTCGGAGTGCTCAGGGGAAGCGGTGATCGCCGCGAACACGGCGGGCACCAGGGGATCGACGCGATCGGCGATCTGGTCAACGGTGCACGCGCCGCGGGCATTCACTGCCGTCTCGAATCGGAGTTGCTCCCGGGTGATGTCGGAATGCTGGCGGGCCACGTCTGTTATCGCGTCGTTCAGGAATCGTTGACCAACGTCCAGAAGTACGCGAGCGACCAGATGCTCGTCATTTCGGTGACCGGGTCGCCGCACGACGGAATTCGTATCCTCGCACGCAACAAGCTGAGCGAGCTTGCACCCATGACGTCGATCGGTTCGCGGTCCGGCTTACGCGGGTTGGCCGAACAGGCAAGAGAAATCGGCGGCAAGGTGGAGGCAGGCGCGCTGGGGGACGATTTCCTCGTCAGTTGCTGGGTGCCCTGGTCGTCGTAACCCTCCCACCCTCCGACTGTCGGGGGCTCTGGGTAATCTGAGCGCACTATGGACGCTGACTCGCGCATCACAGTTTTGATCGTCGACAACGACGCCTGGGTTCGGCGCGGAATGAAGGACATCCTGGAAGCAGCGCCGGACATCGTGGTGGTTGCCGAGGCCGAGGACGGCGATCAGGTCGCAGCCAAAGTCACTCGGTTTCGTCCGCACGTGGTGCTGATGGATCTGAAGATGGCACGGGTCGGTGGCTTGGAGGCCACCCGAGAGTTGATGACCATGAGCAATCCGCCGAAGGTCATCGCGATGACCGCCTTCGACGTCGACGACATGGTCGTGCAAGCGGTCGAGGCGGGCGCGCACAGTTTTCTGAGCAAGGACGCGGCCCCACAGGCGTTCCAGCAGGCAGTACGGGTGGTGGCGTCGGACCACTCGTTGTTCAGCTCCGATTCTCTACGTGCCATCGTGGCCTCGGCGCCGCGTCGGCAAGCACCCGACCTGACTCCCCTCGCTTCGCTCACCGAGCGTGAGCGCGAAGTGCTGACAATCCTGGCGACAGGCGCGGCCAACAGCGTCATCGCGGAGCGACTGTACCTCGGTGAGACCACCGTCAAGACGCATATCTCCTCGTTGTTCGCCAAGCTCGGTGTGCCCAACCGGGTGAGTGCGTCGTTGATCGCGTTCCGGTGTGGTCTGGTCACGTGATTCTGTGACCTCGTGACGCGAGCCGGGACTAATCCCGGCCCTGTTCGTTGTTGCACCGTCGGTGACTGATCAAATCGTGATTGACCAAGACGTGACCATCGAAGTGTGGTCTGACGTCGCTTGTCCGTGGTGCTACATCGGAAAGACCAGGTTCCTTTCGGCTCTGGATCGTTTCGAGAACAAGGACCGCGTCAACGTCATCTGGCGCTCGTACCAGCTCGCTCCGGAGACCCCGGTGGGAGAGGGACGAACCGAACTCGACGCCTTGGTCGAGATGAAGGGGATGGCGCCTGAACAGGTACGTCAGATGTTCGCCCACGTCAGCGCGACGGCAGCCGAGGTCGGCTTGACCTTGGACTTCGACACCGTGATCGCCGCCAACACCTTTGATGCGCACAGGTTGCTGCATCTCGCGGGTGAGCGGCAGAACGAACTCCTCGAAGCGCTGTTCAAAGCGCACTTCAGCGACGGCAAGGTGATCGACGACCGTGAGGTGCTGGTCGAGCTGGCCGTGAGCGTCGGCCTCGACGCCGACGTCGTGCGCGAGCAACTGGGCTCCGATGCCGCAGCCGAGGCTGTTCGCGAAGATCTGTCCATGGCCCGCCAACTGCAGGTCAGCGGCGTTCCGTTCTTCGTCGCCAACCGTGCGGTCGCAGTATCCGGCGCTCAACCCGAAGAGGTGTTTCTGCAGTTGCTTACTCAGGCCTCCGAACCGGCCTGAGTAAGGCGAGCGGCACGAACTGCCGGGGCGTTCGAGAACGGCAACAGATGTGCACCGTCGTCGGGGCAGGAAAGCGTGACGTGCGCTGCATCGACGAACCGGTACGGCTGCGCTGCAACAACTCCGGCAAGGTTCTTGCGCAGACGCGACATCTCGGCCCGCGCGGTCACCGTGCGGGCCGGGTCACCGAAAAGATCCTGCGCCAACCGCGATGCGGTCAGTCCACGCCTCTCGGATCCGAGGAGAAACAGAATCTCCGCATGCCGCTGGGTCGGGGAGTAGGCCCATTCGCCCAACCCCGACGTGACGGTCACCGACATGTTCTCGGAATCGCGCAGATCGATATGCACCGTGGGCGCACTGATTTTCTCGCCGGTGGCGATCGGCCGGACCACCCACCCGCCGGGAAGTGGATCCAGTTCGCACAGACCCAAAGCGGGGAACCACGTCCTGCCGGGAGCCAAAGCCGCGGGGAGCAGCACGCGCGAGCGATGAGGTAGCGCATCGACCGCCGCTACCCAGCCATGAGTATCGATCACCAATGCCGGTGATCCGCTACGAGCAAGCATCGGCCCTGCAACAGAACGCAATTGATCGAGATTGTCCCGATGCTTGTCGCGCAGGTGTGATTGCGCGAGGCGTGCGACGGCGTCGACCAGAGCGAGTGTGGTGGGGTGGACGGTCTTGGCGGGACCACTGATGTCGACGACGCCGATGACACGGTCGTCCCGCGGATCGCGGATGGGTGCCCCCGCGCAGGTCCACGGATGATGGCTGCGCGCATAGTGTTCCGCCGAGAAGATCTGAACCGCCTGTCGTGACACCAATGCCGTTCCGATGGCGTTGGTGCCGACGCTGTCCTCGGCCCAGTTCGCACCCTCGACAAATCCCAGACGCGCAGCTTGGTCCAGTACTCGATGGGACCCGCTGCGCCACAGAACAGTTCCGCGAAGATCTGCGACGACCATGATGTTCTCACCGCTCGCGGTAACCGATTCGAGTCCACGCGTCACGTCGTCGAGCACGTCGTACAGTCCGGACTCACGACGACGGAGATCGAGTTCGGCGACGTCCATGGACGGTTCGACCCGGTTGTGTTCGGGGTCGATACCTAACTCGCGCAGGCGTTGCCACGATTGGCGGACCACGTCCCTGGGGCGGGCCGGTGCGCGGTCTCCGGCCATCGTCGCGTCGTACACCGCGGCGAGGGTCCTCGCGTAGTCGCGAGGATCCTCACCGGGCGGCATCGCGGGCTCGGGCAACCGCTTTTTCAGCGAAGACACCGCTTTCAGTGAAGACACCGCTTTCAGTGAAGACACCGCGGTCAGCGGTAGACGAGGCCGCCGTCGATGAGACCGGCCTGACCGGTCATGTAGTCGGAATCGGGCCCGGCAAGGTACGAGACGAAACCGGCGACATCGTCGGGGGTTTCAGCTCGACCCAGCGCAATTCCGCCGACGAACTTCTCGTACGTGGCGCCCTCTGGTGCACCGGTCAATTCGGCGAACCTCTTGTCGATCGTCACCCACATGTCGGTGCCCACGACGCCGGGGCAGTACGCGTTGACGGTGATTCCGTCGGACGCGTATTCCTTGGCTGCAGCCTGAGTGAGGGCCCTGACCGCGAATTTTGTTGCGCTGTAAACACCTAACATGGCGAACCCGTCGTGGCCGGCGATGGATGACGCGTTGATGATCTTTCCGCGCTGACCCAGAGCTTGGAACTTTGCTGCTGCAGCTTGAATTCCCCACAGGACGCCGTCGACGTTGACGCTCCAGATCTTGGAGACCTCTTCCGGCGTCGCGTCGGAGATCGGGCCGACGAGAGCGATTCCCGCGTTGTTGACGATGACGTCGAATCCGCTCAACTCACTGTGCGCGTGTTCGACTGCGGCGTGAACCTGCGCGCGATCGCTGACATCGGCGACAAACGTCGTTGCACGACGGCCGATCCGTCTGATCTCGTCGGCAACCGCATCCAGCTTGGTCTGGTCGAGGTCGACCAACGCGATGTCGGCGCCGTCGTGGGCGAGGCGGAGAGCGATTCCGCGTCCGATGCCTTGGCCGGCGCCGGTGACCAGTACTACCTTGCCCGTGATGCTCATGCAGATCTCCTCGTAAGCAGTGAACCAGTCGGTTGTGAACCGGTGAGTGATTTGTATGTGACGGCGACCACAATGCGGAAGGGTTGCACCGTGTTGCAATTCCGCAGAATGGGGCAGCGGTTGCAACCCTCGGCAACCCTCCCGATGTCCCGCGCGACGGCTCCATAGTTGCGCAACCACTTCGCGAATCATCTTGCGAGACAATCTGGGAGAGGGAACATGACCGCTACAGTCGACACACCCACGGAACCGGCCACGCCGAGCCGACAACCGTCACGCCGCTGGATCGGGTTCGGGATCGCGAACCTCGTGATCGTTCTCGTGCTGGCGGTTGCGAGTTGGTACCTGCTCGCCGATCCGACCACCAGTCCCTGGAGTTTCTATCCTCTGCCGTTCAACGCGGCGCTTTTCTGGGCAATCCTTTTTGTGGTGTTCATCGGCTTCAATTGCGAGTTCGCCGGCTTCGACCGACTCCCGCAGCCGGCGAAAGGCCTGGCGATCATGGTCGCGACCGCGGTCTTCGCCGTCGTGGTGACGTGGCTCCTGGCAAACGGCTTGGGGAGTTTGTACCCGGATTTCGCGGCCGATCGTGAGGGCGGCCTCGGATATTTCGCGGGTGCGCTGTTCGTGCTCTTCGGCTTCGGGACCTGGGTGATGGTGGTCCTGAACTGGCAGCATTGGCCGTGGACTTCCCTAGGGATGAAGCAGCCGTTGGTGGGTTTGTGTGAGATCGCGTTTGTCGCCGTTCCGACGCTGGCGCTGTACTTCGTGTTCGGTCTGCCGTCCGTGTCGCTGTCCGCCACGGATCCGTTGATGACCGTCGACACCGTACTCGGGTGGTTCTACTGCGTCGTGGTGGTCGTGATCCTGACTGGCCAGACGCTCGACAACTGGCCGTGGCGACTGTTCGGCGGCGGGGGTAAGACGGCGCTCGCAGCCACGATCGGTAACTTCGCCGTCGGAACCGGCTTGTACTTCGTGGCACTTCCGGTCGTGAAGGCGCTGGTGGGAAGCGATGCCGTTGCCGAGTTGGGCGGTGTGATCCATCAATTCCCGGCGCAGCTCGGGGTGTGCTGGGCTTTCTGGATGATCTTCTGGGCCAACGCCTTCGGTAACAAGCCCACGGGCTTTGCGGACGGGGTCAACCTGGCGATCCGCGCGCTGCTCACGTTTGCGCTCGCGGTGGTCACATTCTTGTTCTATTACCGCTTTGCGGCAGAGTACATTCTTCACGAGCCGGCAGTTGTCGACGGATTGCACGGCAATGCACTGGGTTTCGTGGATTGGGCCGTGTTGTGGACGCTGTTCTACGTCGTGGGATTTCAGTCGCTGGGACTCGGCAGATTCAAGCCTGCTGAGGGGTGAGTCGGTTGCCCGCACCTCGGTGCGGGTAACCGGTATCGGACGCCGGCACCGCGTCCACTGATTGCAACAGACTGCAACGCTTGTGACCGGGGCCACTTATGGGATGTGCTGTGTGTCACATTCACAAACAAGGAGAAGTGATGACGCAAACCATCGATTCCGCAGTCACCCCCGAGGTGAAGTTGACGGCGGTGACACCTCAGGAGCGCGTCGACGCCTGGCTGGCGGATTTCGAGTCGGCCCTCGCGGCTCGTGACATCGAGCGTGTGGCAGGCAAATTCGCACTCGACAGCTTCTGGCGAGACCTGGTGTCGTTCACCTGGAACATCAAGACCGTCGAAGGTCGCGAGCAGATCGCCGACATGCTCTCCGCGCGACTCGACGACACCGATCCTTCGGGATTCCGGACGACCGAGACGCCCGACGAGGCCGACGGCGTCACGTCAGCCTGGATCGAGTTCGAGACTGCAACCGGGCGTGCGCACGGGCACCTTCGTTTGAAGGGAGATGAAGGTTGGACCCTGCTGACGTCGCTGCAGGAGTTGAAGGGGTACGAAGAAGGTAAGGGCACTCGTCGTCCGCGCGGCGCCAAGCATGGGGCAGACCCGAACCGCATCACGTGGGCCGAGCAGAAGGAGATCGAAGACCGCGAACTCGGTTACACCACACAGCCTTACGTCGTGATCGTCGGCGGCGGCCAGGGCGGCATCGCGCTCGGCGCCCGGATGCGTCAGCTCGGAGTACCGGCCATCGTGATCGACAGCCATGAGCGACCCGGCGATCAGTGGCGCGGACGCTACAAGTCCCTGTGCCTGCACGATCCGGTTTGGTACGACCACCTGCCATACATGCCGTTCCCCGACAACTGGCCGGTGTTCGCGCCCAAGGACAAGATCGGCGACTGGCTCGAGATGTACACCAAGGTCATGGAGGTTCCGTACTGGAGTTCCACGACCTGCACCTCGGCGTCGTTCGACGAGAAGACCCAGGAATGGACCGTCGAGGTCAACCGCAACGGCGAGAAGCTGACGTTGCGTCCCAAGCAGTTGGTGATGGCGACGGGTATGTCCGGCAAGGCCAACGTTCCGACGTTCCCCGGGCAGGACAAGTTCCTCGGCGATCAGCACCACTCGAGCAAGCACCCCGGCCCGGATCAGTACGTGGGCAAGAAGGTCGTCGTGATCGGGGCCAACAACTCCTCGCACGACATCTGCGGTGCACTGTGGGAGAACGGCATCGACGTCACGATGGTGCAGCGCAGCTCGACGCACATCGTGAAGTCGGATTCGCTGATGGATTTGGGCTTGGGCGATCTGTACTCGGAGCGAGCACTGGCCGCCGGCATGACGACACACAAGGCGGACCTCACGTTCGGTTCGCTGCCGTACCGGATCATGCACGAGTTCCAGATCCCGGTGTACGACGCAATCCGTGAGCGCGACAAGGATTTCTACGATCGCCTCGAGAAGGCGGGCTTCGAGCACGACTGGGGCGACGACGGTTCGGGCCTGTTCATGAAGTACCTACGCCGTGGCTCGGGCTACTACATCGATGTCGGCGCTGCCGAACTGGTTGCCAATGGAGACATCAAGCTCGCGCACGGCAACATTCGTGAGCTGACCGAGAACAGCGTGATCCTCGAAGACGGTACGGAATTGCCTGCCGACGTGGTGGTCTACGCGACCGGCTACGGCTCGATGAATGGCTGGGTGGCGGATCTGATCGGTCAGGACACCGCCGACAAGGTCGGCAAGGTGTGGGGCCTGGGCTCGAATACCACCAAGGATCCGGGACCGTGGGAAGGCGAGCAGCGCAACATGTGGAAGCCGACGCAGCAGGAAGCGCTGTGGTTCCACGGAGGCAATCTGCACCAGTCGCGCCACTACTCGCTGTACTTGGCGTTGCAATTGAAGGCGCGTTACGAGGGCATCCCGACACCGGTGTACGGACTGCAGGAAGTGCATCATCTGAGCTGAAACAGAACTGCTGTGCGCCTTTATTAACCGCGGGAGGTTAATAAAGGCGCACAGCAGGTTCAGCGAAGGGCGTACTTCTTTGCTACTTCGGTGTCCTTGGTCGCGCGCTCGGTGAGGAAGGCGAATGCCAACCCGAGCACGAGCCAGAGCGTCGCCTGCGTAGCGAGCGAGGAAAGTCGGAACTCCCACAGCAGAGTTGCCGGGAAGTCCTCGCCCACCTCGTTGATGCCGGGAAGCGAGACGTAACCGATCGCGACGATCACCAGGAACGCAGCCACCGGAGCAGCGATGCGCACGCTGAGGAACTCGTGCCCGGAAACTGCCTTTGCCGCCGCTGCTGCCGCGGTGACGGACAGCAGCCCGAGAATCACGGCGGCCAGCCACAGCAGTGTGCGCTGGTTGATGGTGTCGGGATCTCCGACGGCCGGCGGATTGGCCGGGTACTTGAAAAAGGGGACGGCCTCGATAGCCAGCCAACCACCGACGGCGATGGCGATCGCCAACAACGGCCCGGACATTCCGGTGAGTCGTCGAGCGTAATTGGCAACGACCGAGAAGATCGCCCCGAGTGCCAGTCCGGCAAGCGCTGTGGCCAGGAACAGCCCGGCGCGCTGCCCGTCGCGGCTCACCAGTGGTTCTTCTTCGTCACCGTGCGAATGCCCAGCGGCTTCGCCGGAAACCTCACCGGTGGCGCTGTTGGCTTCTTCGATCGCAATGGCAGCGTTGACGTGCGGTTCACCCAGCACGAATGCAACTCCGCCGGCAAGGATGCCTGCGATCAGACCAGCCAACAAACCACGAATGAGAAGCTTCGTGAAATTGTCGGCTAGTGGCACGGCAGGCCCATCAAGTGTCGACCGTCGTGCATCAATTCATGCATGTACATGCCGGTGCGAGAGATAGCGCCCTGGTCGAATCCGACCAGGTAGAGAGCCAGCATCGCGAACAGAACTACTGCAGCGGCGAGGAAAGCAAGACGAGTCGAATCGATCGACGTATCGGGAGAATAGGCGAGAGCCATCGAAGCCTCCTGGGATTTTCGCGTCCCCTAGGTCCATGCGATGGCCGAAGTGTCTGGCTGTCGAAATTGTCGTGCCGAAAAAGGCACTTCACCTCGAATTACAGTGGCGCGACCGCTCCGGGCTTTCACCGGATTCCTGTCGGACCATCGCGTTTACATGCGAACTTTTGCACTACAGCCCGCACCGTGTCAACGCGTGAAGCCGAGATGACCGTCGATTGTGCCCGCCAAGGCAGGCACAATCGCTCGAGATCAGCTCTTTGCGGCGACGTCCAGGACAACTTCGAATTCGAGCAACGACGCACCCGAAGCGACGGGCTTCGCGCGCTCGCCGGAATGGGCTTCACGGGCGGGGCCGTCACGCCAATCGGCGAACGCCTGCTCGGACTCCCATTGGGTCACCACGAAGTAGCGGCTCTCACCGGCGGTGGGGCGGAGGAGTTGGAATCCGAGAAAGCCCGGGGAGTTCTCGACTGCGTGAGCGCGTGCTGCGAAGCGCTTCTCCAGTTCGGGGCCGGCGCCCTCGGGGACCTCGATTGCATTGATCTTCACGACTGCCATGCAAGCGACATTACCCGCGCACCTTCACCGCGTACCGTGACACTCGTGTTGCATGACGAAGGTGGAACGGGACAACCGATTCTGTTGTTGCACGGCCTCATGGGCAGCTCCCGAACGTGGCTACGCCAGGTGCCGTGGATCCGCGAGTTCGGCCACGTCTACACCTTCGACGCTGCCGGTCACGGCAGGCCGGCGCCAGCGGCACTGACTACCGAGGCATTCGTCGAGGACCTGACATCGGCGGTTGCGTCCATCGAGGAGCCGATGATCGTGATCGGTCATTCGATGGGGGCTCTGCATGCGTGGTGCTTCGCCGCCGCGCATCCCGAAAAGGTTTGTGCGCTGGTCCTCGAAGACATGGCCCCGGACTTTCGTGGACGCACCGCTGCGGACTGGGCGCAGATGATCTCGGCGTGGCCGCAGCCGTTTGCTTCCGAGGAGGCGATGAAGGAATTCTTCGGCCCCGTCGCCGGCCAGTACTTTCTCGATTCTTTCGACCGCCGCGACGACGGGTGGTACCTGCACGGCGACGTGTCGACCTTCCGCGACATCTCGGAGGAGTGGGGCACGAGGCATTTCTGGGATCAGTGGAAGGCGATCGAGGTGCCGACCTTGCTGATCGAGGGAGAGTTCACCATCACCCCTGAGGGACAGATGCGAGAGATGGCCGAGAGGCCGGGAACTCGGTACGTACGTATTGCCGATGCAGGCCACCTGGTCCACGACGATCAACCGCAGCGCTATCGCGAAGTGGTGACGGAATTCCTTCAGACCGTGAGCTGACTTCGGATCGACGCGCCCACCTGCTCCAGCTCGACGGCTCGCCTGGCGAGGAGTCCAGCAGCGAACTTCGCCTTGTCGCCGCGATGGCGGGGGACGACGTGCAGGTGCGAGTGGAACACGGTTTGGCCCGCGGCACGCCCGTCGTTGACGAGAAAGTTGACTCCGTCAGCGGCGATGTCGCAGCGGCGTAGAGCTCCGGCGATGAGCGTGCCGACGCGGAACATCTCTGCGCCTTCGTGACTTTCGAGAGCATCGAGGTTCTCTGCATGACGCTTGGGGACCACCAGGGTGTGTCCGCGACTCACCGGCCGTGCATCGAGGAATGCGAGAGTTGTCTCGCTCTCGTGAACGAGAATCGCCGGCTCGGTCAGCGCGACGATCTTGCAGAAGACGCAGGAATCGGTGCTCATGCCTACAGAATGTAGTCCGAAATCAGATCCGACCCCGACTACAGCAAGCGCAGTTGGCGTGCCCTCGTGATCGCTTCGTTTCGATTGTGTACGTCGAGCTTCTTGTAGAGAGTGCGCAGTTGAGTCTTGACGGTGTTGACGGACACGTACAGTTTGTCGGCCATCGCAGCCGACCCCATGCCGAGCGCCAGGAGTGAGAGGACTTTCTGTTCGCGTTCGGTCAGCTCCACGATATGTACGAATTCCGGAAAAGATTCCGCAGGAGCCCTTTTCGAGAATTCGGCCAGTGCACGCGATTTCGTTTCGGCCATCGATTCGAGTTTCTCGACGTCCGACGATGCGATGGTCGCGAACGAACGTAGAAGTCCGGTCTGATCCGCGATGCTGCACGCTCTGGACCACTCCTGAGAGGCGAGGCGTGGCTCACCCAGCTCGGAGTGGGCAACCGCTTGCACCAGAAGCGATTCCATCTGTGCCCGCGGATAGGATACGCCAGACCAGTCGAACTGGTGACACAGCGCCACCGCGGCCTCGTTCTGGCCGATCCGCTGACGTAAACGCGCCACCGACGTGAGCGTCCACGGGTTGGCTGCAGGATCGATGATCTCCTTGGCCAGTGCTACGGCATTGTTCCCCTGTCCGAGAGCGAGCAAGAGATCGATCTCTGCGGATTGCAACAGAGGAAGCGCGAAAGATGTAGCCGTGTACTGCTTGGAATGTGCTTCGATCGCATTGTGGAGCAACAGTAGTGCCGCAGTGTGGTCGCCGGAGGTCAAGGCGAATTGGCAATGCGCATAGACGACGAATGCCCACAGTTCCTCGGTGTCGGACGGAAGACCGAGTTCGGTCAATGCGAGACGTGCGTCGTCGAAGTCGAGTGTGTCGAGAGCAGTGAGCGCCCGTGCTGTCAGGCCGGCGATCTTGACCACAGGTTCGAGCCAACCGCCGGGGTCCGGATGCTTCTGTTCGAGTTCGGACCAGTGTGTGGCCTGCCGCGGCTCACCAGCCAGCGCCCAATTCAGGGCGGCACTTCCCGCAGAGTTACGAGCGATGAAGTCGACTCCATGAGACAGGGCGCCGTGGTACGCCATTCGAGCCTTGATCGTGGATTCTGTGAACCTGCCGCTCAATTGAAAATTGATCGCCCATTGAAGTCGCATGAGAGGGAGCTGTGCGCTGACCGCTTCCGGGTTGTTCTCCAGCGCACTGCGACTGAGATGAGACAGGCGCCTGGTGGTTTCTGCTGCGAGCCCGTACTCGCCTGCCATCCTGAGCATGATCGATTGAACGCAGGCAATGCTCAAGGCGTCCTTCGCGCCGGCTTCAGCGCCGAGAGCCCACAGTTCTGCCGGCGATTCGGGTAGCAAGTCGACTACCGTCGAGCGCTCGCTAGGATGCATCGTGAACAGTGCGCGCCCTGCCTCCACGGCAGAGTGTTTGTCCGCTGCTTCCGCCGGAATCCGTTGGAGAGCAGAGCGAACCGAGTCCAGATTGTGGACGATCATCGTCACCCAGTGTTGCTCGACGATGTCTACTGCCAGGGTCCAGTTCTGTGCCTCGACCGCGTAGTCCAGCGCCGACGCGTGATGACCGTGGTCGAGTCGGTTGTGTGCGAGGAACGAAAGACGTTGCGCCGGATCGACTCCAGCGCGCTTTTGGTGCGCGAGTATCGATCGACGAATGGCGGGAGGCAGCTCCCAGGTTTCTTCGGCTTCGGTCTCGACCCGTGACAACAACCCGGCTGTCTCCAGTATCGCCAGGCGCACGCGAATCTGATGAACGGTCTCGCCATCCTCAGGGTGTTGGGACTCGAACAGCATGGCGGCGATGTCGACGGTGATCGATCGCGCAAAGGCCGTCGCGAGCAGGAACTCGAGTTGTTCCACATGATCAGCGGTCATGAGAACGGATTTGTTCACGTAGTCGTCGATCGCCTGCGCGATGTTCTTCCTGATCATCTGCTCGCGGTTGCGGCTACCCGATGTCTGGACGGCGGGAACGGCGACACGAACCAGCGCTGGCAGCCCACCTGTCAGGGATGTGATTTGTTCGGCATCACCGTCAGTCGTGTGTACGTCAGCTTGTGCGAGCAAATGGGCGGTATCGGCTCTCGTGAACAACAGCTCACTCGCGCTTATCACCTCGTGGTCCGTGTCGAGCAGGTACGGCTCGGAGAACATGCCGAAGCCCGAGAGCGTGACCACGAGGTCCAGGTTGTGGCAGAGGGCGAGGAGTTCGATCAACTGATCGTCCAACTCTGGTTCCGATATCAGATCCGGCCTGATCAGCACGAGCAGCACGGGGCGGCTGAGGGCGTTCAGGGATTTGGCGACAGCGGTGAAAGGATCGGCGAGATCGTCGACGTCGGGCAGTGCGATTCCGGCAGCGTGGATTCGATCGAGGACAACGGCCCAGAAATCTTCGAGTGTCGACGAGGGCCGTGGGGCCGAGACCCAGACGAGTATTCGTTCGGATGCCAAATGGGCGCGCAGCCACGATGCGATCAACGACGATTTCCCGTGGCCGTTCGGTGCACGGACGATGGTCAGCGCGGCACGTCGGTCAAGTTTGTCGAAGAGCGCTTGCCGGGGAATCGACGTCGCGAGGGTGCGCCTTTCGGGAATAGCTGCCCAGTCGTGGCCGTCCATCCCGAACATCAACGCGGACCCTTTCTGCTTTCGCGCCCCGCAATGATTGAAGAGTTTGGGCGGATTGTCTCGATCCATCTATCTACAGGGAGGAGCGTAGCTGGTGCGAATCCAGAGCGTGCCATCCCGGGCAATTCACCCGGGAATTCACCCCGGCTGAGAGAAGTTCACCCACACAATCACGCCGTCACCATTGGCTTTCGAGTCCCTCGAGCGACTTCTATTGAACGTAGCTCGGGATTCGCCAAATGTGGCCGCGAGCGCCTGTCGGAGGCCCGAGAGTCAGACATCGAAGGAGCGTCGTGAGAACTCGTCTGTCAGAGGTGCGGTCGAAGGCCGTTGTCGTCGGACTCCGGCCGAGAGCGTGGCGCCGAGGAGTGCGAGGTATCGGCATAGTTGTCGTGACCGGAGCTCTGGTGGTCGGCGCTGCTGCGCTCGGCTTGCTGCCGATGCAGTCGGATGTTCGATTGGCGGCCGAGGGAGAGTTCGTGCCTCCCTTCGCCGTCGAGCTGACGGTGATTGACGGTGCACCGCCCTTCGATCCCGCTGACGGTCCAGGGCTCGATTCGGGACCGTCCAACGGCATTGTCCGAGAGGGTGATCCGGTGACGTATGTCATCGACATCGGTGTCCGGGGCAACCCGCTCTCCGACGTGGTCGTGCAACTTCCGGTGCCTCGAGGTTTCGTTCTGCCGTCCGTGCCTGATTACTGCGGAGACGGCTCGGGTGTCGACGAGGTCGGATTACATTGCCTGATAGGCAATCTGGAAGCGGACCGGTACTTCACCCGAACGGCGACGATGACTGCGGGAAAGCGGGAAGACGCCGACGGTCTACCGATCGCTGCACTGGTCACCGCAGATCGGGGGGCGGTTCGCGTGCGGTCGGGCGATGTCACGGTGCGGGTGGCGACCACCCCGGGAGTGTGTGATCCGTACGGGATTTCTGTTGGTGGTCAGAGAAGCCAGTGGGCTGCTGTCTCGGCAGATGGACGAATCTCAGGTCTGGTGACATCGGGCATCTCGGAGGCGGTGGTGATCGACGGCGTCGATCAATGCGGGCACGCGACAGCGCGGACGGTGAAACCGTTCGAGGGTCACTTCTCGTTTGTCGGACTGCTACCGGGGACGTATCGCGTCACGGTCGACGGCCGAGCGCCGGTGGATGTGGTGCTGGAACCAGGTGCAATGGCGGTCGGTGGCCTGACGTTCTGATACAGCTTCGCAGGAATGGCAACACTCGTAACAGTCAGTAGCAGTCAATGGAGGATCCAGTGCGTGAAAGCCTGGGCGTTGTATTCGAAAATCAGTCAATTTCAACAGCTCTCGTAGATGCGGACACACCCCTTCTTGGCTCGATCGACGAGTTCCGTCACCCCTGGGGTGCAGACGGGACTGTTCCCTCTCCGCAAGCGTCGGCGCGCGCACTCGCCTCCGCGGCCGAGGTCGCCACCGGTCGAGCCCTGCGCTCGAATCTGTGCCCCACCGTCGTCGGAGTGATGTGCGAGCGTGCGGACGTGCGCGAACATGTCTCGGATTCGTTGTCCTCCAGTCCTTTCGAGAACATCGAGTTGGTCAACGGTCTCGACGCACGGCTTGCCTACCTGCGGACGGTCGACGCTCTCATTGGTGTTTCGCCGATTCTCGCGTTCTGGCCGGACGGCAGTGAGACCGTGATCGCGGCCGTCGACCCGAGAGCAGGCGTCGTGGACTCGGCGCATCGTTACGACACGGCCGAGTTGCTTGCGGACAGCTCGACATTTGCTGCGACATTGGACCTCCTCGTCGCCGAACGAGACCCTGTGCCCAAGATGCTCGTCGCGATGCTCGTGAAGGAAGACTCTCGGCAGCCGTCCGCGGAAGCCGCTGAACTGGCAGGTCTCGGCTTCCTGTTTCTCGGCGAGCGGACCCAACTGGCGATAGGGGCTGCGCTGGTAGCGGCCGATCGCGGAAGCGAAGTTCGGTCCGGTGGCGGCATGGCTGTCCGGCCCGTCAACAGGGTCCGGTGGGCGGCGGCAATAGTACTGCCGCTTCTACTCATGTTGACGGGGTTGCTGATCGCGCTGTCCCCAGACGGGTCGCGCGCGGTGTCCACGGATAGCCCGAACATCGGCGCCGAGTCGGCGACCTCCACCAGCGGGCCCCCGCCCGGCGCTGCCCTACAGATTCCGACACTTGCGCCTTGCGATCCAGTGGTGCCTGCCGTTCCTGCAGTACTTCGGCGTTCTGATCCGGAAGTCGCACCGCTCCAGACCGACGAACCCACAGCCGAAGAATGCACCCCGCTGCGAGTCGGCTAAGCCGTACCCTCTCCGGCCAGCGCAAACAGGCCGTCGTCGGTCTGCTCGACCAGTCCGTCGACCAGCAGTGAATGCAACGCACGGTCACGCTGACCCGGATCGGCCGGCCAGACGATGTCGAGTTGCGCGCGCTCGACCGGACGGTGACTCTCGCGAAGAACGGCCATCAATTTTCCACGAACCTGGCGATCTGTGCCCGCGAACTTCTGCACCTTCTTGGGTGGTCCGGTGTGTGCCGGTTTGCCCGAAGCGACCCACGCGCAGTTCGGCAAAGGGCAGTTCTCGCAGTTCGGGTTCCGCGCCGTGCAGATCAGTGCACCGAGTTCCATGAGAGCTGCGCTGTAGGTGGCGGCGCGCGCACGCGTCCTCGGCAGCAGCGCCGCGACGTCGGCGAGGTCTCGCGTGTTGGACGGGTTCCCGGGTTCCGCATTGCCGTGGACGGCTCGCGCAACTACGCGTCGTACGTTGGTGTCCACCACAGGCACTCGCTGTCCGTAGGCGAAACACGCGACGGCGCGGGCGGTGTACGAACCGATTCCCGGTAGCGAGAGCAAGGTATCGACGTCTTCCGGGACCACGTCACCGTGCTCGGCAGCCAGGACGCCCGCGCATTCGTGTAACCGCAGCGCGCGTCGTGGATAACCGAGTTTGCCCCACGCGCGAAGCACCTCTGCCTGGCTCGACGCTGCCATCGCCGACGGCACCGGCCAGCGCTCGACCCACTCTTCCCAGATTGGCGCAACGCGCACCACCGGCGTCTGCTGGAGCATGATCTCGCTCATCAGGATCTGCCAGGCACTGACGCCCTCGCGTCGCCACGGCAGGTCGCGAGCCGTCTCGGAGTACCACTTCAGCAGCACCGAAGATTCCACTGCCACTGCTACCGACACACTCCTCGAACCTGCGCTCCCGGTCGACGAAGGAGACGTCGACTTGTGGGGGCCACTTTATCGGCAGTCGCCGACACGGCTGTCTTTGACGCCCGACCGCCGGGTCACAACAACTGCACGTTGCTCAGTTTCCACTCGCCGTCCTCGCGGACCAGAGAAAGTTGCATCCGGTTGCGGTCGATTCTCGGATCGGGGGAGTTGGTGTTCGTGATCGTCTGATCGAGGAACACGAGAACCTCGGCGTTGTCGCGATCACTGCTCGCCAGCCCGGCTGAAATGATCTGAGCGGACGAGGTCGCCTGATACTGCACGATCATATTCTGAAGGTTGGCTGCCACATGGGCGTACTGACCGGCGAATTCGCCGACAGAATTGTCACGGACCACGGAGAGATTCTGATCGAGGTTCTGGAAGTTGTACGTCGCAAGATCAGTGGCGAATTGCCGTCCGCTGTCCAGGGCGCTGATACGCGCGTTTTCGTCGACCGATTTCTGCCAGGTCGCGAATGCGCCCCATCCGAGCGCCGCGACCACGACCAGGGCGCCGGCAACGATCGCTACGGTCTGCTTGCGAAGCCGCTTGGGCTTGTCGACGATTGTGGGCGTCTGGGGTTCGGTTGTCTCGGTCATTGCGTTCCTTGTACTAGTAGTGCGGCAAACGAGTTGTCACCGAGAACGGTGTTCTGACCACCGTTGAGGCCCAGACGAATCGACGTTCCGTCACCGGCTGCGACCGTTCCGAGGGCAGGATCGTATTCAGCAACCCCGTCGATCGTTCCAGTTCCGGTGGGGACGTTCTGCGATCCGCGATTCTGAATCCGGCCCGACTGGTCCGCGCAGTGTTGGTTCTTGTCGAGCGTGGTCGGTGAGGTGTCCTGTACCGATCGCCGGGGCGTGTCGTAGATACAGACCGGGCCGAGTGCTGTGATCAGATCAAGCTGTGCCCGTCCGTCTTTGACGATACTTCCGAACTTCTCGAATCCTTTGGGCACCACCACCAACAAGGCATCGACGGCGGGCATCCGTGCAGTGACGATCTGAGTGGAGACGAGAGAATTGGCCAACAGCAGACTGAACGGCTCACGACTCTGTTCGATGAGAGGCAGTATCTGATTGTCGAGAACACTCGGGCTTCGATCGAGGAGTGTGCGCAGTTGCGGATCGGAGTTTCGTACCTGATCTGTCAATTGGCGAAGTGTGAGTGCAACTTCGGGAAGAGCGTCAACATTTTCCTCGTTCGCAGTGAACAGTGAGCGCGAGTTCTCGACGAGTGTGTTGACACGCGGTTGATCGGATTGGACAGTGCGCGCGAGCACGTCGAAGTTGTCGACGAGCGCCTGCAGATCCGGACCCAATCCGTTCAATCCCTCGCCGAGTTCGTGCGAGAGGGTTCGCAGGTCTGCCGGATCGACGGTGTCGGCAGCAGCGTTGAAATTCGCAATCACGGTTCCCAACGCGACCGGGATCGAAGTGCGCTCAGTCGGAACGACGGAACCTTCAACCAGATACGGGCCGCCGTCGGTCTGCGAGGACAACTGAACTTTCAATACCGGAACGGCGGTGTCCTGGCTGATGGCCACATGCGAATCGTTGGGGATCTGTTTGTCGGCGGCGATGCTCAACGTCATCACGACGAGGTCCTGGGCAGAGTCCACCTCCACCGACTCGACGTCGCCGACGGTGACTCCGCGATAGGCCACTTCCGAACCGGGAGCGATTCCGGCCGCGTTCTCCAATTCGACGATGACCGAGAAGGTTCCGGTGAACGGATCTCCGGCACCGACTTGCCGGAGTACGTACGTCGTGCTGACCACCGCGATGAGGAGAAAGGCGGCGATCTCGAAATAGACGGTTCGGTTCTTCATCGCGTTCCTCCTTGCAGGGGTGTCGTGATCGGCAGTTCCCGATCGGAGGCGGGCAGAGGTGGCAGTGGCGGTGCGGCGCCCGGGATTATCTCGTTGAGCACTCCGGTCACGGTGCCCTCGACATCGACGTCGAGGTCGATGTTCACGTAATCGCCTGGGCTGGCACGCTCGAGGAGCACTCTTGCGTTGTCCAGGTTGGCCATCGTCTCACCCAGTGTCGGGCCCATTGCCGAGAACTGGTCGAGGATGGGTGACAGTCGTCCGGTGATCTCGGAAATCTGGTCGGCCGACTGGTCGAGTACGGAATTGGTTGCGGTACTGAGCCGATCGGTTTCGTCGAGTAGATCGAGGAGCGGTTGTCGTTGGTCGGCGATCACGCCCAATGCGGGTGTGAGTGTGCGCAAGCCTTCGTCGATGGTGGCGCTCTCGTCTCCGATCAGAGCGCTGAGCCGGTTCAGTGAATCCAGTGCCGAATTGATCGATTCCTTTCGGTCGTCAAGTGTTCCGAGAAAAGTGTCAAGGCGTGCAAGCAGATCGCGGATCGTCTCCTCCCTGCCGTCGAGAATCTGATCAGCCTCACTGACGATGTTCTTGACCTGCGCCAACCCACTGCCGTTCAACAGAGTTCCGACGGCGCCGAGCAGTTGTGCGACATCGGGTCCGCGCACGGTCTCCGATCGCTCGATGGTGGAACCCGGTTCGAGAATGGGGCCCGCTGGATCGACCGGAACTTCGAGGTTGACGAACGCATCGCCGATCGGGGTCGACAGTTCGATCCGAGCGCGGGTGCCGACAGGTAGTTCGATGTCCGACGCGATTTCGGTATGTACCACGGCTGCAAAGGTTTGCGCGCTCATCGACATGACTCTGCCGACCACTGCCTGGCCGATCCGCACCTCACCGCCGACGGGAAGTAACGACGCGTCGACGAATTCCATGTTCAGCGGGTACGACTCTCCTGGCAGACCGCGTCCGAGGGGGAGGTGCTGGAAGTTGAGACTGCAGCCGGTCAATGGCGCCGCGATGACAAGTGCCACGACAACGCTCACTACGGACTTGTTCGACGCCATCAGTTGCCCCCACCGAGGATGCGTGCCAGGTCGGAGCTGCCTGCCGAAGGAAATTCGATGGGATTGACGATTCCCGGCCCTGTGCACAGCGGTATCGGCATCTTCTCGCACAGTTCTCGCGTCGTGTCGAACTGTGAGAGATCGGTGGCGACGTTCAATCGTGCTCTGGCTCGGCCTTCTTCGGTGACGAGGTTGGCGACGTTCTCGAATCCCGTTGGTGCCGTTTCGATGATCTCGCGCAGTTGATCCTGTTTGGTCGCGACTGCACCGGCCAACTGTGCGAGCGTACCCAGATCGGCGGTGACCGCCTCGCCGTGTTCGGCGAGTAGCGCTGAGACCTGTCCGAGCAACGTGGTCAGGGAATCGAGCGCCCCGCTGATGTCTTCTCGCTGGGCGCTGAACGTGCGGGCGGTGACTGTCACCGAGTTCGACAGGGAGTCGACCTTGGTCTGGTTGTCCGCGATCAACTGCACGAGGGTGTTCAGGTTCTTCACCAGTTCGGAGATGTCGGGACTTGCACCCGCCAGTACCGAACTGGCCTGTGAGATGGACCGAACGGCATCGTTGAATGCTTGCCCGTTGCCGTCCAACGCGTGGGCGCCTTCTCCGATGAGGTCACCGATCCCGCCGCCGTCGGCGCCAGGGCCGAGCGCCACCGTCAATTCGTTCACCGATGCGGTGAGTTGGTCCCACGTCAGCGGGGAGTGAGTGCGTTCGAGAGGGATCACCGCGCCGTCGGTGAGGAACTCACCGTCCTCGTAGCCGGGCCCGAGTTCGATCGTGCGGTCACTGATGACCGAGGGAGACAGGACCCAGGCCTGCGCGTCGGCGGGTATACGTGTTCCGGATGGCAGGCTCAGCGCCACTCGTACCCGGGACCCTTCCGGCGTGACGCTCTCGACCCTCCCGCTGGGAACTCCCAGAATCGTCACTGTGTTCCCGGTGAAGATAGCGTCGGTCGAGGTGAATTCGGCGGTGAGAGTGAGTCTGTGTTCGTCACGCGTGACGAACAGGACGGCACCGATCGCGCAGATCACAATCGCTGCCAGCACGGCGAGTTTCTTGACGGTCGTGGTCATCGACACCCCTGAACGAGCCCGACGACGCACAACCAGTTGTCCGGGATGAGGGTGGAGGGCGAGTTGAGGTCGAGCCAGTTGCCGTTACCGGTCGCGTTGGTGACGTAGCGGACGCTGGGGGCGAAGTTGTCGAGCAGTGTGGTCAGTGATTGTTCGTTTTCGGACAGAACTCCCGTCACCACGTGGATGTCTCCCATGACCGAGTCGATCAAAGCCTGGTTGTCGCCCAGGAACTGGGCAAGTGTGGTGCTCAACTGATTCAGGTCTTGTACAAGCGCATTCAGCACATCTCGCCGGTCGGCGATCGTGGACATCACCAGATCCGCATTCCCCAGAAGGGTT
This sequence comes from Rhodococcus qingshengii JCM 15477, assembly GCF_023221595.1. Taxonomy (NCBI): domain Bacteria; kingdom Bacillati; phylum Actinomycetota; class Actinomycetes; order Mycobacteriales; family Nocardiaceae; genus Rhodococcus; species Rhodococcus qingshengii. Next base: position 789,605 of record NZ_CP096563.1, read on the forward strand.
TCCAGAGTGTCCTTCTGCTCGATCAGTGTTGCGGTCGTCTGCTGCGCTCCGGTGAGAAGGGAACGGAGCGCAACGTCGTTGTCGTTGACTACTCCGGAGAGTGCGTCGATTCCCTCGAGTGAGCGGCGAATGAGTTCGGGATCGTCCGGTGAGTTGTCGGACACCACGGTCAGCATGTTTCGCAGTTGTTGCAGATCAAGGTTTTCCGACGTGGATTGTGCTCCTCGACCGAGATCGTCGAGAGTGAACGGAACGCTCGTGTTCTCGATGGGGATGGTCGAACCTGCGGGTAACGAGCGCGATCCGTTCGGAGTGACGTCGAGCGAGCGTCGGCCGAGCAGAGTCGAGATCTTGATGTCCGCACGGGAGTCTTCGCCGAGAGTGACGCCGTCGTCGAGTCGGAAGGTGACTTCAACCGAGTTGCCGCTGACCGCCAACGAGGTGACCACCCCGCTCGGGACTCCCGCGACGTTGACCGGATCGTCCTGCGTCAACCCGGTGGCGTTGGCAAAGACGGCGTGGTACTCGTTGGTCTTGACCTTCAAGATCAGTTGAGGGACAACGAGTGCGGCCAGAACCACACCGACTCCGACGAGGATGCAGATAATTCCGTTGCGGACCGGGTTCTTGACGGTGAGCCAGTTCATCGGCACACCGCCGAACGCTCGGGGCCGCCGAGGGTCACCGATTGGTCCAGCGCGCTGAGCCGGAAGTTGCAGATGTAGATGTTCGCCCAGCTTCCGTAGCTCATCGCGATCCCCAACTGGGTGAACAGTTGATCGAAAGCGGTGATACCGGTCGCCAGCGACTCACGATTGTCGACGACGACGCGAGCCGACTGATCGATCGAAGTCAGCGCGCCAGCCAAGTCCGGTTCCACGCGCGTCACCAAGTCCTGAAGTGAAGAAGTCAGGGCGCCTGCGGAATCCACTGCGGCCGAGATCTGTTGGCGGTCCTGTGCCAAACCGCCGACCAGTGTGTCGAGCGTGTTGATCATCTCGACGAAGTTGGGTCGATTCGTCGTGGTCACGGTAAGGACCCGGTCGAGGTTGTTCAGTAGTTGGTCCAAGATCGCGTCCCGGGACGTCAAGTTCTCGGTGACGGCAACAGTGCGCTCCAGCAGGCTTTCGATGGTGGAACCTTGTCCTTGGAATACCTGGACGACCTGTGCGGCAAGTTCGTTGACTTCTGCGGGGTCAAGTGCGTCGAACAGGGGACGGAATCCGCCGAGGATGTCGGTGAGGTCGATCGCCGGCTGAGTCTGTTCCACGGGAATTGTGGCCCCGGGGGAGAGGTAGTTGCCTGTTGCGCGTTCGGCCTGTCCGGGTTCGATCGAAATTGTTCGCGCTCCCAACAGGTCTGCGTACCTCACCACAGCGCGACCGTCGGACGGAATACGTTGTGCAGATTCGAGTTCGAAGCCGACGACGGCTTGGTTGTTCACCAACTCGACGCTGTCGACGCGCCCTACTCGCACCCCGGCGATCTGAACATCGCTGCCGGTGACCAGGCCGGAGGCATTGACGAAGACGGCCCGGTACTGCGAACTCGACCCGGAGACTGGGTTGATCAGGGTGCTCACCACAACCACGGTGGCGAGAATCGACAGTGCAGCAAACAGTCCGAACCTGATCAGAGATTTCTTCACGCTCATCCGCCCACCACCGTCGTGCCGCGAAATACCGGCCCCGCCACGAGAGTGTCCAAAGCTGTACCGCCCTGGGTGAGAGCCAAGATCAGGGACTGTTCGGCAGGGCTGCCGACCGGGCCGACGGTTCCGCCGAACGCGGTCGCGGCGGCAGGACAGTTGGGTCCGCGTGTTCCGTCGTACCGTGGGCAGTCGGTCTTTCCGTACGGATACAGATCTGTGACGGACAGCCGTAGATCGGTGCTGAGCCACGGACCATGCGCCAACGCGGGCGGGAGCTTGATCGTGAGATTGCGCAGGCCGTTGTAGAAGGTGGTGATGTGGTCCGGCCGCGAAGTGATTGCGCCGGTCAGGGAATCGGCGTCGTCGACCAAGGTGATCATGCGGTCGCGATTGTCACCGATCAGACTCGTGGCAGCAGCTCCCGTGCTGGTGCCGGCACGCAGAAGCCCCGCCAACCCGTCGGATTTCTCGACGACGGTCTTGGATGTGGTGATGGAGTTCTCGAATGCGGCGAGCATGTCCGGCGCACTCGTCGAGAGACTGTCGGCGAGGGTGGCTATGTCGTCGAGGTCGTCACCGAGTCCGTCGATGACGGGCTGCGCACCGACCAACGCTTGGTGGACTGAATCGAGCGATTCGCCGATCTGGTTTCCCTTGCCGCTCAACGCGTCCGAGACTGCCGTGAGTGCGACGTTGATGTCGGCGGGGTCGAGGGAAGAAACGAGCGAGTAGATCCGTGAGATCGATTGGTAGAGCTGGACCGCGACTTCGGACTGATCGGATACCAATTCGGTACCCGGCACGAGAGCAGGACCACGCGAGAGTCCGTCAGGTTGAATCAAGTCTACGAAGAAGTCACCGAAGATGTTGCGGGGCATCAGTCGCACCTGACTTGTCGACGGTATGTCCTCGAACGCTCCCTCGTCGATCGCGAGTGAGACAGTCGAAGCGGTGGTGCCCGGCTCGATCTCGGCCACAGCGCCGACGACGACGCCGCGGTACTGTACCGAGGATCCGACTCGCAGCGCACCGGCACTGGCGGGGACGACAGCACTGACCTGCGGTGTGGAACCGGTGGAGTCCGTACCTCTGCTGAACAAGAAGACGTAGGCGAGGATCAGGATGACCACGGCGAGTAAACCCCGCAGTGCCAGGGTGATTCGGCTGGAATTCGTGACGATCATCCGGTCAGCCCGGGTACGTGAGGTTTGAGTCCCCACAGCGCAATGGTCATCGCGACGTCGGTGAATGCAAGGAAGACGATGCTGGTGCGCAACGCTCGTCCGGCGGCTCGTCCGACGCCTTCGGGTCCACCCGTCGCGGTGTAACCGTAGTAGCAGTGCACGAGGGTCACGACGACCGCGAACACCATGACTTTTATCAAGGACAACCAGATGTCGTTGGGAGAGAGGAAAAGACTGAAGTAGTAGCCGTACGTTCCCTCCGACTGGCCTTTGACCCGGATCACCGCAAGCGCCGTTGCCATGTACGAAGCAAACAGGCCGACCAGGTACAGCGGGACCACCGCGATGAGCGCCGCGATCATTCGGGTGGTGACCAGGTACCGCAGCGAGGGAATCGCCATGACTTCGAGCGCGTCGATTTCCTCGGAGATCCGCATCGCTCCGAGCTGCGCGGTGAATCCGGTTCCGACCTTGGCTGCCAGGGTGATTGCGGCAACGAGTGGTGCCACCTCGCGAGTATTCGCGATGGCGGACATCACGCCGGACAGCGGTGCGAGGCCGACGAGGTTGAGTCCGCGGTAGCCCTCGAGTCCGATCTGGGAACCGGCGAAGAACGAGATCGCGAAGATCACGACGACGCTGCCGCCTCCGGCGAGCAGGGTGCCCGAACCGAATGCCACCTGGGCGACGAGACGGGCGACTTCACGCCAATAGCGCTTGAGGGTTGCGGGAATCGAGGTGATGACACGCGCGTGGAACGTGAACTGATCGCCGAGTCGACTCAGGCCGTCGACGGTCCGCGAACTGACCCGCTTGGCACGAATTGCGATGGGCAGGTGCATCAATAGGCACCTTTCACCGAGACGAACAGTGGGTAGAACTGAGTAATTGCGAGGTTGGCGACAAACACGAGGACAAACGAGAGCACGACGGTCTCGTTGACTGCGTCGCCGACGCCTTGAGCTCCGCGCTTGACGGTCAGGCCCTTGTAGCAGGCCACGATTCCCGAGATGAGAGCAAAGGCAACGGCTTTGATGCCGGAGACGACGAAGTCGCTGGGTTGACTGAATTGAACGAGATTGCGCAGGAAACTCTGTGCGTTGCCGTCGAGTATCAGGACGTGAACGAAGAGGCTTGCGCCCAAACCGATTACGAGAACTATCGAGTTCAGTAGGAGGCAGACGACGGCAATGGCGATCATCCGGGGTACGACCAGGCGTTCGAGCACGGGTAGACCGAGCACTTCGAGTGCATCGATTTCCTCGCGTATCGTTCGCGCTCCCAAATCTGCGCAGATTGCGGAACCGCCGACACCGGCGATGATCAGGGCGCACACCAGGGGGCCGGCCTGTCCGATGATGAGGAACGCGACGACGGCACCGCTGTACGCACCCGCGCCGATTTGATCTGCGAGCGCACCGATCTGCAGTGCTACCCCGACACCGAGGGGAATCATCACCAGAGCGGATGCGACCGAGGTGACGTTGGCGAGAAACCACATCTGGTCGAGCGCCTCACGCCAGGCGAGGCGCTTGTGTCGAAGAGATGTGAACGCCGCAACGCACACGCGAACGGTGAAGGTGAAGAGCAGTCCGATCTCGGAGAGCAGGTTCGAGAACATGTTCGTCTTGGCGGGGGAGACAGCAGTTGTTTCCCCGGTTGTTCCATTCCCGGTCGTCGTAGCTTCGGTGCTCACGCCATCCCCCTCTCCGGCCGAATCGTTCTGGTCGGGTTTCTTCGATCACACTCGGGAGCTCGAAGTGCTCCAGGTCACGTTCGGAGACGGTATCAGGAAACTGACTCTGAAGTAAGTTCCATTTCGGCCACTTCATCACCGGGCGCGAATGTCGACGCGGAACTTTCGTTTGCGTCCACGCAACCTTCCCGGCGAGAGCCCGAAATGCGGCGGGTGCACAATGAGTGAATGCCACGATCAAGCCCCATTTCCGCTTGGAAGTCCCTTCGCGAAGGCAACGAGCGATTTGTCAACGACGCGTCCATTCACCCCAGCCAGGGAATCGCGGACCGCGCGAAACTCGTCGATGGGCAGCACCCCACAGCGGTGCTGTTCGGTTGCGGTGATTCGCGCGTAGCCGCCGAGATCATCTTCGACCAGGGTCTCGGCGACATGTTCGTCGTGCGCACTGCAGGTCACGTGCTCGACGATTCGGTGCTCGGTTCCATCGAGTACGCGGTTCACGTGCTCAACGTGCCGCTCATCGTCGTCCTCGGGCACGACGGTTGCGGTGCCGTGAAGGCAACGCTCGACGCCCTGGACAAGGGCGCAGTTCCCGACGGATTCATCCGCAGTGTGGTCGAGCGTGTTGCTCCGTCCATCCTGATGGGCCGCAACGAGGGCTTGTCCACCGTGGACGAACTCGAAGGCCGTCACGTCGTGGAGACCGGCTCGCTGATCATGCAGAGGTCCCGGATCATCGCCGACAAGGTGGACAAGGGTGCGTGCGCGATCGTCGGCGTCACGTACACGTTGTCCGACGGTCACATGCGAGTTCAGGGCGCGGTCGGCGACATCGGCGAGAGCGTCGAGACCGTCGAGGGTTAGATCTTCCGGGGCAGTGGTACCTGGCAGCAGACAATGGGTACCGACACGCCGCCTCAGCTGACGGTTAGTGGACCCTGCGCCAACTACCGTTGAGTCCGTGTTGGAACCTAATGGACCACTGCCCCCCGAGATCTACTGGCGTCGCCGGGCGCTGGCCATTGGTGCCGCCGTCATTGCACTGGCGTTGATCATCTGGGCGGCGTCCGCCCTCTTCGGCGGTGGAAGTGATACCCCGGAGGCCGATTCGGCCGCTGCGAGTTCCTCGCTGACGACGGACGTCTCCTTCACCCCCAACCCTTCCGGTTCCAACGCGCCGGAGGGTGGCGGTGGCTCGGGTGGCGGCGCTGCCGGTGGATCAGGTGGCTCGGGCACGCAGGCTTCGGGATCGTCTTCGTCTTCTTCCTCTTCGTCGACCACCGGGGCTCCGGTCCCGGCCGGTCAGTGCGCCGACTCGTCGCTGGCAGTCAAGGCCACCGCAGACAAGGCGACCTTCGCTCCCGGCGAAGAGCCGTCGTTCACGATCGTCATCACCAACATCGGTTCGGCACCCTGTGATCGAGATCTGGCGGGCGGCCTTCAGCAGGTGCTCGTCTACAGCATCGACGGCAAGACCCGGTTGTGGTCCAACGTCGACTGCTACCCACAGCCCGCAGCCGACGTACGCAATCTCGCGCCCGGCGAGCAAGCTGCGTTCAAGGTCGCCTGGTCGGCCACGACGTCGACCCCCGAGTGCGCGACCGCGCAGAACCCCGAGCGCAATCCGGTGGGCGCAGGCGCTTACACGGTTGTCGGGCAGCTCGGTGCACTGCGAAGCTCCCCGGAGCCGTTCAACATCGCATGAGCGCGGGCAAGCCTGAACAGGCCCGCTAGTTGAAGGATCCGGTGATCGACGTTTCCGCGAGCCGGGAAAGTCCCTCACGGATGTGACGGGCCCACAGCCCGCCGATGCCCTCGACCGACTGCAGATCGGCAGCCGTAGCGGCCAGCAGCGACTGGAGAGTGCCGAAGGATCCGACCAACCGGTGGATCTGATGGAACTGCAATCGAGGTACACGCATCAGCACGCGATATCCGCGAGGAGTCATCGGAGTGTCGAGGGCTTCGATCGTGCCCGGATAACCGAGAACACGCGCAAGAGTCGTGAGATCGAGTAGATCGGCGTCGGTGACGCGATCGAGTGCGACGAGGACGTTGTCCATCGCCGCGGTGCCGATGGGTTCGGGACCGGCAAGATAGTCCCGAACGATGAGTTGACGTGCAATGTCGTTGTCGCCGACCAGTTCTTCGAGCTGCAGTGCCAACTGGCGACCGTCGGTGCCGAGTTCGAGGACATCCTGTTCGATTTCGATCGACACGCGGCGAACCATTTCGAGGCGCTGTACGACGGTCAACGCGTCGCGCAGAGTCACGAAATCCTCGATCTCGACGACCGACAGTTGCCGTGTCACTTCGTCGAGTCGCGCTTTGTATCGTTCGAGCGTCGCGACGGCCTGGTTGGCGCGCGAAAGTATGGTGGCCGAGCCGTCGATGACGTGCCGAATGCCGCCGACGTACACACTGACGATCGACATCGACTGACTGACCGAGACCACGGGATAGCCGGTCTGAATTGCCGTGCGCTCGGCAGCGCGGTGCCTCGTGCCGGATTCGACGGTGGGAATCTTGTGATCGGGAACCAGCTGGACGTTGGCACGCACGATGCGTGTGCCGTCCGTCGAGAGGACAACCGCGCCGTCCATCTTCGACAGCTCGCGCAATCGGGTCGGTGCGAACTCCACGTCGAGGTTGAATCCGCCGTCACACAGCGCTTCCATTTCCTCGTCGTATCCGAGGACGATCAGCGCGCCGGTACGGCCGCGCAGAATTCGTTCGAGCCCGTCTCGCAAAGCGGTACCCGGCGCCAACCTGGCGATGGTCTCTCGCAATGCCGACGACGACTGTGTGTCCGCCATCGCACTGATCATTGAGAAACTCCCTGCTGAGGTCGATGTCACTTCGGTCGGGTCCGATGCCTGCGCCGGACGGATCCCCGTTTAGATTACCTATCCATGAGTAGTACCTGGACCCTGCCTGATGACCTGACTGTCCCGGAGCCGGTCGAATTCTTTCCGGCCGCCGGCGAGAAGCTGCCTCAGCACTGGTCGAAATGCTTCGGCTGCGGCGACGACCAGCCTGCGGGAATGGCGATGAGTTTCAGGGCTGGTAACGGACTGGAAGTGACCGGTCGTCTGGAGGTCGCCAAGAAGTATCAGGGCGGTCCAGGTGTCATTCACGGCGGCATTCTGTCGACGGCATTCGACGAGGCTCAAGGTATGGCATGTATGGCTCTCGGCTCGCCGGTGGTGACCGGGCACCTCGAGATCGACTTCGCCCGGCCGATCCCGTTGGGATCGGTGCTCGAATTCCGGGCTCGCATCGACGGTGTTGTACGCCGCAAGGTCTACACCAGTGCAGAAGCGGTGATCGTCGAAGGTCCGACAGCGGATCCGGACACGGTGGTGGGAACCTCCCGCGGACTGTTTCTGACCATCACCTCGGAACACTTCGCCAAGACCAAGGAGTTCGTGGACGGCGAACCGACGTCCCCGTTCGGCACCTCGTCGGTCTGACGAGGTAGTCGGCCGAACGACGATCACTTCACCGGCGTGAGCTTGGGGCGAGACGGGGCTTGTTTGCCGCCCATCAATCCGGCGTAGGCCAGTGCCTCGGCCAGATTCGCCACTTCGTTGACGCGCATGCCGGGAATGTTCGGGCCGGAATCGACCGGCACGATGGCGCTGGTGAATCCCAGTCGGGCAGCTTCGATCAGCCGTCGGTTCACCCCGGCAACCCGTCGAACCTCCCCGGCGAGTCCGACCTCGCCGAGGATGACGAGCCCCTTGGGGACGGGTTTGGCTTTCACGGCGGAAGCGACCGCAATGGCGAGAGCCAGATCGGCACCCGGCTCGGTCATCCGCATACCGCCGACGGTCGCGGCGTAGACGTCGGCCTTCGAGATCGACACTCCGACGCGGCGTTCCAACACGGCCAGAACCATGGCCACACGGGCGGTGTCGAGCCCGCTGACGGCTCGGCGAGGTGTCGGTAGCGGCGTGGCGGCGACGAGCGCCTGAACTTCACCGAGTAGAGGTCGCTTACCGTCCATCATCACGGTGACGGCAGTGCCTTCCACAGCTTCTTCACGGTGATGCAGGAACAGGCCGGACGGATCGCTGATCTCGTTGATGCCCTGCTCGCTCAGCTCGAAGCATCCGACCTCGTCGGCCGCACCGAATCTGTTCTTCACGCCGCGGACCATGCGCAGGGTGGAGTGCTTGTCACCTTCGAAGTGCAGAACCACGTCCACGAGATGCTCGAGCGAGCGCGGACCGGCGACGGCGCCGTCCTTGGTGACGTGGCCGATCAGAAGCACCGGGATTCCACTGGCCTTGGCCAGGGAGGTCAGGGCGCTGGTGACGGCCTTGACCTGAGTCACGCCGCCGACGACCCCGTCGACGTCGGCAGCAAGCATGGTCTGCACCGAGTCGACGATGACCAGTGTCGGTTTGACCTGCTCGATGTGGCCGAGGATGGTCGCGAGATCGGATTCGGCCGCCAGATACATCCGTTCGTGGACAGAGTTGGTGCGATCTGCCCGAAGCCGAACCTGACCGGCAGACTCCTCGCCCGTGACGTACAACGCTCGATCATCCGCGCTGCGCATCGCCCAGCGGTAGACGACCTCGAGAAGTAGCGTCGATTTTCCGACGCCGGGTTCTCCGGCGAGCAGCACCACCGAACCCGGTACGACGCCACCGCCGAGGACGCGGTCCAACTCACCGATCCCCGTGGGTTTGGCCTGCGTCGAGGTGCTGTCGATCTGTGTCAGCGGCGTGGCCGGCGTCGTAGGCAGCACGGCGCTTGATCCTGCTTTGGCGAGTGAGGCGCCGGCGCGACTGGCGACGGGTGCCACTACGGCGACCTCGGTCATCGAGCCCCACGAATCGCAGTCCGGACATCTACCGACCCACTTGGGCACTACCGACTGGCATTCGGAGCAGCGGTAGTTCGATTTCACTTTGGCCACCGGGACAGACTAGAGGCGGGGTCCGACATGGACCCCGCCTCTATTGTGATTCTGAAGTTGTTCTGCGAGGCGCATTGTGCGCCTTGGTGATTCGAGGCTCAGTGCCCAGCTTCTGCAACGTCGGGTGACTTGTCCGACTCGTTGCGCTCGAGCTGCGGGCCTGCGTCGACAGGTACGTCGACGGTGACCGATCCGGCCTTCTCGAACTTGAAGGTGATCGGGACGGTCAAGCCGGGGCGAACGCCTGCCTTGATGTCCTGCAGAACGACGAGAGAGAGCGCAGCGGGTGCGTCGTCGTTCTCTTCGTTGTTCTTGATCTGGGTCTCGGCCTCGGTCGCGGCGCCTTCGCCTGCGGGCAACTGACCGGCCTGCAGCGACGTCTGCGGCTTGATCGTCAAGCCACCTACCTCTTCACCTGCGATGACGCGTGCTGCGTAATCGGTGGTGATGCTGACGAGCTTGTCCGTGGTCTCGGCGCTGTCGTTCACGACGGTGAACGCGAGCACGGCGTTGCCGCCCGGCTCGATGCTGTACTCCTCGGACGAGGGGTAAGCGATGTGCACGTTGCGCAGTGCGATCTCACCGAGGTCGGCGCTGTTGCCGTTCACGGCGGCCTGCTGGACGGCGGTCTGGCTCACCTGTCCGGAACCGCAAGCGGACAGCGCGATGGCTGCGCCTGCAGCCAGTGCAATGGCGGTAGCGACTCGACGAGTCGGCTTACGGATAGCAGTCACGATTTGTCCTCCACGGCGTCAGGTTCGCACTCCACTAGGCAGAGTAGTAGATAAGGTCCCGCGGGCTGGCCGTCGGGTCGCCACAACGGTTGTCTGCGTGGGCTTTCAGTCCGTTACGCAGGGGTGCTCCAGACCAGTTGAATGCACGTACAACAAGCCCTGTCAACCCCTACGCTCGAGCAAGGATGCCCCTGACCTGCACAGTTGATGAGTGGTCGGTTCTTTCACGTGTTAAACTAGTGGAATCGAAAGGGGCACGGGACACATGATTTTCAAGGTCGGAGACACCGTCGTATACCCCCATCACGGTGCGGCGCTGATCGAAGCTATCGAAACCCGCACCATCAAGGGTGAGCAGAAGGAGTACCTGGTTCTGAAGGTCGCTCAAGGCGATCTCACAGTACGGGTTCCTGCAGACAACGCAGAGTACGTCGGAGTTCGTGACGTGGTCGGCCAAGAAGGCCTCGACAAGGTTTTCCAGGTTCTGCGAGCACCGCACACCGAAGAGCCCACCAACTGGTCTCGTCGATACAAGGCAAATCTCGAGAAGCTTGCCTCAGGTGACGTGAACAAGGTTGCAGAAGTTGTTCGTGACCTGTGGCGTCGTGAGCAGGACCGCGGACTTTCCGCTGGTGAGAAGCGCATGCTCGCCAAGGCTCGTCAGATTCTCGTCGGAGAGCTCGCGCTCGCCGAGGGCACTGACACCGAGAAGGCAGAGACCATTCTCGACGAGGTCCTCGCGGCCGCGTCCTGACTGCAACACAACAAAGCTGACAGTGGCAGTAGTAGCCCTGGTACCTGCCGCAGGTCGGGGAGTGCGATTGGGCGAGAAGTTGCCCAAGGCATTTGTCGAACTCGGTGGGTGCACCATGCTTGCACGCGCGGTCGATGGACTCCGGAAATCCGGAGCGATCGACCGCGTTGTTGTCATTGTGCCGCCTGAACTGGTCGAATCCGTCGTAGCCGACCTCGGTCGTGCAGCGGACGTCGACGTCGTCGGTGGTGGTGCCGAAAGAACCGATTCGGTTCGAGCCGGCCTCAGTGCTGCCGGCGACGCAGATTTTGTGCTCGTGCACGATGCCGCACGGGCATTGACACCGCCGGCGTTGATCGCGCGCGTCGTCGACACTCTCCGAGCCGGCAGCTCCGCTGTTATCCCGGTACTTCCGGTTACCGACACGATCAAGTCGGTCGACGTACTCGGCGCAGTCACCGGTACGCCTCTGCGTTCGGAGTTGCGTGCGGTTCAAACTCCCCAAGGATTCTCCACCGACGTCCTGCGCAGTGCGTACGACGCCGGTGACGTCGCCGCGACCGACGACGCCGCTCTGGTCGAGCGTCTCGGTGTTTCGGTGCAGACGATTCCCGGCGACGCTCTCGCCTTCAAGATCACCACTCCGCTCGACCTGGTCCTTGCACGGGCGCTCCTGAGCTCGGAGACAGCGTTGAGTGCGGATTCACAGGACGGAAATTAGATGCGCGTCGGTCTCGGCACGGATGTTCATCCCATCGAGGTCGGTCGTCCTTGCTGGATGGCCGGGTTGCTGTTCGAGGAAGCAGACGGGTGCTCGGGCCATTCGGACGGCGACGTCGCCGTCCACGCGCTGTGTGACGCGTTGCTCTCTGCGGCGGGCCTCGGTGACCTCGGTTCGGTTTTCGGCACCGGCAGGCCCGAATGGGACGGCGTGAGCGGCGCTCGAATGCTTGCCGAGGTTCGTCGACTGCTCGAAGTGAACCAGTTCACCGTCGGCAACGCCGCGGTGCAGGTCATCGGCAACCGTCCGAAGATCGGGCCGCGTCGCGACGAGGCGCAGAAGGTGCTTTCCGAGATACTGGGCGCGCCTGTTTCTGTGTCCGCGACCACCACGGACGGCCTCGGCTTGACCGGTCGAGGCGAGGGGATCGCCGCCATGGCCACCGCGTTGGTCATGACAACCGAACACGACAGGTAAGATCGCTGGTCGTGACCCTGCGCCTATACGACACCGGTACGCGGGCCCTTCGGGATTTTGTTCCGTTGGCCCCCGGACATGCATCGGTGTACCTGTGTGGGGCGACAGTTCAGGGTGATCCTCACATCGGACACGTTCGCAGCGGCGTCGCTTTCGACGTGCTGCGTCGCTGGCTGTTGGCGCACGGCAACGACGTTGCCTTCGTGCGCAACGTGACGGACATCGACGACAAGATTCTCAACAAGGCCGCCGGCGCCGGTCGACCTTGGTGGGAGTGGGCGGCGACGTTCGAGCGGTCGTTCACGTGGGCCTACGACCAACTGGGTGTGCTGCCACCGTCCATCGAGCCACGGGCCACCGGCCACGTGACGCAGATGGTCGAGATGATGGAACGTCTGATCGAGAACGGCCACGCGTACGCGGCGGGCGGTGACGTCTACTTCGACGTGCAGAGCTACCCCGAGTACGGCGCACTGTCCGGCCACAAACTCGACGACGTTCATCAGGGCGAGAGCGCTGCCGAGGGAAAGCGTGATCCTCGCGACTTCACCCTCTGGAAGGCCGTCAAGCCCGGTGAGCCCTCGTGGCCGACACCGTGGGGACCCGGCCGTCCGGGCTGGCACCTCGAGTGCTCGGCCATGGCGGAGTTCTATCTCGGGGCGGCATTCGACATCCATTGTGGTGGACGCGATCTCGTCTTCCCGCACCACGAGAACGAAATTGCGCAGGCCAAGTGCGCCGGCGACGATTTCGCTCAGTACTGGTTGCACAACGGCTGGGTCACGATGAGTGGCGAGAAGATGTCCAAGTCGTTGGGCAACGTTCTCTCGGTGCCGAACGTGCTCAAGAAGGTTCGTCCGCAAGAACTTCGGTACTACCTCGGTAGTGCGCACTACCGTTCCAATCTCGAGTACTCGGACGAGGCGTTGGACGAAAGTGCGAAGTCCTACCAGGGGCTCGAGTCGTTCGTCCTGCGCACACACAAGCGTGCGGGCGGCGTCGAACTCGGTACGTGGACCGAAGGTTTCGCGGCGGCTCTCGACAACGACTTGTCGGTGCCGATCGCGTTGGCCGAGATTCACGGCAAGGCGAGCGAGGGTAATTCCGCGCTCGCTGCCGGTGATCTCGACGCGGCTCGGGTGGCTGCCGGCCAGGTGCGGGCCATGCTCGCGATCCTGGGCGTCGACCCACTCGACGAGCATTGGACGCAGTCCGGTGGCGACACCGAGACGGCAATGGAAGCTTTGGACGTGTTGGTGCGGGCCGATCTCGATCGTCGGCAGCAGGCACGTACGGAAAAGAACTGGGCGGTGGCGGACGAGGTCCGCGATCGCCTCATCAAGGCGGGTATCGAAGTAACCGATACTCCCGACGGACCCGAATGGTCCCTTAAGGCAGGGCAGTAACAATGGCTGGAAACTCGAGCAGGCGCGGCGCAGTCCGTAAGGGCGGCACCAAGAAGGGCCAGGTTGCCGGTTCCGGCGGTAAGCACCGTCGCGGTCTCGAAGGGCGTGGCGCTACGCCGCCCGCCGAGGCACGCACCAAGCATCCCGCGGCAAAGCGTGCAGCGCGCGCCGCACGTGCCGACGAGAAGCAGGGCCGCGGTGGCCGTCCGGGTCCGGGCCGCAAGGTTCTCGACGGTCCCGAGACAGTGCTCGGACGCAACCCGGTGGTCGAGTGCCTACGCGCCGGCGTTCCGGCGACTGCACTGTGGGTCGCCGTCGGCACCGAGAGCGACGATCGACTGAAGGAATCCGTTCAGCTCGCTGCGGATGCCGGCATCTCGATCCTCGAGGTCCCCCGCACCGATCTGGATCGCCTCAGCGCCAACGGTCTTCACCAGGGCATCGCCCTGCAGGTTCCGCCGTACCGCTACGCGCACCCGGACGATCTTCTCTCGGAGGCACGCAAGCATGCCGAGCCGCCGCTGCTCGTCGCGCTGGACAACATCACCGATCCCCGCAACCTGGGTGCCGTCGTGCGCTCGGTCGCAGCTTTCGGTGGACACGGCGTCGTGATTCCGGAGCGTCGTAGCGCGAGCGTGAGTGCTGTCGCTTGGCGCACCAGCGCCGGCGCTGCCGCTCGTTTGCCGATTGCTCGGGCAACCAACCTCACCCGCACGCTCAAGGACTGGGCATCGAAGGGTGTTCAGGTCGTCGGTCTCGACGCCGAGGGCGACACCACTCTCGACGATTTCGACGGCAGCGGTCCCGTTGTGATCGTGGTCGGTTCCGAGGGCAAGGGCCTTTCGCGCCTCGTCCGCGAGAACTGCGACGCGATCCTGTCGATTCCGATGGCAGGTCCGGTCGAGTCGCTCAACGCCTCGGTTGCCGCCGGAGTCGTCCTGGCGGACATCGCCCGCAGGCGTCGTAGCAGCTGAGTTGTAACGGCTTTCGGGTGAGTCTGGCGGGGTTCTAGCTCCGCACCGACCAGGCTTCCCACAGTGCAGCGTAGGAACCGTCCGCGCCGATCAGTTCGTCATGTGTCCCGCTCTCGACTACGCGGCCACCGCTCATGACGAGTATGCGATCGGCGCGGACTGCTTGGCTCAGCCGGTGTGCGATCACCACGGCGGTCCTGCCGGCGACTGCGAGCTCGGCTGCCTGATCGAGTAGACCGGCTGCGGTGGTTCCGGCTTCGGCAGTCGCCTCGTCGAGGATGACGACGGGAGGATCGAGCAGAGCCAGTCGGACGAGGGCTATGTGCTGTGCCTGCGCCGCCGTCAACTGGTACCCACCGGCCCCGACCCTGGTCTCGAGTCCGTCCGGAAGTTCATGAATCCATTGAGCTTTCATCGTGTCGACGGCTTCGGCGATCTTCGCATCGTCCGAATCTGGTGCACACAACCGGAGATCGTCGGCGATCGTCCCGACGAACACGTGAACTTCCTGGCTGACGAGGACGACGTCGTGCCGAAGTTCGGCATCACTCAGGTCGTCAATCAGTGTGCCGTCGACGGTGATTCGCCCGTCCCCGACGGGAATGATGCCGGCAATCAGTTTGGCGAGCGTGGTCTTTCCGGCGCCGCTGCTTCCGACGACGGCGATTCGTTCCCCCGGTGCGATCGAGATCGAGATCGAATCGATCACCGGGGTGGAGTTGTCGTACGAGTAGGAAACCCGGTCCACCTCGACGCCGATGGGTTCGGACCGAGCCGAGGCAGGAATGCTCGTGGGCCGCCCGGGCATCGCGGTGACTCCGATCAGGCGAGCCAGGCTGGCACCCGCATCCTGCAATTCGTCGATGTTCGAGAGAAATACCGCGATGGGGCTGAACAGACTGTGGAAGTAGAGGGCGGCGGCGGTAGCGGCCCCGATGGACACCGAGCCTGTGGTCACGAGCCAGTAGCCGACGCTCAGGACGGCGGCCAGTCCGAGCAGTTCGGCGCCGTTGAGTTGGGCGAAGAAGTTGGTGCGCAGGCGAACTGCCTGCATGTCGAAGCTGATGGCATGCTCGGAGGTCTCGGCGATTCGGCCGATGTGCTCGTCTGTTCGCCGCAGGGCAGTGACAGTGCCTGCGCCTCCGAGAGTTTCGATGAGCTGTTGTCCCCGCCTGGCCTGCGCAGCGCGAGAGCGTCGGTAGACGGGTCCGGAGCGTCGGAGGAAATGACGAAGAGCGAAATAGTGAATCGGCGCAACGGCAACGATTGCCACGGTGAAGCGCCAATCGATCACTCCCACACCGACAAGCGTCAGTGAAATCATGAACAGGGCAGACACGGTGGCGGGTAGTACTCGCGCGATGACGGTGTTTACCGCTTCGACGTCGCCCGAGACCCGGGAAATCAGATCACCGGTTCCGGCATCCTCGACCAGTGACGACGGCTGCGCGAGGGTGGCGGCGAACACGTCCTCGCGAAGATCGGCCAGCACGTTCTGCGCGACATTCGCCAGAAGCTGTGTGCTCCACCAGGTCAGCGCAACTCCTGCTGCCGCTGCGCCGAGCATGAACGCGGTGATACGCAGGAGTGAGGCAAACGGTTTGCCCTCCGTGACCGCATCGACCATGAGTCCGAGCAGTGCCGGGGTGGACAGGCCGCAGGCCGTAGCAGAGAGAAGCACGACGGTCGTGAGTGCGAGCGCTCGCTTGCGTGGCCGAAGCAGTGCGATCAATGCGCGGACGGTCTGCTTGGTCGACGCGATCGGCAGGGCAGATACAACCGGAACAGCAGATGCATCCGGAAGGGTATCGGTCACAGCGACTCTCCCTCCCGAACGCCGTGGTCGATCGTGACGACACGGTCACACGAATGGAGCAGGGTCGGGCTCGAGGTGATCACCAGAATGGCCTTGTCGGGGAAGTTTCTCAGGGAGTGTGCAATTCGATGCTCGGTGACAGAGTCCACGGAAGTGGTGGGTTCGTGGAGGACCAGGATCGGCTGGGGTTGATGGAGAGCGCGGGCGAGGAGAAGGCG
Source organism: Rhodococcus qingshengii JCM 15477 (assembly GCF_023221595.1). NCBI lineage: Bacteria > Bacillati > Actinomycetota > Actinomycetes > Mycobacteriales > Nocardiaceae > Rhodococcus > Rhodococcus qingshengii. Next base: position 806,169 of record NZ_CP096563.1, read on the forward strand.
TTGGCGTTGACCTCCGGAGAGTTTCTTTCCTTGCTCGCCTACCTCGGAGAGGTGGCCGTCGGGCAGATGCGTCAACACGTCGTCGAGCGCAGATGACGTCATTGCCGACGAGTCGACGTTCGGTGCAGCCAGATTGTCGAAGACGGTGCCGGTGAACACGGTTCCTTCATGAGCGGAGACGAACACCTGATCACGAACTCCGTCCGGGCCGAGGTCGGTTGCATCGGTGCCGAATACGAAGTAAGAGTCGGGGTCCAGCGGAGTCTGAAAGGCGAGTTGTCGTGCCAGTCGATCGGCGGAATCGTCAGCGCGCACGCCCACCACTTCTCCGCGTCGAGCTGAGACGACAGTTCCGTTGTCCGCCGAAATCAATAGGGCGTCTTCACTTCTGGCAGGTTCGGTCGTGGCCGTGGCGGCCAGCGATTCGATCAGGTGTGGCTCGGCCAAAAGTTCGGAAAGTCTGCGCGCGGAACCTCGCTTGGCAGCGAGTTCGGCACCGAAGAACCCCAGCGTTTCCATCGGACCGGCAATCACTCTGCTCAAGCCGACAACGGTGACGAAATTGCCCACGGTGATCGTGCCTTGATGCGCCATCCACGCGGCTCCAAGCGCAACCGAAGCCAGCACCAACGCGGAGACCCCGGAATTGAGCGCGGTCAGGCTGGACATTGCTCTGACCGTCCGGATCGCTGCCTTCATCGACTCCCGGCTCGCGTTGACGTATCGCGACAGGGCGGTGGGTTCAGCCCCGAAACCCTTCAGTACTCGTAGGCCCAGCGTGAAATCCGTTGCAAGCATGCCTGCCTCGGCTGCCTTCTTCTGCTCTGCATACACGCGCTCGTCCAGTGGACCGCTGATCCTGTGGATGAATATGAGCTGCGCAGCGGTGATGAGTACGACGATCAGTGCGAGCGGCCACGAGACGAAGGCAAGCGAAATCACTGCCGCGGCGAGCCCCGCAAAAGCCGAGCCCTGTTCGGCGACAACCCAGGAAAAGCCCGAGACGTGTGAGGCATCCGAGGTAGAGATGGTGAGAACTTCACCGGTCGAACGCTGAGCTTTCATCCCCCTGGCATCGAGTACTCGTCTGGCAGCATTCAGTCGTAGGTCGTGTTCGCCGTAGACGAAGACCTGCGTGTTCAGGCGAACTGCGATGCGCCACGACAGAGCGAGTCCCACGAACAGAGCACACAGCACCGCAAGCCACACGAGAAGTGCTGTGCTGTCGGACTTTCCGATTGCCCGGTCGACGACGGTGCCGATCAGCACCGGGATGAGGGCTTGAGCTACCTGATACGACGCCTGCCCGGTGACGGCTGCAACCAGTCGCGGGCCGCGTCCGGAGGAGAATGATCCGACTCGGATCATCTCCATCGGACCGGAACGAGTTTCGGGCAGCGCTGACACTCGTGAAACTCCTCGCCCAGATCTGAACACTCGTTGTGCAGTTCTACGGTAGAGCCGGTGCGAGTGCGGAAAGTGCTCGCAGATGCCAAGGGCTACGCGGCAGCGGCCAGATGGAGTATCGACACCCCATTACCGGGATCGGGTCTCGATATACCTGGCTGGTCGAAACAAAGTACGTTTGCGAAGAGAGCTGACAGAAGATGAAGAGCACTACCCGAATAGTGGCTGCGTTGGCCGCGATTGCCCTGCTCGCAGGCTGCCAGAGCAGCACCGAGTCAACAGCGTCGGAGGGCACGACGCAGTTGGCCGAGGCCGGCGCGCTGCCGGTCACCGTTGATCACGCGTACGGGTCGACCACCATCGAGACCGAACCTCAGCGGATCGTGACGATCGGCTGGAACAGCCAGGATTCGGTCCTCGCACTGGGCAAGACACCCGTCGCCATGGAGTCGTTCAGTGGGGCAGGCTTGGAGAACGGCATCCTGCCGTGGGACGAAGAATTGTTGGGCGATGTCGAACCCACGTTGCTCGACAGCACGTCCGGTGTGCCGTTCGAGCAGATCCTGGCGTTGGAGCCGGACGTGATCATCGCAGTGGTCTCGGGAATCACCGAAGACGACTACGCACGTCTTTCCCAGATCGCACCCACCATTCCGTTCAAGGAGACCGCATGGGCGACCACGTGGCAGGAACAGTTGTCGACCATCGGATCAGTACTCGGCCAACCGAAGCGGGCTGCCGAGCTGATCGAGGAAACTGACGATTCCATAGCCGACCTGGCTGCCGGATCCCCGAATCTGAACGGGAAAACCTTGACCTTCCTCTCGGGAAACATCGACGGGCTCACCAATTACTGCGCTGACGACGGCCGAGTCATCCTGATGTCCCAGCTCGGACTGAAGCAGTCGGCCGGAAGCGCAGAGCTGTGCGGCGACACCCAGGGGTCGGTGACTGCATCGCGCGAACAGTACAACGAACTGGACGCGGACGTGATCGTGCTCAACGACGCGAGTGGGCAGGGGCTCCCCGGATTGATGGGGGACAAGTTGTTTGCCGACCTGCCGGCAGTCAAGGACGGCAGGCTGATTCAGCAGCTCGGTCTGGCACGAGTCATGGCCTTGGCTTCACCCACGTCGCTGAGCGTCAAATATGCTTTCGCGGAACTGGTCTCGAAGATGAACGGGTTCTGACCAGTTAGGCTGACAACTCGCACGCGTCCGAGTAGTAGTTCTTCGGTGTGCGTCCGGTGACCTTGCGGAACACGCTGGTGAAGGCGCTGGGGGTTTCGTATCCGACGCGACGGCTTACCGTCGAAACAGGAACGCCCGCAGCGAGATAGGACATCGCAGCGCGGACGCGAACTTGAATTCGCCACTCGGTGAAGGACATCCCCGTGCCTTGAGAGAACACGCGGCTCAGGGTGCGGGGGCTTCCGCCGACCACGTAGGCCCAATCGGCAAGCCCGCGTTGATCGGCGGGGTCGGCGATCAGGCGGCGTGCGACGGCGAGGGCCCGGGGATCGGCGGGCATCGGTACTGCGACATCAGCCGCCTCGATGGGCGCGAGCGTGTCGAAGACTACGGATTCGGCGCGCAAGCGAGCCTCGGTAGGCATATTTCGCTGGTGCAGATGGATGAGCATCGTCTTGACGACGTCGTCGATGCCGATGATCGCGGGTTTTGTCCACGGGTGGGGGAACGACTCGGGCCGGAAATAGGTGAAACGAGCCTCGGTGGATGCGCCGAGCGTGATGCGCCGTGGAGTTCCAGCCGGAATCCACATGCCGACCGTCGGTGGTATCTGCCAACGAACGTCGTCGATGTACGCGCTCATCTCGCCGGAAGCGCCCCAGAGGAGTTCGTGTTCGGGATGGCGGATCTCACGCCACGCGCGCTTCTGATCACGCCCGATGGTGGACGTCGTCATCGAGAAGGGTAGCGGAACGTACCGGCCTGCCGGCACAGCCCAGTACGGAAATCCTGTGGAACTCATCGGTGGATCATACCGCGAATGACTTAGGTAATGCTTTCCTATTTGATTCTTGATGCAGGCGCGACGGAAGTGTGATCGCCACAAAAGATCGAGGGTGGCACCGAGTCCGAAGACTCGATGCCACCCTCGAACACATTCCCCGACGGAGTGTTTACAGGTGGAGCAGGCGGAGCGAGTGAATCAGCTGCCGTTGGCCAGGACACCGCTGATGATGTCGGAGATGAAGCCGGCCGGGTTGTCGAGGATGGAGGATCCGGCCGAACCGGTTCCGCCCTCGCCGTCAGAAGAGCCGAAGCCCAGATCTGCCGAGCCCGATGCGGCCGCCTCGCCGGGGTTCTTGGCGCGGATCTTGGCGTAGACGCCGCTGATGTTCTGTTCAGTTTTGAACGTCGAGATACCGATCGAGCTCGACATTTCCTGGTACGAGCCGATCGGTGCATCGGCGGCGACGAGGTACTGCGCCTCGATCGTCACGGTCTTGCTTCCGGTGGGTGAGATCAGCCAGCCGGTGCTGGGTACATTCACGGTTCGGGCGGCAGTGTCAACCGAAGGCGTGACGGATTCGGTCTTCTGACCGCCGATCAAGTGCCACGCGTTGACCGTCGCCGTGCCCTGGATGTACTTGAACGTGGCGGGGTAGCGGTCGACGAACTGGTCGACGTAACGCTCGGGGTGGCCTGTTGTGGAAATGACCGTGCGTACGGTGACTTTGCCGCCGGGTGCAACTTCGCCGTCGCCCACGATGCTCTTGGTGATCCGGACGTTGGAGGAGTTGACCGTTGCCGCGGACGGGTGGGTGGCATCGGCGCTCGCGGTGCCTGCGGTCATCACGAGTCCGCTGGTGGCAAGTGCAGCGATTGCGATTCCGGTGAGTGTTTTGCGCATTGAAAAACGTGACATGAAATTCTCCGTTCGAGGGGTTCACGCTGACGGCGATGGGATGACTCTTCAAAGGTTGCGTCGCGGTAACCATTGAAACCTATCGGACGCTTGCCTATGTATCAGTTCGGCAGAATTTACGGGAAAGTCCGAATTGAGAGGACCTTTTCGGTGTCGATTGCCTGCCGTTAACTGATTGTCGCTTATTTCGACGAAAAGCTGGGCGAATGTCCAGGTCGACTGTATCGTACTTCGAGAGTCGGGTTGCAACAAGTTTCAGTAATCAACGAATTCAGTTGTCCTGGAACCTCACAGAGTGGAGATTGTTCGTGGCAAAGTTCGGATCCAGGAATCGTAATCTGTCCACCGTTGGTGTTGGTTTGGGGGTGATCGCTCTTGCTGTGGGTGCAAGCGCGCTGGGTGCGGGAGTCGCGACTGCCGAGACAGCAACTTCCGGTGCCTACACATTTACTCGGACCGTGGACAATGCATCCCCGAAGGTCGGTGACACGATCACCTACACGACAGTGTCGAGTAAGAACGGGCTCGAAGGGTATGTCAACCGGCTGACCGAGATTCATGCCGGCTGTCTCGAGTTCGTGCCGGGCTCGGCAAAGATTTCGAAACTGATGGGCGGCCTCCCAGGTTTGGGAGGTGTCATGAAGGAAACTGTGGAAACCCCGAATGCCTCCCAGTCGACCGCAACCACGAAGGTTTTCACCAGTAACGGTTGGTACAACAACAGCAAGAACCCGATAACGATGAAGACCAGCTATGTCGTGAAGTGTGATCCGGGTACCTACGGCAGTGGGTTGACTGTCGACGCGACGCTCATGGGTGGTGGGGCCGGAACCAGCGCCAGCTTCCCGGAAATGGGGCCCGCCATCGTGGTGCAGACGACGGATCCGACCGGCCCAGGTACTGATCCTGGTACTGATCCCGGAACCAACCCCGGCACGAACCCCGGTACCGGTGGCGGAACCGGATCGCTCGGCTCGTTGAGTGGTGGCCTCGGTTCCCTCAGCGGCCTGTTCGGCTCCAGCTAGGCGAGAGTTGTGAAACGGCGGGCCGAGACTGTCGTGGTCTCGGCCCGCCGCGGTTGTTCGGTGATCGGGTATTCAAACCATCAGGTGCTCAGCCGAATTCGATCGAGGTGTTGATTTCTTCCACCTGGTTGGAGGTCTGCATGTTCGTCGTGTCGGTGAACTGGTTTGCAAAGCTGACCAGGTAGACCGGCGAGTTGTCGTCGGCTTGGTAAGCGACGACCGTCATGACGGCGTAGAGCGGAACGTCCAGGTTTGGGGCGGTCCAGGTTCCGGAGAGGCGGAAACCCTGCTGTCCGTCGACGTCGATCTCGGTGTACTTCACCTCGGTCCACCCGTCGAGAGTGGCGATCGTTTCACGCGCAGCGGCAAGAACCTCGTCTTTTGTTGCGGTGCCCTGGTTTTCGACCGTCACCGTGGTGTTCGGCATGAAACCGCTGGGTTCCTGGCTGTTGCTGGACAATGCGTCCGTAACGCCGGCAGGGATGTTCTCGCCGTGAGTCCAGCTCGGCGGGAGGCTGACGCTGATGCTCGGCGCTTCGGGGTCGTCGCCGGTTTCGATCGTCGTCCGCTCACCGATGAACGGTGTTCCGTCCCGCAAAGTCGGCGTCGCGGCAGCGGCAGACGACGAGGATGCAGAACTTTCGGAAGCAGTGGTCTCACTGGTGTTGGTATCACTGGAGACGGCGTCGCCGCTTTCCGAACTGCTGCATCCGGACAAGACGAGTGCAGCAGTGATCAGTGACGCTATTCCGAGAGCAAGTGTGCTGCTCTTAGGGCTCATAGTGTGACAGTCCTTCAGGTTTTGGCGACGGCCGAGCGCCGCCGGCAGCATTGCTGGCGCGGCTGAGACTATCAGCGCTACGACGGCCGAGTAGTGGCCTTGAAGGTAATGGTGCTGCCGGGCCGCAGCTGTGCCAGCGACGCAATCCCGGCGTCGGAAACGACGGCGATGACCGGGTATCCGCCGGTCACGGGATGGTCGGCGAGGAACACGACGGGCTGGCCGCCTGGCGGCACCTGGATGGATCCCGTCACGACGCCTTCGCTCGGCAATTCCCCGGTGCGTGAGCGATGCAAAGGCCCTTGGCCCTGTAGCCGGACCCCGACTCGGTTGGTGTGTTCGGTGACTTTCCACGTGGTGTGAAGGAGCGCGTGAACGGATGCGGCGGTGAACCAGGAATTTCGGGGGCCGAGCGTGATCTCGATCGGAACCGCGCCGAGTGCAGGTGCGGGCGGTGGAATCAACTCTTCGGTGGGCCACGTCCCTTCCTCGGCCCCGAGGAGGACTAGATCGCCGGCGGCGAGCGGCGGCGGCCCGAGTCCGGAGAGCGTGTCGGTGGATCTGCTTCCGAGTACCTGCGGGACGTCGACGCCACCGCGTGCAGAGATATACGTTCTCAACCCGGTTGTGCTGTAACCCAATTCGAGAATGCTGCCACTACCCAGATGGATGCTCGCGTAGTCAGGTGCCGGCCGTCCGTCGACGGCCAGCGGCACCCGCGCGCCTGTCGCTGCCACCGTCATCGAACCGACGGCCCGCATAGCGAAACCGCCAGCGGTGACTTCGATGGTTGCTGCTCGAAAAGTGTTGCCTACGAGTCTGTTGGCGCTGTCGTGCGAGATCATGTCGACGGCGCCGGATCTTCCGACCCCGAGGGCACCGTAGCCTCTCCGCCCGCGGTCCTGAACTGTGGCGAGCGGGCCGGTACGCACAACCTCGAGCCAGGCCATGAATCCATTGTCCCGCAACAGCGCGGTGAAGACACCAAAATCATGCTTGCACCCAAATCATGCACGGACAAAGGTGACTGTGGTGCCGGGTAGAAGCAGCGCCGGCGGGCGGCGCTCGGCATCCCACACCGACAGTTCCGTCGTTCCGATCAACTGCCAGCCGCCCGGGGAGCTACGCGGGTAGACGCCCGAGAACGGTCCGGCCAACCCGACTGCACCGGCCGGGACCTGCCTGCGCGGGTCCGATCGACGTGGAACTTCGAGCTTTCTCTCGTTGCTGGTCAGATACGCGAAGCCGGGGGCGAAACCGATGAACGCGACGGTCCACGACGCAGCCGTGTGAGCGTCGATCACACCGTCGACCCCGAGGCCGGTCAGCTTGCCCACCTCTACGAGATCGGGGCCGTCGTAGCGGACCGGAATCTCGACGGCAGGCCGCCCACTCTCGTCAGCTGTGAGTTCGATCGGTACGGCCCCACGTACCCATTTCTCCACCAGTTGGTGCGCGGTGATCGTGTTGTCGTACTCGATCAAGATGGTTCGCGCCGCGGGAATCAGGTCGATCACTCCGGGGATCCGACTGGCGTCGAGAGCCCTGAAGTTGCCCAGCACACTCGGCAGTTCGTCGTACTCGACGAGGACTGCGGATTCACCGGCGGGCAGGATCGCGATCATGTGAACGGCGTGATCTCGACATCGGAAGATTCGAGGAGAGCGCGGATTGCCACGGCCATGTCGACGGCTGCCGGACTGTCACCGTGCACGCACACCGATGCGGCAGCGACTTTCAACGTGCTCCCGTCGACTGCGTCCAACTCGCCGTCTACGACCATTCGCCGAACCCGTTCTGCAACAAGCGTCGGGTCGTGCAGAACGGCGCCCGACTCGGTGCGGGGGACCAAGGTGCCTTCCGCCGTGTACGCACGATCGGCAAAAGCCTCGGCGACCACGTCGAGACCGGCTTCGCGCGCCTCTTCCAGGAACACCGAACCTGGTAGTCCGAGAACAGGTAGCGAACTGTCGTAGGCAACGACGGCGGCGACCACTGCCCGCGCCTGCCGTCGGTGATGGACTATTGCGTTGTAGAGCGCGCCGTGGGGTTTGACATACGTGACCCGCGATCCGGCGACACGAGCCAAACCGTCGAGTGCCCCTATTTGATAAATGACGTCGGCGGTGAGGTCTTTCGGGGACATGTCGATGAAGCGTCTGCCGAAACCGGCGAGGTCTCGGTACCCCACCTGCGCGCCGATCCGGACGCCGCGGGTGGCGGCGGATTCGCAAGTCGCCAACAGCGTCGTCGGGTCGCCGGCATGGAATCCGCAGGCGATGTTCGCGCTGGTGACAAGTTCGAGCATGGCGTCGTCGTCGCCCAGGGTCCAGGCTCCGAAGCCCTCGCCGAGGTCGCTGTTCAGATCAACGCTGTAACCCATACCTCGATTCTAGGTAGGTATGGGCTCTCGGTGTTCAGGCGTGCGCCGGAATCCGTCCGGCATTCTTGCGACGTGCGGATCCGAAGAGTCGGCATATCAGGTAGATCACGAACGAGACCGAGGTGACGAAACTCGAGACGGGAACGCCGGGGGCCAGCGAGAGAAGGATGCCGCCGACGGCTGCCAGTTCGGCGAACACGACGGAGAGGATCGTGGCCTTGAGTGGGCTTGCCGTGACGTACGCGGCGGCCGCTGCGGGGGTGATCAGCAGCGACATCACCAGCAGAGCACCGACGATCTGTACGCCGAGTGCTGCGGTGATGCCGACCAACACTGCGAACACGATCGACAGTGCCCGAACCGGAACACCGCGAGCTGCAGCAACTTCGGGGTCGGTGCTTGCGAACAGCAAAGGGCGGTAGATGAATCCGAGTGTGCCGATCACGATGACCGCGCACAGCAGCAGAAGTTCGAGACCGCTGTTTCCCGGCGCCACGATCTGTCCGACCAACAACGAGAAGCTGGTTCCCGTGCGACCGTCGTACGCCCAGAGGAACAACACCGACAGGCCGAGGCCGAAAGCCATGATCACGCCGATCACCGAATCTCGGTCGCGCGCTTTGGCTCCGAGCAGTCCGAACAGCACTGCCGCGACCACGGATCCGACGATGGCACCGAAGCCGACGCCCACACCGACGAGAAGTGCGGCGGATGCGCCCGTCAGTGACAGCTCACTCGTTCCGTGCACCGAGAACGACATCTGACGGCTCACGATCAGCGGCCCGATGATGCCTGCCAACAATCCGAGGATGGCACCGGCAATCAACGCCTGTTGGACGAAGTCGTACTGCAGTAGGTCGACGGTGGCGGACACGTCGAACATCCGCGACATCGCGTCGGTGAACTTGTTACTCACTGGTGGTGATCCTCATCAGAATGGTGAACGCCTTCTCCCGGGCGTAGTCCGCCTGCGCTGCCGAGCGCGTCGATGGCGTCGCCGGTGCCGATCACGACGAGGCGGCCACGAACCTGCAACACTTCGACGTCGGTGTTGTACAGATCCGAGAGAACTTCGGACGTCATCACTTCGGCCGGCGTCCCGATCCGGAATTTGCCGTCCACCAGATAGAGCACTCGATCCACCAACGGCAGGATCGGATTGATCTCGTGCGTCACGAACAGCACCGCGGTGTCATGGCTGCGCCGACGCTTGTCGATCAGCGTCGAGACCAGGTGCTGGTTGGCGAGGTCGAGGCTGAGCAGCGGCTCATCGCACAGCAGGATCCGCGGGTCGCCGACCAAAGCCTGTGCGATCCGCAGTCGCTGCTGCTCACCGCCGGACATGGAACCGATGGGAGCGTCGGCGAACGACTGGGCGCTGACCTGTGCGATGGCGTCGTCGACGATCTTGCGGCGACGACCCCGACGCAGTAACCCCGTACCCCACTGGTGACCGTCGACGCCGAGGCCGACCAGGTCGCGGCCGCGGAGCGGGAGGCCGTCGTCGATGGATTTCTGCTGCGGGATGTACCCGACGTGTGAGTTCCCGGCCCGTGCCGGCGTGCCGACGATCTGTGCACTGCCGCCGCTGAGTTGTAGTTGGCCCAGCAGAATCTTCAGGAGCGAGGTCTTGCCCGACCCGTTCGGCCCGAGTACGGCGATGAACTCACCTGGCTGTACCTCGAGATCGAGCCCGTCCCACAATGTGCGGGCGCCGAAGGACAATCGAGCGTCCTTCAGCGTCACAGCGGGCACGGAGGCCGCTGAAGGCGCGGTGTTACCAGAAGGCACGGTGTTACCAGGGGGCACAGGAGTATTCGCGGAAGTTTCTGTCACAAGCCGATCGGTTCTTCTCGGAAATGGTGGGGCAAATAATTACTGGGCAGAGAGGGCGTTTGCGAGCGACTCCGCGGTCTGCGTCTGCCACTGAATGTAGTCCAGGCCCTCGGGGAGAGTCTCCGTAACCTCGACGACGGGCACTCCGGCGGTTTCGGCGGTGGTGCGCATATCCTGGGTCACTTTGTCCTGTGTCTGGATGTTGTAGACCAATGCGCGGGCCTGCTTCTCCGAGAGGAGTTGGCGGGTTGCGGCGATTGCGGCCGGTGACGGATCGTTGCCGTCTTCGATGGCGCTGGTGAACTCCTCGGGAGTTGCGTCCTTCAGTTCAGCTGCGACCAGGAGGTAGTGCGCGATCGGCTCGGTCTGAGCCACCGGTGCGCCCGCATGGGCAGCGGCGATGGAATCGGTGATCGCTGTGACGCCGGCGAGCTTCTGGCTGTATGCCTTCGCGTTGTCCTCGTAGGTCGCCGCGTTGTCCGGATCGAGAGCGCTCAGCTGATCGGCCACCGAATGTGCGACGGCGTCGACGGTCGGGATGTCGAACCAGACGTGTTCGTTGACTGCGCCGTGGGTGTGACCGTCATGCGATTCGCCCGCGGCTTCGCCGGCGTGGATGCCGCCGTCGAGCAGGTTGTAGGCGTTGACCGTCTTCTGCTCGCCCTTGCCTGCGTCGAGGACGTCGGTGATGAACTGGTCGTAGCCGCCGCCGTTGTAGACGACGAGCGATGCGTCGGTGATCTTGGCGGCATCGGCGGGAGTCGCTTCGAACGAGTGCGGGTCCGCGGACGGCTCGTTGATGATCGACGTCACGGTCAGCTTGTCGCCGGCGACGGCCTGCGCGACGTCGCCCCACACGTTCGTCGATGCGACGACGGTGATGCCGTCGTCCTTCGAGGAGGTTGAGCTGCACGCGGTGAGCGCGAATGCTGCGGCGACCGAGACGGCCGCGAGGGCGGTGGCGGTGCGGAATTTCGACGACGAACGCACGTGCTTTTCTCCTGAACAAAGGCTGGGCTAAATGCTATTGGAAACCGTTACCGTTACACATTAGCGCATAGTCGCTGGTAGTTCACCTTCGGTTCAGCCCCAACGCGCCGTCTGCGGGCACTACGGCTAACGTCCGTTTATGCCCCGGTCCCGTCAGCCACGCCGTCAAGCCACTTTGGCGTCGCTTGCCGCCGAGCTCAATGTGTCGAGAACTACAGTCTCGAACGCGTACAACCGACCCGATCAGCTCTCCGTCGAGCTGCGGGATCGAGTGCTCCAAGCGGCCAAGCGACGCGGATACCCCGGACCTGATCCGGTCGCCCGCTCCTTGCGAACTCGCAAAGCCGGTGCCGTCGGTCTTCTGCTCACCGAAGCACTCAGTTATTCGTTCCGTGACCCGGCCGCCATGAGCTTCCTTGCCGGTCTCTCGGAATCGTGTGAGGACGCCGGCCAGGGCTTGCTGCTCATCCCGGCCGGGCCCGGCCGCGACGAGGTGGATGCTGCAGCCGTGGTCCAGCAGGCGGGCGTCGACGGCTTTGTCGTCTACTCCGTGGCCGACGACGACCCGTATCTTGCCGCCGTGCTCGAGCGTCACATTCCGATCGTCGTCTGCGACCAGCCCCGCGAGATTCCCGGTGCATCCCTCGTGGGCATCGACGACCGCGCTGCCATGCGCAAGGTCGCCGACTACCTCATCGGTCTCGGACACCGTGACATCGGCGTGCTCTGCATGAGGCTGGGGCGCGACCGGATGGACGGCGTCGTCAGCCAGGAACGACTCAAGTCCCCACACTTCCACGTCCAGCGTGAGCGGATCGAAGGAGTGCGCGACGCGATGGTGGCGGCCGACATGGACCCACTCTCACTCACCGTGATCGAGCGGTACGTCCACACATCGCAGTCCGGGCACTCGGCGGCGGCGGAAGCTCTCGCGACCAACCCCGAGATCACCGCACTGGTCTGCACCACCGACGTGCTGGCTCTCGGCGCCTTGGACTGGGCGCGCTGGCAGGGCATCGATGTACCTGGCCAACTGTCGATCACCGGATTCGACGGCGTCGACGAGGCGCTGCGCGAATCACTGACAACGGTGCGCCAGCCCCAGGAAGAGAAGGGCCGGCGCGCCGGTGCGCTCCTGATGTCGCCGTCCGGATCCGGCGTTCCGATAGTCGAGATGCTCGACACCGAACTACTGGCCGGGCGAACATCAGGTCGGATCAAGGGGTAGCGCTCACGCCAGGAGTTGGGCGCAGCGCAACAATCCCAGATGGCTGTACGCCTGGGGGTGGTTGCCCAGCGAGCGTTCCGCGATGGGGTCGTACTCCTCCGCGAGTAGTCCGGTAGGACCCGCTGCCGCGACCAACTGATCGAACAGTGCCTCTGCTTGCAGGCGTTGTCCGATCAGCAGGTAGGCCTCGACGAGCCAGGCGGCGCAGAGGTGGAACCCACCTTCGATGCCGGGCAGACCGTCGTCGTGATGGTATCGGTATACCGTTGAGCCGCTGCGTAGTTCAGCCTCGGTGGCTACGACGGTCGCTGCAAAGCGCGGATCCGTCGGATCGATCAGCCCCGACAGTCCGATGTGCAGAGTCGCCGCGTCGAGATCGGTACCGTCGTAGGCTGCGGTGTACGACTGGACGTCGTCCTTCCAGCCTTTGTGTCGTACTTCGTCGGCGATCTGGTCACGCAGTTCCGCCCATTCCGGCAGAGCCTCGCGAGAAAAGCGGGTCGCAAGATCGACGGCGCGGTCGACGGTGACCCAGCCCATAACCTTGGAATAGACGTGGTGGCGCGGGTTGTCGCGAATTTCCCAGATGCCGTGATCGGGTTCGAACCAGCGCCGCTGCACTGCTTCGACCATGGCGCACACCAGTTCCCAGTCGCGGTCGCTCAAAGGATCGGGATCACCGGCCTTTTCGCGTGCATTCGCCAGTTCGACGATGAGCTCGACGATCGGGCCGAACACGTCCAGTTGAACCTGCTGATTCGCGGCGTTTCCGACGCGGACCGGCCGGGAGCCGGCGTATCCGGGGAGTGAATCGATGACGGCCTCTGGCGGTAGCGAAGTCCCGTGGAGCGTGTAGAGGGGGTGCAGGCGCTCGGGTCCCGGCAGTGTTTCGAGCACGCGGTGGACCCAGTCCAGGTAGTTCTCGGCCTCGTCGGTGGATCCGACGCTCACGAGAGCTGTTGCGGTGAGGGCGGCGTCGCGCAACCAGCAATAGCGGTAGTCCCAGTTGCGGACTCCGCCGATCTCTTCCGGCAGGGACGTCGTCGCGGCAGCCATGATGGAACCGGAATCGGCGTGGACCAGCCCGCGCAAGGTCAGTGCAGAGCGTTTCATCAAGTCCGGCTTCAGCTTCGGGAGTTCGAGCGTCTTGGCCCAATCGGACCAGTAGGCCTCCGAGGTCGCTCGACGCTCGAGCTCCGGAACGTCGGACGGGCCGATTTCTTCTGTTCCGCAGCGCAATTCGAGGACGACGTCACCCTTGGACGGCTCGACGATGGCGTGGGCGGTCTGCTGGTTTCCGTCGGTGGCGATGTTCCACAGCACACCGGGGGAGCGGAGCACGTACGGCTCGTTGGTGCCGAGGACCCGAATGCCCTCGTCGACGACCTCGAGCGTGACCTGACCCTGGCCGAACTCGGGACGGGGTGCAAACGAGACGATCGCGTCGGCCTGACCGGAAATGATGCGGGTCAGGTCGGTTCGTCCCTGTGGGACGTCGTGGGGGAGGTAGTCGGTGACGGACAGGCTCGCCCAGCGGGTCTGAACTGTCATCGTGCTGTCGATGTACTTCTGGCTCAGCGGCAAGGCTGTGCGTCGAGGCCCGACCGAGAAGTGGCCGGCCCCGGTTCCGCCGAGAAGGTGTGCGAAGACGGCCGCTGAATCCGGTTCCGGGTGACACAACCAGGTCAGCGTCGCATCCGGGGTCACCAAAGCGACGGTGCGCGGACTGGCGAGCATCGAGAGCCGCTCGATGGGCGGAGCGTCGGCGCCGGAAAGCCACGTACGACGCTCGTCGAGCAGGAACGCCAGAGCAGCAGCGACGTCCTCGGTGCTGTCGACGCGATAGTCGGCGACGGTGTCCCCGCTGCCGACCTTGATTCCGATGTCCGGCCCCTGAAGCCTGCTGAACGCCTTTTCGTCGGTCACGTCGTCGCCGATGAAGACGGCAGCGGTTGCGCCGTCCTGATGGCGAATCAAGTCGAGTGCGTGCCCCTTGTCGGTGGCGATGACAGCCAACTCGACCACCGATTTGCCCTCGGTGACCTGAACGCCTGGCCAGAGTGCCGATTCGGTGCGGACGGCGATGAGCGCCTTCTCGGCGTCGTCGGCACTGGTGTTGCGTACGTGCAGTGCAACGCTGGCGGGCTTCTTCTCCACCGTTGCCCCAGGGGTGTCGGCGGCGATTCGGCCCAACTCGGTGACGATCTCGTCGAGCAGTTTCCTGGCGTCGGCGTCGATCGCGTGAACGAATCCGATGTCGAACTCGGAGCCGTGGCTGCCGACCAATTGCACTTCGGCGGGAAGTCGGGACAGCGCAGCCAGATCCTTGAGGGCGCGGCCCGAGATCACGGCAGCCGTCGTCGACGCGAGGCTGGCGAGAGAGCGAAGCGCACGCACCGTTTCCGCCCGGGGATACGCCTTGTCCGGGTTGGCGACGATGGGTGCCATCGTCCCGTCGTAGTCGGAGGCTACGAGCAGACGCGGCGTGCGTGCCACGCCTGACAGCGCTCGGCGGAGTTCGATGGACAGATCTTGTGCGCTCACCTCTTCAAATCTAGGTGATGCAGCGACTCCTGGCTCGATACGTTTCCGGCCGATCAGTGCAAAAATGACAGATGCGACAAAGGATGTCTATTCGGGTTTCCGAGTTCCGTCACCGAGCAGCAGTTCAACCGTCAATTCCAGTCGATTGGCGACATCGGTAGCCGAAGAGCGTCGCGTGAGCCATGCCACCAAATTGGACAGCCACACATCGGAGATCACGCGCGCGATCGCCAACTGCTCTTCGGTTGGCTCCTCTTCGGTCATCGCTCGTGCGAAGAGGCGGTCCATCAACTGGCCCACCTGATCGACCTCGGCCGCTGCGGAGGCGTCGGCGAACATGAACGCGCGAGTCATCGCTTCGGTGAGGAGCGGATCGCGCTGCATCGCGCGGGTGATGAGGCTGAGGATCAGCTGCATCCGCTCGAGCGGGCTGGTTCCAGGTGGGATCTTGCCCTTGGAATCGATCTTCTCGAATTCGCGTGCCAGGGCGGACACCAGTAGGTGAACCTTGGACGGGAAGTAGCGATAGAGCGTTCCGACTGCGACGTCGGCACGCTCGGCCACGGCGCGCATCTGAACAGCCTCGTAGCCCCCCTTGGACGCCAAGGCGAGTGTTGCGTCGAGAATCCGCTTGCGGCGTTCACGTTGCGCGTTGGAGCTGAGATCGTCGTCCCCGAGCGTTGCAGAAGCAACCGCGTTGGAGCGGGATCGGGATGTTGTGGTCATCGACAAATTCCTTCGCGCCTTGACTCTTGGCCAGGTGTCATATTAGAACACGTTCTAAACAATTGTGTCACTTATCGAGAGGCGGGAACCAGTTGTGACAATCGCCACGACCGATGAACAGCGGGCGGTCCAGGAATCGATAGAGGCCTGGGCTCGCTCGGCCACGCCGATGGACATGGTACGCCGTGGACCAGCAGTTTCGTGGCGGGAGAAATGGTCCGAGTTCGCGTCTCTCGGGATATTTTCGGTCGCCGTTCCCGAAGCGGTAGGCGGAGCCGGGGCCGAAATCGTCGATCTCGCAGCAATGCTCGAGCAGGCGGCAATCGAACTCGTGCCGGGTCCTGTTCTCACGACTGCACTCGCAGCTCTGGTGGTGGGGCGTAGTTCGTCGCCCGCTGCCAAGCGATGGTCCGAAACGCTCGCCGACGGTGCGCTGCCGTGTGCCGTCGTATTGGACGAAAGTCCAGTTGCGGCAACGGCGAATGCGTCCGGCGGCATCGAGCTTCATGGCGAAGGAGGTTACGCCTGGGGCGGCGATTCGGGCGTATCGGTACTCGTGTCGGCGGGCGTCGTGTCCGAAGACGAAGGCTCGCGTGTCGTCTGGGCTCTCGTCGACGGAGACAGCGAAGGCGTGACCTACGAAGCGGTCGACACGATCGACAAGTCGCGACCACTGGCGCGAGTCTCCTTCGATCGAGTGACGGTCGATGCCGACCGAATCCTCGATGACATTGCGCCAGGATCGGTTTCCGACCTAGCGGCGGTACTGGGGGCTGCCGAAGCTGCCGGAATTGCGGCGTGGAGCCTGCGTACTGCGGTGGAGTACGCGAAGATTCGCGAACAATTCGGAAAGCCCATCGGCTCGTTCCAGGCGATCAAACACATCTGCGCCGAAATGCTGTGTCGCGTAGAGAATGCCGGAGCCGTCGCCTGGGATGGTGCGGTCGCTGCCGAGTCGGGCGACGAACTTCCGATCGCCGCAGCAGTGGCCGCCGCGGTGTCGCTGGATGCCGCTGTCGACACGGCAAAGGACTGCATTCAAGTGCTCGGCGGCATCGGATTCACCTGGGAGCACGAGGCGCACTTCTACCTTCGTCGAGCACTGTCGCTCCGGCAGATTCTGGGCGGATCGTCTCATTGGCGCGCACGCGTCGCGGAATTGACGATCGGCGGCGCACGGCGTCACCTTCAGATCGACTTGAGTGAGCTCGAATCCGACCGGTCCGAAATTCGCGAAGAGGTAGCGCAATTGGTGGCGCTGCCCGAATCCGAGCAGCGCAACGCGTTGGCCGAATCGGGCTACCTTGCACCGCACTGGCCCAAGCCGTACGGCCGGGGCGCCAAGGCCGCGCAACAGATTCTGATCGAAGAGGAATTGGCGGCCGTCGGTATCGGCCGACCCGATCTGGTGATCGGCTGGTGGGCAGTGCCGACCATCCTCGAGCACGGCAGTGCGGAGCAGATCGAAAGATTTGCGACTCCGACGCTCAAGGGCGAGATCACCTGGTGCCAGCTCTTCAGTGAACCCGGCGCAGGTTCGGATCTTGCGGCACTGCGCACGACCGCGGAAAAGGTCGACGGCGGTTGGAAGCTGAACGGCCAGAAAGTCTGGACTTCGCTTGCGCGTGAAGCTGACTGGGCCATCTGCCTCGCCAGGACCGATCGCGAGGTTCCCAAACACAAGGGCATCACGTACTTCCTTCTCGACATGAAGACGGCTGGGATTCGGATCTCGCCGCTGCGCGAGATCACCGGAGATGCCCTGTTCAACGAAGTCTTCCTCGACGACGTCTTCGTCCCGGACGAGTGCGTCGTCGGCCAGCTCGGTGGAGGCTGGAAACTGGCCCGAACGACCCTCGCCAACGAGCGGGTCGCAATGAGCGGTGGCTCTTCGCTCGGCGGTGCGATGGAGGAATTGCTCGAGCTGGCCGGCGACCCCGATCCTGTGGTGGCAGACAAGCTCGGTGGGCTGATCGGAACCGCCATGGTGGGCTCACTGCTGGAATTGCGCACGACACTGCGGCAATTGGACGGTCAGGATCCGGGTCCGGCGTCGAGCGTCCGCAAGCTGGTGGGCGTGCGCCAGCGTCAGAATGTCGCGGAGTTCGCCATGGAATTGGGTGGTACTGCCGGGTGGGTGGAGGGCCCGCTTTCGCGTGAGTTCCTCAACACGCGATGCCTGTCGATTGCCGGCGGAACCACGCAGATTCTGTTGACCGTCGCCGCGGAGAGAATTCTGGGCCTGCCCCGTGATTAGACGGCGTGAGTAGAGGCCTTTAGAAATGTCCACGTTGGTGATACAACTAGAACACGTTCTACATCAGAGACAGGATTGCCAGCGTGGACTTCACTCCCGATGAAACCCAGGAAGCGGTAGCCGAGGTGGCTACCGCGCTCCTTGCCCGCGAACTGGAGCCGGACGCGCTCTGGGCGGCATTCGCCGATGCCGACCTGCTCACGTTGGCCCTGCCCGAGCGTCTGGGCGGCGAGGGACTCTCCGTCGCCGACGTCGGTTCCCTCCTCGTCGAGGTCGGCCGGGCCGCCGCTCCAATTCCGGCTCTCGCAACCCTCGGCTTCGGTGTACTCCCCATAGTCGCACTGGGGACCGACGCTCAACAGGACGAATTGCTCACCGGAGTCGGCGCCGGACGGGTGTTCACCGCGGCGCTCGGTGAGCCGGGTCAGCAGTTCCCGGCACAGCCGTCGACCACCGCCCATCAGTCGGGCGACTGGTATCGCGTCAGCGGGACGGTGCTTGCCGTGCCTTTCGCGGCGAGCGCACACAGAATTCTTGTGCCCACCGACGCCGGAGTCGTTCTCGTCGATCCGACCGCCGCCGGCGTCGCATTGACGCCGACTCCCAGTGCGTCCGGCAGTCCGGAGTTCGCAGTCACCATGGACGAGGCAGTCGGTGAACTTCTCGGTGCCGGCGAGGAAGCCGTCCAGACGCTGTACCGGATCGCCACGGCAAGCATCGGAGCCGTTGCAGACGGTTTGGTGTCCGGCGCCGTCGATCTCACTGCGGCACATGTCGGCTCGCGTGAGCAATTCGGTAAGCCGCTCGCCACGTTCCAGGCAGTCTCACAACAGATAGCCGACGCGTACGTCACCTCCCGGACCCTTCATGTCGCGGCGTTGTCGGCGTCCTGGCGCGTGTCGGAGGGCCTGGACGCCCAGTCGGACCTCGACGTCATGGCGTACTGGATCGCCCAAGAAGTGCCTGCCACGATGCAGGTGCTTCACCACCTGCACGGCGGTCTGGGCGTCGACGTCACGTATCCACTTCATCGTTACTACTCGACTGCAAAAGACCTGGCACGCCTGCTCGGCGGTGCTTCGCAGCGACTCGACCTCGTGGGGGCCCGGTGTTCATCGATCTGACCGACAGTCAGCGCGCATTGCAAGCTGAACTTCGACGCTACTTCTCGACGCTGATCTCGCCCGAAGAGGCCAAGATCATGCGCGTGGAGCGGCATGGCCCTACCTATCGCGAGGTCATCCGTCGTATGGGCAAGGACGGCTGGCTCGGCGTCGGCTGGCCGGTGGAGTTCGGCGGACGTGGGTTCGGTGAAGTCGAGCAGCAGATTTTTGTCAACGAGGCTGTGCGGGCGGATGTCCCACTGCCTTCGGTGACGTTGCAGACCGTCGGTCCGACCCTGCAGAAGTACGGCAGCGAGGAGCAGAAGCAGAAATTCCTGCCCGCGATCCTCGCCGGTGAAGTGCACTTCGCGATCGGCTACACCGAACCGGAAGCCGGCACCGACCTTGCAGCACTGCGCACTTCGGCGGCACGAAATGGTGACGAGTACGTCGTCAACGGCCAGAAGATTTTCACCACCGGCGGGCATGACGCCGATTACGTGTGGCTCGCCGTGCGGACAGGGTCTGCCGATTCAAGGCACCGCGGCATCTCCATCCTGATCATGGACACCAAAGATCCCGGCTACACCTGGACCCCGATCATCACCTGCGACGGTGCGCATCACGTCAACGCCACCTACTACGAGGACGTTCGCGTTCCGGCGAACATGCTTGTGGGTGAGGAGAATCAGGGCTGGCGCTTGATCACGACGCAGCTCAACCACGAACGCGTCATGCTCGGTCCGGCAGGTCGTGTCGCAGGGATTTACGACCACGTCTTCGATTGGGCCAAGCGTGAAAACCTGCTTGATCACGTTGACGTACGGCGCGCGCTCGGCGAAATTCATGCGACGTACCGCCTCAACGAACTGCTCAACTGGCAAGTGGCGTCGAGTGATTCGGAGTCGGTGGATATCGCCGACGCTTCGGCAACCAAAGTGTTTGCGACCGAGCGTATCCAGCGGGTCGGTCGACTGGCGGAAGAGATCGTCGGGCGGTACGGAAATCCGATCGATCCCGAAACTGCTGATCTCATGGAGTGGCTGGACATGCAGATCAAGCGCAACCTGGTGATCACCTTCGGCGGTGGAGTCAACGAGGTGATGCGCGAATTGATTGCGACCGCCGGCCTGAAGCTTCCTCGCGTTCCGAGATAGGAAACAAATCGTGTCAGATCCCATTCTCACTGCTGCCGAGCGGGTTCGAGAGGACGGGCCAAGCGCTCCTCGCGCCGGCCGGGACCCCGTGAACCTGCCGATGATCCGCAACTGGGTCGAGGCGATCGGTGACGAGAACCCGATCTACGTCGACGAATCGGCTGCCCGCGCCGCCGGACACGACGGAATAGTCGCGCCGCCGGCGATGGCGCAGGTATGGACGATGCGCGGTCTGGGGGCAATTCGAGAAGCCGACGATCCGTTGGGCCGGATGACGGACATCCTCGACGAGGCCGGATTCACCTCCGTCGTCGCGACCAACTGCGATCAGATCTACCACCGCTACTTGAAGCCGGGTGAAGAAGTCACCATCTCCTCGGTGTTGGAAGACGTAGTGGGACCCAAGAAGACAGGTCTTGGTGAAGGGTGGTTCTTCACTACCCGTAGCTTCTGGCGGGTCGGCGAAGAACTGGTCTCGGAGATGATGTTCCGGATCTTGAAGTTCGCGCCGCCAGTCAGCGAGAGTTCCTCCACTGACGTCCCTGCGGACCTGGACGCATCTCGAATGCTGCGTCCGACAGCATCCCTCGACACGCAGTTCTTCTGGGACGGTGTCGCCGCACACGAGTTGCGTATTCAACTGCGTGCGGACGGTTCGGTACAGCACCCGCCGGTGCCCGCGATCTGGAAAGACAAGTCGGAGCAGACCGACTACGTGGTGGCGTCAGGTCGGGGAACGGTCTTCAGCTTTGTCGTTCACCACGCCCCCAAGGTTCCTGGTCGGTCGTTGCCGTTCGTCGTTGCCCTGGTCGAACTGCCTGAGGGTGTGCGGATGCTCGGCGAATTGCGCGGTATCGATCCGTCGAGTGTGTCGATCGGGATGGAGGTGGAGGCGGTCTACCTCGACTTCCCCGGAGACGACGAGACCGGGGGAACTCCCTGGACTCTGTACGCCTGGCAGCCGGTTTCGGTGTCTGCGGTTTCTGCGGTGAAGGAGTGACGATGACTTTGACGACGGATATCACTGTGGGAGAGGTTCTTCCGCAGCTCTCGATTTACGGCGACCCGACGTTTGTGGTCTCGGCGGCGCTCGCTACCCGCGATTTTCAAGATGTTCACCACGACCGCGATCTCGCACAGAAACGCGGCTCGAAGGACATCTTCGTCAACATCCTCACCGACACCGGCTTGGTGCAGCGATTCGTGACCGATTGGGCCGGACCGCGGGCTGTACTCACGTCGATCAAACTCCGCCTCGGAGTCCCCTGGTACGCCTACGACACCTTGACGCTCTCCGGAACGGTGACCTCCTACGACGAGGATCTCGTGTCGCTCGCGGTGGTCGGCAAGAACAGCCTGGGAGATCACATCACCGCACAGGTCACACTGGCATTTCCGGCGTCGGGCTCGAATGGAGACATTGAAAACGGAGACATTGAATGAGCGCATTGTCCGGCAAGGCAGCGATCGTCGGAATCGGAGCCACGGATTTCTCGAAGGACTCCGGTCGCAGTGAACTGCGACTGGCCGCCGAGGCTGTTCAAGCCGCGTTGGACGACGCAGGTCTGACACCCGCCGACGTCGACGGTCTTACCTCGTTCACCATGGACACCAACACCGAAGTGGCAGTGGCTCGTTCGGTGAGTATCCCGAACCTCAAGTTCTTCAGTCGTATTCACTACGGTGGTGGTGCCGCTGCGGCGACGATTCAGCAGGCCGCCATGGCTGTTGCCACCGGCGTCGCAGACGTCGTCGTCGCTTACCGCGCGTTCAACGAGCGATCGGGTGCGCGTTTCGGGCAGGTGAACTCCGGCCTTGTGGCGCAGGTCAATTCGTCGGGAACGGACAACGCCTTTTCCTATCCTCACGGATTGGGTACTCCCGCATCCTTTGTCGCGATGGTCGCGCAGCGATACATGCACGTATACGGAGCGTCCAGCGAGGACTTCGGTCGAATCGCCGTCGCCGACCGTAAGCATGCAGCCACCAATCCGAAGGCGTTCTTCTACGGAAAACCGATTACCCTCGAGGACCATCAGAACTCGCGATTCATCGCTGAACCTTTGCATCTCCTCGATTGCTGCCAGGAATCCGACGGCGGCATCGCGATCGTCGTCACCTCGCCAGAACGAGCCAAAGATCTGAAGAACACCCCCGCCGTTATCGCTGCCGCCGCACAGGGCAGCGGGGCAGATCAATACATCATGACCAGCTATTACCGCGACGGTTTGACCGGCCTACCGGAGATGGGCCTTGTCGGCGATCAGCTCTGGTCACAAAGTGGGCTGCGCCCGTCGGACATGCAGACGGCGATCTTCTACGACCACTTCACGCCCTATGTTCTGATGCAGCTCGAGGAACTCGGTTTCTGTGGCAGGGGAGAGGCAAAGGACTTCATCGCCGGTGGCGCAATCGAACTCGGCGGCAAGCTTCCGATCAACACCCATGGTGGACAGCTCGGCGAGGCATACATTCACGGGATGAACGGTATCGCCGAGGGTGTTCGGCAGATCCGCGGTACTTCGGTCAACCAGGTCGACTCCGTCGAGAATGTACTGGTGACTGCGGGAACGGGCGTTCCGACATCGGGGCTTGTGCTGACTCGCTGATTATCGTGGGCACAGCTTCATCAAGCGTCACGGCCGGTTGGCACCGCATCGGGGTCTCCTTCGATGCGGTGCTCGGTCCGTGTTCTGTTGTCGCCAAAGAGGTTTGACCTCTCAGGTTTTGAAGGTGGTGTTCGCCGGCCTGGGTTGCTGCCCGGGGTCGATCGAGGGCGGCGGGATGAACCAGGGTTTGTTGTCGGCGCCGATTCGGATTTCCCATTTGCCGACGAACCCTGATTTCCGGTGCATCAGTCGGTGATGTGAACGGCACAGCAGGACCAGGTTGTTCATCACCGTCGGGCCGCCGTTCGCCCAGTGCCGGATATGGTGCGCATCGGTCCAGGCGGGCACGCATGTGCAGCCCGGGAACGCGCAGCCTCTGTCGCGGGCAATTAACGCAGTCCGTTGTTCGGCGGTGGCCAGCCTCTTTCCTGGTTGCGCATCCAAGGGCGCGCCGTGATCGTCGAGCAGGACGGTGGACAGGAAGCAGTCACACCCGAGAAGCCTGGTCTGCGACACGGACAGCGGTCCGAGCCAGGGCATGTGCCCGACATCAAGATCCGACACAGCCATTCCGTCATCAGAAGCAGCGGGTGCGGCGGCGCAGTCTCGGTGCTCCGCCAGATCCCGAGCGTTGATGTGCACGTTCACGTGTGGACGCTGACCACCATCGGTGCCGGTCTTGGCGCAATCGAGATAGCGGCGGATCAGTTCGGTGAACCCGTCGGCCGTGCGTTTCGCCGCCGACCGGGCATCGGGGGTTCCGTCCGGTGCCGGGGTCGGTATCGTCAGATTCGACAACGCCGACAACACCATTTCGCCGGTGAGGGCGTCGAAATCACCGCGCACCACCACTCGACCGTTCAATGTCGACGCGATCCGCAACTCGTTCCGGTCGACGTCTTCGGTGGGTGGAATCTCATCCGATTCGAACAACCGCTCCAAGGTCGCGATCACGTTCCGCACCTTCGTGGTCGTGGACTCGACACCGGATGCAGCAGCCAACAGTAGGTCGATGCACTTCGGTAGCGCCTCCTCCGGCATGCCTTTCGGTGGTGATTCGCAGAACGCCACGATCAACACGGCATGCTCGAACGAGCAATTCCCGCCATCGAACCGAGCAGCCACCGCCGGAAGCGGCCGCAAAGCAGCACCCAACGCGGCGATCTTCTTCCCGTCCCGAACCTGCAGCATCGTGTTGGCTGCCAACCACGAACCGACCCCGCGGCTGGCGATCACCTGATCATCCGGGCGCATCGAGAGTTCGTCGACCACTGCCACCCGCACAGCCTCGAGACGAAGAATCTCCGCGCTCGCCGACACCGCAGCCGCACGTAACTCAGCAGCCGACAACTGCCACAGACGTCCACGTAACCCCACCGCAGAACCCGAAACCACGTCCGACAACAAGACACTCATCGAATCCCCCGATCCCCTCCCCAAATCATACTCGAACATGCGTTCGAGTCAAGAGGTGCTTTTGGGCTCGCTCTAGGATCGCTGGATGTTCACGTTGACTACGGAACGCCTTGTTCTTCGAGATTTCACTGCCGCGGATGAAGGTGCCGTCCATCGGTACGCATCCGACCCTGCCGTCTGTAGATATGTTGATTGGGGGCCGAACACCCCTGCGGTGACCAGGGCGTTCCTGGCTGACGCTGCACTAGAAGCTGCGCTCGTCGAACGTCGCACGTTCACCCTGGCCATTACGTCGAAGGCCGATGGAACGGTCATCGGTTCGGTAGCTGTGTGGGAAGTATCCGCCGTGCACAGGCGGGCGGAACTCGGTTTTGTCGTGGACCCGAAGTTCCAAGGGCGAGGCTATGCGTCGGAGGCGGGGCGCGCGGTTCTGGAATTCGCCTTTGCTCGCTTCGGAGCGCAGCGAGTGCAAGCAACGTGTCGTCCCGAGAACTCGGCGTCGGCGTCGGTGCTCACCAAAATCGGAATGGAGGAGGAGGGGCGAATGAGGGCACACATGGTGATCCGGGGGACCGCGGTGGATTCGCTGCTTTTTGCTGCAACACGACCCGCCGCCGTACAGCCAGAGATCACGTCATCTCACTTCGCGTGACCTTCCCGGGCCCTGGTGCGATACTCGAACCATGTTCGAGGATGCCTTGCTCATCGACGCGGCCGGCCGGCCCACTATGCAGCATCACCAGGCCTTTTCTCGGGACTGGGACCGCATCAAGGAGTGGTCCGACAACATCTACATGCCGTATACGGTCACGCCGATCGGAAGTCGGTTGAAGCCGGCTTCGGACATGTACTCCGCGGCAGTCGGCAAGATCGACGTCACCAGATTCTGTTACGGGATTCCGGTCTCCGTCGGTGAATGTTCGCCTGAGGCCGGAAACATTCTGGTTCTGACGACTATCAGAGGCAACGGTCGACATGCCCTCGGCGGAGGAACTGCGGTGAATACTGCCGTGGGGGAGACCTTTGTCGCCGACTGTAGCCGGACCGACTACTTCGTCGAATTCGACGAAGATCATCTGCAGCTGAATCTCACTGTGCCGCATCAGCTTGTCGCCGATCACGCCATGCAATGGTTCGGGTCGGTTCCCGACGACCGTCTGTGGCGGCACAAGTGCACCATCGGCGGGCGGGGCTCGAGTTGGCTGGCATTGATGGACTACGTCGTTCGCGCAATTGCAGAGTCGCCTGAGGCGATGTCGAGCGAAAGGCTGGGTGCCAGGGTTCAAGAACTCATCGCGGCTCAGCTTCTCGACGAGTGGGCGACGCAGGCCGGGCTGCAACTCGGCGTCGACGTCGCCTCCGCCGAACCTGCCTACGTGCGATCGGCAGAGGAGTACATCGATACGTTTGCTCGCTCGGTGCCGACGGCATCGGAGATCGCGGCTGCGGTGGGTGTCAGTGTCCGGGCGCTCACTGCGGGATTTCGACGGTACCGAGACACCACGCCGGGGCAACGATTGCGCGCGCGTCGGTTGGAGGGTGTACGCGGCGAACTGTTGCGTTCCGACGGGAGAACCGTCTCCGAAATCGCCAACGCCTGGGGCTACGTCAATCTGGGTATGTTTGCGGCCACATACCGGAAACGGTTCGGAGAGTTGCCTTCCGAGACCCGGAATCGACTCTGAGGACAGTTGTTTGAACGGTCATGACGATCGTTTTACGCACTCGATGAACTGCCGTGATCCGTTGTTTCGTGTCGGAGCGTTCTGCAAGGATTGAAATCGAACGTGACAGCAATCCCACGAGCTAGGAGTACGTCATGGCAACTCGACTCAATCCGTACATCAGCTTCAACGGCAATGCCCGTGAGGCGTTGGAGTTCTACAAAGAAATCTTTGGTGGCACGCTGGCGCTGAGCACGTTCGGTGAGTTCGGCAATCCCGGTGAAGGCGGCGACAAGATCATGCACGGAATGCTCGAAACCGATCAGGGATACACCCTGATGGGTGCCGACACTCCGCCCGGTATGCCGTACAACCCCGGCGACAACATCACGGTCAGCCTCAGCGGCGACGACGGCGACGTGCTGCGCGGGTACTGGGAGCAGTTGTCGGGAACAGGTACGGTCAGCGTTCCGCTCGAGAAGCAGATGTGGGGCGACGAATTCGGCGCCTGTACAGACAAATTCGGCATTTCCTGGCTGGTGAATATCGGAGCGCCCCAGAGCTGACTCCAAGCTCTGCCCGGTTCTGCCGAAACGAGACAGTTTTCCTGCCGTTTCGAGGCAGAACCGGGTATGTGATCGACGTTACATTCTGTTCGACAAGACAAGTTGCAAGTCGGATGGAGAAATGCAGTGACGATCGAAGATATTGCGCGGAAGCCCCTTTCGAAGCAGCACCTCGACGACGTGCTGGCGCGAGCAACTCAGCGGGCTGACCGAGTCCCGGGTGTCGTCGCGATGATCACGGATCGAGAAGGCAACATCTACGAGGGTGCAGCCGGTGAGCGGGCTCTCGGTCACGGCGAACCGATGACCCTCGATACAACCTTTGCGCTCTTCTCCACCACCAAGGCGATTACCGGTACCGCTGTCCTGCAATGTGTGGAGGAGGGGTTGCTCGATCTCGATGCACCTGCAGCGACCTATGTTCCCGACATCGGTGAGCTGAAGGTCCTGGACGGTTTCGACGCCGGCGGAAACCCCGTTCTTCGGGAACCCAAGCGTGACATCACCACTCGCATGCTGCTCCTTCACACTGCAGGGTTCGGCTACGACTTCTTCAACGAGTCGTACAACCGGCTCTCGCAGGAACATGGGCAGCCCAGCGTGATCACGTGTAGCAAAGCGGCGCTCACGACACCGCTGCTCTTCGACCCGGGTGAGAAGTGGGAGTACGGCACCAACATCGACTGGGCCGGACAGGTCGTCGAGTCGATTCGAGGTCATCGACTCGGCGATGTCATGCGTGAGCGCATCTTCGAACCTCTCGAGATGGCCGATACGGCATTCACGATGAGCCCGTCGATGAAGGATCGACTTGCGCCGATCCATCAGCGTGAGAGCGACGGAAGCCTCACTCCGCTCATCGGATTCGAGCTTCCGGCCGAACCCGAGGTGCACATGGGTGGTCACGGTTTGCACGGCACTGTCGGCGACTACATGAAGTTCATTCGTATGTGGCTCAACGACGGCGCGGGCACATCCGGTCGCGTGTTGTCGCCGGAGACGGTAGCTGCAGCCGTTCAGAACGGGCTCGAAGGCCAGCACGTGGGGTTGTTGCCCGGAGTTCTCCCGACGCTGTCCAACGATGCGGAATTCTTCCCCGGTGTACCCAAGGGATGGGCATACTCCTTCATGACAAATGAAGAGGTGGCACCCACCGGTAGGCCGGCCGGATCGCTGGCTTGGGCGGGTCTTGCCAACCTCTATTACTGGATCGACCGGCAGACCGGCGTCGGCGGGTTCTGGGCAACGCAGATTCTGCCGTTCGCGGACCCTGGATCCATCAACGGATACCTGGAATTCGAGACCGCCGTTTACCAGTAACCGGCTGGATTCCCGCTGTCCGGGATCGACTGTTTCTTTCGGGCGGGTTCGGAGTACGCATGCAGTACAGCGCACGCTTGCATACGACGAACTAGGAGACGGCATGAACAGCCTCGAAGGCAGCTTCGAAGGAAAAGTTGCACTGATCACCGGCGCCGCACGCGGTCAGGGGCGCGCCCACGCTGTCGCATTCGCGGAGCGTGGCGCGGACATCGTGATCTGCGACCGGTGCGAGAACAGTGATGTCGTCGCCTACCCCCTCGCAAACGAGGAGGATCTGAAGGAAACCGTTCGTTTGGTGGAAGCCACCGGTCGTCGGTGCATTGCCGTCAAGGCAGACACTGCTGATCGCGACGCAATGGACGCGCTCGTTGCCCGCGCTGAAGCCGAGTTCGGCCGTGTCGACATCGCCGTCGCGAATGCCGGTGTGTCCGTGCCCGCTCCGATCACGTCGATGACGTCGGCGCAGTGGAACGAAGTCATCTCGTCGAACCTGACAGGTGTGTTCAACACCGTTGCGGCCGTGTCAGGTGGAATGGCGGAACGTGGTTACGGTCGCATCATCACGATTTCCTCGATGATGGGTCGCTCCGGTGGCACCCAGATGGCTGCGTACGGCGCCTCCAAGTGGGGCGTCATCGGTTTGACGAAGAGTGTGTCGCTCGAACTGGCAAACTCGGGTGTGACCGTGAATGCTATTGCACCGGGGAACATCTCGACGCCGATGATTCACAACGACATGATGTACGCGATGATGCGGCCTGACCTCGAATCGCCGACGGCAGACGACGTCGAACCCGTGTACGCGACTCTGCATGCGCAGCCGGTCGGTTGGCTGGATCCCTTCGAGATCACGCGAGTAGTCCTGTTCCTCGCCGCCGACGCGAGTGCCCACATGAGTGGCATCGTGGTTCCTGTCGACGCCGGAGTCGCCGCTCGCTCGAACGCTTGACGGACAAGACCGTTCGCGCGAAAGCGCGGACCGGGTGGGTCGTCGGCGTCCTGAGTCTGAGCGGCGTGGTGGTCGCGCTGCAACAGACCTTGGTGGTGCCGGTGCTGCCTGCGTTCGCGACGGCATCGGGAGTATCGTCGGCCACCGCTTCGTGGCTGGTGACCTCGACATTGCTGACCGGTGCCGTCGCGACCCCTCTCATCGGCAGACTCGCCGACATGTTCGGAAAGCGCGCGATGATGCTCGTCTGCCTTGCCGTGATGATCGTCGGCTGCATGGTTGCTGCGCTCAGCCAGAGTTTCTGGTTACTGATCCTCGGACGCTCGTTGCAGGGGTTCGCGACGGCACTTCTGCCCGTCGGAATCAGCATCATGCGCGATGTCCTTCCTCCGGAAAAGCTCAGTGGTGCAGTAGCTCTCATGAGTGCGACGTTGGGGATCGGCGGCATGTTCGGTATGCCGATGGCGGGGGTGATCTCGGCGCACTGGGGGCTACCCGCGCTTTTCTGGGTCACCGGTGGATTCGGGGTCGTACTGATAGTCGTCTTGCCTCTGGTGGTGCCGGAATCGGCTGTGAAGAGTCGCGGACGCTTCGACTTTCTGGGAGCCACAGTCCTCACGCTCGCTATGACTGCACTGCTGCTGGCCGTTTCGAAAGGAACCGAATGGGGCTGGGCAAGCCCCGAGGTTCTGGTTCTGATCGCGTCCGGCGTGGTCTTGCTCTGTGGATGGATTCCGTGGGAACTGCACACGCCGGCACCGCTGGTCGATCTGCGGACTTCCCTTCGCGCTCCGATTCTGGTTTCGAACGTCTGCGCAGTATTACTCGGTTTTGCCATGTTCATCAGCGCGTTGGCGGCAACGCAGGAACTTCAGTTGCCCCTGGCGTCGGCGGACGGTCTCGGACTCTCGGCTGCCGAAGCCGGACTGGCGATGATGCCGGGCGGAGTCCTGATGATCGGATTGGCGCCGGTGTCGTCGAAGGTGACGAGGCGATGGGGAGCGAAGGCCACGTTGGCCTCAGGAGCGATCGTCATCGCAATCGGATACGTCTTGCGTGTGCTGTTGACGCCGACGCTGGTCAATATCGTGATCGGCGCTGCCGTGGTATCGGCCGGTGTGGCATTTTCCCTGGCAGCCATGCCGACTCTGATCACCGAATCTGCGCCGATCCATCAGACTGCCTCGGCCAACGGATTCAACAGCCTGCTCCGTTCGGTCGGTACCTCCACCGGAAGCGCCGTTGCGGCAGCGGTATTGGCCGGTTCGACGGTGGTGATCGGTGCGAGCGCTGTGCCGACCCTGCATTCGTTCGCGGTTTTGTACTGGATCGGAGCGGGCGTATCGGCACTGGCGGCCGCGGTGACCTTGGCAGTGAGGGTGGAGCGGACGGGGGCGGTATCGCGGCCCGAGTTACCAATTGCCGCTGAAACCGATGGCGCAACGAAGATCGGGTGAGTCGACGGACTCACCCGATCTTCGTCACCGTTATCTCCGACTGGAATCGACCAGGTACTCGAGATTCTGGTTGTACGGCGTGGCCGTCACCGCCGCGTGCGAACTCACCCGAGACACCTCGGTAGTGCCGCGAACGACAGAGGCCTTGATGGAACCTACTTTCAACGGGGCGATGCAGCTGCTCATCCCGGCCGGGGCATTGCAGGTGGTTGTCGTGGTTCCCACCGTCACTTTGACGACCGCCGGCGCCGTCAAGAAGGAAAGGACTTCGACGGTATCGCGAGCGGGGGATGACCATTGGCGCAGTGTCATAGGGGCAGCAGAGCGATTGACGGGGACCGCGGAGACCGACTGATTGCGGTAGATGAGATACGCGGTGTCGCGAACAATCGCGGCTGAGGCGCCGGAG
The DNA here is from genome assembly GCF_023221595.1 of Rhodococcus qingshengii JCM 15477. NCBI lineage: Bacteria > Bacillati > Actinomycetota > Actinomycetes > Mycobacteriales > Nocardiaceae > Rhodococcus > Rhodococcus qingshengii. Next base: position 836,891 of record NZ_CP096563.1, read on the forward strand.
CGGAAGCTGTACAGCCCGTAGGAACTCATGTCGAGTAACGCGCGCCCATGACCGGCGCTGGGTGCGAACGACGTTCCCTCGCTGTAGTCGTTCCAGGTGACGAGCTGTACCCATTCACTGTTGGACGCAATCGCAATCTGCCACATGTTCTGCAGATTCTGTGAATTCTGTGCCTCGTCGTAGATCGACTGACTTGGACGAACATCTTGGAAGGCGACTGGTTGCATCCATATCTTTCCCAAGGAGTGAGCGGCAGCGGCAAGTCCCATCGGAGAGTTCGGGTTCGATCCCGAGAGCGGATTTCCTGCCGGATTTCGATTACCCCAATTCGACATCCCGTAGCTGATCGATGCAAAAGAATTCCGGTTGGCTGCAGCGTCGAGGAAAACCGGAACAAATGCCACATTTATTCCGTAAGAATTTTTCATAATAGTGATGAACTCCGACCACCAGCCCGCAGTCTTGTTTTCGGCAAGAAATGGCGAGATCACTAGTCGTCCGTCGCTCAATTTGAACGATGATGCCATGGTCGAATACGGTTTCATCTCTGCTGCCATTTGAGCTGCGGTCATGTTTTTGAACGCGCCGTTCATATCAGGCATGAGCATGATCTTGAAATTCGGATCGACTGCTGCGGCCGCTTTGATCAGGGCTGTGGGCACGGTGGAACCCCACCAACTGGTGTCGGTTGCCTTGGCGATGATGTCGACGGAGAATCCGTCGATGCCCGCGGCGATTGCCGAACGAACTTCGTTTTCGAGGTCGCGTTGGCGCCACTGCGTATCGGCGATGGGTTGCCGCGGTGTCGGCCGATCGCGGAGGAATCCTCCGTAGCGAACGTGTTTGTTGTTCTCGCCGTTGACCGTAAGATATTGTGTCGCATAGTAATCGCCAGACGGATTCGCATTGTCGATCGAAACCGGATAGGGCGGGAAGTAGTGAGCGAAAACCAACTTTCCGTTCAGTGCTGACTTGGGTGGAATGTCGAAGGGCAGCGCTGCAGATTCAGGATTCGCCGAGAACGAGGCCGGCGTGTACGTCGACGCGGAGCGTGGTTGTGTGTTGTACGCGGCGATCAGTGCGGCCGCGACAATCACGGCCAGGGTGAAGCAGATGGTCTCGAAGGAATATTTCGCCGTTTTTCGGATCCACGGAGTTCGGATGTATCGAGTTCTGATACTCATGGCACAGTCAGCCTTTCTCGATCCCCCGAAGTGTGAGTCTTCCCCGCGTGCACTGAATCGGTGATTCAATTCTTTTCGGCCTCTGTCTGATTTGTAATTCGAGATTCGACACCATAAGTCAACCGTCACCGGCCCGAGTGTCACTTGCTGAACGAGTGTAACGCTGCCGCGTTCATCATGAATACCTGAAAGCGGTCTTTGTTCAAGAATTTCGGGTTTTTCTTTCCGGTATATATCCGTCGAAAGGTCGGTGAAATTTATCGGCTGTATTGGACAGGACTGGGAGGTGTGGTCTGTTCCGTACCTCGTGGCCGAAAGGCACCGGCGAAACCAGGGAGGTGATTGCAGCCGGGCAACTGACGAAATTTCCTGGAATGTGTCGGCCTCCTGGGTCACACTGGGGAACGGACTACCGACGGATTACCGACGCGGGAGGGCTCATGACCGAAGCGATTGTGGCCGAGGGGCTGGTCAAGAAGTACGGCGACGTCACGGCATTGGACGGCATCGACCTGGAAGTGCGCGAGGGTTCGGTGATGGCTCTGTTGGGCCCCAACGGCGCCGGAAAAACCACTGCGGTAAGGATATTCACGACGCTGCTCATTCCCGACGGTGGACGCGCCAAGGTTGCCGGGCTGGACGTGGTCGAGGATGCGCGGGCGTTGCGATCCAAGATCGGTGCTTCGGGTCAGTACGCCGCGGTCGACGAGTACCTGACGGGCTATGAGAACTTGGACATGGTCGGGCGGCTGTATCATCTCGGCGCCCGAAGCAGTAAGGCCCGAGCGCGTGAATTGCTCGCGCAGTTCGATCTCGTCGAGGCTGGAGATCGGCCGGTCAAGGGCTATTCCGGTGGAATGCGGCGACGTCTCGATCTCGCCGGCGCATTGGTTGCTCGGCCACAGGTGTTGTTTCTCGACGAGCCGACCACGGGCCTCGATCCTCGGGCGCGACTCGGTCTCTGGGACGTCATCGAAGGGTTGGTGGCTCAGGGGACCACGCTGTTGCTCACGACGCAATACATGGAGGAAGCCGAGAGGTTGGCCGACCAGATCGCCGTCATCGACCGCGGCTCGGTCATCGCGCGCGGTACTGCAGACCAGTTGAAGGCGCGGGTCGGGGGTGAGCGCATCGAATTGAGCGTGCACGAGGTCGAACATCTCGACATCGTCCGCGAGGAATTGCGCTCGCTTGCCGTGGGGGACATTCAGGTTCAAGAGAATGTCCGTCGCGTCACCGTTCCTGTCGACGACGGCACCGACGCGTTGGTCGCGGCGCTGAATCTTCTGTCGGCACGAGGCATCCGCGTATTCGACGTCGGCTTGCGCAGACCCACTCTCGACGATGTCTTCCTCACACTGACCGGGCACCAGGCTGAACTGGAGGATCAGAAATGACCGTGCAGATGGCGCTCGAAGACGGTTTGACCATCGCCAGGCGAAACTTGATCAAGATCAAGCGCGTTCCGGATCTGCTGGTGTTCACCACTTTGTCGCCGATCATGTTCGTGCTCTTGTTCGCGTATGTGTTCGGCAGTGCGATCTCCGTCCCGGGCACGTCGTATCGAGAATTCCTGATCGCCGGAATCTTCACGCAGACGGTCATATTCGGTGCTACCTGGACTGGTTTGGGGATGGTCGAAGACATTCAGAAAGGAATCATCGACAGATTTCGATCGCTGCCCATGGCTCCGTCTGCCGTGCTGACAGGCCGAACATCGAGTGACGTGTTGATCAACGTCATCAGTTTGGTGGTCATGTCGTTGACCGGTCTTCTGGTCGGGTGGCGGATTCACTCCAGTTTCCTCGAAGCGGTGGCGGGTTATGCGCTGCTTCTGTTCTTCGCGTACGCGTTGTCGTGGGTCATGGCTGTTGTCGGGCTTTGGATCCGGACGCCTGAGGTATTCAACAACGCGAGCTTCATCGTCATCTTTCCGCTGTCGTTCATCGCGAACACTTTTGTCGAGACCACCAATCTTCCCGGCCCGCTCAAAGTGATCGCCGAATGGAATCCGGTGTCGGCGGTTACCCAGGCGGTGCGTGAATTGTTCGGCAATACCAATCCTGCGATGACGGTTCCGGATGCGTGGCCACTGCAGAATCCGGTCATTGCGTCGTTGTTGTGGACTTTCGGTTTGCTGATCGTCTTCGTGCCGTTCGCTATTCGTCGGTATCAGAAGGCAGTCAGCCGCTGACCTGGTGATTCCGGCCGGTAGGGTGGATATGTGCCGGAGCCCGATCGCATCGACAAACGCAGCCTGAGATACGCCGGGCGACGTGAGGAGTTGCTCGACGCGCTGACCCGCTACGTCATCGACAACGGTGTCGGGGAATTGACGGTGAGGCAGCTCGCCAAGGCCGTGGGTGTGTCGCATGCGTCGTTGCTCAACCATTTCGATAGCAAGGAGAATCTGCTCTCCGAGGTCATCGAGAACATGCGTGGTGAGTCCATTCCGATTGCGGTGCCGATGAAACCGGGGGTCGATCCGGCGACAGTGCTGACTGCGTGGTGGACCGAACGTACGACGCCGGAGGTCCTGCCGCGGTTCCGGGTGATGGTCGAGATCTACGCCCTCGCGCTCGGCGACCGCGACCGCTACGGACGGTTCCTGGACCGTTTTGTGGGCGATTGGATCGAGGCACTGGAAGCCGGTCTACGACAAGCGGGTTGCCCCGAGGACGATGTTGCCTCTGTCGCTACTCTGTTGCTCTCGCAAATGCGGGGTCTGTCGATGGATCTTCTGGCCACCGGGGACCGGGCCCGCGTCGATCGCGCGTTCGGGCTTTTTGTCGACGGCTTTGCCGCCCGCGCTCGGGAGTGGTCCACGCCAGGATCCGATCGCCTTCAACGCTGACCGATCACCACGGTCGACGCGGTCTCGCTGTAGGTTGCTACCCGAGTGAGAAACCCTCCCCGAGTGAATGTTTCAACAGTCATTTCGACCTGCTCCGTACTCGTCTCGACGAGAAGACAGCCACCCGGTCGTAGCCACGGCGCGGCGTCCGCGATGATGCGACGCTGCAGGTCCAGTCCGTCGGTACCGCCGTCCAACGAGACCAGCGGTTCGTGAAGACGGGCTTCGGGCGGCATCAGCCTGATCGATTCGGTGGGGACGTAAGGTGCATTGGCGACGACGACATCCACGCGACCGAGTAATTTCGTCGGCAGTGGTCCGAATAAATCGCCCTCGAGTACACGCTCGGGCGGTGTGATGTTTCGGCGAGCGCACCGCACTGCGGCCGGTTCCACGTCTACCGCGTACAAATCGACGGCGTCGAGCGTCGACTGCAGGACAGCACCGACAGCTCCTGAGCCGCAACACATGTCGACGACGACGCTTCCTGTGGTGACAAGTGAGCAGGCCTGCCGGGCGAGGAACTCGGTGCGCCGGCGTGGGACGAAGACTCCGGAGTCGATGTGAATGCGCAAGCCGCAGAACTCGGCCCATCCGAGGACGGGCTCGAGTGGTTCGCCGGCAACTCGTCGGTCGACCATCGCGTCGAGTTCATCGCGAGAGCGTGCGGTGTGAAGAAGTAGGCGAGCCTCGTCTTCGGCGAAGACGCAACCTGCTGCTCGGAGGATCGCGGCCACCGACTTCTGCTGCGAAGCAGGAAAGGTCGGGAGATCAGGTGCTGACATGAGAGAGCCTTTCGGCCTCCTGATCTCGCGGGGGACCTGCACGTATCGAACACCGCCACCCTACCCGAGCAGGCGTGTCACGACGGTCGATGCGGAGCGGGAATTTAGGTTGACCAAATGGTAAGGCTGTTCTATGGTCTGAACTCGATCAGCTGATGTGGGGCCGATCACCACATATGCATCGTCACCGCAATCGGTAGGAGAAGTACGTGAGTAAGCGACTGTGTAGGACGCTCGTCGGACTGAGTGCGAGTGCGTTGGTGGCGTTGACAGTTGCGGCGCCGGCCGGAGCGGAACCGAACGATGCTCCGGGTGCTGTCGTGAGTCAGGAGTTGCTCGGTCCCGACCGGGTGATCCCGGGTGCCGTGAGCGCAACGAAGGTGACGTACTGGTCGACGGGCCCGAAGGATGCGCCGATGACGAGTACCGGTGTGGTGTATCGCCCAGAGGGAGCTCCGCCCGAGGGTGGTTGGCCGATCATCTCCTACGCGCACGGGACGGTGGGTGTCGCGGATCAGTGTGCGCCGAGCAGCAGTGTTCCACTCGAACGGACCGCGACGCATCTGGGTCACTGGCTGGAGCAGGGATACGCGGTCGTGACCACCGACTACGTGGGGCTCGGAACACCCGGTGTTCACCCGTATCTCGACGGTCGTTCCGCTGCACACAGCGTTGTGGACATGGTGCGTGCCGCTCGTGCGGTCGACGACGACCTGTCGAGCGCATGGGTTGCGATGGGGCAGTCGCAGGGCGGGCAGGCGACTATGTTCACCGCTTCGCTTGCCACTGCTTACGCGCCGGAGTTGGACTACCGCGGCGCTGTCGCCACTGGTGTCCCCTCGAACATCGAGAATCTTCTACCGCTCGGTGGTCCGGCTTTCCCGGCGCTTCCGCTCAAGGGTTCGACGGTCTACATCGCGAACGTTCTTGACGGACTGCGTGCTTCGCGGCCGGATATCGACATCGACTCGTATCTGACCCCGCTCGGCAAGACCATCCTCGACGACGTCGAGAACAACATGTGCTACACCGAGGCGCGCACGAAGTACGGCACCGTCACGCTCGGGCAGGTGCTGACGAAGTCGCTGGACAATCCAGTATTCATGGAGGCTGCGCGTGACCTGCTCACTGTGCCGACCGCAGGATACGACCGCCCGTTCTTCATCGGTCAGGGGTTGTCGGACATCGATGTTCCGGCACCGCTGACACTGAAGTTCGCGGCCGACCTTACTGCCAACGGTGTCGACTTTGCATTCCATACCTATCCCACTGATCATCTGGGAACCGTTCCGGCTTCGGTTCCAGACAGTACCCCGTTTGTCGCGGCACTGTTCTCTGGTCAACGGCCATGCACCGGAAGCCTCTGCTGACCAACACCTTTCAGGCGGAACCAACTCCGCGCAGATAGATGTCGATCGGGATCCGAAGTTGCCGAACGGTTTCGGAGGAGCGGGGATCTCGGCTACGCGCTCCGAGGCAGTAGTCGAAGATCAAGCCCTCCAGAAGGCTCAGAAAATTTGCGGCGGCGACGTCAGGATCGTCAACGCCAACGATGTCGAAGACAGGCCTTGCCTTCTCCCGTGAAAACAGGCTGTCTTCGAGGAGTTGGTGCAATGCCGAATCTCGGGGAGTTTCCAAGAGCAGTGCATATCTCGCGATCAATTCGTGTCTGCGGTGCGAGAGAAGATCATCGAGATACTCGGCCGTCAGGGCAGCAGGATCGCTGGGCCTCTCGCGGAGTTCGTCGAATATCGAACGTGACCGGTGCACGATGTGCAATGCGGTTGCTTCGAGTAGTGCCTCGCGAGTGCGGAAATAGTACGACGTCGAACCGGCAGGAAGTTCCAGGGACTGATCAACCGCCCGATGGGTGAGTGCACGCGGGCCCTGCTCGGCGATGATCGTGACGGCGGATGCCGCGATGAGGGCTCTGCGATCAGGCTTCATGTCGTTCCTTGTTGTCGATGTTGCATGCTGCCGGAGTTGAATGTTGCAGATGGTGCGTCGTGAGGGTCACATTGACTCGATTTGCCTTCGATCACTAGCCTCGACTCTACAGACGTAGAGGAGTCTTATGCTACTGGACGAAGAGCAGTTGGCGGCACGCGAAGCCCTCGACGCACTGCAGGCCCGGATCTCGGGCGGTGAGGTCGGGGGTGGGATCTATCTCTGGGGTAGCGTCGGCCGCGGGAAGACGATGCTCATGGACGAGTTCTACGACAGGCTCCCGGTCGGCAAGCGGCGCATTCACTTTCATCGGTTCTTTGCAGATCTGCACTCTCGGGCGCATGAACTCGGCTCGATGGGCGTGGCACTGGATCACGTCGTCGATGGAATCCGCGTGCTCTGTTTCGACGAGTTCCACATCGACGACGTCGCCGACGCCATGTTCATGGCAAGGGTTCTCGACACAATCGTCGCGAAAGGCGTGACTGTTGTCGTCACGTCCAATGTTCCGCCGACCGATCTTCTTCCCAATCCGCTTTTTCACGAGCAGTTCGTTCCGTCGATCGAGTTGATCGAACGGACTCTCGAGGTGATCGAGTTGGGTGGCTCCGTCGACTATCGGACGGCGGGACAGCCAGGTGCCGGGGACTACCGTTTTGCGACAGGGGAATTCCTCGTCGGCTCGGGAATTACGCGGCCTTCGGGCGAAAGTGTCGAATTGACGATAGGCACACGCACATTGGAGTGCTCGGCGATTCGAGACGGTGTCGTCTGGTTCGATTTCGAGGTGCTGTGCGCTGGTTCGACCGCGGCTGCCGATTATCTCGCGCTCGCCGCCCGCTTCGACGACTGGGTGATCTTCGGAGTGCCGGTGCTCGCCGAGGCGTCGGAATTTGCCCTTCGCCGTTTCGCGAATGTCGTCGATGTTCTCTATGACGTCGATGCGCGGCTGACGATCTACGCCGACGCTTACGTCGAAGAAGTGGCAGGCAGCCTCCGGGACGTGCCGGGGTTGGCGCGCCTCTACAGTCGTCTGTCGCTACTGGCGAGGTCGGCGGTGGGCAGCATCAGTTGAGGAGCAGCGTCAATTCCAGGTGAGATCGCCGGTCGCGGCGCTGGGCGTGAGTCCGAACATGCTGTGGCAGATCCGGTTGAGATGGGCGCTGTCGGTGAAACCGGCCTCGTGGGCACTGGTTGTCAGGCTTGCGCCACCGCTCATCACTTCCATGGCGCGTCGTAGCCGCAACCAACGAATGTAGGTCGAAAAACTCATCTGCAGTTGATCGTTGAAGATTCTTCCCAATCGGCCGGGCGAGATGGAGACCAGCGCGGCGGTGTCCGTCATCGTTATCGGCCCCGAAAGTCGCTCGGGCAGTATCGTCAGAGCATGCTCGAGTGCAGGGTGAAGAGCGCGTACGCTCGACGGCTGTCTACTTTCGGACAGTGAATCGATCAGCCTCGCTGCGTATTCCAGATCCGAATCAGCGCCACGGTCCGTCATCGCTACTGCGGTCCGCCCACGGTCCGACCAGTCGGCCACACCACCGTGCTCGGATACAGGCGGCCTGATGCGCCGGCCCATCCCCGTGGTGGAGTCCACGTAGATCGCTCGTCCCCGCGCACCCTCGGAGGCGGATAACGCGTGGACCGCCCCGGATGGAATGACCACGGACCGCACGACTTCACTGTGGCCGTCCCCGTCCGTGACCGTGACGTCCCCGTCGTCGACGATCATGATCTGAACAGCGGCATGCGAATGCATGTGCGCGGATCCCACTGCGCCGGTGAACATGAGAATTCCGGGCTCCATGTGGACGGCGCCGGACCAGGTCATGTCGGAAATCATAGTGACGACCCTGACAGAGCTCGGGGTCCGGTCATCCTCCGGTAGGACCGCACTCGGTTCGAAGATCGTGCGCTGGGCCGATGTGCTGGCGAGGGGGTTCACGAGAAGGTGGAATCATGAACAACGCACAAGCACCCGCAGTCCTGTCGGTCCACGCGCTGGGCAAGTCGTACGGCGACGTTCCAGTGCTCCGAGGTGTATCGCTGGAAGTGCGCGCCGGTACTGCTACGGCCATCATGGGTCCTTCAGGGTCGGGCAAGTCGACTCTGCTGCATTGCATGTCAGGAATCGTCAAGCCCGACTCGGGAGCAATCCTGCTGAGCGGCAGGCATATCGAGAACCTCGGTGAGAACGACCGCAGCCGCCTCCGACGCGAGTCGTACGGATTCGTTTTTCAATCGGGCCAACTGTTGCCGGAGCTTCCGGCGATCGAGAACGTCGCTTTGCCCTTGGTGCTCAACGGGTTGTCCATCGCCGAAGCCAAGCGGACGGCGCACGGCTTCTTTGCGCCATTGGGACTGGACGGGCTGCAGGACCGTCGCCCGGGTCAGATGTCGGGTGGGCAGTCGCAACGTGTGGCGATTGCGCGAGCGTTGGTGACCAAACCCGCCGTTCTCTTCGCAGACGAGCCGACCGGTGCCCTCGACGCGCAGACGAGTTGGGAAGTGATGAGGGTGTTGCGTGATTCGGCTCAACAGATCGGTTCTGCGTTGGTCGTCGTCACTCACGATGCCGAAGTCGCTCGGTGGTGTGATCGCACGATGATGATGCAGGCCGGTTCGCTCGTCGGGACACAGGTGGCGGCATGAAGGCCACAGCGCGCGTTGCATTGATGACGGTGCGAGGTGAAGGCCGAAAGGCCTTGAGTACCTTCGCGCTTCCCGTAACGGCCTTTGCCGCCTCGACGACGTTGTTGCTGACGGTGCTCGGCGGCTACGGTGCATTTGCGGGCAGATCGAGCGAACCCGAAGCCGAGGCGTACCTAGCACTCGCAGGGGTTGCTTCGGTGTTGATGATCGTTCCAGCCGTCACTCTCGGCCTGGCGGCGGCCCGCTTGGGCGCGCGCCGTCGCGACGAACGACTTGCCTCGCTGCGACTCATCGGATCCACCCCTCGCCAGATCGTTGCGCTGTGCGCTGCGGAATCGGGTATCCAGGGCTTGGCCGGTGCGTTGATCGGTGTGGTGGGATACCTCCTCGCGTTGCCGCTCGTAGCTCTCTTGAGATTTCAAGGTCGGACATTCGAGTGGAGTGAGCTTTGGGTAGGCGCACTTCCGCTGGTGGGCATCGTATTCGGAATGACCATCCTGGCTGCTTTGACGTCGATGCTCGGGATGCGCCAGGTGTTCGTGAGCCCGTTGGGCGTCACGGCGGGCAATCCCAGCGCCGCACCGAAGATGATCTTCGCGGTGGCTGGGGTGGGGGTTCTTGTGGGATGGAGTGCATTCGGGGGCTCCGCGGCAAGCATCGCGGCAATCCTGGTGGGCCTTGGTCTCTGCTTCGGCGTTGTTGCGTTGGTCGGTCCGTTCGTCATTTCGCTGCTTGGACGGATCATGCTCAAATGCGCCAAAGACGGTGCTTCGCTGATTGCGGCGCGTCGGGTCTTGGACAATCCGAAGGCTGTGTGGCGCACGGTCAGCGGTGTGACGATGGCCAGCTTTGTTGCCGCAGGCACATCTCTCCTCGCCGCGATAGGCAACGGGGAAGGGCAGGATTTGCAGCCAGGGCAGGAGTTCCTGTTCGCGGACATGAGAACCGGCGTGTTGTTCACTCTCGGAGCAACATTCACGTTGGCGGCAATCTCGTCTGCGCTCACCCAGGTATCCGGGATCCTCGACAACCGTGAGCTGTATCGGAGTCTGACTCTGGCCGGTACACCTGTCGAGGTGATGGACAGCGCCCGCATGCGGCACGTTCGCACTCCCGTGGTGGTGATGGCACTGGCCGGTGCCGGCGCTGCACTGCTGTTCCTCTTCCCACTGGCAGGGGCAGCCGTATTGACCACTCCGATGGCGCTGGTTCAGTTGGGCGTCACCCTGGCTGTGGGGATCGCGTTGGTGTTGGCCAGTGCGTTTGCAGCCAAGCCCGTCATGCGACGGGTACTCGCGGGCTGAATCTCCGCCCCTCGTCCGTCAGTTCTGTCTCCGGAACGGTTCGGCCAACTGGCCGAGGTAGTCGTCCGGGTAGTCGGGCTTGGCCGCCATTCCGAGATCGTCACTGCTGAAGCGCTTTTCCGGATCGAAAGAATAAGTGCGGAACAGGTGATCCCAGATCAGAGTGAACAAACCGAAATTGACGTCACCGATTCCCGCCCACTTCAGGTGATGGAATCGGTGGCCGGCGTTGAGGGCGAGTATCGGGCGCAGGGGGCCGATGCGGTAGTCGGCATTCGAATGCTGAAGCAGGAGTTGGACAGCGACACAAACCGCGAGCGCCGAGGCAACTGGAACGGGCATCCCGAGGAGGATCAGTGGCAGGACGCCACCGGCGGTTTCGAAAGTCTGATGCACGGGGTGCTTCATCAGTCCGTTCATACCGTAGAACCGTTCGAGGCTGTGATGAACCGCGTGGAAACGCCACAACCATCCAACCTTGTGGCTGATCAAATGCACCACGGTGATGCCGAAATCGGCAACCAACACTGCGAAGACGACCTGAAGGACAAACGGAAGACCGCTCGGCCACAGCCCGTCGAACGGAATCACCGCGGCCATCAACGGGATTACCGCGACGCTGACCAAGATGAGGGATTCGTTGACAAACGCATGGACAGCGTCGCGAAACCTGTCCGGTCCCGGGGCATTCCACGAAGATTCGTAGGGAAGCGCCCGTTCGGCCGCGAAAGAGCAGGCCACTGCGAAGAGAATCAATGCCACCAGTGACCATTTCGGCGCGCCGGATGCCGCCAGCGCGATTGCGGCTCCGTTGATTCCCAAGAGCATGAACGGGACGTACCCGTATCTGACGATGAAGGTGAGCATGTATTCGATGGTGCACGGCGCGGGTGGTCCTCGACTTGTACGAATCGGTCGACTTTCAGTCAGCCGAACAAGCGGTGTCGCGTTACTTCGTCAGCACGGTGGCGAGTGCAGCGCTCAGATACGGAGTGATGTTCTCGACGACCCGTGTCACGATCGCAGTGGCGACGTCAGCCGGTTGCAGTGGCACCGACGGTGTCTGCGGCAGCGCCGGGGGAGCAGGCGGAGCGGGCTCGGACATCATCGGCGTGTAGGTGTTGTGCTTCGTGAAGTAGCCGAAGACCGAATCCACGAACACCTCGGGCGCATCACGCGGCTTGGGCATGTTGCAGATGCCGTCACCCTCGATGCAGACTTCCTGCACTGCGATGTCTCCGAATCCGCCGCGTGCTCCGGACATCGTCGCTCCCGGAACGACATTGGGCACTACGGTTTCGATGCCCCCGGCCGAGTTGCGAGGGTCGGCGTAGAGGACGCCTTCGACTTGCGATTGGGGAATGGATCCGTCACGTGCGATGTCCCCGAGAACGTCGCCGGCAATCCGTGCTCCCTGTGAGTATCCGGTGACGACGATCTCGCTGCCCGGGCACTGAGCGTGGAAAGCGTTGACTTCGGTGCGAAGCGTCTGGGCGCCGGCGGCAACGCTCTGGTCGTACGTCTGTTCGCCGAGCGGCCAGAAGCTGGCGGGGTAGGTCACCGGCTTGGAGGCGTAACCCTGGGCGACGTAGCGGTCGGTGACGGGTTGCGTCGTTTGTCCCGTCGGATCCCACGTTCCGCCGACCGCGAATACCGCACCGGCCGGGCACGACCCACCGTCATTCGGGTCCGCTCCGGCAGGTACCGACATCACAAGAGTCACCCCCGCTGTGACTGCAACCGTGCATGCCACTGACATCGCGTATTTCCTCATCGGGCCTGTCCCCATCTATCTACGTTCTCGTTCACTGGCGAGACAACCCGCGGTCCGACGCGTTTCGTTCGGTACTGAAGAGAATGGTGATGGGGCGATAAGTCCTGGAGGTAATCCGTGCGTAAACAGGAAGTTGCCGACCGGCGCTGTTTACTACCAGCGTGTGTGGGGCGTCACGGCGTCGGTACCTGCGGCGGGTGATCCGGCTCGAGGAGGGTTCCGATCTCCTTCCCCATCGACACGGCGTTGTTGAGGTCCGCGTTGGTTGTCGGCCCGAGTGTGGCGTAGACGACGATCGTCGTCTTCGAGTCGGGATAGTAGAGCGCGAGACCGTTGTAACCGCCGTACGACGGGTTCATCACCAGCCAGCCGTCGAGGTGCCCGGTCCCGAAGGAAAAGAACTTGTCCGCCGTCATACTTCCCAAGCCCGCAGTCGTCGGCGCCATCTGCTGCTCGAAAGCCTTGTCGGAGAGTAACTCTCCCGTTCCCAGCGCGCGCACCCACTTTCCGACGTCGGCGACAGGCGCGTTCATGTTTCCGCTGTGCAGGAACGCCGTCGGATTCCAGAAAGTGGAGTCTTCGAATACTCCACGTTCATTGGTGTAACCGTGCAGGATCGGTTCGTCCATCTGCGACGTGAGTACAACGCTGCTGTGATCCATCCCGAGTGGATCGAAGACGCGCTGCTGAAGTAGTTCGCCCAGCGGTTTTCCGGTCGCCTTCTCCATGACGTCGCCGAGCAGCGTCAGGTCGCTGTGCGCGTACGCCCAACTGGTGCCGGGTTCGAACAACGGCGGGCGGGAGTTGGCAAGATCCAGGATCTCTCGAGAAGTCCAGCCCTTCATCGGGTTGTCCGTGAAGAGTTTGAGGAACTGTGGATCGGTCACGTAGTCGGAGATGCCCGACGTGCTGTTGGCCAGCATTCGCGGAGTGATGGTGTCTGCGCGTGGAAAGTTCGGTTCCCACTTCGCGATCGGTTGATCGAGGGGAAGCGTTCCCTCTTCGTCGAGTTGCAGCAGGACTGTCGAGAGCATCGGTTCCATCGGTTGGCCGACGCGCAACTGCATGTCGGTTGTCGCCGGAACTCCGACAGGGGACTCTCCGACGGCGCCGAGAGCAACTTCGTCGTCGCCTCGCCACACCCCGAACACAGCGGCACTGAGGCCCAAGTCGGCCACTTGGCGGCGGACGATGTCCGTGATCTCGGTGGATTCCCGACTGCTCGAGGTGCTGGGAGAGGCGCTGCCCGTGTTTGTTGCGGAGTCATCGTCGGAACTGCACGCAGCGGTTGCAATGGCAACGGTCAAGGCGATCGACAGAGCAGACAGCCGCACCCGAGCGCGGTGGTGGGAGGAAGTCATGCCTGCGATCCCTTCGATGTGGAAATCGAGCAACCGACGCCGAGCAATGTCCCAATTGGCCGAATTTACCGCAGTTGGAAGGAGGAGGGGTCAGATCGACCGTATAGGCGCAACTGCTGTTCCAGTGCAGTCCTCATTCGGGTGCCGCGTCCGGTTCCTCTCGCAGGTCCTGCGCTTGCTGAAGCTCGGCGTTGATGCGACGGGCTTCGGTGAGTTGGTCTTCGAGGATGATGATGCGGCAAGCCGCGTCGAGCGCCGTGCCGTTGGCTACGAGTTCGTGCGCGCGGGCTGCGATGCGCAGCTGGTAGCGGGAGTAGCGGCGATGTCCGCCCTCAGAGCGTTGTGGGGTAAGCAGTTTCGCGGCATCGAGGCTACGAAGGAAAGCTTGCCTGACACCGAGGATCTCGGCCGCATGTCCCATGCTGTACGCAGGATAGTTCTCGTCGTCGAATCTGCCGGAGGGGTCCCCCGGTGGTGTATCTGCCGGAATGGCTCGCTTCTTTCGCTGAACGGACGGGGCCCCCGGCGCGAGGAGCGCCGGGGGCCGGATGGGGTTGAACTTACTTACATAACTGCATTCTTTCGAACTTCCGGACTCGCACAAGACATCCGGTAGCCGCTTTGAAGGGGGGTGCCGGGTCCGACTACACACTCACACACGAATTCGGCCCCGGCACGTCCCTGCCCTGCGGTACTGCTTGCGGGTAGTTCATCTCTCCCGCATCTCTTGACTCGTTCCTTGCTACGAGAAAAAAGATACAACAGCCTCGCGAGAATGTCTACCCTGACCGCTGTAGATATTTTGTTGCGAACATACTAGGTGTTGATATTCAGGAACGGCCTGGTCGCCGGGGGTGAGAGCGCTCAATGTGAGTCATAGGAGATGGATCTGGGACAATGCTCCGATGCGAAATACCCCGAAGTCCGAGTCGTTGTTGCGCGCCCGCGCGGAGAGGGAAGAGCGCACCGGCTCCTCCGAGCATCCAGCTGGTGGCGCGCCGAACCCCGGAGAGGACTCGTCGTCGTCCGAGCCGGGGGCACGCAGCGACAGCGCCACGATTCGGTCGGCTCGGTCCGAGCTCTCAACTCACGCCAGGGCAGTGGAAAGTATGCACGAGGCGATCCATCCTGATCGCGATTGAGGCAGCTGCCTCGTCGGGATGCGGGGGGACTCCTTCATCCCGCTCACTGCAACGCACGACGGCCGCCGCACTCCCGAAAGTAAAGGGAGTGGCGACGACCGTCGAGTTGTCAGAGTGTGCGCTCAGTACTTGAACCTCAAGGCAGCAACTGGTCCAGGAAGGTGTTGCTGAAGACCTTGTGCGGATCCAACGCGTTGAATGCGGCGTTGGCGGTGTCCCAGTTGTCGCTCGATGGGACGCCGTCGCGGTAGGTCTGGGGGAGGCCCTGGGTGATGATCGGGGTGTCGGTGTACGGCTTGTCGGGGCCGAACGCCCAGCCCTTGGACCACTCGGGGCGGAAGGTGGCGTCGTTGTTGTTGTAGTGATTACGCATCCACTGTTCCATTTCGCGGTAGAACGCGAACATGCCGGGGGTTCCGGGGACGCCGAGGACGTTGAGCCAGATGGCGGTGTCCCATTCCGGATGGTCGGGGCGCGGGCGCATGGCCGAGATGGTGGGGGCGCCTGCCGAGTCGACCTCGACATCCGACGGTTGATCGAGGCCGCAGCAACGGATTTCGACGGGGCCGTTGAGGGGGAACTGTCCGATAGAGCGGTAGTACTCCATGCGGCCGTTGAACCACTGGGTGAAGTCGTGGATGACCTGGCCGATGTTGGCGCGCGAGGTGATGACGGCTCCGCCGCCCTCGGTCAGGCGCAGGGTGGTGGCCCGGATGTAGAACTGGACGTCCTTGGACCATCCCCACAGGTCGTTGGAGAACGTCGCGGCGAGTCCGGCAACGGTGGTGGCGTACATGATCTGCCCGAATGCCGGTGCGATGCCCGGGTTTCCGGAGTTGATCTGGCCGATCATGTCGGTGACCGGCTCCGGGAGGTTGTCGGAGAAGATGTAGTTGTACGGTCCGGTCACCTCACGCGAGAACGGCGGCTTGGTGGGTGCAAGTGACCACACCTTCATCCACGGGCGTTCGGTGAAGGGGTACCAGATTGCTTCTGCGCGACCGTTTTCGCGGACGAACTTCTCGAAGGTGCGTCCGGACGCTCCGCGGGCGCCGAAGAGTTCCTGCCAACCGATGTCGGTGTGGCTGACGCAGCGCATGCGGTAGTTGGGGGCGGCCTGCAAGGTGACGGAGGTGAGGAAGGTGCGTCCGAGGTGAGTCAGCAGCGGCTTGATCGCCGCGTCGCTACGTGCATACGTCTTCAGTGCGTACTCGCTGCCGTTCCAGACCACTGCGGTCAGGGACGTGACGAGGTTGGAGAGTGAGCCGAAAGTCTGTCCGGGAACGTGTGCTTCGCCTTCGGCGGGAAGAGCTGCGCCGTGAGCGTCGACGGCGAGGCAGCCGGCAATGGTCAACACACCCGGCGCCGGCAGGTTCGCGAACCCGAGGCCCTGTGCCTGCAGTGCGGTGGTGATGGCGTCGAGGGTCGCGCCGGGTCCTGCGGTGACGGTGGCTGGGCTGCCACCGGCGTTGACGGAGACGCCGGTGAGGTGGACCGTGGTGTCGGCGAGGATGACCTTGTCGACCGGCGCACCGTTGACGATGGTCAGCGGCGTCCAGCCGTGCATGGCACCGCGGGGACGAATGGTGTAGCCGTTGGCATGGCCCCAGTTCGCGAGGCGGACTACGTCTTCGGGCGTCTTGGGCGAACAGGTCCAGATCGCGTCGAGCATGATCTCTTTGGACCAGTTCTGATATGCCTGCTGGTACAGCGCGATGCCTTCGGGGAAGGCAGGCGGCGGCGTGAGGGTGGAGACAGGACCACCCGCGGAGCCGGAGGAGCCGGCGGGGACGGCATAGGCCGGCGTCCAGCCGGCGAATGCGGTCGCTGCCACGGCGCCGGCTCCAGCGGCCATGAAACCTCGTCGGGACAGTCGGAACTTTTCGTCTTGTGCCGTCATCTTCGGGCTACTCCATCGGGTTCGAGAACTACGGTGAGTTCTAACAGGTGGGTATCAGACAGGTTGGTATCAGACAAGAGTGAGAACTACGTCAGCCAGGGCAGGAGCTTCGCGCTCCAGTACGGAAGCTGAGATCAGGAGTCGCCCATTGTCTTTCCAGATCTGGATACTCAAGTTCTCGCCGGGAAATACGACCCCGGCAAAGCGGGCCCGAAATCCGGCTACCCGACTGCTGTCGCCGTCGAGCATGGTATCCACTGCGGTCTTGCAGACCATTCCGTAAGTACACAGTCCATGCAGGATAGGCGCTGGAAAGCCTGCCGCGGAGGCGAATTGCGGATCCGAGTGCAACGGATTCCGATCACCACACATCCGGTACAGCAAAGCCTGCTGTGGAAGCACAGGCGTCACCACTGTCTCATCTGCTTCGCGATCCGGAAGCGTAATCGACTCCGACGGACCACGTTCACCCTCGAAACCACCCTCGCCGCGGGCGAAAATGGACGAGCGAGCTGTCCACAGCGGGTTGCCCTCGGCGTCAACCGTGACGGATTCCTGCACGATCACCGCGGCCTTGCCCTTGTCCCAGATCTCGGCGATTCGAGTTGTGGTGCGGCCACTTCCACTTGCCGGGATCGGCTGATGGACAGTCACTTCCTGGCTTCCGTGCACCACCTTCGCCAGATCGATTTCGACGCCGGGGAACGACACCTTCGGTGCTTCGGTGGCGTGGAAGTTGGCGGCGACGGTGGCAAAGGTGGGTAGTACCTGAGGCTTTTCGTCGTCGAGGTACCGAAGCTCGTTCGGATCAAGCGGACGAGCGCCTGCCCCCAGTGCCAAGTGGTAGTGCTGCACGTCCGACGGGGTCCACGAGAACTCTTGTGGCGCAAGCTCGGCGCCGAGTGCGATCTTCGGATCAATTGGCATGGTCGACCGCCGTCTTTTCAGCTGCAGGTGCTTCGGTTGTCTCGGCCTTCTTCGCACGCTCGACGATGTCGAGTACGGCCAGGTAGCCGAAAGTCATTGCGGGACCGATGGTCGCGCCTGGTCCGGCGTAGGTGTGGCCCATGACCGGAGCGCTCGCGTTGCCAGCCGCGTAGAGGCCGTCGATGACGCTTCCGTCTTCGCGTAATGCTCGGCCGTTGACGTCGGTGCAGATTCCGCCCTTGGTGCCGAGGTCACCCGGAACCATCTTGATGGCGTAGAACGGAGCCTTGCTGATTTCGGCGAGGCTGGGGTTCTTCAGTCGGGGATCGCCGTAGTACGCGTCGTAACCACTGTCACCGCGTCCGAAGTCCTCGTCCTTGCCGTTGCGTGCGAAGCCGTTGAACCGGTCGACGGTTTCGGTCAGCGATGCGACGGGAAGCCCTGTCTTCTCGGCCAATTCGGCGATGGTTCCCGCCTTGACCACGATGCCGGCCTTGAGCCAGCGGCCGGGGAAGGGGGAGCGGGGAGTGATACCGGCAAACGTGTAACGGTTGCGGTAGCGCTGATCGAGAATCATCCACGTCGGGATGTTCTCGCCGGGGCCCTCGCCCTGACCGTACTCACCGCCGTACATCGCATGGGTCGCCTCGACGTACGGAGCCGCCTCGTTGCCGAAGCGCTTGCCCGACATGTTGACCATCATGCAGCCCGGGAGGGTGCGCTCGGAGAGAGCGAACCACGGTCCGCCGGTCAGCGGAATGGACGGGCCCCACCAGGCGTCGTCCATGAAATCGACTGCAGCGCCCACTTCTTGGCCTGCGCGGATACCGTCGCCGGTGTTTGCCTTCGCGCCGACGGTCCATTCGGTGCCGATAGGTGCGCGCTGGTACTTCTCACGCATTTCCTTGTTGTGCTCGAATCCGCCGGATCCCAACACGACTCCGTGGCGAGCGCGGATGACCTGCTCCTCGCCGTCGACGATGACGTTGACGCCGCGAACTGCGCCGTCTTCGGTGTACAGGGAGGTCAGCGGGGTGTTCAGCAGGATGGGTACTCCGGCGGACTGAAGTCCGAGTCGAATACCGGCGACCAGTGCCTGGCCGCGAACCAGCAGATCCTTCTTGGTGGCCTTCGCTGCGAGGAATCGCATGCCGACCTTCATGGCGCGCAGGGGTCCGCGAGGATTGCGCATCAGCAGGTTGAGCCACTTGTAGTCGGCCTGGGTGATGACGAAGTTCTTGGGGGCCTTGACGTAGTCGGGCTCGAGGTTCTTGCGGTCGGCGCCCAACTTGTTGCCGTCGAACGGGGTGGGCTCGACACTGCGGCCACCGAGGCGTCCGCCGGGTGCTTCCGGGTAGTAGTCGGAGTAGCCGGGAACCCACTGCAGCTCGAGCGGGCTGTTCTTCAACACGAACGAGAGCATCTCGGGACCGCGCTCGAGATAGGTGTCGATGCGTTCGGGAGCGACAACGTCGCCGATGATGCTGTGCAGGTAGGAACGTGCGGCCTCCGGTGTATCGGTGACACCGTCCGCTTGAAGTGCCTCGTTGTTGGGGATCCAGACCCCACCACCGGAACGGGCGGTCGATCCGCCGTAGTGGGCGGCTTTCTCCACGATGACCACACTCAAGCCCTGGTGGGCTGCGGTCAAGGCCGCTGTCATACCTGCGGCACCACTGCCGACGACGACGATGTCGTATTCCTGCTTGCTCATGTAGAACACGTTATAGAATGATGGGGGTGTCAGTCCATGCTTTCTGCCAGGAAGTATTTCCGGACGTTGTCATTGATAACGAAACACGTTGCAGTGAGATTGAGGATGGTGCGGTGTGACCTGGGATACTTCGGTTGACGTCCTTGTGGTCGGGTTCGGTGTGGCGGGCGCCAGTGCGGCGCTCGAAGCTGTAGCGGCCGGTTCGTCGGTTTTGGCAATCGACCGAGCACTCGGTGGTGGTGCCAGCACGATTTCCGGAGGAATCTACTACGCCGGCGGCGGCACCGTGATTCAAAAGGAAGCCGGTGTCGAGGACAGTCCCGAAGCCATGCTCGCCTACCTGAACCGCGAGGTCGGTGACGCGGTGACGCCGCAGACTCTGCGCCGGTTCGTCGACGAGAGCCCGGCGTCGATCGACTGGCTGCGCAGTCACGGCGTGCCGTTCGAGGC
Source organism: Rhodococcus qingshengii JCM 15477 (assembly GCF_023221595.1). Lineage (NCBI taxonomy): Bacteria > Bacillati > Actinomycetota > Actinomycetes > Mycobacteriales > Nocardiaceae > Rhodococcus > Rhodococcus qingshengii. The sequence continues at coordinate 856,888 of NZ_CP096563.1, forward strand.
CTCACTCTGTCCGTACAAGACGTCGTACCCGAGCAACAAGCACTACCTCTACTTCTCGGGTAGCGAATCGGCCGGCGGGTTCCGTGACATCGCAAAACCTGCTCCGCGTGGTCATCGCGCCAAGGGGCGTGGCACGTCGGGAAAGATGCTGTACGGCCCGCTCGCGAAGTCCGCGGAGGCGAAGGGCGTCCAGTTGCTCGGCCAGACGCGAGCGGACCGGCTGATCATCGAGGACGGCCGGGTGATCGGCGTCGAAGCACTGACGCTGCGTGACGCACCCGCCGGAGTTCGTCGCCGTCACGCGACGCTCGGGTCCTTGTCCTCCAAGCCCGGCGTCTACGCACCGCAGTTGCGCACGATTCTCGACGCACTGATCGCGAAGATCGAGAAGAAGCACGCCAAGCGGATTCGTATCCAGGCACGCGGCGGCGTGATCCTCAGCGCCGGCGGCTTCGTGTCCAATCGCGAGATGATGCGTACCCATGCTCCCGCCTACAAGGGCGGTATCCCGCTCGGCACCTCCGGGGACGATGGCAAAGGCATCAACCTCGGTGTCGAAGCCGGGGGAGCCACCGACAAGCTCGGCAATGTGTCCGCCTGGCGATTCATCGTCCCGCCGAGTGCTTTTCTCGGTTCCATTTTGGTGGGTGAATCCGGTGCGCGAATCGTCGACGAGTCCCGTTACGGTGCCGCTCTCGGTCAGGCGATGGCGGAGAAGAGCAGCGGAATCGGTTGGCTGCTGGCAGATTCCGAACTCGTTCGCGAAGCGAAATCGCAGATAGGTGACCAGTCGATGTGGTTCCAGCGGGTGCAGACCACCGGAATGATGCGTACTGCAGTGCGTGGCAACACCATTGCCGAGGTCGCCCGCAAAGCGGGGATAGACGTCGCCGGCCTTCAAGCCACCGTCGACGCGCACAACTCCGCTGCCGCTGCCGGACAACCTGATCCGATGGGTAAACCGTCGGACTTCGTCAGGCCGATACTGTCTGCGCCGTTCACGATGTACGACGTCTCGATCAAGCCCAACATGATGAATCCGTGCCCGATGCTCACGCTCGGTGGATTGGTGGTCGACGAATCGTCCGGCATGGTGAAAAACGAGGCCGGGGAGGGTATCCCTGGTCTGTACGCCGCCGGCCGTACCGCGGTCGGTATCTGTTCCAACTCGTATGTGAGCGGCTTGTCGCTCGCCGACTGCGTATTCTCCGGACGACGAGCCGGTCAGCACGCAGCCGCATTCTCCACAGTCGGAAAGGCCTGAACGATGCTCTCGACGCAGATCCGCGGCGAACTTGCCGACCATCTTGATTCGGCGGAACGGGATCGCGCTCCGATCAGCCCGCTGATCGCCACGTATCCGGACATCGACGTCGTCGACGCCTACGAGATCCAGCTCATCAACATCCGGCGTCGTGTTGCCGGTGGCGCAAAGGTGGTCGGACACAAGGTCGGACTCTCGTCACTGGCGATGCAGCAGATGATGGGCGTAGACGAGCCAGATTACGGTCACCTGCTCGCCGAGATGGAAGAGTTCGAGAACCGTCCGGTCGACACGTCGCGCTTCTGCTTCCCGCGCGTCGAGGTGGAGGTCGCCTTCATTCTGGGAGCAGATCTGCCGGGCGCCGGGTGCACCGAACAAGACGTCATCGACGCTACTGTCGCCTATGCGCCGTCCATCGAGTTGATCGACAGCCGGATCAAGGACTGGAAGATCGGCCTCTCGGACACCATCGCGGACAACGCGTCCTCCGCCGGGTTCATCCTCGGCAAGGAACGAGTTCGCCCGTCGGACATCGACATCAAGGCCATCGACGCGGTGCTGACCTGCAACGGGGAGCGGATTGCGGAGGGGCGCAGCGATGCGGTTCTCGGTAACCCGGTCACCGCTGTCGCGTGGTTGGCGCAGAAGGTCGACACGTTCGGAGTTCGGCTCAAGGCCGGCGACATCGTTCTGCCGGGTTCGTGCACGCGAGCGATCGACGCTCATCCAGGCGACAACTTCCGAGCCGAGTTCAGCGGCCTCGGTTCCGTCTCTCTTCAGTTCACGTAGGAGTAGTCATGACCAAGGCAAGTGTGGCGATCGTCGGATCGGGAAACATCAGTACCGATCTGTTGTACAAACTGCAGCGTTCCGAGTGGCTCGAACCGCGATGGATGATCGGAATCGATCCCGAGAGTGAAGGATTGGCGCGCGCCCGCAAGATGGGACTCGAGACCTCCGCCGAGGGCGTCGACTGGTTGCTCAGCCAGGCGGAGAAACCGGACCTGGTCTTCGAGGCGACGTCGGCATACGTGCACCGCGAGGCAGCACCACGCTACGAGGCCGCCGGTATCCGTGCCGTCGACCTGACTCCGGCCGCGGTCGGCCCGGCTGTGGTTCCGCCCGCGAACCTGCGTGAGCACCTGGACGCGCCCAACGTCAACATGATCACTTGCGGTGGGCAGGCAACCATTCCGATCGTCTACGCGGTGTCGCGTGTCGTCGACGTGGCGTACGCCGAGATCGTCGCCTCCGTTGCATCATTGTCCGCCGGCCCGGGAACTCGCGCGAACATCGATGAGTTCACCAAGACCACCAGCCGCGGTATCGAGACCATCGGCGGCGCACAGCGCGGCAAGGCGATCATCATCCTCAACCCCGCGGACCCCCCGATGATCATGCGCGACACAATCTTCTGCGCTATCCCCGAAGACGCCGATCAGGCCGCGATCACCGACTCCATTCACCGCGTCGTCAAGGACATCCAGCAGTACGTGCCCGGCTACCGGTTGCTCAACGAACCGCAGTTCGACGAACCGAGCGTCGTTTCCGGTGGCTATGCAACGGTCACCACGTTCGTCGAGGTCGAAGGCGCAGGCGATTTCCTGCCGCCGTACGCGGGCAACCTCGACATCATGACGGCAGCAGCCACCAAGGTGGGCGAGGAAATCGCCCAGAAGCTTCTGAGTGTGAAGGCATGAGCGACATGATTCATTTCGATTCGAGCTGGGACATCCGCGTCACCGACACGTCGCTGCGCGACGGCTCCCACCACAAGCGTCATCAGTTCACCGTTGACGAAGTACGAGCCATCGTCGGTGCCCTCGACGGAGCCGGAGTGCCGGTCATCGAGGTCACTCACGGCGACGGCCTCGGCGGGTCCTCCTTCAATTACGGCTTCTCGAAGACTCCCGAGCAGGAACTGATCAAAGCTGCAGTCGAGACGGCGACCAACGCGAAGATCGCCTTCCTGATGCTGCCCGGACTGGGCATCAAGGACGACATCGTCATCGCACAGGACAACGGTGCGTCCATCTGCCGCATCGCAACTCACTGCACCGAGGCAGACGTATCCATCCAGCACTTCGGCCTCGCGCGTGAGCGTGGACTCGAAACAGTCGGATTCCTCATGATGGCTCACTCGATTCCGCCGGAGAAGCTGGCCAAGCAGGCTCGCATCATGGCCGACGCGGGTTGCCAGTGTGTGTACGTGGTCGACTCCGCCGGCGCACTTGTGCTCGAGCAGGTATCCGATCGCGTCGAGGCGCTGGTTCAGGAACTCGGCAACGACGCTCAGGTCGGCTTCCACGGACATGAGAACCTGGGCCTGGGCGTCGCCAATTCCATTGCGGCAGTTCGTGCGGGAGCCAAGCAGATCGACGGTAGTACCCGTCGGTTCGGTGCCGGCGCCGGCAACGCCCCGGTCGAGGCGTTTGTCGGTGTCTGCGACAAGATCGGAGTCAAGACCGGTATCGACTTCTTCGCGATCGCCGATGCAGCCGAAGACGTTGTGCGCCCGGCAATGCCGCAGGAGTGCCTGCTCGATCGTCAGGCACTGATGATGGGCTACGCCGGCGTGTACTCGAGCTTCCTCAAGCATGCCGAGCGTCAGGCCGAGCGGTACGGAGTGTCGTCCGCGGAACTGTTGGTGCGCGCAGGTAAGCGCAAGTTGGTCGGCGGACAGGAAGATCAGTTGATCGACATTGCGCTGGAACTCCAGCGCGAAGCAGCGGCTTCCTAGCCCATGGCAGACGTACTGGCCGGAAAAGTGGCCTTGGTGACCGGCGCGTCCTCAGGGTTGGGGCGCGCCGTCACCGAGATTCTCCACCGCAGGGGCGCGGAGGTTTTCGGTATCGCCCGCGAAAAGGAAAAGCTGCGACAGTCGATGGTCGAGGTGGTCGGCGCGGATGGAGAGCGTCGTTTCGCGGCGACGGACGTCTCGGATTCCGCTCAGTGTGATGCGGCCGTGCAAGCGTGTGTCGACGAACTCGGTGGTATCGACATCCTCGTCAACGTGGCGGGATCGCACTCGCTTCGTCATACGGCGGATATTGCGGATTCCGAATGGGCACATGACCTTGCGGTCAATCTGAACGGACCGTTCTTCCTTTCCCGAGCAGCACTGCCGCACTTGCTGGAACGGGGCGGCAACATCGTCAACGTCTCCTCGATCGCGGGGCTGGAAGGGCAGGCGTACTCGGCTGGATACTGTGCTGCCAAGCACGGACTCATCGGACTGACCCGAGCGATGGCGATGGAGTTCACCGGAAAGTCTCTGCGTGTCAACGCAATCTGCCCCGGCGGCATGATGACTCCTCAAGTTACCGGATTCACCTTCCCCGACGGAGTCGACTTCGACCTCGTCATGAAGGTTGCCTCGCCACGTGGCTTGATGGAAGCCGAGGACGTTGCGAAGATGGTGGCTTTCGTTGCCTCCGACGACGCCGCGGCGATACACGGGGCCGTCTACTCGGTGGACAACGGAAAAATGGCATGACCCCGTTGGTCTCGGGACCGATCTTCCAGATCTGCTGGGTGGTCGAGGAGATCGAGGCCGCCGAACAGGAGTTCACTCGGCAGTGGGGAGTGGAGCGATGGCTACGTATGCCAGACATCGCCTTTGGTCCCGAGAGCACAACGTATCGAGGTGAGCCCGCGGACTATGTCGTTCACGTGTCGATCGGATATGCGGGCAGCCAACAGCTCGAGTTGATCCAACCAGTGTCCGGACGCAACCTGTACACGGAGTTCCTGGAGACTCACGGCGTCGGAGTTCATCACATGGCTTGGGTTCCAGGCGATTACGAGGCGACGTTGCTCGAGGCCGAACGTCGCGGAATGTCGGTGGTGCAACAAGGTCGGGTAGAGGGCGCCGGCATGGACTTCTCCTACCTCGATGCCGGGCCGTTGGGTGGATACGTCGAGTTGATGAAGCTCTCGCCCGAGATTCGGTTGATGTTCGCTTCGCTCATTCCTGATTGACGGCAAACACTTTCGTGAAGTAATCGGAAACGTTCTCCGGGTGACCACGGAATCCGAGGTAGCCGTCGGGGCGAATGACCAGCGCCGCCGTACCTTCGACCCCATACGCGGCGCACAGTTGCGAGGCGTTGTCCTCGATGATCGGCACCAGCGAGTCGACGGTCACGGTTCCCGGTGGCACTATCGCGTAGACGTCCAGCAAGCCGTGCGCTGATCGAATTGCGGCGTCGGCGACCTTCTCCAAGCTGTTGATGCTCTCCGCGGATCCGTCCGAAGTCAGCAGTAACGTGTGGTCGACTCCTGACAGCAAGTCGAACAACCGAATTGGATACTGCACACCGTCTCGGCGCATTCCGCGTGCATCGGGTGCACGCTCGCCCGGTTGAACGTGTGGACTCGAAGAATTACGCCCGGTGTTCAGCGGACTCTCCGAGTAGTCGATCAACAATTGAGCCTGGCGCCGCATTGCCGTGTCGATGGAAGACTCTCCCGAACCGATTCCTTCTCGAGCATTTCGGACGGTCATCCCGACGACTTCTTCACCGACCGGCCGTCTTTCGGCATCGTAGGTCTCGAGAAGATCTGCTGTTGCAACGCCTTTGACGGCGAGCGCTATCTTCCACGCAAGATTGTGGGCGTCCTGGATCCCGGTGTTCATGCCCTGCGCGCCAGTCGGGGGATGGATGTGCGCGGCGTCGCCGGCGACAAAAACCCGTCCGCGACCGTAAGCGTCGACGATGCGGTGGCTGATGCGGAAGACCGAGGACCATCGCAGCATCGAGGCGGTTGTCGGTTCTGGGGACAGTCTGTCGAGCACGGCCTGGATGTGATGGAGTTCCGGTTTCTTGCCGGTTGAAAAACCGTGTTGTACAGCGGCTTTGTTCGACGATTCGCCCGGCATCAACTCGTCCGGAACGAGCATCGACATGCGGTACCGCTTGTGTCCGGGAAGTGGGATGCAGACGAGTAGGTCGTCGGTGGTTCCGTCGTCGGTGGTGTGGTTGGCGCGGACGGAGTAGCCGCTGGGGATCGACCAGTCGACTTCGACGTCGCCGAGCATGTAGCTCTCGGCAAACGCGCCGCCCTCGAAGCTCAGGCCCAGCCCTTTGCGGACCACGCTGTGCGCGCCGTCGGAACCCACCAGGTACCGGGCTGTCACAGTGCTGCCGTCGCTGAGGGTGCAGGTGACGGCGTCGTCGGACTGTTCGAATGCAGTGAGGCCGACTCCGCGTTCGACGGTTGTTCCCAACTCGGTGAGGATGCGCTCCGTCGAGTACTGAGGCAGGCAGAGAAACCAGTAAGGAACGTCGTCGGGGAGGGTGAGGTCGACGCGGCCGACCTCGACGCCGTTCGTGTACATGATCTGACCGCGCATCAATGTCGAGGCGTCGAGTGCCTGGCGGAGCACCCCCATGTTCTCGAAGAGTTCGAGAGTGCGTGGCTGAATCCCGACGGCTTTCGCGTATTGCCGCGGTTCGTCGAGCGGGTCGACTATTCGGCACGAGATACCGCGTCTGCGCAGCTCGATCGCGGTGGTCAAGCCGATCGGGCCGGCGCCCGCTACCAATACGTCGGTATCCATCAGGACCCACTCACGTCGGGGACAGTCGGTCATTTCAGTATGGGTAAGCGAACTTTTGTTTTGGGGAAATTCGCGCAGATCGGGCATTTTGGGGCTTTCCGCACGGGTTGCAGACGTTGAGGTCGTGGGAAGATCGCGACGTGAAGGCAGGCGAGTTGCATCATGAGCCGCCGGGGTACCGGTGCCCGTTCTGTCGCTTCGCGCTGGGCGAGTTCGACGAGCACAACTCGTCGACCGACCTGGTTGCTCGAACCGACCACGCAATCGCTCGGATTTCCCCGAAGTGGTGGCCGGGCAACCCCGGCCACGTACTTGTGTCGCCGATCGAGCACTTCGAGAATCTCTACACTTTGCCCACGAGCGTCGGGCACTCGGTTTTCGACCTGGTTCAGGCCGTGGCTGTTGCAATTCGTGAAGCCTACGGCTGCGACGGCGTCTCGACCCGGCAGCACAACGAACCGGCGGGCAACCAGGACGTCTGGCACCACCACGTCCACGTATTTCCGCGATACGAGGACGACCACCTGTATTCCCGGCATGGCGAGGCGGCCTACGTTCCGCCTGAGGCGCGAGCGCCTTTCGGCGCACTTTTGCGCCCTCGATTCCTTGAACGCTGATCTGCCGCCAAATCCAAGTGATGTACAAATCTGCGTGTTTGTAAAACTTTTACCTCAAAAATCGTTGACAAAACGCCATCATTTGTCCACTCTCTATACATAGATGTTGTTCGTGTCGCGGATTGCCGCGCAGGACGCACTCACTGATCCGAACGAGAACTGGAGAATTCGATGGCGGCGTTGGTGTACACCGAGCCAGATGGTCGGCTCGCAACTTGGAGAGACCGGAAACGCTACTTGTGGCTGCTGGCGCTGATTCCGTCATCGGCAACTTTCATCGCCGTGGGGCTTGTTACCGCCACCGGATGGAATGTCTTCTGGTGGACCGGCCCACTGATCGCGTTTGCTCTCATTCCCGTCATCGACATCCTGGCGGGTGAGGACGGGAAGAATCCGCCCGACGAGGTGATCGACGAACTCGAGAACGACCGCTTCTACCGGTGGTGCACCTACGCCTATCTGCCGCTGCAGTACACGGCCTTCTTCCTGTCCTGCTACATCTGGGCGCGTTGGGATTTGAGCGTTCTCTCCAATATCGGACTCGCAGTGACGATCGGTGTGACGGCCGGAATCGGCATCAACACAGCCCATGAACTCGGGCACAAGAAGGAGAGCGTCGAGCGCTGGTTGTCCAAAATCGTTCTCGCACAGAGTGCTTACGGTCACTTCTACCTCGAGCACAACCGTGGCCACCATGTGCGAGTGTCGACTCCGGAAGATCCGGCGACCTCGCGCTTCGGTGAGACCCTCTACGGTTTCTGGCCGCGCAGCGTCGGCGGGGGATTGAAGTCGGCGTGGCATCTCGAGAAGACCCGCTTCGAGCGTTTGGGCACCACGCACTGGAGCATCAAGAACGACGTGCTCAACGCCTGGCTCATGTCGGTTGTTCTGTTCGGTGTCGCGCTTGCAGTATTCGGGATCGGCATCGCGCCGTACCTCGTGATCCAGGCGTTCATCGGGTTTTCGCTGCTCGAAGCGATCAACTACCTCGAGCACTACGGACTCCTGCGTCAGAAAACCGCAAGCGGACGGTACGAGCGATGCACGCCGGCGCACAGCTGGAACAGTGATCGCATCTGCACCAACGTCTTCCTTTATCACTTGCAGCGGCACAGCGATCATCATGCGAATCCGACACGGCGCTACCAGGCGCTTCGCAGTATGGAAGAGGCCCCTCAGCTCCCGAGCGGCTACGCCAGCATGATCATGCTCGCCACAGTTCCGCCCCTGTGGCGCAAGGTGATGGACCACCGCGTTCTCGAGCACTACCGAGGTGACATCACCCAGGTCAACATCGCGCCGAAGAAGCGGGCCAAGATCCTCGCAGCCTACGGGGTGAACGCATGAACGCCTACATCTGCCCGATCTGCGACTACACGTACACCGAATCGACAGGTGCTGCGCGAGAAGGCTTTCCGCCCGGCACGCCGTGGTCGAGTATCCCGGACGACTGGTGCTGCCCCGACTGCGGCGTCCGCGAGAAGGTCGACTTCACCCTCGTCACGCAATCCTGATCGAAATACCCACCGGTGAAAGGAAAACCGATGTCCGAGACTGCCACTGCTTACAAATTGTTCCGCTGCCTCCAGTGCGGGTTCGAATACGACGAAGCGATCGGCTGGCCCGACGACGGTATCGAGCCGGGTACTCGCTGGGACGAGATTCCCGAAGACTGGTCCTGCCCTGATTGTGGTGCCGCCAAAGTCGATTTCGAAATGGTGGAGGTGAACCGCTGATGACAGCGGTCAGCGAGCCCGACACACGCACCGTCGTGATCGTGGGCACGGGCATCGCCGGTTCCGGTGCCGCGCAGGCCCTGCGCAAGGAAGGGTTCGGCGGCAGCATCATCCTGATCGGCAGCGAACCTGAGGAGCCGTACCGCCGCCCGGCGCTGTCGAAGGAGCTACTGTCCGGGAAAGCGTCGTTCGATCGGGTTCGGTTGCGGCCGTCGACTTTCTGGACCGAGCAGAGTATCGATATGGTGGAGGTGAACCGCTGATGACAGCGGTCAGCGAGCCCGACACACGCACCGTCGTGATCGTGGGCACGGGCATCGCCGGTTCCGGTGCCGCGCAGGCCCTGCGCAAGGAAGGGTTCGGCGGCAGCATCATCCTGATCGGCAGCGAACCTGAGGAGCCGTACCGCCGCCCGGCGCTGTCGAAGGAGCTACTGTCCGGGAAAGCGTCGTTCGATCGGGTTCGGTTGCGGCCGTCGACTTTCTGGACCGAGCAGAGTATCGATCTTCGGATCGGCGCAACTGTCACGAGTATCGACACAGATTCCCGCACAGTACTTTTAGCCGACGGTGACAGCATCGACTACGACGTTCTGATTCTTGCCACGGGTGGACGGTCCCGACGGTTGGAGAACGAAGATTCCGAGCGTGTTCACTATCTTCGAGATATCGCAGACATGCGACGCTTGCAATCCCAGCTGATCGAAGGATCCTCGCTTTTGGTGGTCGGCGGTGGCTTGATCGGATCGGAGGTGGCGTCAACGGCACGCGACTTGGGTTGCAGTGTGCAGGTTCTCGAAGCGCAACCGTTGCCCCTGTCCAGGCTGCTTCCACCGTCGATAGCGGAGAAGATCGCCGCGCTGCACGCCTTGGCGGGCGTCGACTTGCAGACGGGAGTCGACCTCGAGACGCTGACGACAGGTGCCGACGGTGTCACCGCACGCGCGCGTGACGGACGCGAGTGGACAGCGGACTTGGCCGTCGTCGCAATCGGATCCTTGCCCGATACCGATGTGGCTGCTGCTGCGGGTATTGCGGTGGACAACGGGATTTCGGTAGACCGATACCTCCGGACCTCCGTCGTTGATGTGTACGCGATCGGCGATGTGGCCAACGTGCCCAACGGTTTTCTCGGCGGCATGCACCGTGGTGAGCACTGGAACACCGCGCAGGACCACGCAGTTGCAGTTGCCAAGACCATCGTCGGGAAGGAAGAACCCTTCGAATCCGTCCCTTGGAGTTGGTCGAACCAATTCGGCCGCAACATTCAAGTAGCTGGTTGGCCAGGCGCGGACGACACCGTAATAGTTCGAGGAGACTTGGACTCCTATGACTTCACTGCGATCTGCATGCGCGACGGAAATATCGTCGGTGCTGTGAGCGTGGGCCGGCCGAAGGACATTCGTGCCGTGCGAACCCTTATCGAACGCTCCCCGGACATCAGCGCCGACGTACTCGCCGATACAAACAGGGATCTGACCGAACTTGCGGCGGGTCTTGTCGCCTCACCGGTGCTCTGAGTGCACTCGTGACTTCTGTGGCTTGCGTGTCCACCGTTTTGACACCGAGCACGGGCGATGGAAATCTTCCCGATATGTCCACCGCTCGTGCCCGTGTCCCGTACCACGAGGCAGCTCGTCAACTCCTCCGTGCGTCAGCGCTCGACGCCACACGCGAACTCTTGACCGAGAAATCGTGGAACGACATCACGATGGCGCATATCGCGGAAGCTGCGGGCATGAGCCGGCAGACGTTGTACAAGGAGTTCACGTCCCGCCAGGGATTGGCGTCCGGATACCTCATCCGTTTCGTTGACGAGTTCCTCGAAGAGGTGGAACGCGAAGTAACGCTCCATCATTCGGATCCGCGGGGCGCGGTCTCGGCAGCCTTCCGTGCCTTCTTCGACGCCGGTGCCCGGGATCCGATGGTGGTCAGCATTGTCGGTCCCCGGCCGCAGCACGACCTGCTGAGCTTGGTCACCACTGACGGGACTCCGCTGCTCGAACATGCGAGCGCGAGGTTGGCCGAGATCTTCATGACCAGTTGGGCGAACGTCGACCGCATCCATGCCGAGATGTTCGGCAGCACGATAGTGCGTCTGGCGATCAGTCACGTGACGTTGTCTTTCGGTACCCCCGATCAGATCGCCGAGAACCTGGGGGAGATGTTCGGGCCGTTCCTCGATCAGGTCATCGGTTCGGGCACAGTCGAACCGAACTGAGCCGACAGGATCGATACGGTTTCCGGGCTAGGACGGAAGTTCGATCGAGCGTGATCGCCGTAGTTCTTTGGTGGGAAATATCGTCGTTATGTGTGAATCCGCGTCTCACTTCTCGGTAGCGTGCCGGGCGTAGATCGAGGTGCGATCCGCAGGGGGTGGCTCTCGTGAATTTCCGTCAACGGTGGAGGAATTCGAAGATGAAGAGCCGCAACAAATCTCGAGTGATGTCGACAGTCGCGCTAGTTGCAACATTTGTCATGGCCGGTGCAGGTGTGGCAATTGCCGACGAATCATCGTCAGGGTCTTCCGGCAGCGGATCGCTCGGTTCCTCCGGTGCGGCAGCGGTTGATCCGTTGACCTTCGACGGTTGGGGCACGTGCCCGATCGAGGATCTCGAGGTGACGACGTGCGCCAGCGTCGTAGTTCGCGGAGGGACCATGAAATTGGGCGCACTTTCGGTGCCGATCCCGGACGGAAGCCTCAAGGTTGCGGGCGGAGTGAAATACGCGACCCAGCCGGACAACAGTTTCATCGAGACGTTCGTCGCCAAGCAGGACGGGTCCAACGGGGTCTATTCCAATCCGATTTCGGTACCGGGAGGTGCTCTCGGGATCGATACTCCGCTGGGACTGACTCAGATCAGCGCGACGGTGGAATCGGTGGGAGTGCCGGATCTGAAGGTTCTCGAGCAGGAACTCACCATGCCTGTTCGATTGAAACTGTCTAATCCCTTGCTCGGTGACGATTGCTACATCGGTTCGGTTTCGAATCCGATCAACCTTCACCTGACCACAACCGGAAACCCTCCGTCGGAACCTATCGGTGAGTTCCCCGGTGCAGTGTTCCCGGCAGTCCCACATTCGGATGCGGTGTTTGCGGCGCCGGGAGCCAGCGGGTGTGGACCGCTGGGTGCGCTCAACTGGGCCGTGAATCTACGCGGGGGAGTGCCGGCGGCCAGCGGAAAGAACTCTCTCACCACGTCGAGCGACGTCTACGCGGTGGCTGCACGAAAGGTGCGACCGCCTGCCTGACGGACGCGCGGGCGCTGGAACGTAAAACGAGGGCCGACCCGTGGGTCGGCCCTCGTTCTACACAATCAGGTCAGCTGACCTCGGGATCACGCACCGTGATGGTGCCGTCCCTAACCGCGTCGGCGATGCTGTCGTGCAGTTTCGGGCATCCGTCTTTCAATGCCGACGACTGCCCGGAAGCAATTGCCTCTTTGAAGGTGTGGCAACGCAGCGCCGGGTCGGAAGTCCACTGAACGCTGGTGTGTTTGTACGTGTTCTTGCGAACCAGTACGCACGCGCCGCATGCCTTGCAGTCGACTTCCTGCAGACCCGAGTCGAGGTATTCGTGCTTGTCCTCGATCGTCTGGGCCGCGATCGCCTCGAGTCGTTCCGTTTGCCCGGCAAAGTCCGGTGCCTTGGCCCAACGAGCCCACCGTGCGTCGGTTCCGATCGAGGCGCTCACGACTAGACCTCTGCTTCCTTCTTTGCCGCTTCTGCTGCAGCTTCCTTCTCGGCCTTCTGGCGTGCGAGGTTTTCCTCGACCTCGGCGTGCCAGGCTTCGTTTGCCTTGGTGGTGTCCACCTCGAACTCGAAGCGCTGCGTCATCTTCTCGGTGACGTCGGCCTTGTCCACGTAGAACTGCTCGTACCAGCGTCGTAGCTGGTAGACGGGGCCGTCTTCTTCGCAGAGAAGGGGATTCTCGATCTTGGTCTTGTTCTTCCAGATCGCGACGTCCTGCAGGAATCCCTCGCTGATGCCCTCGGTGAACTTGCCGGCCAACTTGTCGGCCATCTCGTCGGAGACACCCGTCGGCTTCTTCACCGTCACGCCCCACTGCAGCACGAACGAGTCCGGGCTGATCGGGTAGTGGCAGTTGATCAGAACACTCTCGACCTCGTATCCGCTGTAGCTGTTCCACAGGGGATTGACCATGTACGACGGTCCGTAATACGCAGCTTCGGAGCGAAGCAGCGTGTCGCCGCCGTACTGGGAGGCCATTCCGATGTCGGGACGGCCCGTGGTGTTGAGGTACTGAGTGGCGATCTCACCTTCGAAGACGTTCTTGAAGTACGTCGGGAAGGCGTAGTGGATGTAGTAGAAGTGCGCCATGTCGACCACGTTGTCGATGATCTCGCGGCAGTTGGACCCCTCGATGACCATGGAGTTCCAGGTCCAGTCGGTCCATTCGTCGCTGTACGCGCCCTCGATACGAGGAATCACGATCTCTTCGGGCGGCGGATTGCCCTCGGGGTCGTTCCAGACGAAGAGCTGACCGTTCTGCTCGAGGGTCGTCCACGCGCGGGTGCGTGCGAGCGGAGGCACGCGGCGAGCATAAGGAATGCCGGTGCACTTGCCGTTGCCGCCCCAGCGCCAGTCGTGGAAGGGGCAGGCGATGGAATCGCCCTTGACCTCGCCTTGTGTGAGGTCACCACCCATGTGACGGCAGTATCCGTCGAGAACTTTGATGTCGCCCTTGCTGTCGGCGAACACCACGAGCTTCGTACCGAAAGCCTCGATCGCGTGCGGTTTGCCGTCCTTGAAGGTCTTCAGTAGACCCAGGCAGTGCCAACCGCGGGCGAAACGAGTTTGCACCGTTCCGACGTCGATCTCGCGAATCTGCGCCATTGTGACCTCACATCCCTTCTAGCTGTTAGTAGAACACGTTATAGAACTCGATCCGGTTCCGCCAGATTTTGGGAGCACTTGTTACAGCATTGCGGCCACAAACGGGACCTTTGTCAGCGTCTCGACAGAAAAGAGAACGTGTTCTAGTCTCAAGTGTAAGTGAACCAACCGATCGAGGAAGACGGGAGCGTCGAAGTGGGTAACCATGACAGCCACGAGGTGATGCAGAGGCTCGACGCACTACTGCCGGCACTGCGCGAGCGCGCACAGGAGACCGAGGATCTGCGTCGTATCCCCGACGAGTCCATCAAGGCTCTTCAGGAAACAGGCTTCTTCCGCTTGCTGCAGCCGAAGCAGTGGGGCGGATACGAAGCCGATCCGGTGCTGTTCTACTCCGCGGTCAAGAAGATCGCCAGCGCGTGCGGTTCCACAGGGTGGGTCTCCTCGATCATCGGGGTACACAACTGGCACCTCGCCCTCTTCTCTCAGCAGGCGCAGGAAGACGTGTGGGGCAACGACACTGACGTTCGCATCTCGTCCTCTTACGCCCCGATGGGTATGGGTGAAGTAGTCGAGGGCGGATACAAGGTCAACGGTGCGTGGGCGTGGTCCTCGGGTTGCGACCATGCCAGCTGGGCCGTTCTCGGTGGTCCGGTGTTCAAGGACGGCCGCGCAGTCGATTTCGTGAGCTACCTGATTCCTCGCGAGGACTACCAGATCGACGACGTGTGGAATGTGGTCGGTCTGCGTGGAACCGGCTCCAATACCGTTGTGGTCAAGGATGTTTTTGTTCCCAAGCATCGCGTTCTGAGCTTCCGGGCGATGAGCGAATTGACCGCCCCGGGCCTCGAGAAGAACACCGCGCCGGTCTACAAGATGCCGTGGGGAACCATTCACCCCACCACGATCTCGGCACCGATCGTCGGAATGGCTTACGGCGCCTACGAAGCGCACGTCGAGCACCAGGGCAAGCGTGTGCGCGCTGCGTTCGCCGGCGAGAAGTCGAAGGACGATCCGTTTGCCAAGGTGCGCATCGCCGAAGCGTCCAGCGACATCGACGCCGCGTGGCGTCAGCTCTCCGGCAACGTCGCCGACGAGTACGCGTTGATCCTTGCGGGCGAAGAGGTTCCGATGGAACTGCGGCTGCGCGCTCGACGTGACCAGGTGCGCGCCACGGGCCGCGCGATCGCCTCGATCGACAAGCTCTTCGAGAACTCCGGCGCCACGGCGCTGCAGAACGGCACTCCTATTCAGCGTTTCTGGCGCGATGCTCACGCTGGTCGCGTCCACGCCGCCAACGATCCCGAACGCGCGTACGTCATGTTCGGAACCGGCGAATTCGGTCTGCCGATCACCGACACGATGGTCTAGAGGAGGCTCAGTGACAACCACCGAAGAAGCCCTCACCTACGAGTCCACTTCACGGTTCGCGCAAGTGCGCCCCGATCTGAAACTGCACTTCCACGAGGCGGGCGTCGGAAACGACAAGACCATCGTGCTGCTGCACGGCGGTGGCCCAGGCGCGTCGTCGTGGTCTAACTTCGCCCGCAACATTCCGGTGTTGGCGAAGAGCTTTCACGTCATCGCGGTCGATCAGCCCGGTTACGGGCAGTCCGACAAGCCGACGGAGCATCCGCAGTACTTCGTTCACAGTGCGTCGGCGCTCAACGATCTCCTGGACACGCTCGAGATCACCGGTCGCGTTGATCTGCTGGGCAATTCGCTCGGTGGTGGCGCTGCTGTTCGCTTTGCGCTCGACTACCCGGACCGTGCGGGTCGCCTCGTTCTGATGGGCCCCGGCGGTCTGAGTGTCAACCTGTTTGCGCCGGACCCCACCGAGGGCGTCAAGAACCTCGGAAAGTTCAGCTACCAGCCCACCCGAGAAAACCTCGAAGCATTCCTGCGGATCATGGTCTTCGATCAGAAGCTGATCACGCCGGAACTCGTCGACGAACGTTTTGCTGCCGCCAGCACTCCCGAGTCGCTGGCTGCGGCCAAGGCGATGGGTAAGTCCTTCTCCAGCGGTGACTTCGAGCTCGGCATGCTCTGGCGCGAGGCGTACAAGCTTCGTCAGCGTGTGTTGCTGATCTGGGGCCGTGAGGATCGGGTCAACCCTCTCGACGGCGCACTGGTCGCGCTCAAGATGATCCCGCGCGCGCAGCTCCACGTCTTCGGCGGTTGCGGTCACTGGGCGCAGCTCGAGAAGTTCGACGAATTCAACCGGCTCGCAACCGACTTCCTGCTCGACGGAGGTAAATGATGGGTATTCGATCTCTGGCGTACATGCGCATCGGGGCCACCGACATGGCTGCGTGGCGCGAATACGGACTCAAGATCCTCGGAATGATCGAGGGCAAGGGCGTCGACGCGGAATCGCTGTATCTGCGTATGGACGACTTCCCGGCGCGTCTTGTCATCGTTCCGAACGACACGGACCGTCTGCTCGTCTCGGGTTGGGAAACCGCGAATGCCGCTGAGCTGCAGGATATCCGTGACAGGTTGTCGGCAGCCGGTGTTCCGTTCAAGGAAGGCACGGCGGAGCAGCTCAAGGACCGTCGCGTCGTCGAGATGATCGCGTTCGAGGACACCTCGGGCAACTCCCTCGAGGTGTTCCACGGAGCTGCTCTCGAACACCGCCGGATCGTGAGCCCGTACGGGCACAGGTTCGTGACGGGCGAGCAGGGCCTCGGCCACGTCGTGCTCACCACCGATGACGACGATGCTTCGCTGCGGTTCTACCGCGACGTACTCGGATTCAAGCTTCGCGACTCGATGCGTCTGCCTCCGCAGATGGTCGGCCGGCCCGCGGACGGCGACCCGGCGTGGCTGAGGTTCCTCGGCTGCAACCCGCGTCACCACAGCTTGGCGTTCCTGCCGTTGCCCAACCCGACGGGCATCGTGCACCTGATGCTCGAAGTGGAGAACTCCGACGACGTCGGACTGTGCCTCGACCGGGCACTGCGCAAGAAGGTCAAGATGTCGGCGACTCTCGGTCGCCACGTCAACGACGAGATGCTCTCGTTCTACATGAAGACTCCAGGCGGGTTCGACATCGAATTCGGTTGTGAGGGGCTAGAGGTCGAGGACGAAAACTGGATCGCGAGGGAAAGCACGGCCGTGAGCCTGTGGGGTCACGACTTCACGGTGGGAATGAAGCCGTGAGTTCGCCCGACGCGTCGGTGAGTGCGGAGCAGGCGATCGATCCACGCCAGTTCCGCACGGTTCTCGGGCAATTCTGCACGGGTATCACCATCATCACGACAGTCGACGACGGTGAGCCTGTCGGGTTCGCATGTCAGTCTTTCGCGGCCCTGTCACTCGACCCGCCTTTGGTGTTGTTCTGCCCCACCAAGGGTTCTCGGTCGTGGGCGGCAATCGAGCGGACCGGTAAGTTCGCCGTCAACGTGTTGGCGGAGGAACAGCAGGCGGTGTGTGCTCGTTTCGGGTCACGTGAGCCGGACAAGTTCGCCGGCATCGATTGGACGCCATCGCCTCTGGGCTCGCCGATCATCGACAAGTCCCTTGCACACATCGACTGCACGGTGGAAACCGTCCACGACGGTGGCGATCACTACGTCGTCTTCGGTCGGGTTTCGTCGATGAGTGAGATCAAGACCGAACGCCCGCTGCTCTTCTATCGCGGGCAGTACACGGGCATCGAGCCGGACAAGACTGTTCCGGCTACCTGGCGTGACGATCTGGAAGCGTTCCTGACGACCACGACAGAAGATACCTGGCTGTAGGGGGCAAGCCCCCTGTGCGCCTTTTTGGTAGTGGTAACTACCAAAAAGGCGCACAGGGCCGGAGGCCCTACAGCGAAAAACAGGTATGACAGAAGTCGTCACCGAACGGCGTCAGCAGGATGCTACGACGCACTATCTTGTTCGATCGGCCTGCGCGCTTGACCGCCTCGATCACCGACGGCTGCACCTCGACCACCTGGTACCGGTCGGCCTCGACGGGCTCGCGTGAGAACGCCACCAAACCGAGCCGATGCAGGTTGTTCAGGTACGCGCTGATGCGGTCCAGATGACGACAGCCTGCCAGTTCTCCGATCATCGACAGACCCTCGTCGATCATCTCCGAGCCGACACCGAACGGCCGCGCCGTGCGTACGTCCACGCTCGGTTGCGCACCGGAGGTGGCCAACAGCCGAAGAATTCGAGCTTCGTCGGGTGCGATCTCGTCGAGGATCCGGTCGTAGGCCGGGTGCAGATCGTCACGATCGGTCACGTCCGCGGAACGGTCCAGCAACCTGTCGCCACGTGCCCGCAGCGCCGCGAGAGTGGCCTCCACGCTCTGCTTGCGATTGGTACGAGTTGCCATTGCTGCCCGTAGGTTCTCGGTCCGCGAGCCGTCTCCGTTGGAGTTCTCGGCCCGACGTTCGGATTGAATATTGGCCGATTCAGCGGCCTCTGCCGCGGCTTCGGCCGCAGCCTGAACGATCTGCCGCGTCGCCTCCTTCGCCGTTCCGAAAGCCCAACCCGTCAGCTTGATCGACGTGAGCGTCGTCGTGGCGGTCAGCCCGACGAGGCTACGGATCAGACGCTTTTCGACGGATTCGACCGGCGTGATGTCCGCAGCCCAGTCGTACGATTCCGCTTCGACGATCATGCGATGGTCGTGCTCACTCATGCTCATACTCCGAATATTGCGAGGTGTAGGAAACCGGCAAACGAGCCCAGCACGGCCCCGTGAACGAACAACAGCCACTCGTCCTGCTTGACGGCTGAGCGTAGTAGTTCGCTGAAATCTTCCGGTGAAAGGATGCTCATGCGTTCGGTGACGAAGACACGAATCTTCTCCGACTGGTTCTCGGCGAACTCCGCGTCCTCGAAGACCCTTGGGTACAGGTCGAGCACTTCGGTGGTGGCCAGCCCGGGCAGACGCTTGTAGCTCTGCGAACCGACGGTCATCTTGACCACCGACTTTGCCCAGCCGGCTGCGTCGTCGACGGATTCGCGCAGTACCTGATCGAGCATCCGCCGCGTTCGGTCCGAGCGGGGACCTTCGAGGAGTTCGGTGCCGATGTTCTCGAGCGTCACGACGTGATCGGCGAGGGTTTTTGCGTACCCGGCGATGATCTCGGTGCGTCGCTTCAGGAAGAGCCCCTGCCTCCACGGCACCCAACGGTTGGGGGTGATCGGCTCGAAGATCATCGTGATGCCGAGGTAGTTCACGATGTATCCGATGATCACACCGCCGATGGGAAGCACCCACCACTGCGGAACCAGATGGAGGATTCCGACGAGCACGAAGCCCATCGGGAATCCGAAGTAGAAGCCGAAGTTCTGCATGAACCTGAGCTCTTTGTTGCCCATCGTGCGGAAGATGTCGTTGAGCAGTTTGGGGTGCGAAGAGAGGTAGCGGATCACCATCAGCTTCGCGTCGATGAACTCGTCGATGTCCTCTTCGATGCGGTCGGTGATCATGCGCACGCTGGCCGGCAGATCGTCCTCCACTTTGCGGAAGACGGCTTCCTTCACCGACGTCGGAAGGTTGTGCCAGAGCTGAGGATTCTCGGCCGTCATGATTCTGGTGACCACGCCGCGCACTTCACTGCGAGAAATGTTCACCAAGTGCTCGGCGATGCTGTCCGGGTCCAGGACGCGATAGAAATCGGCGATGCTGCCGACTTTCGCGAGGGATTTGTCGACGGCGATCGACGCCATCTTCTCCGCCCGCGAGGGGACGATGCCTTGCCAACCGAATCTGCCGTCGCTGGTGATCGCGGGGATCACCTGAACGCGCCGGGGGAGGAACGGGAAGAGCAGTTTGAGTCCGGGCACTTTGATCCCGTGGAAGTTGATCGGCGCAAAAAGCATCAGGACGCCCGACCAATTGGTGATGTACCCGATGATTCCCGTGAACAAAGGAATGGTGATCAACTGTTCGAGCAAGTGGTCCGGCACCGTCGCACATCCTCCTCATATCCGAGAACCTCACGTTCGGACATGATTGCCGAAACTTCGCTCTTCGTGGGTGTTTCGTTGGCTACTGCTGCGCCTTCCCAGTTGCGTCAGCATAGAGGCCCGACAATTCGGGCTGTAGGTGGGTAGGAAGTTGATGTAACCTCACGTACATGGTCAGTATTGCGCACAACACGACGACGCCGGTTCTCTTCCGGCGCATCGTTTAGCGACTGCTGACCGAACCCTTTCAGCCCCGGGAGTTATCGCCCCGGGGCTTTCCTGTTTCGTCGCTCCGTGTGCGTCTCCCCTTGAACGATTTGGAGAGCTCTCATGAGCGTTGACCACCGCGAACTCGGGCGCGACCTGGAGTTTTTCGCCACCACCCCCATAGTCGGAGCCGGCCTTCCGCTCTGGTTACCGGACGGCGCCGTCATCAGGAACGAACTCGAAAAGTTCGCCGCCGAACAAGCAGCGCGCTCCGGTTGTCGGGGTGTCTATACCCCGGTTATGGCGAAGAAAGAGTTGTACGAGAGATCTGGTCATTGGTCCAAGTTCTCGGAAGACATGTTTCCCGAAATGAAGATAGGCGGAGAGTCATTTCTCCTTCGTCCGGCTAACTGTCCTCATCACGCTCAGGTATTCGCCGCTCGCGGTCGTAGTTATCGCGAGCTACCTTTCCGCGTTCGTGAACTCGGCTCGATGTTCCGTAGCGAACTCTCCGGAGTTCTCAGCGGATTGAGTCGAGTCCGACAGATCAATCTCGACGACGCACATGTCTTCTGTAGTCGTGAACAAGTGCAAGCGGAAGTGATCGTCGCGCTCGACGCGATCGAGCGCTGCTACTCGACTCTGGGGATTGCCGAACGGAAGTACCGCCTCTCGATCAGAGGGGGAGAGGGGCAGTACCTCGGCACCGACGAGCAGTGGGCGGACGCCGAGGATCACCTTCGCGGAGCACTGAATGCACGCTCGATCGAGTACGTGGAAGCGAAGGGGGAGGCAGCGTTCTACGGTCCCAAGATCGACGTCCAGGTGCGAGACGCGCACGGCCGCGAGGAAACACTCTCGACCGTGCAACTCGACTTCAATCAACCGGAGCGGTTCGACCTCGAGTACACCGCTGAGGACGGATCCAAGGTTCGCCCCGTCATGATCCATCGGGGCTTGCTCGGGTCGATGGAACGCATGACTGCGCTTTTGATCGAAAGGTTCGAAGGGCGGATGCCGCCGTGGCTGGCACCCAACCAAGTCTCGATTCTGCCCGTCGGCGACCGGCACCAGGTTGAGGCCGAGCGTTTGCGGGCCGATCTCGAGGCTCGCGATGTTCGAGTGGCGATCGCGCCTGACGGATCGTTGGGACGTCGCATCCGCGAGGCACGCACTCACCGTGACCCGTACATCGCGGTGATCGGGGACAACGAGGTGCACGGCGGCACCGTCGACGTTCTGGTCCCCGCGCGTGGTGGGCGGGCGGTCGTCGACGCGGGTGTGTTTGTCGCTCAGGTGGTCTCGGGCATCAAAGAGCGTGCGCTGCTTCCGGCAGCTTTCTAGCCGACGGGAAGCTCGTGGAGGGCGCGCACCAGTGGCGCGAGTTCGGGTGTCTTGCATGCCTCGTCGAGTGCGGCTTCGAGGGTGGCGTCGTGCGTCGGCCGTGCGCTTTCGAGAAGCTCGCGGCCGGCCGGCGTCAGCTCGGTGTAGATGCCTCGACGGTCGTCGGCGCACAGGATGCGCGTCAATAGTCCTCGATCTTCGAGTCGATTGACCAAGCGCGTCGTGGCGCTGCTGCTCAGTGCGGCAGCGCGAGCCAACTGAGCCATCCGCATGTGCCAGCCATCCTGGCGGCTCAGTGCGTCGAGCACGGTGTATTCGACGACGGACAGTTTGTGCTCACGCTGGAGCGCGCGTTCCAGTTCGGTGTCGAGGGCGCCGTGCAGTGCTGCGAGCGTGCGCCACCCTTGCGAACGGATTTCGACGGCGTCGTCGGCGATCCCCATGTGATTCTCCTTGTCCGTTTCCTGCGACTCCAGGTTACCAGCTTGCGCATGTAGCGCGCGCGTGCAACTATTTATAGCGCGCCTGCAACTAATGCACACGCCCGCTAACGGCTTACGCGTAAATCTGTGAAAGGAACATCGAGATGCCATTGGGTCTCATTGCCCTCGCTATGGGCGGGTTCGGGATCGGCCTCACCGAATTTGTCATCATGGGCCTCCTGCCCGAGGTCTCGGCTGATTTCGAGGTCACCGAGTCCGTCGCGGGCTACCTGATCTCGGGCTACGCACTGTCGGTGGCGATCGGCGCGATCCTCCTGACCGCTGCCGTCACCCGCTTCGAGCGCAAGAAGGTCCTTCTCTCGCTCATGGTGCTGTTCATCATCGGCAACCTGATGTCCGCGCTCGCTCCCTCCTACGAGGTCATGATGGGCGGACGCATCGTCGCGGCGCTGTGCCACGGTGCGTTCTTCGGAATCGGCTCGGTGGTTGCCGCCGACATGGTCGCGCCCAACAAGCGCGCCGGCGCCATCGCGATGATGTTCGCGGGCCTGACCATCGCCAACGTTCTCGGCGTTCCGTTCGGCACGCTGCTGGGCCAGCAACTCGGATGGCGCTCGACGTTCTGGGCCATCACCGTCATCGGCGTCATCGCCCTGATCGGAATTGCAGCACTCGTCCCGACGACGCCCGCCAGCACGACCGGTGGCGGATTGCGCGGAGAGTTGGGGGCATTCCGCAACAAGCAGGTATGGCTCTCGATCGCCATCACCATCCTCGGCTACGGCGGAATGTTCGGAGCCTTCACCTACATCGCCTTCACCCTCACCGAGGTCACCGGCTTCGCGACGTCCAGCGTTCCGTGGCTGCTCATCCTCTTCGGCTCGGGCCTGTTCGTCGGTAACTTCCTCGGCGCCAAGGCGGCCGACCGTTCGCTCACGAAGGCGCTGGTCTGGATTCTCGCGATCCTGACCGTCGTTCTGATCGTGTTCGCCGCCACCGCGGAGAGCAAGGTCATGACAGTGATCTCACTGTTCTTCATGGGCGCCTTCGGTTTTGCGACGGTACCCGGGTTGCAGATGCGGATCATGAACTACGCGTCGGCAGCACCGACCATGGCATCGGGTGCCAACATCGCCGCCTTCAACGTCGGCAACGCACTCGGGGCATGGCTGGGCGGAATCACCATCGCCGCGGGACTCGGCTTCACCTCCCCGATCTGGATGGGAGCGGCAGTCACTGTCGCCGGTCTGCTGGTCTTGCTCGTCGCGGCGAAGATCGACCGCCCGGCAGCGTCAGAGCCGTCGACGCCGAGCACCTCGCTGCACCCGACCGCCGCCTGAACCTGTCCACTGCGCTCTGACCCCATCGCGTGAACGTATCGCTCCCCTTGTCCAACAAGGGGAGCGATACGTTCACGCGGGTCAGGTGAGGCGGAATTCGGCGGTCACCCCGGAGAACGGCGAAATCGCGCCGCTACCCCGAGCCTTCGACGCACCGAAGTGTTGGACTCGATACGTACCCGCCGGAGTATCGGCCGGAACATCCCACGTGATGCGCACGACGGAACCGTTGCTCCCGACCCGGCGCCAGTGCAGTTTGGTGGACCAGTCGTTGTCGTCGGCGACCCGTGTCCAGGATCCGCCGGTATTGCGCTGGATCTCGTAGAAGGTCCCGTTTCGGTGAGTGTCGTTCTTGGGGTGGCCGGTGACGAACTCGACGGCAACCTGCCCACCCGGTGAGGTGTCGCCGGGTTGGACGGTTGCGTCGCCGAATTGTGTTCCCGGCAAGGGCTCGTCGAAGTCGACGCCAGGTCCGAAGCTGGGTTGGAACCCGGACAGGTCGGCCGGAGCGGGGCCGCGAGGAGGTTCGGTGCCGTCGCGCATCGCGGCTGCAAGGGCGGCATACCCCTGCTGATAGGCCGGCAGTGTGTAACGACCGAACATCGTCGAACCGCCCTCGTACTGCTGCGAATCGTATTCCTGTGGTGTGGTGCAGTAGCTCGAGTACGAGTTCGCGTATCCCTGGAAGATGACGTTCTCGAGGGGAACCCCAAGCTCCTCGGCGACGGTTCGACGCACTCGTAATCCGGAGACGATGGTGAATTCCGCAGGGCCACCGACGATGTAGAACTGACCGATCCGCAGGATCTGGATCTTGAGTACGTTCGGCACCCATCCTCCCGGTGGCAGCAGGCCGACCGGAACGACTACGAGTTTGGGCGCCTGTGCATCCTGAAGCCATTGAGGCACAGGAGCATCCATACCGCCCAGGGCGTCGATCATGGGGTTTCGGGTGCCCTCGGGGAAGATCGGGATTGCCGGTCCGTCCTCGACGCTTCCGGCGCTCATTGCCGCGCCGATCGCGGCCGGAGCGGTGCGGTGCTCGCGTCCGTCGGGGGTGAATCTTCCGCTCACCACCTGATTTGCCATGTCCAGGTACATGATCCGACTGTCGACGCCACCGGTGACGGTGTCGGACGCCGCGTCGAAGGCAGTTCGAGCTGCCGCTACCTGGCGCAGCCCGATGATGCGTGCGTTCTCGAATTCGTCTTCGGTCGGTCCGCGTCCGGGCTCGAGGAAGAGGTTGGGTGACATGTCGCCGCTGTTGGTCTGCGGAAACGCAGCAATGAAGCTGGTGTCGCCGTCGAGGTAGCGCACGCCCTGGTCGTCGTGCTCCCAGAAGTACGCCGCGGCGCCCTTGTTGTCCCCGGAGATGAGATGGTTCTCGTTCGTGAGCGAGGCGCAGTGGGTGGCGAACCAGTTGATCGCCCCGATGTCCTTGCTGCCCCGACTGATCCGCATGACACGCATGTGGTGGTCGTTGCCACCGGGGTAGTAGGCCTTGTCCTCTTCGGGATTGAGATCGAACGCCACTCGCGATCGGTTGACGCTGGCATCGGTGAGATCGGACCGCCCGAAACGGACCGTGCCTGGCGCCAGGTTCTCGTGCGCAGCGCTGATCGCCTCGACCATGCCGTTGACCTCGGCTTCGAACACCTGCAGTTCGAAGCCGAGAACTGCGAGGTTGTACGCGTAGTTGTGCGAGGCCCCACCACATGCCGCGTGTGAATGGATGGCCGTCAACATGACGTTGCGCTCGGCGTAGATGTCACCGAACCTCCCGGCCAGTCGGCGCAGGACCTCGTCGTGAACGGACTGGAAGATCATGCAGTTGTCGACGCACACGTAGGCGACCCGCGACCCGCCGGACTCGAAGATGAAGGCGCGTGCGCGCATTCGCTGGTGCAGGCCTTCGGCGCGTTGATCGAAGCTCGAGTAGCCCATCATGCCGACTTCGGCGACCGGTCCGGTCACGTCGGAAATTCCGACGCCCACCTGCAGTGACGCCGACGACTTGTCGGTGCGTGCGGGTGAAACGGTGCGTGCCGGCGAAGCTGCGACGGCCTGGTTCGTCGACAGAGCGGCGAGCGCAGGTGCGGCGGCAGCGCCTGCCAGTACGGTGCGTCGGGTGATCTGCACGAGTGTCCTTTCGGGCGGTCTGACGCGAGTTGGTCAACCGTCCAGGAGTGTAGCCCGAGTCACACGTGACCGAAAGGGGTGCCGTCGGCCGACACTCAGATTGTTGTGGCCTCCCCGAACGTCATCGCCAGGTTCTTGATGGTCGTGGTCATCAGGGCCCGGCGGGGGAGTCCCAGTTTCCGAAGCTCCGCCGCCATCGGGTGACTGCCCAGTTGAACCTCGGCTCCACCAGGGCGAGATTTGACGCCGGTCGGTGCCATGTCCCACGACGTGCACCTGGTGGCGCCGTCGAGATGTGAGTACGCGGCCAACGACATGTTGGCTCCGCCGCCAGGCACGCTGACGCCGGATTTCACACTCAACTGTGTGATGAGTTTGCCGTCGCGCGAGACGGATCCGCGCTTGACCGAGCCGACGTGCTCGGTGTCGAACTCGGCGAGCACCTTCGGGAATCCCCAGATTTCCCGGCCGGCGGCCTTGGTGAACTCTCCGTCCACCGGCAACTCGTGTATGAGTGCCCCTGCAGTTCCGGCAGCGAGCGAACGTAGATCTCCCAGCACCGAGGTTTCGGGAGGCGCAGTGTGGCTGCGCACCATGTACGTCACTCCGAATTCGTTGTACGGACCCAGATCCCCGTCGATGTAGTCGACAAAAACCAGGCCGCACAGCGCCCGGCCGGGGCGGTACTGGAGCACGGTCAAGCCGGTGTAGTCGATGATCGACTGCGCGGTTGTGCTCGGTACCGAGTACAACGCCATGAAGGCCGACGCGGTGCGAACTTCGACGGGCATCTCGACCCTCTTGCCCAGAATCGTGTAGCTCATGGCGCTACCACCCCACGGAGTCCGTCGGAGCCGTAGACGGGTTCGAGCATCGAGCGGAAATCCGGTCCGCGGCGCAGCATTTGGCCTCCGTCGACGTTGATGATCTGCCCGGTGATCCAGGTGGATTGCGGTCCGAGTAGGAAAGAAGCGAGTCCGGCGACGTCCTCGACCTCGCCGACGCGTTCGAGCGGCGTGTTGGCCAGGTAGTCGTCCAGGATGGGGCCACCGTCGGTGATGAGCGCGACCAGATCCGTTCGGGTCAGACCCGGCCGGATCGCATTGACACGAATGTTGCTGGCGCCCAGTTCGTCTGCCGCCAATTGCACCAGGTGGTCGACGCCGGACTTCGAGACGCCGTACGCGCCGAACCAGCGATGTGTGTTGCTGCTGGCGATCGACGAGATCGCGACGATGGATCCACCGCCTCCTGCCACCAGTGCCCGCGCGCCGTGTTTGATCGTCAGCATGGTCCCCGTGACGTTGAGGTCGACGGTGCGGCGCCAGGCGTCGACGTCGAGTTGCGTGACCGGTGCGATGGTTTCGTTCCCGCCGGCGCAGGCCACGACTCCGTCGAGCTTTCCGGTGACGGACACCGCCGCGGCGACAGCGGCGACGACGTCTGTCTCGATCGTGACGTCGGCGGGGGAGACGCTGACCGATCCTGCGGCAGTCGCCTGCCGGATCGATTCGGCGGCAGCATCGAGTTTCTCCTTGTTGCGTCCGCAGATCGTGACGTGAGCGCCGGACGCAACGAGCGAACGAGCGATGCCCAGGCCGATGCCACTACCGCCGCCGGTCACCAGTATCGATGTGCCGGTGAAAGTGGGTATGCCCGCTGAGGCGGTGTCGTCGTCCATGCGTGTCTCCTGGTCGTTGCTCCGGCGGGCTCGCGTGCTGCTTCTGGAGGTTTTCCGGTCCGGCTTCGGTGAAAACGCCCCACGCTATATAGGAACAGGTTCTACTTATTGAGGCAAGGGTTGTGCGAGAGGTGGAGTGATGGCTACCAGACCGACCTTCGATTTGATCGACGGACGCTTCTACAGCGGAGACCTCGGGAATGTGCGCGACGCATACGCCTGGATGCGTGATCACGAGCCCGCGTACCGAGACGACGCCAACGGAATCACCGCGGCCGCGAGTTACGACGCCGTCGTCGCAGCCGAGCGGGATCCCGAACTGTTCTCCAACGCCGGTGGCATCCGCCCCGAAACCGGTCCATTGCCGCAGATGATCGACATGGACGACCCGCAGCACCTCACACGTCGACGCTTGGTCAACGCGGGTTTCACACGTAAGAAAGTCGAAGCCAAGGCCGGCCGTATCCGGGAGATCTGCGATCAACTGATCGACGCCGTCTGTGAGAAAGGAGAAGCCGACTTCGTCGCAGACCTGGCAGCACCGCTGCCGATGGCCGTCATCGGTGACATGTTGGGTGTCCGTCCCGAGGAACGCGCGTTGTTTCTGCGGTGGTCGGATGATCTGGTGAAGGCATTGGGAAGCAACGCTTCCCAGGATCAACTGCAGGCCATGATGGTTGCGTACGTCGATTTCACCGCGTACATGATGCGAACCATCGCCGAGCGGAGGAGCGACCCGGCCGACGATTTGGTGAGCACGTTGATTCACAGTGCGGTCGACGGCGAAGCCCTCTCCGATCAGGAAATCGTCAACGAATCCCTGCTGATCCTGATCGGCGGTGACGAGACCACACGGCACGTGCTCAGCGGCGGCATGGAACAGCTACTGCGCCATCCGGACCAGCGCCGGGAGCTAGTCGACGATCCCGATGCCATTCCCTTGGCAATGGAGGAGATGCTGCGGTGGTCCTCGCCGATCAAGAACATGGCTCGAACCCTGACCCGTGACACCGATTTCTTCGGCGCGCAGCTGAAGGCAGGTGAGAAGATGCTGCTGCTCTTCGAATCGGCAAATTTCGACGAGTCCGTGTTCCTGAACGCCGAACGGTTCGATGTCGGCCGCACACCGAATCCGCACGTGGCCTTCGGCTTCGGAACTCATTTCTGTCTGGGTAATCAGCTGGCCAGGTTGGAGGGACGGATCATGTTCGAGCAACTCTTCGCCAGGCTGCCGGACATGGAACTTGCCACCGACGCGCCGTTGCAGCGGCGTGCGGCCAACTTCGTGTCCGGGCTCGAATCGATGCCGGTGCGGTTTAACTCTTCTGCCCCGTCAGCCGGGTAGTTGGCAGTTAGGAGGCGCAGCATCTTCGGAGAGGGGGCTGCCCGCCGGATTGACGTAGACGACCTCGAGCACCAATGGTGTTGTCTGCGAGTTGTTTCCGATGTGCACATGATCTGAACCGCTCGGTTCGATCAAAGTATTTCCGGCGCTGTAGATCCCGTCGACGGAGCAATCGGATCGGTAGTGGCTCAACGTGCCCTGCGCGATCAGCGCGTAGAGCGTCCCGTCGTGGAAGTGCCAACCGGTGGAACCGCCGGGGTCGATGGTGATCTGGCGCAGGATGTAGTCCTTGCCGTCGAAAGTCACCTGCCCGAGGATTTCACCGTGTACTCCCGTGCTCGGTGTCGCCGACGCATTGATCGGCGTCAGAGACAGCCCGATCGCTGCGGACACTGCAAGCAGAACCTGATGGCGTTTACGCATGAGCGGCCCTCCCAGACGGATGTGCTCCTGAGTGTCCTCCGTCGATGCCCGGTTTATCCCAGTTTTCGTGGATCCAGCACTGCGAAGGCAGAGGTATGCCCTTGAGAGGCGGTTACGCTCGTGCCATGCTGCAAGTCGCGACGAGGCGCCGGAGCCAGCCGCCGCCTGCGCGCTTCATGTTCGAGGCATTGATCGATCCGTACCGCCAGCCCGCCCGGCACTGGCTGGAACTTCTCGAGAGCGAGATCGCACCGGAGATCGTCAGGGCTGAAGAACCGGAGCTGGTGATCTGGTCGTCGATCTGGCCGGACCGACCCGACGCCGTCATCCGATTCGACATCGAGGCGGTCGGAAACAGTACGATGCTGCGTTGGACGCTTTTCTTGGACGATCCGATACCGCCCGAGGCAGAGGTTGTCAGAATGCGAAAGCGGCTCAACACCTTGATCAATGCGAATCTCAGGTTCAACTTCGGCCAATAAGTCGGATCACTGCCGCATTACTTGGTGTCGACTCGGCCGATCGGGTCGGCGTTGTCGCTGAATGCGGCCCGGGCCGCTGGCCAGCTGGTCTCATCGATGCGCAACGTGGTCCGAAGGTAGGCAGTACTCATCCGTTGGATGGCGGCGACCCGCTCTGGGTTCTCGTCAGTGGTCTCGGCGACTTCGTATCCGACGATTCCGCCGAGTGCGTGCTCGGCACCGTAGAAGGTCAGGAGGTCGGTGGCTCCGGGGCTGTGCGTGTAGGCGTCGGTGAACCAGTCAGGTCCGCGGCTGGACATCTTGGACTGGTCGTGGTCGCCCGCGACGACGAGTGTCGGCGTCGTCAGTTCCTGGAACGAGGGGCGCATGAACGGGAAGTTCGCCTGCGCGAACGGATGCAGGTTCTCGCCGCCGAGACCGGTTGCCGCGAACAGGATTCCCGCGGTGACGCGACTGTCGGACATGTCCTGGCCGACCTGGCCGGCCTCGTCGAAGATCCTTGCTCCGAGGAGCGACTGAGCGGTTTGCCCGCCCCAGGAGTGACCAGTGGCGGCAACTCGACTGCGGTCGATGCGGCCGGCAAGCCCGGGCACGGCAAATTCGATGGTGTCGAGCTGATCAAGGATGCGTGTGAGATCCGCGATTCTCTCGGTCCAGATCGTCGGGAAAACCGGGTGGTCGAACCCGAAACCGTTCCGGCGCGAGTCCAGATGTGTCGGCTGGATCACCACGAATCCGTGGGATGCCCAGAATGCCGTGAGTGGCGAGTATCCATCGAGGTTCCAGCCGTTGCCGTGGGAGAACACCACAACGGGGAGGTTCGTGCCTGCTGCCGGAGCAGACACACGTACTTCCAGCGGGACAGGTCGATCGGGGGCGAACAACTCGACGGGGGCAACGGAGACGACCGGGGCGCCGGCGCCGATAATGCCGTTCAGAGTGTCGATCATTGATGAGGTCATGGCAAGTTCCTTGCTGAGGCTGCACCCTGCGATACTTTTTATCGGAGCGTCGCTCCGCAACATTACGGAGCGTTGTTCCGTAATGCAAACATATGTCGTGAGTCAGCGAGGAGTGCACATGGCTGATGCGCAGGACGAGCAGTCGCGCGTCGCGTCTCCCAAGCAAGTCGGTCGCCCACGTCGGAGCGAGCAGGCGCTGCTCGACGCGGCGGCAGCAGTGTTCGTAGAGTCCGGGGTCGACGCTCCGGTGCGGGAGATTGCGGCGAAGGCCGGCGTCGGCATGGGGACGATCTACCGCCACTTCCCGACGCGTCCCGAGTTGGTGGTCGCCGTATACCGACACCAAGTCGAGGCGTGTGCGGACGCGGGCCCACAGATGCTCGCGGAGAGTGCAACGCCCGAGGCGGCTTTGCGGGCATGGGTGGCTTTGTTCGTGGAGTTCCTGGTCACCAAGCATGGGCTCGCCGGTGCACTGCAGGGAGACAGCGCCGGGTCCGACGCTCTGCATACCTACTTCGTCGACCGCCTCGTCCCGGTATGTGACTCCCTCCTCGCGGCAGCGCTCGAGTCCGTTGGCACTGCTTCGCGGGTCGATGCGTACAACGTGCTCAAAGGCATTGGGAACCTTTGTATCGGTGCTGGGTCCGATGACCGGTACAAGGCCGAGGTCCTTGTACAGCTATTCATCTCGGGCGTACTCGCGCGAGAGGTTCGCTGACGCTCGGCTCAGTCAGATCAACTCCGGATTCTCGGCGTACACCTCTTCGAGGATCGACATGTCGAACAGTTGCTCCGCTGTAATCTCCAGCCCAGCTTTCGACAGTGCCGCGATGTTCTGTTCGATCAGTTGGGGTGTCATCGTGAACAACCCGTTTGCTTTGGTATCTGCCGACACCACAAGATCGTTCTGTGCGGTGGCTTCCTTGATCTGCTCTTCGAGTTCGAGGTTCTGGTCCTTGCCGTAGACCTCGACGGCAAGCCGTGCCGACTCTGCCGGATCGGCGACCGCATCCTTCCATCCTTGGATCTCGGCCTTCAGGAATGCCTTGAGTTTGTCCCTCTCGTTGTCGATGGTGGACTGGAGAACCGTGAACGATTCGGCGACCAACGGCAGGTTGTAGTCCGCGAAGAGGAAGTGGGCGTTGGGGAAACCTTTGGCGGCCAGTGTGATCGGCTCGTTGGTCACGTAGGAGACCCAGCCGTCCACCTCGCCGTTCGCCAAGGGGCTCGGATCGAACTGCGCGGGCACGATCGTCATCTGGCTTTCGGTCAGGCCGTTTGCTGCCAGGAGAGCTCCGAAGACGAGCTGATTGGAATCCTGGACGCCGATCTTCTTGCCGATCATGTCCTGTGGTGAGTTGATCGGTGCCGCAGCGGAACTGACAATCGCAAACGGATTCTTCTGGAATGTCGCACCGACGATCTTTGCCTCCAGTCCGTCGAGTACGGCGGGGGCTGTGAGCTGCGGTGCGGACATTCCGATCCACACCTTGCCGGTGTCCAGGCCGGCTTCGACGCCGGTGCCGGCTGCGCCACCTGCCACCAGGTCTACATTCCCGAACCCTGCATCCTTGTAGTACCCCTTGTCGAGAGCGAAGTACTCACCGGCGAACTCGATGTTCTTGATCCAGGACAACTGCACTGCAACTGTTCCGAATTCGGAACCGTCGTCCGTGGTTCCGCCACTCGAACTGCTGGAGTCACTGCTACACGCGAGCAATGACGCACTACCGGCGACTGCGATGCCGGTCAGCGCGGAGTAGCGGAAGAAGGCCCTGCGGTCCAGCTGGCGGACGGGCTTGAATGGCGTCATGAATCGGAACACTAGGGCCAGTCGGTTTCGTTCAGTTTGCTTGGGAGAGAGAGTTTGTTGAGGTCGTGTTAACAGATGTCACGACTTGCCCGCCGAAGGACCGAAACGAGACAGAGCGATGCTTTCGAAGATCCCGACCACGGCGTAGAGGACGATCGACACCACGGTGATCACCACGATAGATGCCCACAATTCGTTGTACTGGTAGCGCGGAATGGCTTTGATCATGCTCGAACCCAAGCCTTGACCGCTACCGAGCCATTCGCCGATCAGTGCTCCGATCAAAGCGCCGGGCACTGACACCCTAGCGGCGGCGAACACCGCCGGAAGTGCGGACGGTACGGACACCATTCGCAATGCGGTCCAACGACTCCCGCCGTACGCAGCGATGAGGTCTTGTGCCTGAGCTGGAGCGGCGCGCAGACCGACCATGATCATGACCAGGGCCGGAAAGAACACCACTATCGCAACCATGACCGTCACACCCACGATTCCGCGGCCGAATATCAGGACGATGATCGGGGTCATCGCAACGAGAGGAACAGATCGTAGAAGCATTGCAACGGGCATGAAAGTCTGTTCGACAGTGCGGGAAACGACGAAGATCGATGCCACCACGAGCGCGGCAGTCATTCCGACGGCAAAGCCGACACCGGCGTCGCGCAGAGTGATGAACAGGTTGTCGATGATGCCCGAACGAGCGTCGGCGGATTTTGGGCCGGAGAACAGGTACTCCCAGACGTCGGCCGGCGTCTTTCCCACACGCGGGCCGACCTGGGGGAAGGCGTTGAGGAAGACCACCCAGATGACAAGCAACAGCGCCGAGGCGATGGCAATCGGGGCGAGGAATCTCAATGTTCCTCGTACCGAAGTCATTTCTGTGCTCCCGGAGCGCTGGTCCACGGCGTGACGAGCTGGGCGATCGCTGCGACGACGGCGTACCCCAGACCGGCGAGCAAGGCGGCGGCGATAGCCATTCCCCACGTTCGCGGGACGTTGTACGACGTCTGAGCGGCCGTTAGTGCGACGCCGATCCCGCTGTCCACCCCGCCGAGATACTCACCGAGAATTGCACCCAGTACGGCCGAAGGTGCAGCAATCTTGAGGGCAGCAAAGGTGCTCGGAAGTGCGCTCACAAGTTGAACTTTGGTGAACTTCTGCGAACGCCCACCGCCGTAGGCGGCGACGAGATCGAGGCTCGTCTTGTCGGCCGATCTCAGGCCGGCGAGTGTGCCGACCATCGTGGTGAAGAAGCAGTACATTGCGGCGAGAAAGATTGTGGGGGTCCGGCCGCCGAAGACGACCAGGATGATTGGGCCAAGCGCCAACAGCGGTGTGCAGTAGCTCAGGATCGCCAGTTGTGTGGCCAATCCCTCGATGGGCGGAATGAGAACGACAAGCACGGCAAGCGTGATCGCCAGCAGGTTTCCCCAGAGGAAGCCCTGCAGCGCACCGGAAGCCGTGACGGTGAAATTGGGTCCGTACAGCGACCAACCGTCGTCGAACATCGTCGAGACAACTACCCACGGCGTCGGAATCGTGCCTCCCGCAACACCGGCCGCCGCCAGAATCCACCAGAGAGCGATCAGTCCGCAGATGCCGACTGCACCGCCGAACCACGTTGGACGCTTCAATCGGATCCGGCGCGGCACAGATGGCTGCGCCGCCGCGGTCGCGACGTTCTCGATATCGGTAATTGTCATGCGACGCCTGCTTTTCCGAAGAGCAGTCCGGAGAGGTAGTCGTGGATCTCGTGGAACTCGGGTGTACGCATCATCTCGGGTGTACGTGGGCGCGGCAGGTCGATCGGCACGACTTCGAGGACGCGTCCGGGCCGCGGCGTCATGACGGCAACGACGTCGGAGAGGAACACGGCTTCGGCGATTCCGTGAGTCACCATCAACGTCGTCGCCGGTTTCTCGGTCCAGATCCTGAGCAATTCGATGTTGAGCCGTTGACGGGTCATGTCGTCCAGCGCGCCGAAGGGTTCGTCGAGTAGCAGGACACTCGGCTTGACCACGAGCGATCGCGCGATTGACACACGCTGACGCATACCGCCGGACAATTGGGCGGGCTTGGCCTTCTCGAATCCTTCGAGGCCGACGAGCGCGATCAGGTCGGCTATCAGGTCGGGGTCGGGATCGATGCCGGCAACCTGAAGGGGCAGTTTGATGTTGGAGGCCACTGTTCGCCACGGCAGCAAAGCCGAATCCTGGAACGCGATTCCGAGTTCGCGGCGCTTGCGTAACTCGGCCGGCGACTGTCCGTTGACAAGGGCCGTTCCCGACGTCGGACTATCGAGGCCCGCAAGGATGCGGAGAACGGTGGACTTCCCACATCCGGACGGCCCGAGCAGAGACAGGAAAGAGCCTTCGCTGGTTTGAAGGGACACGTCGGTCAGCGCGGTCACCGACCGACGACCCATCTCGAAGGTCTTGCCGAGGCCGGAGATGTCGAGACCGGTTCCAGCGGGGCGAGGTGTGGTGACGGGACTGGTCATTCCCGCACAGTACGAACGTCCGGTTGCGGTCATGTTGCCTGCGCGTCACCGCTGCGTGAGGCTGGTTCGGCGTCTCCTGTCACAGCGCCGTGGTGAGATGGACGTCTGGACGGAGTGAGGGGAGCGAAGATTGCTGAAGTTGTACCGGGCCGAGCGTTCGGACACCTTGGTCTCGGCGTTGGCCACGCTCCTCCGTACCCCGCTGTCGGATCCATTCGCCAGGGAAACTGTTGCGGTGCCGGCCAAGGGCGTCGAGCGTTGGCTCAATCAGCGGCTGTCCTCCCAGCTAGGCACGTCCGGACCGTCAGCAGTGGACGGAATTTCTGCGAACATCGCGTTTCCTTCACCCGCGCGGCTGGTCGCGGAGTCCGTGGCCGCGGTCAGTGGAATCACGGCTGACGACGACCCATGGTCGCCGACGCGATTGGTGTGGACGGTTCTCGATGTGATCGACGAGTCCCTCGGCGAGCCCTGGTGCGGAGTCCTGGCGAAACATCTCGAAGGCCATCGTGAAGGTCGACGGTTTGCCTCCGCCACACATGTCACCGAACTCTTCCGCAGTTATGCCGCGCAACGCCCGCAGATGCTGATCGACTGGGCCGCCGGGCGGTTGACCGACGGACACGGATTGGCGCTGTCGGAGGATTTCGAATGGCAGGCACGTCTGTGGTGCATCGTCGCGGACAAGATCGACGTTCCGGGGCCCGCAGAGCGACTGGGGCAAGTGAGCCGCGCACTGGTCGAGGACCCGGCCTTGGTCGACCTACCGGAACGCCTGTCGGTCTTCGGGCCGACACGGCTGCCGGTCGATCAGCGAATGATCTTGAGCGCACTCAGTGCGAATCGGGACGTGCACATCTGGCTCCCGCATCCCAGCCCCGCGCTGTGGACCAAGATGAGCTCGCGCATACCGCCTCGAAGTGAGAGCACGATCCGACGTTCGGAAGACGGGTCAGCGCTGATATCCGCCAATCCGTTGCTGTCGAGTCTTGCTCGCGACGTTCGTGAACTTCAGATCAGCCTCGGTGCCGCCGAGTTCGAGTCGGTGCATCTTCCCGAACCAGCCGGCCCGAAATCCCTCCTGGCGACGGTCAAAGCCGACGTCATCGCAGATCGTGCTCCCAGCGTTGCAGCGGAACCGGATGGGACAGTTCAGGTCCACGCTTGCCACGGGCCGGCACGGCAGGTCGAGGTGCTCCGCGAATGTCTGCTCCGATTGTTCGAGGACGACCCGACATTGCAGCCACGCGACGTACTCGTGATGTGCCCGGACGTCGAAACGTACGCACCCTTGGTTCGTGCTGCATTCGGGCAAGGCGTCCATGGCCACCCCGGGCATCTTCTTCGAGTAAGGCTGGCAGACCGCGGATTACGTCAGACCAATCCAGTCCTGGCCGTTCTCGGCTCTCTCCTCGAATTGGCCGACGGCCGGGCCACAGCCAGTGAGGTTCTCGACCTGGCCGCGACCGAGCCTGTCCGCACACGTTTTTCGTGGGGCGACGACGAGTTGGAAAGACTGCGGGAATGGACGACGGAAGCGGGTGCTCGCTGGGGAATCGGTAGTCGGCAGCGTGCCACGTTCGGCCTCGATGCATTTCCGCAGAACACCTTCAACACCGCCATGGACCGAATCTTGTTGGGGGTCAGCGCGGACGAATCGGAAAATGCCTGGCTGGATCTCGCGCTACCACTCGATGACGTGGACGGCACAGACATCGACCTGACTGGACGTTTCGCAGAGTTCGTCGATCGCCTGGCCGTCTCGCTTCGCGATCTTGCCGGCCCACATTCACCGGCCGAATGGCTTCGTGTGCTGATGCGGGCCCTGGATCTGCTGACCGACACAGCGCCCGCAGATTCCTGGCAGAGCGCGGGGGCCCACCGCGAACTGGTAGCTGCTGTCGAATTCGGCGGAGAGACGGTGTTACGTCTGGCCGATGTTCGCGCGATGCTCTCGCGCAGCCTCGCGGGCAGACCGACGCGTGCCAACTTCCGAACCGGCGAACTGACGGTGTGCACGATGGTTCCGATGCGTTCGGTACCGCATCGCGTGGTCGTGCTGATCGGACTCGACGACGAGGTGTTCCCTCGAACCGGTGGAGTCGACGGCGACGACATCTTGTCCCGTGATCCCGTTGTGGGGGAGCGTGATCTGCGCAGTGAAGACCGGCAACTGCTTCTCGATGCCGTGATGTCTGCGGGCGAACATCTGATTCTGTTGTATACCGGTGCCGATCCGGTCACCGGTGTCGTCAGACCACCGGCGATCCCCCTCAGTGGCCTTCTCGACGTACTCAGTGCGACGGTGGGTCCGGAAGCGATCAACGGAGTGCTGACACGGCATCCGTTGCAATCGTTCGACAATCGAAACTTCGCGCCGAACAAGCCGTTCAGCTTCGACACGGCAGCGCTGGCCGGTGCGAGGGCTGCCTCCGGAACACCGGTCGAATTGCCGACAGTCTTGTCGGCCGAGCTACCCGAGGTGCATCCGAAGGAAGTGAACCTCGCCGACTTGGTGAACTTCCTGGTACATCCCGCGCGTGGTTTTCTGCGCCAACGCCTCGGCGTCCGGGTACCGGAACTCGACGACGACATCGCGGATTCGCTGGCAACCGAGCTCGATCCACTGTCCACCTGGGCTCTGGGCGACCGAATGCTTCTCTCGCGCTTGGCTGGACGCAGCTCGGCGGATTTCCGTGCAGCCGAGTGGCGCCGCGGTACTTTGCCGCCCTACAACCTGGGCGCCACGGTTCTGGGCAACGTCGAGTGGGTGGTAGACCAACTTGCCGGTCTTGCATTGCCACACCTCGAGGGCGACTCCGAGGCTGTCGACGTCGACATCGACCTCGGTGACGGGCGTCGTCTCACCGGAACGGTAACCGGTGTGCACGGCAATTCAGTGGTGGGAGCGTCGTATTCCTCACTGGCGCCTAAACATCGGATGACGGCCTGGATAAACCTGCTCGCCTTGAAAGCGCACGGACGACCCGGTGCGCTCGATGCAGTCTCGATCGGACGGGGTCGGGGAAAGATCGCAGCGGCACGGTCGGTGCTCGATGCGCCAGGCAATGCGGTCGAGATCCTGCAGCAACTGGTGGACCTACGCGAGCGGGGGCTGCAGCGTCCGTTGCCGATGTGGGCCGCTACTTCAGCCGAATATGCGCGCCGACGCTTTGGTGGGGAGTCGGTCGACGATGCGACAAACGGTGCGGACACCCAGTGGAGCGGGCAGTACGGCGAGATGATCGATCCGAGCAACACTTACGTTTTCGGAGAGGCTCGAACACTTGCGGAGTTGGCTGCGGATCCGCCGTCGGACGACGAGTTCGTCTGGGCCGAGGAACCGACTCGGTTCGGAGTTCTCGCCCGACGACTGTGGGATCCGTTGCTGACCAACGAAAGAGCGGAGTAACCCGTGGACTTCGATCTTCTGGGGCCACTGCCGACCGGCACCACGGTGTTGGAAGCGAGCGCCGGAACTGGCAAGACCTACGCGATCGTCGGACTCGCGACCCGTTGTGTTGCCGAAGGTCTCGCTGACAATTCGCAAGTTCTGCTGGTGACATTCAGTAGGGCCGCCACTCAGGAACTTCGTGAGCGTGCCAGGGAGAGGTTCGCGGGAGTGTCCGCCGCTCTGGTCGACCCGGAGGCGGCGAGGCGGTCGGATGATGATCTGGTGGCGTACCTCGCCACAGCTGACGACGAGGAGATCGGCGTGCGGCGTCGTCGACTCCTGCGCGCTCTCGCGGAGTTCGACGCCGGCACCATCACGACCACCCACAGTTTCTGTCAGAGGATGCTCGACGGACTCGGCATCGCCGGGGAACGCGAACCGGACACAACTTTTGTGGAGTCGGTCGACGACCTGATCAGTGAGGTCGTCTCGGATTTGTACCTCAGCCGCTACAGCCGGACGGACTCGTCTCCACCGTTCTCCACGAAGGACGCGCTGGCCATCGCCCGAAGCGCCGTCGGCGATGGTCAGGCAATTCTCGAACCCGACGGCGAGGAGGAGACCGCACCCGGTCAGCGCGTCCTCTTCGCGGCTGCTGCTCGTGTCGAGGTCGAACGACGTAAGCGGACCAAAGGAATTCGCGACTTCAACGATCTGCTGACGCTGTTGCACGGTGTATTGACGGATCCGGAATACGGTCCCGTCGCGTGTCGTCGGGTGCGCGAAAAGTTCAAGGTCGTGTTGATCGACGAGTTCCAGGACACCGATCCGTTGCAGTGGGACATTCTGCGGTTGGCCTTCCACGGTCACACCACCCTGGTCCTGGTCGGTGATCCCAAACAAGCCATCTATGCGTTCCGCGGGGCAGAAGTCCTGAGTTATCTCGATGCGGTCGATCAGGCGGATGCGCACCAGGAGTTGACCACCAATTGGCGTAGCGACCCAGGGTTGTTGGCGGCACTCGAACACCTCTACGGTGGTGCCGCACTCGGCAACGAAGGCATCGTCGCGCATCCGGTGGAGGCTTCGCACAAGAAGTCTCGGTTGTTCGGCCCGGTGCCGATGCGTGTACGCCATCTGCCCCGTACCGGAGCCGGACCGCTCAATCGTTCGGGATTTCCGGCCGTAGGCAGACTTCGCAGTCGCGTCGCGGACGACGTCGCAGCAGACGTGGTCGCGCTCCTGGGCGGCGATGCCCGCTTGGCAGTCGACGGTGATCCACGCCCGGTCGAACCGGGAGACGTCGCGGTGTTGGTGCGCACCCACAAGCACGTGGCGATGATCCGCGATGCTCTCGATGCCGTCGGTGTACCTTCCGTATTGACCGGAGGGTCCAGTGTTTTCGCGACACCCATTGCGACCCAGTGGCTGTGGCTGTTGCAGGCGATCGAGCAGCCCCATCGCTCCGATCGTGTCCGGTTGACGGCCCTCTCGCCGATTTTCGGGCGCACCTCCGAAGAACTGGACAAGGACGGCGACAACGTCGTTGCAGAACTTGCAGGTCAACTGCGCTCCTATTCCGGGCTGTTCGCACGCGTCGGGTTTGCGGCTGTGTTCGAAAGAATCTCTGCCGAAACAAATCTGGAGAAGCGTGTACTCGCGGCCCCGTCCGGCGAACGAGATTTCACCGATTTGCGGCACGTCGCACAACTCCTCGGTCGCGTCGCCACCGAGGAAGCGTTCGGGTTGAGCGCACTGGTTCGCTGGCTTTCCGACCGAATCAAGGATCCGACGTCCGGGAGCGCGACCGACAGAAGCCGTCGCCTCGACAGTGACGCTGCCGCAGTGCAAATCGCTACGGTGCATGCCACCAAAGGGCTCGAGTTCCCGATCGTCTACGTCCCGTTCAGTTGGGAGAGCGTTGGCGGCTTCAACTCGCCGACGCAGCTGTTGCACGACCCGGAGGGACGCCGCATCCTCGACGTCGGCGGGCAGGAAGGCCCGGGGTACAACGCCAGAAAGACTGTTGCGGAGGCCGAAGAAGCGGGCGAAGAACTGCGGTTGCTGTACGTGGCGCTGACCCGGGCGCAGTGCCAACTCGTGCTCTGGTGGGCACCCAGCTACGGGACCTCCCGCTCGCCGCTGCACCGGTTGATGCTCGGACGTACACCCGGCATCGCCGAACCTGCTCGGGTAGTGAAGGTGCTCGACGACGGTACAACCGCAGCACGGCTCGCAACCTGGCCGGCAGCAGCGTCCGACGTGATCTCGGTGGAACCTGTTGGTCCCCATCCGCCCTCGCCCGTCCACTGGTCCAGAGCGGCTGCGGACGTGACCGAACTGGCCGCGGCGCGTTTCGATCGAGACCTGGACACTCTGTGGCGTCGTACGTCGTACTCGGCACTCACCGCCGGAGCGCA
Organism: Rhodococcus qingshengii JCM 15477; assembly: GCF_023221595.1. Classification (NCBI taxonomy): domain Bacteria; kingdom Bacillati; phylum Actinomycetota; class Actinomycetes; order Mycobacteriales; family Nocardiaceae; genus Rhodococcus; species Rhodococcus qingshengii. Next base: position 897,329 of record NZ_CP096563.1, read on the forward strand.
CCACGCGGTCACGACCACGGGCAGCGAGGTCGAGGATCCCGAAAAAGACGACGAGCCAGAGGATTCCGTAGACCTCGGGAGCATTACCCCCTCGCCCCTGGAGGCGTTCCCTTCACCCATGAACGGACTTCCCGCGGGCGCCGCATTCGGCACGCTGGTGCATGAGGTGCTCGAGGTGGTGGACACGGCTGTGGCAGATCTGAGAGAGGAACTCGGGATGCGTTGCGCCGAGGCGGTCTCGGTACGGGCGGCCGAGGTCGACTCCGAAGCACTCGCGGATGCGCTGTATCTGGTGATGCAGACTCCCTTGGGATTCGGAACCTTGGCCACGATCGCGCCGAAGGATCGTCTTCCCGAACTCGATTTCGAACTCCCACTGGCCGGTGGCGACGATCCGGTGTCGATGAGTGTCACACTCCGCGGAGTGTCGGAACTGTTGAGGCGCCACCTTTCCTCCGACGACATTCTGGCGTCGTACGCCGACTATCTGGACTGTGTCGAGACGTCACCGATGCGCGGATTCCTGACGGGCAGTATCGACGCAGTCTTGCGGATCCCGGGCCCGTCGTTCGTGATCGTCGATTACAAGACCAACCGGATCGGTCGCGGCGATCTGACGGCTGCCAACTACACGCGTGAACTCATGGCGACGGAGATGATGCGCTCGCACTATCCGCTGCAGGCACTGCTGTATTCGGTTGCACTGCATCGGTATCTGCGGTGGCGCCTGCCCGACTACGATCCGCACCGTCATCTCGGGGGCGCGCAGTATCAATTCGTGCGTGGGATGCTCGGCCCGGACAGCCCGCCGGAATGCGGTGTCTTCGAATGGAAACCGCCTGCTCAGCTGACGGTTGAACTATCGGATCTGCTGGCCGGTCTTGATGCGTCCCACACAGTAGGGGAGAAGATTCGATGACCGAGGCGCAATTGGCGCAGCGCGCCAAAGGGATCGTGCGAATCTTCAACGAAGCCGGGGTTCTGGTTGCCGCCGATGTTCATGTCGCGACGAGAGTGTGCAGCCTGGGCGGTGAAACTTCCGAAGAAGTGATGCTGGCCGCGGCGTTGGCAGTTCGGGCCGTGCGATCAGGTTCGGTGTGCCTCGATCTACGACGGATGCGTGATGTGAGCGTCGACAATGCGACGGAGGAGGAACTCACGTCGTTGCCGTGGCCCGAACCGTCGGAGATCGTTGCCGCCCTTCGGCTGAGCCCTCTGGTGATCGGCGGAAACGCCGGACCTCTCAGACCGCTCCGGTTGGTCGACACGGACGACGGTGAACTCCTCTACCTCGATCGATATTTTCTGCAGGAGCAGACGATTCGGCGAGTGCTCGACGAGCGGGCGTCCACGTGGCCGCCCGCCGACCTGAAAGCGGTCCGAACGCGGCTGGATTCGCTGTTCGTCGACGAGAACGGGCCGACCATCGCGCCGGATCGTCAACGGATAGCAGCTGCTCTCGCCGCGACACAGTGGACCACCGTCATCGCCGGTGGGCCCGGAACCGGCAAAACCCATACGGTCGCACGTATTCTCGCTCTCCTGTCGGAGGAATTGGGTTCGAATGCTCGCATCGGTCTGGCCGCACCGACGGGTAAAGCCGCAGCACGGCTGCAGGAGTCCGTACGTGAGCAGACCGCGAGCCTTGGCCTTCCCGAAGAACTCGCGGCCATGACCCTGCACCGCCTACTCGGTTGGCAGCGGGGGAGTTCGAGTCGTTTCAAATACAATGCGACCAACAGACTTCCCTACGATGTGGTCGTCGTCGACGAGACGTCGATGGTCTCCCTCACGTTGATGGCGCGCCTGCTCGAAGCCGTTCGCCCCGATGCCCGGCTACTGCTCGTCGGCGATCCCGATCAGTTGACCTCAGTCGACGCGGGCGCTGTTCTTGCTGATCTTGTCGCCCGCCCGGTAAAGGTCAGTGGAAATCCGACGCTGACACAGTTGGTGGGTGACGATCTCACGGCCACTGGTTCCGAAGAGGCATTGAGTGCGGATGAACAGGATCGTCTGCGGGGCGGGATCATTCAACTCTCACGCGGGCGCCGCTTCGACGGAACTATCGCGTCGTTGGCCAGGGCAGTTCGAGCGGGAGATTCCGCTGAGGTTCTGCGTATCCTGCGCAGCGGTGATCCAGCCGTCTCCTTCCATTCGCCCGAGGATGTTGACGCATTGCGCGCCGACATCGTTGCGAGTTCAGAGGTGGTGACGGCGTCGGCCGAGGTGGGTGATGCGATCGGCGCGCTGAAAGGCTTGGAATCGCACCGCCTTCTGTGCGCCCACCGTGACGGACCGTACGGTGTCGGGAGGTGGGCGCAGCAGGCGATGGAGTGGGTCGGCACGGCATCAGGGCAGTTTCTTGACCCGACGCGGTGGTATCCGGGCCAACCCCTGTTGGTGACGGCCAACGACTACGAGGCGAAGATCTACAACGGGGATGCCGGGGTGATCGTGCAGCGTGAGGATGGCGTGCCTATTGCCGCATTCCAGCGGGGCAGTGATGCGTTTCTGATTCACCCGAGCCAACTCTCGTCGGTGCAGACGGTTTACGCGATGACGATTCACCGGAGCCAGGGCAGCCAGTACGACACCGTATCGGTGATGTTGCCGGCCGAGGCGTCGTCACTGCTGACTCGGGAGTTGTTGTACACGGCGATCACTCGCGCCAGAAACCATGTGAGAGTAATCGGCACCGAGGATTCCGTGAGGGCGGGAGTGCAGCGACAGGTACTCAGGGCAAGTGGGCTGCGTCGTGAGATCCGTCCGTACGACGGGCCGTGAAAGTCGGATGTTGCGGATTCTCTCGGTCATACGTTGTATACGACGAACACCTTGCGTACGGTCTCGGTGACCGTCCACGTACCCTTCCATCCGATTGGGAAGATTGCACTCGTACCGGCAACGAGATGTACGGGATCGCCGTAGTCCTCCTCGACGGTCATGGCGCCGGAGACGATGGTGATGATCTCGCCGCGGGTGAGGAACTCCCACCGCGACTTTCCCGGTTCGCTCTCCCAGACTCCGGATTGAATGCGGCCGTCGGCACTGGTGAACTCGACATCTGCACGAGTGATGATGTCTCCGCCGAGTGGCTCTGCACTGGGTTGGCCGAGCAGTGCTTGCTGGAAGATCCCACTTGCGCTGTTCAACTCTGCGGCACGGAAGGTAATGGTCACAATTCAATCCTGACTTTCGAAACTCATGTGAATCATCGGACTTGTCGATGATGTCGTGTGTCTGCTGGGTCGGGATACATTCACTTGTCGCATCTTTCGGCACTTCGCTCGTACAGATGTCGAAAGTGCGATCGGCCACCATTCAACCGGGGTTCAGAGACCCGTCTCACGCCGAAACGTGACCGAGCCAATGGCAAACGGCCCCGCGTCGGTGATTTCGAACGAGGGTGATCGGTTGTGAGGCCTTACGTGGTGGACGCTGTCAACGAGGTGATGAAGCGCTCGGCTGCCGCGTCGACCTCGGCGTCGGGGGTGAGCAACCTCTGCAACAACAGTCCTCGCAGACATGCGGTTGCGATGATGCTCTGCTGCTTTGCATCCACCACTGTGAATCCTTCGCGAAGGGCTGCCGCTTCAAGGAGGTGCGCCAAATCGTCGAGGTCGGCGGCGAAATCTTGAAATGCTTTGTGCTCGTACACCGCAAGTCCGGCCAGGTGAAAAAAGGTGCGGCTTCGATCTTCGTGCTCGGCGTTCGAGTAGAAACTCCAGATCGCCCTGCACAGGGCCGCGAACCCGAGATCTTTGCCCATCGCGGCGATGACGAGGTTGTCACGGCGGCGCGCTTCCGACAGTACGGCGCTGAGGAGACCTGGTCGTGATCCGAAGTGATAGGTCAGAAGCGTGTGGTGCACGCCGAGTCGCTCCGCTACTTGGCGCATCGACAGCTTCGGACTTGGGCCGGTTTCACCGAACTCGTCGAACAGCGCCTGTAACAGTCGCTCTCGACCCTCCCCAACCGGCGATCTCACGCTACCTCCATTGACGGGTTCACCACTGTTGAGTACGGTACCGCATATCGAATTCACCAGTGTTTAGGAGAGTGGTTTCCAATGCTCGGGAGGTCCCTTTGACTGACGTATGGTTTGCCGGCGGCATGGTCGCGGATGGATCGGGCACCGACCCGGTCGAAGTCGACGTGTGCGTGAGTGGCGGCATTGTCACCGCGATCGGACAGGCGCCGTCGGGTTCGACGACAGTTGACTTGGACGGCATGCTTCTGACTCCGGGGCTGATCGATGCTCATGTCCACCTGGGTATTTCGAGTCCGATCCGAAGGCAATTCGGGTTTGAGCTCTCGGCAGCCGAACTGGCTGCGGGCATCTTCGCCACCGCGGGCGATGCCCTCGACGCGGGCTTCACCACGGTGCGAGACGTCGGTGGCATCGACGGCGGAGTCGTCGACGTTATTGCGAGCGGCAAGGTGCGTGGTCCGCGTGTCCTCTCGTGCGGTCCTGTGCAGTGCCAGACCGGTGGACACGGCTACTACGGGGCCGCATGGGAGCCGACCGAGCTGTGGAACATGCACCACATTCCCGGGCTCTGCGCCTTGTCCTTGATGTCGGGTAATGCCGACGAGCTACGACGCAACGTGCGCGAATCGTTCCGCCGAGGCGCAACATTTCTGAAACTGTGCGTCACCGGCGGTGTCGTCGGAGGCCATGACAGCCTCACCGACACACAGTTCACCGTCGAGGAAATCTCCGTGGCAGTGGAAGAAGCAGCGTCGCGCGGCACCTACGTCACGGTCCACGCGCACAACAATGCGGGCATTCGCAACGCGGTGCGGGCCGGCGTCCGGTGCGTGGAACACGGCACCGACATCGATGCGGAGACGGCCCAGCTGATGCGGGAACATGACGTGGCACTTGTCCCCACCTTCGCCGTGGTCGAGCAGTTGGCGGACACCGAAAGCATGGACCTGGACCCGGCAATACGAGAGCGTGCAGCCGGAGTGCGTCAACGCATGGCCAGAGCGCTCGAGGCCTCTCGCGCAGCAGGCCTGAGGATCGGCCTGGGCTCGGACCTCATCGGGCCGCACCAAAAGCGCCGAGGTGAGGAGTTGCACTTGCGCGCGGAGTTGGAGTCGCCGATGCATGCACTCGTTTCGGCCACCAGCGTCAATGCCGACATTCTCGGTATCGGGGAAAGCGTCGGGACGATCCGCGTCGGTATGCAGGCGGACATGGTTGCCTGGCAGCAAGACCCACTCCGAGACGCAAAGGTCTTCGCCGATCCGGACATGGCTGTTCTCGTCGTGAAGTCCGGAAATATCGTCAAGGGAGACGTTCGATGAGCGCAATGCTGCACGGATGCTTTGCAGACACGGAGTACTTCGAAATCACGGCGAAGTCGGGACACAGCTACGGCGTCTGGGTGACCACACCCCCCGGCTACGCGGACTCCATGGATCCCTTACCGCTGATCTACGTGATGGACGGCAACTGGGCTGTAGGTCTTACCGCCCCGCTCATCGTCACGCAGGCAGACCCGTACCTGACGGTCGCCCCGTACATCCAGGTCAGCGTCGGATATGCCGGTGAGGAAGCTGCCAACTGGGCACGGCTCCGCAACCGCGATCTCGTGCCGCCTGGGGAACCGGTAGGCGAAGAAATGATGGCTACTCTCGCCGCTGCTCGCGACTCGGGTGCAATGACCCAGGAGTACGTGGACGCCTACCTCGAGGAGCTGGCAGACACCCACGGGGACGTCTTCCTCGACTTCCTGACCAACGAACTCCACCCTCGCCTGTACTCGTCGGAGCTACGTGTCAGCGAGTCCGGGCACGGACTCTTCGGGTACTCGTACGGAGGCCTTTTCGCCCTCTACGCATGGCTGCGCGACGCGCCCCCATTCGCGACCTTCGGTGCGGGTAGTCCCGGAGTTGTGAACGCCGACAGCCAGATCCACACGCTGGTCGAGGCACTGCCCGAGCGTGGCGTGGGCTCAGTTGTTCCGCAGCTGCACGTCACGCTGAACGAAGCCGAACTGACTGGACCCATTCCGATCTATCGCGGACTGTCACGCAACGTTCTCGCCGTCGTGGAGCAGTTGCATGGCAAGGGACGGTCGCAGGATGTTTCGACCGCGTTGTTGCACGAGACGCACGTAACCGGGCTGCAGGCATCGTTCCTGAGCTACTTGAAGAGCTGCCATGCACGTTAGCTCTCCGTCCCGGAGGTGATGTGCCGCTGACACGTTCTAGGGCGATTTTCCGTAGACGCCGTTGAAGGAGAAGTCGGCTGTGGGTGTCCACCACGTGGTGGACACCCACAGCCGTGTCTATTCAGTTGTCGCGGCTATCGATTCTCCAAGCCGGACAACACTTCTAACCCATGACGGTCCCGGTCGACTCGGCATTGGGTGCCCGAAGGCGGGAGAATGCGCCGAGGTCGATTTCGAGCCCGGTGTGCATCCCGACATAGGTCAAGGGATCAGCGTCGTGATCGTGTCCAGCTTCCACCTGGTCGATGATCCTGGACATGAGGCGCCCAGCGATGGGCGCATTTTTGAATTGGTTCCCGCTGGTGCCTATGGCGACGTAGAAACCTTGCCTGTCTGTCTTGTCATAGATCGGGGTCCAGTCGGATGCTGCGTCGTACACGCCGGCAATACCTTTCGGTTGTGACGGGACCTCCAGGGTGGGGAAACGCCTGGCGGCGCGGAAAACCTGCGCTTCGAACCGGGCAACAGTGCGATTCGGGTTGGCGGTATCAGGATCGTCGATCCACTCGAGCGGATCGCAATCCGGTTCGGTTCCGCCGACAAGGAATCCGTTTCCAGGTTCGGCTCGCATGTAGGTTCCGAGATCCAAATCGGCGATCATCGGGCCGAGGATCTCGTCGTCGTTGTAGCCAGTGGGTGCGGTGACGTGATGAACTTCCTGGCGCAAGGGCCGAACCGAAACCTTGAAGTCGGCCCCGACGTTCGACAGCTTGTTGAACGCTCCTGACCAGGGGCCGGCGGCATTGACGACAATCTTGGATTTCACACTTTCCCCGTCGTCGAGCCCTAGCTGCCAGATGCCGTCAGGCAACTGCTCGACTGTCACTACACGCGTGTTGTATGCGAAAACTGCACCGTGCGAACGTGCTGCCGCAGCAAGATTCGCGGCAGCCAGTTGCGGGTCGTCGACGAACCCCGCCTGAGGTGTGTACAGCGCGCCGAGCGTGGTTTCGGCATCTGCGAAGAAGGACTCCGAGTCGACTGGCTTCGGAGGATAGTATTTGCCGGCGTCGATACCGGGAATCTTCTCGACGAGTGTCGTTGCGTCCCAAAGCTGGTAATCGATTCCTATCTTCTCGAATAATCCGATCGTGCGCGCGTGGGGCGCGACGTCGACATCGAGCAGTGCCATCCCGCATTGCCGAAACTTCGCAAGCGCGCCGTCGACTGTCGCGTTGAGATGCTCGCTCCAGTTTTGCCAGCAATGCAGCGACTCCCAAGCCGCAGCCATACCGTCGAATGTGGAGTAGTTGAACCGGATAACCGCACTGGATGCACTGGTCGAGCCGTAGCCCGGACCACCAGACTTGTCGATGACCAGGACTTCGTAGCCTCGAGCGGCCAGTTCGTAGGCGATGGAGCTGCCGATCACTCCAGCTCCGACCACAACTGCATCGGTCTTGTCGGTAGGCACTTTCGGCCTCTCTTTCTACTGATGGCTTCGCCGGATCGAAAGCACAGCTGTTCGATCCGGCAAGCTTGGGTTCTGGTAATTCCGACGCCGTCGACTTCCTCTGGAGAGCTTCATCCCGACTTCTCGGATTCGGCTCTGCCTTAATGAATTTGGCACCTGAAAGTCCAGAGGTGTTCGTCGTCCTCAACTCTCTCGTGGCGGCCATCGGAACGCTATCGACAGCTGCGCAAAAAATCACAGCCGTGGCGCGTCCGTTGTCAGAAATGTTTCGTCGGGCTGCCCTGCGTGGTAGACCAGTTTTTCGTTTCCGGAATCCCTCGCCACAGAATGGGAAGCGCGATCAAAGCGATGGCGGTCGCATAGAAGGCAGGCGACAGATCGCTTCCAGTGGCGTTGACCAGTGCTGCGCACACCAGAGGAGCGGTCCCTGCAAAAAGTGCATATGCGATGTTGTAGGGGATTGCCGTGCCGGTGAATCGCGCATGCGTCGGCATCATTTCGAGAATTACGAGCAAAGCGGACGCGAGTAAGGAAAGCGCGAGGACCAGAGAAGCCAGTGCAACGGCAATCGCGAAAATGTTTCCGGTACCGATGAGCATGTAGCTGGGCACCGAGACGAAAACTGACATCACCATGCCGATTCTGACGAGTGGCCTCCGGCCGATTCGGTCGACTGTGGCGCCGAAGAAGATGAACAGCGGTACTGCGAGAACCAAAGCGCCGGTTGTCATCAGCAGTGCAACCGTGCTCGGAACATCGGCTGAGAGAACCAGAAATGTCGGCATGTAGCCGAGCAGCATATGAGTAACGACACCGAGCGAGGCGAAGTACACGAAGGACGTGAGCAGAGTCCGCCAGTGATTGCGGAACAGATCTGCGAGTGGGCGGGTTGGAAGGGAATCGTTTTCTTGCATTTCCTTGAACGCCGGAGTCTCCTCGACGGCAAGCCTCATGAACAGGCCCACCATGGCGACAACGCCTCCGATGATGAACGGCCAACGCCATCCTCCGTCGGCGAAGTGCTCAGCGCCGACCGAGCTGAATGACAAGACTGTGACCGTGGCCAAGATGCTGCCGACAAATGACGAAGAGCTGATTATCCCTGCGTACAAGCCTCGGCGGTGGGACGGCGCATGCTCGACGACGAAGGTGGCAGCTCCGGTGTATTCGCCCCCGGCCGAGAATCCTTGAACCAATCGGCACAGCAGCAGCAACAGCGGTGCGGCAACACCGATCGAAGCGTACGTCGGTAGGAGACCGATTGCCGCCGTCGAGCAGCCCATGAGCGTAATTGCCAGGGACAGTGACCTCCGTCGGCCGAGGCGGTCACCAAGCCGTCCGAAGAATATGCCGCCGGCAGGTCTGGCCAAGAAGGCGACTCCGTAAAGAGCGAAGGTGGCAAGCAGTGCGCCACTGCCGAACTCCGGAGGGAAGAACACTGTCGCGAGAACTGCGGCAGTGAAACCGTAGATCGTGAAATCGAACCATTCGACGATGTTGCCTGTCGCCCCGGCGATCAGGGCCCTACGGCGCGCCGATCGACGTCCAGGTGGAGTCTCGGTTTGATGCCCTGCAGGAGCATTTGCTGTGCCGGTCATGATGATTCCTCTCGGGATATGCTGAATGGCAACGGCTTTGCGACATCACGGTCACCGATGTCATTCGAGGTATTCGACATTGAAAGAGGTCGGTGGGATTCGATGTTGAACTGGCGAACGAAGGTCGTTGTCGATTTCGGGTCGGAGGCGACTTCGTCTGAGGGAGATCGTGCCGGCCGGCCTCGCGCCCCACTATGCAAATCCCACGGCTGCAACAGATCTCGTCGCTGCCACGTCTGACGGGTTGCGAACCGAGTGAAGACGTCACGGGTCTCGGGTGCTTGGCATGAAGCGAGCCTATGGTGCAAAAGTTAGTTGCATCACTGTCATGTGTTCAATTTTCTACGTAGAAATTTGGGCATATGTTGCAAACCGGAGAGGGGGCTCGTACAGTTCGACCATGGTCGGAGAACTGCAGCATTTGGTGGACACTACCGGGCGCCGACTGGACCGTTCCGTTGCGATCGATGATGTACAGATTCGTCTGCTCGCGTACAACTCGCATGACAGTGCCGTCGATTCAGTCAGAATGAATTCCGTTCTACAGCGGAATGTTTCACGCGAGATCGTAGACTTCATCTACGCGAGTGGAGGCCGTGAAGCCCTCGATCTCTTCACTGTTCCCGTCAACGAAGAACTAGGGCTGACCCTTGGCCGGGTCGGGATGCCGATCCGGTACCGCAATGCGCTGCTGGGCTTCGTCTGGCTGTTGACTTCGGAGGGCGAAGTTGACGAGGATCAAGCCGAGGTCTTGAGGCGCACGGCTGATGCGGCAGCGATGATCCTCCACCGCGAACAGTTGCTGGACGAGTTGTCCCGAAGTCGGGAGCGGGAACTTACTCGAGACGTCCTGTCGGGCGAGCGGTCGCTGCGCGAGGACGCGGCAAACAGGTTGGCCGAGGAGGGCTTGTTGGCTGCGGGTCCAGCAGTCGTGGTCACTGTGTTGCTCCGTCCTGGCGACCAGTCGACATTGACCGAAAGAGATCGTCTGAGTGTTGCCGTCGGCGTCGATCAGCTTCGTCGGAGGCTCCCGCGGAACAGTGCAATCCAACTCGACCGCCCCGACCACAGTCTGTTGATCGTATCGGTGGCCGAACGCTCGACTCAAACCCATCTGGACTCGCTGATCGTGGCAGCCCGGGAGCGAGTCTTGTCTGAAAGTGGGCGCCAGAACATCGAATGTTGGGTCGGTATCGGTGAACCGCGAACCTCGGTTGCGGATGTGCGCGAATCCTACGAAGAGTCCAGACGTTCCGCAGATGTGGCCCAGGTCGTCAAGGTGCTCGGAAATGTTGTGCGTTATCGGGATCTCGGCGTCTACGGACTTCTGGCCGAACTGTCGGAGGATCGACTCGAGAACAGTATTCACTCAGGTTTGCAGTCCTTGCTCAGCCATGAGGACTCGAAAAGTGAGGCTCTTCTCGCGACGCTGGAGAGCTTTTTGGACAATGCCGGTGACGTAAAGCGAACGTCAGAGGCGCTCTGTGTGCATCGAGGGAGCTTGTACTATCGCTTGCGGCGAATTCAGGAGATAACACGAGCAGACTTGGCAAACGGCGACGACCGGTTGGCCTTGCATTTGAGCCTGAAAGTCGCGCGGCTGTTGGATCTCCGATGATCCCGATCCGAGAAGAGGGGACTGCGGAAGAATCCAGCGGCTCAACGTAGTTGGCGGCTTTCGATCGTCAAGCATGATGGTTCTGGGGTGGGAAAGGAAGCGCGTCGTACATCGGCCAGGGTGGGTTGGCTTGACCTGCTGATACGTTCATACGTTTGATCGGGCACCTTCTATCCTCCTGTCGGCAGATGCGGCGGAGTGCAACTTTTTCGGGCATTGAAAGTGCAGAATCGTCCAGATGGGTGTCGAGCTGCGTGAAGAACGCGCGTTTTTGCAAACCGAAATGACGACGAATTTGGTCTGAGTTCGGTCCCCCGGTACGCAGATGTTCGCGCGCGAACTGGACTATTTGTTGCCGACTGCAAACAGGGGATTTCGCATCCATTCCCGTTGGCCTCCTTTATCGTTGGATTGGATCAGATACCTGAGTCGGTGCGATTCGTATGCACCCCTTCACCGCAGGTCTGGTCTGATCTTTCCGAAGTCGGAGTCGCGGAGATACATGCAGTTGTTCGAGATCGTTCCCCCGAAATTGAACAAACGCGCCAGACTGGATTGTGGCCATCGAGGCCGTATGTCTATCCATTTGCTGGTTGCTGAGCCGGCTGGTCAGTACGACACTGAACCGGTGATGTTGCCGGCCTATCGCCAAACGGTGAAGTGGTTTTGCCAGGAGAACGACACGTTTTTGCCGGCATTCGAGACGACGACTCCGCGCGGATCGACCTCTGGCGGAAGGGGGACCGACCACATCATCTTTCCGTCGCGAGCCCTGATCGAATGCATGCCGGTGTAGTCGCTGAAGACGAAGTGATCGCCATCAGTCGCACCGCTTCGAACCCAGTACGCGTCTTGCCAGGGTGTTTGCCACAGTTGTCGGCCACTCTCGACGTCGAGACCCGAGATTGTGCGGGTCTCCGGCGACGTGACGAGGATTGTTTTTCCTACCACCGCGGCGATGGCGCTTCCTGTCCCGGCCGTCGCGGTGTTGACGATTTGTGAACTGCGCCAGAGTTCGTCACCCGACTCCGGATCGTAGGCGCCGTCGCCGAGAAACATCGGCACCGCCGTCGAGGGCTTACTCGGGTAGGACGACGATGAGTACGAGGGAATCGGTATCGCACGAATCGTGGATCCGTCGGAAGCCAAGAGGTTTTGGGTTCCGGCATATCCCGACCGGCCGCCGACACTGGTGAGGAACAATCCGTTCCCGGTAGGAACAAGCGAATCGCCCTCGAATCGGAATCGTTCGGCGCCGGACTGCAGATCGTAGATTCGATAGCGGTACTGCGGGTCCCCGCCGTCGCCCTGTTCCATCGCAATGACAGTGTCGGTGTGGGGGACAGTGTAGACGGCTCCGAACTTCTCACTTGGTTCGAAGGTACGCACGAAGTTGGCAGTCAAATTGGTTGTGGTGCCGCTGGCAAGAATTCGTGTTCGAACCGTTCCGTCCATCCTTTCGCCGGACGTGTACACGGTGTCTCCGGCGATGGTGGCGCCATTGAGATCGAAGTCGGTTCCGAGGTCGGACATCAGAGTTCCGGTCGCGGTATCGACAAAGATCATCCGTCGATCGCCCCAGCACGCGATGATCGTGGATTCGTTCTGCTGACTGCACTGGCCGATGACTCCGCCGATTCGCGTTTTCCACAGCGGACTTCCGTCGTCGGGATTCACCCCGACGAGTGTGACGGCACCGACTCCCTGACTCGACGAAGACTCGTCGGTCATGGGAAGTGGATAAGCAGTCGCGGCCACCAGCACGTCACCGACTTGGTACGTGTTGCCGTAGCCGTAGTAGCTATCGAGCGTGGAAGGCATCGACAGCAGCACGTCCCCGGGGTTGTCCGTGAGCGCTCGGACATCGAGTTCCCAGGCTTGTTGCGGAGGATCGGAGAGGTCCACGTCGACAACGCCCTGCTCGACGATCGGACCGCCTGTCTTCTGCTTCGGCCATGCCGCATCACTGGAGTCGGAGATCACCGATACGACGATGAACGCGATCGCCACCAGCAATGCCAGTCCGAGTGCGACCAGTTTCCAATGTTCCTTCAACCGAAGCTGCATCGAAAGACCGTAACCGATCGATCAAACTGATCGGTTCGTTTCGCGGACGGCCGGCACGATGTCGATCGCGAGATCGAGCCCACGTGCTCGGTGTGACGAAGTGTGGTGGCCTCGTACGCACGAGACCACCACACCGACGGCGTCAGACGTAAGGCGAGTACGCCGGAAGATCCAACTGACCGTTGCCGGACAGCCCGATCACGATCACCTCGGGTTCGGTGACGGCACGGGCGTGAGCGATAGCGCCGGCAACCGCGTGGGTTGATTCCGGAGCCGGGATGATTCCTTCGGCGCGGGCGAAAATCAGACCTGCCTGGAGTGCGTCGTCCTGATCGACGGCAATTGCATCCATGAGTCCGAGGTTGACCGCGTGCGAGACCATCGGCGACATGCCGTGGTAGCGGAGGCCACCGGCATGGATGGCCGGCGGTACGAAATCCTTACCCAGAGTGTGCATCTTGAGCAGCGGCGTCAGGCCGGCGACGTCACCGAAGTCGTAGCGGTACTCGCCCTGGGTGAGGGACGGGCATGCCGACGGCTCGCAGGCGACCAGACGAGTCTTGGTGCCTTCGCGAAGGTTTCGTCCCAGGAACGGGAAGGTGAGTCCGGCGAGGTTGGAACCGCCGCCGGCGCAACCGAACACGGTGTCGGGGACGGCGTCGCCGGCTTCTTCGAGCTGGACCATTGCTTCCTGACCGATCACGGTCTGGTGCAGCATGACGTGGTTCAGCACGCTACCGAGTGAGTAGTGCGTGTTCGGATCCTGCGCAGCGACCTCGACGGCCTCACTGATGGCCATGCCGAGCGAGCCGGTGGTGTCGGGATGCGACTTCAACAGTGCGCGTCCGGCTTCCGTCAGGTCCGAAGGCGACGGGTGACAGATTCCGCCGTACGCCTCCATCTGGATGCGTCGGTACGGCTTCGAATCGAAGGACGAGCGAACCTGCCATACCTCGACGTCGAGTCCGAGCAGCGCGCCCGCGAACGACAGCGACGCACCCCACTGTCCCGCACCGGTTTCGGTGGTGAGCTTGGTGGTTCCCTCGATTGCGTTGTAGTAAGCCTGCGCGACAGCAGTATTCGGCTTGTGTGAACCGACCGGGCTCACGCCTTCGTACTTGTAGTAGATGCGGGCAGGTGTGCCCAGAGCGCGCTCGAGTCGGTGCGCGCGGAACAAGGGAGAGGGCCTCCACATGCCGTAGATCTCGCGAACCGTCTCCGGGATCTCGATGTAGCGCTCGGTTGCGACTTCCTGCGCGATGAGGTTCATCGGGAACAGCGGCGCCAAGTCCTCGGGGCCGAGCGGCTCACGAGTGCCCGGATGCAGGTGCGGGGGAACAGGCTCGGGGAGGTCAGCCGCCAGGTTGTACCAGTGCGTCGGCACTTTCGACGGGATGGAGACGCCCAAAGGCTCGAGCGAACGGTTGAGTGGGGTGGTGGTCAACTAACTCTCCTTCGTGGATTCGGTACCTGATCTTGGCGGTCGTAGCGACGACGCGTACGGCATTTGCCGGATCGGGGATCCTGAGAGGAGCCTGCTGGACCACCCGATATCGGTCCGGGCAGCACGCAGTTGCGGCTGACCGTCAGCGGTCGGGCCACCAGAGGTGCGCAGTGAGCAGGGTCACGAGCCGATCGTACATCGGCACTCGCACCCTGCTCACGTCGGGCTTAGCGGAAAATCATGCACGTCGTGGTTCCATGCGCCACCAACTTGCCGTTCTTGTCGAGGACCTTGCCCTCTGCGGTCGCGGTGCGCCCGCCCACGTGAATGACACTGCCGTGGGCTGTCAGCTCGTCACCGTCGAGAGGCACAGTGCGGATGTAGTTGAGCTTGAGTTCGAGGGTCGTGTAGCCGACGCCCGCGGGAAGCATCGTGTGTACCGCGCAGCCCATGACCGAGTCGAGCAGCGTTGCGCAGATGCCGCCGTGCACAGTGCCGAGCGGGTTGCTGAAATCGGCGCGCGGGGTCAGGGCGAAGCTGACGGATCCCTCGTTGACCTCGCGCATCTCCATGCCGAGGAGGCGTCCGATGCTGGGTCGGTCGTTGACCTGGGTTCCCATCCAGCGGAGAAGTTCGAGGCCTGTCATCTGCGCCGGATCGACGGTCGCGGTTGTCTCGTCACTCATTGTTTCATCCCATCACTATGTCGGTCGTCATACATAACGTAGCGTATGAGTCGACAGGTGTACCGACGGCCGAAGGATCTGTGACATGGCAGAGCTGAGCTCACGTGATCGCATGATTCGCAGTGCGGTTGAACTGATCAGCCGCAACGGTGTCGACGCGACGTCCTTCAGCGACGTCATCAAGCACAGCGGCGCACCCCGTGGGTCGATCTACCACCACTTTCCTGGCGGTAAGACCGAGTTGATGGTCGAAGCCGTGCGCGCGGCCGGTGCGATCATCACCAGACGGATCAGCTCGGCTGCGGCTACCGGTTCCACGGCCGACGTGATCGAAGCGGTCGGAGACATCTGGCGACTCAATCTCACACGCTCGGACTTCGCGATCGGCTGCCCGGTGATTGCCGGCGGGTTGGCGCGTGCCAGTGAGCCAGAAGTCGCGGAAGTGTCGGCTGAGGTCATGCTGGGATGGCAGAAGTTGATCGAATCGCAACTCGAAACTGCGGGTTATCCTGCAGTGCAGGCAAAATCGATGGCAAACCTGACGATCACGTCGGTCGAAGGTGCGGTGGCGGTGTGCCAGACGACTCGAAGTATCGAGCCGCTCGAACAGGTCATCGCTTCACTGCAGGGGCTCTCTCGTTCTGAGGCTTGGTCCGGCTGAGCCTTCGGGGGTTGACTTCGGTCGTCAAGTATCCGTAACTTCATGTAACGGCTAATTGGGCAGGAGTAGGCGATGACACATTGGTTCGACCTCGAACCGGTCGGTGTCGATTTCTTCGACACGGCACCGCATATCTTCACGTACTCGATCGACCTCACCGCCGAACCGGATGACGTCTGGGCTGGTCTGACCGCGGACGAACCGCTGTCGTGGTGCCGGCTGCTCACCAAAGTGCACTACACCTCGCCGCGCC
Source organism: Rhodococcus qingshengii JCM 15477 (assembly GCF_023221595.1). Classification (NCBI taxonomy): domain Bacteria; kingdom Bacillati; phylum Actinomycetota; class Actinomycetes; order Mycobacteriales; family Nocardiaceae; genus Rhodococcus; species Rhodococcus qingshengii. The sequence goes on from NZ_CP096563.1 coordinate 913,312, forward strand.
CCTACGGCGTCGGCACGCGCCGAATCGCGGAGGTGGGCGGTGGTGCGATGCAGATGCGCGAAAAGTTCATCACCTGGGACGACGAAACGCGTCGGCACTCGTTTTACGTCGAACAGTCCAATGTTCCGCTGTTCCAATCCTTCGCGGAGGACTACCGCGTCGACGAGCTCGCAGTGGGTTCGAGACTGCAGTGGAATTTTGCATTCTCGCCGCGTCCGAAGCTGTCGCTCGCGGTGCGTGGCGGGCTACCGGTCAACTCACTGATCTTCTCGAGCTTCGTGCGCGATACCAAGCGGCACTTCGGTTCTGCGCCACGCCATTGACTTTCTTCCCTTCATACGAGAGGCATCCATGACCACACTCGGAGAATCGTTGACTTTGCCCTGCGGGCAGATCCTGCGGAACCGGACCATGAAAGCTGCGCTCAGCGAGGCTCTGGGTGACCGCACTCATGGACCGTCCACTCGCTTGGAAACGCTGTACGGTCGTTGGGGCAGTGGCGGGTTCGGTTTGCTGATCACCGGCAATGTCATGGTCGATCGATCGCAGATCGCCGAACCGGGTAATGTCGTCGTCGACGACGATCGTGATGCCGAAGCACTGACTGCCTGGGCCAAGACCGCCAAGAACGGCGGCGCCGAGATCTGGATGCAGCTGAACCACCCAGGGCGGCAATCCAACCCGATTGCCAGCAGAGGTAGACCGGTCGCCCCGAGCGCGATCGCGCTGAAGATTCCGGGAATGGCGACGCCGCGAGAACTCTCGACCGCTGAGATCGACGAGATCATCGACAAGTTCGCGGAAACCGCTCGCGTCGCCGAGTCCTCCGGCTTCGGGGGCGTGCAGATACACGCAGCGCACGGTTATCTTGTTGCGCAGTTCCTTTCGCCCTTGTCCAATCAGCGGACGGACGAGTGGGGTGGAGATCCTGAGCGTCGACGACGCTTTCTGATCGAGATCGTTCGGCGCATACGCTCTGCCGTTGCTCCGGGATTCGCGGTCTCGGTCAAGCTCAACTCGGCTGATTTCCAACGAGGTGGATTCTCGGAAGACGAGTCGCGAGAAGTAGTGCGCGCGTTGACCGAAGAGTCGGTGGATCTCATCGAGATCAGCGGTGGCAGTTATGAATCGCCGGCCATGATGGGTAAAGCGCAGAAGCAGAGCACTCGCGATCGAGAGGCATATTTCCTCGAGTACGCCGAGACAGTCCGAGCGATTGCCGGCGACATTCCCTTGGCGGTCACCGGCGGCTTCCGCTCGCGATCGGCGATGGTCGAGGCACTGGCTTCCGACGCGTGCGACGTGATCGGCCTCGGCCGGCCGACGATCACGATCCCCGACGCGGCAACCGTTCTCCTGGAATCGGATCGGGAACGATTGACCGTGCCGACTGTTGAGTTCGGAGCGCGGAAGTTGTTGGGGAAGGTTGCCGACATCTCGATGCTCGACGGTGCACTCGACCTGCAGTGGCATACCGATCAGCTGCACCGGATGGGCGACGGAAGCGAGCCGGATCCGGCTCGGCCGTGGTGGAAGACCCTCGGAACGATGGTGAGGCGAAACGGATTCGATGCGCTTCGCCCCACCAAACGAGCGGCTTGATCAGTTCGGTGCACCGATGTTGAGTTCATCGGGATGCGCGCCGACGCGGGTACCGTCGTCGAGCGTATCGATTTCGCTCAGGTCGAGATCGGTGAGTTCGAAGTCGAATACGTCGATGTTCTGAGCGATTCGAGCATCGTGTACGGATTTCGGGATGACGATCAGGCCGTTCTGAAGGTGCCAACGGATCAGGACCTGCGCGGCAGTCTTGCTGTGGCGGTCACCGATTCGAGTGATGATCGGGTCGGTGAGCAGGGTGTTGGGCTTGGACGCCTTACCCCAACCTGCGTTACTGGTACCGCCGAGTGGGCTCCACGATTCGACCTTGATCCCGTGCTCGGCGGCCTTGTCGCGAATGGCGTGCTGCGTGAGGTGCGGGTGCAGTTCCACCTGATCGACTGCGGGCAACAATCCACCGCGTTCGACGAGAAGCTGCAGATGATGCGGCTCGAAGTTGCACACCCCGATTGCCTTGGCGCGGCCCGATTCCGCGATCTTTTCGAGTGCGTCCCACGTGCGGAGGAGTCGGTCGTTGTCCTGCAGAGGCCAGTGGATGAGGTAGAGATCGACGTAGTCGACGCCCAGCTTGTCGATGCTGGTGTCGAAAGCCTTCAACGCCGGCTCGTAGCCCTGATCCGCATTCCACAGCTTCGTGGTGAGGAAGATGTCCTCTCGCGCGACGGACGAGTTGGCGATACCTCGTCCGACGCCCTCTTCGTTTCCGTAGGCGGCAGCGGTGTCGATGTGCCGGTAGCCGGCCTCGTCGAGTGCGAACCGTACTGCATGCTCGGTTTCGTCGTTGGTGGCCTGCCAGACTCCGAGGCCGAGTTGCGGGATCGTGGTTCCGGAATTCAGCGTGATGTCAGGAATGCTCATGGATCAAGGCTAGCGATCTCGAGCTGTCCTTGCCTGGGTCAGAGCTGCCTGGGTCAGAGAGTGGTAGCCGAGTACCCATGCGCCGCTGCAACACTGTCGGACAGGAGCAGGCCGTCGTGTGTGCTCAGACCTGACCCCAGGCCGGGAACTGTCGCGACCGCGTCCTTCCACCCCTTGTCTGCCAATGCGACGACGTACGGAAGCGTCGCGTTGGTGAGTGCGTAGGTGGACGTACGGGGGACGGCTCCGGGCATGTTCGCAACGCAGTAGAAGACCGAACCGTGAACCTGGTACGTCGGATCGGCGTGCGTGGTCGCGTGTGAATCCTCGAAGCAGCCTCCCTGGTCGATGGCGATGTCGACCAGGACAGAACCCGGCTTCATACGCGCCACCAGGCTGTTGGAGACGAGAGTCGGCGCCTTCGCCCCGGGGACCAGCACCGCGCCGATGACGAGGTCGGCGTCGAGTACAGCCTGTTCGAGTTCGAGGCTGTTGGACGTGATGGTCTTGACCTGGCCGTGGTACAGCTCGTCGATTTCCCGCAGGCGAGCGATCGACAGATCGAGAACGGTGACGTCGGCCTGCATGCCGTAGGCCACGGCGATGGCGTTCTTACCGGAGACTCCCGCACCGATCACCACGACCTTGGCGGGGCGCACTCCGGGTACGCCGCCCATCAGCACTCCGCGTCCGCCGCCGTGACGCATCAAGTGATAGGCGCCCGCCTGCGGTGCCAGGCGTCCGGCTACTTCACTCATCGGGGCGAGGAGGGGCAGTGAACCGTCGGAACCGACAACTGTTTCGTAGGCGATGGAGGTGGTCTTCGACGTCAGGAGCGCGTCGGTGCATTCCTTCGACGCCGCCAGGTGCAGGTAGGTGAAGAGCACCTGATGCTTACGGAGTCGCGAATACTCTTCTGCAATAGGTTCTTTGACCTTCAGGAGTAGATCTGCGTCCGTCCAGACCTGATCGGCAGATCCGAGGATCTGCGCGCCCGCGGCCTTGAAATCCTCGTCACTGAACGAGGAGCCGACGCCTGCACCCGTTTCGATGACGACCTCGTGCCCTCGGCCGACCAGTTCGTGGACGCCTGCTGGGCTGATGGCCACGCGGTACTCGTGGTTTTTGATCTCGCGGGGGATTCCGACCTTCATGACACGGCTCCGAACTGAGTCTGTTGTTTCTTCGAATGGCAGGTGCCAAGCATGAAGTTTCGTCGCCAGATAGTGAAGAGAAGTGAAGATAATTCTCTAGGCTGTATTCATGGTGCGCGAAAGTTCAAAAATCGGTATTCAGACGGCCGCCTCGCCGAAGCATGTTCGGGCAGCAATGAAGTTGGACGAGATCGACCGGGTTCTGCTCGAAGAGCTGGCGAAAGACGCGAGGATTCCGAACAATGCGCTGGCTGCGATCGCGGGAATTGCGCCGTCGACATGCCTCGGCCGTGTGCGCGCCTTGGTGGACAACGGCGTGATCAGGGGATTTCACGCGGACATCGACCCCGCCGCTCTCGGAATGGATCTGCAGGCGATGATCGCAGTTCGACTGCAGGCCAACGCACGGTCGCACCTCAACCGGCTCGGCGACGATTTCGCCAAGCTGGACTCGGTGCTCAACGTGTACTTCGTTGCCGGTGTCGACGACTACATGCTGCACGTCGCAACGACGGATTCGGCGCAGTTGCGTGACTTCGTCGTCAACAATCTCTCGGCACATCCAGCGGTTGCTGCGACCGAGACGATTCTGATCTTCGAACACGTCAGGCCTCGAGGCGGTACTGCCTGATTAGTTCTCACCTGATGGCGGGTCGACGCCCGGACCAGGCGTTCTCGAGGAGTTCGCTCAGGCCCGGCGGGGTGATCTCACGCGGATTCGGATACGCGGCGGAGGTGGCGAGTTCAACTGCATTTTCGATTTGATCGTGACTCATTCCCAGTTCTCGCAGAGTGGTCGGTCCGCCGCACGCGGTGACGAGGTCGAAAACGCCGGTAGCGGCATCGGATGCGCCCAGAGCAGTCGCTATTCGCGACATCACATCCGGGACAGCAGGCGCGTTGAATGCCATCGCGTGGGGGAGGACAACGGTGTGGGTGGGAGCATGCGGCAAACCGAAGCTGCCACCGAGGGTGTGGCACAACTTGTGATGAAGCCCCATACCGACCGTGCCCAAGCAGGTTCCGGCTAACCAGGCTGCTTGCAGTAGTTCGGCCCTACCTTCCAGATTTTTCGGATCATCGACAATGCTCGGCAGCGCACGGGCGATCCCGGAGATCGCCTCGATCGCCATCAAGTCCGTGATCGGGTTGGACTCGGTGGAGTACAACGCTTCAACCGCATGCGCCATCGCGTTGACGGCACTGGTGACGGTGGTATCCAGCGGCAGATCGAGAGTGAGGTCGACGTCGTAGATGACGGTTTCCGGTCTGATGTGGGGAGAGGAGCGAGTTGTCTTGCGTCCGTTCTCTGTTTCACCCAACACCGGAGTGACTTCTGATCCCGCGTACGTTGTCGGAACGACGATCTGATCGAACCCCGCTCGTAGTGCCAATGCCTTGGACAACCCGGTTGCCGAACCGCCGCCGATCGCCACGACCGTGTCGACGTGATGGTTCTCGGCAAGTCTCAGCGCGGCTGTCGTGACTTCGATCGGAGTATGCATCACAGCGCCGTCGAAGCGGGCCACCGCCATGTCGCCGAGAGATTCGGTCACGGCGGCGGCAACCGCGTCGAGTCGACGACTTGCCAGCACCATCACTCGGCTACGGCCGAGCCGCCGCACTTCTTCGGCGATCGTATCGATCATCCCTTGGCCGAAGACAATTCGAGCCGGTGAAGCGTCGTACGAGAAGGGCTTCATGTCATCCCTGCGAAACGGTGGCGTGCATTTCCCAGACGATGACCTCTGCCCCGGTATCGGAGCTGAGCTGCTGACCTCCGCCGCCGGACACGCGTACCGCGTCACCTTGTTCGAGCACTCCGACGCCTTCCATGGCGGCCTGACCGTCGGCGACAAAAACGTGCAGGAACGGTGCGTCGGGCAGGGTCACGGGCTGTCCGGGTTGCAGACGCGCAACGTGCATCGCGGCGTACTTGTTCTTGATCCGGATTGCCGAGTGATCGGCGTACGCGTCCATGCCCGACGCGACGGGAACCAGTCCACCGGCAAGCAATTCGGCGTCGATCTCCAACTGCTCGTATCCGGGCGTGATTCCGGCCTCGTCGGGGACGACCCACATCTGGATGAAGTGAACCGGGTCGCTGTGCTTGTCGGAATGCGCACCCGCCACGTCACCGAGTCGCCACGAATCGTTCTTCTCCGAATGCAGGATTCCCGTTCCAGCGCTCATCCGCTGGGCGAGACCGGGGTAGATGACGCCCGAATGCCCCATCGAATCCTGATGTACGAGAGAACCTCTCAGTACCCAGGTGACGATCTCCATGTCCTGGTGCGGGTGGGTGTCGAATCCCATTCCGGGCGTGACGATGTCGTCGTTGTTGACCAGGAGAAGACCGTGGTGAGTGTTCTTCGGGTCGTAGTGATTGCTGAACGAGAACGAGTGCTTCGAGTCCAGCCAGCCGGCATTGGACTTGAAGCGATCCCCGGATCGACGGATATCGAGGTTCGGCTGAGACAGAGTGGAGGTCATGGTGTGCCTTCCGAATGGTATGGGGGAGAGCAAGTTTTCAGAGGACGTGATTGCCGTACATCTCACCGAGTGGGTCTGCGATCAGTTCGAGTCGAGCGCCGTCGGGATCGCGGAAGTACAGCGAAACCTCACTGTGCTCGATCAGTTCGACGCCGGCCTCGGTCAGTCTGGTACGTAGCTTCGCCCACTTGGCAGGTTCGACGCTGATCGCGATGTGGTGGAGGCCGCCGAGTACTTCTTGGTACGGGCCCACGTCGAGTCCCGGGAAATCGAAGAAGGCCAGGAGGTTCCCGTTGCCGATGTCGAAGAAGAAGTGCGAAGACCCGGGATAGTCGCGGTTCTCGATCAGCTCGGTGAGAGGGAAGCCGAGGAGATCTTGATAGAACTTCACGGTTCGTTCGACGTCGCTGCTGATCAGGGCCGTATGGTGCAGGCCGCGTGCGGTCGATGCGGGTCGTTTGTCGGCGGGGAGCAGATGTCGATCCCTGATCTCGGCCCGGCGTTCCTCGAACTGCACTGCGTTGTTGTCGCTCATAGCGCCCGCCTCTCGGTTGAACCTTCTCTTCGAACAGGTAGTTGACTGATCAACTACATTGAGAATAGATCATTTGATTTCGTTGTCAACTACTTCGGATATGCTGGTGTCATGGAATCGACGCGGTGGTTGAGCGACTCGGAGCAAACGGCCTGGCGGGCTTACCTGGACTCGACCCGACTGCTCCAGCGTGTTCTCGATCAGCAGTTGGTGCGAGACTCCGACATTTCGTTCACGGACTTCGAACTGTTGGTTGCTCTATCCGAAGCGCCTGGGCGGCAACTGCGCATGAGTGAGCTCGCCGATGCTGTGATGGCGACCCGAAGTGGTGTGACCAGGGCCGTCAATCGGCTGGTCGGTGCCGGGTGGGTGCGCCGGGTCGAGTGTGTCGACGACAAGAGGGGCGCTAATGCGGAGCTGACCGACTCGGGTGCCGAGAAATTGGCGTCGGCAAGCCCGGCGCACGTGGCTGCTGTACGGGAGAGCATGTTCGACCTGCTGAGCCCGCGAGATGTCGAGCGGCTGGGTGTGGTCTTCGGTGAGATGCGTCGGCACCTTCTCGAGGCCCAAGTAAGTAATTGACAGAGCAACGGCCCATGTCACGTAGTTGGTGAGGGCTGCGAACGGACTGCCATCATTGTCTGGTGACCCGTATTCGTATGTTCGCAACCGACCTCGACGGCACCCTGCTGCGCTCCGACCGAACGATTTCGGCGCGCACCGCGCAGGCCATGGAGAACGCGCGGCTCGCGGGGATCGAAGTTGTGTGGGCGACGGCCCGGGCCAGGCATTCGGTACACACGTTGGCGAGCTCGTGCGGATTTCGCGGTAAAGCTGTGTGTGCCAACGGAGCTGTCATTCTCGACCTGGCGGACGGGACTCCGGAGATCGTCGACACCGTTTCGATCGAAACATCTTTGGCTGCAACAGCTATGGAGCAGGTTCGTGCTCTGATTCCTGGCGTAGTGTTCGCGAACGTCGGACCCACGCAGTTCTTTGCCGAGCCGGAGTATGCCGCTCTGTGCGAGTTCGCGGACCATCACCGGCACCTGCACGAGATGGTGCTCGCCGATACGCTGCCGCTGGACGTGGAGCCGATGGTCAAGATCGTGGCCCGGCATGCCGAGGTTCCCAGCGCCGACCTGTACCGAACAGCGGTCGCTGCGGGTATCGAGGGTGTGGAGTTGACCCACTCCGGGGCCCCGTACATGGAAATGGCAGCGGCGGGCGTCTCGAAGGCCAGCGCTCTCGCGCAGTTGTGCGCGATCGACGGCATCGACGCGTCGGAAGTGGCCGCGGCCGGTGACGCCTTCAACGACGTTGCCATGCTGACCTGGGCCGGAACGGCTCTGGCGCCCGCCAACGCCAGAGCCGAGGTCATCGAGCTCGCCGACCGAATTTTGCCCACGAACGACGAGGACGGGGTGGCGAGCTACCTCGAAGAGCTGGTTGCGGGGAGCTAGTTCAGCTGCTGACGGCCTTGGGTCCGGTGCCGATACCGACTCCGCAGTCCGTCATGAATTCGGAGAAGACACGGTCGAAGCGATCCGGGTAGTCAAGGTGCGGGAAATGTCCGGCGCGCTTGAAGATCTCCACCCGCCCCAGCGGTAGTTCGGCGCGAGCGTTCTCGGTGTGGGCGTTGGGGATGATGGTGTCTTCCTCACCCCACACCAGTAGTGCCTGCAGATTCTTGAAGTTGGCGAAATGCGGAGTGGCATTGACGGTTTGACCGTTGTAATTGATGACCGATCGTGCCGTCGCCAGAAATGCCTGACGCGTCGACGCGTCCGACACCGAAGCAAAGCTCTTACGGGCCTCACTCGCGCTGGCACCGAGCTTGAACAGGCCGATCTTGTTGAAAAGTCCGAGCGCTTTGTCTGTCACGTCGGTCAGCGTCCGGGACGCGAGGACGGGAAGTACCAGTTCGCTGCCGGGCAGAGTTGCTGCACGCAGGAGTGGGCTCACCTCGGGGCCGAGTCCGCCGCTGGCTACCAGGCACAGCCGCTCCACACGCTCGGGGAAGAGATACAGTGTCTGCATCGCGATCCCACCACCGAGGGAGTGGCCGACGAGGGTGGCCGACGGAATGTCGAGGGCCTCGAGGAGGTCACGCACAGTGGCGGCGTGAGCGCTGAGTGAGTAGTCGCCGGCAGGCTTGTCCGACGCACCATGTCCGAAGAGATCAGGGGCGATCACGCGGTAATGACGCGAGAGCGTCTCGATCTGCGGCTCCCAATTGGAGTGCGCGCCCAGTAGGCCGTGAATGAGCACCACAACGGGGCCACTGCCTTGGTCGACGTACTTGAGCTGGTCGCCGTGCAATACAACCGTCTGTAATTGGTCGGTTGCCATGATTGAACCTTTCGGAGCCGCCAGTGTCTGTGGCTGCTCGCGTGTTGTCGGACCGCACCCGCCCCGACGCGGATCCACGGGTATTTGTGACCGGGAGTAACCCCAGTTCCCTCAGTATGCCCACCGAGGGGCCCGATGTCGTCGCCATCGGGCGTGTTGTGACGAACCGTGAGCCGTCGGCTGAGGGGAGACGTACAACTCACCGCCGCGTGTCGGCGCCGCTGATCAGGCGAAATCGACCAGTTTGCCGAAAGTGAGGTTGATGTCCCACGGTGTGACGCCCCACGTCTCGATCGCTGATACCGCGAAGATTCCGGCAGCCTCGATGGTGTCCTGTGAGGCTGGTGCCGAAACGGAAACGCCGGTTTGTCCGCTCGGAACCTCCGGCCAGACGCCGGTTCCGGCGGGCGCGGGGGTGGCCTCCATGACCGCGTTGGCCAGTCCCGATTCGTCGACGGTCGTGAAGAGGCAGTTCGGCTCGTGCGGAGAATCCCACCCGCCGAGTTCCGCGAGCCAGAATTCGCCACGTCCAGCAGCGGAGATCGCGACCGACGCGAGTACCGATTCGAGATCTTCCCAAGCGTCGGACGTCGGGGCCGACGCCTCGGTGAGCTTGAACGGTGCGGCAAGTGCAGTGCTGTCAGGGGAAGCGAAGCGCGGCTGCACAGTGAGGGCCTGGGTCTGGGTATCCAGAAACGCAACCTCTCGGAACTTGTTGTCCGGCAGGGTCGTACGGGCTACGAGACCGCGTCCCAACAGTGCGCCGAGCGCCGCGGGATCGTCGACGCTCCACAAGCGGGTCTCGTCCTCGGACCAGGTGCGGATCTTTCCGCCGACGACGGGACTGATCAGCACGGGCTCGAGGTTCGTAGTGCCTGTTGACTCGCTCACCGCTGGCTCCCCACCGCACGTCGTACCGCCGGACCGGTTCCGGGCGACGAGATAAGTATGCCGCCTCGCTGCTGTGCGCCTTTATTAACCGCCGGGGGTTAATAAAGGCGCACAGCAAGTGGTCACATATGCGTGCCGCCGTCGATGCGGATTTCCGTTCCGGTGACAAACGAGCCGTCCTCGGAAGCGAGCATCGCGATCACGCCGGCGACCGCGGACGGGGGAGCGAAACCCTCACCGATTGCCGGGGCCAGCTTGCCGAGCAGCGTGAAGTCGATGTCGGCCGGGAAGCCGGGATCGGAGGTCATGCCCGAAGCGATGCTGCCGGGTGCGACGGCCACGGCGCGAAGGCCCTGCTTGCTGTACTCGAGTGCAAGTGCGTGCGTGAAGGATTGGATTCCACCCTTCGACGCCGCATATGCCGTCATGTACGGGTGGGCGAAGGTCGCCGATGTGGAACTGAAGTTGACCACGACGCCTGCTCCGCTTTCGAGCAGTGCCGGCAGGGACTCCCTCGTCATGAGGAATGTTCCGGTGAGGTTGACCCCGATGACGGTGTTCCAGAAATCGAGTGTCATCTCGTGGGTGTGCGCGGAGCGCAGAATGCCCGCCGCATTGACCAGCACGTCGAGCCCGCCCAGAGCCTTGATCGCAGCGCCGACCTGTTCGCGAACAGACTCTTCGCTGGAGATGTCGACCTTCACCGTGGTCAGGCGATCGGAGTGTCCTGCGTCCTTCGCGGTGTTCAGCGTCTGTTCGAGGCCGGTCTCGGAAATGTCGGCGGCGACGACGGTGCCACCTTCTGCCAGGATGCGGGCAACGGTGGCCTGGCCGATTCCGGATCCTGCGCCGCTGATGAGGACGCGCTTGTCGTCGAATCGATTCACGAGAAAACTCCGGTCTGTGGGATGGACAGCTGTCTGGTGACCGATTCTGCGCGATCCAGAGCTATTAATCTGCTGGGCATTCCACTGACTGGGCACCAGTGGTGCTTGTTCGCGCGCAATCCCGAGCGAACAAGCACCGACGTCTCCTAGAGGCCCGCTGCCTGCGCGAGGCTCGGCAGGTAGGTGCTCGGCTGACCGAAAAGCTGAGCGCTGCCGTGTGCGCGCTTGAAGTACAGCTGAGCGTCGTGCTCCCAGGTGATTGCGATTCCGCCGTGCAACTGAACCGCTTCGGAGGTGATCTGCTGCAAGGCTTCCGAGCAGTAGACCTTCGCCACTGCCGCGTCGTCCGCCGACTGCGTCGCCACGGCGGCGTACGTCATCGACCGCGCCGTCTCGACCAACGTGTACATGTCGGCCATCCGATGCTTGAGGGCCTGGAAAGAACCGATCGCGCGACCGAACTGCTTGCGCGACTTGGTGTATTCCACGGTCTGTTCGACGATCGCTGTGGCCGCTCCCACCTGTTCAGCAGACAACGCGATCAGAACGACGGTTCGGATCCGATCGACCAGATCTTCGGACCACTCCAGTGGCCGACCACGAACACCGGAGAACGTGACCTCCGCCAGCGTTCGCGTCGGATCCATGGTGGGGACGCGTCGGCGGGAGACGCCTTCGGCCGCTGGATCCACTTCGTAGAACCCGTCGGCCGTGAGAACGAGCAGGGTGTCTGCGACGTGTCCGTCGAGGACGTACGACGCCGTGCCGGTCAACGCGTCTTCGGTTGCCTCGACGCCGAAGGTGCTCCAACCCGCGGCACCTGCCCAGCACAGGGCCAGCGTGCTCTCGCCGGACGCGACACCGGGCAGCAGTCGTGAGCATGCGTCGTCGTCACCGGAAAGCAGCAGTGCCTGTGCGGCAAGAATCGCCGAACCCAGCATCGGTGACGGGGTCAGCGTGCGGCCCAATTCCTCCTGGACCACGTGTACCTCGCCCAAACCTGCTCCGACGCCGTCGAACTCCTCCGGAATCGCCAACGCGGCGACGCCGATCTGCTCGCACAGCTTGCTCCACAAAGCGGCGTCGTAGCCGATCTCGGTGGTGATGGCGGCGCGGACGGCAGCGGAGTCGGAATGCTTGCTCAGGAGATCGCGTACCGATGCGCGCAGTGCTGCCTGGTCTTCGGTGTCGATGCTCATGATGCAACCAGCGCTTCGACGACGCGTGCGCGATGCTCGGACGGTGTGCCCCACGCGGTGAGCAGCGCCCGTACCTTGGTGAGCCACAAGGAGAGATCGTGTTCCATCGTGTAGCCGATGGCGCCGTGAACCTGGAGTCCGACGCGAGCGGCCTTGTACGCAGCATCCCCGCACGCGACCTTGGCCGCAGAGATGTCACGCGAGGCGTCGGCCGACTGATCGCGAACCGACAGTGCGGCGCCGTGCAGCAGGGGGCGAGCCATTTCGAGGGAGACGGCAACCTCGGCCAGGTGGTGCTTCATGGCCTGGAACTGTCCGATGACCTTGCCGAACTGCTTGCGTTGCTTCGCGTATTCGGTGGTGACCTCGAGCAGTGTCTGGCCCAGGCCCTGCAACTGCGCGGCAGTGGCAAGAGCGCCCATGTCGAAGGCGGCCGAGAAGTCGGCGGAGCCCAGCGATTCGCCGGCGGAAACCTCGTAGAGCTTGCGGGAGAGATCCACCGATGCCTTGGCTTCGCCAGGGACACCGAGTGATACGGCACCGTCCTGCGCGAGCAGAACCAGATCCACCGCATCGGCGTCGAGCGCGAACGGTGTGCGCGGGGGAGCTGCGACAGTTGCCAGCGAACCCTCGGCGAGAGCAGAGAGACGTTCCGGTGCAACGGAGGCCAGGAGCGTCGGCGCCACGGCGATGGTCTCGACGACCGGTCCGGGTACTGCGTGCCGACCGAGCTGTTCGAGCGCAACGACCAGGTCGACGGCGTCGGCGCCGAGTCCGTCGTGCTCTTCGGAGATGACGAGACCGTTGACGCCGGTCTCGGCGAGGCGCTGCCAGAGCTTCTTGCCCGGCTCGGTGTCACCGTCGTTCCACGAACGGATGACGGCGGGCATGTCGGACTTGGTCAGCAGTGCATCGATGCTTGCAGCGAAGTCCTGGTGGGAGGAGTCGAGCGCGAATCTCATCGGTCCGCCTTCGGTAGGCCGAGCAGACGCTCAGCGATGACGTTTTTCTGAATCTCGTTGGTGCCTGCGTAGATCGGGCCGGACAGGGAGAACAGGTATCCGTCCATCCAGTTGTCGGCCAACTCGGCTTCAGGGCCCTGAAGTTCGAGAGCAGTCTCGTGGGTGGCGATATCCCACTCGGACCAGAAGACCTTGTTGATCGAGGACTCGGCGCCGAGCTGTCCACCGTCGGCCAGACGGGTGACGGTGCCGAATGTGTTGAGTTGGTAAGCGCGAGCGCCGATCCAGGCGTCGGCGACCTGGTTGCGCAGAGCGCTGTCGTCGGTGCGTCCGCTGGACTTGTACAGCTCGAGCAGGCGGTCGACGGTGGCGAGAAAGCGGCCGGGGCTGCGCAGCGAGAGACCACGCTCGTTGCTCGCGGTGCTCATCGCGACCCGCCAACCGTCGTTGACGTTTCCGATCACACCCGACTCACCTGGGTTGGCCGGGTCGTCCGGAACGAAGACGTCTTCGAGGAAGATCTCGGCGAAGCCGGGCTCACCGTCGAGCTGATCGATCGGGCGAACGGTGACACCCTTCGACCGGAGGTCGAACATGAAATACGTGATGCCCCTGTGGCGCTGCGCATCCGGATCGGAGCGGAACAAGCCGAAGCCCCAGTCGGCGTAACTCGCGCGTGAGCTCCACGTCTTCTGACCGTTGAGCAGCCAGCCGCCGTCGACCTTCTTCGCACTCGAACGCAGGCTTGCGAGGTCGGAACCGGACTCGGGCTCGGACCAGGCCTGGGCCCAGATGTCGTCGGCACGAGCCATGCGCGGCATGATGCGAGCCAACTGCTCGGCATTTGCATGCTCGAACAGTGTGGGAGCCAACAAGAAGATGCCGTTCTGGCTGACGCGGCCGGGCGCGCCCGAGCGGTAGTACTCCTCCTCGAAGATGACCCATTCGAGCAGGGACGCATCGCGTCCGCCGAGTTCCTTGGGCCAGGAGACGACGGCGTAGCCGGCATCGGCGAGCGTGTGCTCCCACTGACGGTGCTCTTCGAAGCCTTCGGCGGTATCCATCGACTTCAGGGGAGTCGCGGGCACATTCGCTTCCAGGAACGAGCGAACCTCGTCACGGAATGCGGTTGTGGCGTCGTCGAATACGAGATCCACTAGTTTGTTCCTTCCTGCGGTGCGCGAGCACTGGCAGCCATAGCTTTGGCGTCGAGACCACCAAGCGAGTCTTTGCCGACTTCGGCGTTGTGAGCGTGAGCGAAGTGATGCAGACCGAAGACGGAGTCGATGCCGTTGCGCATCCCCATCTGATCCTCGCACTGATTGACGGCCTTCTTGGTCAAAGCCAGTCCGAAGCGCGGCATCTCGGCGATACGTCCGGCGAGCTCGAACGTCTCCTTCTCGAGATGCTTGCGGGCGACGACGCGGTTCACCATGCCGATTTCGTATGCACGTTGCGCGGTGAACCGATCGCCGGTGAAGAGCATTTCCTTGGCGAATCGTGAACCGACCATCCACGGGTGCGCGAAGTATTCGACGCCGGGGATGCCCATGCGGACAACGGGATCGGAGAAGAAGGCGTCGTCGGCCGCGACGATCATGTCGCAGACCCAGGCGAGCATGAGCCCGCCGGCAATGCAGGCGCCTTGCACCATCGCGATGGTGGGCTTGGGGATCTCCCGCCAACGGCGGCACATGCCCAGGTAGACCTCCATCTCGCGGGCGAAACGCTGGTCACCGCCTGGCTTGTCGACGTGATCCCACCACATGGTGGCCTTGTTCTCGTACTCGACGTGATGGTCGCGTCCCGGAGTTCCCAGGTCGTGACCGGCACTGAAGTGAGGTCCGTTGCCTGCCAGGACGATCACCTTCACGTCGTCGTCTTCGACGGCGCGCTGGAATGCCGCGTCGAGGGCGTACGTGACCACCGAGTTCTGGGCGTTGCGGTAGTCGGGTCGATTCAAGGTCACGACGGCGACCGAGTCACGAACCTCGTAGGTCACGACGTCGGCTTCGAAGGGAACGGTCATGATTGTTCCTCGCGCAGAACCGTTTTGAGGACCTTGCCCGAAGGGTTACGGGGCAGGTGATCTACGAAGCGCACCTCGCGGGGCACCTTGAAGCCTGCGATCTTCTCCTTGAGGAAGGCGATTACCGACTCTTCGGTGAGGCCGGCACCGTCGAGTTGGGCGATGTAGACGCGGCCCACCTCTCCCATCCGGTGATCGGGGATGCCGATGGCAGCAGACTCGTGGACGCCGGGCAGGCGAGCCAACATGCCCTCGATCTCGGCGGGGTAGACGTTGAATCCGCCGCTGACGTACATGTCTTTCAGACGGTCGGTGATGTCGAGATATCCGCGCTCGTCGAGGGTTCCGACGTCTCCGGTGTGCAGCCAGCCGTCGGCGTCGATTGCCTTGGCGGTGGATTCCGGGTCGTCGAGGTACCCGAGCATGACGTTCGGTCCGCGAAGCAGGATCTCGCCTTGGTCGCCGATCTTGACCTCGAAATCGGCTGTCGCGCGGCCGGAACTGGTGGAGACGGTGACCGGGTCGTCGTCGGTGCGGCACATGGTCGCAACCACTGCCTCGGTCAAACCGTATGCCGTGAGGACGGCGTCGAAAAGCTCTGCTTGCATGCGCTCGACGAGAGCAACCGGCACGGGTGCTGCGCCCGTGATCGCGATGCGGAGCGAGGACAGGTCGTATTCGCTGCGGCGGGGATGATCGAGGATGGTCTGGTAGATCGTCGGGGCGCCAGGCAGGATGCTGATCTTCTCGCTGCTGACCAATGCGAGGGTGTCGTCGATGTTGAAGACGGACACCGGCACGATCGTCGCACCGTTCAACAGGCAGACCAGGATTCCGGCCTTGTACCCGAAGGTGTGGAAGAACGGGCTGATGATGAGGAAGTTGTCGTCGGCGGTGACCTCGGCGCATTCACCCCACGACTTGGCGACAGCGATGGACTGACGATGCGCGGTGATCGCGCCCTTGCTGCGCCCCGTGGTGCCGGAGGTGAAGAGGATGTCGCTGACGTCGTCTGGCTGCACCTTCGCAGCACGCGCGTCGGCTTCGGTGCGGGCGGCGTCGGTGGCGAGCGCGAGGAAGTCCTCGAACTCGATGACGCCGTCACGGTCGTCGTCCCCGTCGATCGGTACCTGGATGACGGTCGGGATCCTCAGGTCCGGATTGGCGTCGAGCAACTGCTGGTACCGGTCGGCCTTGAGGAACGTGCCGACGACCACCAGGGCAGCTGCGTCGACGCGCTCGATGATGTCGAGTGCTTCGGTGCCGGTGTAGCGCGTGTTGATCGGGATGATGGCTGCGCCGGCGTACTGAGCGCCCAGCAGGGCGATCACCCAGTGGTACGTGTTGGGCGCCCAGATGACGACGCGGTCGCCTGCCTTCACCCCACGGTTGATCAGTGCGCCGGCGAAATCGCGGACGCGCTGATGTAGCTGTGCGAAGGTCAGTCGGGTGTCGCCATCGGCGATAGCCGCGCGCTCACCGAACTCCTCGGCGGCCCGGATGAGGGCTGATGGGATGGTTCTCGGTTGTTCGGTCACTGGACTCCTACCTGACACGCTACCTAGCAAGTGCTTGGTAGGTTATCTTACATATGTGGACCAGAGCGAGAGCCCGGACGGGCAGATGACGGACGACGAGTTTGCGGCCACGGTCGCGCAGTGGTTGGCCGAGAACTTGACGGGCAAATTCGCCCAGCTCAAGGGTAAGGGCGGCCCCGGCAGTGAGCACGAGTTCTTCGAGCAACGACTCGAGTGGGACAAGCACCTCGCAGCGTCGGGGTGGACGTGCCTCGGGTGGCCGAAGGAGTTCGGCGGGCGGGGAGCAAGCATCTCCCAGCAGGTCATCTTCCATCAGGAGTACGCGAAGGCCGGTGCGCCCGCTCGCGTCAGCCACATCGGTGAGGAGTTGCTCGGCCCGACGCTGATCGCGTACGGCACCGACGAGCAGAAGCGCCGATTCCTTCCTGGCATCAACACGGTCAGTGAACTGTGGTCGCAGGGTTACTCCGAGCCCGGCGCCGGTTCCGACCTCGCGAACGTCTCCACGACCGCACGCCTCGAAGACGGCAAGTGGATCATCAACGGCCAGAAGGTGTGGACCTCACTGGCTCACGTCGCGCAGTGGTGCTTCGTGGTCTGCCGCACCGAGGTGGGCTCCAAGCGTCACCAGGGGTTGAGCTTCCTGCTGGTCCCGTTGGATCAGCCCGGTGTGACAGTTCGGCCCATTCAGCAGCTCACCGGCACATCGGAGTTCAACGAGGTCTTCTTCGACGACGCCGTCACCGATGCCGATCTGGTGGTCGGGGAACCCGGCGAGGGCTGGAAGATCGCGATGGGGCTGCTCACCTTCGAGCGCGGTGTATCCACGCTCGGACAGCAGATCGGATTTGCCCGCGAGCTCCAAGGCGTCGTCGACCTGGCGAAAGCCAATGGCAGTGACCAGGATCCGCACATTCGCGAAAAGATCGCCCGCGCGTGGGTCGGACTGCGCGTGATGCGCGCCCACGCGATGCGCACTCTCGACGCGGTCGACGCCGGAACCGGTGGCGGAGAAGCGTCCGTCGCAAAACTGCTGTGGGCCAACTGGCATCGTGATCTGGGACAGCTGGCGATGGACGTGCAGGGTGCGTCGTCGTTGGTTGCACCGTGGGCGGATTCCGAAGGCAATGCCTCGGACATCACCGATCCCGAGCACCTCGAGCTCGACGAATGGCAACGCCTCTTCCTCTTCACCCGCGCCGACACGATTTACGGCGGCTCCAACGAAATTCAGCGCAACATCATTTCCGAGCGCGTGCTCGGTCTTCCCCGAGAGGCCCGTTAATGTCTGACACCAAAGCCGCGTCCCCGCTTTCCGTTGCGCCGGAGGAAACCCCGGGCCACGGACTGCTCGCGGGCAAGAAGGCGATCATCACCGCCGCAGCCGGAACCGGCATCGGTTTCTCCACTGCGCGCAGGGTGCTTCTCGAGGGCGGCGACGTTCTCGTCTCCGACTTCCACGAGCGTCGACTCGGCGAGACGGTGGAGAAGCTGAAGGCCGAATTCCCCGGTCAGCAGGTCGAATCGATCATCTGCGATGTATCGAGCACCGAGCAGGTCGACGCGTTGTTCGTCGGCGCGGCCGAGAAGTTGGGACGTATCGACATCGTCGTCAACAACGCGGGCCTTGGCGGCGAGACGCCCGTCGTCGACATGACGGACGATCAGTGGGATCGCGTTCTCGACATCACCCTCAACAGCACCTTCCGTTCGACGCGCGCCGCCCTGCGGTACTTCAAGAGCGTTCCCCACGGCGGTGTTCTGGTGAACAACGCGTCCGTTCTCGGTTGGCGCGCGCAGCATTCCCAGGCGCACTACGCCGCAGCCAAGGCCGGCGTCATGGCGCTGACTCGGTGCAGCGCCATCGAAGCAGCGGAGTACGGAGTCCGTATCAACGCGGTCTCGCCTTCCATTGCGCGTCACGCGTTCCTGGCGAAGGTCACCAGTGAGGAACTGCTCGACCAGTTGGCTTCCGGTGAGGCCTACGGCCGCGCCGCGGAGGTCTGGGAGATCGCAACGGTCATCGCGATGCTCGCCAGCGATTACTCCACCTACATGACCGGCGAGATCGTCTCCGTTTCTTCGCAGAGGGCCTAGCGTCCCCGTGCGCGGTTAAGGAGCCCCTGGACTCGCTGACCGCGCACAGGGGAAGGCCCTGGATAGGATTGAATACATGACGCCACCTCGAAATTCCGACGAATCAAACGGCAAGTCCGGGCGCCGCGACGAGCTGCTCGAGATCGCGGCGGGGCTCTTCGCCGATCGCGGAGTGCGCGCGACGACCGTCCGCGACATCGCCGACGCCGCCGGGATCCTGTCCGGCAGCCTGTATCACCATTTCGATTCCAAGGAGTCGATGGTCGACGAGATCCTGCACCAGTTCCTCGACGAACTCTTCGGAAAATACCGCGAGATCGTCGCGGCGGGGTTGGACAGTCGCGCGACGCTCGAAGCACTGGTCGTGACGTCGTACGAGGCCATCGACGCCTCACATTCGGCTGTGGCGATCTACCAGGACGAGGTCAAGCACCTCGTCGGGAACGAGCGCTTCGCTTACCTGGCCGAGCGCAACACCGAATTCCGGGACCTGTGGGTCGGCGTCCTCGAAGCCGGCGTCGCGGACGGGACCTTCCGCTCCGACATCGACGTCGAATTGGTCTTCCGCTTCATGCGCGACACCGTGTGGGTCGCGGTTCGCTGGTACCGACCGGGTGGATCCCTCTCGGCGCACGCCGTCGCGGCTCAATATCTCGCGATCGTGCTCGACGGGCTCTCCGATCCGGCCACAACTTCAGACGCTATTGCTGAATCAACTTCAAGAACTATTGCTGCACAACGAAACTAGGAGCTAACGCTATGTCCGAGGTTTACATCGTCGACGCCATTCGCACACCGATCGGCAAGAGGGGCGGCGCGCTGTCCGGCGTGCACCCCATCGATCTCGGTGCGCACGTCGTCAAGGCACTGGTCGAGCGCACCGGTATCGACCCCAGTGACGTCGACGACGTGATCTTCGGTTGCGTCGACGCCATCGGCGGCCAGGCCGGCAACATCGCCCGTATGTCCTGGCTCGCAGCGGGATTCCCGGAGCACGTTCCCGGGGTGACCGTTGACCGTCAGTGTGGTTCGAGCCAGCAGGCAGTGCACTTCGGCGCTCAGGCCATCCTGTCGGGCACCGCGGATCTGATCGTTGCCGGCGGCGTTCAGAACATGAGCCAGATCCCGATCTCGGCAGCGATGATCGTCGGTCAGCAGTACGGATTCGACACGCCGACTTCGGGTTCGGTCGGTTGGACCGAGCGCTACGGTGACCAGGAAGTCTCGCAGTTCAAGGGCGCCGAAATGATCGCCGAGAAGTGGGACATCAGCCGCGAAGAGCTCGAGAAGTGGGCCCTGCAGAGCCATGAGCGCGCCAAGGCTGCAATCGCCGCGGGTCGCTTCGACAACGAGATCGTCGCCATGGGCGACGCGACCGTCGACGAAGGACCCCGCGAGACCAGCCTCGAGAAGATGGCGACGCTCAAGGTTCTCGTCGAAGACGGACGCATGACCGCGGCAGTGGCCAGCCAGATCTCCGACGGTGCGAGTGCGCTGCTGCTGGCGTCGGCGGAAGCGGTGGAGAAGTACAACCTCAAGCCCCGCGCCCGGATTCATCACCTCAGCGCACGCGGCGACGACCCGATCTTCATGCTCAGTGCGCCGATCCCGGCCACGAAGCATGCTCTCGCGAAGGCCGGCCTGAGCATCGACGACATCGACATCGTCGAGATCAACGAAGCTTTTGCCCCGGTCGTCCTGGCCTGGATCAAGGAGATCGGCGCAGATCCGGCCAAGGTCAACGTCAACGGCGGCGCGATCGCACTCGGTCACCCGCTCGGCGCGACCGGCACCAAGCTGATGGCAACCCTGCTCAACGAACTCGAGCGCACCGGTGGCCGCTACGGCTTGCTGACCATCTGTGAAGGTGGCGGCACCGCGAACGCGACGATTATCGAGCGTCTCTGACGCCTTGCTGTGCGCCTTTATTAACCGCCGGCGGTTAATAAAGGCGCACAGCAGTTAGTTGTTCGGCGCATCCGCGACCTTGATGTCGAAGTTCGCACTCTCACCGTCAACGCTGGTCACGGTCGCTGTGACGTCGTATTCGGTGCCCTGCTCGGTCAGGATGCACGTGATCGATGCGCCGACTTCGGCGTCGAGGTTCTCCGGACACGTCACGTCGTCGGGTGGCTCGCCGATCTTCTCGGCTAGTTGAGTGGAGATCTGACTTGCGACTTCGGACTTGTCCACTTGCGGCGTCCCGACGCTTGCCGAGCAAGCTCCCGTGGCCAATGCCGCCGAGAGTAAGACGATTCCCACTGCAGGCCTCTTTGTCATGTGAACTCCCAGGGTGCGCCGGTGCTCGCTGCTGCCACCTCAGGGATTACCGCATTCGGGACTGTTTCAACCGAGTTGCGCGACGCAGTTTTGCGAGGTCAGCGTCGGCGGACCGTCAAGTTGAAGCCTTCGGGCATCAGGGTGAGCCGTTCGGCTACCTTCAACTCGTAGTCCGGATCGGCCTCGATCGTGTATTTCTGCAAGATGGTGCCCAACACGAGGACCGCTTCGTGAATAGCGAATTGTCTTCCGATGCAGGCGCGTTCACCTGTTCCGAACGGCTTGTACACGTGCGCCGGCCTGGCTTTGATGTTGGCGGGCAGGAAGCGATCCGGATCGAACGCCTCGGGATCGTTGCCCCACACCGGATCACGATGAAGTGAGGGGATGAGCACGAGCATCCAATCGCCCTTCTTCATCGGATACTTGCCGACGAGCGTGGTGTCTTCGAGCGCCGCGCGCCCGTAGGCGGGAGCGGTCGGCCACAGACGCAATGATTCGTCGAGGACGCGTCGTACGTATCGAAGTTTCGCGATCTTCTCGAAGGCGGGCTCCTCGCCCTCCCATACCTTGTCGACCTCGGCTTGCGCCTTGGCCAGCACGTCAGGGTTTCGTGACAGGTAGTACAGCGCGAACGACAATGCGCCGGAGGTCGTTTCGTGTCCGGCGACGAGGAAGGTCACGACCTGATGGCGGATGTTCAGTTCGTCGATACGGTTGGGATCGTTCTCGCGTGCCGCCCGCAGCATCAGTTCGAGAAGATCTTCGGGCCCCGGTTCGGTACTTGTCCGCCGGGCACGGATCACTTCGTCCACAACCTCGGCCATGTACGCCTTGCGGACCTCGTCACGTTGATCGGCGCGACGTGCGAGCACTCGCCCGAGGGCGGTCGACTTCAGGAACGTCGTGCGCTGCGAATGGGAGAGTGCGCCGACCATTGCCTTGACGAACGGATGCTGTTCTTCACGTTCGAAGGAGTCGAACGAGTAGCTGAATCCAGTGCGTCCGATGGTCTCCAGCGTCAGCTTGGTCATGTCTGCGGAGACGTCGATGGGGGAGTCACTTTCACGACTGTCCCAATGGTCGACCAACTCGCCGGCCACGTCGAGCATGGTGCGGTGGTACGAGCGCATCGCAGTCTGGCTGAACGCCGGTGCCAGGAGATTGTGCGCCTTGCCCCAGTTGGGTTCGTGGTTGTACGCCGTGAACAGGCCGTCGCCGCCGATTCCGCGGAGTGCTTTGACTCCAGGTGCAAGGTGCTTCGCGAACCGGGACTCGTCGGACAGTTCTGCCACCATGTCCGCGCCCGAGGCGAAGACGAAGCGATTTCCCAGGACATTTCTCTCGAAGATCGGGCCGAGTTCGCGGCCGATGCTCACGGAGTTCTGCAGCGGTGTCCGGATATTGATCCCGAGAACGTCCCCGAGGATCGGCAGGCGCCACGCCGGATGCGGTATCCGAGCATCGGTCGTCGCCTCTGGAGTGGTGTCGACGCTCATTTTGTGTCCCCCGGGGTGAGATCGCTTACTGAATTGATGTCTAGTACGCAAAGTACGCCTTACTGAATCGGTGTCAAGTAGTAATCTGACTTGCCTATGGTCGCACCACGAAAACGCCTGGACCGAGAGCAGCGGCGCACGCAGTTGCTCGACATCGGCGCGCAACTTTTTGCCGATCGCTCGTACGAGGATGTGTGGATCGAAGAGGTCGCCGAGATTGCGGGCGTCTCGCGCGGGTTGATGTACCACTATTTTCCGACCAAGCGAGACTTCTTCGCCGCAATCGTCGAGCGCGAATCGCAGCACCTGCTCGAGGTGACCGCACCCGATGCGACGCTACCGGTGCGCGAACAGGTGGCAGCCGGGTTGGACGCCTACTTCGCGTACGTGAAGTCGCACAGCAGGGGAGTGCGCGCCATCAACGTCGGGACGCTCTCGGCCGAGGCCGGTATCCGGGCGATTGTCGAGCGCGAACTCGAACAGCAGCAGATTCGAATCCTCGATGCACTGGGATTCGAGGGCGAAAGAAGACAGCTCGCTGCCGTTGCAGTTCGGGGATGGATCGCGTTCGTCCGAGCTGTCTGCCTCGACTGGCTCGATCAACCTTCCATACCGCAGGAAGAGTTGAGAGTGATCTGTCTGCGGACCCTCTCCGGAGCGTTGGGCATCGACCTCGAAACGTGAAAAGCCGACCGCGCGGGAGCGGCCGGCATTTCCACGGACAAGGCTGATCAGTCGAGCGTCGAATAGAGATCGTCCCAGCCCTTGGCGACGTACATGTTGGTGTAGATGGACCCGTAGTACGTACTTCCTTGCAGAGCGGTGACGTTCCCGGCCTGCACAGCCGGAAGTCGTTGCCACAACTTGTTGTCCGAGAGTTGATCGAAGGTGGTGTCACTGCTGTCGGTGACAGAAACCATGAACGCGTCGCAGTCTTGCAGACGATCCATCTCTTCGATGCTCAGTCGTCCCTGATTGTCGAAACCGGTTGTGCTCAATGTTCTTCCGCCGATATCGGCGAGCGTCATGTCGGTGGGTTGACGATTCTTCTTACCCGTTTCCTCCGACACGGGCAGGCTGTCGATGTAGATCGTGGCCTTGTCCGGACTGTAGGACAAGCTTGCGACGGTTTTGCCCGCGATCGCCGAAGCGTGTCGAGTGCGAATGTCGGTGATCAGAGCGTCGTAATCGGTGATCAGGCGATCCATGGTGGGTGTTCGGCCCAGCCAATCGGAGAGCCGGGTCAGGTTCTCCCGCCACGTCTGCTTCGATTCGGTCGTCAGGACAGGAGCGATGGCTTGGAGCTTTGCAGCGGGCCAGTACTCGTTGTCGGCGTTGACGCAGATGATGAGATCGGGTGCGAGTCCGAGGATCTGCTCCAGATTGGGCTTGTCGCTGAGGTATTCGGCCGAGCCGTCGACGGGAACCCACTTGGTGACGGGCGAGATGTTGTATCCGAACACCGGTAGTTCCAGGGCAATGGCGAGCTCGAGGTCGGTTCGGGCGTCGACGGCCAAGACCCGCTTCGGGTTGGTAGGTATGTCGTAGGTCCCCAACGGCGTGGTGACGGTGCGCATTTGAGCGTCATCATCGGTACCTGAACCGTCGCTGGAACTGCAGGACGACAGAATAGTTGCGACTGCTGCCATCCCGGCTCCGATGCCGAATTGGCGACGGGTAAGTGCGTCGACTAGCTCTTGCCAGACGCGTTCGTCCGGCACGGTAGGTGTGTTGGTCAGCATTTTTTCGATACCCTTCGGTCTGAGTCCGTATCGATCGTAGGGTTGGCGATACCAGATCACCTATATCGAAAACCGCCTGATATTAGTCGATTTCGGCCATGGTCCGTGACTTTCGGGTGATGGCGGCGCCGAAGGCTGCAGCGAGCGGGAACATCAGAACGCCGTACACCGCGGCCGGTACTGCCAATTGCACGTTGTCGAGGAGACTGACGGCGATGGTGATCGCCAACGTGCTGTTGTGGATGCCGATTTCCATGGAACTGGCGATGGCCTGACGATCCTCGATGCCGAATATCCGGGGAACGACGTAACCGATCGAGAGGCTCAGTAGGCAGAACAAGGCAGCGACGACGCCGATGTCGACGAGATAGTCCGCGATGTTCTCGCGCTCGGAAACAACCGTTCCGACGATCACCAGTGCCAGAACCACCGCGGATCCGATGCGGACGGGCTTGTCCATGCGCTCGGCAAAGGCGCTCGAGCGCAATCGAACCCACATTCCGAGGGCGACAGGAATCAGTACGACGGCAAAGACCTGAAGTACCTTCGTGAACTGCAGTCCGAGGGTGCCGTCCGCGTCCTCGGGTTCGAAGTACCCCAACGCGAAGTTGGTGATGAGCGGAAGGGTGACCACCGCTATCACCGAATTGACCGCAGTGAGTGTCACATTGAGAGCGACATCGCCGCGGAACAGATGACTGAACAGATTTGCCGTGGTGCCGCCCGGTGATGCGGCGAGGAGCATCATACCGACGGCGAGCAGCGGGTCGAGGTCGAACAACGTGACCAGACCGAAGGCCGCGGCCGGGAGCAACAACAACTGACAGATCAGGGCAATCGAGACGGCTTTCGGCGCTTTTGCCACGCGGGCAAAATCTCCGACCGTCAAGGAAAGCCCGAGGCCGAACATGATGATGGCGAGTGCGGCGGGTAGGCCGACGGAGGTGAGTGCAGAGTCCATGAGTTAGTGGCTACTTCCAGTCACTGGGGGAATTTCACTGAAACTACCGTGATGCCCGGATCTGCGTGGCAGTTTGGATACATTGATGTATCGAACCGTGACGGCGTCGGTGAGCAGGGTTATCGTCGAATTATGTGCCGAAACATCACTGAACTTCGTGGACTCGAGCCCGCTGCTACGCCGGAGGAGATTGAGGCGGCCTCTCGCCAATACGTACGTAAGGTGAGCGGAATAGCCAAGGTGTCCGACGCGAACCGAGACGCCTTCGAACAGGCGGTGCGTGAGGTGACCGAAACGACGACGCGCCTGCTCAGTGCGTTGCCGCCTCGCAGACAGCCACCTCAGACCGTCCCTCCGTTGCGTCGCCCGGAAGTACAGGCCCGGATCGCTGCTCGTTCGTCCTGACCCGAGTGGATCTCACAGATATCGACGTATGGGACGTCGAAGCCTTGGATCAACTGTCTGCTGGGTTGGAAGGCGTTCTGGTCGCTCACCGCGTTCGCGACATCCGTCGACGGCTGGATACGCTGCGCAAAGAGGCCGTCGCCGACGACTTGCATATTCGTCAGGATGGAACCGTCTCTGCCGTTGCGCCCATCGCCGACGGTCACCCGCTCCACGTGCACGCCCAGTTGCTCGAGGTCGCAGTTCGAGAACTGATCGGTGAGGCACTGCTGGTCAGCGCGGATCTTCATCATGCGTTGTCTCTGCGGTCTCAGGTCGGCACCGACCTCCGTGACAAAGCTGTGCGTGTGGGGGAGGAGTGGCGAGCGTTCAGCCCTGATCGGCAGCGTCAGATGTTGCGTCATGCACCAGGCCTGATCGCCAACCTCGACGGCATTCCTGCTGCGATTCGCAGCCCGGCCAACCTCGATCGAATTCAATCGGAACGAGCACGGCTGCAAGATGATTCAGTCCGAATATCGCAAGAACTTCACCGCGAGTTCTTCGGCGGCAGACTGAGTAACACCGGGGCGGGCCAGTGGTACGCCGAACGCAAACTCGAGGATCTGGACGCGCTCGACGAGTTGTTTCGCGCCGAACCTGATCGACGGTTACTGCTCATGGACATGCGCTCGGGCGAACGAGGCTTCGCTGCAATTGCGATCGGGGATCCGGACACAGCGGATCACGTCTCCGTGACGATTCCCGGACTGAACACCAACGTCAAGGACTCGATGCGCGGAATGGTCGGAGAGGCAACGCGATTACGAGCCGAGGCGATGCGGCAACTCGAACTGGCCGGCCGAAAGGAAAGCGTGGCCACCATCGCCTGGATCGGATACGACGCGCCACAGGTGATCGGGCCGGGAAAGTTCGACATCGGTCGGGCCAGCTTCGACGTCAGTCGATCGTCCAAAGCAGGCATAGCCGCCGACGCATTGGGTAGCTTCTTTCACGGTCTTCGTGCCGCGTCGGTCAACGACGGAGTCCATATCACCGCGTTGGGCCACTCCTACGGATCCCTCGCGACTTCTCTTGCGCTGCAACGCGGGGCAAGCGCAGCGGTCGACGACGTGGTGTTCTACGGTTCACCCGGGGTGCGAGCCAAGGTGGAGTCGGACCTCGGTATCGCCGACCGGCACGTCTACGTCATGAAAGCGGAAGGCGACAGTATCGCGGGGTTCGGCCGTTTCGGTGGCGATCCGACGCGCACCGAGTTCCATCGGTTGTCCACGGCCGAGGGGATCACCCCGGATGGAGTGAAACACGAGCGGGCGTTCGGGCATGCGGAGTACGCGAGGACCGGAGACAACGGAGAACTGCGGATGTCGGGATACAACCTCGCGGTTGTGGTTGCCGGACTGCCGGAGTTGGCCGTTATGGCCTGACCTGCTGGCTTACAGTGGCACTCATGCGTCTGAGGCATTCGGCCAGGGGGTTGGTCGTTGACGACCAGTCCCGTCTTCTGCTTTACCGATTCATCGCGCCCGGGGGAGGGCTGACGGTCTGGTGTCCTCCGGGCGGAGGCTTGGAAGGAGACGAAACCCCGTCCGAGGCGCTCGCGCGCGAATTGGACGAGGAGATCGGCTTGCGCGACTACGGCGCAGCCACCCATGTGTGGCATGAGGAGATCCGTGACCCGGCGATATTGCCGGGTTGGGGCGGTGCGATCAACGACTACTTCCTCGTGCCGGTGGCGACCGCATTCGAGCCCTGTGGGTCGTTGGGGCGCGAAGCGCTGGCCGCCGAGCTGGTCGAGCACTTCGAGTGGTGGAGTGTTGACCGCCTCTTGTCACACAGTGGTCGAGAAGTGTTCGGGCCACGCGATTTACCCGACCGGTTTGCACGCCTGGTCAAGGATGGGCCATCGAGTGCGCCGGATCGATTTGTTCGGTCGCCGTGAGGGATGCGAGGTAGCGATTGAAAACGAACATTTCGGCATCGAAACACGGCTACGCTGGGGTTATGGAGCACTACGTGCGTAAGGACCCCATCCCGTACGCTTCTACGGCTGCGCCGGTCAGTTCTCACAACCGGTTGGCAAGGACGGCCCAAAAATTGTGGATGGCTCTTCGAGGGATGATGGGGGATCGGAAGGCGAGTCGATATACCTCGCTCGCTCCGCGGCATCCCGACGGATCACGCACCGCTGTAACATCTTTCAACAGTAGTGGTGGTGGGAAATAGGTATCGGTATACAACACTGCCCGGTGTTCGTCGAATTCTCGACGAACACCGGGCAGTGACGCACTACTCGAACTGGGGTCAGCGGAGGTACTGTCCGCACACCGGCCACGCGCCGGCGCCCTGACCGGCAAGGACGTTTTCAGCAACGCGGACCTGTTCTGCCTGGCTGGCGTTGGCGGCGCTGCCCGCTCCGCCGTAGGCCTCCCACGTGCTCTGGCTGAACTGGAGTCCGCCGTAGTAGCCGTTTCCGGTGTTCGCGGCCCAGTTGCCCGAAGATTCGCATTCTGCGACACCCGACCAGTCGTGGGTGGCTGCGGATGCGGTGCCTGCGCTCAATCCGAGGGCTCCGGCTGCGAGGGCTCCGGCTGCGGCGACAGAGGCAAGTGCACGGGTAACGGTGGTCTTGGTCATTTTTGGTAAATCCTCTCGAGTCCCGCCGACGGAGGACGGTGACCGTCTCAGCTCCGCTCCCACCACTAGGAATGTTGTCGAGTCCGAACCGCGGGGTGGGACGGGCGGTGGCGATTCGGTAATGCCCGGTTGATCGGGCTGTCACCAACCATAAGAGATGATTACGGATTGGTCACGGGTCGGCGTGTCGACACATGTTTGTGCAACAGAAATGCATCAAAGAGTGTTTTCCCAGGTCGCATGGCGATATGCCACCTCTCCCGGCGTTACATAAACGAGATGAAATGTGATGCAAGTCACCTGAAACGTGCCTCGGCGGCGTCGATATGCGGCGAATGTGACACTCGATCAGCCCGGTTTGTCGGCTTTTCGACCCGGTTTTCAGTCGTGCTGGAACCCATGTCCAGCCGTGATCTGTTGTCGACCGACCGGCCCGATTTACCTGTAGGGCAGCAGAATTGACAACGAATAACGCGCCGCTGGCTCGACGAGATTCTTGCTCGCCTTGATCCGGCGGCGAATGTCGCGCATCTGAATGGTGTTGCCGGCCTGACGAACGGAGCGTGGGATGAACCTGTTGACGAACGACACGAAAATGAAGAGGTGTTCGAACCGGCGGCGGTCGTCTTCGGTCCACTCGAGATCGAGTTGGTCGCGGTAGATCGGTGGAAGGAATCCGACCGTCAGGAACCGCAACAAGTTTCGGAACACCAGGCGTATCGGCCACGCGATCATCTGTAGGTTGACCAAGTCGATCAGGTACTGCTTGGTGCGTTCGTCGATGACGACGCGTTCGCAACCGAGGTTCCAGTAGCGCTCGAAGTCGGCACGTGTGGCCGGCCACATCTCTTCGGTGACCTGCAGCGTCGTTCCCAAAGTTGACGCGGACTTGTAGAACGACTCCGCCTGTTCTTCGGACATCTTGCCGTGCAGCAACTGATGACTGTCTTCGAAACCGATGAACAGGCATGCAGCAACCCATAATTGGAGTTCGCGATTGAAGGCGTTGTACTTGACCGGGCTGTTTGAATCCGACTTCACATGTCGGTGCACCGAGTTCACGGCCTCGCGGTAAGCCTTTCGCTCTTCCTCGTCACCCAGGATCGCGACCGTCAGGTACTGCGTCGTGGTTCGTGCACGCTTCCACGGATGCGCTGTCAGAGCACCCGATTCGACCTTGCTCTCCATGACGCCGTACGCCACCTCGGGCCAACCGAGTTGCAGGATGACGTTGGCAGCGGCTCCGGCGAACGACCAGAAATCGAGCGCGTCGGTGATGTGTGCGGGCTTACGTGCCCACCGTCTACGCTCGGCCGTGATGGTGATGCGTGTCTGATCGGTGCGAAGCGACGACTCGGACTTTTCCGAATCCAGGTAGTGAGTGGGCATGGATCTTCCTCCGCGTGTGGTGAGTTACTTGGTCTCGACGTTGCTCACGAGCCACCGGTCGTCCGAGCGGACCAGGGACACGACCATGCGGTACTTCTGTGTGTTTCCCTCTGGCGCTGCGACATTCTTGGCTTGTTGGTCGACGAACACGAGCAACTTGGCCGACGAATTGTCCAGCGATTCGATACCGACGTCTGTCGCCGTCGCGCTCGCCTGGCCTTGGCCCCCGGCAACGACTTCGCGAAGTGAATCGACCATCGTTCGGTAGGTGCCGGCAAACTCGTCGGTCGACATCGAGGCAATGCTGTCTTTGTTGGCATCGAGGTTCTGATAGTCGAAGGAGGACATGATGGTCGAGTAATCCCGCGCGGTGTCCAAAGCCTCCTGCCGCAGCGTGTCTTCCTGATTCGCCGAGTACATCTGGAATCCGAGCACCGCCAATGCTGCGACCAGCGCTACCGCCATTAGTGAGATCAGTGCGTTGCGTGGCTCCTTCAGGCGGTGAAGTAGCGACGGAGAAGTCGGGTGTTCGGCCACCTCGGCTTCTGTCTCGTCGAGTAGTGCGTTGTCACCGTGTGCCATTTCCCAGTCCTTCCAACATCAATCTCCAGTAGTTCAGGGCGTCGACTCCGGTCGGGACGAGAATCGGATCTGCGACGACGGGCGGTCCGATCGGAGTGCCCGGGACGATCGAGTTCTGCAAACCGAGGTCGTTCGGACGCGGAGCATTCTGTGCTCCGCGTTGGACGAGGTCGTCGGCGGGGGGACAGTACATCGCCAGACTCGGACTGGTGGGAGACAGATCGCCGACCTCACGCCGAGGGGTGTCGTAGTTGCAGACCGGCCCCTGGGTCGCAACCAAGGCAAAGTCGGCGCGATCGCCTTTGACGATGGATGCCAGTTTGGCGAGACCTTCAGGAATCGTGACAAGTCCGGTTTCCAGGGCCTCTGTGCGGTCGGAGATGATCGGTGCGACAGTGACGAGATTGGCCAGGACCGCTCCGAAAGTGTTGTGGTACTTGTCGAACAACTGTTGAGCGCTGTTCAGGGCGGCGGGCGAATGATCGGTGAGGTAGATCAGCACCGGCGCGTTGGATTCGAGTTGTTCGGTGAAGTTCTTGGCAGCTGCCATTCCCCGGACGAACGAATCCGATTGTGTCGCCATGGAGTCCACCAACGTGGAGGTTCGCGACAGCAGCGCAGCGAGTTCGGCCGACTGGTCGTTCAACTGCGCCGACATGGTCCCACCGTTGTCGATCATCGTCGCCAAGCTCGGGCCGAGCCCGTTGAACGAATTCCCCAGCTCGGTCCCGATGTCGCTGATCGCTTGTGGATCAATCCCTTCCAAGACACCGGACGCCTGAAGCATCAACTGGCTCATCTGGACCGGTTGCTGATCCGCGGGCATGGCGATCTCGTCGCCGTCCCTTAGATACGGGCCGTGGTCTGTGTTGGGGTAGATGTCGACATTCTGAATTCCGGCTGCGGTCCCCATCGTCACCTTGGCGACGCTGTCGGTAGGTATCTCGGTGTTGTCGTTGAGTGAGAGTTCCACCCGAGCCGTGCGGGTGCCTGCGTCGAGTTCGACTTCACTCACTTTCCCCACCTGTACGCCGCGATACGTGACGACCGTGCCCTTGGTCAGTCCGAAGGCGTCGGACATGTTGGCGTGCAGCCGGATTTGACCCCCGAAACCCTGAGGGCCGACCACGTAGACGATCCCGAAAGGGATGACCACAGCAGCGATCAGAGCGAACAGGACAAGTTGAACAAGCGCAAGGCGACTCAACGCGGACCTCCCTGAAGTAGATCGGTGAGAGTTCCCGCTGGTGCGATCGATTGACCGGCCATACCGCCGCTCCAGAGCTTGTCGATCGTTCCCGGAATATCCAGGGCGCCGTCGAAAACGAGGTAGTCACCCTGCACTGCACCGGTGAAGTTTTCGAGCAACCCGTTCATGTTCGTCAGCGTCTGGCCGATCTCCGAGTTGAACGAATCCAGAGTCCCGACAACGGTCGACGCATCGTGCAGCATCGCGTCGAGGCCGTTGGGAGACGAGTCGAGAATGGTGTTTGCGTTGGTGGCGAGCTGAACGGTCGAGTTCAACAGGCTCGCAATCTGATCCTTCTGTCCCACGAGAATCGACACCACCTGTGGAACGGAATCGAGGTAGTTGTCGACAACTACGCGTTGGCCGGCCAGTTGGGAGGAGACCCGGGCAGCGAGGTCGACGGCCTCGTCGAACTCGCTGCGGTGACTGCTTGCCTCTGCCATGAGCGAGGTGAGGGTCTCGGTCAGAGAACGAACTTCACCGGAGCGCCCGGAAAACGCGGTGTTCAGCTCGCGCACCACGGTATCGAGTTGGTCGATGCCGCTTCCGGTCAGAACCGTGCCGAGGGTGGCAAGCGCACTTTCGACCTGCGGACCGATCTCGGTGCGAGACTCCGGAATTGTGTCTCCGTCGCTGAGCGTGGAGCCGGACGGAACTTCCGGCACCAAGAGTCTGATGAACGGATTGCCAAGTGCGGACGGGAGTTCGACGGAAGCTTCGACGTTGTCGGGCAATGGCGTCGCGGCGTCCAGACTCAGAGTCACATCGGCTCCGACGACATCGGCTGACAGCGCGGATACTCGACCGATGACTTTCTGGCCGCTGCGGACGTCTGCTCCCAACACCAGGCCGTCGGCGCCGGCCAGCTGCAGCGCCACGTTGTACGCGTCACCGTCGGCCGAACGACCCAGGGGTAGGTCTTGAATGCCTGCGCTACAGCCGCCGAAGGCGAACACGGCCGCAGAACCCACACCGATGATCACGATACCGGCGATTATTCGAATCGATTGCCGCGTCAATTGCCACCTCCGGGGACGGCTCCGCCGGAAATCGCGGAGGCGATGCCGAGCGGATCAGAAGTGCTGAGGGGGAAGGAAATCGGATTCGTGAACCCGGCTCCGGTGCAGATCGGCAACTTGTAGGTGTCGCACAGCGGTTTCGCCACCGCGAACTGAGTCAATGCAGTCGAGACGTTGAGCCGAATGCGCCCGCGCTGATCAGGACCGATTGTCTGGGAGAGGTTCTGCATCATCAACGGCACCAGGTCCATGAACTCGGCGAGGCCGGGTTCTTTGGCAGCCAGAGTGTCACCGAGAACTCGCACGTTGTCGGCTATGGCACCGACATCATCGCCGTGAGTTGTCATGAAACTGTTCAACTGGTCGAAGACCACCTGCAGATCCTGCAGAGGCTGTGAGATGTCCATGTTCTGGCTCGCCCATTGATCACCCAGGACGCCGAGGTCGCCGACAAGTTCGTCGAGGCTGACCTGCCGTGCGTCCAGAGCATTCATCAAAGTGTTGAGATTGTCGACAAGGGCACCGATGTCTTCCGACCGAGCGCCGACAACTCCGGTTGCCGTGCTGAGGTTGCGAATTGCGGTGTTGAATTGATCGCCCTGGCCCTGCCACCCGGCGGCGCCGCGGCTCACGAGATCGCCGAGATTGCCCCCATCCCCGGCAAATGCGTCGGCCAAAGTGCTGACGCTTCCCATCAAGCCGTCGAAATCTATGGGGGAGTGGGCACGTTCGATCGGAATCTGGTCGCCGTCTTTCAGTGTCTCTCCGCCGGTGTACGCCGGGCCGAGTTCGATGTGTCGATCGCTGATCACCGATGGATTGAGGACATAGGCCGAGGCGTCGGCGGGCAGGTCCACGGAGTCGGGCATCGACATCGCTACTCGAACAGAAGTTCCGCGAGGTTCCACCGACGTGACCGTCCCGACGCCGACTCCGAGGACGGTGACCTTGCTTCCCTCGTAGATTCCGCCGACGTAGCTGAAATCGGCGTAGACGGTCTTGGACTGATCTGTTCGTCCGAATATGTACCAACCGGGCAGGGCGATCGCCAAGGTCACTACCAGCATGGCCGTGACGGCTTTTCGTGTATTCACTTGCAGCCCTCCATGATGCCGAGCGCGCAGAGCAGATTGTCCGGGATCACGGCCGCCGGCGCGTTGACGTCGGTCCAATTGCCGGTGCCGGTTGAATCGGTGACCGAACGCAGCGCGGAAGGAAGACGAGTCAACAGCAGGTCGATCTGATCTGCGTTGTTCTTCAGCGTGGTGGTGACCGCGACGAGGTTGTCGGTCATGGCTCCGAACTCGTCCTGACGATCGACGAAAGTGGTGGAGAGCTTCGAGATGATGATTGTCAGGTTGTCGACCAGCTGAGTCAGTGCGTCCTTGCGCATCGCAAGAGTTCGAACGATCGTCTGAGCATTGGCCGCAGTACCGACGATCGAATCGGTTTGTGCCGCAGCCATGTCCGACAGCTCACGAGACATGATGAGAATCTGGTCGATCTGTTCACTGTTCTGCGCGAAAGCCGCCGAGGCGCCGCTGATTCCGGCCAGAGCCCGGCCCACCTGATCGGAATCAGTGGGAATCACCTGCGAAAGGGTGTTCATCATGGACTCCATCGCCTGTAGGTCGACGCCTGTTGCCGCAGTGGTGGCATCACTGCTGACGTCGTCGAGGCTGTACGGCACGGTTGTGCGGGAGAGCGGGATGACCCGCGCCTCGGAGTCGTCGACCACTCCGGCCGGCACGATCTCCAGGTAGCGCTTGCCGAGGACCGTCTTGAGCCTGACCGTCGCCGTGCTCTGGTTTCCCAAAGGCTGGTCCTTGTCCAAGCGGAAGTTGACGACGACGTGGTCGCCGGCAAGGTCGATCGAATCCACTCGGCCCGCGGGAACCCCGGCCACGTAAACCGGATCGGTGTCGGAAAGCCCGCTGGCATTGGCTAACTCGGCTGTGTATGCCGACGTGCGTACGTTGTACCAGAGCTTCGGAATGCCCAAGGCGGCGCCGAGTCCCACCACCAGAACGAAGATTCCGAGACTGCCTAGGGCGAGAGCGGTGCCGCTACCGCTGCGACGGCGATCCCCTTTGAACAGGAAGAGCATGATGCCGACGAACACGTCGATCAGCTTGACCAGGAACATCATGAGCACACCGGCGAGTGTGTCGGACCGAAGATGTTGGCTTCCATGTCGCCTGCCTTCAGAGTGAAATTGCACAGATACAGGCTGATGAAACTTCCGTAACTTCCGATCCGGTTGGCGGCGTCGGCGAACTGGGGAAGGTTGACGAGAAGTCTGTTGAACTCGTCGGTGCTCGCAATCCAACTCCCGGTGACACTTTCGAGTTGTTGCACGGTCTGACCGAATGCACCGTTCGACCCTGCCATGATCTGAGCCAAGGACGAGACAGTGCGGTTTCCCTGATCCAAGAGCGAGACCAGTTGATCGTTCTGCCCGACGACGGAAATACTCAGATCGTTCAAACCGTCCAACAGACCGACCAATTCGGGTTGACGCTCGTCGACGGAGGTGAGAAGAGTGTTCATGTTCGTGAGTAGTTGCGCGAAGACGTCCTGACGGTCGACCAGGCCGGAACTCATGGTCGCGATCTGGTCGAGCAGGGTGGTCATTGCCTGGCCCTGGCCGTTGAAGGTTTCGACAAAACTTCGCGTGAGCGTGTTGACCTGCTCGGGCTGCAGCGCGGCGAACAACGGTTTGAACCCGTTCATCAGGGCCGTCAAGTTGATCGGCGGTGTTGTCTGCGCCAGCGGTATCGTGTCACCTGGTTCGAGCTGTCGTGCGGATACCGTTGTTGCGCTGTCGTCCTGCGTCAGTGCCAGATATCGAGCACCGAGCATGTCGCCGTAGCGCACGGCGGCACGGACATCCGACTCGAGGGAATATCGCGACTCGATTTCGACGTCGACGATCGCCTTGCTCGTCCCGCCTCCGTTGTCGGCGAACGCAACCGAGTCCACGCGGCCGATACGCACACCCGACATGGTGACCGGGTTGCCCGGGTTGAGTCCTTCGACGTCGGTGAACTCGAACGAGTACGAATCGGTGCTTCCGCGAACCGGGACCGACAACGTGTTCGCCACGAACGACGCGCAGGCGACGCCGGTGAGACAGAAGAGTGACAACCGAATTACCTGGCCAGGACGGACCTTCACGGGACGGTCACCTCGTTACCTCTGACCATCGGCCCCAACATCAGTGTTGTTGCCGGGTTGGGGGTATCCGAGGGTTCCGGCGATCCGCCCAGTAGTTGATCTTCGAGGTACCGCAGGGGGGCCGCTTCGGCTACGCCGCCCACGACCGGGGCACTGACGGGTTGTTCAGGCGTCAGGTTGGAGCCCGAACACTGTGCTCCGCGCGAGTCACCGTACTGCGGGCAATCATCACCCGTGTATGGGAGCGGTTCGGCGAACGTGGCAACTGCTGTGATGTCGAACTTTCCGGTGGCGAAGACTCGAGCGCCCGCGGCGCCGAACGTACTGGCATTGGCGAGGGTGGAACGCAGTCCTCCGGGATTGGCCGCGGTGGTTGCGAGTATCTTTCCGGCGGAATCGATCACAGTGATGATGTTTCGGTTGTTCGCCCCGACAAAATCGTCGACGGTAGCGGCGAAGACTGCGGCCGCGCCGATCGAGGACTCGAGATTCGCTCTGTTGGCGACCATGTCGTTCGAGACGGTTGTGGCGGCTGCCAAGGTATCGAGAATGTCGGGGGTCGCACGGTCCAACGCGTCGACGACCGACTTGAATTCGGGTGTCGATTCGAGGAATTGGTGTGCGGCGGGTGTCAGTACGCCGGACGCGGCACTGAGATTGTCTATCGTGGTACCGATCTCGGCTCCGTTTCCGTCGAGCGCCTGGCCCAGCGCAGTCAGGGCTGTCTGCAACTTCTCGGGCTGCATCGCAGTGAGGACGCCCACCAGCTTGGTGTACACGTCGTAGAGCGCAACGGCTTCGGGACCGTCGTCCATGTGGATCTCGTCTCCGTCCGTCAGAGTCGTCTGGCCCTGCTCATTCGGACTGTCCACGAGCTGCATGTAGATGTCGCCGAAGAACGTGCGTGGAACAACGCGAGCCACCACGTCAGCGGGAATCTTCGACGCGTCATCGGTCTGAATCTGCAACTGCACAACGGATTCGGCGGTTCCTGATTCGATTTCGCCGATTCGGCCGACGTTGACGCCGTGGTACCGAACCGGAGCTTCACCGCTGATGAGACCGGCTGTGGCTGGAACAGCGACGAAGATGTCGGTGCTCTGCTCGAGATTTCCCGAACCGCGTAGAACCATTGTCACGGCGGCGGCGACGGCTACGACTATGGCGATCGCGCCGCGAAGGGCGTACACGATCTTCGTGCGTGTAGTGAGTCTGTCCACGGCTCAGACCCCCATTCCCGGGATCTGGGGCACGAGGCCCCACAGCGCGAAAGTCATCAGTACGTCGAGGATTCCGATCGCGAGGATCGCAGTCCGGAGCGCGCGCCCGGCCGCTTGCCCGACGCCGGCCGGACCACCGGAGGCATAGTAGCCGTAAGCGCAGTGAACCAGCGCGACAACAGCGGCGAACACCACGGCCTTGAGACCCGAGTACAGGAGATCCTGCGGAGAGATCGCCAGATGGAAGAAGTAGTCGTAAGTACCGGCCGATGCGCCGTTGAAGAACACGACGACCAGTCGGGTCGAGAGGTAACTGGCCAGGAGTCCGATCATGTAGATCGGGATGACACAGATCATGGCAGCGATCACCCGGGTACCCGCGAGGAAGGGGATCGATCGGATCGCCATCGAGTCCAGCGCGTCGATTTCGTCGGAGATACGCATGGCCCCGATCTGGGCGGTGAAACCCGTTCCGACCTTGGCGGCCAACGCGATCGCGACGACAACAGGGGCCAGTTCACGGGTGTTGGCAACCGCGGACAGCATGCCGGAGAGCGAGGTCATCCCGACAAGCTCGAGGCCCCGGTGGGTCTCGACGCCCAACATCATCGCCGCGGCCAGCGACATCGCGAAGACGATCCCGATGGTGCCGCCGCCGGACAACAAGGAATTCGTGCCGAAGCTGACCTCGCTGATCTGACCGAGTACATGCTTGCGGTACTTGGTGAGCGCAAAGGGGATCGATGCGATAGTGCGGACGTAGAAAGTGACGTGCTGACCGAGGGAGACGAGGCCGTCGCCCGCGGTTCGCAGGGGTCTGCTCGCTTGACGTGCTCGAACACGGAGATCGACGAGCGACATCAGAATTCACCGACTGCCGGGACGATTACGGTGTAGAGCGCGGACAACACTGTGTTCACGATGAAGACGAGCGCGAACGCGATGACCACGGCTTCGTTGACTGCGTCGGCAACGCCGCGTGGGCCACCTTTTGCATGTAGACCTTTGAAGGTGGCGACCAAAGTCGAAGCGATGCCGAAGACCGCAGCCTTCACCAAAGCCATGACGAAGTCGGAAGATCGCCCGTACTGACTGAACGTTGCCATGAACGTTCCGGCCGGAAGATGCTGGACGTAGATGTGGTACAGGTAGCACGCGATCACACCGCCGAAGGTGACCATCGAACACAGTGCAAGGGAGACGATCACTGCCGCAACCAATCTCGGTGCGACGAGGCGCTCGATCACGTCGATGCCCATCACTTCCATCGCGTCGATCTCTTCCCGGATCTTTCGTGAACCCAAATCCGTGCAGATCGCCGATCCTGCGACACCGGCCATCATCAACGCGCACACCAGCGCGGCGGCCTGACCGACGATGATGAAAGCTACGACAGCTCCGGAATATCCACCGGCTCCGATCCGGCCGGCCAGTTCACCGACCGAGACGGCGATGAATACACCGATCGGAATCATGAGAAGCAGCGACGGGCCGGTGCTGACGCGACCGATGAACAGGGTCTGAGTAACCGTCTCGTGCAATGAGAGTCGTCTGCGCAGGATTGCCGTGAACAGGCCGAAGAGTGCCTGAACCGAGAATCCGATCAGATAGCCCCCCTGTAACGCTACGTCTCGCACCGGGCCCTTCGCGGCTGGCAGCTCGTACGTCATCTAATTGAATTCCTTTGCAGATCAACAGTGTTCGGCACGGAGTTCGAACTGTTCGAGCGCTGGCGGTCGAGCGAACTGCCTGTGAAGCATCTCACACATATATGTGCCCAAGCAAGCATTATGTGAACCGAAATTCTCGTCGAACTGTCAGCCCTGTTGACCGAGTTTCCTTCATTGACGTGGAGATATCGGAACTGTTCATATCGACATCCTGTGTATGTTTACGAATATTCCGAATCTGTCAGTCGGATTGCTTCGTGGATGCGGGCTGGATGCTTCGAGCGGTGACCCTACCCACTGCTGGTGGCCACAGGCAACGTTTTGTTAACGAAGATTCTCGGTGGAAGCAACGGGGGAGGTGGCGAAGGGCGAGTGGTGTGTTCTGATCAAAGTCAGCGTTACCTGCATGTATGAAACTCTATACGCGCGATGTGCTGAAATCGGTGTACGAGTTTTCAGAATCATGCTTATGCTGATTCTCGTCTGATGAGCAGGCGGATCGAAGTGCTTTGTGCGTGAGGGCTGGAGAGTGGGGTACACGGTGAGCCTGAACGATCAGTTCGTCGACGCGCAGACGTCGAATGGGATTGTTCGGCAGCCGAGGTCCGACTCCGTCAAGAGGCGACCGAAGGACCGCAAGGCGCAGATCGCGGCTGCAGCGGCAATCGCGTTCAGTGAGCGCGGATATCCTGCTGTCAGTGTCGACGACATCGCGTCGGCGGTCGGTATTTCGGGTTCGGCGCTCTATCGGCACTTTCCGAACAAGTACGCGATGTTCCGCCACGCGGCACTGGAGTTGACCGGAGCGCTCGCCAGTGCCCTCGATGCCGTTTCGGTTGCGCCTGCGGCAACCGATGCGCAGCGGTTGCGCGAAGATCTGATTGCAGTGATACGAACGACGATCCGCAATCGGCGTACGGCCGGAATCTATCGTTGGGAGAGCCGGTTTCTCGACACCGATGATCGGAAATCCGTTCGAGCGCAAGCCAGTACGGTCAATCGCCGAGTAGCCCGGTATCTTTCGCGCTCCGAACCCGCGATGACGGCGAGGGACGAGACCCTTGTCGTGGCAGCGATGTTCAGCGTCATCGGCAGTATCACCGTCCATAACCTGTTGCTGCCCCAGCGAGCGATGGAGAAGGTTCTGCTCGACGCGTGTCTGGCGATAGATCAAGGTGAGGGTGCAATCACCGCTAGCCGCTTGGAGCAGTCCTCGTTACCTCGAACCGTGACCACGAACAAACGTGAACGTCTCTTGCAGGAAGCCGTGCGCCTCTTCGACTCTCGCGGGTATCACGACGTCAGCATCGAAGAGATCGCCGCGGCCGCCGGCTTGAACGCGTCCGGTATGTACCGCTACTTTCCCAGCAAGGCAGAGCTTCTCGGCGCCGTGTTCTATCGAGCTGCAGATCGCTTGGACTTGGCGACGGCAGCGGTCTTCGACTCCGCGACTTCGCACGAACAAGTGCTCCGGTCACTGTCGGCGATGTACGTGGAGTTGTCGTTTGCACAGCACGAATTGATGTCGGTCTACTTCTCCGAGATGAACAACCTTCTGCCGAGTCATCGAAGCGATCTGAAGAATCGCCAGAAGCTTTACGTGGTCGAATGGGCGCGAGTGCTCGGCGAGATTCGTCCTGAGCTGTCGGCAGTAGAGGCGAAGTTCGTAGTTCACGCTGCGCTCAACCTGGTCCCGGATGTCGGCCGCATGATGAAGTTCGACGCTGCCGCAGAGAACGCGGCCATGTTGCAGGTGTTCATGTCGGCAGTACTGTTCGGCCGTCGGGCTTCGGCCGCCTGAAGCGTGTCGGTGAGTGTGCGTAGTCTGGCCCACTATGAGCGAAGTCGTGTCACTGGCAGCTGCCCGTCGCATAGCGCTTGCCGCTCAGGGATTCGGCAAATCGCATCCCACGACGGTGACGCGTCGCAATCTGGTCGGCGTGATGGACCGGCTGCAGGTGCTGCAGATCGACTCGGTCAATGTCTTCGAACGCAGTCACTACCTACCCGTTTATGCGCGATTGGGCGCATACGACAAATCCAGACTCGATCAGCTTGCCTTCGCCCCCGGTTCGGGATACCTCGAATACTGGGGCCACGAAGCAACGTTCTTGCCGGTGGACATGTGGCCGTTGTTCCGTTGGCGGATGGACCAGTTTCGCGCCAAAGCGTTGAGTGACAAGGACGGGTGGGCTTCCGATCGGAGTGTCTTCCTCGATTGGTTGCGGCAGGAGTTGCGCGACAACGGTCCGATGGCGGCGAGCGAGATCGAACACGAGGCGAACACACGGCGCGGTCCGTGGTGGGGGTGGTCCGACGTGAAGGTCGGGCTGGAGACGCTGTTCCGTTGGGGCGACGTGGTCTCGGCGGGGCGCGCCGGTTTCGAGCGTCGTTACGGCCTGGCCGAGCAGATGCTTGCACCCGAGATACTCGACGCACACGTCGAGCGGTCGGAGGCGATACGCGAACTGGTGCTGCGGGGTGTGAAGGCACACGGTCTCGGCACCCTCGACGACATCGCCGACTACTTTCGTCTGCCCAGCGCAGAAGCACGAACGGCATTGCAGGAACTCGAAGATGCCGGCAGTGTGCGCCGGGTGTCCGTCGACGGCTGGGAGCGTCGAGGCAAGGCAAGGGAGGTGTGGATCGATCCGCGAGCGAAGCGTCCCAGGTCCATCCGTGCGGAAGCGTTGTTGTCACCCTTCGACCCGGTAGTGTGGGCACGCGATCGAGCGTTGCGGCTCTTCGACTTTCACTACCGGATCGAGATCTACACTCCGGCGCACAAGCGAGTTCACGGATACTACGTGCTTCCGGTCTTGATCGACGACAAGATCTGTGCCCGAGTCGATCTGAAGAACGACCGTCAGAACCGTCGACTGCTTGTCCGCGCGGCGTGGGCCGAACCCACCGCGGACGCCGACACTGCGCCGCGGTTGGCGGAACTCCTTCGGAGAACTGCGCATTGGCAGGGCTGCGACACCATCGAGGTGGAGAACAAAGGCACGTTGTCTCAGCAGTTGGCCGCCGCCATGAGGTGAGCCTTCAAGGCCGCGAGGGAGATTGTCATTCGGGAACGGTTATCCGCCCGTCGATTGCGGCCCTGCTGATGGAATCTCTCAATGCCGAACAACTTGCGGATCGAACTCTCGGCGGTTCAGCATCGTCGCGGTACTCCAAACATGCCGTGCGCGAATCTGATCGCCACTGGGTCGACGTGTGATGCCAGCTGTTCTTCTCCACGAGGACGTATGTTCCGCACCGCTCGCAGTCCAGCGGTTCCATGGTCATTGCCCTACTCCTGCGGCGGCCCTGCGTGCGATGTTGTCAGCGACTTCCTGCTTCCACACTTCGATGGGTTTGCTTGTGTCCATCTCGAATTCGAAACGGTCGACCATCTCGGGCGTGACGTCGGCGACGTCCACGTAGAACTGTTCATACCACCGCCTCAGTTGGTATACCGGACCGTCCTCGGTGCAGAGCAGCGGATTGTCGATGCGGGTCTTGTTCTTCCAGATCTCGATGTCCTGCTCGAACCCGACACCGATGTATCCGATCATCGCGTCGACAAGTTGATCGGCGAACTCGGCGGGCATCTCTGCGGACTTCTGGACGGTAATGCCGTACATGAGTACGAATTTGTTCGGGCTCACCGGGTAGTGGCAGTTGATCAGCACCGAATCGGTCGTGAAGTTCTCGTAGACGTAGCGCAAGTCGTCGATCATGAACGACGGTCCGTGGTAGGCCGCTGTCGAAAGATTCGACACCAACTTCGGTACGTCGGGGTCGGTCCAGGTCACGATGTCGTCGCGGTTGATGCCGCTCTGCTCCTGGATGGCGACGTGTCCTTCGAAGACGTTCTTGAAATAGGTGGGGAACGAGAAGTGCACGTAGAAGAAGTGCGCCATGTCAACGACGTTGTCGACGATTTCTCGGCAGTTCGTATCGATGACTATCGACTTCCAGACCCAATCGGTCCACTCGTGCTCCGCAGACTTGATGATCGGTATGGCGACTTCGGCAGGAGGCGGATTGCCTTCGGGGTCGTGCCAGACGAAGAGCAGCCCGTCTTGTTCGAGCGCAGTCCAAGCGCGGGTCTTGGCAAGCGGGGGGACACGTCGAGCATAGGGAATCGCGGTGCACTTACCGTTGCCTCCCCACCTCCAGTCGTGGAAGGGGCACGCGATCGAATCGCCCTTGACCGTGCCCTGACTCAGGTCGCCGCCCATGTGACGGCAGTACGCGTCGAGGATCTTCAGTTCGCCATGCGAGTCGGAGAAGACGACCAGTTTGGTACCGAAAGCTTCGACGGAATGCGGGTTCCCGTCGCTGTAGTCCTTGGCGAGGCCGAGGCAGTGCCATCCGCGGGCAAATCGAGTGGGAGGTTCTCCCTGGTCGATGATGCGAACCTCTTCCGATTCCTTGACATCCGCAATTGTCATGTTCTTCCTTTCGTGAGTGCACCCGGTGGGCTGGACCGAGCGACGTTGTACGACAGTCGAAGGGGGGTAAATCTTTGGGCAAGTCACATACGCTGCGACGAGATGTTGCCGCCGTCGACAACCAATTCCGTTGCGGTGATGTAACTTGCTTCGTCGGACAGCAGGAAGCGGACAGCGTGTGCGATTTCCTCCGGGCGACCGAGCCTGCCGAGGAGGATG
Organism: Rhodococcus qingshengii JCM 15477; assembly: GCF_023221595.1. Lineage (NCBI taxonomy): Bacteria > Bacillati > Actinomycetota > Actinomycetes > Mycobacteriales > Nocardiaceae > Rhodococcus > Rhodococcus qingshengii. The sequence continues at coordinate 956,418 of NZ_CP096563.1, forward strand.
CGTCGTTCGAATGCCCCGTCACCCAATGCGTCTACGGTCGGCTGAAGCAGAGGGGTCAGAATCTGTCCGGGAGAGACGCAGTTGATCCGAATGCCGTCCGGGCCCAGTCGGTCCGCCAGCGATCGAACCATCGACAACATCCCACCCTTTGCAGCGGAGTAGACAGGGTTGATTGCATTGCCCAAAGTTGCGTTGATCGAAGCGATTCCGACTATTGCCGAACCGGGATTGGCCGTGAAATCAGGCATCAACTGTTGAACCAACAGGATGAGCGGACGTAGATGGGTGTTGATACCCGTCTCCCACACGTCGAGCGTCACTCCTTCGAGGGATCCGATATCGACGACCCCGGCGGAGTGAACAAGTCCGCCGATGGAGGGAAGTGAGGAACGGGTTGTGGCCAATGCGGCCGCGTAGTCGTCCGCTCTCGTGAGATCGATTCCCACTCCGATGGCGTCGATGCCGAATTCGGAGGAGATCACTGCTGCCTGATCGACCGCTTTTGCCTCGTCGATATCCCAGAGAGCGACTGGTCGTCGGATCGCCGCGAGCGCGCGGGCGGAGGCCAATCCGATTCCGGATGCGCCGCCGGTGATGATCACGCCTGTCGACGGGGATGAAGCATTCATGTGTCCTCCTGATTTTGAAGCGTTCTGCTCGGCGCCGCATGATCTGATGGGCTCCGGTCATCACTGTGACGAGGGATGGATTCGGGCTCAACGAACATGACCGATCATCGGTATAGGTGCTGGTGAGAGCCCATGCAGATGCATCTCCCGCTGCGTGGGAAACGTACTGGCGTCGTGTGTCCACGGAAGCTCAGATGGGCGGAACGAATGTTGGCTGCCGAAGCGGCGGGCCACCGGAACGGAGACATCGATGTTGGTCGGACCGATCACCGAAGAGTCCATCCCCATGTCAACTCTCGACAGACTGTCGGTGGTGGTGGACTGCTTTCGTGACGCGCCTCGGCTGACATTGGGGGAGGTGGCGCGCCGAACCGGGATTCCGCGATCGTCCGTGCACCGGATGCTACTGAAACTCGTGAGGATGAACTGGCTACGCCGCGAAGGACTCGAGTACGAGATAGGCGACAAGCTAGGAGATCTGGGCGCGCTCTCGCTGTATCGAAACAAAGTGGATCGAGTGGTTACGCCCCTACTTCAGCAATTACATTTCGTGATTGGACACGCCGTGCACCTCGGGGTGTTGGAAGGAAACCATGTGCGCTACATCCAGAAGATCGGGAGCCTGATGGTCCCCGACCTTCAGACTCGCGTCGGCTCACGTATCCCAGCGCAAGCGTCGACCATCGGGAAGTCACTGTTGAGCGCCGGCAACAGATCGGTTGCATCGTCGCACAACGCCAATGACGTTCGCCAACACGCAGTTGCGTTCGGAATCTGCAATTCCGGGATGGGCTGTATCGGCGCGCGAATCGGGGTGCTCGACCACATGCCAGTAGGTCTCTCGATTTGTGGGCCCTTGATTCGCGGCACGATAGACAAGAGGAACGCCGCTCCCGTACAGATGGCGGCAGCAGCGATCTCGCAGTATTTCGGAATGATCGACGGGTTCGAGCAGGAGAAGACGGGATAGTCCGACAAACGCAAAGAGTGCGCCTCCCCCCACTACGCGTAAAGCGCAGTGGGGGAGACGCACTCGGATAGAGCTGTGTCAGCGAAGAGCCGCAAGCGCGTCGATACGCCCCGCGGCACCTTCCATGATGCTTTCGATCAGTTCCTTGCAGCTGGGCAGATCGTTGATCATGCCGACAACCTGACCCGAAGCAAGAACACCGGCTTCCGTGTTGCCCTCGACCAGTCCGGCCTTGAGCAACATCGGTGTGTTGGCTGCCATGATGATCTGCATCAGCGTGCGGTCACCCGACCGCTTCATCGCGAGACCGTCCTTGGCGAGGGTCGACCACTTCATGCCCGTCATGGCCTTGAACTTCGTGGCATTCTTGGCCGCGGCGATCAAACCGGTTGCATAGCTGGAACCTTCGAGGCTGTTGACCAGGTCGGTGTTGAGCACACGATGAGGCATGCCGTCGACCTTGCGGGAGACAGTCGTATCCGTCAGTCCGCGCTTGAGATACTCCTGTTTGACGGAATCGGGCACCGAAGAGTCGCTGGTGAGAAGGAATCGCGTTCCCATCGCGACACCGGCAGCGCCGTACGCCAGTGCGGCAGCCAGCCCGCGGCCGTCGAAGAATCCGCCACCGGCGATGACCGGAATATCGACCGCGTCGAGAACCGAGGGGAGAAGCAATGTCGTGGCCACACCGCCGGTATGGCCACCACCTTCGCCGCCCTGGACGATGACGGCGTCCGCGCCCCAGGATGCAACCTTGACCGCGTGCTTCGCGGCACCGATCGAGGGCACGACGACGATGCCGTGGTCCTTGAGCTTGGCGATCAGTTCCTTCTTGGGAGCCAACGCAAACGACGCGACCTTGACGCCTTCACGGATCAGCAGATCCGCGCGTTGCGGGGCGTCAGTGGCGTCGGCACGCATGTTGACGCCGAACGGCTTGTCCGTGAGCTGCTTCGTCTTCTTGATCGCGTGCTCGAGCTCGTCGTACGTCATCGTGGCCGAAGCCAGGATGCCGAGACCACCGGCGTTAGCCGTTGCCGACGTGAGAGCGGGACCGGAAACCCAGCCCATACCCGTCTGCACGATCGGGTACTCGACACCGACCAGTTCGGTCAGCGCGGTCTTCAGGGTGGGGGTCATGCCGAGACCTCACGGTCCCGGAGGTTGCGCGGATCGAGGGTTTCGCGGATGAGGTGAAGTTCTTCGGCGGTGGGGTCACGGGTGATACCGGCCTCGGCGAGTCCGGCAACCTCGAACGAGGTGTTCTCGGTTACCTCTTCGGCGGTGACGCCGGGGTGAAGGCTCAACGCGCGGAGGGTGTTTCCCGGTCCGCCGAAGTCGAAGACACCGAGGTTGGTGACAACGCGGGGGATGTTCAGGTACTTGTAAGCCGGATTCTCGGGATCGATCTGGTCGTAGCCGACACCGCACACCACGTCGACCTTGTCGACGAACACTCGCTTGGAGTGCTTGGGGACGAAGTAGCTCGTCGCGTGGTTGATGGTGTTACCCGGGGCGCCGCGCACACCGAACATCTGACGCGTCGGCTGCTGAAGCGGGCCGAAGGCGGAGAGGTTCTGGTTGCCGTGGCGATCGAGCTGATTGGCGCCCATGACTACGTGACGGCGGCCGGAAGCGACGACGTCGAACACCTTGCGGAAAGGCATCCATCCTTCGACGGGGCCCTTTGTCCCGACGGCCGGAGTGTCCTCGAGAATGAGGGCTTCACCATCGGTGATCAGCAGGTCGGGCTCGGTGGTGAGTCGAGCCAGGCGAGCGCCGATGGTGGACGACGTCGACATCGGGCTGGCCATGATTTCGCCTGCACCGGAGAAGATTTCAGCGCAAGCGAGAACAACGTACTCTGCGCGGGTGACGGTGGATTCGCTCATTTTGCCTGCTCCCCTGCCTTTGATGAATCGGCAAACTTCTTTACTGCGGCTTGGTAGTCCTCTTCGCTGCCGGAGAGGAAGGTGTCGACGAACGCCTGCCACGACTCGGGGGTCTTGGCGGACTCGGCGTAGTGACGCTGGAACTTCTCGTCGCGGCCGTAGCTTTCGCCGGCCAACGTGAAGTGCGCACCATTGGGTGCCTCGACGACGGCGTCGACCATCATGCGGTTGAGCAGAAGGTTCTGCAGTGGAACGGATTTGACCAGTTCCTCGGTCTCGACGATGCGTTCGACGGAGACGTAACGCTTTTCGGCCGCCATGCAGTACAGGTCGTCGAAGTACGGGTCGACGCCGTTGTACGCGGCATTGCCGTGCTTGTCACCGAGATTGAGATGAACGAACGACGCATCGAGGTTGAGCGCAGGCATCGCGATCAAGGTCTCGGAGCGGCCGTCGGCCTCGGGGTACGGGGAGGTGACGGTCTTGAGTTCGTCGCCCCAGAAGTTCCGGACATCCGAACCCAGGCCGGCGCGGATCGGGAGGAAGGGAAGGCGAGCGGCAGCTGCTTCGAGGCCGCACTTGACCATGCCCTCGTCCATCTCGCGGACTTCGATCTCACCGGCGGTGCGTGCCTTGGCAAACCACGGGTCGTAGAACGGCGCGGAGTCGAGGGACACGAAACCGTAGTACGCCTTCTTGACCTTGCCGGCCGAGCACAGCAGTCCGAGATCCGGTCCGCCGTAGGTGACCACGGTCAGGTCCTTGATGTCCGAACGCAGAATCGCACGCACGAAGGCCATCGGCTTGCGGCGAGATCCCCAGCCGCCCAAGCCGATCGTCATTCCGCTGCGGAGTTCGCCGACTACCTCGTCGAGCGACTTCGTCTTGTCACGCTTGCTAGCCATGTTTGTCTCAGCCTTCCTTCTGGGTTGCGTTCTCGCGCGGCTTGCCGGTGGCGACGAACTCGTCGCGGTGTTCGTCGGACACGCCGAGGAGGTTGAGTTCGAAGGTGTAGCCCTGCTCGAGGCGGTAGCTGCCCTTGACGTCCACCGGGTCGATGCCGTTGATGGCTTCCTTGGCGCACCGGATGATGCGGGTGTCCTTGGCGGCGATCTTCGCGGCGATCTCGCGAGCGCACTCGTCGAGCTTCTCGCGCGGGACCACGTCGTAGACGCTGCCGAACTGCTTGAGTGTGTGCGCGTCGACGCTCTGTGCGGTGTAGTAGAGCGTGCGCATCATGTGCTGTGGCACCAGCCTCGAGAGGTGTGTGGCAGCGCCGAGTGCGCCGCGGTCGACCTCGGGGAGGGAGAAGATCGCGTCGTCGGAAGCGACGATCACGTCCGCGTTGCCGACGAGTCCGATGCCGCCGCCGACACAGAATCCGTTGACGGCCACGACGACGGGTACAGCACAGTCGTAGACGGCAGCGAAGGCCGCGGCGCAACCGCGGTTGGCGGCGACCAGCGCGTCGAATCCCTCGGTGGCCTGCATCTCCTTGATGTCGACGCCGGCGTTGAATCCGCGTCCCTCGGCTCGCAGGATCACTACGTGAGTGTTGAGATCCTTGCCCGCGTCGAGGATGGCGTCGGCAAGCTCGAACCATCCCTTGGACGGGATTGCATTGACCGGCGCGTAGTCGATGGTGACCGTGGTGATGCCGGTTCCGTCGGAGGAGGTGCTGATGCCCATATCGGGATTCCTTACGTCTGTGTACCAAACCAAGCGATTGCTTGGTAAGTTAGCACACAAGCGGAGCCGACAAGCCCGAGCAGAGTGCATTAGGAGACAAATATGAGTGGATTGGTCGACGGACGCGTAGTCATCATCACCGGGGCTGGCCGCGGTATCGGACGTGCGCATGCATTGGCATTTGCTGCCGAGGGCGCCAAGGTCGTCGTCAACGACATCGGTGCGGGTGCCGACGGTTCCGCGACCGGTGAGAGTCCGGCCGAGCAGGTTGTCGCGGAGATCATCGCCGCCGGTGGCCAAGCAGTGGTCAACGGAGACGACGTCGCCGACTGGGCGGGCGCCGAGAATCTGATCAAGACCGCGATCGACACCTTCGGTGGCCTGGACGTACTCGTGAACAACGCAGGCTTCCTGCGGGACCGCATGCTGGTCGGTATGAGCGAGGGCGAGTGGGACGCGGTGATCCGCGTGCACCTCAAGGGGCACTTCGCGCCGCTCCGTCACGCAGCTGCCTACTGGCGCGCCGAGGCCAAGGCAGGCAAGACCGTCGACGCACGCATCATCAACACCAGTTCGGGTGCAGGACTGCAGGGTTCGATCGGCCAGGGCAACTACGCCGCGGCCAAGGCCGGCATCGCCGAGATGACCATCCAGGCCGCCGCCGAGCTCAAGAATTACGGAGTCAGTGTCAACGCGATCGCGCCTGCTGCGCGCACACGCATGACTGTCGGCGCGGGCGGGGCGATGGCAGAAGCGATGGCAGCTCCGGAAGAGGGCTTCGACGCCATGGCTCCCGAGAACATCTCGCCGCTGGTCGTCTGGCTCGGTAGCGCCGAGTCCAAGGACGTCACGGGCCGGGTGTTCGAGGTAGAGGGCGGAAAGATCACCGTCGCGGAGGGCTGGCGTCACGGCCCGAGCGAGGACAAGGGAGATCGCTGGGACCCGAAGGAGATCGGGCCCGTCGTGGCAACGCTGTTGGAGAAGGCGGAGATTCCGACGCCGGTGTACGGGGCGTAGGGCCTCCGGCCCTGTGAGTGGTTAAGGAGTGCAGGAACTCCTCAACCACTCACAGGCGGCGTGCCGCCTACGCGGGCGCCCGAACCACCAACACGGTGCCGGGGAACTCAGCTGCGAGTTCGCGCCGCGAATGCTTCACGCAGGCTGTGCCGTAGCCCTTCTTGCGAGATTCCGGCGCGATCCAGATCGCCACGTTCACCTCTTGGCCGTCGAGTTCGCCGAATACCAGGCCGACGCTCTTCGGGCCGTCACCGGAAACGTCCTCGGCGACGAACCAGGCAGCGCTCTCGTCGTCGATCCGACCGAGACCGCCGACGCGCTCGGCTTCGATCCGATCCTCGCTCCACGGCTTGCCGTCTTCGCCGAGCTGCTCGGCCGAGCGAATCGTGAACAGTGCCTTGTCTTCTGCGCTGTCGCTGAACGGACGCAGGGTGAAGTTCTGCCCGCTGCTCGCGGGACGATCGAGCGTCGTCCATTCGAGAGTGGCGTCGAGATTCTCCAGCTCGCCCTGGATGCGATCGCGCGCTGCCTTGGTCAGTGCGCTGAACTTGAGGCTCAGAACTGCTTCGGCATTTGCTTCCGACGTGCCGAGGAGTTCCGCGACGGTGGTCAGTGCCTCCTGGTGGTCCTTGCTGTCGACCACTGCGTCCAGCACCTCGTGGCGACGCTCCAGCGCACGCACGAGGGCTGAGGTGATCTCGCGTCGGTCCAGGATTTGATCTTGAATATGCGTCGTCATATATGCGACTCCTTGCTGTGTTCGAGGCTCTGTCGAAACGCCGTGCGGACCGTACGAGTCAATAGTGCTCCAACTCGCCGGTTATGGCACGCGTTCAGCCTCCGGTGCGGCGAACGAGTCGTTCGTAGCGCTGGCGGGCGGCTTGAGTGCTTCCGAGTCCCAGTCCGAAAGCGATGTCCTGCCAGGTCATGCCCCGTTCGCGGGCAATCCCGAGGAACAGTGCTTCCAGCTGTTCCATTTCGGCTCGGGCCTTGGGGATCAGAGTCAACGCAGCCATGACGTCGGCATCGTCGACCTCGGGTTCGTTCGGCTCAGGTATGTCGGTTCCGCCCGCAAGACGAGCCACGACGCGCACCGCGCCGTAGGGCTCGAGCATCTCCGGATGAGATTGCCGCGCGCGCTGGCTTGGGGTCGCGCCGTGGCGCTCGCTGATTCGAAAGAGTCCGGCGTATTCGCGATGTGCGCGTTCGCGGCCGGAATCGATCGGTCTGAACTGGTCATCGGTCATGAACCCAGGGTGGCACGAACCCGGGTCAATGTAAACATTTTGTTGTAAACAGTTCGTTTAACTCTTCAGTGGCTCGCACACGATGACGGGAATGACCCGGTCGGTCCAGGCCTGATAGTTGTCGAAATCCGGATACATCGCCCTCAACATCGGCCACAGCCGAGCGCGCTCGTCCTCGGCCGCGACGCGGGCTTTCATCGAGCGGATCCGAGACTTGATCTGCACCGTCACCACCGGGTCTGCCTTGATGTTGAGGTACCACATCGGGTTCTTCGGAAGACCGCCTTGCGACGCCACCAGAATCACGTTCTCGCAGTCCTCGAGGAACAGCAACGGACTGATCCGCTCCTCGCCGGATTTGCGACCGGTGGTGGTCAGCAGGCAGATCGGCAGCCCGCGAGGGAACGCGCTGCCGACCCGCCACTTGCTACCCAGCCGCCCGTCGGTGGCGCGATACATGGCGACGTTTGCCTTCGACATCCACTTGATGATCTTGACCGTCGCCGGAGCGTCGAGTCCCTTGGGTTTGGCTGGGGGAGTAGTCATCTCAGATACGCTCGATGATGGTTCCGGTGGCCAGTGCGCCGCCGGCACACATCGTGATCAGAGCCGTCGAGCCGTTGCGACGCTCGAGTTCGTGCAGTGCGGTGGTGATCAGGCGAGATCCCGTGCTGCCGACCGGATGGCCGAGAGCGAGCGCGCCGCCGTTGACATTGACGTTGTCGAAGTCAGGTTCGTGAACCTGAGCCCAGGACAGTGCGACGGATGCGAATGCTTCGTTGATCTCGAACAGATCGAGGTCGCCGATCTTCATTCCGCTCTTCTCCAGGACACGGCTGGTTGCCTGCACCGGTCCGTCGAGGTGGAATTCCGGTTCCGAGCCGACCAGCGCCTGGGCGATGATGCGGGCGCGCGGCTTCAATCCGAGCGCGCGAGCCTTGTCCTCGTCCATGAGCAGGACTGCGGCCGCGCCGTCGGAGATCTGGGAAGACGTTCCGGCCGTGTGAATCCCGCCTTCGAGGACGGGCTTCAGTCGGGCAAGGGACTCCGCCGTCGTATCGCGCAGGCCCTGATCGCGATTGACGACCTTGGTCTCGCCCGTGAGGTTTCCTTCCTTGTCGACCTGGGGTGCCGAGAGTTCGAGAACCTCGCGGTCGAAACGTCCTTCCTCCCAAGCCTGCTTGGCCAGCGCCTGCGAGCGGACGCCGAGGGCTTCGACGTCGTCGCGGGTCAGTCCGCGTCGACGCGCGATGCGTTCTGCAGCTTCGAACTGGTTGGGCATGTCGATGTCCCACGTCGCGGGTCGGCGCGGTCCGGCCTGATCGCCGACGTTGGCGCCGAGGGGAACCTGGCTCATGGCTTCGATGCCGCAGGCGATACCGGCGTCGATGGCGCCGGTGGCGATCAGACCGGCGATCAGATGGTTCGCCTGCTGGGCCGAACCGCACTGGCAGTCCACGGTGGTTGCGCCGGTCTGCCACGGAAGTCCGGCGTGCAGCCAGGCCGTGCGCGTGATGTTGTTGGACTGAGCGCCGGCCTGGGTGACGCAGCCGCCGATCACCTGCTCGATCAGCAACGGGTCGATTCCCGACCGGTCGAGAACTCCCTTTTGTGCAGCTCCGAGGATCTCGGCGGCGTGCAGACCGGCGAGCCAACCTCCGCGCTTGCCGATCGGTGTACGGACAGCCTCGACGATTACTGGTGTGCCCACAGCGGGCTCCTTTCCTTGTAATGAAAAAGTAGAACAGGTTCTCTGCGGGAAGCAAGACCTGCCGACGTTTCCTTTCCTAGTAAGCAGGCTTGTGTTTCAATGAGAGTAGAACGTGTTACACATCACGGATCCCCATCACCCCTGTGATGAAAAGGCTTAGGGCAGGAGACATCAGTGGCACAGCCCGCATTCCCCGAGGGAATCGACTTCACGGACCCCGACATCTACGCGGAACGCATGCCGTTCGAGGAGTTCGCCGAACTCCGGAAGACGGCCCCCGTGTGGTGGAATCCGCAGCCTCCGGAAATCGGTGGATTCCAGGACGAGGGCTTCTGGGTGGTCACCCGTCATGAAGAGGTCAAGGAGGTCTCGCAGCGAAGCGACATCTTCTCGACCCACGAGAACACTGCGATTCCTCGCTTCGCCGACGACATCCCGCGCGAGAACGTCGAGATGCAGCGATTCATTCTCATCAACAAGGACGCTCCGGAGCACACCAAGCTGCGCAAGCTGGTATCTCGTGGATTCACCCCGCGCGCCATCAACAGCCTGCGCGAGGAACTGACCGAGCGTGCCGAAAAGATCGTCACGACCGCGGCTGCCGGCGGTGCCGGTGACTTCGTGGTTCAGGTCGCGTCCGAACTTCCGCTGCAGGCAATCGCCGAGCTTCTCGGTGTGCCGCAGGAAGATCGAATGAAGCTCTTCGACTGGTCCAACCAGATGACGTCGTACGACGATCCCGAGTTCGACATCGACCCGCAGGCAGCGTCGATGGAGATTCTGGGATACGCGTACCAGATGGCGGATCAGCGCAAGAAGTGTCCCGCCGATGACATCGTCACCAAGCTCATCGAAGCTGACATCGACGGAAATGAGCTCTCCCCAGAGGAATTCGGCTTCTTCGTGATCCTGCTTGCGGTCGCGGGTAACGAGACCACTCGCAATGCCATCACACACGGCATGGTTGCCTTCCTCGACAATCCCGACCAGTGGGAGCTGTACAAGAAGGAACGCCCCAAGACGGCGGCCGACGAGATCGTTCGTTGGGCGACCCCGGTGACTTCCTTCCAGCGCACCGCGCTCGAAGACACCGAACTCGGCGGACAGAAGATCAAGAAGGGCGATCGCGTCGTGATGATGTACGCGTCGGCCAACTTCGACGAGGACGTCTTCGAGAACCCGACGAAGTTCGACATCATGCGTGACCCCAATCCGCACCTCGGATTCGGCGGCACCGGTGCGCACTACTGCATCGGCGCCAACTTGGCCCGTCTGGAAATCGATCTGATCTTCAATGCGATCGCCGATCACCTACCCGACATCACCAGGCTCGGGGATCCCCGACGCCTTCGCTCGGGCTGGCTCAACGGCATCAAAGAGTTTCAGGTTGATTACAAGACATCGGGCTGCCCGGTCAAACACTGATCCGGACATATACTGACCTGGTAACCGGCGAGTAGGTTCTGTGTAGGTTTTCGGGAGTTGCCTCTGCACTCTCGAACACGCAGAACTACAGTAGACGTTCCGGGAAGCCACTTGTTGGCAACCTGGAACTGCGGCGGCGTCTGCGGGATCCCTCATCTCCCGTAGGCGCCGCCGTTTGTAGTTCAATCTCCAATTCAGCCGCCGTACGGTTTGGTGATGGCTTCCAGGAAATGTCCCGACGGGTCGAGGAAGTAGACCCCACGCCCACCGTCGTTGGTGTTGAAGCCGGTACTCGACTGGCGCGGATCGGCCCAGTGATCCAGTTTCAACGCCTGTATCCGCTGGTAGATGCCGTCGAAGTCATCCTCGGAGACGAGGAAGGCATAGTGCTGAGACGCAACCTCGGCGCCTTCTTCCACCTGTGCGAAGTCCAACGTCACGCCGTGCTCGAGATCAACGCCGAGAAAGTAGCCGGCTTCGACTGGGCCTGGAAGACCGAACATGTGAGTGAAGAACCACGCAGACTCTTGTCGGTCTTTTGCGGCGATGATGGTGTGATTGAACGAAATGGTCATGAGTGACCCCTTGCGGTACGACGCCTCCATGCCTGACGCAGTCCGTCATCGACACGCGACGTTGGGAACCAGGAAACCATTTCGAGGTTCTCGGTGCAAGTACGACAGGCTGATTCGAATACGACGAGCGCGGCCCCGGTCGATGACCGGGGCCGCGCTCGTACTGTGGGTTCTCAGGCTTTGCGTGCCGTCTTCATCGCACGGTCCACTTCCCAGAATGCTCGAAGCGACGCGATCTTGCCGTCGTCGTTCACGCGATAGACGAACACGCCCTCGGCGTCGATGATCGAGCCGCCGATGGTGGTCCGGATCTTGCCGATGTTGACGTTCTCGTTGCCGCACACCAGTGAATCGTCGATCAGAAATTCGAGCTTGTCCGCGTTCGCGATCGTCATGTCGTAGAACTTGGAGATCGCTTCGCGCCCGTGATGGCCTTTGCCTTCGGGATCGAAGCCCGAAGGCCCGACCGGATCCTCCACCCAACCGTCCTCGGCGAAGAGGTCCAGCCAGGCTTCCTTGTTCTTGCCACTCGCTGCGGCGCGCGAAGCGTTACCCGCGACGCGGGCGGGGTGTTCGTCGGTCATCGCGGCTCCTCAGTTGATGTACTGCTCGGCGAATTTGCGCATCGAATCCTGCTTTGCCTCCAGTGGGGCATCGAATCCGATTCCGTCGAAAACCCAAGGCACGGTGATGATGTCCGTGACGCCGGCATCTTCGAGCTCTGCGTAACCGTCCTTGCCGAAACGGTCGATGCACACCGTCTGGATTTCGAACGGCTCGTTCTCGCGGCCGTACTCGGCGCGCAGTTCGCGTAGTCGTGCGATCACACCCACCAGGTCGTCGAATTTGATCATCGCCGAGGTCCAACCGTCGCCGACTCGCGCAGCACGCTTGAGTGCGACCTCGGTGTGGCCGCCGACGTAGAACGGAACCGGCTTGGTGGGGGCCGGGCTCATCTGCAGGCGATCGAAATCGAAGAACTCACCGTGATACTCGACCATGCCGCCGCCGAGGATCAGTTTGAGGACGTCGATCATCTCGTCCACACGTGCGCCCCGACGCTTGTACGGAGCGCCGCACCACTCGAACTCTTCCGGAGCCCAACCGATTCCGACGCCGAAGCCGAAACGGTTGTTCGTCAATGCGGCCACGGAACCGACCTGCCGCGCGAGCAGGACGGGATTGCGGCTACCCAGCTTGAGCACCTGGGTGTAGAACTCGATCTTCTCGGTCACCGCGCCCATTGCAGCCGCGGCGATGAGCGGATCGACCCAGGGGGTCTCGGCATTCCACATCCGAGACCCGTCCGGGGTGTACGGGTAATCCGCCGCCTGCGTTTCCATGAAGAACAGTGAATCGGGGAGAGCGATCGACGAAAAGCCGCATTCCTCGGCAGTTTTGGCGATACCGGCTAACTGGTCCAAGGGGTTCATGGCAACCCCGACGGTGTACTTCATCTTCGGCCTCTTCCTGATCGGCGTGTGTGCTGCTGCTTACGTGGTGGGACGTTCGGAGCCGACGACCCACATCGAGAAGTACTGCGAGCCACCGCCGTAGGCATGGCCGAGAGCCTTGCGAGCATCGGCTACCTGGTGATCGCCGGCGCGGTGCATGACCTGCATCGCCGACTCGGCAAAACGGATCATGCCCGAGGCGCCGATCGGGTTGGAGGAGAGAACACCGCCCGAGGCATTGACCGGGAGCTTGCCGCCGATCGCGGTTTCACCCGCCTCGGTGAGCTTCCAGCCCTGGCCTTCCTCCGCGAAGCCGAGGTTCTCGAGCCACATCGGCTCGAACCACGAGAACGGGACATAGATTTCGGCGCAGTCGATCTCGTTCAGCGGATCGGTGATTCCCGCTGACTTCCACAGTGCTGCTGCAGCGTCACGGCCGGCTTGCGGATTGACCTGATCGCGTCCGGCATAGAAGGTCGGCTCGGTGCGCATCGCCGTCGCGTGGATCCACGCGACCGAACGACCCTCGGCCTCGACCTGTGCGGCCGCTTCCTCGTTGCCGATCACCAGAGCGCACGCGCCGTCCGAGGACGGGCAGGTCTCGTCGTAGCGGATCGGATCCCAGAGCATCTGAGATGCCTGTACCGATTCGAGAGTGATATCCGGCTGCCGCAAGTGCGCATACGGATTGAGGCTGCCGTTGAGCCGATCCTTCACCGCGACGAGGTAGCCGATGTGCTCCGGTGCGCCCGATCGACGAATGTACGAACGGACGTGCGGGGCGAAGTATCCACCGGCACCGGCGCCGACGGGCATGTTGAACGGAACCGGTACGGACAGCGCCCACATGGCGTTCGACTCGGACTGCTTCTCCCAGGAAACCGTCAGAACCCGCTTGTGGACACCGGATTTGACCAGGCTGGAGGCGACGATAGCTGTCGAACCGCCCACCGATCCGGCAGTGTGAACACGCAGCAACGGCTTTCCGTTTGCGCCCAGAGCATCCGACATGGCGAGTTCGGGCATCATCGAACCCTCGAACAGGTCGGGGGCCTTTCCGATGACGACGGCGTCGATGTCGTCCCAGCCGACGTTGGCGTCGAGCATCGCGGCGTCGATGGCTTCACGAACCAAGCCCGCCATCGAGACATCGTGACGCTTTGCGACGTAGTGAGTTTGGCCGGTGCCGAGCACGGCCGCGAGTTGAGGCGTTCCGGCCATCAGTTCCGTCCCTCCAAGACTGCTACCAGGTTCTGCTGCAGCACAGGGCCGCTTGTTGCATGGGCCAGAGCGCGATTCGCCTGGCCGTCGAAGATTGCCTTGGCGGCGTGGCCGATTCGTTCCAGACCACCGGCGAACAGTGGGTTGCCGCTGAGCGGACCGCCGGACGGATTGATCGTGGTGGCGTCGGTCAGGCCGATCGCTTCCTTCAAGATCAATTCCTGGTGAGTGAACGGTGCGTGCAGTTCGGCGACGTCGATGTTGCCGACCTCGCCGCCCGTTGCCGCCTTGGCTGCCGACGTAGTGGACGGTGAGGTGGTCAGGTCACGTGCACCCAGGTTGGGGGAGTCGATGCGATGCTCGAGTCCGGTGATCCACGCCGGCCGCTCGCAGAGATCGCGGGCGCGGTTACCCGAGGCCAGGACGATTGCTGCCGCGCCGTCGGTGATGGGCGCACAATCGTGTGCGCGCAACGGATCTGCGAGGAAGGGGCTGGCGAGAAGGGCCTCGATGTCGACCTCGCCTGCGAGCTGAGCCTTCGGATTGCTCAGCGCGTGACGACGGCTACGAGCGGCAACCTCCGCCATGTCCTCGTGCGTCCACTTACCCGCGTCGAGTCCGAGTCGGGCTTGAAGTCCGGCGATCGAGACGGAGTCCGGCCACAGCGGAGTGACGAGGTACGGATCGAGCTGCATGGACAGGATCTTGCGCAGGTGCCCGGCGGAGGACTTGCCGAATCCGTACACCAGCGCGGTCTCGACCTCACCGGTCAAGATCTTGATCCACGCTTCGTAGAAGGCCCACGCAGCGTCCATCTCGACGTGAGATTCGTTGATCGGCGGGACCGCTCCGATGGAGTCGATGGCCGAGATGAAGGAGAACGCTCGTCCGGCCAGGTAGTCGGAAGATCCGGAGCACCAGAAGCCGATGTCTGACTTGGTGATTCCCAGATCGCTGTAGAGCTGCTGGAAGCACGGGACGAGCATCTCGACGCCGTTGGTGGTGCCGTTGGTTTCGCGGACGTGGGGTGCCTGAGCAAAGCCCACGACTGCGATGTCTGCAGAAGTCATTTCAGGAGCCTCACAGGTGGTGTTGGAAGGTGGAGTACTCGGCGTCGGGTTCACCTGTCGGCCGGAAGTATTCGATGTTCTCGAGGGTGTAACCCCACTCTTCGCGAGGCTTCCACTTGGCTTCGACGCGCATGCCCATCCGTACGTCCGCGGCATCACATTCGAGAATCAAGTGCAGGAACGGAATGTCAGCCCCGTCGAGAAGCACGTAGGCGGCCACGTAGGGCGGTTTGATTCGCTGCCCGAGGAACGGGACGTTGACGATGCAGAAGGTGGTGACAATTCCCTTGTCCGGCAGTTCGATCTGCTCGCTCGTCGGCTTCCCGTTGGTGGGATTCGCGCCGCGCGGTGGGATGTAGATCTTGTCTTCGGGTCCGCTGCGACCACCGATGAGCTTGCCTTCTGCGAGACCGCGGAGGTAGAAACTCTCCTCGGCCGAAGCGGAATGCATGAAGTGCAGGTCGACAGGCGTCGTGATCATGGTGACAGGATCGGCGGTGGAATCGACTGTCGCGATTCCATTTTCGCTCTCACCTGGTTCGAAGCACTCGATGTCCTTGATCTGCCCGATCCGCTCCGACGCCCAGCGAGCACGGACCCGCAGGCCGGTGCTGATGTCGTCGGGGGAGTCGACGTCGACTGCGTGGAGCATGGACGTGTCCGCGCCGTCGAGCTTGATCAGGGCCCACGCGAAAGGCTTCGTCAGTGGTTGACCCTCGATGGGTTCGGGCATCCACGTCCAACTCACGACCGTTCCGCCGTCGGAGACTCCGACGAAGTCGGTCAGTGGTTCGGCCGTGTCCGGATCGAATTCCGGTGGCGGCACGAAGACACGACCGTTCGACCCGCGTGCGCCGATCACCTTGCGATCACGCAGGGCAGTCACGAACGCGCCGATGGTCGGTCCCGTCGATCTGGTGTAGTCGAAATGGAGATTCAATGGTGCGCTCAGGGGCTTGTCGGCCACCCCGCTCTTTCCGATGGTCACAAGATCGAGTAGAACAGGTTCTAGAGATTGTGGCAAGAGTCACTTCTGATCACCGGCAATGTGGAGGCCTGCGATGAAGCTTGGGTTGCAACTCGGATACTGGGGCGCACAGCCGCCGGCAAACGCCCCGGAACTGATCGAGGCCGCGGAAGGCGCCGGATTCGACGCGGTCTTCGCGGCGGAGTCGTGGGGCTCGGACGCTTTCACCCCGCTCGCCTGGTGGGGATCGCGCACCGAGACGGTTCGGCTCGGTACTTCCGTCGTACAGATTTCGGCGCGAACACCGACCAGCTGTGCCATGCACGCGCTCACTCTCGATCACCTCAACGGTGGGCGAACGATCCTCGGGCTCGGCGTATCCGGACCGCAGGTCGTCGAAGGTTGGTACGGCCAGCCGTTCGAGAAGCCGCTCGCGCGCACCCGCGAATACGTCTCGATCGTGCGCCAGGTCCTCGCCCGTGAAGTGCCCGTCACCAGTCCCGGCCCCCACTACCCTCTGCCGTATGCGGGACCGGGCAGTTCGGGACTTGGCAAGCCGCTCAAGCCCATTACGCACCCGCTGCGTGCGGACATCCCGATCTGGCTCGGCGCCGAAGGGCCGAAGAACGTCGCGCTCGCCGGTGAAATCGCCGACGGCTGGCTGGCGATCTACTACACCCCGCGCCTGGCCCCGATGTACAACAAGTGGCTCGACGAAGGGTTCGCGCGCGCCGGGGCCCGTCGTAGTCGCGAAGACTTCGAGGTGGCCGCCACGTGCCAGGTCATCGTGACCGACGATCGCGCCGCTGCCATCGCCGCTCTCAAGCCGATGACCGCCCTCTACGTGGGCGGAATGGGCGCCCCGGAGTTGAACTTTCACGCGCAGGTCTACAAGCGGATGGGCTACGAGAAGGAGGTCGACGAGATCGGTCGCCTCTTCATGTCGGGCCGCAAGGACGAAGCTGCTGCCGTCGTCCCCGACGAGATGGTCACCGAGACCATGATCATCGGCAACGTCGACGAGGTGCGCGCAGACGTGAAGCGTTGGGAGGAAGCCGGAGTCACGATGCTGCTGGTGACCTGCCGCGACGCCGACCATGTGCGAGAGCTCGCGGCCGCGGTGGGTGGTTGAGCGGGGCACCCCCTTTTTTTTCGAGCGGTACCCCCCTTTTTTCTTCGAGCGAACGGCACGTTCAGCGCATCTGAGGCGCTGAACGTACCTTTCGCTCGCCCAAAGTTATCCACAGGCGCACCGAAACCCCAGTTCGCCGCCGGGGCCCGCGCTGATGCTCGAGTCATGCTGCAACCATGCGGCGAGGAACGTGGGGCGATGATCTGGACGCGATTTACCGCGTCAGTCGAAGCGGAGTGATCCGAACGGCGGAGTTGGCGCGATTGGGCGTGTCCAACTCCGCAGTGCACACCCGGTGTCGGGTAGGTGGACCGTGGCAGCGCATATTGCCGGGGGTCATTCTGCTCAGAAACGGTCAACCGACGCCACGTCAACGCTCGATCGCTGCGCTCATGTTGAGCGGTGACGATTCCCTGCTGACGGGGCGATCAGCCATGTCGGAGTACGGATATCGAACGCACTCGGGGGATGTGCAGGTGCTCATCCCCATCGACCGTCGAGTTCAATCGGTTGGGTTCGTCACGGTGGAGCGCACTGTTCGACTGCCCGAGCCGGAGATTCGGAACGGTCTGCGCTGTGCTCCGCTGCCGCGAGCGTTACTCGACGCTGCGAGGCGGTACAAGGCGCTCGATCCCACACGGGCACTCATCGCTGAGGCTGTTCAGCGCGGCGATGTCTCGGTGCGCGAACTTGCGAAGGAACTCGAAGCGGGTAGCAGTCGGGGTTCCGCGCTACCTCGGGTCGTGTTGCGCGAAGTGAACGCGAACGTCCACTCGGTTCCGGAGGTTCACGCGCGAAAATTGTGGCAGCGGAGCGGGCTGCCGGAAATGTTGTTCAACCATGAGATCCGGGATGCCAACGGGGACTTCATCGCAGTTCCGGACGGATGGATCGATTCGGTTGCCTTCGCGTGGGACATCGACTCCTTGGAATGGCATGCCGCACCGACGGACTACAAGCGCACGGTGGAGCGTCGGACGCGTATGCAGAATGCGGGAATCATCGTGTTGCCGACGGTGCCCAGTGCACTGCGAACGGACCCTGATCGCGTGATCGAGGACCTGCGTGCGCACTACAGATTGGCGCAGTCACGTCCCCGGCCGCAGGTGTTCGCGAGGTCGAGATGGGTGAAATTGGACGAAACCGGCTGAGCGAAAGTGCCTTTCGGCGCACTGAAGGCGCCGAAAGGTACGTTCGCTCGAAAAGGGGGTGGGTGGGACCGAGAGCGGACAGGAAAGGGGGCTCAGGCGGGGGTCGGTCAGACGGGGGTGGCTCAGACAGGGGTGGGTCAGACACCCTTGAACTGGGGCGCCCGCTTCTCACCGAAAGCCCGCGGGCCCTCCTTGGCGTCGGCGCTCATGAACACCTTCATACCCAGCTGTGCGTCGATCTGGAAGGCCTCTTCCTCGTGCATGCCCTCGGTGTCGCGGATGGTCTTGAGAATCGCCTGCACGGCGAGGGGGCCGTTGGCACTGATCAGGTCCGCGAGCTCCAGCGCCTTGTCGAGGGCTTGGCCGTCCGCGACCACGTGGCCGATGAGCCCGATCTCCTTGGCCTCCGGAGCCTTGATGTGACGACCGGTGAGCAGGATGTCCGCCGCGATCGTGTACGGAATCTGTCGCACCAGACGCACTGCGGAACCGCCGAGCGGGAAGAGCCCCCACTTGGCTTCGGAGACGCCGAACTTGGCGCTCTCACCCGCGACGCGGATGTCGGTGCCCTGCAGGATTTCGGTTCCGCCGGCGATGGCTGCACCCTCGACGGCGGCGATCAGCGGCTTGGTCAACCGACGGCCCTTGAGGAGGCCTTCGATCTTGGACATGTCGACGCCACCGCCCGCGAAGGAATCTCCCGGCGGCTTGGCGGACATGTTCTTGAGGTCGGCGCCGGCGCAGAAGTCGCCGCCCGCACCGGTGAGGATGGCGACACGGATCTCGGGGTCGTTGTCGACCTGATCCCAGGCGTCGACCATGATCGCCATCATCTCGCCGGTGATGGCGTTCTTACGCTCGGGGCGATTCATGGTCACGATGAGAACGTGGCCACGCTTCTCCACGAGGCAATGCGGCGCGGTTTCCGAAATGTCTGATTTTTCGGTCGTCGAAGTGGACACTGATGGCTCCTGGCGGGTCTGTGAGCTGGCTCTCAAATTGGGTCTTGCCAGAAACGGTAACACGTTCTACTTTGAACTCGTGGCCCTTAACATCGCAGACTTCGTAGAGCACGCAATCGACCTCGTTCCGGACCGCGTTGCGCTGGTCTCGGACAACCGCGAGATGACTTATGCACAGTTGGAGGACCGAGCAAACCGCCTCGGTCACTACCTGCGTGAACATGGCGTTCAGCCGGGTGACAAGGTCGGCATCTACTGCCGGAACGTCATCGAGGCGATCGAGGCCATGGTCGCGGTTTTCAAGATCCGGGCCGTGATGGTCAACATCAATTACCGGTACGTCGAGAACGAGTTGCAGTACATCTTCGACAACTCCGACATGGTTGCGCTCATTCACGAGCGCCGCTACTCGGACAAGGTCGCGAACGTCCTGCCGAACACTCCCAAGGTCAAGTCCGTCATCGTGGTCGAGGACGGCACCGATCTGGACTTCAGTGCTTTCGGCATCGGCTACGAGGACGCACTCGCGCAGAGTTCGGGTGAGCGTGATTTCGAAGAGCGCAGCAACGACGACATCTTCATGCTCTACACCGGCGGCACCACCGGAAGTCCCAAGGGCGTCATGTGGCGTCACGAGGACTGGTGGCGTGTTCTCGGCGGAGGCATCAACTTCGTCACCGGAGTTCCGGTCGAGGACGAGTACGAGATGGCGAAGGTCGGCGCAGCCAACCCGAGCATGATCCGCTACCCGATCCCTCCGATGATTCACGGCGGTTCGCAGTCGGCGGTATTCCACAGCCTCTTCGGCGGTGGAACCTGTTTGATGCACCCGGAATTCGACGCCCACGAGGTGTGGCAGAACATCGACAAGCACAAGGTCAACCTGATCTTCATCACGGGTGACGCGATGGGCCGTCCGATGCTCGACGCACTCATCGCCGGAAACCCGGAGACCGGTGAGCCGTACGATCTTTCGACGCTCTACGTGATGGCCAGCAGTGCTGCACTCTTCTCGCCGAGTATCCAGGAGCAGTTCCTCGAACTGTTGCCCAACCGCCTGCTGACGGACTCCATCGGAGCATCCGAGACCGGCTTCGGTGGACTCGCCGTGCTGAGCAAGGGCCAGAAGCACACTGGCGGTCCGACGGTCAAGATCGACGCCTCCACAACGGTTCTCGACGACGACGGCAACGAGGTCGAACCCGGATCGGGCAAGCGCGGCATGCTCGCTCGCAAGGGCAACATCCCGCTCGGCTACTACAAGGACGAGGTCAAGACGGCCGAAACCTTCCGCACCATCAACGGCGTTCGCTACTCGATCCCCGGCGACTATGCGCAGGTCGAATCCGACGGCACGGTCACGATGCTCGGCCGCGGTTCGGTGTCGATCAACAGCGGCGGCGAGAAGGTGTACCCGGAAGAGGTCGAGGGCGCTTTGAAGGCGCACCCGGACATCTTCGACGTCCTGGTGATCGGTATCCCCGACGAGCGCTTCGGTCAGCGCGTTGCCGCAGTGGTCCAGGTACGCGAAGGCACGTCGCCGACGCTGCACGACATCGCCACCGCAGCACGCAAAGAGATTGCCGGATACAAGGTTCCGCGCAGCGTGTGGTTCGTGGATCAGATCAAGCGCAACCCGGCAGGCAAGCCCGACTACCGCTGGGCGAAGGCCGAAACGGAATCGCGCGAGGCCGATGATCACAACGGAAACGGCGCTCCTGTGGCGTCCGCAAACGAAAGCGTGGAAGCCTGATGCGTTCGGATCTCGCCGACAAGTTCGGCATCGAATACCCGATTTTCGGATTCACTCCTTCCGAGCACGTCGCGGCCGCGATCAGCCGCGCGGGAGGTCTGGGCGTGCTCGGTTGCGTCCGGTTCAACGACCCGGAAGAGCTCGAAGCCGCACTGACGTGGATGGACGAGAACACCGACGGTAAGCCGTACGGCGTCGACATCGTCATGCCGGCCAAGGTGCCGACCGAGGGCGGCGCCGTCGATCTCGACAAGCTGATTCCGGAGGAGCACCGCGCCTTCGTCAACCGCACGCTCGACGAGCTCGGTGTGCCGCCGCTTTCCGACGACGTCGAGCATGCGACCGGCGTATTGGGATGGCTTCACTCGGTGGCGCGGTCTCACGTCGATGTTGCTCTGGGACACCGGATTGCGTTGATTGCGAATGCATTGGGATCACCGCCGAAGGACGTCATCGATCAGGCACACGAGAAGGGCGTACCGGTAGCAGCGCTGGCCGGCGCCGTCGAGCATGCACGTCGTCACGTCGAGAACGGTGTCGACATCGTGATCGCGCAGGGCTACGAGGCCGGCGGTCACACCGGCGAAATCGCATCGATGGTTCTCGTTCCGGAAATCGTTGATGCACTGGGTGATTCAGCTGCCGTACTGGCTGCCGGCGGTATAGGCAGCGGCCGTCAGGTGGCTGCCGCACTTGCACTCGGTGCGTCCGGAGTGTGGATGGGCTCGTACTGGCTCACCACGTCCGAATACAAACTCGGCAGTGCATCGGGCGAGGGCCCGTCCGCTATTCAGCGTGCACTGTTGGGCGCGACGTCGGCCGACACCGTTCGTTCGCGCATCTACTCGGGTAAGCCCGCTCGGTTGCTCAAGACCAAGTGGACGGAAGCCTGGTCGAACCCGGGAGCACCGGCGCCCTTGCCGATGCCGCTGCAGAACCTTCTGGTCAGCGACGCTCATCAGAGAATCGCTGCATCGGAGAACCCGGAAGTTGTGGCAATGCCCGTCGGTCAGATCGTGGGACGGATGAACGAGATCCGCCCGGTCGCCGAGGTCATGGCAGAGCTGGTGTCCGGGTTCGAGGACGCGCGAACCCGACTGGATTCGATGAAGTAGTAGATGACACGTGCGTGTGGCCTCGGCCGAGTTTCGGCCGAGGGCACACGTCGTTCAGCCGGCGAGGTCGTCCGGTCCGACGGTGTCCGACAACCATTCTCCGCGGCTGAGGGCGCCGTCGTCGCGGCGGCGTGCGATCACGAAAATGACCAGGGCGGCAGCGAGGACAACTGCGAGAACGCGCGAAGGCGTCAGGTTCGGGTTCTTCATACCTGTAATTTTGCCGGAAGAACGGGCGCGATGGTGAGCCAGCGGAGCAAAATCACGTGTTTCGAAATTACTGCGCTTCGGACGCATGGAGACTGGCGATCCGCTCGCGCAGGCCACCGAAGTGCACATCGAGAGTGTGCGCCGCCTCGACTGCATCACCCGTACGGATCGCGTCGAGAATCGCACGGTGCTTCGACGCGATGTCGATCAGTGGCGTATCCGAATGCCCGATGGCCTGCTGTATCTCGCTGTACACCTGCCAGAAGACGTCCATCAACTGACCGAGGACCTGGTTGTCCAGCGGGGAGTACAGGCGGGAGTGGAAGGTCGCGTCGATGTCGGAGAAGTTCTTCCCGGCTGCGGCACGGACCTCCATGCCGGTGACGAGTTCGTCGAGGTCGGCGTGGTCGGCCGACGTCATCTCGGCCATCGCCGCACCGATCAGTCCGGTCTCGAGTGCCTGACGAATGTCGACCAGTTCCATCGCCTCGTGCCCGGTGCCCTGCAAGGACAACCGGCCACGGAAGGTCAGGCCGTCGGCGAGAGCGTCGAAGTTGCTAGGGGCGACGAACATTCCGAAGCCGTGACGGATCTCGACGACGCCCAAGGCCTGCAGAACCTTGAGCGCCTCCCGGAGCGTGTTTCGGCCGATACCCAATTCCTCGGACAGTTCGGCCTCGGTGGGCATCGGGTCGCCGGGGGAGAGCCTGCGTTCGAGGATCAAGTTCATGATGTCCGTCTGAAGTGCGCGCATGCGGTTTTGCGCGCTGAAACGAGCGCCCTGTGTGCCACTCCGGACAGACATCGATTCCCCTTTTCTGATACGAACGTCCTTCATCCTATGTCCGGTCATCCGCTCCATTGGTCAACCCACGTCAACGGTGCGTTGCAGGAGGCTGGGCGCCGCACCCAGCAGTTTGGCCGTGTACGCATCGGACGGGCTGTCGAATACTTCCTGGGCCGTTCCCTGCTCGACGATCCGCCCGGCGTTCATGACGACGATGGTGTCGGAGACGTACCGCACCGTCTGTATGTCGTGCGAGATGAACACCATGCCGAGCCCCAACCGAGCCTTGATGTCGCTGAGCAGATTCAGGATCTGCGCTCGCACCGAGACGTCGAGCGCCGACGTCGGCTCGTCGGCCACGATGACGTCAGGTTCGAGCGCGAGTGCACGCGCGATCGCGACACGTTGCCGCTGACCGCCGGAGATCTGGCTCGGGATGACTTCGAGCGCAGATTGGGGGAGTCCGACCAAACCGACCAGCTCGCGAACTCGGGCGGTTCGGCTCGCGCGGTTGCCGATGCCGTGGACGTCGAGTGGATCGGTGAGGATGTCGGCCACCGTCATTCGGGGATTGAGCGCGGTAGCCGGATCCTGGAAGACGATCGAAATCGCCCGGCCGAACTCCTTGCGCACGCCGGCCGACCGGGTCAGAGCGCTTCGGCCGCGAAAGACCACGTCGCCCGACGTCGGTTTCTGCAGTCCGACCATGACTTTGGCCAGAGTGGACTTGCCACAACCCGACTCGCCCACGATGCCGATCGTCGTCCCTCGTCGTACGTCGATACTGACATCGTTGACCGCGTGAACCGTGCCCGGTTTGAACAGTGATCCCGAACGGGTCTTGTGGACGACGTGAATGTTCTTCAGTTCCAGGATGGGTGCTTCAGCTGTAGTCATCGCACGCTCTCCAATTCCGATTCTGTACGTACGGGAGTCGCGGACTGGTTGGCGAACCAATGCTCGGTCCCGTCGATTCGGACCATCTCCGGCTTACGGAGGGGGTCGGAGTCCGGGCGAGTGGAACGCTCGGCGAAACGGTCACCCGCCGCGAAGTTTCCGGGCGAGGGAACAGTTCCCTGAATCTGATGCAGTCGCGGCGCTTCGTCCTCGATAGAGAGAACGGCACCGAGAAGGCCCTGGGTGTATTCGTGGCGGGGATCGACGAGCAGATCACTCGTGGGCGCCGACTCGACGACCTGACCGGCGTACATCACCGTGATCTTGTGGGCCAGGGAGGCTACCAGAGCCAGGTCGTGGCTGACGAAGACCATTGCAAACCCCAGCTTTTCCCGAAGATCGTTGAGCAAGTCCACGACCTGGGCCTGGACGGTGACGTCGAGGGCGGTGGTGGGCTCGTCCGCGACGATCAACCGTGGACTGCGGGTGAGCGACATGGCGATCAGAACGCGCTGGCGCTGACCACCGGAAAGCTCGTGTGGGTAGCTGGCGAGAGTGCGCACCGGATCGAGTCCGACGAGTTCGAGCAGTTCCTCGGCTGTGCGGGTACCGCCGCGCTTGGTGAGCTGCTTGAACTGCGCGCGTATCAGCATCGCCGGATTCAGTGAACTCAGCGCATCCTGGTAGATCATGGCCATGTCGTGTCCGCGTAGCTTGTTTCGCTCCCGGTTGTTCAGCTCGAGGACGTTGACTCCGTCGAACAGGATCTCGCCGGTCACCACTGCCGTCTTGGGTAGCAGACCCATGATCGCCAGCGACGTGAGCGACTTTCCGCAACCGGACTCGCCGACGAGCGCCATCGTCTCGTTCGGGCGGACGGTGAAGCTCACGTTGTCGACGATCGCCGTGTCTCCGTAGCGTTCCGGGAACCGGATCGTGAGATTGCGGACCTCGAGGAGTGGTGCGGCATCGCCCTCGTACACAAGACGATCGGACCGAGATCGCTCGGTTTCCGCCAGGATCTTCAGGTGAGTTTCGAGAGGAGTCGGCTCGGCGGCCGGTTTCAGGACATCTTTCACGACGCTCGGGTCGGCGAAGTCGTCGATCAACTCCGGAGTGTTGGCGACCGATGCGGCTTCGTCCTCCAGAATGAGTTCGTTGGAGGTCTCCTCCGCTGCGGCGGTCTGCGCTGCTTGGAGTGCGGAGGGCGTCTTCTTGGTCTTCTTCAGACTCGGATCGGCCATCGCGTCCGTCAGGCCCTCGGCGAGCACGTTGAGGGATAGCACCGTCAGAAGAATCAGCAGACCGGGGAACACCGTTGCCCACCAACCACCGAGAAGGACCATGTTCTTGCCGTCGGCGATCACCGATCCCCACGACGGGTCCGGGGGACGCACACCTGCTCCGATGAACGACAGGCTGGCCTCGAGCACGATGGCGTCGGCGACCATGACAGTGCAGAAGACGAGAACGGGCGCAGCACAGTTGGCTACGACGTGCTTGACGACGATGTGTGAAGTTCTTGCGCCGATGACCTTTTCGGCCGCGACGTAGTCCTCACCGTACTGAGCGAGAACGTTCGCGCGAACGACGCGAGCCACCATCGGTGTGTAGAGGAACGCGATAGTGACGATCAGAACCGGGATCGAACCACCGAAGGCCGCGACGAGTACGGCAGCGAGCGCAATGCCCGGGAACGCCATGACCACGTCGAGCACTCGCATGATGGTCTCGTCGACGCCTTTTCGGCTCGTTGCGGCCACCGATCCGATGAGAGCGCCGGCGCACAGTGCGAGGAAGGTGGAACCGAGACCGATGGTCAGCGACCAGCGTCCGCCGTAGAGCAAGCGGCTGAACAGATCTCGGCCGAGGCTGTCCTGACCGAACCAGTGGCCGGCGCTGGGGCCCGCGGTACCTACCGCCTGTTCGAGTGGGGTGTACTGCGTGATCAGCGGCGCGAAGAGGCAGGCGAGCACGATGATCGCGAGAACCGCCATCGACAGCCAGGCCGAGAGGGGGAAGCGAGAAAAGGTGATGCCGGGTCGCGAAAGCTTCTCGGTGAGTTTTCTTCTCATCATGCTGCGCTCCGAAGTCGTGGATTGACGAGCAGGTAGAGGATGTCGACGGCGAGGTTGACGACGACGAAGCCGACCGCGATGACGATGACAACTCCCTGAACGACTGCGGGGTCACCGTTGGTGACGCCGTTGATCATGAGCTGACCCATGCCGGGCAGGCCGAAGATCTGCTCGATGACCACAGCGCCACCGAGGAGGTAACCGACACGGAGGCCCAGGACGGTGAGCGGGTTGATCAGCGCGTTACGCAACACATTCCGTCCGATCACCACGTGATAGGGCAGGCCGCTGCCGATCGCGGTCCGGACGTAGTCCTTGTCCAACTCCTCGACCATCGACGTGCGGATGATGCGCGTGAGTTGTGCTGCGACGGGCAGTGACAGGGACAGCGCCGGGAGCGCCATGTACCAGAGCCAGTCGCTGACGGAGTCGCTCGGATTGACGTAGCCACCGGTAGGGAACCATCCGAGTTGGACAGCAAGGTACTGAATCATCAGCAGTGCCAACCAGAATGACGGTGCCGCCACACCGCCGAGGGAGATCACTCGGATGACCTGATCCGGCCAACGATCGCGGAACAGTGCGCTGGTGACGCCGAAGATCAGCGAGAGCACGATGGCGATCACCAGTCCGAGAACCGTGAGCTGAATGGTCAGTGGCAGAGCGGTGGAGATCGAATCCAACACCGGGGTACCGGAAATCAGACTGTCACCCATGTTGCCGCTGACCAGATCGGTCACGAAGTGAACGTATTGCAGCGGAAGCGGATCGAGCAGTCCGTTCTCTTCCTTGAACTGCTGCAACTGTTCCGCAGTCGGGTTGCCACCGTTGAACGCCGCGGTTGCGGGATCGGTGGGCGCGAACTGCATCACGATGAAGACGAACGCGATGATGCCGAGGATCAGGGGGATCAGTATCAGTAATCGCCTGATCAGCATGGGGAGGACTCTTGCCATCGGGGGATCTCTCAGTTGTGGGAAACGGCCGAGCGGGCGGGTATCAGGCCGGCTTCGCCTGAAGCAGGTTGACGCCGGGGTACGGCAGCGGAGTGACGTCGGCGATCTTCTTCGGATCCCACGCAGTCAGGAGCTCCTGATGGAGAACCGGGTAGTAGACAGCATTTTCGGCGATCTGGTTCAGGTACGACTGCACGAGGGTGCTGCGCTTTGCCGGGTCGGTCTCGCGGGTGGCTTCGTCCATGGTGGCGTAGATCTTCTGCGCTTCGGGGGTGTCGTCCCACTTGGCGTAGGTCTTCGTCCACAAGCCGCCCTTGCTGTACGTGTAGCGGACGAGAAGGTCGACGTCGCTGCCGAATGCCTGCGGGTTGGACGTACCGGCGGCGATCTGGAACTTCTGGCCGCTGTTGAGCTTGCTCACCATGGCGCTGGTGTCCTGCGGTTCGAGTGTCGTGTTGAATCCGACTGCGTCCCAAGACTCTTTGATGGTCGGCAAGCAGTCGGCCAACCAGCTGACGTTGGTGGAGAGCAGCGTCAGGTCGAGGCCACTGACACCGGCGGCAGCGAGGAGCGAGCGGGCCTTGTCCGGATCGTACGAGTAGACGGTGGACGCTCGCGCGTAGTCGGGGTTGCGCTCGTACAGGTAGCTCGTGGCCGGTGCTGCCTTGCCGCCGAGGGCGATCTCGATCATCTTCGGGGTGTTGATCGCATAGAACATCGCCTGGCGAACACGAACGTCGTCGAACGGTGCCTGAGTCGTGTCGAAGAGCAGGTACATGAGGTTCATGCCCGGGTTGCCCTCGACGGTGCGCCCACCGGAGGTCAGAGTGGGGACGTTGGCGACGGGGATGTTGTCGGCGAGTTGTGCACCGGCATTGTTGCCCGAGACGCGCGCGATGCGTGAGGAGGTGTCGACGATGGAGAGCCAGTTCATGGTCGCGAAGTTGGCCGGACGCGGCCCGTTGTACGCCTCGAAGGCCTCGAAAGCTGTGTTGCTCTTGGGGGTGTGGCTCTTGAGCTTGTACGGACCGGAACCGACGACCAGCGTTCCGGACTTGGCCTCGTCCCAGTGGCCGTCGAAGACGTGCTTGGGCATGATCTTGGCGATCGAGAGACGCTGTGCGGCAGCGCTGAACGGGTAGTTGAAGTTCAGGGTCACCGTTTGGTCGTCGACCTTGGTGACGGACTGCAGCCAGGAGGAGAAGAAGGAGCGGATCAGTACGTTCTGCTGTGGATCGAGGATGCGATCGAAGGTGAAGACGACGTCGTCCGAGGTGACCGGAGTGCCGTCGTGCCAGGTTGCTCCCTCGCGGATTTTCATGGTCCAGCTCGAGGCGGTGGCGTCGGTCGGGACGGCCTGTGCGAGCGCCGCATACGTCTCACCGGTGCCTGGATCGTTTTCGAGCAGTCCCTCGTAGACGTGGTTGACCGCTGCCATGAGGAAACCGGATGCAGTCTGCATCGGGTCGAAGCTCTGGTCGTTGCCGTATCCGATGGCGGTGGTCAGATCGCCGGTGCTCGCAGAACCGCCGACAACCGAGGTCGACGACGGCCCGCCGCCACAGGCCGCGAGAGTCGCGGTGATACCTACTGCAGCTCCCAGTAGCCCGGTGTACCGGAACAGGTCTCGGCGGGTGAACGCGGAGCTCAGCGGTCGTTCGTTCTTCAAGGCGGCCTCCAAGGCGGGGAGCGGGACATCAAGGGAGTGGATAGGGGATGTCCTATGTTCGACGTCCGATGTTGCGTAACTTACATTGTGGATCAGAAAGCGTCTAGAGAATCTTCGGAACTGGCGGCGCCGAACTTCGACGTTTCGCCGGTTTCGAGCCAAAAATAGTGCGCTCACCTGCATAGATGAAGACTGTGTTACCGGCGTCGAATTGACGAGCGATGACGCTGGCCGTATAACATAGGACATCCCTCATCCAATCTTTGGAGACTTCATGACCCGATACAAAGTCGGTGTGGTCGGTTGCGGATTCTTCGGTAGTTCCCTCGCTCGCGAGCTGGCTGCCCATCCACGTTTCGAACTGACGATGCTGTGCGACCGTGACTTCGAGCGGGCCAAGGACGTCGCCGCAGAGTTCTCGGCAACCCCGACAGACGATCACGACGCGGTGGCCGCTCACCCGGAGTTGGCCCTCGTTGTCGTCGCGACGCCCAATCACGCGCACGCCGAACCTGCCATCGCGGCGCTCGAACACGGCACGGCAGTTTTTGTCGAGAAGCCACTCGCCGTCGAACTGGTCGATGCGCAGAACATGATCGCGAGCGCCGACGCGAGCGGTTCGCCGTTGATGGTCGGGCACATCATGCGGATGATGCCGGGTGTACGACGTCTGGCGGACCTGCTGGCGTCGGGGGAGCTCGGCGAGGTCGCTGCGATCGAATCGTCTCGCTCACGCTGGATCGACACCGACGGCGCAGATCCACAGTGGTGGAAGCTCGACAAGAGCCGAACGGGTGGAGAACTGACTCACGAAATTCACGAACTGGACCTGATGTGCTGGCTCGGCGGCGAGGTGACTGCCGTGTCGAGCATCGCCACCGCGGACGACGGCTTCCGCAACACAGTGGTGTCGTTCGCCGGCGGCGCGATCGGCAGACACACCATCTCGACGCGTTCACACACTTCGTCGTGGCAGCTGACCGTCGATGCCACCGAAGGTTCGGTCCACGCGGACTTCCACACCGGCCGGGTCAGCCGACTGCGCGGGGGACAGGTCGTAGAGTCGTGGCCGATCTTCGACGTCGACGCCGAGAACCAATCGTTGATCGACGCTGCGAGCAGGACGCAGAAGTACAACTCGGGTAACGGAGGATCCTCGCTGTGGATGCAGGCTGCGATTCGTCACGAAATCGACGAGATGGCAGCAGTTCTCGACGGCAAGGCTGATCCCGACTCGCCGTTGACGTACGCACGTGAACGCGCACTCGTCGTCGCCGAACAGGTGCGACTCGGTGGCGGCGAACCGGCAGCGCTCTCGGGAAGTGCCAAGTGACGGTGCGTGTAGCCGTCATAGGTAGCGGCGGAATCGCGCGGGACCACGTCAGCGCCTTGGCGCGCATCCCGTCGGTCGAAGTCGCCTACGTATTCGGCAGTGACTTGGACCGGGCCGCATCGGTTGCGGCGTTGGCGCCGAGCGCGAAGGCCAGTACCGATCTGGCGAAGATTCTCGCCGACCCGAGCGTGCAGGCGGTCAACGTCGTCGGGGCCACTCCCGACCACGCACCCGTGACGATAGCCGCGGGCCGCGCGGGAAAGCATGTGCACGTGGAGAAGCCGGCCGCGCTGACAGTCGCGGACTTCGACGCGATGGTCGAGGCCACCGAAGGTAACGGCACCTCACTGATGGTCGGACAGACCGTACGATTCCAGCCGTCGATCACCTCGATCGGAAACTCGGTTGCACAAGGTGCCATCGGCGACCCCCGGTTGATCCATCTCAGTTGGTACACCGGCCATGTCTGGCCAGGGGGCTGGCGAGGCTGGCAACACGACAAGGAACGTTCGGGTGGTCACCCCGTTCACAACGGAACCCACGCACTCGATCTGGTGACGTGGCTGATCGGTCGTCGTCCGACCCGTGTGTTCGCTCGTAGTTTCCCCACCTTCGCGGCGGGGATGCCCGTGCACGACAGCTTCCATCTGACCGTTCGCTTCGAGGACGGATCGCTGGCTCTGATCGAATTGGCCTACGCGCTACCACAATCGGGAAAGATGGTGCGTCGGATCGTGGTGTCGGGGACTTCCGGCACGCTCGCGCACGACACCGGCGACGACCCGGGACTGATGACGGACACGACCAACGCGCCGCCGTCGTCGATCGAGGACGCGATGTCGCATCAGATGCGTCACTGGATCGCCACTCTCGACGGTTCCGCGAGCCCGATAGTCGAGAACTGGCAGGTGCGTGCAGCTCTCGCGACTGCCATCGCTGCCCAGCAATCGCTCGACACCGGCCGCGCTGTCTCGATCGGAGAAAACCAATGACCGGCACCGGTTCGATCCGCGTCGGATTTGTCAGCGGCGTCAGGCATGCCGGCTCCTATGCGGACCTGTTGCGATCCGATCCTCGAGTGAGCCTGGTCGGGGCCTCCGACGAATCCTCGGTCCCCGATTGGATTCGTGAGGACGGGATCGCGATGGCAAAGGCCGCAGACATCGAGTGGATCGACGAACTCGGCGAGTTGCTCGACCCCGAACGGATTGACCTGGCGATCATCTGCAGTGAGCCGACCAGGCATGCGCGGCTTGCGATTGCCGCATTGAACGCCGGACTCGACGTCCTGGTGGACAAGCCGGTGGGCGTCGACGAGGCGGAGGCCGCGGCGGTTCAGCAAGCCGCACGGTCGAACGGGCGAATCTGCACGGTGGTGAACCGCACTCATTCACCTGCGCTCCGGCGACTGCGCCGATGGATCGACGCCGGAAATCTCGGACTGCCGCGCCACGTCGACATCGAGTTCCTCGCAAGCGGAACACATTTCGCGACGTCTGTCGAGCGTCCCGAACTGGTGGTGGATCCCGCGCTTTCCGGCGGGGGAGAAGTAGTGAACTTCGCCGGTTACGCCGCCGACTACCTCCGATACCTCACCGGCCTGGACGTCACCGAGGTGTACGCCGAGACGAGCACACTCTACGGCGGGGCCCACCAGCTGTTCGGCGTCGAAGACACGGCGTTGATCTCGCTCGCCCTGGAAAACGGCGTCACCGCGACGGTGACCGTCGGAAGAATCCCCGCAGCACCGGGTTTCGGCGCGAATACCGCGACGGTTCGGGTCCTCGGTTCCCACGGATACGCGAGTTCCGACGACGACAAACCCGCGGTGACCCACTTCGCATCCTCGGGAGACGTGACCGCACTACCCATCGGCGGCTTCGGTTCCGACAACGCGGTGTCGAGCTTTCTCTCTCACGTGCTCGATCGACTCCCCACACGGACCGAACCCGACTACACCGTGGCAGACGCCCGCGCGTCGATGCGCGTGATCGACGCTGCCTATCTGTCCGCCTCGAGCGGTCAGCCGGTCTCCGTTTCTCCCTGACAGCCGCACCCACAACTCAATCCGACAACCAACATATGGAGACCCCATGAGCACGGAAACCACCACCTTCAGCGGAATCGTCCCGCCGATCGTCACACCATTGACGCTCGAGGGCGAGATCGACACCACGTCGCTCGAACGCCTGCTCTCACTGCAGATCGAAGCCGGAGTCGACGGCTTGTTCGTCCTCGGTTCCTCGGGTGAGGTCGGTTACCTCACCGACGCTCAGCGCGCCCAGGTGGTGCAGACGGCCATCGGTCACGTCGGCGGCCAGGTACCGGTCCTCGTCGGAGTGAACGACATGACCACCAACCGGGTCATCGCCGTTGCCGAGCAGGCGCGTGAAGCGGGCGCGGATGCCATCGTCGCGACGGCGCCGTTCTACGCGATCACCGATGCAGCCGAGACGGCAACGCATTTCCGCTCCATCCACGCCGCAGTGGATCTTCCGTTGTTCGCCTACGACGTCCCGGTTCGTGTCCACAGCAAGCTCAGCCCGGCAATGCTGGTCGAGCTCGGTCGCGAGGGAGTCATCGCCGGCGTGAAGGATTCGAGCGGCGACGACGTCAGTTTCCGTATGTTGCTCCGTCAGTCGGCCGGGCTCGAAAACTTCGCCGTCTTCACCGGGCACGAGGTAGTCGTCGACGGATGCCTGCTGATGGGTGCTTCGGGCGCAGTGCCCGGCCTGGCCAACGTGGACCCGCACGGCTACGTACGACTGTGGCGCGCTGCGCAGGCAGGAGACTGGGCCGCAGCTAAGGCCGAGCAGGATCGACTCACCGAACTGTTCTCCATCGTCGAGGCGCCGACACCGGGTCGCGTCAGTGCCGGTGCCGCGGGTCTGGGCGCGTTCAAGACGGCTCTGGCCCTGCGCGGCGTCATCACCGGCAACACGATGTGCGCGCCGATGCTCTCGCTCGACGAGTCCGAGACCGCAACGATCAAGGTCGTTCTGGAACAGGCCGGGCTCCTCTGACATGACATCTGGGCAGAAGCGATGGATCGGTATCGACATCGGCGGCACCAAAGTGGCTGCCGCGGTGGTGACGTCCGACGGAGACGTGATCGACACCGTTCGTGCGGCAACACCGACGGCGGGTAGGGAAGCCGTTCTCGGGACCGCTACCGCGTTGATCGACCGTCTGAGGGCGAATCACACGGTAGCCGGAATCGGAGTCGGTGCACCGGGAATCATCGATCGGGTGCGTGGCCGCGTCGTCTTCGCCTCCGACATTCTGTCTGGATGGAGTGGCGCCGAGGTTCGCGGAGAACTCGAGGCACACTCAGGCCTACCGGTGACGGTGGACAACGACGTGCGCGCGATGGCTCACGGCGAGAACATGATCGGCGCCGGTCGCGGTCGAACCTCTGCACTGTTCGTCTCGATCGGTACCGGAATCGGTGGCGCGTTGACCGTGGGCGGTCAGCTGTACCACGGTGCCCACGGAACAGCCGGCGAGCTCGCGCATCTGTTGGTTCCGGTCTCCGGGGCGATAGGTTGCGGTTGCGGCAGAACCGATCACCTCGAGGCAGTCGCGTCTGGCCCGGCGATGGCAGCCGAGTACGCAGCGCGGGCGGGTGTGCCCACTCAACCGTTACAGGCAGTGGTGGCGCTCATGCACTCGGGCGATCCGATCGCCCGTGCCGTGGTCTCCGACGCCGGTACTCTGCTGGGCCGCGTCCTGGCCGGCATCGCGACTGCATTCGATCCCGAGGTGATCGTCATCGGCGGCGGCGCAGCCCAGATCGGAGCCGACCTCCTGTCTCCGCTGACGTCCGCTTTCCGGGTGGAAGCGATGGGCCCCATTGCCGAAACCGCCATTCTTCCTGCTCGTTTGGGCACCGATGCGCCGCTCGTCGGCGCTGCGCTCCTGGCCGCCGCAACACGAATCGAGGTAACACCGTGACTGTCGAAGAATTGCTCACGATCATCAGCGGGAAGCTGATCGTGTCCTGTCAGGCCGGACACGGCCATGCCCTGCGCGACACCGGGACCATCGAGAGGATGGCCCGCGCTGCGGTCGACGGGGGAGCGGTGGCTATCCGCTGCGGCGGTGTGGGCGGAACCCCGGATGTCGCAGCAGTCGTGTCGGCAGTGAAGGTACCGGTGATCGGTTTGACGAAGATCGGCTCGGAGGGCGTGTTCATCACGCCGACAAGGGAATCAGCCCTCGAAGTCGTGGATTCGGGTGCGCAGATCGTGGCTGCCGACGCCACGCTGCGACCTCGTCCGGATGGGCTGACCTTTGCCGACACCGTCGACGCGGTCCATGATCGCGGCGGCCTCGTCATGGCCGACTGTGGAACACTCGAGGACGGCGTCGCTGCCGCCGCGGCGGGCGCCGACGTCATCTCCAGCACACTGGCGGGATACACCGAGAACAGCCGACGGCTGGCCGGCCCGGACCTGGAACTGATCTCGGAACTGCGGCAGGCACTTCCAGATGCAGTCCTCATTGCCGAGGGGCGATACCACAGCCCGGAGGATGCGGCACGCGCCATCGCCCTGGGTGCAGACTCGGTGGTTGTCGGAACCGCAATCACGGATCCGGCGTTCATCACGTCGAAATTCGCAGCCGCAGTATCGGGCGCCGAAAGGTCGAGGGTGTGACCCCGACGTCGAAGGCTTTGAAGTCCAGGACTGCTGAACGGATTCGACTGGAGACTTTGCTCGTAGACTCCTCGACGCCGATACGGTGGGTCTTCACCGGCGACAGCATCACTCAGGGATTGACGCACACCGACGGTCATCGAAGTTACGTCGAACACTGCGCCGAGCGCGTCCGTGGTGAACTTTCCTTGTTCAACCACGTCCTTGTCAATACCGGGGTGAGCGGCAATCGATCCTCCGATGTGCGTGCGGGTTTCGCACACCGCATCGAAGTGTTCGAACCCTCGGTGGTGTTGATCATGCTCGGTACGAATGACGCATTGGATGGCGAAGAAGGACTGGAGCGGTTTCGAGACGACCTCTCGGACATGATTTTCCGGACGCGAGCGATCGGTGCGGTGCCGATCCTGCAGACGCCGCCACCGATCGACGTCGAGAATGCGCCCACCAGAGCGGGATTGGTTCAGTACGTCGAGGTCGTGCGGCAGGTTGCCGCCTCGACGCGCGTTGTGTTCGTCGACCACTACGCGCAGTGGACGGCCCATTCTCCCGATGGTCCACCGCCGGCTCTCCTGGCTGACGCATTCCATCCGAACGAACAAGGGCACTACGTGCTCGCGGACGCCGTGCTCCGCGAGTTGTCGATCGCGGATACCGAAGTTCCCGTTGTACCGCAGGTGATGTCGTGATACTTCGTGGACAAATTCTGCGTGGACAATTGGTGACCGGTGGTCGATTGCTCTCGGACGGGGTCGTCGAGATTTCCGGTGATCGTGTGGTGTGGGCCGGGCCCGCGTCGCAGCGAACCGACCCGTTACCCGAACGGGCAGCTGCGGGTACAACGATCATCCCGGGGTTGGTGGACGTTCACTGCCACGGCGCCGGCGGATTCGGTTTCCCCGAGGCAGACGAGTTCGGATCCACCGTGGCTGCCGATCACCACCGGACGAACGGCACGACCTCGGTGATCGGCTCGCTCGTCTCCGCGCCGCCGCAGATCCTGCGCAGTCGCATCGAGCTCCTGGCAGGACTGGTGGACGAGGGTACGCTGGCCGGAATTCACCTGGAAGGTCCATTCCTGTCGGTACTCCGTTGTGGCGCCCAGGATCCCGACAGCATTCTCGACGGCGACCCGGCTCTGCTCGAGTCGCTGCTCGAAGCCGGCCGCGGGCACATCCGCTCGATGACGATCGCTCCGGAGACAGCACACTTCGGCGAACTTGCCTCATTGCTGGAGCGTCACGGGGCCGTCGTGAGTATCGGACACACCGATGCGTCCAACCCGATTGCGACACGTTCGATCGCACACTCGGCGCATGCACCGCTCAGTGCCACTCACCTGTTCAACGGTATGGCTCCGATGCATCATCGCGCTCCCGGCGCAGTGGCGGCGTGTCTTGCCGCGGCCGCGAAAGGACAGATGGTGGTCGAGTTGATCGGGGACGGAGTACATCTCGCCGACGAGACGGTGGCGACGGTGTTCGATCTGGTCGGTCCGCATCAGATCGCGTTGGTCTCCGACGCGATGGCTGCGGCGGGAATGCCCGACGGGCGCTACCCACTCGGACCTCTCGACGTCGACGTGGTCGGTGGCGTGGCGCGGCTGGCCGGCCAGGGGGACACGGCCATTGCCGGCGGGACGAGTCGGTTGATGGACATTGTCCGCAGAGCCGTCAATCACGCGGGCGTCGATCTGCTTTCGGCTGTCATCGCAGCGACGGCAACGCCTGCTGCGCTGTTGGGGCTGGCCGGAATAGTCGGCGATCTCGTGCCGGGTTGCCGGGCCGATCTGATCGTCACCGGTCCAGAACTCGAAACGCGCGCCGTCATGGCCGCTGGGAACTGGCTCATGAACTACACCGAAAGCTGAGGAATCAACCGATGGAAATTGTCATTGTCGACAGTGCGGAGGCGGCCGGCACCGTTGTTGCCGACATCTTCGAACACGCGGTGCATTCAGGTGCACGGACTTTGGGCCTGGCGACAGGATCTTCACCGCTCTCGGTGTACCGCGAACTCGCGCGCCGTCACCGCGAGGAAGGGTTGAGTTTTGCCGGCGTGCAGGCGTTCCTGTTGGACGAATACGTCGGCCTGCCGGAAGGCCATCCGGAGTCGTATGCCCAGGTGATCCGCACCGAGCTGGTGAATCACCTGGACCTGGACGCGGCAAGGGTATTCAGCCCCGACGGAACCGCGCCGGATCCATTTGCCGCCGCGGCGGCCTACGACCGGGCGATTGCGTCGAATGGTCCGGTGGACGTTCAACTTCTGGGCATCGGCGGCAACGGTCATATCGGTTTCAACGAACCGACGTCCTCACTGAATTCGAGGACCAGGGTCAAGACGCTGACGGAACAGACTCGAACCGACAACGCCCGGTTCTTCGAGAGTCCGGGCGACGTACCACGGCACGTGATCACCCAGGGACTCGGAACTATCTGCGAAGCAAAGCATCTGGTGATGATCGCGACCGGCGAGCACAAGGCCGCTGCGATTGCCGCTGCCGTCGAGGGGCCGCTGGCCGCGGTGTGCCCGGCATCGGTCCTCCAACTGCATCCACACGCGACGGTGGTGATCGACGATGCAGCGGCATCACAGCTTCGGCTCACCGAGTTCTACAAAACGGTGTCTGCGCACAAACCGCTTGCTCAGCACTACTGAGATATCGGGCTAGACGGGCTCTCGCGTCTTCTCGAGGCCGAGTGCCATTTCGGGAGTGAGTAATTGGAAGTCGGATTCTCCACGCCGTCGGATCCACACCGGATCGGAGGTGTTCCAGCGTTCGGCGCTCTGCGTTCGAGTGACCACCTTGAACGTCGCCGTTCTCGGGAACTCACTGCACACTCGGATCAAGGTCGGCTTCTGCTTCGGCCCGAGTTCCGGCCGGGAATCGATGTATTCGGCTACGGCTGCCGGGTCGAAGTTGTCAACGTCGCCGACCGGAATCACCGACGCCATGACGCGGTCGCCGACGTCGCTGTCGGGGACTGCGTACACGGACACCTGCGCGAAGCCCGGGTAACCGACCAGGGAGCGTTCGATGGGTGCGGCACCGATGTTCTCGCCGTCCACTCGCAGCCAACCGGAACTGCGTCCCGCGAAGTAGACGTAACCGTCGACGTCGGTGTACGCCAGATCGCCACTCCAGTACTGGCCGTTGCGCATTCGCTCGGCGTCGGCTTCCGGGTTCTTGTAGTACCCGGCGAATGTGCCTGGGCCGGTGACATTGACCAGTTCACCAGTTGCCTCGTCGGCGTTGGTGATCCGGCCGTCGGCATCGAAGACTGCTGGCGGGCATGGCGCTCCGGTGTCGGGATCGAGGATCTTGACGCCGTCCGGGAGCAGTCCGAGGGCGCCTGGCCGGGGAACCGGTGCCGCGGAGATCGAAATGCCGCCCTCGGTGGAACCGAACCCGTCGATGACGCGAGCGTCGAAGCGCCGGACGAAGGTGGCGACGGCGGGCGCCGAACCCTCGTTGCCGTACATGATCTTCAAGGTGTTGTCCCGCTCGTTCGGCACCTCGGGGGTGGAAGCGATGAAGGACAACGGCTTTCCGACGTAGTTGGAGTACGTGATTCCGTACTTGTGAACGTCGGGTAGAAAACCCGAAGCGGAGAACTTGCGTCGCATGGCAATTCCCGCACGAGCGTGCAGCGCGACCGTCCACGCCGCCATCATCGCGTTGGAATGGAACATGGGCATCGCCATGTAGACGACGTCGTCGGCGC
Organism: Rhodococcus qingshengii JCM 15477; assembly: GCF_023221595.1. NCBI lineage: Bacteria > Bacillati > Actinomycetota > Actinomycetes > Mycobacteriales > Nocardiaceae > Rhodococcus > Rhodococcus qingshengii. The sequence continues at coordinate 994,714 of NZ_CP096563.1, forward strand.
CGAGCCCGAAACGATCGGCAAGCATGACCCCGGGAGAGGCCAACTTGTGGTGCGTGCACCGAACCGCTTTGGGATCACCGCTGGTTCCGGAAGTGAAGATGAGCATCAACAGATCGTCGGGCTGCGCCGTCGATGCGTAGGCCGGCGTATCGGCGAAGGGCGCCAACAATTCCGCCCAGGCCGGAGAATCCACGTTGATCACCCGGACGTCGCCGAGATCGACGTCGTCGAGTAGATGTGCCTGGTTGTTCTCGGTGAAGATGACCTGGCAGTCGGAGAGCGCAATGTCTCGCGCCAATGCCGGGCCGCGCCTGGTCGTGTTCAGCCCGGCGGCGACCGAACCCGAGAACGATGCCGCTCCGAGCAGCAGCGAGAACTCGGGGACGTTCTCCATCAGAAGTCCGAAATGCCTGGGGCGCGTTCGATCGAGCAGCGTGTCCAGCAGCGCTGCTCGATCGAACGAGCCTTGAACGTGCTCGCGCCAGGTGATGACCTGGTCCTCGAAACGGATACCGCGGTCGTCGATCTCGCTGACTCCGAGGAGTAGATCGGAAACAGTGGGGCTCTGACTCATAGCTGCATCATCATCGATTCGTCTCGGACCAGGTCATGGATTTCCACTCGGTGGGACGCACTCAGGCAGGGACTGCGGCAAGTTCCTTGCCCAGTGCGCGAAGCTGATCTGTTGCGTTGCCGAGCAGGAACTCGTGATGCTTGGCCGCGAGGAAGTAGCGGTGAACAGGATGGTCCTCGTCCAGACCGACACCGCCGTGAACGTGAACAGCGGTGTGCCCGACGCGGTGTCCCGCATCTGCAGCCCAGAACTTGGCCGTCTGTACAGCGCCGTCGGAAGGAAGTCCTTCGCTCAGACGCCACGCGGCAGCCCACAGAGTCAGACGGACACCCTTGACGTCGATGTATCCGTCTGCGAGGCGCTGGGCCACGGCCTGGAAACTACCGATCGGTCGACCGAACTGCACACGCTCGGTGGCATATTCGGCGGTCAGCTTCAACGCTTGATCGAGCACTCCGTACTGGTAGGCGGTCGAACCGAGCTGAATTCGCTCGACGATCCACGCCGCGATGTCCGATCCCTGGGCAACCGAGCCGAGAACACGATCGGCCGGGATCTGCACCGAATCGAATTCGACGAGACCCGCGCTCGAGAAATCTGTGGTCGATTGCCTGGTAATGCTCACGCCCGCGTCCGACGGTTCGACGAGGAAGACCGCGACGCCGTCCTCGGTGATGGCGGGGACGAGGAACAGATCTGCGAGCGGTGCACTGTCGACGGTGATCTTGGCTCCGTCGATGCGCCAACCTTCGGCGGTCTTCTCGGCACGCGTGACGGGGTGGGCCGGGTCGTCGTTGTATTCCTCGGCGAGGGCCGCGGTGAGTATCTTCTCGCCGGCGGCGGCGGCGCTCGCCCATTCGTCTCGCTGCTTGTCCGAGCCGAATTCCGCTATCGCTGCGGCGGACCCGACGATGGACGTCAGGAACGGAACGGCTGAAACACCGCGTCCGAGTTCGGCCAGGATGCTGCACTGCTCGAGGACCCCGAATCCGTCTCCGCCGACCGACTCCGGAAGGGCCGCACCGAGGACGCCGGCCGAGGCCAGAGCGTTCCACAAGATGGCGTCGAAGCGGTCTTCCGCGGCGTCGAGTTCACGAAGGCGATCGTTGGTGACCAGTTCGGTGACTACGGATCGTGTCAGGCCGGACAGGTCCTGCTGGGCCTCGGTAAGGGTGAATTCCATGATCGTGGGTCCTTATCGCTTCGATGCGGGAAGCCGCAGAGCTGTCATTCCGATGATGTCGCGTTGCACTTCGTTGGTACCGCCGCCGAACGTCAGGATCAGCGAAGAACGATGCATACGTTCGATGCGGCCGCGCAGAAGGGCTCCGGGGGAGTTCTGCCTGATCGTGGCGGAGGATCCGAGGATTTCCATCAGCAAGCGGTAAGCCTCGGTGGCGAATTCGGTACCGAACACCTTGTTGGCGGACGCAGCTTCGGGGCCGGGAGCGTGATCGGTTGCGGAGGCGATTTCCCAGTTCATCAACTTCAGGTACTCGGCTTTGGCATGCACGCGAGCCAGATTGATCTGCACCCATTCCTGGTCGATCATGCGTCGGCCGTCGGGCAGCTTGGTGTTCTGTGCCCACTCACGGACCTCACGCTGCGCGGTCAGAATCGGTCCGGCCGAGGTGAGGGCAACGCGCTCGTGGTTGAGCTGATTGGTGATCAGTGCCCAGCCGCCGTGTTCCTGACCCACGATCGACGACGCCGGGACCCGCACGTCCTGGTAGTAGGTGGCGCTGGTGTCGGGGCCGGCCATGGTGTGAACCGGTGTGTAGGAGAAGCCTTCTGCCGTGGTGGGGACGATCAGCATGCTGATTCCCTTGTGCTTCTTGGCTTCCGGATCGGTGCGGCACGCCAACCACACGTAATCGGCGTACTGGATCAGGCTGGTCCACATCTTCTGCCCGTTGATGACGTAATCGTCACCGTCACGGACCGCCGACGTGCGCAGAGAGGCCAGGTCGGTGCCGGCCTCGGGCTCGGAGTAGCCGATCGCGAAGTGGAGCTCACCGCGAGAGATCTTGGGCAGGAAGAAGGCCTTCTGCTCGTCCGTACCGAAATGCATGATTGTCGGCGCTACCGAATTGATCGTCAGGAACGGCACCGGTGCACCGGCGATGGCGGCTTCGTCGGTGAAGATCAGCTGGTCCATCGCGGAGCGTTCCTGTCCGCCGTACTCTTTCGGCCAACCCAGGGTGAGCCAGCCGTCCTGGCCCATCTGCGCGACGACTTCGCGGTACACATTGCCTTCGCCGTACTCACCCGTCGTGGCGGCGAGCGCTTCACGCCGCTCGGGAGTCATCAGTTGTGCGAAGTAGGCACGCAACTCCTCCTGGAGCTGTTGCTGCTCAGGGGTGTAGGTGATGTGCATGGTTACCTCTCCGTAGAGATACGAATCAAAGCGTCAACCATTCGATTGACACAGGTTCTATCGATGCGTACATCGGCGACAAGGGACGCTCTCGCCGTCGCCGGCGGATCGTTCGACGTCCGTTCTCGGTACTTTTTCGAATCATTGCACACGACTGAAACAGGTTCTAGTGTTATCGCCAGGAACGGTGTGCGGCACAGCCCTGCGGCACTCGTTTCGTATCCGTGTTCGTGTGAGCAGTTGTGAGTAGAGAAGAGGAATCGCCATGGAGGTCAGGGTTGATCTGGACCGTTGCGAGGCAAACGGTGTGTGCGTCGGGATCGCGCCCGATATTTTCGACCTCGACGACAACGAGGAGCTCGTGATCAGTTCTGTGCGCCCACCGGAGGATCGCTGGGAGGATGTCCGTTCCGCGATCGCTCAGTGCCCGCGCGCGGCACTGACCGAACATCCGTGACGATGGTTGCCCAAAACAAGAACACGTTCTAAAGTTGCGAACTCGTGGGTCACGGCAATCGAGCCGGGTAACTCGACACACGACCGCAGAGAACCGGGAGAGCGCTTCGATGAATGCTGTGAACAGCCCAGAAACCAGTCTCGAAGGCAAGGTCGCCATCGTGACCGGTGCCGGATCGGGGCTTGGAAAGTTCGAGGCCATCGGTCTGGCGAAGGCCGGTGCTTCGTTGGTCGTCAACGATCTGGCCCCGAACGAGGCCGTCGAAGCGACGCTCGAGGAAATCCGTGGTCTCGGTGCCAAGGTCGAATTCGTGGCAGGCAACGTCGGTGAGCGTTCTACTGCCGACGCACTGATGGAAGCAGCGCAGGGTCAGTTCGGCAGTGTCGACATCGTCGTCAACAATGCAGGGGTCGTACGCGACCGGATGCTGTTCAACATGTCCGACGAAGACTGGGATCTCGTACTCGAAGTGCACCTTCGCGGCCATTTCCTCTTGTGCCGCAACGCCGCTGCCTACTGGCGGGCGAAATCCAAGGAAGCCGGGGCGCCGGTGTACGGGCGCATCGTCAACACTTCTTCGGAGGCGGGTCTCCTCGGACCGGAAGGGCAGCCCAACTACGGCGCTGCAAAAGCCGGAATCACGGCGCTGACGTTGTCGGCCGCACGTGGGCTCTCGCGCTACGGCGTACGGGCCAACGCGATCTGCCCGCGGGCACGGACGTCGATGACCGAAGGCGTGTTCGGCGACGCGCCGGCCGACGGCATGGATCCGCTCTCGCCCGAGCACGTGGCTTCGCTCGTCTCGTACCTGGCATCACCAGCGGCTGACGCCGTCAACGGTCAGGTATTCGTGGTGTACGGACCGATGGTTGCGCTGATGGCGGCGCCCGTCGTCGAGCAGAGGTTCGACGCAGAGGGAGATTCCTGGTCGCCGGAAACGCTGTCCGCAGTGATGGGTGACTACTTCGCAGGCCGTGACCCGGCAAAGATGTTCTCGGCATCGGCGGCCTTGAGGGCGCTGGGCTGAACGGTGCTCGCGACACGTAGAACCGTTGTTCGCACTCAGACGGTCTGCGTGTCCACTTCCTGGTAGAAATAGCGTGTTCACGAGTCGGTGGGCGCGGCAGCTTGCCTGCGTTCTGTAACGAGACCAACGGTCTCGAAAAAACTGGACTGTGTTCCAATTTTGCATTCCTGCGAACGATGCGATATTCGATCGGCGTGCCCAGTCAAGGCTCTCGCATGGCTGATTTTCGAACCTGGCGCCGAAAGGCGCCGATCATTCAAAAGTATTAATTTCCAGGATATTTCGGCGAAAATCACATCGAAAAGGGATGCTTCCCATGTCTCCGATCTTCCGGTTTCGGATCGGCGCCGTGAGGCTACTCCTTAGAGTTGGACACTTGTTTTTGACAGGTGAACACGTTCTAGTTAATATGACCTGAGTCACAAGCTGTCGGGGGCTGGACTATGAGAACAGACAGTACTGCGGCAACCAAGGACGAGGAGGGCGAATGGTAGACCTCGTCGAGGTGCCATTACGAGCGGTCGGTGGCTTCTTTCAGATGTCCGCCCAAACCTTGAGGGCAGTCTTCTCCCGCCCTTTCCAGCGGCAAGAGTTCATCGATCAGGCCTGGTTCGTGGCCCGAGTCTCGATGGTGCCGACGGTGCTGGTCGCAATCCCGTTCACGGTGCTGGTCAGCTTCACCATCAACATTCTCTTGCGCGAGATCGGTGCAGCCGACCTCAGTGGTGCCGGAGCTGCCCTCGGCACCGTCACACAGGTCGGCCCCATCGTCACAGTGCTGATCGTCGCCGGCGCCGGCGCAACCGCCATCTGCGCGGATCTTTCGGCCCGAACCATCCGCGAAGAGATCGACGCCATGAAGGTGCTCGGGATCAATCCCATCCACCGGTTGGTCGTTCCCCGAGTGCTCGCGTCGACAGGTGTGGCGCTGCTTCTCAACGGACTGGTCTGCACCATCGGCATCCTCGGCGGTTTCGTCTTCTCCGTGTTCATCCAGGACGTGAACCCCGGCGCGTTCGTCAACGGCATCACACTGCTCACCGGATTCGGTGAGCTCATGCTCTCCATGGTCAAAGCAGGGCTGTTCGGCATGATCGCCGGCCTGGTTGCGGCCTACCTCGGACTCAACGTCAAAGGCGGCGCCAAGAGCGTCGGTGACGCGGTCAACCAGACCGTCGTGTTCGCGTTCATGGCGCTCTTCGTCGTCAACGTGCTCATCACGACCATCGGTATCAAGTTGACGGCCGGATGAGGCCCACGGCAGTCGGAGAGATCGAAGTGGACAGAACGACAAACGACAGACGGGAGGAGATCTGATGGCGTTGGCCGCAGCGGGACGCTTCCCGCGCACACGTCGACAGATCGGCTCGATCTCTCGCAGTATCGACAGCATCGGTGATCAAGCGCTGTTCTTCGCGAAGGCTCTCGGTCACGCTCCCAAGGCGCTGATGCGCTATCCACGTGAAACTCTGCGACTGATCGCCGAGATCAGCATGGGCACCGGTGCGCTCGCCGTCATCGGTGGCACCGTCGTGATCGTCGGATTCCTGACGCTGTTCACCGGTGGCACCATCGCCGTTCAGGGTTACAGCTCGCTGGGCAACATCGGCGTCGAAGCACTGACGGGCTTCTTCGCCGCCTTCATCAACGTTCGCATCGCAGCGCCGGTCATCGCCGGAATCGGCCTCGCCGCGACCATCGGCGCCGGCTCCACCGCGCAGCTCGGTGCGATGCGCGTCTCCGAAGAGATCGACGCGCTGGAGACGATGGCGATCCCGTCGATTCCGTATCTGGTCAGCACCCGCGTCATGGCCGGCATGATCGCGATCATCCCGCTGTACTCACTGGCGGTCATCGCGTCGTTCGTCGCCAGCCGCTTTGCGACGGTGTTCCTCTACAACCAGTCCGGCGGCGTGTACGACCACTACTTCACGACCTTCCTGATACCCACGGACATACTGTGGTCGTTCGCCCAGGCGATAGTCATGGCGCTGGCCGTCATGCTCATCCACACCTACTACGGCTTCAACGCAACCGGTGGCCCGGTCGGCGTCGGTGTCGCGGTGGGTAACGCAGTGCGCGCCTCGTTGATCGCGGTCGTCACGGTCACCCTGCTCATCTCACTCGCCATCTACGGCGGGTCCGGCAACTTCAACCTGTCGGGATAGGCGGGCAAGCGATGACCGTACCCAGATGGCACAAGAAGTTGGCCGCAGCCGGCCTGGTCCTCGGACTCGTGGCGATCGTCGCCGTTGCTCTCACCATGTTCTCGGGTGGGTTCACCAAGAGCACGCCCATCACCGTGACGTCCACGCGTGCCGGCCTGGTCATGGAACCGAATGCGAAGGTGAAGCTGCGCGGAGTGCAGGTCGGCCGCGTCGAATCGATCTCCCTCGTCGGGGACCAGGCAAACCTGAAGTTGGCGATGGATCCGGGCCAGATGTCGAAGATTCCGTCGAACGCCCGGGTGGAGATCAAGACCACCACGGTGTTCGGTGCGAAGTACGTCAACATCGTGATTCCCGACGATCCGTCGACCCAGTCGATCCAGGAGGGTGCTGTCATCGCTTCGGACAGCGTCACCGTCGAGTTCAACAGTGTCTTCGAACATCTTTCGGACGTACTCGCGAAGATCGAACCGGAAAAGCTCAACGCCACACTCGGCGCGATCTCCACCGCACTCAACGGGCGCGGCGAGTCGCTGGGTGAGGTTCTCGAGCTCGGTGACACCTATCTGAAGAAGATGAATCCGGTTCTGCCGCAGCTCCAGGAAGACTTGGTCGGCGCCGCCGATGTCACCAATCTGTACGCCGACGTGGCACCGGATCTGATGCGCATTCTCGACAATGCCACCGCGACAAGCGGATCGATCGTGGCGGAGCAGGCAAACCTCGACTTGCTGTTGCTCAACGTCACCGGCCTCGCGGACACCGGCAACGCGTTGTTGACCGACAACGAGCAGAACCTGACCACCGCCCTCGACACTCTGACCGCGACGACGACCCTGCTCGACAAGTACTCGTCAGGTCTGACGTGCTTCATCGTCGGGTTGAACGACGGCCGGATCAAGTTCGAGCCACTGGCAGGCACCGGTGACAAAGCGGCACTGATGCTGAGTGCGAGCTTCATGTACGGCGCCGAGGCGTACCAGAATCCGCAATCTCTCCCCAAGGTCGCGGCCTCCGGCGGACCCAATTGTTATGGTCTGCCCGAATTCGATCCGAAGGTCGACGGGCATGCACCGTTCGCAGTCACCAACACCGGCAACGTGCCCTTCGTTCCCAACACCGAACTGCGCGTTACCGTGCCGACCATTTTCCAGTATCTCTTCGGTGACTCCTACGAGCAGGAAGACGGGAAGTGATGAGACCGACCACGGTCAAGCTGCTGATTTTCACCGTCGTCATGGCGGTCATCTTCGCCGGACTGGCGATCGTCTTCAGTCAGGTGCGCTTCAGCAGCAGCAACGGATTTCACGCCACCTTCTCGGACGTCTCGGGACTCAAGTCCGGCGACAAGGTCCGCATCGCCGGTGTTCCGGTCGGGTCGGTCACCGGAGTGTCCATCGGTGACTCCAACCAGGCCGAGGTCGAGTTCGACGTCGACACCAAGTACTCGCTGATGAAGAGCACCAAAGCGACTGTGCGCTACGAGAACCTGGTGGGCGATCGCTACATGGAACTGCTCGAGGGCGCCGGTTCCACCGAGATGCTTCCGTCGGGAGGATCCATTCCGGTCGATCAGACGTCGCCCGCTCTCGATCTGGATCTGCTGCTCGGCGGATTCAAGCCGCTGCTTCGTTCGCTCGACCCGCAGCAGGTCAACGACCTCTCCGGGGCCCTGCTGCAGGTACTCCAGGGCCAGGGCGGAACGCTGGTTTCGTTGCTGGGAAACACCAGTTCGTTCACCAGAACGTTGGCGGACCGAGACCAGCTGATCGGGGACGTCATCACCAATCTCAACGACGTACTCGGCACCATCAACGACAAGGGCGATCAGTTCTCCACCACGATCGATCAGCTCCAGCAGTTGGTCAGTGGATTGGCGAAGGACAGTGGCCCGATCGGTAATTCGATCACCGAGATCGCCGGTGCCACGGGAGATCTCGCGTCGTTGCTGCAGGCGACACGTCCGGACATCCAGACGCTGATCGGGGAGACCAACCGAACGATGACGCAGCTGGACCTGGGCAAGGACGACATCAACACCGCTCTCGATCGTCTGCCGTCCGACTACCGGAAGCTGATCCGAGTGGGCACGTACGGAGCGTTCTTCCAGTTCTATCTGTGCGCCAACACTTTCAAGTTCTCCGGACCCGACGGGACGACGATCATCTTGCCCACGGCAGTTCAGGACACGGGAAGGTGCGCAAAAGTCTCATGACCCCAACCCGTGAACGTAATCCGGTACAGATCGGTGTCATCGGTCTCGTCCTGGCGGTGGCAACCGTCGGTGCCGCGCTTCAATACGATCAACTCCAGTTCATCAACGGTGGCATTCGCTACTCGGCGTACTTCCAAGATGCCGGCGGCCTGGTCACCGGCGACGACGTGACCATGGCCGGCGTGAAGGTCGGCAAGGTCAGCGACGTCGAACTCGACGACCAGAAGGTGTTGGTCACCTTCACCGTTCAGGACGGTGTCGCCCTGGGCGAGCAGACAGCGGCTGATATCAAGACCAACACGGTTCTCGGGCGAAAGTCGTTGGCGGTACGGCCGGAAGGATCCGGACTGTTGCGGACGGACACGCCGATTCCGGTCGAACGCACCAACTCCCCGTACTCGCTCAACGACGCTCTGGGTGACCTCGGGACGACGGTGTCCGAACTCGACACGGAACAGATCAACGATTCGCTCAACGCGATCTCGGACACGCTGGCCGATACTCCGCCCGAACTGCGCACCGCGTTGGACGGAATGACGCGGCTTTCGCAGAGCATCAACTCACGCGACGAGAGCCTGCTCCAATTGCTCTCGCGGGCCGAAGATGTCACCAAGATCCTCTCCGACAGAAGCGGTCAGATCGATTCGTTGCTGGTCGACGGCAACAAGCTGTTTGCCGAACTGAGCTTGCGGCGTGACGCGATCAGCGAACTGATCGTCAACACCGGCGCAGTCTCACGTCAACTGTCAGCGCTGGTGCAGGAGAACGAGGCTCAGATGGGGCCGACCCTCGAGAAGCTGAATTCGGTCGCCGAGGTTCTCCAGCAGAACAAGGACAACATCGCGGGAGCGCTCGACGGACTCGGACCGTACATCACCGCGCTCGGTGAGACCGTGGCCAGCGGCCCGTTCTTCGACGCCTTCATCATCAACATTCTGCCGAGCAACTGGTGGAAGACCCTGGTGGACACCAGCGTCGCGCCCGAGCAGGTTCCGGGCGACCTGGAAGACTTCTTCCCCGGTATTCCACCGACGATCAGGGGGCCGGGAGAATGACCGAGACCATGACTTCACAGGATCCACAGGGCTCCACCAACCCACGCAAGAAGTGGGTGCTGATCGGAGCGGGTGTGCTGGTCGCGCTGCTCGTCGCCGGTGCGGCCTACCTCTTCATCCCTGGCCTGGGCAAGACCAAGATCTCCGCGCACTTCGTCTCGACCACCGGTCTCTACGAGGGCGATGTCGTGCGAGTGCTCGGTGTCAACGTCGGCAAGGTGACCAAGATCGAACCGCGTGATCGGGACACCTACGTCGAGATGAAGATCGATTCGAGCGTCGACGTTCCGGCAGATGCCAAGGCGCTCATCGTTGCTCAAAGCCTCGTGTCCGCACGCTTCGTGCAATTGACCCCCGTGTACTCCGGCGGGGAACAGATGCCCAACGGCGGCGAGATCCCGATCGAGCGCACCGCCGTTCCGGTGGAGTGGGACGAGATCAAGACCGAACTGACCAAACTGTCGGACGCACTCGGACCGGAGGGTCTGGACGATCAGGGTTCCCTCGGTCGATTCATCGACACCGTGGGAACGAACCTCGACGGTAACGGTGAGTCGATTCGGTCGACGCTGCGCGAACTCTCGGCCACGATGCACACGCTGTCCGAAGGCCGGACCGATTTGTTCTCCACCATTCGGAACCTGCAGGCGTTTGTCACTGCGTTGTCCTCGAGCAACGAGCAGATCGTGCAGTTCAGCGGTCACCTCGCTTCGGTGACAAGCGTTCTCGCAAGCAGCTCCGACGAGTTGGGTACCGCCCTCAGTGATCTCGACCTGGCCGTCGGCGACGTCCAGCGGTTCGTCAAGGACAACAGCGAGGGACTGAGCGAATCGGTTGCGCGTCTCGCCGATGCCACTCAGGTACTGACTGACAAGCGCCCGGAGATCGAGCAGGTTCTGCACTCCGGACCGACGTCGCTTGCCAACTTCTATCAGATCTACAAGCCGGCTCAGGGCAGTATGACCGGCGCAATTGCACTGAGTAACTTCAAGAATCCGATCCAGTGGATCTGTGGTTCCATCGAAGGTATCGAGAGTGGTAACTCCCAGAACAGTGCCGACCTGTGTAAGCAGTACCTCGGGCCGGTGCTCAGCACGATGATCGGCAACTACCCCGGATTCCTGTTCAACCCGGTCGCGGGTGTGCAGGCTTTCCCGGATCAGATCGTCTACACCGAGCCGGGATTGGAAGCGGCAAGTCAGAATCAGCCGGAAACCGTCGCAGGACCGATGTCGGGTGCTCCCATGACGAGTGTTCCCAAGGATCTCGCCGAACTCTTCAACATGGGCGGAGGGAACTGATGCGGGTAGCTCGCAAGACCACGGTTGCGGTGTTGGCCACGGCAGTGGCTCTCGGCGCCAGCGGTTGTGAATGGAACGGTCTCAACTCGGTGCCGATGCCAGGCACTCAAGGCCGGGGCGAAGGCGCATACGAGGTTCAGATCGAGATGCCGAACGTGACTACGCTGTCGCAGAATTCGCCCGTCCGGGTGGATGACGTGGCAGTGGGAAGCGTTTCGAACATCGAGGTTCAAGGCTGGCACGCTCTGGTGACGGTGTCGCTGAATCCCGAGGTTCAGTTGCCGGCCAACGCGACGGCAAAAATCGGTCAGACCAGCTTGCTCGGCTCTCAGCACATCGAGTTGGCGCCGCCGGTAGGGGAGGAGCCCGAGGGCCGACTCGAAGCCGGTGACCTGATTCCGATCGAGCGGGCGGGCGCTTACCCGACGACGGAACAGACGCTGTCGTCGCTGTCGGTGGTACTGAACGGCGGCGGTCTCGCTCAGGTTCAGGACATCACGAAGGAACTCAACGCCGCTCTCGGTGGGCGTGAAGATTCGGTTCGCGACCTCCTGCCTCAGCTCGATCAGCTGGTCGGCAGTCTGGACAAGCAACGGGGCGACATCGTTTCGGCGATGGAGGGACTCGATCGACTGTCCTCGACGGTCCAGGCCCAGCACGACACCCTGAACAAAGCACTCGAAGGTATTCCGCCGGCACTCGAGGTTCTTGTCGCTCAGCGTCAGGACATCACCAACGCCTTGACCTCCCTCGGTGGTCTCAGCGAGGTGGCCAGTCGCGTCATCCAGGAGAGCGGTGACGATTTCGCGACCAACGTTCGCGCGCTGTCGCCGACTCTGAAAGCGTTGGCGGATTCGGGCAACGCTCTCACGCAGGTTCTCGGAGTCCTCTTGACGTTCCCGTTCCCACAGAACGGAATCGACAACGTCATTCGCGGTGACTACGCCAACCTGGCCATGACCATCGACATCTCGCTGCCCCGACTGGACGCGAACTTCCTCACCGGAACTCCGTTGGCCGGAACGCTCTCCGGACCGGAAGGCGTGTTGGGTAAGCAGGCCGGGCTGGCCGGACAGACAGGCAACCCGTTGAGCGATCCGCTCAAGCCTGCCGCACCGCCCGCACAGGCCCCTGCCGGACAGGCTCCCGCAGGACAGGCTCCGGCAGCGGATCCGAATACCATTCAGATTCCGGGACTTCCGCCGATCAACATTCCAGGACTTCCTCAGGGGGCACCGGCACCATGATGCTCACAAAGTTCGTCCGCATCCAGCTCATCATCTTCGCCGTCTTGACGGTCGTCGGTTTGATAGTGATGGCCACTCAGTACGTGCGTGTTCCCGCTATGGTCGGTATCGGCCGATACGACGTCACCGTCGAATTGCCCGCCACCGGTGGGCTGTACAAGAACTCGAACGTCACCTACCGCGGTCAGACCATCGGCGTCGTGAACGCGGTGGAGTTGTCGGAAACGGGCGTGAATGCGCGTCTGTCTCTCGAGAGCGGCGTCAAGGTGCCCTCGGACGTCGACGCTGCGGTCAAGAGTGTGTCGGCGATCGGCGAGCAGTTCGTCGATCTGATTCCGCACACCGACAGCTCCGGAGCGATCGTGGTCGACGGGCATCTGGAAAACGGATCGGTGATTCCCGAAGACCGAACCAGCATTCCGCAGGATGTCGGCGCGATGCTCGATCAGGCAGATCTGTTGCTGCAGAGCATTTCCGACACCAAGCTCAAGACCGTCATCGACGAATCCTTCAAGGCGTTCAACGGTGCCGGCCCGGATCTGCAGAAGCTGATCGACTCGGCTCGGCTGTTCGTCGAAGAGGCGAACAACAACTCCGACGCGACCAAGACCCTGATCGAGCAGGCCGGTCCACTCCTGGACACCCAGGTGGTCAGCAGCGACGCCATCCGTTCCTGGACAAGCAATCTGGTGACGTTCACCGATCAGCTCCGAGCCAGCGACCCTGATCTGCGTGCCGTCATCCAGAAGGGGCCGGCGGCAGCGGCGGAGGCGAATGCTCTTCTGCAAGACATGCAGCCGACATCGCCGATTCTTCTGGCGAACCTCGTGTCCGTCGGACAGGTCGGCGTGATCTACAACAACGCGATCGAGCAGATTCTGGTCATCTACCCGCCGCTGGCCGCGGCGCTGGTCACGGTGGCAGGCTCCGGCCCGGCTGCGGATGGTGCACTGGTGGACTTCCACATGGAGGTCAACGACCCGCCGCCGTGCACTACAGGATTCCTGCCCGCAGAGCAGTGGCGCAGTCCGAAGGACGAATCACCGATCGAGACGCCGTCGGATCTCTTCTGCCAGGTTGCCCAGGATTCGCCGATCGCCGTGCGCGGCGCGAGAAACCTTCCCTGCGAGGAGTATCCGGGACGTCGTGCGCCGACGGTCGAACAGTGCCGTTCCGGCTACGTACCGATGGGCACGAACCCGCAATCCGGGCCTCCGGAACCGATTACCGCGACCCCGAGCTCGTACACGTCGACGCCTTCGGTCTCGGCTCGTCGGTACGATCCGATTACAGGCACGTACATCGGGCCGGACGGAAGGACGTACTCGCAACCGAACCTCGGTGGCGGCGACGTCAGTCTCGAACAGTTCATGAAGGGTCAGCAGGGTTGATGACAGACGAAGATCCACAGGCCGGGCAGCGGGTGCGCCGTCGCGCGTCCCGCAGCGCCGGACCCACGGGTGCGGATGCAGACGCTGCCGCGGTAGTAGTGCCCACCGAAAAGAAGTCGGCCGAACAGAAGCCAGCCGAGCAGAAGGCGGCTGAGCAGAAGGTGGCTGAGCAGAAGGCGGCGGCGCCAGTTGCTTTGGGCAAGCCCGATACTCCACCTGAGAAGGTCGTCAGCGGTGATCAGGTCACGACCGAGGCTGAGCCGACCGGTACCGCCGAAACCCCCGCAGAAACTGCTGTGGACACCCCTGTTCGTTCGAAGCCCAAGGCCGGGTTGGTAGTCGGGATCGCCATTGCTTCGGTGATCGCTGTTGCTCTTGCGGCCCTGACGGTGTTTCTTCTCGTCGACCGGAACAAGGCGTCCAATGCCGACGAGGACCGAGCCCGCTACGTGGCCGGTGCCCGGACCACCGCACTGAATCTGACGACACTGCACGCGGATACAGCGGCTGCCGACCTCGACAAGTTCCTCGCCGGCACCACCGACGAGTTCAAGTCGCAGTTCGACGGACGCAAGGATTCGTTTGTCAACGTCCTCGGGCAGGCCGGAGTTCAGACCGACGGCGAGGTGCTCGAAGCCGGGTTCGAGAAATCCGACGGCGATTGCGGGACTTCATTGGTCGCGGTGCGTGCGATGCAGAAGAACGGCGACGAAGCGCCCGCTGAACGCAACTACCGACTCCGAATCACCATGTGCGACGTCGACGGGCAATTGCGTGCCTCGAATGCGGAGTTTGTGCCATGACCCCAGAAGTGAACCCCGAGACGTCCAAGCAAGTTTCGCCGAAGCCGAAGCGCGCCTCACCGCTCGCCATCATCCTGTGCGTCATCAGTGCAGTGGCCATCGCGTTGGCGGCAGTGTCGGCGTATCTCTACTTCGGTCCGGACGGAACGCGTGACACCGCAGCGATCGATCAGACCAGAGACGAAGTGGCACAGGCCTCTTCCGATCAGGCGGTAGCGATGTTCCAGTACGACTACAACAACGTCGACCAGCAGTTGCATGCAGCCACAGACGGTTTGACGGGCGATTTTCAAGGCACGTTCACCAACCTGATCGAGTCGGTGATCATTCCGGGAGCCAAGGAAAAGTCGCTGACCGTTCAGGTCGTCGTCCAGGGCGCCGCGGTTCTCGACGCCGAGGCAGACAGCGCGACGACGATGCTGTTCCTCAATCAGATCACGACGTCTTCGGAATCGCCCGAAGCCGTTGCCAGTGGCAGTCGCGTGAAGATGAGTCTGGAGAAGCAGGACGGGCGTTGGCTCGTGAACAACGTCCAACCCTTCTGATCAAACACACGAAGGCTGGAGTCGGGTACGAAAGAGGCTGGGGCCGCGGATATTCACTCTCCGCGGCCTCAGCCTTTGTGCACTGTCCTCAGTGGTCTTGGGCTTCGGCCGGGGCGATCAGCGCCGGGCCTGCGGCACCGCCGTGTGCGAGCGCGTCGAGGAACGAGCGCGCCCAGCGGTCGACGTCGTGCGTCAGGACCTGACGACGTAGCGCACGCATGTGGCGCCGGCCGTCCTCGCGCGGTTGATTGAGGGCCTTCTCCATCGAATCCTTGACGTCGTCGAGGTCGTGAGGATTGCACAGGAATGCCTGGCGGAGTTCTGCTGCGGCACCGGTGAATTCGCTGAGCAGCAATGCACCACCCAGATCACTGCGGCAGGCGACGTATTCCTTCGCGACGAGGTTCATGCCGTCACGCAGCGGCGTGACGAGCATGAGATCGGCGGCGACGAAGAACGCGACCAGTTCGTCGCGTGGGATCGGCCGATGGATGTAATGGACGACGGGGCGGCCGACTTCGCTGAACTCGCCGTTGATCCGGGAGACCTTCTGCTCGATGTCTCCGCGCATCTGTACGTAGCTTTCGACGCGTTCGCGGCTCGGGGTCGCCAGCTGCACCATGACGGTGTCGGCGGGATCGATGCGCTTCTCCATGAGAAGTTCGTGGAGCGCAGCGAGCCTGACGTCGATGCCTTTGGTGTAGTCGAGGCGGTCGACGCCCAGCATGATGTGCTTGGGGTTTCCGAGTTCTTTGCGAATCTGCTTGGCGCGGTCTCGAATTGCCTTGGTGCGCGAGAGCTCGTCGAGCTTGCCGGAGTCGATGGAGATAGGGAAGGCGCCGACGCGGACGCTACGGAAACCTACTTGCACCACACCGAGTTTGGAGCGGACGCCGACGGTTCCACGTGAAGTCTGTTGCCCGGCAAGGCGTCTGGCCAGGTACAGGAAGTTCTGTGCGCCACCCGGAAGGTGGAAGCCGATGAGGTCGGCGCCGAGGAGGCCTTCGACGATCTCGGTGCGCCACGGCATCTGCATGAACAGCTCGACCGGGGGAAACGGAATGTGCAGGAAGAAGCCGATGGTCAGGTCGGGGCGCAGCATCCGCAGCATCTTCGGTACCAACTGCAGCTGGTAGTCCTGGATCCAGACTGTCGCGCCCTGTGCCGCTGCCTTGGAGGTGGCTTCGGCGAATCGCCGGTTCACCTCGACGTAGGCGTTCCACCATTCGCGGTGGTACTCGGGTTTGACGATGACGTCGTGATAGAGCGGCCAGAGGGTGGCGTTGGAGAATCCCTCGTAGTACTCGTTGATCTCCTCGGCGCTCAGCGGCACGGGGTAGAGCTCGAGCCCGTCTTCGACGATGGGGTCGAGCTCGGCGTCCGCCACCCCCGCCCAGCCCACCCACGCGCCTTGATTGCTGCGCAGGATCGGCTCGAGAGCGGTGACCAGTCCGCCGGGGCTTCGCTTCCAGCGGGTGGTGCCGTCGGGAAGCCGTTCCAAGTCGACGGGCAGGCGGTTCGCTACGACAACGAACTCAGCCTGCCCGGACACGGCTTCACCGGTCGAAGAAGCAGGTGCGCTGTCAGAAAGGGTTGAACTGGTCGAATCCGGACTGACAGGCACGTGGTTCCTTCTCGGTCGGTGAGGGAAAGATTCAGTCGAGCTTGGCGGCGGGGGAGATACCGAGCATCGAGAGCAGCATCCTGCACTCGTCGGCATCTTCCGCGTAGGCAGCGACGACGCGCTGTGCCTGACGAGCAGTTTCGTCCGCTACGGGCTCGAGGTCCTCGTCCGCGATCTCGGTTTCGACGGTCGTGTTCTCAGCCATCATGTTCCTCTCGTGCTTGCCTGCACGGCGCAAGCAATGGTTCTTACTCGCGACTCTATGAGAACTGGGCGTGTCGACGCTAGTTGCTCATGTATTAGGGTCGACTTACTTATCTCTGTACTCAACTTTATCGCTTCCATCGATGCTTGGAGTTCCATGAGTTCGACCCCCTCGAGTGTGACCGTCGACTCGGACGAGCCGGATAGTGGCAATCACAGCGGTGCTGCGATTTTGCGACGTGTCCTCGTCCGTAACCGTGGCCCGCTCGCCATCGGCACGGTTCTGGTCTGTCTGCACCAACTGACCGAGACGGCGGTGCCGATCTCCATCGGTGTGATCATCGACCGTGCGGTGGAGACTTCGGACACCACGGCCCTGATCGTCTCCATCGTCGGTCTCGCGGCTCTCTTTCTCGTTCTGACGGCCGCCTGGCGCTTCGGCGCACGCTTCATCGTCACCGCGATGCAGCAGGAGGCTCATCGCCTCCGGCTCGAGGTGGCGCACCGCGTCCTCGATCCGCGTGGGGTGCGCACCGATCTGCGTTCGGGTGAATTGCTGACAGTCTCGACATCCGATGCCGAGCAGACTTCGTGGATCGCGGACATCGTCCCGCGCGCCGCTGCGGCCCTGACAGCTGCGGTGGCGTCGGCGGTGGCGTTGGTGTGGATCGACCTCTGGCTGGGGCTGGCCGTTCTGATCGGAACGCCGGTCATTCTCGGTCTGCTGCAATTGGCGGCGCCTCTCATCACGTCGAGGGCCACCGGCCAGCAGGCGTCGATCGCTCGGGCGTCGGCGATGGCTACGGATCTGGTCAGCGGATTGCGTCCGCTGCGCGGTATCGGCGGCGAGAAGACCGCGTCGGCGCGCTACCGCACGGTCAGCCGTCAAGCGCTCGCATCGACGATCGGCACGGCCAAGGCGACCGGTATCTACACCGGCGTTGCCGCGACCATCAGTGCGTTGCTCGCGGTCGGTGTTGCGGGCTTCGCGGGATACTTCGCGTTGCAGGGCCGGATCACGGTCGGTGAACTGATCACCGTGGTGGGGCTTGCGCAGTTCATCATCGAACCGCTCGGCTTGCTTGCGTCCATTCCCGGATACTTCGCGGTGGCGCGAGCGTCGTCGGATCGACTGGCACTGGTCTTGGACGCGGAGCCACTGCGTGGCGCGGGTTCGCAGACCGAACTCGAAGGCACCGACCTGACTCTCGACAGAGTCGAGTACAAATCGCTCAAGGGCATCGACCTGCATCTGCCTGCCGGAGAACTGCTGGGCGTCGTGGCTTACCAGCCGCAGGACGCCGACGCTCTTGTCGCGGTCCTGTCCGGTCAGCTGGCGCAGGACGCGTATCGCGGAGTGGTGAGGGTTGGCGGAATCAGCCTGTCCGACATGGACTTGCGATTGGCACGTCGGACGGTGTTGGTGGAGCCGCACATCACCGATCTGTTCTCCGGGTCGCTTGCGTCGAACGTCACCGCGGGCGCCGGTGATGCCGCTGCTCTCGACATCCAGAGTGCTCTGGTGGCGTCGGCAGCGGCGGATGTCGTCGACGCACATCCGGACGGTCTCGACCTCGAAGTGACCGATCGGGGCGCCAGTTTGTCGGGAGGCCAGCGGCAACGCGTCGCCCTCGCGCGCGCCTTGGTGGCACAGGCACCCGTGATGGTCCTGCACGATCCGACGACGGCGGTGGACGCGGTTACCGAGGCATCGATCGCCGAAGGAATCGCACAACTGCGGCACGAGGGTGCCGGTGGCATCCACACGACGGTATTGATCACCAGCAGCCCCGCCTTGCTGGCCGTGACGGATCGGGTGATCGTGTTGAACGACGGAGTGATCGCCTCGACGGGCACACATTCCGAACTCTCTCGCGGCGACGCGAACTACCGAGGAGCGGTGCTGCGGTGACGGCCACGGACACGACAACCGAAATGCCGGCCGGGGAGAACGCAGAGAAGGTGACAGAGCGCGAGTTGTTGCCGATCGCGAGTGGTCGCCAGACCTGGAAGTGGTTGCGGGCGGCGCTGACCGAACACCGGATGCAGAGCCTGCTGGTCCTGATCGTCGCGGCTTCGGCGTCGGCGATGGCCTTGGTGCCGATTTACGTCTTCGGCGTCCTGGTCGACCGGGTCCGGGACAACGCGCCCACGTCGACGATCGTCGGGGTGGTCGTGATCATCGCCGCTGCCGCAATCGTGGGCGGTGTGTTCACCGGTGTGGCTGCCTATCTGATCAAGCGGCTCGGTGAGACGATCCTGGCGGATCTGCGAGAGCGGACCGTGGACCGGGCACTGCGCCTGCCGATCCAGACCGTCGAGAAGGTCGGCAAGGGCGATCTGCTCTCACGAGTTGGTGACGACGTGTCGGTGATCGCCAAGGCCGTGTCCGACGTGGTTCCCGGCATGATCGCGGCGGTTCTGCTCGTGGCTCTGAGCATGGTGACCATGCTCGGACTCGACTGGCGACTCGGTCTGGCCGGAATGGTCGCGCTGCCGATGTACGCGCTGGCGCTCAAGTGGTACCTGCCACGCTCGGCTCCTGTTTACGCAGCCGAGCGGGTAGCGATGGGCGCTCGTTCACAAGCGCTGATCAGCAGTCTCCAGGGTGCGAAGACGGTCCGCGCGTACAGCCTCGAGAAGGAACACCTCGGGCAGATCGATGCGGCGTCGGCAAAAGCGCGCGATCTGGCAGTCGGAGTGTTCGGCCTGTTCACGAGGTTCGCCGGTCGAGGTAACCGCGCCGAATTCGTGGGCCTGTCCATGATTCTCGTCGTCGGATTCCTGCTGGTCCGTGAGGACGTCGTGACAGTCGGCCAGACGACGACTGCTGCCCTGCTGTTCCACCGCCTGTTCAACCCGATCGGCTCACTGCTCTACACCTTCGACGAAGTGCAGTCGGCCGGCGCCAGCCTCGCGCGACTGGTCGGCGTCGTCGAGATCGAGGAAACGGAGCCTTCGACGGATGCAGGTTCCGTTCCGGCCGACGGTTCGCTGCGTCTGGATGACATTCGGCACAGCTACGACGGTGGTCATGAGGTTCTCCACGGAGTGAGCCTCACACTGCGAGCGGGGGAACGCGTGGCGCTCGTCGGTTCGACCGGAGCCGGAAAGACGACGCTCGCGGCGATCGCTGCCGGTTCGATCACTCCGACGTCGGGCCGGGTGTCGATCGGCGGTGTCCCGCTTGCCGACCTCGACGACCTACGACGCCACATCGCGATCGTGAGTCAGGAGGTCCATGTCTTTGCCGGACCTCTGATCGAGGATCTGAGATTGGCGGCTCCCGAATCCTCGGACGAGGACGTTGCCGCGGCACTGCGGACGGTCGGCGCGTACGAGTGGGTGGAGGCTCTCGACGAGGGAATGCTGACCGTCGTCGGCGAAGGCGGGCACGAGATGACAGCGGCGCAGGCGCAGCAGTTGGCTTTGGCGAGACTGGTGTTGGCCGATCCCGCCGTCGCCGTACTGGACGAGGCAACAGCGGAGGCGGGCAGCGCCGGAGCGCGGGAACTGGAAGCGACTGCCGACGCCGCTACGGAGGGCCGCACCACTCTGGTTGTCGCACACCGGCTTACGCAGGCTGCGGGCGCCGACCGAGTGATCGTGCTCGAACACGGACAGATCGTAGAAGAAGGCCCGCACCGCGAACTGGTGTCCGCGGGCGGGCGTTACGCACAACTGTGGGCGGCCTGGGAAGGTCGCGACTGAGGGGTTTGTACTGGATTTTGTACTGAGGGGGTCTGATCCGGCGATCAGGTGAGGTACCCGCCGCCGTGGGGGAAGAACTCGGCGGCGGTGTACTCGCTGCCGTCGTCGAGTCGGACGCGCTCGATCCGCAGTCCCTTGTTCTTGCCCGACCACGCGTCGGGGCCCGCGACGATCACCATGCCGTCGTCTTCCTGGATGAACACTCGGCCGGGGGTTCCGCCGTAGTGCCCGCGTGAGACGGACGCCTTCAGGATGCGGATGCGCTGGCCCTTGAACTCGGCGAAAGCGTTGGGGTACGGATCGGACTGTGCCCGGACGAAACGCTCGATGACCTCGGCGGGCCAGGACCAGTCGACGTGGCTGTCCTGCGGTGCGCGCTTGTGGAAGAACGTGGCCTGCGATCGGTCCTGCGGCGTCCAGTCGGTACGGCCGGACGCGATCAGATCCAGGGCGTCGAGTGTGATGGGGCCGATCATGTCGATCGTGCGGTGGAACAGATCGGTGACGGTGTCGGTCGGGCCGACCGTCGTCGATCGCTGCAGCACGATGTCGCCCGCATCGAGTTCCTCGTCCATCAGGTGCGCCGTGAGCCCGACTTCTTCTTCGCCGTTGATCAGAGCCCAGATGAGCGGGGAGAAGCCCGTGTACTTGGGCAGCAGCGAATCGTGGATGTTGAGGGTGCCGTACTTCGGTGCGTCGAAGACCTCCGCAGGCAACCAGGTACGCCAGTTGTTGGCGACGATGATGTCGGGAGCTGCTTCGGCCAGCGCGGCTTTGAATGCGTCGTCAGGCTTGTTCGCCACGTGAACGGGTACACCGTTCTCGGCCGCCAGATCTGCAACCGAGTCCGCCCACATCTGTTCGTAGACGTGTTCGCTCTTCGGGTGTGTGATTGCCAGCACGACCTCGTGATCGGAGTCGATCAAGGCCTGCAGGGTACGGTGGCCCCAGGTTTGGTATCCGAGCGTAGCGACTCTCAACGGGGGTCCTCCTGGACGAGCATGGGCTGGGGTTGCGGTCACACGACCGCCCATCAGCTTAGGCTATCCAACCAAAATTGTTGATCACACGTACGAGGAGGAAGGCTGACATGACGGTCGCCACAATCAACGGAATCCCCATCAATTACCAGGTCAAGGGTGATGGAGATCTGGTGGTGCTCATCATGGGGACCGGCAGCCCCGGCCGCGTCTGGGATCTGCACCAGACCCCGGCGCTGGTGGCCGCCGGCTACCGAGTCTGCACCTTCGACAACCGCGGAATCGCACCGTCCGGCGAGAGCCTCGGCGGCATCACGATGCCCGACATGGTCGCAGACACCGCCGGACTGATCGAGCACCTCGGTGGCGGTCCGGCCCATGTCATCGGCACCTCGATGGGCGCCCGGGTGGCGCAGGAACTGACGCTCGCCAGGCCCGATCTGGTTCGCAAAGCAGTGTTCCTCGCCGGCCACGCCCGGATGGATCATTTCCAGCAGGTCCTGACCGAGGGCGAGCGCCAGTTGTTCGACAGTGGCGTCGCTCTGCCGGCCAAGTACCGTGCCGCAGTGACCGCGGTGATGAACCTTTCGCCGGCCACGCTGGCAGACGATCACTCGGCGCGCGACTGGATGGATATCTTCGAGTTCACCGGCGGCGCAACGTCACCGGGTGTTCGCGCACAGCTCGGTATGGACCGCGCCTTCGATCGACGGGGTGCGTACAAGTCGATCATGCGCCCGTGCCTGTCCGTCGCTTTCGCCGACGACCGCATGATCCCGCCCTACCTCTCCCGCGAGGTGGCGGACTGCATCGCGACGGCGTTGTACGAAGAGATTCCCGACGCCGGGCACTACGGCTACCTCGAGCGTCCGGAGGCCGTGAACAAGGTGCTGATCGACTTCCTGGCGAAGTAGTTTTCCGCACGCGAGAAAGGGCCTGACCTGCTAACTGAACTGCTCCCCAGGAGTTGGACTGAGAAATTCAGTTCCGACGCTTGGGGAGCAGTTTTATGCGTGCACGAAGTTCGTTGACTGAGGTTCAGCGCGGCGAAGCGGTAGCGTTGTTCGAGGCAAGATTAGGCAGGCAGGCGGTCGCTGCACAGTTGGGAGTGAGCCTGTCTGCAGTGAGCCGTTTGCACGACCGGTGGTGTGTTCGAGGCATAGGAGCGTTGGTGACCATGCCTAATAAGCGGGCGTTCTCCTTCGAGTTCAAGGTCGAGGTGGTGCAGCGTTTCCTGGCCGGCGAGACGAAGGTTGCGCTCGCCCGCGAGTTCGGCTTGTCCTCTCCGAAGTTGATCGAAACATGGGCGCGGAAGTACCGCAACGAGGGCGAAGACGGGTTGCGGTCGAAACGTGTAGGACGCCCGCCGGGATCTGCTCGATCGGTACCGAGCGAGGTGGCGCGGTTGCGGGCTGAGAATGAGCGATTGCGGGCGGAGGTCGCGTATCTGGGAAAATTGCGCGCCTTGAGGGCGCAGGAACGACGGTGAAGGTCCGTGCCGTCGTCTCCCTCAAGGCGCAGTACCACCTCGAGGTGCTTCTCGCCGTGTCCGGGCTCGCCCGGTCCACGTTCTTTTACCATCAGGCGCGACTGCGCGATCCGGACCGCCGCGCCGAGTTGAAGACCGCGATCACGGAGGAATTCGACAGGGCCCACGGCCGGTACGGGCATCGCCGCATCCACTGTGTGCTGACCCGGTCCGGATGGCAGGTGGCGAAGAAGACCGTGCTCAAGCTGATGCGGGAACTCGGGCTGCGTTGCCAGGTGCGGCGGAAGAAGAAGTACAACTCCTATCGGAGCGAGGTCGGCAAGATTGCACCGAATGTGCTCGATCGCGACTTCTTCGCCAGCGCGCCTAATCAGAAGTGGGTCACCGACGTCACCGAATTCCGTGTCGGTGAACAGAAGTTGTATCTCTCGCCGGTGATGGACCTTTTCGACCGACAAATCATTTCCTACTCGGTCGGTACGTCACCGAACCTGCAGCTGACTAACAGTTCCCTGCGTGCGGCGATTGAGTCCCTCGAAGACGGGCAAGCGCCAATGGTGCACTCGGATCAAGGGTTTCAATACCAGCACATGTCCTGGCGGCGTCTGCTCGCCGATTCCGGTGCGACCCAGTCGATGTCGAGGAAGGGCAACTGCTTCGACAACGCCGTGATCGAGAATTTCTTCGGCCATCTCAAAGAGGAAGTCTTTCACCACGTTCGATACTTCAACATAGATGCGCTGGTTAGGGCACTGGAGGAGTACATCCCCTGGTACAACACCGAACGTGTCTCCACAAGGCTCGAGGGCCTGAGTCCGGTGCAATACCGAACCCAGACCCTCGCCGCCTAGACTCTTGTTTGGCCAGTCCAACAATCGGGGACCAGTTCAAACTGCAGGTCAGGCCCTTCTCATGTTTCAGGCCAGTGCCAGGAACAGCTTCTCGAGTTCGGCCTCGGTCATCGGTTCCTGACCTTCCGCGCTGTCACCGCTCAGGCATTCACGCAGCCCGGAAGCGACGATCTTGAACCCTGCTCGGTCCAGCGCCTTGGACACGGCGGCGAGTTGCGTGACGACGTCCTTGCAGTCGCGGCCGTTCTCGATCATCGAGATGACCCCGGCAAGTTGGCCGTGGGCACGACGCAGTCTGTTCAATACGAGCGCAATGCTCTCTTCGTCGCCGGTCATGGTGGCCCCTTCTCGCGTGTTCGTGCTGCGGTCAAGGGTACCCCTGGGGGCATGTCACTGCTTGATTCAGTGTTTGATCCGACTGCGGTGTCAGATCAGCGAGTCGACGGCCGCGCGCAACTTGACGGCTGCGTCGGCTGCCACGGACTCGAGGCCGGGTTCGCCGGAAACCTGAACCATGAGAGCAGGGTTCATCGCTTCGACGAAGAACGAATTCTCGGTAGTCGTATCTTCGCGGACGACGACGTTGCACGGCAGCAGGAGGCCGATCTGACGATCCACCGAAACTGCCCGATGGGCCAACGGCGGGTTACAGGCACCCAGGATCAGGTACTTTTCCATGTCCTCGTCCAGCTTCGCCTTGAGTGTTGCCTGCATGTCGATCTCGGTCAGGATGCCGAAGCCCTGCTCGGCGAGAGCGCCACGTGTGCGGGTGACGACGTCGTCGAAGGTTCCGGTGACCTTGGTTGCGATCGCTATCGGTTCTGTGGGTGTTGTCATTGCGCACTCCTCGTCGTGGGCTGTCACTGTCGCCGGCTTTGATTTCTCTTGTCCCCATCATACCCCTGGGGGTATCAGTAGGACAGTGATGTCGGGTACACGATCAGCCATGCGAGAAGCTGATGTTCGGCAGGACGCGACGCAGCCATGCCGGCGCCCACCAGGCTGCCCGGCCGGTGAGGCGTAGGAGAACGGGCAGCAGCACCAAGCGGACGAGCACTGCGTCCAGGAGGACAGCTACGCCGAGAATGATGCCCATTTCCTTGGGTGGCAAGGGATCTGCGAGCGCAAAAGTGAAGAAGACCGCAACCATCACCGCTGCTGCCGCCGCAATGACCCGACCCGAATGCGCGAGGCCGTCGATGTGTGCGATCGCGGGGTCGCCTGTGCGTTCGTAGTGCTCCTTGGCACTCGAAAGCAGGAATACGGTGTAGTCCATCGCGATCGCAAAGATCATGGCGAAGAAGAAGACCGGACCCCACCCGTTGAGGAAACCCTGGGGGGTGAAGCCGAGTAGGCCTGCTCCGTGACCGTCCTGGAAGATCAGCTTCGCGATTCCGAATGCGGCCCCAGTGGACAGCAGGCTGACCAGCGTGCCGATCAAGGCGATCAAAGGCGCCTGGAGGGCGATCAGCAGCAACAGGAATCCGAGCGTCAGAATCACGACCACGACGATGGGAAGGTAGTCGTCGAGTGCCTGCTGAAGGTCGAGATTTTCGGCCGGAGCGCCGCCGACGAGCGCCGATTCCGGCAGTTGCGACCGAAGGTCGGCAAGGATGGTTTCCATCGCAGGATCTGACGGGTCGACGGTGGGAACTGCTTGCAGCATAACAAGATCGGACCCGTCGGCAGCTTGTTGCGCTGGGGTGACCATGGCCACGCCGTCAACGCTCATGGCAATTCGTGAGGTGTCGGCTGCATCGTCGGCGGACGTGACGATCTGCAACATCCCCGGGGCGCCGTCCCCGAATTGCTGCTGCACCAGTTCATAGCCCTGGCGAACCGGGGCGTCCTCGGGAACCACGGCGATGGAGGGCATTGCCACCTTCAGTCCGAAGACCGGAACAACGAGTGCGATCAGGATGAGTAAGGCGCCGAAGCCGAATGGCCACGGGTGCTTGTGCAGCAATGATGCCCAACCTGCGAACATCGGGGAGCGGTGCTGCTGGCGCTTTGCATACGGTAGAGAACCGCCGTTGACCTTCGCGCCGATCCTGCCGAGCACGGCAGGCAACAGGGTGAGTGTTGCGGCGAGAACGAAGATCACAGCGAGCATGATTCCGACAGCCATCGTGCGTACGGCCGGGGCTGGAACGATGAGAACCGCAGACAAACTGACCAGAACTGTGAGGCCGGAAAGGACCACAGCCTTGCCGGCGGTGTCCATGGTTTGAGCCACGGCGGCCCTTGGATCCGGATCGGCTCGCAATGCATCCCGGAACCTGGCGACGAGGAAGAGTGCGTAGTCGATGCCCAGCGCGAGAGCGAACATCATCGCGAAGTTCATGGCCCACACGGAAATCGGCGTGATCTCGTTGAGGATTACAAGCCCGCCCGCCGAAGCGACCAGGCCCGCAAGCGTCAGCAGTAGTGGTAGACCCGCGGCAACCAGGGAGCCGAAGGCCAACACCATGATCGCGAGAGTGACGGGCCACGACATCATTTCGGCTTTGATCATGGCTTCGTGATTGGCCTTGTTGAAATCGCTCCACAACGCCGACGCACCCGTCGGGTACACCTCGATCGTGTCGGTGGACAAGCCCGTGAGCTTCTTGCCGAGTTCGTCTACCGCGCTGACCATCTCGTCGGTACTCGCGTTGGCGCCCGCGACCATGATGCCGGTATGTCCGTCCGGGCTGATGGTCATACCGGGCTGCGGGGCGATCACTTCGCCGAAGCGAGGGTCCGCGGAAAAGATTTCCGTTGCCGCGGCCAGGGTTTGCTGCATCGACGGATCCGTGATGGGTAGAGAATCCGAGTGAACGACCACTTGTACTGCGGCGGAGGAATTTCCACCGAAATGCTGCTCGGCCAACTCGCGAATTTGCACGGATTCGGATCCGTTTGCCTGCCAACCCGCGCCGGCCAGGGAGGTGAAGACGCTGGGTGCTGCGGCGCCGAGTGCGATCAACGCGATCAACCAGACGCCGACGACGAGGCGGGTGTGAGTCGCCATCGATCGACCGAGACGCGCAAGTATGCCGTCGGCTCGGGTGGGTGGGTCCGCGGTGACTGTTCTGGTCGCTGACATCTTCACTCCTGATACGGGTGGGGGTATTCCTGTCCGTCACCTGTATACCCCTAGGGGTATCGATCTGTCACATTCGAGGGTTCTCTATGCTGCTGGGGGCACCGTCCGATCTGAAACGGTGAAACGGATATGGGAGAGCAATCATGGACGCACGCGACTGGGACGAGCGATACCGAGCGGTGACGGAGCCATGGGGAGTCGACCCGGCGGGAACCGTCGCAACAAGAATTTCCGATCTGAGACCGGGCACCGCGATCGATCTGGCCTGCGGCGACGGCCGTCACGCGCGGTGGATGGCTGGGCAAGGTTGGTCGGTGACTGCGGTCGACTACTCGTCGGTGGCGATCGATCTGGCACGGGCGAGTGACGGGGACAAGGCTGTCGACTGGCAAGTCGGCGACGCGACCGAGTGGCAGCCGGAAGGGCTGGTCGACCTGGTGTTGGTCAGCTTTCTTCACCTCGAGGTCGACCATCTGGCCGCAACCTTGAAGCGCGTCGGGGAGTGGCTGACGCCCGGCGGACGGGTCCTCTATTTGGGGCATTCCATCGAGAACTTCCATCGTGGTGTGGGCGGTCCACCCGAACCGACCATTCTGCCCGGTATTTCCGATCTCACTCGCGCTGCGGAGGGATCGAGGGTCTATGCCCTCGAACATGTCGTTCGGCCGCAAGACGGTAAGACAGCAATTGACGTTTTGCTCGAATTCGGTCCGTGGGAACAGGTCTGACCAGGGCGGGAGCGCACCTTCACGTTCCTGGGTAGCCTACCCTAAACTTGCGAGGGTGTTCGTCGTTCGATGAGCATGAACGACGATGATCGGATTCTTGATGTCTGACCACTCTCAGGTAGCTCACCCGGCGGTATCGGGCGGTGCCGATCTGGACGCAGCGCTCCCGGCGACGGCCGCTCAGCGTGAGGTGTGGGTTGCTCAGAACGTCGATCCGAGCAGTCCGGTCTACAACATCGGACTTGTCGTCGAGGTCGACGGCACGATCGACATCGAGCGCGCGGCAGCGGCGATCGAGGCCAGCGTCGGACGCGTCGAAGCGCTGTTCGTGCACTTCGAGGTCGATGCCGACAACCAGCTGATCCAGGTGCCGATTCCGGATGCGCGCTGGGACGTGGAAATTCTCGACCTTCGGGCCGAGGCGGATCCCGATTCGACTGCGCAGTCGTGGATGGACACCGACATGGCTCGGGTCTTCGGTCCGGACGATCTGCTGTTCCGCCAGGTGCTTCTGCTGACCGCTGACGACCGAGTCATCTGGTATCAGCGCTATCACCACAGCGTGGTCGACGGGTACGGCATCTCGCTCATCGTCGCCGACGTCGCCGAGCGATACGACGATCCGAATCTCGGGACTGCCGCGCCGCAGTGGTCACTCGACGCCGTGGTTGCAGCCGATCTGGATTACCGGAACTCTCCGCGATTCCAGACCGACCGTCAGTACTGGGTCGAACGCGTTGAATCGGGACCGGAAGCGACGCGGATTCTGCATGGGCAGGTGGATGATTCGCTGCCGCCGATCTCGGCGATACTCACGCTCGACGCTGATCGCGCGGCACAGCTCTACCGCTATGCGGCCGACGCCGGGATTCGACGAACTCGCCTGCCCATGGCGGCGCTGATCGCGTACATCGCACGAACCACCGGAAAGCACGACGTTGTCGTCTCGGTACCGATGGCCGCTCGGGTGGGGCGCAACATGCGTCGCACTCCTTCGATGGCGTCGACGATTTTGCCGCTGAGTATTCGGGTAGAACGCTCGGAAACCATCGGCCAGTTGGCAACTCGTCTCGACACCGCCCTGGTCTCGATTCTCAAGCACGGGCGCTACCGAGGTGAGGATCTCGCTCGCGACATTCGGGCGATCGATCCCGACCGTCAGGTCTTCGGTCCCGGCATCAACTCGATGATGTTCGAACACACACTCACCTTCGGCGGATGCCCGGTGCGCGTGCGTAATTCGGTAACCGGTCGAGTCAGTGACCTGGATCTGAGTGTGCGCGGTGGTCAGGACGGGGAGCCGATCGAGATCGACGTCCGCGCCCCGGCCGGATTCGACAGGGAGTTGGCCGATCACACCGCCAGAATCGAACAGTTCCTCGATCGATTCGTAGCAGAGCCGCAGCTTCCGATCTCGGCACTCGACCCCATGTCGCTCGCGGAGAGAGAACTCGTGCTCCACGGGTGGAACGACACCGCAGAGCCGCAGCCCGTCACGACGGTGCCGGATTTGTTGCGCAGCAGCTTCTCTGTCGATCGGAGCGTTGTCGCCGTGGTCGACGGGGACGTCCGGCTGACGTACGGCGAACTCGAAAGTCGGGTATCACAGCTCGCCGCGCACTTGATCTCTCGCGGTGTCGCGACCGAAACCGTTGTGGCGATCGGGCTTCCGAGATCCGCCGAGATGGTGGTGGGGTTGTTGGCCGTCATGTGTGCCGGTGGTGCCTTCGTGCCACTGGATCCGTCATGGCCTGCCGAACGCCGCGAATCGGTACTTGCCGACGCGGGCGCCACACTGGTGCTCACCTCGGACGGTGTAGACGACTCCGTTCCGGTCGATCTCTCCGCGTGGGCGTACGAGGACGGGCCCTCGGACCTGTCCGAGACGATGACCTCCGACATTCGTATTCACGGTGCCCAACTCGCATACGTCATCTTCACGTCCGGTTCGACCGGACGTCCGAAGGGCGCCATGATCCGCCACGAGGCAATCTGCGCAAGGTTGCTGTGGCAGCGGGAGCGGATTCTCGGGTTCGGGTCCGGCGATGCCTCCTTGTTCAAAGCCCCACTCTCGTTCGATATCTCGATCAACGAGATCCTGCTCCCGCTCGTCTCCGGCGGTCGATTGGTGATCGCGAAGCCCGAGGGGGAACGCGACCCGCAATACCTGCTCGACCTGATCGCCGGAGAATCGGTCACTTTCGTCTACCTGGTCTCGTCGATGCTCGACATCCTTCTGGATCTGGCGAACGGGACCGATCAGCTCGATTCGTTGAAGCACGTGTGGTGCGGCGGTGAGGTTCTCACGCCTGAACTCTTCGATCGGTTCCGCGATCAACTGTCCACGACGCTGTATCACGGCTACGGCCCGGCCGAAGCGACCATCGGTGTCTCCCATGTGATCTACCGCGAGGAGGCGGAACGAATCGCCACATCCATCGGTCGCCCGAACCCCAACACTCGTCTGTACGTGTTGGACGGCGACTTGCAGCCGGTTCCGATCGGCACCGGCGGCGAACTCTACGCCGCGGGCTTCCTGCTGGGACGCGGATACGTGGGTGCTTCGGCACTGACCGCATCTCGTTTTGTCGCGGATCCCTTCGTCTCAGGTGATCTGGCCGGATCCCGCATGTATCGCACCGGTGACTTGGCCAGATGGACCGCCGACGGCACCCTCGACTTCCTCGGACGCACGGACAATCAGGTGAAGATCCGCGGCATGCGCCTGGAACTCGAGGATGTCGAAGCCGCCGTGATTTCGCACCCCGCAGTGCGTCACGTGGCAGTTCTGGTGCGCCAAGCACCAACAGGTGCAAAGTATCTCGCCGCCTACGTGAGCGCAGCGTCGGGGACAAACCTCGCGATCGACTCACGTGAGCTTCGCGAGTGGGCTGCGAGCAAGCTGCCCGACTACATGGTCCCGACCACCGTCACCGTCCTCGACAAGTTTCCGCTCACGGCAAACGGCAAACTCGACCGTCGCGCGCTACCCGAGCCCGATCTCGCCGAACTGAGTGCACATGTCGCTGCGAGAAACGAAGTCGAACAACAGTTCTGCACGTTGATTGCGTCGGCAGTCGGCCTCGATTCGGTCGGCGTTACCGACGACTTCTTTGCACTGGGCGGCGACAGCATCGTCGCGATCTCACTCGTGACCGCGGCTCGTGCTGCCGGTTTGTCGATCAGTCCTCGCGAGGTGTTCCAACTGCGCACCGCCGAGGCTATGGCGCGTGCCCAGTCCTCCCGAGTGGCTGAGATCGTCGACCACGCGGACCAACCGATCGGCCACGTAGCCACGACGCCGATTGCCGCCAAGGTTCTCGGAGTGTCGGACGCAGTACGAACCTTCCACCAGCGAGCGCTGATTCAGACCCCGTCAGCTTTGACCTCCGAGCACGCCGAGTCGGCGCTCGACGCCCTGGTGGCGCGCCACGATGCACTTCGTGGGACGTTGACTTCCGAAGGAACGCTGCTTGTTCCGGAGACAAACGAAGCGGCTGTGGTCTTCGAGACCCGTGCACTACCGGCACCGCTCGAAGAATGCGGACCGTTGATCGTCGCCGAGACCGAGCGAGCTGTCGGCCGTCTGAATCCAGCCGACGGCACGATGGTCAGCGCTGTTCTGTTCCGCCCTGTGACCGGTCCCGGACGGCTGTTGCTGGTCATCCACCACGCGGTGGTCGACGGCGTCTCGTGGCGCATCATCCTCGAGGACCTCGCGCGCGCCGGCATCGCAGCGATGAATGGCGACGAACCCGCACTCGCTCCGGTCGGCACGTCGGTGCGAAGGTACGCCGAACTCGTCTCGGAGGCGGTCGGAGCCGGGCGACTGGACTCGGAAATCGAGTTCTGGGACTCGGTGACGTCCGCACAACGGGCATCTCTCGGCCGTCGGGCACTCGACCCGGCAGTTGACCTCGCGCGCACCGCTGCAGCGCGGTCGATCACCCTACCTCCAGAACTTGCAGATCAGCTGTTGGGCAGTGTCCCACGGGCGTTCGGAGCCGATGTGAGCGAAGTGCTGGTCACCGCACTTGCCGTGGCGCTGACCCGTTGGAGCGGTGCCGGATCGGTGACGATCGACCTGGAGGGGCACGGACGCGACGAGGACATCGTTCGCGGTGACGGCGCTGCGCACGTCGACCTGACTCGTACCGTCGGATGGTTCACCACAGTGTTCCCGGTGGCGCTCGAGATCGGTACAGCCGCTCCGGATCTCGAAGCGAGCGGCGAGTTGGCGGGGGTTCTCAAGAGCGTCAAGGAGCAACTTCGACGCGTCCCCAACGCCGGCTTCGGGTACGGAGCATTGCGATACCTGGGCAGCTCGGATCAGTTGGGTAGCGTCGCAGCGCCGGAGGTGGTGCTCAACTACCTGGGACGTACTGCTGCAGCGGAGGGGGACTGGTTCCCGGTGTCGATGGACGGTGCTGCCGATCCGTCCATGCCGCTGGGACACGCGTTGTCTGTCGACGTCGTAGCCGAGGACGCCGCCGGTGGACCACGACTGCGAGCCACCCTGACCTGGGCGTCGAACATCTTCCTGCGTAGCGACATCGACAGGTTTGCGCGGTTGTGGCTGGACTCGCTCGAGGCCGTGTCCGGGCTCGCAGCCTTCGGCGGAGCCACACCCTCGGACTACCCTCTGGTGGCGCTCGCTCAGGCAGACGTGGACGGGTTACCGAAGGCTGAAGAGATTCTCCCACTCACTCCGCTGCAGGAAGGGATCTACTTCCATTCGGCGTTTGCCGATCCGGGGGCCGATCAGTATGTCGTGCAACAGGTTGTGGAACTGACCGGCGCCGTGGACAGTGCGGCGTTGCGCCGCGCGCTGCAATCCGTCGTCGATCGGCATGAGGCGCTGCGCACCGGATTCTCGGTCCTGGGTGACGGCCGGGTCGTGCAGGTGGTGCACCCGAGCGCTGTCGTGGAGATGGCGGTAGTCGAGGTGGCCGGCGCCGATGTCGATGAACTGCTTTCCGCCGACCGCGCGCGCGGGTTCGACCTGGCGCAACCGCCGCTCGTCCGTTACACGCTTGTCCGTGCCTCTTCGGAGAAGTACCTTCTGCTGCAGTCGATTCACCATGCGGTCGCAGACGGATGGTCGGTTCCGGTGATGCTGCGGGAGCTGATGGCGTCGTACAGCGTTGGCGACTCCGGCGTGGTGCTCCCGACTCCGGCGCCGTACCGCAGCTATCTCGAATGGTTGGCCGGCCACGATCACGAGGCCTCGGCAGCGGTGTGGAGAGAAGCGCTGAACTCTCCCGGGCCCGCGGTCGAACTTCCCGCGCCGAGCGCGGGCAGCAGCGGCGTCTGTGCCACCCGAGTCGAGCTGTCCGACAGTGATACTCGCGCACTGGCGATCAACGGACGCTCCCATGGCCTGACGCTGAGTACGCTCGTGCACGGCGCCTGGGGGCTGGTGCTCGGCCGAATGACCGGCCGAACAGACGTGCTGTTCGGATCGACCGTATCGGGACGCGGTGGAGACCTGCCCGGGATCGAGTCCATGGTGGGCTTGTTCATCAACACCGTGCCGGCTCGGTTGCGGTTCGATCCGGCAGAGACAGCCGCGCAAGCGCTTTCCCGTTGGCAGAGGGAACAATCGGAACTACTCGACCATCAGTACCTGGGGTTACCCGAACTGCGACGGACCGGCGGACTGGAGCAGGACTTCGAATCACTCGTCGTGTTCGAGAACTATCCACTCGGTGACACGGCAATCGCTGATCCGACGAACTCGGTGCGACTGACGGGAATTCGATTCGACGAGCGACCGGCCTACCCGTTGACCCTGATCGTCGTCCCCGGCGATCGATTGGCGTTGGAGCTCAAGTACGACGCTGCTCAGGTGGACGGCGACGCCGCTGCGTCGCTGGCCGAAACTCTCGCAGTCGTACTCACCGAGCTCTCGCGCGATCTCGATCAGGTCATCGGCCGGATCGCGCTGGCACCCGCACAGCCGGGGAGCGTCGGCACGGCCTTGGATCGGCCGCGCGCAACGCTGACCGAGCTGCTGAAGGATCAAGCCGGGCGTACGCCCGAAGCCACCGCAGTGATCTTCCGTGAAGAGTCGTTGACCTACGCCGAACTTCACTCTCGCGCTGATCGTTTTGCGCATCTGCTGCGCGAACGTGGCGTCGGACGCGAATCGTTGGTAGCGGTGGCCTTGCCTCGCTCTCTTGATCTGATGGTCGCGATACTCGGCATCGGGAAGGCCGGGGGAGCATACGTTCCCCTCGACACCGGCTACCCGGCGGAGCGGCTGACGTACATGCTGGGTGACGCCGATCCTGTGTGCGTCGTGGTGTCGGAAGATTCTTCACTCGATTCGGGTTCGGTTCCGCGGGTGACGGTATCGGAGTCGGCGCAGTTCCCCGCCGATCCGCTGAGTGTCCCAGGATCGCCCGCGGATGCCGCGTACATGATCTACACTTCGGGTTCGACCGGTCGCCCCAAAGGCGTTGTGGTCAACCACGAGGGTGTGGTCAACCGATTGCTCTGGGCACAGCAGATACGTCCGATGGACGTCTCCGACCGGATGCTGCAGAAGACCCCGTCGAGCTTCGACGTCTCCGTTCCCGAATTCTTCTGGCCGTTCCTGGTGGGGGCAACTCTCGTGATGGCCGAGCCGGACGGGCACAAGGACCCTGGCTATCTGGCCGACGTCATCGTCGAACATTCCGTGACCCGAGTGCATTTTGTTCCGTCGATGCTCGACGTGTTTCTCGCGGAGCCGAAAGCAGCACTGTGCTCTTCGCTCGAGATCGTCAACTGCAGCGGTGAGGCACTGCCCGTTCACGTTGCACGCAAGGTCGCCGAGATCCTGCCGAATACTCTGGTGGACAACCTCTACGGCCCCACCGAGGCCGCCGTCGACGTCAGTTGGCAACCGTCGGTGCAGGAAACTCCGGCAGACGCCGTCAGCGTCCCGATCGGCGCACCTGCCGCCAACACCGGCCTGTTGGTTCTCGATCCCTACCTGCAGAACGTCCCGGCCGGTGCCACCGGTGAGCTCTATCTGGCAGGGCCACAACTGGCGCGTGGTTACCACGGACGTGGGGGATTGACCTCCGAACGATTCGTGGCGAATCCGTACAGCGACGGCGGCTCGCGGATGTACCGGACCGGTGACATCGTGCGGTGGAATGCCGACGGCGTTCTCGAGTACCTCGGCCGTGCCGACGAGCAGGTGAAGGTTCGTGGATTCCGAATCGAACTCGGCGAAATCGACGCGCAATTGGCGCTGTGCCCCGGAGTCACGGCAAGTGCCGTGATCGTCCGAACCGACGGTCCGAGCAACCGCGCACAGGTGGTCGCCTACCTGGTCGGAGATGCTGATGATGTTGCGGTTCGAGCTCAGTTGTTGTCAGTGCTACCGGAGTTCATGGTGCCAAGTGCCTTCGTGCGGCTCGAGTCGCTGCCGCTGAGCCCGAGTGGCAAGCTCGACCGAAAAGCACTACCTGCACCGGATTTTGCGGCACAGGTGGGCGACTTGACGGGAGTGGTTTCCTCGGGCGTTGCAGACCTCCTCGCCGGGCATTTCGCGACGGTTCTCGGACTGCCCCGTGTCGGGGTGCGCGACGATTTCTTCACTCTCGGCGGCGACAGTATCCTGGCGATCCGACTGGTCAACCTGGCTCGTCGTGATTCGGTAGTGCTGACCCCGCGTCAGATCTTCGAATTGCGCACTCCCGCTGCGATCGCTGCAGCGGTGGGTGATGTCGCCACCTCGGATGCCACCGTCACGGCCGACATCGGCGTGGGTGAGCTGGTTCCGCTGCCGGTGGTTCACCGCTTGTCCGAATGGACGGGTGGTACCGACCGCTTCAACCAGGCAGTTCTGATCCACTCTCCGGCAACATCTCTCGGTTCGATCACCGGCGCATTGCAGGCCGTGCTCGATCACCACGACGGACTTCGCCAAACCTTGATCCGACATGACCGCGGGATGTGGTCGGCGCGGATCGAGGAACCCGGTAGTGTCCGGGCAGCGAACCTGGTCGAACGCGTTGATGCTCGGGGACTGGATGACTCCGAGTTGCGAAGACTCGTCACTGAGCACTCTGAAACTGCGACCAGTCGATTGGATCCGTCTGCAGGGCGGATGGTCTCGGTGGTCTGGTTCGATTGCGGCGCTGAGAGTCTGGGCAGACTCGCGATAGTCGCGCACCACCTGGTCGTGGACGGGGTTTCCTGGGGAACCGTGCTCGAGGATCTCGCGATGGCCTGGGTGGCAGTCGAAGCCGGAGAGCCCGCCGCACTGGATGCCGTCGGAACTTCGCTGCGTACCTTCTCCCGTACGGTGGCCGAACACGCATACAGTGCTCATCGATTCGCCGAACTCGATCACTGGCTGACCGTGACCGCTCCGGGCGCGCAGTTGATCCCCGACGCCGCGGGCTATGCCGTCGTATCCGGAGGCTCGAGGCGCACGGTCACGGTGGACGGAGCAATCTCCGAGGCAGCACTTGGATCGGTTGCGGCAATGGTGGGTGCCGAGGGAACGGATGTTCTGTTGGCAGCGCTGACGATGTCCGTCGATCGCTGGCGCCGCTCCACCGGCCGCAGTGAGCACGAATTGCTGGTCGATCTCGAACGGCACGGCCGCGAGGAGTTGGTGGCGGGCATCGATCTGTCGCGAACAGTCGGCTGGTTCACCACGATTGCCCCGATGCGGCTGCACGGCGGAATCGACCCGGTGGACACGCTACGCGAGGTGAAGGAGAGCCTGCGGGCGGCTCCGGACGGCGGTATCGGCTACGGGATGCTGCGATACGTGAATGCCCGCACGGCATCGACATTGGCGGGGCGCTCCGAATCTCAGATCCTGTTCAACTATCTCGGACGTACGACGACAGCTGGATCGACAGCATGGTCCTTGGCAGCGGAATCCGAAGCCTTGTCCACCGATCCCGACGCAGACATGGGAGGCCCGTACCGACTGATCGTGAATGTCGTCAGCGTGGATTCGGGGCTCCGCGCCGAGTTTGCCTGGGCAAGTGAAGATTTGTCCGAGGAGGACGCGCAGTCACTCTCCGACGGCTGGGTTTCGGCCCTCGGCGATCTGGCGGCTGCGGCCGCGCGTCACGCCGGGCCTCCCATTCTGACCCCGTACGATGTGACGTTGCTCGACCTGAGTCAGGCCGAGATCGACGCGATAGCCGATGCGAGTCCGGCAGGTGTCAGCAGCATCCTCCCACTCTCACCGTTGCAGGAAGGCCTGTACTTCCAAGCCGGCTACGCGGGCAGCAGCGACAGCAGCAGTGGTGGGGACATCTACACGGCACAGTTCTCGATGGACTTCGGGCACACCCTCGATGTCGACAGGTTGGCTGCGGCCGCCCGGACACTTCAACGACGAAATCCCACGTTGCGAGCGGGTTTCGTGAGCGAAGGGCTGAACGAGCCGGTGCAGTTCTTCAGCGCTGGACTCGATGTTCCGGTCATCGTCCACGATCTCCGTGAACTCGACGACTCGGTTGCTCGTGAGCGTGCCGAGGCCGTCGCCGCCCAAGACCGAGTGACGCCATTCGACCTGACCGCGCCGCCGCTGTGGCGTATGAGTGTGCTGCATCTGCCCGGCGGCCAGGATCGTCTGGTGATCAACAGGCAGTTCCTGCTGTGGGACGGCTGGTCCAACGGCCTTGTCGTCAGTCAGCTTCTGGCGCTTTACGATACCGGCGGCGACGACAGCGCATTCGGCGAACCCGAGGGGTCGTTCGAGACATACCTCGCCTGGTTGGCCGATCGCGACGGTGCAGCCGCCGACGAGGGGTGGCGCGGAGCGCTCGCAGGACTCGAGGAGCCGACGCTTGTTGCCGAGTCGATGCCCGGCGTCGAAGTTCAGCTTCCGGATCGCCGCGATGCGGTTCTGTCGGAAACGCTTTCGCGTGCGTTGCGTGAGCGCGCTGCCGCGTCCGGCGTCACGTTCAACACGGTACTGAATGCAGCGCTGGCCCTCGTGCTGGCGTCGGCCACCGGTCGACAGGACGTCGTCTTCGGCTCCACGGTTGCCGGACGGCCACCGGAGGTACCGGGAATCGACACCGTGGTGGGAATGTTCCTCAACACCGTTCCCGTTCGGCTGCAACTGGATCCGAACGAGAGCGTCGAGGAACTTCTTCGTCGGACACAGGCGGATCGACTTTCGCTGATGCCTTTCGACTACCTCGGTTTGGCATCGATCCAGCGTGTTTCCGAGCATCGTCAACTCTTCGACGTGCTGATGGTCCTGCAGAACTTCGTGGACGAGAGGCAAGTCCACGCGCTCAACGCCGCTCACGACGTGAGTGGAAGCGACAGTATCGATCACACGCACTATCCGCTGACCGTCGTGGTCACACCGGGTGCCACCGTCAACGTCAAGTTCGAGTTCCATCCGCATCTGGTGACCGCGCGCCGGGCCGAGGACCTACTGCGTCACTTCGTCGACCTGCTGCAGAGTTGGTCGCAGGACATGGCGGGATCGGTTGTTGCGTCTCCGGTTCCCGCAGTAGCGCAGCAGACGCAGATCCGGGAGTTGCCGGAGCGCACCATTGCCGACCTGTTCGAAGAAGTCGCGTCGGCGCAACCGAACGACACGGCACTCGTGTTCGGGAAGCGCCGGATGACCTACGCCGATCTCGACGGCGAGATCAACCGGATGGCGCGGTTGCTGATCAATTACGGCGCCGGCCCGGAAAAGATTGTCGCTCTTGGCCTACCACGTTCGGTGGACATGGTCGTCGCGCTCTTCGCGGTATTGCGCACGGGTGCTGCCTACCTACCCCTCGAACTCGACCATCCGGCCGAACGGTTGGCCGTGATGATCGACGACGCGGATCCTGTCGTGTTGCTGACAACCGTTTCGGCCTCACCGAGGTTCGAAGGTGCGGACGTCCGCACTATCGTGATCGACGAACCCGATACAGCAGCAAGGAGACTGACGATTTCGGCGCGGGCACTCTCCGCGTCGGAACTCGGAGCATTCGCCCCGGGGGCACCGCATCGACTCGACCACCCCGCGTACGTCATCTACACCTCCGGTTCGACCGGCAAGCCCAAGGGCGTGGTCACCGGTTACCGCGGCTTGACGAACATGCAGTTCAACCACCGCGAGGCGATTTTCGAACCCGTGATCGCCGCGGCGGGCCGGCGCCTGCGGATCGCGCACACCGTGTCCTTCGCCTTCGACATGTCGTGGGAGGAACTTCTGTGGCTCGTGGAAGGCCACGAGGTGCACATTTGTGACGAGGATTTGCGTCGTGATGCCGAGGCACTCGTTGCATACTGCGACGCACTGGACATCGACGTCGTCAACGTGACACCGACCTACGCGACGCACCTGATCGACAGCGGGCTTCTCGACGTCGGTGTGGGACACCACCGCCCGCCGTTGGTCCTGCTCGGCGGTGAAGCCGTTCCGGATTCGGTGTGGAACAGGCTGCGCGACACCGAGGGAACCGTGGGCTACAACCTCTACGGTCCGACGGAATACACGATCAACACGCTCGGTGGCGGAACGTTCGACAGTGACACCCCGACCGTCGGCAAACCGATCTGGAACACCGCCGCGCATATTCTCGACGGCTGGCTGCGTCCGGTCCCCGATGGAGTTGCCGGCGAACTGTACATTGCCGGAGCCGGTTTGGCTCGCGGCTACCTCGGACGCTTCGCGCTCACGTCCGAGCGCTTCGTCGCAGATCCGGCTGGGACCGGAGGACGTATGTACCGCACCGGGGATCTCGTGCGGCGACGCGGTGACGGCAACCTGGACTTCCTCGGCCGCACCGACGATCAGGTGAAGATCAGAGGTCACCGCATCGAGCCGAGCGAAATCGTCTCCGTTCTCGAATCCGACGAACATGTGCGGCAAGCGGCAGTGGTGGTCGACGTCGGGGCAGGTGGAGTCAAGAGGCTCGTCGGCTACGTGACGCCCGTGCGACTCGGCGCCGGGCACGACTACCGCGCGCAGGCGCGAGTTCTCCTACCCGACTACATGGTTCCGGCCGTGGTGATCGAGGTGGAGACGCTACCGATGACCGTCAACGGCAAGCTCGACGTCAAGGCACTGCCCACCGCTGATTCGGTGCTGGGGGAGCGGAGTGGGGAGTCGATCGCACCGCGTAACCACACGGAAGAGGTCCTCTGCGACCTCTTCTCCGACGTACTCGATGTGGGCGATATCGGGGTCGACGACAACTTCTTCGACCTCGGTGGGCACTCGCTTCTGGCCACCAAGCTGATCAGTCGAGCTCGGATCGCCATTCCGAACAGTCTGACCATGCGTGATCTCTTCGAAGCGCCGACGGTGGCGGAACTTGCGGAACGTATTGTGGCCGAGCAGGGATCGACGCGACCGGTACTGGTAGCGAAGCCGCGGCCGGACCACCTTCCTCTTTCTGCCGCTCAACAGCGATTGTGGCTGATCGGACAGATGGAGGAGAACTCCGCGGCCTACAATTTCCCGATCGTGCTCCGTTTGGACGGCGCACTGGACGCGGACGTCTTCGCCGCGGCGCTCGGCGACGTCGTGGAACGACACGAATCCCTGCGTACGGTGTTCCGGTTGGTGGACGGATCGCCGGAGCAGATAATTCTCGAATCGGCGACGATTCCGGTCGAGACAGTTCATCGAGACGAATCCGGTGTCGCCGGTGAAATTGCCGTGGCAGTGGGTCGTCCGTTCGACCTGTCTGACGAGATTCCGATTCGCGCCCGTCTGATCCGAGTAGACGGTGCCGAGGTGGACGGTGCCGTAATCGTCGTGATCGTCCTGCATCACATCACGACGGACGAATGGTCCGATCGGCCATTCCTGCGCGATCTGATGTCGGCCTACTCCTCTCGGATCCAGGGCGAAGATCCAATTTTCGAACCGCTTCCGGTTCAGTACGCGGACTACACCCTGTGGCAACGGGAATTACTCGGCAGCGCCGACGATCCGTCGAGCATCCTGAGCACGCAGTTGGACTTCTGGGCGAAGAGTTTGGACGGAGCCCCCGAAGAACTGCTGCTTCCCGCCGACCGGAGTCGACCGGCCAGACCGAGTTTCTCCGGTGGTGCAGTGGTGACACGGTTGGGCGTGGAGACAACTGCTGCACTGCGAGATCTGGCGCGCGAGAGCCGGAGCTCGATGTTCATGGTTCTGCACGCGGCGTCGGCGGCGTTGCTGACTGCGCTCGGAGCGGGTGAGGACCTTCCCCTCGGCGCTCCCGTCGCCGGACGTAGTGAGCAGGGACTCGACGAACTGGTCGGCTTCTTCGTCAATACGATTGTGCTGCGCACGGATACGTCAGGTAATCCGACGTTCCGGGAGTTGGTGGATCGCGTTCGCGAGGGAGATCTCGAGGCCTTCGCCAACGCCGACGTTCCCTTCGAAACGGTGGTGGAGCGCCTCAATCCGTCGCGTACTTTGGCACGTAATCCGCTGTTCCAGGTCATGGTCGGCTATCACAGCCGGGAGGAGATGGGAGGGGATCCGTTCGAACTCGAGGAGTACACAGCCAAGTTCGATCTGGTGTTCAACTTCACCGAGTACCTCGGCGACGAAGGCTGCATCGACGTCCGACTCGAATACGGCAGCGACCTCTTCGATCGCGAAACAGCACAGCGAATTTCGAACCGATTGGAATCGGTGATCGCGGCAGTCGTGGAATCGGCCGACATCGAGATCGGCGACATCGACATCTTCTTGCCAGGCGAACTCGAGCAAGTTGTCACCTCGTTCAACGACACCGCCGTCGACGTGCCGGAAGAGAC
The DNA here is from genome assembly GCF_023221595.1 of Rhodococcus qingshengii JCM 15477. Taxonomy (NCBI): domain Bacteria; kingdom Bacillati; phylum Actinomycetota; class Actinomycetes; order Mycobacteriales; family Nocardiaceae; genus Rhodococcus; species Rhodococcus qingshengii. The sequence goes on from NZ_CP096563.1 coordinate 1,036,289, forward strand.
GTTCTACGACGCTTTCGCGCGTGGAGTCGTTGCTACGCCCGAGGCTGTTGCGGTGCGCGACGAGGCGGGGCAGGCCACGTACCGCGAACTCTCCGAGCAGTGTGATCGGATCGCCGGCGTGCTGTATCGCCGCGGAGTGTCGGTCGAAGACGTGGTGGGGCTTGCTGTCCCGCGCTCGGTGGAAATGGTCGCGTCGGTCCTCGCCGTGCTCAAGCTGGGGGCCGCGTATCTACCCCTGGATTTGAGTCACCCGAGCGAGCGCATCACATACATGCTCACCGATTCCCGCGCCTCGGTACTTCTGTCCACTGCGGAGGAAAGCTCGCGGATCGAGGATGTGGTCGGCGTCGAGCGAATCCTCCTGGACGATCCGCTGATCCGTGCGGAACTGGACGAGGCAGTGATCGTCGAAACTCCCCGGCCACCAGTTGGCGTCAGCCACGCTGCCTATGTCATCTACACCTCGGGATCGACCGGCAAGCCGAAGGGAGCCGTCCTCTCCCATGACGGTATTCCGAGTCTTGTTGCCACAGCCGAGGTTCGGATGCGACTGGTACCGGGTTCGGTGGTGATGCAGTTCGCTTCGGTCGGCTTCGACGTCGCGGTATTCGAGCTGGCGATGGCACTGTGCACGAGCAGTACCCTGGTGATCGTGCCGCAGAATGCACGAGTTGCCGGTCCGGCGCTGACCGATTTCATGACGAGCAATCGTGTCACCCACGCGATCATCCCTCCCTCGTTGCTGGCCGCTCTGCCGGCAGGATGTGAAGTGCCGCAGGGCTGCACCGTGTTGGTCGGAACCGAGACGGTGCCACCGGAGCTGATCGGGCGATGGGCGGAGCGGCTGAATTTGCTTGCCGCGTACGGACTCACCGAAGCCACGGTGAACAACACACTGTGGCAGGCGGAACCCGGTTGGAACGGTCCCGTGCCCATCGGAATCCCTGACCCCAACGAACAGGCGTACGTGCTCGACGATCGACTCCGTCCGGTTCCGCCGGGAGTATCCGGCGAGCTGTACATCGCGGGACGCGGCCTGGCGAGAGGCTATCTGGGCCGATTCGATCTGACGGCACAGAGATTCATCGCCGATCCCTTCACCGCGGGCGATCGCATGTATCGCACCGGGGACCGCGCGCGGTGGCGCACTGACGGGAACATCGACTTCCTCGGCCGCGTCGACGATCAGGTCAAGATCCGCGGTTTCCGAATCGAGTTGGGCGAAATCATCGGAGCTCTCAGTGCCCATCCTTCGGTGAAGCAGGCAACGGTCGTCGCGGATCGGCAGGGCGAAATCACGCGCCTGGTCGGTTACGTGTCACCGGAACCCGGTGTCGTCGTCGACACGACGGCAGTGCGGAACCTCGCGGCAGTGTCGTTGCCCGACTACATGGTTCCGACCATGGTTGTCGCCCTTGACGGTCCGCTGCCGTTGACGCCCAACGGAAAGCTCGACCGCAAGTCGTTGCCCACTCCGGACTGGTCGGAGCTGGCGGGTGATGTTGCTCCTCGCACGGCAGTGGAGTCCACGGTTGCGGCTGCATTCGCGGAAATCCTGCAACTTCCGAGTGTCGGAGTCCACGACAGTTTCTTCGAACTCGGCGGCCATTCGATGGCTTCGATGAAACTGGTCGGTCGCATTCGGGAAGCGTTCGGCGTGGACGTCAGTATTCGAGACGTATTCGACGCGCCGAGTGTTGCGGAGTTGGCGGCCGTCGTCGCGCGTTCGGAAGGTGGGCGTCCGATCCTGACGCCGGCGGTGAAACGTCCCGAGACGATGGGTCTGTCTGCGCCGCAACGTCGTCAGTGGGAGTTGTTCCGCGCGTCCGGCGCGCAACCGCAAGCAAGCCACGCTCTGGCGCTGACCCTGAAATCGAAGATCGATCCGGAGATTCTCGGGCACGCCTTGGACGATGTGACTTCGCGGCACGAACCCCTGCGGACCACCTTCGTCGAGGTCGACGGCATCGTCGTGGCAAGAGAATCGGTGCGTCCGACTGTCGATGTGGTCGATGTCGGCGCCGGCGATGTGGGTCGAGTGGTGTTCGAACTGGCTCAACTTCCGATGGATCTGCGTGAGCAATCACCGTTGCGGGTTCATCTGGTGCTCGGTGAAGACGGCTCTAGGACACTGCTTCTCGTCATGCACTACATCGCCGTCGACGAGTGGTCAGTAGTGCCGCTGTTGGGAGATCTGGTCTCTGCTTATGCAGCCCGGTCGCAGGGAGATCAACCGGTTTGGGACGAGCTTGCATTGACGTACGCCGATTACACCGTGTGGTCGGAGGAGCTGTTGGGAGACCCCCGAGACGTCGACAGCCGAGCGTCGAAGCAACTTGCATATTGGCGGGATGCGCTCGACGGAATACCGACCAGTGTGAATCTTCCGTTGCCGGAAGGTGACTCGGAGCCTCGAGGTGACGTGATCGCCGTCGACATCGACGCGGGTCTGCACGCCGGAATCGACGCCCTGGCTGCGCGCACGGGCACGAGTATGTTCATGGTCCTGCAGGCCGCACTGGCCAGCGTTCTCACGAAGGCCGGCGCGGGTACCGATCTTCCCATCGGTTCACTGGTTGCGGGCAGGTCGGATCCCCGTCTCGAACCGATGATCGGATCGTTCTTCAATGTTGTTCTCCTGCGCACGGATACGTCCGGTAGTCCGACGTTTGCAGAATTGCTGGCTCGCATCCGGGAAAACAATCTGGAAGCGCTGAGCAATCAGGACGTCTCATATGTGTATGTCGAGCAGGCACTGGGTAATCCGGCGTCCATGAGGCCTCAGGTGATGGTGATCCATCATCAACAGGCCGATTTGGACGGGCTCGGCGACTTCGGTTCTCTCGTACCGATTCCGGTGGGAGTGCCCGATGCGGATGTGACGTTGAGTTTTTACGAGCCGGTGGGCGATGGGCCTGTCTTTGCAACTCTCGGGTTCCGTGCCGACCGCGTCGATGCGGGTGCAGTCCGCGTATGGGCAGGTCAGTTGGTCGACGTGATCGAGGCTGCAGTTGCCGCCGAAGGGGATGACGCGAGCGAGGGGGCGAAACTATGACATACGTCGCATCGCTCCGTGGGGTCGACCGCTATACGGGGGCTCACAGTGTTGATACCCTCACCTCATTAAGGGTAGCCTTTGCTACTTACTTCGGGACATCGATTGGCGGCCGTACCAGGTCGTTCCGTCGGGGATGGACTACCTGTAATGAGTGAATCACCAAGAGACTCCAGCGCCGAACCTGCCATTGTCGACATCGTCGGCGTCGGGTTCGGTCCGGCCAACCTCGCGTTGGCCATTGCTGTCGAAGAACACAATGCAAATTGTGCGGCCGTTGATCGGGTGAACGCGCGGTTCTTCGAAAAGCAGTCTCAGTTCGCGTGGCATCCCGGGATGCTGCTCGACGGTGCCACCATGCAGATCGCGTTTCCGAAGGACCTGGTGACGTTCCGGAATCCACAGAGCGGATACAGCTTCTTCTCGTATCTGTTCGAGCAGGGTCGACTGGTCGACTTCGTCAACCACCAGACCTTCTTCCCCACACGCCACGAATTCAACGACTACCTGTGCTGGGCAGCTCGACGAGTCGACGCGGACGTGCAGTTCGGTACAACCGTCGACGGGGTCGAGGGCATCAAGAACTCCGACGGCGTTGTCGATCGCTTTGCGGTTCGCACCGCCGACGGTGAAACGGTGATCGCGCGCAACATCGTTGTCGGAGCCGGACTGAAAGAGCGGATCCCGGAGTGGGCGACGCCTTCGTCGCGGTGCTTCCACAATCACCAGTTCCTCTTCCATCTCGAAGCAATGCCGGAGCCCGTACACAACCGGTTCGTCGTTCTCGGCGCCGGCCAGAGTGCCGCGGAGATCGTGGACTACCTGCACGCGAACTACCCGAACGCCGAAGTTCACAGTGTTTTTGCCCGCTACGGCTACAGCCCGGCAGACGACAGCCCGTACGCGAACCGCATCTTCGATCCCGAAGCCGTCGATCAGCTGCACGGTGCAGACGCCGCGGAACGACGCCGACTTCTCGATTTGCACCGCAGTACCAATTACTCGGTCGTCGACATCGAACTGATCAACAAGCTGTATGCCACCGAGTATCAGGAGATGGTTCGTGGGCCGCGGCGACTGTTCATGCGTCGGGCCTCGGAGATCACGAGTGCCGTGGAGACCGAATCCGGTATCGAACTGGCTGTCCGTAGCAATCTCGACGGCTTGACCGACACGCTGGCGTGCGACGCACTCATTCTGGCCACGGGTTTCACCCCGGCACCTCTGGACGATTTGTTGGGTGAACTCGTGCCGGATTCGTCCGTTCCGCGTAACGTCAGTCGGGATTATCGACTGGCTGTAACGGAGGACGTGACAGGCGGTATCTATCTGCAGGGTGGGACAGAACAGACTCACGGATTGACGTCGTCGCTGCTGTCGAACGTGGCAGTGCGGGCGGGGGAGATTCTCGCGTCGGTGCTGAGCCACCAGAACCGAACTGGTGCGCTTGCTAGTCTGGGCGCACAAGACACGTACGTAACGAGTGAGGCGAGATGAGCACTAACCCTTTCGATGACGAAGACGGCCGCTTCTACGTGCTGGTGAACGACGAGGACCAGCACTCGCTGTGGCCCACGTTTTCCGAGGTCCCCGCCGGCTGGCGAGTGGTGTTCGGTGAAGACAGCCGCAAGGCGTGCCTCGAATACGTCGAGGCCAACTGGACCGACATGCGTCCGAAGAGCCTGCGTGAGGCCATGGAAGCCGATCAGGCTGCCGGTGGAAAGCACGCAGTCGAGAGCTGATTCTCTCACCGCTCGGAACCCCCGAGACCCCGAGTGAACAGAAAAGAGCTGGGCACCGTCGGGTGCCCAGCTCTTTCTGCTTGAACGACGCCTACTTCTCGGTGACGGGAACTCGACGCCTGCGCTTGCGGACCATCGGGCGACGTAGCGAGTCCACGCGCATCAGAATCCGTGGACGACGCAGCGTGCGCGCTCCCCATTCGCCGAGCGTGACGCCCGCGGCCAGGGCGCAGCCGATGCCGAAGGCCGACAGCAAGGCAGTCAATCCGATCAGTACCTGGTCGTTGAGCAGCGCGTACAGGCCTCGGTACAGCGACAGACCGGGGAGCAGCGGAGTGATGCCTGCGACCGCGACAACCAGCGGAGGCGTCAGTGCGCGGCGAGCCATCAGACCACCGGCAAGACCGACCACGGTTGCGGCGATTGCGGCGGCGATCACGGGACCGACGTCGAGTGTCTGCACGAAGATCGACACACCACTGCCTGCCGCACCGCCCAGGAACGCCGCGGTGAGTGCACGCCTCTCGGCGTAGCAGGCGAGCGCGTAGAACACCGACGCACACGCGCCGGAGAGCATGAGGATCGGCAACTGCGTGATGGTGGAGACTTCCACATTGATCGGTGGAAGCGTCGAACCCAACATCCCGGTCATTCTCAACGAGATTGCGACGCCCGCGATGATGCCGCCCGTCATCATCACCACTTCGAAGAATCGCGCGACAGCTGTAATGGGTGCACCCATGATCGCGTCCTGGACCGAGCCCACCAACGACAGCCCGGACAGTAGAACGACCACTCCGGCCGCGATGACCAACGACGGCCGGATACTGATCCCCAGCTGGTCCTGAAATGTATAGAGCGTGGCGGCGGGCGCAGCCGCGATGAGACCACCGACAACCTGCTGGAAGAAGAACGGTAATCCGAACCGGTTCAGTACGCGGTTGACTCGATCGATGACCATTGTCGTCAGAAACGCGACTGTGGCAACGAGGAACCCGCCGCCGAGCAGGACGGAGACCGAAGCCGCCATCGCCGCCCAGGCCATGGTCGCGGTCCATCGGTTGTACGGGTGCGGCGCCGTCGTGATGGCTGTGAGCGCGTCGTGCGCTTGGTCCGGTGTGATCGCCTCACGGCGGATACGACGTGTCAGACGGTCGACGGCCGCCAGCCGCGTGAAGTCCATCGAGCGGTAGTGGACGATGCGCATCGTGCTCGCCGGCGGTCGCGTCGGGCCGCGATAGGCAGAGAGCACAATCGAGTTGTAAGTGACGTCGACGTCACACTGGGCAAGGCCGTACGTGGCGGCGATGAACTGCACCTGCTCAGCGGTGTCCATGGCCGCGGTTCCGGATGCGAGGAGGACTTCGCCCACCCGAACCGCGAGGTCCAGGACCTCTGCGACGACGGCGTCGTCTGTCAGGTCGATCGGTTGAAGCGGTGCGGGAGCCGACGTGACCGTGTCGACGGTGGCTTGCCGGTTTCCCGTCAGGCGTGTGAGTACTTCGGTGAATTTCGCCATCAGGGGGCGGAGTGGGAGTTGCGCATGGGGCCCACGCTATCTAACGTGACCCGCGCGCGGCCACCGTGACGGCTTGGATATGATGGCTCCGCAAAGTCAGTCGCGGCAACGCGTCGGTCTTCGCCTCCTTAGCTCAGTGGTAGAGCACTCGCCTTGTAAGCGAAAGGTCGTCGGTTCAATCCCGACAGGAGGCTCCGAAAGAGGAGGCACTCACCAATGTGGTGGGTGCCTCTGTATTTGCTGAGGTGCCGATAGGCGCCCGGTTCAGTTGGTCTCGGGCTTGTTCGTAGCCTGGCGCGGGTCGATCGCGCCGTCGATGTACTGCTGGGCGATCACTCGCAGTTTGACGTTGCTGCGCTGCGAGTCCTGGATGAGAATGCGGAAGGCTCGGTCGGCGTCGACGTGGTGGGTGCCCATGATGATGCCCTTGGCCTGTTCGATGACGCCTCGCGATTCGAGTGCTCGCTCGAGGTCCATTGCGTGCTTTCTGGCGATGTCGAGGCGCTGCGAGCTGTGCAGCGCGTAGGCCGAGGTCACGGCGAACAGTTGGAGCAATGCCACGTCGGCGCCGGTGAAACCTCGGAGGTCGTGGCTGTAGAGATTGAGGGTTCCGAGCGGGCGTTCCCGGCCAGGCAGTGGCATGGACAAGAAGCTGACGGCGCCGACTGCCTTTGCCGCGCTTGCGAATTGAGGCCACCGGCTGTGGGCTTCGCTGGCATGTGCGCGGACAACGGTTCCCGTGCGTGACGACGTCACACTCGGTCCGTAGTCCAGTCGGAATTGGATCGAGTCGACGGTGCGAACAAGTTGGTGGGTGGCGGCGACGGTTCGGAATGTCGTGTCCGAACCGCCGATGGTAATTCCGGCCATGTCGGCGTCGGCGATGAGATCGACGGCATGCCTGCAGACTTGTTCGAGAAATTGCTCGGCCTGGGCATGTGGATCGAGGTGCGCGTACAGCGATTGCAGGGCGTCCGAGGCGGCGTCCAGGCTGTCCTGCGACGCGGAATTTCGGCCCCCGGTGGGGCCGCGGTGTCCTCTGGCGATGCGCGGCGCCGTCATTGTCTCAACCACCCTTCCCCATCACGTCGCAGGCATGTCCGATTCGTCTCATTGTTGCACCGGACTAACTGTTGTGCACTCTGTTTCGGTGGACAAGTGTCTGATGGGGCGGACGGTTATGTGAAGTGGTCTGCGTATGCCCAATCGTGATGTTTGATTCGGCCGTTAGCGGGTAGTGCGCCGATCTTGGAATTATGTTGTCCTGCAACAGTTAACGTGGAAACTGCGACCGGGGTACAAGTTTTCTCCGCAATGGCGCGCAGGTCACGAACTTGGCCTATTGTCAGCGCCAGCGCACAATCTTGTACGCGTAACCCGTAGACAGTGAAGGGGATACGACGATGAACGGACTGATCGCGGCTCTGAACAGTGGAATGACCGTTGGCTTGGCCAACACGATCCTGACTTTCGGCGGAATCATCATCAACCTCAACATCGTGATCAACAACTGACCGCGTAATCGGCGAGTAACCGTTTGTTATGCCGATTCGATCGGAAGGTCCGGTCCTGGGCGGTCGCTCTTGCTCTTGAGCCACCGATTGGGAAGTTTGCCGGCAAGTTCTCCGAGTGGACCGACTGCAGCGCTGAGGATTCCGACGGTTTCCTGAAGGACCTCGATGCTCGCGCTCATCCGCTCGAGGTTGGGGGCGAGGGAAGTCAAGGTGTCGGACAGTGCAACGATCTGGTCAAGCGGGCCGCCTTCGGCGATGAGCCGTTCGAAGGCGCCGTTCTCTGCCAGGAGTGTTTCGAGGATGCCGTTCTCGGCCAGTGCGCGATCGATGACACCGTCCTTGGCAGTCAGGCGTTCGACGGCACCGTCTTGCGCTGTCAGGCGTTCAAGCGGACCGTCCTCCGCCATCATTCGGTCGAGGAGACCGTCCGGCGCGAGCAAGCGTTCCAATGCGCCGTTCTCGGCGAGCACCCTATCCAGCGGTCCGCCGGGGGCAAGAAGTCTTTCGAGTGGTCCGCCGGGAGCGAGTAGTCGTTCGAGAGTGCCGTCGGGTGCAGTCAGTTTGTCGACCGGGCCGCCGGGAGAGAGAAGTCGATCGAGTGGCCCACCGGGGGCCAAGGCCTGCCCGATGGGCCGATCGTCAGCGGTGAGCGATGACAACTGCTGGATCATCTGCATGGGTCCGCGGGGGCTTGCCAAGCCGGCAGCACCCGCCGTCACGGCGCCGGTATTGCCGACGGCGATACGAACTGTCGTGACCGTCAGCTCGGCGATTCCCAAACTGATCTCTGCGGCTGCAATGCCCGCGCGTAGGGGAAGCGTGAGCATCTCCAGCAGTTTCATGCGTTAACTGTAACCGGTAACACACAAACACTCACCAGGATCGCCGGTCAGTGAAGGACCTTCAGACCGACGACACAGCCGACGATGCCCAGGATCAGCAGTATCTTGACGATCGACGTGGACTCCGCGCCGGTGATCATCGCATATCCCACAGTCAGGGCGGCGCCGATGCCGACCCAGATCGCGTAGGAAGTCCCGATGGGAAGGGTACGCATTGCATACGCGAGGCCGGCCATACTGACGATCAGGCCGAGGACGAAGACGATGGTGGGCGACATCTTGCTGAATCCGTCGGACTTACCGAGTGCGGTAGCCCAGACAGCTTCGAAAAGTCCGGAAATGACGAGCACGATCCATGCCATGGTGAACAACTCCCAAGGCACCGTCTTTTCGCTGGCCGGGTACGGTGCGCTCGTCCGGATGTCGTCGTTGACCACCCAACCATAGCAACAGAATTCTGCGTTCCGACCCGATCAGCTGGCGATTTAGGTCACCACCGCCGGTCGAACCCGCTTCAGATGGATGCTCGTCACGGCCACCACGATCGTCGCCGTCGCAGCGAGAACAGCCAGAGGAATCGGCGTGTTCACGGCGGCCGGTCCGTGTTCGACGAGCGGACCGGTAGACCACCCGAATTCCCGCGAGCCCGGGTCCAATAAGGTCGGTGAAACCGAGAACAACGTGAAAGCGACGGGCAGCATCGCCCCGCTCGAGACTGCTTCGACGGCAACAGGCATGCATGACGTGACGGCCAGTCCCAGCGCAAGCGGGAGGACGAGGACGTAGGCAACCGTGGTCGGGGCGGCATCCAGCAATCCCGAGAGTGCAGTCACGGCAAGGAGTCCCAGCCCGAGTTGCGGCATCGGTCTTCTCCAGCCGACGACGACGCCCAACGCCAGGGCAGCAGCTCCCGCGGGCATCGCCCAGGTCCAGTCGGATGGAAAGGAAATCGAGCTGACCGAAACCGCACTGACTGCCAGTCCGACGAGTACGAAACGACCGTCGTGTGGCGGCAACCGCCAAGCCAGTGCGACGGTAACGGCAACCGCCAATAGCACCGCGATCACCCATGACCCAGGTGATGTCGTCGAGCCCAACCACACATAGAGGGCCGTGAATACCAGGGGCAGAACAACTCCCAGCTTCACCAGGCGTGCGTCGATGTCGCCCGGCTCCTGATTCGGTCGTGCGAGTGCGGCGACTCCACCCACGAGAAGAGTTGCGGCGAGCAGAATCCAGACGGGAACCGTGGACGGCACGGGGTAGGAATCGCCCGGAAGTGTGAGCGACCACCTGGGGACGCGATCGCGCCACAAGTCCGCTGCGCCGAAGTACAGGGTCGTCGTGGTTACGCCGAGTCCGAGAGCGGTTTGTGCTCCGCGGTGACCCTTCGTCGGAAATGCCGCTGCCGCGAGGAAAGCGCCTGCTCCGACTGCGTTCAGAGTCACCGAAATCTGGGCGGAGACGGGGACGAATGCAGGTAGCGCGATGGCGAGGGCGCCGACTACAGCGAAGACACTCGCGAGACCGCCACGTCCCCAGCGATGCAGTAGCGCTACGCCGACGGCCGCAACCACCGCGGCAGTTGCTCCCGCCCACTGCGGCGTGATCACCACCGAGATAACGCCGGCGTCGGAGAAGGAGAAGTCGTCAACTCGGGACTCGGCCACCGCATACGCAGCCACCGCACCGCCGACCAGCGCAGACGCCACGGGGCCGTAAAACCGCACCCATTGATCCCGGCTACGTTGCTGCATCATTCGTCGCATTTTCGCATAACTCTCCGATGCCCCTGACCGTCACGTCGCCGTGCGGATCCATCTCCGGTGGCGCGAAGCCGGGATCCTCGCCGAGATCGGAGTTGTTGGTGAACAGAGGAATACGCCAGGTTAAGCATTCCACGTTCCACAGTGGAGATAGTGACATGCCGCATCTTTCCGGTTCGTGGGCATGCGCCCAGCTTTGCACCTGCACCCAGCCGTTCACAGGAAGCTCCCAGGGAACATACAGCGGGAATCCAGTGGCAGGGGAGAAGATGGTTCTCGTGACCGACAAGACCCCCGAAGCCCGCATCCTCGTTGTCGACGACGAACCCACCATCGTGGAGTTGCTCTCCGTGAGCCTCCGATTCCAGGGTTTCGAGGTGGCAACTGCTTCGAGCGGCGCCCAAGGCCTGGACGTCGCACGGACATTCCGTCCCGACGCGATCGTTCTCGACGTCATGATGCCCGGGATGGACGGCTTCGGTCTGCTTCGACGCCTGCGCGCCGACGGTGTGGACGCGCCGGTCCTGTTTCTGACGGCGAAGGATTCGCTCGACGACAAGATCAGCGGCCTGACCCTCGGCGCGGACGACTACGTGACCAAGCCGTTCAGCCTCGAAGAAGTCGTGACGCGGTTGCGGGTCATCCTGCGCCGCGCCGGTCGCGGTGTCGCGCCGGAGCAGTCGCCGCGGGTGAAGTTCGCCGACATCGAACTCGACGACGACACCCGCGAGGTCTGGAAGAAGGGCGAGTTGGTTGCACTCTCGCCCACCGAGTTCACACTGCTCCGATACTTCATGGTCAACGCCGGGACGGTTCTCAGCAAACCGCGGATTCTCGACCACGTCTGGAATTACGACTTCGGTGGGGAGGTCGGAGTTGTCGAGTCCTACGTTTCCTACCTGCGGCGCAAGGTGGACACGGGGGAGACACCGCTGATTCACACATTGCGTGGGGTCGGCTACGTGATGCGTGAACCGCGGCAATGATCGCCGCCGCGGAAAACGATCAGCTTCCGAAGCGGGGTCGTTTCCGTCTCCATTCACTGCCGCTGCGCTTCACCCTGGTTGCGGCCTTGCTGGTGTTGGCCGCGCTGGGTCTGTTGGCGTCGGGTGTAGCGGTCACTTCTGCTCTCGAGAACTCACTGACCCAGCGAACCGACAAAACGCTGTACGAAGCGGTCGACGGTTGGGCAAAGCCGCACAGCAGAGATCTGCAGCCGCCCAGTGACGTCGGCCCGGGCACCCGCCCACCCAGCCCCTTCTTCGTTCGGACCGTGACACCGGACGGACGGGTGATCATCCTGAACGACAAGTCGACGACGACCGAACCCGACCTGTCGAAAGATTCCACCAACGGCCCGATCACCGTCGGATCGAGCGACGGTTCGGACGTGAACTGGCGGGTTCTCACGACGGTCCGCGACGGCACGACCACGACTATCGGTGTGCGACTGACGGATAACGAGCAGACCGTCGACGACTTGGTCGGCCTGCAACTCGGCATCGGCCTGGTTGTCCTGCTGATCCTCGGCGGCGCAGCGTATTTCGTGGTTCGTCGGAGCCTCCGTCCGCTTGTCGAGGTGGAGGAAACTGCCGCTGCCATTGCCGCCGGCGACCTTCATCGACGTGTTCCGGAGCGCGATGACCGCACCGAGGTCGGTCGACTGTCCGTGGCGCTCAACGGAATGCTCGCGCAGATTCAGCACGCATTTGCCGCGACCGAGGCTTCGGAGGAATCGGCCCGGCGTTCCGAGGAGAAGATGCGTAGGTTTGTCGGCGACGCGAGCCACGAGTTGCGCACACCCTTGACGACTATTCGTGGGTTCGCCGAGTTGTATCGCCAAGGCGCCATGACTGATACGGAAACGCTGATGAACCGGATCGAGGGCGAGGCGTCGAGGATGGGACTTCTGGTCGAAGATCTGCTCATGCTGGCACGACTCGACGAACAGCGTCCACTCGAGAACAAGCCTGTGGATCTGCTTGCAGTTGCGGCGGATTCGGTACAGGCGGCACGAGCGATCGCACCGGATCGAACTGTCGAACTTCAGATGACCGGCGGCCCAGGCCTGCCCGAAGTGCATGGTGACGAGGCCAGGCTGCGTCAGGTAGTTGCCAATCTGGTGGGCAACGCGATCAAACACACTCCGCCGGATGCGCAGGTCACCGTTCGTGTCGGTACGACCGAGAACTCCGCGGTGGTCGAGGTTTCGGATACCGGTCAGGGTTTGAGTGACGAGGATGCCGCGCGGATCTTCGAGCGTTTCTACCGCGCCGACACCTCTCGCACCCGTGAGACCGGGGGCGCCGGTCTCGGCCTGTCCATCGTTTCGGCTTTGGTTGCAGCGCACGACGGAACCGTCAGCGTCGAGACCTCCCTCGGGCAGGGGACGACGTTCCGCGTCGAATTGCCGCGTGACCCGAAGGACGACTGACGCCGGATTGCCGCAACCGGTCCCCTCAGAAGTAGGTGTGCACCGTGCCGACGACGCGGTAATCCGAATCGACCTCGGGAATCAGTGACCACTTGTCGAATGTGGTGCAGGGATGCGAGATTCCGCAACCGAGCAGATCGCCGACCTTCACGTCGAAGTCAGCCGGAACGTCGACGTACGCGTGCTGGTCGTTGAGTGCGGTGATCGTCAGCTCTCGCGCTGATCGGTTGGATCCGTCGCGTCGGCGCCACAGGACTATGGGAAAGCCTGCGTCGGAACCGACATCGCGGCGGCCGAAGCCCAGGATCACCCGTCCGGGTTCAGGTATGGAGAGCACTACACCCCAGACCTCTGCGGCTCCCTGCAGAGTTCGCGGACCGTCAGCCCACGGCGAAGTTTCGGCATAGAGACCGTGATCATGGGTGATATAGCAACCGCTGCGCAGCACGATGCGTACACCGTTGTCGAGTGCCCACCGGCCGGCCAGCTCGCGTACAACCAGATCGTGAAACGCACTGCCGCCGAAAGTGACCAGTGGCCTGGGAGCCTTCGCGGAGTTGTTCTCGAACAGGTTCTCGGCAATACAGATTTCCGTGAAAACCCGCGCGGATTTGAGATACGAATCGACGGAGATACGGCGGGCTGCTACCGAGGCTCCGGGCATCATGCCCTCGAACCCCTCGACTCCGGTGAGAATCAGCGAAGGTGCCTGCGATGCTGCGCGTGCGACGTCGAGTGCTTGCTCGACAGTGCGAGCGCCCGCGCGTCCGCTGTCGTAGCCGAGTTCGACGAGAACCCGGATACGGCTGGCCGGTGAGACTTTCGCGATCAACTGTTCCATCAGGCGGACGCTCTCGACCGAGTCCACGAGGGTGGTGACGAAGAAATCGGGGTCGGTGGCCTGGGCGTCGCAGATCCACCGAATACCGGCGGGATCGAGAACCTGGCTGGCGATGATGATGGTGTCCACACCGAACTCACGCAGAATGCGTGCCTGCGCAACGGTTGCGGCTGTCATCGCCCAAGCCCCGGCGTCGAGTTGCCGTCGAACCAGTTCGGGGCTCATCGTGGTCTTCGCGTGAGGCGCCAGATCCACATCGTGGTCGGAGCAGAACTGCGCCATGAGGTCGACATTGTGCGCGATCGCTGCACGGTTGAGTGTCATCACGGGTAGCAGGAGGTTGCCGTCGAGTGCCGAGATCCCCAGCGGCTCGAGGTCGGAACCGTCGCGACCTTCGAGGTCGGTGCCGAAGGCCTTGTGCTGCCAACCGATCGGGGGGTTCGCGAAATCCGTCATGGCATCGATTGTGCCGTTGATTGCAGACGATGTGTTCATGTGTGGTGACTTTCTGTCAGAACTATGCAGGTCAGAATGAGATCCGGCTACGAGCGGCGTACCGGGCGACCAGGCAACGCGTCCTGGACCACGACACCGTCTTCGACGACGGGTACTCCGCCGACCAGCACGCGGCTGATACCGGTGGAGGGGCGGGTGCCGTCGATGTACGTGGCGTTGTCGGTGATTCGCTCGGGGTCGAAAACGAGGATGTCCGCGTCGCTACCGGGGCTGATCCGACCTTTCGTCGCCATCGAGGGAACCGACTCCTCCAGAATCTGCGCAGGGATCAACGAGCAGCGCGCGATTATCTCCGACAGCGACAGCAGCCGACGCTCGCGGTACAGCGTACGAATCGCACGTGCGTAGGTGCCGGCGCCGCGGGGGTGGCCGAGTGCCTTCTTCGGCAGTGGCCACTGCAATGAGTCGGCAGGCGAACGGCCGGGCCAGGTCAGTGGCATCGCGTCGCTCGCGATGGCGGCGCGATCGAAAGTCATCGCCCGTTCGAGGAATTCGCGCTGCACGGTGTCGTTCTCGTCGAGGAACTCCACCAGCACCAACCCACCGGGGTCGGTGGCCCGAAGATGTTCCAGCTGCTTGCGGTCCGCGATACGTTCACCGGTGGGTACGAATGTCAGCGACCGTGGTGTCAGATTCATCAGGTGCAGCTTGTCGGGATCGAGAAACGCAGCTCCGACGGCCGTCGACCCGGAACCGTACGGATACGCCTCCGTCGTGACGCGCGATCCGGCTGCCTGAACCTGCGCCACCACCGACAGCGCGTGGTCGACGTGCATTCCCGAGGTGCTGTTGACGTGGCAGTAGTGCATGTGTGCGCCGGTTTCGGCTGCTGCACGGGCGATTTCGACGGCACCATCCACCGGGCTCGACGGATCGGCCGAGATGAGAGGGCGCGCATGGGTATAGGTGGGAACACCGGCTCGCGCCGCGAGATCCGCCACCTGTAGGTACTCCACCGGATCGGATTTCGGCGCGTACCCGACCACCACGCCGATGCCGAGAGCGCCTGCGGCCAGATCGTTTTCGAGGATTTCGAGAATGTGGGCGCGCTGAGAGGCGGTGGGCTCGCCCTGCCAGCTCGGGGAACCGAGATGGTGCAGGAGCGTTCTGATGTCGCCGTCGGGATCGGCCCCTGAGAGTTCGATCATTCGGGCGTGCGCCCACGACGTCGCGTAGCCGTAGTTGATCGGGCGGCCCTCGGCGCCGGCCCGGGCATATGCCTTTGCAACAGGAATGACGCCGGCTTCCAGTTCGAGGGCCGTCGTGACTCCGTCCAATGCCTGAAGTCGCTGCTCGGCGATTTCCTGTCCGTGGCTGTGCAGGTCGATGAATCCGGGGCAGATGACCTGACCGGTCACGTCGATCGTCTGCCGGGCTTCGATCGCGTCGCGACCCCACGCCGAGACCTTGCCGTCGGTGATCGCGATGCCCCGAACCTCGTCGGTCCCCGATGCGGGATCGACGACACGGCCGCCGGTGAACACGATGTCGTGGACCTGCATCAGCGCTGCACTCCTGTCGTTGGTCGAACCGCCTGGCCCGGCGAATGTCCCGATGGTTTCACGGCTCGGGTATCGGATTCTGGTGTGAACGTCCCAAATGGAGGCCGACTCACCGTTCGAGCGGACAAGAAACGGATGCGCTCGAGTGTGAAGGTGAAAGCGAAGTTATCAATTCAGCCGATTGAGATCGATGGAGGACAGGAATGCACGTCTATATTTCGGTGGACATGGAGGGTATCGCGGGTATCGCGACGCTCGATCAGACGATCCGCGGCGGTGGCGGCTACCACCGTGCGCAGATGCTCATGACCGCCGAGACCAATGCCGCGATCGCCGGTGCGTTCGACGCCGGTGCGACGAGCGTCCTGGTCAACGACAGCCACGGAACGATGGACAATCTGCTTCACGCCGACCTGGATCCACGGGCGCGTCTGATCTTCGGAACACCGAAGATGCAGTGCATGGCGGAGGGACTGACGTCCGATCACGACGTCGCTCTGTTTGTCGGCTATCACGCACCAGCCGGTGGGCCCGGCGTCCTGGCGCACACGTTCTCGAGCTTGTTCGCCGACGTCCGCCTCGACGGCAAGTCCGTCTCGGAGACCGACGTCAACACCCTCTACGCTGCCACCCAGGGCGTTCCCGTCGGCCTGGTGACGGGTGACGACATCATCTGCGGCTTGGTCGACGCGGCCTCGCCGACAACCGAGACCGTCGAGGTCAAGAAGGCACATGGATGGTCGGCAACCAATTCGCTGCCGCCGTCGCTGGCGTGCGAGCAGATCCGAGCAGGAGCCGAGCGCGCAGTGCGTAAGGCCGACACACTGAAGCCGGTCGAGCTGCGTGACGAATGGACCCTCGAGATCGTTCACCCCACCACCACAGGAGCTGAACTCGCCGAGGCTGTTCCCGGCTCGCGACGGATTTCGGATCGTACGATTTCGCACACACTCGGCAGCGTCGACGACATTCTCGGTCTGATCACTGTCAATGCCCGGCTTGCAGCCGCAGGCGTCTCGACGATCGTGGCAGTCGCCAATCGCACGTAGTGAAGTAGCGACTCCATCGCGAAATGCCGCCGACGCCGTGTGCGCCGGCGGCATTTGTCATCTCTTGGGGCAGAACATGTTCCGACCGACCAAACGTTGCTTCGGCTATTGGTGAAACGGACCAATGCGGTAGACGTGTTCGCTGTCACACTTCATCAGTCTTTTCAATGTTCCAGTCCATGCGGCACAAGACAATTCGGGAGGCTTGATGAAGGCGGAACGCGTCACAGTGGAAGGACCGTCGCGGGCGAGCGACGGTCCGGTTCGAAATATGATGGACAACAGGTCGATTCGTCGTACGACCACCGTTACGGTGGGGCTGCTCAGTACCATCTGGTTGATCGACATGGTGGATCGCGTCATGATCGGGCTTGCGCTTCCGATGATCGGCGACGAATTCTCGCTCAGCAGTACGCAGTTGGGTGGCGTGGTCTCGGTATTCGCGATCTTCTACATGCTCGGGCAGGTCCCCGGCGGAATGTTGGCCGACCGCTTCGGACCCAGGCCCCTGTTGATCGTTGCTTTGATCCTGTGGTCGGTGTTCACAGCGTTGACAGGGTTCGCGTGGGGTCTCGTCTCGCTGATGGTCATGCGTGCGATGTTCGGCATCAGCCAGGGGCTCTTTCCAGCGGCGTCGTTCAAGGCTTTGGCTGAGCGGACGCGTCCGAAAACCAGGGCGACCGCGATGGGTTTCATGCTCGGCGCCAACAACCTCGGCCCCGGCATCGCACCGCTGATCATCGCGCCGGTCCTCATGGCCGTGGGGTGGCGTGACGCGTTCTGGCTGGTGGCGATCGTCGGCGCAGTGATCGGCACGGTGGTGTGGTTGGTGCTGCCCGCACCGTTGGACACGGAAATCTCGGAAGATCCCGAGGCAGCCTTGCAACCTCTGGCGAGCGAGCACTCTCGCGCCGCCGTGTTCAAGTCCGCGTCGGTGTGGAAGTTCGCGATTCTGTTCTGCCTGGCCAACATGTCCGCGTACGGGCTGATGACCTGGGTGCCGAGTTATCTGCTCAACGACAAGGGACTCTCGCTGATCGACACGGGAATCTTTGCCGCAATCCCCTTCATCGTCACGGCGCTGGCCACGATTGTGGGCGGGCGGTTGGTGGACAAGTACTTCCACGACCGGGCCAGGATCCTTCTGGTTCCGTGTATGGCCACGTCGGCAGTCCTGTTGTTCCTGATGACCACCGCTGACACCGTCGCGATGTTCACGTTCTACGAGACGTTGGCTCTAGGCATCAGCGGTCTGTGTTCGATGTCGATCTTCGCGATGCCGTTGCGGGCACTTCCGGCCGAATTCCTCGGTTCCGGAATGGGTTTGATCAACGGTTGTGGTCAGTTCGCCGGTTTCATCACCCCGCTCGTGATGGGATGGATGGTGGACCAGTTCTCGTACATGGCTGCATTCGGAGTCCTGGTCGGAGCGACGAGCGCTGCCGCATTGGTGGCCATGATCGTTCCTCAGACCCCGGCGAAATTCTGACAAGGAGACCGAAGATGTCGGCAACGGACGGCACACGAAAGATCGAAGACGACGTCGTCACCGATTTTTCCGGGAAGATGAGTTACGGGGCCTACCTCGGACTCGATACCCTCCTGGATTCGCAGCACCCGGTGAGCGAGCCGGAACACCACGACGAACTCTTGTTCATCATTCAGCACCAGACCAGCGAGTTGTGGCTCAAGCTGTTTCTCCACGAGATTCGGGCGGCCAGAGCAGCGATCGCTGCCGACGACATTCGGGTTGCGTTCAAGCGGATCGCACGTGTCAAACACATTCAGGCCACCTTGACCGAGCAGTGGTCGGTGTTGGCGACACTGACGCCGGCGGAGTATGCGGAGTTCAGGGGCGTTCTCGGCAACTCATCGGGGTTCCAGTCGTACCAGTACCGCGCCGTGGAATTCGTGCTCGGAAACAAGAACGCGGGCATGCTGAAGGTGTTCGAATCGGATCCGTCCGCCCATCGATTGTTGGAGACCCTGCTCGGGGAGCCGACACTGTACGACGAGTTCTGGCGGTACCTGTCCAGGCAGGGGTACGACGTTCCGGCGTCGGCTCTCGAACGAGACGTCAGCGCGCCCTACGTGCGAAACGACGAACTGATTCCGCTGGTCAAAGCAATCTACGAGAACGTCGAACAGCACTGGACGGCGTACGAGGCGTTCGAGGAGTTGGTCGACCTCGAGGAGAGCTTTCAGCTGTGGCGGTTCCGGCACCTTCGGACCGTGCTGCGGGTGATCGGCATGAAGAAGGGGACCGGCGGTTCGAGTGGTGGTGCCGGCTTCCTGCAACGTGCGCTGGAGTTGAGCTTCTTTCCCGAGCTGTTTGCCGCCCGAACAGAGATCGGTACCTGACACACCTGCTTGATGACACCCAGCTGTTCGTGACACACGACGAATCCGAGCCCGAAGGACAGGAGTCTTGGACAAGATCCGACAGGGTCGCTTCGACCAAGCTTGACTGCGAAGTTGCAAGTCGGTGACAGGAGAGCGTCGGAGTGGACAAGAAATCAATGGTGGCAGACCTGGCGGCGTTGGTAACCGCCGAGTCGCCCAGTTCCGATCTCGGCGCAGTCGATGCATGTGCGGACGTGGTGGCCGAAATCGGCGAACGCCACCTCGGAAGCACCCCCGAACGTATCCGCATAGACGGGCGCCAGCACTTGCGTTGGTCGTTCGGCGCGGAGCCGAAGGTGATGCTCCTGGGCCATTTCGACACCGTCTGGCCGCTCGGAACGCTCGCGGAGTTGCCCTGGTCTGTCACCGACAACATCGCCACCGGACCCGGAGTCTTCGACATGAAGGCCGGCATCGTCCAGCTCTTCCACGCGCTCGCATCGCTTCCGTCGCTCGACGGGGTGGTCGTGCTCCTCAATTCCGACGAGGAAATCGGCTCCCCGACCTCGCGCGCACTGATCGAGGAGCAAGCACGTCAGGTCGACGCGGTGCTGGTCCTCGAAGCCGCAGCCGACGGCGCAGTGAAGACCGCGCGCAAGGGTATGTCGCTGTACTGCGTCGACATCGAGGGACGCGCTGCACACGCCGGACTGGAACCGGAACGAGGTGTGAACGCTGTAGTGGAGCTCGCACACCAGATTCAGGCCGTGGTGGAGCTCGCGGACCCGGCGGCGGGAACGTCGGTGGTTCCGTCCGTGATCAGTGGCGGCACGACCACCAATACTGTTGCAGCGCAAGCGCAACTGTGGTGTGACGTTCGCATGTGGTCGGCGAAGGAACAGGAACGCATCGACCGTTCGATCCGTGCACTGACACCGGCGCTGGCCGAAAGTCGAATTTCGGTGTCCGGAGGCCCCAACCGTGGACCACTGGAATCAGTGTCTTCGGAGAAGCTGTACTTTCTCGCTCACCAGGTCAGCAGTGAGAGCGGTTTGGGGATGCTGCGCGACTGCGCCGTCGGCGGTGCATCGGACGGAAATTTCACTGCCGCAGTAGGAACTCCCACGTTGGACGGCCTCGGTGCCGTCGGCGGTGGCGCCCACGCAGCGACAGAACACGTAGAGATAGATCAGATGATCCCGCGCGCCACCTTGTTGGCCGGTCTGGTGACTCGAATCCTGGAGGGAGGACTGTGACGATGACGTCGCCGAACAATGTCCAACGCAAGACCGTTCAACCATTCGGAGGTGTATCGCCTTCACGGATGCGGCAAGCAATCAGCCAGGCCGAGCAGGCCGCCCTGCTTGCATGTGTGACTATCGAAACCGTCACCGGGCATGCCGAGTTGGAACAGGTATTCGGTCTGTTCGAGAAGGTATGGCAGCCGGAGAGCGGTAACCCTCCCGTCCATCGGGACATGATGAAAGCGCTCGCACACTCCGGTAACTACGTCGCCGGCGCGTTTCGTGGTGGAGACTTGATCGGCGGCTCGGTTGCATTCTTCGAGGAACCGCAACATCGTTCTTTGCATTCACACATCACGGGGATCCTCCCGAACGTGCAGAACGGGCACATCGGCCTCGCGTTGAAACTGTTCCAGCGAGCGTGGGCACTGGAACGGGGAATTCTCCACGTGCGGTGGACTTTCGACCCGCTCGTCGCACGCAATGCCTACTTCAACGTCTCGAAACTCGGTGCGTTCCCGATCCAGTATCTGCCGCGTTTCTACGCGCCGATGAACGACAGTCTCAACGGCGGCGCAGACAGCGACCGATTGCTGATCGACTGGGAAATCGGTAGTAGCAAGGTTGCCGACGTCGTCGCCGGTTCGGGAGAAGTCCCGACTCCCGAGTCCTTGGGGGCGAGCGAACTGTTGTCGATCTCCGAAGCCGGCCTGCCCGTGTTGAAGTCGACCAAGAATCGATTCGTCACGGTGGCTACACCGAATGACGTGTACACACTGCGTAAGTCGGACCCGGCGGCGGCGAACGACTGGCGCCTGGCAGTCCGCGAGACTCTCGGTGGTGTGCTCGCCGAGAACGGAGTGGTTCTCGCAGTTACCAGAACCGGAAAGTACGTGCTGGACCGTGCGCCGGGAACACAGGCAGGCAGGACAACAGCGGAGGTTACATCGGAAAATCGACGGAGTTGAATTACGCCGGGCGGCAATGCCGTTGAAAGCGCCGTTCCGTACCTCGTTCGGCACCGAGACCACCAAGGACGTGTTGTTCGTCAAGGTAGTCACCTCGGAGTCGGAGGGCTGGGGCGAGTGCGTGGCGATGTCCGAGCCTCGCTACTGCTCCGAATACACGGACGGCGCCGCCGAAGTCCTTCGTAAGTTCCTGATTCCGTCTCTGGGTCAACTCACCGATCCCGACGTGCACGCACTGAGCGCGACGATGGAACAGTTCGCCGGGCACCCCATGGCCAAAGCGGCACTGGAAACCGCATTTCTCGACGCCGAGTTACGGGCTGCCGGGACGAGCATGTCTTCGTACCTGGGCGCGGTGGTCGATCGCGTACCCGCGGGTGTCTCGGTGGGTATCAAGAATTCGATCGATGAGCTGCTAGAGGAGGTAGGCGGGTTCCTCGATGCCGGATACCTGCGCATCAAACTGAAGATCGAACCGGGCTGGGACATCGAGCCGGTTCGCGCAGTCCGCGAGAGGTTCGGCGACGACGTACTCCTCCAGGTCGACGCGAACACCGCGTACACCCTGGCTGACGCCCGCCATCTCCAGCGGCTCGACGACTTCGACCTCCTGCTGATCGAGCAGCCGCTTCCCGAAGAGGAACTGCGCGGCCACGCCAGGCTGGCCGAGATGATGCGGACGCCGGTCTGCCTCGACGAGTCGATCACCTCCGCGAAGGTCACCGCCGACGCGCTGGCAATCGGTGCGTGCAGCGTGGTGAACATCAAACCGGGACGTGTGGGCGGTTATCTGGAATCGCGTCGTATCCACGACGTCTGCAAGGCCAACGGAATTGCCGTGTGGTGCGGCGGAATGCTCGAGACCGGAATCGGCAGGGCCGCCAACGTCGCGCTTGCCGCGCTCCCCGGATTTGTCCTACCAGGCGATACATCGGCTTCCGACCGGTACTTCGCCGAAGACATCACCGAGCCGTTCGTACTCGACAACGGTTACGTGAAGGTTCCGGAAGGACCGGGTATCGGCGTCGAACCGATCCCCGACCTGCTCGAAGCAATTACCACGTCGGTCGAATGGATCGGCATGGATCGGCTTTGACGAATCACTATGACACACTTCGTTCACCGGACGAAGGAGTGATAGACGTGGGCACCGTACGACCTCGCATCAGTTTGGTGCGGCTTCTCGAAGACGTGGGAACTACGGTGCTGAATCCGGTTGTCGGCGACCCGGAGGCGGTCCAGGAGATCGCCTCGGTGGTCATTCACGACCCCGACGACGACTCACCCTCGACACCGGACTCCATGGTGCTGCTCGTCGGCGTCACCGGAGGCGAACGTATCGCCGAGTCCGTGGCCGGCCTGGCCGAGCGCGGAGTACGCGTGGTGGTCGCGCGAGTGACCACCGAGGTCAGCGATGCGGACCGCGAATCCGTCATCGCCTCGGGCGTCGTGCTGTTGGCCTTGGCGCGTGGCGTCTCGTGGGTTCAGCTGACAAGCCTGCTTCATTCGGTGCTCTCGGCCCGAAACGAAGTCGGGCACATCCACTCACGCGGAGGCGGCCCGGCCGGCGATCTGTTCGCCTTCGCCAACGCTGTCAGCGCACTTCTCGATGCGCCGATCACGATCGAGGACCGCAGCTCACGGGTCATCGCCTTCTCCGGCCGCCAGGAAGAAGGAGACGGTCCACGTATCGCGACCGTTCTGGAGCGGCAAGTTCCTGACCAGTACATTCGAGTGCTCGAAGAGGCCGGGGTCTTCGACCGGCTCTATCGCAGCGACGATCCGGTGTGGGTCTCGGCCGAGACCCTCGGTACCAAAATGGGTCGTATCGCCGTGTCCATCAGAGCCGGCGACGAGTTCCTCGGCTCCATGTGGGTGGCAACCGGTGAGCCGATGTCCGACGACCGGATGCGTGCTCTGCGCGATTCTGCCGGGTTGATCGCGCTGCAGATGTTGCGGTTGCGCGGCGGTGCCGACGCCGAGCGCCGACTGCGCGCAGACCTGATCGCAACCCTTCTCGACGGTG
Organism: Rhodococcus qingshengii JCM 15477; assembly: GCF_023221595.1. NCBI lineage: Bacteria > Bacillati > Actinomycetota > Actinomycetes > Mycobacteriales > Nocardiaceae > Rhodococcus > Rhodococcus qingshengii. The sequence continues at coordinate 1,059,650 of NZ_CP096563.1, forward strand.
GGTCAGGTGCGGTCGACGCGATGAATCGCCTCGGTCTCGGGACCGGCCCCGCACTCGTGATGGCTTTGGGTCGTAGGTCTTTCGAGGGATCGTCGAAGCCGGACGATGCCGCCCACGTGGTGCGACTGACCGACGCTCTGGCCATGCACCTCGGCGCCGTCCACTCGCAGTCGGCGGCAGCCTTGGTCAACGGAACCGGCTACGCGGTGCTGTCTGTACGAGGGCATTCCCCGGCCGAAGCCGAGTTGCAGGCGTTCCGTGTGGCCTCGGACTTCCTGGACCGCACCGGAGCGTCCGGCGACACGATCATCGGGATCGGCCGGGTCGTGACCAGACCGGCGCAGCTGAGCCGATCGAAGCGCGACGCCGAACATGCCCTCGAAGTGTTGTTGGCGGGACGAGCGTCGGGCAGCGTCGCCACCTTCAGTAGCGTCCACGTCGATGCCATCCTGTTGGAGATCGCGTCGGAAGCTGCAGCCGAAGGGTTCTCGGACCTCGGACCGATCGAGGCGATCGCCAGCCACGACGCCGCTCATGCGACCTCGTTCGTCGACACTCTCGATGCGTGGCTCAACGCGTTCGGTGATGTCGGTGACGCCGCGGCGTCATTGCACGTGCACCCCAACACCTTTCGGTATCGTCTCAGCAAGTTGAAGGGTATGGCCGCGTTGGATCTCGACGACCCCAACGTCCGCTTCCGGTTGATGGTGCATCTTCGTCTGCGCGGTCCACGCTAGCTCGAAAGCCGAAAAATGCGGGTCGCACTGATTTCTCAGCGCGACCCGCATTCTTTGTCAGTGGGTTCGGATCAGCTGTTGTTGCGAAGTGCTTCGACAGCGATGCGGCCGACGGTTCCGATGGAGGCGTCGATCTTCGGGGCGCGGTGGGTGAGCTCGTGGGACTTGGTGAAGACACCGACGGCGTAACGCTTGCCGTCCGGGTACGCCACGACGCCGGCTTCGTTTCGTACCAGTCCCAGCGTTCCGGTCTTGGCGGCGACAGTGACCTCGTCGGGGAAACCGGACGAAAGGCGGTGCGGCCAGACCTGCTTGCTCATGATGGTTCGGACCTCTTCACAAGCCGATGCGGGGCCGGCTTCATCCCTCCAGATTGCAGCCAGCAACATTGTGATCTCACGAGGAGTACTGGAATTGGAGCGGGCGGGATCCATGACGGAAATTGTCCGAAGAATTTCGATGGGGGGCATTTCCAGCAAGGTGCCCTTGTCGACGCCGAGGTCGTCGTAGACCGTCTTGAAGAGGCCTCGGCAGTCACGGACCAAGTTGGTCTTCTCCAAACCGAGCCCGCGCAGCGTTGCGACGATGTTGTCGAGTCCGAGACGCTCGTACAAGAAATCCGTGGCGGCGTTGTCGCTGAAGCTCATCATGAGCAGAGCGAGGTCTCGCCAGCTTGCAGTCACGTCGTCGGCGCAGCCGCCGATACCGATGCCGCCGGAGCGGAACTCGGCGGTCACCGTGGCGTGCTCGGTCGGATCAAGGGTGCCTGCCGCTACTTCACGGGCGTACTGAAGCACAACAGGAATCTTGAAAACGGAGGCGAGGATGACACCTTCGTCCGCGCCGTAGCCGAACTCTTCGCCGGAATCGATGTCGCGTGCGTGGACGTAGGCATCGGTCTTCGCTTCGGCGAGTACAGCAGCGATCTCCTGCTGTGCGCTCTCAACGTACGTGGCGGTTTCGGTCATTCGAGAAGCCCTTTCGTCGGTATCCATGTATCTGGGTTATTCGTGGATCTGACGATAGTGAGTCGACGACGGGGGGTCTTGTACGAATCGACGAAGGTTGGCGCACGGTTCGGTGCTGATACGCCGAATCATCCGGGCGTCGGGGTGTTCTCCGGATCAGGACGCATAAGTTTCGAGGCGACATCCGACCAGTTCGGCGACGTCGCTGCGTCGCTTGTCGGAGACCACGCCTGCCAACAGGAGGGTGAACAATTCGTCGATACGGTCGTTCAAATCGCTTCGTCTGGTGAGCACGTTCGAAACCAGTTGAACGCCGGTGAATGCCGAGATCACTACGCGACCCACCGATTCCGGCTCCACATCGTCGCGGATGTCGCCTTCGAGCTTCGCGGCCTCGGCCAGTTTTCGAAGCTCGCGGATCCACGCGACGTACGGGCCTTGCGAACCGTCGGCAGAGGCCAACTCGAGGGTAAGTCGGATTCCCGCACGAACAATAGGTTCTGCGACGAGTTGGCGGCCCATCTCGTGGCACACCATGACGAGCTGTTCCAGTGCCGGTGCGCCTGTGGCTGCAACTGCGGTGAAGGCACTGATCGAGATCTGGTGCTGTTCTTCGATCACCGCCTGAGCCAGTTCGTCTTTGGACGAGAAGTGAAAATAGACCGCGCCCTTGGTCATCTGCGCCGCGGACACGATGTCATTCATGCTCGTGCTGCCGTACCCCGTGACTTCGAACCGATCAGCAGCACCTTGAAGAATCTGTCGGCGACTGATCTTGGCACGTTCCTGCATTGCTCCCTTGTCCTCCGACTGTTAACACGTGAACCAGTTTTAGGGCCCTAGGTCCCGGACCAGCGACCCACGGTAGCAGCGAATCTCGTGCTCGCGCGACAGCGCGAAACGGACTGTTCGGTGTGCAATCGCAGGTCACGGTCGGTAGGAGCGACAAATGCGACCGCCGCAACCTCCGTTGGAGGCTGCGGCGGGGAGTCCAGTTATCGGCCAGCGAAATTCGGTCGAAGGTATGCGATCAACGAGTCGAGACAGTTGCCTCGAAGCCGAGGTCGCGTAGCGCCGACTTGAGTTTGGTCTGTGCCTCGTCGAGAGATTCGGGTGACGGCGAGGTGTCGGCGCCACTGATGTCGAAGTTCCCCATGTCGTATGCGGGGAAAACATGAACGTGAAGATGCGGAACTTCCAGACCTGCGATGAGGAGACCCGCCCGAGGCGCGTCGAACGCCTTCCGCACGGCTTGGCCGAGGTTGCGGGCAACAGCGGTGACCTTGGCAAAGAGTTCAGGATCCACGTCCTGCCACTGATCGACCTCGGCTCGCGGAACCACAAGCACGTGGCCCTGCGTTACCGGCGCGATGGTCAAGAACGCGACGACGTCCTCGTCCTCCCACACGAAACGTCCTGGTAGATCCCCGTTGATGATGGCACTGAAGACTGAAGGCATACCCCGAGATTAGCCCGCGTCCGGTTGCCAGGAAACTCCCAGGCTGGACGCAGGTTCGTCGGAGCCGGCCCGACAAATCTAGGACGCATGACGACAGAAGCCATGCAGACCGCGGGCAGCACGGACGCAGAGGAGGTCTCCGCGACGACTGTAGTGCTGGACGTGGTCGTCCCGGTATACAACGAAGAGGCAGGCCTCGAGACGTGCGTGCGGCGCCTGCGCCGGCATTTACGCACGCAGGTGCCATTCTCTGCACGAATTACCATCGCGGACAACGCCAGTGTCGACGGCACGTTGGCACTCGCACGTTCCCTCGCCGAAGAATTCGACGACGTCCGGGTCGTCCACCTGGATGCGAAGGGTCGTGGTCGAGCACTGCGGCAGGTATGGAGCGACTCCGATGCCGACGTGGTCGCGTACATGGACGTCGACCTCTCGACCGACCTCAACGCCCTGATGCCGTTGATTGCTCCGTTGCTCTCCGGACACTCGGACATCGCCATCGGTTCCCGGCTGGCACGATCGTCCCGCGTGGTGCGCGGCCCCAAGCGTGAGTTCATCTCACGTAGCTACAACCTCATCCTCCGAAGCGCACTGCATGCTCGCTTCTCCGACGCCCAGTGCGGATTCAAAGCCATGCGCGTCGATGTTGCACGGCAACTACTTCCGCTGGTGGAGGACACCGGGTGGTTCTTCGATACCGAATTGCTGGTGCTGGCCGAGCGAGCGGGCATGCGGATTCACGAGGTCCCTGTCGACTGGGTGGACGACCCGGACAGTCGGGTGGACATCATTGCCACGGCAGTTGCCGACCTCAAAGGTGTGGTCCGTGTCGGGCGAGCACTGTCTACCGGTTCCCTTCCATTGGCCGAGCTCAGGGCAAGTTTCGGACGTGAACCGTTGGTTCCCGGAGTTCCACGAGGAATGGTCGGGCAGCTCTCACGCTTTGCCGTGGTGGGAGTCATTTCGACGCTCGCGTACGCGCTGCTCTACCTCGCTCTGCACTCGATCATGGGTGCGCAGTGGGCCAACGCCGTCGCATTGCTGGTGACCGCGGTATTCAACACCGCCGCCAACCGGGCCTTCACCTTCGGGATCCGAGGGTCGGAAGGATCCGCTCGTCACCAGATGCAGGGACTGCTCGTGTTCGGGTTCGGTCTACTGCTCACCAGCGGATCATTGTTCGTGCTCGACGTCATGGCGCCCGATGCTTCCAAGCACGTGGAGCTTGCCGTACTCGTCATCGCCAATCTTGTTGCCACAGTCAGTCGATTCATCGCACTGCGCTGGGTGTTTCGCACCGCACAATCCGTAGGAGCCAATCGATGACCGCCACTGCAGAGACACTCGCCGCGCCGCTGCCAGCGCCGGAACCGCAACGTCAGGTGCGCTGGGAACCGTGGGCGCTGGGAGTGTTGTTAGTGGGCACCGGAGTTGCCTACATCTGGGGCCTGGGCGCGTCCGGATGGGCCAACTCGTTCTATGCCGCTGCGGTACAGGCAGGTTCGGTGTCGTGGAAGGCTTTCTTCTTCGGCTCCTCGGACGCTGCAAACTCGATCACCGTCGACAAGCCGCCCATGTCCCTGTGGTTGATGTCGCTGTCGGTTCGCATCTTCGGACTCAATTCCTGGGCGATGTTGGTGCCGCAGGCACTCCTCGGGGTCGGATCGGTTGCACTGTTGTGGGGAACGGTTCGACGGTATTTCGGTGCGGCCGCCGGCCTCCTCGCGGGCCTGGTACTTGCGCTCACACCCGTAGCGGCGCTGATGTTCCGGTTCAACAACCCGGATGCTCTGCTGGTGCTCCTGATGATCGCAGCAGTGTGGGCGATGATGCGCGCCGTGCAGGACGGCCGCACCCGCTGGCTCGTGTTGGTCGGTATCTTCTGCGGATTCGGTTTCCTGACAAAGCAATTACAGGTCATGCTGGTAGTTCCACCGCTGGCGCTCACCTATCTGATCGCCGGACCGCCGAAACTGGGTAAGCGCGTACTCCAACTGTTCGCGGCACTGGGCGGACTGATCGTCTCCGCCGGATGGTGGTTGGCAATCGTCGAACTGTGGCCGGCCGACTCGCGTCCGTGGATCGGTGGTTCACAGAACAATTCGATTCTCGAACTGACGCTCGGCTACAACGGGCTCGGGCGCTTGAGCGGCAACGAGACCGGAAGCGTCGGCGGCGGAATGCGCGGTGCTGGTGATGCCGCGGCCGGCGCTGCTGCGGGCGGTTTCCCAGGTATGGGCGAGGCCGCGGGTGGTATGGCCGGGGGAGGTATGGCACCAGGTGGTGCGGCCGGCGGTGGTATGTGGGGGAGTACCGGTATTACCCGACTGTTCGAATCGGCCCAGGGCGGACAGATCGCCTGGTTGATTCCTGCTGCGCTGATACTTCTGGTGGCTGGAATCGTGCTGCGAGGCAGGGCACCCCGCGCTGATACACAGCGCGCGTCATTCATCGTCTGGGGACTGTGGCTGTTGGTGACCGGACTGACCTTCAGTTTCATGGCGGGAATCTTCCACGCCTACTACACCGTTGCGCTTGCGCCGGCGATCGCCGCGCTGATCGGTTCAGGATCGGTAGTGGCGTGGCGTCATCGTGACGTCCTCTGGGTTCGCATCATTCTGGCGGTGTCCTTGGCCGCAACCGTCGCGATGGCGTGGGTACTGCTCGGACGCTCGCCTTCGTTCGTACCGTGGCTTCGCTGGACCATTCTGGTGGTCGGCATCGTCAGCGCCGTGGCAGTGCTGATGCCGGCAGTGACGCGAGGTCGATTGGCTGTGGGAGTGATTCTCGCAGCGATCTTCACCGGTCTGGCAGGTCCGACTGCATACGCGATCGACACGATCAACACTCCGCATACCGGTTCCATAGTTTCGGCCGGACCGAGCGTCGAAGGTGGAATGGGCGGGCCCGGCGGTGGCCGCGGAGGCTTCGGTGGATTCGGTGGCACGGCTGATGGCGGTAACCGTCGGACTGACGGGGCTGGGACCGGAATGCCGGGCACGCCCCCTGTAGGAATGGGTCAGATGCCCGGTGGTGCAACAGTTCCGGGCGGTACCACGCCGACCACCGACGGGACGCGAGGCGCAATGGGAGGCGGTGCCGGTGGTCTACTGCAGGGCAGCACGCCGGGAGCCGCTGTTGTGTCCACTCTCGAAGAGAACTCCGACCAGTTCACTTGGGTAGCCGCGGCAATCGGGTCCAACAGCGCATCGGGATATCAGCTTGCGACGCAGTCACCGGTCATGGCTATCGGAGGGTTCAACGGGAGCGATCCGTCGCCGACGCTCGCGCAGTTCCAGCAGTACGTGGCAGAGGGCAAGATTCACTTCTTCATCGCCGGCGGTGGGATGGGTGGCGGTATGAACGCCGAAGGCACCGCTACCGCCATCTCGACGTGGGTGACCGAAAACTTCACCGCCACAACGGTGGACGGAGTAACCCTCTACGACTTGACGGTTGCAGGCTGACCAACAGGAACGCACGCCAGGTCCGCATCGGAGGTGCTTCCTCCGATGCGGACCTGGCGTGAAGTTGTATGCCTGAGGTTCGTCCTCAGGTTTTGAAGGTGGTGTTCGCCGGCCGCGGGTGCTGCTGCGGGTCGATCGAGGGTGGCGGGATGAACCACGGTTTGTTGTCGACACCGATTCGGATCACCCATTTCCCGACGAACCCGGCTTTTCGGTGCATCAACCGATGATGTGAACGGCACAGCAGCACCAGGTTGTTCATCACCGTCGGGCCACCGTTCGCCCAGTGCCGGATATGGTGCGCATCCGTCCAGGCGGGTACGCACGTGCAGCCGGGGAACGCGCAGCCTCTGTCGCGGGCAATCAACGCAGTCCGTTGTTCGGCGGTGACCAACCTCTTCCCTGGTTTCGCATCGAGCGGCGCGCCGTGATCGTCGAGCAGAACGGTGGAGAGGAAACAATCACACCCGAGAAGCCTGGTCTGCGATACGGACAGCGGGCCCAGCCAGGGCATGTGCCCGACATCAAGATCAGACACAGCCACTCCACCATCAGCCATGGAGGGTGTTGCGGCGCAGTCCCGATGCTCCGCCAGATCCCGAGCAGCGATGTGCACATTCACGTGCGGACGCTGACCACCATCGATTCCGGTCTTGGCGCAATCGAGATAGCGGCGGATCAGTTCGGTGAACCCGTCCGCCGTGCGCTTCGCCGTCGACCGAGCATCCGGGGTTCCATCGGGTGCCGGGGTGGGCATCGTCAGATTCGACAACGCCGACAGCAGCATTTCCCCGGTCAGGGCGTCGAAATCGCCGCGCACCACCACCCGACCGTTCAATGTCGACGCGATCCGCAACTCATTGAGATCGACATCCTCGGCGGGCGGGATCTCATCCGATTCGAACAACCGCTCCAGGGTCGCGATCACGTTCCGCACTTTCGTCGTCGTCGCCTCCACACCCGACGCAGCAGCCAACAACAAATCGATGCACTTCGGTAATGCCTCCTCCGGCATGCCTTTCGGCGGTGACTCGCAGAACGCCACGATCAACACGGCATGATCGAAGGAGCAATCCCCACCATCGAACCGAGCCGCCACCGCCGGAAACGGCCGCAACGCCGCACCCAACGCGGCGATCTTCTTCCCGTCCCGAACCTGCAGCATCGTGTTGGCCGCCAACCACGCACCCACTCCGCGGCTGGCAATCACCTGATCATCGGAACGCAACGACAAACCGTCCACCACCGCCACCCGCAGAGCCTCGAGACGCAGAATCTCCGCACTCGCCTCGACAGCAGCGGTACGCAACTCAGAAGCAGACAACTGCCACAGGCGTCCGCGTAACCCCACCGCAGAACCAGACACCACGTCCGACAACAAGACACTCATTGAATCCCCCGATCCCCTGCCCAAATCATACTCGAACATACGTTCGGGTCAAGGGTCGATTTCGCAGGGGCTAAGCGCTGATACTGTCGAGGTCGTGGACCACGTCGCAGCAGGCGCCGAGTAATTCGCGATCATGGCTGATGAGTAATACACCGACGCCGGTTTCGGCGGCGCGACTCTCGATCAACCGAATGAGCGCTGCCGTCGTGGCGGCGTCGAGCATCGCCGTCGCCTCGTCACAGATGAGGTATTTCGGTTGTTGCGCCAGCGATCTCGCCAGGCAGGCGCGCTGTAGTTGGCCGTCGCTCACCTGGTGTGGTCTGCGCGACAAGAGATCGGGAGTGAGGCCCACTTCTGCTGCCAGCGCGGCCACATCGATTGACCTACTGGCAATGTCACCGGGTTGGCCGATGATCGAGGCGAGCGTCTGCCGAGGGTCGGTCGATGCGCGAGGTGACTGAAACAGCATGGACACCGTGCCGCGTAGTGCCGCGGGTACCGAGAATTTGGTACCCACAACGGGTGATCCGTCGATCCGCACTTCGCCTGACCACGGTGCATCCAGCGAAGCGAGAATCCTTGCAAGTGTTGATTTTCCGGTGCCCGAAGGCCCGGTCAGGCCGATCAGCTTTCCCGACGGAATCTCGAGCGAGACGTTCTCGAGAACTGGCCGGTTGCGACGGTAACCGCTGGTGATTCCCAGAGCTTGCAGACTCATGTCAGCCCACCTTCCGCAGCGTTCGGTACGTGCGGTCACCCAATGTGACGAGTTCGGTCGGGCCACCGGATTGTTTCGACTCCGGGCGTCGTAGGTGATAGACGCACTCCTTGGGGAGATCGGTGAGTTGCGGTGGCGATCCCGGCATGGGAGTCAAACCTCTGGAAGGTAAGGCGCCGAGAAGGTCTCGGGTGTAATCGTGAAGCGGATCTTTGAACACCAGCGCGGCCGGACCGGTCTCCATGATGCGTGATGCGTACATGACGGCAAGTCGATCAGCGACACCGCTGCGGGTGAGGGATGCCAGGTCATGGGTGATGAGCAGGACCGCCGCTCCGGCGTCCGCGCACTCTCGAAGTAATCCCATGACGTGGTCGGTGAGTTCGCGGTCGAGGTTGGCGGTGGGTTCGTCTGCGACGATCACCGACGGATTCCCGGCCAGCGCACCGGCAATGGCCACGCGTTGCGCCATGCCGCCCGACAGTTCGTGCGGGTAGCAGTCCAGGGCCGACGGTTCGAGTCCGACGCGAAGTGCCAAGGCATCGCAAGTGTGATCGCTGCCGAGTGCGTCGATCGTCTCCTGTAGCTGCGATCGCGCAGTGCGGACGGGGGTGAGATGTGTTGCGGCGGATTGTGGAACGAGAGCCACGTGCCGCCCACGGAACGCGGCGCCGGAGAAGACGTCGATCTCGAGGTCCGGTGTTCCGACGGTGACCGTTCCGGTTCGAGAAGCATTCGGCGGCAACATGTTCATGACCGAGGTGGCGATGATCGACTTGCCACACCCCGATTCCCCGACAAGTGCGGTCACCGTGCCAGCTTGAACGTCGAGGTCGATGTCGCTCGCAGCGTGAACTACCGATCCTCCGAGTAGAGGGATCCTGACGGTGAGAGATTCGATGCGCAGGCCGTGGTTCACAGTCGCAACTCCGAAGGTCGAGGGGGCGTGAGCATCGACCGCAGGGCCGAACCGGCGACGGCAACTGCGACGGTGGCGATCACGAGAACTGCGGCGGGGAATACCAGCGTCCACCAACCGCCGAGGAGCAGAGAACCGCGTGCCTCTTCGAGAAGCGTCCCGAGACTGGGCTTGTGCGGGGGAAGGCCGAATCCCAGGAAGGACAACGTCGATTCGTGCCAGACGGCGTGGGGCAGCAGGAGAACGACTGCGATCAAAGCCTGTGGCGCCGTCGCCGGCACGAGGTGGCGCATGATCACGTGACGTCGACTGGCTCCCGCGAGAATGGCGGCGTCGATGTAGGGACGGTCGCGCAGACTCAAGATCTCGGAGCGGATGATCCGGGCCACTTGGGTCCAGTGGGTCAGTGCGATCGAAAGCACGATGGCGGCAATGCTTCCACGGAACATCGCGACGATGACGATGCCGAGCAACAGGTGGGGGAGTGCGTTGACGGCATCGGTGCCGCGCATGACGAACCTGTCCACCCAGCCGCCGACCAGTCCGGCCGTAGTGCCAACGGCGACGCCGATCACCGTGGCGAGCAGCGCGCAGGCGAGTGCGATCAGAAGTGAGGTTCTGATGCCTGCAGCTATGCGCACGAATAGATCTCGGCCCGCCGAGTCAGTTCCGAACGGGTGATCGAACGACGGAGCCAGGCGAGCCGCCGAGAAGTCTGTGACTCGGTCGTCGACGTCGGCCAACCATGGGACCAACGCCGCGTACAGCGCCACGAGGATCAGCACGCCGACGGCGATCTTGAAGCGTCGTTCAGCCATCGGTACTCACTCTCGGGTCGAGTACTGCAACGAGGACGTCGGCAATCAGTGAGCCGAGCATGACCGTCAATGTCGTACCGACGGTGAGGAACGCGAGCAGTGCCATGTCGAGGTCACGGGCTGACGAGACGATGGCGCCGGCGATCCCTGGCCAACTGAAGACCTCTTCCACCAGCACTGCCCCGACTATCAGCTCGGGCAGTCGCACGCCGACGATGTTCACGAAAGGCGCCAGTGAGGTCGGCAGTATGTGGCGTTTCGTGATGGTCGGCGTCGGGATTCCGCGTGCTACGGCGCCCGCGACAAATCCCTCACTTTTCGAACCCACGACGGATTCTCGGACCGCGAGTAGGAGCCACGGCATCTGCGAGATGGAGAGGACCGTCACCGGTAGGACCAAGTGCCGGATCACCTGTCCCGGTGTGGGATCGGCACCCCCGTCGGTCAACCCGGCGACCGGGAGCCAGCCGAGAGTCAACGCGAAGAGCGCGATGGCACCCAGCGACAAGACAAACGGCGGAAGTCCTTGGACCACGACGCTCAGCCCGGACACGGTCTTGTCCAAGAATCCTCCACTGCGGATTCCGGCGAGAACACCGAGTGTCAGCGAGGCGAGAATCGCGATGAGGAGTGAGATACCGACCAGCAGCAGGGTCCATGGCAGACGCTCGGAGATAACTTGGGAAACAGGCTGATTGAACGATCTGGAGATCCCGAGATCACCGGTGAACACGCCCTGGAGCCAATTCCAGTACGTGCTGTACCAGGGGTTGTCGAAACCCATCTGATCGGCGATCAACGCTTTGTCCGCGTCGCTGGTCGTCATGTATCGCGTGCCCAGGTAGCCGACAAGTGGATCGAACGGTGAGATCGCGGCGGCGGCAAAGAGTCCCGCGGACACCACGGCGATCACCGGCACGATGAACAACGCCCGCCGACCGACCATCGTGAGGATGGCCTTTCGGCGGGAGTTGCCACGGTGGTCGAGCGATTGCCTCGCGTCTACCCGAACGTCGACCGCTGTCATTGCCCTCTGGCCCACGTCTGCAGTGACCACCACGGGCCCCAGGTCACACCGTGTGAGTGTGGCTCGAGTACAGGTCCGGACATCTGCCAGTCGGAATCCTTCGAAACGTACGTATGGTCGAGGAATACGAGGATGACAAATCCGGGATCCTCGACGTACGCCTGCTGCACGTCGCGATACGCGGCGTCACGCGTTGCCTGATCCAGGCTGCGGCGTCCTACTTCCAAGCCTGCGTCGACTGCTGGATTGGAGTAGTCGCTGGCGTTGTCGTAGATGCTGCCGACCCCGGGCGCTATGTACTTCGAGTTCAGCGCGTCGTACGCCTGCGTGTCTGGATCGAAAGGTTCGTCTCCACCACCGAGAAGCGTCGAATCCTGGTTGATTCGAGGGTCTATGCGGTCCCAGGAGAGCGCTTCGAGATCCACCTCGATGCCGACAGCGAGAGCATCGGAGGCAAATGCCTGAGCGAGATCACGTCGAACGGTGTCGACGGAGTTGTACATGATCGTGAACTGCGCCCGCTGACCGTCTTTCGAACGGATTCCGTCGGAACCTTCGATCCAGCCCGCTTCGGTGAGAATTCGCTCGGCCTCGGCCGGGTCGTAGGCGAAGGTTGCGTTCGGGTTGTACGAATCGCCGTAGACCTCGGGGATCGGGGTGGCGGCGACGCGGCCGTGTCCGCCCAGGACGTTGTCGATCATCGACTGGCGATCGGCGGCGAGGTTGAGCGCCATCCGTACGGCTTTGTCGCCTGCCACGGGATTGTTCGTCGGAAGTGAGAGACCGCGCCAGTCCGCTGACTGATGGGCAGTCACCGACATGTTGTCTTTGCCCGAGAACGTATTGGCAAGCAGTGGAGGGAGATTGGTTCCGTCGATCTCGCCGGATACCATACGTTGGGCGCGGGTGTTGTCGTCCGGAACGTAGAGGAGAGTGAGCTTCTTGATCTCCGGTGCACCGTCCCAGTAGTTCTCGTTCGCCTCGAAGACCGCTCGATCCGGTGAGAGATCGACGAGTGTGTACGGACCCGTACCGACAGGTGCGGTGTTCAACGGCGATTCGGCGGCCAGTCCGGGTGTCGCGAGGGATTCCGACGGGACCATGCCGATCAGCATCTTCGTCAGCAGGGGCGCATACGAGTAGGCGAGACGAAACTCGACTGTGCTGTCGTCGACGGCCACGACGTCGCTGATCATGTCGTACGACGACCGCGCTTCGGAGGCGGAAGCCGGATCGAGGATCGCCTTGTACGTGGCAACCACGTCGTCGGCGTCGAAGGTCGACCCGTCGGAGAAGGTGACGCCGTCACGTAGCTTGACCGTCCAGACTGTCGCGTCGGCATTGGCAGTGGGCATCTCCGCGGCCAGAGACGGCTCGAATCCCGGCATGCCGGTCCCTCCGGTGAGCCGGACGAGGCCGTCGTACATCTTGGCCTCACCGGCAGCGCCGAAGCCTGCGACCGGGTTGTAGCCGCCCAGCTCGTAGCCGTCGGCCAAGACCAGGCCGTCGTTGTTGCCCGAGGAGTCGGTGCCAGTCGGGCTACTGCACGACGTGATCAGAAGTGCGCCGATTGCGGCGGTTGCGGTGAGCGTCAGAACGCCTGGTTTGTGGAGTTTCACGGGTGTCCTTTCCTTGGTGGACAGGTGTACGAAAACATCTGTTCACCTATTCAGGTATTCATATGATCTCATCTCGAAACGGATATTTCGCACAAAGGCCGAACGCTGGGACCTTGGCCCCGCCAGTGGCACTCCGAGAGCCCTGTTATCGCAGGCCGTAGTCTGTTCACCGTGCGCGTACTAGTAATCGGCTCCGGAGCCCGTGAACATGCCCTCCTTCTCTCTCTTGCTCGCGATCCAGGTGTCACGGCCCTGATCTGCGCGCCTGGCAATGCCGGGATCGCAAAAATCGCCGAGCAGCACCCCATCGACGTCGCTTCGGGTGACGCGGTTACCGCGCTGGCCCAGAAGGTCGAAGCCGACCTCGTCGTCATCGGACCCGAGGTTCCGCTGGTCCTCGGTGTCGCAGACGCGGTGCGCGCAGCAGGTATCGCCTGCTTCGGGCCTTCGGCCGACGCCGCCCGCATCGAGGGATCGAAGGCTTTCGCCAAGGACGTGATGGCTGTCGCCGGCGTCAAGACCGCTCACAGCGAGATCGTCGACAATCCGGCCAAGCTCGACGAAGCACTCGACCGCTTCGGTCCCAACTGGGTGGTCAAGGACGACGGACTGGCCGCGGGTAAGGGCGTAGTCGTCACGACGGATCGTCTCGCCGCGCGCGATCATGCCGCAGAACTGCTCGAGACCGGACACCCGGTTCTCCTCGAGTCCTTCCTCGACGGTCCGGAAGTTTCGCTCTTCTGCCTCGTCGACGGCGACACCGTGATCCCGCTGCTCCCGGCTCAGGACCACAAGCGAGTAGGCGACGGAGACTCCGGACCCAACACCGGCGGCATGGGCGCGTACACCCCATTGCCGTGGCTGCCCGACGAGATGGTCATGCAGATCGTCGACGACGTCGTCAAGCCTGTCGCTGCCGAGTTGGTCGCGCGCGGTAGCAGTTTCTCCGGCCTTCTCTACGCCGGTCTGGCGATCGGTGTCGACGGCCCGGCCGTCGTCGAATTCAACTGCCGGTTCGGTGACCCCGAAACTCAGGCCGTGCTTGCTCTCCTCGAAACGCCGCTGGGCGGTCTACTCAATGCGGCCTCGACCGGAACACTCGATTCGGTCGGTCCGTTGCAGTGGCGCGACGGTTCCGCTGTCACGGTCGTGATTGCCGCGGAGAACTACCCGTCAACCCCACGCACCGGCGACGTGATCACCGGAGCCGACGCCGACGGAGTCCTGCACGCCGGTACCAAGAAGCGTGAAGACGGTGCCGTCGTCTCGGCCGGCGGGCGTGTGCTGAGTGTTGTCGGAGTGGGCAAGGATCTGACCGAAGCTCGCGACGACGCCTACGCAAAGATCGCCGACGTCAAGCTTCCCGGCGGTCATTTCCGCAAGGACATCGGGCTCGGCGCCGTCGAAGGTCGCATCTCAATTCCCTGACTCGTTCTTTCGGAGGGCCGGTGAACTTTCTGTTCATCGGCCCTTTTCATGGAAAATCAACGGTTCCTCGAAGTTACCCACGAGTATGGACTTCTCGTTCGGTTTCTCCCGGTATATCTCAGCGCGGGGGTCACGGAAAGAGAAGGGCACACTTGAGCATTCGCGCTGGATCCAACGAACGGCACGCACGTACCAATTCCACGCTCTCGCGTAGAAACTTCTTGGCAGCAACAGGATTAGCTGTGGGGGCCGCCGCACTCTCGTCCTCGTGGACCACGGCGGCCGCTGCGCCCAGACGAGCATTGAACGACGGTGACCGTGTCCCCGCGCTCGTGATCGGCAGTGGATACGGCGGTGCCGTTGCGGCACTTCGCCTGACACAGGCCGGTATCGACACGCACATGGTCGAGATGGGGAAGTCGTGGACCACACCAGGGTCCGACGGCAAGATCTTCTGCCCGATGCTCTCGCCCGACGGTCGGTCCTTCTGGCTCAGAGACCGTACAGTTCAACCGGTTTCACACTTCTCCGGCGGCTCGGTGGACAAGAACATCAGCCGCTACGTCGGTGTTCTCGACGCCGAGGACTTCGGCGGGATCAAGGTCTACCAGGGCCGAGGGGTCGGCGGTGGGTCGCTGGTCAACGGCGGTATGGCCGTCACACCCAAGCGTAACTACTTCGAAGAGATCCTGCCCGGTGTCGATTCCAACGAGATGTACTCGACGTATTTCCCGCGCGCGAACGCTGCGCTCGGAGTCAACAACATCGACCCGGCCTGGTTCGAATCGACCGAGTACTACAAGTTCGCGCGGACGGGGCGAAAGACCGCTGAGAGATCCGGTTACACAACAACGTTCGTGCCGAATGTCTACGACTTCAACTACATGAAGCAGGAAGCTGCCGGCCAGGTCACCAAGTCTGCTCTGGTCAGTGAGGTCATCTACGGCAACAATGCCGGAAAGAAATCTCTGGACAAGACGTACCTCGCTGCGGCATCCGCCACCGGCAAGCTCACCATTTCAGCTCTGCACGTCGTGACCTCGGTTGCCCCGGCCGCGACCGGCGGTGGCTATCAAGTGGTGATGAACCAGATCAACGAGCAGGGCAATACCGTCGGCACCAAGACAGTGACGGCGGACAAGGTCTTCTTCGCGGCCGGCAGTATCGGGACCAGCAAGCTCCTGGTCGCGATGAAAGCGCAAGGGCAGCTGGCGAATTTGCCGGGTGCAGTTGGACAGGAATGGGGTCACAACGGCAACGTGATGGTGGGCCGCGCCAATCACATGTGGGACGCCACCGGTGCGAAGCAGTCCGCGATCCCCGTGATGGGTATCGACAACTGGGCCGACACATCCGCTCCCGTCTTTGCGGAAATCGCACCCTTCCCGGCCGGTACCGAACTGTGGGTCAGCCTGTACTTGGCGATTGCCAAGAATCCGCAACGTGCTCAGTTCCAATTCAACTCGGCAACAGGCAAAGTCGGATTGAACTGGCAGCGCTCGCAGAACCAGCCGTCGATCGACATGGCGAAGAAGCTCTTCGACAAGATCAACAAGAAGGAAGGCACGATCTACCGGACCGACCTCTTCGGCCCGACGCAGACGTGGGGCGATCAGTTGACGTACCACCCCCTCGGCGGTTGTGTGCTCGGCAAGGCGACCGACGGCTACGGTCGTCTGCCGGAGTACCCGGGTCTGTACGTCATGGACGGATCCCTCGTACCGGGCAATGTGGGAGTCAATCCGTTCGTCACCATCACCGCTCTGGCCGAACGGAATATCGAGAACATCATTGCGAACGACATGAACTAGGGCGGTAACTCGTCAGCAGGTGCGGTGCGGTGCGGCAGGTGCTGCACCGCACCGCTTCTGTATGTCCCGGAGTGTCACCGCGGTGCGTGATCTCGCAATGATCGATTGACTCGGTCGAGGATACCGACGGCAGTGGTCAATGTGTCGAGGTCGCCCTCGTCGAGGGACGCCAATTCTTCGGCGAGGACACCGATGCGTAGTTCGGATCGACGGTCCCGTCGTGCGCTTCGCTCGTCCTTCACGAAAAGTGTGCTCACTCGGCCGTCCGTGGGATCGGGTCGCCGTTCGATCAGGTCTTTGTCGGAGAGTGTGCGCACCAGCGTGCTGACGGTGTTCGGGCGTCTGGAGAGGCGATCGGCCACGGCCCCGATGCGAGTGCCCGGATGGTGTGCGACATCGTGAAGTACTTCGGATTGTGCCTCTGGCAGAGTCGCGTCGGTACCCGACGTATCCATGTATTCCCGCAGCGCTCGACGCAATTCGAACGCCGCAGCGATGAGTGATCTCGATGCTTCTTCCGCGGTGGGCACGCGATCGGAGTAGCGATCGACCTCGTGTGATCCACGCCCTGGAACTGTATCTGACACAGATATAGTTTACAGTTCTTCAAAGGGTAGGGTCACCTAACCATGACGGAAGATGAAGCTGTCATGCTTCACGACGTACGGGACACGATCATGAATTTTCGAAAGAAGTCACGCAGTGTAATGCTGATCGGCGCACTGACATTGGTGGCAGCTCTCAGTGGCTGCTCGAGCGAGGACGCGTCGCCCACAGATGCCGAGATCAGTGCGTCGGCTCCGGCGGACTCTGCGTTTGTCGCTCCGCGAGAAGTCCTGGTTGGAATGGGGAGCGGAAAGTCGGACGGCGAGTTCCCTCGTACCGTCTCACACTTCAAAGGGGACACCACGATCGAATCGCAGCCCGAAAAGGTTGTCGTCATCTCGACCGGGCAAGCAGATGCTCTCCTGTCGCTCGGTGTCGTGCCCGCAGGTTCGACGCGTGGTGACGGTGCGGACCTGGTGCCTCCGTACTTGTTGTCTGCATACCCCGAATTCCGTACTCAGCTAAGTGATGTCGTTGACGCAGGTGGACGCTTCACACCGAATTTCGAAGCGATCGTCACGCTCGATCCTGACCTGATCTTGATGAATGTTGCAGGAAAGGACGCTGATTCGCTGTACGACCAGCTTTCTGCCATCGCACCCACGGTGGCAACACAGGGAACCGGCGTCTACTGGAAGCAGGACTTCCTGCTGGTTGCCGACGGGGTAGGTAAGACGCAGCAGGCGACGGTACTGCTGGATACCTTCAATACCGATGCCGCGGCCCTCGGTGCTTCCCTCTCGTCGCCGCCGACGGTGTCGTTCACGCGCCAGAACGGAAATCGTCTGCGCATCTTCGGTATTCCTTCGTTCACCGGCAGTATCGCCGAGGATGCCGGCTTGACCCGTCCGCAGTCGCAGCAGTTCGACGACACTTCCCGAGACATCAGTGAAGAAGAGTTGAACGTGGCGGACGCCGACTGGATCTTCTACGGCGTGCAGGGCGGGGACCCGGCGACATTGACGAACGCGCCGTTGTGGGCGCAGTTACGTGGTGTGGTCGCCAACCACGCCGTCGCTGTTGACGATGACGTCTTTTACCTCAATACCGGGCCGACTGCGGCTCGTGAAGTGCTGAAGGTTCTGCAGAGCGCATTGCAGCAGTAGTCGATTCAGCTTGGTTGTGAGTGCCGACGAATCGGAAGAGGGCTCCACCCACCGTGACTGCAAGCGTCGCGAGAATGGCTCCGGCGATGACGTCGGTGAGCCAGTGCGCACCCAAGTAGAGGCGAGTCAGCGCGACGACGACGGTGACCGTCACGGCGAGGAGCATCAGAAGGCGTTTGACGGCCGGTGTTCGGTCGACGCTCACAACGAGAACGGCAATGCCGAACAGCGCTGCTGTGCCCGTCACGTGACCGGAGGGGAACGAGTGGCCGGTCTCGAGAAGAACCTGGATGTTGGTCGGCGGACGTTCGCGACCGACGAGCGCTTTGATTACCGTGCTGGCGACCGCCGCCCCGCCAACGGTTCCGATCACGATCAAGCCCGGAACGACCGAACGCGCACGCCATGAGATGAGCACTCCGCAGGTGATCCCGAGTAGCGCGGTGGCGACCGGGCTACCGAGATCTGTGACGGCGACCGCGATCTGGTTCAGGGCGCCGCTCCGATGATCGACCATCCAGTCGGTCACCGGCCCGTCGAAGCTCGTCAACCACCCGCTTCCATACACCTGGATCGACAGCGTCACCAGTGCAAGCACGAGTCCGCACGTGCGAAGGGCTGTAGACCGAACGCCGGAAGCTCGGTAGATCGAACCGAACGCGAACAGAGCTGCGGCCACCACGATTGCGGCGACCGCGATCTCTGCGGTGGTGCTCTCGGTCAGGACTTCGGTGACCACGTTTCGCACGGTCGACACAGTTGCAGGCATGAATGCAGTGTGACGAGCCGAAGCTGAAGAAACGCTGAACGGAACTCGGCTCTGGGTCTACCGTCTGCTCTACTGGGTGCATCCGAACAACTGCGTGGCGACGAAACGGGGCCGGTGGTGCGAGTACTGGTGGTCGAAGACGAAGTGCGCCTGGCCGAGACGATCCGGCGGGGATTGGTGGCCGAGGGATTCGTGACCGCCGTCGAACTCAACGGTGACGACGGATTCGCGACTGCGTGCAGTGACGAATTCGACGTGATCGTTCTCGACATCATGTTGCCGGGCAAACACGGGTACGACATCGTGCGGGATCTACGCGCCCGGGAGATCTGGACGCCGATCCTCATGCTCTCGGCAAAGGACGGCGAATACGACCTGGCTGATGCATTCGATCTCGGCGCCGACGACTACCTGGTCAAGCCATTCTCGTTTGTCGTGCTTCTCGCTCGGCTGCGCGCACTGGTGCGTCGCGGCGCTCCACAACGTCCGGCGATACTCTCCGTTGGAGACCTGTCCCTCGACCCGGCCAAACATCAGGTGAGCAGAGCGGGAATCGAATTGACCCTGACGCCAAGGGAGTACAGCGTTCTCGAATTCTTGATGCGCAACAATGGTGTGGTGGTCACGAAGACCGAGATCGTTCGCTCTGTCTGGGACACCAACTACGAAGGTGACGAGAACATCGTCGAGGTGTATATCGGTTACCTTCGTAAGAAGCTCGACCTCCCGTTCGGAACTCAGAGCATCGAAACGGTCCGAGGCGTCGGGTACCGCTTTGTCGGCACTGCCTGATCGTCAGTCGTTCGGTACCGGAATCGTCACCTCGAATCGACTTCCACCGCCCGCCCTCTCGCTGACGGAAATGGTTCCGTGGTGCGCCGCAACTATTTCCGACGCGATGGCGAGTCCAAGTCCGGACCCGCCTCCCTGCCTCGACCGCGGCTGGTCCAGGCGGACGAAGCGTCCGAAGATTCGTTCGCGTTCTGCTGCAGGGATTCCGGGCCCGTCGTCCTCGATCACTATGTGGGCTTCGTTTCCGGCTTCGGAGCACTCGAGATACACGAGGGTCTCCGCATGCCGCACTGCATTGTCCACGAGGTTTCGCACCATCCGCGTCAATGCTCTCGGGTCTCCGGAGACCCGAACCGGAGCCACGGCAGCGGCGACCGTAACTGCGGAGATACCGTCGATCCTTTTCTGCTCGGCGAACAAGATGTCATCGAGGTCGACGTCGACGACGATGCCGAACTTTTCGAGTTCGCTTTCGTCAGAGCGCGCGAGAATCAACAGGTCTTCGATCAACTGCCGCATCCGGCGCGCCTCGGGAAGTAGTGCGTCTTCGATCAGCGCGTTGTCGAGGAGATCCGGGCGTCGGTGTGCCAGTTCGAGGGCCGTCGTGATCGTGGACAGCGGACTGCGTAACTCGTGTGAGGCATCGCTGACAAATCGTTGCTGGGCCAGCGCACCTTCGTCGAGGCGCGCCAGCATGTCGTTCATTGTTGTTGCCAGTCGGGCTATCTCGTCGTTCCCTGACGGGACAGGCACTCGTTCACCTTGACGCCCACTCGAAATCGATGCTACCCGAGCGCGGATGCGTTCGACGGGAGCGAGGGCCGAACCGACGAGGCGGTAGGTGGCAAACGCTGCCAGCCCCAGGACCAGAGGTCCGACGATGGCCAGCAGAACGGCAACGGTCGTCACCACGGTTTCAACCGGTTCGCGGTCGGCGCCGACGAAGACGGTGACTGGTCCGGTCGCCGTCTGAGCGCCTCGCCCGATCAGCCAGTAGTCCTCGTCGTCGGACTTCTTGACCCTTCCGAGAGCGTCCGACTCGTCAGGGCCGAGAAAACGTTCGGACAGGAGGTCGCTGTCGGTTCCAGGTGATTGGGCGACTATTCGGTGATCGGCGTCGACGATCTGCACGATTCCGATCTGACTGTCTGTGGACAGAAGCGAAGGGTCGAGATCGGCCGGGTTTTTTCCGTTGAGCTGCTGGACCAATTGCGTGGCGCGAGCGTCGGAGCTGTTCAGCGCGGACAGATGCAGGGAGTTTGCCAGCACGAAAACCAGTGCAAGCCCGGCGATCACCAGGCAGAAGGCGATCACGAGTGTCGAAGCCACGGTCGACCGCGCGCGCACGCTCCACCGGGACGGGTGCAGAATCGACGAGGCAAGATGCTCCATGACGTCCAGTCTGTACTCTCCGGCGCAATCGCGGCGAACGTTCTCAGCTTCCCTTCAACAACCAGGTGCCACGCTGGCCGACATGGCGTTCACGCGTGAAATGGCGAGCAAGGTCCCAGAGGTCACACTGTACTTCTGGCTGATCAAGATTCTGGGCACGACGGTGGGGGAGACTGCCGCGGATTCACTCGACGCGGATCTAGGTATCGGACTGATCGGCACCGCTGCGTTGACTTCGGTGTTCTTGGTCGTCGCGCTGATCATCCAGTTCACGCGGAAACAGTATGTACCGTGGATTTATTGGCTGGTGGTAGTTCTGATCAGCGTAGTCGGAACGCTCATCACCGACATTCTGACCGACGATCTCGGTGTACCGCTCGAAGTGAGTACGGGAGTCTTTGCGGTTGCCCTGGCCGCTACGTTCGGGATCTGGTTTGCCAGTGAACGGACGTTGTCCATCCACAGTATTCGCACGCCGAAGCGCGAAGCGTTCTACTGGTTCGCCATCCTGTTCACATTTTCACTGGGAACGGCGGCAGGAGACTTGATTGCCGAACAGGTGGACCTGGGGTATGCGAAGTCTGCTGTGTTGTTCGGCGTCGTGATCGCCGTAGTGGCCGCCGCGCACTTCGGCCTGAAACTCAATGCTGTACTTGCATTTTGGATCGCTTATGTTGTCACTCGTCCATTGGGAGCGTCCATCGGTGACCTGTTGACCCAAGACCGAGATGAGGGCGGCTTGGGATTCGGGCCGACGGTGGTGAGCATTGTCTTCACGATCGTGATCGTCGCGCTGGTCGCCTTTCTCACTGGCACCAAAGTCGATGTTCTGCCAGAACCGAGCAATGAACGGCAGCCCGCAGACGCAAAAACGGGTGACGCGGTCCGGTGAGATCGGCGAGTTCGATCGCACTTGTTCGGACCGCGTCACCCGTCTAGAGGATCAAGCCACTCGCTTGGCGGTGCGGCCGCCGAATTCGAGCATCACGGCGCGACCGGTGTCGTCGGTGACGAAGCGTCCCAACGCCCGGGTGGTGTCGGCGCGCGCAGCGAAGTCACGGTCGTTGAGGAAGGCGATCGGGATTGCCGGCGGCCAGACGATGTCCTCGTATTCACCGAGATCCTGCGCGCTGCCCATCCGGATGCCGATTCCCTCGTCACCGGGGGCGACGGTCATCGTCAGTGAGCCGGCCTGATACTTGCCCAGGACTGCGTCGACGGCAGCGGGTTCGGGCTCGACCACGTCGAGGGATGCCGGCGTGGGTAGTTCAGTGAGGTTGGCCATGCACCAGTCGACGATCTTCTTGCCGATTCCGCCGCCGAGGGCGTTGGTCAGCACGGTGACGGCGAAGTTCTTCTCGGGCACTGTCATGAACTCGGAGACCTGGAGGTTGCTCACGTTTCCGCCGTGCCGCACTACCTGTGTGGTTCCGTATCGAGTCAACAGCCATCCCAGGCCGACTTCTTCGAACATCATCGCGGCGGGACGCTGCGGCTTCTGCATCAACAACCGGGTGGACTCGTCGAGCGGTTGTCCTTCGCCGGGGTGTTCGCCAGACAGTGCGTAACGTGCCCAGACGAGTTGGTCTCGCACCGAGGACCACATTCCGCCGCAAGGGATCATGCCGCGGTCCAGCCCGGTTTCGTTGGACACGAACGGCACACCGTCGCGGATGTAGTGACCGAGTGCGAACCGGTGGGTCATCACGTCCCAGGGCAGGAAGGCCGAGTTCTTCATGTCGAGGGGGTCGAGCACGCGCTGCTTGACCAGCTCTTCGAAGGTCAGTCCGCTGATCTTGGCCACGACATGTCCGGCGAGAACGAATCCGGAGTTGCTGTAGGAGAAGACTTCTCCGACGGGAAATTCTTGTCGCAGTTCGTTCAGCCGTGAAACCGAGCGTCCCAGGGCGTCTTCGCCCCAGCCTGCCGAGAGGCCCGCGTCGCCGGTGAATCCGCCGGTGTGGGTGAGGAGGTGACGCATCGTGACTGTGCGCGTGGCTGTTTCGTCGGCGAAGGTCAGTTCGGGGACGTACTCGACCAACGGGGTGTCGAGATCGAGTAGGCCGTCCTCGACGAGTGCCATCGCGGCTGTTGCGGCGAACACCTTTGTGGTGGAGCCGATCATGAACATCGTCTTGTCGGTGACCGGGAGTTGGGTTTCGACGCTCTCGATGCCACTGGTGACGACGATGTCGTTGTCGCCGTGAACGATGCCGACCGAGACGCCGGGGATGTTCGCCTCGACCCTCCACTGATCGACGAGTTCTTGAAGCTGTTCTTGCATCTTTGATTCCTCGAGTTCGCTGGCGTTCTGTGTTTCGGCGTTTTGTGTTTCCGTCATCGTATGTGTATCGGTCATCGTCACGCGTTAACCCGTGGTAGGAAGCGGAATCCGACGTACACTCCGTCTCGGTGCGGCCGTACCGTCGTCCAACCGGCGGCCCCGGGTTGACGGGTGGTCCAGGTCCCCGGGATCTGCGACGGTACGAGAGTGGCTACCGTTGCAGGCTTCTTCGGAGCTGTTTCGTCTTCCTCGGGATTCGGGATTACGTCGCCGATGACGGTGATCACGGCCTCGTCAGCGGACTCTCCACGACGGAACTCGATTGCTATTCCGCCCGAGCTGTACTTTCCCAGAACCGAATCCGGAATCGACTCCACACTCGCGGGGTTCGGGGCGAGGGCTTGCGGAGGTTCGAGTCCGACCAACGCGGCCGCGGCTTCGGTGAAGAGATCACGGTAGAGGCCGTCGGCCTTGCCGCCGCTGGTCAGCAGTGCGATCGCGACATTGTGGCGGGGGAAGATACGCAGATATGCGTGCTGCCCGATGGTGCTGCCGTCGTGCCCGAAAATCTCTTCGCCCGACCAGGTTTCGTGGAACCAGCCCAAGCCCCAACCCGACTTGTCCGGGAACAGTTCGCTGATGTCGATTTCGGGTGTGCGCATCGCGGCGGCCGATTTTTCCGACACTATCCGTACGCCGTCGACGCTCTGTCCTTCGAGAAGACCGAGTTCCGCGAACGTGAGTAGATCTCCGATGCTGGCAGTGATGCAGCCGGCGGGCCCCATCGAGCGGGTGATCGGCCAGACGGGCATCACGACGGAGTTCCCCGTATGACCCGCTGCCACAGAGTATCTCGGTGTATCCCCGGTCAACGTGAGTGTGTGCGCGAGGCCGAGCGGATCGATGATCCGCTCCTTGAGGATGTCGTCCCAGATGCCGCCGCGAAGAACCTCGACGATACGAGCTGCAAGGACGTACGCGGAGTTCGAGTACGCGAAGCCGTCCTCGAGTGGATGAACCTGACGGAAGTCACGCAGGCCCTCGACGTAGCGTTCGACGACGTCGTCGCCGCGACCCTTGTCGATGAACAGGTCACCGTCGATTCCGTTGCGATGGTTCAGAAGTGCGCGAACCGTGATGCGGGCAGCTGTTTCCTCGTCCTGCAGTGCGAAATCGGGCAGGATCGACCGGACGGTCGCGTCCAGGTCGAGCAAGCCTTCGTCGACAAGCTGCATGACCAGCATCGCGGTCCATACCTTGGTGATGGATCCGATCTGGAACAGGGAGTCGGTGGATACCTCGACCCCGGTGTCTGCGTTGATCACGCCGGAAGCCACCGTCGTACGGGTGATTTCCTTGCCGCTGGAATCGAGTGTGAGAATACCGAATTGAGCACCGGTGACGCCGTAACGCTCACACAGTACGTCCAGTGAGCGCTTCCACGCGTCGGCGCCGGCAGATGCATTGGCCAGGCCGGTCTTGGGCAGCTTCGCGGAGGTGTATCGCTTCACCCACTCGATGAGCCGCGTGCTGTAGTCGATTCGGTGCGAGATCGAGCCGTTGACGAGGAACCCGTGGCTTGCACCGGGATACGCCACCAGTCGGGTGGGTACATGCTGCTGGCGCAGTGCGGCGAACCAGGCCTCGGCCTGACCCAGCGGGCACCGCTCGTCCGACTTTCCGTGCAGGATCAGCGTCGGGGTCACCACATTCTTCACGGCGGCGAGCGGTGAGGCTGCCAGCAGCCCCGCGGAGTTCTCGGGAACAGTCGTGCCGGTGGCGAGTGACGCGAGGTGCGGACCGAAATCGCAGACTCCGGCCATGGCGTTGAAATCGCAGATCAGCCCGCCGGCAACTGCAGCGGCAAAACGATCCGTCGCGGACGTCAGGTGACACGTACTGTATCCGCCGTAGCTGTACCCGGTGATCGCCAGACGGTCCCCGTCGACAAGTCCCTCGGCGACAAGCGCGTCGATCGGCTCGAGGAAGTCGGCTTGGTCGGAGGTACCCCAGGCGCCGTTGACGGCGTACATGAAGTCTGCGCCGTACCCGTCCGACCCACGTGGATTGAGGGTCAGGATGCGCCAACCCTGGGCGGCGAGAACCTGGTGGGCGGGGTGATAGGTATCTGCAACGCCGGTCCACGCGTTGTGCGGTCCGCCGTGAATGTCGAGCAGAAGAGGTGCAGCGCCACTGGTTTCGGGAGCGGACAGCAACCAACCATGCACGGTGCGGCCGTCGGAGATGGTGAACTCGCGTTCCTCGGCGGCAAACAGTGTCACCTCGGGGAGTGCTTCTGCGGTGAATTTCGTCAGCGTGGTGACCGCGCCGCTGTCGAGATCGACGAGTGCGACCTCGCCGAAGGACTGCTGCGTGGTGACGATGACGGAGGCGACGCGGGCGTCACGGGCAACGGAGAGCGCCGAGACGACCTCGTTGGGATTGGCGACGAGGGATCGAGAGGTGCCGGTTTCGATGTCGGCCGCGTACAGATGCGTCCATCCACGATCGCGTAGGCAGAACACGATTTCGTCGCGAGTATTCGACAGTGCCGGTGTGCCGCCGGGGTAACCGGGTGCACCGGGCATCACGTTGCGATCGAGATGAGCTGTGAGGGTGACGTCGACCGGTGTCTCGGTTGGGCCGGGGACGGACAGCCGGATCAGGTCTGCAGTTCCGACACGGACCTCGGGAGTGCCGATGGCGACGACCGAATCTCCCTGCGGATGCCACAGTGTGGAGCCCTGCACTCCGGTGGCATGACCGAGTCGCTGCGGGGGAACCGACAGATCGTCGACGAGGATGCGGTAAGCGCTGAACGTGAGGTTCAGATCGCTGTCCGGTTCGAGATTCGCGGTGAAGGCAAGGGCCGTGCCGTCGGGCGACCAGGACGGAACGTCGGCATTCCAATCACCGTCGGTGAGCCGTCGAACTGCCTTCGTCTCCAGATCGACAGTGTGAAGGTGGCGACGGAAGGTGCCGAGCCAACCGGCACCGTCCACCTTGTATCCGAGTCGGTCGGTGACGATGGGAGCATTCGGATCGGCGGAGTCCGAGCGTGAGACCACAGCGGCGAACGCGATGGCATTTCCGTCCGGGCTCCAGGCTGCTGCACCGGCGCCGAGGGGGAGTGATGCTGATGTGGTGAGAGTTTCGGCCTCGCCACCGGCGAGCGGGATCAGGTGCAGCTGCGCGGAGTCGCCGACCTTACGCAGGAAGGCAATCGAGGTTCCGTCCGGAGAGAACCGAGGGGCAGAATCGGCGGGCCCTGCGGTGAGGCGGCGAGCCTGGGAATCGCGGGACACCGCCCAGAGCGATGTAGTTGCCTTTCCAGCAACAATTTCCGAGCGAACGAAGACGACCACGGTGCCGTCGGGAGAGATTGAGGTCTCAGTGGGTGTGACCACACGGTGGAGGTCGTCGAGAACAAATGGACGGTCAGTCATGTAGATCCTTCGAATCGGAGAAATAGATGCAGACGTAAAGCTTTGTCTTCCGGCTTATTTCAGAACGCGAACGCCAGGGCCGGCCAGGGTGCCGCCAACTGGTGCATACAGGGCCGTTGCGCCGTTGAAGAACATGAAGTTCGGCGACGTGGACACCGGAATGACGTCGGACGAGGTGAACAGTGCTTGTTCCGCTTCCTTCCACACCGAGCAGGATTCCTGCCCGGGCAGAACCGAGGCCTTCGCCGCCAGTTCGGCGTACTTTTGATTGTCGATCGATGCGAAGTTGACACCCGACGGTGGGGTGGGGCCGGCGAAGTACGGAACGAAGATGCTGGGGGTATCGCTCTGGACGGTCAGTCCGATCGAGATCGACCATGACGTCAGGTCTTTCGCTGCGAATGTGTTGGAAATGATGAAGTTGTTGTCACCACCACGAAGCTCTACCTTCGCGCCGAGCTCCTGCCACTGCTTCATCGCGTATTCTGCTGCTGCAGAGGTGGTGTCGCGGTAGTTGGCAAAGATGACCGTCAATTGCAGCGCTTGACCGTCCTTGGTCAGGACACCGTCGGATCCGGGTTTCCAACCGGCGTCCGCAAGAGTCTTTTTCGCAGCGGCCATGTCGAACTTCGGAACTACACCGGTGACGCTGTCGAAGTCACACGCCCGCGGATCGACTACTGCCAGTGCCGTAGCTCGTGAGCCTTTGCCACCGGTGTTGATGTCCGTGTAATCGTCGAGATCGATCGCTTGCACGAGTGCGGTGCGTACGGCTTCGTCCTTGGTGGGGAGAGCCGCATTGTGGTTGAAGATGAACTGTCCGCTCAGGGTGTTGGACGTCATCGACTCGAGGCCTGAAGCTTCCACACGTTCGATATCCGCGCCGGCAACCGGGGCCGCGTTGACCGTTCCGGTGAGGACGAGATTCGCCGTCGTCGCGGCGTCGGTCACGACCTTGATCGTGACCGTCTTGGGCACTCCGAGCGTGTCCGACGTGGTTTCGCCGTTCGGCCCCCAGTTGTATCCGTCGCGGCGTTCGAGCGTGACGTGATCGTTGGCCACTACTTCGGTGATCTTGAACAGTCCGGTTCCGTTGCTGCTGCCTCGAACACTGGCAGGGTCGTCGAGGGCTGCCTGGCACGCCATCTTGAGAGCGCCGATGCGCTCGAGGAGGAAGGGCGCGGGTTCCGTTGTCTTGATCGTGAGCTCGTCACCATCAGCGGTTGCTACCGCAGTTTCGGGTACGGATGCTCCCAACCACGGCGAGCCGTTGGTCGTGTCGACGACCCAGTTGATGTTGTTTGCCGCTGTCTGGGCAGTGAAGGTCGTGCCGTCTTCACACGTGATCCCCTTTTTGAGGGTGAAGTTCAGCGAAGTTCCGTTCTCGCTCCATTTTTCGGCCAGATACGAGCCCGCTGCGCGGGTTTTGGGGTCGATGGCCAACAACGAGTCGTTCGTATAGCTGTTGATCGCCTGCGTGGCAGTCAGATTGGTGATCAGGGGATGAAGGTTGCCGGGATCGGTGTTCACGATCGTGGTGAAACTGCCGTCCTTCGCGTAGTCGCCGGAAGAATTGCCGCCAGGATCAGAGGTGCTTCCGCACGAGGCAACCGTGAGAACGCCGATCGTGACCAGAGCCGCAGTGGGCACTGAGCGAGCTTTCATCTGATGCACCTTTTGATCGAAGGAAGTCGTTGATCAATGTTGCGCGAGGGACGTGGCCCAGGTCTCGTTGAATCGACTCATGCTGAGCGCCTGAATCTGTCGGATCGTCACAATGGGTGGTCGTCGTTTCTTGCCGCACCACGGTTCGACTACCGTCGGAGTGTGCGCTCAGAATCTCGTCGATCAGATATCCAGACCTTCCATGTCATGGATGTATGGAAGGCCGCGACCGAACGTCAGCGGACACATGGTGACGTCCTGACCTTGGCGGCAGGTCAACCGTCGACGCCCGCGCCGGCACCGGTGCTACGTGCGACGCGAGAGATTCTGGGCACCGAACTACTCGGGTATACCGAGACTTTCGGGATCCTGCAGCTACGCGAGGCTATTGCGCGCTACCACAGCGAGCGATCGGGAATCGCCGTCGACGCCGAAGACGTGGTGGTGACGACCGGTTCGTCCGGGGCGTTCACCTTGCTCTTCCTGGCCGCGTTCGACGAGGGCGACACCGTGGTGGTTGCTCGACCCGGATATCCCGCGTACCGCAATACCCTTGCCGCTCTCGGCTGCAACGTCGTCGAACTCGACTGCGGGCCGGCAACTCGATACCAGCCGACAGTGGAAATGCTCGAGGCTTTGCCGTCGCCGCCTGCCGGTCTGATCGTCGCGAGCCCGGCAAATCCCACGGGCACGGTGATCTCGCCCGAGGAGCTCGCTGCATTGGCGACGTGGTGCGAGCAGCACGGAACTCTTCTGGTCTCGGACGAGATCTACCACGGCATCGGATACGGCGATCAGCACACGTCGAGCGCCTGGGAGACCTCACGCGAATCCGTCGTGATCGGCTCGGTGTCCAAGTACTTCTCGATGACGGGTTGGCGACTCGGGTGGATGTTGGTGCCGACCTATCTTCGGCGCCCGCTGCAGAGACTCGCGTCGAACATGACCGTGTGTCCGCCCGCGATCTCTCAGTACGCCGCCGTCGAGGCATTCTCGGACGAGGCGAAGGTCGAGTTGGACGGGCACGTTCAGCGGTACGCCGTCAATCGTGAACTGTTGTTGACCGGGTTGCCGAAACTGGGCATCACCGAGTTGGCTCCCGCCGACGGTGCGTTCTACGTCTACGCGGACATCGGCCATCTGTGTGGCGACGAGGGCGCCGCCGCGTGGTGTGCCCGGTTGCTGACAGATATCGGGGTCGCGCTGGCACCCGGAATCGATTTCGACACCGTCCACGGAAACCGGATGGTCAGACTCTCGTTCGCGGGTGCGACAGCAGACATCCAGGAGGCACTGGCCCGCCTCGAGAAGTGGCTCGGGTAACAAACAGCAGGGTCTTCGAGCTGTTTCGCCATGCGGAGGTGCCCTCTGCTGGCACGATGTCGTGGTGTCTTCTGCAGCTACGCCCAAGGGCGAACGACGTCGCCAAGCTCTGGTGGCGTCCGCTGCTGAACTTTTGCTGGAGGGCGGGTTCGACGCCGTTCGTCACCGAGCGGTGGCAACCAGAGCTGACCTTCCACTGGCTTCGACGACCTATTACTTCGACTCACTCGACGATCTGATCGCGTGTGCCGTCGAGCTCAACGGCAACGCCGACATGGAAGCGATGCGCGCCAGAGTGGCTGCGGTGACCCAACGTCGGCGGGGCGCGGAATCAACCGTCGAACTGTTGGTCGAGCTGCTGCTCGGAGACGAAGAGAAGCGGCCGGAGAGCCGCGAGCGTTTGATCTCGCGCTACGAACGATTCGTCGCGTGTGCCCGTCATCCCGCACTTCGTGACGTGCAGTTGCGCCTACGAGCCCAGCTCGACGACCTGTTGACCGATGCGCTTCGACGCTCGGGCCGGTCGGCTCCCGAGGGGCAATTGCGCCGTCTTGTCGCGATGGTCGACGGTGCGATGATCACGGCTCTGGGGGAGTACGACCCGGACCCACGGGGGTTGGCCAGGGGAATGCTCTTGGAATCGATCGACGTGATGGCGCCGCCGGTCTAGCTCGGTCTCTATCGGGGGTAACGGCACTGCTTGGCCCCCGTTAGACTGAGGCCTCGTGAGCCGCATCCCGAATGTCCTTGCCAACCGCTACGCCAGCCCGGAGCTCGTTGCTCTGTGGTCTCCCGAGTACAAGATCGTGCTCGAGCGTCAATTGTGGGTGGCGGTGTTGCGTGCGCAGGCAGAGCTGGGCATCGACATTCCGGCCGACGCCATCGACGACTACGAGCGTGTCATCGACAACGTCGACCTCGAGTCCATCGCGGACCGCGAGCGGGTCACCCGCCACGACGTGAAGGCACGCATCGAGGAATTCAACGCACTTGCCGGGCACGAGCAGGTCCACAAGGGCATGACCAGCCGCGACCTCACCGAGAACGTCGAGCAGCTGCAGATCGTGCGTTCTCTCGAACACGTCTACAGCCACGGCATCGCCGTCGCCGCCCGTCTGGGTGAGCGCGCTGCCGAGTACTCGTCCATCGTTATGGCCGGCCGCTCGCACAACGTCGCAGCTCAGGCCACTACCTTGGGCAAGCGTTTCGCTTCGGCCGCCGACGAGCTGCTGGTTGCACTGACGCGTCTGCGCCAGCTGATCGACCGGTACCCGCTTCGTGGGATCAAGGGCCCGATGGGGACCGCTCAGGACATGCTCGACCTCCTCGACGGCGATGCGGCCAAACTCGAGCAGCTCGAAGCGAAGGTTGCGGAGCACCTCGGATTCGCTCACGTGTTGACCAGCGTCGGCCAGGTGTACCCGCGTTCCCTCGACCACGACGTCATCTCCGCGCTCGTTCAGGTCGGCGCGGGACCGTCGTCGTTTGCACACACGATCCGCCTGATGGCCGGCCACGAGTTGGTCACCGAAGGCTTCCAGCCCGGCCAGGTCGGCAGCTCGGCGATGCCGCACAAGATGAACACCCGCTCGTGCGAGCGAGTCAACGGACTTCAGGTGATCCTGCGCGGATACGGCTCCATGGCAGCCGAGCTTGCGGGTGCGCAGTGGAACGAGGGCGACGTCTTCTGCTCCGTCGTGCGCCGCGTCGCGCTTCCGGACGCGTTCTTCGCGATCGACGGCATGTTCGAGACCTTCCTGACCGTGCTGATCGAGATGGGCGCGTACCCGGCCGTCATCGAGAAGGAACTGACCAGGTATCTGCCGTTCCTCGCCACGACGCGCGTGCTCATGGCCGCCGTCCGCGCCGGCGTCGGACGCGAGACCGCACACGAGGCGATCAAGGAGAATGCCGTCGCAGTTGCGCTGGCGATGCGTGAAGAGGGCAAGGAGCCCGACCTGCTCGATCGCCTTGCCGCCGACGACCGTTTGCCGCTCGACCGCGTTGCACTCGACGAGGCCCTGGCCGACAAGGCTGCTTTTGTCGGTGCCGCTTCGGCTCAGGTCGATGCCGTTGTCGCCGAGGTGCAGAAACTTGTCGACGCCAACCCCGAAGCTGCGGCGTACGCGCCGTCGCCGATTCTGTAAGGGCTACGCCCCGTGCGCCTTTTCGGTGGTCACCACTACCGAAAAGGCGCACAGGGGCCGGAGACCATGGACTGCATCTTCTGTTCCATCATCGCCGGTGAGGCCGAGGCCAGCGTCGTCTACGACGACGCGAATGTCCTTGCCTTCATGGATATTCGGCCGTTCACATCCGGCCATCTCCTGGTCGTGCCGAAGCGCCACGCCAGTGGATTGTCCACGCTCGATCCCGACGACGGTGCCAGGATCTTCGCCGTCGCGCAGAAGATCGCCGCGGCGATGCGTACCGGATCTCTTCCCGTCGACGGAGTGAATCTGCACCTCTCCGACGGAGCTGTTGCGGGGCAGGAAGTCTTCCATGTTCATCTGCATGTCATTCCGCGAAATCGCGGCGACGGCTTCGGCCTGCGCGCCCTACCTCGCACGCCCAATCGGACAATCCTCGACAGCACGGCTGCCGTCATTCGAGGCGCACTGAACTAGAGGTTCACCCGGTGTGGGTGATTCGCGCCGAGGTTTCTCCCAGCACCATCTGGGTATGGCCGACATCGAACTGACGTATTCCTGCGGACTTGTCCCGAGGGACGGAGAGCTTCCCGCTCGCGAAACCATCGCAACGGTCTTCGACGAGCTCGACTTCCAAACAGCAGTGCAGGCGTACTTGTGGGCCATACCCATCGTGTCCTGGGCTCAGTGGATGGACGTGCATACCAACATCTTCGGAGCAACTGCCTCCGATATCGTCGTCTACCGCTCATATCGTGACCGACTAGGCCTGATCACCGCCAACGCGACGACTCCGTACATCTTGAACTTTTTCGATCTCGGTGCAACGGGGCCGTTGGTGATCGAATTGCCGCCAGGGCCGACCGCCGGGGGCATCGCAGATTTCTGGCAACGAGAATTCGCGGTGCTCGGTGAGATGGGCCCCGATGCAGGCAAGGGTGGCAAGACCCTGGTAGTCGGCCCAGGCCAGAGTGCCGAGGACACAGGTGATTACACCGTTGTCCACTCCCCGATGATGCACATCATGTTCGGCTTCCGCACGCTCGATCCCGACCCGGCGCGCTCGGACGCGTTGGTCGACGCCGTCCGGGTGTACCCGTACTCCGATCGTGAGAATCCGACTCCGACGCGTCTGGTCTCACCGGACGGCAAGCCCTGGAGCGGAATTCAGCCGCGAGACCTTCGATACTGGGAACTCCTGCACGACATCGTGCAGGACGAACCTGTCGAAGAGCGCGACCGCTTCCCGATGGCGTGGCTTCGGCAGCTGGGGATTGAGAAGGGCAAGCCATTCGCCCCGGATGATCGAGCGAGAAAGATCTTGCAACGGGCCGTCGAAGTGGGGGAGGTGTTCGCCCAGGCGAATGCGTTCGTCAAACGCTTCCCCGGTTCGCGCTACTGGCCGGATCGCCAGTGGGACTTGGCGATTGTCCTGGACAACTCAGCTCAGCGAGGGGACAACTACGACGAGTTCTACGAACGCGCGTCGTGGTTCTACGAGGCGGTCACCTTCTCCGAGGCGATGAAGAGTACGACGCCCGGACTTGGGCAGGCATATCTGGGTAGCTACGCCGACGCCGAGGGCCACTGGTTGGACGGAGCAAAGAGTTACACACTCCACGTACCCGCCGATGTCCCGGCAAAGTTGTTCTGGTCCGCGACGGTCTACTCGGTCGACACACGCTGCCTTGTCGACAACGAGCAGGGCCGAGGTGACCGTGGCTCGCGAGATCCCGATCTTGTTGTCAACGAGGACGGTTCGGTGGATCTTTACTACGGACCTACAGCTCCGGTAGGGAAGGAACCCAATTGGGTTCAGACCATTGCGGGTCAGCACTGGTTCTCGTACTTCCGCTTCTACGGACCGCTCGAACCGTATTTCGATCGGACTTGGAAGCTTGGTGACATCGAGCCGGCCTAGAGCGTGGTCTGTCTCACGGACTGCCGATCAGTTCGACAACGGAGTCCAGAAGGACACTGCGCCAGCACAACCAGTCGTGGCCGCCGTCGAAGATCCGACACGACACTTGCGCTCCTGCGGCCTCCAGCGCCTGTGCGACCGCTGCGCTGTGCCCGACCATGTCGGACTCGTGCTTACCTACTTCGAGGACAACGCGTAATCCGTCCGGTACGCCGTCGCGCTCGATGCGTGCGGCTATGTCTCCACCCGGCGGGCCGTCTTCCCCGCGCTTCAAGCCGGTTGGCCACCAGAACGAACCGGACCCGCTGGCGACCAGCGCGAAGTGTTCGGGGAATTCGAGTGCTGCGAACATCGAAGCCAGGCCGCCGAAGCTCTGCCCCGAGACCACCGTTCGCGTTCGATCAGACGAGAAAGGTGTGACGGCGCGCACCTGCGGAAGCAGTTCGTCGACGACTGCACTCCAGTAGTCGCGGTTGCACGGCAATTCCTGCGAACGGCGTTGATTGTCAACGGAATCGATGGCCAGCAGAACGCAGGATTTCAGTTTGCCGGTCTGGACCGCACGATCGAAGGCGGCGCCTGCCGGCATGACCTCGGCCCAGTGACGCCCGTCGAGAAGTATCACGAGCGGCCGTTCTTCGAGCGGTGTCAATCCGTCGTCCACGGTCTCGTAGATCCACACCGGCCGCTCGACGTCCAAAGTCGAACTAGCCCAGGTGAGCTGTACCGACTTCCTGAAAACTGGAGCATCCCAACCGAACTGGACCGGCGCCAAGGGCATCTCGGCGACGGAACGCCTTGTGTCCACACCTGCGGAAAGCGGATTGAGTGGGTCGGCAATTCGGTGCTCGAGCAACCCCAACCAGCGTGTGCGGCGGGTCGAGTCTTCCTTGCCTGCTCCCGGATAGTCGAACTCGTCGACTACGGACTTCGGTACCGGGATGATGCTGTAACTGCTACGCCAGGTGTTCGAGACTTCGGCGGTGTAGAACCACACCGGACTGTCGCCGAGTCGCTGCATCACGCTGAGTTGTTCTGCGTGATGGTCGGTCAGCGAATTTGCATCCAGGTAAACGCGCTCGACCTCGGTCTCCTCGGGCTGACGCCAGAGGAACGTAACTCGAACAGTCTGTGTATCAACGCTTTCGATGATCGGCGTTCCTTGTTGCACTATCCGATTCCAGGACGTCTCGATGTCGGGCGAGGCCGCGAGGGTAGCGGACAATTCGGTCACCGCCTGAGTTAGCATGAGCACAGCCTAACCTAATTTGATGGGCTTTTGAATTCGAGGAGTGGTCCGCCAGTGGGCGTCACAATGAAAAAATCACGCACCCTGAAGGTGCTCTCCGCAGTCTTGGTAGCAGGGTTCGCCCTCGCCGGTTGTAGTTCTGCGGATGCCGATTCCGATGCTGACTCAGCTGCATCGCAGGGTAATTGGCCGCGTACCGTGGAAACGCCGAAGGGGCCGGTGGAGATCACGTCGAAGCCGGAGAGGATCGTCTCGACCAGTGTGACGCTGACGGGCACGCTGTTGTCGATCGACGCTCCGGTGGTGGCTACCGCATCGACGGGACCGAACACCGACGTCTCGGATGCGCAGGGGTTGTTCACACAGTGGGGCCACATAGCAGAAGAACGCGGACTTGCAGTGTTGCCGATGGGCGGTGCGAACGCGGAATCCGTTCTGGCGCAGAACCCGGACCTGATCGTCGTCTCGGCAACTGGAGGTGACTCCGTCGTCGATCTGTACGAACAGTTCACGGCCATCGCGCCGACAATCGTGGTGGACTACGGCGGAAGTAGTTGGCAGGAAGTCGCCGCTGTGCTGGGTAAGGCGACAGGTCTCGAAGACAACGCGGCGGCCACGGTCGCGAAGTTCGACAGCGCAGTAGAGGCCGCGAAGGCCAAGATCACACTTCCCCCGCAGCCGACCACTGCGCTGGTCTACTACGAGGACGGCAGCGGCGCCAATATCTGGACGCACGAGTCGGGGCAGGCGAAGTTGCTCACGGCGATGGGTTTCACGGTCGCCGACATTCCCGAGTCCGCGAAGAGCAGTGAATCCATGGGTAAGCGCAAGGACATCATTCAGGTCTCGGCGGAGAACCTCTACGACGGTATCGCGGGCAACACCCTGATCTTGGTCAGTGCCGACGACGGTGCGGTGAAGGCGGTCGAGGCACTTCCACTGTTGGCCCAGCATCCGGCAATTCGTGATCACCACGTCTATGCCGTGGGTCTGGACACCTTCCGTCTCGACTACTACAGCGCAACCAACATGGTGAACCGGTTGGTCGAGCAGTTCAGCTGAGCCATAAGTACTAGGCCTTTCACCTTCAACTAGTGCTTTGGTAGGAGCCGGGAATCGAACATTCCCTTCACGTTCGCCGAATGTGGGACCAAGTGGTGCGCGCATGCCACCATGAACGTCAATCATCGGATGCGGAATGGGGAGTGGATGTTCGACTCGGCTGGTCAGAATGCCCCGGGGCAAGCCCTGGCATCGCGAGGGTGGGGACGTTTCAACCTGAACAACCCGGCCACGGCGGCCGTGATCGTCGGCCTGCTGAGTGTGCCGTGGGTGTTCGGTCTCGCCAGTCTCAAGACTGAACCCGAGACGAGCAATCGAGTGCTGAGCGATCCGGGAACCGTCGTCGGCATCATGGGTTTCCTGACGGTGTTGACCGTTGTGGCGTGTGCGCGCCGGCGGTACCCGATCGCGTACTACCTCCTGACGTTGGCAGGATCCGGCGGATTGATGCTCTTCCTCGGCAGTCGATCGCTCGGGGCCACGCCGCTTTTCTGGTTCGCGATCATGGCAGTGTCCATCCGAGTGACAGGCATGCGCCTGGTCGGACTGCTGGTCCTCGGAATGGCGATGGACGTGATCTTGGCGATGTATCTCACCGAACGGGACGGGCTGACGGTCGCCGAGGTTCAGGTGGGGGAGTTGCCTCACTTGTTCCTCGAACCGGCGGCAAACACCGTCACGAGTTTTCTGGTCGTCGCAGCCATGGGAAAGATCGTCGCGCGCCTGCGAAAACAAGCAGTGGAGAACAGTCAGGCAGTAGCGGATCTGCACCGGGACCGCGAACGCAAGATCGCGAATGCCGTTGTCGCCGAACGGCAGGACATGGCACGTGAACTGCACGATGTCGCTGCCCACCACATGACCGGCATGATCATCCAGGCTCGTGCCGCCGACAAGTTCTTCTCGAGCAATCCCGAACAAGCACAAGCCCTTCTGGGGGGCGTCATCGAGCAGGGTCAGCGGGCCCTCAACAGCTTGCGGCAGATCGTGGGGATACTTCGCCTGGGTGAGGAAGACCCCGATTTCCCGACGCCCATGGTCTCCGACATCGACGAGTTGGTGGACGACTGCAAGCGCACCATCTCGTCGATCTCGTTGGAGAAGGTCGGCCGCTTCGACGACCTGGACAGCGGAGTCCAGTTGACGTGTTACCGCATCGTGCAGGAGGCGTTGTCGAACGTCCTTCGCCATGCGCCGGGTAGCGAGTCCAAGGTGTGTCTGAGTCGAGAAGCCGGTGCGGTGAGGGTACGGGTGGTCAATACTCTCGGGAATGCTCGCCCGGCCTCCGACGGGCAAAACCTCGGAATTGTGGGAATGCGCGAACGCGCGACGCTCATGGGTGGTCAACTGGACGCCGGACCGAATTCGGAAGGTGAGTGGGCTGTGCAGGCACTGGTGCCGGTGAACGGGAGGATCAACGCATGATCGATGTCCTTATTGCAGACGACCAGCAGGTGGTACGGCAGGGGTTCGAGCTGTTTCTCTCCGGTCACCCCGAGATTCGCGTCGTCGGGCATGCCAAGACGGGAGTCGAGGCGTACGAGCAGGTGCGTGCACTGCGTCCGGACGTCGTGCTGATGGACATCCGAATGCCGCACGGCGACGGGTTGACTGCGACTCGGGAGGTCCTTGCCGAGTTTCCCGGGACCCGCGTCATCGTGATCACCACGTTCGATCTCGACGAGTACGTTTTCGAGGCGCTCGACAGCGGTGCCGCAGGGTTCTTGCTCAAAGACGCCGATCCCGAAGAGCTCTCGTCGGCAGTGTTGACCGTGGCCGAAGGTGGTTCGGTGCTCTCGCCGAGATTGACGTCGAGACTGATCGTGGAGTTCGCGAGGCGCAAGCCGGCACCGATGTCCACGGCGCGCTCCGGATCGGATCACGGTCTCAGTGCGCGTGAGATGGATGTGGTGCAGTTGCTGTCACAAGGCTTGGGAAACAACGACATCGCAGATTCCCTCAGCCTCGAACAGAGCACGGTGAAGTCGCACATCAGCAACATCTGCAAGAAGCTGCAGGTGCGTACCCGTGTGCAGATCGTCATCTGGGCGTACCGAAACAACGTGATCGCCGTATCGCGCTGACGCACGGGACGCTGCGGCGCATCCGCCGCGGCACGGGCAGAGAAGTACACGTGCCCCGGGTCCGATCCCTCGTCGAACCCGGGGCATCCGTGCCACTCAGCCCAGCAGTTTGGCTTTGAGCGTCATGACAGTCGCCGGGCTCAGACCCAGGCCCTCGGTCAGGTACCGATCGACCGACCCGTAGGTCTGGTCCAACTGGGCGAGACCGGCATCGAGATAGCTTGCCTCGACACCCAACAGAGGCTCCATGTTGACGGCCATCTGTTCGCCCAGGCTCGCCGCGATGCCCGCGCGCGTGGCCTTCATGCCTTCGGCTGTGTACTCGTTGGTCAGCAAGTAGTCGTTCATGATCACCGAGCGGTCGACACCGGCGATACTCAGCAGCAGAAACGACGTCCAGCCGGTGCGGTCTTTGCCTGCGGTGCAGTGGAAGACCTGTGCACCTTCGGTTTCCGCGAGACCCGTGAGCAACTGCGCGAACCCGGCTCGCTCCGTCGCTCCGGTGACGAAGGCGCGGTTCATGTCCTGCATCATCGATCGTGAGTCCTCGGGGGACTTGATCTTCGCGATCATCTCGGCGATGTTCCCGGACAGGATCGGAATGTTCTCGTACGCAACCCCGTCGGGCAAGACATCGGGCTTACTGGCGATCTCGGGTTCAGTGCGCAGATCGTAAACCTTTGTCAGTCCCAGCTTTTCGAGATTGCTCATGTCATCGCCCTTGGGCGTGATCGCGTTCGCGCGGTAGAAGACTCCCTTGTTCACGGGCAGGCCGAAAGTCCCCGAGTATCCGGCGCCGGTGCCTGCGACGTCGCGGAAATTGTCGATTCCGGTCAGCCGCGGCGCATCTGGGGTCTGCTCGGAACTGCCGAGGTTGCTGGATCCGAAATCCAGCGAGCCGAACAGCGGAGCCGAGGGGCCAGGTTCGGCCTGCGCGATCGAGGCGCCGAAACCGGTGATGAGAAAGCTACTGGTCAACGCAATGGCCGCGGCAGACCGTAGTGAGCAGGTACGGGTGGATCGGGACATGTGTGAGCCCTTCGTCGAGCGGAGAGAGTGGCGAGTCGATGAGGTATCGCGAAGGCAAGGTAGCGAGTTCGCGTGTCCGATTCGAGAGGAATCTTGCTTTGCTCCCTCTCAGTGGGAGGCGTGCTGCTGTGAGCGTGGGCGGCTCGGGAGGCGCAGTTCATTCCTCGGGAGCTGTGTTTGTGTAAAGGTCCAGTGCCCTGATATTGGTTAGCCTCACCAAATCAATTCCGGAGCAGTCCGGTGCGTTCAGATGGAGTTCAACATGCGGGTTCAAGGTCTGTCGCGGTTTCGCCGCGCAGTGGTGATCGGCGCAGCAGCTGCGCTGGCGGTCGGCGTCGCCGGCTGTAGCAACTCCGAGGAGGCGTCGTCCGAATCGTCGACGACAGCCGCGAGCTCGCAGACCCGTGTCTTCGAGGCACAGAACGGATCCATCGAGATCCCGAGCGACCCGCAACGGATCGTGGCCTGCGGATACGCAGTTCTGCCGCTGATTCAGGCGGGAGCGAACCTGGCAGCAGTATGTGAGTGGACCCGTGAACTCGGCGACATGGACGACAAGACCAAGGCCGCTTACGAAGCTCTGCCGAAGGTCGCGCCCGACGGCAACGTCTCCCAGCTCAACTACGAGGGAATCGTCGCTGCCGAGCCCGATCTGATCATCATGGGTGTTCCCGCTCGAGTCGAAAGCCAGCTGGACATGGCGCAGCTCGAGGCGGCCGCTCCCGTCGTCTTCCTGGGACCGACGGTTCCTGCTGATTGGCGAGTGCTGGGCGAGCAGTTCGCCGATGCCGCGAATGTCTCCGACAACTACGGCGAGTTCAAGGACGACTACGACGCCAAAACCGCCGAACTGGCCGCGAAGTACAAGGACAAGCTCGGCTCGCTGACCTTCGGCGGCGTGTGCAACGTCTGCAAGCCGGAAGCCGGCACCTTCTCACGCGAGTACGCGTCCTCGTACACGACCAATCTCTTCGACGGCCTCGGACTGCAGTTCCCCGGCACCCCCGCAGACCCTGCCGACATCCACGTCGAACAGGTATCCATCGAGAAGATCGGTGAAAATCTCGGAAATGTCGACGTGATCGTCT
The DNA here is from genome assembly GCF_023221595.1 of Rhodococcus qingshengii JCM 15477. NCBI lineage: Bacteria > Bacillati > Actinomycetota > Actinomycetes > Mycobacteriales > Nocardiaceae > Rhodococcus > Rhodococcus qingshengii. The sequence goes on from NZ_CP096563.1 coordinate 1,099,980, forward strand.
ACGGCCTCAATGCCGACGGCTCGATGTCGCCCCAGTTGCAGGAGCTGGTCAATTCCGAGCTGTGGAAGGAATTGCCCGCAGTGAAGGCCGGCAACGTCGTCCAGGTCCAGCATTCGCTGGCCGCGACCTATCAGACGGCCCTTCTGACGCTGGATTCGATCGACGAGGGCCTGTCGAAGCTGCCCGCAAACCAGTAGTTCATCGACTGTGACGGTGGCCTCTCGCCTGATGGCGAGGGGCCACCTGCATATCCGGATGAGCAGGGCGGACAGCTCTCCGAACGGCGAGGACGCTTACCTGTCCCGGCTACCGGGGTTCTGTACGAACTGCGAACGCCCGATAGGGTGACCGGGTGCGTCCTACACTTGATTCCTACACTCATCTGGCCGGTGGCAAGGTCCGTGACCTTTACACGATCGACGACGAGCATCTGCTGCTTGTCGCGAGTGATCGGATCTCGGCCTACGACCACGTGCTCAGCACACCGATCCCGGACAAGGGGCGCGTGCTCACCGCGATGAGCGTGTTCTTCTTCAACGTCCTCGGTGGCACCAACCACCTGGCCGGCGAGCCCGACGACGATCGTATCCCGGAAGAGGTTCTCGGCCGCGCTCTCGTGGTGCGCTCCCTCGACATGGTTCCCGTCGAATGCGTCGTTCGTGGCTTCCTCACCGGCTCCGGCCTGGTCGACTACAACAACACCGGCGCAGTGTGCGGCGTCGCGTTGCCCGAGGGCCTCGTCGAGGCGTCCCGTCTGCCCGACCCGATCTTCACCCCGGCGTCCAAGGCGGCTCTCGGGGATCACGACGAGAACATCAGCTTCGATCAGGTAGTGGAGAAGGTCGGCCAGAAGCTGGCAGTGCAGCTTCGTGAGGACACTCTCGACGTCTATGCCCGCGCCTCCAACTTCGCAGCGGATCGCGGAATCATCCTTGCCGACACCAAGCTCGAATTCGGTCTCGACTCCGCTGGAAACCTCGTGCTCGCCGACGAGGTGCTCACCCCCGACTCGTCGCGCTACTGGCCTCTCGAAGGCTACGAAGCGGGCAAGGTGCAGCCCAGTTTCGACAAGCAGTTCGTGCGCGACTGGCTCACGAGCCCCGAATCCGGCTGGGACCGTAGCTCGGACACGACACCGCCGCCGTTGCCGCAGGAGATCGTCGACGCGACCCGGGCACGCTACATCGAGGCGTACGAGCGTATTTCCGGTCTGTCCTTCGACGATTGGGTCGGTCCCAGCGCATGAGCCTGATCCCGCCGGTCGCAAAGAAGGTCCCCACCGAACGTACCCATCACGGACACACGTTCGTCGATGACTACGAGTGGCTGCGGGACAAGGACAACGCCGAGGTAGTCGCATACCTCGAAGCCGAAAACGCGTACACCGACGAGCAGACGGCCGCGCTCGAGCCCTTGCGCGAGAAGATCTTCCAGGAGATCAAGTCGCGGACGCAGGAAACCGACATGTCGGTGCCCACGCGCATGGGTAAGTGGTGGTACTACTCGCGCAGCGTGGAAGGCAAGTCGTACACCGTCCAGTGCCGGTGCCCCATCGCCGGTGAAGATGACTGGACTCCGCCCGACCTGACGCCCGGCGTCGAGCTGGCCGACGAGCAGATCCTCATGGACGGCAACGTCGAAGCCGAAGGGCACGAGTTCTTTTCGCTCGGCGCGTTCTCCATCAGCGAGGACGGCACGTTGCTCGCGTACTCGGTGGACATCGTCGGCGACGAGCGGTACACCTTGCGGTTCAAGAACCTCGAGACCGGTGAGATGCTCGCCGACGAGATTCCCGATACCGCGCCTGGCGCCACCTGGGCGATCGACCACAGTCACGTCTTCTACATGACGGTCGACGACTCCTGGCGTCCGGACACGGTGTGGCGTCACAAGCTGGGAACGCCGCAGAGTCAAGATGTTTCGGTGTTCCACGAGCCCGACGAACGGTACTGGGTTTCGGTGGGGTCCACCCGCAGCGAGAAGTACCTGATGATCTGGGTCGGTTCCAAGGTGACCAGCGAAGGCTGGATGCTGGAATCGGCGAACCCGGAAGGCGACTTCCGCGTCATCATCCCGCGTCGCGAGGGCGTCGAGTACGGGGCCGAGCACGCCGTGATCGGGGGAGAGGACCGCTTCCTGATCCTCCACAACGACGTCGTCGACGGCATCAAGGCAGAGAACTTCGTGTTGGTGGAAGCTCCCGTGTCGGATCCGATGAACATGACGACGCTGATCGAGCACAGCGCGGACGTTCGGCTGGAAGAAGCCGAAGCCTTTGCCGGACACCTCGTCCTGAGCTACCGACGCGAGGCGCTCACTCGGGTTGCCGTGTGGCCGTTGACGGATGACGGCTACGGCGAACGCCACGAGATCGACTTCGACGAAGAACTCTTCAGCATCGGCATGGGGTCCAACCCGGAATGGGCGCAGCCCACCATCCGGCTCGGGTTCACCTCATTCATCACTCCCGGGCAGGTGTACGACTACTACGTCGCCAGTGGTGAACTGGCACTGCGTAAGTCGCAGCCCGTTCTCGGAGACTTCGATGCGAGTAACTACGAGCAGCGTCGCGACTGGGCAGTAGCCGACGACGGAACCCGCATTCCGCTCTCGATCGTGAGGCGCGTAGGTGCGCCGCAAGGTCCCGCGCCGCTGCTGTTGTACGGCTACGGTTCCTACGAGGCGAGCATCGACCCGTCGTTCTCGGTTGCCCGCTTGTCGTTGCTCGATCGCGGTGTCGTCTTCGTCGTCGCACACGTGCGCGGCGGCGGCGAGATGGGCCGTCACTGGTACGAAAACGGCAAGACGCTCACCAAGAAGAACACCTTCACCGATTTTGTCTCTTGCGCAAAGCATTTGATCGACACCGGTGTCACGTCGGCCGACCGGATGGTTGCCGACGGCGGTAGTGCAGGTGGATTGCTGATGGGCGCTGTCGCCAACATCGCTCCGGAACTGTTTGCCGGCATTCTCGCCAACGTTCCGTTTGTCGACCCGTTGACGTCGATTCTCGATCCGTCGCTGCCGTTGACGGTCATCGAGTGGGACGAATGGGGAGATCCGCTGCACAACAAGGACGTCTACGACTACATGCGCTCGTACAGCCCGTACGAGAACGTGGAAGCCAAGGACTATCCCGCCATTCTTGCGATCACGAGCATCAACGACACCCGTGTTCTGTACGTGGAGCCGGCCAAGTGGGTCGCAAAACTGCGCGCCACCAAGACCGGTGATGCTCCGCTACTTCTCAAGACCGAGATGAGCGCCGGACACGGCGGTGTCAGCGGTCGGTACGAGAAGTGGAAAGAGGTCGCGTTCGAGTTCGCCTGGGTGTTGGACACCGTGGGCGCGAACTAGCTTCTGTGTCAATCAGGTTCGGTGACTGTCAGGTTCTGTGTCAATCAGGTTCTGCGGTAACGAACCTGAGGGCGCCCAGCGCGCCCGTACTCGGTCTCCCGGGTGAGCATGCCGTCGTCTGCCAGCTTTTCCAGGTAGCGCCAGGCTGTCACCCGGGACACGCCGACCGATGCTGCCACCTCTGCAGCGGTCACGGGTCCCTCAGAATCCCGGACGGACGCTGCGACGAGTCCGAGTGTTTGAGACGCAAAGCCTTTCGGTGCCGCTGCTCGATCGTCGGACGTTCGTAGCGCGGACATCGCGCGGTCGATGTCGTGTTGACTGACCGCAGACTCTCCAGCGGGAAGCGCTGCACGATATTCGAGGTAGCGCTCGAGCTTGTCGCGGAATGCTGCGAAAGTGAACGGCTTGAGAAGATAGAGGACGATCCCGCGAGCCACGGCGCTTCGGACCACCTCCAGATCGCGCGCCGAGGTAACCGCGATGATGTCCGGACTCGGGCGCAAACCGCCCAGGGCGGAAGCCACGTCGAGACCGCTGGCGTCGGGCAACCCGATGTCGAGCAGGACCAGGTCGATGGGCTGGTCGGTGGCGTTGGCCGCCGTAACTGCACGCACGGCGGCGTTCCCGGAATGAACCACGCCGTGGACCACGAATTCCGGCACTCGCTCGACGTACGAACGGTGCGCCTGGGCGATCAACGGTTCGTCGTCGACTATCAGTACACGGATCATCGCGGTGCTTCCGCCTCGCGCAGCGGGATTCGGACAACCAGCATGGAGCCCATCGCCGGTTCGCTGGTGAGCGTGCCGCCGTGCCGTTTCACCACTTGAGAGACGAGTGCGAGCCCGAGTCCGCGAGAGCCGGATTTTGTGGAGTAGCCACGGCCCTTGGCCTTTTCGAGTGCTTCGGGTGTCATTCCCGGGCCGCTGTCGGCGACGGCAACAACCATCATCGAATCCTCTTCCATTACCGTCACTTCCACCCACGGAGACTCGCTCGCGCGCGATGCGTCAATAGCATTGTCCACGAGATTGCCGACCAGCGTGACCAACTCGCGTGCATTGAGCGAAGGAACCGGACCGAGCGCGGTGTCTTCGGTGATGGTCAGGTCGACCCCGCGTTCGGTCGCTTCACTCATTTTCCCGAGCAGCAGTGCGGCGAGCGCCGGCTCGTGGACCGCATTCATCAGACGATCTATCAACTGTTGGGACACTCGCAATTCATTAGTGGCGAAGGCCACTGCGTCTTCGTTCCGGCCCAACTCGACCATCGTGATGATCGTGTGCAGACGATTTGCACTCTCGTGGGCTTGCGATCGAAGCGACTCGGCAAAACTGCGTACCGAATCCAATTCCCCGAGTACGTTCTGCAATTCGGTGTGATCGCGAATTGTCAGCACGGTGCCAATTCTGTTGCCCTCCCACTCAACCGGGTGTTGGTTGACCACCAGCACACGCTTGTCGGTGAGGTGCACTTGATCCTTCGCGGGAGAGGCGTCGTCGACTCGCATGGTCTCGGGGATGGACGAAAGTGGCACGGGCCCGTCCGGTAGATCGAGGAGGCGACGCGCTTCGTCGTTGACGATATCCACTCGCGCATCTCTGCTTCGGCCTCGCCCGATCACCACCAGACCCTCACCGATGCTGTGCAGGACGGCGTCGTGGTGTTCGTACATGGTGCGCAGTTCATCCGGCGCCATCCCCAGGGTCTGTCGCCGGATACGCCGACTCACCAGAAGTGAACTCAGGAGGGCGGCAAGAAGACCGCCGCCGGCAACGAACAGGATGACCGGAACACTTTGGGCGAACTGCTTGCTGATCTGCTCGCGGGTGACACCGGCAGAAACCAGACCGACCAGGGTTCCGCCGGAATCGTAGACAGGAGTGACTGCGCGGATCGACGGCCCCAGCGACCCGGCGTACGTCTCTGTGAAGGTCACGCCGGCAAGTGCGCGGTCGATGTTCCCGGTGAAGAGTTGACCGATCAGCTCCGGGCTCGTGTGGGTGAACCGAGTGCGATCAGGCGCCATCACCACGATGAAATCGACGCCGGTTGCCTGTCGGATCTTCTCGGTCTGTGGTTGCAGAATCGCGGTCGGGTCCGGACTCGTCAGGGCTGCCGCCGTCGAATCCGACAGGGCGAGAGTCTGCGCTATCGAGCTCACCTGCCTGCGGATCGCGTCGTCGCTGTCTCGGCGTTCGTCGACAACTGCGAGCGCGGCTCCCACACCGATGACCAGCGCCAACAACGCCAATTGCAGGAGCAGGATCTGCCTGGCGACGCTCATACGTCGGCCGGTCTTTCGTTCGACCATCGAGCGCCTCCTGAACGTAATGAACACAAACTTCCGGGCCCACCTGTTTGCAACAAGAATTCTCCACGACTCGAAGTGATCCCGATCACTTCACAGATATCCGATCCAAAGGACACCCCATGAGCAGCACGGCAACAGGGACAGTAGACGGTTCCCCACAGCCCGAGGGCACCAAGGCAAAGCGCGACAAGACGCATTGGCTCTACATGAGCGTCATCGTCGCGGTCATCGGAGGCATCCTCGTCGGTTGGCTCGCACCCGAGTTCGGTAAGTCCGTCGGTGTACTCGGCACGTTGTTCGTCAGCCTGATCAAGATGATGATCAGCCCGGTCATCTTCTGCACCATCGTGCTCGGCATCGGCTCGGTTCGAGCGGCGGCCAAGGTCGGCAAGGTCGGCGGCCTCGCACTCGCCTACTTCATCGGGATGTCCACCATCGCACTCGCGATCGGCCTGGGCGTCGGCAACCTGCTCAACCCGGGCAGTGGCCTGAACATCACGCCCAATGCGGCCTCCGTGGCCAAGCTTGCAGATCAGGCCCACAGCGCGGGCGGTACCTGGGACTTCATCGCGTCCATCATTCCGACGTCGATGCTGTCCTCTCTCACAGCCGGCAGCGTGCTGCAGACTCTGTTCGTCGCCCTTCTGGTCGGCTTCGCGATCCAGTCGCTCGGCAAGTCGGGTGAACCGATCCTCAAGGCCGTCGGATACATCCAGAAGCTCGTGTTCAAGATCCTGACGATGATTCTCTGGCTCGCCCCGATCGGTGCTTTCGGCGCCATCGCCAGCGTCGTCGGCCAGACCGGTTTGAACGCCGTCGTCCAGCTCGGAACCCTGATGATCGGCTTCTACCTGACCTGCCTGATCTTCGTCTTCGGTGTTCTCGGAACGCTGCTGCGCGCGGTCACCGGATTCAACATCTTCAAGCTGGTCAAGTACTTGGCCCGTGAGTACCTGCTCATCTTCGCCACGTCGTCCTCCGAATCGGCACTGCCGCGTCTGATCGCCAAGATGGAGCACGTAGGCGTCGAGCGCACCACGGTGGGCATCGTCGTTCCCACCGGCTACTCGTTCAACCTCGACGGCACCGCGATCTACCTGACGATGGCCTCGATCTTCATCGCCGACGCCATGGGACAGCCGCTCGCCTTCGGTGAACAGCTCTCGCTGCTGGTGTTCATGATCATCGCCTCCAAGGGCGCTGCGGGAGTCAGCGGCGCCGGTCTGGCCACGCTGGCCGGCGGACTGCAGAGCCATCGCCCCGAACTTCTCGACGGCGTCGGACTCATCGTCGGAATCGACCGCTTCATGTCGGAAGCGCGAGCGATCACCAACTTCTCGGGCAATGCGGTCGCGACTCTCCTGGTCGGCGCGTGGACCAAGACGATCGACAAGGAACGCGTCATCGAGGTGCTCGACGGGAAGATTCCGTTCAACGAAGCCACGATGCTCGACGACGAGGACGAAGAAGAGCAGCACAAACTCGAAACGGCTCCGACCGGCACCAAGCAGTCATTTGTGAGCCATCACTAGATACTTCCGCGCTGCTGAACGTTTGACCGCACAGCAGGCGCGGAACCCGATCTACGATCAGTGATCCTGGTCGTAACGATGAAAGAGACCGCCGCACCAACCGTGCGACGGTCTCTTTCTGTTCGTGGGTGCTATGTGTACCAGGTGGGTTCGGGAATCTCGCCGGTCAGAAAACGACTACCGACTTCACGGCGCTTGTACGCGAGCGGATCGTGAAGGGTATGCGTCCGGATGTTGCGCCAGTAGATATCCAGGCCGACATCGTTGGACGTGGCTCTGGCACCGGTCAGTTCGAAGATCTTGTTGCTGATCTCCAAGGAGACGTCGGCGGCGCGAAGTTTTGCGGCCGCGATGCGTACGGCGAGGTCGCCGCGAGCCTGCTCGGTGAGGTTTTCGCGAGCGTCGTGGAGCACTGCGTCGGCCTCACGGCTGACCTGATCCACGAAGGCCTCCGCCGCCCACAGCTTCGATTGCAAGTCGCCGTAGCCCTCACGGAGGTACCACTCGTCGGTTGCGATTTCGCGGTTGTCACCGCCGTACGGCCATGGACGCGTACGGGTTCGGGTGTACTCGGCCGCAGTGTCCAGTGCGCCACGGGCGATCCCGAGGTAGAAGTTCGCGAACACGATCTCGATCGCGGGGAAGTTCAGGGTGTTGTAGACCAGAGGTTGGAATTCCTTGTCGACAAAGCCTGCCGCACTTGCCCAGTCGACCTCGACGTCGTTGATCTCGACACTGCCCGAATCGGTGAGGCGCTGCCCGAGGTTGTCCCAATCGCCGCGGAAGACTATGCCGTCCTGAGCAGTCGGCACGATTGCGAACACATGCGTCGCAGTTCCGTCGATGATTCCTTCGAGCACCGTGAGGTCGGTGACTCGGCCGCCGGTGGAAAACGACTTCACACCGTTGAACACCAGGGTGTCTCCGCGGTCCGCGACGGTGAGGTCGGTGTCTCGAGGGTTGACCGCGCCGCCGAAGAAGAATCGGTTGCTCGTGTACAGCTCCTCGACAGCGGAGATCTGCGGATCGGTTCCGACCAATCTGGCTGCCCATGCCCACAGGTAGTGGTATCCGAGCAGTTGTCCGATGGAGCCGTCGGCGCGGGCGATCTCCCGAACCACCTTGTAGGCGGTCTCCCATCGCTGCCCGCCGCCGCCGAACTCGACCGGGCCCAGGAGCGTCACAAGACCACTGTCCTTGAGCAGCTGAACTTCTCGGAACGGTGGTTCGCCGGCTCGGTCGCGGGCGAGTGCGTCGGCGGCAAGGATGTTGCTCACCTCGCGAGCCCGGTCGATCCAGCCCTCGGATGTTTCGGGAACGCCGACGAAGACTTCGGTTTCACTGGTCACGGTCATGCGTGTTCATCCTTTTCGGTCGGTGCGGTCCCGATGGCCCACACGTAAATCGGTTCGGTTCCGTTGATTTCGTAGTCGCCGACAACTTTGGATTTGAAGACGACCGGATTGTGGCTGGCGACCGTGCGGGCGTTGCGCCAGAATCGATCGAGATCGAGGTCGCGGCTGACTCCGGAAGCACCGAGTGCGTCGAAGATCTTGGCCGTGGCCGGCACGACGAGTCCGATTGAGGCGACTTGCCCTCGCCCCGAATCGATTTCGGCTGCGATGTTGGCGGCCTTCTCTTCCTCCGGCGAGCCGGAGAATGCGGCTTCGTAAGCCCATTGGGACGACTGTGCTGCGTGCAGTGCAACGGCCTCGGCTGCAAAGGCAGCAGAGGACACCTCGCCGACAACTTGCTGGATCTGCGAATCCTGCGCGTATCTCGAAGCGTTGCCGTGACTGAAGGTTCGAGTACGAGAGGCAACTCGACGAGAGATCTCGATCGTCGCAGCCTTGGCGATGCCGGCGAGAGTGGCGAGGTGGAACAATTGGTAGAACGCGGTCTGGTATTTGAATCGCGTCGAGAAGTCGAAGATGTTCTCCGGCTGGACTATTGCGTCCTCGTAGACGGACGAACCGGAGCCAGTCGTCTGCTGACCGAACCCGTTCCAATCGTCACTGTGTGTGACACCGGGTTGTCTCGCCTCGACCGCCGCGATCACGAATGCGCCGGTGTCGGTGCGCTGCGAGTACAGGTCGATCCAGTCGGCGAAGATGGAACCCGTGCTGTAGAACTTTGCCCCGTTCGCCAGGAAATGGTCGGCATCGGGTGCGGGCGAGACCTTGGTATTGGCTTCGCCCAATGCAACGTCGCCGATTTCGGTCCATGCGTTGCCGACCAACTGTCCCTCCGCGAAGCGTCGGAGCCAGATGTCACGCTCCGGGCCGGGGTCGGCGACCAGTCGGTCTTCGACAAACGCGAAATGTCCGCGCAGGGCCTGGGTGATATTGGAATCGGCGCTCGACAGCTCGACTAGTAAGCGGATCAATTGCGGGATGCTCGCACCCGATCCACCGTGTGTTGTCGGCACCCGAACGGCGCCGAAGCCTGCATTCTTGAGCGCGTCGATCTGTCGGAAGGGAAGCACGTGATCGCGTTCGCGTTCGACGACGCCTTGTGCGATGTCCGCGAAGATCGGACGGAATTTCTCTGCCAGTGTTTCGTAGTCGACCTCACTTTTGATCGGATCAGCAGACCGGGGTACGGCATTCGGCGTCAGTGCGGTGGTCATGGGAAGAATGCAAGCTGTAAACACCAGGGGCGTCGATCCTTCATCGCGACCTGATTCGAAGTGTTGTCAGTCAGCGCAAATCTCGGTTCGATGGCCTGCCGGGCACTCTTGTCGAAATCGAGTGGTCAGTGGGGTTGCTCGCGAACGTGCTCGACGGTCCATCCGCTCCATTCGACGGTCCCTCCGGCACCACAATCATGTCGGAACGGCAGCCCTGGAGGACCGGAGCGAACGACGACGCGAAAGTCTCTCCCCTCCAACCGAAGATCGACAGTCGTGTGTTCTCCGTCCATACTCTCGCTGATGCTCTCGAGTGCGTCCGTGGCGACGATGTCGGTGGCGCGTCGGACTGCGTGTTCGGCGGCCTGAGCGGCCTGTGACAGTGCCGCCCGGCCGCGCAGGTGCAGCAGCTCCAATTCTCCGGCTTGGTATTTTTCGGCTGCATCGATTGCGGAGTTGCCGTCCAGTCGGCTGAAATAGACTGCGGCGGGCCACGCAATCATGTTGGCCGCGAAACGATCTCCGCCGATGTGACTGCATTCCCACACATCTGCGATCTGTGCCGCGTTCAGCGCCGCCACGACCGGGCGGCCGAGTTCCGCGCAGCACGCATCCTTCTTTCCATGTGTGCAGACTGCGAAGAGCGGTTCCGTGCGGGAGCGGCCGAAGTCGGGTTCCGCTCCGGTGGCCATCGATTCGAACGGCAGTACCGACAGGTCCTCGTATCGGTCGACCGACCCTTCCCGCATCCATTGGCGTGTGCCGTCCGTCCAGGCGAGTACGCACGTCGGGGTGAGGACTCGGCGGTTGCGGGTCCGCCGGATCACCACGACACGGATACGGCCCTGCGCTGCGTAGATTTTTTCGGTGAGCGCGACGGGGAGAATGTCGTCAGGGGCGGACGCCGGCCAGGGGTCGGGGTGCTCGATCAATACCCACAGATGTGTCATTCCGGCGCGACCGACCATAGGTTCGCCGGCGGTCGACGACTGCCGTGTACAGGCGTGAGGGCGTCGACTGGTTTGCGGATTGGCGACAAATTCCGGAAAGCACTGCATAGATGCCTTCCCCAGGACACCGTCGCTGTGGCAGGGGAGGGAAGACATGATGAGGCTCCAGTCTCGTAGGTTAGGCTCACCAGACTATTGGATGGTGAATCCTTTGCTCAGCCGTGGTGAATGCGCGTGGCTGTGACGGTCGAAAGCAGTCGGTAACAGGAGTGTTGGGAATGAAACGCAGTAACTCGCGGGCGAAGTACGTGCTGGGTGGTTTTGTCCTCGCCGCCATCGTGGCAACGACAACGGCGTGTGGCAGTGACGACAAGACCGATTCCGGCAGTCAGTCTGCCGACACCGTGCACGCGGTCACCCACGCCCGCGGAACTACCGACGTACCGACGGATCCGCAGCGAGTTGTCGTGCTCGAGCCGGTTCAGCTCGACACGTCGGTAGCGCTCGGCGTGATTCCCGTGGGCACCGCGGTACTCAGCGAGACGACCGGCGTTCCGGCGTACCTCGGTGAGAAAGCGGCGGAGATCGAGATGGTCGGAACCGTCGCGGCACCGAACCTCGAGAAGATCGTCGCACTGAGCCCGGACCTGATCATCGGAACGGAATCGCGGCACGGTGATATGTACGAGCAGCTCGCTGCCATCGCACCGACCGTCTACATGGCAACTCAGACCGATCCGTGGCAGGACAACGTCCAGTTCGTCGCAGAGGCGTTGAACAAGACCGATCAGGCAGGTGAACTGCTCGGTGACTACACGGCACGCTGCGAGGAAGTGGCGAGCAAGCACAGCACCGAGGGCAAGACCGCTCAGCTGATCCGCCCACGCGACGACGTTCTGACGCTGTACGGACCCACGTCGTTTGCCGGAAGCACTCTCGAATGTGCTGGACTCACGATTCCCGCACGCGACTGGGAGAACTCGATCTCGGTGGACCTCTCCCCGGAATTCGTCTCCGGAGCCAACGCCGACCTCATCCTGGTCACCTCCGCGAAACCGGCCGATGCCGGCACGATGCCGAAGGCCGTGGCCGACAACGCCGGATTCTTCCCGAACCCGCATCTGGTGGACATGTCCTACTGGATCACCGGCGTCGGACCGCTCGGCGGCCTCACCGTTCTGGACGACCTCGATCGCATTCTCGGAGCGTCGAATTAGCAGTGCGCGAAGGAGCAGTGCGTGAGAGAGTCGCTAAGTTGGAGCCTATGACAACTCCAGTACAGAACATCGCGATCAACACCCTCGGTGGCGTGCCCACCTCTTTGGGTGAATACGACGGCCGCGCCGTCCTCGTGGTCAACGTCGCGTCCAAGTGTGGACTGACCCCGCAGTACGCGGCGCTCGAGAAGCTGGCCAGCGAGTACGCCGATCGCGGTCTGACCGTGATCGGTATCCCGTGCAACCAGTTCATGGGGCAGGAACCGGGTACCGCCGAAGAGATCGAGACGTTCTGCTCCACTACCTACGGCGTCACGTTCCCGCTTCTCGAGAAGATCGAGGTGAACGGCGAAAACCAGCATCCGCTGTACGCCGAGCTCACCAAGGCGGCCGACGCCGAAGGCGCTGCGGGAGACATTCAGTGGAACTTCGAGAAGTTCCTGATCGGACCGGACGGCACCGTCGTCAACCGCTTCCGTCCGCGGACCGAGCCTGACGCACCCGAGGTTGTCGCCGCGATCGAAGCTGCGCTTCCCAAGAACTAGAGGTTTCCAAGAACCAGTAGGTGCGCTGAAAACTGCCGCCGGATGATCATCCGGCGGCAGTGTGCTGTTCACCCACAGCTGCCACTATCGGAGTATGTCCGCAGAACTGATCGTGTCGGTATCCGGAATCAGAGACGAGACATGTTATCTCGCTGCCGGATTCGCAGACGAGATGGACACTCGAGGTGTCCGCTTGTCGCTCCTGGTGGCGCCGCGACTGAAGGACAAATACCGACTGGCCGACGACGCGGTGACGACGGCTTGGCTGCGTGAGCGTCGCGAGCACGGCGATGCCATCGTTCTGCACGGCTACGACCAGGCCGCGACCAAGCGTCGCCGAGCCGAGTTCGCCACTCTGTCGAAGCACGAAGCGAAACTGCGACTACTCGCTGCGGACCGCGTTCTCGAGCATGCAGGCCTTCGGACCCGGGTGTTCGCACCGCCGCGCTGGGTGGCATCGCCCGGTGCCATGTCGGTGTTGCCGGAGACGGGCTTTCGCACGATGGCAGGCCTCGGGGCAGTACATGATCTGACCCGCGGAACCTTGCAACGGGGAAGGGTTTTCGGGATCGGCGAAGGCTTCAAGGCCGAGCCGTGGTGGTGTCGCGCATTGGTTCTCGGAGCCGGGCGTGCCGCCAAACGTGGGGGGCTGGTCAGATTGTCGATCACGGCCAAGCAGTTGGGAAACGAGGGCCCACGTCAGGCCGTCCTCGACGCCGTCGACCTTGCCCTCTTCCACGAAGCCGACTCGCAGGTGTATCGGTGGAACTCCCCGTCTCAGGAGCTCGGCGCTGCCTGAATTCGGCAGTTGGCAACTATTTGATAGCTACGAGACTATGTCGTCTGTCCGGGTTGTCCGAGCGGGCAGACTCTTCGCGTTTCTCCACTTCCTTGCTGGTAGTAGTGCAGAGTGGGTCAAAATCGCATAAAACGGACGATTAATTAGAGCGCTGGGTCAGCCAACTCTCCCACTGCTAGAGTGCGTGCAGTTAATCTGCCGCTAGTAGATGGGATTGGGATCTCGCCATGCGCACGAGAGTGTTCTCCAAGTCGGCCGAGGGTCTTGTCGCCGTGGCTGTGGGCGCAGTCGTCTGTGCTGCGTTCGTTCCGGCGCTCGCGTCTGCCGCTCCGACCGGCGCGGTTCACACGCTGCCGACGGGCAGTGTCGACGGCGGGTCGAGCGGATCGAGCGGATCGAGCGATGGCGTCCGCACCGCAACCGTCGACGATGAAGGTGAGCAACTCACACTGCGCCTTCACAAGATGAACCTGCGGGGATCCGAGTTCTCGATGGCTGTGCAAGACAGCGACGGAGAGCTGACCGACGCGGTGATCCCGGCGCCCCGTTCGTACATCGGCAGCGTGGAAGGGCGTCCGGACGCAATCGTCTCGGCCATCGTCGACTCCGCCGGAACACTGCGCGGGCAGGTGATTTTCGATCGTGGTGTTTCGATAGAGTTCGTCGGATCCGAGGTGGTCGGTCGCAGCACGGCGCCGATCGACGCAAAACCCAAGTGGCCCACCGCGGCCATTGCGCCGGCCTCGGCCGCAAGGGTCGGCAAGACGGTCAAGCAGTTCGTGGTCGGACTGGACCTCAGTGGCGAGTGGTACTCCGCGCACGGCGCAGGCAGTGCCGCCGTCGCTCTGGATCGGGCCGAGGAATCAATGGCCCGCACCGCTGCCATCTGGATCAGAGACGTCGGGATTCGGCCGGTCCTCGGTCGAGTTGTCCTGCGGGCAGATTCCGCCGGCGATCCGTACTCGAGCAGTTGTGAAAATCTCGAGCAGTTGGAAGATCTGTGGTCCGATCAGGTCGGGTCGAGTGTCGATCAGGCAACCGTCGTGTGCGCATCCGGTGGCGGAAATGCCTACTACTCGAAGTTCGAACTCGACCACAGCTACGCGCATGTCGGTGCCGAGTCCGACGGCAACTTCAGCCGCGTTCTCCGCCACGAGTTGGGCCACAACTTCTATGCCGACGACTACCACGGCGGCGGCGCCGAGGGATCGACCATCATGAACGGTAACGACCTCTCGCGCTTCGACGGCACCGAATTCGCTGCCATCGTCGATGCGGCGGAGGTTGCCTCGGCTCGACTCGACGACGTCGGTCGGTACACGGCAAGCCCGATCCCGCCGTACGCCGCACTCGACACCGCGCGGGTCCGCTCAGGCGGCACAGTCACCGTCGACGCCGTCGCGAATGATCATGACAGCAACGGAGATTCGATCAAAGTGACCGGCGTCGGGGCGACGTCACTTCTCGGTGGCACCGTGAAGCTCGAAAACGGCGAAGTGGTGTTCGAAGCCGGAACGAAGGCAGGCACCGACAGGATTCTCTACACACTCACCGACGCAGCCGGTGGCACGAGCACCGGCTGGATCATCGTCGATGTGAGTGCGTGAGAACCCAATCAGGCGACTTCGACGCTCGACTCCTCGTCGAGAACTCGGAACTCGGTGCCGTCGGCAGCCATTTCCGAGTAGCGACCGTAGAAGATGCCTGCGGCCTCGTCGCGGATGATCGCTTGATGAATGGGAACCGCAACGCGCGGCGCCACCGCGCGGAGGTAGTCGATGGCCTCCGAGATCTTGAGCCACGGTGCGGCGGCGGGGAGGGCGAGAACGTCGATCTTTTGTTCGGGGACGTAGAGGGAATCGCCGGGATGCATGAACCGTGCCGGGTTGGTGGCGTCACCGAGGAGGAACGCGGTGTTGTCGATCATCGGTAGGTCCGGATGGATGATTGCGTGCTCTCCGCCCGTTCCGGTCACCTCGACGTCGCCGATGCTGAACCGGTCGCCCGGCCGGACGCCGGTCCAGCGCCCACCGAGCTTTTCAGCCGTCTGCGGATCGCTGTAGAGCACGGCGTCGGGATTCGCTTCGGCCAGTTCGGGCAGCCGCGCAGGGTCGGCGTGATCGGGGTGTTGATGTGTCACGAGGATGGCGTCGAGGCCGGTGATGCCTTCGAATCCGTGCGAGAAGTTGCCGGGATCGAAGAGGATCTTCGAGCCGTTCAACTCCACGAGCACACAGGAATGGCCAAAATGTGTCAGTCGCATGATTTCGAGTATGCGCCGCCCCGAAGGGACTCGCAGGCGGGTTTCACAGGTGGTCGCCGTCACGCCCCGATCACTCGATGCGAACCATCTCGGGTCCGCCCGGTAAACTGGCCATCACCCGAGCGTTTCACTCCGGGTTCGCGCACTAGTACCGAGGAGCAGCACGTGGCCCGTGTCGTCGTCGAAGTCATGCCCAAGGCCGAGATTCTCGACCCCCAGGGACAGGCAATTGTCGGGGCACTGTCTCGCCTGGGCTTTGCAGGAATATCCGATGTCCGTCAGGGCAAGCGGTTCGAGTTGGAGATCGACGGCAGTGTCGAAGACGCCGCACTCGAGAAGATCGCCGAAGGCCTGCTGGCCAACACGGTGATCGAGGATTGGACCGTCAGGCGAGTCGAGGCATGAGCGCACGTATCGGAGTAATCACTTTCCCCGGCACGCTCGACGACATCGACGCGGCGCGGGCAGTGAACCTGGCCGGCGGTGAAGCTGTCGAACTCTGGCACGGCGATGCAGACCTCAAGGGTGTCGACGCGGTCATCGTTCCCGGCGGATTCTCGTACGGCGATTACCTTCGTTGCGGCGCGATCGCACGTTTTGCTCCCGCGATGGGCAAGGTTGTGGAAGCAGCCAAGGGCGGCATGCCGGTCCTGGGCATCTGCAACGGTTTCCAGATCCTCTGCGAAGCAGGATTGCTGCCCGGTGCTCTGACCCGTAACCAGGGTCTGCACTTCATCTGCCGCGACGAGTGGTTGACGGTCGAAGCCAACAACACGGCGTGGTCCTCGCGATACGAGGCCGGCGCGCAGATCCTCATCCCCCTCAAGTCGGGTGAAGGTCGCTTCCAGGCGTCCGAGAAGGTTCTCGACGAACTCGAGGGCGAAGGCCGCGTCGTCTTCCGTTACTCGGAGGAGAACCCCAACGGCTCGCAGCGTCGTATCGCCGGCATCTCCTCGGCCAACGGCCGGGTCGTCGGTTTGATGCCGCACCCCGAGCACGCCACCGAGGCTCTCACCGGTCCCAGTGACGACGGATTGGGCTTGTTCTACTCGGCCCTCGACGCGATCGTCACTGCCTGATCGCCTGCTGATTTTCACCACTGAACGCCGACCGGAAATCCGGTCGGCGTTCAGTCGTATGTGGGCCCGGTACCCAGGGCTACTGGCTGTAGGAACTGAGGAAGTTGCCGAGTCGCTCGAGTGCCGTCGAGAGATCGTCGGTGTTGGGGAGAGTCACCAACCGGAAGTGATCGGGTTCGATCCAATTGAACGCGCGACCGTGGCTGACAAGAATCTTCTCCGATTCCAGTAGATCGAGAACGAACCTCTCGTCGTCGACGATGCCGAACTTGTCGACGTCGAGCTTGGGGAACAGGTACAGCGCCCCGTCGGCCTGTTGGCAACTGATCCCGTCGATGCTGTTGAGCGTGGTGTGTGCGAGATCGCGCTGGGCCGTCAGCCGACCTTGTGGAAGCAACAGGTCCTCGATGGACTGGCGTCCGCCGAGTGCAGTCTGGATAGCGTGCTGCGCCGGCACGTTGGCACACATTCGCATGTTGGCCAGCAATTTGATGCCTTCGATGAAGCTCGACGCCCGCTCGAGTGGTCCGGTGATGGCCAGCCATCCGGCTCGGAATCCGCACACGCGGTAGGCCTTGGACAGTCCCGAATACGTCAGACACAGAACGTCTCGCCCGGTCATCGTCGCAAGGTTTGTCATGGATCGGCCGTCGTAGACGATCTTTTCGTAGATCTCGTCGGCGAAGAGCATCAGATCGTGTTTGCGCGCTAGATCCACGAAGCGTTGCAGCACCTCCGTCGAGTAGACGGCGCCCGTCGGATTGTTGGGATTGATGACGACAATCCCTCGGGTGCGCGGCGTGATCCGAGCTTCCAGATCGTCGAAGTCCGGTGCCCAGCCTTGGCTTTCATCGGTGAGGTAGTGGACGGGCGTGCCGCCGGCAAGTGAAACCGAAGCCGTCCACAAGGGATAGTCGGGAGCGGGAATCAGGATCTCGTCCTCTGGATTGCAGAGGGCCTGCATCGTCAGGGTGATCAGTTCGGACACACCGTTTCCGAGATAGATCTCGTCGACGGTGACGTCGGTGATACCCCGCGTCTGGTAGTACTGGACCACCGCAGTGCGCGCCGAATACAGTCCGCGAGAATCGCAATATCCCTGCGCGGTAGGGAGATTGCGGATCATGGCCATCATGATTTCGTCCGGAGCTTCGAACCCGAAGGGGGCCGGATTGCCGACGTTGAGTCGCAGGATCGTGTGTCCCTGATCCTCGAGTTCTTCGGTCTTGTCGAGAATTCGCCCTCTGATGTCGTACCTGACATTCTCGAGCTTGCGGGCCTGATCGATGGGTGTGTTCACGCGGTTACGTACCTCTCCGGTTCGGGTGGGCGAGTTGTGTTTCAGATGAGAAGGGCGCCTCAGGGTTCGGTCTGGAAACGGACATTGATTCGCGATAGCGCTAGCGGCGAAAGAGGAGTAGCGCTACTATGATTCGACATGTCCAATGATAGCAGTTCGAGGATTGTCGCAGCCTTGCGTGAGTGGATCGCGACGGCTCCTCCAGGCGCGAAGCTTCCGTCCACTCGGTCGCTCGTCAGCCTGCACGGGGCGAGTCCGGTCACCGTGCAGAAGGCGCTGCGAACACTGGTATCTCAGGGGGTTGTGGAGGCTCGTCCCGGTGTGGGGACCTTCGTGCGCGCGGCGCGCGTCGTGCGACCCAACGACTACGGGTGGCAGACAGCGGCGCTCGGATCGCCGAACTATCGTCTGCAGTTGCCCATGGCGCTGCAGTCCACCTCCAACGACGTGATCGCGCTGCATTCCGGCTATCCGGCCCGAGAGCTGTTGCCGGAAGGTCTGGTTCGTGCAGCCTTCACCAGGGCGACGCGAACCGACGCCGTGTTCAATCGGCCCCTCGCTGCCGGGCTTCCGGAACTGCAGTCCTGGTTTGCCTCCGAATTGGGTTCCGCCACTCCTGCCGGGATCACTCCGCCGGGGCCGAACGACGTGGTTGTACTTCCGGGCAGTCAGGGTGGGCTTGCGACGTCCTTTCGCGCGTTGGTGGGGGAGGGACGTCCGTTGCTCATGGAATCGCCGACCTACTGGGGAGCGATCCTGGCCGCCGCGCAGGCTGGAGTCACGGTCATTCCGATTTCCAGCGGCGCCAACGGGCCTGATCCTGAAGAGCTTTCGCGTGCATTCGAACAGACCGGTGCCCGTGCGTTCTACGCACAACCGAGCTTCGCGAGTCCGACGGGAGCGCTGTGGTCGCCGTCGTTGGCTGACAAGGTTCTCGACACCGTCCGTCGGCACGGCGCATTCCTCATCGAGGACAGTTCGGCGCTCGACTTCGGAATCACCGCAGATCCCAGCCCCATCGCTGCACGAGACGACAGCGGTCACGTCGTCTACCTTCGTGCGCTGACCAAGAGCGTGTCCCCGTCGGTGCGAGTTGCCGGATTGATCGCTCGGGGGCCGGCGTACGAGCGGATTCTGGCTGATACACAGGCAGATTCGATGTATGTCAGCGGGATGCTGCAAGCGGTAGCGCTCGACGTCGTGACCCAACCGGCCTGGCGAACGCACTTGCGCAGGCTTCGTCACCAACTGGAGGCCAGACGCGACCTCCTCGTGTCGAGTCTGCGCGAGCACGCGCCGGACGCTCACCTCGACGCCGTACCGAAAGGCGGACTCAACCTCTGGCTTCGGCTCCCGGACACCACGAACGTCGAACGCGTGGTGCAGGACTGCCGGTCGGCCGGCGTCATCGTCGGGGCCGGTGACGATTGGTTCCCGGCAGAACCGACTGGAAAGTTCTTGCGGCTCAACTACGCCGGACCGAACCCGGGTGAGTTCCCCGACGCCGCCCGCATTATCGGCCGAGCAATCACGCAACATATGTAGAACTTCACCTCGCTGGTGGTTGACCTGAACTTCCGTTGAGGTTTTATCGTCGTGTGCATGAACAAACAAGCGATGCAGCCACCGGCCAACCAGCCGATCGGATTCTGGACCGCGCGAGCCGGTGAAGCGATTCGCACGCGCACGCGCGGAGCACTCGAAGCGATCGGCGTCACCCAGCCGGGGTGGTGGGTCCTGCACCAACTTTCGCTGCACCCTGAAGGGGTGGAGCGCGCTGTCCTCTTGCGGACGATCGGTCCGAACGAATCCACCGACGTGATCGATGACGCCGTCGACTCTGCCCTCGAACTGGGGTGGGCGCGCGAAGACGGGTCTGTCCTTCGCCCGACTGATGCGGGCTCCGAGCAGTTCGATCGCGCCGCGCGGGTACAGCAGATGCTGCAGGAAGAGCGGATGCAGGGAATCACCGAAGAGGAGTTTGTCACCACCATCACTGTGCTGCAGCGAACCATCAAGAACGTGGGCGGCGACGCCTGGCACTGGTAGCAGACATTATCCGGGCCCGCTGCCGGGTAGAGCGGCTTCGATCAATTCGACGGCACGGGACACACCGCCCGCCGCTGCGAGTTCTTCTGCCAACTCCGCGCTGCGTCGGCGGAACTCGTCGGCGCTCACCAGAGTCAGCGCCTCACGAAGCTCTACTGCCGTGACGGTAGCGCTGTCGACGCGTACTGCGACACCGGCGTCGACGAGCGAGTCGGCGTTGCCGAACTGATCGACGGCTTGCGGCACTGCGATCATGGGTGTCCCGGTCACCAGTCCCTCGCTGGATCCGCCCATACCCGCGTGGGTCACGAACGCGTCGGCCTGCTGCAGAATCGCGAACTGCGGTACCCAACGGTGTATTTCGACGTTGTCGGGCAATGGTCCGAGATCTGAGATCTGCACCTGCTTTCCGATCTGGAGGACGACGTGCCAGCCGTCCATCTGGCCGAAAGCCTCGACGCAGGTGCGGTAGAAATCCGGATGATCGGTGAATGCTGAACCCAGCGAGATCAACATGAGCTTGCGTTCGGGATCCGGGTTCACCCAAGGTTGACTGCTCGGTTCGAGTGCGGGGCCGACGAACGTGTAGACGTCGCGGTTCACGCGATCGGCGTTGGGCTGCATCGATTCTGCGATCAGCACGATTGCACGGGGTGGGCGTCCGGTGAACTCACGTGGATCGACCTCGACGCCTTCGGCGCGGAAGAACCGGGTCTCCCGATCGAGCAGGTCGACGCCTCTCGGATCGGAACGAATTTCGTCGTACATCGGTGCGGCGTCGGCTTCGTAACCGTCCCAGGCAACGTACGTCGGCGACAACTGGATGATGGGAACGCCCCACTGCTGAGCCAGTATTCGTGCCGGAATGCCGGCGATGTCGTAGAGAAAGAGGTCAGGGCGATCGTCTTCGTAGATTCGGCGTAGCTGCGGCAGCATCGACTCGTAATCGTCCTGGAAAATCGTCAACTGATCGATCAGATCCCCGTCCCAACTCTTCTCCGGTTCGGCGCCGTCGGGAGAAGGGACGAGGCTGGGCAGCGTGGAGACGTACGGTGCGAATTCGGCCCCGGTCGCCTCGATGATCTCACGCATCGACTCGTCGTTGGCATAGGTGACGCGGTGACCGGCGGCGACGAGACGCGCGATGATCGCCAGGCTCGGATTGACGTGGCCCGGTGCCGGAATGCTCACCATGGCGATATGTCTGCGGGTCATCGATCACTCCTGCCGTCTGACTGTTCTGGAACAACTCCGGATACCGGACCGAGACTATCCACCAGGATGGGTGACGGCATCTGATTTTTGCCGGGGAAGTACCGTGCGCACTCGAGTAGGACTACGCATCCGAGTGCCGGGATGGGCGAGCAGACTTCGAAGCATGAGCGCACCGACAACACCCTCGAAGACCACTGCAGCCTTCTATCTTCAGGCCGGAATAGCCTTTGCCGTCAGTTTTGTCGGCACCCTCCTCGGAATTGCGTATCTTCCGATCGATGCGTGGCAACGCGGATTTCTCGGAATGTCCTTGCTGTTCTTGGTCACCAGTACGTTCACGTTGGCCAAGGTGATTCGTGATCAGCAGGAGGCATCCACAGTCAGGGTTCGAGTGGACGAGGCTCGACTCGAGAAGCTGATCGCCGAGCACGATCCGTTCAAAGCGGCAGCCTGAAACCTGTCGGCAAGGTGAGGATCAGCGTGCTGCCGAGAGGTTGCTCGTTTCGGAGCGCCGACAGATCGCCGCCGTGTGCGAGCGCGAGGCTGCGCGCAATCGTGAGCCCCAAACCGGAACCGTCGGATCGATCACCGCGATGGAAACGGTCGAAGACTGATTCGAGTTGGTCTGCGGGAATTCCGTCACCGGTGTCGGTGACGGACACCGAGAGGTGGTCACCTTCCCGTGCGAGTGTCACCGTCACCGAACCTCCGCTCGGAGTGTGCCGCAACGCGTTTTCGAGCAGATTGGCGAGGATCTGTTCGATTCGTTGGCGATCGACCTCGGCCGTGATCGGTTGCGGAGGTAGCGCGGTCGTCAATTCGACTCCACGATCGGCGAAACGTGGCGCCGCTGCTGCCGTTGCGCTGCAAACGATGTCGTCGATCTTCTCGTCTCGGCGATCGAGTTCGAGAGCGTGTTCGTCGGCCGCGGAGACGTCCGCCAGATCGCAAGAGAGCCGACGCAGTCTTTCGAGTTGATCGCGCATGACCGACCATGAAGAGTTGTCCGTGGGGAGGACGCCATCCTCGATGCCGTCCACGTACGCAGCCAAAGTCGATACCGGAGTGCGTAATTCGTGGGCAAGATCGGCAAGCAGGCGTTTGCGGACCCGATCCGAATGATCAAGGCGTGCCGCCATGTCGGCAAAGGCAGTTTCGAGACGCGTGAAATCGGCATCTACGTCGGACCTGCCGATAGTCACGTCGAAGTTCCCGTCTGCGACGCTTTGCGCCGCCTCCGCCAGCGTTGAGATCGGGGCCGTGATGCGTCGGACGATGTAGACCGCGGCGATGCCTGCGCCTACCAGTGCGACCGCGATCCCGCACAACAGTGCAATGGTCATGGTCTGAGCGAATGCCTCTTCGGTGTGGGTACGGACATTCGAGTCTTCGATGCCGGCCATCATGAGGTGGTTGTGAAAGAGCGGGGCAGCGACGGCAATGGCGACTGCGGCGATGGCGAGGCAGGAGACGAACAGGACGACAAGCTGCGCCAGCAGCAGTTTTCCGCGTAGCCCGAGTTTCTTCATGACGACCCCGTTCATGACGACCGCGTTCATGACGACCTCAGGGAGTATCCGACGCCCCTGACGGTTCTGATGAACCGAGGATCGGTCGCGTCGTCGCCGAGTTTGCGGCGTAATGCACGCACATGGACGTCGACGATGTGCTGGTCCCCGAACCAGGACGAGCCCCACACCGAGGCGATGATCTCGGCCCGACTCCAGGCAGCGTCGGGTCGGGATGCAAGCGCGGAGAGCAACGCGAACTCGGTGGGAGTGAGATCGACAGGGTGGTTGTCGACATGCACGGTGCGGGCGA
This sequence comes from Rhodococcus qingshengii JCM 15477, assembly GCF_023221595.1. Lineage (NCBI taxonomy): Bacteria > Bacillati > Actinomycetota > Actinomycetes > Mycobacteriales > Nocardiaceae > Rhodococcus > Rhodococcus qingshengii. The sequence goes on from NZ_CP096563.1 coordinate 1,123,053, forward strand.
GGACGTCGATGTCGAGACCGGGAGGCGTCGGCAGCACTTTTGGCAGCAAACTCGACGCGCGTGGCCGTCTGAGCAGTGCTTTCACTCGCGCAACCAGTTCGCGGGGGCCGAAGGGTTTGACCACGTAGTCGTCTGCGCCGGCCGCCAGACCCGTCACCTTGTCCGACTCTTCACCGCGGGCGGACAGCATCAGGATGTACGCATCGGAGAAGGTACGGATTCGTCGGCAGACTTCCATGCCGTCGAAGCCCGGGAGCATTAGATCGAGCACTATCAGCGCGGGCTCGAATTCGCGCACCGAACGTACTGCGCTCGGCCCGTCGTGGGCGAGGCGCACGGTGAATCCTTCGCGTGTCAGATAGTTGGCGACAACCTTGGCGAGGGCAGTCTCGTCGTCGACGACAAGAACGCGCCCCGGTTCCTCGCCAGGTCGTAGTTCGGCGCTCATCAGACCGAGGTTAGTCGACTGCGTGTCTGCATTGCTGGCGCGTGGTGGTTTCCACTCGACTGTGAAGATTCGATGAAGGAAGCCTGTTCGAGCCGGTTATCGGGCTTCGCGGTGGATTTTCGCCGGTAACGTGGCAACTGTGCATGCGCAGCACTCTTGTCAAATCAATTGTGGTGCAGTGCATATCGAACAGAATCAATTCTCGGGAGTGAAAACATGTCTTTGACGGTCAGGAAGAGCGCCGCGCGGTTCGTTCCGGTTGTGGCAGCGGCAGCACTGTTGATTGCCGGATGCTCGGACAACTCCGGGGAGAGCATCAACCATTCTTCCGAAACAACCAGTGTTGCAGCACAGTCGGAGATTCCTGCGGGTGTCAATGCCGCCGACATCGAGTTTCTCGAAGGGATGTACCCGCATCACGCGCAGGCATTGGACATGGCCAGGATGGTCGACGGTCGAACCGACAATGCCGAACTTCTCTCTCTTGCAGCGCAGATAGAGGCAGCGCAAGGCCCGGAGATGGCTCAGATGACCGAATTGTTGACGGAGTGGGGACGCCCCGAGCCTTCGTCGAGTTCGATGGAGGGCATGGATGAGTCGGCGCACGCGGGACACGGCGTCGGGATGGCCGAGATGCCGGGAATGATGTCGGCCGACGACATGACCGCCCTCACCGATGCCAGTGGCGCGGAGTTCGACAAGTTGTGGCTGACGATGATGATCGAGCACCACAAGGGTGCCATCACCATGTCCCAGACCGAACTCGACAACGGGCTCGACCCGTCGGCGGAGAAGATGGCAGAAGCGATCATTGCCGGTCAGCAGGCGGAAATCACTCAGATGGAAGCGATGTTGAAGGGGAGTTGAACAGGAGGCCTTGGCCGCGTGACCTTGCTCGGGTGGCTACCTGGGCATACGTTCGAGGCTGATGGCTTGACCGGTGCTGTGCTGCAATCACACGCGAGGGGATGACCGCCACATGGATCACAGTCAGATGGACCATGGCCAGATGGACCATGGGGCACACGGTGGTCACGGGGATCACGTCGCACAGTTCCGGACGTTGTTTGCAGTCATGCTGGTCATCGCGGTTCCGGTCGTTGCGGCAGACGCGATGTTCGCTGATCTGGTCGGGTACACACTGCCGGAAAACTCTCTGGTGGAATGGATCTCACCGGTACTCGGCACGGTGATGTACTTCTGGGGTGGCAAGCCGTTCCTCGCCGGCGCTGTTGCCGAAATCCGTTCTCGGCAGCCGGGAATGATGCTGTTGATCGCGCTCGCGATCACCGTGGCCTTCTTCGCGTCATGGTCTGCGAGTCTGCACTGGGTGGATCACACTCTCGATTTCTGGTGGGAGCTCGCGCTTCTGATCGTGATCATGTTGTTGGGCCACTGGATCGAGATGCGTTCGCTCAGTCAGACATCGAGCGCCTTGGATTCACTTGCCGCTTTGCTGCCCGACGAGGCAGAACGGGTGGTGGGGGAATCGGTGGAAACCGTGCCCACCGCAGCTCTGGCGACCGGCGACCTGGTGATAGTTCGTCCCGGCGCCCGTGTTCCCTCGGACGGAACGGTGGTCGAGGGAAGCGCCGACATGGACGAATCCATGATCACGGGCGAGTCGAAGACCGTCCGCCGGACTGTCGGAGATCAGGTGGTGGCCGGCACGGTAGCCACCGACTCGGCACTTCGGCTTCGAGTCACCGCCGTGGGAGAAGACACCGCGCTCGCCGGTATCCGGCGCCTGGTCGAGCAAGCCCAGAACTCGTCGAGTCGCGCGCAGGTGTTGGCGGACAAGGCCGCTGCTCTGCTGTTCTGGTACGCACTGGGCGCGGCAGTGCTGACCGCGATCGCCTGGAGTATCTGGGGCACCCCGGAGAGCGCAGTCACCCGGACGATCACCGTTCTGGTGATCGCCTGCCCGCACGCGCTCGGGTTGGCGATTCCACTGGTCGTCTCCATCGCGACGGAACGAGCAGCTCGGGCTGGGATTCTGATCACCGACCGCATGGCCCTCGAGGCGATGCGTAACGTAGACACCGTTCTCTTCGACAAGACCGGCACTCTCACCAAGGGGGAGCCCGCAGTGGTCGGTGTACGCGGTGTCGACGGGTATTCCGATGACGACGTTCTCAGCGCAGCGGCTGCCGTCGAGTTCGACAGCGAACATCCACTCGGGCGCGCCGTCGTCGCGGCGGCGCGGGAGTTGTCGCTCGAATTCACTTCGGGTTCCGACTTTCGGGCGCACAACGGGATCGGGGTTGCTGCGGACGTCGCCGGTGCACGCGTCGGTGTCGGCGGACCGGGGATGCTGCGATCGGTCGGGGCCACCGCGATCCCGGGGACCGAAGAGTGGCTCAGTGACGGGTCGACCGTCCTGCATGTAGTGCGTGACGAGAAGGTAATCGGCGCATTGGCATTGGCCGACGAGATTCGCCCGGAATCAGCATTGGCCGTCGACGCCCTCCATGCTCGCGGTGTGCGGGTGGCCATGGTCACCGGAGACGCGGAGGCCGTGGCCCATTCGGTGGCTCGCAGGCTCGGGATCGACGAAGTTTTCGCCGAAGTGCTTCCGCAGGACAAGGGAGCGCAGGTATCTCGGCTTCAGGCTGAGGGCCACCGCGTGGCGATGGTCGGTGACGGGGTCAACGATGCGCCGGCACTCGCCCAGGCGGATGTGGGCATCGCGATCGGTGCCGGAACCGACGTGGCGATCGCGTCGGCGGGAGTTGTTCTGGCCAGCGATGATCCGCGTTCGGTGAGCTCGGTCATCGAGCTCTCCCGCGCCACCTACCGGAAGATGGTTCAGAACCTTTGGTGGGCAGCGGGATACAACGCGATCTCGGTTCCCCTCGCTGCGGGAGTACTGGCGCCCGTCGGGTTCGTGCTGCCGATGGAGGTCGGAGCAATCCTGATGTCGGTATCCACTGTGGTCGTTGCCGCGAATGCCCAGTTGTTGAGGCGCTTGGACTTGCGGCAACCACCGGTGACCGCGTTGGAGTCGAGAGTGCTCACATCGCAGTAGCGAGAGGTTGAAGGCGGACTACTGTCGGCTCAGGAACGGAATGAGCGCACGCAGTACAGCATCGGAGTCTGCGACTGCGCTTGCGTGGTCAGCCCCTTCGATCACAGTCAAGGCACTGTCCGGGATCAGCGACGCGAGATGCTCGGTATCCGGCAGGCGCTCGCGATCTCTCGATCCGACGAACAACAACGCCGGTGTGGTGATCCGTTGCAGCACGGCGTCGTCGATGCCGTGCTCCTTCTCTGCGCGGCGCATGTAGGCAGCGAGCGCGAGGGCATCATTGATTCGGAAGGCAGTCGCAGTCTGAGGATCCACCGGTTTGCCGCGCCTCACGCCCCAACCGGTCAGAAATCCCTCGATACCGCCGCTTTCGAGTACGTCGATGCAGCCCGGGAAGAACAATGCGTCGAACGCGCCCGTCATCGGTCGGCTGCTACCGCCCCCGACGGTCAGCGATCGCACCCGTTCGGAGTGCTCGACTGTCAGCGACATCACCGAGCGTCCGCCGAACGAGTATCCGAGGACGTGTGCCGGTTCGAACGGAGACTCCGTGTCGAGGATCTCCAGGAGATCGCCGACCACCAGATCCATTGCATACGAATCGGAGTCGTGTGGTTTGTCACTGCGTCCGTGACCCCGCATGTCGACGAGGATCAGACGATATTGCTCCTGAAGTGCCTTGACGTACCCGAAGCCACGCCAGATGGAGCGCGACAACGCTGTGCCGTGCACCATCAACAGGGGTGGGCCATCGCCCACGATCTGATAGGTGATCCGCGCACCGTCCACCGGATTTCTCACGTCGTGCAACACCCGTCCAGTATGGGTGCCAGTTGCTACGCACGTGAACTCGAGTAGTCGTCCGGTCCCATTCGACGGATGGCGTGGACTCTCACGAACAGTCGGGCCGTCAACTCGGCCTCCCCCAGAGCTACCGGTCACTGCCCGGCGGGGCAGTACCCACTGTTCCAAGCAATGCATCGGTGGAGGGGTCTGCAGTGCTGACGCCTGCGGCTATGCCCCGAATCAGAGCCTCGAAATCAGCGGCGACGATGGTGACCTCCTCGAACTCCGGCTCTCCTCCACGGACAACCTGACCGTCGGGTGCGAGCGCCAAGTACTCGTACCCATTGCGGACCGACATCAGGACCGGGAGGTGAGTGGACCAGAAGGCGTTGATCGCCGCGCGTTCCGCCGGCCCGGAAGCGACCGCCAGGCTCTCGTGCCGGAACGCATTCCAGGGAAACGCCTCATCGCTGACGCCAACGCCACCGGCATAGTTCTCCGCCGAGAGAAACCACACCTGGTCGTCGGAACTGGCAAGTACGGAGAAGGAACTCGCCCACACTACGAGTTGGTCACAACCGCCGACCAGTGGTTGCGGAACTGGGGCAGAGGCCGATCGAGTAGGTTCTTCGCGAACCCAACCTGCGAGCGACAGCGCGGCGGTTGCGTCGAGGTGAAGGGACATCGCCCCACGGTAGGCCAGACCGTCGAGCACCGATAGCGTCAACCGTCGGCCTACTCGGGATCGATGTCTCGAATACCATTCTCGTCCATGCTGATCCACCGCGTTATACCGATGTCGCGCAGAAACGGCAGATCGTGACTCACCACCACCATGGCGCCGCGAAAATCGGAAAGTGCCTGCGTGAGGTGGGCGAGACTCGGTAGGTCCAGGTTGTTGGTCGGCTCGTCGAGAAGAAGCAGCTGGGGCGCGGGTTCGGCCAGCAGGATCGTGGCTAACGCCGCACGCAATCGTTCACCGCCGGAGAGTGCGGATGCCGATACGTCGGAATCCGTTCCCCGGAAAAGGAACCGTGCCAACTGCCCGCGAATTTCCTCGGCTGTCGCGTGTGGCGCGGCCAACGCGACGTTGTCCGCCACCGAGAGGTCCTCGTCGAACACGTCGAGACGTTGGGGGAGCGCACGAGAGGCTACGAACGGAGTCGACGCGGCGAGTGCATCGAGCAACGTCGTCTTGCCGATTCCGTTGCGTCCCACTATCGCAATCCGCTCCGGCCCGGTGATCTGGAGCGATACCACTTGGCCGCTCTGCAACGGCACCTCGTCGAGCCGCGCAACCTGCTGCCCCGGATGAACCTCTGTAGCAGGCAGATCCAGACGAATCTCGCGATCGTCTCGAAGGAGTTCCTCTGCCTCCGACAGGACAGACTTGGCCTCGTCCACCTTCCCGATATGGTTGAGGGCCAGCTTTCCCGCTGAAACTTGGGCCTGACGTTTTCGTGTCTGCGCGATGATCGGCGGCATCCGCTTGTTCTCGAACATCTTCTGCCCATAGCGCTTACGCCGGTCCAGTTTCGTTCGAGCGTCGATCAGCTCGCGGCTCTGCTTTGCCAGATCGGCCTTGGCGTCGCGAACGGTGGCGAGTGCGTTTTCCTGCTCAGCGGTCACGACCTCCTGGTAGTGCGAGTAGTTGCCGCCGAACACGCGTAGATCCCCCCGACGTAGTTCGATCGTGTACTCCGCGGTGTCGAGCAGTTCCCGGTCGTGGCTGACGATCAGCACGGTTCCCGGAAACTGTTGGACTGCAGCATGAACTCGTGATCGAGCGTCGCGGTCCAGGTTGTTGGTCGGCTCGTCCAGGAGAAGTACCTGTGGATTCTTCAGCAGCGTTGCGGTCAGGCCGAGTAGGACGGTCTCTCCGCCGGAGAGGGTGCCGACAGTTCGGCTCAATGCTGCGGTATCCGGAACCACCTTCTCGAGGCCGAGTCGATGCAAGGTGGAGAGAGCGCTCTCCTCGATATCCCAGTTGTTGTCCACGAGCGCGAAGTCGGATTCGGAGCCGTCGCCGGTTTCGATGCGGTGCAAAGCGTTTCGGAGTTCGTGGATACCGAGGATGTCATCCACCCGAACGCTCGGATCGAGTGTGATGTCCTGACGGAGGTAGCCGACCTCGCCGGAAGCGGTCACGGATCCGGATTCCGGTGAGAGCTCTCCTGCGATCAATCGCAGCAGAGTCGACTTTCCCGATCCGTTGAGTCCCACGAGACCGACACGGCCACTGGGGAATACAAAATTGGTGTGGGAAAAGACTGATTCGCCGTCCGGCCAGATGAAGGTGAGATCCGAGAGCGACAGAGAAAGATGGGATTGGGTCATGAGTACTCCAGAGGGTGCTTGGACTGTGCGCCCGGCTCAGCAAGTGCTGATGGGTGCGAGTGCCTTCGCGTGATGAACCTCTAGAGGAGCAACGGCCCGTTTCCTGTTCTGTCGGGAATGATTCGTGTTCCAGGTTAGAACACTCGAACGGTCCCGTGCAATCGAATTATTCTGTGCTGTCGGTCTCGTCGGTGTTCGGTGCTCAGATTTTCGGGCCTTCAGATTTTCGGGCCTTCGGATCGGAGGTCGTCGACCTTCGACATCGCTTCGCGGAGTTCGGTGAGCCATTGTTCGCTGTGCTTGCCCGCCAACCGGACTGTCCACATGAGAGCGTCCGCTCGGGAGCGAGCAACTCCCGCGTCCACCAAGGTGTCGAGAACCTTGCGTTCGGGCTGACGTAGTCGTGTCATCACCGGAACTGCGAGATGTGTGAACAGGACGGTCTTTTCGTCCAGACGTACACCCCAGGCGACCTTGCGCCCGTAGCGAGCCTCGGCCTCGTCGGCGATGCGCATCCGGTCGGCGCGCGTGGTTTCGCGAAAGCGTGAGATCCTTCCGTCCGCGGCGGCCTCGCCACCGTCGACTGCCGGGAGTTCACCGATCACGACGATTTCTTCGCGGTCGACCTGGACGTCGGCCGTTCCGGTGAACCAGTCATCTGGAAGTCGACCGGCAAACCAGTCGGACGCATCACTCGCGTCGGGAACCGACGCCTGTTGCCAACCTCCGGGACGGCCGAACCTGCGGTCGCCGGAGTTTTGTGAGTTCTTCATGGCATTCTCCTCGGAGGGCTGGTGGAGTGTGGCGTGCGTTTATTGCACTGATTACATGATTACACCGATAGTCGAACTGGCGCCACAAATTCGGGCATGATCGGAGTCGTGCGCCTATCACACGCTCGTCAGAGCTTCCGAACTTTCCGTCGTCCCGTGGCTGCCGTGGCTCTGGGGGTATTGGCCGCAGGATCGGTAGTTGCCTGCAGTTCTGGCCCTGACCAGCCGAAATCAGTGGCAGAGGAGTTCGCCTCCGCGCTCACGTCCGATGACGTGCAAGCGGCGGCAGCCCTGACCACCGATCCGGCGGCGGCGTCGACTGCGATTTCGGCTCTGATCGACGGGCTGCGCAAGGACGAGGGAACATTCACCGTCTCCGACGCCACCGAGTCCGGTGATTCTGCGGGGACGTTCACACTCGATGCGGCGTGGAAGTTCGGTGAAGGTCAGGACTGGAACTACTCGACGCAGGGAAACGCGTCGAAAAGCGGGGACAACTGGCTGATTCAGTGGGACCCGGCGCTGTTGGCTCCGGACCTGACCTCCTCGACGACCTTGCGCTACACACCCACCACCGGTGCTCCGCCGTCGGTGCTGGACGCGGCGGGCCAGCCGATCATGGAGCAGCAGGTGGTGACGCTGGTCAATCTCGATTCCGCCGCGGTGCCCCCGGTGGACACGGCAGCCGTGGCGGCCCTTCTCTCGCCCATCGCACCGACGATCACGGCGGCATCGCTGACCACCGATCTTGCGTCGGCAAGTGGGAAGCCGGTCACCGCAATCACTTTGCGGGCCGAGGATCTTGCACCGATCGAGGAGAGGTTGGTGGCGATTCCCGGAGTGAGCTTGGCGCCGCAGGCTCGGTTGCTCTCGGTGGACAAAACTCTGGCGTCGCCGACTTTCAGTGGGTTGTCCGATCTGTGGCAGGAGGGGCAGGACAAGTCCGCGGGCTGGGCGGTACAGCAGGTGAAGCAGAACGGAACCGTCACCACCGTCGCCGGCCAAGACGGGCCGGTTGCTCCGAACATCGCCACAACGATCGACCGACCGATGCAACTCGCGGCCGAGAATGCGCTTGCCGGGGTGACACAACAGGCGGCGATCGTTGCGCTGCAGCCGTCGACCGGAGCGGTGTTGGCGGTGGCCCAGAACGCCCCCGCCGACGCACAGGGCCCGATCGCTCTGACCGGCCTGTACCCACCGGGTTCGACGTTCAAGACCGTGACGACGTCCGCGGCCCTGCAAGCCGGCGTCGCTACACCGGACACCGTTCTGCCGTGCCCGGGTACCGAGAACATCGAGGGCCGTCAGATTCCCAACGACGACGAGTTCGACCTCGGATCGGTTCCGCTGCACACCGCGTTCGCGAAGTCGTGCAACACCACAATGGCGAGGATGGCCGTCGGTCTGCCCGCCGATGCTCTGCACAAAGCGGCGCTGCAGTTCGGGCTCGGCGTCGACTACGTCACCCCCGGACTCACGACGGTGACGGGCAACGTCCCTGACGCGAACACCCCCGCCGAACGCGTCGAGTCCGCGATCGGACAGGGCACGGTGACCGCCACGCCCTTCGGGATGGCTCTCGTGGCGGCCTCGATCGCCAACGGAACGACACCCGCGCCGATGTTGGTCAAGGGACAGCCCGGCGTGGCAGATCAGACCGTTGTACCGGCTCCCGCGGAGGTGACCGAACAGTTGCGGGTGATGATGCGCGAGACCGTCACAGGCGGTACGGCGACGTCGTTGCAGGACATTCCGGGGCTTCTCGGCAAGACCGGCACGGCCGAAACCGAGGGTGGCCCGGCACATGGATGGTTTGTCGGAATCAAGGGAGACCTCGCATTTGCGGTATTCATCGCGGGTGCGGACAGCTCCGCGCCTGCAGTGCAGGTAGCGGGCACTTTTCTGCGCTGAAACCTGTTTTCCGTTGCAGTTGGATCACACCGTCGTAGCTCAACCGTGACACGTTCGTAGGCATCCCGTGCTTGTTACTCGTGTGACAGAAGTAAAGAGTTACATGCATGGGGCCCGGAGGACAGCACAACCGTCGTGGAAAATATGTCGTTGCGTCGATAACTGCTGTCGTTCTGACAGTGGCGCTCGCGTCGTGTGTCATCGGTGGGGAGAAGAAATCCGACGCCGCCTCGGTGGTGGAGGACTTCGTCACCGCCCTCAACAACCACGACGCCGAAGCTGCCGCGGCGCTCACGTCGTACCCCAACGCGGCGCGGCCGTCGATCCAGCAGATGTTCGACGGACTGGCCGCCAAGTCCACCGACTTCGACGTCGCTCAGGTCATGGATCTGGGTAGCGACTCCGGACTCTTCACACTCGACGCGTCCTGGAACTTCGGCGAAGGCAAGGACTGGAGCTACCAGTCGCAGGGTGAGGTTCGTGATCTGTCGGTCGGCTGGCGTGTGTCCTGGGACCCGTCGGTCCTCGTCCCCGACCTCGGCAACGGTCGCACCGTTTCGTACACCCGCACGGACGCAGCGCCGCCGAAGGTAGTCGACAGCACCGGCACCCTGCTCATGAACGAGCAGACCATCAACGCGATCACTCTCGACCCGGCCACCATGCCGGACCCCGTCGACACCACTCGTCGCCTCGCCACGGTGCTCGAACCTGTCGCACCGTTGGTCACTTCGGAGTCGATGTTGGCCGACCTCGCCGCAAACCCCGGCAAGCCCGTCACCGCCGTATTGCTCCGCGATCCCGACTACGCCTACCTGGAAAGCGATTTTGCGATCCCCGGCGTCGTCGTGGTCAAGACACCCAAGCTGATCGCCTCCGACCGTCGAATCAACTCGCCGTTGCTGGACCCACTGCGGACCGTGTGGCAGGCCAATCGCGACGCCACCGCCGGTTGGGCGGTCAATCTGGTCGAGCCCAACGGATTCCCGATCAAGCAAGCCGGCTTCCAAGGACCTCCCGGGCCCGACGTCGCCGCGACCCTCGACTCGCACGCTCAACTCGCCGCGATCGAAGCTGTCGTCAGTGCAGGTACTCCTGCGGCCATCGTCGCGATCCGCCCGTCGGACGGCGCCATTCTGGCTGCCGCACAGAACAATCAGGCCATCGAACAGGGCCCGATCGCCTTCACCGGGTTGCGCCCGGCCGGCGGCGCCCTCGATCTGGTCCGTCTCGCATCGTCGATGCAGAACGGCGTCGACCCCGGCGCCGTGTCACCCGAGCAGTTGGCCGACACTGGGCAGCAACTCGGACTCGGCAACGGCTTCCACATTCAGGGACTCGAACAGCAGACAGCAGTGCTTGCCGCGAACCGCCCCGGCGTGGACCAGGCGATGAACAACGTCATGGCCAACAAGACGTCCAACGACGCGAGCACACCGACGGTAACTCCGTTCGGAATGGCGATGCTCGCGGCATCGATCGCCCGCGGCAGTGCCCCGATGCCGATGATGGTCTTCGGACAACCGGCTACCGCCGACGTCACGCCGACGGTATTGCCCGGCGACGTCAACAATCGTCTGCGTGACGCCATGCGAGGCGCCGGCGGACTGGCTGGGTACCCGGACATGATGGCGGCCGGTGCAGCGAGCGGTGACGATCGCTGGTTCTACGGATCACGCGGAGACTTCGCGTTCGCGGTGTTCGTCGCAGACGCCGACGGCGGCGATCGAGCAATGCAGATGACGGACAAGCTCTTCCAGGAACTCGGCAAGCCTGCCGACAAGTAGTACCGGGCACCGCGAGTAGATTCCTGGTTCGTGAACCTGCTCGATTTCCTTTTCCTCGTCGTAGCGGGATTCTTCAGCGGTCTAGTCGGTTTTGTCACCGGTCTTGCATCGATCGTTTCGTATCCGGCGCTGCTGAGCGTCGGGCTCTCACCGGTCAGCGCGAACATGACCAATACCGTCGCGTTGGTGGCCGTCGGCGTCGGAGCGTTGGCGAACTCGTCCCGTGAAGTTGCCGATACCGGTCCGAAACTTGTTCGCTGGTCTCTCTATTCGGCGGCCGGTGGCATCATCGGTGCCCTCATCCTGTGGCTGGCACCGGAAGGTTCGTTCGAATCCGTTGTGCCGGCGATGGTCGTGTTCGCCTCGCTCGCGCTGCTGCTGCAACCGAAGATTCGTGAGTTGTCCGGCGGCGGTGACCGCCCCGGAATCTACTCGGCAGCACTGTTTGCCGTCGCGGTTTACGGCGGGTATTTCGGTGCCGGTGCCGGAGTCATCTTCCTGGCTGCGACGCTCATCCTCACTTCCGAAACGGTGTGGCGTGCAACGATCCTGAAGAGTTTCTTTCTCGGCATCGCCAATCTTGTGGCTGCACTCATCTTCGCATTCTCCGGACAGGTGCATTGGGTGGCTGCGTTGGCGATGGCGCTCGGCGCGTTGGCCGGAGGTTGGTGTGGCCCGCCCGTCGTCAAGAAAATCCCGCCATCGGTACTGCGTGTGGCAGTAGCGATAGCGGGATTCGTGTTGGCTCTGTGGTTGTGGGTGAAGTGAGCCCGTCTACTTCACGCCCTGCATCAGCTTCTTGATCCACGGCGAGGCAAGAGCAAGAATCACTCCGATTCCGATCGACGAGAAACCGATGATCAGGAAGAACGGGCGACTGTCGTCGATGTCGAAGTAACCGGCCAAGGTTCCCGCCATCGAAGAACCCAATGCAACGGACAAGAAGAACAACGCCACCATCTGAGTGTGGAAATGCTCGGGCGCGAGTTTGGTTGCAAGGGAAAGGCCGACGGGGGACAGGAAGAGTTCCGCGAAGGTGAAGAGCAGAAGCACACCGGCAAGGCCGAGGAGCGGCGCACTGTTCGGTCCGCCCCCGGTGATCGGGATGAACGCCAGGAACGCCAGACCCATCGTGCCGGTACCGAGCGCGAACTTGATCGGCGACGACGGCTGACGGTCACCGAGTTTGGTCCACATCGCTGCGAACACACCGGCAAAGATGATGATGAACACCGGATTGATCGACTGTACCCACGTCGGCGGGAAGTCCCAACCGAAGAGATTGCGGTCCAGGAGCTTGTCTGAGATCACCGGCACGGTGGTGAACTGCTGCTGAAACAGCGACCAGAAGGCCGCGCTCGCGATGAACATCGGGATGAACGCAAAGACTCGACTGCGTTCGACCTTGGTGACCTTCTTGCTGGTGAGCATGAGGAGGAAGTAACCGACCGACGCGACGATCGTGAGTCCGACAACGACGTCGGACATGTTGTCCGCCGTGATCAAACCGGTGACGGAGGCGACCGCGACGACGACGATCGCGGCAATGCCGATCCCGATGTAGAGTGCGCGCTTGTCCGCCGGCAACGGGTTGCCTGGTTCGGCACCGATTCCGTGAAGATGCTTGCGGCCCAGCGTGTACTGGATCAGGCCGAGCGCCATGCCGACGGCAGCGAGAGCAAAACCGGCGTGGAATCCCCAGGCGTCCTGGACAGCTCCGGTGAGCAGCGGACCGACAAGACCGCCGATGTTGATGCCCATGTAGAAGATGGAGAATCCGGCGTCGCGGCGAACATCCTGTTCGGAATAGAGATCTCCGACCAGAGAGGTCGCATTGGCCTTCAAGCCGCCGCTGCCGAAGGCGACCATGACGAGGCCGACGCCGACACCCCACATGCCGGGAAGAACCGACAGTGCGATGTGGCCGGCCATCACCAGCGAAGCACTGTAGAAGAGCGTGCGCTCGGAGCCGAGCAGTCGGTCGGCCACCCACGCCCCGAGAATCGTCGACAGGTAGACGGTGCCGCCGTACGCGCCGACGATGCTGGTCGCTGCCGCCTGGCTGATGCCGAGGCCGCCGTCGCTGACGCTGTAGTACAGGTAATAGATGAGGATGCCTTGCATCCCGTAGAAGGAGAACCTCTCCCACATCTCGACGCCGAACAGGTTCGCCAGCGCAAAGGGTTGGCCGAAGAACCCCCGGTCTTCCTTCTCGCTACGTTCGACGGGCTCCGTAGTGTTGCTCATCCGAAAAGTGTCCTACGTGCTCGGGCATTTCGGGTGGTTCCGAGCCGTGGAGTTTGGTTACGACTTGGTGCGGATTTTCACTACCAGCGGAGCGAGTGCGCGCCAACCGAGAAGGAACGCGCCGAGGACCAGCGTCGCGACGACGATGAAGCTGAACTGGGTGCCCTGGCCACTCAACACTCGCAGGATCATCCCGAAGACGACGGCGCCGAGCCAAACGACAACGCCGGTGGGAACAAGGAGAACGGCGTTGAACTTGTCGCGGTAGAGCGCGAACGTGGCAGCCCATCCGATCACCAGGCCGGTCAGGAAGGGCCAGGATGTCTTCGCCAGACCGGCGAGCGCATTGGCTTCCTCGTGGGTACGGCGCCCTATCGCGCAGAAGATTATGACAAGAATGGCGTCGATCAGCAGGAATGGTGCGTACTTCTTCACGCTCACACCATACGACTGTGCGCCTTTATTAACCGCGGGCGGTTAATAAAGGCGCACAGTGTTGTTAGGCCTGGAGGCCGGCTTCGATCTCGAGGGTGATCGTGATCTTGTCGCCGACAACTGCTCCGCCGCCTTCGAGGGGCATCTCGATGGAGATGTCGAAGTCCTTGCGGTTGATGACGGTGGTGGCTTCGAATCCTGCGACGGGGCCCTGGCCCATGCCCGGGTTGACGCCGTTGAACTCGAGGTTCAGCTCGACCTCGCGGGTGACGCCGTGGAGCGTGAAGTCGCCGGCGAGGACGAAGTCGCTGCCCTTGGAGCGCACTGCGGTGGACTTGAAGGTGGCCTTCGGGAACTTCTCGACGTCGAAGAAGTCAGCGGACTTGATGTGGCCGTCGCGCTGCTCGTTCTTGGTGTTGATGGAGTCCACGGAAATCTCGGCCTCGACGGCGGGGGTTCCGTCTTCGGCAACGGTGATCGTTCCGGAGAACTCGTCGAACGTTCCACGAACCTTGGAAACCATGAGGTGGCGAACCGAGAATCCGACAGTGGAGTGGACGGTGTCGATGACCCAGGTTCCGGCGGTCAATGCGGGCAAGGTTGCGGTGGTCATGGAAGCTCCTGAATAAGTAGTTGAATGTTCAAGTTCTTGTAGCTTCAACTATGGACCCCAGGAAATCCTTCCGCAAGATCATGTGAGCTGCATCACAGTGTTTGTGCTTGCGGCGTAGACCGCGTGAAGCGCCGACGCTGTCACCGACTGATGCACCGCAATGCCCCAGCGCCCTTCGGCGTTCACCACGCACTCTGCAATGGTGACTGCCGAATTCGCACTCCCGGAAGAATTCGGGTTGCGGGGCAGTGAATGCTGGGTGAGCGAGACGACCTCGACGGCTGAGCCCTGTTCGGTCAGGATTTTGCTCAATGCCTCGACCGGCCCGGACGCACTGGCCGCGGCGGTGACCTCGCGCCCGTCGCGATCGATGGCAACGAACAACTGATCACCGTCGGCGGTGTGTTCCAGTGAGTACCGACGCACTCCTCCGTTGTACCCATACTCGCGCAGCAGCAGTTTCCACAGCTGGTCGGCGGTCATTTCGGTGCCCGAGTCGTCGGTTTCGAGCTGCACCCGCGAGGCGAAGTCGATCTGCAGGCGCCGGGGGAGTTCGATCCCGTACTCGGTCTGCAGCAGATATGCGATTCCGCCCTTGCCCGACTGGCTGTTCACACGAATGACTGCCTGGTAGTCGCGGCCGACGTCGGCGGGGTCGATCGGCAGGTAAGGGACCGCCCACGGCGCCGATCCCGGATCGACGCCGGCAGCCTCCGCGCTCTCGTAGTGATGCGCGAAGCCCTTCTTGATCGCGTCCTGGTGGGTTCCGGAAAATGCCGTGTACACGAGATCGCCGCCGTACGGGTGGCGTTCGTGGACGGGAATTCTGTTGCAGTACTCCACCGTTCGACGGATCTTGTCGATGTCGGAGAAGTCGATTTCCGGATCGACGCCCTGTGCATGCAGATTCAGCCCCAGTGTGACCAGGTCGACGTTGCCCGTCCGCTCGCCGTTGCCGAACAGGCATCCCTCGACGCGCTGCGCGCCGGCCAGCACTGCCAGTTCGGCGCACGCAACGCCGGTGCCGCGGTCGTTGTGCGGGTGGACCGAGAGGATCACCGAATCGCGTCGGGCCAGATTCTGGTGCATGTATTCGATCTGATCGGCATAGATGTTGGGGGTGGCGATTTCGACTGTGGCAGGGAGGTTGTGGATGACCGGGCGATCGGGGCTGGCGTCCCAGAGTTCGGTGAGACTGTTGCAGACCTGCAGGATGTAGTCGGGTTCGGTGAGGTTGAAGACCTCGGGTGAGAACTCGAATCGCCAGCCGTCGTGGCCTTCGCCGCCACGAGCAACGTCTTGCGCGGCGCGGAAAATCATGTCGTGCAACTCTTCTCGCTCCTTGCCGAGAACGACGTTTCTCCACGTCGGCGCAGTCGCCGTGTACATGTGGACAACCGCGTCAGGCAGCCCCTCGATCGATTGATATGTCCGTTCGATCAAATCCGTACGCGCGGCAGTGAATAGGACGATAGTGACGTCGTCGGGAACGAGATCGAAGCGCACCAGGTCGCGAACGAAATCGAAATCGGTCTGACTCGCGGAGGGGTAGCCGACCTCGATTTCCTTGTAGCCGATTGCCACCATCAGTTCGAACATTCGACGCTTGCGTTCGGGGTCCATCGGTTCTGCGAGGGCTTGGTTGCCGTCACGCAGATCGACGGGCACCCACAGGGGCGCCGCGGTGGTGCGATTGGACGGCCACGTCCGCTCGAAAGTCGGAATGTCGACGCGATCCCACGCGGCGCGATAGCGCTCGGACGGCATGGGTGACGGCTTCTGGTTGTTCCAGCGGTTGGCGCGGGTAGTACTCATCTTCGGTTTCTCCTGCGGTCGAGTCGAGAGACCGGCATGGCGAAACCCCGCGGAGGGGTGCCGGTCTTTCAGGCCCCGCCGCGGCAGTCGAGAAGGAGTACTCCTGTAGCCATGCGGGCTACACTAGAACGAAATTACTTATCAGACAACCTGAGGAGTTCACGTGTCCCCGATCGTCGAGCGTCGGCTGCTCACCGACCAGGCCGCGGAGTTGCTACGCGCGCGGATCGTGAGCGGTGAATGGGAAGTCGGCGCCAAACTTCCAGGTGAAACCACTCTTGCTGCGCAGTTGGGTATCGGGCGGTCCACTATCAGGGAAGCAGTGCGGACTCTCGCGGGCCTCGGCATGCTCGAATCGCGGCAGGGCGCCGGGGTCTTCCTACGGAGTACGACGCCTCCGGATCAGTGGCCCCGAGTGCTCGAAGCCGAGGCGATCCTTCACGTCGTCGAGGTGCGCAACGCGGTCGAGATCGAAGCAGCTCGCCTCGCCGCGCAGCGGCGCGATGCCGTTGACGTCGCGGCTCTGCGGCAAGCGCTCGACGGTAGAACTGCCGCAGCGCACTCTGGCGACGCAGCGTTCGTCGACGCCGACATCGCCGTCCACCGAGCAGTGGTGGACGCGGCACACAATCCCGTGCTGTCGGAACTCTTCGAGACCTTTGTACCGCGTCTGCGGGCGGCGTTGATCGAGTTGATCGCGGTTCTGGACCTGCATCCCCACAGCCAGCCCGACGCGGACGAACATCGAATGTTGGTGGACGCCATCGAAGCCGGCGACGCGGAGGCAGCCGTTCGGATCAGCCGGGCACACCTCGACGACATGGCGGCAGCGTTGCGACGCTAGACGCCCGGCTGTTCGCGGCGTTCGAACTCGAGGTCCATCTCGAGGTCTTCGTGGTGGGTTGCACGGAATGACACGAGGAAGACGAGCCATCCCACCAGAGCGACAAGTACGAAACTGATTATCCGATAAACGAATACCGCTGCTGCGGCTTGCGCCCAGGTAGAGCCCGCCATGGTCAGTGCTGTGATGAGCACGGGCTCGACATAGCCGAGACCGCCCGGCATGAGGGGAATACTGCCCACCGCTTTCGCCGCTGTGAACGCGATCAGCAGGCCGGCGAAGGACGGATCGGCTCCTACTGCCCAACAAGCGAAACCGAGACAGAGGACGTCGGCAACTCGGTGAACTGCCGACCATCCGAAGGCAACCGCAGTGTCGGTCCGACTGAGTTCAACCGAGTCCAGTTGCTTGAGAATTTCGGACCAACGGTGCATACCGCGCCCGGTCGGGTTTTTGCGGGAACGATTGTACAGCGCCAGAACTCGGTGCCCGATGCGTTCGATGCTGCCGGGATTCTGGGCTACGTATCGCAACGCCAGAAACAGTGCCGCCATGCCGACGAGCGAAATCGTCAGCGTCACCGGGCTGACTTTGGTGCCGAACGCCACTGCGCCAGTGGCACCGAGGAGTGCCAGAGTCGCGGCGGCGATGACACCGCACATTGCCAACTGCCAGGACGCGACTACAGGCGTCGCCCCCCACTTTCGAGTCTGCTTGTACGTGAACGCTGTCGAGAAGACCTGGCCGGCAGGCAACGTCAACGCCATCGCCGTGCTGGCGTAGATGACCGAGAGGTTCTTGAGGTGACCGGCGACAACATCTGCCGCGTTGAGAAGGCGCTGCTGAACGGACGCGTAACCGCTGAGGGACACCGCCTGGGCGGCTACACAGGCAGCCACCCAACCCCAATGGATTTCGGTGAGAGCTTGCCAGTACTCGTTGAGACGAGGCCACAGGATGATTCCCTCGACGATCAGAAGAGCGATCAGAGCCACCCCGAGCAGCCACTTCAACCACCAGAAGCGCCCTCTGGCCCGACTGGTCTCGGCCACGGGCGAGCGTGGTCGTCTCAGTCGCCGTGGGGTGTTTCCAGGCTGAGCCATCGACTCACCCTAACCAATTTGATCCGGATCGACCTCTGGATACTTTTCCGGCCACGCCAGATGCGTCAGTCGTCGGCGCCCACGCAGTTGGACTTGCTCTCCGAGTTCCCACTCGGCCTGTTCCTCTTCGTCGGCGAAGTACAACGCGCTCGTCGACGCCAGCACCCGGCTGGGCCGAAGTTTCGCGAGCTCGGTGAGCCGTGACGCCTCGTTGACCGGATCACCGATCACGGTGTACTCGAAACGTTCGGCAGCACCGATGTTGCCGGCGACCGCGAGCCCCGCGCTCACACCGATTCCGACGTCGAGGCCGGTGATGTCGTTGAGCTTGAACCGCAGCTCGCGAGCCGCAGCGAGGGCTGCCGTCGGAGCGTCGGGTCGATCGAGTGGTGCACCGAAGATGGCGAGCGCTGCATCACCCATGAACTTGTTGACAAAACCATGGTGACGATCGATGACGTCGACGACCACACGGAAGAACTCGTTGAGCAGTTCGACCACTTCACCCGGCGGGCGCTCGGCCGCGGCACCGGTGGATCCGACCATGTCGACGAACAGAACTGCCACGAATCGAGTTTCGCCGCCCAGCTCGGTACCGAACTTCAACGCGCGCCGGGCCACATCCTCGCCGACGTGCTGACCGAACAGCTCACGCAGCAGACGACGCTCGTCGGACTCTTTCATCATGCGGTTGAAGCCGACCTGCAGCCGGCCGATCTCACTGCCGTCGAACACCTCGACGCGTACGTCGGTGGCGCCGCGCTGCACCCGCTCGATGGCGCGTCGCAGTTGGCGGATCGGATCGGAGATCTGGGTAGCCGTCAGCATCGACAGCGCAAAGGCCTGCACGATCGCCATGATCGAGATGAGCAGGATCGCCCACGCGAGAGAGTCGGGGGAGAACTCGAGATCGGTCGTGAGCTGCGTCGAGCACAGCAAGATGATGCCTGCGACGGGCATCAGCGTGCCGAGACCCCAGGTCATCGCCAGCCGGGTTCCGACGCCAGGCGCCATGGTCCGATCGAATTCGCCCTCGCTCAAGGCCTGGGCGGCGACCGGACGCAAAATGCGCTCACCGAGCATGTAGGTGAACCCGAAGGTCGTGGTCGCGGCCATGCAGACCGTCACGATCACGGCGATCGCGAGTCCGGGCATCTCGGTGATGGTCAGGAACACGAAGATGATGCCGCCCAGAATCCACAGCACCAGGTGGACGATGGCCTGGCGAAGCGGCGCGTGCAGTGCCGCCATCTGCTCGGACCTCGTGGGTGGACCCCCGCGCAGCCGCCAGCGAATGACCGACTTCAACATCATCGCCGCCGCCGTGAGGCTGACGGCGCCGGCGAATGCCAGGTACACGCCGAAGATCGCGAAGTTGCGGACCCGGTCGGCAACTATCGCGTCGGACTCCTGGATCGGCACGCCGTACCGGACGAAGGCAAAGACCAGTACCGCGCCGATCAGATTGGCTGCGAGCATGGAGAGCATATAGAGGGGCCACCGGCTGCGGATGGTCACCGCTATTGCTCTGTATGAGGCCCGCACAGGGTTCAATTTAGCTGGCAGAGGTCGAAGTGTTGGTACGCGCGTCCGATTATTCGTCCGCTCACCTGTGTCGGCCGGGCCGGTTAGGCTCGCGATGTGAACGCAAACAGGGGGCGTGCGGAGCGAGCATCGAGGATGAACAAACCCATCTCCGCCGACGCTCGGGCGGTGCATCCCGGCGTGTGCATCGCTGCGGAATGGTCGTGGCGCCTCATTGTGATCTTCGCCGGACTGTTGGTTCTCGGGTACGTCGTACTCCGCCTCGAAACCGTGCTCATCCCGGTGGGGCTGGCTCTGCTGGCATCAGCTCTGCTGATCCCGATTGTCGATCGGCTACAGGTGTGGGGTGTTCCCCGCTCGGCAGCCGTCATCGTCGTTCTGCTTGCCTCGATCGGGCTGGTCGCGGGAATCATGACGTTTGTCGTCGAGCAGTTCATCGACGGGTTGCCCCAGCTCACCGACCAGTTCACGGCCAGCGTCACGCAAATTCAGAACTGGCTCACCAGCGGTCCGCTGCACTTCAGCGAGGATCAGATCCGCCAGGCAGGTGATTCGGTCGTCAAGTCGGTGCAATCCAATCGTGAGTCCCTGACCAGCGGCGCTTTGACCACGGCGACAGTCATCGGCGAGATCTTCACCGGGGCATTGCTGACGCTGTTCACTCTCATCTTCTTCCTCTACGGCGGCGATCAGATCTGGCAGTTCGTCACCCGGATAGTTCCCACCGACGCGCGTCGTCGCGTACGGATCGCCGGTTCTGCAGGTTTCGGGTCGCTGATCGGCTACGTGCGCGCCACGGTCGCGGTTGCCGCCGCCGACGCGATCGGTATCGGTGCCGGCCTGGCGATCCTCGGGGTGCCGCTCGCCCTGCCGCTGGCGTCGTTGGTGTTCATCGGCGCGTTCATTCCGATCGTCGGTGCATTTCTGACCGGTTTTCTCGCGGTGCTTGTCGCTCTGGTCACGAAGGGTTTCCTGACGGCGCTGATCGTCCTCGGCATCATCATCGGCGTCATGCAGCTCGAAGCGCACGTGATGCAACCGCTGTTGTTGGGTCGCGCTGTTCGCCTGCATCCGCTGGCAGTCGTTCTCGCCATTACAACGGGCATCGTTCTCGCTGGAATCGTCGGCGGGCTCTTGGCTGTTCCGATCGTCGCGGTCCTGAATACCGCTATTCGTTCCCTCCTCGCCGACGACCCGGACATCGCGTACGCCGAACTGCACGTCGAAGATCCGGAAACCCCACTGTTCCCCGCCGAACCCGACGAGCCGCGCGCCGAGCCTCGCATCGTGAACCCCACTCCTCCCGATGACTGAGCCCACCCGCCGTCGTCGGCTGCACTATCAGCCGACCGTTCGCGAGGCGTCGGGCGTCGACACCGACCCTGATGCCCCGCTGTGGCGGGCGGCGCAGGCATTTCGGCTCGTCACGCTGGTGTACGCGATCAGCTACCAGTTCGCCTCGGCCTCCGACTACACCAACTCTCGGCTCAGCTGGTTCTTCGTCGCTCTGATGGCCGTGTGGACCGGGGTGTCGGCACTGTTGCTCGGGACATCCGGTGCTTTGTTCGGGAAGAAGCTGCCGCGGTATCAGGTGGTGATCGCCGATCAGGTGGTCGTCATCTTGCTGATGGCGTCGACGAGGCTGGTCTCCGACCACGAGTGGTATCAGAATCACCAGACGCTGCCCACCACGCTGTGGGCCACCAACGCGGTCATCTCCGCGGCAATTCTCGGCGGGCCGTGGCTCGGTATGGCGTCCGGAGTTGTCATCTCGGCGGCCAGCGCGATCATCCGCGACCAGGTCAACCTGGACCTCTGGCGCGATGCGACGGCTCCCGTGCTCGTATCGGTCGGCCTGGCGTTGGGCTTGGCCACCACCACCGCTCGGCGCTCGCATCGACAACTCGAGCAAGCCGTCCGTCTGGCGGCGGCCACCGAAGAGCGCGAGCGTTTGGCACGCGAAGTACACGACGGCGTTCTGCAGGTGCTGGCGATGGTGCGCAGGCGAGGTGCGGCACTCGGCGGCGAGGCAGCTGAACTGGCTGCTCTGGCCGGTGAGCAGGAGGTCGCCTTGAGAATGCTGATCTCCGAGCAGGTTTCGGGCGCCGCGGCAGACGTCGGCGGACAGACAGTGGATCTGTGTCCGCTGCTGACCACGCAGGCAAGCACGTCAGTGTCGGTGTCGACGCCCGCGCACCCCGTCGTGATCGAGCGTGATCGAGCCATCGAACTGGCAGCCATCGTCGACAATGCTCTGTCCAATGTCGGGCTGCACGCCGGGCCCGCGGCGAAGGCATACGTATTGCTCGAAGATTTGCCGGACGAGGTGATCGTCAGCATCCGCGACGACGGCGTCGGAATCCCCGAGGGTCGCTTGGCGCAGGCCGAAGCCGAAGGCCGCATGGGAGTATCGAAGTCCATTCTCGGCCGAGTGCAGGTGCTCGGCGGCACTGCAGTCCTGCAAACCGGGCCGGGGGAGGGCACCGAATGGGAGATCAACGTTCCGAAGGGGAAAAGTGAGCGCGGCTGACGAACATGGCGAGAATCCGGTGACGGTGATGGTCGTCGACGATCACCCGATGTGGCGCGACGGTGTCTCCCGGGACCTCGAAGCTGCCGGCTTCACCGTGAGCGCCACGGCGGAGGGTGTCGAGAGTGCGCGCCGCCGGGCCGCCGCCGTGCAACCGGCGGTGGTTCTGATGGACATGAACCTGCCGGACGGAAACGGTGCCGACGCCACCACCGCAGTTCTCGAGGTTTCGCCGAAGAGCAAGGTACTGGTGCTTTCGGCCTCTGCCGAACGTGACGACGTCCTCGACGCGGTCAAAGCCGGAGCGTCGGGTTACCTGGTCAAGAGTGCTTCGGTGGCGGAACTGCTCGAGGCCGTGCGAGCGACTTTCGACGGACAAGCCGTCTTCACCCCCGGCCTCGCCGGATTGGTGCTCGGTGAGTACCGCCGGATGTCGACGGCACCGGCCGACGATCGCGCACCCGAGCTGCCTCGGCTCACCGACCGTGAGACCGAAGTGCTCCGTCTTGTCGCCAAGGGGCTGAGCGCAAAACAGATCGCCACGAGGCTCTCGCTCAGCCACCGGACCGTCGAAAACCATGTGCAGGCAACGCTTCGGAAGCTTCAGTTGGCCAATCGCGTCGAGCTCACGCGATACGCGATAGAACAAGGTCTCGAATAACGTTTATCCTGGAAATCATGGAGGCCAGGAATCTACGCGTATCCGATGCCGAACGAGAGCATGTCGGCGAGCTGCTGCAGAAAGCTGTCGGTCAAGGGATGCTCTCGCTCGGTGAGTTCACCGAGCGCATGGACACTGCCTTGGCCGCAAAGACACGAGGTGAGCTCAACTCGGTTCTCGCCGATCTTCCGGGCATCACACTGATCTCCGACTACGACCCACCCGCGTATCCCAATGCGGGTCAGCCGATGTACCAAGGCCAGCCCTACCCGGCGCCGACGTACCAACCCCAACCGCCGCCGGTTCACCCGAGCCCGCCTTACCGCGCTCCCGTCGGGGCTCCGGTTGTAGGTACTTACGGAGCGGCAAATGCTGCCGTGATCCGTGGACGAATGGCGACGGTGACGCGGAACGGTGCCTGGATCGTTCCACCAGCTGTCGTGGTCGACACCAGAATGTCCAGTGTGACTATCGATTTCACGCGTGCGGTGATGCAGACGCAGGTCGTGAACATCTCGATCGACGACTACGCCAGCTCGATTTCACTGATCGTTCCCGAAGAGGCGACGGTGGACATGAACGGTGTCGAGGCAGTCGGGGGAAGCGCGTCGAACAAGGTTCGTTCCGGCCCACAGATGGGCCCGCTGCATCTGGTGGTGCACGGCAAGGTGCGATTCGGCAGTGTCACCGCGAAGCATCCCTTCGGTACCACGATCCGAAAGATGTTCGGCTCCTGACCTTTCAGTGATACGCGCGGGTCAACATCTCGGCGACGCACACGGGCTTGTCACCGTGTTCTCGTTCGAACGTCTGCGTCACCGTGATCTGGACACCGCCGTTGATCGGTTCGACTTTGCTCAACGTCGCGCGCATGCGGACACGAGAGCCGACCGGAAGCGGAGCGGGCAACCTGACCTTGTCGAATCCGCAGTTGAGAGCAAACGCAAAACCTTCGAGCGAGAACATTGCGTACGAGAACTTGGGGCCGAGTGAGAGCGTGTAGTTGCCGTGCGCGATGGTTCCGCCGAACGGCGACTCCTTCGCGCGATCCACATCGACGTGAATCCACTGATCGTCGCCGGTGACCCGGGCGAACTCGTCGATGGACTCCTGGGTGACATCGTGCCAGTCGCTGACGCCCAGCTCTTGGTTCAGGTTGGCGCTGAGGTCTTCTGCTCCGGTGAGTACAAGCATGAATTTTCCTTCGATCGGTAGGTGCTGACAGTCGGTCAGTGACTTTCGATGCCGAATCCCACACCGTGTGTCTGTGCGATCTCGGCGGTGGCAACGAGATCGAATTCGATCCCGAAGTCTGCTTCTACCCGCGCTGCAACCGATTCCGCGGCGGAACCTGCTTCGGCCAGTAGTTTCGGCATCAGTTCGAACAGGTCTTCCATCCCTCCGGGCGTGATGATTTCGAGAATCCGTGCTGGAGCGTCGTCGGGATTCCACACGGCGTGCCACTGGCCACGCGGTTTGAAGATCATGGCGCCGGTCTCCGCGTAGACGACCTCGTCTCCGACCATCGCTGCGACGCGGCCACTTTGAACCACCGTGTACTCGTCTTCCCGGCTGTGGCGATGGACCGGTGAGGTCATCGAATGCGGAGCGATGCGGTGTTGTACAAGAGAGAAACCTCCCTCGGTTTGTTTGTTACGAACCATCATCCGGACGCCGGTGGCCGCGAGGGTCCCGGCGAGGTCTTCGTCCGGTCCGAGGACGGTCGTGGTGGTGTTGTTCGGGGAATTCGGTGACATCGATTTGGTCCTTTGCCGTCGTGAACGTCGTTGGCCGTGCTCCGGTTTGTTGATTCCCGAATCATGTACCAATCGGTCTAGTGATGCAAGGTTTTGGCAATTTGTGCACTTCAAGTGTTGTCGATATGTGTACTGATCGGTATATTGAACGTATGTCTACGAGAGATTTGTTGGTCGATGCCGCTGCCGATTTGTTGCAGCGGAAGGGCTACGCCGGAACGGGGGTGTCGGAAGTTCTCTCGGCTAGTGCGACTACCAAAGGTTCCTTGTACTTTCACTTTCCCGGCGGCAAGGAAGAACTCGCAGGCGAGGCTCTGAGGCGACGTGGCGAGGCAATGGCCGATTTCATCCGGCACCTGCTGGAGAGCTCACCCGATGCAGCCACCGCGATCTCGGCATTCGCCGCCGCATTGGCTGCGCGTTTGTCGGATTCGGACTACGAACGTGGATGCGCCCTGGCTACGGCAACACTGGATGCCGCAACCGAATCCGAGGTCATCCGCGGTGCTTGTGCGGACGGGTACAACTCGTGGCTCGCACTGCTGGCTCAGCGCCTCGAGGCAGACGGTTGGTCCCGCGAAGACGCCGAGTCCGAGGCAATTCTCGCTCTGTCCGCACTCGAGGGCGCGCTGGTCCTTGCTCGGGCGCGTCAGGATCCCGCTCCGCTTCACACTTCGGGTCGGCTTCTGTCCGAACGATTGCGGAACGCGGCACCTCGGCGTTAGTGCCCTGTCAGTCGATGATGCAGTCAGTCGAGGGTGCTGTCAGTCGAAGTTGTCCTCAGTTGAGTACGAGAAGTCCCCAGGCTGATCGAGTAGTACTACTCATCTGATCGGTTCGGCCACGCAGCAAGCTCGAAGCCATGACCACACCGAGCTTTTCCGCCGTCGATCCGCGACTGGTGACCGCCCTCTCGGCCGAGTGCGACAGCATCGGCCGGCAGTTGCGTCACATGGGCCAGAACCTGTCGATCCTGCAGACTCAGCTGTCCTCGGCTACTGCGACCCCGCCCATGCCGGTAGTTCCGGCACCCGCATCTCCGGCGCCACAGGTGCCGCAGGTGCCTCCAATGCGTCCTCAGCAGAGCGTGCCCGCGTGGCAGCCGCCGACGTATCCGGTTGCCGCACCTCGCCAGCCCTGGTGGCAACGCGACGGTGTCATCAGTCGACTCCTGGCCGCGGCCGGTGTTGCCGTCACACTGATCGGCGTCGTGATGCTGCTGGTACTTGCAGCGCAGGCCGGATTCTTCGGACCTCCGCTGCGGGTGCTCGGTGGTGCGCTCCTTTCCGGCGCCTTGGTGTTTGCCGGGGTGCGGGTCCACGGACGGCCAGGGGGCAAAGTGGGGGCAATTGCCCTGGCTGCCACAGGTTTTGCAGGGATGTATCTCGATGTCGTCGCAGCCTCCGTTCTCTACGGTTGGGTGACGACACCGCTCGCGATGGTGATTGCCTTCGGAATCGCCGCCGCCGGCGTTGCCCTCGCCGTGAAGTGGGATTCCGAATCGCTGGCGCTCATGATCGTTCTGGGAGCAGCGCTGCTGGCTCCCGTGTTGACGTCGGGAATATCGTTGACCCTCATCGGTTTCCTCTTCGCGATCCAATCGGCAACATTCTCCGCCCAGCTCGGTCGTGACTGGAAGTACCTGGGCATGGCGCGCACCGTACCGGTGGTTCTCGCACTGCTCGCAGCGATGGCGTCGGAGTTCATCTTCGACGAATCCGGAAACAGTGCAGTGCAATTGGTGATCAGTGCCGGCGTGGTTGCAATCGTGGGGGTCGGCTGCGCGATGGTTATGCAGTGGACGGGTTCGCCCTCGCGTGACGGCATTGCAGGGGCGTGGTCCACTGCTACCTTTGTCGTCTCGTCCCTTCCGCTGATGAGCGTCGGAGCCGTGCTCGGGCGCACCGAATCCGCAGTGCTGTACGGAATTGCTGCGGCACTACTTCTTTCGGCTGCAGCGGCGGCCAAGCCTTTGCCGACGCAACTGCGATTCGGACTGGGCGCAACCGGCGCCCTCGCATTGTTGCTCTGCTGCTTCTCCGGGGCGACTGAATCTCTGGTCGTACCGCTGATCCTCACGGTCGGAATGATCTTCCTCGGAGTCTCGCTGTATGCGGGTTCGCGCTTCGTCTTCGCGCTCGGAACCGCCTTTGCGGCAATCGGATCGATCGGATACCTCACGACGGTTCCGCCGGAAGCGTTGACGACCGCTCGCGCCGCATCCAGGCAACTCGGTGCGATCACGGCGCTCTCGAGCCTGACGGCGATAGGCGCGCTGGTGATGCTGGTCTGGGCGATTCACCGACTGAAGTTGATTGCCGATTCCAACGCGGCGGTTCTATGGGCGGCCGCAGGGTTCGGTGTCCTCTACGCGGTGACGTGCGCGCTCGTCTCATCCGGCGTCGAAATTTTCGACAGTGCAACCGGATTCGTTGCCGGGCACAGTGTTGCAACCATCGTGTGGATGCTTGCCGCCACGTCAGCGCTGGTGCTCGGATTGAACAACCGCCAGCACGCTCGCGTCTTGCTCGGAGCCGGGCTTGCTCTCACCAGTGCGGCCGTGGCAAAGCTGTTCCTCTTCGACCTGGCCACACTCAGTGGGCTGGTGCGTAGCGTTGCCTTCCTGGTGGTCGGCTTGCTGCTCCTGCTGGTCGGGACACGTTATGCACGAGCCTTCGCCAAGCAGGAGCAGGAGCAGGTCAGCTTCGCTTCTGGATCATGAGTCAGCTTCGCTTCTGGCGAGCGATGAGCTCGCTCACGCTGATGGCGCCTGCGTCGTCAGGCCGGTGCCTGCCGGTGGCGTTGTCGTCGCCGTCAGGGGTGGCGTCCGAGACTCGGGGCTCGTTGGTAGGCGAAGGCGAATCCGTGAAAACCCCGTTACGACGCTCCGGAGCGGTCGGTGGAGGCGGCGACTGGGGGGTCGCCTCCACCGAGGTCGGGGCTGAACCGTTTGTTGCAGAGCCGTTGGTAGCACCGTTTGCGGAGCCGTTCCGGCTCGCGCCGTTGGAGCCTGAACTGCTGCTGGCAGCACCGTTGGTCGCCGAACCGTTTGTCCGCGAAGGCGTCCGGACCACCGGCAGTGGACGTGAGGCCGGGGGAGTCTGTTCCCGGGCCCGCAGGTCCGACAACCAACTCTCGATGGGACGCTCGGCCGGCGCAGCGGGCGTGGGGTTTCTGCGCTTGTCGCTGGCATTCGGTTGCGGCCGGTACGAGGGATTGGGTACCGGTGCCTCGATCAGGTTCTGGGGGGCGCTGGCTGCACTCCCGATATCGAGACGACGTCGCGGTGCCGGCTTCTCCGCGGCGGGAGCCTCCGTGTTGGGTGCCTTGATCGCCATTTCGCTGAGCGGAATGGGCTCGGTGAGAGGATCGGGAACGCGAGGTCCGCTTTCCGGCTGTGCAGCCGGGGCAGGCGGCGGCATGACCCGCGAGGCCGCTTCGATCTTGCGCGGCTGACCCGGTCCGGCGATCGCACCGACAGGCGCGATCTGCGGGACGTTCGCGAGTACCAGCTCGTTGTCGAGGATCGGCTCGCCCAGCCCGATCTTCTGCTGGATCCGCTTCATCCAGGCCGGAGCCCACCAGCAGTCGTCGCCGAGCAGTTTCATGGTCGCGGGGACCAGGAACATTCGGATGAGAGTCGCGTCGATGATCAGCGCGGAGATCATGCCGTAGGAGATGTATTTCATCATCACCAGATCGGACAAGCCGAATGCGCCGGTGACCACGATCAGAATCAGTGCGGCAGCGGTGATGATTCGTCCGGTATGTGCCGTGCCGATACGGATGGATTCGGTAGTACTCGCGCCCTGCGCTCGCGCTTCGACCATGCGGGAGAGCAGGAACACTTCGTAGTCGGTCGACAGGCCGTAGACGATCGCGATGATCAACACCAGGACGGGAGACATGATCGGCCCCGGTGTGAAGTTCAACAGACCGGAACCGTGCCCGTCGATGAAGATCCAGGTCAAGATTCCGAGCGTCGAACCCAGTCCGAGCGCGCTCATCAATGCGGCTTTGATGGGCAGGACGAGCGAGCCGAACGTCAAGAACATCAGCAAGGTCGTCAGCAGGATGACGGATACGACCATCAGCGGCAGACGATCGAGCAATGCGTCGACGCTGTCCTGCTCGATGGCCGGAGTACCGCCGACCAGCACAGTTGTGCCCTCGGGCCAGTCCGCGGACCGCAGATAGTCGATGGTGGGACGTGCCTCGTTCCGCTCCGTCAGACCGGCCTTGAGGACGTTGACACCGTCCTTCGTCGCAACCTCCGGGGTGAACTTCTCGACCAGACCCGGCGCAGCATTTGCGGTCTTGGAAATCTGACCGAGGGTGGTGTTGTCGGCTCCCTCGATGACGAGTCGAACGGGCTCGGTGCGATTGCCGGGGAAGAGTTCGTCGAACTGCGCCTGCGCGACACGCGTGGGGCTGTCCGGGGGCAGGTACGTCTCGTTGATACCGCCGAACTTGATGCCCGTCAGCGGAATGATCATCAGCAGTAGAGCCGCGACGATCGGGACCGCGACCTTGAGCGGATGCTGCATGACCCAGCGGGTGAGCTTGCCCCAGAAACCGTTCTCGATTTCCTCGTTGGTCTTGGTCTGGCGCAGCTTCTTGAAGGTCAGCGCGTCGATCCGCTTGCCGAGAATGCCGAGAATCGCGGGAAGAATCGTGATGGACGAGATCGCGGCAAGCATGACGGCAGCAATGGCGCCGTAAGCCACCGATTTGAGGAAGCCCTGCGGGAACAACAGCAGACCGCCGAGGCTGACGGCAACCATGGTCGCCGAGAACATGACCGTTCTACCCGCCGTCATGACCGTTCGGCGTACAGCGGTCGGGGTGTCGTACCCCTCGGCTATCTCTTCTCGGAAACGGCTGACGATGAACAGTCCGTAGTCGATCGCCAGACCCAGGCCGACCAGAGAGACCACGGGCGCAACAAACGCGTTGACCTCGGTGAAGTTGGTGATCAGTCGAATGATGCCGTTGGCGCCGATGACGGTCAGACCGCCGACGATCAACGGGAGGGCAGCAGCGACGACGCCACCGAAGACGAAGAACAGCAGGACACCGACAGCAGGAATCGCGAGCATTTCCATGCGCTTGATGTCGTTGGCCATCGTGTCGTTGAGCGAATTCGCGACAGGTTGCAGGCCGGCGAGTTGCACGTCGACGCCGTCGATGTAGAACTGCGACTCGACGTCGCGGAAGTTGTTGGACACCGCGGTGTCGTTGTCTCCGGCGATCGCGATGCTGGTGACCGCGTGTTGCTTGGTCTTGTCCGCCAGGGCCGCCACCGAGAGACCGTTGTCGACCTTGAAGTACGAGCCGTTGATCTTCATGATCTGGTCGGGGTTGTCGGCGACGAGTCGCTGCAGATTGTCGATGACCTTCGCTTGGAACTCGGGGTCGTCGACGGTCTTGCCCTCCGGCGCCGTGTACAGCGCCAGAACGTCACCCGTCGTGCTGCGTCCGAACGTGCCGTCAGCGAGTTTGGCAGCCTCTACCGATTCCGACCCCGGATCGTCCCAGCCGCTCTGGCTGAGATGATCCTGCAGGCTCAGGCCGTACGCAGCGAGCCCGAGGAGCCCCGCCACCATGACAGCGATGACGGTGAAGCGGGCTCGATAGACGATGCTTCCCCAGCTGGCGAACACTGATCAACTCCTACTCGGCAACACTTTTTCGCCCGATGAGCAGGGCAGAAAGCGGTCGGAACGGCTGCAACCAGGCGCCCTCGTCGGGCAGGGTGTCCAGGCTTACCCGTGGCAGAGGCTCACGGAAGACACCTGGGATGTCCTCGAGATCGACGAAGTCCAAGATATCGGACGACACAGCCCAGCTGGCGTGTTCACGGAACCCGAGAACCTGGACCGGGATACCGGTTGCTGCGATGTCCTCGAGAGGTTCGCGGAACGCTTGGCCGTCGGCGGAGGCGACCATGATTCCGGCGAGGCCCTCGCCGTACCGGAGCGCGATGTGCTCGAGCATGTCCGAATCGACATCGCTGTCTTCATCGACCTTCGGCTTGGCGAACACCGCGAAACCCACGTTACGCAAGGCTTCGACCCAAGGACGAACGACGTCGGCGCTGCCGGACGCGATGTTGGTGAAGACGGTCGCTTCAGGCTCGAGCGTGCCGCTGTTCTGTGCGGACAGTTCGGCGGTGCGAGAGAGCAGCCAACGACCCAAAGCGTCGAATCGTGGCCGGTAGGCGGCGGTAGGCCGGCCACCGAGGATGGCGCCGAGGCCCATGTCGAGGTTAGGGGCGTCCCAGACCAGAAGCACCCGCTTGGGGTGGCGGGAGTCACGACCGAAGTCGAGAGGAGATTCCGACGACGTCACGTCGTCGGATAGCTGTTCGCTGACGCTCATGCTCTGATCTTCCCCCATATAAGCTCGGTGATTGCACTTCCGACCTTATGGGCTTTGTCCTCGAACTTGGTGACCGGACGCTCGTGGGTCATCGGAGACTCCCAGTCGAGTGCGGTCAGCAGCGGCTCGGCATTGCCGGCTTCTTCGATCCATTCGGCGTACTCGGCGTGATCGGTTGCCACGTGCAGCACTCCGCCAGGCTTGAGACGGTTGGCGATCAGCGCGAACGTCGGCCCCTGCAGGAGGCGACGCTTGTGATGGCGGGCCTTGGGCCACGGATCCGGGAAGAACACCCGGACGCCCGTCAGGGACTCGGGGGCGACCATGTTCTCGAGTACGTCCATCGCGTCACCGCGCAGTACGCGGACGTTGGGAATCTCTTCACGTTCGACCTGCTGGAGAAGCTGCGCCAGCCCTGGGCGGTACACCTCGATCGCGATCAGGTTCACGTGCGGTTCCGCCTTGGCCATTGCGGCCGTCGCGGTGCCGGTACCCGAACCGATCTCGATGATCAGGGGTGCTTCACGTCCGAACCAGGCGTTCGCGTCGAGCGGTGTGTCCGAGACGTCGGCGCCGATGAGCGGCCACTGACGGTCCCAAGCCTGCTGCTGTGCGTCGGTCAGCGCACCCCGGCGAGAGCGAAAGCTGGTCACTCTCGGATGGAGACGGGACCCCTTGGTGTGGTCCGTCTGCCCCGTGTCAGGGGTCTGCGGTGCATGCTGATCGGCTTCGTTCACGAACCCATTGTCACGCATGACCCCCGTTTAGCGCAGACGGGTCTGAAGTTTGAGTTGAGACTTTCCACGGAAAGTCCTGAAACCGTCGACTTCGGACTGTCGGCGAAAGGGCGGTGTCACCTGCCGTCCTTGCCGAGAACCTGACAGAATCTCACCGACACGATGGGGACGTGGGGTGGGGATGAACACAGGATTTGCATGCAGTAATTGGTCACGAATGTTGCCCGCAGAATCGATCGACGACGCCTGCGTGGAGCCGATCGATCAGTTGCGCGCTCTGGCATATCGGCTGACATCGATCGATTCGGGAGCCGCCGAGGCGGTTCACTCGGTGCTCGGATCGCTGAGCGCGCCGCTCGAATTGGTGGTCGCCGGGCGAGCCAGGGTGGGGCGGTCGTCGTTGGCGCGGATCCTGGGGCGCGACGACCGGTTCTCGCGCAGAGTTGTCGGCGCACCGGTTGTGGTGACCGAGTCGAGGGCATTCGATGTCCCTGGAACTTCGAACCCCGATCTGGGTCGTCGTTGCGTTGTCTACGTGGTGGTCGACGCGGTCCGCGACGTCGACGGCCGAGCCATTGCCCGAGTTTCCGATCGTGTGGTCGTCGCTGCGAACAAGGCTGACTTGTTCGGTCCGCGCTGGGACGAGGCGCTGGGACGGGCCGCGGAAATCTCCGAGAACGTCCGCGTGCCCACGGTTCCGGTGGAGACACTGACCGGGCGCGGCGTCGAAGAGTTGTTCGCGGCTCTCGGACCTGTTCTGGAGGCGCAGTGGTGGGGCCGGGTCGAGCAGATCGGCCCGGCGCTGAGGCGATCTGCCTCGCGCAGCATTGCGGGCAGGGACGAGATCGAGTTGTATCTGAGTTCGGACTCCGCGGTGTTGTTCGGCGCTGCGGCGGCGATGATGAGCCCCGAAATTCGAGCCCTGCGTCAAGGCGAGCCTCCCGATCCTCGTACCGCTGACGACGCGGGCACGTGCAGCCGGTGGTGGGGCGAGCTCGTGGACGAGTCGGAACAGTGTCCGCAACAAAGGGTCTCACTGATTCGACGCGGGTATGTGCGTCGGTGGGCGCAGCTCGGAGGCGATCGCTCTGCCCCGGCGGTGACCGATGAATAGCGTTTCGGTACTTCCGGATTCGGTGCTCCGCGTGGTGCAGCGATGGAATCCGGCATCCGATCCGGGTCGCCGGGTCGCCGCCGAAACATGCAGGGGCACTCGCATTTACGTTGTCGGTCCACCACGGTGTGGACGGGAAGACGTCGCGCAGATGTTCGATGCTTCGGATGACTGTTCGACAGTGACACGCGAGGTGGACGCCGACGTCGTACTTCTGGTCGTCGACGCTGCCAGTGTGATCGGACGCGAGGATCTCCTTCTCCTCGGCGACGCTGCGGCGAGCGGAACCCCGGTGGTGGTGGCGCTGACCCGCGTCGACGTCTATCGAGACTGGCAGGCGGTGCGCCGGCGTGATGCCGAGATTCTCGCTTCGCACTGCACCGCTTTTGCGCAGGCTCCCGTGGTCCCGATTGCGCCTGGTCAGGAGCAGTCACTCGTTGCGGTCGTGAGCCGGGCGGCACGGGAGAGGGAAGCAGGTGGTTCGGATTCCGGAGTCATCGCACAGACGCGCCGGATGATCGAGATGGAGATCCGGAATCTACGTGACGGTGTTCCTGGTGCCGAACTGCGGGCAGAGCGATCGCAGCTGCTCGCAGACCGTGACGGCCGGCGAGGCGAACGCCTGGTGCAGGTGCGAAGCCGACTGCAACGAGCGCGCGGGGATCTGTCACAACAAATCGCCGAGGCAACCCGGGCGACGGTCGCCGGGGCACGTGCCTGGGTCGACACGGCCTCGCGAGCCGAATTGGGCAGCGTGCCGACGCGACTGCAGCACGAGGTCGACCACCACACCCGGGTGTTCGACGCCGCGATGGCGGCAGCGGTGGAATCTGCGGGGACGAACGGATACATGCCTTCCCCGCAGATTCCGGAGGGCCTGCCGGGCCGTCAGCGCGGAAACGAGGACCGGGTGACAATTCTTGTCGGCGCGTCCGCGGGTCTCGGCCTCGGCCGTATCGCAGTGACTCCGCTGGAAATGATTCCGGCCTTGGAGTTCGCAAGTATCCCCGTGACGTTGATTCTGGGTGGCGCCGCGGCGTGGTGGTTGGCGCGAACTCGCGGGCTGACGGCCGATCGTGCCCACTCCAGGTCGTGGATCGTCGAATCGATGTCGGCGGTTCGCGCTCAGTGGGAGCAGCGAGTGCAGAGCGTGCTGCTCGAGGCCGAGGCGGATCTGGGAGCGGCGATCATGGCGGAGAGTCGCGAGCAGTTGGCGTCGGCGCAGGCCCGAATCGTGGAGATCGACGGTGAACTTCGTGAGCTCGCCGCGGCCAGATCGGGTCAGCTCGCGTCGTGCGAGCGCGACCTCGCCGTTTTGAACACCGCCTACTGATCATTTCGCGAGTGCAGAGTTCTCCACAGTGCGGCAATTTCGGCCACGACTGATCGTCGGGGTCTGGTAATACTGAGCGGACGGTTTCGGTAGGGGTTGCCGAAGCAGTAGGTCACCATCCAGTAGGGGGAGTAATGGAAGCATTTCTGATCACGGCCGGACACATCGACGGGCACGAAGCCGAAGCGCTCGATCCTGGGCGTATCGAGCCCGAGACCTTCGGGCCCGCGTCGGGACCGGTCGATGCCGGCGACCTGAACTTCGACGCCTTCGACTTGGACGGTGACGGAACGGTCGACAGCCGTGTCGTCCACTCCGACGACGCCGTCGTGATCGTGTCCGATTTCGATCGCGACGGTAGCGCCGATCGCCTCACGATGATCGAGTCGGACGGCGACTACTCGGCCTGGGAATGCAGTCGAGACGACGAAGGCGCCCTCGTGTGGCAGAAAATCGATGCCGGAGCGCTCTGAAAAGCTTCCGTTTATGTGCTCTGAGCGCCGGGTAGGCACCTGAACACACCAACTGAATCGTTTCTGTGACATTTCTGACCGCACCCGATTACCTGCAGGTGAACAGCCAGCGTTAACCTCAATACATAGGACACCCGGCGTCCGTGAAATCCACGTGAGTGGATGACGCGGCTGGACCCCGTCGAGAGGGGGACACCGGGATCGACTGGTATCGGGGCGCTGCAGTTCGCATCCGGTGTCACGAGAACCCGGTTCCGGCTCACCCCAGGAGAGTTTGATGACCTCAGCGACCATTCCCGGTCTCAATGGAACTGACGGCACGCCCCCCACGCAGCACAAGGAACTGCTTGCATGGGTGCAAGAGGTTGCCGAACTCACCCAGCCTGATCGCGTCGTCTTCGCAGACGGCTCGGACGAAGAATGGGACCGACTGACAACGAAGTTGGTCGAGGCAGGAACCTTCACCCGCCTCAACGACGAGAAGAAGCCGAACTCTTTCCTCGGCAACTCCGATCCGTCCGATGTCGCGCGAGTCGAATCGCGTACGTACATCTGCTCGAAGGAAGAAATCGACGCAGGTCCCACCAACAACTGGATGGACCCGGCGGAGATGCGCACCCTCATGGGTGACCTGTACCGCGGTTGCATGCGTGGACGCACCATGTACGTCGTGCCGTTCTGCATGGGCCCCCTCGACGCCGAGGACCCGAAGCTGGGCGTCGAGCTCACCGATTCCGAGTACGTCGTCGTATCCATGCGCGTCATGACCCGCATGGGCAGCAAGGTTCTCGACAAGCTCGGCACCGACGGATTCTTCGTCAAGGCGCTGCACTCGCTGGGCGCTCCGCTGGCCGAAGGCCAGGAAGACGTCGCGTGGCCGTGCAACGACACCAAGTACATCACCCACTTCCCCGAGGATCGTGAGATCTGGAGCTTCGGTTCCGGCTACGGCGGAAACGCTCTCCTGGGCAAGAAGTGCTACTCGCTGCGTATCGCCTCGGCAATGGCGCACGACGAGGGCTGGCTGGCCGAGCACATGCTCATCCTCAAGCTCATCTCGCCCGAGGACAAGGCCTACTACATCGCGGCGGCATTCCCCTCCGCTTGTGGCAAGACCAACCTCGCGATGATCCAGCCGACCATCCCCGGGTGGCGCGCCGAGACCCTCGGTGACGACATCGCCTGGATGCGTTTCGGTGAGGACGGACAGCTGTACGCCGTCAACCCGGAATTCGGTTTCTTCGGCGTGGCTCCCGGCACCAACTGGTCCTCGAACCCCAACGCCATGCGCACCATCGACCAGGGCAACACGGTCTTCACCAACGTCGCTCTGACTGACGACGGTGACGTCTGGTGGGAAGGCCTCGAAGGCGACCCGCAGCACCTGATCGACTGGAAGGGCAACGAGTGGACGCCCGAGTCGGGCACCCATGCGGCTCATCCCAACTCGCGTTACTGCACCCCGATGTCGCAGTGCCCGATCATGGCTCCCGAGTGGGACGACCCGAAGGGCGTGCCGATCTCGGCAATCCTGTTCGGCGGACGCCGCAAGACGACGGTTCCGCTGGTCACCGAGGCTCGCGACTGGCAGCACGGCGTCTTCATGGGTGCAACGGTCGGCTCCGAGCAGACCGCAGCAGCCGAAGGCCAGGTCGGTACGGTTCGCCGCGATCCGATGGCAATGCTGCCGTTCCTCGGCTACAACGTCGGTGACTACTTCCAGCACTGGATCGACCTCGGCAAGTCCGCGGACGCGTCCAAGCTCCCCAAGGTCTTCTACGTCAACTGGTTCCGCCGCGGCGACGACGGACGCTTCCTGTGGCCAGGCTTCGGCGAGAACTCTCGCGTCCTGAAGTGGATCGTCGAGCGTATCGAGCACAAGGCTGCCGGTATCGACACCCCGATCGGCGTCGTTCCCACCGGATCGGCACTCGACATCGAAGGCCTGGACGTGTCGGACGCCGACATCACCGAGGCCCTCGCGGTCAACATCGACGAGTGGAAGGCCGAGATCCCGCTCATCGAAGAGTGGTTCGACTTCGTCGGCGAGAAGCTGCCGACCGGCATTCGCGACGAGTTCGAAGCTCTGAAGCAGCGGTTGGCCTGATAAACCGCCCCCGTATGTAGTGGCCTGATGCCGCATTGGTTCAATTTGATGAACCGATGCGGCATCGGTCGTCTGTATGCCCTTGCCTGTAGCCGTTAAGCAGTTCAGCCGTTAAGCAGTTCAGCCGTTATGCAGTTCAGCCGTAAAGCAGTGATCAGCGAGCGGGTCGACACACTCGATCCTCAGGAGGACCAGATATGAGCGGGATCTACAACAACGTGACCGAATTGGTCGGGCGCACCCCGATCGTGCGGCTCAACCGTCTGACCGAGGGCCTGGACGCACAGGTCGCCGTCAAGCTCGAGTTCTACAACCCGGCCAACAGCGTCAAGGACCGGATCGGCGTGGCGATCATCGACGCCGCCGAGAAGTCCGGAGCACTCAAGCCCGGTGGCACGATCGTCGAGGGAACCAGCGGTAACACGGGTATCGCACTCGCCATGGTCGGTGCTGCTCGTGGCTACAAGGTCATCCTGACCATGCCCGAGACCATGTCCACCGAGCGTCGCGTGATGCTGCGTGCTTACGGCGCCGAGATCGTGCTGACCCCGGGATCCGAGGGCATGGCCGGTGCGGTCGCCAAGGCCAAGGAAATCGTCGAGCAGACCGAGAACGCTGTCTCGGCCAGCCAGTTCGCGAACCCGGCCAACCCGGCCATCCACGAGGCAACGACGGGCGAAGAGGTCTGGGCCGACACCGACGGCGCCGTCGACATCTTCGTGTCCGGCATCGGCACCGGCGGCACCATCACCGGCGTCGGACGCACCCTTCGCAAGTACAAGCCCGAGGTTAAGATCGTGGGCGTCGAGCCCATCGACTCGCCGATCCTCAACGGTGGCCAGCCCGGCCCCCACAAGATCCAGGGAATCGGCGCGAACTTCGTGCCCGACGTCCTCGATCGCGAGATCTACGACG
This sequence comes from Rhodococcus qingshengii JCM 15477, assembly GCF_023221595.1. Lineage (NCBI taxonomy): Bacteria > Bacillati > Actinomycetota > Actinomycetes > Mycobacteriales > Nocardiaceae > Rhodococcus > Rhodococcus qingshengii. The sequence continues at coordinate 1,160,736 of NZ_CP096563.1, forward strand.
AGATCATCGACGTCTCGTTCCCCGATTCCATCGAGGTCGCTCGCGCACTCGGCACCAAGGAAGGCATCCTGGGCGGCATCTCGTCCGGCGCCATCGTCTGGGCAGCACTCGAGTTGGCGAAGCGTCCGGAAAACGCCGGCAAGCTGATCGTGGCTGTCGTGTGCGACTTCGGCGAGCGTTACATCTCCACCCCGCTGTTCGAACACATCCGGGACTGAGACTTGTGAGTATCCTCGGGACAATTCGCGAGGACCTGCAGGCTGCGCGCGGTCAGGATCCTGCCGCGCGCAGCAATGTGGAGAACGCGCTCGTTTATTCAGGGCTGCATGCTATTTGGGCGCATCGGGTTGCACATCGCATGTGGGCCGTCCCTGCGCTACGCGGCCCGGCGCGAGTGCTCTCGCAGCTGACACGCTTCGTCACCGGCATCGAGATTCATCCCGGTGCCACCATCGGTCGGCGGTTTTTCATCGATCACGGCATGGGCGTCGTGATCGGGGAGACGGCCGAGGTCGGTAACGACGTGATGCTCTATCACGGCGTCACTCTCGGTGGTCGCTCGCTCGAGCAGGTCAAGCGTCACCCGACGCTGGGAGACCGGGTCACCGTCGGCGCTGGTGCCAAGATCCTCGGACCTGTCGTCATCGGTGAAGGTAGCGCTATCGGCGCCAATGCCGTTGTCACCAGAGATGTTCCGGCCGAATCCATCGCGACGGGTATCCCGGCGGTGGCGCGGCCACGGACCACCAAGGAAAAACTGGTGGACCCGAACAGCTACATCGATCCGGCGATGTACATCTGAAGCACTCCTTCTTCGATGGCCACCCTCGTGTAGACGGCGGGTGGCCATCGGCGTCGGCTCAGGCTCGCGTCAGGTGCCACCCGCGACGTCCCAGTACGACGGCCGTCGCAGCGCCCAATGCTGCTCCGATCAAGGGATAGCAGGCCAGGACGAGCCAGCGCGGTCCGTCTAAGGGTTCGTAGGCGGTGGCTATTGTCGACTCGTAGTCCCGAGCCATCTGCACGTCCCGGAACGGTACGTAGGAGCCCTGATAGACGATGGTCTCGTCAGGGCTGGTCATCACGTCGATCAGACTGCCCACCAGGGGAATTCCCCCGACGACAAATCCCAGAACCGCCAGAATCACGATCAGTGTGCGCATCGCCCGAGCCTATCGCCCGGCCGGAAGTTCAGACTGTGATCGACGGTTCTTCGGGGGTCGAGAGGGTCAGGATCGCCCGCACGACACGTGGGCTCTGCTCGAGTGAGCGCTCGAGTTCGCGCAACGTGTGGGCCACACGGGATTCCGCGTAGTCACCGACCAGGTCGACGCTGGCCACCAGGTAGACCTGTCGCGGCCCGAGGTATTCCATACGCAGGAACGTGATTCGGTTGATCTCGGGCAGTTGGGTGAGAGCTTCGATGGCTGCTGCCCGCAGCGTCGGTGAGGCCTCTTCGCCGACCAGGAAGCGGCGGTTCCGATCTATCAGAATGATTGCGATGACCCCGAGGAGAATGCCGACGAAGATGGAGCCGAGGGCGTCGGGGACGGGTGAACCGGTGACCTGGTGCAACAGAACACCGACGAACGCGATGACCAAACCGATAAGTGCCGCAGCATCTTCGGCGAACACGGCCCGAGTCGTCGGGTCGGATGTGTTGAGTGCCTGGGTCATGACGTCGCGGTTCACGGCGGACGCTTCGTTTCGGAGTTGTTTGTACGCCTGCCGGAACGAGATGCCTTCGAGGATGAACGAGACGCCGAGGACGGCGTAGGCGACACCGAAGTCGGACGCCGGTTCGGAATGGAACAGTTCCTGGATGCCATGGGTGATCGAGACACCCGCGCCGAGTGCAAACAGTCCGAGGGCGGCGAACATCGACCAGATGTAGGCCTCCCGGCCGTAGCCGAGTGGCTGGTCTCGGTCGGGAACCCTTTTCGAGCGGCGGTTCGCGATCAGCAGCAGCACTTCGTTGCCGGTATCGGCCCAGGAGTGGGTGGCCTCTGCGACCATCGATGCAGATCCGGTGACGATGGCGGCCGCCGTCTTGGCACCGGCGATCAGCGCGTTCGCCGCAAACGCCAGTACGACTGTCGTGGTGCTCTCGTCGGCCGATGCTTCCGTTTCGGTGCTCACGATTCTCAGGCTAGGCGGGTGACGACGGTTTCGTGCGGTGACGCTCGGCGACGGAGTGCAGCAGTGTGGCGACGGCGTCGTGGAACTGCGTCAGGCCCGGCTCTTCGACGGGAAAGTGCCCGCACCCGTCCAGCATCACGAATTCGGTGGGTGCGTTGATGCGGCGGAGGAACTGCAGGCTCAGTTCGGGTGGCGTCCATCGGTCGTCGGCCGGGTGGGTGAGCAGAACGGGCGTCGTCCGAAATGCTTCGGGTGCGGTGTGGTCGAACGAGAAGTAGCTGCTGAGGAATCCGAGTGGCACCCGAACACCGCCACCGCGCGGATCGGTTGCGCACAGCGTTGCGAGCTCCCGATTGCTGCTCATGTTCGCCACGTCGGCGACCCAACGGATGGGCACGCGGATACGGCCCACCAGTCGTTCGGTGCGCCGCATCAGGGGAGCGCCGTAGACACCCATCGGGCCGAACCGCGCCGCGGCAGCTCTGGCCGATGGATCCGAGGGATCGAGCAGGCAGGTAGCGACGACGGCGTCGGCCAGACCGGTCCGCGCGGCTACCTCGTAGGCCAGCAGACCGCCGATGCTGGCTCCCAACAACACCAGCGGCCGATCGTCGGCTGCCTTCTCGGCCCGGACGAGATCGCAGAGGAGATCGACCCACTGCTCGTACCGGACGCCGGCGGGATCGGCTACGACGGTGTCGCCGTACAGCGGAAGGTCAGGGAAGAGGACTTCGGCTCCGAGTTTCACGCCGATCCCGGCGAACGGCCACAACGCGCCCGAGTAGCCGCCGGCGCCGTGGATGCCGAGAACACGAACCGGCGCGTCTGGAACCACGGCCCGTGCGACGTGGACGGTGTTGCCGTTCCACTCCCACCACGTCGGGGTCGGCGCCGGCATGTGGTCGGTGTACCGGTCGGGCATAAACTTCGAGTAATTGGCGCTGGTCACCTACACAATTCTCGGTATCGGCGTCGCGGCTGACAACTCGCATCGGAGGACCGTGTCGACTCGGCGGAAAAGGCCCTCCCAGCAGCGCTCGAGGGCTACCTACGACGCGATCCTGGAGGCAGCTACTCGCGTTTTCGCTTCGGAAGCCATGGCAGCGACCACCAACCGGATCGCTGACGAAGCAGGGGTGTCGGTGGGCTCGCTCTACCAGTATTTCGGCGACAAGTACGAGATCCTCTCGGAGTTGGCGAACCGTCACGTGAGTGCTGCGCGGGAGAGTTTTGCGCTCTGCCTTGCCGACATCGTCGAGCGTGAGCTCACCCCGGAGGAGGCCGTCCGGATGTTGGTGGAGTGCGCGGTCGAAGTGAACAGTAAGCCGCGAGAGTTCTTTCACCTGCTCTACGATCAGGTTCCGCGTACGCGTGAGCTCATCGAGCAGGTCGAAGAAATGAATCGTCAACTGGTACTAGGCTTTTCGGAGCGACTCCAGAGCCACGGTTTCAGTGCGGAGGATGCGTTGTTGACGTCGCGGCTGACCGTGACTGCCGTGGACAGTCAGGTGCATCGGGTTGTGCTGGAATCGGATTCACCCGAAGAACTTCGAGTGCGAACGGAAGCCGTCGTACGGCACGCGAGATCGATGATCGGGTCGCAACCTTGATCCGGTGTCGAGAATGGTGACCGCGGTCCGTTATGGTTCTGACGTCATCATCGAGGTAATGGGAAGTCGGTGCAATTCCGGCGCGGTCCCGCCACTGTGAGGTCGTCCCTGCGTCGACCGTAGCCAGATACCACCCTCGTTGACGTTGTGTCATGCCACGAGGATGGATCGGTCACACCATGAATGCTGTTGGCGGAGCTCTGTCTCCACCTACCCACCTGCCTGCGCCGAAGGCTGGTGCACCGCGAGGACGACTCGGTCCGGGTATCGTGCTGCCCGCTCTGGTGATCGTCACCGTGCTCTCTGCTGTGTGCGCGTTGGCGTTCGGATCCGAGATGCTCCCCGTGTCCACTGTGGTGGACGTGGTGCACTCGCGCTTCGGAGGCCCACCCGTCACGCGTTCCGAACTTGCGATCGTGTGGGGGATCAGAGCACCTCGGGTACTGCTCGGTCTGGCCGTCGGCGCTGGTCTTGCCGTCGCCGGCGCGGTGGTGCAAACCCTCGTCCGTAACGCTCTCGCCGATCCCCACCTGCTGGGAGTGTCGTCCGGCGCGAGTGTCGGTGCCACCGCCGTCATCACCACCGGACTGTTCGCCGGCGCGGGAGTGTGGGCGCTCAGTTTCGGCGCGATGATCGGGGCGTTGGGAGCTGCGATTCTCGTCTTCACCATCGCGACGCTGCAAGGCGGTATCACTCCACTGCGATTGGTTCTGACCGGCACCGTTACCGCATCCGCCCTGTCGGCGATCGCGAGTTTTCTGGTGCTGCGTACCAATGATTCCCAGGCCGCGCAGTCCGTATTGTTCTGGCTCCTGGGAAGTTTGGCCGGGGCATCCTGGGACAAGTTGTGGGCGCCGGTCATCGTTGTGTTCCTGCTGACGGCAGCGGTGTTCGCGCTGCACGGTTGGCTGGACGCGCTGGCGGCCGGACCGGACGTCGCGGCTTCGCTCGGTATTCCCATCCGAACCCTGCGAAACGTGCTGTTCGGCGTGCTGGCAGCGTTGGTCGGCACGATGGTTGCGGTGTCCGGCGCGATTGCCTTCGTAGGCCTGGTCATACCGCACGTCACACGCATGCTTGTCGGAGCCAGACATCGAGTGGTGTTACCGGCGGCAGCACTGATCGGCGCGTCCTTCCTGGTGTGGGTCGACGTCGTGGCGCGGACCTCGTTGCGGCCGACCGAGATCCCGCTGAGCGTGGTGACCGGGGTGATCGGGGCCCCGCTGTTTCTCCTGCTTCTCGGCCGTCGGCGCTACCGATTCGGTGGCAGTTCGTGAGCGCCCGAGCCCTGGCGCTGACCGCGTCCGGAGTAGTTGTCCGCATCGACCGTCGAACCATCGTCAAAGGCGTCGACATCGCGGCCGACGCCGGTGCAGTAGTCGGCGTGGTTGGTCCGAACGGATCGGGCAAGTCGACGTTCTTGCGTGCTCTCGCCGGTCTCGGGCCGATCGCCGGCGGTGACATTCGTGTCGGCGGCGACTCCGTGCACGCGATGCCCGCGCGGTCGCGGGCCAAAGCCATTTCCTTTGTGGCGCAGGAAGAGCAGAGTCCCGCCGATTTGTTGGTTCACGAGTACGTGAGTCTGGGCCGCACACCACATGCAAAGCCCTGGAGCGTCGGTGGAAAGCACGAGAATGCCGTCGTCGATCGTGCTCTGGGCGAGGTCGGAATGATCGAGCACCGGTTCTCTTCGATGGACACGCTTTCCGGCGGTGAGCGTCGGCGGGTGTTTCTCGCCCGAGGTCTCGCGCAGGACGCCGGTGTGCTCATCCTCGACGAGCCGACCAATCATCTCGACATCCGGCATCAACTCGAACTGCTCGATCTGGTCCGGTCGTTGGACCGGACGGTGATCATGGCACTGCACGACCTCGATTTGGCTGCGGCAGTGTGCGATCGGGTGCTCGTGCTCGCGGATGGAGTGGCCAGGGCGTTCGGACATCCATCCGACGTACTCACCACCTCGGTGGTGGCAACTGTTTTCGGCGTCGAGACTTTCGAACTCGTGAACCCCGCGACAGGCCGTTCACACCTCGTATTCGAATCACGAAATTCTCAACCACAACACACATTTTCGGAGAGTGCACTTTGATACACGTCAAGACCCGCGCGTCGTTCGGTGCGGTTGTAGCCGCGACAGCGTTGTTGGCCGTGTCCGGATGCTCGGCAACCGCGCCCGTCGACGAAGCCGCGGACAAGACTTCGGTCACGCTGGAGAACTGCGGAACGGAAAGCACTTTCCAACTTCCGATCGAAAAGGTTGTTGCCACAAGCAATGCGGCCAATATCGGCACCATTCTCCGAGTCGGCGGTCTGGATCGTCTCGCTGCCGTCGTGTTGAACACGAACAACGACGCGGTCATGGAGTCGATGTTCGGCCCTGGAATTGCGGACGTCCCACACCTGGACGGAACGATCACGATGGAGACGATTCTGGGTAAGCAGGCGGACCTGGTGGTCGGCTCCTACAGTGGCTTGTTCAAGGGCGCCTCCGGTGTGACGCCGGAATCGCTGCAGAGCAACAACATCGACTCATATGTGATCTCCGATAGTTGTCGGCAGAGTGCCGCAGCGGATTCCGCGCTCGGCACGATGGGTCCGTGGGATGCCCTTCGTGCGGACGTGACCAATTACGGAAAGCTGTTCGGAACCGAGGACACCGCCGCCGAGGCATTGACCGAATTGGATTCACGTTTGGCACGTCTGGAGTCCGCGCCAGATGCCGCCGACAAGCCGAAGGTTTTGATCTACGACAGCGGTGAAGAAGATCTGTACACCAGCGGAGGCAACGGAGCCCCCAACGGAATCATCGACGTCGCCGGGGGAACCAATGTGTTCGCCGACGTCGACAACACCTGGTTCAAAGCGAGCTGGGAGACCGTCGCGAAGTCAGAACCCGACGTCATCGTGATCATGGACTACAAGAGGAGCGCTGACGAAGTACAGGGCAAGATCGACGCGATCAAGAGCCGAGAAGGCCTACGCGATCTCGACGCCGTCAAGCAGAACCGTTTCGTCGTACTCCCGCTCGCCATGTTCACCAGTGGATTCCCCAATATCTACGGCGCGGAAGAGTTGCGCGCGAAGATCGAAGAGTTCGGGCTGGCTCCGTCGAGCAGCATCGACTGGACAACCGCGCCGTCGGCATGAGCAACAACCGGTGCTCGCGTCGGGTGATTGTCGTACTGCGGCCGACCGTCAGCGGCCTCGACGAGTCGGCCGCGCGACGGATGTTCGACGCTGTTCAGGCGGGCACCGACGCCGACGTTTGCGTTGCGTACCTCGATGTCGCTTCGCCGAGCCTTCACGAGGAACTCGATCGAGCCCATGTCGATGACGTCGACAAGGTCGTGTTGATTCCAGTTGCGGTGCCGAGGGATCGGTACCTGCTCACGTGGACAAGCAAGGCGGTTGCGAACTGGCGCGAAACCCGAATCGACGCCGAACTGGAAGTGACGCTCCACGAATCGGAAACGCTCGAAGGTGCGGTGGCCGCGCAGTTGATCGACGAACTCGACTCGGCGGGAAAGCCGATCACCGCGAGTCCGGCGTCATATCGCAGTCCGGCTTGGTCCGTGATCGAGCAGCACGATAGGCATCTGTTGGTGTGCAAGGGCCCTCGCTGTATGGCGTACGGAGCAGGACCGCTTCACCGGGCCATGAGTGCGGCGGCCAAAGGCACTTCGGCAAAGGTGACCGGAACCGGTTGTCTGAGCCCGTGCAACCTGGGCCCGTTGGTGATCGCGAACCCCGGTGGCACCTGGTTCGGTCATGTGGACGCCGGTGACGCTGAAGCATTGGTCGCAGGTCAGGAGAATCAATTGGTGGATCACGTTCTGGACCGGTAGATATAGGTCGGCGAAACAGAGAACCCGCTGAGCGCGAAGTGCGCTCAGCGGGTTCTGTTGTCCTGTCTCAGGAACCGAAGGGAAGGGTTCCCGGCGGGATCTGGTATCCACTGCTGCCGACGGAGGCGCTGCCCCAGAGTGCGAGGAAAGCGTTGATGGCGTTGGTGAGCATATGAATGTCCTTTGTGAGATGACTGATTCGTTTTCGACGGTACCGGGTGGATCTGTGGATTCGCTGGGAGTTGGCACCCATTTCATGGGGCTGGCACCCGTTCCGGCAGGTCGGAACGGGTGCCAACTGTCAGCAAAGGGTGCCAACTCCCGGGTGGGTCAGCCCACGTAGCCGGGCGGCATGAGTACGGACTTGGTCTCGCAGAAGGCTTCGAGGCCCTCAGGTCCGTTCTCGCGCCCGATACCGGAGTTCTTGTAACCACCGAACGGTGATCCGGGATCGAAGGCGTACCAGTTGATCGCGTAGGTACCCGTGCGGATCTGCGCGGCAACTTCGAGTCCGTGATCGATGTCGGTGGTCCACACCGATCCGGCGAGGCCGTAATCCGAATCGTTGGCGATCTTGATGGCCTCGTCCTCGGAGTCGTACGGAATCACCGAGAGAACGGGTCCGAAGATCTCCTCGCGTGCGATGGTCATCGAGTTGTCCACGTCGGCGAAGATGGTCGGCTCGACGTACCAGCCCTTGTCCAGGCCGGCGGGGCGTCCACCACCGAGTACGACGCGCGCGCCTTCTTCCTTACCCTTGGCGATGTAACCCTCGACGCGCTCGCGCTGCTTCTCGGAGATCAGCGGGCCGAGTTGTGCTGCGGGATCGGACGGATCGCCGACGGTCATGAAGCCTGCGGCGGTCTTCATTCCCTCGATGACCTCGTCGTAACGCGAACGGGGAGCGAGGATTCGGGTCTGAGCGACACAGGCCTGACCGGTGTTCATCAGGCCGGACATGACAAGCATCGGCATTCCGGCGGCGATGTCGGCGTCCTCGAGGATGATCGCGGCGGACTTGCCACCCAGTTCGAGGGAGCAGCGCTTGAGGTTCTGTGCGGCGATGGCACCGATCTTGCGGCCGACGGCACTGGATCCGGTGAACGTGATCTTGTCGATGCCCGCATGAGAGACCAGATATTCGCCGGTCTCGGCTCCGCCGGGGAGCACGGAGATGACGCCTTCGGGAACACCTGCCTCGGTGAAGATCTCGGCGATCACGTGGACGGAGAGAGGGGATTCGGGTGCGGGCTTGAGCAGTACGGTGCAGCCGGCGAGCAGTGCGGGGGCCAGCTTGTTGATCGCCAGGAACAGCGGGACGTTCCAGGCCAGCACGGCGGCGACGACGCCGACGGGCTCACGGGTCACCTTGGTCTGCCCGAATGCGCCGGTGCGCTTCTCTTCCCACGCGAACTTGTCGGCCAGCTCGGCGTAGTAGCCCAGCGTCGCCATCGACGGGGTCTGCTGCATCATGCCGACCATGGCGGGCGGCTGGCCCATCTCGTTGGAGATGAGCTGGTTGATCTCCGCGCTGCGCTCTTCGATCAGCTTGGCGGCCTTGGCGAGGATCGCGCCGCGCTCGGCGGGGGTGGTGCGTGACCACGGTCCCTCGAACGCCGCGCGGGCTGCGGACACGGCCGCGTCGATGTCTGCCGGTGCTGCGATGGGACAGCTGCCGACGCGCTCCTCCGTTGCGGGAGAGAACACTTCGAGTACCTGGTCGGTGGCCGGGGCCACCCATGCTCCACCGATGTAGAGCTTGTCGTAGTCAGTCATCAATTCATTCCTCGGTGTTGTCGGTCGCCGCGAGGGCATACGCGTCGTCTGCCTGTGCGGTGTCGGTGAAACTGGTGAATCCGTATTTCTCGTGCGGTCCGATGGCGGCTACCTCGAAAAGACCGGTGCCGGTGTTGGTGTTCGTGCCTTCGGTGAGCGTGAAGGACGCGAGGTTGTCGACGGGGGAGAACATGCGTTGGAACGGTTCGATCTCGTGGACCTTGTGGCGGAGCCCTTGTACGACGAGTTCGCCCTGCCACATTCCGTGACGCCAGTCCTGTTCGAGCCCGTAGCCGGTGCCGATTCCGATGTAGTTGGCCAGCAGCAGTTCGCAGGCGACGGTGAGGACTTCACCGCCTGGCCGGTGGAAGGTGATGGTCGCTCCGGTGACGTCGCGGGTGTCGGGGCAGAACGTCAGTTCGTGTTCGGGTCGGCCGAGCCATTCGTTGTCCCTGGCTTCGTCCGGCCACACTCGCATGGCTTCTTCGACGATGCGCCTGCCTTGCTCGTCTTCCTGCATGATCACCGAGATCGTGAACTCGTCGAACTGCATGACCGCGTAGATCCAGAAGAAGTTCTGGATTCCGTCGACGGCGCGTCTGCCTTGCGGTTCGGCTTCACCGACCGGACGCACACCCCACGAGCGGTCGCGGTTACCTCGCCACGTCTTCGGGTCGATCGCGAAGTCCTCCCCGTCGACGGTGAGCGATCCGGTCCACGTGCCGGTCTGCAGGAAGCGTGAGGTGTCGAACGTGACTCGTTCGAGTTGACGGCGAAAGTGCTTGGGCTCGAGCGCCGCGGGGATGGTGGCATCGAAGGTGATGTCGAAGGAGAGATCGTATTCGCTGCCCGGTTCGAGGACGACGCGGAGCTTCTGCAGCCCTTCGAGCACTTCGATGCGCAAAGGCCCGACGGTGGTGTCGGTGCGGTCGGCGCCCAGAGCCTTCGACATACGAGCAACGATGTGGTCGTCACCGCGGCGCAGTACCGCGAAGGCGTCCATGACGCCGAGGTTGGGGTACTGGCCGAGTCCGACGATGAGGAACACGTCGGGGGATTCGGTGGGGTAGCAGTTGAAGTAGTAGCGGTCGTAGAAGTTTCGATCCGAGGTGGCTACGTGACGGATCGGTTCGGCGATCTGGTGAACGGGATAGTCGTCCATCGGTGAGAGCATGTCAGGCCAACCTCTCCCAGTAGGTACCGTCGAGCATCGCGGCGAGCGAAGCGCGGTGCATGATCATGTCGTCGGGGTCTTCGGGTCGCTGTGACTGGCCGAAAGCTATGGCGCGAGCCTGGATTCGCCACATGATGACCGCCTGACGCAGTGCGGCATAGGTAACGTAGAACTCCAGATCGTGTGGGGTGTGGCCGGTGATCTCGGCGTAGGTCTGCGCGAGATCCGGCAGTCGAAGGAAGTCGGGAAGACCGGGTAGGTTCGCCAGTCCGGCGATGTCCTCGAAGAACCTGTGCAGGAATGCCATCCAGCCCAGATCCATCTCCCGCGGGCCGAGAGTTGCCATTTCCCAGTCCAGTACGGCTACCGGCGCGAAGTCCTGGTACATGACGTTGCCGATGCGCGAGTCGCCCCAACAGAGCACTGCCGGCGAATCGTCCGCAGGATTGTTCTCCTCGATCCAGTCGAGGGCACGTTCGATGAGCGGTGATCTGATCCCGTCGGAGACCACCCACTCGTAGTACGCGCGCTGCTCGGCGATGTGCGCCGTGAATGCTTCTCGTGCAGTCGTTCCCGAATTCGGGAGTCGGAGGAAGTCGAAACGCTCACCAGGTTTGTCGATGGCATGCAACTGAGCCAGGACGTCGACCGAGCTGCGCTGCAGGGTCTTTCGCTGCTCGGGTGACGCTTCGGTGACCCACGATCCGAAGTTGTACGGCATGACGTCCGGTGGCACGTCGCCGGAGATGCGTTCCATCACGAAGAACGGCGCACCCAACGCGTCCGGGTCGGATTCCGACCAGTACACCGCGGGTACGGGCACTGCCGAGTGCTCGCGCACCTGAGCCATGGTGCGGAACTGGGATTCGAGGTCGTAGGCAGGAAAGACCGGCATGGTCGATTCCGTCGGCGCCACCCGAGCGACCAAGGGATGATGTTCGCCGTCCCAGGTGGCGTCGAAGAGGATGGTTTCGCTGGACATGCCGTTGGCTGCGGGCAAGGTGACGTCGGCGACGGTCACAGTGGATCCGCTCGGCACCTTGCCGGCCATCCACCGTTCCAGGCGCTCACGGAGGTCTTCGGTGTCGCGGAGGGAATCGCTTGGTCGGGCGACCTGGGCGTGATGCTCGGTTTCATCGGTCGAAGAAGCAGTCGAGGCAACGTCAGATGAGGAAGCGTCTGGGCTCACGGTCACCTCCTTCCCGTAGGCGTCACGTGCAATGCCCGTAACGGTGTGAGTCAGAACACTAAAACACGTTACAGAAATTGGGAACAGGTGGCACCCGTTTAGTGGGACTCCCTGCGGATTTATCGGGGAAGAACGCGTGTCAGATAACGGCGGTGAGCGCGAGCAGGCCCGCACCGGTCAGAGTTCCGGCGCCACCCAGCTCGGCGGGAACGATCCGGAGCCCGGCGACGAACGACAAACGGGCATGTCGGGCAGCCGCGTCGAGCATCGGTTCCCACAGCGGTGTACCCGACTGGGCGAAACCGCCGCCGATCACCGCGAGGTCCACGTCCAGGAGGGCAGCCGCCGAGGCGATGGCACCACCGAGCGCCGTGCCTGCACGGTGAAGCGCGTCCACGGCGATCGCGTCGCCGCTGCGTGCACCCTCGGCTAGTTCACGGCCGGTGTTCCCCGACCAGCCCTGGCTACGAGCCCATCGCACCGCGGACGGTCCACTTGCCACCGTCTCGAGGCAGCCGACGCCCCCGCAGCTGCACGGTTCGGCAGATCCTGGAACGACGAGATGGCCGATGTGACCGGCGTTCCCCGTGCGACCCCGAGCAATCTCACCGCCGAGAACGATTCCTCCGCCGATTCCCGTCGAGACGACCAGGCTCAGGAGGTTCGGGGTTCCGCGTCCGGCGCCGTGGTGGAACTCCGCCAATGCCGCTGCGGCTCCGTCCATTGCGAGGGCGGTTCCGGCATCGGGAAAGACGCTGCGGACGCCCGCTACGAGCTCGAATCCTTGTGCCCACTCGGTGATGTTGATGGGAGCGACGACGCCGGCGACGGTGTCCACCGGCCCGGCGCACGCGATGCCGACACCGTCGACCTCTCGGCCGTCTGCGACTCGTTCGAGCAGCGCCGCACAGGATCCCCACGGGTCGGTCTGCGGCGTCGGCACGCTGTCGAACACGGGAACGCGGCCGTCCTCGGACACGACCCCGGCAGCCATCTTGGTACCACCGATGTCGACTGCGAGGCGCATGTCGCTATCGCTTTTCGAGAACCACGACGAGGTTGCTCACCAGGAACTCCCGCAGACCGGGGACTCGGACCATCCACCACGCCCACGACGGGTGGTAGCGCGGGATCGCGGCGAGCAACGTGCCCTGGCTGGTTCCACGGGCCCAGCGTAAGCCGTCCGTGGCGCCGACTTTGAACAACGACACCCCGAATCTGTTCTTCGGTTCGCGTCCGGTCTTGCGTAGGTACCGCTTGGCTGCGTACTCGCCACCCAGCGCGTGCCACGGTCCGGTTTCGTGGCCGCCGAACGGACCCCACCACAGGGTGTACGAGAGAACCATCAAGCCGCCGGGCTTGGTCACGCGCAGCATTTCCTCGGCCATCAGCCAGGGCTCGCTGACGTGTTCGGCCACGTTGGAGGAGAAGCAGATGTCCACGGACGAGTCCAGGAACGGCAGTGCCAAACCGGATCCGCGCACCGCGCCGCCCACCGTCAGACCTGCTGCGTGCATCTCCGACGGATCGGGTTCGACGGGAATGTAGCGGGCACCTGCGGCCTGGAAGACCTCCGCGAAATAGCCCGGACCGCCGCCGACGTCGAGGACAGTGAGACCGTCGAGGGATCGTCCGGTGTGACCTTCGTGCAGGTCCGAGATCAATTCGACGGAGTCGCGCGCAAGCGCGCCGTAGAAGATGTCGGGCGCGGACTGCTCGTGGCGGAAGTCGCTGAGCAGGCCGAACGAGCGTTTCAGGGTTGCCCGTCGGCCGAAAATGCGGGTCACTGCGGGCTTGGTCACGGGTAGCAACTTTAGCCACTGGGTCGCCCGGTCCACGAACACCGTCACGAGGGCGGCAATACGGACGCTCGAACAGTTAGGGTGTTCGGCAGGGTTACCGGCCGGTCAGGCGGGGCATCCCGCAGGATCGCCCGAACCGGGGTGGCCACCGACCAACTCAGGGAGTAACGCACGTGCGCGAGGTTCTGTTGCTCTGCTGGCGCGATACCGGGCATCCCCAGGGCGGTGGAAGCGAGCGTTACCTCGAGCAGGTCGGATCCCAGTTGGCCGAGCGCGGTATCAAGGTGACGCTGCGGACGGCGTCGTATCCCGGGGCGCCCGCGTCGGAGGTTCGAGACGGCATCACCATCAGCCGGGCCGGTGGACGTTTCAGCGTGTACCCCCGCGCTCTGGCCGCCATTGCCGCCGGACGTCTGGGTTTCGGATCACTCAAGGGCATTCGCCCCGACGCGGTGATCGACACCCAGAACGGCATCCCTTTCTTCTCGAAGACCGTGGCGGGTGCACCGGTCACGCTTTTGGTCCATCACTGCCATCGCGAACAGTGGCCGGTGGCAGGCAAGCTCGTCGGCCGGATCGGCTGGTGGGTCGAATCGCGATTGTCACCGCGCACCCATCGACGTAGTCAGTATCTGACGGTGTCGCTTCCCTCAGCGGAAGAATTGGTGGACCTGGGTGTCGAGCGCGAACGAATTGCCGTGGTGCGTAACGGTGCCGATCGGCTCCCCGTCGGCGTCGACGCGGGCGGATCGATCACCAGGGCCGAGCGTCCCACCATCTCGGTTCTCTCACGGCTGGTGCCGCACAAGCAGATCGAGGACGCACTCGAAGCGGTCGCAGCCCTGCGGCCGACGCTTCCGGACATCCATCTCGACGTCATCGGTGGTGGTTGGTGGGAGCAGAACCTGCGCGATCGCGCCGCCGAGTTGGGGATCGGTGACGCCGTCTCGTTCTACGGCCACGTCGACGAGGCTCGCAAACACGAACTGCTGGCGCAGTCGTGGATCCACCTCATGCCTTCGCGGAAGGAAGGGTGGGGCCTGGCGGTCATCGAGGCTGCGCAGCACGGTGTTCCGACGATCGGTTACCGCAGTTCGAAGGGTCTGACCGATTCGATCGTCGACGGAGTGACGGGCCTTCTGGTCGGGGGCGAGAACGCCGGCGAGGGCGACATCGCCGATCTGACGCAGGCTGCCGGCACTCTGCTCCGCGACCACGAACTTCGCATGGTGCTCGGTGAGAAAGCTCGCGTGTGGTCCGGTGAGTTCTCCTGGGAACAGACCGGCACCGGAGTGCTCGAGGTGCTGACCGCGCACAAGGACGGTCGGTGGGTCTCAGGACTGGCCGCGCCGCGCGAGTCGAATTCGGTTCTGGTTCAGTCCGACTGAGATCAGCGCGATCGCACCCATCAGGACCCACGCGAGATGCGCAACTAGGACGGCAGTTCGGGCACCGGTCGAGGCTTCCTGCGTGGCAATGTCTCCCGGTACTCGGAATAGCGCGAGATCGTCGTCGGCGAAGACCTGTTCCAAGCCGTCGAGCGTGGTTGCCGAGTTGCCGAGTTGACCTGGTGTCCCGCGCTCGATCAGTACCCATCCGACTCCGAGATCGGCCAACTGCGTAGGACTTCCGCCGGCCAGCAGTAGGTCCTCGACCCGAGTTGCCCGAGTCCCCTCGCCGCCGACAGCACCACCGGCAACCACCAGTTGGCCGGTCTGCAGAACGTCGAGGGGCAGGAAGCGTGGTGCAGGGTCGAGTACCGGCGCATCACCGCTGTAGGGGAACGCGCGGAACATTCCGGCGGGAAGCACTGCAACGTCACCGGTTTCGTCTCGCAGTTGATCGGCCACCACGGTCCAGGAACCGGGGTAGTGCACGGGCTTCAACGCGCCGCCGACACCCCACACCAGATCCGGCAGTACCACGATCGTCACCACGACGGCGGCAACCGAGAATGCCGGGCGGGGGAGGGAGAACCGATTTCCTGCCCACATCACCGCGGCGGCCGCAGCAAGTGCGTAGAACGGGACGGCCAGCGCGACCCACTTCTGCGCGTCACGCAGTAGACCGGCGCCGGTGAACACCTCGACCGACCATCGGCCGACGTCGAGCCCCCACGGAGTAGCGCCCAGGGTCGGAGCGAGCACCGCGAACAGGGCCAGCGCGCCGAGTCCACTGACAACGGGGTTCCGGCGTCGGCGCCATAGAGCGGGCACACCGGCAAACACCACGACAAGCAGAAGAACTGTTCCCACCAATGCGAAGAGTGTTGTGCGCGTGGACGGTACCGCTGCCGAGTTCCAGATACCGCCGAGCCCGGCGAGGCTGCCGAGCGTCGCGAGTCCCGGTTCTGCTCGGGCGGCAAAGGCGGCGACTCCCGCTGGATCGGAACCGTCGCCTGCTGCTCCGGATACGAAGGTGGCGACCAACCACGGCGAGGCGGCGACGAGGAACAGCCCGATAGCGCCGCAGACACGCCGCATGGCCGAGGTTCGGCCTCCGGGGGTGGCTACCACCACCAGCGCGGCTGTCAGAGCGAGCAGAGCGCCGGTAGGTGTCAGACCCGCGTATGCCAGTGACGCGGCCAACGCCCACCAGGACCCGGGCGTGGCTCGGCGAACTCCGATTCCGGCACACACGATCCACGGCAGTGCGGCATAACCGGTCAGCAGGCTCCAATGTCCTTGTAACAGGCGCTCGGCCACGTAGGGGTTCCAGAGCATCACCGTCGACGCGACCAGTTGTGGACCGACACCGGCCGTCGGCAGCAGGACGGCGACCATGCGCGCCGCACCCCAACCGGCGAGCCAGAGCGCCACGAGCAGGATGAACTTGACCACCAGTCCGCCGTCGATCACGGTGCTCAACGCTGCGATCAGTGCGTCCTGGGGAACGGCGCGGGCCGCGGCGTCGGTGAGTCCGAGGGCGGAGTCGGTCAAGTACGAGCGCGGCGTGCTGACGGCGTCGCGCAGCAGGAGGTAGCCGGGGCCGAGCAGCGGTCCGAGGATCAACAGTGCCAGCGCCAGGCTGTACGCCGCAGGCAGGTAACGGCGGTATCCGGCTTGCACTGTCATGACGCGCACGATACGTGGTGCATCATTACTGCCATGCCTCGCCAACCACTCGATCGCGCCGCCGCGGCCGGGGTCGGCATGGTTTTGGTGGGATCGATGACGGCCAATGTCGCGTCGTACCTGTTGGCATGGTTGGCCAGCCGATGGTTGGGTCCGGTCGGCTACGGCGAGTTCGCGAGTCTGCTTGCCGCCCAGTTGGTACTTGCGGTTCCGGCTTTGGCGTTGCAGACGGTGGTCGCCCGCGAGGCGGTGCGTGGCAAGAGCACAGATGCGTTGCGGTCGTTGGGGTATCGATGCACCGCGATCGTCGCCGTCCTCGCGGTGGCGCTCGCTCCGGCGATGGCGTGGCTGCTCGACACCGGAATCGTGGCGTCGTTCTCGGCATTGGTGACCGCGCCCATGTTGGTTCTACTGGCAACGGAGCAGGGGTTGTTGCAGGGTCACGGTCGGTTCGGCACTCTCAGTGCCGTGCTGGCCGGAGCCGGGG
Source organism: Rhodococcus qingshengii JCM 15477 (assembly GCF_023221595.1). Lineage (NCBI taxonomy): Bacteria > Bacillati > Actinomycetota > Actinomycetes > Mycobacteriales > Nocardiaceae > Rhodococcus > Rhodococcus qingshengii. The sequence goes on from NZ_CP096563.1 coordinate 1,177,835, forward strand.
TGATGAAAGTCCTTCCGGCAGTGATCGTTCTGGCTTTCGGTGGCGGAGCAGGCGCGGCATTGGTCGCCGGCGCGGCCGGAACTGCGTTGCTGGTGGCGATAGTTCGAGTGGTCGACCGAACCGTCACGGTGAGCGAGGACCGTCCGGTGCGTATCGGCGTCGTCTCCGTGCTCGCGGCGTCACAAGTCCAGCTTGCGTTGATCGCGTTGTCTTCGCTGGACCTGCTGATCGTCCGCGTCGTCCTCAGTGAGTACGACGCCGGTGTCTACGCACTCGGCGCCGTCGCGACGAAGGTGGCGTTCTGGCTGCCACAGGCAGTGGGCGTCGTGCTGTACCCGAAGATGGCGAATCCGGCGCACTCGGCGCAAGCGGTTCGCTCGGCGTTGGCGGTGCTCGTCGGCATCGGCGCCGTGTTGGTTCTGGGGGCGGCGGTTGCCGGCCCGCTGGTGCCGATGCTCGTGGGCGACGCGTACGCCGCCGTGGCTCCGATGCTGTGGGCCTTCGCTCTGCACGGTGCAGCGCTGGCGGTACTCCAGGGTGCTTTGCTGTCCGCAATCGCGTCAGAACGCACACGAGTGGCCGTTCTGGCGTGGGCAGGACTGGCCGTGGAGGCGACGGTGATGCTGGTGTGGGCGAAGACGCCGGGAGAGTTGATCGGCGTCGCCGTGGTGGTTGCGTCGACGACGGCGTTGGCGGTGTCCGTCGCCGCAGTGCGAAGTGCCGACCGCGCCGGGCCGGCACCTCGCGGCTCTGTCAGTTCTCCAGACGCGTGAACAGATCGTCGAAGTAGTCGAGCGTACGCATCGCGGTGTAGACGGATCCGTAGTTGATGTTCCCACCCGTGTAGACGACGTTGTCTCCTTGTACTGCGCGGATACGGTTCCACATCGCGCGGTCGTCGCTGACGGGATCCACGCCGGGCGCGGTGGTGACGATCATTCCGTCTGCCGAGTCGAGGGCAGTCACGAGGTTTTCGGTAGAGATCTCCTTCTGTCCCTCGACCGGCCACTGGAGCTGGACGCCGAGGTCTTCGGCCACCTGTGTGGAGATGCCCTTGCGGTTGACGCCGTTGACCTTCTGATTCACGTAGTTCAGCAGCACGATCTGCTTGCTCGCCAAGCTCGGGGCGTGGCGTTCCTTCAATCCGGCTGCCTTGTCCTCGTACGCTCCGATGACCTGACGGACGTCGGGGTTCTCGGTGCGATTCAGCCAACTCGCCAGCTGATCGATGTTCTCGCGCCACGGGCGCGTGAAGTCCATCGGAAGCACAGGCGCTGTCTGGCTCAACTGCTGTAGCGGCCACATGTCGGAGGCCTCACCGATGTCGGTGCAGATGATCAGGTCCGGTTCCAGCGCGAGAATTGCCTCGACGTTGACCGGTGCCTCGAACACCTGTGCCGTGGGATCGGCCGGAACCCACGGCTCGGCGGCGTCGAAGCTGTACGCGATGACCGGCAGGCCCATCGCAACGGCTGGTTCGAGGTCGAGTCGGGAGTCGATGGCGACGACGCGTTTCGGTGTCACCGGAATGTCGTAGGTTCCGAGCGAGGTCGTGACCGTGCGCATCCCGGCCGAATCGCCCTCGGTACCGGCGGACCTCGCGCAACCGGCGGCGAACAGCCCGGAGAATGCAGCCGTGCCGACAACAAATCTCCGTCGCGTCAGATCGCTGACACAGATGTGCGAACCCAGAACTGTTGATGCGGGCATGTGGCTCCTCGTGTTCGGGGTGGTCTGGACTTCCAGAAAACGCTAAGCCCGCAACCACGCGGAGAGAACGACGCGTTGCGCCAATCCGTACGCCGATCCGGCAACAAAGCCCCGAAACGCAGCAGAGCGCCCCTTCCGTGTGGAAGGGGCGCTCTGCTTACTGTCTGAATCAGTCCTTGCGCAGATCCGGACGCGGAATCACCTGAGTGTCGTCCGAGGTCCAGTCGTGCTCACCCGGAGCCGGCTCGGGCGAGCCCTGGCCGCTGGGATTCTGGTTCGTTCCGCCGTGTGCAGCGCGGGCCGGAGTTCCGCCCTTGCCGCCGCGAATGCCGAGGAAGATACCGGCGATCAGCGCGATGACGCCGAGCACACCTGCCACGATCGGGACTGTGCGGCCGAACAGCGAGAGCTTGTCCATGCCGTCACGTGCCTGCTGGACCTGGTACTCGATGGTTGCTTCGTCGAAGGGCAGCGTGACCTTGAGAACCTCGACGTCGACCGAGTCCTTGTTGCGTCCGTAGTACTGGTGCAACTGCTCCTGGCCCTTGACGACGACGCCGGTCTTGGGCTCGACCCACAGGTCACGGACGTTGGTGTACCAACGCGTCATCGTGATCGGAGTAGCGCCACCGGGAACGCCCCAGGTGTCGGCGGGCAGGCTCAGCTTGTTGGTGGGGGAGTTGACGACCTTCGACAGGTCGACGGGATCGATCGTCTGCTGGAAGTGGTACACCTTCAGACCATTGATCTCGGTCTCTTCGACGAAGTCGATGTCCTTCGTGGCGCGAGCGTTCAGGTCGAAGTAGGGGTAGCTCTTCTGTTCCGTGTTGAACGGGAACTTGTACTGCAGACCGTCGCGGGAAACTTCTTCGGCGGGCTGGTCGCTGGACGTCTGGACGGTTCCGACCGGATCGTTGGTCGGCATCGAGCTGACGCGATCGAGCGTGACGCGGTCCAGGGTTGCGGTCAGCAGTCCGGTGTCACCCTGCTTGTCGGTACGACGGACGGTCTGGCCGGCTTCGACGGTGATGATGTCGGCGTCGGACGGGTCCTGCGTGGTGACGTAGCGCTGAGCGACGATCGGCACGTTGGTGTCGACCTGTGCCTTTCCGCCGAGGAGGGCCGCCGAGTTGAGGACGCTACCGGTGCCTGTGGCGACAGTGGTCACCTCGAGGTCGAGTGGCGTCTTCTCCAGCTTGCCTACCGTGTAGGTAGGAATGAGGATGGCGATGGCCAAAAGGAAGGCACCGAGGCCCACCAGAATGCAAGGAAGTATCCGGCTCGGCCCTGAGCGTTCCGCCATGCTGTGACTCCTAACCCGTTAAGTCTTTCGAGGTTCCCCAACCGGCACAATATGAGCTGCGCAGATCGCATGGGGCCCCCGATGGACACCATGTGTGGCAGAACACTAACAGTCCACCGGCCCGGTTTGTCGCATGAGGGCATGAATTGGCCAGGCATTTTGTTGTGAGTCCCTGGTGGTTTCCCTCAATCGGCCTGGGGTGCACACTTATCCGTGATGATCAGTTCCACGAATTCCCCTCAGACGGTCCCGCCACAGGCTCGGGGCTTCGTTCCGGCTTTGGACGGTATGCGTGGATTGGCGGCGCTCGGTGTCCTCGTCACCCATGTCGCGTTCCAAACCGGTGAAGCGCAGTCCGGCGCGATCGGGCGCGCGTTCGGTCGACTCGATCTCGCCGTAGCGGTGTTCTTTGCCTTGTCCGGATTTCTCCTGTGGCGCCCCCACGCGGCAAAGGCCCGCGGAATCGGGCAGCCGCAGTCGACCGTCCGGTACTGGATCTCCCGCGCGACGCGAATCCTGCCGGCGTACTGGGTGGCGGTGGTGCTGATCCTGCTGTTCCTGCCCGGAGCCGGCGGGGGCTACCAAGTGTGGCTGGCGAATCTCGGGTTGGCGCAGGTCTTCGTGCCGTTGACACTCACCGAGGGCCTCACGCAGATGTGGAGCCTGTCGGTCGAGGTTGCGTTCTATGTTCTGCTACCGCTGTTCGCGTATCTGATGGTGCGACTACGCGGAAACTCGGCCCGGTTCCGGCTCCCGCTTCTGCTCGGGGTGTCGGTGTTGGCGCTGACGTGGGCTTTCATTCCGATCCCGACTCCGGACGCCATTCACCACGACAACTGGCTGCCGGGCTACCTGCCGTGGTTCGGCGCCGGCATGGTGCTGGCCGAGCTGGCCGTGGGCCCGTCGACGTGGATGCATCGCCTCGCGCACCGGCGGGTGCTCCTGACCCTCATTGCCTTTATCGCCTTCGTTCTCTCGTGCACTGATCTGGCCGGGCCCGAAGGTCTGGTGCGGCCTGAGCCGTGGCAGTACGCGATCAAGATTGCACTCGGTGCGATCATCAGCTTCTCGTTGATCGCTCCACTGGTTCTGCGCGATCAATCGCAGCATCGATTCCTGGCGAGCCCGCTGGCGCTGGCAATCGGACGCTGGTCCTACGGCCTGTTCATCTGGCACCTGGCCGTATTGAACGCTGTGTTCCCCGTGTTCGGCATAGTTCCGTTCTCGGGCAGCTTCTTCTACGTCCTGGCCCTGACGGTCGTCCTGAGCGTCGCTGTGGCCTCGGCCAGTTACGCCTTGGTGGAGGAACCGGCGCGCGTCGCGGTGACGCGCTGGGAGAAGCGTCGCCACATCGGTGAACCGGCAAAGGGCAACGCGGCCAACCCGGTCACGACCAAGGCCACCAACATCGAGAACTGAATCGCGAACGAGTCGCCCACGTAGCCGCCCGGTGCCCGCCACGGTCCGGTCGAGAGCAGCGTGATGCCGATCATCGCGGCCACGCCGGCGGTGCCGACGAGAATGCGTGCGGTCCGCGCCGGGCCGAAGATTCGCAGCGCGGCAAGTCCGAGGATCGAGCACACAACTGCGATCGCCGCTCCCACTCCGCCGCCGATGACGGTGGCCGCCGCGAGTACGCCCACCCATCCTGCCGCGACGCTGCGCCACGGTCGGGGTGGTGTGAGGGGCTTGGGCTCTCGGCGAGTGGGGACAAGAGCCGCGAACAGCAGCGGGATCAGCAACACGAGCCCGCCGAAGATGCCGAGGCGGTACCAACGGTCGCTGGGGAAGTCGATGGTGACGGTTCCCGCGGTGCCTGCCGGCACGATCCAGCCCTGCTGCCAACCGTTCACGACCACCGGCGTCAGCTCGGAACCGTCCGGCGCCGTGGCGATCCAACCGATGCTGGTGCTCTCGGGATTGACGATCAGCTGATCGGCGGACGAGTTCGTGACGGTGAGTTCGCGGTGATTCGCCGTCCACGCGGTCGATTCGAGCGGTGTATTCCGCTGCGCGGCTGAAGGACCGACCGCCGCCAGGTCGAGATTGTCGACCGAGAATGCGGGGCCTGGTTCGACGACCACTTCAGGCTGTCCCGCCGGCAAAGTCGCCGAAGCGTCCAGACCGCACACACGTGCCTCGACGGGTGCGCCGGTCCGAAGTTGCGTCGCCGTCGCCGTGATCGAGGTGGGGAATTGCTGTCCGGCAACCGAAATGGTCGGGCCGTCGCCACAGGTGACGGTGACGGTGCGGTTGTCGAATGAGTCCGAGCCCTGCACTCCCGAACCGGCGATCGGGGTTCCGTCGGCACCGATGACGCCGACCTCGGCGAGGCCGGTGGGCTGCGCCTGGGCGAAGCCGAGCGCCGTCTGATCGAGGACCGGTTCCCAATCGGTGATGCTCAGGACGATCTTGTCGGTGACGAAGGGGGAGAGGGTAATTCGACTGGTTCGAGGCGTGTCGTCCGAGGGTTCGGGCAGCTCTCGCACCTGCGGCCCGTTGCCGAGATTCACCGCGACGCTGGTCGGCAGCGACGGCAGGGTGCCGAGTCCCCGGGTGATGTCCAGGCCGGTGACCAGGGTGGGCTCGGGAAGATTGAGAGTCAGCGTCGGTTTCGGGCCGCCCGGTTCTGTGGTGCTCTGCGGCGCCGACCACGTGGTGCGTGCGTCGCCGTCGGTGGCAGCGAAGGCAGATCCGCGTGTGTCGCCGATGTCGCTCGAACCCGAAGCCGTGATTCGGCCGGGGACGGAAAGCAGATCTTCGAGGGCATTGCCCTGACGCGCCCGGACGGTCAGTGTCGGTGCAACGACTGTGTTTTCGGGCACCGTGAGCGTGCGCTGGAAACGGCTCGGCTCTTCGGGTATCGCCATGAATGCATTGCTGCACCGCACGCGGTCGGTCGAGTCCGCGCACGCGTTGCGACCGGGGAACTCCTGGCTCAGATTCCAGGCGTTCACGGATGCGCCCGTCGGCGTATTCGGCAGGACCGTGTCGAAACGGATCGGTACGGTCTTCGGTGCGCTGCGATCGGAGAAGTCTTCGACGGAGAGTTCGCTGATGCCGAACTGTGTTCCAGGCGATCCGTTTTCGGTGTGAGTCGCTGTGATGCGTACCCACGGAGTGGTGCCGCCCGGGATCGAGACGGTGATGGGCTCACCGGGACGCTCCACCTTCACCGCTGTGCTGCCGTTCGGTGTCGAGACCTCGAGCCATTTGACGGGAGCACCGATTGCCGCGGCACTGGTGGTCAGATGAAGCAACCCGCTGGAAATCGGTGTGTCGAAGTCGATCTGCAACCACTGGCCCAGGGCTCGTTCGATGCCGTTGCTGAACCAGCCGGTGGCGGGATCGCCGTCGACCGTCGACGCGGGACTGCTCGACGGTGAAGTGCCGCCCAGCTGGGTGGCATCCGAGGCGGCGCTGGAGACGGTGATCGAAGCTCCGCTCCAACGGCCTTCCACGAGAGGCGTGTTCGCAACCGGGTAGTCGGGCACCAGATTGTAGGTACGACGAGCGTCGTCGGGGGTGCGCAGGGCGGAACTGTGGTTGTCGACCTGACCGAAATCGGTTTCTCGATCGCGCGGTGTGTCGGTGACGGTGACCGAATCGACGGGCAGTCCCGCAGCTTCGGCGTCGGCGGCAAGAATCATCGGCCCGGTCCCCGGAACCAGCCCGCTTTCATGAAGTCGCACAGACGATTCCGGCCCACCTTGTACACGCGGAACCTGGTTCAGGTCGACGGAGTACGGGCCGCTGACCGCCGGGGTGCCGTCGGGCGGGGTGACCTCGAAGATCTCGATGGCTGGGTAACCGGGACGCAGATCGCTGTCCGCGACCAGCCCTTCGATCGGTTCGGGGCTGTCGTCTTCACCGAAGTGGGCGACTCGCTTGATCCCCGGCGAGCCTTCGACCGCCTGGTGCACGAGTATCGGCCTGGCCGAGCGCGACGTTTCGCCGTCGAGGTCGTTGCGCATCACCAGGTAGTGGATGCCCTGCCCCAGCAAGGTCTGTGCGAGGCCGTCCGACGGACGTCCGTCGGCGATGAGACGTTGCACCGAATCGAGCGCTCGGATGGCGCCGGGAGGGGTCAGCGGGACCGAGTCACGCACCGCCCACGGCGTACTCGCCAACGCCTGAAGCGGTTCGTCGCGCGTCAGACCCCAGACTTGGCTGCCGAAGGGCGCTCCCGGGACGACGAGGGCACGTTCGGCTTCCGACCCGGGGGAGGTGTTGTCCTCGAGCCACTGCGCCGCCTCGTTCCAGTACGAGGGGACGTCCGGATACGCACCGCGGGGAGCGAGCTTTCCCGTCCAGGCCAAGGCGGTCGAGAGGGTGAGGGCAACGAGGATCAGGCTGGTCAGCGCGACCATCGGTTCGCGCTCGGGATGGGCGAACGCGCGGCGCCATCGGGCGAGTGGAACCGATCCCGGCAGTGGCACTTTGGCCAGCAGGTGTGCGAGTCCGAGCACCAGCGGCAGACGGACCAACGGCTCGAGCTTGTGGACGTTGCGCAGCGGCGCGCCTGCCGAGTCGAGGAACAGGCGCACCGACTCCGACACCGGCGAGCTGAGTTCACCCACGTAACCCGCGGCCAGGCCGGTGATACCGACGAACAGGATGAGCGTCAGCCGGCCGCGAGCAGGCATGGACCGCATGCAGAGCCCGGCGAGGCCGGCGGCGGCAACCAGGCCGGTGGCGACGACTGCTGCGGGTTGGGTGACCAGGACGGCGCCGGCAATGCGTTCGGGGGAGACGAACGGGGTCCAACTGTCCGTGCCGCGAAGTATCTCGGCGAGCGATGCCCACTGAGTGGTGACACCGGCGGACTCGATGTAGTCGAGAAACGGTGGGCTGATCTTGCCGAGCAGAAGTAGCGGCACGATCCACCAGAGGGTGCCGAGAGCGACGAACAGCGCCCACCACGCGGTGAACGTCAGCCATGTTCGGTTGGGTTTGTGCGAGAGCCACCAGATGATCGCGACCAGGCAGGCCGCGGCGGTGGCGACGGCGTTGATCGAACCCATGAGTGCGACGGCAAGTGCGGATTGTGCGGCCAACCGCCTCAACCCCCGTGAGTGGTCAGGGAGTCCAGGGACTCCTTTTCCACGCACAGGGCCGAAGGCCAAAACCACCGGCAACAACACCCACGGCGCCAACATCATCGGAAGGGTTTCCGAGGAAATCGAACCGAGCGTGGTCAGCACGCGGGGAGAAAGAACAAAGGCAACCGCTGCGATCACGCGCGAACTACGGCTGCCGATGCCGAGAGCCTCGGCAACTCGGATGATGCCCCAGAAACCTGCGATCAGAAGCAGCGCCCACCAGATGCGCTGGGTGACCCACGGCGGAACGTTCGCCAACTCGCCGAGCGCGAAGAACGGCCCGTGCGGAAAGAAATATCCGTAGGCCTGGTTTTGAACCTGGCCGAGCGGGGCCTGACTACTCCACTGATGCGAGGCGCGTTCGAGAAAACCGAACGGATTCTGCGTCAGGTCGTACTTGGTGTCAGCGGTGATCAGACCCGGCGATTGCAGAAAAGTGAGAAGAAACGCTACGACGGAGGCGCCGAACAGCCACCGCTTCGACAGGGGCTCTGCCGACGGGGCGGTGTCTACCGAAGACACCGCTGCGTCGGCGGAAGAACGGGAACTCGCGAGGCCTGCGCTCTCAGCGGCTGCCGTACTCAACCTGGTTCAGCACGGAAGAATCTGCGTTTCCGCTGCGGTCGATCTCGGGACGAGTGTTGTCCGACGCGGCGGCCGTGACACCGAAGATGACGCCGGCACCCAGAACGGCACCGATGACAGCGCTGGCCACACCGGGGACAAGGAACTTCGTCATCGCGGATCTCCCAATTGGTCGTTAGTCGGTCGTTCGCGGTCGGACGGACTTACCGGCCCGTACGAACTGCTCGGGTCAAGGTATCACCCGCACTCGAGAATCCGGACGATTACCCTCGTGACGTGCTGGTCAGTCGAGGGTTTCGGCACCAAGCGCGGTCAACAGAGTGCGCAGTTTCGTGGACGTCTCGTCGAGTTCGTCCTGCGGATCCGATTCGGCGACGATTCCGCCACCCGCGCTGGCCCAGGCAGTGAAGCCGTCTGCACCGATCTCGGCGCAGCGGATGGCAACCACCCAATCGCCGTCACCGGCCTCGTCGCACCATCCCACGGCGCCGCCGTAGAAACGCCGAGGTTCCTCGGTCTCGCGGATGACCTTCAGTGCCGCGTCAGTGGGTGTTCCGCACAGCGCGGGCGTCGGATGCAGCGCGATGGCGAGGTCGAGCGCAGTAGTGTCGTTTCGCAGCGTGCCGCGGATCGGGCTGGCCAAGTGCCAGACCTCGTGAGTATTGGTCAGTTCGGGAGTTGCCGGCACCGACAGATCACTGCACATCGGTTGCAGGACCTCGCGGATCCACGACGTCACGAAGGCGTGCTCGGCCAGATTCTTCGTCGAATGCAGAAGGCTTTCGCCTGCCTCGCGGTCTTGATCGGCGTCGGCGGATCGCTTGGTGGTCCCGGCCAACGGGCGACACGTCACGACGCGCCCGCGTCGACTGACCAATACTTCGGGCGTCGCGCCGACCAGGCTGTGGCCCGCGAATTCGGCTCCCGCAGCAGAGAGGTCGACGGCAAAGGTGTTGGCGACGGGATTGAGCGCCGCCATGCGTGCGGCGAGCGCGGTTGGGGAGATCGGGGTCTGCGTGCGAAGTTCCACAGTGCGAGCCGCGACAACCTTGTCGATCTCTCCACTGCGGAGGCGTCCGATCAACTTTTCCACTCGACGAAGATGCTCCGACGACGACGGGATCTCCCGGTCAACCCGGGTCGTGGGCAGGGCCTGGGGATCGCGCGGTTGCCACGGCCGCGACGCGATCGTCGCCTCGGCGGGTTCGTACAACGCCGTTGCGGCAGCCGGGTCGAAGGGGAGCGCTCCGACGATCAGCTTTGTCGTACCTGCCGACAGAGCGTGGGTGGCCGCGTCGGAGCTGTCGAAGCTGCGTTGTACGCCGCGGGTGACCACGCTGTGATCGGGGCGCGAGAGAACAAAACCGTCCATGGTGCTTTCGACACTAGTCGGCCACGGATCAGGAATGCGCGAAGGTCACTTCCCCGGAGGGACGATCAACACCGGCCGATGACTGTGACGCAGAACATGATCCGCGACGCTGCTCTGCAGTAGCGACCGCAAACCCGTGGTGCCGCGGGTGCCGGTCACGATGATGTCGACGTCCAATTCGTCTGCGGTTTCGACGATTGCAGACCAGATCGCGGATCGGCACTCGGCGCTTCTACCTTCGACGGTCAGGCCTGCGGCCTCGGCCAGTGCGACGCCCTCGGCGAGGGTGACTTTGGCGTCGGTGTACGCGATGTCCTCGACGTCGTCGTCGGGAACCCACTCCGGTTGCATCACCCCGGACAGGCCGGACATGCGAGCGGCCTGGCGAACCATGGGCTCCCAGGCAGTGACGAGAACAGCACGATTGGCGGAGAGGAAACGCCCCGCATAGTCGACTGCACGCTTGGCGTTGTCGGAACCGTCGTACGCGATGAGCATCAGACCTTGTGGCATCACGACCTCCTCGTCAGCGGGGGAATCGGTTCTCTTCCAGGCTACCGTCCCGATGTGCCCGTGAGGGAGTGTATGGGTACCGGGTCCGTTACGGTCGAGGTATGCGGATCAAGTTTCTGAAGGCTGCGACGACCATTGCTTTGTGCGGAGGGTTGGTTGCGGGATGCTCGGGCGAAAACGGGACCGCCGATCCGGTTTCGAGCGCCCCGACCAGCACCAGCACCGAGATCACGTCGACGCCTGCGGCATCGAGCTCCGCACCCGTCGCCGCGTCGTGCGGTAGTGACCTTCTAGCCTCGCTGTCCTTGCGTCAGAAACTTGCCCAGCTGCTCAACGTCGGCGTCACCGGGACCGACGACGCAGTGTCGATAGTGCAGAACGAGGAGATCGGCGGCATATTCGTCGGAAGTTGGACCGATCAGTCGATGCTCACCAATCGTGAAGTGCCGCAGGTTGCTTCGGCGTCGAAGTTGCCGTTGATGGTGACGATCGACGAAGAAGGTGGACGAGTTTCCCGCGTCGCGGACATCCTCGGGCCCGATCCGTCGGCCAGGGAAACGGCGCAGACCATGACAGTGGAACAGACGTACCAGATGGCACTCGAGCGTGGACGCGGTTTGAAGGATCTCGGGATCACCGTCAACTACGCCCCCGACGTCGACGTCAGCAGCCAACCCGACGACTCCGTGATCGGGGACCGCTCGTACTCCGACGACCCCCAGACCGTGGTTGCCTACGCCGGTGCGTACGCGCAGGGCATGCGCGATGCCGGAATCTTCCCGGTGATCAAGCACTTTCCCGGGCATGGCAGCGCGTCGGGTGACTCGCACCGGGGCGAGGTGACCACGCCGCCGCTACAGGATCTGATCGCGTCGGACCTGATTCCCTTCCGTGAGCTGTCGGGAACCGGAGTCGGCGTCATGATGGGTCACCTCGAGGTTCCCGGTCTGACCGAGCCCGGTACCCCTGCCAGCATCAGCCCCGCAGCCGTTGCGTTGCTTCGCGACGGAGTGGGTTACGGCGCAGCGCCGTTCACCGGCCCGGTGTTCACCGACGACCTCAGCGGCATGCAGGCGATCACCGACCGATACGATATTGCCGACGCGGTTCAGGCTGCGCTGGTGGCTGGAGTCGATCAGGCATTGTGGCTGACAACCGACGACGTTCCGCGGGTTCTCGATCATCTCGAGCAGGCCGTCGCGTCGGGTGAGCTTCCGCAGACGCGGGTCGATCAGGCCGTGGTCACAGTTGCCGCTGCCAAAGGTGCCGTGACCTGCTGAGTCGAAGTCAGGATTCGACGCGCAATCTTACCGTAGAGTAAGATCGACATTTACCCTGTGGTTGGAGGAAGCATGGCCGGCGGTACCAAGCGACTGCCACGCGCAGTGCGTGAGCAGCAGATGCTCGACGCGGCTGTGGACGTGTTCTCCGACAGGGGGTTTCACGAAACTTCGATGGACACCATCGCAGCCAAGGCCGAGATCTCGAAGCCGATGCTGTACCTGTACTACGGCTCGAAGGAAGAGTTGTTCGCGGCGTGCATTCATCGTGAAGGGCTCCGCTTCCTCGAGGCCCTCGCCCCGGCCGGCGCGCCGAACCTGACTCCGCGTGAACAATTGCGCGCCGCTCTCGAGGGCTTCCTCGGGTTCGTGGGCGCAAACCGCAAGTCGTGGATGGTGCTCTACCGTCAGGCCGTCGGGCAGCAGGCTTTTGCGGGCACCGTGCAGTCCAGTCGCGATCGGTTGATCGAGTTGACCGCGCATCTGCTCGAGTCCAGCACCAAGGATCCTGATGCCGCGCACGATTACGGGATCATTGCCATCGCGCTCGTCGGCGCCGGTGAGGCGGTAGCGGACCGGGTTGCGGGTGGGGAAATCGAAGTGGATGCCGCAGCGGATCTACTCGAATCCCTCGCGTGGCGCGGTCTGTCGGGCAAGAAGAAGTCCGAATAGCTCTCAAACCAATCTGAGCGAACGTACCTTTCAGCGCATCCAAGGCGCCGAAAGGTACGTTCGCTCAATTGGGGCGGGTGGGAACCCGACAAAACTCAGGTCAGCGCAGCGTCGCAGTGACGTGCGGGTAACCCTTCTTCGGGTGGCGCAGTGACAGATCCCAGCCGTCGTCGGTGCGATCAGCGTAGGCATTCAGCGTCGCCGGTAGCAGAATCGGCTTCCCGAAACGCACGCTGTACGTGACCTTGTCCGCGACGGACCCCTCGACGGTCCGCAGAACTGCCGCGGCACTCCACATTCCGTGAGCAATGGTCTTCGGGAAACCGAAAGCCTTCGCGCCCAGAGACGAGACGTGAATCGGATTACGGTCGCCGGAGACAGCGGCGTACTTGCTGATCGTGGTCTGGTCGACGCGGATGGTGCTCATCGGCATCGGGGGGACCTCGTCGGCCTTGGGCTCCGGACCGGGCTGGCCGGACAGGGAGGTCTTCTGCTGGTTCAGGAAGCTCGAGGTCTGTCGCCAGACCAGTTCCCGTCCCACCCGAATTTCGGTGATCACGTCGATCAGCAGGCCCTTGCGGTGCTCACGCAGGTTCTCGGCATGCACCGAGAGGTCAAGCGGTTCGCTGACGGAGATGGGCCGCAGTGATTCGATGACGTTCTCGGCGTGAACGGAGCCGACGGCGGCGAAGGGGAAGTCCTTCGACACCATCAGCTTCATCACGGTAGGGAAGGCCAAGGTGAAGGGGTACGTGATCGGCAGAGTGTCGCCGAACCGCAGTCCGGTCACGCGGCAGTACGCCGCCAGATTGTCGGTGTCGACCTTCAATCCGGTGAGGGTGAAGGTCTGCTGTGGCACCGAGCGCGAGTTGGACTTGTTCCACGGCAACAATCCCAGTACCGCGCGGGAGTAGATGTCGAGGGTCTTCGGCTGCTCGGTGAGCGCGACGGTCTTTGTTGCCATCATGCGCCCAGGAGGCTCTGGCCGCAGACGCGAACGACCTGTCCCGTAACGGCATTGGAGGCCGGGCTGGCGAAGTATGCGACGGTCTCGGCGACGTCGACGGTCTCGCCGCCCTGCAGGAGCGAGCTCATGCGGCGGCCGGCTTCGCGGGTGGCGAAGGGGATGGCTGCGGTCATGGCGGTCTCGATGAAGCCCGGTGCGACGGCGTTGATGGTGATGTTCTTCTTCGCCAGGACGGGAGCTTCGGCGTGTACGAGGCCGATGACGCCGGCCTTGGAGGTGCCGTAGTTGGTCTGGCCGCGGTTGCCCGCGATGCCGGCGATGGAGGAGACGTCGACGACGCGGCCGCCTTCCTTGAGGGCGCCCTTCTCGACGAGGTGCTCGGTGATCTTCTGCGGTGCAAGAAGATTGACGTTCATGACCATGTTCCAGCGGCCCTCGTCCATGTTGGCGAGGGTCTTGTCGCGGGTGATGCCGGCGTTGTGGACGATGATGTCCGCTCCACCGTGACGCTCGAGGAGGTGAGCTGCGAGGACCTCGGCTGCGTCGGCTGCCGTGACGTCGAGGGCGAGGGACGTGCCGCCGACCTTGTTCGCGGTCTCGGACAGCGCTTCGCCGGCGGCCGGGATGTCAGCGCAGACGACGTGCGCGCCGTCGCGGGCCAGGACCTCGGCGATGGTGGCGCCGATACCGCGGGCTGCGCCGGTGACGACGGCAACCTTGCCTTCGAGCGGCTTGTCCCAGCTTGCGGGCGCGACGGAATCTTCAGCGCCGACGACGATGACCTGGCCGTCGACGAAGGCGGACTTTGCCGAAAGGAGAAAGCGCAGAGTCGATTCCACGCCGGAGAGTCCGGTGGATGCCTTGGGGGAGACGTAGACCAGCTGAGCGGTGGAGCCGCGCTTGATCTCCTTGCCGACGCTGCGGGTGAAGCCTTCCAGAGCGCGCTGCGCGACATGCTCGTCGACGCTCGACGTTTCTTCCGGCGTCGTGCCGAGAACGACGACGCGAGCCGACGGTGCGAGGTTGCGGATCACGGGCTGGAAGAACTCGAACAGCTGCTCGAGCTCGCTGACCTGAGTGATTCCGGTGGCGTCGAACACGAGTCCACCGAAGCTGCTGTCGTGTGCCTGAGCCGCCGGGTAGTCGGAGAGCAGTACGCGAAGTGGTTCTGCGAGCCGACCCTTGCCGCCGATGAGGACAGGTCCGGCGAGTGCGGGTTCCCCTGCTTTGTAGCGACGCAGGTTCTCGGGCCTGGGCAGGCCGGCCTTCGACGCGATGAATGCGCCGGGGGCGGACGAGAGGAACTGTGAATAGAGGTCGGGAGCTCCCTTGCTGGCTGCCACGGTCCTACCTTCTGTTGTGTTTCGGGTTGTCTCTCACCGGGCAATCGAAAGAATGCGGCGATAGACAAGTAACTTACTACTGAGTAAGAATAGTCTTCAACAGGTAATCGCACCATCCTTGGAGACGCAAGTGACAAGCAAAGCCCGTTCAAATGCAAAGCCCGCCGCACCGCGCACTGCACCGGCCGCAGCCGCTGCAAATTCTGCAGGTCAGCGCCGTCCGGTTGCGATCGTCGGCGGAAATCGCATTCCGTTCGCACGCTCGGACAAGGCGTACGCACAGGCGTCCAACCAGGACATGTTCACTGCGACGCTCGACGGTCTGGTGAGCCGATTCAATCTGCAGGGCGAGAAGCTCGGCATGGTCGTCGGCGGTGCGGTGCTCAAGCACAGCCGTGATTTCAATCTCATTCGCGAGTCCGTTCTCGGCAGCGCGCTGAGCCCGTACACGTCGGCGTACGACCTTCAGCAGGCGTGTGGCACGGGACTGCAGTCGATCATCGCCGTCGGCGACGCCATTTCGGCCGGCCGCATCGATTCGGGCATCGGCGGCGGCACGGACACCACGTCCGACGCCCCGATCGGCGTCAACGATCAGGCGCGCGAGTTCCTGCTCTCCCTCAATCGCGCGAAGTCCACGGGCGACCGCATCAAGCTGCTCGGCAACGTCCGTGCGGGCATGCTCGGCCTGGAAATTCCGCGCAACGGCGAGCCTCGCACCGGCAAGTCGATGGGTGACCACGCTGCGATCACCGCCAAGGAATTCGGCATCAAGCGCGAGGACCAGGACGAACTTGCCGCTGCCAGCCACAAGAACATGGCAGCTGCCTACGACCGCGGTTTCTTCGACGACCTCGTCACCCCGTTCCTCGGCCTGACCCGCGACGACAACCTCCGTCCCGGTTCGACCGTCGAGAAGCTGTCGACGCTCAAGCCCGTCTTCGGTACCAAGCTCGGCGACGCGACGATGACGGCAGGCAACTCGACGCCGCTCACCGACGGCGCTTCTGCAGTGCTCCTCTCCACCGACGAGTGGGCAGCCGAACGCAATCTTCCGGTTCTGGCGCACCTCGTCGATTCCGAAACCGCTGCCGTCGACTACGTCCACGGCAAAGACGGGTTGCTCATGGCTCCTACGTACGCGATCCCGCGTTTGCTGGCCCGCAACGGTCTGACCTTGCAGGACTTCGATTACTACGAGATCCACGAAGCCTTCGCTTCGGTGGTTCTGGCAACCCTGCAGGCCTTCGAGTCGGACGAGTACTGCAAGGAACGCCTCGGCCTCGACGGCGCATTGGGATCGATCGACCGAAGCAAGCTCAATGTCAACGGATCGTCCTTGGCTGCAGGTCACCCGTTCGCGGCAACCGGCGGACGTATTGTGGCTTCCCTCGCAAAGATGCTCGCGGAGAAGGGTTCGGGCCGCGGCCTGATCTCGATCTGTGCGGCCGGTGGCCAGGGTGTCACGGCGATCATCGAGCGGTAACCGCTCCACAATCTCCCCATGCGACTGAAAACTGCGCTCACCTGCAGTGATCGTCGCGAGGGGATGCGTAATCGGGGATCCGGCCACGAGGGGTGGCCGGATCCCCGAACTCTTTGCAAACTTTTTCGCGCAGGCGTGTAACGCTGCAGAATAGCTACCGATATTCATGACAGCCCCGTGTTGCTGCCTGACCCCCGACCTGGCAGCAGCGCGGGGCTCTCGTATGTCCGGATATCCTGTATTGAGTTGTCGGTGAGCGCCGCAGCGACGGTTGATGCAGCGAGGAGCCAACAGGTGAGTGACGAAGAGGGTCCGTCCGTCGAGAAGACGAACAGCGAGGACTCGTCCCTCCCGGAACAGGAACTCGAGTCGGTCGAGGAACCTCAGGCGGTCGAAGAGACCGAGTCGGTCGAGGAACCCCAGTCGGTCGAGGAACCCGAGGCCCCTGAGGACACCGAGGCCGTTGTCGAGGCTGAATCAGTAGAACCTGAACCAGCCGAAGCACCAAGACCTGTCGACGAAGAAGCAAGCGATTCCACGGAAGCGACAGTCGACGAATCGGCAAACGAGGTCACCACCGTCATCCCTGTCGTCCCAGCGGAGGACGCACCGTCGACGGAAGTAGTCAACTCGGCTCCGGCGACAGAAGCCATCGACGAGCAGACAGAGCAGTTCGAGCCCCCGGCAGTGGTGGTTCCCCCGAAGCCGCCGCGTCCCGAGTTCGTGCAGCAGTACGACACCCAGCAACTCGAACCCATCCAGCAGCAGTACGAGCCTGTTGTCCGAGAACCAGAGGTAGTTGCACCCCCGGCGCCGCAACAACCGGTGGCGCCCGCTTCGCAGTCTTCCCGCAAGTGGGTCAAACCGGCGATAGCAGTCGGCGCCATCTTTGCCGTCGCAGCGATTGCCTACGGAGTGGACATCTTCACCTCGTCCGGGAAGACACCACGCGGCACTCAGGTCGCCGGGGTGGACATCGGTGATCTCACGCCCGCCGACGCGGAAGCCACGCTGCGCGCCCAACTCGGCCCGAGGCTCGTCGAACCGGTAGCGGTACATGCAGGCGGCGTCGACTCCGAGATCGTTCCCGCGTCTGCGGGTGTGGACGTCGACTGGTCGGCGACGCTGTCGGGCGTGAACGCTCAGCCCATCAACCCGATCACCCGCATCACGTCGTTCTTCGGCTCCCGCGAGGTGCCCGTGGTGTCGGCAATCGACCAGGGTGCGTTGGATGCGTCGATGGCGCAGCTCGCGGCGAACAGCGATCGTGCGCCCGTCGAAGGTGCAGTCGTGTTCGAGAACGGGAAGGCGACTGGTGTTTCGCCCGCTGCCGGTCAGGCGCTCGAAACGCAGCAGGCGGGTTCGACCTTCGCCGCTGAATGGTCCGATGGTGGCGTCGTCGATCTTCCGGTCGACGAGGTTCCGGTGACGGTCACTCAGGCCGGTGTCGATCGTGCGCTGCAGGAGATCGCTATTCCAGCTGTCTCGGGTGACGTAGTGGTCAACGGCCGTGACGGCAAGGTCGCGACACTCGGCGTCGATCAGATCGGCGAGGTTCTGACCTTCACACCCGACGGCTCGGGTGGGCTGACTCCGCAGTACAACACGGATGCTGCGATCAAGATTCTGACTCCGCAGTTGGCGTCGACGGAAGTACAACCCAAGGACGCGTCGTTCACCTTCGCCGGTGGCAAACCGTCGGTTGTGCCCGGTGTCGTCGGTGATCTGATCAACTGGCCGGACACGGTCAAGGAACTTCCGGTTCTGTTGGGCAGCACGGCTTCTCGGGCAACGCCCGCCGTTTACGGACCGGTCCCGCCGGCGTTGACCACCGAAGCCGCGGAGGCCCTCGGCATCAACGAGGTGATCGGCGAATTCACTACCGGTGGTTTCGAATACGCGTCTGGTGTGAACATCGGCCTGGCCGCGTCGGAGATCGACGGGGCCGTGATCAAGCCCGGTGACACGTTCTCGCTCAACGAGTACACGGGCCCGCGCGGTGCGGCGCAGGGATACATCGAGTCGGGGATCATCAACAACGGTCGCCCGGACAAGGCTGTCGGCGGCGGTATCAGCCAGCTCGCGACGACGCTCTACAACGCGACGTATTTCGCAGGTATGGAGGACGTCGCGCACACCGAGCACAGTTACTACATCTCGCGGTACCCCGAGGCTCGTGAGGCGACCATCTTCGATGGTGCGATCGACCTGCAGTTCCGTAATCCGGCGAAGACCGGCGTGATGATCGAGACGATTGCGACGTCGTCGAACATCACAGTTCGGATCTGGGGAACCAAAACCGTCGATGTCACGTCGACGACCGGCCCGCGTACGTCGCCGACGTCGCCGAACACCGTGACGTTGCCGGAGGGGCCTGGTTGTGTGGCTTCGAGCGGTGCACCCGGGTTCACGGTCAGCGACACTCGCGTGATCACCGACCACGCGAGTGGCGCCGAGATTTCCTCGAACACCCGAACCGTCAAGTACGACCCGGTGCCGATCGTGAAGTGCGAGTAGGGGATTACTTGCCGACGAGTGGGCCGAGGGTGCGGCCCGCAAGGTCGACGATGCCTGGCTCTTCGCCGTTGGTGATCAGGTTGATCACGACGCCGTCGATGCCGTGGTCGAGGATGCGCGTCTGAACCTGCTCGGCGACGTCGTCCGGGCTGCCGACGAAATGGCGTTCGGTGGCCTTGGCGACCACGTCTTCCGGCGCCGTGGTGATGTCGAGGCCACGCTCCGCGAGAAACGTTCGCTGATGGGCGCGAGCCTTGTCGCCGTCCTCGTCGATCATCATGAACGTGAGGAAGCTGGTCTCGAGGGTTGCGGGATCGCGACCGGCTTCGTCGCAGCGTGCCGCAAGTGCTTCCATCTTGCGCGGCAGTTCCGACGGGTCGCAGATGATGTTGAGGTGATCCGCGAAGCGAGCGGCGAGGCCGAACGTCTTTTTCTCACCGCCACCGCCCAGCAGGATCGGCAGGTCGTCGCGGACGCGAGGCTCGTTGATGGCGTCCTTGACGTGGTACCACTTGCCGTCGAAGGTGGGGCGATCACCGCGGAGCATCGGCGCGATGATCTGCAGTGCTTCGTCGAGTTTCTGGAAGCGCTCGGTGAACGTTCCGAACTCGTATCCGAACGAATTGTGTTCGAGTTCGAACCAACCGGCGCCGATGCCCAGGATGGCCCGACCGCCGCTCACCACGTCGAGGGTGGTGACGGTCTTGGCGAGCATGGGCGGATTGCGGTAGGTGTTTCCCGTGACCAGTGCAGACAACTGGATGGTCTCGGTGGCCGTCGCCAGCGCGGAGAGCGCCGAGTAGGCCTCGAGCATCGGGGCGTCCGGCGCTCCGATTCCGGGGAGTTGGTAGAAGTGATCCATCACGAATGCAGTGTCGAAGCCTGCGGCTTCGGCTTCGCGGGCCTGCGCTATGACGGTGGGGAAGAGGTCCTTGACCGGACCGCCGTAGCTGAAGTTGGGCATCTGGTATCCGAGGCGAGTGCTCACCGTTTCGACGTTACTCGCGATCGGTTGACCTGGCACGATTTTACCAACTCTATGGATTCCGTTGTGCTGGGCAGACTTCCGGAAGTCAGAGAAGTTCTTCGGCCGCTTCGCGTCGCTTGGCTCGCTGCTGGTGAAGCTTGACTGCCGCGATTGCGATGCCGCCACCGACAATTCCGCCGACGAGAGCGCCGACCCAGGTAGACGATTCTTCGTAGGAATCGAATTTGAGACGCGCCATGATGCCGACTGCGGCGACGAGGTACAGCGCGATGCCGATCACGACCCGGGGGCGGTTGTAGTTGGACAATACGTAGACATCGACGTCGCACCGAAGTGCATAGATGATCGTGATCAACGAGCCGAACAACGCAACGATCAGCAGGGCGAGCGAGATCCACGCCCCTGTTCGGCCGGCGACCCAGGGCAGAATCGCCGAGCTGACGAATATTGCCCAGAAGACACTCTGGAGTCCCACCGCCGAGGCTTCGTTCCAGACGTCGCGCTGACGCTCGTCCTTGTAGAAGTCGTCGTCCAGATCGCCGACGAACCGCATTGCCTTCATCATGGTGCTCATGCCGTCTCCTCTGGAATTTCTGTGGTGAGTTCCGATTCGGGTAAGGGGAAGAGCGCTTCGACGGTGGTCCCCAGCGCCAGGGCCAGGCGAAGTGCCAGGTAGACACTCGGTGCATAGTCACCGCGTTCGACGGAGACGATGCTCTGTCTACTCACCTGACCTGCCGTGGCCAGTTGCGCCTGGGTGAGGCCGGCGAGGCGTCGGTGCTCCCGCACGTTGTTGTCGCCGGCCTTTCCAGTCATGCAAAAAGTAAAGAATACTTGTCACTAGATGTCAAGTTTGCTTGTCATATGAGAGGCTGAAGAGCATGCGTGAACGATTTCTCGAGATCGCCCTGGCCAATCCGGTGGTCGCAACGATCGTGGATCGTGCGCCGAAGCTGGGATTGCCGGAGTGGTACCTGACGGCGGGTGGGCTCTTCCAAACCGTCTGGAATCACATCGACGGCCGTGATCTCGGCGCCGGAATCAAGGACTACGACCTGTTCTACTTCGACGCCGGCGATCTGAGCTACGACGCGGAGGACCGTGTGATTCGTTCGGCGGCAGAACTGTTCGCCGATGTGGATGCCGATGTCGAAGTACGCAACGAAGCCCGCGTGCACCTGTGGTACGAGCAGCATTTCGGGATTCCCGGCGTTCCGTTCACCAGTTGCTGCGACGCTATCGACCACTTCGCTTCCACAACTTGCTGTTTCGGGATCACCAAGGGATCAGACGGCACCGTCGACGTGTATGCCCCGCATGGATACGACGACCTTTTCGACATGATCGTCCGCCCCAATCCGGTACTGGCGCCGAGAGAGGTTTACGAGGCCAAGGCGGCACGGTGGCGCAGGGAATGGCCCGCGTTGACCGTGGAGCCTTGGCCGGAGAACCTGACCTAGACTTCGATCGGCGGATGCAGCCTGTCCATGGTCCATTGCCGATTTCGGCGTGAGAGGCGTGTCTTCCCTGGTCGCAGTGCGTCCGCCACGGCCACGAACTGTGGCCGATCCGTGTCGACCCTGCTGTCTCGTCCGTCCGTGCATGGAGACAACCGGCCGGATTCAACGCATCCAGCTGTAGTTCTGGTAGTTGAACCCCCGCAAGACCTTGCGCCTTTCGGAATCGTCTGCGCTAATTTCACGAACTTTCAGTGTGCTGCGACGTTCATCCATGATTGTCTGGGTCCCCTCATGGTGAAAATCTCTTCCGATATTTGGTGGATTGTTTCTAATACTTTACGTCTA
Source organism: Rhodococcus qingshengii JCM 15477 (assembly GCF_023221595.1). Classification (NCBI taxonomy): domain Bacteria; kingdom Bacillati; phylum Actinomycetota; class Actinomycetes; order Mycobacteriales; family Nocardiaceae; genus Rhodococcus; species Rhodococcus qingshengii. The sequence goes on from NZ_CP096563.1 coordinate 1,199,478, forward strand.
ATTCTTTAGTGCTAATAAGGTTTCTCCAATGTGAATAGCAATCATCACTAACAAATGAACATTCTACGGTGAAAGTGTGGTTTGTCTATGTGACTTTTCGTGCAACGTGCGATATATCGGAATATTTTCTGCTCGACGACTGTCGTGGCTTTTCAAACTTCTCGACTATTTGGATTGTCGGTTTAAACGCTTTGCATTCGATGCTCGAAATTTCATTGAGAAAAATATCGAGGTTGGAAGAAAAATTTCTAGAACCTGTTCCCGGATGGACAAAATGTGAGTACAGTGACTCACGTCACCAGAGCTTCGGGTCCTGTTCAATGCGAGCTCTCACCAGGGCATTCCCTTTTAGGGAAAGCTGTAGCCCTGCGAGCAGGGCCATAAATGCGAAGTTGGCGATAGCCCCGAAGATAGCAGGTCGGTTGGTAATAAGAGATGGTCAGAACAGATCGGGTTGGAGTGTTAAGGACTCCGCGCTCTCGCCTATGAATTGAACGCCTGGGGTCTATCAATTCAACCGAAGGAAGAACTCGTGAAGTTGACTGCCAAGAATTCCGTCAGAGGTGTCCTGCTCGGTACCGCAGCCGGTGCGATGGTGCTCGCCGGAACCGGTATTGCATCCGCTGCCACCGTCGGCGCTGCTGGCTCCGCCGTAACTCTTTCCGCATCCTCTGCGTATCAGGTATGTGGCAATTTCTACGTCGGCCCGGACGCCCACGTGGCGGGCGTGCCTTCTGGTGCCAAAGCGGTAGTGGGCGCCCAGGTCACTGGCAAGCTATACAGCTCATCCTCCAGCACGACTCCGATCACGACCTTCACCGCCACAACGAATGCCGCGGGTGGATGGTGCATGCAGGGTGACTCGGCGATGGCTAGCACCGTGACGAGCGGTGGTGAGGTCAGGATGTCCACCGACACTCCGACCGTGTTGGACGGCACAACAACTCGCACAGGGCAGTGGTCGGGCGGCGGGGCGGACGCCGTCATCGATGCAGGGGAGTTCCTCCTCCATGGCAATGCGTTCATCTTTTCGGATAGGGCCTCGAAGGTGAACTTCTACTACCAGTAAGTCGATCGGCTGCAAGGTTGATCGTAAGAACCTGGACGGGTTGGAGTGCGGGTCTCCGTGCTCCAACCCGTTCGCCGTATGACGCCGTGTTGCGAGTTCGGGTGTGTGTTTCGGCAATTGTGACAATGGGCGCGGGTGTCGCCAGGGAGATGGCGAATGCTGCTTCGGCTGTGACGAATGCAGGCCTGTCTCTGCGGCTTTGTCTCGCAGCCTGCTCGATGTAATTCGGTCGTCCGGCACGGATTGGACGGCATCGGTATCGTCTCGAAGTCATGGCTTATGGGCAATCGCCGTAAGGTTGGCTCGCAATCAATTCTTGTGCCACCGAATAGTGTTCGTGAAGCCGTGATCGGGAAGTTGGCTGCGCGACCTGAATCCGTGATTCGGGTGGCTTTCTGATCCTGCAAGCGGTTCCATCTCGCTTTCGGTGCAAAATTTCTAGTCCTAAAGATTTAATGAACCGAACTATAGTACTAGGACTTTAGTGCTAACTAAATGAATTCCATCTATGGCAAGAAAAATTCCTAGAACGAGTTCCTAATTTGCAAATTTTGGGTACAGTTGTCGGCACCACGAGGAGTTGCGGGCTTCCCCAAAACCTCGCTTGGCAACCACTGTTGTGCCGGATAAACCGACCTGGCCCCGCGCCACAGTCAGAGCAATTACCTACTGGAAACGGAGTAACAAATGTTAGGTCAGTTCATGGCCCTCCTGCGGGCATTTATCCCGTCCTTTGCAACATCGTTAGGCGACGGGCTTGATGGATTGAACGCAATCTCGCTCGACATGTCCGCGAGTGGAGGAGAGGGCTGATGGGATCCGTGCAGCAAGGTACCGCGTCGCTGGGGCAGACCGTAGAACAGATGCTTCCGATGTTATTTACATATCTGATGGATATCCCGCTCCAACTGTCATTCGGTTACCCCCGGTGACCCTGTTCAATCTGAGGAGAAACTAGATGTCGCTCAACGCAATGAGCACGGACCTGGCTGAACTTGCAACCATGACGTTCTACGCCCTTAGGTTTCCGCTTCAACAATTCCTTGTCGGACTCTCGTAAAGAAGGGTGAACTCATGTCGTCTGATTTCTGGACCGGAAGTGTCAAGAACACGCTAGCGTTTTACGGGCTGACGTTGGTCGGGTTGTGGACCGCATCAATGGAAGGCGGCGGGTGGGCAAGCCTCGATCGATGAGCGCGAAATAGAATATTCGACGTGAGCTGATCGGCAGCTCCGACGATATCTGAGATAGCCGAATGCAGACCCTGTCGTAAAGGTTCCTGGCAGGGTCTGCATCACGTGCGAGGCAGCTTCAAAACATGATCGTCCGCCCCTCCCGGTGCTGGCGCCGCGAGAGGTTTACGAGGCCAAGGCAGCACGGTGGCGCAGGGAATGGCCTGCGCTGACCGTGGAGCCTTGGCCGGAGACCCTCGCCTAGACTTCGATCGGCGGATGCAGCCTGTCCATGGTCCATTGCCGATTTCGGCGTGCAGCAAGTGAACTGGCGCCGAGTGAGGCGACGAGAAGGCCGCCGAGGACGGCGATCGAGACCCACAGTCTCGAGTCGATACCGCCGACGGTGAGTTGTCGTAGCCCGTTCACCGCGTAGGTCATCGGGTCGAAGGGGTGGATGATCTGGAACGGTTTCGCGGTGGTTTCGACGGGATAGATGCCGCCGGCCGAAACCAGTTGCAGCATCAGGAACGCCAGGGTGATGACGCGTCCGACGGAGACTCCGAAGATGGCGTTGAATGCCTGGATCAACGCCATGTACGTGGCAGTGATGAGCATCAGGAATCCGACGGTGCCGAGGGCGTGTGTGGGGTGCAGGCCGACGGCGAAGTGCACGACCAGGTACATCACGATCACCTGGCAGATGCCGATGAGCAATGCCGGCCAGTACGAGGCGAGGACCACTCGCAGCGCGCCGAGTCCGTTTGCGATGGGCCGGTTCTGGAGCGGCTTGAGCAGCATCCAGGTGATGATGCCGCCCACGAACAGCGCGAGGGGCAGGAAGAACGGTGCAAAACCGGTACCGAACGTGCTTGCCCGGTTCTCGTACGTCTCCTGTAGTTCGACCGGGCTGGAGAGGGTTTGAGCGGTTGCGGTTCGCTGCTGATCGCTCCAACTGGGGACCTGGCCGGCGCCCTCGGTGAGTTTGGTTGCGAGTTCGGCAGACCCGGCACGGAGTTGCTCGGTTCCGTCGGCGAGTTTGGCTGCACCGTCGGAGAGTTGGACGCTGCCGTCGGTGAGTTGAACCAGTCCACTGCTGAGGGTTTGAGCGCCGTCGTTGACTTGCTGACCGCCGTCACGCAGCTGTACCAGGCCGTTGCGGAGTTCACCGCCGCCGTTGGCCGCGGCGCTGAGCCCGGCGCGGAAGGTGCTCGAGGGATCGTCGAGTTGGTAAGCGAGTTGTTGTGCGCCGCTCTTGAGTTCGCCCAGTTGACCCATGGTCGCTTCGCCGAAGCCCTGAGTGCGCAGCATGTCCTGGGCAGGCGCGAGGGCGTTGGCGATCTGTTGGCTGACGGGATCCGGGTTCAGTCGAAGGCTGGCCACTGCCTGACCGACCAGCTGTGCGACGTCTGCTTGTGTGTTCCCGAGTACGCTCAGCTGGTCGACGACCTGGGTGACGCCACCACTGAGTTGGCTTGCGCCGTCGCCCAGTTGGACGGCCCCGAGATCGAGCTGCCCCAAACCGTCGGTCAGTGCGAGGACACCGTCCGTGGCGGTATTGATACCGGTCGAGAGTTGCGCTGTACCGCCGGCAAGAGTGGCTGCGCCGTCACGTGCGGTAACCATGTTGTCGGCCAGCGTTTTCGAGCCCGACGCCAATTCGCCGGCTCCGGCGTTGGCAGTGTTCACTCCGGCCGAGAGCTGGAGTGCTCCGTCGGCGGCCTGCTTCAAACCTGCACCCGCGTCGGTCAATCCGACCAGGACCGTCTCGACGGACTGCGCGCCGATCTTGTCGCTGACTTGACTGAGGACCTGCTGGGCGGCGTTTTGGCCGATGATGGTGCCGAGGTAGTTGTTGACGTCGTTGAAGGTGAACTGCAACTGAGCTTTGTGGGGGTCCTTGGTCGTCGGGGAGGCCACGGCCTCGCTGAAATTCTCAGGCAATGTGAGAGAGAAGTAGTACGTGCCGTCCGAGACTCCCTGAGCGGCTTCCTGCTGTGAGACCAGGTGGAGATCGAGCTCACCGGAATCGAGCAGCGCTTGGCTTACCTCGTCGCCCGCGTTGAGTTCCTGACCCTGCACCATCGCACCGCGGTCGGTGTTGACCAGCGCGACGGGGACCTTGTTGACCTCACCGAACGGATTCCAGAAGGCCCACAGGTACATCGCGCCGTACAGCAGTGGCATCAAGATGATGGTGACGAGTGCGATCCTGGGCATCGCGCCGCGGGAGAACCGCTTGAGTTCGGTTCCGAGAGACATTCCAGCGAGCATCGCGGTTACCTCGCCCCTTCTTGGTCGGGATTGGTGACTTCTTGGAGCAGGGTGACGGCATCGATGGGTGATCCGTCGGGCAGCGGGTTGACGGTCGACGCGATGATGGTCTGGTAGCTCCCCATCTCGACCAGTCGCTCGACGAGATATGCGCGCTCGGAGTCACGCCGCACCTGTTCGAGATCGTCGACGACCAGCAAGGCCGGCTTCTTCGTGTTCGCGACGGCGATACGCAGCAGGGTCGCCTCGAGTTCCCCGAGATCGCTGACGTATCGGCCGAGCGCAGGCAACGGATGATCGCCGAAGACGGGAGCGCACACCGCTTCGAGTTCGCGGTCTCCGGCGCGTCCGACGAGTTTGTACCAGGGAGCATCCCAGCGAATTTGTTCGGTGATCAGATCGCGGACGGTGACGGACTCGGCAAGCTCGTCGATGTCCTCGAACCCGGCGATCCCGGCGATCTCGAAGATCTCTCGGGGACGCGTTCGACCGAAGACGGACAGTGATCCGGAACTGGCTTTCATTCGCCCGCTGAGTGTCAGAAGTAAGGACGTACGTCCTGAACCGGCCGAGCCTTCGAGGATGGTCACACCGCCCGCACGAATCTTGAGATTGACGGGTCCGAACACCGGCCCCCATGGGCCGTCGAGCGCCAAGTCCGTGGCGGTCAATGCCAGGTCAGGGGCGTAATCGGGTTGTGCGTGCTCTGGTGCGACCAGGATGATCCCCTGTCTGTTGATCTACTCGGCCTTCGAAAGAACCGAGTGCTGGTTCAGTGGACGTTCGTGCTCACCCAATCACATCGGTAGCGGGCGAGCTGTCCCATGAATGGGATGTGTCGGACACGTCCGGCAACTTGGAGACCGAACGGTATGTATTCTGTTGGAAACGGAACGGGGGAGTCGAGGTGCCGGTTCGTAGACGCGGGATGTGCGCGGTGCTGGTCATGGCCACCCTGTCGGTTGTCTCCTGTGCCGGTGAGCGCGAGTCGCCCCCGTTCGTGTCGAGCGAAAGGCTTTTCGAGTTCACCGGTCGCAATGTCGGACCCTTGACGGTGCCGCCCTTGCCCTCCGATCGGCACGAGTCCGAAGCAGCGCCATACGGAGCCATCACCCTGTCCGGTGGGTGGAGCGGCGCAGCCAATGTCTCGCTGCCTGGATCCGTCACGTGTTTCGAGCACAACTGGGCGGATTCGCTGCCCGCCGGTCACCGTCAGTGGGCCTACGAGGTGCACACGAGTTCCTTCTACGAGTACGACGGCGGCGGCGAATATCCGGGACGTGATTTCCAGTTGCAGGTCTACGTGAACGAGAAACCCGAACCAGGTCAGCACGGGTCCGCGATCATGAAGTTCTCGGATCAGAGCGGACAGTTCGTGTCCTTCGGCGGTGGCGACGACAAGTCCGTCGAAATAGTCAGTTCTCCGGACCGCAGGCGCGTGGCGCTTTCCCTGGCGGGTACGGCGGCACGACCGGGCGAGCAACCGACGACGTCGGTACTGTCCGCGCAGATCAGTTGCCCGACCATCGAGCGCAGATGACACCAGTCACCACCGAGTGCCGACAACCGAAAATGCCGGCCCCGAAACGTTCTCGGGACCGGCACTTTTCATGAATCAGGAACGAATCAGAATGCTGCTTCGTCGATCTCCATGATGTCGTTCTCGGTGTTCGCGATGATCTCGCGTGAAGCGGTGAGCTCGGGCAGGACGTTCTTGGCGAAGAAGGACGCGATGGCGACCTTGCCCTCGTAGAAGCCCTTGTCCTTGTCGGAAGCGCCGTTGTCGAGTGCTGCGAGAGCAATCTCGGACTGGCGGAGCAGCTGCCAGCCGATGAGCAGGTCGCCGACGGACATCAGGAAGCGGACGGAGCCGAGGCCGACCTTGTACAGCTCGGTGGGCTGCTCCTGAGCTCCCATGAGGAAGCCGGTGAGCGTGGCAGCCATGGCCTGGACGTCTTCGAGTGCGGTGGCGAGCAGTGCGCGCTCCGCCTTCAGACGACCGTTGCCGGCTTCGCTGTCGATGAAGGTCTTGATCTGTCCCGCAACGTGAGCGAGCGCGACGCCGCGGTCACGAGCGATCTTGCGGAAGAAGAAGTCCTGAGCCTGGATGGCCGTCGTGCCTTCGTACAGCGAGTCGATCTTGGAGTCGCGGATGTACTGCTCGATCGGGTAGTCCTGCAGGAAGCCGGAGCCACCGAGGGTCTGCAGGCTGTCCGTCAGGTACTGGTACGCACGCTCGGAGCCGACGCCCTTGACGATCGGGAGCAGCAGGTCGTTGACGCGGAACGCGGTGTCCTTGTCTGCGCCCGAGACGAGCTGGGCGACAACCTCGTCCTGGTGTGCTGCGGTGTAGAGGTACACCGCGCGCAGGCCCTCGGCGTATGCCTTCTGCATTGCCAGGCTGCGACGCACGTCGGGGTGGTGCGTGATGGTCACGCGCGGTGCTGCCTTGTTGGTCATCTGGGTCAGGTCTGCGCCCTGAACACGCTGCTTGGCGTAGTCGAGAGCGTTGAGGTAACCGGTCGAGAGGGTGGCGATTGCCTTGGTGCCGACCATCATTCGAGCGTGCTCGATGACGTCGAACATCTGGGCGATGCCGTTGTGGACCTCGCCGACCAGCCAGCCCTGTGCGGGGATGCCGTGGCCGCCGAAGGTGACCTCACATGTGGCGGAGACCTTCAGGCCCATCTTGTGTTCGACGTTGGTGACGAAGACGCCGTTGCGCTCGCCGAACTCTTCGGTCTCGAAGTTGAAGTGCGTCTTCGGGACGAAGAACAGGCTCAGGCCCTTGGTGCCGGGTCCGGCGCCTTCGGGGCGAGCGAGAACGAGGTGGAAGATGTTCTCGAACAGGTCGTCCGAGTCTGCCGAGGTGATGAAGCGCTTGACGCCCTCGATGTGCCAGGAGCCGTCGTCCTGCTTGATTGCCTTGGTGCGTCCGGCACCGACGTCGGAGCCGGCGTCGGGCTCGGTGAGGACCATGGTGGCGCCCCATCCGCGTTCGACGATGGTGGCTGCCCACTTCTTCTGCTCTTCGGTGCCGTTGTTGAACAGCACGTCCGCGAAGGCGGGTCCGGCCTGGTACATGTGTGCTGCAGGCTGTGCGCCCAGGATCAGCTCACCGATGGCCCACACGACGGAGCGGGGAACCGGCACGCCGCCGACCTCTTCGCTCAATCCCATGCGGTACCACTCGGCATCCCACAGAGCCTTGAACGACTTCTTGAAGGATTCCGGAAGTGCAACGGTGTGCGTCTCGGGATCGAAGACAGGGGGGTTGCGGTCCGCATCGGCGAAAGATTCGCCAAGCGGTCCCTCGGCCAGGCGTGCGACCTCTGCCAGCATGTTGCGGACAGTGTCGGCATCCAGGTCGCCCCAAGCGCCTTCGCTCAGTGGCTTCTCCAGTCCGAGAACCTCGAAGAGGTTGAACTCCAGGTCCCGAACGTTGCTCTTGTAATGGCCCATGTCTTCTGCTTCTCCCAGTGAGGTGGTGCGGTCCAGCACTCCTAGTACCGCCCGAAGTTTATTACTCGTCGGTAACTTAATACATGTTACTAGCCGTTCTTTGCATTGCCAACACCGGATTTGCGTCCGATGACAAGCGCGTCGACCGCGATTCCCGTTTCGGTGTGCCTGTGGGGATTTCCGGCGATCTCGAACTCGAGCTTTCCGCGGAACTCCTGCATCAATTCTTCTGGTGTGTAAAGGATTTCGGGATCTTGCGGCCCGCCGACGCCGTAGTCGATGTTGCTTCGGTCGTGACCCAAAATCATGAGGATTCCGTCAGGTTTCAGAGAATTTATGGCACGGTTCACAACCAGGGTGCGTTGTGGTGCGGGCAGATGAAGGTAAAGAAGCAGGGCCAAGTCGTATCCCTGCCCGTTCCTCGAGGCGTAATCCGCGACGGTGACGTCGCCGCATCGGTAGTCGAGCCGGTCGAGAACCGATCGGGGTGAGCGGGCCGCGATCGTGCGGGCTTTCTCGATCGCGACGGCCGAGTAGTCGATGCCGGTGACCTCCCAACCGCGAGTCGCGAGCCACAACGCGTTACGGCCCTCGCCGCACGCCAGGTCCAGTGCCTGGCCGTGGGGGAGGGCCGTCGCGTATTCCACCAGCAATTCGTTGGGAGGAGCGCCCCAGACGAGCTCGGTTTCTTCGTACTTCTTGTCCCAGGCCGCCGCATCCATAGATGACGACGGTAGTGCCACTCAGTGGTTACGCACTCCGTCCATCGGGTTCTTGCGTAGAGCGGCGCGCGTCGGGATCGCGATGGAGACAAATCCCAGAACAGCGGTCACCGCGACGATGGAACCGTAAATCGCCGGTGAAATCGCCGGGATCGGCTGCCCGGACACCGCTACGGCAATGCCCATCAGAGGCGGCAGGGCGATCAGTGATCCGACCACGACGGCGATTCCCACCACCATCAACGACTCGATGCGCATCATTGCTCGGACCTGCCGCGTCCGCGAGCCCACCAGTTGAAGGAGCGCGAACTCGCGGGAACGCTCGGCAGTGGCGGCGACCAGGGTGTTCACGACTGCGACTGCGAGATAGCCGAGCAGGACGAGGACGGCGAGGATGCTGACCCACGACTGCATACGGCGCTGATCTTCGCCCGCGGCCCCGAACTGGTCCTGGTTCATCGCGGCGATCGAGGGGAACGAGCGCAACGACTGCTGGACTTCGGCCGACCGTCCGGGTTCGGCAGCAACCAGAACGGTGTCGATCAGAGCGTCGGTGGAGTGCTGACGCAAAGTCTCGATCGGCATGGTCACGTCCCCGAATCCGAGGCCGCGACCATATTTTGCGACGACCATGGGATGTACCAGTGTTCCGTCACCCAGATAGAGGTCGACGCGCTGGCCTACCTTGGCTCCGAGTGTGAAGGCGCCGTCTTCGCTCACGGCAACGGTATCGCCGGTCAGAGCGCTGAGGTCGCCCTCGGTCACCGCGAGATCGAGGGTCGCGTCGGCGCTGGCGGCGTCGATGCCCTGGGCCGCGATCGCGCTGTCGGCTGAGCCGCCTTCCTCACCGCTGGGTACCGGGAGGACTTGACTGCGGACCACCGGGTTTGCCGCACTCACTCCGGGCACCGATGCGATCGACTCGAGGAGCGAGGGAGCGATACCGGCCGGTGCGCCGACGATCAGGTCGGCGGTGACGCCCTTGATCGACTGGTTGGTCGCCTCGGCGGCGACGGTGCTCTGGCTGAAGAACTGCACCGAGCCCAGTGCGATTGCGAGAGCCAACGGAACAACCGCCGACGAGAGCCGTCTCGAATTGGATTCGGCGTTGGCGGCAGCGAGAACTTTGGACGCCGACCCACTGCGGCGCAGCGGACCGCCGATCACCTTGATGATGCCGCGCACCAACAAGGGGCCGAGCAGCGCGACCGAGAAGATCAACAACAGTGCGCTCGAACCGGCTCCAGCGGCCGCCACGCTGCCGGGCAGGAAAGCAGGGAGGACGCAGGCGCTGAGGCCGGCGGCGCCGAAGATCAGCCCGGTGACGATGCGTCCGCGGCTCAGTTTCGCCGGGCCGCTTTCGGATTCGCGAAGCGCTTCGACGGGGTCGAGCTTCGCCGGTCGTCTTGCCGCGATCGCCGCTGCCGCGCGGGCAGTGAGTACGCAGATCAGGAGAGCTGCGATCGCCGGAAGCGGGCTGTACGCCAGCGCGAAATCGGTGGGCATGACCCCGGCGTCGGCGAACTGCGCGCCCAGTACTCGGGCGAGCAGGTATCCGGGCACCGCGCCGAGAGCTGCCGCCGCAGCAGCAACGAGCAGCACTTCACGTCCGATCATGACGTGCACTTGCCGCGTGGTGGCCCCGATTGCCCGCAACAGAGCGAACTCTCGGCGCCTGGCGTTGATCGAGAGCGACAGCGTGCTGGAAACGACGAACATACTGACCATCAACGCGAGACCGGCAAACGACGCGCAGAGCACGATCAACTGCGTCCGCGCAGCACCGGCGTCGAGGAATTCGATGCCTCCGCGTGCAGTGCCGGTCGAGACCTCCGCACCGGTTCCGGCGAGTGCATCGTGGGCGAGAGCGGCAGCATCCACGCCTTCGGGAGCGATCAATCCGACTGCGGTGACAGCGTTCTGGTGCGGCCACAACCGTTCGGCCTCTGCGTCGTCGAGGAAGACGAGTGCCGGACGGTCGGGTGACGGCACCGAAGCCGAATCAGCTGTGCCGACGACGGTGTACTCGTCCGTTACCGCGCCGTGAGCCAGCGTGATTCGCTCGCCGAGCGCGGCGCCCGTGGTCGAGACCACCTCGTCGCGGCTCTGCGGAGCGCGCCCCTCGATGAGCGAGTACGGCGCCAATTGTGCTGTTTCCCAAGGATGTGCGTCGAGTACGACGCCCTCGGCGGTGCTGACGGGGACGGAGATGTCGGGAACCACGGTGACATCGAGTGCGTCGAGCTTGCGGACCGTATCGCCGGCGAGGAGAACTCGCTCGGCAAAGGGCTGATCGGCGTCTTCCTTGACCTCGAGCGCCTGTGGCGCACTCACGACGGCGTCGGCACCGGCGTAGAGATGTGGTGAGACACCGCCTCGCACTCCCGATTCCAGCAGCACACCCAGACCGCAGGTGAGGAGCGCTGCGCAGAATACGGAGACGAACACGGCGACGAAACCGGAGCGATGCGCTTTCAGGTGCGCAAAGGTGTGCGCTTTCATCATCACCAGTCCCCGAGGTGTGTCATGCGCTCGGCGATCTGCTGCGGGGTCGGGCGGTCGATGTGCCCGACAAGTTTCCCGTCGGCGAGGAACAGCACACGATCGGCGTACGACGCGGCCACCGGGTCGTGCGTGACCATGACGATAGTCTGATCGAACTCGGCAGCTGTCCGGCGCAACAACTCCAGAACCTGCTTGGCGCTGCGGGAGTCGAGGGCGCCGGTCGGTTCGTCGGCAAAGAGTGCGTCGGGGTGAGTGACGAGGGCGCGCGCGATGGCGACGCGTTGCTGCTGACCGCCGGACAGTTCGGAGGGTTTGCGCTTTCGGTGTGATCCGAGTCCGACGGATTCCAGGACGAAGGTCAGGTACTGCTTGTCGGCTCGTCGCCCGGCGAGGAGTAGGGGGAGCGTGACGTTCTGCTCGACGTCGAGAGCGCCGAGCAGGTTGTAGGCCTGGAAGACGAAACCGATGTGATCGCGACGGAAGATGCTGCGGGCCTTCGGCTTCAGCTGTGAAATTTCGGTATTGCCCAGCCACACCGATCCGCTGCTCGGTCGGTCGAGGCCCGCGGCGCAGTGCAGGAAAGTGCTCTTACCTGATCCGGACGGGCCCATCACGGCGGTGAAGGTGCTGCGCGGCAGAGTGAGGCTGATGTTGTCGAGGGCGGTCACGGCGCCGCGGCCGTTGCCGTAGACCTTGCTGACCCCTTCGAGTCGCACGGCAGATGTTCGAGCTCCCGTGGCACCAGGAGCCGGCGGGGCGAGGACCGAGTGTCGATTCTTCATGGGAAGAACACTATGGAGATTCGCCATTCGTCGACATCCAGCAGAGTCCCGAATCAATGGTGTAGCCAGCTGTAGTGGATCGTGCGGTGTGGTGCGGCATGCTGGGGCAGTGAAGAAGAGAACCAGGGCTGCGGTGTACGTGCTCGTCGAGGGCGCGGCAGCTGTGGTTTCCCTGTTCTTGCTGATGGTCGGTCTCATTCTGTTGTCGCTCTCGATTCTGATCGTCGGCTGGTTGCTGTTGCCGTCGTACGTGCGAGTGCTCCGGTGGTGGGCCGGCCTGGCTCGCAAACGCACCGCTGCGTACACCGGACGCCCTGTTCTGCAGCGATACCCACCGATGCCCAGCAATCCGACATTCGGGGACTGGAGCCGGTTCCTCACCGATCAGTCGACGAGGCGCGACGCGGCCTGGTTGTCGATTCATGGTCTGGGTGCTTTCGTCGCGGCGATGCTGACCATTGCTCTGCCACTCGGTGCGCTCAATGCGATTGCCGTCCCGCTGTACTGGCAGCAGATGCCCGCGGGCGAACCCGTCAACAACCCGTACCCCGTGACGTCGTGGTTGGGCGCTGCGGGGATGCCGTTGATCGGCATCCTGTACTTCCTGATCGCGTGGTGGTTGATCCCCGCGATGGCGAAGTGGATCAGTTGGTCGACCACGACTTTGCTTGCGCCGGATACGCGTTCGGACCTCTCGAAGCGCGTCACCGCCCTGACGGCCAGCCGCGCTGCAGCGCTCGACGCACATTCGGCCGAACTCAAACGCATCGAGCGCGATCTGCACGACGGTGCGCAGAACCGCCTGGTCGCGGTGGTGATGATGCTGGGAATGGCGGAGCGGTCGTTGCAGATCAACCCGGACCAGGCTCTGCCGCAACTGCATCGGGCCCAAGATGCGGCCACCGAGGCGTTGAGCGAACTCCGGACATTGGTTCACGACATCTATCCGCCGATCCTCGACGAACTCGGCCTCGAGGGTGCGATCTCCGCGCTCGCGGGGCGCTCGAGTGTGCCCTGCGTACTCGAGATCGACGAACTCCGCCGTGCCCCGGCTGCCGTCGAGGCTGCTGCGTACTTCGTCGTCGCCGAGACCTTGACCAACGTCGCAAAACACAGCGGAGCGCGCAGTGTCACCGTCACGGCACGGACGGAGACGTCGGACGACTCGTCGGGTGAGACGATGCTCATCGACGTGATCGACGACGGTCACGGCGGCGCGAACGAACGCCCGGGCGGCGGCGTGGCGGGTATCCGACGCCGGGTCGAGGCTTTCGAAGGAACCGCAGTATTGGAGAGCCCGGAGGGTGGACCGACAACGATGAGGGTGGAACTACCGTGCGGATTCTGATTGCCGAGGACGACGCTCTCCTGCGAGAGGGGCTGGCACTGCTGCTTCGCGGCGAGGGCTTCGAGGTGTCTGCCGTCTCCGACGCCGCACAGTTCCTCACGGTGTTCGAGGAGACCGCCCCCGACGCCGCGGTGCTCGACGTCCGGATGCCTCCTACTTTCACCAACGAGGGACTTCGAGCGGCGATCGAGGTGCGCAAGCTTCGCCCGGGCTTTCCCGTCCTGGTCCTTTCCGCTTACGTCGAGGATCGCTACGCCGGTGAATTGTTGGCAGGAGGCGCCGGCGGGGTCGGGTACCTGCTCAAGGAACGGGTCGGCAAGGTAGCCGAGTTCGTCGACGCATTGAACCGGGTCGTCGACGGCGGAACCGTGATGGATCCCGAGGTCGTATCCCAGCTGATGAGCCGTCGACGCGCCGACGATCCGATCAGATCGCTGACGCCACGCGAGTCCGAGGTTCTCGGACTGATGGCGGAGGGGTTGGGAAATCAGGAAATCGCCAGGAAACTGGTCGTCAGCGACACCGCTGTGAGCAAGCACATAGGAAATATCTTCGCAAAACTCGGCCTGTCGGCTTCCGAAAGCGGGCATCGTCGTGTTTTGGCAGTTCTAGCTCATTTGCGCGCCTGATCGTGGATCTGGACTACATACCTGACCGAAGCGTAATGTGAGCCAGCCTCATGTTGTTGCCGTGATCGAACGGTGACCTGAGAGGCAGGGGCTTATGTCCTGTACGTAACGTGTGATGTCGAATGCGCGTCATCACCAGAAACCAACGAGGAGATCGATCAATGGGTAAGCCGATTGCCAGTGTGGCCGGAGGTCGGCAGTCCGTCCTTCTCGGGCTCGGCGTTCACCGCCCGGAGCGAGTCGTGACCAACGACGAGATCTGCGAGCTGATCGATTCCACCGACGAGTGGATCCAGACGCGATCGGGTATCAAGTCGCGCCGGTTCTCCGGCGAGGGTGAAGGCATCCTCGCGATGTCGATCAGCGCGGCCCGTAAAGCACTGGACGTCAGCGGCATTGCACCCGAGCAGATCGGTGCAGTGATCATCGCGACGTCGACGTGGGACCTGCAGACTCCCCAGGCTGCGTCCATCGTCGCCCACGAGCTCGGCATCAAGGGTCCGGCTGCTTTCGACGTCGCGGCAGGTTGCGCCGGTTTCTGTACCGCTCTTGCAGTGGCCAGCGACCTCGTTCGCGGTGGCACGGTTGATCACGTACTCGTCGTCGGCGTCGAGTTGATGAGCGAGGCCACCGAGCCCACCGATCGCAGCGTGCGCTTCATCTTCGGTGACGGCGCAGGCGCAGTTGTCGTCGGCCCGAGTGACACCGTCGGAATCGGCCCGGTCGAGTGGGGTTCGGACGGCAGCCAGTCCGACGCCATCGTTCAGGAGCCGAGCTGGCTCGACTACACCAAGAACCCGACCGGACCTCGTCCGTGGATCAAGATGGCCGGTACCGCGGTGTTCCGCTGGGCTGCCTTCGAGATGGGCAAGGTCGCCACCCGCACCCTGGAGAAGTCGGGGCTGGGTATCGAGGACATCGACGCTTTTGTGCCGCACCAGGCAAACCAGCGCATCAACGAGGTCATCGCTCGCAGCATGAAGCTGCCCGAGGGCTTCCCCGTCTCCAACGACATCGCCGAGACGGGCAACACGTCCGCGGCCTCGATCCCGCTCGCCATGGAGCAGATGCTGCGCGACGGCCAGTGCAAGCCGGGCGACAAGGCATTGCTTCTCGCCTTCGGTGCGGGCCTGTCCTTCGCCGGTCAGGTTGTCGTCATGCCGCCGTTGGCTGGAGCAGAATCAGCCTGATCGTCTCTTGCGCCGAGCGCCTCGAACCCACGGTTCGGGGCGCTCGGTCGTTTCCAGGAGGGCAGTCGTTTCCGGTCCGGCTCGTCGAACCTCTGCGATGTGGCACTCTGGCGAGATGGTCGAGAGTGTGGGGGAGTCCGAACGTACGGGTGAGACGGGCGGCAGCTTGGCGAAGATGGGCGGGCACGTGGCGCTCGCCAGCACGGTCAGCCGGATCACCGGTTTCGTCCGCACCCTTGCCCTTGCCGCAGTCCTCGGGATCGCCCTGGTCAGTGATGCGTACAACGCGGCCAACAGCTTTCCGAACATGGTCTATCAGCTTCTTCTCGGCGGGATTCTCGCCAGTGTCCTGCTTCCGTATCTGACACGGCAGCGAAGCCGTGGGCGGACGCTCGAACGAGAGCAGACGCAGCGCGTTCTCACTGTGGGAGCGCTTGCTCTTGCGCTCGTGACCGTTGTGGCGGTGCTGTGCGCGCCGCCTCTGGTCTCGGCCGTGATCGATGATCCGGCTCAACGCGAGCTCACGACGCTCTTCGCGTACTTGCTTCTGCCGGAGATCTTCTTCTACGGCGTCACGGCGATGATGACGGCTGTGCTCAGCGTTCGATCGGTGTTCGGCGCGCCGGCCTGGGCGCCGGTGATCAACAACGTCGTCCTTCTGGTGACGGTCGCGGTCTTCCTGTGCATTCCGGGGCCGGTGGCTCTGACTCCCGAGTCGATGACCACCGCGCAGGTTCTGGTGATCGGTATCGGCACTTTGCTCGGGATAGTGGCGCAAACCGCTGTCGTTGCTCGAGCGCTGCACCGCAACGGTTTTCGGTGGCGCCTTCGCGTGCGGGTCGTGCCGCACACTTGGCGCCCGGTGCGCGTCGGGGCGCCGTTGCTCGGTTGGGTACTGGTGTACGTCGTAGCCGGTCAGGTCGGTGTGTGGGTGACGATGAAGGTCACTCTCTCCCGTCACGTGTACTCGATGTACACGCATGCGGATCTGCTGTTTCAGGTGGCGTACGGCATCCTCGGAGTGTCGCTGTTGACGGTGCTGATGCCGCGAATCGCCAGGTCGGTCGCTGCGGGTGACGACGTCGGTGTCGTATCCGATCTCGGCCGGGGAGCCAGGTATTCGGTGGTGGCGTTGATTCCGGTCACCGTGGCTCTCATGGTGTTCGGCCCCTCGTTGACCACCCTGATCTTCTTCGGCCGGGTCGACGGCAGTAGCGCCCGGTTGATCGGGACGGCCGTGGCAGTCAGTGCATTCGGGTTGGTGCCCTTTGCGATGGTCATGCTTCAGCTACGAGTGTTCTACGCCGACAACAATACCCGCACTCCCGCGGTGATAGCCGTGGTGATGGTAGTTGCAAAGACGGCGCTCGTTCTTCTTGCGTCATTGTCGGCGAGTGACGAAACGCTGATCCTGGCCGTCTGTGCGGCCGGCTCGTTCTCCTACGTGTGCGGAGCGGTGCTCGGTCACGTCCTGCTTCGAAAGCGATACGGGCTGTTGGGATTCCGTCGGGTGCAGGCGACCGTCGGGAGAATTTCGACAGCGGCAGTTCTGGCAGGAGGTTGTGCGCTCGCTTTGGTGGTGGCGGTTCAGAACCGAATCCCCGAGCCCAGGCTTGCTGCTGCTATTTCATTGTCGGCGGGTGCGGCCGTAGGTGTCGTCGTCCTGTTGGGCGCATGCAAGGTCGTCGGCGTTCCCGAGATTCGCCGGGCGCGAGCCCTACTGCTGTCCTGAGGACAGGAGCGGTACCAGCAGTTCGTCCGGGGTCAGGGCGCCGTGCTGTCCACGGAGACCGGACAGTCCCGATTCGACCGATCGACGAACGACCGCCACGTCTCCGGAAGCAATGGCGATGACATCGCCGATCCGGCCGTGATACTCGGAATGTACTGCAGGCCCGAACAATCCCGCGACGATGCCCTCGGATCTGGTCCCGATCCACATGCGGTCACCCAGTTCGGCGCGCCAGCGGTCCGCAACATCTTGTGCAGCGCCTTCTCTGGTGTGGATGTGCCGGCACCGGGGCTCGCCGGCAAGGGCGAGTACGTCTTTGGACAGCATCGGGGTGTTGTCGAAGTCGATCTTGTTCTCGTCCAGCACGTCGACCATTCCGTGGTCTGCCGTCACCAGCAATCTCACGTCCGGACCGAGAGCGGCTGCGAGTTGTTCGACCAGTCGATCGACAAGCATCAGTTGGAAGATCCACGGCTCGGACTCGGGTCCGTAGACGTGGCCGAGTGCGTCGATCTCGCTGATGTAGCAGTACGTGAACGTCCGTTCGGCAGATTTCGACGCCGCCACGGTGCGAGCGAGGAGGTCACCGTATGCCTGGATTCCGGCAAACTGGGCACCGCGCATCCCCGCCCGAGTGAGGCCGCTGCCGTCGAACTTGGACGGAACGACGGTGGTGACGGTGATTCCGGCGGCCGCGGCGCGATCGAAGGTCGTGGCCTGCGGCTGCAGGGTCTCCGGAACGATGGAGTCGGTCTGAGATTCCTTCTTGCCGGCGCTGTGCCAACCCAGCCAGTTGAACACCGAATCGGCTTCTTCGACATAGGACTGGTAGCCGGTGATTCCGTGCGCTCCCGAGGGCAGCCCGGTCCCCAGCGAGACGATGCTGGTGGCCGTCGTCGTGGGGAAACCTGCCCGTATCGGCGTTCCGGCGAGTGAGTTCAGGAATGGTGCGTGTTCGGCGTTGCGGGCGAGCAAGTTCGCGCCCATCCCGTCTACCAGCAGAATTACGGTCTTCTTGCTGGGATTCAGATCGAGACGGTTTGCTTCGCCGCTTACTCCGAGAGAAGCGAGTACCGACGGCGCAAGCGTCGACAGAGTCGGCTGGGAGTACACATCGAGGAGAGGTGCGGGGGCGGGCATCCCATGAGATTAGGCGTTGGACGCAGAAAACTGCATACCTTCTGGGCGAGTGTTCAAATCTGTGCGGTCAGATCCGGACATTGCAGATGATCGGCGCGCAGAGACCGCGGACCGGGGCGGCCTCTGCGCGGAGATTCATTCCATGATCGTGGAGATCTGGAACTTGGCACCGAGTGGATCGGCAACCGACGCGAGACGGCCGAAGGGCGTGTCCTCGGGATCACGCAATACGCTGCCGCCGAATTCGACGACCTTGGCGACGGCAGCATCGGTGTCGTCCGCCCCGAAGTACACCTGCCAGAACGACGGGACCTCTGCCGGGAGGAACGAGCTGGCATCCATCAGACCGGCGACGACGGTGTCGCCCTGCTTGGCTTGTGAATACCGGAACTCGTCGCTGTCGCCGATGGACTCGTAAGTCCAGCCGAACACGTCGGTGTAGAACGGCAGGACCGCGGCATAGTTCTTGGACAAGGTCTCGTGCCAGACCGGCGCTCCGGCCTCGCCCACCAGACCGAAGCCATTGTGCTGATCTGCCTGCCAGATACCGACGACGGCACCGGCCGGATCGCCTACGATCGCCATGCTGCCCTGGGGGCCGACCTGCATCGACGGCATCATGATCATTCCGCCGGCAGCTTCGGCTTTGGACGCCGACGCCGCCGCATCAGTAGAGGAGATGTAGGTGGTCCAGACGTTGCCGTACGGGTTTCCCTCCTGCTGGGGCCCGAGCCCGGCGATGGGCTGCCCGTCTTTGCTGAAGATCGCGTAACCGCCGTACTGCGGGTCGTCGTTTGTGTCAGCCTGCCAGCCGAACACGTTGGTGTAGAAGGATTTGGCAACCTCGGTGTCGGAGCTGGTGAGGTCGATCCAACAGGGTGTTCCGTCGAGCGCTGTGCGTGCGGGCATCTGAAAACTCTCCTTAACCGAAACGGATACACAAGCAGGGGACGCGGAAATGCTTGGCCGAGGAAGGCCTGAATCTCACGCTACGCGCGTACCCCGACACATTCCCAGGGTTCGAGAGCTTTGGGGTATGTGACCGTTTCGCGTTCCCCGGTGGGCCGGACCTGCCAACGCAGACGACCGCCGAATCGTTCTTGATACTCCGAAGTTTATGGGGCACTTGCTCGATCGGCGAGGCCGTTCCGCGGGTGTAGTGCCGGTACGTGTCAGCTCCTGATCAGCCCCGTGCGATCGAGCCACGCGAGCGCATGACGGGTGAACTCGTCCGGAATCTCCAATTGTGGGGTGTGGCCGGTGTCGCCGAGAATGATGGTGGTCCAGTGTGGATGTGCAGCAGCGGCTGCCCGTGCGGCCTCGACCGGGACAAGCCGATCGCGATCGCCGTGCATCAGGAGCGTCGGAGTCGTGATCTCTCGCAATGTCTTTCGATAGGAGGCAGGACGGGCGAGGGTCATCAGCAGTGACCGTGCTGCCTGAAGGAATTCGGCATCCTGGGTAGGTTCGTTGCGGCGAATCGCCGTCAAGGCAGCGCCCGCGTCGAGGACCGCGGGGTCGGCTCGCGTCGGATCGGCAAAACACAATCTGGTCATCTGAGCGGCCAACTGCCGGTCTGACATCTTTCGGCGTCCGAAGCCGAGAACCTGCTCACCGACGTACGGCATCGAGTAGAGCGCGAACTGGGCGGCGACGGTCAGATCGGGAAGTTGGACGGGCAGGGGGAGCGCCGGATCCACCAGGACCAGGCCGGCGACTGATTCGGGACTGGCATGGGTCGACATTGCCGAGACCATTCCGCCCATGGAATTGCCGAACAGGACGGCGGGCTCACCCACCACTGTGTCGAGAAAGCGATTCAGAAGTGCTGTGTTGGCATCGACGCCGGTGTGTCGCCCACGGGCAGAGGTGAGTCCGAATCCGGCGAGGTCAAGGGCGTACACGCGCGTGCGCGCCGCCAGCGCCGGTGCGACCCGCACCCAGTTCAGGTGCGAGCCGCCCAGACCGTGAACGAGCACGATGGGCGGCGCTCCGCTGGGACCGCCGAAGTCGATCCAGTGAACGTCACCGCCGAGATCGGTGATGTTGCTTGTCCCGCCCCACGGGTGTGTGAGGGTGCTTCCGTCGACGAGTTGGGCCGAAACAGCGGATTCCATACATGCCAGGATGCACCGAGGTGTCGTCGTAGTCACGCACTCGTTCCGGTTCGGGATCCGAATATGTGTCATCGATCACGGCTTCTCAAGAAGCTCAGGAAACGGGCAAAACGGAATTTGACTGGTGTTCAGCACTTTTCGAGGCTGTCGCCGCTTTCCGACGGCCGTGGCGCGCGTCCGGCGGAGGTCGGTTCGGGCATACTGAAAACCATGTGGTGGATGGTCGGGCTCATTGTTCTGGCCGCCTTGGTTTTGGCATCCGTTCTGGTCGGTTTCGTTTTCCGCCGCCCGATCGCCGAAGCCAAGTCGGCGGTGCTTGCCTTCGACGACGCCAGCTCTCAGCCCCAGCGCGACTGACCACCGTCGAGCGGAATTGTTGCTCCAGTCAGATACGCGGCATCCGGGCCGACCAGGAAAGCCACCGCGGTTCCGATGTCCGCTTCGCAGTCGCCGATCCTCCGTAGCGGAATCCCGGCAACAAAGGCGGCAGCCTCCTCCGGGCGTGCATCTGCCCACCGCTGCAGCCCCGGCGACGACGCGTGGGGAGCAACCGCGTTGACCCGGATCCCGTCGACGCCCCATTCGCATGCTGCCGCGCGACTGAGGGCTCGGACGGATTCCTTCACGGCCGCGTAGCCGCCGTAGCCGGCAGCGTCCCAGCGGACGGCCACGGAGCTGACCATGTTGATGATTGCCCCGCCGCCGCGCTCCTTCATGAACGGGTAACAGGCTTGCATGGTTCGCAGAGTCGCGACGGGGCCGGACGTCAATCCGTCGGCAAGGCGCTCCGGAGTGAGGTCGAGGACGTTGCCGAGCGGGTTGAGGCTGGCGTTGTTGATCAGAATGTCGACGCCGCCGAACAGTTCCACCGTTCGCGCCACGGCTCCGGTGATGGAATCCGCGTCGGCGATATCCATAAGTACCGGTTCGGCACGGCCTCCGCGTTCGGCGATCTCGTTACATGTGACGACGAGTTTCGACTCAGTGCGGCCCGCGACCGCGACGGAAGCGCCCTCCTTGGCGAGCGCAAACGCAACTCCCTGGCCGACGCCTTGCCCTGCGCCAGTGATCAGGGCCACTTTTCCATCCAACTTGCCCACTGCTGTTCTCCTGCTCGTCATTCAACGGTTCCCGAAGCGTTGTCCGAATCGCGCATTGTTACTCGTGGGTTCCCGCTGGATGAGATGTGAGTTACGTCCCACTCAGCGGTGCCGCTTCAATTTTCGGTCGTCTTACGTATATTGTGAGCGCCGTTACATACCGGGCGCGCGGACCGCGTACACATTCCATGATGAGGAGCTAGACATGGCATACACCAGCAGCATTGCAGCCAACGCAACCACCGGACCGCTCACGGACCTGGCCAAGGTTCTCGGCCCGATCGCCGGCATCGTTAGCGGCATCGCAGCCGTCGCCACGATTGCTGCACTCTTCGGTGGCAACAGCGCTTCCTGATCTGCTTCTGCAGTCAGATTTCCTCCGGCTCGCATTCTGAAGATATTGCCTTCGTGGATGCGAGCCGGAGGTTTATCTGCACCTGAATATCTGTGTCTTGCAGGAACATTCAATTCTGTGATACGTCCATTGCTGCCGGCACATCCACACCTTCTTCGTGGACCTGGGGCCCGAAGTTCGGCAGCGGAGTGAAGTCGAGTGCCGCCTCCGAACCGCGGTAATGGCGGAAGTAGAAGAGGGATCGGTCGGGCCGCACCAGGCTGTCCGGTTCGCTTGTCTTCCATCCCCAGTGGACGTCTGCTCGCAAAATCTCCGACAGCCTCAGTATGTTCTTGCAACCATGGCTCTGTAGCCCAAGGCATTTCAATTCCTCGACGTCTCGCAATTGCCCGTCGCGCGTCCACCTGGATTCGTAGACCAGAGCATCGAGAACGACGCGGTGCGAACCCGCTTGAGTAACGCCGGCAAGTAGAACCTCCCAGTCCAATCCTGGTGCGTGTTGGAGGTATTCGTCGGCGTCGATGAATGCTGCCCATGCGACGGTGTCGCGGTACCGGCTCACGTAATCGACGTACGCCTCTACCTGTCCGTGCACGATCCGACCGTCCGCGTCGCGCGGTTGCCAGTCGACGATCGTCACCGGAAGGTCGTGCAGTTCTTTGCGGAATGCGACCTGAACTTCACTGTCCGACATCGATCGGGTGAAGGCGCCGTAAGAGTTGCCTCTCTTGTCCTCGCTGCGGCCGTGCCAACGGTTGAGACTGAATGCGCTTGTCTTGCGGGTGGACCCGACGGAACCGGTGTTGTCGTAGAGAACAACCTCCCAGCCTTGCTCGATGTGGTGCAGGCACCAGTCCCTGATGAAGGGAAGATGTTCGCGGGGGAGCAGGACCGCAACCACGGCGCGGCGCCCGGCGTCAGAGCTGTTCGGATGATTCTTCGGATCCGTGATCACCCGACACACGATAGTGCTCTGCGTGGATGCGAGTTACTCAATGCTGCTCGTGTGAACGGTTGATCGTAGAACGTTGACACATTCGGCAATTTGTCTCATAGTCGAGTCATGACAACTTCTGTGTCACATTCGCCACGGTTTGTACCTTCAACCGGGGAGTCCTGGCGTTCGCCCTGGGCCATGTACGACGCATTGCGCGAGAACGACCCGGTGCACAACGTTGTGCCGGAAGCTGCGCCGCAGGACGACTACTGGGTGCTTACCCGTCACGAAGACGTCTACAACGCCGCTCGCGACTACGAGACATATTCGTCGGCAAAGGGATTGACCACTGTCTACGGTGAACTCGAACAGATCGGGATGCAGGACAATCCGCCGTTCGTGATGCAGGATCCGCCAGTGCAGTCGGAGTTCCGGCGCATGGTGTCGAAGGGTTTCACTCCGCGTCAGGTATCGGCGGTCGAGCCGATGGTTCGCGAATTTGTCGTCGAACGTATCGAGGCGCTGAAAGCGCGTGGCAGCGGCGATATCGTCGTCGAGCTCTTCAAACCGTTGCCGTCTATGGTTGTCGCACACTATCTGGGTGTGCCGGAATCGGACCGTGACCAGTTCGACGGCTGGACCGAAGCCATTGTCGCTGCCAATTCGGCAGGTGGTGTGGCCGCGGCAGCGACGACGGCGCAGGCCGCCACCGGTGAGCTGATGATGTACTTCGCTTCGCTGATCGAACGCCGCAAGGTCGAACCGGGTGACGACACGATTTCGCACCTACTCGCCGCTGGACTCGGTGAAGACGGCGACATGTCCGGCCTGCTGTCGATTCTGGGCTTCGCCTTCACCATGGTGGCCGGGGGAAACGACACCACGACAGGAATGCTGGGTGGTTCGGTGGCGATGCTGACCGAACGCCTCGACCAGCGTCAGATCCTGCTGGACGATCCCGCATTGATCACCGACGCGGTCGACGAGTTGCTTCGACTCACCTCGCCGGTCCAAGGACTGGCACGCACCACGACGCGAGATGTGGCCTTGGGTGGCAAAGTGATTCCGGCAGGACGTAAGGTTCTGCTGATGTACGGTGCGGCCAATCGTGATCCCGAGAAGTACGGACCCGACGCGGCGGAGTTGGACGTCTTGCGTCGACCGCAGAAGATCCTCACCTTCAGCCATGGCGCCCACCATTGTCTGGGCGCGTCGGCAGCTCGAATGCAGGCGCGAGTTGCTTTGGAAGAGTTGCTTTCCCGGATTCCCGACTTCCATGTCGACATCGACGCGATGCAATACGCGCCGGGCAACTACGTGCGCCGTCCGCTCTCGGCTCCGATGTCGGTGACTCGGCCATGAGCAACGACTGGCTCGGCGAGGGGCGCGCCTTGGCGGCAGCCGAGAAGATCCTCGACAGCGCGGCACAATTGTTCGTCGCGAAAGGCGTCAACGCGGTCGGTATGGCGGAGATAGCCTCTGCTGCAGGATGTTCCCGGGCCACCTTGTATCGGTACTTCGAGAATCGGCAGGCTCTTCACATTGCGTTCGTTCACCGCGAAGCTCGCAGGCTGGGAACTGCGATCGCGGAATCGGTAGCGACCATCGACGATCCGAGTGAGCGTCTGGAGACGGCCATACTCACTGCAGTGTCCGCGGTGCGTAGCACTCCGACGTTGGCTGCATGGTTCGCCCCGGGCGATGCGAGTCTTGCCGGTGAACTCGCCAATTCGTCCGACGTCATCAACGGACTTGGTGTCGCGATGCTCGGTGAACTCGGAGCAGGCACAGCGTCGCGGGCACGCTGGATCGTGCGGGTGATCCTCTCGCTGCTCATGGTGCCGGGGGCGGACGAGAACGACGAGCGGACGTTGGTGCGTGAGTTCGTCGTTGCGCTGTTGATTGCTGGACGGGCCACCTGATCATCCCTTCCGGGTGATGCGCGAGGGCTGCGTGGGAATCGAGGATGAACCGATATCCCGACACAGGTCACCGCGAGTTCCCGAGGAGCGTAAGAGAAGATGACTACACCGTCCGAACTCGACCCCAAGCCCGCCACCGAAGCGACTCGCCTGGCAAATGCCCAGGTTCTCCGTGACCTTCCTTTCGACGACACCTTCGACTTCGAACTGATTTCTCGAGGTCTCGTGGCACCGCTCATCGATGGCGGACTGGTCAAAGGTGACAAAGGGCAGTTCATCTTCTCGTACGACGCCTACGGGTTCGCCGACGGCGATGCACCGGATACCGTCAACCCGAGTCTGTGGCGCCAAGCCACTTTGATGGGAAAGGGCGGTGGACTGTTCAAGCTGGCTGATCGTCTGTACCAGGTGATCGGCCAGGACTTGTCGAACACGACGATCATCGAGGGCGACACCGGGTTGATCATCGGTGACACTCTGATGTCCGCGGAAACAGCCGCTCTCGCGCTGGAGTTGTACTACCAGCACCGCCCGAAGGTTCCGGTCAAGGCAATCATCTTCACGCACTCCCACGGCGATCACTTCGGCGGTGTCAAAGGATTTGTCACCGACGAAGAGATCGAGTCCGGTGCCGTAAAGGTCTACGCACCAGACAGTTTCACGGAGGAAGCGATTTCCGAGAACGTACTTGCCGGCACGGCGATGACACGTCGCGGAATGTACATGTACGGATCGTTCCTGCGTCCGGGGCCACAAGGGCAGGTATCCGGTGGTCTCGGCCTGTCCACTTCGCACGGCACTTCGACGTTTGCCGTGCCTACCGACGTCATCACCGAACCGGTGCACGAAGAGGTCATCGACGGTGTGCGCGTGACGTTCATGCTCGCGCCGGGAACCGAAGCGCCATCCGAAATGCTCTTCTATTTACCAGATTTCAAGGCGCTCGGGTCAGCTGAGGACGTCACGCACACGATGCACAATCTGTACACGTTGCGCGGCGCCAAGACTCGCGACGCCAAAGCGTGGTCGCACTACGTGCGTCTGGCAATGGAACTGTTCCCCGACGTCGAAATCATCTTTGCGCAGCATCATTGGCCCACGTGGGGCAACGACAAGATCTTGAAGCTGATGTCGGATCAGGCAGATCTGTACAAGTATCTGCACGATCAGACGTTGCGCCTTGCCAACAAGGGACTGACACCGGTAGAGATTGCCGACCAGATCGAGGTACCCGACGCGATCGGAAAGCAGTGGTACAACCGTGGGTACTACGGCTCGCTCAGTCACAACGTCAAAGCGATCTACACCTTCTATCTCGGTTGGTTCGACGGCGTTCCCGCTCATCTCAATCCCCATCCGCCGGTGGAGAACGGCAAGCGCTACGTCGAAGCCGTCGGCGGGCCGGACGCACTTTTGACCAAGGGCAAGCAGGCGTTCGACGACGGCGACTACCGCTGGGCCGCCGAGTTGGTGAACCATCTGGTGTTCGCCGATCCGAGTAACCAGAAAGCGCGAGAGTTGTTGGCGGACACGTACGAACAACTCGGCTACCAAGCCGAGAACGGTACGTGGCGCAACTTCTACCTGGTCGGAGCGATGGAATTGCGGCATCCGCTGGCGCCGATGCCGTCCAACAACCCCACTGGCCCGGCCGTGGTCGCAGTGATGCCGCTCGAGCAGATGCTGGACTTCTGGGCAGTTCGCCTCGACGGTCCCAAAGCAGCCGATGTAGACCTGTCGTTGCGATTCGTGTTGTCGGACACCGCGGACAACGTCCTGGTCACAGTGCGCAACGGCGTGCTGAACTACGACATGGACAAGGCAGATGCTTCGGCCGCCCTGACTCTGACCTTGACCCGTGCCGTGTTCAACGAGGTGTATCTGGGAACGACCTCGCTCACCGAATCCATCAAGGCCGGAACGGCAAAAGCTGTGGGAGATCAGTCCGAACTGGAGACGTTCATCTCGCTGCTGGAGGACTTCGATCTGTGGTTCGATATCGTCACGCCGTGACTGGTCGACTCCATGATGTGGCCCGGGCGGGGGATCATTCGAAACGAGAAGGATCTCCCGCGCCGACCCGCACGATTTCGGGAACACCGGACGAATAGTCGACGACTGTGGTGGGTTCGGTTCCACAGTCACCCGAGTCGATGACGGCGTCGAGTTGGTGGTCGAGTTCTTCCTTGATCTGCCAGCCGTCCGTCATCGGTTCCTCGGCGCCGGGCAGGAGAAGGGTGCTGGAGAGGATGGGTTCACCCAACTCTTGCAAGAGTGCCCGCACTACCGGGTGGCTGGGGATACGCACTCCGACGGTCTTCTTCTTGGCGTGTGCCAGCCGACGCGGAACTTCCTTCGTGGCGGGAAGGATGAACGTGTACTGCCCAGGCGTAGCCGCTTTCACCGCGCGGAACGCCGAGTTGGTGACGTGGACGAAGTGCCCGAGCTGCGCGAAATCGGCACAGACCAGCGTGAAGTGATGGTCCGAACGCAGATGACGGATCTCGCGGATCCGATCGGTGCCCGAGTGATTGTCCATTCGGGCGCCCAGGGCGTAGCAGGAGTCGGTGGGGTAGGCGATGACCGCGTCGTTGCGCAGCATTTCGACGATCTGGCTGATCGCGCGCGGCTGCGGGTTTTCCGGGTGAACGTCGAAGTATCGGGCCATCAACTCAGCTTAGTTCAGCTTGCAGATCACGAATGCCGTTCACCGTTGAGACTGTGGTCGGCGAGCAAACCCGTCAGCTCTTCGGCGTAGGCGAGTTGCTTACGTAAGTGTGTGCAGCTTTCTTCCGCCCGGGTGTGGCAGTCGGTGACGAATTCGGTTGCAGCGGTGCGCGTTGACGCGTCCGAAGCTTCGTCGCCGAGCACTGCCAGAGAATCGAGAAGTTGTTTCATTTCTTCGAGACTGAATCCGAGCGGCTTCATTCGTCGGATTACCAGTAGCCGTTGGACATCGGCCTCGGTATAGAGGCGGAATCCTCCGGCGCTCCGCTCGGACGGAGTAACCAGACCGACCTCGTCGTAATGACGAATCGTCTTGATCGACAGTTCGGTGCGTTCGGCAACCTGTCCGATCTGCATGTTCGGCCCTTGGCCCGCATGTTCCGGCTCAGACATCACTCCCACTTTCCTCGCGCTGGGCCTCCATACTCTCAGTGACCGTCACCCAGGCGACCGGACAGGCGCAGGTGGCGCTCGGCCGATGCGTCGTCGAGCCCCACGATCTCGACATTCTTGCCTCTGGCCGCGTACTTGGTGGTGATGGCGTCCAGTGTCGCGACGGTCGACGCGTCCCAGACATGAGACTCGGACAGATCGATGACAATGTTCTTCGGGTCGCCGGCGTAGTCGAACTGGTAGATCAGATCGTTGCTGGATGCGAAGAACAGTTCGCCTCGAACCGCATAGACACGGGTGTCCTCGTCCGGATGCGCGACGTCGATCACTTCGGTGAGATGCGCGACGCGGCGGGCGAAGATGACCATCGCGGTGATCACTCCGATGATCACGCCGTAGGCAAGATTGTGGGTGGCGACGGTGACTACCACGGTGACCAACATGACCACTGTCTCGCCGATCGGCATGCGGCGCAGGGTCTTCGGATTGATGCTGTGCCAATCGAAAGTGCCGACCGAGACCATGATCATGACGGCCACCAATGCGGCCATGGGAATCAACGCCACCACATCGCCGAGGCCGACGACGAGTATCAGCAAGAACACGCCCGCCAGGAAAGTCGAGATTCGAGTGCGAGCGCCGGAGACCTTGACGTTGATCATGGTCTGGCCGATCATCGCGCACCCTCCCATGCCCCCGAAGAAGCCGGTGACGATGTTCGCGACGCCTTGGCCCCACCCTTCTCGGGTCTTGTTCGAGTGAGTATCCGTGACGTCGTCGACGAGTTTGGCCGTCATCAACGATTCGAGGAGTCCGACGAGCGCCATGGCCAATGCGTACGGCGCAATGATCGACAGTGTGTGCATGCCCGGGGGGACGTCGGGGAACAGTAGCGTCGGTAGGCTCGACGGAAGCTCGCCCTCGTCGCCGACGTTGGGGATATTGAACGCGAAAACGACTGTGGCGGTTGTCAGTAGCACGATTGCCACCAGTGGAGCCGGGACGGCGTTCGTCAGTTTCGGCAGGAATACGAGTATCAGAAGTGCGACTGCAAGGAGTGGGTAGACGAGCCACGGAACATCGATCAGGTGGGGGAGTTGGGCGATGAAGATCAAGATGGCCAGTGCATTGACGAATCCCACCATGACGCTACGCGGGATGAAGCGCATCAGCTTGGCGACGCCGAGGAGGCTCAACACGATCTGGAGCAGGCCGGCCAGAAGGACTGTCGCAATCAGGTAGTCGATTCCGTACTCGCGCGTCAGTGGAGCGACGACCAGTGCGACGGCGCCGGTAGCTGCGGAGATCATTGCGGGTCGTCCGCCGACGACGGCGATGGTCACTGCCATCGTGAACGACGCGAACAGTCCTACCCGCGGATCGACGCCGGCGATGATCGAGAACGAGATCGCCTCGGGAATCAGTGCCAACGCCACGACCAGTCCGGCCAAAACCTCCGTTTTGAGACGGTGAGGTGACCGGAGCGCGGCCCGAACCGAATTGTCGTTGGTGGATGAAGCGATGGTTACTGCCATGAGATTCCGTCCTGACGAGGTTCTCATACTCTACCCTCCTGTAAGGGTAGAGTATGACCGGAGATCTCGCTACGGTGCGAACTTCTGTCGAATTGTGTTTCCCCGCAGTGAATCTCGATTCGCGAGATTGATCGAGAGGGGCAAGGCTCGCGGTGGCGATCAGATGTGACGACCAGTAACCCTTACCAAGTATTTACCTACTGTGTGGTTTTTGTTTATTGAAAACGGGTCAACTCGGGCGCTGGCTCCGTTACAGTTCGGCGGCAAACGTCAATCAGGTTGTTCCGAGAGGACATCATGTCAAAACGCCTACTGAATGCTGCGCTCCTTACCGGCCTCCTTGCCGGTGGAACCGCTGTGGCCGTGATTCCGGCAACCGCGGCGCCCGTTGCAGAAACCACGTCGACAACGTTCCAGGTCACGTGCCGCGCAGTTCCGAGTGCGTTCTCCGGTCCTTCGTCAGACGGAAAGCCTGCTACGGTGCGGGTTTCGGCTCCGACGGTAGTCGCGCCAGGTCAGGTCTTCGACATCGACGTGGATCCGGGTAGCGTCCAGATCCCGAACGATGTGAGCGGCGCAAGCGTCAAGAAGATCTCGCGTCTGAAGATTGATCTGCCGATTCCGACCAACGCGGAGTTCGTTTCGGCGACGGTCACCGATCCGGGCAATGTTATTGCCGGGAAACCTGCTTCGGTGATTCGTGTCAACGAAGACGGCACTCCCGCAGCGGACGGTCCGATACTCCGGTTGTCCGGCGCAAACGAAGCGATCGGCAACAGTCCGTCATCGTCGTCGGGTGCGCACGGCGGGCTTGCGATCAATGCTCAGTCCGGTGCCGAGACCAACATCGTCTTTCCGAAGATCAGAATCACCGTAAAGGCCGGGCCTTCCGGCGCAGTCGAAACCAATGTCCGGACTTCGGGTGCTGCAGGTACTTTCGGCGGGCCGGAGTCATTTTTGACCTTCCTCCCTCAGGTCAGTCACTGGCTCGCGGGAACCATCTGGGCGCCCACATCCTGCTCGCCGCGCGACGCTGAGACCGGCCCCCTCAATGCCGGTGCCGGCGCCCTGGCATCCACGAAGATCGACGGGGACCTGGGGCCCGTTGATCCTGAGCCAGGCGCGGACATCGTGACTAAGCTCGAAGGACCGGCTACCGCCGCGACCGGTACCAAGGTGTCTTTTGCTTCTCACGTCGATCCGGAAAACACAACGGGAACAGTACAGTTCATGGTCGACGGCAAACCCGTCGGTGACCCGCGGCCGGTGGTTCGCGGTATTGCGCGCCTGGATCTCACCTTCGGTAAGGCGGGTACCAAGTCCGTGACTGCAGTATTCACCGCTACCGGAGACGAGGCGAAGTACACGTCGGCGGCACACGTACTCACGGTGACCGGTGACACCACAGGTCCGGTCGATCCCGACCCGACCGATCCGGGCACTCCGGGCGGTCTCGGCAGCCTCGAGTCCGTTCTGCCGCAGCTGCCGACGGGTTCGCTCGGTGGCAAGTGATCACGGTCCTACCTCACTGAACTTTCAATGGCCGAGTTCTTCTGAAAGGCAACACATGAACCCCCGCACTCTGGCAGTTTGCGCTGTCGTACCAGCACTCGCGGCCGGACTCCTCGCTGTGTCCGCGCCGGTGGCAGCGGCTTCCGATACCGTGACGCGGACAGTTTCCTTCGAACACAAGTGCCGGGTCGACGGCGCCACCGATTGGGATTCGTCGTTCTCCGACAACATGGAGGTAACGGCACCCACGTCCGTGCGTCCCGGCGAACAGTTCACAGTGAAATTGCATCCAGGCACCATGCGTAGTTCGGATTCGGACACCGGTCGAATCAAGTACGACATCGCATTACCGCAAGGGGCAACCCTGGTTTCGTACTCCCTCGTCGGTGATTCGTCGTCCAACTTGACCGGCGAGACTGCGGTGCTGCTCCGGGTGGGCGCAGACGGAAACGCAAACCCGGCGGGTGAGTACCTGCGAATTACCGGTGCCGGCAACAAGACAGTCAACGACGGTCCGAGCGCGAACGACAACAAGCCCAAGGAAGGGCTGCAAGTCAAGGCGAACACGGACTTTCGTTTGCCGGCAGTCGAATTGAAACTCGAAGCTCGGTCCGACGAGGGAAATGCGACGACGCACCTGCGCGCCGGGGCGACGAGCCCGAGCATCAAGATCAAAGACACGAGCATGAGTTTCGGTGAGTCCCGGTGGGTCAATGCCGCTGGGTATTGTGTTGCTGCGGGGGAAGGACGCAACGCCCTCTCGACTACCGAGGTCTTCACGACCAACCAGACCGAGACGATGGTCGCTGTCGCACTGGAGGCACTGACGGGCGAAGACGTCAAGATTGCGGCGAGTATCGACCCGAACCCGGGTGAGGGAACGGTCGAGTTCTTCGACGGCGACACGAAGATCGGCAGCGCCACAGTCGATTCCAATGGCCATGCAGAACTGGTCTGGCCGTTCCGCGACCAGGGCGAGCATCGCATCACCGCAAAGTTCTTGGGTACCAAGAAGTTCAGTTCTTCGGAATCTGCGGACAAGACCGTGACCGTCACCGTGCCTGGTGTCATCGTCGTCGAGCCGGTGGATCCGACGGAACCGGAAACTCCTGGTGGAACCGGAAGCCTCGGGGACATCTTCTCGAAGCTGCCGACGGGCTCACTCGGAGGCTGAGTCACCCAAACGGCAGGGGAGCGTCGACGTTTCGGCTCGAAGACGGGTGTGTGATCGAATACTGGAATGACAGGTTCGAATCATGCCGAGAGCCGCAACGCCGGCGTTCTCTGATCTTCTCAATGGGAGTCTCCGTCACGGAAATCGGGCCAGAACCACAAAAAGGTAGCTCACCAAAACTCGTGCCCTTTTACTACCGTTAGTTGAAGAACTGCGCGAACCGCGGGTTCTTACATCAACAAGCCTTCGAACTCGCCGCTGCGGTTCAGGTATGAACAAGGTAGGGAAAATGCGCAAGGTTAGTTTGCTCGCGTCCGCTGCAGCAGTAGCTGTCGGTGTGGCAATGATCGGGACGTCTGCGGCCTCAGCAGCGCCGGGAACGATTCCTGGTCACGGACTGTTCGACGTGCCGTGGGAGGTGTTGCCGGGAACCTACACGACGTCTGGGCCCGTATCAGCTGACATGCCGTGCATATACGGCCGAGCGAAGGTCGACGGCGATGGTGAATTGAATGTCCTCGAGTTCGAAAGCACCCTCGAACCGGCGACAGTCACGATTCTCTTGACGGATTCTCGCTTCACCACCGCATATTGCGCTGATTGGAAGCGAGTGTCGTCAGTCGGATCGTTGGATCTCGGATCACTTTTCGGGTCATAGACGTCTCCGCTCTGATTCCAGATGGGCCTCTGGCCGTGGCCACGGACCTCTGCTATCTCGGCTAACGCTCGCCTCGCGGATGTGCTCGTTCGTCTCGAGTTTCCGACCACTCGTCGCATGAGTCCATGACCAGGGACTTTAGCCCTCGGTAATTACCTACCAATCGGTATATTCTGCGAAGGTACGGACTTCGTGAACCGATGTGAGTTGGCTCCGGGGGACGTGCCGGCCTCGCAGGACCGCCCGCAAAGTCAGCCCGGTGAGGCCACCGGAGTTCGCGCATTTCGACAGATTGCCGCTGGGTCCGTCCGCTACGAGGGGAGCGGACGGACCAGACGGCACGAGAGAGTGCCATGCCTGAACGTGGTCAAAGCAGAGTGGACGCGGGGATCATTGCCGTCGTCGCAGTCATCACCGGTGTGTTCGTCGCACTGACCGGTCACGGTCTGGTTGCAGCGCTCGCCACCGTAGTGGGCCTCGCGCTCGGAATGGCGATTGTGCGGTATCTGATCAAGGGCCGCTGATCACCGCAAGAGTTCAGCAGGTCGCGAGAATGTCTGCGATGGTGTCGTGTTCGGCTTGGGTGACCCACAAACCGTATGCCGCTTTGACTTCCACTTGAGCAGTCACGTACTGGCAGCGGTAGGCCTTGTTGGGTGGCAGCCACGACGCCGCGTCGGAATCCGACTTCTTCTGGTTCGTGGGCCCGTCGACAGCGCGCAGGTTTCGAGGGTCGTTGGCCAGATTGGTTCGCGTCTGTGTATCGAGCTGTTGTGCGCCCTTCTGCCAGGCGTCCGAGAGTGCGACTACATGATCGATCTGGACTGCAGAAGACGTGTCCTGGCCGCGGGTGAACGCGATGGTCTTGTTCGTGTACGGGTCACGGAGCGTACCGGTTTGGACCGAGCAGCTTTTGGAGCCGTCCTTGAATGTCAGGTCGGTGAGGTCACGCCGCAGGATGTCGTTGCGAGTATCGCAGCCGTTGTGGCCGAATTCGACGGTGACGTCGTCGGTCCAGGCGGTACCGAACAGCGCGCGGTCGTATCCGGTCTTGGGTGCGCGTCCCTTGACGGGGATCTGTGCCAGCAGTTCAATTGCGGCGGACGAAGGAGCCGAGGCTTCGGTCACGACCGTCGTGGTGACACCGGATCCGATTCCCGAACCGAGAGAAGATGTTTCGGGCGCGTCGGCGTTGGAATTGGCGCAACCTCCCAGCACGATCACGGCAGCAATGCCGATGGTGACGCCGGTGATGCCGCGCCTGTGATGTGCCGTGCGTGCCATGTGTGAGAGTCCATTTCTGCGAGAGATGAACTACAAGTATGTCATTCACGACAATTCGGGCCTAACCGGCACTGTCTGTCAGTCTGGTCGAAGGAACCATCGAGTCACCGGGACCGAGACGAGGACCCGCGGACCGTCACGAGTTTCGTCTGCGGCATCCCAGCCGTCGTACTTCTCGCCGAAAAGTCTCAGGAGGTCGACGAATTCGCCGATGTCGTGATGAATTGTCGCGAGGCCCTGTGCGACCCACGGGTCGCCAGCGGATCCGTCGACTGCCAACGAGACCCGAGGATCGTCCAGCAGGTTCCGAACCTTACGATTCTGCTCAGCGCTCGGTATCCAGAATGTGTTCTGATGCAGTAAGAACCAGACCGGAGTCGTGTGCGGCGAGCCGTCGCTTCGGAGGGTGGTCAACCACACGCAAGGAGCATCCGCGATAGTCACGGTCCCAGTATCGGCGCCGGCGCGAGGTTCACCAATCGAGTGTTCGGAACGAACAATGCCCGGCCCTCGCCGTTGGCGAGGACCGGGCATTGTCGGGAAGGGAGTGGAAGGGTCAGATCTCGATCTTGGGGGTCTGTTCGCCCAGCTTGTGGCGGGCCAGCGCCAGGTTCGCACGCGCACGGTCCAAAACGAGGTACACGAACAGCGTCGACAGTCCGGGCGTCTCGAGGACGCGAATGAGGTGGTACTGGTTGCTCAGGGTGATCAGGATGTCTTCCAGGGTGTCGGTAATCCCCAAGTTACTCATGGTGCGGAGCTTTGCTCGCACAACCTCGGAGTTGCCGGCGCCGGCGTACTCGAGGCTGAATGACGGGTTGCCGCTCATGCCGAGCACCATTCCGCTGTCGGCGTCGACGACGGCTGCACCGCTGGCACCGTCGATGCGCATCAATTCGCCGAGGATCTTGTCGATGTTGCTCATTGCTTCTCCTTGGTAGGGCCGAGTCGCGCGGGGCGACTCCAGGTGATGCTTCGGTGGTGAAGTCATCGGTACATTTCGAGGTGGAATCGTTGGTTGCGGCGTCGGGAGTGGGTCGGGCGGCAACTTTTCAGTTTGGGAGATTTGTGGGCTCGTTCCGTTCGGTGCAGATGGGCGGCCATTCGACGACTCGAATTCGTCGATGCGGTCTGCGGGTAGCCAGCCGTCTCCGGCGGGTGCGTTGAGTGGCCGTCTCGTATCCGTCTCGTAGTCCGGGGCCGGCGGCTGGAGTTGCGGATACACCGGTGCGGTCAGCGGTCGCTTGTACGGAATCGGCTGACCACCCGCGTCGGCGACGTTCGCGAACCAGGCGGCGTACCCGGGGTCGCTGCGATCGAGGTTTTGCCCGCGATCGTCGTCTTCCTCGCGGGAACCTCGTCGACGAAAAAGTCCCACTCGTTCCAGCCCCTTATAGACGAACTATTTCCGATCGGAGCGTTCCGGATGAACGCGGCAGACCGGACAATCCCACCCGTAGTTATTTTGCAGTTAAGTCACCGTAGCATGGGTTCGCGAACGGGGCATACAGTCCAATCCCGCAGTCGGGAGGGCGAGGCGCTCGGATTCGGCAGGATGCTCGGGCAATCGGCGCTGACGGGCGATGCCGGTCCGTTCGAACGCCAGTGGCCCTCTGGCATCCTTGAGGGATGAAGAAAACGATCACCGGGTTCATCGGTGCCTGCTCGCTGGTGGCGCTGGTTGCCTGCGGTTCTGACGGAGACAAGCCGACCGAGGTCGGAACACTCACTTCCTCTGCTTCGGCGACCACCACGGCGACGTCGACGACGTCATCCGAGGCTCCGGCGACGTCGTCGGAAATACCTACCGAGACCCCTTCGGTCGACTCGAGTGCTCCGGCTGAGGTCCCGTCCGACCCGAATGTGAGTTCGGCACTGCCACGGACCTACGCGCAGGCGTGCTCCGACGTTCTCCGGTACCTCGACGCCTACCAGCCGGCCATCGACGAGTCCGGAGAGGAAATGGGCATGACGCGTGAATCATTGGCAAACGACATGCTGACCTCCATCCAGGCTTATCCCGAATGGTCGAGCCTGTCTGCCGACGAGCAGGCCGAGGTCACTCGCGGATTCGCCGCAGCGACTGCGGGAAGTTGCTGACCTACTTTCAGAACAACGATTCCTGAATCGCCACGCCAGGGGACTCGAACTCGCCGACGGTGATGGTTCGACCGACCAGTCCGGACACGTCCGCGACAAAGCGTGGCGATTCAGAGTCGGGGTCGATCCGCAGCGAGGCGATCGAACCGGCAAGGCCCTCCAAATACAAGGAATGTTCGCCGGACTCGAAAGTGTGCGGGTACGCGATCAACGGTGCCGCATCGAAGACCATGTCAGCGCACGCCGGCGCCGTCCATTCTTCGGGAGCCTCCAGGATCTCGATTCCGTCGATGTCCGATCCGATGTCATTCAGCTCGTCTTTGATCGACGATACGAAGTGGTGCAACGACTTTCGTAGTTTCTCTCGATCCAAGGGCCCTGTCAACGCTTCGATTTTCCGAGACGTACGTATTGCCTGGCTCAAGTGGAAGTGCTCCGAAACTCGGGCTTCGAGGGCGCGAATGCTGTAACCGTCCGTCGACCGCGCTACGAACAATGCGCAGACTGCCCCTTGTTCGGCGACTCGCGGATGCTTGCGGAACTCGGACGCCGTCCCCACCTTCATCTGGCCGCCGGCGAATACGTCGACGTAGAGCCATTGTGGTTGTGCGAGGTAGGTACGCACATTCGGATGAATGTGCGCGCCGCTGACGTGTGCCTGATGAACCGTGGTGAACCCCTCACGATTTCGGCATCGGTCGCATTGGCGTCCTGCGGTGACCGTCGCCCCGCGGTCGCACGGCGAGTGTCCTGGACCTTCGGCGGTGAGATCTCGCCAGCCGAGGCAGCGGCGGCCCTTCGTCTCGTCGACGGAGAATCGCAGCACCGAGTCGTGAGTGAAGAAGGTCGTAGCGGAAGTGGTGTCGTCGACGCATCGGATCCGCGGTGCTGTCGGGTTCGACCAATCGATTCCGCGAACAAGCAGGGTCATGATGAAGTGTCGATTCCTTCTGTAGTTCGCAGGTCGACACCTATGGTAGTCACTGCACATGCGGGTCAGTGCAGTGGTTGTGCCCCACGTTGTTCGAGCATCAGCGTCATCAGCCCGGATTCCTGACTCTGGGTGTTGATCATGTCGCGGGCGGACTGTTTCACCGGCCCGCTCTCGAGTAGGGCGTCGGCGGCCTGCGCCATGGCGATCCCGCCACGGTGGTGGCGTTCCATCAGTTGAAGGAAAAGGACCTCGGCGTCGAGCCCGCGAGCGCTGCTCAGTTTCTCGAGTTCTTCGGTCGTAGCCATACCAGGCATGGAGTCGGTCTCGGTGTCCAGCGTTGCCGGGTGATGACGAGAGTCGCCCGCGCCGCTCGGCGACGCCTCCATCCACGCCATCGGCGTTCTACTGTTCGGCGGGACACCGGCCAACCTCAGCCAACCGAGCATGACACCGATTTCCGTTCGTTGAACATCGTCGATCTGCTGGGCCAGTCTCGTCACCGCCGAGTCCACATCGGGACTCAGACGCGCGAGAATGAAGAGGGCCTGTTGATGGTGGGCCGCCATGTCGTGCACGAATCCGATTTCGGTTTCGCTCAGAACAGCTCTCTGCGTGTGGTTCTCGGGTGCGAACAGCGGACGTAGTGCTGCGCCGAGTACGAGCAGCATCAGTGCTGCAGCCACGAGTGCGACGGCTTTGACCGCTCGCGGCGCCGTCATGATCCCACGGTCGTCTTCTGGTCAGCCGGTGGTGTGTAGACACCGTTTTCGAGTTGCATGGCAACAAAGCCATTGTCGGCGCACGTCGCCCACAACGTGGTCCCGCGCCATTCGGGCGGGGAGAAGCACCAATCGGTCGAGATGTCGCCGAGAGCGACCATGCCCG
Source organism: Rhodococcus qingshengii JCM 15477 (assembly GCF_023221595.1). Classification (NCBI taxonomy): domain Bacteria; kingdom Bacillati; phylum Actinomycetota; class Actinomycetes; order Mycobacteriales; family Nocardiaceae; genus Rhodococcus; species Rhodococcus qingshengii. The sequence continues at coordinate 1,237,137 of NZ_CP096563.1, forward strand.
ACCGCGAACTCAGTGCTTGGCCGGGGTCGAACTGGCCCTGCGCGATCGACTGCGCGATTGCCGGGGTGCTGAGAACGGGTACCCCGATGAGCGACGCGAGAGCGTGTGGCGAGTTGGCGAGTTCGAGATTGCCGCCGGTCCGAGCAGGTGGGTTGAAGTACGCAATTTCGTGGACGTCGAAGGGATCTCGAACATCGAAGACCCGAATCCCGCTCGAGATCCATCCACATGCCAGCGCCGTCGGGTCGACCGGGCGATCTGCCGAACAGTAGTGAGATTCGTACGCGAACAGCGATCCACCGGCAGCAGACGCCAGCGCAGCGTCTTGATTCTCCGGCAGATTGATTTCGAGCTTCACCGAATTGACGACCGACGGTTCGTCGTCATCGGAGACGTCGATCAATTTGACTCCGCCGGAACCACCTTCGTCGACGGTGAACAGGTACGGCGAACCGTCGTAGGTGACCGGAATGCTGTGTTGGGTGGCCCACCCGTCGGTCCACGAGAGCTGGGACAGTTGGCGCACCCGAGGATTCGGGACGCGGCGCTGAACCTCACTGATGTCGAGGACATGTATTCCGCCGAGATTGTTCGACAAGTACATGCGATTTCCGTCGGGACTGATTCCGAAGCCGTGCGTCGACAACCCGATGAGGTCCTGCCAGACGACGCGTGGGTTGGCGGGATCGGTGAGATCGACGGCGCTCGCCACGCCGGGAGCGGTGCCGGAAGACCAGTAGGTGTTCCCGTCCGGTGAAAATCCTCCCTCGTGATTGGTGATGGGCAGCAGCATCCCCAGATCGGTTCCTGGTCCGGGGTTGAGTAGTTTCGGGTGCGCGCAATCGGAGATGTCGTAGACCGACATCAGGCCGACGCCGGTCAAGAGCGGAACGCCCGTGCCCACCAGCAGCTTTCGCGCGGTGTTGACCTTGAGGCTCTCCCACGTTCCGGCCAGCATCGCGGGTTCGGTCAGCGTGGCGGTGAGAGCGGGATTGGCAGGATCCGATACGTCGAGAACTTGGACGCCCTGTGCGGGGCCCAGGAGGTTCCCGGGGAAGAAACTGCCGACGTACGAGCAGTGTTCGAAGTTGGTGGACGTGATCCCGCCGCCGCGACCCGAGTAGCCGCCGATCTGAGACATGTTGCAGCTGTAGCCGTCTCGGCTGCGTCCGCTGTTTCGGTCCTCGGCCGGAACATCACCCTGCAACCCGGTCTCGGGCATCGATCCCGGGCCGCATTCGGCGCGGCTTGCGGCGGTGGAAGCGACACCCGGGTTCTCGTGGATCGAGCCCGGGGCAGTGGCGGGCTCAGCCGACGCGACGCACACGGGAAGCACGGTGATCAAGGCGACGAGTGCGATGGCAGATCTGGTTCTGATGGTCGTGAACGATTTCATCGAGTCCAACTCCCGGTGCGGGATTGCCTTTCGTATCTCACGGGCAGACGTATCTCACGGACAGGCAGCACGGAGGGCAGGCGCGTGTTCGAGCGCTCACGACGATCGGGTCGGGGTGTGAACCGGTGTCGGGCCGCAACCAACCGGACAATGCTGTCCGGTTGGTATCGTAGTGTGCGTGACATCGTCTGGCCGCGTCAATAGCGGATCCCTCAACAGAGGGCCGAGAGATGCGGCGCGCAATCGTGCGGCACTCGTCTCAGCAGCTCGCGAGGTGTTCGCCACTCAGGGTTTTGCTGCTCCGCTCAGCCTGATCGCCCGCACGGCCGGCGTCGGTCAGGGCAGCCTCTACCGGCACTTTCCCACTCGCGAAAGCCTCGCACTCGCGGTGTTCGACGAGAACATCGTCGAGCTGCAAGATATGGCTGCCGATCCGGATTCGACTCTCGACGATCTTTTTCGATTGTTGGTAGACCAGATCACCACCTCCATCGTGTTCGTGGAGGTCATCAAGCCCGTCTCCTTCGGCGACTCACGACTGAATTCGGCAGGCACCCGCCTGACCGATCTCCTCGAAGGACGCCTCGAGGAGGCGCGTCGAGCTGGGAAGATACGCGAGTCCGTGACTGCTGAGGACGTGATCCTGGCGATCGCGATGTTCGCCGCGATCATGGAACGGACTGCCGAGAGCTCGCGAAAAGAAGTCGCGCACTCGGCCTGGAACCTACTTGTGCAGGGACTGGCCGGGCCGGCAGCGGCGGGCTGAGTCGCGTTCGCCTCGCGCCTCGAGGTGATCGCCTAGGCTCGTGGCATGGCTATTGTCTGGACAGTTCCTCGCGCTATCGGCTCCACCTTGCTCGTTGCTCCGTTGATCAAGGAGTTCCTTGTCGAGGGTGACGGCACCCTCGATGCAAAACTGACTGCGGTCGGTACGGTCTCTGCCTCTCTCGAGAAGCAAGTCGGCCGCACGTTCACCTCGATCAGCGCTGCTTCGGCGGCAATCTTTTCCGGTGCTGCCGGTTCCACCAGCGTGCCAGACGCACTACGTCTGGCCGTGATGCGCACTCTGTCCACCGAGGTCGTCGTCAGGAAGCCCGCTCCGCAGCCGTTCTCCGAGAAGGTCGGGAAGAGGCTGGGGCAGTATGTCTTTGCTTTGCGTGACCCGCGTAACGACCAGGTGTTCCATGTCGGGCACGGCACGGGAAATCAAGTATTCGCGCCGGTATTCGAAGCGCTCGGTGAACTCGCGAACCTCGAAGGAGCGGACGCTCCGGCCGAGTCGAATGGTGCTGTGACGGCAGCCAAGATCGCTCGGATCCGCGAGATCTACGACGCAGGTTCGGCGGTGGAGCACTTCGTACTCCTCCGCTCGGTCTCTGCCGCCACGGATTCGGCCGCCACTACCGACGAGGTCGTCCGCGGCATCGTGGAAGCCTTGCGGATCACCGACGCGGGAGAGGGTCTGACCAATCTCGCAGGCGATACCTCGGACAAGGACGCCCGAGCGACCCGCGTCGAGGAACTCGCATTGCGCTACTCGGCTGATCCCGCGCCGGAACTCCCGACGCCGAGCATCGTCCTCCACGTACCGGCCTCCGCCCGTCCGGGAGCAACGCCGGAAGAGATCTACGAACTCGCGCGCGCCGAGTGGTCTGCCGGTGCGGCTGTTCGTGCCGAGATCGGAATTCCCGTTCTGGTGTTTGCCGACAGCATCATTCGTGGTGCCTTCCGTGCTCAGTCATGGGAGGTGTCCACCCGCAATGCCGACGGAAGCCAACTGTGGCGGTTCAACGGAACCGTCGACGACGAGCTTGCTGCCAAGTACGTCGGAACCGAGGTCACCCCACACAACGTCGGACTGAAGAAGTGGCCCGTCAGTGGTTGGGTCACGAGGTTGACTACCGCCCGTCCAGGTGCGGTCATGCCGGGACCTCGTAAGTCCAAGTAACGCAACAACTTCAGGTAGAAGGAATTGTGGGGGCGGGATCCGTTCGGATCCAGCCCCCACAATATCGTTGCCCGGGGTTGTCAGCCGAGCAATCCGCTTCCCAGATAGTCGTTCTCGGTGCATCCCGGCGGAATGAGATACACCGCAGAACCGATCGGCGTCGTCCACTCGTTGAGTGCGTCGAAGTCACTCAATCGCTGTTGGACCGGTAGATATTGCTCGGCGATGTCCCGTTGGAATGCTGCGAAGATCAATCCCGAATTCGAGGTCTGCCCGCTCTCGGGTGCGTCGTCGTAGTTGTATGCCCGACGGAAGAACTGCTCCTTCTCATGCGTCTGGTGGGCTCGCGCGATGTGTGATCCTGGCGGGATCACCGGAATCCCGAACTTGTCCGTGAGTGTGAAATCCGCTTCGTCGAATTCGTTGGTTCCGTTGAGCGGAGCGCCATTGGACAACGTGCGCCCCATCGTGAGTTCGCGCCCCGAACGGTCGAGTTCGTCCCAGGTATCCATTTCCATGCGAATGCGTCGCAGTACCAACGAGGTTCCGCCCGCCAGCCACGGTTGACCGGCGCCGTCGTGCCAGATCAGTGAATCGAAATCCACTGTTCCCGGAGCAGGATTGACCGTCCCGTCCACTTGGCCCATGAGATTGCGCATCGTGGTTCCCTCGGGCGTGGTGCCGCGAGCGTTGCGGAATCCCTTTTGTGTCCACCGGATTGTCGTCAGTGATCGGACGTTCTTGGTCAGAACTCGCACAGCATGAGCAATGGTCACCGGATCGTCGCCACAAATCTGCAGCAACAGGTCCGACCCGCCCCATCGGTCGTCAAGTCGGTCGATCTCGTAGCTCGGCAACGGCTCGAACCAGTCCGGTTGACGTGCTTGCAATCCCAGCTTGGTGAACAGGCCAGGACCGTAGCCGACGGTCACCGTCAAGCGTGCCGGATCCACAGCCAGTTCCCGTTCGGTGTCCGCCAACGCCGGGTTGCCCGCGGTGAGCCGTGACGCATCCTCGGACCACATCTTCATGATTCCGACGACGACTGTTCGATCGGTTCCAGGCAAGAGGTCGAACCCGATGAAGGTGCCGTGCGCTTGCGGCGTGGTGTCGATGCCGGCTTGGTGGACTCCGTAGAACGGTTCCACCAGCTTGCCTGCTTGCTGCTCCTGTTGGCTGCGCTCGACCACTGTGGTTGCGCCCCAGGTTATTCCCGCCACGCCGAGCGCGGCGGCGCCTCCTCCGAGAAGGCGCCGCCGACTGACTGCTCGGCTGGGCGGGTTCGTGTTCTCAGCCACCGTGATTCGGGTCGTAGTTCTCCTGATTACCGGAGAAGTCGCGAATCTGGGCTGTGAACGTGGTGCTGGAACCGTCGTCGTAGATCAAGGTGAGGTCGGTTTCTGCGCCTGGGAGCAGCGGCGCGGACAGGTCCATGAACATGAGGTGGTCACCGCCCGGGGTGAGGGAGGCGGACCCGTTGGCAGGGACCAGGAAACCGCCGTCCTTGGGACGCATCGTCATCGTTCCGCCGTCGCCGGTCACGACTTCGTGCAGTTCGAGTCGAGACGACGCGGGGCTGGTGGCCGAGACCACGCGTACGTCCTTGTCACTGGAGTTGACGAGTTCGGCGAACGCCGCGCTCATTCCTTCCGGCGCGGCCTTGACCCATTGATCCTGAACTGTGATGGATTGTGCAGCTTCGGTTTCCTTGTCGGAGTTGGAAGAACAGCCGGTCAGGGCGAGAGCTGCGGACAGTGCAACAGCTGCGAATATCTTTGTGCGAACAGTCATGTGTGTCTCCGTAATTCGTGAAGTGTCAGGTGGTGGCACGGCGTTTGAACGCCGCAATGCACAGGTCGATCAGCAGGAATGCGAGAAGGCTGATGCCGAGTAGCGGAACGAACCAGCCGACCAACGCCGTGATCGCGACGAGAGCAACGAGGCCGACCGGGGAGAGGTTGCGGATTCCGCCGCGGGCAGGAACCCGGCCGACTGCCCAGTCGGAGCCACGAGTGGGGCGTCGGCGCCACCACATGATGTAGCCCCGAATGACCACGCTGACCAGTGCGAGTGCCAGTGCGGCGAGTGCGATCTGGTTGGCAAGGCCGAACAGCAGACCCATGTGGAGTTGGATTCCCCAGGCCGAAAGTTTGGCCGCGAGTGGCCAATCCGAGAACCACAACTCGTCGGTGACCTTTTGCGTCGCTCCGTCGATTGCGATGGTGTTGTTGCTGTACACCCAGGGCTGACGTGTCTGGGCGACGGTGAACGCCGTCTCGGTGTTCGCGGGTATCGATACTTCGACAGGACCGGTGATCCCGTTGTACCTGGCGATACCGAGGACGGTGTCGACGCGTCCGACGTTGGTGTCCGTCAGCGTGCCGGTGGCGGCAGGGGCCATGTCGTGACCCTCGTGCCCGCCTGTCGCCGGAGGGGGAGCGTCGCCGAGAGTTTTCACAACTGAGGGCGTCGTCCAACTCAACGCGGTTCTCAGATTGCTGACGTTCTCTCCGGCGTAGGTCGACCACGTGAGGCCGGTCGCCGAGAGGAAGACCAATGCAACTGCTATCCAGATGCCGACGACACCGTGCCAGTTCAGGGTCCGGCTTCGTCCGGTGGATGCTCGGTCGATCGTGAGCAGTCGAGCGTTCCGGGCGGTGCGGTATCGACGGAACCAGAGGTAGACACCGCCGAGTGCGACCACCCACATCCACGACGCGGCCAATTCGCTGTAGAGGCGGCCGGGTTCGCCCAGATGAAGGTGGCGATGCAGTTGGGAGATCCAGGTTCGCAGTGGCAGCGAACCACTGCTTCCGTAGACCGCCAACTCGCCGACCGGCTGTGCGAGCACCGGATCGACGAAGACGGCGAGCCTCTCCGATTCGCCCAGTGACGGATCGGTGAACAGGACTCGGGTGGTTTCGCCGGCAGCAGGGGACGGACGTACTGCCGAGACCGTCAAGTCGGGGCGGTACTGCTGAGCGGAACGGATCTGGTCGTTCAGTGACGCGATCTGTCCGGTGGTGTCGGTCTGGAGGTAGTCGCTGTAAACGAACTTCTCGATGGTGGGTGCCATCGCGTAGAGGCCACCGCTCAAAGCGGCGATGAGGATGAACGGTCCGATCAGGACGCCGGCGTAGAAGTGCAGACGCAGGATCAGTGGTCTGGCGCCGCCAACCTGCTTCTTCGGCGGAGAACTGTCGTTGGACGCGCGCGTCTGTGCGCGCTCCAATTCGGGTGCGGACATGCGTGTACTCGATCCCGCTGTGCGCCTTTGTTAACCGCGGGCGGTTAATAAAGGCGCACAGCAAAGTGGCGCACGTAATCACGTGCGTGAAAGGAAAGGGGAGGTGAGTTACACGAATGCCGGTGGGCCGCGAGTGCCCAGGCCTGAGGTGAGAAGTTGACGTAGAACAACTTTGGCGCGGTATCGAGTACGTGCAGCGAACGGTGACGGTTCAGCTGCCCACGGGCGCAATAGAACGGCGACGATTGCCGCTACCGTCGATGCGGCCACGACGTATCCGCGTTCTGCGCCGCGGATCAGCACTGCGCACACTCCGACGGCAGCGATGTGTGCCGCGAGCATCGGAAGGGACAGGAGCAGGCCGTGTTGATGATCCGAAGCGATGGTCAACGTCGCGTGACCGATGGCCTGACCCGCAGCGAGCATGAGGGCGAGCAAGAGCGCGGGGGAGCGACGGGTGTCGATGGACGTGACCACCGCGCCGACGCTCGCGCAGGCGAGGATCAGCAACACGACAGCGCTTTCGGACGGGGCCATGCCGCCACCACCGAGCGCGTGGGCTGCGACGGAAACCGCGCCGGAGGTGCCGCCCACGAAAGCGCCGCGCAGCTGCGCGACATCTTTCGGACCCGGCGTCATACGCGAAAGGATACAGGCGCCTACTACCGGGCTTAGTAGGTGATCGGTCGAGATCGTTTCGGTGGCCGACCGACGAACGCGTTAGGTGGGGGATTTGTCCGATTCGCCAAACTTTGCCGAGGACCGGGTGAAACAAACGTGACGGTCATTTTCCGGTGCCAGACTTGGCTCTGGTCGCCGGCAACGGGTCGACGGCAGGGCAAACACATAGGAGAGTTTCATGAGGCGTCGATTCTTTGCGATATTCGCCCTGATGGGTGCGTTCGGTCTCTTCCTGTCTTCGGTGGCCTCGGCGGACCCGGTCACACGCTCCGTGTCGGGCACCCTTGTCAACTCGTGTAGCGATACTGGCGATCCGGTCGGGATATGGATGGTCGTATGGGATGGCTCGACGCAGATATCCTCGGCCACTGTCGGGGTGGGTGGCGCATACACGATCACGAACGTTCCTCCGGGCAATTACACGGTCAGTCCATACTCGCCGGCTGGATGCGGATCCGTACCCGACAGGACGGCGGTAGATCTGACGACGTCCGACGCGACCGGGATCGACTTCGAGTTGGTGAAGGTGTTCAGCATCGTCGGAACTGTCACTGGGTGTCCGGGTGCTGACGGGGTCGGGGCGTCTGACGTGACGTTGAATCTCCTCGATGCCGGCACGCAAATCGCGACGACAACGACGGATGATTCCGGTGACTACTTCTTTCAGTACAAGCCGGCCAAGGACGGCTATTCCGTAGAAGTGGTTCCCGGCAGCGGATGCGGTGCCGATCCAGCAGTAATTCCGGTGAATCTGAGCACGAATGACGTCACCGGTGTCGACTTCGCGCTCACTGCCGACGGCTGCGATACGGGCAGTTCGTTCGGAAGTGTGGATCTGTCGACGATTTTCGGAAGTCTCGGTAGTTCGGAATTCTGCAGCAGCTGAACACTTGTCCATGAAGGGAGGGTGATCGCCGAGGCGATCGCCCTCCCTTTTCTCGTTTGTTACCAAGGGATTTGCCCTGACATTGCGGAAGGCTGTTTCTAGCGGCAGATGAAGATATCTGTGCCGCATATCGTTACGACGTTCGTATTTGCTGAGATCGGCACAAGCTTGGGGACCAAAGTCATCGAAGTGCGGGTGTAACGGTCTGTTGTGCCACGACGGTATTGAGCAGAGAACGGCAAGCCCGCCAGAGTGATAGCGTCCGAGAGGCTATGTCCGAAATGATTCCGAACTCGACCTAGGAAAACGGTGCGCAGCGATAACAACGGTTCGAATAACGGAGTCCTGGGGAACAACTCCGGAACGACTCAGGGCGACGGCCATTTCGACGCGTCCGACGACGGCTATGCAACGTCGATTCGAACCGTCACCTTCACACCACAATTCGACGAGCCTGCAGCAAAACCGTTGCCCAGTCAGCGGATGCGCCAGCAACGTCGTGAAGAGCCGACCGATTTCCGGACCTCGACGCCCAGGCCTATGACCTCCGTCGACGACCTGGACATCATCAAGCGGGCGAAGCGTCCACCCGAACGCGGTTTGGGCAGTGTGTTGTTCAAACTCACCGGGGGCCGGATCAACACTGGGCAGTCGGCTGCCGAACTCGAACACCAGGCTCTCGTGCGCCGTGCCAACCGAACGGTGCGCGGCGTGTACAAGATTGCTTTCATCTCACTCAAGGGTGGAGTGGGGAAAACCACGGCGGCCAAAACTGTCGGTTCGACGTTCGCATCGATCCGTGGGGATCGAATCGTAGCCATCGACGCCAATCCCGACCTGGGGACCCTGGCTGATCGCGAACGACGTGAACATCACCTGACCGTTCGTGATCTGTTGGCCGACGGTGACATTCGTACGTACAGCGATGTTCGTTACTACACCTCGCAAGGCGATAGCCGACTCGAAATCCTTGCGAGTGAGGCAGATCCGGAAACTTCGGAGTCGTTCAACGAGCAGGACTACCTCGATACTCTCCGAATTCTCGAGGTGCACTACAACATCGTCATCACCGACTGTGGCACCGGAATCATGCACTCGGCCATGTACGGAATTCTCGACGAAGCAGATGCTTTGGTTGTCGTCAGCCCGACAGCTCAGGATGGTGCCCGTAGTGCTGCAGCAACGCTCAGTTGGCTGACCAAGCACGGATACGCAGATCTGGTGAGCAGGTCGGTCGTGGCGATCAATTCGACGCGGCCGGGTTCGTCTTCGCTCGACCTCGATCAACTCGAGGACGTTTTCGCTCAGCGTGGAGTGCGAGCGGTCAAGACGTTGCCCTACGACGATCACCTGGGCGAAGGCGGTCCGATCGACTTGAAGTTGTTGAACAAGCGCACGGCACGGGCATATCTGGAACTCGTCGCAGCAATTGCCGATGGGTTCCCGGACTCGGTGGGCAAGCACGCTTCTCGATAGAACGTGCTCGCCACCGAATCTGATCAGCAGGCTCCGGCGTTCAAGGGTGTCGAAGTATCGCGCCGTATCCGTCGGCGAGAACGAGGCGTTCGTCGATCTGTACCAACTCGGTGCCGGTCCCGATTGCGATGTAGGGGAGTACGCGATCGGCGGGCCCGATCAACTCTCCACTGGTGACTTCCTTGTCGTCAGGATCGGTGAGCAGCAGCGTCTCGACCTTGCCCTGTTCGAGGGCGTCGAGGACGCGTGCGGTCCCGTCGATGGAGAGGCCGGAGTCCCGGCCCTGCTCGGCGACGTAGCGTTCGGTTTCCACATCCATTCTGCGCAGTCGCTGCGTGTCGATCAGTTCACGAATCGACTTGGACACCTCGGCGGGTGTCGAACCGACTGAACGCGAACCCTTTTCGACGTCCACCACCCGTAGCGTCGACGGCAAAAGCTGTGCAAAAGCTTTGCGGGATTGTACTTCTCCGATGACAACTACCAGCGCGACCTTGTGTTCACGGGCGAGCGCCGCCGCGCGCTCCACAGCCTGAGTCAGGTTCTTCCGGATATTCTCCTCCACGAGGCTTTGGCTGTCGGTGTATCGCTCCTGACCGCCCACGTGTGCCTTGTGGACCGGGAAGCCGTCTCCGTCTACCGTTTCGCCGTACACGTCACGCCCGCGAGCATCGCGCACGCACAGGTCCGCGCCAGTGTGGTCGACCTTGGCGATGAGGAACGGTTCGGTGTCGTATCCGTGTGCGATCAGTGGAATCAGGTAGGGCAGTTCGCCCAAGGTCGCGATAGTGGAGCCGGCAGGTTCGAGCAGAATATCGTCGATCAGCACTGCCTCGGAAGTGGCGACGATCGCGCGTCCGGCGCGACCTGAGATGCCGTGATGGTTGTCCTTCACCTCGTCCAGTCGTGCGATCAGCGATTCCGATGCTCCCTGTTTCGTGAGTTGATTGCGCATCGAGCGCCATTCGAGTTCGAAGCGCTCGCGCGCATCTTCCCGGTTACGGACGTCTTCGAAGTACACGGAGGCAAACGGGCCGTCACTCGAACCGACCTTCTTCAGTCGCCCAGCATGCATGTCGGCTCCCTTCTGTAGTGGTCCTATGCCGCGTACCCGACAACCGGTGATTCGACACGACCGCTTTCAGTTCGCACGTTTGTTCGACTGCTGGTACTGTCTGTGAACGTGAGGGTGGTGCAGAGGGAAGCCTGCATCACCTTCACGCCAAGAGCCCGGGACCTGCCGCCGACTGCCTTCGGCGGCAGGTCCCGATTCTGCTTACTCGGCGTCGTCAGTGCCCTTCGACCTGTCGGAACTCTTGCGCCAGTGGGTGAATCGTTCCTTGATGTCCGACGCTACATCGCCGACGCCATTCCCCACGGCGCCCACCGCACCGCCCAATCCGCTACCGATGTCGCGCACCATGCGGATCAAAGGGTCCTCCGACTCGTCGAAGTTCTGCTTGTAGGTCTTGGCTGCATTCTTGAACTCGTCGCTGATCTTCGCTCCGTCGTCATCGCCGCGACGGGGGTAGTTTCCGCGCAGAATCGCGGCGTAGTCTCCGCTGTCCACCCACTTCTTGAGCTCGGCGGCGCGAAGCACCGAGAACGGGTGAGAGAGCAGTTCGATGTTGAGGAGCTTGAGTACACCGTCGCGGAGGTCGCCGCTGGCGTCGTACTCGGCGGCCTGGGCAAGAAACGCGTCGATGTCGATTTCACTGACTCGGGATCCGCCCGCCAATTTCATCTGGACGCGAATCGCGGTGTGTACGTCCTGCCCGCACAACAGTCCGGCACGATCACCGGACAGTTCTGACTTGCGCTGCCATTCCATGAGGGCGGCGATGATCGCGCGCAATGCCCACCCGCCGACGGGCAGCCATCCGATGGTTCCGGCCAGTCGCATCAAATGCATCAGGATTGTCCGATACACAGCATGACCGGACAGCGCGTGGCCAAGTTCGTGGCCGATGATGAACCGCTGTTCCTCGTAGTTCATCACGTCCAATAGGCCGGTAGTGACCACCATGAACGGCTTGTCCATGCCGATGGTGAAGGCGTTGACCATCGGGGTCTGGAGTACGAACAGCTCGGGTGTCTCGTCGGCCTGCAGGATGTCGACGCAGTCACGGCGCAGGTCGTTCAGGTCGCTGAACTGCCGTTCGTCGACTCGCACCGACGTGGCGAGGTACATGAGGCGGTGCTGACGTTCTTGGAGCAGTCCGGACAGCGTCCGCAGGACAGTGTCGAACCCCCGAAGCGTCCGGAGCGTCACCAATGCAGCCCGATCGGCTGGGTGTTCCCACGCACGCGAGCTGATGTCCGGGAACTCGATTCGGGTGCGATCTGGTGCAGTGGTCATGGTGGCCCCTCACTTCGATGTGTGTCGACTCACCTCCAGGGTAACGACTAGTCGGTTTAGCGTGGATTTCCGGCAGCTCACTCGGTGGGCTGGGGGAGCGTGCAATCGGTGACTTTGGGGTTGACGCCGAAGTAGTTCAGCGGACCCGCGATGACCGTGAGCGCGATGGTCCCGACGCCGGCGCAGTTGGTCGGCGAACTGCTGTAGTAGCCGCGTTGGCCGGCCGCGACGGCCCCGACTATCAGCCAGATCAGAACGATCAGAGTCACAATTCTCATCATGGCGGGCTCGATTCTTCAAATATTATGGTGCCCAGCGAAATACCCGGTCAGAGTGGGTATGAAACGCTCTGCCGACGGGTATCCGCGGTGTATGCGGCTCGAGGCGGGCGTATCCGCCCGAGTGAACGCACTGAAGGAGCTTGTGATGATCATCCTCGGCGTGATCCTGCTGATAATCGGTTTCGTGGTGAACATTCCGATCCTGTGGACGATTGGTGTCGTCTTGCTGGTGATCGGAATCATCCTGTACGCGCTGGGCGCGGCCGGGCACGCCATCGGTGGTCGGCGGCATTACTACTGATCCGTTGTCGGCTCGTCGTGCGTATCCGTGCCAGTCGGCGCGGTCGGTACGGTGCGCTGAACGGCACGCGCAATCAGTTCCCGAAGGCAGACCTGGCGCAGCGTTCGCTGTTGCCAGTCGCTGCCGTTGCCTGTGACTGACTTGAGCTGCAGCGCCGACTCCACGCTCGAGTACTCGCCTCCCTCGTCGAGGGAGTCACGGACATGGATCAGGAGCCGGTGCAACAGTTCCGTGGCTGAAATTCTTTGTGAGGTAATCGGATCGATCGACGCTCCCAGGACGCCTTCCTTCGCGGACACCCAGGTTGCGAGGCGGAGGCTCTCGAGGGAAATGTTCGGAGCCTCGATGCCCCGGTCTATCGCGCGTAACGCAGTTGCCACCAGAGCCCGTCCAAGGGTTGCAAGTAACGCTGCATCCTCTGCTGTCGGCTGAACGTCGCAGACTCGGATCTCGACGGTCGGTAGGTGGCAGGAAGGTCGGATATCCCAGTAGGCCATCCGCTTGTCGAGCATCACGCCGCAATCCACCATCTTCGCAACCGCGGTGTCGAAGTCCCCGGTGGTCTCGAAGTACGGCGGCGGCCCGGCGACTGGCCACCTGGACCATTGGATCGCCCGCCAACTCGCGAAGTCGGTGTCGACTCCTTGGTGGACACGGGAATTGGCGCTCAGTGCCAACAAGGCGGGCAACCAGATGCGCACGTGATTGCAGACCTGCACGGCCTGTACTTGATCAGCGACGCCCACATGGATGTGGCAACCGCAGATGCTTTGTTCGGCAGCGAGGGCGCCGAAGCGTTCGCCCATCCGGCGGTAACGAGGCGAGTCGCTGATCTCGAAACGCGAAGGCCCCGAAAGAGGTGCGCCGACGGCCAACAGCCTGCAGCCGTTCAACTCGGCAGCTTTTGCCGCGAGCCGACGCATGTCGGTCAAGTGGGTTCGGAGTTCGTCGATGCCATGGCACACGGGAGAGTTGGTCTCGACTTGGCAGCGGGACAACTCGAGCTGAAGATCCAAACCCAGTGTCGACGCGGTTTCCGCAACCGCAGCATTGTCGGTGGACGGCAACCAGGAGGTCGGGTCGACGAGGATGAATTCTTCTTCGACGCCGACGGTCGGGGTCGTCGATTCGTGGCGGCCAGCGGTGGATTCGGTCGAGCAGGTGGCGCCCATGCTCGCGTCTACCCGGTCGGTCGAAGGCGGAAACCGACCCGAGGAAGCCCCGTTCTCGTCGGGAGAACGGGGCCTGTGGTCGGCCTTGCCAACATCTCGGAAGCGTCAACGAGTCCTTGCACACCGTATGAATCTGGGGACTGGCGTGCCTCGGAAAACGTACTGTGTCGGACTCGGTAAAACGAGACCCCAAGGCATGTCTCACCCCCTATTTCACCCTCGTGTGGACTTGTCCGCACACCCTTCGCCGAGTCGCGGATCATGACCTGGCGGCCTGCGGTGGTGCAGTCTCGGTTTTATCCGTGGGGCCGCCGTTATCGAGCAGATTCCGAGAATTACGAACCCATCTAAACTAACGTCCAGCATTCGGATGTGACGTTCTGGCGGAGTGTGGGGGGTCGGTGAGTCAGCAGATATTTGATCAGTTAATCGCGTGCACAGCATCCGGAGAAGTTATGGAACTTTCGAACTGGTATTGCGTTTCACCAGCGAACATCTTCAGTGGTCATGTGTAAAAGTCAGAAGATGGGAGAAAGTGCCTGGGATTGTGTTGCTACCGGTTCGTTATTGCAGACGAATGTCCACTATGTGCGTGGATGGCGACTCTTGAATGCGGGCAAAACTGCGTGTCAGCTGTGTCGGCGCTCCTTCTGCCTGGTGCTCTTGGATTGAGAGTTCCACCAGGAATATCGTTCGTGATCGACGCGCCCGGAAATTTTTCTCAAGATTTACCCACTTGCGAGTTGGGGAAATAAGCGGGTTGCGGAAGACCGAAATATTGCGGGTGGGAGCTGTTATTTCCGGTGATTTGCCCATATCTTGCTGAGTGACGTATTTGCAACCGAAGTGTCGCGCGGTCGAGAAATAATGCTTTTCATGCTTTACATTGGAAATTGCAAGATGCACGTTTCATCCTCAGTGTTAAACGAAAGGACGAACGCAATGGGTAGCTTGGAAGATTTCGACATCGCGGCACTTCTTCAGAAGGTCATCGCATTCTTCGACGGATTCTCGTCGGACGAGACCGAGACCCCCACGGGCTAAGACTTAGCGAAGCCGCTGTGCATCCGGATGACACTGGATGTGCAGCGGCTTCTCTGTATCCGGCGCCTTCATCGGCGAAGGCAATGAATCGGCGTGCGTGGTTTCGGCCCGCCACTGGGCACTAACTGGTTGCATCCGTCTGGATCAAGAGCATCGCGTCGTCGACCGGATCGAAGTACAGAGCCGGGTCGGCAACCAGTGCAGCGTCGTCACCATGAGTTTGCATGGTGACAACCCAGGCACGATCGTCGTGTTCCACGTAATAGGCACCCGCGAGGACCCCGATGGAACTGCCGCCCTTGAATCCGCCGTAAGTGAACCATTTCGCGGACTCGTCGCTGAGCGCCGGATCCTCGGCGAGAATGTCTCGAACCGGTGCGCCGCTCTCGGTCTTCGCCTTCTCTTGCAACGTGACCAACGCGGCACGCAGGTCGGCGGGCGAGGCGAACCAATCGATGTCGAAAGGCCATGCGGGGGTGGTGAATGCAGACGCCGGGATGTCCACCAGGCCGTCAGGTAGTGCCGCGAGTATCGCTCGACGCTCGTCCGGAGTTCCGTCGCGCCAAGCGATACGTTGTGCGCCTTGGTCACCCCAGCCGAGTTGGAACAGTGCGCGGGTCGGCTTGAGCGGGATGTTGAGCGAAGGATTTGCCATGCCCATCGGGGCGAATTCGGCTTCTACCTGCTCGCGCCCGACAGCAGCGATCAGCATGTCGGTGGCGGTGTTGTCGCTGATCGAGATCATCTTGCCGGCGGCATCTCGGACCGTGACTTCAGTTCCCGATGGCAGGTCCTGCATGGTCCCGCCGGGCATCGATTTGAGGTCGTCGGTGATGGTGAGCTTCTGATCCCAGGAGAGTGTCCCGTTTTGGACGGCCGTCGCGACCGCGCCGAGAACGTACAGCTTGATCGTTGACCCTGTGGGCTGTGGTGAGGTGTCGCCGACACTGAAGACTTCGGCGTTCTTTCCCTCGGTGACCTCGGTGACGGTCAGATTGGTCGGCGCGGGAAGCGCTTTGACGGCTGCCTCGAGTTCTTGCCAAGATGCGGCCGGCACATGAACGTCCTTGGTCGGTGTGATCGCCATTCCGAGGATCAGCCCGTTGCCGTCGACGACGACGTTGACGTCGAACGCACCGCCGGTGGTGCTGGTGATGGAAACTGTGCCGTCGGAGTCGCCTCCCTTGTACTTCACTGTTGTCCAAGGCTGTCCGGCTCGGATGGAGTCGAAGTCCGGAGGTGTCAGGACGACGGATGCAGTGGGCCCGAAGTGTTCGGCGATTTCTTCCTGGGTCAACGGCGTGCTCGTGTTGAACGCATTGAGAAGCCAGGTGATCTGCTTGCCGACGGAGCTGTCAGGGATCGTGACCGTAGCGGGTGCCGCGGTGGGAGAGGTCTTTGTGCTGTTTTCAGAGGTTTGTGCGGAATCAGTCCCGGAGGTACATGCGGCGAGGGCGAATACCGCTGCGGACGCAAGTGCTACCAGCGCGAGCGGGCGGCCTTTCCTGCGTGGGTGTTCGAGTTTCATGGACTTATTTCATCAGCATCTTCTTCGGCGCGCGTCCGTCTGAGGTGTAGACATACTCAGCCTGAGGTACTGAATCGGTTCATCCTCGAGTACCGTCAACTGCTTGTAGTGGTGACACGCACCTTGCAGCTGGACAAATGGGAGAAAGGCTGCACTCGAAGAACTTTCGTGATGACTGCGAGAGCTAGTTCTTGGTCGCGGCCAAAAAGGAGGGTTGCGTTGACAGCGCTGCGATTTCTTCGGGGAGTTCGGGGATCCGGCGATCGTACAGTTCTGCCAACTCGACCGAGCTGAAGCGTCGGACAGTCCAATTGTGTTCAGCCAACCACTGGCCCGGATCGGATCGCTTGTCGCTGTAGAACAGTTGCGAAATGTCCAGGTCTCCGAATGGGTTCTCGGCGAAGTACTTGGATCTGATGGCCGCCAGCTTGCTCGGGTCGGTTCCGGCCGGAAAGTCGTTCACCGCCAAGCGACTACCGGTGGCCGAGAGTTCGTCGATCCGCTCGAACAGGGCGTCGTGGGCCGGGCCGGGGAGATAGGCGAGCAGGCCTTCCGCCGGCCAGGCCGTGGGTTCGTTCGGGTCGAAACCAGCCTCCTCGAGTGCGGCCGGCCAGTCGTTTCGCAGATCAGTAGGCACAGTGCGTCTATCGGTCTTCGGCTGGGCGTCGTGCGCCGCGAGCACTTCGGCTTTGAAGTCCAGCACCTTTGGCTGATCCACTTCGAATACCGTCGATCCTGAGCTCCAATCCAGCCGGTACGCACGCGAATCCAACCCTGCTGCAACGATTACCGCCTGCCTTACTCCGGATTCGGTTGACGACGAGAAGAATTCGTCGAAGAACCTGGTTCGCAACCCCATGAAACCGCCGAAGGGGGTGTCCTCGAGGAGTGTGGGATCTTTCAGAAGAGCTGTGAAATGCGGCTCGGCTGCAGCTTCTACGAACCACGATGCGAACTTGTCTTCGATGATCGCGTCCGGACGGGTGCTCTCCAGTGCTCGGAACGTTGCCACTGCCAGCGCGGTAAGTCCGACGCTACTGACGATGTCCCACGTATCTCCATCGCTCCGCATTGTCTGGGTGTCCTTCCGCTCTTGACGACTGAGCCGAACTCTCTCGACCCTACGCCCGTGTGACCCCTCGTCGCCTGGAACGGAACGGTCGGACCTGGAGCAGCAAATACACGCTGACCGGATCGAAAAATTCTGCAGTGCAAGGCGTTCGGTTTGAATCAGCATCCTGCCAGGAATTTGCCAGGTCAGTGCCAGTGAGCGGCAAGGATGCAGGACTTCACTGGGGTGTGCCTCAGGGCTGAGAGAGAGCCTCGAGAATCCTTCGGGCAGGGGATTGATCGTGGCATGACCATCCGCCGGAACCACTTCGTGGGACCGTTCGGTTCCAGTTGATCTCTCGGACCGCACAACGAATGTCCCGTCGAGAAAGAGAGATGTGAGCCCATGTTGCAGGAAGGCTCGCTGGATGTATTGGCCGCCGCGGCGCGGAGCGGTAGCCGTGAGTCCATGGCCAGTTTGTATGCGGCGTTTCGTCCGATGGTTGTGCTGCGGTGCCGCGCCGAGCTTGATCAGGCCGTTTCCGATTCCGCCGCGGATGCCGCGTGCGTCGCCGTTCTCACGGCAGTGTGCGACGGATCGGAGACGTATCAGCCTTTTCTACGCGTGCTGTACGCGAGTACAAGCATCGCGATTGCTCGGGCGGCATCCGACGGGTTCAGCGGTGGATCGCTCCCGCCTCCGACAACGCTCCCGATTGTCGAACGCGATGTCCTGGTGTTGCGGCTGATCGTCGGGCTCGATACAAAGGCGACCGCAACGTCGCTTGCCCGTACGACAGACGAGGTGTCACTCGACCTGCATCGGGCGCTGCGGCGACTGCGAAAGTTGTCTTCTCCGAATGCAATCAGGGAGAGCTTGGTATTCACCTGAGGGCGTTCGGAATGCGCAGATTCGGGCGGGAACGGATCCCTCCCTTACTGGCCGGCGATGTATTCGATCGACGGGCCGGCAGTCCAACCGCCGTCGACGGCGATCTCGGAACCCGTTGTGTACGAGGCATCGTCGGAAAGCAGGTAGGTGACCGCTCCGACCAACTCCTCCGGGCGACCGACACGGCGATACGGATTGTTGGGGAATGCGCCCTCTTCGAGGCTGATGCCCGTCGGTGCAGTCATGGGCGTCAGGACCATGCCGGGGTGAACCGAGTTGACCCGGATCTTGTCGCGGCCGAGTTCGACGGCGGCGATCTTGCTCAGCCCACGCACGCCCCACTTGGCTGCGCCGTAACCGCTGGTCAGAGCCATGCCCATCAGGCCGGCGGCCGAGGAGATGTTCACGATGGATCCGCCGCCGGCTGCCTTCATGAACGGCACCACCGTGTGGATACCGGTGTGCACGGACACCAGGTTGATCTGGATGATGCGCTGGAACGTCTCGAGTGGTTCCTCGGCGACTGTCTGGCCGGACGCCGAGATTCCGGCGTTGTTGACCAAACCGTTGATCGCGCCGAACTCGGATACCGCGTACTCGGCGGCGGACTTCCAAGACGCTGGATCGGTGACGTCGAGGTGAACGTAACGCGCTGCGTCGCCGAGAGATTCGGCCACTGCTCGACCGTCGTCGTCGAGTAGGTCGCCGATGACGACGCGGCCGTTGCCCGCGACGATGCCGCGGGCAAACGCCTCGCCCAGGCCGCGTGCGCCGCCGGTGACGAGAACGATTTTTCCGGAGAGATCCTGAGTCATGATTGTTCCTTACCTGTTGGTGTTGCGAGATATGGCTTCGAGAACGCCCGGAGCGCGCGGGTGATGGCCTCGGGTGCGGGCGTCCGGAGGTCTGCCATCTCACGCAGTGCGGCGACTACCGCAAGTGTTGCCTGGCCCGAAGCCGCTGTGGTGTCGAGCGAGGTTTCCGGACGGTCGATCAGGCGTGCGACTTCTGGGCGAATCAGTTCCATCGTCTCGAAAGTTGCTGATTCCCAAACTCTCCGGAGTGCCGCATCACCGAAGATGATGGGCATCAGTGATCGGGTCATCGGCTCGAAGGACTCGCCGACCGATGCGATAAAGGCATTCTTCACAGCCGCTGCGAGCCCGAATTCGCGGGCTTGCGCGCTGAGTGCCGTGGCCAGACTGCGGTTTCCCTCGTCGAGCATCGGCCAGATGCTCTCCTCTTTGGTGGCGAAGCAACGGTAGAACGTTCGCTCGGAGATTTCTGCCCGCTCGGCGAGCTCCGCGATGGTCGTCGAAGTGTCGCCGCGTTCGACGAAAGCGGCAGCACAACTCTGCGAGACGCGGAGAAGTAGTGCAGTGCGGCGGGCTGTTGCCATATCCGCACTGTACCAAAAGTGGCAGAAACTGCCACAAATGGTGTCGGCCGGTCAGCCGACGTTACCTTCGATTCCGGAAACCTCCTGCTCAACTGCGTTCTTGAGGTTCAGGAGCGTCTTGCGGATGTTGCCGCGCTGAAAGTCGGCGAAGGTCTTTCCTCCGGTGGCAATTTTGTCGAACATGTCGGCGGCGAAGTCCGGCCAGCCGCGCCTGTCGTCGGTCCACGTTTCGGTAACTCGGGTTCCGTCGGGCACCGGCGAGAATCGGTACTGCCAGGTTGCGATAGAGGCGGGGATCCGGGGAGTACCGAGGCCGATCTTGTGAACACGGAATTCGAAGAGCTTCCCGGCCTCGGCAGCGGTGACTGTGCATCGCGTGGTCCACTGCGCGCGCCCACGCTTGTTGTGCCCGTCGAACTCCATGCCCAGGAAAGCGCTTTCGCGGTCTCCCCGCAAGGTTGCGCCTATGTTTTCGGGACTCCAGGCACCCATACGAGTGGGATCGCTGATGACCTCGTAGAGGGAAAGCGCGTGGGAGCTGACGACGATGCTGTCGGAGACGGTAAGTTCGCGAGCCATTTCGGTTTCAGGTTCTTTCTGTCGAGCGTGTGTGAGGTGAGTATGACGATCGGTGGTTTCGCGAACAAGATGCGGACGTGGCGGATGAACCGTCGACCTGATCGGCGTTGAACTACAGGTGCGGTTTCAGTTGGATCTTGACCGCGCCTTCCTGCTTCTTCTGGAAGATCTCGTAGGCGTGTGGCGCCTGATCGAGCGGCAGCTGATGGGTGGAAAAGGTGTCGACACCGAGTGGGTCGTCGTCAGTGAGCAGGGGCATGATGTCCTCTACCCACTTCTTGACGTTCGCCTGGCCCATCCTGAGCTGAATCTGCTTGTCGAACATGGTCATCAGCGGCAGCGGATCGACCATTCCGCCGTAGACACCGATCAAAGAAATGGTTCCGCCGCGCCGAACGATGTCGATGGCCGAATAGACAGCGCCAAGGCGATCGATTCCTGCGTTACGCATCGCAGGCGCGGCAAGAGCATCGGGAAGGAGTCCGACGAACTGCTGCGCGAGCTTTCCGATCGGAGATCCGTGCGCTTCCATACCGACAGCGTCGATCACCGAATCGGTTCCGCGGCCGTTTGTCGCGTCTCTGATGGCATCGCCGATCTTGCTGCCGTAGTCGTCCAGGTTGAGGGTCTCGATACCGCGTTCGGCAAGGCGCGCAAGACGTTCGGGTACACGGTCCACACCGATTACTCGAAACCCCTTGTGGTGGGCGATACGAGCCGCCATGTCACCGATCGGTCCGAGGCCGAGGATTGTCACGGACCCACCCGGCGGAATGTCGGCGTATTCGACCGACTGCCAAGCGGTGGGGAGCACGTCGGAGAGGTAGACGAATCGCGAATCCGCGGGACCTTCGGGAACTTTGATGTGTGTGAAATGTGCTTGCGGTACTCGGAGGTACTCAGCCTGCCCGCCGGGCACCGAGCCGTAGAGCTCGGAGAAGCCGAACAATGCTGCGCCCGTTCCCTGATCGCGGACCTGCGTCGTCTCGCACTGTGTGTAGAGGCTCGAATCGCACATGAAACAGTTGCCACACGAGATCTGGAACGGAATCACGACGCGGTCACCTATCTCGAGATTCGTGACTTCCGAACCGACTTCTTCGACGATTCCCATCGGTTCATGGCCGAGAATGTCGCCGGCATTCATGAACGCACCCAGAGTCTCGTACAGGTGCAGATCGGATCCGCAGATATTCGTCGTGGTGACCTTGATGATTGCGTCGGTGGGTTCGACGATCTTCGGGTCCGGAACCGTATCGACGCTTACTTTCCGTTTGCCTTGCCAAGTCACTGCGCGCACTGGGATCGACCTCTCATCGTGGAAATGCTGTTCGCAGTCACCTGCCCGAAAGCACTGAAATGCAAACAAAATCGGTGAGGGTTGCGAGAAGTCCTGAGCGCGTTAGATTGAGATGGAGCTGGGTCCCGGTCTCTTTGCGCCGGCTCCAGGACCGAGACGACGAGATGATGAGGACGATCGCATGACCGACAAAGACGACAACGACCAGTCGCCCAAGGGCGGGCACCCAGGACCCGTGGACAAGGGCGGCGACGGGGGAATGGCAACGCGAGAACAGGCGCCTGAACTGGTCGAGGAGACCTCCGACGAGAAGTCTGACGACGAGTAGTTTCCTTTTACTCCGCGTTGGGTAACAACGGGGATAGGCCGCATCGGACCGTCCCGGAATCAATGCGGGCGAGGTTCCTCGAGGTTGAGCAGCCAGCCACGGGAACCGCCTTAAGCAGATCCCTCAACCCTGTTGTCATTCAACCCTGTAACAGCACGTGATCGAATCGGGTCCGCAGTAGTGTCGGGACCCGGAAGTCGTCAAGCGTTCGAACTATCAACTGTTCGGCAACATCCCGGAGTTTCACGTTGGTCTCTTGAGAACGCCACACGAGGATGTCGAAGGCGCGATCGGCCGAAATGCCGTAGATCACCATGAGCATGCCTTTGGCTTGCTCGATTACTCCGCGAGAAGCGGTGATTTCGTTGACCAGCACGTCGACAGACGCTTTCACCGTACTGTCGAGGGTTTCGGTGACGTCGATGTAGAAGCCTGAGCTGCCGACCACGGCACCCGACTCGTCCACGACGCTGTCGCCGACGACGATTACCGAGTGAGTGTCCCCTGCAGTGTCGATGATGCGGTGGCGGCTGCTGAACGGTCCGCCTGAAGTGCGGATGGCGTGCAGTGTTTGAGCAACGTGTCTTCGGTCGTCGGGATGCTTGTGCGAGAGCATCAATTCTGTCGTCGGAGCTACTTGGTCGGGTTCGTATCCGTGAATCCGTGCAACTTCGTCCGACCACTCCCACCGATCGCCGTTGCGGTGATAGAGAAAGCCGCCCACCCGGTGTGGAGCCCCCGATCCTGACGTTCGCCCCAACCCGTCCTCGTTCACCACACACGCCCCCTCGTTCTCGACCTCGTCCCAACCGGCGTACTCGCCAGTTAGTTATATCGGACAAATCCGGCGGAGGTGGTGTCGGTCCCATATTTCGGAGCATCGTCTGGATCGCTACCGCATGGGTCGGGGAAACCGGCCCTCAGAGTACTTGGCGACGGTCCCACGTCACTCGCGGTTGAAACAGTGTTGCCGCTGTGTCCATTCGGTGATCGCCGCCGCGATGGCCGCAGGCTGATCCTCGGGGGCGAGATGTCCTGCGGGACCGCACTGTTCCACCTCGAGATTTGCGATATTCGATCGGCTCCACGTGACTTCGTCAGGTCCGATCATGAGAAGTTCTGCGGGGCCGCTGAAGGTGAGAAGAAGTTTGGGTACGTCGGTGCTTTCTGCGAGCCAATCGCTGTACGCCGCCACACGTGCATTCACGTCACCGGGAGTTCCTTCGATGGGGAAGGATCGTGGCCACTCGAGAAGCGGTCGGCGACTCTCTCGTGACGGATAAGGGGAGCGATAGGCCTCGGCATCGGTTTCGGTCATTTCACCGAGAACCGTTCTGTGAAGCGCTATTTCGAGAAAGAAGTTCTCGTCGAGTACCTTCGTCTCTCCTGTGTCGGAGTCCCTCAGAGCTTCCACCCGTGCCCGTGCCTCTCCCGGGAAGTGTTCGTCCCAGGTCATCGGACGAAGGATCGTTTCGAAGAAGGCCACACCTCGGACGCGATCGGGGTGGCGGGCAGCCCAGTCCAGTGCAAGCGCCCCGCCCCAGTCGTGTCCGACGAGTACGACGTCGTCGAGTTCCATCTGGTCGAACCAGGCGTCGAGGTAGCGGGCGGTGTCGAGGAAGCCATAGTTGATTGGCGGTTTGCCTGACCGCCCCATTCCGATGAGGTCAGGGGCAAGTGCGTGGCCCAGATTTCCTATCTGCGGCAGGATGTTTCGCCACAAGTGCGAGGATGTGGGGTTTCCGTGGATGAGTACGAAGGGTGGTCCTTCACCGCGCGAGCGGTAGGCCATGGTCGAGTCGAGCACGGGAATTGTGGGCATTGCGACTCCTCAAATAGTTTCCATATACTCTAATTGAGATAGTAGCCATGTATTCTATTTGTATGCAAGATCGAGAAACATGGACGACAGGGTCGCTGGTGTGGCACCTTGGCTTGCGCTGGCGGGCGGGGGTTGACCGAGCGATCGCGCACCTGGGGTTGACTCACGCCCAGTATTCAGTGCTCGCGTCTCTGCATGGTCTGGTGAGTGCGGGGGAGAGGCCGAGTCAGCGAGAACTCTCAGTGCACACAGGATTGCAGCGAATCTACATATCCAAGCTCGTGCGAGCGTTGGAGAAGAGCGGGTTTGTTGTCAGTGAACGCGATAGTCGCGATGCGCGAGCCGTTCGCCTCGATCTCAGTGACGAGGGCAAACGAGTCATAGAGCTCGCTAAAGACATTGTCCGCCAATTGGATGCAAAGAATACGGAAGTGCTGACGAAAACCGGAGGGCGGGAACTCGCCGAGCTCCACCGCGCCCTTGGCGCGTTACTCGACGCCACCGAAGCAGGAGATGGATAACGCGCCGGTCCGCTTCGTGGCGTAACCGAAGGCGATCGTGTGCGGACCCGGTCCACAGGACGTTCGTTGGGGGAGCGACGGAAGCGTCGATCCCCCAACGAGCCTATTGTCTAGCTGTCGATCGTTACGGCGTCACGTTGATCGGCGAGGCCGACGCGAACTGCAGTGTGCCGGACATGGTTGCCGTGCCAGTGGCTGCGGCGGGGCAGACGGGCCCGGTGCCGGTACGCGTGTAGTTCACAGTGCCGGTGTTGCTGGCCACGACGCGCTGGTTGGGAATATCGAATGGCAGCGGTCCGACAGTGCTGGCCCCGACGGTGACTGTGCACGTGGATCCGGGCATCGTCACGACTGCGCCTCCTGCAGGAATGACCAGGGATCCCTGAGCCGATCCGGTGTCTGCCGAGACGTTCAATAGCCACGAGCCGGAGGTGGTGACCACAGCGGGTAGGCCGTTAGCCTTGCACCCGGTCAGGCTGGGGGTGCCGATATTGACGTTGACTCCGCCGGTGCCGGTGTTGGAATTACCCGGCGCGGATGGGATGGTCCCGGAGCCCGTCGTACTGGAGCAGGTAAGTGTGATCGTTCCTGTCTTGATACTGAGATTGCTGCTCGAAGCAGTCACGGTTTGACCCGCTGGAGTGACGACGGTCGAAGCCAGAGCGGTGCCGGCTGCGACTGCAATCGCGGCTGCGGCGGCAGCTGTGACGATGGTGGTGCGGCGAACTGCATGGGACATCGATATCTCCTTGTTGTCGGTGATACTTCGTGAGTCGCCGGTGCTTGCTCTACTGCGTCCGCAGGCTGTCGGCGCCGATGTTGAACACATCGCTTGTGGTGGTCAACGAGTTGTGACCACTCGAAGACGGAACGTTGGCGCGAAGATTGACTGCCCAATTCAATGCGCCGAACAGTCCACATCCAGATGCGCCCGGTACCGCGAACGTCTGGTCGGCGTGCGTCACGTTTCTGACGGCGGCGGTATCCGGAAATCCTGGAACTTCTTCCAGGACACCATTCTCGGACACTCCGAGTTTGAACATGATCGGGTTGCTCGCAGAACCCAGATAGCAGTTGCCGCCCAGCAAGGGGTTGGAGATCTTCAATCTTGCCGGAAGTGTGACACCGAGTTGGAATGCGTCGACTGTTGGCAACGCGACCGGTTCGACTGTTGCCTTGATGGTGGTCAAGCCGCCGGGGAACGGTATACCGAGCCCGAAGATTCCTCCTGGTACCTCGATGGGGCTGGAATAGACGCCTTTGGTGCCGTCAGTGGGAGGAATGAAGATCTGGTCGAACCCGAATTCTGCGTCGGGGTTCTCGCGATAGGCGACACCGCCGGCGATATTCAACGAGCCGGAAGGAATCGGTACTTTGAGCCCGTTGATGTTCATTTCGCCGCCTTTGACGACGACGTCGACACAGGTGCTTGTCTCCGGATTGGCTATCGGGCATTTTCCCCAGCCCCCGAACGGCGCATTGGGCAGCGGGGCCGCCGTCGCGGTTGACACCGCCCCGAGAGTGAGGACTCCCGCTGCGACGACAGCGAGCGCGGCTCTGAATCGTATTGTGCGCATGGACAAGTGAACTCCGTTTCGAGGTGGCAATCTGTCGTCGATGACGGTTCTGTGGCAGTGGGTTGGATTGCTAGTTGGCACTACGTTCGGCAACGACGGCAGCGGGTTCGGGTGAGCCGGCCGGCTGGGGCCTGAGGCTGTCGGCACCGATGTTGTAGACGTCACTCGTCGTGGCGAGGGAGTTGGACGTGGTGGACGAGGGAAGCCCGGCGCGCCAGTTGACGATTGGATTCAGAACGCCGAACGGGCCACACCCGGAAGCTGTCGGGACCGCGAAGGGCTGTCCGGTGTGCCCGGTGTTTCGAACGACGGCAGTATCCGGGAAACCTGGAACCTCTTCGAGGACACCGTATTCGGTCACATCCAAGTTGAGTTGGACGGGGTTGTTGTCCGAGCCCAGGTAGCATTTGCCGCCGAGGAGAGGGTTCGCGATCTTCAATTTGACGGGTAGCTTCACACCAAGCTGAAATGCATCCACGGTGGGGAGTGCAGACGTCGACTCTACGGTGGCCGAAGCCTTGTTCAGTCCGAAGAGATTGTTGAATGGCAGGTCGATTCCGAGTGCGCCCCCGGGGATGTCGATGGGTTTGGCGTAGATCCCCCGACTGTTGTCGTTCGGCGGGATGAATACTTGGTCGAATCCGAATTCAGCCTCTGGATTCTCCCGGTATGCAACTCCGCCTGCGATGCGCATCGCCCCGGCGGGAATGCTGACGGAAAGCTTGCCGATCTTCATGTTTCCGCCGGTGACCGTGACGTCCATACAGGTGCTGGTCTCGGGATTGTCGATCGGACATGAATCCCAACCGCCGAAGGGGATCTCCGCTGCCGGGGCGGCTCCTGCAATGCTTGCTGACAAGCTTCCCACCGCAGCGGCGGTGGCGAACACAGTTGCGGTGGCGAGTGCGCCGAAAAGCCCACGCGACGTCGAACGTCGGGACATGTATTTCTCCTTTGGGTACAACCGACCAGTCGGGATTGTGATGATGAGTGACGGTAGTCACGTGTGACTTGGATGTACAGACAATTTGAAACAATTCCGACAAAAGTATTACTGCGATCGCCTCCGCTACTACTTGTGGCTGTGAGGATTGAAATTTGTTGCAGTGCTCTGTGTCTCGTCATTCACCCACGAATCGCTGTGAGGTGCTTCGACCCGAAAAGGCGTTCGTCGACGGGAATATCGGACTCCTGTCGAAATCGAGGGGGCAATGTTTTGTCGGAGTCGCCAATGAGGGAAGTCAGGGCGAGTAACTTTGTCGAACAGCGGCTGATCGGTACTCCGGGCAGCTGCCCGAGAGAACGGATCGCCATGACGCTGATGCTGCCGCTCGACTCGATGTTCCTTCTGATGGAGTCACGGGAGCATCCCATGCACGTCGGTGGCCTGTCGCTTTTCGTTCCGCCGGAAGGGGACGACGGCGAATTCGCCAGGTCGCTCTACCGTTCGCTGACCGACGTCGACTCGATTCGGCCCCTCTTCCGTCGCAAGCCGGTGCAGTTCTTGTCGAACTTCGCGCCGGTGCGTTGGACGGAGGACGAGGACGTCGATCTCGAATATCACGTCCGGTTGCTCGCGCTGCCCAAGCCGGGGCGAGTCCGCGAGTTGCTCGAGCTGACCTCCATGCTCCACGGCACGCTGCTCGATCGGCATCGGCCGCTGTGGGAGGCGTACGTGATCGAAGGTCTCGCCGACGGCCGAGTTGCCGTGTACATGAAGACGCACCACGCGCTCATGGATGGTGTGTCTGCTGTTCAGGCGTGGTACCGCAGCCTCTCGTCGGACCCGCTCGATCGAGAATCGATGCCTCCGTGGGCGCAGCGACCTTCTTCGGGGCGGGTTCGTGCCGGTCGCGGGCTGGACCTGCAGAGGCGGGTGGGCTCCGTGATCGAGACTGTGCAAGATGTGGTCGGGGTCGGCCCTGCGATAGTGAACGCCGCTGCCTCGGCAGTGAAGGACCACGTCGCACCGTTGCCGTTTGCTGCCCCGAAATCGATCTTCAACGTCCCGATCACCGGAGCGAGGCGTGTCGCCGCGCAGTCGTGGCCGATCGAGCGCCTGCGCAAGGTCAGCTGCGTTGCAGACGTGACGCTCAACGATGCGGTGTTGGCAATGTGCGCGGGTGCGCTACGGCGATACCTGATCGAACTGGACGAGTTGCCGGACAAACCGTTGATCGCGATGGTGCCGGTATCCCTTCGCAAAGGCGAAGAGGGTGAGGCTTCCGGCAATGCCGTGGGTGCGGTGTTGTGTGATCTGGCAACCGAATTGGTAGATCCGGCGGCCCGACTTCAGAGAGTTCACGACTCGATGAGTAGCGCCAAGTCCCTGATGTCGGGCCTGACGCCCCTGCAGATCACGGCGCTCAGTGCATTGAACGTCGCGGGTCTCGGGCTGCCGCTGATCCCTGGTTCATCCCGACTGATCACTGGGCGTCCAGTCTTCAATCTGGTGATTTCCAACGTCCCCGGCCCGACAACGACGCGCTATTGGAATGGCGCGAAACTCGAGAGCTGTTACCCGGCATCGATTCCGTTGGACGGGCAGGCGATGAACATCACCGTCATCGGCTACGCGGACACCATGCAGTTCGGGCTCGTCGGCTGCCGCCGCAATGTTCCGCACTTGCAGCGGCTCCTCGGCCATCTCGAGGAATCCTTGAGTGAGCTCGAAGCCGCCGCAATTTGAATGCGTGAGGAAACCTCAGCTGACGGGGACCGCTCCGCGAGCGTTCGATACCAAGTGAGTGCCGATCTGAAGGAACGCGGGTACGAAGTTCGGGGTGTCGATTGCAGGCGAAAGGATGTGGGCTCCGAAATGCGCGACCACAAACTCCAGGTCGCGTGAGATCAAGAGCCTCTGGCCATGGATTCCGCTTGCCATGAACGATCCGAACGGATCATTGAGGATCCACCAGTAGTCGTGGTAGCTCATCGTCGCGGGGGAATCGACAGGGGCACGCGGGCTTCTGACCTCCGAAGGATAGCCTGCGGGCACCCCCCCGGTCATCGATCGCGCGATGTGCGGTGGGATCACCTGACGATCCTCGACGGCACCGTCACAACGAATCATCTCACCCACTCTGGCCACGTCTCGAAGGGTCGCACTGAATCCGCCCGCCGCCATTTCCGTTCCAGCGGAGTCGACTATGTAGAACGCATCTTCTTCGGCTCCGATTCTTGACCAGACCAGCTCACTGAGTAGTTCGGCGAGTGAAGTTCCGGTCACGCGGCGCAGTATTTCTCCGACAGTCTCGACATTGCCGTTCTCGTAGCGGAATTCGACGCCGGTCGGGCCCGCAGTGCGTGCCGTGGCGAGGTGCTCGAGAATGGTCTCCGGGCCGCGGTAATTCATGGGGCGCAGCTTCGGGGCGACTACGGCCCAGAAACGGCTGGCTTCGATGGTGCGATGGAACGGCCGACCGCCGTACGTTACATCAGTGCCCATGTGAAGAAGGTCCTGAATCCGATTGTCTCCGAACGCAGTTCCTGCCAACTCGGGAATGAATTTCGACGCCCGATCGTCGCGGTCGAACAATCCTTGTGCTTCGACCAGTGCAGCCATCAAACCGACGTAGGATTTCGCCATCGATGCATTGAGGTGCGGTTCGTGCGGTTCGCAACCGTGCAAGTAACTCTCGTACACGATGCGTCCCCGATGTAGCACTGCGATACCGTCACTGTGCGCACCCGCGAGGAACTCGGACACCGTCTGCTTCGGCTGATCCGGAAGGTTCAATGTGACACCGGACAGATCCGTGTAGTCGGTCGGGAGGGTCCATTTGGGTCCGTCGCCGCGCCACACACGGCGAGTCGCAACCATCTCTCGTATGGTTGTGGCTTGTTGGCGCACGTCGGCCGGGTCGGTGAATCCGCGCGCCCAGGGGATGTCATCCGTTGCGATGTTTCGTGCCATCTGAGGTCTGCTTCCGTCTTGATTGCCGAGTTGGAGTGTTGATTGCCGCGTTCGTAGTTGATGAACTGAATTGCCTAGTGCCGAAGCGCATTCTGTTCATGTAGGGGGTTGGCGGATGGCCCGGAGAGTAGGGCCGCACTGTCGCGGGCGTAGGGGCGATACAGTGCGCCTGAAGCGACCCCGTTGACGGTGGTCAGCACTACGGTGACGATGAAGAGCGCGCCTTGCAATCCGATTCTGTCGCCGAGGGTTCCGACCAAGACAGCGTATCCGGCGTAGGCCAGCGCTTCGACTGTCGAGACGGAGACGGCAAAGGCCAGGGCTCGCAGTTCCGGACGAACTACGGCCATGATAATCGGCCGATTGACCACTGGGACCTGACCTTGAAGGACGCCGACGATCCCGAACAAGACCGCGTAGACGCCGATGCTGTTCCAGGAAATCTGCGTAGCGATCAGTGCTGCGGCCGCGAATCCGAGTTGGCTGGCCTGAAGCATGATGATGCGGCCGTTTCGGGGTCGTTTGACGTGTACGGCGTCGTTGACTCGTCCGCCGACGAACGTGCCGAGCAGGTACCCGATTGCGAAGGGCGGTGCGATGATCGAAGCAGTTGCGGTCGTGAATCCGTGCTCCTCGACGAGAAATACGATGCTGAAGCTCATGATGACGTTCTGGCCCGAGAATGCGCGTTGTACGAGTAAGTATCGGAATGTCTTGATAGCGAGTAGCTCTCGTATCCCTTCGCGCCAGAATCTTGCTTTGGAGCCGAGATCGTCGGTGGTCGTCTGTGCGGGCGCATCGGCGGATTCAGGATCGTCGAGGAAAAGCATGATAAGCACACCGATGGCGATGCAGATTGCACCGGTGATGATGTATCCGTAGCGCCATCCATCTTCGAAGCGAGACAAAAGCCCGAATATCGGGGCGGTCGCGCCGGTGATGACGGCGACGCCGCCGTATACCAATCCCGTTGCGCGGCCCCTCCGGGCGTCCTCGTACAGATCTCCGAGGATGGACAATGCAATCGAGCCGGCGCCGGCGAAACCTGCGGCGCCGATCGCATAGAGGACGAGAAACTGAGTGAAACTGCCGGACAATCCGGCCAGGATTACCCAGACACCCCAGAACCCTGAACAGATGGCAAGTACCGACTTACGAGAATATCGTCGGGCAAGGAACGCCCAGGGGATTGCCGTGAAGACCCCGACGGCCTTGGCCACTGCAACGATCGTGCCGAGCGCCGCCGATGACAATCCCATGGCCTCGCGCATGAGCGGGAAGAGCACGGACGTCACGCTGCTTTCGGCGTTGTCCATTGCCGTGGAGCCGGTCAGGAGTGCGAGGTTCTTACCTCGCCGACTGCGTGGAAACTGAGTAGGTGCCGCAAGTTCTGTGGTCATTGTTCCCTCTCGAAAAATGCCGATGATTGCTTGGGCGCGGTGGGCAGCGCTCGGCGGTCGACTGTGCACTGAGTCACAGTGAGCATTAATGGAGACAATATACATAAATAGACATACTGTCTATCTCTTTGTTCAAAGTTGGATGACAGTGCAGGTGCCGAGTCCCGCAACCGTGACGCCTACGGCCAAAGTCGCCATGACAATGAACGGTATTTCTCGAGAATCCTTGTCGTCCAGACTGAGTCGACGATGACGGATTGTCGTGCCCACGATGACTCCGGCAGTCGTAATGATGAGCGTGGCGAACACTGCGATTCGTAGAACGGACGGATGCAAAGCGATTTCGCGACCGGTGATCACTGACACAGTCACAGAGGAGAGGGCAGTTCGTCGCCAGGCGAGCACGGTTCGCTCGGGTTGCAGTCCGGGCGGCTCGTTTTTCGTCACAACACGGTCATCCCTACGCCGAGACCCGCAACGACACACACCCCACCGACGAGAAGCGCGATCATCGGTGACGTGGGTAAGGGAAGATCACGCCTCATCGCGGTTTGGACGGCCTTCCAGTGTCTGAGCGCGCCGAGCGCTACAGCCGACGCCACGACGGTGCACACGACTCCGAGCATTTTGTACATATTGTTGTCGTTTTCGGATACGTAGAACTGACCGACTGCGACGCCGCCTGCCAACAACCCCAACGCAGTTCGTATCCAAGCCAGAAATGTTCGTTCGTTCGCAAGACTGAATCTGTAGTCCGGTTCGTGATCGATCACGGTGATTGCCTCCGAAATGTCGAGTGCCCGCCAGGCCGTCACGTCGAGCGTATGACGACCTGGCGGGCGCGAAATTGGATACGACTGTCCTTGAATGATCTTCAGGTGGTGAGTAATTGACGCGCGATTCCGTTCTTCTGAATCTCGGAGGAGCCGGTCAGGATTCGGAACATCCTCAACCGCTGGAACAGTGATTCGACCTCCGAACCACGGATGACCCCGGCTTTTCCGTGAATCTGAACTGCGTGGTCGGCGATGGTGAAGGCCTTCTCGGCAACGAACAGCTTGCACATAAATGCTTCGGTACGCGGACTCCCACCGGCATCGAGTGTGGCGAGTGCGTCGTAGGTCATCGAGCGCGCAGCGTAGTAGTCGGTCGCCATGTCGGCGAGTTTGTGTTGGATGGACTGCAACATCGCAAGAGGAGCGCCCTGCACCTGGCGAGTCTTGCTGTACTCCAACGACAATTCCAGTGCTCGGCGGGCTCCGCCGAGGACGGTGGGGCAGTGCAACAACCGGTTGACTGTGACTCGACCGAGTCCGATTCTCAAGCCTTCGCCCACATTTCCGAGAAGCTGTTCCGGCCCCACGTAGCAGCCGTCGAGGATGATGTCCGCTTCGATGTGCTGACCGGACATCGGGACGTCACCGTCCGCCACTGTGCAGCCAGGAGAATCCAAGTCGACCAGGAAGGCCGAGTACGAATCCGGTCCGTCGCCGTCGGATGCCATCTTTGCGATCAGGACCGAAAAGTCGGCGAAGGGGCCCGCGGACGAGAACACCTTGTGGCCGTTCAGGCGCCATCCGGCACCGTCCGGGGTAGCTGTGGTGAGCATGCCGCGAACATCGGAACCTGCGTCGTTCTCGGTGAGAGAAAAGCAGCATGCCTTCTCTCCTCGCAGCACCGGAATCAAGTACTTTTCCAACTGGTGCTCGGTGGCGTATTGAAAGATCGATCCCGCGCGGAGTGGGCCACCCATGTCTCCGAGCACGGACGTCGCGAGGACCCGCGGCGATGCACCGACCTCTTCTTTGAGTGCGGCGAGTTCGGTATAGGTGAGGTTCTGGCCGCCGAGTTCAGTGGGGAGGTGTATTCCGTAGAAGCCGAGTTCGCGGCTGCGTCTCCACACTGGCTCGAGTGTCTCACGGATGTAGTGGGATTCTTGAGTGAGACCCAATTCGGCTTCGTACTCGGCTAGTTCGCCGTCGAGATAGTCGCGTAGACGCTCGACGAGCGATTGAAGTCTTGGATTGTCTTCGTAGGTAGGGGTGAGAGCGAATGACATGTCTATTTCCTGTCAGTTGACGTGACGGTCAGCGGTGGTCCAGTAGGTCGCGCGAATCGCGCGGCGATCGATCTTGCCGTTTCGGTTGACAGGCAACGAATCTGCGAAGTCGACCGAACGTGGCTTCTTCATGCTTGCCAGACGCGTCGAGCAGTGCGCGATCAATTCCATTGCGGTGGTGTCAGTTCCATCTCTGGTCACGACAACAGCCTTGACTGCTTCGCCCCACTTCGGATCGGGAACTCCCACTACGCAGACTTCGGAAACGGCGGGATGTTCGTACAAAGCGGCCTCCACCTCGCTGCAGTAGATGTTGAATCCGCCCGAGATGATCATGTCCTTCTTGCGGTCGACGATGAACAGGTAGCCGTCTTCGCGGAAATAGCCGACATCGCCCGTGTGGACCCAGCCGTTCCTGAACGTCTCAGCCGACAGCTCGGGTTCGTGGAAGTATTCGCGGACACAGTCCGGACCACTGGCTACGATCTCGCCGATCGTGCCGGCCGGGACCTGTACGCCGTTGTCGTCGACCACGCGAACATCGGTGTCGTATGCCGGCCGGCCGCACGAGAGAAGAAGCTCAGGGTCGGATTCGATACCGCGCACCACGTCTTCAGCGGTCAAGACAGTGACGACGCTGGTCGTTTCGCCGAGCCCGTATCCCTGAATGACGATGGGACCGAACACCTTTACCGCGTCGCGCAACCGTTGTGGAGAAACCGGCGCTGCGCCTACGCCGATGCAGCGCAGAGAGCTCAGGTCGACGTCGGTAACCGACGGATGGTCCATCAGCAAGTTGAGCATCGTCGGGACCACCATGGTGGTGGTGATCCGCTCACGTTCGATGGTCTGCAGGAACGTCCTCGTGTCCCATGCCGGCAGGATCACCACTGCGGCGCCCCTGGCGAACATTCCGAGCATCACCATGCCGGAAGCGTGTGTGATCGGGCCGGGGGCGAGGTAGCGATCACCAACAGTCGGCGCGCCTTCGGGGCTCATCAGTCGCTTGCGCATGTTCGCCAAGCGGTTGCCGTGACTCTGGACCGCAGCCTTGAGCTTGCCGGTGGACCCGGATGTGTAGTTGAGGACAGCCGGGGCGTCAATGTCGACGTCCACCTCGACGTTGTCTTCGCTGCCCCTTGTCGTCAGTTCGTGATAACTGTCCGCGCCGGGAGTCGAAGTGCTGTAGTCGATCACCCTGCAGTTCAGCCCTGCGTCGGCGACGACCTTCAGCGCCATCTCGGCATGGGCGGGGTCGACGAAGAGGACACGCACATCGGCGTCGGCGAGGATATGCCCGAGTTCGTCGGCGCCCAGTCGTGCGTTGATCGGCACCCTGACGAATCCTCCCTTGTACAAGGCCATTTCGGTCACTACGAGTTCCCCGCAGTTTCCGGCAAAGGTTCCGATCATGTGTCCGGGCCGTGTCCCGGTCACTGCGAGAGCGGACGCGAGACGGTTTGCGGCCGTATCGAGCTCGCTGTAGGTCCACCGGCCTTCGCCGCAGACAAGGGCTTCGAGATCGGGGTAGTAGCTGGCGCTTCGGGCGAGATAAGTACCGAGGTTCATGGACATCTCCAGAGAAAATCGACATCACGAATGTTAATGGACAGTCTGTCTATATTCGATCGTCCTGTCAATGTTGAACTATGCTTCGTACAACAGTGCGAAGGAAGGGAACCCAATGCCTCCAGAAGACAGACGTGTCCGGCGTACCCGACGATTGCTGCGGGATGCCTTGGTCTCGCTCGTTCTGGAACGGGGATATGCCGGGATCACCGTCGAAGACATCACGGACCGTGCAGATTTGGGTCGGGCGACGTTCTACAGTCACTACACCGACAAAGACGATTTGCTCGGTCAAGTCGTGTCCGATCTGGCCGATGACCTGCAAGAGCGGCTCGGTCCACTCATTCCCGCCTCTTCGATCGGATTCACCGGCAAGCCTGTGCTCGAGATGTTCAGGCATGCCGCTGAGGAACGTGACGTCTACCGTGTGATCCTGCGTGGTGAGGGGGATGGCAAGGCGCTGCGAAAGTTCGTCGAAGACCGCAGCGTCGCCGCTGTGCGGATATTTTCCGCACGGGCAGAAGCGCTCGGGGTTACTCCGCGAATCGACATCGAAGTACTCTCGCGGGCATGGGTGGGTGAACAGATCGCGGTCATGCAGTGGTGGCTCGAGTCCGACCCGCCACCGCTGACGCCGGAAGAAGTCACCGAGATGCTGCTCGAACTTTCGTTGCGGGGACGTTACTGGTCTTCGGGTTTCGACGGCGAATTGAAATCCGGATAGCCGCTGTCACGTCTCGCCGTTGCCGCGGCGGCTTCGTCGAGAACCGACTCGGTGTGCTCGCCCACGTACGGAGTCGGAAGTCGAAAACTGTTCAGTCCCAAGCTGAACTGCGCCGGGAATCTCATCTGGGGCCAGCTTTCTCCGTTTTCGGTCGCGACCTCGCTGAACAGGTTTCGAGCGACGACATGGGGATCGCTCATCAGTTGTCCGGCGTCGGTGAACACCGGCGCCCACGGGGCATTGATCGCAGTCAACGATTTTTCCCACCACCCGTATGTGTGCGTACCGAAGGTGGTGACCAGGAGTTCCCGCAACTCTGCCTTGTGCTGTGTTCGGGTCCATCGATCGTCGTAGCGCAGTGTGTTCAGTGCCGGAAA
Organism: Rhodococcus qingshengii JCM 15477; assembly: GCF_023221595.1. NCBI lineage: Bacteria > Bacillati > Actinomycetota > Actinomycetes > Mycobacteriales > Nocardiaceae > Rhodococcus > Rhodococcus qingshengii. The sequence goes on from NZ_CP096563.1 coordinate 1,272,969, forward strand.
CTCAGCGCTGAATGCTGTTCGGAACTCGATCCAGAACTTGTCTTCGAAAGTGGCAAGTGAAAGCAAGCAACCGTCGGACGTCTCGAAAATGTCGTTGTCTCCCTGGACGGTCGGTGAATCGGTAGGGTTCTCGATATCGCGGATCATGAGCGCGAAAGGCGCGCACCAGGCGGTTGCAGCCTCGGCGAGGGAAATGTCTATGTGTTGTCCGCGTCCGTGCTTGTCCACGCTGGCGAGAGCAACCGAGATGGACAGTGCTGCGTACATCGAACCCACCAGATCACCGGCCCGGATACCAGGGCGGGTGACGACTCCGTCGGTGCACCCGGGAACTGCGAAAAAGCCGGAAAGGCCGAGGAAGTTCAATTCGTGCCCCGGCTTGTCGGCATAGGGTCCGGACTGCCCGTAACCGGTGATCGAACATAATACGATGCGTGGGTTGGCTTTTCGAAGTACGTCGTAGCCGAGTCCCATGCCTGCCAGTACCTGTGGCCGGAACCCCTCGACCACTGCATCTGCAGTCTCGACTAGTCGAAGGAACGTCTCGCGATCGGATTCGAGACGGAGATCGAGCGCGATCGATCGCTTGTTCCTGTTCAACGAAGCCATCCGTTCACCAGCTGCCCGCGTGGGATCAGGTCGCTTCGGGTTCTCGACCTTGACCACGTCGGCGCCCAGATCTGCGAGCAGCGTCGTCGCAAACGGGCCGGGCAGAAGGCGAGAGAGGTCGAGAACGCGCTTGCCGTGTAAGAAACTCCATTCCGACGTGTTGTCGCTGTCCATGTTCACACTCCGAAGACTGTCGAGGCAGTAGCCGATAACGCCAAACCCTCATCGGCACGGCATTGTTCGTAACTGCTGGATCCCAGGATGATCAACCTGATCGATAATTGGCAGACTATCGATTAATGAACAGGATGTCTACGAATTGATTGCGGCGAGGTTTTGTTCTGCTTTGTCGACGCGACGCTCAGCAACACGGAGTTCCTTCTCGGATTCTCGAACCGCAGCGTCACTGGTCTTCTCGGCGTTCCGTGCGAACTGCCGTTGCTGCTCAGCGTGCTCGAGTTCGGTGCGCAGTTCTTCAACGCGCCGTTCGACGTCGGAGAGCGTCGTTCTGGCTTCCTGGAGTTCGGCGGTCTCGGACTTCACCCGGCGGCGGATCTCGTCGGCCTGCGCCGTGGCTTCCTTCAATTCTGCTTTTGCTCTGGCTTGTTCGGCCTTCGGTTCCGGAGTTTTCGACTTCGGAGTCGTCGGCTCTTCAATCGCGGCGTGCTGCGGTGATTTCTCATTCACCACGGCGAGCCCGGCGGGTCCGAAACCGCTGTAACTCGCCGCGGTCACGACCCGTCCGAGTCGAACCTGCGCGGCAGTCTCCTCATCGGCCAGAGCGGCATTGAGGGTCTGCGCGACATCACGTAAAGCATCCTCGCTGACGCTTTTTCCCCGTGAAGCCGCGATCTCACCGGATTTGTGGGCGAGACTCCGCACCACCTGCTGCCTCTGTGTCGTCAGCCGTCGCAAGTCCGGGCCCGAGAGATGGCGTTGAGCGTCGCGTAGCGATTCGCCAAGCGCGAGAAGTGCATCCAGATCCTCTGGTGCATCGCGCGAGATGAGATTGACCAACCACCCCACGGTGGTCGGCTTCCGAAGTTTGCCGATTTCCGCGGCCAATGTGCGGTCGTTGTCCTCCCGGGCGGCCTTCACATGATGTGTACGCGCCTCGACGAACTCGCCGGGGTCGAGCCCGTACAGTTCGTTGGCGACATCATCGAGGGTCACGTATCCATATTGGCACTCGGAACGGTTACATGTGGCAAGGCGGAAGGTATCGCACGGTAGGTACTCCGCCGGGACCGTCCAGGCGAACCTCGGCGTCGACCTGGTAGACCTCGGCTATCAGGTCAGCGGTGAGGACCTCGGTCGGGCTTCCGTGGGCAACGATGGATCCCCGGTTCAGCATCACTATCGAATCGCAGAACATGGCGGCCAGATTCAGATCGTGCAATGCCATGATCGTGGTGGTGGGGAGGCGTCGCACGAGCGCGAGCAATTCGAGTTGATGGTTGATGTCCAGGTGATTGGTCGGCTCGTCGAGTAGCAACTCGTGAGGTTCCTGAGCGAGGGCGCGCGCGATCTGGACGCGTTGGCGCTCCCCGCCGGACAGGGTGTGCCACGACCGGTCCAGCATGCCGGCGAGGTCGGTGTGTTCGATCGCTGCCCGAACGGCGTCGCGATCGGAATCCGACTGCCCACCCCACAGTCCGCGGTGAGGTGTGCGTCCGAGTTCGACTACCTCCGCGACCGTCAGATCGATCTCGGTGTTGCTGTGCTGATCAACGGTCGCGATCCGACGCGCGATGTCGCGGCGTTTCCAGTCGGACAACGGGGTTCGGTCCAGGGTCACGACACCGGATGTCGGACGATTGTGCCCGGCAAGCAGTTTCAGCAGCGTCGATTTCCCCGAACCGTTGGGGCCGAGAAGCCCCACCGTACTTCCGGTTGTAGGCGAGACGTCGAGGTCGTCGACTATGAGCGCCCCGCCGACCCGCCAACTGACGCCGGTAGCTTCGAGTGTCATGGCCTGGCCTTCCGTCTCCAGAGGATGACGGCAAACGCAGGCACACCGACCAGCGCGGTCACCACACCGGCCGGGAGTTCCTGCGGCGCAATGGCTGTGCGTGCCACAGCGTCGACCCAGACAAGGAAGATGGAGCCGATCAGTGCGGACGCGGGCAGGAGTCGGCGGTGGTTCGAACCGACGAGAGCCCGCGCCGCGTGCGGGAGGACCAGGCCCACGAAGCCGATGGCGCCTGCGACGCTCACGATCACTGCGGTCATCAAGGCTGTTGCCAACAACAGGGTCACACGCACCCGCCACACGTTCACCCCCAGCGACGACGCCGCGTCCTCGCCGAAGGCAAAGGCGTCGAGTGCGCGGGAGTGAGTCAGACAGACCACGAGGCCGACTGCGACCACCGCAGCGCAGAGTGCGACGTCGAGCCAGTCGGCGCCGCCGAGTGAGCCCAGGAGCCAGAACATCACGCCGCGGGTCTGCTCGGGATCGGCCGAGGTGATGACGATGAACGAGGTGAGCGCGGAGAACAGTTGGGTCGCGGCGACACCGGCCAGGATCACCCGATCCGGCGTGCCGCCGGCCGCATGGGCGAGCAGCAACACAAGGGCGAAGGAGATCACCGCGCCGATGAAGGCGCCGCTCGACAAGCCGATCACTCCCGACCCGACTCCGAGGATCACGATCAGTACGGCACCGGTCGAGGCGCCGGACGAGATACCGAGGACAAACGGATCGGCCAGCGGATTGCGAAGCAGCGACTGCATGATCGCACCGCACAACCCGAGACCGGCACCGCAGAGCGCGGCGAGCAGGGTACGCGGCAGACGGAGGTCCCAGACGATGCCGTCACGGATAGGGGTGACGTCCGCCGCGGTACCGCGGAGATGGCCGACGACGATCGAAGCCACCTCACCGACCGACAGACCGGCCGGCCCCAACGTGATCGCCACGGCAGCCGATCCGGCCAGCGTGACAACACCGATCATCCACAGCAGGGTGACGGTCGTCGGGTTGTCACGCAGCCGAACTCTTGTCGTCATCTCACGCCGTAGACCACGTAGTCGTCGAACAGCTGCCAGACCGTCCCTGACTCCCGAAAACCTGCTTGCGCGAGCGCCGCCAACTGGAAGTCGACGGCCGTGGGCGCAGTGGCGTCACGTCCGGCGAATCTGCGCTCTCGCTCGTCGGTCATTGGTCCGATGCCGGGAGTTGCCCGCAACTCCTCCCACCAGCTCTCCCACTCGGGAGCACCGGCAGCAAAGGCGGAGCGTTGCGTCTGCTCGTCGTGAGCCTTCGCCCATCGCCCGATGACAGGGAAGCGGCTGTCGAAACGAAAGTGATCACCGTTGAGCAGGACTCCGTCCGGACTCAGCAGTTCGCGGCACTGCCGGTACACCTCGACGAGCTGCTGCGGTTGCAACCAGTGCAGCGCGGTTGTCGACACTATCGCCTGAACCGGCGCAGCCACCGAATTCGGCCAATCGGCTCCCGCCAGATCTGCGTCGATCAGCTGCAGTCGGTCACCGAAACGCGTCGACGACTGGCGGGCGAGCTCCAGCAGCATCGGGTCGTAGTCGATCCCCACAACGCTCGCATGCTCGAACTTCTCGAGAATTCGGGCGCTCAGTGAACCCGGCCCGCAGGCCAGGTCGACAACCGTGAACGGGGTGTGCGCGTGCTGCAATTCGAGAACGTCGAGAATCACGTCGAAGCGCTTCTCACGGTCGGCGATGTATGCCGCCTGCTGGTCGTCCCACTGGCGCACCAGTTCACAGATCTCCGCGGACATCTAGACCACACCCAACTGGCGCAGCCCGTCGGAGAGCTGTTCGATGCCACCGACATTGCGGATCGAGGGATCCATCGTCGTTCCTTCGAGGATGATGTAACGCTTGTTCTTCACTGCGGTGAGCTTGCTGGCGACCGGGTCCGATTCGAGGAACGCGATCTTGTCTGCGGCACTGTCGCCGTCTCCACCGCGGTCGAGATCTGCGAGCACCAGCACGGTCGGGTCTCGATCGAGGACACTCTCCCAACCGATTTCGGGCCAGTACTGCTTGTTGTCGTCGAAGGCGTTCTTCGCACCCACCGCGTCGGTCATGATTCCCGGTGCACCGCAGCACCCGGCGAAGTACGGAGTCTTCGTGGCTGCGTACCACCACGCCAGCGTCACGTTCTCAGCTCCCAGTGCCGCCGTGGCGGTGGCCGCGCGATCCTTCAAATTCTCGGTGAGCTCGACACCTTTGTTCTTGACATCGAACAGTGTTGCCACGTCGTCGATTTCGTCGTACAAGTCGTCGAGCGTGAGGGCCTTGCTCTGCTCGGCATCCTGACCGGTGCACTCGCTGGGTGACTGATATGTCGCGACACCGAGGTCGGTGAACTTGATCCGGTCGGCGATGCCCTCCGAGGTGAACGTGTAGTTGAACGTCGTGTAGACCATGTCCGGTTCGCGTTCGAGGACACTTTCGAATGACGGGAACTCGGTGTCGAACGCCTGGACCTGACCACGCGCCTCGCGCAGTTCTGGGAGGACATCGTCATCGCTCATGGCGTACCCGGCCATCCGGTCCTGCACTCCCAGCGCGAACAGCATCTCTGCTGCAGGTTGATTTACCGCGATTGCCCGTTCGATCGGTCGCTCCACCGTGACGTCTCGGCCACAGTTCTGGACTGTCACGCGCGATTGTTCGGAAGAGTTGGATAGTCGGGCAGCACTGTCGTCGGAGGAGCAGGCAACCAACGACGCGCTCAACAGGGCAGCGACGGCGGCGGCGGGTAGGCGAAGTCTGGACAGACGCATGGAATCTCGTTCTCGCAGGGGCTCGTTCGCGGAGCCCGTTACCGTGTGAACAGGCGCCTGTTGACCCCTGCTGCCAGCCGGTATTCGGACTCGAGATCGCCCCACCCGAGCGCCTTCCCAGATTCTCATCCAGTGGCGTAAGCCCGGGCGGTCACCCTCACCGCTGCGCGTCAGTTCCGGATTCACACCGGATTCCCTGACCCCCTGTGTGGAGGTCCGCTGGCACAGAGGAACTTATCACCGCAGTGCACCGCCGGTCAGGTCGGCTGGTGTGAGGCAATCAGATCTCGATGGCCAGGTCGTCGATGTCGGTGAGGGTTCCGCCGTCGGCGAGGATGCGCTCGTAGTTCTCGCGTCGACGGAGGTCGATTTCGGTGTTGCTGACGCCCTCCTTCCAATATCCGAATATCGCGACGTCGTTTTTGTCGAGTCCGACGGTCGATCGAAAGTGCTTCCGGATTGCGCGCATCTCGTTGCGTTCACCGGCGCCCCACACGACGTAGCTCGCGGGATTGGCGAGCTCGCGTGCTCGTACCGCCAGTGGGCCGTCGGGCTCGGTCGGATCTGCGCTCACGCGGTGAAGCTCCAGGCCGGGGAGGGCGGGCAGTTCGGCGAAGGCGACCTCGTCATCTGTTGTGACCCAGCCGATTCCGACGACGTCGGTAGGTAACTGCTCGATGATCGAGTGCAATGCGGGTATTGCGGTGCCGTCCAGAAAAAGTGCGATACGTCGACCAGGAACATCAGGGATCAAGAAGTGTGGCCGCGGACCGGTGAGGCCGAAGGTGTCACCGACGGCCAACGCTGCTGCCCACCTCATCATCGGACTGGTCTGTCCGTGCAGGACCACATCGACGACGATCGATCCGCTCGCTGAATCGTAGGAACGCACCGTGTACACGCGCGAAGCGTCGTCGAAGGCCGGCCCGAGATTCATGCGTACGGTCACATTCGGGCGTGACCAGGTCGGATCGTCGGTCGACTCCGTCAAACGAGCTGTGATCCGCAGCAGGTGATCGCTCGGTCGCTCCATCGCTTCGACGATCGCGAGAACGTCGTTGAGTCCGCGATTGTGGTCAGCGGTCCGTAGGACGGTCGTCGGGGGAGTTGTTGTGCGCGAGGCGTCTGCATGTGTCATCGACTGTGCTCCTGGATCGGGTTTTCGGGATGCCGCCAGGTTAGTGCTGCCTAAGTCGAGCGAGTTGTCCAGAAGTGACATCTGATTACCTGAATGATTCGGGTCTCGAAACGACGCGGTTGAGCGAGTGGTGCCGGCGCTGCTACCGTGCCTGTGATGTCCATACGCCGCTGTTCTCTCGCTTCCGGCCGTGCACTGCGCACGGCCCGATTCGGCGTAGCGACTTTCCGACGTGGGCGTAAGGCGATCGACCGCCGCCCGTCCGGTCTTGTCTGGATCGAAAGAGCCTTGGCCGCACCGGCCGGATCCGTCTGACATTCGCCACTTCGGCGAGCATTGCCTCGCCGAGATTTCGCAGTGCCACACCTGTTGCAGTGCTGCGCATTTCCCGTACCTGAAGTTGCTCGCGGGTGAGTTGTGAGTGTCGGCGCCACCGAGCCTGGAATGCCAGCCAACTCGTTTTCGTGAAAGGTACACAGCAATGAATCGTTTCGAAGGTCGTCGTATTCTCGTCACCGGCGCAGGATCTGGAATCGGGCAGGCCACCGCGCTGCGGTTGCTCGCCGAAGGTGGCCGCGTGGTCGCTGCCGACATCTCCGAGCAGGGTTTGGCGAACACCCGGAAATCGGCAGAACATGCTTCGACGGAGGATCGCCTCGACACCGTCGTCGTCGATATCGGTGACGAGGGTTCCGTCATCAAGGTTGTGGGTCAGGCGATTTCGTCTCTCGGGGAATTGGACGTACTGGTCAACGCCGCCGGGATACTGCGTGGTGGGCACACCCACGAGACCTCGCTGGACCTGTGGAATCAGGTGCTCTCCGTGAATTTGACGGGCACTTTCCTCGTCACGCGCCAGGCACTGCCGGCTCTCCTTGCCACCGGCAACGCAGTCGTGGTGAATTTCAGTTCCACCTCCGCTGCCTTCGCGCACCCGTACATGGCCGCGTATGCCGCAAGTAAGGGAGGAATCCAGTCCTTCACTCACGCACTGGCTCTCGAATACGGCAAGCAGGGTCTGCGTGCCGTCGCGGTGGCTCCGGGCAGTGTGAAGAGCGGGATCACCGATACTACGGCGTCGTACTTGCCGGAAGACACCGACTGGTCACTCTTCGGCAAGTTGTCACCGATTCTGAGCACTGATCTGGAGTCCGGTGGTGCCCCCATGGCCGGGCCGGAAAGTGTTGCGGGAGTTATCGCGATGTTGGCATCCGACGATGGTGCCTTCATCACGGGCACGGAGATCCGGATCGACGGCGGCACGCACGCCTGATTCTGCGTCCGTCTGACGGCCCGCACAGGCAGGCCGTCAGACGCGAGCCGTCATTCTTGCGAGCGAGTGATGGCGGGGACGACGTAGGACTGATCGAGCACGGCGGGCGAAGGTTCGTACATTCTCAGTACCGGTCGGAAATCCCCGCGCGGTGCGGGCAGCCAGTTTGCCTTCGCCGTGGGATCTTTCGGCTCCTCGTGGCTGATCGTGATCGTCAACGCACCGTCGGCGTCGTGGACGATTCCTGGAGTGCGGTCGCCGATCGAGTATCGGTCGACGGGGTTCGCCACGAGGAAGAAGTCCGGCACCGAGTACATCGTCAGCGACCAGAAGGCGCTCACCGGCGGAGTGGGGTCGAGTCTTATTGTGTAGGTCTGGTTTCCGTTCAACTGCTCGCCCTGATCGTCGACGTAGGTCATGATGTACGCCGCTTCGTAAGGGTGGTTGCCCCACAGCCCGCCCTTGGCAGCCGCGGCGCGTTCGACGATGCGCAACTTGGGATCGGCGATCTTGAATTGTGGATCGTCGATTGTGCCGACCTCGAAGTAGTCGAGGTTGTAGTCGAAGGCGTGGAATGTGAGCTTCCATCCGTTGACTTCGGGGCTGGAGCCTTTGGTGAGGGCCTCGAGCAGGTTCTTCTCACCGATCGTCAATCCGTCAGCCAACGCGGCTGCCTCGTCGGCAGAGAGTGAAGCGGCAGAGTGTGAGCTATAGGGAGAGGCCCCGGGCTCGTCGATTCCGATCGGGGAGAAGGAATCCTGGAGTTCTCGATCGCGTGGGGCCGGCGGAAACGCCTGTGACCAGATGCGGAGTTTCTCGAGGAACAGGAGGTCCTGGCTTACCCCGGGTTCGGGCACTGGGAGACCCGCCGAGTTTCCGGTGGAGTCGACGACGGTCAGTGTGGTGGCGTCCTGCAAGGCGTGCACCGCAGGGAGGTCGTCGTCGCCACCGCATGCCCACCGGCCCACGATCGACGCAATGTTCGTGGGAAATCTGATCACCGTGGTCTGGTCCGCCGGGGTTCCCGTCCAGGTGGGTGGGACGAGAAGGAAGTCTCCGCTCTTCGTGCCGGTGGCCCGATGCCCGACGTAAGCGAAATTATTTGTCCAGGCGTCCACGAACTGGAGGACGTAGTAACGGCCATCGGTATCGGGGACGTGCAGCGAAACGGGGCCGACAGAGAGATCGATCTGCGCCATGGAATACACGGTGTCGTTGTTGATCGTGACGAAAGTGTCTGCCGGCCCGGCCAGTGTGCGGGCGTGGCTGAAGGTGTTGAAAGGTGCGGCGGGGTTCGCTCCGACACCGTTGTGAACATACCGATGGACCTGGTCGAGATTGAAAACGAGGGGAAATCCGTAGATATACGCCTGAGCTGCAAGCTCGGTGCGACTGGTGTCTGTCATCTCTGCCCTCTCGTCGTGCACGTCGGTTCGAAGTCCACCCTGCGGGAACCCTGCCGTCGGGGCATCACCCGCCGAGGGTGACGACGGTAGAGGGAGAAGACATGTCGGATCAGGAGAGTGCGGCATTGGTCGCTGTCGCAGACGAGTGGAACGTCGCGATGTGCTCGAACGACGCCGAACGGATCGGCGATTTCATGGCAGACGACTGGGTGATCGTCTCGGAATCCGGAGTGTCGACCAAAGCGGAGTTCCTGGGCTTCGTGGCCTCGGGCGACTTGACTCATTCGGCGATGGACCGCGTCGGGAGCGCTCGCGTGCGTTTCTTCGGTGACGTCGCACTGTTCACTACGCGGATCGTCAATACCGCGCACTACGGCGGCAGACAATACGACGCCGACGAGTGGACCACCGACGTGTTCGCGCGGCGAGACGGTCGTTGGTGCTGCGTGTTGAGCCACATCACGCCGGCGGTCGAGGCGAAGATCGAGGACGTGGAACTGTGACGTAGAGATAAGAGAAAGGCTGATGTTTTAACGGTGACACTATTGGGTAGTAATACGAGTTTCGCATTTATGAATGTATTTATCGGATTTATCGATTGTGAAGTTTCTGTAGTAGCGTCAGTTGAGTAGATCATTTTGATACGCATACCGGATGAGGTTCTCACATGATTGTTCTCGGCATTATTCTGGCGTTGATCGGCTTTTTCACGGGGTTGAGCATTCTGACCACCGTCGGCATCATCTTGGTCGTCGTAGGTGCAGTTTTGTCCATCCTCGGTGCTACCGGGCGCGCAGTGGGCGGACGAAAAGTCTGGTATTGATCAATACTGCGCGAGTAGCTGAGAAGGCGGTACTCGATCTCTTCGGAGATCGGGTACCGCTTTTTGTGCTCCAACTGGTTTTCGGTCTCTCTACCCCAAATTATCGATCTGAGCGGCATCGGGTAAACATGAAGGATGCTTTCTCGAGACCATGACGAAGAGAAATCTGCCGAGCGATTCAGATTCCCTCGCAGATGGAATCAGGTTGACGAATCGCGCCGCGGTTTGGTGTTGGCGTGGGTGGCCTTCACGTTGACGTTCGGCGGAGCACGTCTGGTGACGTGGTTGATCCAGATCGACACCAGAGACGTCGGCGACATCAGCGCCGGTGGCACTCATCTGCATCACTATTTATGGGGAATTCTGCTGTTGGCCGGGGTGGCGATCTTCGGACTCGTAGACCGAAGCCCTCGCGCAAGAACATGGATGGGCATCGCGTTGGGCATCGCACTCGGGCTCATCGTCGACGAGGCTGCGTTACTGATCACTCTCGACGACGTCTACTGGCAGAGCGACGGTTGGCCCAGCATCGCCATCGCTGTGTCGATCATCGGAGTGGTAGGAACCGGTCTCGCGCTGACCCGAAGCGGAGCGGAGAAGCCTCGAGGTTGATCCGGCCACGGCACGGGTACTCACTCCCGTGCCGGGAAGTCGCGCGGATCGTGAGGTGGCTTGAATGGATCCCAGTTCCGCGGACACCTCACCGGACTCCGACAGTGAAGTCAAAGCGGCAGATCCGATGGCGGAAGCCGAACGTGAAGCCGCAGCATTGGCGACTCCCGTCCGGCCGCTGGGCGAACCGGGGCCGAGATTCGATCGTCGTTCACCGTTCTTCATCGGTCTGAGCGCGGCGGCCGGTGTTGCCGTGACGTACGCGGTGATCGAAGTGCTCCTGGCGGCGCGAGGCATGCTGATCCTGATCGTGGTCGCGCTGTTTCTCGCGGTGGGCATCGAACCGATGATCGTCTGGCTGGAGCGGAGACATTTCCGACGCTGGATCGCAGTCACTGTGGTACTCCTCGGAATTGCAGTGATGTTGGCGCTGTTTCTGGTTGCTGCGATCACCCCGCTGGTCGAGCAGGGACGTCAGTTCGCATCACACGCTCCCGAACTTCTGACACACATTCGTGACCGGTATCCGATCGTCAGCGACCTCGACGAGAAGTATCACCTCGAGGAGCACCTCACCACCCAACTGGACGGTTCGGGGTCTGCGCTCGCGACGGGTTTGCTCGGAGCGGGGCGGGCGGTGTTCAGCGCAGTCGCCGACGCTGGAATCGTTGCTGTACTGACGACGTACTTCTTGATCGACTACCCACGAATCCGCACGAATCTGTATCGGCTGGTGCCACATTCGCGGCGGCCACGAGCAATCGCCATCGGTGATCAGATACTGGCAGGTGTGGGTGGGTACGTCCTCGGCAATGTTCTGATCTCCGTGATCACCGCAGTGTGCACCTTCGCGTGGTTGTTGATCTTCGACGTGCCGTATCCGTTGATCCTGGCGCTGCTGGTCGCTCTGCTCGATCTGATCCCGATAGTCGGTTCCACGATCGCAGGGGTTGTCGTCGCCCTGGTCTCCCTGACAGTCTCTGTCCCAACGGCATTGGCGACAGTTGCGTTCTTCATTGCGTTACGTCTGCTCGAGGACTACCTGCTCGTTCCGAAGATCATCGGGAAGACGGTGGCGGTCCCGGCACTGGTGACCGTTGTCGCGGTTCTGTTGGGTGGAGCGTTGCTCGGTATTGTCGGTGCGTTGCTGGCGATTCCGGTCGCTGCGGCCTTGCTGCTGCTTGCAAGGGAGACGCTCTTTCCGCGCCTCGACGCTTCTTGACCGGCTTCTATCGGACGCTTCGCGCGCGACGCCGAGAACCAGGATTCGGTTTGGGGCACATCCGAGTCGGGATGGTTTCTCCCTCGGCGGTGATACGGAATACCGAGACTTTCTCGCTACAACCGTGATTCAGATCGACCGCGTATGCGATTGCGGCGCGATCCGAGACGAAATCTTCCATCACCGTTGTACCGTCCGGTAGTTCGATTCTGTAGTTTTCCATGACTTACACAACCTTCTTTCGCTAAGACGATCCTACCCGGCTCGAGAAGTGGCAAACCCGTGGAACACAACGTGCGACAGTCGTCTTCGTGCCTTGCCGGTGCAATGTTTCGACACCTCGCCTGCTGGGTAGTGAGAGTCGGTCAGCCGCTCAGGCGGTACGTATCGAACCACGGAGGATCCGCGCAATGAGCGCAGTATCGAAAGCGATGTACAAGCCACTCTCACTGGCGACCAGCGTTCTGGGCGGCATCTTGGCCGGCGCTGTCTTCCAGCAGGTGTGGAAGCGCATCGGTGACGACAAGAATGCGCCCGAGCCCAAAGACTTGAGCAGGTCGAGCAAGGAAGTCCTGATCGCCGCAGCCCTGCAGGGAGCCATCTTCGCTGTTGTGCGAGCCGCAGTGGATCGCGCGGGGGCAAAGGGCTACCGGGCCCTTGCTCATGAAGATCCTCGGTAGGAACGCCCGGTTCGGTTCGAGTTCAGTCGACGACGGCCGCGATTGCCTCGATCTCGACCAGTTGATCGTCGTAACCGAGAACGGTCACACCCATCAGAGTGCTCGGGGCGTCGTGATCACCGAACGCGTCGCGGACTACCTCCCACGCCGCAACCAGGTCGGCTTGCTTGCTCGACGCCACCAGAACGCGGGTGTTGATCACGTCGGTGATGGACGCGCCCGCGTCCGAGAGAGCTGTTCTCAAGTTGTCGACGGCCTTGGCTGCCTGTCCTGCGTAGTCACCGATGGCGGCAGTGGAGCCGTCCTCGTTCAACGGGCAGGATCCGGCCAGGAAGATCAGCCGTGCATCGGCGGGAGCCGTTGCTGCATAGGCATATTCAGCCACCGAAGAGAGTGACGTGGAACGGATCAGAGTTACCGACTTCGACATTATTTCCCCAAGGAATAGTAAAGTTTTGCAGCGAGTCTTTCACAGCACGCCAGGGGTTGCCAATTCATCGTCGGACCCATCCCTTCGGTCGGCAGCTACGAATGACTGCCAATGAGCCGAGAAGAAGAGCACACAGCACCTGTCGACGAGTGGCTGACGACCAAACAGGTTGCAGCACTGTTCCACGTCGACAGGACCACGGTGTCCAGATGGGCGAGGGAGGGCAAAGTCGGCACTCTGAGAACGCTTGGCGGGCATCGGAGGTACCGGCGATCGGAGATCGAGACGTTGCTGCGTAACCGCTCGACGACGCTCGATCACCAATAACCTCCGGCACGAAACAGACAGGTCGCCGAGCATGATGAGGGCTCGGCGACCTGTCTGGTGAGCAGGAAGTAATTACGCCTTGGGGACGCGGACGATGAGTGCGTCGCCTTGTCCGCCGCCGCCGCAGAGTGCGGCTGCGCCGATGCCGCCGCCGCGGCGTTGCAGTTCGAGGGCGAGGTGCAGGGCGATGCGGGCGCCGGACATGCCGAGGGGGTGGCCGACGGCGATGGCGCCGCCGTTGACGTTGACCTTGGCGGGGTCGAGGCCGAGTTCGCGGGTGGAGGCGATCCCGACGGCGGCGAATGCTTCGTTGATTTCGACGAGGTCGAGGTCGGTGGGGTCGATGCCTTCCTTCGCGCAGGCTTTGGCGATGGCCCGGGCGGGTTGGGACTGGAGGGTGGAGTCGGGTCCGGCGACGACGCCGTGGGCGCCGATTTCCGCGATCCAGGTCAGGCCGAGTTCTTCGGCTTTGGTTTTGCTCATCACGATCACGGCGGCGGCGCCGTCGGAGATCGGGGAGGCGGAGCCGGCGGTGATGGTGCCGTCCTTGCTGAACGCGGGACGCAGTTTGCCGAGGGATTCGGTGGTGGTGTCGGCGCGGATGCCTTCGTCCTGGGCGAAGACGATGGGCTCGCCCTTGCGTTGGGGGATGGAGACGGGGACGACTTCGTTGTCGAAGAGGCCGTCTTTCCAGGCGCGGGCCGCGTTCTGGTGTGAGGCGGCGGCGAAGGCGTCCTGCTCGGCGCGGGTGATGTGGGCGGTTTCTTGTTGGTTGACCTGTTCGGTGAGCAGGCCCATGGCCTGGTCGGTGAAGATGTCGTGGAGGCCGTCGTAGGCCATGTGGTCGCGGAGGGTGACGTCGCCGTATTTGAAGCCTTCGCGGCTTTTTTCGAGCATGTGGGGTGCGCGGGACATCGATTCCTGCCCGCCGGCGACGACGATGTCGAATTCGCCGGCGCGGATGAGTTGGTCGGCGAGGGCGATGGCGTCGATGCCGGAGAGGCACACTTTGTTGATGCTCAGGGCGGGGACGTTCATGGGGATGCCGGCGGCGACGGCGGCTTGGCGGGCGGGCATCTGGCCGGCGCCGGCGGTGAGGACCTGTCCCATGATGACGTAGTCGACTTGTTCGGGTGCGACTCCGGACTTGTCGAGGGCGCCTTTGATGGCGATGCCGCCGAGGTCGGACCCGGAGAGGTCTTTCAACGATCCGAGGAGTCGACCCATCGGGGTACGAGCTCCCGCAACAATCACAGTGGTCGTGTCGGTCATGCCAGTTCAACTTTCAGTTCGGTGCCGGTTGCGGCGACTACGTCTTCGACGCTGACATCGGGGGCGAGTTCACGCAGGACGAGTGGACCTTCTTCGCTCACGTCGATGACGGCGAGGTTGGTGATGATCCGATTCACCACGCCCTGGCCGGTCAGGGGCAGGGTGCACGCGTCGACGATCTTGGGGTTGCCGTCGCGGTCGTTGTGCTCCATGACGACGATGACACGCCGGGCACCGTGGACGAGGTCCATTGCGCCGCCCATGCCCTTGACCATCTTGCCGGGGACCATCCAGTTTGCGAGGTCACCCGTCTTCGACACCTGCATACCGCCGAGGACTGCGGTGTCGATGTGGCCGCCGCGGATCATCCCGAACGAGAGGGCCGAATCAAAATATGCCGCACCGGGGTTGACGGTCACGGTCTCTTTGCCGGCGTTGATGAGGTCAGGATCGACCTTGTCCTCGGTGGGATACGGTCCGGTGCCGAGAATTCCGTTCTCCGAGTGCAGGACCACACGAACGTCCGAGCCCAGGTATCCGGGAATCAGTGTGGGAAGGCCGATTCCGAGATTGACGTACTCCCCGTCGATCATCTCTGCAGCCGCCCGCGCTGCCATCTGCTGGCGCGTCCAACCCGTCACTGTCACTGGTGCGGTCATCGTGAGGTTCCTTCCGAAGCGCTGACGGTTCGCTTTTCGATTCGCTTGTTCTGAGGGCCGGTGTGCACAATTCTCTGCACGAAGACTCCGGGCAGGTGCACCGATGCCGGGTCGATTTCACCGGGCTCGACCAGACGTTCCACCTGCGCGATGGTGACCCGTCCCGCCATCGCGGCGAGCGGGTTGAAGTTCATCGCGGTCTTGTCGAACACGAGGTTGCCGTCGGTGTCTCCGAGAACAGCGTGCACGAGTGCGTAGTCGGCGTTGATCGCCTCTTCCATTACGTAACGCTTGGTTCCGAAGACACGAGTCTCCTTCGGAGGCGATGCAATAGCGATCGAGCCGTCGGCGTCGTAGCGCCATGGCATTCCGCCGTCGGAGATGGGGCTACCCACTCCGGCCGGTGTGAAGAATGCGGGGATTCCGGTTCCGCCGGCGCGCAGACGCTCGGCGAGCGTGCCCTGCGGCGTCAGTTCCACTTCGAGTTCGCCGGCCAGGTACTGCCGGGCGAACTCCTTGTTCTCACCGACGTACGACGCGGTCACCCGTCGGATACGTCCGGCGCTCAGCAAGATTCCGAGACCGTGATCGTCGACGCCGCAGTTGTTGGAGAACACCTCGAGGTCGGTTGCACTCGTAGCTGCGATCGCGTCGATCAACACGTCGGGGATGCCGCACAAGCCGAATCCGCCGACGGCCAGCGTTGCGCCGTCGACGATGTCGGCGACCGCCTCCGCTGCGGACTCGTACACCTTTGCTGTCATGTTCTCTCCCTGCCAAGCGTTCATTGAGTAGACACTCACTCACTTCGATATCCAGTGAACTATCTCCAGTTCACAGGTTCAAGGAATCTCGAACATCAACCGAGAACTGATCGACTACTGATCGTATGAAGGAATTTCGTTCATTGAATGGACGCTAGGATGGCTGCATGCCAACTCACGGGCAATCGCCGGCCATGGTCGCGCGGGTGGCTGCACTTCTGCGAGCCCTCGGCGCGTCCGAACCAACGGGCACTTCCACCACGGAATTGGGCAAGGTCACCGGCCTCGCTCGGCCCACTGCGCACCGACTGCTCACGTCCCTGGCTGCCGAAGGACTGGTCGACCGTGACGCACGAACCGGTCGATGGTCTCTCGGCCCGGAGTTGTACCTCCTGGGGGCGGCGGCCGGAAATCGGTACGACATCACCGACCGGGCTCGCGACGTCGTCGACGAACTTGCCCGGGTTACGGGGGAGAGCGCCTTCTTGTCGGCACGCCGAGGTGACGAGACCGTCTGCATCCTGAGTCAGGAAGGCAGTTTTCCACTGCGATCTCACGTGCTGCACGAGGGGAAGCGTTTCCCGTTGGGGGTCGCGTCGGCGGGGCTTGCCATCTTGAGCCACCTACCGGCGCGGGACGTCGACGACTATTTCGCCCGGGTGAATCTGGATTCGGAGTGGGGTGAGATCCACAGTGAGACATCGATTCGAGAGCGAATCGAGTCGACGCGTGTCACCGGGTACGCGGTCAATCCAGCCCTCATCGTCGAGGGAAGCTGGGGGATGGGTGCCGCGGTGTTCGATCGCAACGGTCGCCCGGCCTGGGCGCTGAGCCTGACCGGAGTGGAAACACGCTTCCGGCCCGCGCGTCATGCCGAGTTGGGAACGCTGCTCCTCGAGCACGCTCACACACTGTCGAACCGATTGAAAACGCATGCAGTGAACTAACTTTCGGGAACCAGGTCTTGTGCAGTAGTAGTTTTTGCCTTCGTGCGCACATGTGCCTTCTCGCCTTGCGGGCCGAAAAGATGCAAGATTTCCACCACCTGTTCATCGGCAGGCCCGAACCAGTGGGGCTCGGCAGTGTCGAACTCCGCGACTTCCCCGGGGTGTAGGAGAACCTCGTTCGCCCCCAGGATGAGACGCAGATCCCCGGCGAGGACGTAGAGCCATTCGTAGCCGGCGTGGGTGACCAGCTTCGGTGGACGCGGACCGATCACCTGCTTGAAGACCTGCACGCGGCCGGGATAGCGCGTCAACGGAACGACGGCACTGCCGTTCTTGCGTCGGCTCGGGGTGAGATGGACCCGAGGATCGCCCGTAGCGGGGGCGCCGACGAGTTGGTCCAGCGCGACCCGGTGCGCTCGGGCAAGCGGCAACAGCAGATCGAGGGTGGGACGACGCTTCCCCGATTCGAGGCGTGAGAGTGCGCTGACAGAGATGCCGGTGGCTTCGGACAGGCCCTCGAGGGTCAATCCGCGATCGCGTCGGAGCGTGCGCAGTCTCGGTCCGATATCGGTGATCAACTGCTCGAATTCAGCATCCATGCCGTCCATCTTTGCAGTTTCCGCAAAATTCTTACCAACTTCGGACGCTGGAGAGCAACGATCCTTTCGACAGTCGAGTACGGCAGAGCACTTCGAGAGATGGAGTCCGACCATGAAACCTTCGAGCGGGATCGAACCGCAAGTGATCGGACTCGATGCAGGGCGGCGATGGGGCATCCTGGCGATCTGCTGCACGAGCCTGTTCGTCGTCGGGTTGGACACCACCATCGTCAACGTGGCCCTGCCGACGATCGGTGAGGGATTTCGCGTCGGAACCCGTGGTCTGGAATGGGTCGTCAACGCATACACACTCGTCCTGGCGAGCTTGCTGATCTCGTCCGGAGCAGTGGCCGATCGTTTCGGCAGGAGACGAGTCTTTCAGATCGGGCTCGTCGTCTTCGGGGTGGCGTCGATTGCCTGCGCGCTCGCTCCGTCCGTCGAGATGTTGATCGCGGCGCGGATCGTCCAAGGCGTCGGCGGGTCGATGCTCAGTCCGGTTGCCTTGGCGATCGTCGTCAACGTGATGACCGACCCGAAGGAGCGGGCCAAGGCAATCGGGGTGTGGGCCGCGGTCTTCGGCCTGAGTATGGCGGCAGGGCCGATCGTCGGCGGCGTGCTCATCGAAAGTTTCGGCTGGCGATCGGTTTTCTGGATCAACGTGCCGGTGATCTTGGCCGTGCTCGTCTTGACTGCTGTGTTTGTTCCGGAGTCCCGAGCGCAGCAGTCGCGACGACTCGATCTTCCCGGTCAGTTGCTACTGGTGATTCTTGTCGGCGGGGCGGTTGCCCTTCTGATCGAGGGTCCGCGAATCGGATGGTTCTCTGCCGCGGCGACGGCAGGGTATGTCGTTGTTGCTGCAGCGTTGGCCGCATTCATCCGCGTCGAATCACGCAAGCGCGAGCCACTGATGGATCTCGCACTCTTCCGCCGCAGACCGTTCTCGTCGGCTGTGGTCGGCGCTGTCGTGGTGTTCGTAGCGTTGAACGCGACGCTACTGCTCGGCACGTTCTACTTGCAGCACTCCCGCGGAATGAGTCCGGCACTGGCCGGCGCGATCACCCTTCCGATGGCTGTTGCGGCAACGGTCTGCGCGCCGTTGTCCGGAATACTCGTCGGACGCTTCGGCCCGCGGCGGCCGCTTCTCATTGCTGGTAGCTTCACGACACTCGGTGGGCTGTGCCTGGTCTCGCTCGACAACAATACGGCGATTCCGATGCTCTTGGCCGCTTACCTGTTCCTCGGTATCGGATTCGGGTTCTCGAATGCCCCGATCACCAACACCGCCGTCAACGGGTTGCCGAGATCGCAGGCGGGGCTTGCTGGTGGAATAACCTCCAGTGCACGCCAATTCGGTGCTGCTCTCGGTGTTGCGCTGGCCGGTGGCATTATCGGCGGCAGTGCATCGGTGGATGTCGCGCAGGCATCGAGGTCGGGATGGATCCTGGTTGCCGGATGTGGGATCGCGGTCCTGGTGATTGCACTCGCATCTCGGAATTCCGAGGAACTCCCCGGCTGATCACCTCGCGTGTTCGTGCGAGCTTCACCCTGCGCGGGTGATTCCAAGCGCGTGCCCAACCGATACAGATGATGGGGTATCAGATCGTCGTATCCGAGCGGGGAGTGCCATGTGCCAGACACCTAAGGACGCAACACCGGCCACAGTCACGGCGAATCGCGAGGCAGTCGCACGGTATGCCATGGACGACCGGCAGGATTTTGCCGACGCGGATCGAGGATTGATCGCTCCGTTGCCGGGCAAGGTTGTCGCCGATGACGGGCATACGGTCTTCGATCCCGATGCGATGGCATACCTCGGTGACGATGTTGCCGCGCCGGAGACAGTCAATCCGAGCCTGTGGCGTCAAGGACAACTGATGCGCCGAGGTGGTCTGTATCAGGTGACGGATCGCCTTTACCAGGTACGGAACAACGACCTGGCAAATTTGACGGTTGTCGAAGGTGGCGAGGGACTGATCGTCATCGACTGTATGGCGGGGGTCGAATCGGCGCGCCAGGGTATGAAGATGATTCGTGAGCACGTCAGCGACAAGCCAGTTTCGGCGATCATCTACACGCACACCCACATCGACCACTACGGCGGAGTCAAAGGGATCGTCGATCTGGACGACGTGACGTCCGGGCGAGTTCCGATCATCGCACCGGGCACGATCGCGTCGTTCGACAAGTTCGCGATCGGGGAAAACGTCGTCGCCGGAAATGCCATGGCGAGACGGTCCTTCTACGCCTTCGGTGGATTGCTCGATCTCGATGCCAAAGGGATGGTTACCTGCGGCATCGGCACGATCAGCACGAAAGGTCCACTTGTCTCGTATATTTCCCCCACTGACAGCATCACGGAGACCGGAACGAAGCGTGAGATAGCCGGTCTGGAATTCGAGTTCCTCTACGCGCCGGATACCGAGGCCCCGGAGGAAATGCACATCTGGATCCCCGAACTCGCCGCGCTGACCTGTGCGGAGAACGCCAATCATTCGCTCCACAACATCCAGACCTTAAGAGGTGCGCGCACTCGCGACGCTCGGAACTTCGCGCGGTATCTGGACGAGACTCTCGAACGGTGGGGAGACGACGCGGCTGTTCACTACGGACCGCACACGTGGCCGGTGTGGGGTAACGAGAACCTGGTGCCGTTCATCGAATCGCAAAGGGACACTTACAAGTACATTCACGACCAGGCACTCCGTCTCGCGAACAAGGGGTACACGCCGCTCGAAGCTGCCGAGGTGATCGAACTACCGGACGAACTCGGGCGCAAGTGGTACAACCGCGGATATCACGGCACTCTGCACCACGACGTTCGCGCCGTGTACACCAAGGAACTGGGAATGTGGGACGGCGATCCGGTGTCGCTTCATCCTCATCCGCCGGTCGAATCGGCGAAGAGGTTCGTCGATCTCCTTGGCGCGCAGAAGATCCTGGACGAGGGTAAGCGGGCATTCGACGCCGCGGACTACCGATGGGCGGCAGAGATCCTGCACAAGTTGGTGTTCGCGCAACCGGAGAACGCCGAAGCGAGGAACCTGCAAGCCGACGTCTACGAGCAGATGGGCTATCAAGCCGAAGGGCCGCAGTGGCGTGGGATCTATCTCTCGGCCGCATTGGAACTACGCGAGGGCGCCCAGCCTGCCCCGTACGTCACGGCAAGTCAGGACAGTGTCCTCGCGATGCCCATCGACATCCTCTTCGACTTCGTTGCAATACATCTCATCGGCGACAAGGCCACCGACGCGGAACTGCGGATCGATTTCGTGTTCACCGATCGCGGCGACGAGGCATGGACTGCGTGGGTCAAGCGCGGTGTCCTCAATGCACGTAAGGGTGCGTCACCGAACACACAACTGACGGTCTCGGGCCCGAAGGCGGCGCTCGTGGGAGCGCTTCTGCAACCGGGCGCGGCCGCCGAACTGGCCAAGGCCGGGCAGATTTCGCTCGACGGAGACGAATCAGCGCTCGAGACGCTGGGAGGGTTGCTCGATACCTTCGATCCCAGTTTCAATATCGTCACGCCGTAACGAAGGGATAGCTTTCGATGTGTACACGCTTGGTCTACTTGGGGCCCAACGACACTGTGATCACTGCTCGATCGATGGATTGGAAGGTCGACCTCGGAACAAACCTCTGGGCATTCCCGCGCGGCATGACCAGAGAGGGCTGTGCAGGTCCGAACTCGATACAGTGGACGTCGAAATACGGAAGTGTTGTCGCGACGGCCTACGACATGTGCACGACCGACGGGGTCAACGAGGCTGGGCTGTCTGCCAATCTTTTGTGGTTGGTCGAGTCCGAGTACCCGACGTATGACGGTTCGACCCCGGGATTGTCGATCGCGGCGTGGGCGCAATACGTCCTGGATCGCTTTGCGACAGTTCAGGAAGCGGTCGAAGTACTCGCGTCGGAACCGTTCACGGTAGTGACCGCTGCCGTTCCCGGCGAAGACCGCCTCGCAACGCTGCACATGTCGCTCTCGGACGCCGGGGGAGACAGCGCGATCATCGAGTACGTCGGTGGACGCCCGACGATTCATCACAGCCGTGAGTACCAGGTGATGACCAATTCGCCGATCTTCGATCAGCAACTCGCCGTCAACGAGTACTGGAAGCAGATCAACGGAACCGTCATGCTGCCCGGAACCAACCGTGCCGCTGACAGATTCGCGCGGGCATCGTTCTATGTGGATGCGATACCGCAGACGGACGATCCGCGGGCGGCGTTGGCATCCACCTTCAGCGTTATTCGGAATGTGTCGGTGCCCCTCGGTATTTCGACTCCCGACGAGCCCAACATTTCATCGACCCGTTGGCGTACGGTCGTCGATCACAAACGCACGCTCTATTTCTTCGAGTCGGCAATGACGCCCAATACCTTCTGGGTGGACGTGGCGTCGATGGATCTCGCGGAAGGGACACCCGTCCGAAAGCTCGGACTCGGACCGAACGAGAGCACCGTCTATTCCGGTGACTCCACTGACCAGTTCGAACGGGCGGAGGCATTCACGTTCGCGGGAGCATAAGGCTTCGGGGCGTAGTAAAAATCCAATCGTGAAACTTCTTGACATTTCTACTCCGTTCAGATGAAACTTTGTTGCATATTCGGGTTTCGTCAACGGAGGACGGCATGGGCATCACAGTGCAGACACGGAATGATGGTGCGCAGCTCAAACGGCGCAGGGCGCTCGTCGCCGGCTCCGTCGGAAATTTCATCGAGTGGTACGAGTTCGGTGTGTACGGGTTCTTCGCGACGATCATCGCGTCGAACTTCTTCAGCGCCGACGGCTCCGGCGACCTCGAAAGCCTGATCAAGACCTACGCGTCGTTTGCGCTGGCCTTCTTCTTCCGCCCAGTGGGGGCCGCGCTGTTCGGTCGACTCGGTGACCGCATCGGCCGACGCCCCACCTTGGTGATCGTTCTTCTGCTTATGTCGGGTGCGACGACCCTGATCGGTGTGCTCCCCACCTACGAGAGCGTCGGAATTCTGGCACCGCTGCTCTTGACGGTCCTTCGAATTCTGCAGGGATTGTCGGCTGGCGGTGAGTTCGGCGGTGCAGTGTCGGTGATGACCGAGTTTGCTCCGCCCGGACGACGCGGGCTCTACGGCTCGTGGCAGTCGTTCACCGTCGCGCTCGGACTGCTCGCCGGTGCGGGGATCGCAGCACTCCTCGCTACTGTCCTCGACTCGGGACAGCTCGGTGACTGGGGCTGGCGCATTCCGTTCCTCCTTGCACTTCCGATGGGTCTGGTTGCTCTGTGGCTCAGGCTCCGCCTCGAAGAAACGCCGTCGTTCGAGCGTGCTCGATCAGTCCAGTCCGAACCGACAGCTGATGCAGCGGCGCCTGTAGTGCAGCCGACTGTCGGAGAGACAGCCAAGGCGATTCTGCTCGGAATCGGGCGGTTGATGGGGTGGTCTGCTGCCGGTTACACGTTCCTCGTAGTGATGCCGACTTATCTTCAGAGTTCGCTCAACGCGACTTTCCATCAGGCACTTGTTGCTTCCGTGCTCGCCAATGCGGGCTTCGCGGTGACCATTCCGATCGCGGGTGGACTCAGCGATCGCATCGGACGACGCGCGGTCATGCTCACCGGCACCGTGATAATTCTGGTCTTGGCTCTGCCGCTGCTCAACGTCCTGCAGAACGAGCAGACGTCTTTGACAGCCAAGGGATTTGCAGTGTTTGCCGCCGGCGCCGCAGTGGGACTTGTTGCCGGACCCGGACCCGCCATGCTCTCCGAGATGTTCCCCACCTCGGTTCGGTACACCGGATTGGGACTCGCATACTCCCTGTCCAACGCGGTCTTTTCGGGCTGCGCCGGTTTGATCATCACGTGGCTGATCAAGGAAACTTCCAATCTCGATATTCCGGCCTACTTCGTGATGGCAACGTGCGCCGTCAGTGCGATCGCCTTGAGTACCTTGCGAGGAAATGCCCACAAGCGGGCACTCGTCGACTGACCGCAGCTTTTCCGAATGCCGAAACGATCCGAGTAAGGGATATTTCATGAGAGTCATCGGCCTGATGTCCGGTACTTCGTACGACGCTATCGATGCTGCCGCAGCAGACATCCGGATCGACGGGGACACTCTTGTGCTCACCCCACTGGGCATGGTCAGCGAACCGTATTCCGGTGAGTTGCGGGCTGCGGTGGCGGCTGCGGTCCCGCCGGCGTCCACCACTGTCGGTCAGATCTGCCAACTTGACACCGAGATCGGACAGGCATTTGCGGCCGTCGCTGCGCGGGCGAACGAGGAACTGTGCGGTGGCAGTGCGGAATTGATCTCCTCACATGGTCAGACGATGTTCCACTGGGTCGAAGGAGCGCAAGTAAAAGGCACTCTCCAGCTCGGGCAGCCGGCCTGGATAGCCGAGAAGACCGGATGCACGGTCGTGTCGGACCTGCGCTCTCGCGACGTGGCGACGGGTGGTCAGGGCGCACCACTTGTCAGCGCATTCGACGTATTGTGGCTCAACGGAAGAACTTCGGGTTCCGTCGCGCTCAATCTCGGTGGCATCGCGAACGTCACTGCTCCGGGTGGCGTCCCGACATCGACGGCAGATGGTGCCGCAGTACCGATTGCCTTCGACACCGGCCCCGCAAATGCGCTGATCGACGCTGCGGTAAGCGAATTCACCGCGGGGGAGCAGTGGTTCGATCTCGGAGGTGCTCTGGGCGCAGCGGGCACACCGAACGTCGATCTGCTCGCACAACTACTGAGCGAACCGTATTACGCGCAGCCCGCTCCCAAGAGCACAGGCAAGGAATTGTTCCATCGGGACTACCTACTCGCCGCACTGCGGGGCTACGAATCCTTGTCTCTGGCCGACATCGTCGCGACACTGACTGCACTGACCGCCCGGACCGTCGCCGATTCCGTCAAAGCGCTGGCGGCTACCGAAGTGGTGGTGTCAGGCGGTGGCACCAAGAACCCGACGTTGATGGCGATGCTCCGTGACGAACTGGGCGACATCGCGCTTGTCCCTTCGGACGAGCTCGGCGTCACTTCCGACATCAAGGAAGCATTGGCTTTCGCGGTTCTCGGCTATCTCACCGCACACGGATTGCCTGGAAGCATCGCTTCGTGCACCGGTGCGCGTCACGCCAGTGTGCTCGGATCTCTGACGCCAGGAAGCCGTGGGCTGCCTAGAATCACATCGGTGCCGTCAGCTCCGAAAACGATGCGAATCGAGGCGTTATGACTTTGGACCGGAGTGCTCCGGCGTCCGTCGACCTGCTTGCTCGTATTCGTGCATCACTGAGTAGCCTCTCGCCTGCCGAGCTGCGGATCGCCGAAATCATCGAAGCCGACCCCAGTCTGGCCTCCACCCTGACGGTCAACGACCTCGCCGAACGAGCGTCGACAAGCACGGCGACAGTGGTCCGCACAGCCAAACGACTCGGTTTCGAGGGTTATCCACAGCTTCGTCTCGCGCTGGCGGCGATCAGCGGGTCCGGTACAGAGAACACGATCCCGCTCGGTGTGGACATCGTTGCTGCCGACTCGGCCGGTGAGGTGATGGCCAAGCTCGCCGAGTTCGAATCCGAACAACTCAAGGGCACGGCGCAATTGACAGATCCTGCTGCGCTCGAAGAAGTTGTGTCCCGGATTCGATCCGCCCGCCGCGTCGAGGTCTACGGCATCGGCGCCTCTGGCATCGTCGCGCAAGACCTCACGTTGAAGCTCTCTCGCATCGACGTCAACTGCCGGGTTCATCTCGACCGAGACGCGGCCATGGTCAGCGCCAGCTTGCTCGGACCGGACGACATCGCAGTGGGGATCTCACATTCGGGTGAGACTTCGGATGTCGTGGAACCACTTGCCCTTGCCCGTCGAACCGGGGCGTCGACGGCTGCGATCACCGGAGGGGCACGATCGACGCTCGCCGTGCAGTCACATCACGTTCTGCTCACTGCCGGTAGAGAATTCGGTTTCCGATCGGCTGCGATGGCAAGCCGCACCGGTCAGCTGTTGGTAGTCGACACAATTTTTGCGATGGTGGCGCACTCGCTGCCCAGCGCACTCTCTGCTCTGCAACGAAGCCATGATGCCATTGCTTCGAAGCGGCACTGACGAGGAGTCGTCGCTGTGAGTACTGACGAGGAGTCGTCGCTGTGAGTACTGACGAGGAGTCGTCGTAATGAATATCGATCGAGGAGGACTCGCCACAATGCAATTGGAAATGCTCTCCACCGAGAGACCCAACCCTCTGACCCGCGATCTCGATGTCATGTCGGTGTCGGGTCTGCTGACGGTGATGAATCAACAGGACGCAATCGTGGCCGGCGCGGTGGCAGCGGTACTACCCGCCATCGAAGCCGCAGTCGACTTGATCGTCGCGGCCCGAGCACAAGGTGGTCGACTGATCTACCTGGGAGCGGGGACAAGTGGGCGTCTGGGAGTTCTCGACGCGGTGGAATGCCCTCCGACGTTCGGGACCGATCCGGGCGAGGTGATCGGCATCATCGCCGGTGGCCCTGGAGCGTTTCTGAACGCCGTCGAGGGGGCAGAGGACGATCCGCGAGCGGCTGGGGTCGATCTCGACGCAATCTCGTTGAACGCCAACGACGTCGTGGTGGGTCTGGCTGCCAGCGGTCGTACCCCCTACGTCATCGGGGGACTCGATCACGCCCGCGAACTCGGCGCTGCAACAGTGGCAGTCTCGTGCAACCGGAACGCGGCAATGAGTTCTCACGCCGGCGTGGCCATCGAAGTGGAGACCGGCCCCGAAATCCTCACCGGATCGACGAGGCTCAAGGCCGGAACTGCGCAGAAGATGGTGTGCAACATGCTCTCCACGGCGAGTATGGTTCGCTCCGGGAAGGCATTCCACAATCTGATGGTCGATCTTCGGCCGACCAATGCCAAGCTTGTCGATCGTGCGAACCGGATCGTCGCGGCAGCCACCGGAGTCGATACCGAGATCGCTGCGGAGACCATCGACAATGCCGATGGTCATGTGAAGGCAGCGGTCGTCATGTTGTTGGCCGAATGCGACTTCGCCGAAGCAACCGAACTGTTGGACCGCGCTTCGGGTTCGGTACGTGAGGCCATCGTCGGAGCCGGCAAGAGCAGTGAGGAAGTCTGAATGGAAATCGTCATAGTTCCCAGTCCGGAGGACGGCGGGCGAATCGCTGCCGATATCGTTTGCGGCGCAATCGAAAACGGAGCGCGGACGCTCGGCCTCGCGACCGGATCGTCACCGCTGCACACGTATCGAGAGCTGATCAAGAGGCATCGAGAATCGGGAGTGTCGTTCGCGGCGATGAGCGCGTATCTTCTCGACGAGTATGTAGGTCTCACGTCCGATCAGCCGCAGTCCTACGCGCACACCATCCGCACGGAACTCGTGGATCACCTCGACATCGACAATGCGCGAGTGTTCAGCCCCGACGGCGGGGCCGCGGATCCCAGTGACGCTGCCCGGCGTTACGACGCTGCCATCGCCGAAAACGGTCCCATCGACGTGCAGATCCTCGGCATCGGCCTGAACGGACACATCGGTTTCAACGAGCCCTCCTCCTCGCTTGCATCGCGCACCCGAGTGAAGACCTTGACCGAGAGGACCCGCGCCGACAATGCACGGTTCTTCGCAGACCCAGCCGACGTACCGCATCATGTGATCACGCAAGGGCTCGGAACCATCAGTGATGCAAGGCATCTCGTCCTGATCGCGGACGGCGCCCGCAAAGCGCCCGCCGTCCGGGCCGCGGTCGAAGGTCCGGTCTCGGCATTCTGCCCGGCGTCGGTGCTGCAGCTGCATCCACACGTGACCGTCATAGTCGACGAGGCAGCTGCCGGCGAACTCCAACTAGCGGACTTCTACCGCTACACAACCGAGCACAAGCCTGCAGAGCAAGGTTACTGAAAAGCGGGCTGCTGAAAGCGGACTTGATCTCCAGCGCAGTTGAGGTCCTAGCCTCGGGGGATGATCAACGCCAGAGGTCCAGCGGTATCCCCGCCTGCGGCGCCCCGATTCTTCTCACCACCGCTCAGTGTCGCGATCGTCGGAGCGGGGCCGGCGGGAATCCACGCCGCCGGCGCTCTCGCCGAACTTGCGCCCGGCACCAAGACAGACGTGTTCGAGCGTCTACCGACGCCGTACGGACTGGTGCGCTACGGTCTCGCACCAGGGCACCCCGAGTCCGAAAAGTTCGCCCATTCTCTGCACACCACGCTGGTCGCCAGTGAGTTCCGGCTGTTCTGCAACGTGGAGATCGGAAAGGACCTTTCCGTCGATGACCTACGTTCGTCCTACGATGCCGTGATCATTGCAACCGGTGCGCCGCGGGATGCACCTCTCGACATTCTCGGCGTCGAGCTTCCAGGTTCTTTCGGTGGCGCCGAGTTTGTCGGTTGGTACAACGATCACCCGGACAGCTCGCCGCAGTGGCCGCTGAACGCGGAATCGGTCGCAGTGATCGGAGGTGGCAACGTCGCACTCGACGTCACCCGTATGCTCCTCGCCGAGGCGCAATCGCTGCAGGCCACGGACGTCTCCGACCAAGTTCGGGAAGGGATCGCCGGCAGTCGAGTTCGCGAAGTACACATCTTTGTCCGGCGCGGACCAGCCGACGCTCGCTTCTCCCCGAACGAGTTGCGCGCTCTCGGTGAACTACCCGGCGTAGATGTTGTCGTCGATTCTGTCGATGTCGTACCGGACCGGCATGTCGAGCGGATGACCAAACAGTTGGTGCACACCCGACTGGCAGTCGAGACACTCCGTGGTTTCGCGGACACTGCGCCTGCCGACCGAACTGCCCAGCGTCGAGTTCACCTGCACTTCTACCGACAGCCCGTGGAGATTCTCGGCAACGGGAAAGTCGAGGCACTCCGCGTCGAGCGGACAGTCCCGGACGGATACGGTCACGTCACCGCTTCGGGTATCTGTACCGACTATCCGGTTCAAGCTGTGTACCGGGCAATCGGATTTCTCGGGACGCCACTTGCCGGGGTGCCTTTCGATCACGGACGCGGCAATGTTGCGCACCAGGGCGGCGCAGCGGTCGACGAGAGCGGCTCGCCGATCGCAGGTTTGTTCGTGACGGGCTGGATGAAGCGAGGTGCCGCCGGGCTGATCGGTGCGGCTCGGCCTGATGCACGCCAAACCGTCGAAACCTTGCTGCGACAGTTGGATTCGGCATACGAGCGTCGAGCCGGCCACGGCCGGATCGCGGAGGTCCTCAGGGCCGGCAGAGTGGTGCCCGTCGATTGGGACGGATGGCTTCGCATCGATGCCGCCGAACGTGCCCTCGGTGTGAAGCATGGGCGTGATCGGATCAAAATCAAAGAGCGCGACGAACTCGTTCGCATCGGCACGGAGTCGGCAGTTCACGCCGAATAGATTCGCTGGGGTCTGGAGTACCACCGGGGTTACGCTGAAGTGAGTCACTCCGATTCATTGTGATCGAGGTGCGGAACAGAAGTGTCATGAATGAACGTGGTGCGCAGGCCAGTGACGCGACAATCGCGAGCGGGCCCCTGACCGAACGGGGCACCGTCACCGAGTTGCGCCCCTCAACGCTGCCGGTGATGCGTGACGGCCAGAACGGTGCAGACGGCCTCGGCCGCCTTGTGGCGGATTGGGAGGAGGGACGAACCCCGTCCGACCTGAGCGACTATCTGCCTGATCCAGCCAAGATTCGTCGGGCGGCGCTGATCGAACTGGTCGGAATCGACATGGAGTACCGCTGGCTGAAAAATGATTGCCCGAAACGGCTCACGGATTACTGTGCCGAGTATCCCGAATTACTCGAAGAACCATTACCGGCCGAGCTCCTGTACGAGGAGTTCCGGCTGCGGAAGCAGGGTGGGGAGGACGTCGCAGCAGCCGAGTACCTCAGCGAGTTTCCCTTGCAGGCAGAGAGTTTCGAGCAGATGTTCGACCGTGATTCGATGGCCGGTCGCGAAGACGTGATGATGTTGGGACTCTCGGGTTTCGACGAGTTCGAAATCGGGCAGCACCTGGACGATTTCGAACTGGTGTTGGAACTCGGGCACGGCGCATTCGCCCGAGTGTTCCTCGCTCGGCAACTCTCGATGCAGCGGTGGGTTGCGTTGAAAATCTCGCGCAACATTGGAGTCGAGCCACAGACTCTCGCCCAGCTCGACCATCCCAACATCGTCCGGGTCTTCGATCAACGGCTGCTCGAGGAACGCGCACTGCGAGTCCTGTTCATGGAATACGTGCCGGGTGGGACCCTGCTCGACGTGGTCAAACTTGTCCGCGTGACACCGCAGGCCCAGCGGTCCGGACAACTACTTCTCGACGCCATCGACAAGACCCTGGCGAAGAAGGGAGAGATGAAGCCCAGCGAGACGAGCCTGCGGAGCGAGATCGCTGCGATGTCGTGGCCGGAGACCGTGGCCTGGATGGGGATGCGACTGGCCGATGCCCTCGAGTATGCGCGTGAGCACGGCGTATTACATCGGGACATCAAGCCGGCGAATGTCCTGCTCAGCGTCGAAGGCATCCCCAAGCTCGCCGACTTCAACGTCAGCTCGAGCGAGGAGGTCTCGACCGAGGACGCTGCATGTTTTGTCGGAGGCTCGCTTGCCTACATGTCTCCGGAGCAATTGGAGGCCTGTGCGGTGGGGGCGCCTGGCACACTCGACACCCGTAGCGACATCTATGCACTGGGCGTGATGTTGTGGGAACTCCTCACCGGGAGTAGGCCTTTCACGGACGACGGTACGGGGGAGAGCCCACCGTCGCCCAAGAAGGCGCTCGAGGCCCGCCGGCGCGGGGTGGATCCCGCAGCCGAGGCACGGCTACCGGACGACTGTCCGCCGGCGCTGCGCCGAGTTCTGGTCAAGTCTCTCTCGCCGGAGAGAGACGGAAGGTGGTCTGGCGGCCGAAAGTTGGCTCGTCAGTTCGCACTGTGTCTGGACCGGTCTGCTCGCAATCTGGTGGACCCACCGGAAGGGAGTCCACGTTCGACGTTGTGGAAGTGGGCGCTGCCGATAGTGCTTGCCGCGATCGGAATTCCGAATCTTCTTGCGGCGGGCTACAACTACTATTACAACAAGATGCTGATCATCTCGGGTCTCTCGCCGCAGGCTCAGCAGCATCTCGAGCAGGTTCATCTGGTCATCGGGGTGGCTGCGTTCTCTCTCGGTGCCGCAGCGATCCTGTATTGGTGTCGGCTTGCACTCACCGTGCCTGACGGACTGCGCAACGGTCAGACGTACAGCGCGGAGGTCTTGAACAAAGCGCGTACCGCGACGCTGAATGTCGGACATCGCGCGGTGGTGATCGCATTCGGTCTGTGGGTTCTGGCCGGTATCGCATATCCGGTCGCATTGCAGATTGCCGCCGGCGGAATTCCGCAGCGAGCCTACGTGCACCTGATGTCGTCGCTGGCGGTGTGCGGCGCCGTCGCAGTCGCGTATCCGTTCTTCATCCTGACGTACTACTCGGTTCGATGTCTGTATCCGATCTTGTTGTCACACGGCGAGTTACGAAGCGATGACGGACGCGATATTCGCTCGTTGGGTCGGAGCAGCACGCGTTACCTCGCAGTCGCGGCGTCGGTTCCACTGGTGGGAATCGCGGGGCTCAGTTTTGTCGGTTCGGGTGCCGGTGAGGAACTCAACGCAACAGTCCGTGCGCTGTGTTTGGGCGGGATCGCCGGATTCATCGTTGTGTATCAACTGTTTCGACGGATCGAAAGTGACCTCCGAGCACTGCTGCGCGTCGTGTCTCTCGAGGTGTCGGCGTCTCCGTAAGTGCCGAACAACCGTATTCGAGTCGGCCTATGTGGAAGTGCTCTTGCGTGGTCGGCTGCGACGAACTGCTTTGGTGCGAGGCGGAGACTTCTCTTCCGATTCTTCCTGAGGGTCGTCGCGCCAGTGAATCTCGATTTCTATCTCGACTTCGTTGCCGTCGACTTCGATCTCGAGTTCCCACCGAACCTGTTCCGGAACACTGATTTCGATCGAGTCCCCACCCGACCCCAGCTCCACTTCCGATCCACTGGCGAGGGCTTGGCCGAGGGCGATGAGTCGGTCGGCGACTTCCTGCCGTGAGAGTTCTGACTTCCTCTTGATCTCCAGTTTGGGCACGAGCACTCCTGACCTCGGCGGATTCTCCCTTTCACGGGAGTTGGACGAAGGGGAGATTGTCGGAGTTTGTGGAACCACACAGCGGGACGCGTCGACGCGCAACAAACCTGAAGGCGCTGTTGGGGGCGTGAGAAACAGCGAGGAATCCGGCTCACTTCCAGCACGGACGAATCGGTCGGGAGGGCCCTGTCCGCGATGATTTTCGCGAAAGTCTGGGTTCAGTCCAGAAGATTGCGCAATAGTGGAAAGGTGCCTTCGACGCCGGATTATGCAGCCCAACTGCGTAACGCTGAGCTTCGCGTGACTCGTCCCAGAGTCACGGTGCTCGAGGTTGTGCATGCACGCCCACACGCAGCCACCGAGACTGTCTTCGATGCTGTGCGGGCTGTTCTGCCGGGGGTGTCGCGGCAGGCGGTCTACGACGTGTTGCACGCTCTCACCGACGCCGGGCTGATCAGGCGGATCCAACCGTCCGGATCGGTGGCGCTGTACGAGTCACGCGTCGGCGACAACCATCATCACGTCGTCTGCCGGTCCTGTGGGGTCGTTGCAGATGTCGACTGCGCAGAAGGAGAGGCACCGTGTTTGACGCCGTCGGCGCACAACGGTTTCGTTCTCGACGAAGCCGAGGTCATTTACTGGGGCCTGTGTCCCGACTGCTCGACAACTCAGAGTTTGCGATCACAAACGTGATCGAAGTCCGTTCTACTCGCTCATGGAGGGATTACCGTGTCCGATAGTTGCCCGGTTGCTCACGACGGAAACACCGAGAGCACCAGCGAAAGTGAAAACCCCGCAATCCCGTCTCCGACGCCTACCGGGAATCGTCCGAGAACAAACAGCGACTGGTGGCCGAATCAGCCGGATCTCTCTGTCTTGCATTCACATTCGTCGAAGTCGAATCCGATGGGTGCCGACTTCGATTACGCCCAGGAATTCGCCAAGCTCGATGTCGAGGCGCTAAAGCGCGACGTCATCGCGTTGATGACGGCGTCGCAGGATTGGTGGCCGGCCGACTACGGGCACTACGGCGGACTCTTCGTGCGTATGAGCTGGCATGCTGCCGGCACCTATCGCATTGCAGACGGCCGCGGCGGTGGCGGCCAAGGTGCTCAGCGTTTCGCCCCGCTCAACAGTTGGCCGGACAACGCCAGCCTCGACAAGGCGCGGCGCCTGCTCTGGCCCGTGAAGCAGAAGTACGGAAAGCAGGTTTCCTGGGCCGACCTGCTGGTGTTTGCGGGCAACTGCGCCCTGGAGTCGATGGGGTTCAAGACCTTCGGCTTCGGATTCGGCCGAGAAGACATCTGGGAGCCCGAGGAGATCTACTGGGGTCCCGAGGACACCTGGCTCGGCGACGAGCGTTACAGCGGAGACCGTGAGCTGTCCGGACCGCTCGGAGCCGTGCAGATGGGCCTGATCTACGTCAATCCCGAAGGACCCAACGGGCAACCGGATCCGGTAGCGGCCGCCCGCGACATCCGAGAAACGTTCGCCCGCATGGCGATGAACGACGTGGAGACAGCTGCGCTGATCGCCGGCGGTCACACCTTCGGCAAGACGCACGGAGCCGGACCGGCCGACCTCGTCGGACCGGAACCGGAAGGTGCTCCCATCGAGCAGCAGGGACTGGGCTGGAAGAGTGCCTTCGGCACGGGTGTGG
Source organism: Rhodococcus qingshengii JCM 15477 (assembly GCF_023221595.1). Lineage (NCBI taxonomy): Bacteria > Bacillati > Actinomycetota > Actinomycetes > Mycobacteriales > Nocardiaceae > Rhodococcus > Rhodococcus qingshengii. The sequence continues at coordinate 1,306,235 of NZ_CP096563.1, forward strand.
GTAAGGACGCGATCACCAGTGGTCTCGAAGTCGTGTGGACTCCCACTCCGACGAAGTGGGACAACACCTTCTTGGAGATTCTGTACGGCTACGACTGGGAGCTGACCAAGAGTCCGGCGGGTGCGTGGCAGTGGATTCCGAAGGACGGCGCGGGGGCGGGCACCATCCCGGATCCGTTCGATTCGTCGGCCGGACGCACCCCGACGATGCTGACGACCGACCTGTCCCTACGCCTGGATCCGACGTACGAGAAGATCACCCGGCGCTGGCTCGATCATCCGGAAGAATTCGCCGAAGAGTTCGCCAAGGCTTGGTACAAGCTCCTTCACCGTGACATGGGACCGGTCACGCGCTACCTGGGACCTTGGGTTCCCGAGCCGCAGCTGTGGCAGGACCCGGTTCCCTCGGCCGATGATCAACTGATCGGGGACGCAGACATCGCGATCCTCAAGAGTCGACTTCTCGACTCCGGGCTGTCCATTTCGCAGTTGGTATCGACGGCGTGGGCGTCTGCCGCGAGCTTCCGCAGCACGGACATGCGCGGCGGCGCCAACGGTGCGCGAATCCGACTGGAGCCGCAGAAGAATTGGGAAGTCAATGAGCCCGCAGCTCTCTCCGCGGTGCTTCAGACTCTCGAGCGGGTTCAGCAGGACTTCAACCAGGCTGGTGGAGCAAAGGTTTCTCTCGCCGACCTGATCGTTCTGGGTGGTACAGCGGCCGTCGAACAGGCTGCGAAGAACGCCGGACAGGACATCACGGTCTCGTTCACGCCGGGCCGAACGGATGCAACGCAGGAGCAGACAGACGTCGACTCGTTCGAGGTACTCGAACCCCGGGCCGACGGATTCCGGAACTACCTCAAGGGAGGCGAGAAGCTTCCGGCAGAGATTCTGTTGGTCGACCGCGCGTACATGCTGTCGCTGACCCCGCCCGAGGTGACAGTGCTGGTCGGCGGACTTCGCGCGCTGAACGCGAACTTCGGCAATACCCGTCACGGCGTGTTCACCGATCGTCCCGAGACGTTGACCAACGATTTCTTCGTCAACCTTCTCGACATGGGTACCGAGTGGAAGCCGTCGAAGACGGACGAAAACGTCTACGACGGTGTTGATCGCGTGACGGGCGATCCGAAGTACACGGCAACTGCGGTCGATCTCGTTTTCGGATCGAATTCGCAACTGCGTGCACTCGCCGAGGTGTACGCCAGTGCAGACGCCAAGCAGAAGTTCGCCGAGGACTTCGCCGCAGCCTGGACCAAGGTGATGGACCTCGACCGGTTCGACGTGAACTGATCCAGCAGATCGTCGACGACGCCCCGCGAGCTTGTTCTCGCGGGGCGCCGTCATTTCACGCGCACGATAGCGTGGTCGTGTGGCCGATCAATTTGCGCTGGTACCAGCGGTGTACGTGATGTTCTGTCGAAGCAACCCGGTACAACGGCGCGAGGTGCTGCTGCAATTGCGCGAGGGCACGGGATTCATGGACGGATACTGGGCTCACGCTGCTGCGGGCCACGTCGAACTGGGGGAGTCGGCGATCGACGCTGCCGTTCGGGAGGCTGCGGAAGAACTTGGTGTCGAGTTGCTTTCCTCGGAACTGAAGCCGCTGACCGTGTTGCATCGCCGCCACGCGGACGGGAGCGAACCGGTGGATCATCGAGTGGACTTCTTCTACGAATGCCGCACGTGGTCGGGTGAACCACGCCGGATGGAGCCGTTGAAATCTGCAGATCTGCGGTGGTGGCCGGTTGACGAACTCCCGGAGAAGTTGGTCGACCACGAGCGTTTCGTAATCGAAGCCCATCACTCCGGTCAGCTCGCACCCATCCACAGTTACGGCTTCTGACCGGGTGACGATCTGATTCAGGCTTCGCTGGCAACGATGACCGGGCAGTGTGCTTTTCGAATCATCGCACTGCTCGTGGTGCCGAGAGCGGTGTCGTCGAACGAGCCTCGCCCACGCCGACCCACGACGAGAAGCCGTGCCTCGGTGGAGAGTTGTTCAAGAATGGCAACCGAGGGGCCGTCGAACTCGATCTGACGGATCGCGACGCCAGGGTAGAGCGTGGCCCAACCCGACAGTTGCCACGTCAGCGGCGTCGAGTGCTGGGGCGAGTGCCCGGATGCGACGTCTCGACGCAGTTCGGCCTCTGGCGGCGCTGCGTGCACGACGACCAGTTCGGTGTTCGCTGCCTCTGCTTCCTTGAATGCGATGGCCAGAGCGCTTTCGCTGTAGGCGCTTCCGTCCAAACCGACGACAACCGGCAAGGCTGCCGCAGCGCTGCTTTCACGCGGTGTTCCGACTCTTGCGAACGAACATGTCGGTCCAGGTGCGGCGGGATCGTCCTGTGTTGCGACGATCAAGGCGGCCTCGGACGTCAACGCGGTGAGGATTGCGGTGTTCTCCCCGGAGATCAGATCGGTCCGGATCCGAAGATCTGGCGACACCGACTCGGCGATCTGAATGGCCTCCATGAACAGGCCGGTCGGCGATGCCGAGGTGTTCAGATCGGCGCTCGGAGCTACGAAAACGATTCGCATCCAGAGACCGTGGCGATGTGCGAACTCAGCCGCCCACGTGATCACGTCGGGGCGCACCGGGGATCCGTCGATGCACACGACCACCGCTCCGTCCGCGGACCACTCCGAGGTGATGAGATCAGTCGATAGTTCGGGCTTCATCGTGAACTCCTCGAGCTGTGTCTGTTGAATGCGAACTAGCTTGCAGGACAGTGCCGAACAGCAATCCTGCGACGATTATCGAGCACGCGGCAGTCGTCAGGGGCAACCACACGAGCGTCGTGACAGCGAACATGAGCACGAGCAACGGGGCGAGGAGATGGCCGGGTTTCGCTCGGCGTTCGTGGTGCTGCTTTTCTGCCCAGGCTCGGTGCTTCGTGCCGTCATTCATGTTGTTTCACCTCAGTTCTCACGTCGGAAACCGACTTGTGACCAAGCAGTCCGACATGCGCCTCGTCGCGCATTCTTTCGACCATGTGGGGGTAGTGCAGTTCGAATGCCGGCCGCTCACTGCGGATTCGGGGGAGTTCGGTGAAGTTGTGTCGCGGTGGTGGGCAGGACGTCGCCCATTCGAGCGAGTTTCCGAAGCCCCAAGGATCGTCGACGGTCACAATTCGGCCGTACCGGTAGCTCTTGAAAACGTTCCAGATGAACGGAATCGTCGAGGCTCCGAGCACAAACGCGCCGATGGTCGAGATCGTGTTGAGAAGAGTGAAATTGTCCGACGGCAGGTAGTCCGCGTACCGCCGAGGCATGCCCTGGGCGCCGAGCCAATGCTGGACGAGAAATGTTGCGTGAAAGCCGATCAGGGTCAACCAGAAATGGATCTTGGCGAGCTTCTCGTCCAACATCCGGCCGGTCATTTTCGGGAACCAGAAGTAGATTCCGGCGTATGTCGCGAACGCGATTGTCCCGAAGAGGACGTAATGGAAATGCGCGACAACAAAGTACGAGTCGGTGACATGAAAGTCCAAGGGCGGGCTGGCAAGGATGACGCCGGAGAGTCCGCCGAACAGGAATGTGACCAGGAAGCCGACGGAGAACAGCATGGGCGATTCGAAAGTCAACTGCCCCTTCCACATGGTGCCGATCCAGTTGAAGAACTTGACTCCGGTGGGAACTGCGATCAGGAAGGTCATGAACGAGAAGTAGGGGAGGAGAACGGCGCCGGTTGCGTACATGTGGTGAGCCCACACAGCGATCGACAGTGCAGCAATTCCCAATGTTGCATAGACCAATCCGGTGTATCCGAAGATCGGCTTGCGGCTGAAGACGGGGAAGATCTCCGAGACTATGCCGAAGAACGGCAGCGCCAGAATGTAGACCTCGGGATGGCCGAAGAACCAGAACAGGTGCTGCCACAACATGACTCCACCGGTGGCGGGGTCGAACAGGTGCGCTCCCAGGTGCCGGTCCACCCACAGTCCGATCAAGGCAGCAGCGAGCAGCGGAAAAACGAGGAGGATCAGCATGCTGGCGACCAGCGCATTCCACGTGAAGATCGGCATGCGGAACATCGTCATACCCGGGGCGCGCAGGCAGACGATCGTCGAAACGATGTTGACTGCGCCGAGGATGGTGCCGACCCCACCGAGAGCGAGACCGATGATCCACAGGTCGGCGCCCATGCCGGGGGAGTGGAGTTCGCTGGTGAGCGGTACGTAGGCGGTCCAGCCGAAATCTGCCGCACCACCAGGTGTTACGAATCCGGCGGACGCGATCAGGCCGCCGAAGAGATAGAGCCAGTAGCTGAAGGCGTTGAGTCGCGGGAAACACACGTCCGGCGACCCGATCTGCAGTGGCATGAGGTAGTTGGCGAATCCGAAGAACACCGGGGTCGCGTACAGCAGGAGCATGATCGTGCCGTGCATGGTGAACAACTGGTTGTACTGCTCGTTGGACAGGAATTGCATTCCCGGAACGGTCAATTCCATGCGCATGAGTAGTGCCATCAGTCCGCCGATCAAGAAGAAGGCAAACGATGTCACGATGTACATCAGACCGATCATCTTGTGATCGGTGGTCCTGAGGATCTCGACCAGTTTCGAACCCTTCGGAGCGGTTCGGGGAATTGCATCGGCGGGAGAATCGACCTCACCGACCGGCCGGGGCGCGAGATCAACCACGACGGCCGCCTACGCACATCGACGTGACGAAAGACCGAGAATGCCTGGGACTGTGGAACATAACGCAATGATCGTGGCGACCGGGAACTCGGACGAGGGGAAAAGGTCCCTAGGATCGGAACAGAGGCATGGCGTAGATCACGTGGTCCGGTACGGTCGAGAGAGTTGTCTTCACGAGCGGAAAGAAAGCGAGATGGTCATGGCATGTCGTATCAGTGAACTGGTGCTCGGTTGCCGGGAACCCGAGGTGCTGGGCCGGTTCTGGTGCGAGGTTCTGGACTTCGTCGTGCTCGATCGAATGGACGACGGTTCGTTGGAGATCGGCCCACGCGAAGGGTTCGGCGGTCCGCAGCCGACGATCATCCTCAGTCGCAGAGACGAACCGGAGAAGGGTAAGCCCCGCCTGCATATCGACGTCAACGCCACCGATCGCGATCAGGAGGCCGAACTGGAACGCCTGTTGAGTCTTGGTGCGCGGCCGGCCGACATCGGCCAGACAGGGCACGAACAATGGCATGTCCTGGCCGATCCGGAAGGTAACGAGTTCTGCCTGCTCAAGGCCCAACTGGATCCGCTCTGACGCTCAACGATGCTGGATCGGCAACGGACTTCGCCTGGGGCTCAGTGGAACACGCCACACCAGTTCGGTGACACCGTTCTCGCTGGTGATGTTGCTCGAGCCTCCGCACTGACGAGCGCGGGTCGCCAGGTTGTCGAGACCGTGGATTCTGGTTGCCTGGTCGATTCCCACACCGTCGTCGACGATGCTGATGACAAGCTCCTCGGTGGCCCGGATGGTGACGTCGATGGCATCGGCATGTGCATGCCGCAGAGCGTTGCTCAAGCCCTCGCGCACAACGGCTTCGGCATGCGGGGCAAGTCGAGACGGGACGGAACTGTCGATGGTTCCCTCGAAAGTGACGCTGGGAGTGATCGACGAGTGGCCGGACAGACCGTTGACGGCATCGAGTAGTCGCCGCCGCAGGCTTGTGGGAGTAGACATCTCGCTCGTATGGAGGTCGAAGACTGCGGTGCGGATTTCACGGACTGTTCGATCGAGTTGATCGACAGAGGTGTCCAATACGGTTCGAACGGTGTCCTCGTCGCCTGGACGTTGCAGCACCCCCTGCAAACTCAACCCAGTGGCGAACAGCTGTTGGATGACGTGGTCATGGAGATCCCGCGCGATTCGGTCGCGATCTTCGAGGACGTCGACCAGTCTTTCTTTCCGTTGCTGTTCTGCGAATTCGACAGTGACAGAAGCGATGTCTGCCATCGCCGTCAGTTGCTCGATCTCGTCCACTCCCCACGGGCGGTTGCTGCGGCGTGACGCGAAGAGAACACCGCCGCCGAACGAGGTCCCGGAGAGGGGGAGTGCGACCACTGATTCGTCGCCGGAAACATTCAGTGCCGGAACGGAACTGCCATGTGGTGCAGAGATCGGCCGCCGGCTCCGCGCAGCGTCGTCGATCACGGTCCCGGACAGATCGACGGCTGATCCGGTCGCGGGGACAGGCTGGGAATCAGCAGCATCGGCGACGTGGACTACCGGCTCTCTGCCGAGGTCGTAGCGAACGACGCACACAAGATTTCCATCCGTGAGGTGCCGCGTCGTCCGAACCAGTTCCGATAGCGTCTCGTCGCGGGATCCGCCGCTGAGCAGACGTGCATTGACGGCGGCGACGGCCTTGAGCCAGGCTTCTCGCGTCCGGGATTCCTCGAACAGACGCGCATTGTCGATGGCGATGCTCGCAGCATTTGCCAGAATCTGGAGTACAGCCTCGTCGCGGTCGTCGAATGCAGTCCGTTCCGAGCTGTCCGCGAGGTAGATGCTGCCGAACACCTCGCCCCTGACGAAGATCGGAACACCGAGAAACGTGTCCATCGGCGGATGATTGGTCGGAAACCCTGCCGAGGACGGATGCGAGGAGATTCGGTCGGTTCGAACCGGGCACGGTTCTCGAACGACCAGGCCCAGCAGGCCGTGACCTTCGGGAAGATGCCCGATCTTGGCAACCTGCCCCTGAGTCATACCGGAGTGGATGAATCGGGACAAGCGTCCGTCGGGGGATTTCACGCCGAGCGCGCCGTAGTCCGCTTCGAGGAGATGTCGCGCGACGTCGACTATCTGTTGCAGGGTTTCGTCGAGCTGGAGTGTGGACCCGACGGTCAACACGGCACTGAGCAGTTTGGGAATTGCAGTCGGGTTGAGAGCAGTCAGCTCTGCGCTTCCGGCGATGTCGCCGAAAAGGCTGAGCATGAGCGCGTCGCGGCTACCTGGCATGGTGCGTGCCCGTGGTGGCGGAGAAGGGCGAGCCGGATGGCGTCAGCAGGTGAGTGGTCGCCTGGCCCGAAGGATCCGGGTGCAAAGTGCCCGCACGAAGCTTTGTCGCCAGAACTGCGGCCTGCGTTCGACGTTCGAGACCCAGTTTCTCGAGGATGCGTGAGACGTAGTTCTTGACTGTTTTCTCCGAGAGTTCTGCGTGCGAGCTGATCTCTCGATTGCTCAGTCCCTTGCCGATCAACTCGAAGATCAAGAGCTCCTGATCGGTCAACAGGGCTGCCGCAGTACCCGACTTCTGTTCGGACCGGATGCGCCGGACCAAACCGATCACCGCCTGGGTGTTCAACAGCGACTTGCCGGTAGCAACCGTGCGGATCGCCGACACCAGGTCGTGGCCGCGGATGTTCTTGAGGACGAATCCTCGTGCGCCGGCGATCAGGGCGTCGAGCAGTGCGTCGTCGTCGGAGTACGACGTGAGCATCAAAGTGGCGGCGCTCGGGTAGGTCGACGCCAGTTCTCGGCACAGTTCCACACCGTTACCGTCGGGAAGTCTGACGTCCATGACAACCACGTCGGGTCGGCATTCGGGTATTCCGGCCGAGGCTTCGCGAACACACGACGCCTCGCCAACAACGTTGAATCCCGATACCTGATTCAACAGGTCTGCCAATCCACGACGGACGATCTCGTGGTCGTCGACCAGGTAGATGCCGATCGTCACGGTGGTCACCTCTTCCAGCTCACGCCTGCCGTCGATGTTACCGGACGGTAATGTCCCGACAGGATCGGGTTGTCCGACCGATGGTCGACAAAAAACCCGCGTCGAAGGGTGCGAGACCGAGTCTCGATTGCACAGAGTCAAAGGTCCCGACCGTCACGAGATCTGAATCACCCAGATCTCGTGAGGCGGTGGGTGTGAGCTGAATGTGATTGCACCGGTGGCTGTTCGATCCGCTCAGTCGACGGGAGCGAGTTCGACGGAGACGTAGACACCCTTGCCTTTTCGGTGTGCGAGTGCCTCGCCGGGGCGATCGATACCGTCCAGTTGGAGAACGATCGGACCTTGTTCCGGGTAGAAATTGCGCCACCAACTCTTCTTGTCTGGCATGGCAACGCCGATCGTCACATGGTCGCCTTTTCGTTTGTAGGACACGGGCGCGCTGAAGGTGCGACCGGACTTGCGTCCGACGTAGGTGATGACGGTCATGGAACGGCCCAGTAGTTTGCCTACGATCGGAGCGCCGATCAGTGGTTGGACCACTACGTTCACGGCGGCGGATACACGTTGGAAAGTGTTCACGAGAAGCCCTTTCACGACGAATGCTGCACGAATTCGAATCCTGCACGGAAATGGTGCGTGCAGTAGTTCTATCCTGCTCGACCGGGAATGTCGCGTGGGCAGAAATTGGTACAAACCGGTGTGCCGAAGCGAGTAGCGTGGGGTACGTCGAGGGTCATTCGAATATGCGCGGTCAAGCCATGTCGTCCTCGACGCCAACCCGGTCTGTGGTCGAACGGCCGAGAACTGGAGCGCCTGTATGGCGTCGAACCCGTCCGATGTGTCGAATGCACGAGGGCAATCCGAGTCGACTGACGAGGATCAGAAAACACCGTCGATCTGCCCGGCGTGTCAGCACAGTATGGAATCCCATGATCCGCTCGGGGTTCGCTTCTGCGCAGTGACTGCCGACCGCGGTCTCGATCGAAAGTGCATCTGCGCTGCCGATCGTGAGGAAATTCAGCACTACTCGCGATACTGATCCGCCTGGGCATCACGTCAATTCATACGCCAAGATTCGACTGTCACCTCGACGACACTGCCCGCGCCACTGAACGCGCCGCGGGTGAACCGCACTGAGTGACAGATTCACCCTCGTTGCGACCACTTGCCGCGCAGAAGCATCAGTGCGGTAAGGGTGAGGCCCCATCCGATCGTGGACAGTGCGACGCCCACGCCTGCCTGTCCGGTGACATCAGTACTGGCGTCGATGCTGAATGCGGTGGTGAATCCCGCAGCAGTGCCGGCAGCGGCCGTCATACCGCCGGCCTTCATCCATCGCGAGCAATGGGCGGAACCGAAACACGCCAGAATCACTGTCAGTCCACAGGCGACGACCTGCCAGGTGGGGAACTGTGTCGGGGCAGGCAGGCCGGGGCCGCGGAATCCGCCTTTGTAGTCGGCTGACCAGCTGAGCCAGCCCATGCAAGACAGAAAGCCCAGTGCAAAGGCCAACAGGCCGGTGCTCCACAGTCCGAGTGAGCCCGATCCCGTGTGCCCGCCGGAGCAATGATCAGAACCTGTGGATGGTTCTCGGCGAGGCGGCGTGAGTGGGCGCACCTTCCCGGGAATGATCTGAAATTCCATCAGCTCTGATCAGGACCGGCGTTGGCGCGCTGGTTCGGGAAGGTACGCCCATGCTCACGGTAGTTCAGGATCAGCAATCCTCCAACGACGACAGCGGTGTTGGTCGGTCGTTGCTTGACGAGATCGTTCGCGACGGTGCCCGGCAGATGCTCGCGGCGGCGTTGGCCGCCGAAGTCGCCGCATACATCGAGCAGTTCGCCGAGCATCTCGATGAGCACGGCCGGCGGCTGGTGGTCCGCAACGGCTATCACCACGAGCGTGACGTGCTCACCGCGGCGGGGGCGGTGACGGTGACCGCACCGCGGGTCAACGACCGCCGTGTCGACGCCGAGACCGGTGAACGGCAACGGTTTTCCTCGGCGATCCTGCCGGCGTGGTCACGCAAGTCCCCGCAGATGACCGAGGTGTTGCCGCTGCTGTACCTGCACGGGCTGTCCAGCGGCGACTTCGGTGCGGCGTTGGAGCAGTTCCTCGGCACTGGTGCCGGGCTGTCGGCCTCGACGATCACCCGGCTGACCGCGCAATGGCAGGACGAGGCGAAGGCCTTCGCCGACCGGGATCTCTCGGGCACCGATTTCGTGTACCTATGGGTCGACGGCATCCATCTCAAGGTCCGCCTGGAGCAGGAGAAGCTGTGCTTGCTCGTGATGATCGGCGTCCGCGCCGACGGCCGCAAGGAGCTCGTCGCGCTCACCGATGGGTTCCGGGAGTCCACAGAGTCGTGGGCTGATCTGCTGCGCTCATGCCGACGCCGCGGGATGACCGCCCCGGTGCTGGCCGTCGGTGATGGGGCGCTGGGGTTCTGGAAGGCACTGCGGGAGGTGTTTCCGGATACCCGTGAACAGCGCTGCTGGTTTCACAAGCAGGCCAATGTGCTTGCTGCGCTGCCCAAGTCGGCTCATCCAGGTGCGACCGCGGCGATGCGGGAAATCTACAACGCCGAGGACATCGACAAGGCCCAGGTCGCGATCAAGGCCTTCGAGGTAGATTACGGCGCGAAGTACCCCAAGGCGGTCGCCAAGATCGTCGACGACGCCGACGTGCTCCTGGAGTTCTACCGGTACCCGGCCGAGCACTGGATCCACTTGCGCACTACGAATCCGATCGAATCGACGTTTGCGACCGTGCGGTTGCGAACCAAGGTCACCAAGGGCCCTGGGTCACGCGCAGCGGGGATTGCCATGGCCTACAAGCTGATCGACGCCGCACAAGCCCGCTGGCGGGCGGTCAACGCCCCCCATCTGGTCGCGCTGGTCCGTGCCGGCGCGGTGTTCCACAAAGGCAAGCTGCTCGAACGACCCATCGACATCTCACCCGCTGAGCCCGACGAATCAAGCGAAACGGAGGTCGCCTGAAACACCCTCATCCACAGGTCTTGACAATATCTCTGCCCGCCGCCGAGGGCGGTCGTGGAGTGCTCCAGGCCAGTTCGTTCCGAACGCCAGATTGTCCAGATGATGCTCGCGCCGATAGTTGCGGGCACGCCGACGAAGATGAATGCAATCCAGAGAAACTGCGGCCAGGAGAACTCGAGATCGACAGTCATAGTCGGAGTATGCGCGCACTTCGAATCATGTGCGCCCATCTGTCAATCTGGCGAGTTGCGGGTCAACCTTCCTCGACCTTCTCCACATGTGTACTTGTAGGGTCCAGGTCGATATTCCGTGTGTTGATCAGTCGAAGCCTGGGAACCGGATCGCCCGTGGTGTCGTCGATCAAGATCGAGTGTGGCTCACCGTCATCGAAGGCGTGGCGCTCTCCCCACTGTCGCAGGCTAATGATCACGATGAACAGATCCATACCGCGTTCGGTCAGGATGTACTCGTTGCGGGTACCTTGCGCGTTCGGTTGGACTTCGAAGATTCCCTGCTCGACAAGGACTTTGAGCCTGTCCGTGAGAATGTTCTTTGCGATGCCCAGGTTTCGTTGAAACTGACTGAATCTCGATGACCCGTCGAAGGCGTCACGCACGATCAGCAGCGACCATCTGTCGCCGATGATGTCGGCCGCTCGGGCCGTCGGGCAGTGCGGGTCCGTCCATTGTGCGCGATCCGGCATCGAGTTCCTCATTGGTTGCGTTTTGAAACTGTATTGACGTAACCTCCAAATGGTATCAAAACGCAACCAAGTTGAGGTGGAAGTGACTGCACGTCATGCTGTCGAGAACGCGCGGGGCAAGTTGAAAATGTCTCGCGGACTTCGCCTGTTGCTCGCAGTGCTCTGCGGGGTCTCGGTAGCCAACATCTACTACGCACAGCCGCTCCTCGGGCAAATAGGCTCGGATCTTTCCATTCCTCCGGCCGGCCTCGGTTTCGTAGTCGCACTCGCCCAACTCGGTTATGTGGTGGGGTTGATCGTGTTGGTGCCATTGAGCGATCTCGTGAATCGAAAGAAATTGATCGCAATCCAGATCGTCGCTGCTGCAACGGGAACGATGCTTGTTGCTCTGGCCACCACGAATCTGCAGCTGTTGATCGGGATGGCGGTCGCAGGCACGTTCTCGGTAGTTGTTCAAGTCATAGTTGCCTATGCTGCGGCAATCAGTGACCCGGACGAGCGGGGCGCAAACATCGGTGTCATCACCAGCGGCGTTGTCGTCGGCATCATCCTCGCTCGGACTGTCGCCGGCGCAGTTGCGGATCTGGCAGGCTGGCGGGCGGTCTACGCGGGATCCACTTTCATTTCGGTACTGGTCGCGGCCGTCGCGCTGACGATGCTGCCGAAAGATCCTCGTTCGCAACACGATAGGCGTTCGTACGTGCGTGCAATGGGGTCTGTCGTGACGTTGACGCTTACGAACCGACTGTTTCGCACCCGGGCCCTGATCGCCTTGTTCCTTTTCGCGTCCTTTGGTGCTTTGTGGAGCGGAATGGCCCTGCCGTTGAGTGAGGAACCATGGCGGTTGTCGACCACACAGATCGGGCTCTTCGGAATCGCAGGATTGGTTGGAGCATTGGGCGCGGTCGGTGCCGGTCGGTGGGCCGATCAAGGCAAAGCGCAACGCGTCACCGGGGCGTCGTTGGTCGTTCTCTTGCTGTCGTGGGTATTCAACGCGCAGGCGACGCACTCGCTGGTGTTACTCGTAGTCGGTGTTGTTGCGTTGGACTTCGCCGTGCAGGCTGTTCATGTCACGAGCCAGAATCTGATCGTCGCGAACACACCGGAATCGTCGGGGCAGATCATCGGTAGTTACATGGTGTTCTATTCGTTGGGCAGCGCGGCTGGGGCGGTTTCCACCACTATGGTTTTCGACGCGGCAGGGTGGGGCGCTGCAAGTATTCTCGGCGGCGCCTACGCGTTTGCAGCCTTGATCGCATGGACGATCGATCGATTGCGGACCCGCAACACTCTAGGGAGTTGGGAGCCACGTCCTGGCCGCGACGACCAAGGCGTTCACACCGATGGTCAGGGTCGGCTCGATCACGGGAGCGTAGTGCGGAGAGTGGTTCGACGGCACGGTTCGCAAAGCCGGATCAGTCATGTCACCTGTCGTGAACAGTGAAGGGTCGGTACCGCCCAACAGCCAGTACGACAGTGGCGCACCGGCACTGGTCGCGAGAATGCCGACATCTTCACTACCTGCTCCCGCTCCGGGATCGAGAATCTTGTTCGTCCCCAACCATTCGGCAAACGCATCGAGTGTCTTGTCCAGCGCTGCCGGATCATTGACGACGATCGGAAAGTGCTCCGTCTCGGTGATGGTCGGTGGGGTGGGTGCACCGGCGGTGGCCGCTTCGCCCCGGACGATGCGGTCGACGCTGTCCAGGATGCGCTGACGCACACCTGCGTCGTAGCTGCGGATGTTGAGTTGCAGTTCTGCTTCGCCGGGAATGACGTTGGCGGCATCTCCAGCATGGATGGAGCCGACGGTGAGGACAGCTGTGGCAGTACTCGGGACCTCGCGTGAGATGACAGTTTGCAAACGCAACACGGTTTCGGCTGCCATGACCACGGGATCGACCGAGTTCTCCGGCATAGATCCGTGGGCGCCCTTTCCGACCAGTCTCACACGAAGTGAGTCCGATCCCGCATACGAGGGGCCGGCGTGCCCGGCGATCGTGCCTGCCGGTAGCGGCGATACATGTTGTCCGAGAACGATGTCGGGCCTCGGGAATCGCTCGAACAGTCCGTCGTCGACCATGGCTTGCGCACCCGCGCCAAGTTCCTCAGCCGGTTGGAAGACGAGGACAAGAGTGCCAGACCAGGTCGTCGTATCCTGAGAGAGGATCCGGGCCGCACCGAGTAAGCAGGTCGTATGCAGGTCATGGCCGCACGCGTGGCTGACCGAGACGGTCTTCCCCTGATCGTCGGTCGTTGTCACGGTACTGGCGTAGTCCAATCCGGTTTCTTCCCGAACCGGGAGGGCGTCCATATCCGCACGCAGCAGCGCTGTGGGGCCCGCTCCGTTCTTCAGGACTCCGACGACTCCGGTAGTCCCGACACCGGTGGTGGTGTCGAATCCAAGTGCTGTTAAATGTCTTTCCACCAGACTGGATGTTCGTTGCTCGTGAAACCCCAGTTCCGGATGGCTGTGGAGGTCCTTGTACAGGTCGATCAAATCCAGATCCACGGCGATCGTTTCGTGCACTGACGAGGTCATGAGTGTCCTCTCGGTAGCGTCTTTTCAGGCTAACCGGGATGACGGGTCGGTAAACAGGACCTTAGGTCCCACGGTGCCGGTGATGCGGAGTCTGGTGCTACGGCACGTAGAACGATGTGACACCTGGGGTGATGATGGATCCGGCCACGGACAGCACGGCAACAGCGACTTGACCGGTCCCGGTCTGCACGATCGCCTCTGCTGGGACTCCGTTGAGACCGTCCGAGAGCCGAGCGGAGCCGGAGGCCCCGGTCGAAAGGTTCAGCCAGCGCACTTCGGACGAGAGCAGGCATCCCCACCGGCCTTCCTTGCCTCCGGTGATCGTCACCGTGCCGGGTTGTTCACCGACGACAGCTACGCAGCGGACGGCCGGCGCGTCGAAGCTGCCGTTCGGGTTGCCGTACGGCGCAGGGTTGATCTGGAATGGAATGGTCACCGCGGCGGATGCGAGCGCTACCGACGTCAGAGAGGAAGCGATCACGACGGATGTGCAGACGCTCAGTCGGCGAACGAGATTCATCACGGAGGCCTCCAGCCATGTCCAGGTGATTTGCTTGTCTTCCCCGACGTAACGTTTTGGTCGTAGCTTCCCTTCTTGCATCGCCGCATTGAAGACGACAGCCTCACCATATCCGGTTGCACAGGAGAATTCAGGTACTCGTCGCTATTCGCTACATGTGGCGGCCTCAGATGCCGTCCGTCGAACCGCCTCTGCCGTCGTCGAAGCACGTACTACGGCAACCGGTGTTCCGGCTGCGGGATCGAAACTCCAGTCCTGCCGATAGGACTGGAGTAGATCTGGATCTGTGATCATCGCACCTGGCGACAATCGCTGGGCGAGCGTGTTCAAAGCGTCGACATTGACCATGATCTGGTTTCAGCCTTCCGCTCCGCGATGTGAAACTCATTGTGTCCAAGGCATGTCCGTGGACCTGAGAGTTGAAAGTCAGTATCTCGAGTGCGGTTGAGATCCACCGAATGGCGTACGTCATATGTTGCTGAGGTCGGTCAGTACCTGATCGAAGGCGCCGGTACGTCCAGGTGTCACTACCTTCTGAAACAGTGTCAGGACACATTCGTCAAGGGCGTCCGTTGCCGTGAGGGTTCTTCTGGCGACGGTGCTTCTAGCGGACCATCGGCCACGTTCCATGTGTGCCAATGCGATTCCGTTACGCCGGGCTGTTGCCTTTCGGCCCGATGAATGAACGAAGAGGTATGTTCTGCCCGCGATATCGACTTCGCACAGCTTATTCTTGCGGCGCATGGCCTTGGGCTTCTGGTCGATCAGGGTCCCGATCGTTCCGTCGGACAATCGAAGTGATGCAGGTCGGCCTTTGCGGAATGTGAGCCTGGATCGATCCTGCTCGGCTGTTGACGATTTCCTCTTCCGCCCGCTGGCAACGCTCTCCGATCCGTCGTCGGATGCGGGAATCAGTTCGCCTTGAACGTTCCCCGACGGATCGAATATCGATACGGCCGAACCACCTTCGGCGAGGTTGACGAACCAGCCGGTCTCTGTAGGGGTGTTCCATTTCATGTAGATGATTATTCTTCATCAGTGCCGAGGAACATCAGCCGACAGCCCGAGACGAGGATCGCGGTCAGGATTCGACAGTCACCTCGACGACGCCATCGTCGCCGTTGAAGCGAACCGCCGGCCAGTACCCGTCCATGAAATGCAAACCGCACGCGTCTGTCAGACGTTGACAGTCGCTTCGACGGCCAGACGGTGAAGAGCCTGGTGCTGCTCGAAGACGTGGCGTAGGCGGGGAAGCATGCCGCGTGCAAGGGTGCCGAGCGTTTCGTCGACGATGCCGAAGCTGGGATTTGTCCTCACGTGAGCAGCGTAGACATCGAAGAAGGCAAGCCGCGATTCTGCTGGGGCGGGCACAACGCCCGAACCGTGGCAGGAGCCGTTCTCTCGCCAATCCACTCGCAATGTCCCGCTGACTGGGCATCCGGAACCTTCTGCGCCGCGACTGCCTTAGCGTTCTACGTCGATAACCACGTGAAGGGATTTGTTCAATGGCGAAGAATCAGGCACCCCCCGCGACACAAGCCAAGGACATCGTTGTCGATCTACTGGTGATCGGGTCCGGTACCGGCATGGCTGCCGCCCTCACCGCGAACGAGCTCGGCTTGTCCACGCTGATCGTGGAGAAGACGCAGTACGTTGGCGGTTCGACGGCGCGGTCCGGTGGAGCGTTCTGGATGCCTGCCAACCCGATCTTGGCGAAAGCCGGTGCGGGCGACACCGTTGAGCGCGCGAAGACATACGTGCGTTCGGTGGTCGGTGATACTGCCCCTGCCCAACGTGGGGAGGCATTCGTCGACAACGGTGCGGCCACCGTCGACATGCTTTACCGCACGACGCCCATGAAGTTCTTCTGGGCCAAGGAATACTCCGATTACCACCCCGAACTGCCGGGAGGTAGCGCCGCCGGACGTACCTGCGAGTGCCTGCCGTTCGACGCGTCGGTACTCGGCGCGGAACGCGGTCGCCTGCGGCCCGGTTTGATGGAAGCCGGACTGCCGATGCCGGTGACAGGTGCGGACTACAAGTGGATGAACCTGATGGTGAAGAAGCCGAGCAAGGCTTTCCCTCGCATCATCCGCCGCCTGGCGCAGGGCGTTTACGGCAAGTACGTACTCAAGCGTGAATACATCGCAGGCGGTCAGGCGCTCGCCGCCGGCCTGTTCGCAGGTGTGGTCCAGGCCGGTATCCCGGTGTGGACGGAAACGTCGTTGGTTCGGCTCATCACCGAAGATGGCCGCGTAACGGGTGCAGTTGTGGTGCAAGACGGACGTGAAGTGACGGTGACCGCTCGGCGTGGTGTCGTTCTGGCAGCCGGCGGGTTCGACCACAACATGGAGTGGCGCCACAAGTACCAGTCGGAGAGCCTCGGTGAGCACGAGAGCCTGGGCGCAGAGGGCAACACCGGCGAAGCGATCGAGGCAGCACAAGAGCTCGGCGCAGGTATCGGATCGATGGATCAGTCGTGGTGGTTCCCCGCGGTGGCAAGCATCAAGGGCCGCCCGCCGATGGTGATGCTCGCAGAGCGTGCGCTGCCAGGCTCGTTCATCGTCGACCAGACCGGTCGTCGATTCGTGAACGAGGCGACGGACTACATGTCGTTCGGCCAGCGCGTGCTCGAACGGGAAAAGGCCGGAGATCCGGCCGAGTCGATGTGGTTTGTTTTCGACCAGGAGTACCGCAACAGCTACGTGTTCGCAGGCGGTATCTTCCCTCGTCAGCCGCTTCCGCAGGCATTCTTCGACTCCGGCATCGCGCACAAGGCGAGCAGTCCGGTCGAACTTGCCCGCAAGGTCGGTCTTCCCGAGGAGGCTTTTGCCGAGTCCTTCGAGAAGTTCAACGAGGCCGCTGCTGCCGGTAGCGATGCGGAATTTGGTCGCGGCGGAAGTGCATACGATCGGTACTACGGCGACCCGACAGTGTCCCCGAACCCGAACCTGAGGAAGCTCGACACGAGTGCCCTCTACGCGGTGAAGATGACGCTCAGCGACCTCGGCACCTGCGGCGGTGTGCAGGCAGACGAGCATGCACGCGTGCTTCGTGAGGACGGCAGCGTGATCGACGGCCTGTATGCGATCGGCAATACTGCGGCCAACGCATTCGGTCACACCTACCCGGGCGCCGGTGCAACGATCGGCCAGGGGCTGGTTTACGGATACATTGCCGCTCACCACGCAGCCGAGAAAGTAGCTGCGACTCAGCAGTAGATCCACTAGGCAACAGATCGCCGAACGGGAGATCAGCACGCGTTTCCGATGCCGGGAACGTGCACTGGTCTCCCGTTCGGCTT
The DNA here is from genome assembly GCF_023221595.1 of Rhodococcus qingshengii JCM 15477. Classification (NCBI taxonomy): domain Bacteria; kingdom Bacillati; phylum Actinomycetota; class Actinomycetes; order Mycobacteriales; family Nocardiaceae; genus Rhodococcus; species Rhodococcus qingshengii. Next base: position 1,323,953 of record NZ_CP096563.1, read on the forward strand.
GTAGGAGCAATGCCGCCTGTATGTCCCATCTCGGTAACGCTGACGCGCCGGGTGACCAAGACGCGGTATCGTCTCCAGAAGTGACATGGGGCACTGGCGATTGTTCGACCAGATGCCATCCACCGAAGGCGCGCCTGATATCGACCGGTCGGGTCGAATGCGCAAAAACAGGTATGTACCCAGGTAATTCAACCGTGGTGTGGAGCGTCGTGAAGCGACAGCGTATGAGGTGATTCCTCATCCGCAACGCAAGGATCTCCATGTTCCACCCTCTTTCCGACCATCCGGGTAGACACCCACCCTGTCGATCTTCGAATGAGAAGCCTTCGGTTTGTTCCGGCATTCGTAGTCCTCGATCAACGATCGATTCAGGCACTGCCTCGATGTAGAACCCGTATCTCCTGTGCTGTCACCAGGAGATGCAGACCTGCGGGTCTATGCGCGCGCTCGCGTTCGAGAGCGGTCACCGTACCTCTCTCCATGGCGCGATCCGAACATCTCACTCCAACGGAGTCTTGGTGCGATACACCGAGTAGCTCAGCACGTATTGAGTGCTGTCTGCGGGTAGAGCCTGCACCTGCTCCGAGCACATCAGTCAAGGAAAACATGAGTAAGCACAGAAAACACAAGCCTTCCAGCACAAAACGATTCATCGCCGTAACTGCGGGACTGGGCGCCCTTGTGGGGGCCGGAGCAGTAGCCAATGCAGGTACCGCCGGTGCGCAGGGCTGGTCGGCGAGTTGCAATTGGGAGTGGCCGGTAAGCGGATCACTTTCGCAGGGTTACCACGCGGGACATGACGGAGTCGACTTCGCTGTCAACGTCGGCACCGCGCTCCACGCGCCCACATCGGGCACGATTTCTGTTGCCGGACCCAATGATCCGGGTGGATATGGAACGTACATCCAGTTGGAAGCGGACAGTGGCGAGCAGATTCAGATGGGCCACCTCTCCGAAACATGGGTCGGTGTGGGGCAACACGTCGAGGTAGGCGACGAGATCGGGGCAACGGGTAACACCGGTAGCTCCACCGGCCCACATCTGCATCTCCGCATTCACAGTGGAGGCGCCGTCGATCCCATGTCCTTCCTGAGTTCGATCGGGGCGTGCGATACCGGGTCGAGTATTGTTCCCGCGCCCGCGCCGGCACAGGACGTAGCACCCGAATTTGCACCGGAACCGGCGCCTGCTCCCGTTGTCTACTCTGAGACATCCGAATCTGCACCGGTAGAAAGCATTCCGGAGTCGGAGACTCCAGCGCCCGGCTCAGAGGTAGTCGTTGCAGCCGGTGATACATTGTTCGACCTCGCGACAGAACGAGGTCTCACCTGGCAGCAGGTGTGGGACATGAATCCGCAGATCGTCAATCCCGATCAGATCCTTGTGGGCGACGTGATCAACTTGTGAGAGTTGATAATTCGATACTGATCCGGGGATGAGTCAACGGCTCGTACACGACCGGTTTCAGTACCCCAGTTGACTCCGAGTTCCACTTCGTGCGCGTGAGCGCTGCAGCCGGGCCGTGCATTTCACGGTCCGGCTGTTTTGCGCGCTCCGAGAAGTGATTCCTACCGAAGTACTGATGTGTGGTGGTTCGCTTCTTGGGCAGCCACGGCCAATCGCTGGGCATCTTGCCGATACTATTGAGCCCGTGAACCGGTCCGCGATCACCTCCCTACGTCGACGTTGGTCAGATGAGGGCGTCGATAATTTACGGGCGCAGCTGCTCGATCAGTCGCGGATCGTCAAGCCGCCCCACACTCTCGTCTCCCCATGGGCGGAGACCGATGACGGGCTGATCGATGTGCGTGGCCTGACAGCGGGTAGCGCTGAATTGGACATCCGGTATCTCACGTTGGAACGGATTGATCTGAGTTTCGCTCGAGGTCCGATCTCCGTCTTCGAATCCGAATTATTCGACTGCCGTTTCGATTTCGTGGCACTGACCGGACAGCCCCGTTTCAATCGCCGATTCGAACGGTGCAGTTTCCGGGGTGCGACGCTCTCTCGTCTGGCGCTCGGACCGAGGGTCGTCGATTGCGATTTCACTGGAGCCAAAGCACGCGGGCTCCGCTCCGTGCCCAATACTGTGTTCGAACGATGCGCATTCGACGACACAGACCTGACTGGTGCGCAGTTCGCCGATACCTCATTCGTGGAGTGCACTTTCGGCGGCGCACGATTCTCGGCGGCCACGAGTTTTGTGCGGTGTTCCTTCACCCGGACCGCTGTCGAGTTCTCCGAGGCGCAAGTGTCGCGAACAACGTGTGACGGCACCGCGATTCCGGATCAATGGGAAGGTGAGGCCGATTCAGCAGTCGCACTGGAGCGGTATGCCGGTCGATATGCCCGAGCACTTGGCGTGGGGGATACAGAGGGTATGGCCCTCGATCCTGAAATGGATGATTCGTAAAGGGGCAGATCGATGACTCGCGGGGTCACGTTCAGGACAGTATTCGGTGGACCGTCGGTGCCGCTTGACTTCATCGAGGAGTTGACTCGGCTCAGACACCGGCTGAGGGGCATCGCGATGCAGTACGACTTCGATCTGTTTGTTGTCGTTGGTGGCGACATCTCCGTGGTGACCGATCCGACCGGGATCCGGCTTCCGCGTGTGTTTCTGGGCAGGCGTACCGCTACGGCGCAGGTACAGATGAACACTGACGACGTGATGGGGGTGCCCGACCCGCGTGCATTTCTGTACACGACGATCCATGCGGCACTGACGGAACTGATCACGCGTGTCTCAGACCGCGACAACGACTTCGATGCGGACGGGGAGCGAGCGAAGATCGAGTTCTTGATCCTCGATGACATTGGCGAGCGCGAATCAAAGCTGTGATGGCAAATGACAAATGCTGCGCTCCCGCATTCGTCAGGCTGTTGTCACTCTCTGGCATCAAACACTGCGGTGACCACTTCACAGAAAATCGCCGGGTGCCGGCGATGGACGAACCTCACTGTGAGTTCTGCGGTGCGCGGTAGCGGTGACAAGTAGGTAGCGTTCAGCTGCGGCGTAGTCGGTGATCGATGTTCCGTCGGGCCCGGGGGTTTGAGTGATCAGGTCGAGGTATCGGCGGCGATAGAGGTATGCGTCGGGCTGGGTCAACAGGTACTCCGCGGCAGCGACGACGTCCAGGCTCGGTGCGGCTCGTCTGAGCCGGGTGCGCGCCGGCTGGTACGCAGCTCTGGCGTGTTTGGTCGGCCCGGTGGCCGTGTAGTGCCCGTCGCTGTGGTCGTCGTCTCGGGCATTGTCATTCATATCGTCGCCTTGGTGTGAATGAGCTCGACGTTGCCGTTGTAGTAGCCGAGGACACGGTGATCCATCATCCGCCGCCACAGTGGTGGTACGGCAGCGCAGACGATCATCACCGCGTATCCGGCAGGGAGTTGCGGAGCGGTTGGAGCGCTGCGCAGAGATTGGTAGCGCAGACGCGGATTCGCGTGATGGTCACTGTGTCGTTGTAATTGGTACAGGAACAAATTGGACAAGAGATGATCACTGTTCCAACTGTCTTCGGGCCGGGCTTTGACAAAGCTGCCGTCTTGTCTTCGCGCACGGAGCAATCCGTAGTGTTCGAGGTAGTTTGCGGCCTCGAGGAACGTGATCCCGGCCAAGGCTTGCAGGAGCAGCCAGGGCAGTATCTGCCACCCGAATAAGGTGATCAACGTCCCGAACAGTGCGGCGCTCAGCGACCATGCCTGCAAGATGTTGTTTCGAGGCGACAGTGCGGGTGAACCCTGCCGGCGCAGGCGTGCTGATTCGATCCGCCAGCCCGATTTCAGACCTCCGAATACGCTGCGGGGCAGGAATATCCAGAACGATTCCCCGAAACGAGCACTGGCGGGATCGCGCGGCGTCGCAACGTTGACGTGGTGACCGTGATTGTGCTCGATGTAGAAGTGCCCGTAGAACGATTGAGCGAGCACAATTTTCGCCAACCGCCGCTCGAGGCGGCTGCTCTTGTGGCCTAGTTCGTGTGCGGCATTGATACCGACGCCCGCAACGACGCCGACGGTCATCGCCAGTGCGATCTTCTCTCCGGTTGCCATCGGGGCGTGCGCCCAACACCATGCGGCGAAGACGAGGCCAGCGTATTGAAGTGGCACGAACAGGTAGGTACACCAGCGGTAGTAGCGGTCGTCCTGCAATGCCGCGATCACGTTGTCGGGTGGGCTGCGGCCATCTGCGCCGACTGCGACGTCGACGATCGGGATGACGAGAATCAGGATCCAGGCACCGGTCGCCCAGAACAGGCCGAGGTGCAAATATTCGACCAGCAGCCAGGACAGGAAGGGACTCAGCGGGATCAGCAATCCCAACGGCCACCAGTAACGCTTCCGATCCCGCCATGCAGGAGCGTCGACACCTGCTTCGGCGCTCGCTCGAATGTCGTCGGTGTCTGTCATCGAAACTTCTCGAGCACGGGAAAGTGGAATACGGTCATTGCTCTCCAACGGTTCGTGCGGACTTTCGAAGTGGTGTGCTGCGGCGTCTCAGGCGGTTAGGCCAGGTCGGCGAATGCGATGATGTTGTCGTTGTAACTGCGTGCGGTTTCGTCGAAGGATCCACCGCACGTGATGATCCGGAGTCCGGGGTGGTCGATGTCGCCGTATACAACGTCGGTGGGAAAGTCCTCTTTGGGGAAGTGTTCGACACTGGTAGCGGTGAACACTGCGCGACTTCCGTCTTCGCGGGTGACGATGATGTCGGCTCCGGTTTCGAGATTCCGCAGATCGAAGAAGACCCCGTCGGTGCCTTGCCAGTCGACGTGGCCGGCGATGATTGCCGGTCCGACCTCACCGGGGGCGGGAGCGCCGGTGTACCACCCTGCGTCCTTCCCATCCGGTGGGACCTCGAGTGCTCCATCGGTATCGAGTCCGAGATCGATGATGTCGGTGTCGACGCCGATGGACGGGATTTCGAGGCGCGCGGGGCGGTGGTCAGCAGTTACCGGCGCCCCTTCGGGCAGTGCAGAGTCAGTGGCGCGTGGCGCGGATGTGGTGTCTTGTCGAGGCGACGAGTTTGGTTGTGAATTTCCGCTGTCGGATTGTCCACCGGCGCATCCGACCACCGTTACGAGTACTGAAACAGTAAGGGCGAGAGCCGTGATGGCTCGGCGAGTTCGCGGAGCCATCACGGAGTTTTCGTCTTTCATCTATCGACTTGTCCGACGGACGACGAGGGCCGACATAGCCACGACGCTGAAGAAGCCGACTAGCAGGGCGATCCACCCTCCACTGGACTGTCCGTCGCGTTGGGATTGTGTGCTTCCGTCACCGGTGTCGACCGACCCTCGTGGTACCTGCTGCACCTGAGGGGCTCGAACATTCGGGGATCCCGGGCCTACCGGTTGAGTGGTCGGGGTACCCGTTCGAGAAGCTGACGTCGTCGGCACACGAGACGGGACGGTTACCGTCCCGGGAACGGTGGGAGGTATTCCCGGCAGTGGTGGGAGACCGGGAATCTCGGGTATGGACGGAATGTTTCGGCTGGTCGTGATGATCGGCGGTACGTCCACAGTGGTTGTAGTCGTGCCGTTCGGCCCTGGTGTGGTGGTCGTCGCTTCCACCGGTGTACCAGTCGTGGTTGTAGTCACCTCCGGCGGGACGACCGTCGTGGTTGTAGTCACCTCCGGCGGGACGACCGTCGTGGTTGTAGTCACCACCGGCGGGACCACAGTCGTGGTGGTAGTTGTCGCGGTGTCAGGCGGGACCGTAGTCGTCGTAGTGGTCGGGGTCGTAGTCGTAGTCGTGACAGGAGGCGCACAGGTCGGGATCGTAACGGTGTTCGTATCGAGAGTGACCGCGCCATTGATCGCCAACAGTCGACCCTCGACGGTTGCCTCGGTTGTGGCAGTAATGTCTGTCAGCGCCAACAGGTTTCCTCGGAAGACGGAGTTGGTGCCGAGGGTGGCGGAACTTCCAACCTGCCAGAAAACATTGCACGCCTGCGTTCCGTTGATCAGTGCAACGGTGCTGGACGACGATGTGATCAGCGTTGATCCCGCTTGGAAGACGAAGACTGCATCGGGGTCACCTTGCGCGTCGAGGGTGACGGTTCCCGACAGTGCGATCGACGAACCGGAGTTGTAGACACCCGAAACCAATGTCCGACCGGTCAAGTCGTCTCCCGTCGGTTGTGTGGGTCCCTGACCGGCAAGAGTATTGTAGGCAGTCAACACGTCGGGTTTCGCTCCCTGCGATACCGCGTCGCCACCATGATTGGTGCCGGTAATCGTCAGGTCCGATACACCGGTGATGGTTGGAGTCGGATACGTGCCGATATCGCCGCCGAGGGTTGTCGGTCCGGTGTTGGTGATTCCTGCTCCGGCAAGGACTGCAAAGGGCTCAGCGGTGCCGAGTCCGACAGCAGTCGCTTCCGCGCCGGCAGTGCCGGCCGGCAAGACGAGAAGGCCGACGGAGAAAACGGAAATCGTTGCAATACCCGAGAATTGAAAGAACCGCGAGCGTCGTGTTGCGGTGGGTGCTGTCATGTTCTGTTCATCTTCGATCCTTTGAAGAAGGGACTCATGCGACGAAAGTGAGTCCGTACGTCCGCGCCGACTCCGGCGCCGGGACGTATCGATGAGCGCCCACGTAAATCCGGACATTCCGGGTATACGATGTGTGTATACGTTGTATGCATAGGGCGTATCCGAACAGTAAACCAGCCGTACTGTTCTGTCAACGCGTAGGCATACGATGTATGTTTTGTGAATGACCGGACACTCGCCAGATCGCACTAAGGGTTTGATTCCCGCCGCGGACCGCGAGGAGCCCCTCACCAGGGCGCTCGTACTCTCGACGGCGTTGGCGATCATCGACGAGGAAGGTGCCGACGGCCTCTCCATGCGCCGACTGGGCAAAGCGCTCGACAGAAATCCGATGACTCTCTACAGGTACGCGGCCAACAAGGCGGCCCTGCTGGACGGGGTCGTCGAGACCGTGCTCGAACAACTGGTCGTCGACCCGTCCGATCGCGACTGGAGGGGGCAGCTGCACGCAGTTGCGTACGGGTATCGCCGCCTCGCGCTCGCGCACCCCAACGTGGTTCCTTTGCTGGTCACTCGGCCGCTGTCCACCCCGCTCGGATTGCGTCCTCCCGGGACGTTGCGCTACGTCGAAGCGATTCTCGAACTGCTGATACGGGCCGGTTTCACTCCTGAAGACGCATTACACATCTACCGAGCAGTGTTCGGCTTCCTCAACGGGCACATTCTCAACGAGCTTCAGGAAATAGTCGAAAATCCCGAGGAGACGGACGATCTCTTGCGGCTCGGTCTGCATCGGCTTGCGCTTGCCGAGTTTCCGAGACTGCGGTCGATGGCTACGATCATGGCTCACTACGACGGGCAGGACGAACTCGAGCGCGGTCTGGCAATCCTTCTGGAGGGTCTGGCGACGGCATCTCCTCCGACGAGGGTTGAGGGCTGACCACTTTCAGTTTGGGTATAGACATGAGACGACCTCGACGGCCACACAATTCAGGGGACCGACGAGGTCGGTAAGCGTCAGCGCAGTCACTGACGTCTACATTTCAACCGTACGAGTCACGGTTGGCAGGGTGGCGGCGAGCTTCGTCCTTGTTGTGTGAGTGTTTCGTCCTGCTTCGCCCATTTCGGGCGGTTCCTGACCTGCTGCAGGTGATGGCTCTTCGGTTCGGCCGGAATGCTTCATCGAGCTGAACGTGTGTAGAGCGCCTGTAAATGCCTTCCGTCCGCCTCGGTGGACGGACGGAAGGCATCAATTCATTTGTGGGTGACCGTATTCGGCGAACACGGTCTGGTTTTGTCAGGGTTGAAATTCTTCGTTGGTGGGGTTCTCGGGCGGGGTGGCCGCGAGGATGCGCTTCCACCAGCCTTGCCGCTGCGGGTCTTCGTTCCAGACGACCGGTTCAGCCAGAGCTGCGGCGGGGGCCATGATTGGCGCGAGCATTGTGGACCTCCTGGATGAAAGGCTCTCGTACAGTCGATTTCGTGCCAAGCCGTTCAGGTCAGGCTTCGATCTGTCCTTGGGTTTTCACCTCGGAGTTTGCGGTGCGGGACGGCGGTCCCGACGAGATTTCGATCCGCCGCGGTTTCGCCTTCTCTGCGATCGGTAAGGTCACGGTCAACACGCCGTTGTCGTATGAGGCGACGATCCGTTCGGAATCGATGTCCTCACTGATGGACAGCTGCCTTCTGTATGTTCCTGTGAAACGCTCACCGGCCAGCCACGTCACTCCCTCTTCGGAAATGGCGCTGCGGTGCGCGGTCAGGGTGAGGGTCGAGCCGTCTACCTGTACGTCCACTGATCCTGGGTCGACGCCGGGAAGATCGGCGTGAAGGACGTAGTGGTCATCGATCTTGTAGAGGTCCATCGGCATGAAGCGTGGACTTCGGCTGCTGCCGGTTCCGGTGGCAAGCAGGGACTTGGTGATCGCGTCGATGTCGGTGAAAGGATCGAAACGAAGCACAGCAACACACCTCCCGTATCGTCTAAGAAAGGTCACCGTCACCTCGACGGCGACCGAACTTACTGTGCGAGAACATGATAACCAGCCAAACTGGCACTCTGCAACCTCGAGTGCCAGATTTTTTCGGTGAACTTCGGTCCGATTTTCGGAAGTATCCGAAATGGCGCGATCAGTTCGCCAGGGATGTCAGAGGGTCCGGCGAAACACCTTGTCTTCGTCGACTGTGACGGCACCGGATGCGATGAGTCGTTCGAGGTGTAGCTGAGCTGTCCGTCGTTCGACGGCGTCGACGTACGGGGCCGATACGTGGGGGCGGTAGACGAGTCGATGAGCGACTATATCTTCCAAGAGTTTTGGTTCGCCGAGGAATTGGATGAGACGGTCCTCGCGGCTCAGTAATTTGTCGCGGTATGCGGACAACCGGCGACGGAACTCGTCGCTGCCCTCGACCACGCCCTTCTGATGGAATGTTCCGTACCAGCGTGCGTCGATCGTTGCGACGTGGTCGATGGAGTCGAGGAAGTCGTTGACGCTGCTACCCAGGTCGCCGTACATCGGGCCGAAGGAGGTGAGGTCGATGTCGGCAACGTAGAAGAAGCCGTCTGGTTCGACGAGGACCCCGCAGTGTCCGCGGGTGTGCCCTGGCAAATGAATGACTGTCGCAGTGCGGTCGCCGAGGTCGAAGACGTGGCCGCCCGCGATCCCCGACACGTCCTCGTGGGTCGGGGGTATGCCGTATTGCGTAGCAATCGACTGCTGGACCTCGACTCGTTCGTTCGGAGGAAGGCCGTAATTGGTGAGCATCGTGTCGAGGGATGCGACTGCGGGTGCGTCGAGATGGTGCGCATAGGCCGGGGTGTCGAAATGGCGTAGTCCGGCGATGTGGTCCTCGTGCCCGTGGCTGACGAATACGAGGTCTGCGCCGACGGGATCGCGGTCGAGGGAGAGCGAAGGGTCGATCACGAGCGTGCTTTCAGATCCGTGCACTACCACGGTGTTCCCGTAGGGGACGGCACCACCGTTCGCAGGAACCAGTACCGAGACCTTGCCGAATTCTGCAGGTGTGAACATCTTTCGCCTTCCTCGTGACGATCGTGTCGTGACGACACCGGCTTGCAGGCTCGAATCAGTGGAGATGTTGTCGAGACGTCTCGACAGTATCCGTTGCCCAAGCGGCGAGGTGCATCGGATAGTGGCAGTAGATCCAGTCAGTGTGCAGTGCCGGCTATTTCGTCGAGAGTCCGTTCGACGGCTCGGGCGATCTTGCTTGCAGGTGGGAGATGCTCGGCATCGGCCTGGATTCCGATCCAGAATGTGTCGTTGTAGGACGCTGCGGTGAAGCCGACGCGGACATTGCCCGCCAACGGGCCCAGAGGCCAGAGTTCGACTAGCGCTGCCCCGTCGAGCGTGAGCGGGCCGCGCGGTCCATGGACGTTGGACACGACTGCACCGATCATGTGCTGCCGCTTTGCGAGCTTGTCGAAAACGCCGGCGATACGCGGTGACCGAAAGGTTGTTCCCGCAGCGCGTGCGGAAGGTTTGGCCGCAGCGGTTTGCTTCGCGACGATCGCGACTGTGCGTTGTGGGTCGGTTTCACGAAGTGGAAGGTCGATGATCATGAACCCGACGGCATTGCGTGCGCTACCGATCGCTGTGACTGCGACGGGTACCGATACCGCAATCGACTTGGGGATGGGCTCGCCGCATTCTTGGAGGATGAATCGCAGTCCGCCGCCCACCGCAACGAGATAGGCATCGTTCAAAGTGCCTCCCGCTTGCTGCGCGGCATGCTCGATCAGAGAGGTGCGGACGTTGACGGACGAGATCGATCTCGTGGGACCAATGGCGCCCAGCAACACCCGTGATCGGATTGGCCGGTGCAGGAAAGTACCGATTCGAAATCGGAGGAGGTCGAGGGAACCGGCGGCCTTCGGAGGGATGTTCGGCACGGGAGCGCCCGGGTCGGTACTTTTCGAATCAGGTGAGGCGAACAAGCGCTCGAAAAGGTCGCTGGCTCTGGCGCCGTCGAGAACCGCGTGATGCACTCGGATGACAATGCCGCACAGACCCGGTCGAGCTGCAGGAACGAAGGCGATGTGCCACAACGGTCGGGTGGTGTCGAGGGGTTGCATCACGAGTCGACCACAGACGGATTCGAAGTCGGGTTCTGTAGGCCCGCGTTCGTCAAGCGAGAGATGGAGGTCGAAGTCGATGTCGTTTTCCGTCCACCACCATGACCCGTTCCGCATGATCGGTCGCTGCCGCAGTAACGGCTCCTGCGCGATGTGAGCGGCGAGAGTGCGGTGAAGTCGCACTAGATCAGGTCGACCGTCTCGATCGACGAAGCCGCCAGGAGCGAGCAGTCCGGCAATAGTGACCAGGTAGGGCTGGACGTGCACACCGAGCTGGAAGCTCGCAGCGTCGACGGGTGATATCGGCACATCGGGTGTGGTGTCGACCATCTGCTGAGCCTAATCGAGGCGACACGGTGGACGGCGCTGGTTTCGGCTAGCGGATCACCAAGTCGTGGTCGGTGGCGCTGAGCGTGATCGCGGCAATGGGGTTTCCGTGCATCCAGTCCTGCACGAACGCGTCCAGAGCGGGGTTCGATGCCCGATCCGCGTACGCGTCCGACGGGATCTCGATTGCCCCGACGAGGTGGCGCGGATCGGCATCGAGGCCGGATGCGCGGGGAGTCATCCGTAGTCCGTCGGCGGTGTGCAGGACGACCGGAAGAACCGTGCCATCCGGTGCAGTCACGGTCGCGGTCCGCGTGGTGGCGACCGGGTCGAAATGGTCCACGTCCAGTCGGTATCCGGACGGTTGTGCGTGCTGGCCGATCGCGTCGAGCATGCGCGGATCCACCACAGAGTACGGAAACCCGATGTCGATCAGAGTCTGACCGTCGATGGCACCGTCGCGGGCGGGCAAGGTCGTGGACAAGTGCCAGGGGGCAGCGGTGGACAGGGTATCCGTCGACCGGTCTGTCGGCGCGTTTTCGATCAGTGTGCCGAGGAGGGACGCGCCGGTCGGCGTGAACTCCCAGTTGCTGCCGACGAGATCCTTGTGCCAGAAGCCGGATTCGGCGCCGCGGAGACCCTCGACACGCAACTCCCGCCGGTTCGGGCCGGGACCGAGTGAGTGCACACTGATCGCGGATGTGACTTCACCGGGAATTTTGGGCTGGTGCACCCAGTCTGGGGCCGGAAGTCGGATCGCGGCGGTGCTGCGGTCGAGTGTTTCGGCCACGAGGTTGGGTGCGCTGGGCTTGTCCGACTGATCTTCCCAGCTGTATCGGAAGAAGATCGAGTCCGATCCCGAAGAATCGAAATCAAATGTGCGGGTGTACATGTCGCCGTACTTGTTCATCACGAAAGTGGTTGATCCGGCCGCCGACAGCGAGTCCGCCTGGAATCGCCCGCCGAGCGGGCCGCCGATCTCGTAGCTGTCGTCGTTGGGCAGCCACGGGTCCGCGTAGGTTATCCGGCTGCCATCCCCGGTCAACGTGGGGATCATCGTCATCTTGGCGAGTCCGACGAAGTGAATCCGTCCTGCGACGTCGGTGAAAGTTTGGTTGTCCCAAGGCGACGAGACGCTCAGTGCCCACCCGTTCGGGTGGTCTCCGGGGAGTTGTCGGCCGGGACCGCTCCACAGCGGTGCGCCCCATGCCGAGGTCCAATCCCACACCAGCGGATCCTGGGATGCGTTGTCCATCGTGTAGATCCAGCCGTTGTCGTCGACCGCGACGAGTTCGTCGTCGTCCAGTGATATCCCGACCAGTCGTCCACGCAGGCACTCGGGCATCGGCACGAAACGCCACGGTTGAGCCGTTGATGCGCCTGTCTCTCGCGGCCGAGCGAGTAAGTCGTGGTCGACTAGCGCGAAGTCCCAGAAACGATTGAATTGCGTAGTTGGCGTGCGGATCTGGACCGAGCTGGGGGCGGTTGAACCGGTGAATGTCGGTAGGTTTGCCAACCCGACTCGACCTCCACCGGAGGGCGCACCTGGTGGCAGTTGGGCGGTTCCGAATGATATGCAACTGGCCGGCCCAGGTTCGGTGGGCGCGGCAGCGGCGAGGGGAGTGGACCACAGGAGGGCGGCGGAGAGTAGGACGCCGACGCTCAGCAGTCGCGGTCGGTGCGGGTGCGAAACTCCACTCGCGGTCTCGTTCACCGTCCGATTGTCGCACGATTCGCATTGTTTGTATGGATTGTGCGGATTGTCTACTTGTGTCGGTTGTGGCGCAGAGTGCCGATCGCTGCGTTGGTTGATGTGAGTGGAACGAGAGTGCGTGTACTGCAAAGGTATTCGCCGTGTAGCTGAGTTTTGCCATGACCTGCAGATACGGTGGGGTGATGAGAAGGCCGAAGTCGCTGGGTGAATGGTTGGTAGCTGACCCTCCGGAGTCGTCCAAGCCACCGGGGCCGATTCTTTTGGCATTCACCGTTGTTCCGCTCATTGCGTTGGTCTGCCGGCATTACGGTTGGTGGCCTTCGCCGTTCGGGGAGTACAGATGGTTGGATCCCTTCCTCGTCAGCGCCGCGGCTCTGCTCATCTTGATCGTGGTCGGTCTGGTGTGGGCGATCCGCACCCTCTATGCCCTTGGCCAGGACCGGCGGTGGTCGTGGTGGATTCTGTCCTCCCCGATCGCCGTCATCGCTGCAGTAGCTCTGGTGTTGTTGATGCCGCCGGCAACTTTCCTCGACAAGAGCGGAGAGTTCGAGACCATCGCGATTGGTCTTTTGGAGCAGCCTGAATCGACCGTGGAAGAGCTCGAGATCGGCCAGTTCGATATCAGTAGTGCCCATGTCGTGCGGCCGGATGAGGTCTACTTCATCGACAACGACAGCATGTTCATCACCTCGAGTGGGTGGGTGTACTCGCCCAGCGGCCCACCATCGGGGTTCGATGATTTCTCCGCAACTCACCTCGGCGGACCTTGGTACGAGTTCACGGCGGTATGGCGTGACTGATAAATCGAGTGGCCTGTAACGCAGGCCTGTAGCTACCATCGCGGTGTGGATACGTATACGGTGACGCCCCATGGGCGTGAGGGGGTTGTCGGCGTCGTCTTCGCCGGCGACAGATAGCGCATTTCGGACCCGACAGCACTTGGTGCTGATCGGGCCATGAGCTGTACCCACCTTCACCGAGCCACGATTGGTATACACCCATGATCATTTTGACCGATACATCTATTCGTTCCAGCCTCGTCAACGCGAGTCGTAAGGAGAAGTCCGATCTCACCCTGCCGGACGGCTTCGGCACCATCGACTTCGACGCTCTCGACTACCTGGGCTGGCGAGATCCGAAAATGGGCCGACGCGCCTACGCGATCGTCCCGACACTCGACGGGGAGACCATCGGAGTCTTGCTCGTTCAAGCCGAGGCCACTCCGCGATCGCGCGCCCAGTGCTCCTGGTGCCGCGACACGCGACTCCCCAACGAGGTCGTCTTCTACGGCGCCAAGTTGGCCGGGCCCGCCGGTCGACGTGGCAGCACGGTCGGAACACTGATCTGCCGAGACTTCCAGTGCTCGTCCAATGTTCGTAACGACCCCCCGCTCCCGTATGCCGGCTACGATGCCGCCGCTGCGCGCCAGAACCGGAAAGATGAACTGGTGCTGCGGGCTTCGAGTTTTGTCGAGCGGGTGGCTCGGCAGTAGAGCGGACCAAATCGGGGACGAGATAGCACCCTGTTGCGACGTTCGTCCCCCTTTCCTGACTCAGGGAGGGGGACGAGCTGTCTAGACGGGTTTGATCCGACGAGCACTTCGAGACGACGCGACATGTGGCGTCGCACATGATTGCGCGGTCACGGCGTTGCTCGACGCAACGTCGCCCAGGCTCCGGCGATGCACGCGATGGCAAGGGCCAGAGGGAGTAGTGCCATCGGTACCACTCGGGGAGTATCGACAAACCACGAACCGATCGCCGGCCACCACCCAGCCCAGGTGATCGCGATCGCTGACAAGCCGAGCAAGCCGAAAAGCCCGGTGAGGGAGGCGAGTAGACCGGTGATCCTCCACCGCTGGTAGATAGCACCTGCCAGCATTGCGATCGAACTGGTCAGCAGCAGCGTCGCGAACAGTGCGAGCAACTGTACGGCGGTGTTGTCGGTGAAATAGCGTGCGATGCCGAACATGCGCATGTGCACACCCCAGCCGTTGGTGGCGGACTCCAGCACGGACAGCAGTTGCAGCGCGATTGCGAAGACTGCGGACTGTGCCAGCGCCATAACCGTGGTGGCAGTGAAGAACTCGCGGCGAGTCACGCTCAGTCCGAGCGCGAATGGGAACGTCTGCGTCATCGACTGGAGGTAGAACGCCAGCACGAAACCGTAGACCGAGAACACACTGCCGGTGAATCCTTCACCCTCCTCGTTCCCGACGATCGCGTAGATAGTGAAGCTGATCAGGAACGAGATCAACAGGATGCCCACCGGCCAGGCGATCAGCAACGGCCACGCGACCGTGTGCAGTTGTAGGACGGCACCGATCCTGGACCGAGCGGGCGTCTTCGGGACCGTCCGTGGCTCTGTCGTTGCGATACTCATACGGTGATCTCCTTGCGCTGCGTCGAAGTCGCGATGACAAGTTCCTGCAAAGATGCCGGTTCCACTTGGACTCCAGCCTCCCGCAGTCGGTTTCGCTCGGTCTCTGTCACATCGGCCTGCAACATGATTCGGCTGTGGGCGCCCAGTGTCTCCCGGCGCAGGACCCTGCCGGACGCAGCAACGGCATCCACCGCATCAATGGGACCGGATACCACCACGGCGCGGCTACGCAGTGCATCCGCGTCTGCGTCGACGACAATCCGGCCGCTGTCTACGACAATCACGTGCTCGAGCAGATTGGCTACCTCGTCGATCAGGTGAGTCGAAAGCACTACAGTGCGAGGATGTTCGGCGTAGTCGGCAAGCAGTCGATCGTAGAACAGTTGGCGTGCAACGGCATCGAGACCGAGATACGGCTCGTCGAAAAGCGTCAGGGGCGCGCGGGAGGCGAGTCCGATGATCACCCCCAATGCCGACCGCATGCCGCGTGAAAGCTTCTTCACCTTGCGGCACAAGGGAAGTTGGAAGTCGTCGAGCAGTGTCTCGGCGAACGCGTGGTCCCAATTCGGGAGTAGATGGCCGGCGGCGACGAATACGTGCTTGACCTTGAGATCTTCGGGGTACGTCTGGCTTTCCTTGACGAAGCACACGTTCGCCAGGACGTCGGCATTCTCGAAAGGGGCGGCCCCGAAAACTTCGACGTCGCCGCTGGTGTGCAGGTCCTGCCCGGTCAGTATCTGCATGATCGTCGTCTTGCCTGCGCCGTTACGGCCGAGTAGGCCGTAGATCTTGTTGCGGCTGATCTCGAACGAGACGTCCGCGAGCGCGTCGACATCCCCGTACTTTCTGTCCACCGAACGCATCGAGGCGACGAGTTCGGTCTCGTCGAAACGCCTGACTCGGGGCTCGGTCGTTGTCGTGCTTGCGTTCATCGGTCCGCCTTCCTGTCGTCCAGCATGGATTTGAGTTCGCCGAGGGAAATCTGGAGCCGGTCGGCCTCCGCGACCAGCGGCTCGATGTACTGGCGCGCGAACGCTTCTCGGCGTCTGAACCTGAGTGCGTCGCGGGCACCGACCGTGACGAACATTCCGATTCCCCGTTTCTTGTAGAGGATCCCCTCGCCTACGAGCTGATTGAGGCCCTTGGCTGCAGTCGCCGGATTGATTCGGTGGAACGCCGCCAGTTCGTTGGTTGAGGGCACCTGCCCGTCTTCCGGCAGGGAGCCGTCGATGATCGAGCCTTCGATCTGCTCGGCGATCTGCTGGAACAGTGGTCGTCCGTCGTCGATCACGATGATCGATGCCCGATGTTCACTGGTTCATTACTCATGTAATGAACCATAGAACGTCGTGGGGCATGTTGGCAATGAGATCGCGGAATCTGGCACCGATGACTTGGGTCTCCGAGCGCTGCCTATCGGGACATTCATCGCAGAGGCTGATGGAACAGCTTGGATGCAGACCGGCTACGAACTTCCAGATCCCGGGGCGTTGCGCACAGGCATTGAGCTTCTTCGGAACCATGGAACCGCCGATCTAGGTGGTCGACCACGGGACGGGGCACCTTCGGGTGGCCGGTAGTTATCGCCTCAATGAATTCGGCCACCTCGTCGAAGGCGGCAACTATGTCGCGGGGGTCATTCTGCATGGACGTTGTCGATGGAGAGTTCGCTATGTGTTGACGCAAACACCCGTCAGCATCGGCAGTTCGCCACCCACCCGTGAAGCAGGCGAAACCAGAAGCTTCGGCTTCGGGGCGTAACCCGTAGTCGTAGAACGGAAGCTGGACCGCACGCGGCGGTCGGGCCCCTTTTCGTCAACCCAAAGACGGAGTCGTATCCACCGCAAGTAGGGACTTAGCGCCCCGTTTTGGTGTTTCTGTACTGATTTGCAATCCCGATACGTACGCTTCCGGCCAGGGAATCGGACACTCGACCAGCAGGGGTATCTATGCCGAATGTGACAGTGAAATTCGGGGGTTCAGACCCGGAAACAGCAGACCTCGCACGCCGGGCACTGCAACCAGTACTCGACAGCATCTACCGCACATACCGCAGGAAACCGCTCCCATTCGTCGAAGCCGCACTTAGACGCGCAGGTCGAGGAAGCTTCTCACAAGCAGGAATTGAACGATTTGCCGACTACATTTCAAGAGGAGACCGACCGATCCTCACCACATAGCGGCCGCTCGTGATCACGCCGAAGAGTGAAGCGCTTCCACGGGCTACCTGTTCGACGACCTAAATTGGTCAGTGCCAACTAGGTACAGGTCCATCGTGGTCAACATCAACATCAAGAGACAGCGCCCGCGTCCGAGATCGGTAGCTTGCCTCCCCGTAGCAAGGGCACTCGAGCCAGCAGACTTATTCGATCAAACGGAGCTGAGAAGGCTGATTCAGCAGATGCACATTAATCGACCTCTGTGTGAATTCTGCTCACGGTGCACACTCGCGTGATCAAACCAGTCGGCGCTGTGACATTCGGTTGCTGATCCTATTCGGGGCGGCCTCGACCGACTATTTGGGACCTGTCAAACATAAGCTCCCCTTCCTGGCCAGGAAGGGGAGCTTATGTTTGTGACCACCGCACGATCCACGCATCTTCTGATATGCAGGTTTCAGGCAGAGCTGAAAATGTCATCCACATGCGGTCGGCCGATCTTCTCTACAAGTCGGGAGCGGTTAGTGGCCCTGCGCCTTCTAGTGAGAAGGGGATCGTGGAACCGTTCGCCATCGCCACGATCACGTTGACGATAGCAAAGAGGACGTTATCCATTTGAATTCACCTCCTCGCTCCGTCTAGGGCCCGGCAAGATTCGCTACTGCATACAGGGCAGATGTCCTGCTATCGAAATTGGGACCTGCAATGTAAGCGGGCGAGCCTGGACAATGAGGTGACTGTCCTGATATATCCGAGGCGATTCGAGGAGTTGTAGTCCACCAACCAAGGTCCACCAGAAGCACCTGCGCCAAAGTTGCCCGGTTTGGGAGTTGCGTGAGAAGCCGTAGCTCCGAACGTCATAACCAGGGAAGGCGCTGCGATGCTTGCGGGGAATAAGGTTTCGACTCTGGACACTTACGGCCTTCTATCGAATTGGGGCCAATCTGCCGGTTTCTAAAGATCGTCGGGAAGGTAGCACGACGCTAATGTGACAGTCCTCGAAACTGGGGTATTTCTTCGAGCTTTATCCGGCTCTCCGGATCCGTGCAGAGCGATGGTCGTGCATTGGGACTTACGGTTAGGGCTGTCCGATACTTAGGAAGAATACGTACTTGATGCTTTTCGAAGGTGATTTTTGACGGACTTGGGTATTTTCACAGTTGTGATTGTGAGAAGATCTGCATTCTTGCGTGAGTTGTGGTCCCCGGTGTCCGGGTGCGCTACGGCAGATCGGTTTCAAAAACTTCAACTGATAAGCGGGCGGAGTCCGAGCGGAGACAGTTTCCAACCCCATCGGTTGGTAGTCGCGCTCGAATCACTGATGGACGGCAAACGAACCGAGGTACCGGCGACCATCGGCTTCGAGGTCGACAGCACTCTCCTGACAGTGCGCGCAATGGACACCGATTCAGGCCGGGGCACGACCAGTCGGACGGCATCGATGAACTGCAGAATTCCGAGACGCGGTCCTCTAGCACCCCCATTTTCGTTGGATTCACATTGACTGATCACTGAATGGAGGGGGTTGTGTACCTGCCGTGTACCTGTCACAGGATTTGGGACCCAAACAAGCGAAGTTCGACTGCCCCAAAAGGGCTCTGAACTGCGGAGAATCTGTGGAGCCGATGACGGGAATCGAACCCGCGTATTCAGCTTGGGAAGCTGATGTTCTACCATTGAACTACATCGGCGTCGCAGCCGACCGGACGTGTTTTCACCGCCGATCAACGTGCTTTCCGAACATTATCAGACGAGCTTTCAAGCAGCGGTGTCCCCGGCCGTCATTGATCAACACAGGCGTGTGGAAGTCGGCGCCATCGGTAAATGATTTGCCCACAAGTTCTGCGCGGGAAAGCCTTTCGGCATGGAGAACTTGAGACAGGTGGGGCTGGGCTCTGCCGTGGGAGTCCAGAACCCGCGCATCGTGTTCGGTAACCACAGTGTGATCGCCCCGGCGATGGGTCGGCACTGCCCGCAGAACCGGTAACCTCTACCTGTGCTGCTCTCCGATCGTGACATCCGTGCCGAAATCTCCGTTGGACGTCTGGGTATCGACCCTTTCGACGACTCCATGGTGCAACCGTCGAGCGTCGACGTCCGACTGGACGGTCTGTTTCGGGTGTTCAACAATACGCGGTACACGCACATCGACCCGGCACTGCGCCAGGACGAGCTGACCAGCCTGGTCGAACCGGCAGAGGGCGAGCCGTTTGTACTGCATCCCGGCGAGTTCGTTCTCGGTTCGACTCTCGAAGTGTGCTCGCTGCCGAACGACCTGGCCGGGCGCCTCGAAGGTAAGTCGAGCCTCGGGCGCCTGGGCCTTTTGACGCACTCCACCGCCGGTTTCATCGACCCGGGTTTCAGCGGCCACATCACACTGGAGCTGTCCAACGTCGCAAACCTGCCGATCACGCTCTGGCCGGGAATGAAGATCGGACAGCTCTGCCTGCTCAAGCTCTCGAGCGCTGCAGAGTTCCCCTACGGAAGCTCCGAGGCCGGATCCAAATACCAGGGCCAGCGCGGCCCGACACCGTCGAAGGCGTACCTGAACTTCAACCGCGGCTGAACGAACGAACTTCGGGGGGAGTCGCATGATCGGAATTTTCTACGGTCTGGTTTTCATGAACTTGTTGTTCGTGACCAGCACCGTGTGTTTGATGAAGCCGTCCAAAGCCAGTGTTGTTGTGACCGTCTGTGCAGGGGTGGCGTGGCTGTTCTTCAATGGACCGCTGGAAGGTCAGGTCTTGTGGTCGTTGAACAGAGAACACGGTCTGACGGTCTCGGATCTGATGTCGCTTGTTGCCTTCGGCATCGCCGCTCGTGGTTGGAATCAGGTTCGCAAAGCCCGTGAAACTGTCGACGCAGATCGTTTCTGACCTGCGCGCTCACCTGGATTGACCGCCACGATTCGGACAGATGTTTCGACCTGGAGCACAACAGTCGTCGAATCGGGCACAATTACTGGTTATGTGGTGGATTGTCGGAGGCGTACTACTCGTATGGGTCGTGTGTTCCATTCCGATTGCCATCCTGGTGGGGCGGGGTATCGCGCGTCGGGACCGCGCGGAATTCGACGGGCGAAATCAACAGTGGGCCGACGAGGTTGTCAGGTCGATCGAGAAGCAATCGGAGCAGGACAATGCCGATCGGCGTAAGCCACCACTGATAAGCTGACCAGCTGGACTTTTCCGGAGGTGAGTGGGCATGGAACTTCCATCCGATACTCCCGACGACGTCGTGGCCGCGGCCGCCGGCGGACCAAGGGTTCCGCAGTTCGATCCCACAGTGGGGATTCCGGTAGTTCCGCCAGGGGGAGATGCTCCCCACCGGTTGGTGGTCATCGGCGATTCGCTGTCTCAGGGATTCCAGAGCGGGGCGATCTTCAATACCGATCTGTCGTATCCGGCGATCATTGCTTACCAGCTGGGCCGGCTCGACCAGTTCCGCTTTCCCCGTTACGGCGGCCCGGGCGGGCTTCCGCTCAACATCGAACTGTTGCTCCGCACCCTCGAGGAGCGCTTCGGCCCACGGCTCGACCTCTGGGAGGTGCCGCTCGCACTCTTTGCTGCGCGCGCGTTCATGGATCAGGTAGAGGACTATTGGGAACGCGGACCGGGCAGCGAAGCGCCGACATTCTCGACAATCAACCACAACCTCTCGGTGTACGGGTGGGATCTTCGTGACGCTCTGACCAAGACGGCGCAGGGCTGCGAGGATGCTCTTCACCAACCGCACGACGATTTGATCAGCCAGATCGTCGAGAACAACGGCGAGCGCGCCGCACTGCGAGTTCTGCCGCGAGGCTCCGACGCCGAGAAGCGTATGACCGCGTTCGACGCAGCAGCGGAGTTGGGCAAGGAAGGCATCGAAACTCTGATCGTCTTCCTCGGTGCCAACAACGCGCTCCGCACCGTCACCGAACTTCGAGTCGAGTGGAGCGGCAACAACTTCCGTGATCCGGGCGGCAAGCGCGACTACACGGTGTGGCGGCCTGAGCACTTCGCGTCGGAGTACGCCGAGGTGCTGGCCGCGATCCGCAAGATCAACGCCCAGCACGTCATCCTCTGCACCGTCCCACACGTGACCATCGCACCGATCGCCCACGGGCTCGGGGGGAAGATCGAAATCGGATCCCGCTACTTCCCGTACTACGCACGACCGTGGGTGCGCGACACCGACTTCGACCCACAACGCGATCAGCACATCACCGGCGCGCAGGCGTGGGCCGTCGACACCGCAATCGACATGTACAACGACGGAATCGAGCAAGCCGTCGCGAATGCCCGTCGGGTGGGGAAGGACTGGTACCTCTGCGATATTGCCGGGTTGCTCGAGCGCGTGGCCTCACGGCGCTACGTCACCGACGTCAATGCGCGGCCGTCATGGTGGACGCCGTACCCCCTTCCCAAGGCGCTGACCGACTTGCAACCCGTGCCGGACTCGCTGTTCCTCTCCGCCGACGGTCGCGGCGGCCGCGCTTCGGGCGGCCTCTTCTCGCTCGACGGCGTTCATCCCACGACAGTCGCGTACGGGGTGATGGCGCAAGAACTGGCGAACATCATGGTCACGGCAGGGGTCCAGTTCGACCGCGCTCAGATCGATTTCGACCGACTCGTCCGACGCGACACCTTGGTGCGCACTCCGCCGCAGAATCTCGATTCCACGCTCGGCGTCATCGGCTGGGCCGACGAGCATCTCGGCTTTGCCAAACGTGTGTTCGGCCTCTGACTTTCAGCTTGCCTTCGACATCGTCGGTGCAACGATGCGTTCCGCGTACTCCCGCAGCAGTGCCACCAGGTCTGCGTCGTCGACGGAAAGTCTGCCGGTCGGACCTATCGCAGCCAAGGCACCGACGACACACCTTTCCGCGTCGTGGATCGGGACGGCGACGGCGGAGCGTCCGACACGAATCTCGTCGACCTCACGGGCGGCCTCACCGCGCCGGATCCGCGAGAGCTCGAGTTCCAACGCGTCGCCGTCGGTGATGGTGTGTGCGGTGACCTTTCGCAGTGGGGCCTCGGCCAATTCGGGTCGGTTGGCGAGGAGCAGCTTCCCGATAGCCGACGCGTGAACGGCTGTGACCAGTGTCCGTTCGCCACTGAGTTCGTGGTCGGGATCGCGATCGACGAGCCGAATTCTGTTTTCTGCAAACGACGCGAGGTAGACGCCGAACCGTAGCTGTTCGCGGAGTTCTTCGAGGAGCACCGAATTGTCGATGGGTGTGGGTTCGGCGGCAGCCCCGGCTAATTCACGGGTGCGTCGGCCTAGTGCGAAGCCGGAGAGGTCGGCGATCCGAACCAGGTAACCGTCGGCGACAAGGATGTTGAGTAACCGATAGGCAGTGGCAGGTGGGATGTCGGCCAGGGCGGCAATGTCCTTGGCGGTGGCTCCCGATCCGAGCCTGGCCGCCGACTCGAGGAGGGCAAGGGCGCGCTGAACCGCTCGGGGTTCGTGCCCACCGAGGTCGCGTGGTCGGCCCACCATCAGCGGGCGCCGGCAGTCGGCTCGCCCACCAGCACGATGTTTCCGGCTGCGTCGGTGGCGAACACCCCAGCTCCTGGTAGTACGTCCTCGGTTTCGGGACTGTCGAAAGCTCCGACGTGCAGCAGACTTTTGGGGCTTCGGCGTCGCAGGTAGAACTGCCAGAGTGTGCCCGAAGTCAGGATCACGAGTACGGCGATCGGTGCAACGTACGCGTGGTCGATCGTGTTGGCATAAACCAGGTAACCGAGGACTATCGCTCCGGCACCACTGCCACACGACGCGGCCGCGAGAACGCCGGGAGTGTGCTCGCCGATCCGTGTCAGGAAGACAACGGATGCGATAGCCGTCAGTGCATAGGCCACGATGACGGCGCCGCGAACAGTCAGTCGAACGTCGTCGAAGATTTCTCCGCGCCCGAGAACGGCAAAGGTTCCGCCGCCCAGCAGGACGGTGCAGACCACGGTAGTCAATGCGAAGTAGGGCGTACGGAAGGCACTGTGAACCGAGGCGAACCGGCGGGGGAGTAGGCGCTCGACACCGAACGAATAGACCAGGCGTGACGCAGCATTGGACGACGCCATCGAGGACGCCAGCCACGAGCACCCCAGACCGACGTTGAGCGCGATCACGACACCGGGGCTCACGCCCGTCGCCGTTCCGTGGAGATAGGCGTTGACGAGGGTGTCACTGCGCCCGGACCAAGCGGCCCAGCCCGCGAAGATGAAGAGCGATCCACAGATGATCGGAGTGAGAAGGACTGTGCGGGTGACGGTTACCAGCGGACGACGGGCCTCGGGGCCGAAGAAGGCCGCGCTCTCGAATCCGGCGAGAGCGAACACGGCAGCCAGGGCGGTGAGTAACAACCCGTGGCCGGAGGTGGGTGGAACGATCTGTGCTTGTTGACTTCCGGAACCGCCCAGGATCATGAGCCCGACGATGAACAGAAGTGAACAGCTTTCGACGACGAGGATCGCGAGCGCGGCAAATCTGACACTTCGCACGAGAGCGCCGAGAATCAGCAAGGCTATCCCCAGATAGAGCGCGATGACGTGAAAAGTCTTGTCCACGTGCACACCCGCGAAGCCGAGCAATGCGATTGCGGCCTGTCCGCCGTGATAGAGCGTCATCACCGCGCTGCCGACGTACTTGACCAGCATGGCGATGCCGGTGGTCAATGCTGCCCGGGTGCCCAGGCCACGAAAGACGAAGCTGTGCAATCCGCCCGACGCAGCCATTCGGCGAGTGAACTGCGAAACGCAGAAGGCTATGAGCGTCACCAGCACGGTGGCCGCGATGATGGTGATCATCCCGCTCAACAATCGGCCGTGTGTCAGCATGGTGACGGGCAGAACGACCATCGACACAGCAGGGGCAGTGGTTGCCACCGACTGGGCCAGCACTTCGGCGCCCGAGAGTTGCCGACGGCCCAACGCCCGCAGCGGTGATCGCGCCGGGGGCTGCTTCTCGCGCGTGGTGAAGGACCGCGCGATGGCTTCGGTGAGAGCGGACATGTCGCGTCACGCTAGTCCGGTTCTGTAACGCCGATATTGCGGGCATGCTTCCGCTGATCGCACTCGGGTGAGAGAGCAAGATGCGAACGCTCGCACGTTTCTCACTCGGTCCCCACCGACTGTTTCCTGCGCGTCAAGTTCCGGACCCAACGCTCCTGAAGTCTGTGTTCAACACCAACCACCCGGGTCACCGGGAGCACACTGGGGAGCTCGAATGCCATACACACGTAGATCTTTCATGCGCAGCCTGGGAATCACCGGCGGCGCCGGCCTGGCACTCGGTGCTATGTCGTCCATCGGCCTGGCGCCGGCAGTGGCGTCGACGCCGAGGCGATTTCAGGCACCTGCTGCGGGTGACCTGATCGGAAAGGTCAAGGGAAATCACTCCGTCGTGATCCTCGGCGGCGGACCGTCCGGGCTGTGCTCTGCCTACGAACTGCAGAAGGCCGGATACAAGGTCACCGTCCTCGAAGCACGCAACCGCCCGGGTGGTCGGGTGTGGTCGATCCGCAACGGCACCGAAGAAACCGACCTGAACGGTGAGACACAGACCTGTACGTTCTCGGAAGGGCACTTCTACAACCTCGGTGCGACGCGTATTCCGCAAAATCACAACACCATCGACTACTGCCGCGAACTGGGCGTCGAACTGCAGATGTTCGGAAACCAGAACGCGAACACCTTCGTCAACTACACCGGCAACAAGCCGCTGGCGAATCAGTCGATCACCTACCGAGCAGCCAAAGCCGACACCTACGGATACATGTCCGAGCTGCTGCAGAAGGCCACCAATCAGGGCGCTCTCGACCAGGTCTTGAGCAAGGAAGACAAAGAAGCACTCTCGTCCTTCCTCACCGACTTCGGTGATCTCTCCAGCGACGGCCGCTACGTCGGATCCTCGCGTCGAGGGCACTCCGCGGAGCCGGGCGCCGGCCTCAACTTCGGAACCGAGATCGAACCATTCGGGATGAGCGATGTCATCCAGGGCGGCATCGGGCGTGCATTCTCCTTCGAGTTCGGTTACGACCAGGCCATGACGATGATGACCCCCGTCGGTGGCATGGACCGGATCTACTACAAGTTCCAGGACGCGATCGGGATGGACAACATCGAGTTCGGCGCCGAGGTCAGCGGCATGAAGAACGTGCCGGAAGGCGTCACCGTCGACTACGTCGTCGACGGCAAATCCAAGTCGATCACCGCCGACTACGCAATCTGCACGATCCCACCGCACCTGATCAAGCGGCTGAACAACAACCTGCCCTCCGACATCCTGCTCGCGTTGGATGCAGCCAAGCCGTCGTCGTCGGGCAAGCTCGGTATCGAATACTCGCGTCGGTGGTGGGAGACCGAGGACCGCATCTACGGTGGCGCGTCCAACACCGACCGCGACATCTCCCAGATCATGTTCCCCTACGATCACTACAACTCCGACCGCGGCGTCGTCGTCGCGTACTACAGCTCGGGTAAGCGTCAACAGGCTTTCGAATCGCTCACCCACCGTCAGCGGCTGGCAAAGGCCATCGCCGAAGGCGCAGAAATCCACGGCGACAAATACACTCGCGACATCTCGTCGTCCTTCTCCGGAAGCTGGCGTCGCACCAAGTATTCGGAATCCGCCTGGGCATCATGGGCCGGCGCGGGAGATTCCCACGGCGGCATGGCAACTCCCGAGTACACCAAGCTGCTCGAACCCGTCGACCGGATCTACTTCGCCGGCGATCACCTCTCCAACGCCATCGCCTGGCAGCACGGGGCCTTCACGTCCGCGCAGGACGTCGTGACCCACCTGCATCAGCGTGTTGCGCAAACTGCCTGACGTGCTTCGTTTCCCATCACTTTTTCTGGAGGTCTAATCATGAAATCTCGCAGCACCAAGGTCCTTGCAGCGGCATTCGCCGCCACCACGCTACTGGGCTTCGCCACTGCCTGCTCGTCTGACGAGGCGGACGCCGAGACCACATCGAGTTCGTTCGTCTCGAAATCGATTCTCGAAGCGGGGCAGGCAAACCCGATGATCGCTCAGGGCGTCGCGATCGGCGGCGACACCGCAATCTACAAGACCAGCGGCATCGGTCCGTCGGCAGGAAACAAGGCGGCGCCGGAAGGTTCGCCGGAGTCGTACATCGACGGTCAGTTCTCCGGCGGTGTTCTGCCGACCGGTGTCACCGTCACCGAGGCGCAGGGCATCAATGTACTCAAGAAGATCCGCGACAACCTCGAAGCTCAGGGATTGAGTCTCGAAGACGTCGTGACGATGCGCGTCTTCCTCGACAACGCGCCGGGATCGGACAAGGCCGACTACACCGGATGGAATCGCGCGTACCGGCAGTTCTTCGCCAACACCAATCTCGACACGGGTGACACCGAGTTGGTGCCGATGGGCACGGCCGAGCCGATCGCTCCGATCGAGCGAAACAGCGCCCGGCCCACCCGCTTCGCCCTCGAGGTTGCCGGACTGCCCGTTGCCGGTTGGCTCGTCGAGGTAGAGGTCGATGCGGTGTACCCCGACGGCAAGGAACCCGCCTGATGGGCGCGCTCAGCCCGACTCACTGGGCGATCGTCGCAGTAGTGCTCGTGGTGCTGTTCGGTTCGAAGAAGCTGCCCGACGCGGCCCGGGGCCTCGGCAGGTCGATGCGGATCCTGAAGTCCGAAGTCGGTGAACTGCAGTCGGATACGGACCTCGCGTTGGAGCAGCGAGACTGACCCCCGTGCGCGGTCGAGGAGTCCCCACACTCCTCAACCGCGCACAGGTCTACTGGATCAGACCTTCGGAACGAGCTACCGACGGTGGTGACGGCGGACCCTTCACGAAGACATCGATCAGCACGTCCTCGTCCTGGTACGACGCGAACTGCGCCAACCCCGGGGTCTGGCGCACAGCCGAATGAACAGCGTCACCGTTTTGCGGATACTCCGGTACGACGTGACGCCAATGGGCGCACAGCAGCGTTCCGCCAGGCTCGAGATGCTCGACGACCTGCAGCATTGCCTCGATGAGCTTTTCGAAGGTCAGGTAGTAGCCGACTTCGCTGATGACGACGAGGTCGAAGGTTTCGTCGGACCAGTCGTCACCCAACGCCCAGAGCCGAAATTCGGAGTCATGTCCGGTAAGCCTCGCTCGAGCGCTCTCGAGTGCGGTCGGGACGATGTCGGTGGCGAGAACGCTGTCGCAGCGCTCGGACAACTTCTCGGTGAGAACCCCGATCGAGCACCCCGGTTCGAATGCGCGACGGTATCGAGGTTTCGGGAGCATAGCGACACTGAGTGCGTACTTCCGCTGCTCGTACCAGCGGGATTCGAAATCCCATGGGTCGGACTGTGCGGCATACATCTTGGCGAAGTAATCCGCGGGGAGTTCACGATCGCTCATACGAACACCGTCTCGTACGGCCTCAGTAGTCGTTCCATCGCGTGGCGGGGGAGGATGGGTGCATCCGCGGGATGATCGGAAAGCGGAGCGATCTGTGAAGTGAACTCATTGGTGGCAGCAGATTTCGCAGCCTGAACGTCGGAGGGCAAGGTCACCTTTCGTGCTCTTTCCCACGGGACTGCCGCATGATCCGGCGCGGCCCAATGCCACGCCCAGATGGGATACTCGATCAAGCGCGATCCAGTGTCCGCGCACGCCCTCGCCGCCGCGTCTCCGGTGGCTTCGTGGTCCGGGTGGCCGTCCCCGCGCCACGTGGAGGCGCACCAGGTATCCGCCGAGGAATCACCGAGAATCGAGCTGAGGCGGTCGGTCAACTCCTGTCGGTTCTCGCCGGTCTTTCCGTCCGGGATGCTCAATCGAACCGGTGTGGGAATTCCGAGGACACGCGCTGCCCGATCCGACTCGGACCGTCGACGGCGTTCCATCTCGGGCTGAGTCACGGTCGGTGAATCGGGATGCGAAGCTCCGCCGTCGGTGACAGATACGACCTGAACACTGATGCCGGAAAGTATTGCCAGAAGAGCGGTTCCGCCCAGACCGAGTATTTCGTCGTCGGGATGGGGAGCGACGATGATCAATCGTGAGCATCCGGTGAGATCCAGTTCCGGAAAACTTCTTCCCCACTCCCGCCATGTCGATTCGGGAGTACCGCCGTCGTCGACAGGTTTCTGCGCGAACAGTTTCGAGTTCACCACGGCCGTTTCCCCTTGGCTGCAATCCGGCCCAGCTCGGCGAGATCCTTCTCGGCGTGACTCTGCCGCAAGTAGACGGTGAGATCGGCTACCCGTGCCGCGTGCGCGGCGTCCATGCAGAGCGGTGCGGCGCCGAGAGCGCGTCCCACCCGATCCAGGGTCTCGGTAGCGGCGCGCTCGACAATTGCGCGCACACGGAGTGCCCGCTGCATGGCCTCGGCATTTTCGTCGAAGGGATCCGCATCGATCTCGGCCGCCGCGACTGCGAGCGCGTTGCGCGCTGCGGCGAGCGCTGCATCGACCGCACCGAGGTGTGCGAGTACGTAGGGGTCTTCGCTGCTTGCAGCCTTGTCGTACAACGGATCAGCGACGCCGCAGGCGCCGCCGTACCAGCATGCAGCCACGCCGATCGCGCCGTGCCAGAACCCCGGGCGGCTCAGGTAGTCGCCTGCCGTCCCGACCGGTATGGCCGGAACCATGTCGAAGTCGACCGCGCTGGAGTCGCTTTCGGCCATACCGACGGCCTTCCACGAATCGGGAACGGGATGCACCCCAGGTAGTCCGAGCTCGACCGCGAAGAGGGAGGGGATACCGTCGACCAAGGCGGTGATCAGTGCATGCGTGCAGGTGTTGGCGCCGGAACACCACAACTTGCGACCGGTGAGCGTCCAGATCCCCACGTGCTCAGACGCATTCACCACAGGTTGGGGTGGCTCGGCCGCCCACACTCCCCACAGCTGCCCAGGTTCGGGATCCGGTCCGTCGAGTTCGGTGAGTATCGCGACGGCATCGGTGTGAGCCTCAGCCATCCGGCCGAGAACCACATTCTCCCGTGTGAGCTCTGCCAGGGAGGTCCACCGTGCGGCCGTCGCGCCGCCGCCGGGCAGCGGCAAGTACAGTCCACCTGCGTCCAGGAGTGTGTGTAGTCGTTTCATCGTGCCAGCTCCGCTTCTTCGCTATCGGCGGTCGTACCACCCAGGTTACGGATATGTCCGGCAAAGCCGCCCGGAGTTCGGCCGTCGAGACGCGCAGACGTGGTGACCGCAATGTCCTCTGCCCACGCGATACAGGCACCGGCCTCGCTCAACCGCCGGACGAGATCGACATCCTCGTCTTCTTCGAGATCGCAGAATCCTCCGACGTCCCAGTACATATCGGCGCGGACACCGAGGTTGGCACCGTGGACGTGACCGTGTCGACCATAGGGATGTGCGTGGTACATACGTTCGTACCGTTCGCGAACGGAGTGCGGATGGCCTTCCCAGTCCGCGATGCGAACGGTGCCCGCGACGACGTCCGCAGTACGCGCATACTCCAATTGGCGCGCAATCCAGGTGGGGCCGACCACCGAATCGGCATCGGTCGTGGCGAACCACGCTGAGGCCCCCAAATCCGAGCCGAACGCAGAGAAACCCGTCGCTCGCGAACGGCCGACGTTCTGATGCTCGACGCGGAGTACTTCCACCCCGTCGGGGATGACCCCCGCGGTTCCGTCCGAACAGTTGTCGAGGACGGCAACCACTCGGACGGGGACAACGCAAGCAGACGCCGCTGTTGCGAGTGCACGAAGGCAATTGGGGAGGTCTTCGGCTTCGTTGTGGGCGGGAACTACGACAAGAACCTGGTCGATTGGCACAGTGACGATCCTTTCCTCACCCTGGTACGGTCGGGTCTTCTTTCGTCCCGGTTCTCAACAGATAACCACATTTCGGACGGGGGCCGCCGCGCGACCGCCAGCAGCCGTGCAGGTCGAAAACTGTTTCGGTGAAACATCTCTGGATACGTTTGAGAGATGTGCCGGCGGGGTACAAGACGGGGTTTTGGGTGCAAAACGGGGTTTCGCACCGAAGAATCTTCAGAACCGGCGGTGGCGCACCGAATCGACGAGCATCCGGGCCACCTCGTGCAGTTTCACGTTGGTGTGCTGCGATTGCTGAACGAGCCGGCTGAATGCTTCGTCGGCGTCGATGCCGTGGATGGCGATCAGCACGCCCTTGGCTTGTTCGATCTCGGCACGAGATTCCATGGCGCAGTGCAACTGTTCGATGTGCTCGTGTGCCCGACGCCAGCGTCGTGAATCTGCGATCGCCGCGCCCGCACCGGCGGTGAACAATTTCATCAACTCTTCGTCGAAGGGCTTGAACTCTGTCGAGGCGAATCCGTAGACGTTGAACGCGCCGAGAAGTTCGGTGCTTCCTTCGCCCATGGTGAGCGGCACGGACAAGTAGGACCGGACACCTTGTTTCCGGGCCTCGGCGGTGAATTCCGGCCATTTGTCGTCGTGATCACCCACCTTCGACCGAACCGACGACATGGTGCGCGCGGCGTCAACGCACGGACCACGATCGGCGGAATGCTGGGCATCGTCTATCGCGGAAAGGTAGTCCGCGGTAGATGCAGCAGTTCGTGGGCCATCGGCGGACAGCACCGTCACGCTGACAGCATCGGCATCCGGCAGCGCTTTGACCGCCGTCTCGGCCAGACGTTGGAGCATGGAGTCGAGATGCGCGTCCGTGTTCAGAGTGGACCGGAGTCCGGCAATCGCTTCGGCGAGGGTGTCGAGCGAATCTGCTGCGGAAGCAAACGCCGCGGCTCCCTGTGGGGTGTCCGCATTGCCTGTCATGATTCAGGTCTACTCCGCAAATTGCGGCGATGTAACCGTTCCAGGCGGTCTTTGCTTCGATGTTGCATGAAATCCGAGGTTCCTGGGTAGCCGCACGCAGCGATGTGCGATGTCGCCTGAAAAAGAGGAGCCGATGATGATCCTGCGTTTACCTGGTGTGTATCCACCGCAACACGACACGTCGTTACTGGCGGATGCGCTGCTGTTCGAGCGCCTCACCGCTCGCAGTCGGGTGCTGGATCTGTGCACGGGGACCGGCGCCCTCGCTGTCGCGGCATCCGCGGCAGGCGCAGGCCACGTCGTCGCGGTCGACATATCTCGCCGAGCGTGTGCCAATGCTCGTCTCAACGGGATCCTCAACGGAACCTCGATCGACTCCCGTCGTGGCGACCTCACCGAGGCGGTGCACGGCGAACTCTTCGATCTGGTGATCTCCAACCCGCCGTACGTCCCTGCTCTTGCAGATGATCTCCCTACCGCTGGAATCGAACGTGCTTGGGACGCAGGCAAGGACGGACGCGCCCTCATCGACAGGATCGCAGCCACCGTTCACGAGGTGCTCGTCCCGGGCGGCACACTGCTTCTCCTGCAATCGGTGCTGTGTGGGGTCGACAAGACCGAGGCGATACTCGAAGAACACGGTATGGCCGTAGAGATTTCAGCCCGGAAGTACGTTCCCTTCGGGCCCGTGATGCGCGAGAGGCGCACCATGCTCGAGGCACGAGGGTTGATCACCACCGGTCAGGAAATCGAACAACTCGTGATCATTCGCGCAACGAAGTCTTGCCCTTCTCCCAACTCGATGTGAGGTGATCGCCGAGAAGATCGTCGAACGCCAGGCACGCTGCGGCGCCGAACAAGATGTCATCAGTGCGGTGCGGCTGCGAAGAAGCGAGACCGCCGGCAAGGTCCCGAACGGCGATCTGTTCGTGAACGGAATCCGCTTCCACGTGCTCGTCGTAGAACAGTGTCGCGCCCGAACCGAATCCGAGTCGGCGCAGTCCTGCGCTGTATCGTTTGCTCGGCAGCGCAGACGTGGTCTCGACAGCGCACAGGTGCCCGACCAGCGTTCCGAGATGGCGGCGATGAAAACCGAAGAGCGAGAGAGCATTCAACGACGCCAACGTTACCGCGGGAACAGAATCGATGTAGTGGCCGTAGCGGTCCGAAAGACCCACAGCCCGCATGGTGTCGGCAAAAAGACGCGAATGCATTCGCTCTGCGCGGCCGCCTCCGTACTCGTCGCTCTGCACTTCGACGAGGGCGGCCTTGACGGCGCCGGAGAGACGCGAAATTCCGAGGGTGTGCACATCCGCCTCGCGGAGCTGATTGAGGGAACGGTGAATCAGCACCTCCGAGAACTGATCGATCGTTGCATCTTTCGCCATGAAGGACGCAAGACCTGGGCCTGCACTGGGGGCGGTCATCGACCAGAGGTCGGCCACGACGTCGCCAGACGACTCCACTGTCCCCACGAGTTGCGCGATGGCGGACTCGAAACGCTCTTCGAGCCGAGACCGCACCGCGAGCAGGTCCGGATTCCACTCCCATTTGTCCGAGACGTTCTCGATTCCCTGCAAATGAAGCTCGTAGAGGAGCGTCAGGGTCAGCTGAGCGTCGTCGTCACGAAGAATGTCGTAGGTGAGGTCGGTGGACTGTGCATCCTCGTACGCGTCAGCGGCAGCCGTAATCTCCCTCGGATCGGCCGAGGAGCGCAGAATGGAAACGAGAGTGGCGCTCAATGGGCCGCGGGCCTGTGGAACAGGCATGGAAGTGGGCACACCAGTGGCCGAATCGAGAACTGAAGAGGACATATGACCGCGTTTCCCGAATCGTCATCTGCCGAAACACCGAGTGTTCCCGGTAACAACACCACCATAACCGCCTGCACGGACGGCCCGCTGCTGGTGCGTGGTGACTTCGAGTTGCTCCGTGAAGACGGCACTCCGATAGAGAACAAGCGCTCTACGGTTGCATTGTGTCGATGTGGGCGGACCGGCATCGCGCCGTTCTGCGACAGCTCCCACAAGAAGAAGCGGGCGCGAGCGACGTAACCGGTGCCAATTGGGAACAAGCCCGACCCGTGAACCAAGACGACCCGGAAACCAAGAAAAGGCTGGATGCCGGCACCATGCGGTGCAGCGTCCAGCCTTTTCAGTCTGAAGTCAGACTGGGATCGAACTCAGATGGCGCGAACGTTCTGAGCCTGGGGGCCCTTCTGGCCCTGTCCGATCTCGAACTCGACCTTCTGGCCCTCGTCGAGGGACTTGTAGCCGCTGCCCTGGATCTCCGAGTAGTGAACGAACACATCCGGTCCGCCACCTTCCTGCTCGATGAATCCGAAGCCCTTTTCACCGTTGAACCACTTGACACTGCCCTGAGCCATAACCAAATTCTCCTGGATCCATCGAGCCGAGCCCTCCCATCGAGAGTCCGGTCTCACACCTGATCCTGCCATGCTCTTCTTTTTCTGTCTCCAATTACATGCATGGCGAGTTGCAGTATTTGACGGCTTTGTCCCGTTCCGGGACCACGTCGGAAGCAGGTGATTGTTCAACTATGCGCGTTTACCTGCTGTGATGTATTCGTCCCTTCGATGCAGCGCGAAATGACAACACCTGTGTTAAATCTGGATTCGCGGCGCAGAATGCCACCCCGATACCGAGGAGGGGACCAAATACCCAACTCGATCGGGGTCGAGATCAGTCCGAATCGTCGGGTTTGGTGTGCCCGTCGAACGTCACATGGATGTTCTCGTGGGGAACCGCGCGTTGTGCTTTTGCTTGATCGGCGAAGGTGCGCCGATCGCCTTCGATGAGTTCGGTGTTGTCGGTGAACGGAGCCAACAACGCCCGCGGATGGAGTTTGTCGACTCGCACGACGTTGATTTCCGCACACATGACGATCGAGGCTGCAGCGAGGAACAAGAAGGCCAACAAACCCAGAACGATGGCAAAGACGCCATTGGTGGTGGAGGCACCCCGCACCACAGAGGTCACATAGAGGGCACCGAAGGACTGAAGTGCTTGCCAGAGAACAGCAGCGGCGATCGCTCCAGGTGCCACATCGGCTACCGAGAGCGGGCGGGCGCAGGTGAGCCGGAAAGCGACGATGAAGATGCCCGCATTCAAGACGACTACCGCAAGGGTCAGTAGGAAGCTGAACGAACCGCCCAGATGAAGCGCACCGCCGATGTTGGAGACAGCGGTGGTCCCCAAGATCGCGAGACCGATCGTGCCGAGGAGTAGTAGCCCTTGGAGACGCCCGCGGATGGGATCCGGTCGCATGTTTCGGGGCACCGACCACACCGTGTTCATCGCGTTCTGGCAAGCCAGAGCGACACCGAGGCCACCGTAGAGACCACCGACGATTCCGATCACCAGACCCGTGACACCGCCGCCGATCTGTTGCGCATTGCCCAGGTCGTCACCGATCACCGGAAACTGATGCAGCGCGGAGTCCAAGATCTGTTGCTGAAGCTCAGGGTTGCCCGACAGCACGAAGCCGAGAATGGTCGAGAGCAACAGAAGAAGAGGAAAGAGCGAGACGAAGCCATAGTAAGCGATCAGCGCGGCTAGATAAACACCTTGATCGTCGAGGAACTTGTAGAGGACCGCTATCGGGAACCCCAGGGCCGGATGCTTCTGTTGCAAGGCATCGAGGCGCTTGGCGATTGTCATTCTCGGTCTCTCTCAGCTCGTCGGACAGCCCGACGAACCTTAGTCGCTGCGAGCGCCCGGCGCTCGACGCCGGTGCAGCCGTCGCGTCAGGAGGCTTCGAGTGACTTCTCTGCTTCGTCGAGCGCGCGCATTGCTCCCTCGACAGAGTTGGTGACCGGGAATTCCTCTTCCGCCCGTGCCGCGCGAAGCAAGCGTCGAAGCGGGTGTGACCCGATCGCGGCCCACTGGAAGTCGTTGGCTCGCGAACGGGAGTTCAGCTCGGCGAACAGTTCGAGGCAGACCGCACCGACGAACAGTGAGTTGGACAAGTCCAGAATGACGCGAGACCACTCCGCAGCGTACGAGTTGAGAAGTTCTCGTAGTGCTGGGGCGGAGAGTTTGTCGAGGTCGACCTCGACCTGGATCAGGACTGTCGAGGGCGCTATCCGCCAGGCCGCGAAACCATGCGTTTCCACGATCGGCCCCAATTGTGTTGAGGGATCGATGGAATCGATCGGTGTGTGGTCGAGTTCATTCAGATTCATGGCAGATCCGGTCTGTGTGCTTTCATCGAAAGGCTGACGACCGATCTGGCGGCGCGGAAAGTTAATGCGTCCAGGCGTGGAAAGCTTTAGAGCTCAATGGAAATGAACAGTACAGATGTGCGCAGGAAATGCTCACCTGATCCAGAGCCTTGATGCGAACCGAGCGCCAGTGGCTTCAACCCCGGCTGTATTCTCAACCTCGGTACCGTTCAGTGTAGCTCGAGGGCGTGAATCGGTCCAGGTGAGAGGTCGAATATTAAGCGGTGCAATGTTTTTGGTCGACGCTTCGGTATGGTGGAAGATCAGCGTCACCGGACGAAGGGAATCAGATGAACGACCGCGATGCACTCACGGCCATCTCGACCAAGCTCGACACACTGATCGGCGCGGAGACCAACGGTTTGCGGGACGAGGTTCCGCCCGGTTCCAGTGTGCAGCGCACCGAGCAGGACGGCGAGCACGGCCGGTGGGGGCACGATTACCGCCTCGCCAACAAGTATCTCGAGGCCCTCGACATCGGCCAGCCCGGTCTCATCGATCGAGACGAGCTGGAACGTCTTGCACAGGAATACATCTGATCCTCGAGACGTACCTTCAGAAGATTTCACCCATCTCGGTGCGTAGCTGCTTCAGTGACTGAGTGAGGATTCTGGATACATGCATCTGAGAGATGCCGACCTTTTCGGCAATCTGGGATTGGGTGAGATGGCCGAAGAATCTGAGAACGACGATCGTGCGCTCGCGCTCCGGTAGTGCCAGGAGCGCGGGCCGCAGGGTTTCGTGATTGTCGATCCGACTGATCGCTTCGTCGTACTGTCCCAAAGTGTCTATCAGAGTCAGACCACTCCCGTCGCCGGCGGAAGCGGTGTCGAGCGGTGTGGTTCGGTACGAATTACCGGCGGTCAAACCTTGTTCGACCTCGTCCGGTTCGATGTCGAGTTCCTTGGCGAGTTCCGCGACTGTCGGTGCACGTCCGAGCGTCTGGGACAAAGTCGTGAGCGCCCGGTTGAGGGCAAGGTGCCGTTCCTGAAGGCTACGAGGCACTCGCACGGACCAGCCGTGATCGCGAAAATGCTTGCGAACCTCACCCATGACGGTCGGGACGGCGAACGAGAGGAAATCCGATCCTTTGTCGACGTCGAATCGCTGCACGGCCTGTATGAGCCCGACGCGAGCAACTTGCTCCAAGTCCTCGAAAGGCTGGCCACGCCCCTGGTATCGGCGAGCGACGTGTGTGGCCAGGGGTAGGCATAGTTCGATGATCGAGGTGGTTATTTTTTCTCGGCTGGGATCATTCGGCGGAAGCGAGGCCATCGAGACGAACAGTTCGACAGCTGTTTCGTACTGGTCCTTCTTGTCCGGTGGGACAGCGGTCACGCACGCTCCTGGGGCAAGCCCTTTTCAAGCGTCATCGTCAGGGTGATGTGACCGTCCGCGTCGATTTCCGACTGTTCCAAGCGGACGGAATCGACCAGCGCTTCGAGAACGAACCATCCGAAGCTGTGCGACTTGTCGGGTATCTCGGAGTGCGCGATCACGGACACGACAGTCCGAAGTGTGCGGCCGACGGTGTCGAATCGGCAGGTCAAGTCGCTGGACGGTATCGCGTGGCCGATGAGGATGCTCGCGACTTCGTCCATCGCCAGAGCAAGGTCGGCTGTTCCGTCGACATCGAGTCCGGTGTTGTTGGCAACCGTTCGGGTGATTCCGCGCAGAGTGGGAAGTTGAGAGTACGACGCGCGGACGCGGAGCGAGGCGATGGAGTCGTGAGTTAGTTCGGTTTCGGTCGGACTCGACAGAGGGATCAAGGGGCTTCCTGTAGGTAGATGTGGCGTAATTCCGGCGGACCGAGGCAAGGACCGGTACCGGCCGTGCGTGCCAGCCATCTCTACCCCGGAAGTATTCATGGCCTTGGATTACCCTTCGCCCGGCGAACTAACCCTCTTTACCCGAACTAGAGGATGAATTGTGAGACACATCACCTGTGGTGCGGACGTACCGAATCCTCATCTTTCATTTTCGCGTCGATCGGGTACAGCCGCTTCATGGACACCCATTCGGACAGACAGATCCCCGTACACATACGACCGGAAGGTGTCACTGATGACGAGGTGAAGGCGGCAGGAGTGCTGTCGAACGCCCTTGAAACGGTGGAACGGGCACGCGGTGCTCTGTACGACTTCCATCAGCTGATAGGGCATGCCGATCTGATGCTCGACGAGGTCGTCGAGCTACTGCGATCCAGCGGCAACGACGACCTGGCCGATCAGGTCGAGGGCGAGTTGATGGGCCGGAACGTGGTCGAGGGGCGCTGGACTTTCCAGTTGGTCGAAGAGTTCGACGAGAACTACTGGTCGTTTTTTCGTGAATGCGAGAAAGTGGTGCGCGACAAGCTGGCAGGCGGAGTGCCGCACCTCTTCGAAGCCGAGATGAAGGAGCGACGCCGCACGCACGGTTTGCGGCACCACGAGGCCAGGCCCTGAGGTTCCTGTCTACTCTCGTGAGCTCGTCGCGGCACTGATCAGTGGTTCAGTTCGAGCTTTGCGCAACGATTCTCGCTCGGTCGCCGTCATGCCGCCCCAGATTCCGTGGGGTTCCCCGGTCTGGATGGCGTGCACCAGGCATCTCTGCACGACAGGGCATCTGGCGCACACCAGCTTCGCCGAACTCTCGCGCTTCGCTCGCCTGGAGCCGCGCTCGTTCGTGTCGTCGTAGAACAGAGCGGGGTCGGTGTCGCGGCAGGTGCCGGACAGTTGCCAATCCCACTCGTCGGCAAGGGGCCTGGGAGATGTGTAGGAGCGCATGAACATGGACGTTCCCTTCGCTGCGTGACGAACTCGACTCGGATCGCGGATCCAGGTCGGGTGTTAAGGCAAAGCTCGGTCCCGCCGGCCTGAACCGGCGGGACCTTCGAGGCTCCTCCCTCGAGGGGGAAGATTTCGGGGGTACCTCTGGTCGGTCATTACCCAGCCGTACAACTTTTGAATCCCGGTCGTCAGGAATTCTTTTGATCCACGGCACGTCGTTCTGCTGCGGCGACAAGACCACCGGCGATGTCGCGCACCTTGACGTTCCATTCCTGCGACATCTGGACCAGAAAGTCGAAGGCTTGGTCGGCCGAGCACTCACGCTCGGCCATCAGTAATCCCTTGGCCTGCTCGATCAAGGGCCGAGAATCCAAAGCTCTTCTCAGTTCGTCATTTTCCGCGCGAAGGCGGGTGAGGACGTCTGACGCCGAACTGGACTGCTGAGCCAGCGGTCGTTGAACCTCGTATACACGATGAAGCACACCGATGACCCTGCCGTCATCATCGGTGACGGCGGAATTCACCGTATTCCAATAGCGGGTGACAAACATCCCGCTCCCGCGCTCGTCGCGCACGTCGTAACGCTGAGTAGGCAGTGCGTCCCGAGTTCGGGACCGCATCGTGCGCTCGAATGACGCTGTCAACGAGAAGATTCCATCGGCAAACGAGTCGTCGGGATTGTCGGGGAAGGCTTCGAACACTTCCACTCGGTGCAATTGATCGAGGCTGCGACCGGATACGGCAAGGTATTCGTCGTTTGCGCCCTGGATACGAAAATCGCTGTCCACGAGCAGAAGAGAAGAACTGCTTGCCGCAAATCGATCGCTACGAACGATCGAGCGGAGAGTGCTCGAACTCATGATTGTGTCGTTTCTGTCCTGTCTTCGACGGTTGCGGCCCCTGATATTTCAGAAGTAGGTGATCGCGAGAACTCCAAGGGCGGTGCCTGCCACGATCGATCCGAACAACAAACGCTGCTGCAACACGAACATCTGATACTCGCGACGTGTTTGTGTCGACGTGCCGCGCGAGTCCGCAGACATGCTCTTGCTCTTTCCTGTTGTGGGGAGTGCGATTTCGGCCGACCCCCGATCGGCCGAAACCGCGGACGGTGCGTCAGTTCTGACGCGCCTCATTTGCGGCATCCTGCTCGGTGGACGCGCCTTCGTGTACGAGGCTGCCACCCGAGTTCTCGAGGTGAGCACGAACGAACCACTGGAACTTTTCCAACTGCGCCGTCTGGCCGATCAACATGTCCTCGGTGATCGGATCGATCTTGCCGACGCTGTCGATTGCGGTGCGACTGTCGGTGATGATCCCGGTGTAGACGAGGTCGAGCGCAGCGAGGTGCGCACGAGCGTCGTCGCGGCCGACGGAGTAGTCGTCCCACGTTCGATCGCGCTCGATTGCTCCCGCGGTGCCCTTGGGTGAGTTACCCAGTGCCGCGATACGTTCGGCCACATCGTCGGCGTAGCCGCGAACCAACTCCACCTGGGGGTCGATCATCTCGTGTACGCCGATGAAGTTGGGGCCCACGACGTTCCAGTGAACGTGCTTGAGCGTGAGGTGAAGATCGTTGTAGGCGCTGAGGCGTTCCTGCAGAATATCGGCGACGGACGAACCGTCTGCGCTGCTCAGTCCCGGTACGGTGAACTCGGACATATGTTTTCCTCTCGTCTTGATGGGGATCGCCCTCCAGTGGGGCGGTCTCGCGCCATCGTCAATCGGATCGCGTGTCGGTCAGGTTCAGTGCGCGAGTGCTACTGGCTCCTCTGTCACCGGGTCGCCGTACATCATCGCGATTCGGCGCTTGACCTCTTCGGTTGTCAAAGTCGCACTTGCGACAGTGATTCCGATGCCGGTGGTGCTCTCGCCCTGTGTGGGCGGGATGTCGATCGTCGTCATCTTGCTCCCGGTGAAGAGTGTGCCGTGAGGGAGTCGGCTGAACCACCGACTCCGACGTCTGGGTGTTCTGCGCCTTCGAGCTCCAGTTATGGCGCTTTCAGGTGCTACAAAATCTATATCAGCCGATGTAGATAATTGGCAAGGCTACTTCGATACGCGGGCGAAGGAAAGCGCATTGTGCAATCTTGTCGAAATCGGCTTTGATCTGCCATTTCACGCCTTTTCTGCTCGACGATTCTTGTTGTCAGTGGTCCTGGACACGCTTGAATCTATGTCCTGGGCGTCAGATTCACTGCGTGATGGTGCTAAGGTCGGGTGACGCCGATTGAGACAGCCCACACCGAACTAGGAGGTTCCAGTGACGTCGGAATCCCAGACCCGGGCGCTGCGCGGCGTGTACGGGATCTCAGTGATGTCTGAACTGTCCGGGGTAGGACCTCAGACGCTGCGCCTTTACGAGCGAAGGGGCTTGCTCACACCAACCCGCACCGATGGCGGTACGCGCCGGTACAGCGAGGCCGACCTGGATACGCTCGGACGAATCACCGCGCTGATCGACGACGGAGTCAACCTCGTCGGTATTCGTCTGATTCTGTCCCTCGAGGCCGAGAATGCAGTCTTAGCGGCTCGAATCAGCCAGTTGACCGCCGAGGGGGACTAGTGGTGCTGCTCGAGACGATGCCGTTCAGGATGGAGTTTCGGTGCGGGTAGGGTCGCCGAAGTCCGCGTCGGCGGAGATTTTGTTCCCTGCCGCTGCGATCTGTTCGAGCGCGGCGTCCAAAGCATCGACCAACCATTGATGCGACGCTTCCGCGAGGAGGCGATCCGGAGTGTCGGTGTTCTCGGATTGGAAGAACCGCACCAGCCACGATTCTCCGTTGTCGGGTCGATCGGAGAGTCCAGCCGCGGTATTGGTCGCCAGAAGGAACCGGTTGTATTCGAGGTCAACACGAATGGCGTACTCGCCGAACAGGTTCACCACGTTGGCCGGCCGATGAGTAGCGGCAGCGAGCGCAATGAGAGCGTCGTTGTAGGTTTCGGAGTACTTCATCGTGAGGGGCATGGTCGGCCTGTCTTTCTGGGCCGATGCAGCATTGCACGGCTATGTCGAGGAGATCAGTTCGCAGCCGCTGCTTGACGATGAACTGAAACCAATCCTAGCTCGAGTCTCCGAGCGCACTGACGCAAGCCCGTGAGGGTCAGTTGTTGCGCGCAAAGTTCGACTCACGCTCCGTGACGAACTGATCGTCCGGAAGCGGTCCGGGTGGGGCAAGCGCAGTCAGGAACGACTCGGCCCACTGATGCACATCGTGTGTCATGACCTGTCGATGCAGCGCAGCCATACGGCGACGGCCTTCCTTCGGATCCTGATGAACCGCGGTCAGGATCGTATTCTTCACGCCGTCCAAATCGTGCGGGTTGACCAGGTATGACTGTCGTAATTCCATTGCGGCACCGGTGAACTCGCTGAGAACGAGAGCACCTCCGAGGTCGCCACGACAGGCCACGTACTCCTTGGCCACCAGATTCATCCCGTCGCGCATCGGCGTCACGAGCATGACGTCGGCAGCGACGAACAGTGCGATCAGTTCTTCACGGTCGACCGGCTGATACAGGTAGTGAACGACGGGGCGGCCGATCTGACTGTGGTCACCGTTGATGCGGCCCACCTGCTCTTCGATGACGCTACGCAGGTCGATATAGTGCTGCACGCGTTCACGACTGGGCGTCGCGAGCTGCACCATCGTGTACTTCTCCGGATCCAGACGATCCTCGTCGAGGAGTTCCTTCAAGGCTTGAAGCCGCAGGTCGATACCCTTGGTGTAGTCCAGCCGGTCGACTCCCAGCAAGATTTTCTCGGGATTTCCCAGCTCTTCCTTCAACTCGCGCGCGCGACGCAGGACCGAATCGCTTTTCGACTGGCGCTCGAGTTCGGCAGAATCGACGGAGATGGGAAAGGCGCCCACCTTGACGACGCGAGAATCGAAATCCACATGCCCGAGCGCACTTCGAACACCGACGCCCGCGGTCGTCGTCTTGAGGCCGAGAAGTTTGCGGGCCAAGAACAGGAAATTGTTTGCGCCACCAGGTAAGTGGAAGCCGATCAGATCGGCGCCCAGCATTCCCCTGACGATCTCCTTGCGCCACGGAAGCTGCATGAAGAGCTCGACCGGAGGGAACGGGATATGAAGAAAAAACCCGATCGTCAGATCTGGCCGCAGCTCGCGCAGCATCGCCGGCACAAGTTGCAACTGATAGTCCTGCACCCAGACAGTCGCTCCGTCCGCGGCGCAACGCGCGGTTTCCTCGGCGAACCGCTGGTTGACTGCGACGTAGGTGTG
Source organism: Rhodococcus qingshengii JCM 15477 (assembly GCF_023221595.1). NCBI lineage: Bacteria > Bacillati > Actinomycetota > Actinomycetes > Mycobacteriales > Nocardiaceae > Rhodococcus > Rhodococcus qingshengii. The sequence continues at coordinate 1,366,126 of NZ_CP096563.1, forward strand.
CCACCACGACCGCTCGAACGTCGGAGCCACCAGAACGTCGTGGTAGAGCGGCCACAACGTGTCGTTGGAGAACCCCTCGTAGTACTCGGCGAGGTCCTGAGAGGTCAGCTCGACGGGAAACAGACGAAGGCCGTCAACCACTATCGGATCGACCTTCTCGTCCGCGACCCCCGGCCAGCCGACCCAGGCGCCATCCCGCTGTCGGAGGATGGGTTCGAGCGCAGTGACGAGCCCACCCGGACTTCGCTTCCAGTTCTTGCTTCCGTCTTCGTCGGTTTCGAGATCGACCGGCAGTCGGTTTGCGACGACGACGAATTCGGAGAGCTTTTCGAGATCGGTACTCACGCCGACATCGGCTCCGCCAGGGTCTCGTCCAGGACGGAGGTCGAGGACAGGTACGCGACTGCATCGGCTGTCGAGTCGGTGTACACGATGTCGGTGTCCATCTTCAGAAGAGACAGCGGACGCCTGACAGGGTGCGCTGCGACGAGCGTCCACGGCACGCCGAGCCTCCGTGCCTTGGCCGACAGAGTCTCGATGATGGAAAGACCTCCGACGGAGATGAACTGGACGTCCGAGCAGTCGAGTACGAACGGGTGTCGCTCACCGATCAGGTCGTCGACGCAGGCAGCGAAATCAGCTCGGGACCGGACGTCGATCTCGCCGCTGACCACGAGCGACTGAATGTTTTCGGCACAGGTCGTCGTGAAGGTGGGGGGACTGTCCGTACGCTCATCTGTAGTTCTCGAAAACTCGTTCATCGAAACTCCTGACGGATTGCTCGAAACGGTTCGTTCGAACGGTCTGGTTCGAAACGGTTTCGTTCGAAACCGGGAAACGGCACGGGAAGCAACGCACGAACCGTGCTCGTCTTCAACGGCTGGGTACTCAACCGTGCTGAGTGCCTACCTTACCGCATCGCGAAAACCCAGGTGAAAAGCGTTAGATCCGTACGGATTTCAAGGTCCCGTGAGCGTCGGCCCACGGGACCTTGGTCCCGATGGTTCAGACCTTCCGGGATCAGTCGGTGTCAGTCGCCGGGCCGGTGCTCGAGGCTCCGCCCTCGTCGGCCCACGTACGTTCGCCCGACGGATCGGTCTGAACGTCCTTGGGTGCGGTGTCGGAGCCGGTTCCCGGACCGTGGTCGGTGCCGGTGGTCTGCGGCTCGTCCGTCTGATCCGTGCGGTCGGTGGAATTCTGTTCACTCATGGTGTGCGTTTCCTTCGGGAAGTCGTTGTTCATGTACTTGTCGTTTCCTGCTCACCCGCGAGGGGTACTCAGTAGGGAGTAGTGCGTCACGTCGAGCCAGTACGTCACGTCGAGTCCATACCGGCAAAGTCAGCTGTCACCGAAGCAGGAGATTTCACGTGAACCATATGACCGTGACGACCGAACACCTGCGTGCACTGCTGGGCAGTGGCCCCCATTCGGAACTGGTAGCGGTCGGGGGCGAGATCGAGATCTACGTCCCCGATGAAGAAGGGTTCGGTCTCGAGGGTATCTCGCTTGTCACTCGCGAGCAGTTGGCCGAACGTCTACCGTCCTCACCCGATAACCCCGACGAAGGTGAACTACGTATCGCCGCAGAATCGTTGAGCGAGATGATCGCCGAACTCGGCGGTTGAACTCCGAAGTTCGGGGCAGCCGACGTCAGATCTGCGGGATCGGATCCGGAGGGTACGTGTTCGGTGGCGTCGGAGTCGGTGGCACGGGCGGCGGATTCATCGGATCGGGTGGTGTCGGCGCCGGTGGTGTCGGCGGCCCCGGGTCGGGGGCGGGGCCCGGATCCGGTGGTGGGGGAGTGGTCATGAGTGCCGGGTTCCCAAACACTTGCCGAACAAACACCTAGTGTTCGGAGTGGCTTTTGGTGTTCCCTTCGGCAGGTAGATCATCGACGATGTCGACTACGGCGACGTGGATGCTCTCTGCAGAGACCGGTGGGTCCGTGTCGCCGAGGATCAGGTGAACGACGTCCACGACGGTGAACCGAACCCGGTCCGACAGTTCGGCCAGATCCACTCCGTATGGCGCTGCCAGTTCGATACGTAGTGAACGTATTTCGTGGCCGTCGACGAAGAACTCGATGCTGCTCGGCGAGCAGTGGTGCCGAGAACGTATCTCGGCGGCCAAGTGGGTGCGGAGTACGTGATCGCTCACCGACACAGTGCCTAGACGTGGACCTTCCGACGCGTGTGCGTCGAGCGGCCAACCGGACGCCGAGGTCGACCGTAGCGCCCGGATCACCTTGTCGCTGATTCGATCCCAGCCCGGCTCGGGAGCGTTCCGCAGGACGTCGGATGCGTGCGCCATCAATGCGTCGGTTCGTGATTCAGTCATCGCCACCTCGTCATTCGTTCACTCAGGTTAGCCCGTGCACGATGGTGATGCCCGCGCACCGCATCCGGGGTGAGTCTTAGAATCTTGCCGATTTGAACGAACGTGAGCATCTCCACCTCTCGCAGCGTCCATGCCGCACGCTGGCGATAAGGCAGTTCACCCAACGCTTCTTCCAGTGCCTCGAGGAACGCGGAGTTCGAGGTCGTGTCGAACGGGCCGGCCTCGGGAGACGGCACGAGAGGATCGAGCAATCTGTCGTCGATCGGTTGAGCTCTCTTGATTCGATAGCTGTCCACGATCTTTCGGGAACAGATCGCGAAAAGCCATGTTCGCATCGACGATTCGCCACGAAACGAATCGAGTCGACGCCAGGCGGCCACGAAGGTGTCCTGGACTACCTCGAGAATGTCACCTTCGTCTGCGAGCATGCGACGCGCATAGCGGTGAAGTGCAGGTCCGTAGTAGTGCACCAGTGACTCGAATGCTTCTCGGTCGCCGAGTATCGCAGCGTTCACTGTCGCGGTGTCCAAACCGTCAGGTGCTTCGGTGAGCCCCTGTGTATGCGGTAACGCCACAGTCGCTCCTCTCGCGGAAATGCGGAAAACTCGGCTGCGTTCGAAGATTGTTCGCCCGGCCGGGGCGTTGAATGTTACGGACAGTAACTAACAAGTGTCAGTGATGCACGTCACCTGACTGGGGCATTCGGTTTTGCCTTCGAGTGACGACTACACAGGTAGATCGATCAACAGGAGGAGATGACAATGGTCAGCACGCAGGTTGCGACAGCATCTACGAAGGATGTTGCATCATCGAACGACTCGGCTCTCGTGAGTTCGCAAGGAAAGACGTCGATCGCCGACACCGTTGTCTCGAAGATTGCCGGCATCGCTACGCGAGAGGTGAGCGGCGTGTACGACGTCGGCGGCGGAGCGTCGCGGGTTGTCGGGGCACTGCGCGAGCGGATCCCCGGCGCGAGTGTCAACCACTCCCAGGGAGTATCGGTCGAGGTCGGCGAAAAGCAGGCAGCGGTCGACATCGACATCGTGGCCGAGTACGGCGTATCGCTCGCCGATCTGGCCACCGGCATTCGCCGCAACGTCATTGCGGCGCTCGAACGGATGACCGGACTCGAGGTGACCGAGGTGAACATCACGGTTCACGACGTTCACCTCGACGAGGGTAGTGACGACGAAACCGGCGAGCCCAAGACTGCACGGGTGCAGTGAGTTCCGAAATCGCCGACACCATCGCGGCGGCTGTGACGGGGATACCTGGGGTCGCCTCGCTTCATGCCGGAATGTTCGGCGAGGTTGGCACGTACCTCCCCGGCCGCCGCGTCGTCGGCGTGCGGGTGACGGAGTCGTCGACAGACATCCATGTGTGCATCTTCGCCGACGCCGCCGTTCGAGACACGGCTTTACGTATCCGCCAAGCGGTTTCAGGACTCGTTACAGTCCCCGTGAACGTGACCGTGGAAGACGTAGTCGGTCGTGCGCACGATGCCTGAGCACTCTCGGGGTTCAGTTCCCGATCGACGATCCGCACGCCGAGGGGCGATCAGGAACTACCACCCCGACGTGGGCGGATCTGCCGACGCGCTCAATCGAGCACTCGAACGCGTCGACCGGGACTTCGCATCCCCGATCGGTGTGGTTGTGCGCACGTCGCTGCGCGGCACGATGCGACAGATAGCCAAACCCGTTCGGGCCCAGTACACGCGGGTGCGCGCTCGGTTTCCGGGTGCCAAGACCTACACCGAGATCTGACAGGCACCATCGAACATCATCCACAACGGAGGATTCACATGACCACCTCGACTGTCGGCCTACTGGCAGGACTACTTCTCGGAGTCGCAGCTGCTGCAGGCGGTTTCACCGGATTCCTCATCGCTCTGGTTCTCGGTGTGATCGGATACCTCGTCGGTGGTCAGCGTGACGGCGAGTTCGATCTCGGTGTGATGCTGAAGGGTCGCGGACGTGGCTGAGACAGCTCGACCGGAGTCGTCTGTGCTTGGTGAGCCGGGCGATCGCGGAACGCTGACGATTCGAGACAGAGTCGCGCAGAAGTTGGTTCTCGAGGCGACGCGCGGAACCCCGGGGGTGCGCCATCACGCCGCCGGCATGGACAAACTGACCGGGCGCGAATTGCCGAGGGCGCGAGTGCTGGTATCCGGCAAGCGGGTACGGGCCAAGGTGGACATCGCGATCGAGTGGCCCGGATCCTTGTCGGTCATCGGTACCGCGGTGCGAGAGAACGTGACAACCCAGTTGCAGTCTGTATCGGGCCTGGACGTAGACGGCGTGGACGTGGCGATCGTGAGCGTTCTCCCGGCATCGACCACGCGTGACGCGGGAAGCAAAGTGCGATGACCGCCGACAAGGTCGCACCACCCACTGCCTCGAGGGCTGCTGCTCCTGTTCCCCTTGCGGCGCCCGGATCGGCCGTCACGGGATTCCTCATCGCCGCGGCGCTACTTGCGCTCGGCGTGGTCGGCGTCCGCGACGCGCTGGTGGATACCGGCGTGATCACCGGGTCGCAGTGGATACCAAGTGCTGCCGCATATGTGGACGGGCTCGCGTACCAGGGTTGGATGTTGCCGGCGGGGATCGCAGCCGTCGTTCTCGGCCTGTGGTTCGTCATCCTCGGACTCAAACCGCGACGAAAGACTGCCAATGCCTTGGTCGGAGTCGCGAATACGTGGATCGATCCCGCCGATGTAGCGGCGATAGCGTCTGTTCGCGTCGAGTCACTGGCCCAGGTTCGATCCGCTTCGTCACACGCGACCCGGCGCAAGCTGGAAGTGAAGGCCTCGGTCACGCCCGATGGAGCCGCCACCGCTGAATCGGAAATCCGTGCGGTGCTGGGGGACTTGGCCGGGTCGCTGTCACCATCGCCGCGAATCAAGGTTCGTATCCAGACGGGATCGCTGTCATGACTCGGACGGCGACGGCGATGGATCGCGTGGCGACATGCGTCGTGGGGATGCTCGCGATAGCGGTGGGAGTTGCAGCGATCCTGTGGAATCGCGACGTGATCAAGGATTTCCCGGCGCGTATCGAGATCCCGTGGGCTGAAGATCTTGTCGATCACTCGTGGTGGCCATGGGCTGTCGGAGCTGGGGGAGTACTGCTAGTCCTCCTCGCGTTGCGGTGGTTGATCGCGCATGTGCCGCTGCGTCGGGTGAAGGAGATCGCCGTCCATGGGTCGAACTCACACAATTCCATCACCGCGGATCTGGGTGCGGTGGCGGAAGGGGCGAGCGCATCACTGGAGGACTTCGACGAAGTGTCGCGTGTCCGAGGAAAAGCGTTGCTCGATCGTGGAGTTCGCACGATCGATTTGCGAGTGACTTTGAGACGTAGCGTCGTATCCGGATCGGAAACGTTGTCCGAGCTGATTTCTCGCGTCACCGACACGGGGGATCAAGTCGCTGCGGTGGTCGGTGATCCATCCGTCGCGACCAGAACTCACATCGCCGTGGAAAGCGCGAAACGCGATGAGCCGAGAACTCTCTGATCAATCGAGGTTTGAGCCTCCCGACGGCCGGGTATTGGTAGACCTCCCGATCGTGCACAGAGTCATGGATGTTGCTGTGGCACTGTGCGTCACGGTGCTCCTGGCGACCGTGACCTCGATGGCGATCGCGATCGTCGTGACGCTGATCATGTGTGCGTCGGTGAGTGTCGTTTCTCGTATGTGGTGAATCGCCAGTCATTTTGGTTCTGTCGTGAACACCTGATAGAAAGGTAAGCAGACAATGTGGCTGCTACTGAGTGCACGATCCCCCGCGTCGTGCGGTGGAGAGTCCGGTTGTGTGCAAACACTACCCGCGATCACGGTCTAGTTGCGCGGGCCGATCGCTCGGAACTCTCCCTTTACCGGCAGTCTCTCATTGCGCCGCCCCTCTTTACTCTAAGGAGTCCAAATGCTTCCTCTCGGTATCATCGCCTGGATCATCATCGGTGGACTGGCGGGTTGGATCGGCAGTAAGATCATGAAAACCGATGCGCAGCAGGGGATCTTCCTCAACATCGTTGTCGGTGTCATCGGCGGTCTGATCGGTGGTTTCCTGCTTCGAGTCTTCGGCGTCGATGTCGAGGGCGCGGGCTGGATCTTCAGCTTCCTCACTTGCCTCCTCGGCGCTGTCATCTTGCTGTTCCTGGTCAAGGCAGTCACCGGAAAACGCTGACACGCATTTGTCCACGCAGTTCGAGTTCGACTGAATCCACGACCGAATTCCACGGCCGAACGCACGACCGAATCCACACCGAATTCAAGAAGGAGAAATACATGTCTGACTTCATCGACAAGGCAAAGCACCGCGCTGAGGATCTCATCGGCGAGGCGAAGGAAAAGTTCGGAAACGCCACGGGCAACGATGATCTGGCTGCCGAGGGTGTTGCCGATCAGGGCGAGGCGAAGGTCAAGAAGGCCGGAGACACTGTCAGTGACAAGGTCTCGGATATCAAGGACAAGTTCACAAGCTGAGTGAGCTTCGGCGCGGTTGATCGGCAAGTCCGGTCAACCGCGCTTTTGTGTGTCTCCTCGGCCGTTGCGGCTACCGCGATACACGAACTTGCGCGTTTCTGCGAGCCACTCCGGAAGCATGCGCATGTGGGCCGGCCTGTTCAGAATCGGATCGAAGGACGGCTGGAGGCAATCCGGGTGGTCCTCGACCTCGTCGAGACAGAGATGCCCGATCGGTATCAACTGAAGTTGAATTCTCGCGAGGTACACGGAGAAGTGCAGCGGGGAATGATCGACCGCAGCTTTCAATGCAGACAAAGAAGTGCCGGCCGGATGGACACCGCGCGGTGTCACGATCAGCCACGCCGCGGCACCGCCCGCGCGTGAGTAAGGAACCAGTGTGCTGTATCTCGCGCCGTTCCACGAGAAAGCCGGAGCTGGAAACATTTTCGAGAAGGTAGAAAGTCCTGATGTTGCGAGAAGAATGTCCCACGGGTTTTCATCTGCGCCGACATCGTGCAACCGAAGCGCCAGGCCGAGTACGTCGGGTAGGTCTCCGGGTGTTCCGAGGGCTTTCGACATTCGAGCGGTGACGGTAATCGTCGACGACTCCGATACCGGCCACCATGGGGTGGCCGGCTTCAATGTTCCCTTCAGTTCGATCCCGTGAGGGTGAAAAACCCTGGCCATGCGCAGCGATGATGCGAAGTGGAACGGCGCACCGACCAGCTTTCCGATCGCACTCTTGCCGGCGGGGATGATCGAATTGATCGTCACAGCTTCCTTTATCTGAGAATTCTCCGCCCGTGAAGCGCCCGGACTGGACGGACGTTCAGGCGTATTGACGGGCTTTTCAGTGGCGTCTTTCGACTTCCCGGTGGTGGTGATTGCTAATCATGTGACATGCCGTAACAAAAGTCTCGCCCGCCGGGATAATTAGCCAAACGCATAAATTGGTCGTTATGGTTTGTTTGTCCGTAACGGTGCGATCGGACCTGCGACCGTCGCGAACTGGCGAGATTGCTACTCGTGATTTGTGTTTGGTGATTGCGCGGAAACAAGAAATGTCGAGGAGACACGCTGATGGGCCACTCTCGAACCTGGCTGACGCGCGCGCTGGCAATGCCGGTGGCTGTCGCGGTCACTTTGTTGCTTCCGCTCGGGAGTGTCGCCTCCGCCCAGGATTTCGAGGACGACGCAGATACTTCGGTGGCCGCCGCAGCCACAACTCCGATCTCCTTCACCGAACTCGGACGAGGAACAGACATCGTGTTCTCCTCCGATGACGCACCCGTCTTGGTGACCGTGCCGGTGCCGGACGGACTCACCGCAACAGCCGTGACCGGAATCCTGACCGCCCCGACCGACTTCAGTAGGGGTTGGCTCGAAGTGACTGCGGACGGCAGATTGGTGAGCCGCGTCGACTTCGACGCCGGGCAGGCCGGAACCGGCCTACCGATTTCGGTTCCGTTGCAAGGTCTCGAAGTGGTCGACCGGAGCGTGACCGTGTCGATGATCGCTCACCTCGTTCCCGTCGACGACCGCTGCTACGACCGAACGAGATACCAGCCCCTTGCGCTCCGGGATGCCTTTGTCGCCTACGACGGTGCCGAGCAGCAGCCCACGACTGTTGCAACCTTCTTTCCGCCGATTTTGAGGAAGGCAACCATCTACGTCACGGATGGTTCGTCACGGTCACAGCAGAGTGCGGCTCTGCAGCTGAGTGCAGCGATTGTCAACAAGTACGGAAGTCAGCCTGACGCCGTGGTGGTGGAGCAACTGCCGAACGGCCAGAGTCTGCCGTCCGCTGAGCCGGGACTTTTCGAGAGAGCTGTAGTGCTCGGCAACAGTGGGGACGCCGGCATCGATCTCGCGGCTGCTCCGAGTGCTGCACCAGTGCTGCGAATTTCAGGGGACGACAAGACCCTCGTTCCTCAGGTCAGTCTGTTGGCGGCGAACTTCGACGGTTACTGGGCGGCGAGCAGGGCGCTCGCGTCACCGGACAACACAGTTGCCCAGATTTCCCAGGACGCCATCACCGTCGGTGAGCTGAAGCTCGGAACGTTGACGGCTTCCGGTCTCAATCACATCGAGGTCGACGTCCCGTTCAGCCAGTCGCAACTGGGGCGTCCGATGAAGGACGTGTCGATCCGAATGATCGGTTCCTATGTACCGCTGCCGAATTCACGCAACGGAGAACTGTCGATTTCGCTGGGGGACTCACGGCTTGCTTCGCAGACGGTGAACGAGACAGGGCGCTTCGACATCGGCGTCGATGTTCCGAACGAACTCCTGCGTCGTGACCTGACCTTCGAGGTCTCGATGGATGTGACCGGCGACTTCCAATGCGGCACCAGTAGCCCGTCTTCGCTCACTGTCGATCCGGCAAGCACCATCACGTCCACTACCGGATTCCCGCCGACGCCTGGAGGATTCCAGGCATTACCGCAGTCGATGCTGCCCACACTCGATGTCGGTTTGAGTCACGGTGATTTCGCAGATCTCGTTCGCGCGCAGCGCCTCGTTGTGGCGATGCAGCGGTTGAGCTATCTGCCGCTGCAACCGCGTGTGCTCCCGTTCGGCGACGCGGCGACCAGTTCGCTGCCGGCGTTGTTGATCGCGGCGGACGGGAAGCTTCCCACTCCGGTGGCTCTACCCATGGACACAGCAGATCAAGGGCTCCTGCGCTTGCAGGGTCTGGAATTCGGTGGACAATACGGTGCCTTGCAGGTGGTTTCGGGTTCGCACAACGAAGTGGTGGCGCTGACCTCTGAGGGTGATGCGGCCGATGCCGACGGTCTGCTCAACTGGTTGGAAGGTGGGAAGGACCGGTTCGCAGAACTGACCGGCGATCTCCTGGTCGCGCCTCGGGGAAGTGAGCCCTTCGATGTCGGAGTCAACGTCGCCCCGTTGGGCACCGCGACCTCGGCCGAAGAGGAGACCGGACTGAGCGCGGTCACGATCGGCTGGATCGGATTCGGGACCGTGGTTCTGATCGCTGTTGCCGTCGGTGGTGTGCTCGTGGCTCGGCGTCGCGGACAGTGACCGTCACCGATCGCCCGGGCCTGTCCGTCGCGGTCCACGATCTACCGGGCCGCAAGCCATGGCGGATGTTCGTCGCGCTCTTCGCGATCTACACCGCGTTGGGCGTGTGGATGAACGCGGGTATCGGGTTCATCTTCACCGATTCGCTCAGCCGCGTCGCCGCGGTGTCGGCGATGCTGCTCAGCCGTGATCCGCACTTCGCGGCGATCGGGTTCGTGTTCACCCCGTTGACGGCGGCAGTCCAGATTCCGATGGGCCTGATGGGTCATTGGTGGCCGGATCTGCTGCGGTGGAACATCACTGCGGTCGTGATGTCCGCGGCCTTCATGGCTGGTGCTGTGATTCAGGTACGTGGGATCAGCCGCGACCGTGGGTGTGCGCGATGGGTCACCGTCGTCCTGACCGTGCTGTTCGCTGTCAACCCGATGATCGTCATGTACGCGGCGAGCGGAATGAGCGAAGCTCCGTTCCTCTTCTTCGTTCTGTGGGCGACACGTCGATTGATTCGGTGGATGCGAAGCGACGACGTACACGACCTCATCGGTGCCGGCCTCGCTTTCGCTCTGGCGTACCTCACCAGATACGACGCATTGGCCCCGCTGTTCGTCGCGGTGGTGCTGGTGACCGTGGTGAGTTGGCTTCGTTTCCGCCCGACTGCTGAGGAGCGCGGCGAGGGCGCGGGGCCTGGCTTGCGGCTCTGGGCAGCAGCCCTCGACGGTGCCGTAGTGCTGATGCCGGGATTCCTTGCCTTCGCCTTGTGGTCGTTTGCCAGTTGGCTCATCACAGGTCAAGCGTTCCAACAGTTCTCGTCGGTCTACGGGAACAGTTCCATCCTGGAGCAGGCTGGTGCCGGAACCGACTCACCGATCGCCCGTCTTGCGTTCTCGATTACCGAAATGGCCGTACTCGGCCCGGCGCTCCCGGTGCTCGCGGTCCTTGCAATCATCTACGCACTTCGGCGGCGCGACACCGAAGTGGTCGTGCCTCTTGTGTTGTTCGGCGCCATCCTCGGTGCCCAAACCTTGCTCTACGTGATGGGATCGACGTTTCCCCTTCTGCGCTTCTACATTTCGATCATTCCGCTGTGTTTCGTGTTGGTCGTCCTGATCGCACCTCGAGGTGCGCCGGTCGTCACGCGTCGACCGGGGGCTGCTGCGTCACGTTCGGTATCGACGTACCCCGAGCAGTCGGGACCCTCTCTGCCCCTTGTGATCTCTCTGTGCTTGCTGGTCGGGTCGACGCTGGTCACGTTTGTCGCGATGGGTAATGCGCGGATCGCAGTGCTCGAGCATTCCATTGCCAGTGCGATCATTCCGGGCCGGCAGAACCTGGAGGAGCAGACGAATCTGCGCACGTTTGCGGCCGAGCGTCGCATCGCCAGATACCTGGACGACTTGGCTCTGCCGGAGGGGTCGGTTCTGCTCGACACCGTGCAGAGCTATGCCGTCGTGGCGTCGTCGAACAACCCTCGGCAATTCGTCGTGCCTTCCGATGCGGACTTCGTGCGCGTACTGAACAACCCCGCCGAACATCACGTCGAATACATCCTGTCGGTGCCGAACACCGGTCGCGGTGTGTCGGACGCGGTCAATCGGCGCTATCCGACGATGTACGACACCGGGGCCGGCGGTGTGGGAGCGCTGGTACTCGAGGTTCCCAACGACGGCGGCATGGACCCTTCGGCCTGGCGTTTGTATCGCGTCACCGGTGAACGGCAAACGGGTCGATGAGGCAATTCGTGTGGGAGGATTGTCCGTATGACGTGGATGGTTGTAGATGTCTTCTGAAGAAGTGCGTCCGCGTGTGCGTGGCACAGTGCGTCGCCGCATCGCTGCCGCTGTAGTCAGCTTCGCAACCGTCGCGGTGGTGACAGGAATGTTCACGACGCCGGTGGTTGCCGATTCGCCCAAGACGGTTCGGGTGGGAGCGTCGTCGAGCGGACTGACGCTCGACGGACAACCATGGTGGCCTACCGGGCTGAATGCTTATCAACTGGCCACTGATTGGTCGGTGAACTTCGGCTGTGGCGCCATGGTCGATCTCGATGCCTACTTCAGTTCTCTGCCACCGAACTCCGTCACGCGTTTCAACGCGTTCCAGGCGCTCGCGGTGAACAAGGTGTCCGGGGAGATGGATTTCGGCCCGATGGACGCGGTGTTCGACGCTGCGGCGCGACACAACCAGTTCACGATTCCGGTGCTCTCACCCCAGGACAGCGGGTGTGATGACGGGCTGTTCAAATCCAAGGACTGGTACACCGAAGAGTGGAAGGTCGCGAACCTGATCCCAGGTCGAGCCACCATGAGCTTCCAGGACTGGATGCACACCGCCGTCGACCGTTGGAAGAACGAGCCTTCCGTCGCGGCGTGGGAATTGGTGGGGGAGCCGGAACCGAGCCTGTGTACCGATGCCGCCTGCAATTGGTGGACAAGAACGTGCCCGTCTGATTCCGCGCAGGTGTTGCGGGAGTTCTTCGACACGGCAGGCGCCGAACTTCGGGCGATCGATCCGAACATCCTGATCACGGCCGGATACGTCGGGGGCGGTCAGTGCGGCACTGCGGGTGACGACTACCAATACGTGAGCGAGTCCGACTTCGTCGACGTTCTGCAGTATCACGACTACGGAGCAGACGGGGTTCCGCTTCCGGGCGACCAGTGGAACGGACTGGCGCGTCGCATCGAACAGGCCGCGAACGTCGGGAAGCCGTTGTTGGTCGCCGAGACAGGCGAATTGGCAGGCAGTTGTGAATCACTGGCGACCAGAGCCACGAATATCGAGACGAAGCTGACGGGGCAGAAGGTGGCCGGTACGGCCGGAGCTCTCCTGTGGGCATTCGTGCCGGATCCACGGCCGAACGAATGCACGATGGATATCGGGCCTGACGATCCACTCTTCGACGTGATTGCTTCACTGGCAAGTTAGGACACTGCGAGTAGTCCACTGGGAGTTCCGCCCAGTGGGAGTATGGTCACGATTTGATAACAACCTGAACCTGGTGTTGCGGCGTGATGATCGTATTTCGTTCGTATTCAATGGTATTCAGTGGCATTCACCTGTGGATAACCGAACTTGAAGGCTGGTGAAGTCGCACGGGACCATCGATGCGACGCCTCCAGGACCTACGTCCGGGTCGGCTGGGGACGGTCCGGTTGAGGCGCTGAGTTCGGAAGTTGTGTCGTACCTGTCTCTTTGGTCAGTTGCTACGTCCCGCCGTGGTCAACGTCGAAATACGATCACAACCGTTCGCCGCGGTAACGGGTAGTGCGCGGAGTGCGGCGCGCCCCTCGTGGAAGTGACATCGAGGGGTGGTGTGTAGCTCTCGCGCGCAACGAATTCCGAGTTCGAGTCAACTTGCGGCGGCATCGGCCGCCCGGTAGACCTTGTGCGCAGGCTGTACATGCGGTGTGAGCTTCGGTCGTCGAAATGAGGGGACGACCGCTGCATGCGCGTAACGGTAAGTGTGTGAAACATCGCGTGAGCGGAGAGGTGAACGATGACTGGGTGCGCTGAACGGCCTTTCAAGACTGCTGTGGTTCCGGCTGCCGGAATGGGGACTCGTTTCCTCCCGGCCACCAAGACGGTTCCGAAAGAGTTGCTCCCCGTGGTCGATACACCCGGGATCGAGCTGGTCGCCAGCGAAGCGGCGCAAGCAGGCGCGGAACGTCTGGTGATCGTCACTGCGCCGGGCAAGGCATCGGTCGTCGGGCATTTCGTCGAGGACCTGGTGCTCGAGGGCAAGCTCGCCGCCAGCGGGAAGCACCATCTACTCGAACGTGTGCGTCGGGCTCCGGGCCTGATCTCGGTGGAGCCGGTTGTGCAAGAGTCTCCGCTGGGATTGGGACACGCTGTCGGTCTGGTCGAATCGGTGCTGGATGCGGACGAGGACTCGTTCGCGGTGCTGCTTCCCGACGATCTGGTCCACCCCTGCGGCATTCTCGACGCGATGGCGAAGGTACGTGCCGAGCGTGGTGGTTCTGTGCTGTGCGCGTTCGACGTCGCGCCCGATCGTGTTGGGGCCTACGGAGTATTCGACGTCCAAACACCTGTGGAGGGCAGCGATCCCGATGTGCTTGCCGTCATCGGCATGGTCGAGAAGCCGGCTCCTGAGGATGCTCCGTCCACTCTCGCCGCGGCCGGACGATACCTTCTCGATCGCGCCGTGTTCGACGCGCTCAGACGAATCTCACCCGGGCAGGGTGGCGAACTACAACTGACGGATGCGATAGCGCTGTTGATCGCGGAGGGGCATCCGGTTCACGTCGTCGTCCATCACGGAACCCGCCACGATCTTGGTAACCCGGGAGGCTTTCTGCGAGCATCTCTCGACCATGCGCTCAGTCGCACCGAGTACGGACCGGAGTTGCGAGTCTGGCTCAAGGAACGATTGGATCAGCCGGATCCGCAGCTGACCTACTGACTTGCAAGGCTATGCGACGCGGAGCGTCTCGCCAGCTCATCGAGGAGATCTTGCGTGCTGAGCGACGACAGCGAAATCGGCTTGTCGTCCAGACCCGACTCGTCAGGTGTCATGTAGCCCGCCGCGACAAGAATTTCCTGGACGTGGACGTCGAAGACGCGGCAAGCAGTTCTGATCGTGTCCTGCGTGGGGGGGCGTTTCGCGGACAGCCACCGACCGAGTTCGGAGGGGCGTATTCCCAGCGCACGCGCAGCATCGGCTACGTCAGTTTCTTGGCGAAGTTCCAGTTGATGCTTCACCCATTCCGAAAAACCGCTCATACCGGTCATAGTGCCTGAGTGCTGCGCGGTAAGCCAGCGCCGTCTCGACACGTAAGGCGCTCGACGGCTGATCTGTGATCATTCGGCAACCAATCACCGCAGTTCTCGCGTACCGGTAGTTAAGTTTTGTGACTGGATTGTGTGTTTACCGCAACCATCTAGCTGTGCGTTTTCCGGTGAAACCCGAAATCGGGTGAAATTGTGGGTGAGGCGGATCAGTAGACATAACTCACACCTGTGTAGAACGTGAGGGTTGCGTTGTCACGTGTTCAGACCGTGGAAGGTTTTTTCCCAGTAGGACGGGTTGCGAATCAATTGGTAGGTCCCCTTGATCGCCGCGATGCTCATCAGCACCCAATACAACGGAGCAGTCAGACAGGCGAGGAGGAGCATCGCGTTTCGCGTTTCTCGGCACGCCACGAGGTTCATGTAGAGAACAGCGGCATTACCGAATGCCAGAGAGATCAACGCGGGGAAATAGACATAGTTGGGGAAGACCTGGTGGATCACTTCAGGTTGTCCGAGAATCCAGTCCAGACTGATGAGCCAGAACACCATGTTCAAAGTGGCGACCAAAGGTGTGCCGGCCATGAGAATCGTGAATCGGAGAAAGCCGATCGGACCCAATCCTCGCCATAATTTGACGGGTTGGCGCATGTGGACGAGCCACGTCTGCAAATAGCCCTTGTACCAACGCGAGCGCTGTCTGATCCAGTTGATCGTGTCACTGTTGGCTTCTTCGAGCGTGGTGGAATTCAAGACCGCGGTGCGATATCCGCTCTCTGCAATCCGCACGCCGAGGTCCGCATCCTCCGTGACATTGAAAGGATCCCACGCCCCGATCTCGTCGAGGACGCTACGGCGTAGGTGATTCGAGGTGCCGCCGAGAGGAATCGGTGAATTGCTCCGCATCAATCCAGGAAGGATGAAGCTGAACCACAGCGCGTAATCGGCGGTGAACCACGCGGTCAACAGGTTCTGAGTTCCGTTGTGGAATGCAAGTTTGGCCTGAACACAAGCAGTGTTCTCGGGAAGTTTCGCGAAAGTTGCGACTACTCGACGTAATTGGAGTGGGTCGGGGGAATCCTCGGCGTCGTAGATCGTGACGATCTCGCCCGTCGAGAAATGCAGACCGTAGTTGCATGCTTTCGGTTTGGTTCGTGGATCGGCCGCGGGCACCTTCAGAATGCTGACGACCTCGTCCACACCGGCGGCAAGTGCAGCTTCGATAGTGACGGCGTCGTCTTCCTCCAGTAGGAGAAGGACTTGCATCTTGTCTGCCGGATACTCGATCGCTCGCATGGCTGCGATGAGGTCGCCGACGACTTCAGGCTCGTTGTATGCGGGGACCAGAATGGTATAGGTGGGAAGGTCGTCGTATGAAAGAGCAAGTGCCTCTTCGTCACTGATCGTCATGATCGAGGACGCATCGAGACCCCTCGTGAACAAGATCAGACGGTCGACCATCGCCCAGATGTATCCAATGGTGCAGATCAATGTCAGCGCGATGAGAGTCGGGACGAGGAAGAACACGAGGCTGACGACGACCAGCGCAAAGCCTGCCAACAACGTATTTCGCTGCCACGGATAGAAGGCCACGGAGGCGGATGAGATCGGATGGCGCTCGCGTAGACCGTTCACTGCATCGTGCAGGGCGGCCTCGCGGTACTCCGCTGTATCCGGGTCACCGCTGACCACGACACTGTTGGACTGGCTTCGGTTTTCGTTCACCACGTCTGAGCCTCCACGAGTAGTCGAGCGAGTGCTTCGAGCATGTCCAGGTCCTTGTACTCGGATTCGGTGTCTTCGGTCGAGGTTTCACCACGCAGTAGAACGGCGAGGGTATTGCTACCGTTGGACGCCATCGACGGCTTCGGTTCGGGGAAGTAGGCGTCGGGTTCGTGATTGTCGACGCTGATCAGGCTGACTCGTTGCGCGGCTCCGTCGCCCCGCGTCCAGACGAAATTGAGATTGCTCCATGTGAGAAGGAGAGCGTCGTCGACGATCGTGTACATCTCGGCGACGATCCCGTGCGGCAGCTCCAGCGTGACCGTCGGGCTGACTCTCGCGTTCTCCAGGTCGTAGGTGGTCTTGCTGGGATACACGGCGAGCGTGGAGGGTCGACGGACCTGGACGACGTCAATCTGTACCGTGCGAGGCCGCATCTGTGAGTCCCAAGCGGGATTCGGAGTGTCGGCCCGAATGGTCTGACGACTCAGCTCGGAGGTGCTGCCGAAGTAGCGACGGGGCCAGTCGTATTCGGATGCTCCAATCTGATGCCAGCCCAGTGGAACGACAAGTCGAGGATCCGCAGTAGCCGGGGGCGGACCGACGTTGACGGTCAAACTTGTCGATGGCAACGGTGTGAAGAACATCAGCACTGCGGCGGCAAACACCGCGAGGATGGTCCAATTGCTTGTGGCTGTCGAAGGCTTTCGGAGTGGTCGGTCGAACGGTTTGAGCGACTTACCCCGGCGTTCGTACAGATAGAAGGCGCCGCCGACGACGATTGCGGTTCCGAGTGCGGGAAACAACTGCACGGCGAAAAGCGGAGCAGTGGGATACTTCTGAATCGTGATGTAGAGAATCACCACACCGAGCAGCGTTGCGGCGACGAAGGCGATCGCCCCTCGCCTCCACGTTCTACTGACGGCGATCGTGGTCGCGGCAGACGCGACAAGCACCATGAGGACGCTGTAGTCGAAACGAGTCCCGCCCAATTCGGTTGCGATGGCGCGGTAATGCAGCGGCGCCAAGATGATCGGGACCACCCAGATTGCCCAGTACCGATTGACCGGACGGAGGCCGAACATCAGAACCGCTGCGCTCCAGACGAATACCCACGCTGCAATGACGTCGATATGCATCAGTTCGTAGGTCTCGGCGAAACGCGGTAGCAGGAGCGCTTGAAGTCCCAACGCGACGAAGAGACCGATGCAGCCGACTATCTTGTCGGTCTCACGGTCGTGAATCGGAAGCTCCGGGCCGCGCCTCAAGTCTGTTCCGACGGCTGCAACCAGGCACAAGAGCGGTAGAGCGAAGACGTAGCCGATGGCAGTTCCGCTGGCCGTGCTCTGCCAAAGCTTGGTCCAGGTGGGCCAAAATGCAAAGATCGTGGCGAGCGCGATCATCAACCACCGCACTGCGAGTCGAGGAATGATCCCGGACTCGGAGCGGATCTCACGAATCTTCAACATTTCCAGTTCCATTCGCTTGCTACCCGACATCTGCGTGCGATTCGAGGCTGCGCACCGCTAGGGACTGCCGACCATCGCCATCGGTCCGGCGCCATATGCAGACATTACTTGATCGAGACATATCGCCCTCGCCACGTCGAAGCGCCAGTCTCCGAGCAGGCCGGCCGGAACGTCCCACATGCTCACATCTCACATAGTGGGAAGTTTGAAATCTTTTTTTCGGTACCCAGTGCGGGTCTGGGTTGGCCGGATGGCATGACGAGATTTCGGGTCTGCCGAATTACTCCATATCGAAGGGCAATTCACTTGCGGATTGCAGAAAGTTCAATCAGGTCCGGCGGATTCGACCTACGGGGACATAGGTCCCCGGCGTGCAGGGACGGTTCTCGGTTGCGTGGATTCGGGTCCAGTTACCCATGCGAAAGAACTGTGGTCAGCAGTGAGAGGCAATGTCCGCTTTGTGAGCTATTGCAGTCGTCGGGACCTAAGCCCTCGACGATTCCGCGGATTCACTCAATAGCTGAACTATAGCTACTAAAGGGTAACTGCAGCGTAAATGGCACCGTGACATTGCGACGATTGAACGTGAACGATCGTCCAACATTCTTTGGGTGTGTGCTGGGAAGAAAAATTGCCGCTTAGAGTCTTGACCTGCAACATTATTCGAATTGAACTCCGGCCTTGGAGATGTTCTCATAGTACTCACGCGGCACGTGCAATGCCTCCGGATTATCGAGTTGCAATGTTGCCGATACCTAAGCGGAACATTTGCTCTTCTCCATCTTTAGCTGTGCCTGAAGCATTCGGGTGCAAACGGGAAATTCCGAAGAACGGTCGGGGCCTGGCGGCTCGCAAACGGGAAGGTTGGTCAGATGTCGGCATTGGACATGTCCATGGCGCCGTCGCTCGGGTATCGGCGTCCGCGCATCGTGCCGGACTCCCGTGCGGAGTTTTCCTCGCGTGCTGCGTGGCAGCATCGATACATACGTGCTCTGGCAGTGACGGATTCGCTGATTGTCGTAGCGGCGGTTTCGGCTGCGCAGTGGCTTCGATTCGGCGCCGCGCCGACCGCCGTCGACGCTCGGGAGCTCGGGCAGTTCAGCTACACCGGTTTGTCGATCGGCGTGGTGATCGCGTGGCTGGCGACGTTGCAGATATTCAGGACCAGATCTGCGAGTGTGATCGGAAGCGGTCCTGAGGAGTATCGGCGAATCCTGGTGTCCGCGATGAGATTGTTCGGCGTCATTGCGATAGTAAGCCTTCTGCTTCGTCTCGATATCGCCCGGCTCTACCTCGCATTCGCGTTCCCTGTCGGCCTTCTCGCGCTACTGGTGAGCCGTTGGCTCTGGCGTGGGGTGATCGTGCGAAGGCGTACTCGCGGTGAGTGCCTCACATCGGTACTGGTGGTGGGCAGCAAGGATGCCGGCGCTGAACTTGCACGAAACTTCGAGCGGGGTAGCGCAGACGGTTTCCGCGTGGTGGGAGTGTGTGTGCCGGGGTTCCTTCGGCGCGCGGACGAGTCCATCGCAGTCGACGGGCGTGACATACCGCTCCTCGGTGGTGAGACATCGGTAGTCGAAGCGCTGGAACTTGTCGGCGCAGACACCGTTGCCGTGACGGCAACCGAACATCTCGGCTCGGATGGCATCCGTGCACTTGCCTGGGATCTGGAATCGCGGGACGTAGATCTGGTCGTTGCGCCAAGTATCGTCGACGTGTCGGGGCCGCGCCTGTCGATGCGGCCGGTGGCCGGTCAGCCTTTGATACGCGTCGAGCGACCGAAATATCATGGTGCGCAACGCTTTGCGAAATCGTCGTTCGACGTAATTTTCGCGTCATTGTTACTGGCAGCAATTGCACCTGTTCTCCTGGCCGCGGCTCTGGCGGTCAAGCTCTCGAGCCCGGGCCCGGTGTTGTATCGAGCGGAGCGAATGGGACTGGACGGCAAACCATTCCCGATGCTGAAGTTCCGTTCGATGGTCCAGAACGCAGACTCACAGGTGGAGTCGTTGATGGCCCAGAACGACGGCGCCGGTGTGCTCTTCAAGATGCGCGACGACCCGCGCGTTACACCGGTCGGGCGCTTCTTGCGCCGTTACTCGATTGACGAGCTGCCACAGTTCGTCAATGTTCTTCGGCGCGAGATGAGCGTGGTCGGCCCCAGGCCTCCGCTTCGCCGCGAGGTCGAGGCCTACGACGGAACTGTCAGTCGCCGACTTCTTGTCAAGCCGGGGATTACAGGATTGTGGCAGGTCAGTGGACGATCGGACCTTTCTTGGGAAGAGACTGTACGACTGGACCTTTCGTACGTCGACAACTGGTCGCTGATGGGTGATGTATTGATCGTCGGCAAAACGTTGAAAGCGGTGTTGGCCAGCGACGGTGCGTACTGAGACGTGAATGCGGATTCGGGACCGACTTCAGTTCGTGATGTTCTCGGTGGAAAGGCATAGCTCCCCTTGATCTTTCGTACGTCGACAACTGGTCGATGACGAGCGAGAACACGATCGTCGCGAAGGTGCTCAAGGCGATGTTGGGAAGTGATGGAGCAAATTGACCAGGAGAAGTTTGTGTCGGAACCGCCAAAGTTGAAGTCGTTGCTTGTTGTGGCGCCCTGGTTGGAAGGTGGGGGTGCACAGAAGTCATTGTGCGGGTTATTGCGCGGGCTTACCGACACACATACGACCGTGGTCACTTTGTTTGCAGGATGCCGAGACTTCAACGAGGTTGCGGACCTCGCAGACGAGTTCGTCATGCTCGACTATCCAAGGAGTCCTTGCGGACTGGTCGGAGCCAGTCGAGCCATAGCAACACATCTACAGCATTCGGATGTGGTCTATTCACTGATGAGGGGTAGCCATGTCGCACTCGGCGTTTCGAGTTTGCTCAAACGTCTTCCGGGTGAGCTGATTGCGACCTTCCATCAGTTGCCGAGTGCGGATGAAACTGGCGTTTTCTCCCTGGTCGAGAACATGCTCGTTCGCAAAGCACTTCGGCACGCAAAGCTGATCACCGCGCCTTCGGAATCAGCCGTGAGTCAGATTCGTCAGCGACGCTACGGACCGCACGCTCGGCTTGTTTACGAGCCGAACTTGATCCGAGTTGACTCGAGAGAAACCATTCGTCGTGAATCTTCGGGGGCACCGCTACGGCTCCTGGCCTGTGGCCGTCTATCCAAGCAGAAGGGCTTCGATCGTATTCCCGAACTGCTGTCAGATATCGAGATTCCGTGTGAAATAAAGATCTTGGGATCAGGACCGGAAGAAGAAGACCTGAAACGGCGGTTCGGCAGTACGAAGTCTTCTTCGCATACGGTGGAACTAGTAGGACGCGTCGATGACGTTGTGCCCTATCTGGATTGGTCAGACGCGGCATTTATGCCCAGCCGAAACGAACTCAACCCTGTGTTCGTATGGGAGGCGTGGGCGCGCGGCCGGCCGGTTGTTGCTGCCGATCTACCTGCATTCGAGGATCTGCGAACCTCCGGGCCGGTGCTCACATTTACCGGCGCGGCCAGCCTTCGGTCCGCCCTCGGCGTCGTATCGAGTGACGAGTACCGAGATTTCGCCTATTCAATGGGTTTGCAGGCGTCCCGAACCATGACGACCAGGAGTGAGATCGTTGCCCGAATACAGTCGTGACCACCCGCGCATCCTGGTCATTCACGCATACAGTGCTCAAAACTCCGGCGACCGGTTGCTGGTGGAGGAAACACTCGAATTGCTGAGATCGGTGTGGCCGGATTCTGTCGTCGACGTGATTGCCACTGATGCCGAATCGTTCCGTCACCATCCGATGGCGGATCATGTCAAGTTTCATCAGTGGACGTCGGCATGGATTCCGAACCCGAAAAAGAAGGCATCCGTACGTGTTTCCATGCTGGCCAGTACCGTCACCGGCGGGCCGGCACCTGTCAGGATACTGTTCGAGCAAGCGGATTTGATAGTCGCTGTCGGGGGCGGATACCTTCGGGGTTCGTCCGTTTCCGAGGCCCTGAAAACTGCGGGGGCGCATTTCGGTCAACTCGATCTTGCCGCACGAAGTCGTGCGCGTAAGATCTATCTGCCGCAGAGTATCGGTCCGTTCCCGAACATTCTCCGTCGGCGTATCGCGAGTTCGCTGAAGGCGATGGATCAGGTGCTCGTTCGTGACGATCGATCACGGGAATTGTTCGCCGACCTGACCAATGTCGAACGAATCTCGGATCTGGCGGTTCTCAAGATGGCGGAGGTCCGTACACCTCGTACTATCGAGATCACGCATGGCCCGGTAGTCGTGGCACGTGAGCTGTCCCGCCCTGGATCCTACGAGAACACTCTGTCCGACTTGGCTCGGTCAGATCATGTTGTATGGGCGATTCAGTCCACCGGTGGCGGAAACAATGACACTCCACTCACCGTCAAATACTCCTCGGGAACCCCAAAGCCATTGCAGCACTATCTGGAGAGCGCGGAGAATCGCGTCGTTGTCAGTACACGCCTGCATGGATCGTTGTCTGCATTGCTCGCCGGAAAGCCGAGTGTGCACCTGGGCTACGAACGAAAATCATGGGGAGCATTTCATGATCTGGGGTTGGAACAGTACGTTCTCGATGCCCGACGGACTTCGGCAACTCGCGTTCTCGACGCGGTGGAATCGATACGAGACGATCCAGCCACTTACTGGCGCCTGATCGATTCACGCATCGAGGCCGTCGCGTCCCAGAGGGAACGCCTACTCGGCTCCCTGGCTGTGCCATGCCACCTGCCGACGGCTGGCCAATGACATGAACCTCTCGTTCCTGTTGTTTGCCAGTGTTTTTCTCTTGCTGATCGCACGTGTACGTGGGGTGACGGTGTTGCCAACCCGCCGTCAAACCTCAACAGGTACCAGAAGCGGGCTGATCGGGATCTGGTTTTGGGTATCGGTGGTATGGCCGGTCCTTTTCAAGGCGGTGTTAGGTAGCGTCCTTGCCCTATACCTTCCAGTTTCTGGCTCCGCGGTCTTCGTGATCTCCTACGTGCCTTCGATTGTCATCGGAATCGCGATTTTCATCGCCTCTCTCGGGTCCCGAGATTCATTCCCCTATATCCCCGCGATACTGGTCATGGCGGTGGCGATCATGCCGATCCTCATCTTCGGGGTCGTGGACATCGGTGTCGTCGGAGCGATATTCATGATTGTGCCTACGCTCCTGTGGTGCCGCGCGCTCTCGGTTGACGTACTGAACTGGCCCCGTCTTTGTTACCAGGGTCTGCTTGCGCTTTGTCTGAGCATGGCTGTGGTTTTCGTCGTCTGGCCTGAGGCTGTGGTCGAGACCTGTCGGTTGGACAAGTGCACTGTGGCGGGCCAAGTGCTCACGTCATCGATCACAGGCAATGGCAACTTCCTGGGGCTGTGTGTCGCACTGCTGAGCGTCGTTGCCGTGTATCGGCAACACTGGATCACAGTTGCGGCGGTTGGACTGGCGAGCCTCATCGTGATCGAAATTTCTGGCAGTCGAACAGCGATGATCGGTCTGGTTCTCGGCTACCTCGTAGTCCTCGGTATCGGAAACCGCATGTCGCGGGTTGTGGCTCTGGCAGCTGCGATGGTTGCGTTGGTGATTTCTTTTGTGCCAGTGTTCCGAGTTTACGGGCTCCGCGATTACACCTATCGCGGTGCTTTGTGGATGAGGGCGAAGGAGCTGATTTCGGAGAGTCCGAATGTTGGTCACGGCGCGAACTATTGGACGGAGCATAACGCGTATCGCTTCTCCTCCAACTATGCCGCGCACAACATTTGGTTAGAACTCGGCGTTGCCGTCGGGTTTCTCGGAATTGCCGTGCTTGTCGTCGCTGCGGCCTGGGCGTTGCTGACCACTGACGTGGAAAATCGATACTTGGCATGGGCGCTGATCGTAACTACGGTCGCTGTGGGATTTCTGGAGGCGCCCATCCAACCGTATCGAACCGGTCTGCTTCCCTTCCTGTGCCCTCTCATTCTTCTCTTGTGCTCCTCGGGTATGCGGAAAAGATCAGTTGATACTTCGGAGACGGAAGACCTTGCAATGGAAGATATTCGAAGCTCACATGTTGATGCCGGCCTGACGAGGGATGGTGCGCGATGAAAGTTCTGCATGTCACGGAAGCGCTCGGAGGAGGTGTAAGCACCGCGATCTTGAACTATCAGGCGTTGACGCCAGAAATGCATCACTGCGTGATTGCTCGCGAACGGGCCGGGCAGAGCACATACAATTTCCCCTCCGAACTCAGCGTGACATTGGTACCTGGAAGTTTGGCCGCACTTTTGCTGTCCGCGATTCGTATGGTGCGCCGGGGAGATTTCGATGTTCTCCACCTGCATTCCAGTCTTGCCGGTCTCGCCCGGATCATCCCGGGGCACCGAGCTGGAATCGTATACACCCCACACTGTTACGCATTCGAGCGCACCGACGTCAGTCCCCTGGCGCGGGTACTCTACAAGTCCGTTGAGCGTGGGCTACTCTCGATTCGGCGTCAGTGCGTTGTTGCCGTGAGTGGACGAGAAGCCGAGTTGACTACGGAGTTGTCGAACTCCTCCACCTCCATCGTGGTCGGCAATGTATCCCCGACCGATCACGGCGCATATTTGCGCGCAAGCAGCCCTCGGACAGCGGAAGCATCGGCTGAAAGAAGCCGAGTAGTGATGGTGGGAAGGATATTTCCCCAAAAGGATCCCCAACTGTTCGCCGATATTGCAGCAAGGTTGTCGAGCAGGTTCGAGTTCGTGTGGGTAGGAGACGGCGAAGCCGGGTTGAAAGAAAGTCTCGTGGAATCCGGGGTTCGGGTGACGGGCTGGATTCCAGCTGAACAGGTGCTGGATGAAGTGCGCGCCAGTTCGCTGTATCTCCATACCGCGGCCTGGGAGGGCGCTCCGATTTCCGCTGCGGAAGCCGCCGCGGTCGGTGTCTCGGTGATCAGTCGTGACATCAAAAGTATGGTCTCGCTTGGCTATCCAGTCGCTGGCAATACTGCGGAGTCTCTGTCAATGGCCGTCACACATTACTTCGACTGCCTGGACTACCGAACGACTGTTCAAGCCAAGACACAATATTTCAACCGAACAGTGGACGTCATGAGTTCGCGTACAGCACTCATCGACGCCTATGCATTCGCGATAGGGGCTTCTCGATGACTTCATCGGTCACCGTCATTACCATCACCAGGAATGATCTTTCGGGGCTGGTCCGCACGATCGAGAGCGTCCGGGCTCAGAGTGCACAGGGAGTCGAACACATCGTGATCGATGGTGGTTCGACGGATGGAACTGTCGAATACCTTGATTCGTTGGGTGATTCGTTAGTGTGGAACACAGGCCTCGACAGCGGTCGCTATGACGCAATGAACATCGGTGCGGAACTGGCGAGTGGCGAGTTGCTGTGGTTCATGCACTCGTCCGACGTGTTCCATTCATGTGACGTTCTGGAGAGAGTCTCTCGAGATCATCAAGGAGGGGGCGTCTCTTGGCGGTGGGGTTACGGGCTGAGCAACATCCACGACTCCGGAAGTTCCATCGGAATCGGTGGCCGTATCCCGTTCAGTCTGTCCCGATTCGCGCTAGGTGGAAACATCATTCCCCATCAAGCATGTGTGATCGAGAAGTCGCTGCATGTTGAGATCGGCGGTTACGATACCGAATTCGGACTCAGTGCCGACCAACTGTATCTGTTGAAGATGGCGGTCCGATCGCAACCGCGCGTGTGGACCGAGTTCTTCTGTGACTTTGATTCGGCTGGCGCTGGTTCGGTGCGGGGCATGATGGATCATTACCGGGACATGCGGCGATCACGCGCCCTGACCGGAATTACAGTCTTCAGGGCGCAGTGGCTCGATTATGCGGTGTCCTTGGGGGTTGCGCTTCTCGCAAAAACCGACCGTGTTCAAAGACGAGTTCTAGCAGGGGTGACTCCTCGTGTCCGATGACTATTTGGAACCCACAACGCAA
The DNA here is from genome assembly GCF_023221595.1 of Rhodococcus qingshengii JCM 15477. NCBI lineage: Bacteria > Bacillati > Actinomycetota > Actinomycetes > Mycobacteriales > Nocardiaceae > Rhodococcus > Rhodococcus qingshengii. Next base: position 1,391,856 of record NZ_CP096563.1, read on the forward strand.
TCAAGTGCGGAATTCGCAGTTGTCATACCAGCTTTCAACGCGGAAGCCACACTTTTGGCGTCAATCGAGAGCGCGCACAATGCGGGCGCTTCGGAAGTCATCGTGGTGGACGACGGATCCACAGACAGTACCGCCGCGTTATGTCGCGCCCACGATATACGTGTCCTGACGCAGCCAAATGCGGGTGCATACCTCGCGAGACGACGGGGGGCCACGCTCGTCACGGCACCGTACATCGTGTTCCTGGACGCGGATGATCTTCTGGTCGCACCCGGCATTCACGAGTCCTTGCGTATTCTCTCTGCACAGGCGGACTGCGCAGTCGTCGCTGGACGTGTGATGGCGAGTCTCCCACGTGGGCGTAGTCGGTTGAACAATCAGTCGTACTCCGAGATCAATACTCGAACCCTGTTGACACAAGGGTATGGTCCGTTTCCACCGGGAGCGGCGCTGGTTCGGCGTGCCGATTACGAAGCAGCGATTGCGCTGGACGTACCGGAGATCGTCGAGCGTTACGCCGACGACTACGAAATGTTCATTCGTCTATCCGTCGTCGGCCGAGTCGTTCAACACAACACCGTTTCCCTCGTGTATTCGATGTACGCAGGCAAATCCATTGGTTCTCCTGAGAAATCGCTGTTGTGCAAGGAATCGATCAGGGGGCACTACGCGCGACATCTGGGGATCCCAGTTCGGCTGATGAGCGCATCGGCGGTTGCCGCAGCTGCGAACGCACGCATGGGACGAGCGTCGTTCGCGCAAGGTTTGTACTGGCGGGGTTGCGTGAAGGTAGCAGTTGCCGCGTGCTACAAGGTACTCGCTCGGATCGGCGACAGCGGTCTGAAGCAGTCCACAATCGTGTCTGGCGCTGGAACCTCGGAGACACGAGGGTGAACACAGTGGTCAGCTCATACGTGAGGTCGGCGAAGTCGATCGACCTGGGCGGGACCGGGTTCTTTCGACTGGTAGGTCTGCTGGCCGGCGCTTGCGCGAACTTCGCCGTAATAGCAATTCTGTCTCGGGACTACGGCGTCGAGTACTACGCCTTCTATGCGCTGATGGCGTCCATGTTGAATCTACTTCCCTTCGCGGACTTCGGTATCGGCGCGACCATGGTGAACGCGACAGCAGATTACCGAAGTGGTGCACTCGATCGGATGTCGTTCCAATCCCATTTTCGGCGGGCGAGTCTGGTCACCGTTCTGGTATCCCTCGCTGTCGCAAGCCTCGCGTTCCTGTTCTATCAGATGGGGCTGTGGGTGCCAGTTCTAGGCGCAGTCGGTGAGATGGATCATGCGTCGGCGCTGGCCACAGTAGTGATTGTATCTGCGGCAGTTGGTATTCCATTGGGTTTGGGGTCACGCATCCTGCAGGGTTGCGGAAAGATGCGCGTTGTCGTTACCGCAGCGTTGATCGGTCCGATCATTCAACTGATCGTGATAGGGGTTTGTTGGACTACTCAGGCGCCGGCCTACCTGTTTGTTCTGGCACCGTGCGCAGGCTACCTCGCCGTCGGATTTCTTACCCTTGCTCTCGCGCTTCGATCGATTTCCGGCGATGAGGGTTCGTTGATCGGCTGGCGTCTTACAAGCCCGGTGCGAGTTCGCATAGCTGAAACGGCGGTTCCGTTTTTTCTCATATCGATCGGCATGGTTGTCGGGTTCCAGAGCCATAGGTTGCTGATCTCCACTTTTGGAACGGTCGAAGACGTCGCACAATATTCGGTGGTGGCGCAATTCGCTGGACCCCTGCTGGCTATCTTGGGAGTGATGGGCCAGAACTTGTGGTCAAGATATCGCGAGCGATACCGAATCGGGACACTTCGGGTGCGTGAATTCGCCCAGCATATAGTACTTCTCGGCACTGTGGGCGCCGTATTTGCGCTTGCTCTGGTCGTCATCAGCTATCCGGGAATTCGGTTTGTCTCGGGTGGAAGTCTTGTCGTCCCGCTGGCAACCGTTTTGGCCGGAAGTGTTTACATCCTTGTTGTTTCGGTGCATCAGCCGGCGGCGATGTTCCTCATGGACCCGCGAGGACTATGGTTGCAAGTCCTCTGTGTCTGGCTGAGCGGCCTCGTCGGAATGGTATTGGCAATATCCCTGATTCCTGAACTCGGAGCCGCCGCACTCTACTTGGGACTATCCGCAGGAATGGTTGTACTCCAGGTTATTCCGTGTATCTATATTTCGGTTCGGCGAATTTCAAGCATGGAGAAGGCGGTGGAGGCAGGCGTGACCGTGTGAATAGCTGCCCGAAAATCGTGAAGTCGCACATACATGAAGGAGAGAAATGAAGAAGGCACTGATTACCGGAATTACAGGCCAAGACGGTTCATACCTGGCCGAGCTGTTGTTGAGCAAGGGATACGAGGTCCACGGACTTATTCGTAGATCGTCCACGTTCAATACGGCTCGAATCGATCACATGTATGTGGATCCCCACACGCCGGATGCAAAACTGTTCCTTCATTACGGAGATCTCAGCGACGGGGCGCGTTTGGTCACTCTTCTCGCACAGATACGCCCGGACGAGGTCTACAACCTCGCAGCGCAGTCACATGTACGGGTAAGTTTCGACGAGCCCGAACATACCGGAGACACGACGGGAATCGGGTCGATCAGGTTGCTCGAAGCAGTCCGGATGGCTGGTCTCGAATGCAGGTTCTACCAGGCGTCCAGTTCCGAGATGTTCGGTGCGACACCGCCTCCGCAGGACGAGCAGACTCCCTTCTATCCGCGATCGCCGTACGGTGCGGCGAAGGTGTACTCGTACTGGATCACCAAGAACTACCGCGAGGCGTACGGGATCTTTGCCGTGAACGGAATTCTGTTCAACCACGAATCTCCGCGGCGAGGCGAAACATTCGTAACTCGCAAGATCACGCGAGCGGTGGCGCGGATCAAGGCCGGCCTGGAAAACGATTTGTACATGGGTAATCTCGATGCAATCCGCGACTGGGGTTACGCGCCGGAGTACGTGGAGGGAATGTGGAGGATGCTTCAGGCCGACGAGCCGGACGATTACGTGCTCGCGACAGGCGGTAACTACTCGGTCAAGGATTTCCTGACGGTGGCCTTCGAGCACGCCGGTTTGAACTGGGAAGATCATGTGCGCTTCGACGAGCGCTATCTGCGGCCGACGGAAGTAGATGCGTTGATCGGAGATGCAGGTAAGGCGGAGCAGAAGCTCGGCTGGAAGGCGACTGTACATACTCCCGAGCTGGCTCGAATCATGGTCGATGCGGACATCGAGGCTCTGAAGTGTGAGGGCAAGCCCTGGATCGACCGCCCGAACCTGGTGGATTGGGAGCACGCTCGATGACGGGGGAGTACGCGCAGAAGTCCCTCGATCGGAACGATGCGGTGTACGTCGCGGGCCATCGTGGACTCGTGGGTTCAGCGATCTGGCGTCGTTTGGAGGCCGACGGTTTCAATCGCCTTGTCGGTCGCACGTCCGCCGAACTCGATCTTCGCGACCGCGGTGCCGTGTTCGAGTTCTTCGCCGCCGAGAGGCCGAAGAACGTGGTCCTCGCGGCAGCCAAGGTGGGCGGGATACTGGCGAACAGCACACTGCCGGTGGACTTCATCTCCGACAACCTTCGCATCCAGGTGAACGTGATGGACGCGGCGGCCGAGTTCGACGTAGATCGCCTGCTGTTCCTCGGATCATCCTGCATCTACCCGAAATTCGCTCCTCAACCGATTCGCGAAGAATATTTGCTGACCGGTCATTTGGAACCGACGAACGATGCATATGCCATCGCCAAGATCGCGGGAATCCTGCAGGTACAGGCTGTTCGAAAGCAGTTCGGGCGTCCGTGGATCGCCGCGATGCCGACCAATCTCTACGGCCCGGGTGACAACTTCTCTGCCAAGGGCTCTCATGTGCTGCCAGCCCTCATCAGACGCTTCGACGACGCGCGCCGTGATGGAGCTGCTTCAGTCGTGAACTGGGGCAGCGGGACGCCGAGGCGCGAGTTTCTCCACGTCGACGACATGGCGGATGCCTGCCTTCATTTGCTCGACCACTATGACGGAGCAGAACACGTCAATGTTGGTACAGGCGAGGACCAGAGCATCGCGGAGATCTCTGCGATCGTGGCGGACGAGATCGGGTTCGACGGCGAGATCGAATGGGATCATTCGAAACCTGACGGGACGCCGCGGAAGTTGCTTGACATCGGGAAGCTTCGAGATTTGGGGTGGCAGCCCAAGATTGATCTTCGTGCGGGGATCGCATCGACCGTGGAGTGGTATCGACAGAACGTCGATTCGATCAGGACATGAAGTACTACAGCATTATTCGACGTAAACTCGACTTCGACAGGCAGACATCGTTATGACTTCTCGTATTGCGGTATTCGGCACAGGCTACCTCGGGGCGACACACGCAGCTTGCATGGCCGAGTTGGGTCACGAGGTTCTCGGGGTGGATGTTGATCCGAACAAGCTCGCTATGCTCGAAGCTGGGGAGGTTCCTTTCTACGAACCGGGACTCGAGGAAGTACTGCGCCGCAACATAGCCGCGGGACGTCTTCGATTCACGGCTTCCTACGAGGAGGCCGCAGAGTTCGCCGACATCCACTTCCTCGGCGTCGGTACGCCGCAGAAGAAGGGGGAGTTCGCGGCCGACATGCGTTTTGTCGATTCGGTGATCGAGACACTCGCACCCCTCTTGACCAGGCCGACCGTAATCTTCGGGAAATCAACTGTGCCAGTCGGTACAGCAGAGCGATTGGGTGCGCGGGCACGGGAACTGGCGCCTGCCGGACAAGACGTGGAGGTGGCGTGGAACCCGGAATTTCTCCGGGAAGGCTACGCGGTGAAAGACACGCTTCACCCGGACCGGCTTGTGCTCGGGGTCGACCGCAATCGACCCGGACGTGCGGAATCGATTGCGCGTGAAGTGTACGAGCAACTCTTGAACGAAGGTATTCCCTTTGTTGTGACCGACCTTGCGACTTCGGAGTTGGTCAAAGCATCAGCCAATGCATTTCTGGCAACGAAGATCTCGTTCATCAATGCGATCTCGGAGGTGTGCGAGGCTTCAGGTGCGGATGTGACCGTTCTTGCCGATGCCATCGGCCATGACGAGAGAATTGGTAGGCGATTCCTCAACGCCGGAATCGGTTTCGGTGGGGGCTGCTTACCGAAGGACATCCGTGCTTTCATGGCACGTGCTGGTGAGCTGGGAGCAGATCAAGCACTCACATTCCTACGCGAAGTCGACAATATCAACATGCGTCGTCGTACTCGGATGGTCGAACTGGCTCGAGAAGCGTGTGGTTCTCTACTCGGAGCCAATGTGGCGGTTCTCGGTGCAGCCTTCAAGCCTGACTCCGACGACGTGCGCGACTCACCTGCGCTGAACGTTGCCGGGCAGATTCAGCTGCAAGGCGCTGCCGTCAATGTCTATGACCCGAAGGCGATGGGAAACTCGAAGGCGTTGTTCCCCACCCTCACTTACACTTCGAGCGCACTTGAAGCGTGTGCAGGCGCTGATGTCGTCTTGGTTCTGACCGAGTGGGCCGAGTTTCGAAAGTTGTTGCCGTCGGACCTCGAACCTGTCGTCCGCAAGAAGGTCATCATCGACGGACGTAACTGTCTGGAACCGACCACCTGGCGCGACGCAGGGTGGACCTACCGAGGTCTCGGAAGGCCGTAAACCGGTGAAACCTTCACGGAGGGTGGGTGTTGTAGGCATCGAGGGGAAGTGGCCGCGTGCCCGGGACCAAAGTCCGTCAGCGAGCGAGCTGTGGCCGGGGGAGATGCTGGGATAGCCGCTCGTGCATCACAGGGTGAGGGGCATGTTGCCTTGTTCGGTTGGTATGCATCGACTTCCGGCGGCAAGTTGCGTAGTTGGTCGTCGACGGACGTTAGTCCTACGGCCCGCTGTGGTATATGACCCTTTCATGGTCGGCACAGTCGACTGACGATGTCTAGGAAGTTTCGAGGCTCCGTTGCGGTGGTGAAAAGACCAATGACGCAGTAGAGTTCAGCCTGGCTGCACGTTGTGTCTGCTCTGCGCGATGTGTGAGTGGGCCCGATGTCAGTGTCGCGGGTTTGTCAGTGTCGCGTGTTCGCCACTTCCCGATCATGCATCGGCCAGGAAGTGAGATGTGTGAGATGCCGTGAAGGCCTCTCCCCCCTGGCTGTTTCGGCAAATACCTCGCGCTGTGACGCAGGGACACGCGATAGAAGATTGGCTGCCTCGTTCAGCCTGCATTGAGTGCAGCGGCTCGACAGCGGCTGTCGATTACTACTCGAAGACGTGATACGTGTTCGAGCCGAAGGAGATTCGACGATGGATGTACGGGACTACCTGAAGATTTTGCAGGCACGGTGGAAGATAGTCGCTGTCGTCACTGTGGTCGTGATCTTGGGCGCATTGGGCGCCTCGTTGATTGCCACGCCGATCTACCAGGCTTCCACGCGCCTGTTCGTGTCGACTTCTACCGGAACAACCGTGAACGAGGCTTACCAAGGTAACCAGCTCTCACAGCAGTTGGTCACTTCCTACGCCAAGCTCCTTACCGGCGAGACACTGGCACAGAGAACGATCGATTCAGTCGGGCCCGATCGACTCGGCGGGCTTTCCGCTGCGGAGATTTCGTCCAAGGTGACCGCCACATCGGCGCCGGATACAGTCCTGCTCGATTTGAGCGTGCAAGATGCGTCGCCTGAACTGGCACGTGAAATCGCAAATGCGCTCTCGGACGAGTTTGTCGTGATGGTCAAAGATCTGGGTACGCCCGCAAATGGTGGCACAGCACCTGCGCGCGTCGTTGTCGAACAGCGAGCACAAACTCCCGCGGAACCGGTGTCGCCGAAGACTTCGCGGAACGTGGCGCTCGGTGCCGCGATCGGGCTTCTGCTGGGGATCGGGTTGGCTGTGGTGCGTGATCGCCTGGACAACACCGTCAAAGAGCGCAAGGTGGTCGAAGACATCGCCGGCGCGGCGATGGTGGGAACAATTCCGTTCGACAAGGAACGCGAAGTTCATCAAGCGATCAACTTCCACGAGGGCAACTCCGCAAGTGCCGAGGCGTACCGCGAGCTGCGAACCAATCTGCAGTTCCTGGCCGTGGATCGCCCACCGAGTGTCATCGTCGTTACGAGTTCTCTTCCCTCCGAGGGAAAGACCACGACTGCGGTGAACATCGCACTTGTGTTGGCCGAGGCAGGCAAGAAGGTGTGTCTCGTCGAAGGTGACCTCCGTAAGCCTCGCGTTTCGAAGTATCTGGGACTTATCGGAAGCGTTGGTCTGAGCTCGGTCCTGGCCGGGCAAGCAGATCTCGACGACGTACTTCAAGTCACGAGCAATGCTGACCTGACGGTTCTTGCCTCAGGTCCGATTCCCCCGAACCCGAGCGAACTTCTGGGCACTGACACTGCCCATGCGGTCTTTACCGATCTCCGCAGAAGGTTCGACTACGTCATCATCGACGCCTCGCCGTTGCTTCCGGTTACGGATGCTGCAGTTCTTTCAGCGCTGGCGGACGGTGCGCTAGTGATTGCTCGTCACGGCACGACGAAGAGGGAACAGCTGAGCAGGGCGGTCGGCAATCTCCACAGTGTGGGCGCGACGATTCTCGGTACTGTCATCACGATGACCCCGCTGAACGGTCGTGGTGTCTACGAGTACAAGTACTACTACGATTCCGATCCGGTTGTCGCTGACGTGGCCGTGGAAGGGTCCGTGGACAGCAATCCAGTCGGCGAACGAAAGGTCACGTCGACAGTCATCTGACCTGGTCGTACGTTAAATCCCGACGCCTCACAGGGCCCTCGAGCAATGCTCGAGGGCCCTTCTCTGTGTGGCGAATCGGACGCAATTCTCTAGTCGGGTCCTCTGAGTCTGCGACGCGCAGTGCGGAATACGGGTTCATCGGCCGTCGCAGTAATCGGGTAGGCACGGGCATGCGGGATGTGACGCTGCGGTCTGAGCTGTCCCTGCTTGACCAGTGCCTCTATGACTGTCGATCTGGTTGCGCCCGACGGGGCCTTGGGCGTCTTGGTTGGAATCGCGTAGCGAGTGTGGCGGACCGCAGGCGGACCAGCCCGATTCGGCCTCGAGAGTTTCGCAACGCCTAGATGTCGATCTGGCATCCCTCGATGGATTTGGACAGCGGGTGCGGGGGTTGTCGGCCAGCTGCGACTCAGCATGAACGAGTTCTTGGCCGATGTCGGTGGTCATATCGGCCACGGGTCCGTCGGTCGGAGGGCCGGAAAGGGATAGCGTCGACTGCTCTGGGTGAGGCGCTCGCGTATGTCGGCGACCCGGTGGGGCTCAGTCGCGTCCTGGTTACCTGCGACGAAAGGAACCCGGTTTCGCGTAAGGCAATCGAAGCGTGCGGGGGTTTACTCGAGAGCGTGCGCCCAGCTGATCAGTTGTCCCGCAATGTCGGTTGTTCGAGAGACACGCTCCGCTACTGGGTGCGAACGAGCGTGTCGAGCGTCCGTTGACCCTACACGGCCACACACGTTTGCCATGGCCATAGCCATAGCCATAGCCATCGGTAGCAGTCGCCCCGCTTTGCAGCCGAGCGGCTGCGCAACTCGCATGTCCCTAATTGGGCTGTGCTGCAACTATTTCAGGACATCACCGGCGATCGCTGGCGGTCCACACTCCTCCTTTTGCATGTCTGAATTCTCGGTGTCGCCCGATCGTAGGTTCGCGCAATGCCGGCCAGGAGTAGGTAAGACGCCCAGAGGCGAAGTGTCGAACAATCGTCCAGGGCTGAGTCGACGCTGAGCGCATCAAAGTATGGATTGCAGAGTGTTTACCAACCGCGTGCTGGTTTCCGTCCAAACGCGGAGCCCAAATGGGCTAGGCGATGAAAACTATAGGTACGCAATGGTAATGGTGAGCAATGTTCACTCCTTCTTGTCGGAGGGTGAATAACTGACGTCAATGCTGGCGTCGGGAAGAACTTCGGAAAGCGCTATTGCCACGCTGTCCGGAATGTGGCAAACTCCTCACTGGTACTGACCAGCTAGCCGAAGAGTTGCCAAGATGTGAGTCCTGGCAATATCGAGGCCGGCGACGTCAGCGGGCGAGGAGAAATCGCCGATCGTCCTGTGTTTGGGTTGTTAGTGGACTCTGCTTCAATCATGGGGTGTGAGCTGCGGCAATGCCGCAATAATCGACAGTTGGGCCGAGGCCTGACAATAGTCGCCGGGTTAACTGCAAGGCGCACGTAATGCGACCATACGCACTGAACGCAGCAATGCGGAGCAGTTGCTTCGCTGTCGAAGTTTCGGGAATCGGCAAGGCGGTCCGATGGACCTCGGCCGGTGAACATCTTCAGGCCGAATTCTGTGCATGGGGAAAGGTTTCTGAACACATGACGGTTCTCGAGATGGCCGCGCCCACGAAAGAGCGGCCACAACAACACCGACGAGTAACGCCGGAGAGGGCCGGTGGAGTTTCCGCACGCAGGAAATGGCAATCTGCGTATCTTCGTCGTCTGGCGATCACCGACACGATCATCGTTGCGGCAGTTGTGTTTCTGGCTCAATGGTGGCGATTCGGTAGCGACGCGGATGTCGTCGACGGTGAAGCATTCGGCCATTTCAGCTACACCGCACTGTCTTTCGCCCTGATTATCGGCTGGTTTGCCGTACTGAGGGTATTTCGGACCAGATCTCCTCGTGTGATCGGAAGCGGCCCTGAAGAGTACCGATTGATCGCTGTCGGAACGCTCCGCCTGTTCGGACTGATTGCGATCGCCAGCCTTCTCCTTCACCTGGAGATCGCGCGCCTGTACCTTGCCGTGGCGTTTCCGATGGGATTGACCGCCTTGATCGCGAGTCGTTGGATCTGGCGACGGGTGATTGCTCGTGAGCGAGCCCGAGGTGAATTTCGAACTGCCGTACTTGTGGTCGGTGTGCGAGGGGCGGTTGTCGATCTTGCACGCAACCTCGAGCGCGACGATGCCCATGGATACCGAGTTGTCGGAGTCTGCGTACCCGGCTACGGAGGAGACGTGGGCGAAGTTGTCACAGTGAACGGTCGGGACATTCCGGTGCTCGGAGACGAGCACAGTGTCACCGACGCACTCGAACAGGTCGGTGCCGACACGGTGGCGGTGACGGCGTCGGAGCGGTTCGGACCGGAAGGGCTGCGCAAGCTGGCCTGGGATCTCGAGCGCGATCATGTGGACCTTGTTGTCGCACCGGGGATTCTGGATGTGTCCGGGCCGAGGCTCTCGATGCGCCCGGTCGCAGGATTTCCGCTGATTCATGTCGAGCGTCCGCGCTATCACGGCGCACAGAAGTTCTCGAAGACGACCTTCGACGTTGCTTTCGCGGCGCTCGTGCTGGCCGTGATCAGTCCGGTGCTTCTGGCGGCTGCGATCGCCGTCAAGCTCACGAGCAAGGGTCCGGTTCTGTACAAGTCGGAGCGGATGGGGTTGGACGGTCAGCCGTTCCCCATGCTCAAGTTCCGCTCGATGGTCCAGAATGCGGATTCACAGGTCACGGCACTGATGAAGGAGAACGAAGGCGCCGGAGTGCTTTTCAAGATGCGAGACGATCCGCGTGTGACGACGGTAGGTCGATTCATGCGCCGATACTCGATCGACGAGTTGCCCCAGTTCGTCAATGTCCTCCGGCGAGAGATGAGTGTTGTAGGACCGCGGCCACCGCTTCGGCGCGAGGTCGAGATGTACGACGACGCGGTCAGTCGTCGGCTACTGGTCAAGCCCGGTGTCACCGGCCTGTGGCAGGTCAGTGGACGTTCTGATCTTTCGTGGGAAGACACTGTCCGCCTGGACCTTTCCTACGTCGACAACTGGTCGATGATGGGTGACGTCATGATCGTCGCGAAGACGCTCAAGGCGGTGGTGGGAAGTGATGGCGCCTACTGACAAGAAGGCGGTACCGGCGCCTTGCGAAAATGAGGCGCCGAACAATCCGCTGATCTTGCGAACGGCATTGGTGATCGCGGTCATCGGCGCGAGCGGAGCCTTTCAGGCGTACACGCAGAGGACAGCGCTCGGATCGTTGCTCGTACACGGTTCGGCCGTTCTTTCGGCGACACTTGCGTTGGTCTACTTCCTCGACCGGCGATACTCACGCAATACGACGTGGCCTGTCTTCACGCTTATGATCTCGGCCGGCGTCCCGGCAACCAGCTGGTACTGGTCGACACTGCCCCGGAACTCCGCCGTCGCCGGCATCGTCGTCGTGTGCCTGGCGATCACGGGAATCATCGTCGCCCGTGAGTTGACCTTCGCGGTGCGAGTGCGGACTGTTGCCCTCACCTTGCTGGTACTTCTCGTGCTGTCGCTGATGGTCGTGTTCCTCGATCCTTCGACTGGCATCGACGTGGACACCCGCGCCGTTGCTTATCGCGGAATCTTCACGCACAAAAACACTTTGGGACGAATGGCTGCCATCGAAGTTGTACTTGTCGGTGTCATGCTCATGCTTCCCGACATCAAGCGTATTCCGTGGGTGGCGGCGCTTGCTGTCGCCGGCATCGTGTTGTTCGAGGCCCGGAGCCAGACCGGTCTCGTCGCTGCAGGGATTGCGCTGGCGACAATGCTTGCTCTGAGGTGCTTTAGACGGACACCGAACGCTCACCTCGCCTCGACTGTGATCATCGGCCTGTACCTCGGGGTGTCCGGCGCGATGAAGGTGCTCGGACCCGATGTCGCGGCGCTACTCTCGCGAGATGTCACGCTGACCGGCCGGTTACATCTCTGGACGGTATCCGACTACTACGCCGAACAGCGGCCTCTGCTCGGATGGGGCTTCGGCTCGGTGTGGGCGCCGGACAGTGCAGTGGGGCAGATGATTCGGTCAAAGCTGTCCTTTCCGGCGACCAGCGCACACAACGGAATGCTCGACATTCGGCTGCAGATCGGTTGGATCGGATTCCTGCTGCTGTTGGCCGGCTATTACCTGCTTCTAAGCACGGCGCTCGGGCGAGCCCGCAGCAGAACGGAGTACATCGCCGTCGTCGCGATCATGGCTCTCGTCTTCTCGATGGACTTGACGGAGTCGACGCTCTTCTTCGGCGCCATGTGGCTGATCGCATGGGTCTTCCTGGCGCCGTACGGACCCTCGACCCACCGCTCCCACAATGCGGGCAACGCCGAGTTGTCGATCCGTGGGGTTCGTGCCGACAAGAACGACGCGTACAGGTTCGCTCCGGAGCGAAGAGGAGGTCACTGAGATGTACAAGTCGTTCGATGTAGCGCGTTCGAAGCCCGAAGTGAACCCGACGTCCGCCGGTGGATTCACGCCGCCGAAAGCCTTGATGTTCCATGCGATCTATCGGAATCCGGGTGGTGAGGAGCAGAGCTTCGCCAACGAATCCAAGCTCCTGAAATCGATCGGATACGAGACGGTTCAGTGCACCACCGAGAATTCCAAGATCTCCCGGGGACCGTGGGCGGCAGTCACCGCAGTGTTCAGTCCTCGCGTACTCGTCGATGCGTTGCGCATCATCCGTTCGGAGCGCCCCGACGTCATCTACGTGAACAATCTCTGGCCGGCGTTCTCGGCTTCGTTGCTCGTGGCCTCAAGAGCCGCCGCAATTCCTACGTTGCAGGCGGTTCGGAACTATCGCCTCGCCACACCGTCAGCCAAGTTGCGCGCAGATGGCACGTGCACCGAATGCGGTTCCACCAAATACTTCACGAGTTGTGTCCGCAACGGATGCTACGGAAACAGCCGACTGCAGAGCCTTGTCTGCTACCTGAGCGCTACGGCGGTCAAGCTGAGCGTCTTTGGGTGGAAGCAGCACAGGTTCGTCGCAACGAGCGCGATGACAGCACGTCTGGTCGAAGGACGACTGATCAGTTCTGGCCGCGTCGTGGTTCGTCCGAACTTCGGATTCGAAGAAAATGAACCCGAGTTTCGGAGCACTGATTCGGTTGTGTGCGTCAGCCGACTGACACCGGAGAAGGGCGTCCTGGATTTGGTGCGCAACTGGCCGCAGGGCGCTGGAAGTCCCTCGCTCACAGTTCTCGGTGACGGACCGCAGTACGGCGAGATCTCCAGCATAAGCGCAGCTCTCGACAACGTCACGCTGGCCGGATTCACTTCGCACGAAGATGTGATCGAGATACTTCGCGACAGTGCGGCGTCCGTGGTGCCGTCTCAATGGGCAGAACCGTTCGGACGCGTTGCGATCGAATCGATGTCGGTTGGCACCCCGGTCATCTACGCAACCAACGGTGCACTCGCGGACATCGTCGGACCGGGCGGAACGCCTCTCCATACCTTGGAAGAGTCGTCGATACGCGAGGCCCTCGATCGAATCTTCGGAGCGGACGATCGATCGGCGATACGCAGATCCGCTTATCGTCACTACTCGAATCGCTTCACATCGCGCAAAGCGGCGACGTCGATGCGTGAGCTCATCGACGAGGTGAGATCGTGAAAGATCGCACTCGGCATGTGACATTCATGGCCGATCAAGGGCTTTCGAGCGTCCTCACTTTTGTCGTTCTCACCTCGGTGGCACGACTCGGTGGTCCGATCGAAGTCGGCCAGGTTGCCGTGATTCAATCGGCGGGTCTGTTGGCACTGGCACTGGGGAGAGCGATCGGCGTCGACGTCTGGCTGTCGCGAGGGGCGGGGTCTGACGAGCGTGGACCGGCGTTGGCGCCCACGATCGTGCTGGCGGCGGTATCGGTGACATCGGTGTGGGCACTGTTCGTGATCGCCGGCTCGGACTCGATGAATCTCACGGTATACGCCTTGGCTGCAGCTGGTTTCGTGGTGTTGGACGTGATACGCACGATGCTGATGCACGACGGTGCGAGTTGGATCTCTGTGTCGATACAGATCGTGACACTCTCGTTCGTCCTTATTGCAGCTTTCCTGGTCGAGAATCTGACACTTGCACTCGTGACCTATACGGTCGGTGTCTTCGTCGCGCTCGCTCTCGGTCACGCATCCATGCGTCTGGTACCGCCGGTACCGTCGATCAGGTACTCGCGCACTCACCGATATAGATCCGTGCCGTTTGCGATCGAGATATTGATGGGATCAGCTGCGCAGCAGGCGATGTTCTTGATACTCACTGTGGTGGCGTCGATCTCGATGATCGGTGAGATCAGAACTGCCCAGACACTGCTCGGTCCGCTGTCCTTGATGTTCGCGGGCATCTCGCCAATTCTGATGCGTAAGTTCGGCAGTGGTGTCGAAGCGATGAGCCCGAGCGAGTGCATGGCACTCGGCCGCCGAGTGGGCTTGCAGATCTTCTGGGTTTCGATCATCTGCGTTTCGCTGATCTGTCTCACGCTCGAGATTCGATTCTCGGGAGTGCGATTGATGGATCATCTGGTCGGGTCGCACTTTCCGAACTTGATACCGGTCATTCTGCTGTGCGGGTTGGCGGTGGCGTTCAACGGGATTCTGCTGGGAGTCGGCACGTCGATCCGCGTCGTGGACAAGACGGGAAACCTCAACAGATTTCGCGCCTTGCTGTTACCTCTGCAGTTTCTGATCGTTCTCGGGGCGGGACTGACCGACAGCGCCGTACCCGTCGCAGGAGCATTGGCCGCGTCGGCGTGCGTCAGCGCGAGCGTCGCACTTCTGGTTTCGATGAACCGTGACGCCCGACCGAAAGTTGACCTCTCATGAAGAATCCCAGCGGCGTCGTAGTGGCGATTCTGACCTTCCGTCGTGAATCGGAACTGGCTGTCTGCATCGACAGCGTCCGGGCATCGATCCAGGCTTCCGGTGCCTCCGCCCAGGTCGTAGTAGGCGACAACGATCCGGAATCCACCACGCCGACGTATGTTGCCGACGGGATCGAACGACTGCATCTCGGATTCGGCGGGGTATCTCCGGCGCGACGTGCGTTCGTCGATCTCGCCCGTGCACGAGATCGTCGTTACATCGTCTTCGTCGACGACGACGAGTACGTCGATGTCGACTGGCTGTCGAATCTCCTCACCTGCGCCGCAGATTTCGACGCAGGTGCTGTGGCCGGTCCTGTGATTCCGGTGGGTCTGCCTGCCTCGGAACTTCCATTGCACACTCGCGTTCGCCATTCGACCGGCACCCCGGTTGCGTCTGCAGGCGCTGGAAATCTGTTGTTGGACCTGAAGGCTTTGAACGGCTTGAACTTCAGTGACGACTGGGATCTACCTGGCGGCGAGGACACCGAGTTCACGCTCAGGATGAGCGCCGGCGGTGTCCGGTTGTTGTGGTGCGACGAGGCGCTTGCGTACGAACCCGTAGGCGAGGATCGGCGTCGGGATTCCTGGCTCTTCGCCCGGTATGTCAACAACGGACGAATCCTCGCGGTCTGTCAGGGACAGCTCGAGCTGCCACTGTTGGCGGCTCAGAGTGCCAAACGCGCTCTGCTCGTCCTCGCGTCGGCGACGTTGATCCCCGTTGCCTTGATCAGTCCACGGATCAAGCGCGTGGTTCTCGACAACGGTGCACGCAACATCGGTTGGTTCTCAGAGCGATTCAGCCGCAGCGATTCTCGGACGCCGCGCGCACAGAGGCTGGTGGTAGCGCGATGACACGGTTGTTGATGACGGCATACGCCTGCGATCCGAATCAGGGGAGTGAATCCGGTGCGGGTTGGGCGCTTCTCTCGGCAGCTTCCGAACTGTGTGAGTCGATCACGGTGGTGACTCGCTCCGGTGAGGCTCCCGCATTGGAATCAGAGTGTGAACAGCTCGGTTGCGAAGTTCGTGTCGTGCGAATAGCGACTTTGCCCGCGGAAGAAGCCGGATCGTACGGTCGATACCTCCGATGGCTCTGGCACACCTCACTGTTCGTTCGGCGTGAAGCGGCAAACTTCGACGTCCTGCATCATGCAACGTTCGCCTCCGACTGGTTGCCCCCACCGGTGCTGTTCGGTGGAGCCGGCGGAGTACGACTGGTATGGGGGCCTGCCGGGGGCAACACCTACCCGCCGATGCCGCTCGCCAGGCGCATCGGTATGCGGTACCTGGCAACCACGGCAGTTCGGACCTGCTCCACGAAAGCCGTTCGGTCACTGACACACATCTTCATGTCCGGACGAGTCGACACTTTCATCGCGATGAACTCCGACAGCGGACGAGGCGCACCGCGGGCACGCAATGTCGTCGTCCAACCCAATTGTGTTCTGGACTACGACGGAATCGAGAAGCAAGCGGTACCCAGACCGAAACGAAGACTCTTGTTCGTAGGAAGACTGTTGCAATACAAAGGAATCGACCTGATTCTGGATGCGCTCGAGCAGCTGGGCACCGATTGGTCCATGACCTTTGTCGGGGAGGGACCCGCCCGCGGGCGGATCGAGAAGTCGCTTCCGTATCGGCGCGGTCAGGTCACGCTTCGCGGATGGCGCGACAGATCGGAAGTGGTAAGCGAGATGGGGGCCTCCTCCGCTCTGCTCTTCCCGAGCATGCACGATTCGGGCGGCTGGGTGGCGGCCGAAGCGGCTGCGGTGGGCCTGCCGGTGGTCTGTTTGGATCTCGGCGGTGTGCCGACACTGGCAGGTAGGAACGCCGTGACGATCCAGGTTGCTCCGGCGTCGACTCTCTCCTCTCGTATCGCTCGATCGATTGTCGAGACCGAGCTTTCTCTCTTTGAACCGCAGCGTGATTGGACTCGGTCCCGGTTGAAATTGGTCTTGTCGCGCAGCTACGGCCAGTGCAATGAACGTCGACATACGAACTCGGAAAAGTGGTGAGACAGATGAGCAGTCCGTTCGAGGTCATCGAGGTGGGTGGCATTCCGTTTGCCGCGACCAATCTCGAGAGAGCTACCGATTGGGTAGTCAACGACAGACGAGAGGGAGCAGGAACCGGAGTCTCCGTGAGGTTGTCGAATTCCTACTGCGTGTCGGCGGCGCACAGTGATCGCGACTACTCCGCGGTTTTGAAGGGTCCGGGTGTGAACTTCGCAGACGGAACCCCGGTCAGCTGGGTGATGCGCCTGATCGGCGGCACCGCCGATCACGTCGGTGTTCGACCAGTCCGGGGTCCGTCGTTCTTCGAGGCCACCCTGGACAAGGGACGCCGCTACAGCCTTCGTCACCATTTTGTCGGCACGACAGAAGAGACGTTGAATCTCTTGACGGATCGAGTCGAGGAGTTGTACCCGGGAATCAAGGTGGCCGGCACATATGCCCCGCCGTTTGCCGCGTTCAGCAAGGAGTTCGTCGACGACATCATCACGAAGATCGATCCGACGTCACCGGACATCGTGTGGGTCGGTCTGGGTGCGCCGAAGCAGGACTTTGTCACGAAGGCGATAGCGGATCGAACCGACTACGTGGCCGTCGGTGTCGGCGCGGCCTTCGACTTCTTGGCCGGAACTGTTTCGGAGGCACCATCTTTCGTCCAGAACTCGGGTTTCGAGTGGTTGTATCGACTTGTATCCGAACCCAAACGTCTGTGGCGGCGCTACCTGTTCGGTAACTCGACATTCATACGGCTGGCATCACGTGACATACGAAAAGTCTTCGGCCGTTTGGGGGGACGCGCATGAGCGAGATCAAGACTGCCGAGCGATTCGGAGGACTACGGACCACAACCGTGGTTTCGCAACTATCAGGCGGGCTGTCCCGCAACGGAAGGAACGCAGGATGAAACGCGCACTGATTACCGGAATCACGGGGCAGGACGGCTCTTACCTTGCCGAGTTGCTGCTCTCCAAAGGCTACGAGGTTCACGGACTGATCCGTCGATCCTCGACGTTCAACACTTCGAGGATCAACCACATCTACGTTGACCCGCACGATGCGGATGCTCGACTTTTTCTTCACTACGGTGACCTCAGTGACGGAGCGCGCCTGGTGACACTACTCGCGCAGATCAAGCCGGACGAGGTGTACAACCTCGCTGCGCAGTCTCACGTCAGGGTCAGCTTCGACGAACCCGAACACACCGGGAACACCACTGGCGTCGGGTCGATCCGACTACTCGAAGCGGTTCGGATGGCCGGACTCGACTGCCGGTTCTACCAGGCGTCGAGTTCCGAGATGTTCGGTGCCACACCGCCACCGCAGAACGAGGAGACACCGTTCTACCCACGTTCGCCCTACGGTGCGGCGAAGGTGTACTCGTACTGGATCACCAAGAACTATCGTGAGGCATACGGGATCTTCGCTGTGAACGGAATTCTGTTCAATCACGAATCCCCGAGGCGTGGTGAGACATTCGTGACGCGGAAGATCACGCGCGCGGTCGCACGCATCCAGGCAGGTATCGAGGATCATCTGTACATGGGCAATCTCGATGCGATTCGCGACTGGGGATATGCGCCGGAGTACGTGGAGGGAATGTGGCGCATGCTGCAGGTCGACGAGCCTGAGGATTTTGTGCTCGCCACCGGTGGCAACTACTCGGTGCGCGACTTCCTGACCGTCGCGTTCGAACATGCAGGTCTGAACTGGGAAAACCACGTTCGATTCGACGAACGGTATCTTCGGCCGACCGAGGTGGACGCACTGATCGGGGATCCGAGTCATGCCGAGCGCAAACTCGGTTGGAAGGCCGGCGTGCACACACCCGAACTGGCCCGGATCATGGTCGAGGCAGACATCGAAGCGCTCGAACACGAAGGGCGACCGTGGATCGACACTCCGGCACTTCCCGACTGGTCGGCGACGCGATGAGTGATTCATTCGCAGCGCGACCACTCGATCGAGGCGCACCGTTCTACGTGGCCGGCCACCGAGGTCTGGTCGGCTCTTCGGTGTGGCGACACCTGGAATCTGCGGGCTTCACCAGGTTGCTCGGAAAGACGTCGGCCGAACTCGATCTACGTGACCGGGAAGCTGCTTTCGATTTCTTCGCCCGCGAAAAGCCGACCAACGTGATCCTCGCAGCAGCAAAAGTTGGGGGGATTGCGGCGAACAGCACTTTCCTCGTCGACTTCCTGTCGGAGAATCTGCGCATCCAGGTGAACGTGCTCGACGCTGCCCTCGCACACGGCGTCGAGCGTCTCCTGTTCCTCGGATCATCTTGCATCTACCCGAAATTGGCACCGCAACCGATCAAGGAGGAATACCTGCTCACCGGGCATCTCGAGCCGACCAACGACGCCTATGCAATAGCAAAGATCGCGGGAATACTCCATGTTCAAGCTGCCAGGCGGCAGCATGGTCGCCCCTGGATCTCAGCTATGCCCACCAACCTGTACGGCCCGGGAGACAATTTCTCGCCGCACGGATCGCACGTACTTCCCGCCCTCGTTCGGCGTTACGACGAGGCGCAGTCGTCGGCAGTCCAGTCGGTTGTCAACTGGGGGAGTGGCAATCCGCGACGTGAATTCCTGCATGTCGACGACTTGGCGTCGGCGTGTCTGCATCTGCTCGACAACTACGACGGTGCATCGCATGTCAACGTCGGAACCGGCGAGGACCACACAATTCGTGAGATCGCTTCGATAGTCGCCACGGAGGTCGGATACACCGGAGAGACGCGGTGGGACACCTCGAAGCCGGACGGAACGATGCAGAAACTGCTGGACGTGAGCATGATTCGGAAACTCGGATGGCGGCCGACAATCGGATTGCGCGAAGGAATCGCGTCGACGATCTCGTGGTACCGCGACAACATCGGTGCCGTACGTACCTGAATCACTTTTCCCATCAACACACTTCGCACACTCTCGAGAAAGCAGATCGAGCAACATGAGCACTCGCATAGCAGTATTCGGCACGGGATACCTGGGCGCGACACACGCGGCCTGTATGGCCGAACTCGGTCACGAGGTCCTCGGAGTGGATGTCGATGCGGCAAAGCTGGAGAAACTGGCAGCAGGTGAAGTTCCGTTCTACGAGCCAGGGTTGGGCGAGGTCCTACGAAACAACATCGATCGAGGGCGACTGAAGTTCACGTCGTCGTACGAGGAAGCCGCAGAATTTGCGGACGTGTTCTTCCTCGGGGTCGGGACGCCGCAGAAGAAGGGTGAGTTCGCCGCGGACATGGTCTACGTGGATGCCGTGATCGAGACTTTGGCGCCGCTGCTCACCAAGCCCGCGGTCATCTTCGGCAAGTCCACGGTACCGGTGGGAACCGCGGAACGGCTCGGTAAGCGCGCGCGGGAACTGGCACCGATCGGTGACAGCGTCGAAGTCGCGTGGAATCCCGAGTTTCTGCGTGAAGGATTTGCCGTCCAGGACACGTTGCACCCGGACCGACTTGTGCTCGGAGTCGATCGAAATGTCCGCGGTCGAGCGGAATCTGTTGCGCGCGAAGTTTATGCAGAGCTCATCGATGCGGAGATTCCGTTTCTCGTCACGGACCTTGCGACGGCGGAGTTGGTGAAAGCGTCAGCGAACGCTTTCCTGGCCACCAAGATCTCGTTCATCAACGCCATCTCCGAAGTGTGCGAGGCCGCTGGCGCCGACGTCACAGTGCTTGCCGACGCGATCGGGCACGACGTTCGGATCGGACGTCGATTCCTCAACGCGGGAATTGGTTTCGGCGGAGGGTGTTTGCCGAAGGACATCCGCGCCTTCATGGCTCGCGCCGGTGAACTCGGTGCCGATCAAGCACTGACGTTCCTGCGCGAAGTCGACAACATCAATATGCGCAGACGTACACGCATGGTCGAACTGGCGCGGGAGGCATGCGGATCGCTTCTCGGTGCGAGAGTCGCAGTTCTGGGTGCCGCGTTCAAACCGGACTCGGACGACGTTCGTGATTCGCCGGCGCTCAACGTCGCGGGTCAGATTCAGCTCCAAGGTGCTGCAGTGAACGTGTACGACCCAAAGGCCATGGACAATTCGCGCGCGCTGTTCCCGACGCTGACCTACTCGGCAAATGCATTGGAGGCCTGCGAAGGTGCCGATGTCGTCCTGGTATTGACCGAGTGGCTCGAATTCTTGAAGTTGCAGCCGTCCGATCTCGATTCGGTGGTTCGCAACAAAGTGATCGTCGACGGGCGCAATTGCCTTTCCCCCGACGACTGGCGAGGCGCAGGTTGGAACTACCGCGGACTGGGACGCCCGTGAGCACAGGACGTCTCGTCCGTCGCAGCTGATCTATATCGAAATTGATAAAGCCCGGTTCGCCCTCGCGGTCCGACCGGCAAAGACCGCTCAGACCCGCAGTGGACATGCGTGAGCCGAAGGAGACATCAAGATGGAAATTGTCGACTACCTGAAGATATTGCAAGCCAGATGGCGAATCGTCGCTGCTGTAACCGTGCTCGGAATCCTCGGAGCCCTTGGCGCTTCTCTTCTTTCGACGCCCGTTTACCAGGCCTCGACGAGGCTGTTCGTTTCGACGTCGGCGGGTACCTCGGTCAACGAGGCACTGCAGGGCAGTCAACTTTCACAGCAGCGAGTTCTGTCCTATACAAAACTCCTGACCGGCCGAACACTCGCACAGCGGACGATCGACGAACTGGGACCGAGGGTGGTCGGCGGGATGTCGGCTGACGAGTTGGCCTCCAAGGTCACTGCGACGTCGGCGCCCGACACTGTGTTGATCGACCTCGCAGTCAAGGACGCGTCACCGGAACTCGCACGCGAGATCGCGAACACTCTCTCATCCGAATTCGTGGCATTGGCAAAGGAACTGGAGACACCCGAGAACGGCGGAACACCGCCTGCACGTGTGGTCGTCGAACAGCAGGCTCAACAGCCGACTGTTCCGGTGTCACCCAAGACTTCGCGCAACCTCGCGCTCGGCGCAGTGGCGGGACTGGTTGTGGGGATCGCGCTTGCGTTGATTCGTGATCGACTCGACAACACGGTGAAAGATCGTCGAACTGTAGAAGAGATCGCGGGTTCGGCGATGGTGGGCACGATCCCGTTCGACAAGGACGTCGAAGTCAATCACGCGATCGCTTTCAGTGACGGAAGTTCCGTGAGTGCCGAAGCCTTCCGTGAGTTGCGCACCAACCTTCAGTTCCTCGAGGTGGACCATCCACCGCGTGTCATCGTCGTCACGAGTTCGCTTCCCTCCGAAGGTAAGACGACCACGGCCGTGAACATCGCTCTCGTCTTGGCGGAGGCCGGCAAATCAGTGTGCCTGATGGAAGGCGACCTCCGGAAGCCGCGAGTATCGAAGTATTTGGGATTGCTCGGAAGTGTCGGCGTCAGTTCGGTGCTCTCCGGTCAAGCGACGCTGGACGATGTGCTTCAGCCGACCGAGTTCGACGGGCTGACAGTGCTCGCCTCCGGACCGATCCCGCCGAACCCGAGCGAACTACTCGGCACGGACACGGCCAAACATGTTCTCGAGGAACTGCGGGCGCGATACGACTACGTCATCATCGACGCCTCGCCGTTGCTACCCGTCACGGATGCCGCGGTCCTGGCCGCGATGTCGGACGGTGCCCTGGTGATCGCCCGACACGGCTCCACGAAGTGCGATCAACTGGCGCGCGCGGTCGGAAACCTACAGAGTGTGGGTGCGCACGTCCTGGGCACTGTCATCACGATGACGCCGTCTCGCGGACGCAATGCGTACGAGTACAGCTACTACTATGAGTCGGACAAGTCGCTACCGCAGTTGACCGCGGTGCCCGCGCTCAACGCTCACCGAAGCGAAGTCGGCTGAGCAGCGGGCCGAGGAGATCGGCGATCTCAAGTCCGATCTCGTGAAACACGTTCTCTTCCTTACCCATCGGATCCATGACGTCCTCGGGTTCGGTGGCACGAAATCGGGGTCTGGCGGCGGCGAGGTCCTCGACAGTTCCTGCATCTGCGAGCGAGCCCAACCGTGCGGCTTCTCGAAGTGTGAACGTGCGCTTGAGCCGCGCCGGAGCCATCGCCAGGACCTTGTCTCGCTGACTTTCGGTCATCGTGAGAATGAGGTCGGCGTCCGAGGCCAGCGCTGTTGTCATGCGTCGGGCTTGAAACTCCGTGGGGTCGCCGCCGAGCCCCGCGAGAACCCTCGCAGCAGTTGGCTCGATCGGGTGTCCGACCATCGCCCGGGTTCCGGCACTCGACGCGGTGAATCCGGTGACCCCGGCTTCGGCGGCATAAGCACGTGCAAGGCGTTCGCCCGTGGGTGATCGGCAGATGTTTCCCGTACAAACGAAGAGAACGTGCATGGCAGAAGCATAGGTTGCACACGCGACGCACTCGTCGTACGCCCGATGTTGGTTTCGCGCCCACCTGGCGTACGCGTTTCGGAAAGTTCGGACGCATACCAACAACACATGAAGATGACCGTGTTCGGAACGGGATACCTGGGGGCGACCCACGCAGTGTGTATGGCCGAACTTGGCCACGACGTGCTGGGAGTCGACATCGACCAGTCCAAGGTCGACAAGTTGTCTCGTGGGGAGGTCCCGTTCTTCGAGCCGGGTCTGACCGACATGCTGGAGAAGAATCTGGCGTCGGGTCGGCTGCAGTTCACGACTTCCTACTCCGATGCCGCGGATTTTGCGGACATCCATTTCGTCGGTGTGGGGACGCCCCAGAAGAAGGGGGAGTACGCCGCAGATCTGAGTCATGTTCATTCGGTGATCGACATGTTGGCGCCGTTGTTGCGAAAGCCTTCGCTGATAGTCGGGAAGTCGACGGTGCCGGTAGGCACGGCAGCGGCTCTCGGCGAGCGACTCCGAGCGACTGCGCCGGCGGGTGGCTCGGTAGAGGTGGCCTGGAATCCGGAGTTCCTGCGTGAAGGACACGCGATCGCGGACACCTTGAGCCCTGACCGGTTGGTTCTGGGGATCGATCGTGACCGGCCGGGAAACGCCGAAGGCGTTCTTCGCGAGGTGTATGCCGAGATACTGGACGCGGGGGTGCCCTTCCTCGTGACCGATCTGGCGACGTCCGAGTTGGTCAAAGGATCTGCGAATGCGTTTCTCGCGACCAAGGTGTCCTTCATCAATGCGATTGCGGAGGTGTGCGAGGCGACCGGGGCCGACGTCACGATGTTGGCCGACGCTCTCGGGTACGACGCTCGGATCGGTAGACGGTTCCTCAATGCGGGCTTGGGGTTCGGCGGTGGTTGCCTGCCGAAGGACATTCGGGCGTTCATGGCACGCGCCGGGGAGTTGGGTGTCGACCAGGCGCTGTACTTCCTCCGCGAGGTCGACAGCATCAACATGCGACGACGGACAAAAGCTGTGGAACTGGTGACGGCAGCCTGCGATGGCAGTTTGCTGGGAGCTAACGTGTCGGTGCTGGGAGCTGCGTTCAAGCCCGAATCCGACGATGTGCGCGATTCGCCTGCGCTCAACGTTGCAGGAATGATGCAGTTGCACGGGGCGGCGGTCACCGTTTTCGATCCGAAGGCAATGGATAATTCTCGCCGACTGTTTCCCACCCTTCACTACGCAACCTCCACGTCAGAAGCTTGCAGGAATGCTGATGTGGTCTTGATCGCCACTGAATGGGACGAGTTCGCCTCACTCGTGCCCGCCGATTTGGAACCACTCGTTCGGCGGCGGGTGATCGTTGACGCCAGAAATTGCCTCGATCCGGACCTGTGGCGCTCCGCCGGTTGGAACTATCGCGGATTGGGGCGGTAGGTCGAACGTCCAGGTAGCGAAAAAATAGCTGCGAGAAGGCCTTAGGTGAGATGCGCGAACCTCGCAGACCATGCCCAGTGGGTAGACTTCCGGCCGGGGAATGACGGGGTCTGGTGACGGAACCCGTCGACGGTCGACGAAGGTGGATCATGAACTTGGTTTTGGGTGTGACGGTGGGAGCCAGCGCTGTGCGTTTGGCGCGCCCGGGGACGCCCGACCACAGTGGTCCGGTGTTCCGATCCAGAGCGGTCGATCGAGGCCGCGAGATTCCCGAGGAAGTCGCAGCGGAGGCAACCGGCGTGGCCTTGACCGAGAATGCCGACCTCGGCAGCAATACGGTCGTCGCCTACCGGGATCAAGCGCAGGCCGGAGCACTCCAAACAGCGTTCGAACAGAAAGGCATCGACAACTTCGAGCTGGTTCCCGAAGTAGTCGCGACGCTTCGAATGCTCGAGGAGTCCGGTGCGTTGACCGACCAGAGCACACTCGTCGTCGTCGACATCGGTAGTTCTGGATCGACGATCAGCATTGTGGACAGGCAGATGCGGTCTACCGTCGTCACCGCCCGGTCGACGCGGGTCAGTGGAGATCACTTCGACGAGCTCGTCTACTCGGATCAGACCGTGCGTCGCCGTATAGCTACGCCGGCCGACCCGGGCGGCGATGCCGAACTGCAGGCGCGATGCCGACTCGCGAAGGAACAGCTGTCCTCACGAAGTGCGGTGTGCCTGCCCGGCCCCGGCGGGCTTCTCCTGCTGTCGCGGGAAGTTTTCGATTCGTTGGTCGTCACGTCGGTGGAGGCCTTCGCACGCGAGATACGAGAGGTCATCGCAACGTCCGGCCGTAACCCCGACGCGATTCTCCTGATCGGTGGCGGTGCACGCATTCCGATCGTGCGGGCGACCCTCGCCGCGTGGCTGGAGTGCCCCCTCATCGCGCCCGAGCAGCCGGAACTCGTGACTGCTCAAGGCGCTGCGCTGATCGCGGAGTCGTCGATGACGCCATCGGCGCGCGCGGTATCTGCCCCGGTTCAGGTTCCGGCTGTAGCGCCGATCTTTGCGCCGTATCCGATCCACACCCCGGCGGAGGTACCCGTTCCGGTTCAGGCGTTCAGCCACGGAGGGGTCGCAACGCTCGCGGAATCGGAGCGGCCGAATGCGTTGTCCGAAGTCACTTCCGGCACGAAGTCCGTTCCGCAAGAACAGGTGCCGAGCCCTTACGCGGCGGAACTGCCTCAGCCGCGACCGAACCGGCACGAGCAACGATTCGATCCGGCCGCAGATCTCGTGGTCGCCGACAGCGACCAGGCCACGGACGGATTCAGCACAGAACGTGACGCAGACACCGAGGCCGTGATGGTTGACGCCCAGGCGTACTCGGCGATGTACGAAGCCGAGGGACCCGGGGCAGGAACCGCACACCCGTCCTGGCTCGCCGGGACACAACCCGTTGAATCGACATCCAAAGAGCCGAGAAACCCGCTACGGTTCGCGGGCCTCGGCGCCGGTGTGATCGCGGCGATCGTGATCGTGGGGCTGGGATTGGGCTACGGAGGAAAGGTCTTCGATTCCGAGGATGCCGGACCCGTGGCAACCGAGGTGACTACGCCGCCGCCGACGACCACGACTACCCCGCCGCCCACGACCACAACGACCCCGCCCCCGACGACGACGGAGGAAGTCCCTCCGGTCGTCGAGGCTCCGCCAGTCGTGCAGGACACTTACGTGCCGCCCGCGCCCGCGCCCGCGCCGCCACCGCCGGCGATCTACATCCCGGGGCTTCCGCCGATTCTGTTGCCGGTTCTCCCACCGATTCCCGGACTCTGAGCAGTTGATTCCTGGACCCTGAGTCGCCGATTCGTGGACTCTGGGGCCGGTTGGGCTGTTCCTGACGGGCGGCGCGGCCTTCGCAAAGCAGGTCCGGTGATCGACTTCACAGGGTTCCCCAAGGCTGGATGAGCAAATTTCTGGCTACTTTACTTTGGTGCCGAATTTCTTTGCTTTCGTGTTCCAATAACCGGGTTGTTGGTCTCTTTTCGCCCAAAAATTCAGGCAATTCCCCCTTTGAGCTGTAATTATTCGCCTTGCGAACAGTATCTTGCGACGATTTGGCTTATACAAACGAGGTCATGGTTTGCGCTCAGACGGATGACTATCCCGTGCATTCGGCGCAGATTCGTGTAGGTTTCGATTTGCTGATTGGTAGCGATTAGATGAATCTGTATCGATTGAGCATCACTGTGAGGCACACGACCGAAGGAAGCACATCATGGACAACGACGCCCCTGCGGCAGACGAGCGTATGCGTTCGGCGACGATGCGCCCCCGTGTCACGGTGATCGTGCCGGCGATGAACGAGGCGAAGAATCTGCCTCACGTGGCTGCTCAGATGCCGAAGGGAATCGACGAGATCGTGTTCGTCGATGGAAATTCGGTTGACGACACCGTCGAGGTCGCCACGATGTTGTGGCCCGACGCCACGGTGATCACACAAACGCGCAAAGGAAAAGGAAACGCCCTGGCGTGCGGGTTCGAGGCGGCGACCGGCGACATAATTGTCATGATCGATGCCGACGGGTCCACCAACCCCGGCGAGATTCCGCTCTTCGTGCAGGCACTCGTGGATGGGGCCGACTTCGCCAAGGGTTCGCGATTTATCGCAGGGGGTGGAAGTTCGGACATCACAAAGTTGCGGCGGCTAGGCAACTACGGCCTGAATTCCCTGGTGAATATCCTCTTTCGTACGCATTTCACAGACCTTTGCTATGGGTACAACGCGTTCTGGCGCAATGCACTCGACGTCATGCAGCTCCCGGATACAGGCACTGCTGCAGCTCAGTGGGGTGACGGATTCGAGATCGAGACGTTGATCAATGTTCGTGTAGCTGCCGCCGGATTGGGAATTGCGGAAGTCGGAAGCTTCGAGGCCGATCGAATTCACGGTGTCAGCAACCTCAATGCCTTCTCTGACGGAATGCGCGTGCTGCGTATCATCGGGATGGAGTGGCGCCGCCGACGCAGCGCGCGCAGGGGCGCCACCTCGCGTCGTTCCATCCCTCTCGACCCGCAAAAATTGACGTTGCCTGAGTCGATCGTCAGCTGAAGCAGGTTGGAGCGCACATTAGATCGGTTCCTGTTCGCGTCTGGTTGCCGGTTCGGAGCCCAGGACCGTCGCCAGCGCGATCAGGCCGATCAGTGAGGGGTACACCGTGAACCTTTGGATCGTGCCCAGCCCGAGCATGCCGAGACCGCCGACTGTGTGGATGAAGTAGGCGCTCAGTCCGAGTACTCCGGCTGCGAGGGCGACCCATTTTGCTGGGGACGGTCTGCGGAGCGTCCGGGACGAGGTCGCGATCATGATCACGGCGGTGTTGGCCAAGACGAAATACATGTTTGCACCGATTCCATGGAGGATCGATCCGCGGTCGAGGGACGACACGGCGATCAGGATCAAACCGCTTGCCGACACGAGTAGAAAGGAGCCTTCTGTAGGCGATACGACTCGCGACTTCCACCACAATAGTGTGCCGACAGATATTCCCAGTGCAGTGGTCACGAAAGAAATGTTCATCAACCAGTACCAACTGCACACGCCCGCACGACTGTCGCAGACACGAACACCTAGTTCGCTTACGAATTGATTGCGGCGCGAGTAGTTTCCTCGCCAGCTCCACGCGGTCAAGAATTCACACACAAAAAACAGGAATGTCGAAATCCACGCGTATCTGGCGAACAGCTCGATAATGTGCGAGGATTTGCCGTTTCCTTTGTTTGCGACGAATTCTTCGTTGCAGTCCGAGTGGATCATTCAGCGATTCCTTCTCTGAAGAACTTCAGTGGATTTTTGCATGCATTCTCGAATGCGGATCCGATTCTTTCGGCGTCGAATACATTGTCGTGAAACGAAAACGAGACATTGTTCAAGGTTCCCAGTCGTCCGACTGCAATCACGATATGTTCGGGACTTTCAGGTAACAAGGTCGCGATATAGACAGATTCTTTCGGGGTGCCGGTCAATGGAAAATTCTTGAACTGCGGAGCGCCTGACATATCGCTGTAAGCGATGCGCGCACGAGGGTGTGCCGGAGCGCTCGTCACAGCGTCTCCCACCGGCCTGCGCGTAATGCGACCGAGTCGGGACTTTACTGAAGTGGCGGCGAGATTGAGCAGCGGTCGACCCGAATCGGCCGCGGCGGAGATACCGTCCCCGACGGATGCAGGTGAGCCCGCATCGTCGAATGACAAGTCCAGGCCTGCCGCGAAGTTGGAGAGCGTCCGGTGGTTCTCGGGGAGGTACCGCCTGGCGTCGAACAGGACCTTCACGGTGTTGTCCACCTTGATACCTTCCTCTCGAAGTGCGCGCACTATGGAGGCGAAGAAGATCGACGACAACGACGCGGGAACGGCGTTTGCTTTCCTCCAAGCCGCGAGATCACCAAGCGCAGTGGGTGACGATGTTGCGAATCCGACGTGATGGGAAGGTTGCCACTTCGCTGTAATTGGTTGTGAAGAAACCTCTTTCGGTCTCCCTGCGGTCACGCTGCGGAGAAGCTTGCCGGGGCTCGACGCATAAAGATTCCAGGAGGCAGCCGTCAGAGGGAATCGTGTCGGTTGTAGCGCAGTGCACCATTGTGGGACTTTGCCGGTACGCGTCGCAGGGTCAGCGAGCGCGCGCGTGAGATTGACTGTGGTCTGGCCGTCTCCCACTCCGTGTGCAAGTCGCACGATCAGGTATCGGCCGCAGACCGTCACCGCAATAGGCAGCGACACGTCGGCCAGGCGGACCGCAGCGGCGAGGGTGGCAGGTAGGTCTTGTGTGTGAACAGCAGGGATTTCGTGCACGCCGCGCTGCAGTGAGTCCGGTTCGAACACCCAATTCCGAGTTCGACTGCTCGGGATCAGTCCGACTCGCGCGTGTGGGCCCGCGGACGCGATCGTGCGGAGCGCAGCGCGAACTCCTTCCACACCTCCATGGTCGATTGGCCCCATTGCGACTAATGTCCAGTTTTCAACCATGGCAACGTCGAGATCGGTAACTTTGTAGCGCGTGGGCTGAAACTCATTTCGCACGGTGAGGCCTTTCTAATAGTAGAAAGTGGGGAGATATGCGACATTTCGGAAATTGTGTCCTCATGGCGCGTGATTCTTTCTTGGTATGCTAATTCAGTGACGCGTAGCGAGGTTATCAAAGTGCTTGGAGTGACGCTTTCGGAGAATGTCGGCGGAACCGATCACAGCTTCCGAAATCTAGCTCTCGTTCTTGCCTCGGAAGGTATTCAATTGTCGCTGGCAGGCCCGTCCGGAGATACCCCGACCCGGCGCTGGTGGACAGAATCGAACCTTGAATATGTTCCGCTGGAAATTCCCAAACGAGTTGGATTGCGTCCGACAAGCGGGGAAGGCTTCAACTCCAAGTATGACTTTTTCTCGCAAGTCCCGAAAAGTATGCGCGCGGTCAAGGCTTTGATCGGGAAGGTTCGTTCCTTCGATGTCGTCCATTCGAACGACTTGATGACTCACGTGGACGTCGTGCTCGCCGCGCGACTAGCAGGAAGGCCGTCGTTGCTCGAGTTGCACGACATCGTGCCCCCAGGTGGTGGGCGGCTGGTGATGAGTAGTGCGGTGTCTACCGCAAACGCAGCAGTCGCCGTGAGCGAGGCTGTATTCGAGCAGTTGGGCCCGCTGGCACGGAGGAAGACCCGGGTCGTCCATCAAGGTGTCGACTCTGTTCGATTTAGTCCGGGAGTGGCCGATCCATCGATTCGCGCCGAGCTGTCAGCAGATCCCCGAGCATTGCTCGTGGCGGTGGTGGGGAGGTTGGACAGAGAGAAGGGCATCGGCGAGTTGATCGAGGCACTGGGGTCGTTGCGTCGATCGGGAGTTGACGTACATCTGGCTGTTGTCGGCGCACCGGCCAAGAATGACGCTGCATTTGTCGACGCGTTGCACACCTTGGCGCGGGCATCGATGCCGGGCGCCCATCGGTTCCTGTCGCCCAGAAATGACATTCCGTCGATTCTGCGTGCCGTCGACGTCCTCGCGTGCCCGTCTCACGACGAGCCTTTCGGGCTGATCGCGTTGGAAGCTCAAGCCTCCGGAGTCCCGGTGATAGCCAGTGACAGTGGAGGATTGCGCGACTTCGTTCACGACAACAGGACCGGCGTGGTCTTCCGGACAGGGGACGTCGATTCTTTGACCGTTGCCGCACAACGGCTTCTCGGCGATCCCGCACTATGCACCCGAATCGCCGCCGAGGCGTTGGGCCGGTCCAGAGACGACCTGTCCATCGAGCGACGAGCAGATTCGTTCGCCACGACGTACAGAGCTCTGCTCCGTGACGCAGGACGGCGGAGGCGAATATCGAGGTTCGATTCGAACGGGCAGGGGTGATCATGTCTTCGTCGCCGGTTTCGAAGGTCGAATTCCTCGACAAGACAACATGTTCGGTATCCGTGGTGATCTGCGCGTACAGCATGAGTCGGCTCGAGATCCTGCTCGCTGCGGTTGATGCCGCCACTGTCCAGGCAAACGGCCCAGGCGACGAGGTCGTTGTTGTCATCGATCACAACGAGTCCATGCTTGCTCATGTTCGTGCACACGTACCAACCGGGGTCCGGGTGGTGCCCAACACTGCCGAGCAGGGTTTGTCCGGCGCGAGAAACTGCGGAATCAGTGCAGGCAACGGTCATCTGGTGGCATTTCTCGACGACGATGCGGTCCTCCGAACTGGCGGGATCGACGCGATCCGAGCAACGATGAGTGCAGATCCCACGATTGCGGCAGTCGGAGGGGCAGTGCACGCACGGTACGAGGGGTCTAAGGCTCGGTGGTTTCCGGAGGAATACGGCTGGGTCGTCGGCTGCGACTACCGCGGCCTCCCACCAGACGGAGAACAGATTCGCAATCCGATCGGCGCATGTATGGCGGTTCGGCGCACCGCGCTCGAGTCCATCGGCGGGTTCTCGAGCGAACTCGGGCGGGTCGGCACGTTGCCGGTCGGTTGTGAGGAGACGCTGATGGGAATCAAGATCCGCCAGCGGGATCGCACTGCCAAGATACTGCGAGTCTGTGATTTCGCAGTCGATCATTTTGTTCCTGCCGACCGCCAGCAGTTTCGCTATTTTCGTCGACGTTGTTTCTACGAAGGTCGGTCCAAGCGAATTCTCACCCAAGCGGTGGGGAGCGCGGACGGGTTGTCCAACGAACGGGCGTACGTCGTCGGTGTCTTGAGCAGTGGAATCTTCACCGCAGCCAAGGATTCGATTCGAGGCGATCGCTTCGCGCCAGCCCGCGCGGCAGCTCTGATTTTCGGGTTCCTTGCCACCTTGCTCGGGTTCCTTTCGGCGAGAACCGTATTCGGTGGAGAGCACCTGGTTGACGACTGCGACGACATAAACGCCGATGAACTGGTGTCTGTGGTCGTGGCCACCGTCGGCCGTGATTCGCTCGCTCGGACACTGGACGCTCTGTTGGGTCAGAGCCACCACAATCTGCAAATTCTGGTGGTCGACAACAAACCTGATACCGATCGCGTGGACCAGGTCCTGTCGGCGATGGACGACGAGCGTTGCGTGATACTGAGACAACCAGTCAAAGGTGCTTCTGCCGCGCGTAATCTCGGACTTCACCACGCGAACGGGCGAATCGTGGCCTTCACCGACGACGACGCGGAGCCCGACCCATTGTGGATCGAGAAGATTTTGGACGTCTTCGTGCTCGACGCCTCCCACGAGGTTGCTGCGGTGACCGGTCGCGTTGTGGGAATTGGCATCGACACCGCCGAACAACGGTGGTTCGAGGAAGTGGGCATATTCGACAAGGGCGATACCACGACCTTGTGGGCGATGGAGACGCCGAAAATTGCTTCGATCGGATTGGGTCAGCGGGGGACTTCACCGCTTTTCCCCTACACGGCAGGCGAACTCGGTAGCGGCAACAACATGGCCTTCCGCACCGAAAGCATCCGACGTCTCGGCGGGTTCGACGAGGCACTCGGACCCGGAACACCGACGCTCGGAGGCGAAGACCTCGACCTGTTTCGGCGGGTAGTTCTTGCTGGAGCGACGCTGGTTTACGCCCCCGAGGCAACAGTAGGACACCATCACCGCGCGAGTGTCGCGGAGTTGCGGGACCAGATGTACGGCTACGGAACGGGAATGTCCGCGGTTTTGGTCAAGATCATTTCGGGCGGCGACCGGACTGCTCTGGGTTTGTTGAAGGTCGTGCCCCGAGGTGTGCGCATGCTTCTCGTTCCCGACACTGCGCGTTTCGGTGACAGAAGTACAACGATGCCCGGCGATCTCAAGCGAGTGGAACTGGCCGGGTATCTGGCCGGCCCCTATCTGTACGCTTCCAGCAAGCTACGCCTGCGTCGTAGGCGGGCGCAGGCGGATCAGTTGTCCCGATGATCGTCGGACAGGCGTCGACTAAGGGGGACGCGGAAACGAAGCGAGGTCGTCATCGAGGTGACCTCGATGACGGCGGAACCACTCGCACCGCACAACTGGGACTCGATCATGTCGTCCTCATCGCAATCGCTGTATTGACCTGTACCGCGCTGATTCTCGCGTTGCTTGTTCGCCGCGATGGAGGGGAGGGAGTTCCATTCTCACTGCGCGTGTTGATCGGGGTCGCGACGACGGTTCTGGTTCCTGGTGTGCCTATTGCACTCATGGTTCGCATTCCGGATCCAGTGATCACGACGGCAGTGGGGATAAGCCTCTCACTCTCGGTCAACATCATTGTTGCGCAGTCTCAGTTCGTTATCGGCGCATTTCATCCGACCTTGATTCAGACAGTGCTGTGCGGGCTGTCCCTCCTCTCCTGTGCGGTGGCGTGGAAGGTTATGCCCTATCGAGAGATCGGACCGCCGCGGGTAGGGCGTCGGCGAATGCTCGCCGGTGTGACGATCACGGTTGCAGTGCTCTTCTTCGCGGTGGCAGTTCGAACTCTGGACACCGCTGCCGCAGGCGCCGCAGGAATCATTCCAGAAATCGGGTGGGCGTACTACGTTGCGCTTTTCCTGGTCTCACTCGTAGCCGGGATCGCACTGACTTCGCGCAGACTCGACGCAGTAGTGCTGACTGTCGCAGCACTGACTTTGATCACATTCACGACTTTGCTGGTAAGCCTTGCAGACGG
Source organism: Rhodococcus qingshengii JCM 15477 (assembly GCF_023221595.1). Classification (NCBI taxonomy): domain Bacteria; kingdom Bacillati; phylum Actinomycetota; class Actinomycetes; order Mycobacteriales; family Nocardiaceae; genus Rhodococcus; species Rhodococcus qingshengii. The sequence continues at coordinate 1,425,409 of NZ_CP096563.1, forward strand.
GGTGACATCAATCCCCACAGCTTACGTACATCGTGGTCTCATCGAGATACTCGTCCATTTCGGAGAACTTCCACCACCCTCCGACGCGCGCTTCAGTTGGGCTGGATTCTTCTCCGGGAGCGCCCAAATGAGTACCGCCTACGGGATTACCGATTTCACCGCCATTTTCATCTGGGCACCCGTGTTCTTCAACGCGATGATCGCGTTGCCGATCTACTCGATCGGGTTGTCGATCTCACGGAGTCGACGTGTGGCATGGCTGGGCGTGTTTGTCTATTTGCTTTTCAACTGGTACCAACAGGACTACTTTGCGCCACAACCAACCGCAATGATGTTCTACACCAGCGTGATTGCAGTGCTCTTGTGGCAACTGCGTCGTGCTCCACTCCCCGTGGTCGAGGGAGGGTTGGTGGCGAGAACTGTCGGCGCATCTCGTCGCACTCCGGGGCGTGTGCCTGGACAGAGTTCGGCGCAGACCCTCGCCGTAGAGGCGATTCTGGTTGTGATTCTGGCGGCGATGGTTGTGACACACCAGTTGACGCCGATGGTGATGGTCGGTGCACTGTTGATGTTCACGCTGACGGGATCGACTCGCTATCGGTTGTTGTGGGTGGCCGCCGGCGCGCTCTTTCTCGTCTGGTTCAGCTACGGCGCAGTCGACTACTGGAAAGGCCACCTTCAGGCGTTGCTGTCGGATGTCGGGCAGGTGAGCGGCGCGGTGCAAGGCGGTGTCAGCAAACGCATCGGCTCCGGGCCGACCTACCAAGCAATGCAATATCTGCGGCTCGCAGCTACAGGTTTCATGGGATTGCTCGGGTTCCTCGGCTGGGTTCTGACACGTGGACGAAAGACGTGGTTGATGTCGGGAGTGCTGTGTGTGGTTCCCTTCGGATTGGTGGCAGTACAGAGTTACGGCGGCGAAGTGGTCATTCGGTGTTTTGTCATGGCAGCTCCGATCCTGGCTCCACTTGGCGCCGTGACAATTGTGCGTAGTGCCGCTGCGCTTCGGAACGTTCTGATGAATTCGAGACGACGGCGTGGCGGGCGTATACCGCGTGTTGTCATGGCGTCGCTGTCGATTCTCGTTCTCTCCGTCATTCTCACCGCTACTCGAGGGTTGAACACCTCATTCGAGCACTCGTCGCCTTATCAGATCCGGACTGGTGATGCACTCCTCGCGTCAGTACCGGACGGTGTCACGATCATGGCGTGGGGACCGTCCGCACAACTGGTCTCCCCGCGAATTCTCACCGGAGTGACGGTTTCTCAAGTTGATTCGATCGATTGCCTGGACAACTTCGATACATGTGTCGCTGATCGAGATCCGGACTACGTATTCGTTGCGCAGCAGGCTTCCTCCCAGATATCCCTTCAATACGGATACCCTGCGGGAATGTTCGACGATGCCATCGCCGATATGCTCGCGTCCGGCAATTTCGAGATCGTCGTCGAGAATGCCGATGTCACCGTGCTGCGTCGCGCTGGTGCCCCCGAGATCGACCTGGAACAGCGATGACAAATCTGTTGGGAGCATGCATCTTCGGATTGTTGTTCGTTGTGCTCACTCTGATTACGGTGACGCGGGAACGGCAGGTGCCGGACCTTGGCACCATCGGCCGTGGGAAGGCTGCGAGAGCTCTTACCGTTCTCGGGGTCGTCCTGGTCCTGTGTGCAGTCGCCGTGGTGTTCTTACGATTCGACCAGATCGCGCTGATCTCGAGTCAGGAGTGAAACACATTGTTGTTCAACAAAATAACGGCTCTCGGGGGAGTTGTCGCTTTGTGCTTGTCAGTGGGGTGTTCGGTCACGGGTGACGTGCCAACCGACGCATGTGAAGAAGGACCGAGCGCGCCAGGCACCACGAATGCGCCGACAGGGGATCTGCGCGGGTGGACGCAAGTATTCGTGGACAACTTCGATCGCTGCGAGCTGGGAGAAATGTGGGGGGCGTACAGCGGCCAACCTGGGGGTGATCCTCACAGTTGGTGGGAGCCTGAGCAAGTCAGTGTCACCGAGGGGGTTTTGCGCCTGCGTGCGCAGCAGGATGGCGACCAGTGGGTCACTGGCGGTGTTTCTAACAGTGCAGTGTCGCAAACTTATGGGAAATGGATGGTTCGTCTGCGGGCGGGGGTATCGGACGAGATCAGCTATCATGTGTTGCTGTGGCCGCGAGACGAGGTATGGCCGCCAGAGATCGACATCGCGGAAAGTGTGTCGGGTCGACGTGAGTCGATGTCATCTTTCATTCATTGGTCCGACGAAGGTGAGCATCACTTCGCACAAGCGGACACAACTGGTCGATTCGACGAATGGCATACCGTCGGTGTGGAGTGGGGCCCGGGAATTGTTCGATACCTTGTCGACGATAGTGAGTGGGCTGAATTCGAATCATCTTTTGTTCCATCGACTTCCATGTGGTTGGGGATTCAGGCGCAAGCCGGGGCATGTGACAAGCAGAGGGAGTGGGGAACGGGGGATTGCCCGGTTTCGGGGTCGCCGGCAATCGCTGACATCGATATCGATTGGGTCAGCGTCTACTCGCCCGATTTCGCGGCTCTGGCAGCTGTCGAGTCTGCGCGAAGTACTGATCTCGAACTGATCGAACTGACTCCACGTCGGTAGTAGCTGTGGATTAATTGTCGCTGAAAATTTATACCTTTAGTCCCAATTGGTGCGTTATGCTCTGGTAGCAGATGAACATTCACTGCGACTAGACGGTGGCATGATGGTAAATCCACGGCAGCGTGTTTCGAAGCGGTTCTTCGGTTGGCTCAGTCTTCTTCTTCTGTCTGTTCTTGTGGGAATAGTGCCGCAGGCAACTGTGAGCGCAGCTCCGCTGTGTTCTTCGGTAGCGAGCTCCGGTACCAAACCTGCTCCGGTCGGGAATATTTCGACCTGGCCGAAGTGGCGCCAGATCTTCATCGACAACTTCGACCGGTGTTCGCTGGGCGGGGACTGGGGTCCTTACTATGGTGCACCAGGTGGCAATTCGGCGAGCTGGTGGGATCCGTCGATGGTTCGCCTCGACGGTGGCAAGTTGCAGCTTCGTGCGCAACAAGTAGATGGTCGATGGCTCACGGGTGGGGTTTCCAACTTCACCCGCGCGCAGCAGTATGGCAAATGGGAAATGAGATTTAGAGCAGACAAGTCCGACGAGATCAGCTTCCATCTTCTGTTGTGGCCGAAGAATGAAATATGGCCACCCGAGATCGACATTGCGGAAACTGTTGACGGAAACCGGAAGTCGATGTCGGCGTTCGTACACTGGAATACACCGACAGATGGATTCGGTCAGGGGCAAGCAGACATCACAGGCGACTTCAGCAACTGGAATACGGTGGGAGTGGAGTGGGGGCCAGGAATTGTTCGCGGCACTCTCAACGGTCGCGTGTGGACTACGTTCGAATCTGCAACCAAGGTTCCGGCGACGCCGATGTGGCTCGGACTGCAAACCGAGTCCGGGGCCTGCGCGCGGAAAGTGGCGTGGGGAGTGGGGTCCTGTCCATCTGCGGGTACGCCTGCGGTCTCGAACGTCGAAATCGATTGGGTGAGCGTCTATGCACCCGGCTGGTGATCGACCGTCGATTCGTTGGATTCGATTTGAGTCGGAGTACGTGCGGCGCGTCGCAACATTCCGACCAGTGGAACCGAAACAATTGCTGCGGAGAGAATTTCGGCCGCGAGGTAGGACCAGCCGACACCGGCTATGCCGACGTGAGGTGTCAGGACAATTGATCCGGCGATGACCACGATGGTGTTGAGTACTTGCGCAACAACAGCCGAGCCCATTCTTTGGTACACCCTGGCGAGTGCGTTGTGTAGAACGACGAGTGCGGATATCGGAATGATGATCGCAGACAAGCGAAGTAGGGTCGTGCCTTCTGTCCGATAGTGATCGCCGACGGATCCCAGCGCAACCGGTGCCACGAGTGCGAGAAAGATTGCACCGAGAACGGCGAGTCCGGACAGTAGTGCGATGAATCGACGGGTCAGTGACTGTATCTGCGTCGGAAAGGCGCTCGCCTCTGAGACGAATGGGCCCATGAGCATGTAGAAGAGTACGAACAGGGCGCTCACCAATGCCCAGGTTATCGCGAAGTATGCATTCTCCTCCGCGCCGAGAAGTGAAATGACAACGAGCGGCACTGCAAGCGGGGCAAGGGAACCGAGCGTCATGAGGCCGTACGAGTGGCCGAAGTACGACCACAGTTCACGTGCAGGGGGAAGTGCCGGTTGGGCCGCGGACTCACCTCGCGTGCGCAGTTTCCGACGTATCGCAACACCGAGGACCAGGGCCGCGATCGCCGCCGACCCACCCCAGGCTCCGACGACAGCAAGTTCATGCGCTGTGAATGCCAGTGACGCGACAAGAGCTAGTTTGGCGATGGCATGAACGATGTTCTTCGCGGCTGACCACCTCGCAACTCGAAGACCGTTGGTGGTCTGGTCTTCGAGGGCGAACAGCGCGAGGGTAACGACGAGCCCTACATACGAGAGCATGGCCCACCCCGAGGAGAACAGTTTTTCACGTGGACCGAACATCAACAGTGCGGTGGCGAGGATTGTCGCGAGGAGCGCTACGAGGAGATATCCGCGCGCGACCAGTGCGCCGGCACGGCTTCCTGCCAAAGGTAGGAATCGCTCGTACATCGATCCGAGGCTCAACGTAGACAGAGTGGACAGTACCACCGCCGAATTGATCACCGCAGATGCCCGGCCGACAACGTCGACCGGATACATCCGAGCTGTGACTGCCCAGAACACCAGCCCGAGTACTGCCGTGACGGCGCCCGAGATCAGCACGGCGATCGAGTCGTACTCGAACTTGCGCTTGTCTGTAGCTGGCGTTTCTGGTGATGCCACGGTTGTGACCGGTGATGAGTGCGTCATGTCCACTTTCGGAAGTCGATCTTCCGATGCTACTTGCCAGTAGTTAACTTGTGCATGTCGACGGGTCGGTCAAAATTGCTCTATTGAGAATCGTTGCACTTCAAGGCGGGTGATAGCGCGAATAAATTGTGAACTTCCATGTGCGAGCGATTTGCCTGATGCGACCGACTGGTCGGGTTTGTGCAGTCCAGTACGATGGCGCCGTGGCTAATGGCGAGGGCGAAGTATGTGCATGCGGTCATGCAGAGGTGGCACACAGCCATCATCGTGCGGGAACCGACTGCGCCCTCTGTGACTGCGTCAGGTTCAAGCGTCGTGGGAGCATACTTTCCCGTCTGCTTCGCTGAACAGCTGGTGTCAACGCTTGGAGTGTCGGCCACCTGACGTGGGGCCGGCCTTGACCGCGCTACCGGGCGGACGGGCGAGAATCACGGCGATGGCAGTGGTGAGTGGAACCGAAAGCGCCAGGGCTATTCCGCCGACAGCGGACCTTACGATCTCGATTGCGACGGCGTCACCGACCAGGACGTCCTGAAGAGGGCGCCCGCTGACGCTGAAGAGCAATAGCAGTGGCAGCGCCCCACCCGCGTACGCGAGAACCAAGGTGTAGACCGTGCTGGCGATGTGATCACGTCCGACCCGCATCGCACCGCCGAAGACTTTTCGACGGGACGCATGCTTGTCGAGTTCGGCCAACTCGAATGCCGAGGATGCCTGGGTGATGGTGACGTCGTTGAGAACGCCGAGCGAGCCGATGATGAAGCCCGCCAGCAGCAGGCCGGTGATGTCTATGTGCTCGATATAGGTCTGAACATTGGTGTTCTGCTCTTCAGACAAACCGGTGAGGTGTGTCAGTTCAATGCAGAGGTAGGAGAGAACCGCGGCGAGCACCATGGCGGCAAGGGTGCCGAGCAAAGCAGAACTGGTCTTGAGTGAGACCCCGTGCGCCAGATAGAGAACCGCGTACAAGATCACCGCCCCGGCGACCAGCGCAACCGGTATCGCAGGCTTGCCGTCGAGCAGAGCGGGTAGGAGAAACCCGACGACTACGCCGAAGGCGATCACCAGGCCGACGAGTGCGCGCAGCCCTCTCCACCGTGCGACTGCGATGATGACGACGGCGAACGCGATGACGATCAACGCCAGCGGGAGCCCACGCGAATAGTCTTCGAAGGAGTACTGCGTGTTTCCGTTCGGGTCGGTCTGACGCACCAGCCGAATGTGGTCACCCACGCGAAGGTCCGGCTGACCGGCGCCCGGAATGACCTCGAGCAATGTCTTCGTTCCGGCATTCGGCCCGGATTCGATATCGACGATACTTCGCTGGCACTGGTAGGCGGAGGTAGGCGGCGGTTGCGGGGCACCGACGAATACCCTTCCGGCAGAGGAACTTCCGCAGTCGCCGAGATCCTGCATCGTGACGGTGCCCGCCTCGGTTTCCACCGAGCTGCCGTCGGCATTCTGGAAGGGGAGTGGGACGGGAATGGTGTTCTTGTCCGGCCACAGTGCGACAGCTGCCGCGACGACGACCATGCCGATGACGACGAGCAACCCGATGACGACGCGTGATGCGGTGGGGCCGATCTGAATGGGGCCACCGTGGCCATGGCCGTGACTCATCGGAAACTGAGTGTCGGACTGGGGATTTGCACCGGTGCAATGTTATCGGCTCCGAAGCGAATGGTCAGCTTCTGACGGCAGTGTCGGTGAAAGGCAGTGTCGCTGCAAGGCAGAGTCGGCGAAAACCGGTGCTACCGATGAGGGGTTGTGAAACTGGGATTGGTCGAGCTGGGTGGCGGGGAACAGGGGGGGTTGTCCCCGCCACCAACCTGGTATCCACAGGGGGGGAGGGATACCAGGTGCTCGCGGCACCGAAGTGCTGCTAACTAATGTACCCAATTTCAAACCGATTTGGCGCGTTGTCCAACTACCAATTTCACAACGAATCACGTACCGGTTGGACCGTTTTCACATCGGGGCAGGTCACTAAATAGTTAAAGAGTCAATCAAACCGCCTGGTTTGCGAAAAATGTGACCAAGGTCGCACAAATGCCCCGCAGTTTTACGTTTACGGGGCATTTGTACAACGAATTGTTTACTCGATTTCGGCCGGATTCAGCGTGAGAATCTACTGTTTGTAACTGGTGAGGAAGTTGCCGAATCGCTCGATGGCCACGGCGAGATCTCGGGCCCACGGAAGGGTGACGATCCGAAGGTGATCGTGATTCGGCCAATTGAACCCGGTGCCTTGAACCATCAGGATCTTCTCCTGGAGAAGCAGGTCCTGAACCAATTTCTCGTCGTCGTGGATCTCGTAGACGTTCGGATCCAGACGAGGGAACGCGTAGAGCGCGCCGCGAGGCTTCACACACGAAACGCCCGGAATCATGTTCAATCGCTCCCAAGCGACGTCGCGCTGCTCGAGCAGGCGGCCGCCGGGCAGGATCAGGTCTTCGATGCTCTGGTGACCGCCGAGGGCGACCTGAATGGCGTGCTGTCCGGGGACGTTGGGGCACAGACGGGTCGACGCCAAGAGATCGAGTCCCTCGAGGAAGCCGGCCGCGTGATCCTTCGGGCCCGTGATCGCCACCCAGCCGGAGCGGTAGCCGGCGACGCGGTAGGCCTTCGAGAGGCCGTTGAACGTCAGGCACAGCAGATCAGGGGCAAGTGTTGCCAGCGAGATGTGCTTGGCGTCGTCGTAGAGGATCTTGTCGTAGATCTCGTCGGCGAGCAGCAGAAGCTGATGCTTGCGTGCCAGATCGACCAACTGCTGCAGAACCTCCATCGAGTACACCGCACCCGTGGGGTTGTTCGGGTTGATGACGAGGAGAGCCTTGGTCTTGTCGGTGATCTTGGATTCGATATCGGCGATATCGGGATTCCAGTCGTTGGCCTCGTCGCAGAGATAGTGGACGGGCGTGCCTCCGGACAAGCTCGTCATCGCAGTCCACAGGGGGTAGTCCGGTGCTGGGATCAGAACCTCGTCGCCGTTGTTGAGGAGGGCCTGCATGGTCATCGTGATCAGTTCGGAAACACCGTTGCCGAGGTAGATGTCGTCGACGTCGAGCTCGGGGAAGCCGGGAACCAGCTCGTAACGCGTCACGATTGCGCGCCGCGCCGACAGAATGCCCTTCGACTCCGAATAGCCCTGTGCATAGGGCAGGGCGGCGATCATGTCCCGCATGATCACATCGGGGGCGTCGAATCCGAACGGTGCCGGGTTGCCGATGTTGAGCTTGAGGATCCGGTGTCCTTCCGCCTCCAACCGGGCGGCATGCGCGTGTACCGGTCCACGGATTTCGTACAGGACGTTCTGGAGCTTCGACGACTGCTCCAGCTCGCGCTGCGGCTGACGGTGGCGGACGGGTTCTGGTGTGCTCACGAGTTACATGATTCCACCACTGTGCAAGTGCATTGTCGGGGACCGTGTCGCACGCCCCGTTGGCTATTGTCGAGCGATGACCCCCAGCGAGCAGATTGCAGCCCCGTACGGATCGTGGACTTCTCCGATCGGAGCAGCTGATCTGGCTGCAGGTGGGCATCCTGTCGAGGGTGGACGATACGTCGGTGACGAGATCTGGTGGGCTGAACTTCGTCCGACCGAGGGTGGTCGGACCTCGATCCGTCGATCTGGTCTCGACAACCAACCCGTCGACATCCTCCCCGCGCCGTGGAACGCGCGAACCAGGGTTCACGAGTACGGCGGTGGCGCCTGGACGGTCACCGAGTCCGGAAAACTGGTCTTCAGTGAATTCTCCGATCAACGGGTGTACATCCTCGAAGGAGTCACTCCACGGGCTCTGACGCCCGAACCGGCGTCGCCGGCCGCGTGGCGATACGCAGACCTGCAGATCGTGAACGGCGAGGTGTGGGCGGTTCGGGAAGCGCACGCGGAGGACGGGGCGATCACTCGCGATATCTGCGCGATTCCGCTGGACGGTTCCGGCAACATCCGCTCGATCGTCGGCGGCTCGGACTTCCTCTCGTCACCGAGGCTTTCGCCGAGTGGAACCAAGATCGCCTGGATCGCATGGAACCATCCGCAAATGCCCTGGGACGGTACCGAACTGCGGGTAGCTCCACTCGTCGACGGCGTCGCTCAGGCGTATTCCGTGCTGATCGGCGGACTTGAAGAGTCCGTCCTGCAGCCGGAGTGGATCACCGACGACGAACTCTACGCAATCAGCGATCGCAGCGGCTGGTGGAACATCTATCGCGTCGGCGGCAAGATCAGCCCGATTTGCCCGGTGAACGCGGATTTCGGTGGCCCGCAGTGGCGCTTCGGTGGGCGCTGGTTCGTCGAACTCGGCAACGGGCACCTTCTCACCGCACGCACCGTCGGAACCGACACGCTGGCGGTACTCGACCCGGCGTCGGGGGAACTGCGTGACATCGCGACCCCGGGTGTCACCAGCATCGGCCTCATGCAAGTTCGCGGCGATCGGTTACTGCTCATCTCGGGAGGCGCGAAACTGGCGGGCGCGCTACGTGAACTGGACCTCGGTACCGGCGAACTCACCGAAATCCGTTCGTCGGTCGAAGAATTGCCCGAGTCTGCCTACCTTCCGGAAGCGCGAGCCGTCGTGGCTCACGGACACGGGCGAGAAGTTCACGCCGTTGCGTATCCGCCGCGCAGTCCGCGATATAAAGGGCTCGACGATGAACGACCGCCGTATGTCGCGTTTGTTCACGGTGGGCCGACGGCGCACGTCGCACCGGCCCTCAACCTCGTCTACGCCTTCTTCACCAGCCGCGGAATCGGTGTCGTCGATGTGAATTACGGCGGGTCGACCGGTTACGGGCGTGAGTACCGTAATCGATTGCGCGGTCAGTGGGGTGTCGTCGACGTGCAGGACGTCGTCACCGCCGTCAACGGGTTGGCCGAGCAGGGGCTCGCCGATCCGGCCCGCCTTGCCATCGAAGGCGGATCTGCCGGTGGTTGGACCGTTCTGGCCGCACTGACGACGTCCGACGTGTTCGCTTGTGGTGCTTCCTATTTCGGCGTGGCTGAACTGGACCTGTTCGTGCAGGAAACTCACGATTTCGAATCGCGTTACGTCGACGGTTTGATCGGCCCGCTGCCGGAATCTGCCGACCTGTACGCGGAACGTGCTCCACTCAACAACGTCGACGGGTTGAACTGCCCGGTGTTGCTTCTCCAGGGTCTCGACGATCCGATCGTGCCACCCTCGCAGGCGGAGCGATTCCGGGATGCTCTGGTGGCCAAGGGCATTCCGCACGCGTACCTGGCCTACGAGGGTGAATCTCACGGATTCCGCAAGCAGTCGACCATCATCAGCTCACGCAACGCCGAGCTGTCCTTCTACGGGCAGGTGCTCGGATTCACTCCACCCGGCATTCCGACGCTCGAGCTGTGGAAGCCTGCGATCAGTAGCTGACGGCCCCGTGGCTGCGCGCGAAGGCCGCCAGGATCCGACTTGCCACCAGTGACGGGGTCGACAGGTCGGCCCACGTCCACCTCGCGACCTCCCACCCTGCGTCACGGAGTCGGTCTTCGCGGAGCTTCTCGTTCCAGAGCGCGTCCTCGGGGCTGCGACCGGCGGGCACCAGTCGGCCGTACTTGATGCGGCCGTCGAACTCTCCGATGGTGCGCTGCTCACGCCACAGGAAGTCGACGCGGCCGGCGAACCCTCGAGCGTCGTGGATGTCGACCTGGGGTTCGGGGAGCGGCAGGTGTTCGTGCAGGAACAATGCGAGGCTCCGTGATTCACCGACGCTTTCGATACGGGAGTCCATCGCGGTGAGCGCGTGGAGCGCATGTCGATGGCGCGGATGGTTCGGGCTGAGTGCCAGCGAGGCTGCAACCGCGTCCTTGGTTAACCTTGAACGGTGCAACGCTGAATTGCCCACGACGAGAGCCTGTTCGAAAGTGAGTGTCCTCGCGAGATCCGCAACTGTTCGTGCCGGAGTCGTGACGCGCAGCCCATCGACTTCGGTGATCTCGTTGTCCGCCAGCCATGTCGAGTGCACGTGACGTCGGGCGGACTTTCGGCCACCACCTCGCCGGTTCCGGGACAGGTGAACGACCTCGAGCGGAGTGTTCCAGAGTTCGAAACCGTGCAGAACCGCAGCCGAGACGTGGCTGACAGTGGCACCGGGTGAAGCGGCGCAGGCCACGGCCTCTGCCCGTAATCGATGTCGTCCGTATGCGTCGAGGCGGGACAGGTGGCCGCTGTCCACGTACGCACCACGATGGATTCTGGCCCAGGTTCCACTAGCGCAGGCCTGTCGGATCTCGGCATCGGTGCGACCGATCGACAGTTGGTCCGGCCTGCGGATGATATGTGTCTGTTCCCCCATGTCGATCGATCTTGCTGTGCCCGGCGCTGGAAAGGAAGCCGTGACCCCGGGGGTGTGGATAGCCGTGAGTGAACACCACTTGTCCACAGTTCGAACCGGTTTCGCGTCGCTGGAGAGGGTGTTCGGTATGGGGAAACGGTGGCAGGTTCCCGGTGTCGCGCTCTAGGAAACCCTTGCGTCCGGAGCGTTCGCGTGCCAGGCTGTTCAACTATGACTACAGGAAAGGCGGACACCGCCACCGTCGCGTGAGCGCCGCACCGATTCGCTCGTCGGCATCACATCGAGCGACATTGCCCGAGAACTTCAATCTCTTCGATGAAGACAGTCTGGCCCTGGAAAAGATCCGCGACGTGTGGCTCGAACGCGGATTGTGTACTCGTCCTGCTGATCGAAACACCGCAGAAGCCTCTGTCGCGCAACTGTATCGGCGCTCCGGGCTCCCGAAACCGGAGTTCGTCTGGGTCCCGTCGCCGTCTGCTGGTTCGGACCTGATCGTCACCGAAGGACTGTCGACCAAGATGTCATTGGACGGCACCGGCCTCGACTGCGCTTCCGGGTATATCGCGAGCATGTTTGCGGCATCGCGCCGACGCATGGACGCGCGAATCGAATGTCGGAGAACTGGCTGGCAGATGGAACGCCGGCAGGGGGAGCGCTTGATCAGGGCGTCCATTTGGGAATCGTTGCACACCACGCTGTTCGACGGCGTCGCAGCTGCGATACGAACGATGTTGACCCCGGTGGCCGGGGAAGTGACCTGGTACGGGCAGCAGGACGCACATCGAATCGCGTACTACGACACATGTCATCGATTCGGTCTTGCGACTTTCCGCTCGGAAGACCGTGAACTCCTCGACGTGCAGACCGCACTGGCCGACTCGACCGGGTGGTGGTGGGCGTTCGACGACGTGTGCATCATGGCGGAACGACCCACCGCCTTACATGCCGAACCGATTCCGGGCAGCGCGCAGGGAGCACGGCGCTTGCATCATTCTGATTCCCCCGCAATCGAATTCGTAGACGGTACAACGGCGTTCGTTCTACACGGAGCGATCGTTCCAGAGTGGGTAGTGCTCGACCCCACCGCCGAACGCATCGCGCACGAGCGCAACGTCGAGATCCGTCGATGTGCAATCGAGCGGATCGGCTGGGATTCCTACATCGAGCTGGCGGGCCTGACACTGGTCGACCAAACCGACGATCCCGGTAACGCCGGTTGCCTGCTGCAGCTCTACGCGTCGCCGGAGGGCTGGGGTCGAAGTGGACGGATTCTCCTCGCGGTCAACGGTTCTCTCGAACGCGACGGGCATCGGCGTCGATACGGCCTTCACGTACCCGGATGGTTTACCTCCGCGTTGGATGCCGCCGGATGGACTTACGGCATCACCGGTACCGACTATTCCCGTCTCGTTCGTCGAACCTGAATCCCGAACCCTCTACCCTCAATCCTCAAACCCTGGGTGATACTTATGAACTCGAACATGACCTTGTCCGCTCTCACCACCCTCACCGGCCTGGATGTCTTCGACTACCTGGACCAGGAAGTGTCCATTCCTGTGATCGACGGACTTCAGGCGCAAGGCGATCTCATCGTGGTCCCGTTTTCGCTGCTCGCAAATATCGTGGCGCCTCTGCCATGGACACGCTCTGTGAGAGTGCCGCTCTCCGGCGTGGAACTGCTGCGAAGTGCGGCGGGAGGGAACCCCCACAGTCTGGTTGCAGACGAAGGGGAGTGCACGTGGTCGACGCCGGTGAAAGATGCTCGGGGCCTTGCACTCGGCATGCTCGACACCCGAGTGACCGCGTACCTCATCCACCCGGAGCACGGCGCGACCGGCATCGCTCCGGGACGATACGTCATCGGCCGGCAGCAGGAAAGGGGCGTCGGGCGTGCGCGCGGTGCGGTGATGCTTGTCGCCGATTGACACGCCGGCCTCGAGTTGGCGGGGGAGTGAGCACCACTTGCACAGGGCGAGCACCGGTTTCCGTGTGCTGGACGGTGTGTTGGGTCGAGGGAAAGGGTGTTCGGTCGGCAAAGGCTCCCGCACAAACACGAATGCCCTCACCGTGACGGTGAGGGCATTCGCGTGTGGTGCGCTTACTTCTTGCGGCCAGGAGCCTTCGCGCCGGCCTTGAATCCGAGTCCGCCTGCCTTGGGGGCGGGCGGCGCGGCAGCAGGCGCCGGAGCTTCCGCGGGTGCGGACGCCTCAGCAGGCGCTTCAGCGGGTTCTGCCTTCACAGGTTCGGCCTCGGGAGCCGGGGCCTCAGCAGCCGGCGCCGGGGCCGCAGCGGGAGCTGCCTTCCGAGCGCCGGGAGCCTTTGCGCCCGACTTGAATCCGAGTCCGCCGGCCTTGGCGGCAGGCGGAGCCTTCGGGGCTTCCGCCTCGGCGGCCGGAGCCTCTGCCGGTGCGGCCGGAGCCTCTGCCGGAGCAGCAGCAGGTGCTTCAGAAGCAGGAGCAGCCTTTGCTCCAGGAGCCTTGGCCCCGCCCTTCATCTGCAGTCCCTTGCCGCCGGGTGCCTTGGCGCCGGACGCCAGGCCCAGACCCTTCGGCTTGGCGACGGGTGCAGCAGCTTCGGGTGCAGCAGCCTCAGCAGCCGGAGCTTCCGCTGCCGGCGCGGCAGCGGCCTTTGCTCCGGGTGCCTTGGCGGCGCCCTTCATCTGCAGTCCCTTGCCGCCGGGAGCCTTGGCCCCGCCTGCCAAGCCGAGACCCTTGGGCTTTGCGACAGGTGCTGCCGGTGCAGCAGCTTCGTCAGCGGGAGCTTCCGCGCTTGCGGCGGGAGCCGCTTTCTTGGCGCCGGGAGCCTTTGCCCCGCCGGCCATTCCGAGCCCCTTGCCGGGTGCCTTGGCACCGGGAGCTTTTGCACCTGGTGCTTTGGCGAGGCCCTTCATGGCCAGACCCTTGCCTGCCGGTGCAGCCTTGGCTTCCGGAGTCGCGGCGGCTTCCTCGACTTCGGCGACCCGATCCTGCTCGACGGTCTCAGCCTTTGCCTCAGCAGCGACCGGTGCCTTCTCGCGCGGGATCACCTTGATGTTCTCGCCGAGCTGGGCGGGATCGAGGCGGGTGACGGAGTTCAGCATCAGCTGCGCGACGTCGACGACCTCGACGCCTTCGCCCTGGCCTTGCTCCTGGCGGGCAGTGACGCCGTCGGTGAGCATGACGCGGCAGAACGGGCAACCCGTGGCGATCTTCTTGGGGTTGGTGGAGAGCGCTTCGTCGACGCGGTCGACGTTGATGCGCTTGCCGATGTTCTCTTCCATCCACATGCGAGCACCACCGGCACCACAGCACATGGAACGTTCGCCGTGACGCGGCATTTCGACGAGCTTGGAGCCTGAGGCTTCCATGAGTTCACGGGGAGCGTCGTAAACCTTGTTGTGGCGTCCGAGGAAGCACGGGTCGTGGTAGGTGACGTCTTCGCTCACGGACGCAACCGGGATCAGCTTCTTCTGGCGCACCAGACGGTTGAGCAGCTGAGTGTGGTGCACGACCTCGTAGTCGCCGCCCACCTCCGGGTACTCGTTGCCGAGGGCGTTGAAGCAGTGCGCACAGGTGACGACGATCTTGCGCTTCTTCTGCTCGATACCGTCGAAGACCGAATTGAGCATCTCGATGTTCTGCATCGCGAGCTGCTGGAACAAGAACTCGTTGCCGGCGCGACGTGCGGAGTCGCCGGTGCAGGTTTCGTCGGCGCCGAGGACCATGAACTTCACTCCCGCGGTGGCGAGGAGTTCGGCGACGGCCTTGGTGGTCTTCTTGGCACGGTCTTCGTAGGCGCCGGCGCAGCCGACCCAGAAGAGGTACTCGTAGTCCTCGAAGCTGTCGGCGTCCTTGCCGAAGACGGGGATCTCGAAGTCCATCTCGTTGATCCAGTTGAGGCGATCCTTGGAGTTCTGACCCCAGGGGTTGCCCTTGTTCTCGAGGTTCTTGAACAGGCCGGCGAGCTCGGAGGGGAACTCCGATTCGATCAGGACCTGGTAGCGACGCATGTCGATGATGTGGTCGACGTGTTCGATGTCGACGGGGCACTGTTCGACGCAGGCACCGCAGTTGGTGCAGCTCCACAAGGTTTCGGCGTCGATGACCGGGGCCATCTCACCTTCGACGGTTTCACCGACGAGCTTGCGGTCGGCCTCGAGACGTGCGGCCTCGGGGATGGCTGCGAGTGCGGCTTCCTTGACATTGCCTTCGCTGTCGACGAGACCGATCTCGTCGCCGCCCATGTCCTTGCGTCCACCAGCGAGCAGGTACGGGGCCTTGGCGTAGCCGTGGTCACGCAGCGACATGATGAGCAGCTTGGGCGAGAGCGGCTTTCCGGTGTTCCAAGCAGGGCACTGGGACTGGCAACGCCCGCACTCGGTGCAGGTGGTGAAGTCCAGCCAGCCCTTCCAGGAGAAGTCTTCGATGTTTCCGGCGCCGAGAGTGTCGGTGTCGGGGTCGACGTTCTCCATCGTCAGGACTTTGCCCTTGGACATCATGGGCTTTGCCGCGCCGAGCGCGACGGTGCCGTCGTCTTCACGCTTGAAGTAGATGTTGAAGAACGCCGAGAAGCGGTGCCACGCGACGCCCCAGGTGATGTTGCGGCCCACGATCGCGAGCCAGATCATGCCGGTCATCAGCTTCACGAATGCGAACACCGAGATCATGACGGGGCTGGCGGGAAGCAGTTTCGCGACCTGCATGGTGAAGAAGTCGGTCCACGGGTTGGCGTGACCGTAGGTCGCGATCTTGCCTGCCTTGACCATGATCATGCCCAGGCCCTCGAGCAGGACGATGCCTTCGATGACGTAGGCAGCCTTGAAGTTGGAGCCGCCGAAACGGGACAGGCGCGCGGGCAGACGCGGGTGGTTGAGCTGACGGATCACGATCAGCGTGGTGATACCGATGACGGTGCCCAGGCCGAGGATCTCGTCCCACAGGTGCCACGCCCACGTGTTACCGAAGATGGGCCAGTGGAACTCGGGGTTGAACGTCTGGCCGTAGGCCTCGAACCACAGCAGGAACCCACCGAGGAAGCCGACCATGACGAGCCAGTGGGCCCAGCCGACGCTGCGGAACTTGTTCATGCGCGTGTGCGCGATGAACTCGATGATCATCTGCTTGAAGCGAGGGAAGAACGGGCGCCATCGATCGGGTGCCGACTGGCCGATGCGCACGGTGTTGAACATCCTCAGCGCGCCTGAGAGGAAGATGTACCAACACACCAAGCTCAGCAGAGCACCAATCGTGCCCAACGTAATCGTCAGGGCATTCATGTCGCGGCCTTTCGTTTCAGGGCGACGCGTCGGCCACCTCGGGACAGCCCACTGATACTAACCTGCGTTATGTTACCCGCCAGTAACTAGCATTACCAGCCTGTAGGTACCGGCTGGTAACCGCTCGTGGCCTGGAGAGATCAATCTTCTGCGTCGGACGGGCTGGGCCAGACGCAGACATGTCTGGTCGTCACGTTAGGCGGTGCCCGTCAGGTGTCCATCTGTCAGGCAGCCCTAACTCGGGTTCCGAGCAGGTGAGAACAACCGACCGGCTGTTATCGTTACGCCCGTCACGCACAGGGGAAACGGGTGGTGTGAGTCATCGACTGACGCCCGCCCGATCCCGGGGAGGATCAAAAATGTTCATTCGAAAAGCTGCGGCCGTCGCAGCGATGACCATTGCCGCTACGGGCATCGCTGCAGGTACTTCTTACGCAGCTCCGGAGACGTCACCCGACGTTTCGTACACCGCCGAGGTCGTCGACCAGGCCGTTGTCACCACCATCGACGCCGGAGCATTCCGGGTCTCGGGCGACGGAACTCACGTCGACTTGCAGAACAGCCAGGGCGCAACTCTCGTGAGTCTTCCGCTCGCGTTCAACCTCGGCGACGTTCAGTTCCCGTTCGACGAGACCGTCAGTGAGGACGGCAAGACCCTCACCCTCAAGCCGAACCTGGACCCGGCCAGCTCCAAGCCGAAGCCGGTCGCTGCCGAGTTCACCCCGGTTGCTTCGCCTGACGAGGATCAGAAGGCAATCGAGAAGTTCCAGTCACAGCTCGGGCTTGCCACGCAGATCGGTAGCCTCACCGGCACGATCGTCGGGGCGGTCATCGGTTGCATCGTGGGTCTGCCCGGCCTGGTCGTCGGCTGCCTGCCCGGCATGGTCACAGGGGCCGGTATCGGTGGAGTCGCCGGTACCATCCTCGCCGGTGGCGGAACCGCCGTCGTCGCGGGCTTGGACCTGATCAAGGTTCTGAACGCTCCGGCTGGAACAACTCTCTTCCAGTAGAACGTCACGAACGCCGAAACGGGCGCCACACCTTCAGAAGGTGTGGCGCCCGTTTTGCTGTCTCGAGGAATGCGTGTGATCAGTAGTCGCGAACCTTCAGGCCTGGGTTGGCGGCGAGGATGTCGTTGATCGGCGTCGCGTACTGGGTCGGGGCTTCTTGCCCGAACAGTGTCTCTGCCTGAGCGATCTCGCACAGGGGAGAGGTGGCGACGTTGGACGCACTCGTGATGCCCACTGCCAACGTTCCGGAGACGATCGGGCCACCGCTGTCACCCTGCAGGACGCAGATGTTGGTGGTGAAGCCGTTGTCGAGGGTGTGATCCAAAACCTTTGCGACGCGGTTGACGCCGGTGACGACGCCGCAGCTGAAGCCTGTGGTCGATCCTGCCTTGCAGACCGGGGCGCCCACGACAGGATCGGCGGTACCGGTGATGTTGACCGAGCGGTTGAACGGGACCCGCACGCTGTTGTTCTCGAAGCGGTACTTCGCGTTGTCGTCGATGTTGATGATCGAGTAGTCGCGCCCGTCGAAGCTGCTCTTGGCGAAGTACCCGACGCGGGGCCCGGTCTGGTTGTTCACCATCGGGAAGACCTGGCTGGAGTTCGAGGTGCCGGCAGCGGCACGGTTGGGATCGCAGTGACCGGCGCTGATGTTGACTGTGCGTCCTGAACCGTCGGTGCCGTTGAAGCCGAATGAACAACGCAGTCCTGTGTTACCGGAGGTTGCGCCGAAGGCGTCTCCGCCCAGTGCAGCGTCGCCGGTTGCGGATCCGGTTGCGGGGATGAGGTCCGCGACGATCGGGGGAACCAGTAGCGGAGCAGCGGTATGGACGACGGTCCGCTTCAGGAATTCAGGCAATTCGATGCCGGCGGCAGGATCGGCCGTGAGGGCGACTCCGTTGCCGACGACGTCGACGGCGATGCCACGCACGAGGTCTGCGACCTCGGCAGGCTGCGAATCGAGCCAGGTGTTGAGTGCCGAGAGTTGACCTTGCAGAGCCTGCTCGCTCTGCGCGACGTCCTTGACCTCGAAACCGGCCTTCTCGGCGGCCTCGCGGGCAGCATCCTTGTCGCGACCGTCGGCGAGAGCGACGATGCCCTTGCCGAGGTCGTCGAGCCACACTCCGGCAAAAGAGTCGGGAAACTGGACGCGCGCGATGGCGGCGAACTCCGCGAGCTTCTGCGCGAGTTCGGAACGCGAGACGAACTGGTCGGGCGTCAGCGCCAAGTCGTGCTGTAGGGCTTCGGCGAGTTCGACGGGCAGATGGGCTGCCTGATCGGATACCCCGGATTCGTTCGGTTCTGCGTTCGCGACCGCGGTGATCGGTCCGAGGAGCAGCAGCGCGGCCGAACCGAACACTGCGGCGCGACGTGCGATGGAGCTTCGCATGTGGGCCTTTCCACTTCGTTGACCGCGTACCACCCCCCTGGGAGCACACGGATACGGCTCACGGACTTGTGGTGAGCCGATCACAGTCGACCATGACTATATGGGTTCGAACGCGCTATTCCCACCCGTTACATGAGCAGACAGCGCTGACCCCGACCGACAACAGCACTGTGCCCGCCGATCGCGAAACGGATCGGCGGGCACAGTGCGTGAATCAGTGGTTGGTCAACCTGCAGTGCGGACGCGGATTCCGGCACCGACACCGCCACCGGAAGCGCGATCTGCCGCGTCGAGGATGTCTCCGACCGGAATACCCAGATTCGAGGTTCCACCGGAGGTCGCCAGTACCAGGTTCGCTTCGTTGCAACTGGGTGCTCCGCTGCTGTTGGAGCCGCTGGTGATGCCCAGAGCCAAGGTTCCGGAGACGATGGCGCCGCCGCTGTCCCCGGCGAGGGTGCACGCGGTACCGGCGAATCCGCGAACGGTTCGTGAATCACCGTCCGCCATGACCAGTTGAGTTTCGACGCGATCGGCTGCCACGACACCACAGGTGAAGGACGACGTCTGGCCGGACTTGCAGATGGGAGCGCCGATCACGGGACGTGCTGTTCCCGTGATCGCGAGGGTGGTCCCGTTGGCACCGCGGACGGCAGCACGGTCGAGGCCCGCGTCGATGCCGGACTGGTCGAACTTGATGACCGAGTAATCGAGATCGCCGGCGTTGTTGCCGACGGAAGACTGTGAGAATGCTCCGATCAACTGACTGTCGTCGACGTTCGCGTGATTCGGCAGGTAGACGGGCGACTTCGAACCCTCGGCCGGATTGCAGTGTCCGGCACTGATATTGAGAGCATTGTTCTGATCGTCGACGGCGTTGAACCCGAACGAGCAGACCGAGATGTTCTCGGTCGGTGTCTCGCGAATGGGGCCTGTCGACGTGATGTAGGTGTCGCCGCCGAGTGCTCCGGGATCAACCGATCCGCCACCGTCCGGGCTGAGAACGATCTTGGTGTTCTCGAGCAGGGTCGGAAGATTGAGCGCCTGCCCGACGGGGCTGTTCGCGACGTCGATGACGACCTGGTTGTTCAGGACGTCGATAGTCGCCGAATTGACTGCGCGTGAGATTTCCTTGGGCAGCCCGGCAATCCATCCGTTGACGTCGGCCAGCGTCTTCTCGAGGGTGTCGGCGGAGACGGGGGCGACGTGCGTGCGGTAACCGTCGTCGGCCGCGATGCGTGCAGCTTCGGTGGTGGTGACGGCTACGACGGGTTGACCGTCGAGTCCCATCCACGAGCCGGCGTAGTCGCCAGGGCGCTCGGACTTGAATTCCTGGGCGTATGCACCGAGTTCCTGAGCTTTGGCAGCGCGGTCCAGATACTCCTGTGGGGAGATCTTCAGATCGCGTGTGATCGCCTCGATCAGCTCAGCCGGAAGCTGATCTGCCCCGAGCTGTTCGACATGCGTGTCGGAGGCGGGCTCTGCCGATGCCGTCGTGGTGAATGGAGCTGCGAGCAGTAGTGCCGAGGCGCCGACCACAGCGGTGCGGATCGCCAACGAGTTACGCATGAAATCCCTTCAAGTCCCCGGCACCGAGCCGGTAGGTACCGCACCCACCATAGGGGAAAAGTTTCGACGAGGAATATGTGCCTGTTGTCGGCAAGTCGAATTATTCTGTCTAACTTGGCATTCCGGGTCTCGGGGCAAATGGCATGACGGGCATGTCGGGATTCGGAACCACCGGATCGGTTGTGTCGGTCGGGTTGGACGGCTGCGTCGGCGTTGTCTGTGTATCAGTGGGGGCGGTCACGGCGGGAGTGTCCGGGGTATCCGGATCGACCGGATCCAGCGGTCCGACGACCGGCGGCAGGTTCTCGATCCGAAGGGGATCGATCTGGATGGTGATCGGCGATCCCTGTTGCGCGGGGACGTTCGCCGTAGTGGATTTCTCTGTACCGGTGCCCGGACTCACCGGAATGGGCTGGGATTCGGATGAGGTCGATTCCGCTTCGGATGCCCACGACTGCGCCGTCGGCTGCGCGCCGAGAGCGGGTACTTCCGGTGGGGGTGAGGTCGCTGATTGCGTGCCTGTCCCGGATGAACTCGTCGGGGTGGCAGCTGTGTCCGTCCCGGGGGACAGGGAAGATTGTGCGTCGAGAATCCTGGGTGCTGAAATGGTCGGAGTGTGTCATGTGTCCGATGATGACCGCTGCCGCGCAACCCGACACCGTCAGAAAGACTGCGGCGGCTGCTGCGGCGATGATCGGTCGGCGCTCCGACCGCCACTGGCGATTCAGCCAACCGTCGATGCTCGGTTCTTTCGTGACCGGTGCCTCCACGCCGGATTCCGGCTCCGGTTCGATCAGAACGAACGGCGGAAACTCTTCGGGGGTGTCCTCTGGCTCGGCAAAATCGGTTGGCTGGGGTTCGGGACAGGTAGAGGTGATCGAGAAGGGTGCGGCCAACGCTGCGGCTCCGCGAGCAGCACGGTCGTCGGCGTCAGGATCCGCGAGCCAAGCCGCAGAGGCTTCATCTTCTGAAATCAGTTCGACGCCGTCGAGATTCATGCTGTCGAGTGCGCCGCGCAGTACGTCGACGGAATCGCTCGACCAACCTGCGGGGATCACCGCAGAGATGTTCAGGTTCTGATCGGTGAGTGTTCGGACTTCCTTGACCAGGCAATACATTGCTGTCGCTACCAGTTCCTCCCCTCGCGTCATGTGCTCGGAGAAGTTGTCGGTATCGTCGGTGCCGACCCTGTCGAGGAACCCGCGCAACCCGGTGGACCCCGCCGCGGTTCCGCCTAGCTGCACGGTGCCGTCGGGGGCGTGGTGCAGAACCGATTCGCGTTCGAGGGTCACCAGCTCCGAGTCAGGTCTCGCGATCGCAGCAATGCTTCGTTTGTTGCCGACGGCGAGTCCGACTCCCCACTTCATAGCGATCCCCGTTTCACAGTTACCGAACTTTGCTCGGCAGGCATGTCCTGATTCCTGTGAAAACTATCACTTAAACGGATATACGCAACCCCCTGGACAATATGCAGCTAACTACTTGTTCGGCGGTGTCATGCTGCGAAGGATGGTGAGCAGTTCCGAACGAGACTGCGCCCCGACGCGCCGCTTGATGCGTGCGACATGGTGCTCGACGGTTTTAGCGGAGATGTAGAGGCGTTCGCCGATTTCCCGATACGTCAGTCCGACGACGACGAGTTCGGCAACTTCTTGTTCGCGCTCGGTCAACACCGACGGTGGCGCCGCACTTGTGGCGGTATCGGTTGCACTTGTCTCGGCCGTCGACGTTGTGCGTAGCGAGCGCGCAACGTGGAGCAGTGCCGTGGCCGATTTGGTGTCCGGGGTGCGCAGCGCTGCTTCGCCGGCGAGGCGAGCGGCGTCCCACGGGAGTCCGATCCGACTGAGCGTTCGTGCGGCGGCTTCGACACCGTCTGCGTCGACGTTGCCTTGCATCAGTAGGAGCCACTGGCGTCCGGCGATCGCCAAACCGGCTGCGTAAGTGTGAGTTTTGGCTGATTCGGCGAGTGTATGGGCGTGTGGGAGGAGATCGGCCGGCGACTGCGAGAGGATCGACGCCTGGACGCCGTACCAATGCAGCGGCGACGACCACAGCGGCGGCTCGCCGAGCGCGCGGAGGAGTGAGCGCGCGTCGTCGACGAGATGCTCGACCTGCTCGGTCTCCTCGAGCCGTACTGCCGCAAGCCACAGTTCGCCGATGGGAAGCAGATTGAACAGATCAACGCTGCAGGACGAGAGGGTGCCTGCCGCGCCCGACCAAGCTCGACGCAGCTGGGCGAGATCGCCGGAACGCCGAGCGAGACCCACGATCAGAGCATGCAGAAACAGTGCGTCACGCTCACGGAGGGGGCCGCGGACTACCTCCTGCGGTAGGTCTTCGAGAATCGTGTCCTGCCCGCGGACCATCGCGATCCAGGCGCCGAGAAGGTGAAGTCGCGCCCCCGTGTGGCTGCTTGCGTCGTCGGCGGCGATCGCGGACGTGACGACAGCGGCGGCCCGTTCATGGGCGCCGTTGTGCAGGAGTGCGAGAGCTACCAGCGCCGGGGCGGAATCAGGCTGGAATTCAGATGTGTCGGCTCCGCCGGGGAGCGAGAGTGCGCGCGACATCGTGTTGAGCGCACTCGGTGCGCTCCCGGTGACCGATTGCATCAGTCCGTTGGCCAGTGTGGTAGCGCCGACCGTCGAGCTCGACGGTGATCCGGTGTGTCCGGTGAGCGCCGCGTTCGCGTCATCGACCTTGCCGATGCCGAGGAAAGTGATTGCGGCGAAGGGGGATTCGTTTCCGGTGCGCCCTGGCCCCAGCCAGGTGTAGAGATCTGCAGCGGCGCCGAGTTGGCCGCATGCTGCGGACGAAGCTGCGCGGATTCGCACCGCCGCAGCCAATCTCGCGTCGTCGAGATCGGGTGCGGCGATGACGGAATCGGCCAGACGGCAGGCAGTGTCGAGGTCACCACTGCGAGCCGAGACCTGGGCGTACAGCAGCGTGTCGGCCACGCCGAGAGGCTCGATCGAATTCACGCGGCGAAAGAGATCTGCCGCGACCGCCGGCGTGCTCGCCTCGACGGCGTCTCGTAGTACACCCGTGAGATCGCGGTGGCGGATTCCGGAGTCGAAAAGTCTTCGTGCTGTGTCGATATCGAGGGTTCTCGTGTGTGCGCGTGATGCGACGATTCTGATCAGCTCGCTGCGGATACGCCCGGTGCTCGTCGACTCGGCGAGCACGCTCGCGACGAGTGGTGATCGCGAACCGAACAGTCCGGTCGCCAGTGCCCGGTCGAATGCAGCTGTGAGGCTGAACTTCTCCTGTCCCAGATCGAGCTCGAAGGCGTCGATGTCCGGGACGGCGAGTGAAACTTCGAGGATCTCGCGCTCGATCGGATGCAGAGCGGTGACCTGGTGGAGGATGTGTGTGCGTATGGCGTTCGGCATTTCCAGGCGGCCTGCCGAGGCGGCGGCGAAGTACGCTTCGATCGCCCCGAAGGAACCACCGGACAGATGCTCGAGCGCCACCACGGCGCGGTCGTCGAGCGGGACTCTTCGCTCGGCCGCGATCTTCCGAATATCGTTTCGGTTCAACGGGTTCAGATGCAACACGGTGCCGAAACTCGAGATGTTCGAGTAGATCGGTGCGAGTGGTGGATCGATCCGATCGGAGGCTACGACAACTCCGAGGTCGTCACGTTGGACAAGCTCTTTCAGGGCACGGATTTCATCGGAGGTCAGAGCTTGCGCGTCCGCGATCACCACAATCGCGTCGGCGGGGACGTCATGCGTGACTGCGGTGACCACGGGCTTGTCACCCGATTCGATTCGCTTCCGTACAACCCTCGTCACTTGGGGCCGAGCGCTGGCATCGGTCCCGGTGACGAATAGGCGCAGTGGCGATGCAGTCAGGTCGACGTCGCGCAAAAGTCCTGCGATGAACGACGATTCGGTGCCGTTGTCACGGTTCATCGAAAGACCGCCGGTCAGCGGATCGGTGCGGTGACGCCGCCGACGACACCACCGACCACGTTTCCGACACCACCGACGACGTTACCGAGACCTCCGACCACGCCGCCGACTCCGTTGCCGACACCGTCGACCAGACCGCCGACTCCGTTTCCGATGCCGGTCGCAGCGTCACCGACACCGGTCCCGACGCCGGCTCCAGGCGCGGGTGCTGGTGCCGGGGCGGGAGCAGGTGCGGGCGCCGGGGCGCCGGGTGCGGCAGGTGCAGGCGCCGACGGAGCGGTCTCGCCCGGTGCGGGCGAGGATCCCGCCGGTGCGCCGGCAACCGGAACTGCCCCCGGCGCCGTCGTCGAGCCGCCTGCGGCAGCAGGAGAACCGGGCTGATTGCTTCGAGTGCCGTTGTTCGCAGTCGTGGATCCGGTGCCTGCCGCTTCCGCTGCCGTGGTGCTGCCGGGAGTAGAGCCCGCGGTGGTCGAAGCGGTCGAGGAGGTGGACTCGCTGGTGGTGTTCGCCGAACTGGACGGAACGTTGATCTTGTCCATGGCAGTTCCGATTCCGAGCCCGCCTGCGGCGAGCACGATGAATGCTCCCACCACTGCAGCAACGACGCCGACCCTCGACGAGCGTCGAGTCGCCGTGTTCTCTTCTTCGGTCGGCTCGGCAAGCAACGGAGTGGAGAAGGCGGGAACTGGTGCGGGCTTGCGAGACGGCTCGGCGGGAATCACTGCAGTGGCGGCGGCCGGTACTTGCGAGTCTCTGGCGTCGAGTGCGAGGGCCGCGGCGCCGGACGCCGCGCACGACGCTGGATCGGCGTCGGCGATCACCGGGACACGAAGCTCCGCGGACAGTAGTTCGGCGACAAGGGGAATGGACGAGCTTCCGCCGGCCAGGACAACCTGATTGACGTCACTGGACTCGACGCCGGCAGATCGCAGGCTTTCGCGAACCAATGCCACCGATTCGGTGAGGGCGGGCCGGATCAGATCTTCGAGTTCGGAACGAACGAGTCGAACGTCGCTGACGGCACCGGGAAGCGCCACGCGGGCAACGGTTTCCGTCTCGGTGGAAAGTTCCTCCTTGGCTGCGCGGGCATGCTCGCGCAGAGTTTCCAGCGCTGCAATCGTCTCGGGTGCAAAGGGATCAAGGGTTGCGAACTGGTCGGAAACCGCATCGAGCAGGTGAACGGTGACGAGGTGATCGAATTCGTCGCCGCCGATGTCCTCGCTGCGCAGCGGCTTACCGAAGATCTCGCTTCGTCCGTCGGTCGTGGACATCATCGTGACGTCGAGCGAGCGAGCACCGAGGTCGTAGACGACGGTCAGACCGTCGCTGACGACAGTTCCGGAAGCGGCGAGCCACGCCATGACGGCTGCGGGTTCGGCGACGAGAGTCGCCCCGTGAATTCCGACGTCGTCCAGAGCGGACTCCATGGTGCGTGCCGTGTGGCGGTTCCACCCCACCGGGTGAGCCAGGACGACAGTTGGCCCTTCGTTACCGCCTGCCTGGTCTACCAGTGCGCCGACCGCTGTCGCCGCGAGAGCCTCGCCGCGGTACTCGGTACCGTCGGCGGCAAGTATCGGAATCGGGTCTCCGACGCGCTCGACAAATCCGGTGATGACGGATCCGTCGTCCAATTGCAGCGCACTGGGTAAGCGGACCTGTTGCGTTTCACCGGTCGAGCCGTCGGTGACAGCTACGAGAGTGGCCGAACCGATGCTGATGCCGAGCCCTGCCGCCATGAACGAACTCCCCTGGTCGTGGGCGACAGAAGGACTGTCGCGGTTGTCTGCGATGTCGGTTTCAGGACCTAGATCGTTACCGGATCGGAGGCGTCGCGACGAAGTAGGGGACCGATCCCCTAATCGGGGCAAATCCCCTATTCCGACCGGGCGTAGCCCAATGGGGGGGCTTCCCCACCTGTCCCTGGAGAAGAGGGGGGTGCTCCCCGTTGGCCCCACTCGCAAAAGTTCTTAGCGTTGATTCCACTCGCTACCTCTGGCAGCGCACCAGTTTCCGGACCACCGGCAACTACCCACCGGCAACAACCCGGTCAACGAACTTCAGGAGAACCCGCCATGGCAACGAACGCCGTACTCGAATTCATCCTCGGGCTACTTCGTGACGACGAGGCAGCTGCCAACTACTGCGCCAACCCGACCGCGGCACTCGATGCTGCCGGTCTGTGCGACGTCAGCCCCGCCGACATCGTCGCGGTCGCTCCGCTGGTCGCCGAGTCCGGACTCTTTGCCGGTGGTGGCGCCGACCTGTCCGCGATCGTCAACGCCGGTGCGTCCGCTGCCGGTGCAATCGGCGGCGGTCTCGGACTCGGCGGTGGTCTCGGTGGTGGACTCACCGGTGGTCTCGGTGGTGGCCTCGGCGGCAGCCTGGGTCTCGGCGCCGGTGCAGGAATCGGAGTCGGAGGCGCCCTCGGCGGCCAGTTCGACCTGGTCGGCGACTTCGCAGCAGCCCTCAGCGCTGCGCTTGCCATCGGTGGCGAGATCAGTGCCGAACTCGGCGCAGCCTTCGGCGCTGTGATCGAAGCCGGTCTCGGTTTGGGCGGCGCACTCGATCTCGAAGGAGCTCTCGATCTGGGCGCACAGCTCAGCGCGGCTCTGGGCGGCGCCCTCGGTGTGACCGGCGGCCTGACTGCGGAGCTGGGAGCAGCCCTCGACGCCGCGATCGGCGCAGTCGGCGGACTCGACCTGACGGCAGGGCTCAGCGGAGCTCTCGCACCCGTATTCGCCATCGGTGGTGACCTCGGAGCCGATCTCGGCCTGGCTCTCGGTGGACTCCTCGGCGGCGCAGCAGACCTCAGCGGTCTCCTTGACATCGGCGGCGAACTGGGCACGAGCCTGACCGGCGCACTGGAATCCGCTCTTGCACTCGGCGGCGGCCTGGATCTTGCCGGCGCTCTGACAGGCGACCTCAGCACGGCATTGTCCGGCGCGCTCTCGGGCGTCCTGGGAGCCGGCGGCACGATCGGCGCCGATCTGGGTGCATCGCTCGGCGGCGTCCTCGGCGCGATCACGGATGTCAGCGTTCTCACCGATATCGCGGGCGGCCTCGATCTCGGTGCTGCCCTGAGTGGCGCCCTCGGCGGAGCACTCGGCGTCGGCGGCGGTCTGGAAACTGCATTGGGCGGCGCACTCGACGCAGCACTGGGTCTCGGCGGCGGACTCGACCTCGACGCCGTACTCGGCGGCGGAGCAGACCTCGGCGCGCAGCTCAGCGCGGCACTCTCCGGCGCCCTCGGTGCCGGCGGAACGGTCGGAGCCGACCTGGGTGGCGCACTCGGTGGACTGCTCGGGGGAGCACTCGACCTCGAAGGCGGTCTCGGCGCAGACCTCGCGGCAGCTCTGGCCGGAGGCGCGAATCTGTCGACGGCCCTCGAGGGTGTTCTCGGTTCGGCACTCGGCGTCGATGCCGGGCTCGCGGGCGGTCTCGGCGGCGCTCTCGACGCAGCGCTGGGCGCAGGCGGACTTACCGGAATCGACCTCGGTGGTGCACTCGGTCTGGGCGGTGAAGCAGGCTTGGCAGCCGGTGTCGCTGCGGCTCTCGACACCGCCCTCGCAGGTGCAGGCGGCTTGGGTGCTGTCGGTTCCGTGGGCACGGACCTGACCGGCGCGCTGGACGGTGCGCTGGGCGCGGGCCTCGGGCTGGGGGGCTCTCTCGACAGCGTTCTCGGTGCCGAAGGTGCACTCGGTGGAGCGCTGGACACGGCACTGAACCTCGGCGGAATCGACACCGGTTCGATCGGTGCCGACTTGCCCTCCGTCGACCTCGGCGCTGTGAACCTCGGCCCGATCTCCGCTGAACTGCCTTCCGTCGACCTCGGAAGCATCGCGGCAGAAGGCCTGAACCTCGGCGGTGTGACCGGCGACCTCGGAGCAACTGTGGGCGGCGCGCTGGACGCAACAGCAGGTCTCGACGCAACAGCAGGTCTCGACGCGGCCACGAACGCTGCGGCTGGTTTGGGTGGGTCGCTCGGCGGCGCACTGAACGGCGTCACCGATCTCGGTGGATCGCTCGGCGGGGCTGTCGGAGCAGTCACCGACGTGACGGGTTCGATCGGTGCCGACGCAGCCGCAGCTGCCGGTGGCACAGTCGACGGCGGCGGTACCGTTGGCGGCGGCGGAGTCGCTGACCTGGGCGGATCCCCCGGTGGAGCAGTGAGCGGAGTGTCGGACCTGACGAGTTCGTTGACCGGTGCGCTGAACCCGTGGTCGTCGATCGATGCGACCGATGCTTTCGGTTCGGGTTCCACTTCGGGTCTGAGCGCCGATACCGAACACTCGCTCTTCGCCGAGGATTCGGTTGCAGCGCCGGTCGATCACATCGACCCGGTTGCGGTTGTCGATCACCTGCATCCCTGATCTGCTGACGCAGGAACTGAAATCGGTCAAAATGACCTGATGTAACAAATCCGGCCCTGCGTGCGCTATGCGTTCGCAGGGCCGGATATTCGAGTCGGGAAGAATTGCGGGTCAACGTAGCTCATGAGTGATTCAGCGAGTCAGGTAAGCAGCCGGAAGGCGCGCGTCGCGTCGTCGACGGCGTCGTTGCTCGAACGAACAGCCGTCGTGGCGAAGGATTTCGGGCGCACGGATCTGGTGCGCCGACTCGAGAACGCTCAGGTGAGAGTCAACGACCCGCGTATTCGCATCGTGGTGGTCGGACCCCTCAAGCAGGGCAAGAGCCAGTTCGTCAATTCTCTGCTCGGCATCGACGTGTGCTCGGTCGGTGACGACGAGACCACGGCCGTGGCGACGGTAGTCCAGTACGCGGAGACCGCGGTCGCCGAACTGATTCTCGCCGATCCGGGTGCGGCGCCCATTCGGGTGCCCCTCCCGCTCGAGGAACTGATGGGGATCACCCCGGCCACGCCTCGCGCCGAAGGGCGTGAGGTTCTGCGTGTGGAAGTGGGTGTTCCCAGTCCGCTGTTGGCCGACGGTTTGGTTCTGATCGACACCCCTGGTGTCGGCGGTCATGGAAATCCTCATGCTGCAGGAACATTGGGATTGATCACTGCGGCCGATGCAGTGTTGGTTCTGTCGGACTCCAGCCAGGAGTTCACCGAACCGGAGCTGGGATTCATCCGCCAGGTCGTCAATCTGTGTCCTGCGGTAGCCGGGCTGATCAGCAAGACCGATCTGTACCCGCATTGGCGGCAGATCCTCGACGCCGATCGCGGACATCTCCAGCGTGCCGGGTTGGATCTGCCGCTCATTCCGATCTCCTCGGTACTGCGCTCGCACGCGCTGAGGCTGGGGGACAAGGAACTCGAAGCGGAATCCGGATTTTTGGACCTCTATCAGTTCTTGCGGGACAACGTCGTTGCGCGTGCCGAATCGAATACTCGACGCGCAGTTGCGATGGATGTGCGTTCTGCGGCAGCGCATCTGACGTTGGAGATGGGCAGTGAGCTTGCGGCGCTGAAGGATCCGTCGACCGCTCAGGCAGCGGTCGCGGGACTGCAGCGTGCCCGGGCAGCGGCCGAGGAACTGCACAAGAAGACCTCACTGTGGCAGCAGAGCCTCGGTGACGGCATCGCAGACCTCGCCGCCGACATCGATCACGACCTCCGGGACCGGTTGCGCCGGGTGACCCGCCAGGCCGAGGAGACGGTCGACGAAGGCGATCCCGGTAAGGACTGGGACGTCGTGGGGGAGTGGCTCGAACAGGAGATCGCCACCGCGATCGGTGACAACTTCGTGTGGGCGCATGATCGCGCACAGTGGCTGGCAGAAGTTGTGGCGCAGCACTTTGCGGAGACCGGTGACGTCGCGCTCCCGCATCTCGACGTCGCCGACACCGACGGTTTCCTGGAACCGGTCGGTGCATTGGCGGACCTCGAATCCGGCCGAATCGGCATCACTCAGAAAGTCCTGGTCGGCATGCGCGGCTCGTACGGCGGCGTGCTCATGTTCGGCTTGATCACCACGATGATGGGCATGGCTCTGGTTAACCCGATCTCCATCGGCGCCGGGGTTCTGCTGGGCACCAAGGCTTATCGTGAAGACAAGCAGGCTCAGGTGCTCAAGCGTCGCGCTGAGGCGAAAGCGGCTATCCGACGGTTTGCCGACGACGTCAGCTTCCAGGTGGGCAAGGAGTCGAAGGATCGCCTACGCCTGGTGCAGCGGCTGTTGCGTGATCACTTCACCGACATCGCCGAGCAGGCGTTGCGCTCGATCAACGAATCCCTCCGCGCCACTCAGGAAGCCGCGCAGTTGGAGTCGAGTGAACATGCCGCTCGGATCAAGCGTCTGGAGACCGACATGCGCGTCGTCGCGGAGCTCGACGCCGTTGCCGGAACGCTGATCGGCGAAACTCCCGCTCCTGCCTCGGCAAAGGTGACCAACGCATGAATGCCACGACCACCGTGACCGCAGTGGAGTCGGCACACGCCCTGATCGACCACGCCAGACGTGCCTACGCCGATCAGCCGCAGACGCGCGCCCAGTTGGAAGAATGTGCGGACAGGCTCGACGAGCCACTCCGGGTGGCGCTCGCCGGCTCCCTCAAAGCGGGTAAGTCGACGCTGCTCAATTCGCTTGTCGGACAGGATATAGCGCCTACCGACGCGACGGAATGCACACGCGTCGTCACCTGGTATCGGAACGGGACGACGCCGCAGGTGACCGCGACGGCCGAGAACGGTGCCGAGTTCAACGTGCCGGTGACGCGCCGCGACGGCAGGCTCACGTTCGATCTGGGCGAGTACACCGCAGACTCGGTGGACCGCATCGACGTCGACTGGCCGTCTTCGGCATTGGCTCGTACGACGATCATCGACACACCGGGCACCTCGTCGCTCTCGACCGAGGTCTCGGCCCGCACCTGGGACATGCTCGTTCCCGACGGTGAGGCACCGGGCGCGGATGCAGTGGTCTACCTCTTGCGGGCTCTCAACGCCAGTGACATGCAGTTCCTCGGGAAGATCGCGGATCACGTGGGCGGAGAATCCGGGCCACTCGGAGTGATCGGAGTGCTCTCGCGTGCCGATGAGGTCGGCGCAGGCAGGCTCGACGCGTTGTCTTCGGCGAAGGACGTCGCGGCGCGATTCGCCGAGGAGTTGGAGCGAACCGGCCTGTGCCAGTCGGTGGTTCCGGTGGCAGGTCTACTCGCGCTCGCTGCTCGGACGATGAGGCAGAGCGAGTTCGCGGCCTTCTCGGCGCTCGCGCAGGTTCCAGCCGAGGATCTGAGCCTTGCACTGCTCTCCGCGGATCGCTTTGCCAGGCAGGACAGTCCGCTGCCGGTCGATGCGGCGATGCGGGCGCAATTGGCCGATCGGTTCGGGCTCTTCGGAATTCGCCTCGCCGTGACGTCGATCAAGTTGGGGGCGACCGATTCACCGTCCCTGGCGGCCGAATTGTTGGAGCGCAGCGGCCTGAACGAACTGCGTCAGGTGATCGACGTTCAATTCGGGCAGCGGGCAGATCAGCTCAAATCGCACACGGCGCTGGTGACGCTGGGAAGAATCCTCGAAGCCGATCCGAGCGAGGAAGGCGATCAGATCGCGGCGGAGGCGCAACGGTTGCTTGCCGATGTTCACGGCTTTCACGAACTTCGCCTGCTCGGGCGTCTTCGTTCGGTACACACGGATCTGCCACCCGACGACCTGGCACAACTGCAAAGACTGATCGGCGGCTACGGAATCCGGGCAAGTGACCGGTTGGGCTGCGAACCGGAAGAATCGCCGGAGGTGCAGCGTGCGCGGGCCACGGCGGCTGTCCGCAGATGGCGCGAGTTGTCCAGACATCCGCTCTTCGACAGGTTCACCTCGCGCGCCTGCCTGGTCGCCGCCCGCAGCGCCGAGGGCGTCCTGGCTGAAATTGTGCCCGAATAGGGACCCGTTCACTATGCGAGCGCCGGACGAGGGTTCTATCTTGAGTTCGGGATGATCCGGACATAACTCCCAGGTTCGGGTCCCACCTCGATGGGAGCACGCGCATGGCGAGTGACATCAAGTCCGCTTCACCGGATCGAGCCACCCTCGTCCTGGGGACGCTCATCCTGGTCGCTGCGGTCGCGAACCTCAATCTCTCGGTCGCGAATGTCGCTTTGCCCGATATCGGGCGGGCTTTCGACGCCAGTCAGACGCAACTGAACCTGATCGCGGTCGGCTACTCGCTGGGCCTGGCCGGAACGGTGCTCTACCTGGGGGCCTTGGGAGACCGATACGGCCGCAAGATGTTGCTGGTCACCGGCATGGCGCTGTCCATTCCGGCGTCGATCGTGGCGGGATTCGCCGGGAACTTCGAAGTGCTGTTCCTCGCTCGGATAGTCGGAGGCGTCTCGGCAGGTCTGGCGTTCCCGACCACGCTGGCAATCATCACGGCGTTGTGGGCCGGACCGGCACGAACCAAGGCGATTGCCATGTGGTCGGCAATCGGTGGCGCGATTTCAGCACTCGGTCCGATCGTCTCGGGGGCGCTGCTCGAGCAGTTTCACTGGGGTTCGGTCTTCTTCGTCACCCTTCCCTTGGCCCTTGTGGCACTGATCTGTTCCCTGGTGTTGGTTCCCGCTCACGTCAACGAGACGACCGAGCGAGTCGATCACCTCGGCGGCATAGTGTCGATTGTCTTCATCGGGGCTCTGGTGTTGTCCATCAACTTTGCGCCGGTGAAGGGTTCGGGCACGTTGGCTCTGGTGCTCGGGGCGATAGCAGTTGTCGCGGGTATCGGGTTCTTCCTGCAACAGCGACGCGCGGCCAATCCGCTGTTCGATCTTCACGTAGCTGCGCGCCCGACCTTCTGGGTCGCGGCGGTGGGTGGGTTGGTCGTGTTCGGTTCGCTCATGGGCGCGATGTTCATCGGCCAGCAGTTCCTGCAGAACGTCCTCGGGTACTCGACGCTGGCAGCCGGTGCGGCGATCATTCCGGCTGCGCTGGCGATGGTGATCGTCGCGCCGCGCTCGGCGACCATGATCGAAAGGTACGGCGCCCGCGTCACGCTGCTCGCCGGCTACCTGTTCGTGGTTCTCGGGTTGTTCGTCGCGCTGTTCCTGTGGAACGAAAGCACACAGTATTGGCAGGTCGCGCTGGCCTATGCGCTTGTCGGCATCGGCGTCGGTCTGGCCGGCACACCGGCATCGCGTTCGCTGACCGGATCCGTTCCCGTGCACCGCGCTGGTATGGCGTCGGGAACCTCAGACCTGCAACGCGACCTGGGCGGCGCCATCATGCAGTCGATTCTCGGCGGAATACTCACGGCCGGGTACGCAAAATCGTTGGGAAATGCGATCTCGTCCTCGCCGAACGCATCCGAAGTGACTCCCGAAACTCAGGCCGCGCTCACCAAATCCTTCTCCAGCGCCGAAGTTCTCGCGGAACGCTACCCGCAATACGCGGAGCAAATCATGACCGCCGCCAAAAACGCCTTCCTGGACGGGGATACAAACGCCTACATCGCGGCGATCATCATCGTGTGTGCCGGTGCCGCGGTGGTGACGTTCTTCTATCCGCGTCGCGAGCGCGAACGAGTCCTGCTGGCGCAGTACGCGGCGGAATCCGATCTAGCCGCGGAGAAGAGTTGAGCGCGCTCTGGTAGTGATGAGGGATGCCACAGCTACTTCACATCGATTCGTCCGCCGAACTCCACCACTCGACCTCACGTGATCTGACCGCACTGTTCGCTCAGCAGTGGTCGAAGAACAGTCCGGATCACACGACGGTGACGTTGGACCTGCACCGGGATCCCTTGCCGCACCTCGCGGACGCGGCCCTGCACTATGCACCACGCTTGCGAGTCGAGGGCGAGATTCCGGATCCCGCCGCGGAAGCACTCCAGGCTCGGGTCATCGAGCAACTTACCGCTGCAGACGTCGTCGTGATCGGTGCGCCGATGTACAACTGGTCGATCCCGTCCACGTTGAAGGCGTGGATCGACTACGTACACGTCCTGGGGACTACGGTCCCTTTCGACACGCGTACTCAGCCTCTGGCAGGTAAGCCGGTGGTGATCGTCTCCAGCCGCGGAAACACCTATGCGCCGGGCTCGGGAAACGAGGCCAACGATCACACCGTCCCGCCACTCGTTCAGGTGCTCGGGGTGTCGATGGGAATGGATGTCTCCGTCATCACCGCGGAACTGACTTTGGCGCAACGTATTCCGGCAATGGCACCTCTGATCGAG
This sequence comes from Rhodococcus qingshengii JCM 15477, assembly GCF_023221595.1. NCBI lineage: Bacteria > Bacillati > Actinomycetota > Actinomycetes > Mycobacteriales > Nocardiaceae > Rhodococcus > Rhodococcus qingshengii. The sequence continues at coordinate 1,459,884 of NZ_CP096563.1, forward strand.
CAGGGTGACGCGAGCCTGCGTGCTGCCCGGGAATCGTTGACCGAGCTGGCCCGTACCTTGGGGGCCTGATCAAGAAGTTCGACCGGGTTCAGGTGAGAGACGAGATCATCGACGCCACGTCTGACGGTTCTACGTCGTAACCGGGGAAATAGCAGCACACTTCGTCGGCATGTTCGCCGAACCGCCGCCGAATCTCGGTGGCGCACTCTTCGGGAGTGCCGACGACGGCGAGTGTGGTCAGCATCGGATCGGTGATCAGCGACGCCATCTCGGTGTAGCCACCTCGCTTCGACAGGGCATTGAGTTCCGGTTGGACCTCGCCCCACCCTTCGACGTCGAGCACCGGACGGTATGCGGGCGTCGAACCGTAGAACGAGAGCAGGGCTCGGACGCCTCTGGCGGCCGCGGCAAGTTGATCGTCGCCGCGGCCGACGCCGACGATGACCTGCGGGATGATCGTGAATTCGTCTCGGGTGCGGCCGGATTCGCGAAGACCGGCATCGACGGCCGGAAGTGTTCGTTCGAGGAAATGACGTTGCGTGTGGAACGGCATGACCAGTAGTCCGTCGGCCACCTCGGCAGCCGTCCTGGTCATCACCGGTCCGAGCGCACCCATCAGGATGGGCGGCGGCCCATAGGGGTTGGGGCCGGGATCGAACGTCGGAGGCATCAACGTGTGGGTGAAGAACTCGCCGCGGAAGTTCAGCGTCGAGGTGTTCTCCCACGCAGTGAAGATCGCCTTGACCGCTGCGACCGTCTCCTTCATGCGGGCCGCCGGACGCGACCACGTTGCGCTGTAGCGTTTTTCGATGTGCGGTTTGATCTGCGATCCGAGACCCAGTCGAAAGTGGCCGCGACTGAGCAACTGCAGGTCGTTGGCCGAATGCGCCAGATGCATGGGACTGCGGGGGAATGCGATGGCGACGTTGGTCATCAGGTCGAGGTCGACGGCCGATGCTGCTTCGACGAGCGGGAAGAACACGTCGTGTGGTCCCTCGAACGTGAACAGGCCACCGGCGCCGGTCTCCGCGAGTTCACGGCTACGAGCAGCGCCCGCGCCCGGCGCGGAGTCCAGTTGTACGTGAACCTTCATCGGCGTCCCCGCAGCCAGGTGCTGACACCGGGAGCGAACGGAGCGATCGCCGCCACCGCGACCAGGGCGCAGTAGAGAATCGGACCCCATCTCAGAACTCCGGCGCCGATGTCTGCTGCGCCGTCGACCAGAGACATGAAGCCGAGTCCGGCCGCGATGCTCACGACTCCCACGATCGCCGTCATCACCCGCCCGGCGTTCTTGCGTGCGCGGAGGAGTTGAAGGCTCATGAGTGCGAGCAGGACCAGGACGAGAGCGCCGCCGCCGCTGCCGGCGAGTACGACGGTCACGGCATCGGAGATGTCGGTGGACGAGTATCCGGGATTGTCGCGCGCAGTCGATTCTTCGAGAGCCGACCGGACGTCGTCGAGGCTGGTGACTACCACTCCGGCGATTCCGGCCAGGACGACGAACGAGCCGATCCAGGCAGAGGTGGACAATGTCACGGCTTTGGGTGTCTCGTCGCTCGCTGCAGGTCGGAGCGGCCGAACCGAGACGTCGGGTCGCTCGGGTGCCGGGCGTGGAGGTGACGGGCGAGGAGGTCGAGCGGGAGAATTGTCGGGATCGGTCACCGGCCGATCGTAGCCATTCGGAGAGATGCGGAAGTGATGTGGCGCACTTTTTCGGCTTTTCGGGGAAGGCGGGAACAAATCTACGTGGGCTGTAGTTGACCATTTCGACAAGCTTGAGCGCCCTCGGCTCAACTTCAAGTTGACTCTCGGCCACGGTCGGAGGCAAACTTGAGCGGAGGACGCTCACCAAGCGAAAAACTCGCGGTCATGTTCGAGATCAACCACTCGGGCAGAGAACCGCAGAACGAAAGGTAGGAACACTATGGCTCGTGCAGTCGGTATCGATCTCGGTACGACCAACTCGGTAGTTGCAGTGCTGGAGGGCGGCGAGCCAGTAGTGGTCGCCAACGCCGAAGGCTCACGTACCACCCCCTCGGTGGTCGCATTTGCCAAGAACGGCGAGGTTCTCGTCGGTCAGCCCGCGAAGAACCAGGCAGTCACGAACGTCGACCGCACCCTCCGCTCCGTCAAGCGCCACATCGGCACTGACTGGAACGTGGAAATCGACGGCAAGAAGTACACGCCGCAGGAAATCAGCGCCCGCACGCTCATGAAGCTCAAGCGTGACGCGGAGGCTTACCTCGGCGAAGACATCACCGACGCCGTCATCACCGTCCCCGCGTACTTCGAGGACGCACAGCGTCAGGCAACCAAGGAAGCCGGCCAGATCGCCGGCCTCAACGTCCTTCGTATCGTCAACGAGCCCACCGCGGCTGCACTGGCATACGGACTCGACAAGGGTGACACCGAGCAGACCATTCTGGTCTTCGACCTCGGTGGCGGCACCTTCGACGTCTCCCTGCTCGAAATCGGCGACGGTGTCGTCGAGGTTCGCGCAACCTCCGGTGACAACCACCTCGGTGGCGACGACTGGGACGAGCGCGTCGTCGCTTGGCTGGTCGACAAGTTCAAGGCTCAGAACGGCATCGATCTGACCAAGGACAAGATGGCCCTGCAGCGTCTGCGTGAGGCTGCGGAGAAGGCGAAGATCGAGCTCTCCAGCTCGCAGAGCACCTCCATCAACCTCCCGTACATCACGGTCGACGCGGACAAGAACCCGCTCTTCCTGGACGAGCAGCTCACCCGCAGCGAGTTCCAGAAGATCACCTCGGACCTGCTCGATCGCACTCGTGCGCCGTTCCAGGCAGTGATCAAGGACAGTGGAATCGCCGTCAAGGACATCGACCATGTCGTGCTCGTCGGTGGCTCCACCCGTATGCCGGCCGTCTCCGATCTGGTTCGTGAACTGACCGGTGGCCGTGAGCCCAACAAGGGCGTCAACCCGGACGAGGTCGTCGCCGTCGGCGCCGCACTCCAGGCCGGTGTGCTCAAGGGTGAGGTCAAGGACGTTCTGCTCCTCGACGTCACGCCGCTTTCCCTCGGCATCGAAACCAAGGGTGGCGTGATGACCAAGCTCATCGAGCGCAACACCACGATCCCCACGAAGCGTTCCGAGACCTTCACCACCGCTGACGACAACCAGCCTTCGGTGCAGATCCAGGTCTTCCAGGGTGAGCGCGAAATCGCTTCGCACAACAAGCTGCTCGGCTCCTTCGAGCTCACCGATCTGCCGCCCGCCCCGCGTGGCGTTCCGCAGATCGAGGTCACCTTCGACATCGACGCCAACGGCATCGTGCACGTGACGGCGAAGGACAAGGGCACCGGCAAGGAAAACACGATCAAGATCCAGGACGGCTCCGGTCTGTCCAAGGAAGAGATCGAGCGCATGGTCAAGGACGCCGAGGCTCACGCCGAGGAAGACAAGGCCCGTCGCGAAGAGGCAGAGGTTCGCAACCAGGCCGAGTCGCTGGTCCACCAGACGGAGAAGTTCGTCAAGGAGCAGCGTGAAGGTGAGAACGCGGGCAAGGTCTCCGAGGAGATCCTGACCAAGGTCGAGGCAGCGGTCAAGGACGTCAACGACGCCCTGGCAGGCACCGACATCGCTGCAGTGAAGACCGCAGTGGAGAAGCTGGGCACCGAGTCGCAGGCTCTGGGCCAGGCCATCTACGAGGCTTCCGCTGCAAACGAGGCCGGAAACACCGACGGCGCAGGCACTGACGACGACGTCGTCGACGCCGAGGTTGTCGACGAGCCCACCGACTCGGACAAGAAGTGACCTCGGACAACCCCGAGAACAACCCGGTCGACCCCGAGACCGGTGCACAGGGAGAGGCGGCGGGGGAATCCCTGCCGCCGCTCGACTCGGAAGACACAGGGGTAGTTCAGGAAGCAGAGTCGATCGTGGAGGAAGCATCCGCCACCGATCAGCTCGCCGAACGGACTGCGGATCTGCAGCGACTTCAGGCGGAGTTCACCAACTACCGTCGTCGCGTCGAGCGTGACAAGCAGGTCATCAAGGAAACCGCGCGGGCTTCGGTCATCACCGAGCTCATCGGAATTCTCGACGACCTGGATCGCGCTCGGGCACACGGTGACCTCGAATCGGGTCCACTGCGTGCACTCGCAGACAAACTCAACACGACTCTGACGGGTCTGGGTTTGACCGACTTCGGTAGCGAGGGTGACGATTTCGATCCCGCACTCCACGAAGCGGTGCAACATGAAGGCGAAGGCCACGATCCGGTACTCGGGACGGTCATGCGCAAGGGATACAAGCTCGGCGACCGGGTCCTTCGGACCGCAATGGTGGCCGTGACGGACCGGGTAGGCGACAAGCCTGCAGACGGTTCAGAACAAGAAGCGAAGTAAGAGTGAGAGGAGGAGACGCCCAGTGAGTCAACGGGAGTGGATCGAGAAGGACTTCTACAAGGAGCTGGGCGTCTCGTCCACCGCGACGGCCGACGAAATCAAGAAGGCGTATCGCAAGCTGGCTCGGGATCTTCATCCCGACGCCAACCCTGACGATGCGAAGGCCGAAGAGCGTTTCAAGTCCGTCAGTGAAGCTCATGCCGTTCTGTCTGATCCGGACAAGCGCAAGGAGTACGACGAGGCTCGGCGCCTCTTTGCCAGCGGCGGCTTCGGCCCCCGCGCGCAGGGCGGCGGCGGATTCAACCCCGGCGCTGGTGGTTTCGACATCAACGACCTGTTCGGCGGCGGGGCCGGTGGGCAGGACTCGGGTCTCGGAGACATCTTCGGCGGATTGTTCAACCGCGGGGGAGCGGGCCAGCGAACAGCTGCGCCCAACCGCCCGCGTCGAGGCAAGGATCTCGAGACCGAGACGACGCTCGCCTTTCGTGAAGCAGCGCTCGGTGTCACCGTCCCTCTTCGTCTGACCAGCCCTACGTCGTGCACCACGTGTCACGGCAGCGGCGCAAAGCCAGGCACCAGCCCGCGAGTGTGCCCACATTGCAACGGAACCGGCGTGGTCAGCCGGAACCAGGGCGCCTTCGGATTCAGTGAGCCGTGTGACGATTGCCGGGGAACCGGCTCGATCATCGACTCGCCGTGTGAAGACTGCCACGGTAGCGGAGTCACCAATCGCACACGGACCATCACGGTTCGCGTGCCTGCCGGTGTGAGCGACGGTCAGAAGATCAGACTCAAGGGCAAGGGCGAAGCGGGACTCCGCGGCGCTCCGGCCGGCGACCTGTTCGTCAACATCCGCGTCAAGCCGGACAGTGTCTTCGGACGCAACGGCGACGACCTGACACTGACGGTTCCGGTGAGCTACGGCGAGCTGGTGCTGGGAACGACACTGTCCGTGCCGACTTTGGAAGGCCGTGTCGGAGTGAAGGTTCCGGCTGGAACGGTGGACGGACGCATTCTGCGAGTTCGCGGACGCGGTATCCCCAAGCGGCCGGACGGTGCCGGTGACCTTCTGGTCACGGTCAAGGTATCCGTTCCGCAGAAGTTGGACGACCCGGCGATCGAAGCGCTGAAAACCTATCTCGAAGCCGAGAAGGCGAGCGGGTTCGATCCACGGGCCGGGTGGGCCGGTGCATGATGACAGAGCGACCGCAGAATCAATGGGATGCGACGGTCGATCCTGACGCTCAGATCTTCGTGATCTCGGTGGCAGCCGAGTTGGCCGGAATGCACGCGCAGACTTTGCGTAACTACGACCGACTCGGGTTGGTCACCCCGCATCGAACCACCGGTGGCGGACGACGCTACTCCCCGCGCGATGTTGCGCTTCTTCGTGAAGTACAACGGCTTTCGCAGGACGAGGGAGTCAACCTTGCCGGAATCAAACGAATCATCGAACTGACCAACCAGGTCGAGGCTCTGCAGCATCGCGTCCGCGAATTGGCCGAGGAGATCGCGAAAGTCCATGCGGGCTATCGCCGGGATCTCGTGCCGATTCCGCGCAACAACGCGTTGGTGGTCTGGAAGCCCCGCAACCAGCGATAGTCGGACCTTTACACAAACGGCTCCACGCCCTGTCGGATTCATTTCGTCGAATCCGCCAGGGCGTGGAGCCGTTTCGGCGTTTCCACCCAGCGGGAAGAGATCTGTCGACGCCGCCTCAATGTGCATAGCGTCCGCTTCCATGACTCCACTTTTCAGCGTTTGACGTTATCCAGATCACATTCTATGCTCCATCCCAAGCAACTGCTTGCTAGATCATCAAGCGGGTGCTTGGTTGGCTGGTGCTCGAAATCAGGCACGTCCACCGGCCGATCATTCTTTCGTCAGGTATTCGCCTGACGTTCGGTGCATACATGTGTTCTAGGAGTGCAGACATGAATCGTCGGCCCATTCTTGTTGCGGCAGTTGCCGTGACGGCTCTGGCTCTTGCAGGGTGCAGTGGTTCTTCGGAGTCCGACGGAGGTGCGGACTCGCCCTACCGTGTGCTGCTGACCGGCGGGATCAGCGCACAGGGAGTCCTCGCGGCTAATTCGCAGACCTCGCTGCTCGCCACCAAGGCGGGCGTTCAGGTCCAGAACGAAGCCGGGGGGATCGGTGGCCGTCAGATCGAGCTCACTACGGTGGACGACGCGGGTGACGCAACCATCGCCGTCACCAAGCTGCGCGAAGCCATCAATTCGGGGAACAAGCCTGACCTCTACCTGAACTCGGGTCCGTCGTCGATCGCGGCTGCGGTTCTGCCGATCCTCAAGCAGAACAACATTCTCTCGATGAGCATGGCTCCCTCGCCCGATTCGACGGACCCCTCGAAGTTCCCGCTCAACTTCGATCTGGCTCCGGGTGCGACCGATACCGCTCGCGGAATTTCCGAGTACGCGAAGTCCAAGGGTTACAGCAGCGTCGGAGTCTTGCACGGCAGCACCGCTTACGGTGAGCTGTTCGGCGAAGAAATGACCAGTGCTTTGCAATCCGCAGGTCTGAAGGCCGCCGGTAACGAGGAGTACGACGCCGCCGCTTTGGACATGACGGCGCAGTTGCAGTCGCTCAAGAATTCGGGTGCCGCGGCAATCGCCTTGGATGCGTACGGCGCTCCTCTCGGATACGTGTTGCAAAGCCTCGAGCGACTCGGCTGGGACGTGCCGCTGGTCGGAAACACCTCGGTGTCTGCCACCAACCTGATCGCGAATGATCCGCCGGCCGGTGTGCTCGGCACCCCGCAGGTGAAGAACCTGGTGACGCAGGTGTTCAGCAGCACGGTGTTCGATCCGAACAACGCACTCGTCAACACTATGGTGGACACGATGGCTTCGCTGGGCTCCATCCCGTCGACGCTGATCCTCGCGGACAACTACGACGCATTCCCCCTCGTCGCGGCGGCAGCGGAGAAGGTCGGCAGTTCGAGCGATCCGAAGAAGCTCGCCGAAGCACTGGAAACCACTGAGGTCCAGGAGAATGCCAAGACCGCCTTCCTCTCGCGCTACAACTTCAGCTCCGACAACCACGGCCCGAACCCGGACACCAGCGAGCTGAAGTTCATCAGCCCGACGAAGATCCTCAACGGTCAGTTCGGAAACCCGGCTGCGTCATGACCATTCTGTGGTCCGGATTGGCGCTCGGCGCGGTTTACGTGCTGGTTGCCATCGGGTACAACATCGTTTTCGTTTCCTCCAACACATTCAACTTCGCTCAAGCTCAGCTGATGATGGTGGGCACCTTTGTCGCCTACACGGGTCTGGTGACCCTGAAACTCCCCGTTCTCGTGGTGGCCGTCATGGCTACCGTGACCGTGATGCTCCTCGCCTCGGTCGAGGAGATCGTCGCGATCAGACCGGTGGCCGATCACCAGAACCAGTTGGTCACGACGTTGGGTGTCGCAACTCTGCTCAACGGCGCCACTCAATTGATCTGGGGTAGTGAACCTCTCACGGTTCCGTTCTTCGGATCGAACGAACCGATCACCCTGCTCGGCGGCCGTACCTACCCGGTCGAGATCGCTCTGCTGGTTGCGGCGATCGCACTGGTCGTCGGGTTGAGTTACGTCTCGAAGAAAACGATGACGGGTCTGGCTCTGATCGGCATCTCCGAGGATCGTGAAGCGGCGATGCTGCGAGGAGTCAACGTACGACGGTTGGCACTGGGAGCGTTTGCCTTCTCGGGTGCCTTGGCCGGTGTCCTCGGACTCTTCGTCGGCCCCAAGACGTTTGCAGTTGCGACGTTGGGTGCAGCGTTGGCCCTCAAGGGATTCGTGGCGTTGGCGATCGGCGGGTTCGGCTCTCTGCCTGGCGCTTTGATCGGCGGTCTGACCGTCGGCCTGGTGGAATCGTTCACCGCCCTGTGGGCGGGAAGTCAGTACAGCAATATCGCCGTCTTCACGGTGCTGATCGTCATCTTGATGGTCAAACCGGCTGGACTGTTCGGCAATGTCCGAGAACGGGTGGTGTGAGATGGTAAGTGCGTGGCGGACTTTCCGTTCCCTACCGAGCTGGATCATCCCACTCGTCCTGGCCGTGGTGATCCTGCTGCTGCCCGTGATGGGACTCGACCTGTCGACATCACGTCAGATTCAATTGGCCTGCATCCTGGCACTTGTGGTCAGTGGCCTGAACTTGAGCCTCGGCTTTGCCGGTGAACTGGCACTCGGCCAGGCAGCGATGTACGCGGCCGGTGCCTACACCGCGGGTCTGATGTCCCAGGCAGGTCACACCGACATTCTGCTTCAGCTTGCTGCCTCCGGAGCAGTGGCACTGGCGGTCGGAATCCTGACCGGTGTTCCCGGTCTGCGCCTGGGCAACTGGTCCCTGGCGATGACGTCGTTCTTCCTGGTTCTGCTGGTACCGGACGTACTGGCGATCTTCGGTGGCAAGACCGGCGGCCGAAACGGCCTCACCGGTATGGAGCCGCCGACGTTCTTCGGTTCCGAACTCGACACCCAGCAGTACTACATGGTGGTCGTCGTCGTGACCGTGCTCTGGTTCGCGGTGATGCGTAACCTGGTGGTCTCGCGGCACGGCATCGCGTTCCGCACGCTCAAGCAGTCGCCGGTTCTGGCGTCGTCGCAGGGTGTATCGGTGTTCCGGATGAAGCTGCTCGGTTATGCCATCGGTGCGTTCCCCGCCGGTCTGGCGGGTGCGCTGTTCGCCAACACCGACCTGTTCATCTCGCCGGAAGCCTTCGGGTTCACCTTTGCCACAGCAGTTCTGGCGGCGTCGATCCTCGGCGGTGCGGCAAGTGTGTACGGCGCCGTGGTCGGTGCCGCGATCATGCAGCTCGGTCCCAACCAGTCGACGGCGTTCCAGGAGTATTCGCTGATCTTCTATGGCGGCTTCCTGATCATCGGCGGTGTGCTTCTCTCCGGGGGTTTGACCAAGGTCGGGCGAGCGATCGTCTCGAAACTCGATCGCAAGGCCGGCCTGGGCGTAGTCACTGCAAAGGAAAACAGCGGTGGGACACCGGAACTGGCGCCGATCAACGGAGCACGGTTGGTGGTCGACGGAGTGTCCAAAGCGTTCGGTGGCAACCAGGCGCTCAATGCGGCAACCCTGACCGCAGAGGCCGGTAAGGTCACCGCGTTGATCGGGCCCAACGGTTCGGGTAAGACGACCATGCTCAACATGATCTGCGGCTTCTACACCGCAGATGCGGGCGTGATCACGATCGGTGACACGGTGGTCTCGCAGTCGTCGCCGCACAAGGTGGCGCGCGTGGGTGTGGCGCGCACGTTCCAAACTCCGACGATTCCGGAAAACATCACGGTTCTGGAAGCTGTTGCATCCGGACGTTATTCGGTGCACCGAGCGTCGATGGCGTCGGCTGTGCTTCGCCTGCCCAGCTTCCGCAGGATCGCGAAGGCCGACATCGTCGAGGCCGAGCGTGTCCTCGAACTCGTGGGGATGTCGCACTTGCGCAACGAGATCGCGACGTCGCTGCCCCTGGGGATGCGTCGCATGCTCGAGGTTGCTCGCGCCGTCATCGCCGAACCGAGGGTCGTCCTCTTCGACGAGGTGGCATCCGGACTCGACGAGGACGAACTCGAACGCCTGGCAGATCTGATCCGGGTACTGCGAGATGCCGGGGCGACAGTGGTGTTGGTGGAGCACAACTTCCGCCTCGTCCTCTCGCTGGCCGACGAGATAGTCGTGCTGGCGCAAGGGCAGGTGATCGCCACCGGCGATGCGGCAACCATCGAACATCACCCACGCGTCTTGAGCGAGTACCTCGGAGTCAAGTCCGGTGACGAAGAAGCACTTCTCGAAGAAATCGGCGCGGTAGACCATCAGACCAGTGAGGTGAAGTGATGGAACCGATTCTGAAGGTCCGAAACTTGCAGACCGGGTACGGCGATCTGCGCGTCGTCTGGGATGTCTCGTTCGACGTCTATCCCGGTCAGGTGACCGCCCTGCTCGGACGCAACGGCGCAGGCAAGACGAGCACGCTCCGTGCCCTGTCCGGCCTCAACAAGGTGGCCTCCGGAACCGTCGAGATGGACGGCGCCGACATCACCGGAGTCCCCGCGCACAAACGGGTACGACAGGGGATGGCGTACGTGCAGGAGGGCAAGCGGGTCTTCCACAAGCAGACCGTCGAGCAGAACCTCCTGCTGGGCGGGTACACCCGCAAGGCAAAGCGCGGCGAGCTTATGGAATCCGTCGAATCGATGTACGAGATGTTCCCGATCCTGGGGGAGAAGCGTTCGCTTCCCGCCGGTTCCATGTCGGGCGGTCAGCAGCAGATGCTCGCGATCGGCGCAGCGCTGATGGCGCAGCCTAGGTTGCTCCTTCTCGACGAACCTTCGGGCGGTCTCGCTCCCGTGATCGTCGGTGAGGTGATGGACCGCGTCCAACAACTCAAGGAAACCGGCCTGGCTGTTCTACTGGTCGAGCAGGCAGTCGAGGCCGCGATGAGCGTCGCCGATCATGTGACGGTCCTCGACATCGGCAAGGTGGTTCTCGACGCCGACGCCAAGGACATCGACGACCTGGCAGTGCTCAAGGATGCGTATTTCGGACGCGTCTGAACGGCAATGACGGCTTCAGCCCGGCCACCTCGGCCGGGCTGAAGCCGTTTCCCGCTCCGTGGCACGGGCCCTAGCCGGCTCGGGGCCATCGATCTACCGTCCTGCAAACAACTCCCGCGAGAGGCAAACTCGATGACCACTGCTCCCGACGTGCTCGCCCCGGCGAAGCTCGGCCCGGTGACCCTTCGAAATCGAATCATCAAGTCCGCGACATTCGAAGGCAAAACTCCCGACGCCCTGGTCACCGACGAGCTGATCGAGTTCCATCGTCGCCCAGCCGCCGGCGGAGTCGGGATGTCCACCGTCGCGTATTGCGCCGTCGCACCGGAAGGGCGCACCGAATACGGCCAGCTCTGGATGCGGCCCGATGCCCTCCCCGGGCTTCGGCGGCTCACCGATGCCATTCACGCCGAAGGTGCTGCTGCGTCGGCGCAGCTCGGCCATGCCGGTCCCGTGGCGAATCAGAAGTCGACCGGACTGCCCGCGCTGGCACCGTCGAGTTCGTTCAATCCGTTGAGCATGAGGATGATTCGCACTGCCACGACAGCGGACATCATCAGAATTGCGGCCGCGCACGGGAGCGCTGCGCGACTTGCCGTCGAGGCAGGATTCGACGCCGTCGAGATCCACTTCGGTCACAACTATTTCGCGAGCTCGTTCCTGAGCCCGAAACTCAACCGTCGTAAGGACTCCTACGGCGGATCGCTGGAGAACCGGGCTCGCGTCGTACTCGAAACTGCACGCAGTGTGCGCGATGCCGTCGGTGACAAGATCGCGATCTTGGCCAAGCTGAACATGGACGACGGTGTGCCAGGCGGATTCTGGGTGGACGAAGCAATCCAGGTGGCGCAGTGGCTCGAAGCATCCGGAAGCGTCGACGCGCTCGAGTTGACGATGGGCAGTTCACTGCTCAACCCGATGTACCTGTTCAAGGGCGATGCGCCGATCCGCGAGTTCGCCGCCGCGATGCCGCAACCTGTTCGACTCGGTGTGCAATTGGTGGGTAAGAGCATGTTGCATACCTATCCGTACAAGCCGTTGTTCATGCTGGAAGAGGCTCGGCAGATTCGTGCTGCGGTGAAGTTGCCGCTCGTGCTGCTCGGGGGTGTCACGGACAAAGCGGGCATGGATACCGCAATGGCGGAAGGGTTCGAGTTCGTCGCCATGGCACGGGCGCTGCTCAGAGAACCGGATCTGATCAATCGGATCGCGGCCGAATCCGATACCCAATCACTGTGCATCCACTGCAACAAGTGCATGCCCACGATCTTCAGTGGCGCCCGCTGCGTGTTGGTCGAACGCGTCTGAGCTGGTCAGCGCACACCACGTCCCGACATCCATGCGGATACCGGGTCGTGGGCCGTAGCGGATCAAGTTCGTGGTTGCATCAACGCTTGGTTCAGTTCTGCGTGAAGACGTCGTAGGAGGCGTTCATCGTGGGGTAGCCGGTGGCCATGTAGTCGGTGAGGATGACGTGCGTCGGGTCGCCGATGATGCGAGTCCCGTCGAGGGTGGGGTTGCCGACGTAGTTGTTGGCAGCCATGACCGTCTGGACGCCGTCGGCGACGTTGTAGGTGACGTCGACACCGATACCGCGGGGATCGCTGCTGTAGGCGGTGACGATCTCGGTGGTGTGCGGGGCCAGGTAGGAGCGCGGGCCGTTGATCCACTGTCCGTAGGGGTTGGACGCGCTGTCCAGCAGCATCGGGTTGTCGGTGTTGTTGGTGATGGTCATGGCAACCGTCGGGCCGTCGGTGGGCATGGTGCCGGCGTTGGCGATCGCTGCGGTTCCCAGTGCGGTTCCGCCGACAGCGAGGGCGATTGCGGTGACTGCTACGAAGCGAGTGGTGTTGGTACGCATGATGTCTGCTCCTGGGATGGTGTGTGGTTGCCGTTCTCGGCGATGAATCAATCTTGTCGCGAATGAGTGCTGCAGTATGTCCGCCGACGGGGCCGTGGCGGGGTTGAATCTCTTGTCCCCCGATCGGGGGAGACGTAAGTGCTCGCATTGCTGGTACGGGCGTGAGAAAGTGAGCAATGCGCGAAGGCACGAAGCCGCTGGCCGGCAAGGTTTCCGTGGTGGTCGGCGACGATCACCCACTGTTCCGTGAGGGCGTGGTTCGGGCTCTGACCGGCAGTGACAGCATCGACGTCCTGGGCGAGGCCGACGACGGCGCAGCAGCGCTCGCAATGATCCGCGAACTACGCCCGCAGGTCGCGCTGCTCGACTTCCGGATGCCGCACCTGGATGGAACTCAGGTCGCCGCCGCAGTCGTTCGAGACGAGCTTCCGACGCGTGTGCTTCTGCTCAGCGCTCACGACGAATCGTCTGTCGTGTACCAGGCCCTGCAAGCCGGTGCTGCCGGATTCCTGCCGAAGGAATCCACTCGCGCCGAGATCGTGAGTGCCGTGCTCGACTGTGCTGCGGGACGAGATGTGTTGCCGCCCAGTATCGCCGCCGGATTGGTAGGAGAGGTTCGGCGTCGTAGTGAACCGTCCGGTCCGACGCTCAGCGCGCGCGAACGCGAGGTTCTCGGATTGATCGCGCAGGGCGCCAGCATCCCGGCCATTGCCTCACAACTCTTTCTTGCGCCCTCCACCGTCAAAACCCACGTGCAGCGCCTCTACGAGAAACTCGGAGTCAACGATCGAGGCGCCGCCGTCGCCGCTGCAATGCGGCAGGGATTGTTGGAGTGAGCAAGCGTCACCGAAGCACGTACGTGACGTTCATGGCCGGGTAACCCGAGGTCATCGTCACCGTGACGTCGTGGCTGTCGGGGGCGTACGTACCTCCGGCATCCGCCCTGGTCTTCGAGTTGGTAGCACTGAAGACAAACACCCCACCGTCGTCGGAGCGGTACGTGAGCACGATGGGGAAGTCGTTCTGGTTCTTGCTCGTGGCCACAACGTTCACGTTCATGTTGGGGAGGATGTAGTCCGCCGGCGGGACGACCCAGTCGCCGTTCGGGTTGGATGCGTCGACCAGATACAGGGCCCCGCGACCCGAATTGCTGATCATCGCCGTCGTGACGGATGTGTCGGTCATCGACTTCACCGTGTTCGCACCGGCGGAGCGGGCAACCAGAGCTGCCATGCTGAGGCCGGAGAAGGAAAGTGCTTCAGGTCGAATTGTGTTGGTGCTCATCATGTTCTCCTCGATTTGTCGGTCTCGGTGACCGAGTGTTTCTGTGATGAGACAACTATGGCCCCGAAATCCCTTCGGGTCTGTCCACCTACGGGTCCGAGTGCTGGACGACATCGCTGTCCCCCGATCGGTGGACACAGCGCTCTCCGCCCACCCAGTGTCATGGGGTGGAGGCTTCGCCCACCCAGTGTCATGGGGTGGAGGCTTCGCCCACCCAGCGTCATGGGGTGGAGGCTCCGCCCACCCAGCGTCATGGGGTGGAGGCTCCGCCCACCCAGCGGGAGAACCTGTTCCTCTACCATTCAACCCACTCGTAGCGTGGCCACCATGACCGATCCTGACTTCTCCACCGCACCACTCGACGTCGTAGTCATCGGCGCCGGCGTCGCCGGCATGTACGCCATGCACCGACTTCGCGAGCAGGGGCTGCGTGTCCACGGCTTCGAGGCGGGCTCCGGAGTGGGCGGCACGTGGTACTTCAACCGCTACCCGGGCGCACGCTGCGATGTCGAGAGTTTCGACTACTCCTACTCGTTCTCCGAAGAGTTGCAACAGGATTGGGACTGGAGCGAGAAGTACGCCGCGCAGCCGGAGATCCTGTCCTACCTCGATCACGTCGCCGATCGCTTCGACCTACGCAGTGGGTTCACTTTCGATACCCGTGTCCTGAGCGCACAGTTCGACGAGGACTCGTCGACGTGGCGAGTGCACACCGACGGTGGTCATGACGTCACCTCGCGGTTCGTGGTGTGCGCCACGGGCAGCCTCTCGACCGCGAACGTTCCGAACATTGCAGGTCGCGAGACTTTCGGCGGTGAGGTCTTCCACACCGGCTTCTGGCCGCACGAGGGCGTCGATTTCACCGGCAAGCGAGTGGGAGTGATCGGCACCGGATCGTCGGGCATCCAGTCCGTTCCGTTGATCGCCGAGCAGGCCGATCACCTCTTCGTGTTCCAGCGGTCCGCGAATTACAGTGTGCCGGCGGGAAACACGCCTCTCGATGACAAACGACGCGCAGAGATCAAGGCCGACTACGCCGAGCGTCGAGCGCTGTCCAAGCGCAGTGGCGGTGGATCTCCGTTCGTTTCGGATCCTCGCAGCGCGCTCGAGGTATCCGAGGCCGAGAGAAACGCGGCCTACGAGGAGCGGTGGAAGCTCGGCGGTGTCCTGTTCGCCAAAACCTTCGCCGACCAGACCAGCAACATCGACGCCAACGCGACGGCGGCCGCATTTGCCGAGGCCAAGATCAGATCGGTGGTCGAAGATCAGGCCATCGCCGACCTGCTGATCCCGAACGACCACCCCATCGGGACCAAGCGGATCGTGACGGACACCGACTACTACCAGAGCTACAACCGTGACAACGTGAGCCTGGTCGATCTCAAGAGCGCACCGATCGAGGCAATCGACGAGGCCGGGATCAAGACGACCGACTCGCACTACGAACTCGACGCATTGGTGTTCGCCACCGGTTTCGATGCGATGACCGGGGCACTCGATCGCATCGAGATCCGTGGCCGCAACGGCGAGACCTTGCGAGAGAACTGGCATGCGGGTCCGAGAACCTATCTTGGTTTGGGAGTTCACGGCTTCCCGAACCTGTTCATCGTCACCGGCCCGGGCAGCCCGAGTGTGCTGTCCAACATGATTCTCGCTGCCGAACAGCACGTCGACTGGATCGCCGACGCGATCAACCACCTCGATTCGGCGGGCATCGACACCATCGAGCCGAGTGCCGAAGCCGTGGACAACTGGCTCGAGGAGTGCTCACGCCGGGCGTCGGCAACATTGTTCCCATCCGCGAACTCCTGGTACATGGGAGCCAACATCCCGGGAAAGCCGAGGATATTCATGCCCTTCATCGGAGGCTTCGGTGTCTATTCCGACATCTGTGCAGACGTGGCAGCAGCGGGATACCGAGGCTTCGAGCTGAACAGCGCGGTGCACGCATGAGCCGGCTGGAGGGCAAGCGGGTGCTCGTGACGGGTGCTGCCGGCGGAATGGGACGCTCACACTGTGAGCGGCTCGCCGAGGAAGGCGCGTCCGTGATCGCGTTGGATGTCGAACAGGCGCAATCGGGGTTGGCGGAAACCGCTCAGGCAGTGCGTGATCGAGGCGGTGTCGCGGTCACCGGTGTGGCGGATATTCGGGACTTCGACGGTCTGGCCGCCGTCGTGGCCGAGTGCGTTACCGAACTCGGCGGGTTGGACGTCGTGGTCGCGAATGCAGGTGTGTACGAC
The DNA here is from genome assembly GCF_023221595.1 of Rhodococcus qingshengii JCM 15477. Lineage (NCBI taxonomy): Bacteria > Bacillati > Actinomycetota > Actinomycetes > Mycobacteriales > Nocardiaceae > Rhodococcus > Rhodococcus qingshengii. The sequence goes on from NZ_CP096563.1 coordinate 1,476,217, forward strand.
ACGCCGGGACCGTCGTGGACCATCGATCCTGCAGTGTGGAACCGCTCGCTGGACGTCAATCTGACCGGGGCGTGGCACACCGTCAAGGCCTGCGTTCCGCACTTCGGTGACGGTGGATCCGTCGTTCTGGTCAGCTCGACAGCGGGAATCAAAGGTATTGCCGGAGCAAGTCATTACAGCGCAGCCAAGCACTCCGTGGTGGGCCTGGCCAGAACGCTGGCCAACGAGTTGGGGGCGCAGAGTATCCGCGTCAACTCCGTGCATCCGGGTTCGGTACGTACCCCGATGATCATCAACGAGCGAGTGTTCGCGAACCTGTGCCCGGACATCGAGAATCCCACCGAAGCAGACGCTGCTGCAGTGCTCAGCGCTCGCAACTTGCTGCCCGTTCCCTGGGTCGATCCGGTGGACGTCAGTAATGCGGTCCTGTTTCTCGCATCCGCGGAGTCCCGCTACATGACCGGCTGTCAGTTGGTTGTCGACGCCGGCCTGACCCAGAAAGTGTGAATTGATGACTTCTCGATTGGAAGGCAAGATCGCGCTGATCACGGGTGCGGCACGAGGAATCGGGCGGGCTCAGGCCGTGCGTTTTGCCGAAGAGGGCGCGGACATCATCGCGGTCGACGTGTGCACTTCGGTGGAAACCACAGTCACGCCGCCCGCGACGGAGGCCGATCTCGATGAGACAGTGGCGCAGATCCGGGCGCTGGGGCGAAAGGTCGAATCTGCGGTAGTGGACGTTCGGGATCTCGAGGCACTACGCAGTGCCGTGGACTCGGCCGTCGGAACGCTCGGTGGTCTCGACATCGTCTGCGCTACAGCTGGTATCACGTCCTCCGACGGGGCCCTGACCATGTCGGAAACGATGTGGCAGACCATGCTGGACGTCAATCTGACCGGCGTGTGGCACACCACGACCGTCGCGGCTCCGCACTTGATCGCGCGGGGCGGGGGATCTATGACACTCACAAGCTCCATCGCCGGACTTCGGGGGCTGGTCGGAGTCGCGCACTACACCGCAGCCAAGCATGGAGTCGTTGGTCTGATGCGTTCGCTGGCAAAGGAACTGGCTCCGCACAACGTACGCGTCAATACGGTCCATCCCACCAACGTCGACACCCTCATGATTCAAAATTCGTTGGTGCGCGGCAAGTTCCGCCCCGATCTCGAGAACCCGACGCGCGAAGAATTTGCTGCCGCAGCGATGACGATGAACATGCTCGCCATTCCGTGGATCGAACCGGTGGACGTAGCGAACGCTGCTCTGTTCCTGTCTTCCGACGAGGCTCGCTACATCACGTCGGTCGCCCTGCCGGTGGATGCAGGAAGTTCGTCCCGCTGAGGTTTCGAACAGCTGAAATCTTGAACAGCTGAGGTTTTGACACGCTGAGTTCCGCCACGGTGTGTAGCGTCGGTTTCACCTAACCGAAAGGCGTATACCGTGGCGGAACGGCGCTATCTGGAAGTCACCGTCGGGACCAACATCGTGATGGTCCTCGACCACCGCACGGTGGAGGTCTTCGACCGCACCGCCGCGAGCACGAGCGAAGTGGCTCGTTGGCATGTCGAACACATTGCGGTGAAGGCGAAACCGTCGAAGTCGGGACTGAAACTCACCATCGGGAACAGGCTCGCCGACGACTCGATCGCGGTAGCGGGTCCACGGGCATCGCTGACTGTTCCGCCGGAGAACGAGGCAGCCGTCATCGCGTTCTTCGACGAGGTCAAGGCTGCTCGGGTGTGAATCGGCAGAAGACCTTCGGCGCGGATGATTCGGGTTCTCTAGTCGAGCACGTCGTGCGCTGCCACGATAGCGTCCCGGTACGAATCCCGGTTTCATCCGGCGCAGAGGATTCATCTGCGTGACGATCGACCACAACTGACCAGCCACGTAATCGTGCGTGGCTAGTCAGTCGAAAGGCCGGCGATATCAAGCTTTACGCGCGGCGGCATGGGCCCCGGCGACACGGCCGAATGCGAAGGCGTCGGCAATGTGGAATCCGCCGTCCTTCGCCGCGCTGTAGGTGGAACTGACCGCGCCCGCGGCGTAGAGGCCAGGAATTGGATTGCGGGCAGTATCGAGTACGCGGGAATGACCGTCGCGGCGCGGCCCACCGCTACTCCATCCCAGCAGTGGCGACCCGGAGACGGCGTAGAACGGAGCGGTAGCCACCGGGGCCAAAGTTTCGGGATTGCGGCCGAACGAATGGTCGATGCCGTCCGCGCACGCCTCGTTGTAGCGTCGCACGCTCGTTTCCACGACTGTTGGGTCCAGTCCGAGTTTCTCGGCGAGTTCGGCGAGCGTGTCCGCCTTGAGGATCCATCCCTTGTCGATCTCGGCTTGATTGTCCGAGCTCCACTCGTACCCTTCGTCGAGAACCCTGTGGCCGACGGGCAGTGCGTCGCGGCCGGGGCTCAGCTGTCCGGCCAACCTCATCGTCTCGTCGAAGACGACGTTCATCGGTTGCACCGGAAAGTGTTGGTAGGAACCCTCTCTGAACACATGACCATGCCGCATTTCGGCTGACTCGTCGGTGAAGCGTCTACCTTCCCGGCTGAGGAACACATAGTTGTGCGCGTTCCACAGTGCGAGGAAGAATCCAGTCGGATTTTCGAGGTCGCCGGGAATTCCCGTAATGGTCATCATGTTGTTCATGTGCCACAGATCGGCGCCCACGGCCTGTGCCATGCGGTGACCGTCGCCGGTTGCCGATGGTGAGCCCCAGATCTTCGGATTCTCCAGACGCAAGTAGTCGCGCACCATCGTCGGATTTGCTTCGAATCCTCCGGTGGCAAGGATGACGCCCCGGCGTGCCTGGATCTGCGAAGTCTTTTCACCCGAACGGATCTCGACTCCGGTCACCGCTCCGGATTCATCCGTCAGCAGTCCGGTGGCTTCGGTGTCGAATAGTGTTGTGACGCCGCGTTCAGCGAGAGCGGAGACGAGGAACCGGTAGAGAAGTTCATTGCCCATCTTCCCTTCGACGGTGTCCATCCCTGCGTAACAAGAACTTCCGTCAAGTTCGGCGAACTCTGCCGCGGAATGGAAATCGCCGGTCATCGCTACAGTTGCACCCAGACTGCGGATCCAGTCGGACAGTCCGTGAGTGTTCTCGGCCCAGGCATCGATGACGTCCTCGGCAACGGGGAACTCCCCGTTCAACGAACGCAGGAAGGTTCGGGCGGCAGCGGGGTCCTGGTTGACGAACCATCCACTGCCGGACAGTCGAGTGTTGCCCCCCGCGGAATCAGGTCCGCTCTTTTCCAGAATCACGACCGATGCGCCGTCGGCGTGCGCTTGGAGCGCTGCGGCCGATCCGGCAGCGCCCGATCCGATGACGAGTACGTCGACAATGTTATCCATGTCACAGAAGGTATTGCGGAATGGTGGTGCGGCGAACCCACCTTCCCGATGAGCGAGAAAGCCAGTGGTCGACGCCGCAGAGACGTCGCCCCGCAGGCACGTCGGGGGCCAGGCGAGGTAGCGGTTCAGTGCGTCGGGGGTGGCGCCAAAAGTGCGATATCGCGCTGTGACGTTTTCGAGACCCTAGCGTTATAGATGTGGTTGTGTCGGCGAAACCTGCCGGTGGCAGAGTTCGTCTGGAACGCAGTGACCGACACGGTTGGTTATCCGACGCACAGTGATTCATCGCTGATTCGAGCGGTGGGGCACGCCGAGTCCAGACAAGAGGCTTTCATGACTACGATCAACGAACGTTCTTCAGCTGCAAATGTTCTCGATCTCTTTGACAGCGCCGGCCGAGAAGGGCATCGGTACAGTATCGACGTGGAAAGCTACACCCCTTCGTATGCGGTACTGAGACTTGCCGGAGAATTGGACATGGGTCAGCGGGTGGAATTGGTGCACGCGCTCGACCGACTTCTCCTGGTCGGAACCGATATTCACGTCGATCTCTCCGGCGTGACCTTCATGTCGTCCGGAGTGGCGAATGCCGTTGTCGATGCTGCGGGGCGTGGCAACAACCGCATTCGCTTGTTTGCCCCGACGCGAGCGGTCTCCATGATCTTTCAGGCTCTCGGCGCCTCCGAACTCATTGCGGGCGATGCCACGTCGACTGCTGATGCTCTCGGTGCTTGAGCCGGAAACAACTCCCACGAACGATGTGAAGTGAGCAGTGCTCGATACGCGTTGACTTGGTATCTGGTCTGATCTGCGTGTCGATGTGCACTTTGCGGCGCGGGATCAGGTTGTCGTCACCGGGTTGCGCCGAGATTTGCGGTAGTCTCGTTCGGTGTCGAGCAGCCGGCGCTGCCATCGACGCGTCCGGCCGCATGAACGCTTGGTGGTCCCGACTCGTAGTGAAGAGCCACACCATGGCGTATGACACCAGCAACGGTTCGACATCGTCGAATTCTCCGATCACCCAGTTCTCCGATGTGATTGGTCTGGAAGTAAGCATGCAGTTCGCACCGATACGCCGCCTCGACGACCACGCACTTGCAGGCGCCGAGTTGCAATTGCGTGGGCCTGACAATTCCTCTCTGTGTTCGGCGCATGCCCTCCGTCGCGCCTCGCAATTGATGCAGCAACGCTCGGAATTCGACAGTCACAAACTGGCCATGTCCCGTACTGCACTCGCATGCACCGTCGCGGATCGCCTGCCGTTGCTGGTGGCAGTCGACTCGGCTTCCCGAGCAGCTCTGAACGCTCCTGGTATCGAAGGAGCGACGAGAAATCTGCAACGGATCGTCATCACGGTTGACAGCGCATCGGTGCTTACCGATCCCCACAACTCTCTGGCAGTGATCAGAGAAGCCCGCGCGGGCGGTCGTCTGATTGCACTCGACGGTGTCGGCATCGACAGGCACTCGGCGACACTTCTGTCTTTGGTCGAACCCGACATCATTATCACTTCCGCTGAATTGCTTTCCAAGGCAGCATATTTCGAAGTGGGAACGACGGTGCACGCGCTCGGCGCCTACGTCGAGCGATCGAACGCGATTATCCTTGCCGAGGGTGTCGACTCGGAATCGTCCCGTCTTGCCGCAATCACCATCGGAGCCACATACGGAACGGGTGAGTTGTATCCCGCAGTCGACGATCCGAGTTCACTGTTGTCCGAACCGGTCGTCGCGATGCCCGACAGTCCGGTGTGGAGTGATCCAATCCCCGAGGTGGGCACTCCCTACTCGATCGTGTCTGCTCACAGCCGGATCCGGCGCGGTACCAAGCGTCTGTTGATCCAACTGAGTAAGTCTCTCGAAGCGCAAGCCGCCACATCGGGTTCCTCGATGCTTGTTCTGGGCACCTTTCAACAAGCCGAGCATTTCACCGCATCCACAACAGCACGGTGGCGTCACCTCGCCGATACCGTAGGGTTTGCCGGTGTGTACGGTGTCGGACTGTCCGTGATGCTCGACGGTAAAGTTCAACATGCACCGCTCGACCCGGGTGATGATCTCGTCAACGAGTGGACGGTCGTCACTCTGGGACCACACCATGCGGCGATGCTGTCGGCGCGAGATCTTCATGACAACGGTCCAGATCTCGAGCGGACCTTCGACTTCGTGCAAACCTACGATCGCACCACCGTCACCCAGGCAGCGCACTCTATTCTTCGTCGTTACCCCAAGACGAATTCGTGAACCCCGTACCGATGTTCTCGACGTTCGCCGCGAGCGCTGCCCGACCGGCGATCGTGGCTAAGGAGTGGCCGGGCGCCGCGCAGCACGTCTCTTTGCTGCAGAGTTGAGTAGATACCTTTCGGCGACCGTGTAGTCCGTGACGGTTGCGCCATCCGGTGCTGTGGTGTGGGTGAGCAGTTCGAGATAGCGGCGACGGAAGACATGGGCGTCGGATTCTGCGAGTAGGAACTCCGCCGCTGAGACGACCTCTGGTTTCGGAGCAGCGCGTGCATGCCGGTTTCGGGCGGGCCGAGTGCTCATGTTTTCCTCTGGATTTCGAAAGCGTCTGTGCCGGTAGTCATGTGCGAGTTGATCTTGACGTCTGTTCGGTCGCTACCGGTCATGAGAAGTCGTGAGTGGTTTCAGATCGATCGGCTGTCCGTCGGAGGGGAACGGCAAGGACATGTAGTTGAGAGGGGCGGTGTAGCCGGGCGCGACCTGCCAATCGAAGCGTGTGAGCAGGTGGTGCATGATCGCTTTGATTTCGACGCCGGCGAAGTGCATGCCGAGGCATTTGTGCACGCCTCCACCGAACGGTTCCCAGGCATACCGGTGCACCTTGTCTTCACGTCGGTGGTCCGCGAAACGTTCGGGATCGAAATGTTCGGGGTCGGGCCAGTACTGCGGCATGTGGTGAGTGAAATGTGGCACCACTGACACGTAGGTCCCAGCGGGTACGAAGTGGTCCTGTATCTGGGTGTCACACACCGCTCGGCGAGCCATGACCGGCACGGGAGCGACGAGTCGGAGGCATTCTTTCATCACCAGGTCCAAGCCGGCGAGTTGGTCGAGTTCGGCATAGCTCGGCGTCGACGTACTCAGTGCGAGTGATTCCGCCCGACATCTGTTCTGCCACTGAGGATTCTGGCCGAGATATTGCATCATTGTCGAGATGGTGATGGTGGAGGTGTCATGTGCGGCCATCAGCAGGAAGATCATGTGATCGATCACCTCGCCGTCGCTGAAGCGCTGTCCGGTGTCTGATTCGATGTGACAGAGAACGGAAAACAGGTCGTCGGTTTCGCGTGAACGGCGCGCAGGTAGGTAGCGGCGGAAGAAGTTTTCGAGGGTTCGGCGCCCGTCGAGGCCGCGCTTCCATCTGGTGCCGGGAACTCGATAACGGATCACCGAGGTTGCAGCTTGCACGCAATCGACGAAAGCTTTTTTCACAGAGTCGATTTCGCTTTCAGTGGTCCCTTCCGCGCCGCCCATGAAGATGTCGGTCGCCAGGTTGAGTGTGAGAGCTTTGAGGGCGGTGTAGGCGCGGAACCCATCGGACGGAGTCCAGGCGTCGAGCGCGGAGGCGATCGCGGGATTCAGCACGTCCACGGTCTTTTCGAGACGCGATCTCGTGAATGCTTGTTGCATGATGCGTCGTTGTCGTAGGTGCTCTTCGGAGTCGAGAAGCATCAGACCCCCGTGAAAGAAGGGACCGATGAGCACTGACCACCCGTCGCTGTTGACAAAAGCGCGGTCTTTGTTCTGGAGAACTTCTTGGCATGCGTCGGGCCCGAGGGCTGCGACCCACCGTCTACCGGCCATCGAGAACCACGAGACTTCGCCATAACGATCCCAGCGTTTTTGCATCAGAGCGAGAGGGTCGCGGATGTATTCGAAAGTTTGCCCTATTCCGGGTAGTCCCGAGTTGCCTGAGATGGGACGCAACTGCGACCGGATGGGTGGAGCGGCCAGGATTTTCGACATCACGTACCTGCCTTCCGTTTGCATCTGACAGTGGCGCCTGTCAGATGGGGGTAGTCTGCGTCACAGTCGCGTCGTCTGTCAAGATCGACTCATGGCTTCTCCCACGCCCCGTCGATATGCCGGTCTGAGTGGTGAGCAGCGGGCCGCGCTTCGGCGTGAAAGCTTGCTTGCAGCAGGACTGGACGTGTTTGCGGCCGCGGGCAGGCAGGGTGCCACCATGACCGCCATCTGTGCGCATGCCAAGCTGACAGAGCGATATTTCTACGAGAGTTTCACCAGCAGGGACGAACTCCTCCAGCAGGTTTTCGACGGAATCGTCGACGAGGTGCGCGTGGCCGGAATGGCTGCACTCCGAACGACCGAGGGGACACGGGAGGAGCGCGTGCGGAGCGCCATTGCTTCGTTCGTCAACATCCTGACGGACGATCCTCGAAAAGGGCGTGTCGCGATGGTCGAGTCGGTGGCTTACGAGCCGCTGCGCACTCACCGGCGGGGGGCGCTGCGTGGGTTCGCGCAGATGGTGGCCGACGAGGCTGCGCTCTTGTACGGCGATCGAGCTTGGCCTCCCCATCAGGGTGAGATCAACGGATTACTGTTCGTGGGCGGCCTGGCCGAATTGGTGACGGCCTGGCTCAACGGCGAAATCGACATCACGCCCGCTGAGATCGTGGATGCCGCAACCTTCCAATTCACATCCACAGCGCACCGATGAAACGCGGGGCCGGCGATGCGGACTGCCAACTCTAGTGGGCGGCATGTGTCGTGATTCGAGGCAGTTTCGGGTCTGAATTGTCGATGACACTGTCCGCGCGGGTCCAGGGCTCTGCAGCCGCGAAGTACAGACGTTGGCCGCCGACATAACGGTTCATCGACGGGTGTTCCGGATCCGCCTTCGTTCCGTCGCGAAGGTTCATTCGCTCGGCGGTGATCTCGAAGGGCACGTCGAGAAAGATCGAATAGTCCCATCGGGAAGCAAATTCGTCCCGATGCAGAAAGAGTCCCTCGACGAGGACCACGGCTCCGTCGGCTGCATGCAAGTACGCGTCGCTGTCCCGTCGTGGTCGGTACTCGCGGTTACCTCCCGGTCTCAGAGGGGCGAGAACATGACGCTCGAGGGCGTCGTAGTCGTAGCTGTCGAGCCAGAAGCCTTCCGGTGACAGCCGACCTCTGCGATGGCGAATCTCCGGCGGATTGAGGAAGTCGTCGACGTGAATCACAATGGCGGGGCGTTCATTCAGCTGTGCTGCAAGACTTTTCGTGAATGTCGTCTTGCCGCTCCCGTCGACGCCGTCGATCGCGACGACGGGAGAGCCGCGCAGCGCGTTTATTTCGGCGGCCAAGGTCTCGAAGACCGTCTTGGTGCTCATCGAGCAGTTCTTCCCGCGCTCGTAGCGACGCGAAGAGGCCCGGTGTCGTACAGGATTCGGTGGCCGTCTTCGAGGACGCGTCGAGTGCCCGCGTCGAGCGGAAGGTCGGCCCAGCTCTCGCTCGCGAAATTCAGTTCGACGAGAAGACCGGACCGTAGGCGGAAGCGTCGTTCTCGGACTGGCCCCCAGTTGGCGGCTCTGATGAATCGCGCGTCGGGGCGGAGCCGGTCGAACCAGTCTTCATTTGCGAGCGCGTTCGCGTCGTCGGCCAGGATCATCAGATCAAGATCACTCGCCATACGCTCCGCGCCGCGCGCGTAGGACCCGACCAGCGCTACAGCTTTGACGTCATCGTGCTCAGCGGCCCATCGTTCGACGTCGACGAGCAGCGCGTTCACCGCACGTCTTCGTCCCTTCAACCTTGCTGACATACCGGCATCATTCCCCATCGCCACCCTTCTCCGTAGCTTCGCCGGGGCCTCTATCCTGGAACTGTCAGTGACAAACCAGGCGGAGGGATGCGTATGTCCAAAATGAGAGAACTCAGCCGATGAAAGCAATCATCGTGTGTACCTCTGTCTCCCATGGCAATACGAAGCTGATCGCCGATGTCATCGGAGAAGTTCTCGATGCTCGCGTGGTCGAGCCCGGTGACATCGACGCCGCGCAGCTCGCCGACTACGACCTGGTGGGGTTCGGCTCCGGCATCTACCTACGCTCGTACCACGCAGATTTACGCTCGTTCGTCGAGGCACTCCCCGAAGAACGGCGATCCAAGGCTTTTGTCTTCGCCACCAGTGGATTTCCTGACAAGGGGATTCATCGCTTCTCGCGTCCACTGGTTCAGTTGCTCGAACAGAAGGGCTTCGATGTGGTCGCAGCCTTCTCGTCCCGTGCGTGGGATACCTATCTCCCGTTCAAGCCTTTCGGCGGTATCCGGAAGGGGCGGCCGAACGCCGACGACTTGGAATCGGCGCGCATGTTCGCCGAAATGCTACGCGGAAGCGTTCAGGACAGCTTGCCCGGCACCGGGTAGCTGCGCAGGCTCATCTCCAGCTCACCGGCGTCGGCAAGGTCGTTGATCGTCTGGCGCAGAGCGCCACACGTCCGCTGAGCGTTGGCACGGCTGTTCGCGCGACCCAACTCCGGGCACACTTCCTGCGACTCTTCGAGCCATTGGACGCTGGTGTGCGCTTCGCTGTACTTCTCGACGAGGACACGGTTTCCGCAGTTGCGGCAACTGACCTGACGCATCAGCGTGCAATCAGATCGGCCGGTGACCAGAAGGCGCGCATGCTCGTGATCTTGGCGTCCTCGTCGAAAGTCATGACGTCGATCGGTTCGACCTCGTACACCTGATCGCCCACCGGTGTGACGACGCGGAAGTGGAAGGCCGCGCTGGATCCGCTCACCCGCAAGGTAAGCAGTTCCGTCTCTTGCGAACCGCCCTCGAGAGCGCCGTAGAACTCGGTGATCGCGGCCTTGCCGACGCGGGGTTCGCTGCCGACCGGGTCTTCGAGCGTCGCGTTCTCGGCGTAGAGGGCGGCGATGTCCGCTGACGATCCGCGAGCCACGGCGTCGAGGTAGGTGGTAACCGTCGCCGTGATCGCGGCCGTGGTGTCTGGTTCGAGAGTGGTCATCGAGTTAGTCCGATCAGTCGAGAAGTTCAGGGTCTGACAACTACTTCGGACGCTATCGGTGCGGGCTCGATTCGGCGCCGGCATCTCCCACGCAGCGGGACAGCCTGAGCACTCAGGCGTCGAAGCGTCCGAACCCGCCGCGGTAGAACAGAAGCGGACCGTCGTGGCGCAGCACGTTCAGATCGGTGATGCGTGCGACGACGATGGTGTGATCACCGGCGTCGTGCTCCTGCTCGACCGTTGCTTCGATGCGGGCGAGCGCGCCGCTCAGCGCCGGAGCACCGTTGCCGGCGGCATCCCACTCGACGCCGAGGAACTTGTCCGTCCCGCCGCGAGCGAACGCCGAACACATGTCCTGCTGATCGTGGGCGAGAACATTGATGCAGAGAGTTCCCGTTTCGCGAAGCTTCGGCCAACTTGTCGACGTCTTCGCCGGGCAGAACGAGAGCAACGGGGGATCAAGCGATACCGAGACCAGGGACTGGCAGGTGAAACCGAGGGGTGAATTTCCGTCGTGAGCGGTGATTACGGTGACGCCAGTGCAGAAATTGCTCATCACGTTGCGAAGTGTGCGTCCGTCCAGAACTGGTGGCTCGGCGTTTTCCACGGTCATGTCGTCTCCTTGTTCAAATCTTTTGTTCAAAACTCTGCAAACAGCTTCAGAAGCAACGATGTGTGGCGCCGCGGCCGTAATCCAGCGGCAGTCCCACTCAATGGCAGCAATGGCTTCTCGGCACGGGTCAGGACCGACCGAGTGGCAGGTGGAGGGGTTTCGAGCAAATTTGATCCCGCTCAGCGGTCCGTTCGGATTCTACGAAACCAGCAAATGACCAGTGATTGTTAGACTTCGGGCATGTCCGAACCTGATGACGTGTCCCGAGGACTTCCCGCTACCAGCTGGGCAGTGCTCGGGATGCTGACGTTCGGGGAGGAGCTGACCGGAAACGATTTGAAGAAGTGGGCTGACTGGAGTGTCGGCTTCTTCTATTGGAGCCCGTCCATCAGCCAGGTGTACGCAGAACTGAAGAAGCTCGAAAGCATCGGGTTCGTGGAGTCCCGGGTCGTCTCCGAACCAGGGGTGCGAGGCAAGCGCCTTTACTCCATTACTCAGTCAGGAACCGACGCCGTCCGGACGTGGTCACGGGAGGCACCGGTGGAAGTTCCGGTGCTCAAGCACGGTGTGATGTTGCGTCTGTGGATGGGACACCTCAACGAGCCCGAGCGACTGAAGGCGCTGGTGGAAGCCCACATCGCCAATGTCGAAGAGCAGATTCGACGCGCGAAACTCCACGCAGATCATGCCGAGAACGAGCCGGCCTGGTCGTTCCCGGTCATGACGTTGCGATGGTCGGAACGGTACTTCCGAGCCGAGATCGAACTTGCTCGCGAACTGCTCGACGACATCGATCGTGCGACCGCCGAGTTCGCGAACGTCGCCGAGCACGACCGACTGGGATCACCGTTGCCCTCGACGCCTGGCAAATGGAAGAACGTCGAGGAGTACGTGTTGGCGCTCGAGCAAGCCGGGCTCACCGGCAACGGTTCGAGTATCTGAGTCAGGCCCCGGCTGCGGTCGGCATGTTGCGCAGCAGATGACGACGTTGCAAAGTCGGAGTGACGCTCAGCGATCCGCCGTCGATGCCTCGCCAAATTGCAGCGGCCGCCATACGGACCGGCGCTGCGCTGACGTGGTCGAGGCGGAGGGCCTTCGACGGCGCGCAGATGGATACCGCGGCGACGGCGCGGCCGATGGGGCCGATCGGTGCCGCAAGACAGCTGAATCCCGGTAGGCCGTTTCCGGATTCGAAGGCCACCCCGGACTCGCGGATTCTGGCGAGGTGGGGCAGTGCGTAGCCCGGGGACTTCGGCGAACCGAACGCGAGCAGTGCCTGACCGATCGCAGTGGTCTCGGCGCGGCGTCGACCACCGACACGCGTCGGCACTGCGGCGGCGAGGCGTCCGCCGATCTTCTCCATGTAGACCACATCGGGCCCGTCGAGGATGCCGAGGTGAACCACGAATCCGGTGACTCGGTAGAGCTCGTGGAGAAGCGGCATGGCTGCAGCGTGGAGGCGGTCCTGATGAACCGCGAGCGATCCCAGTTCGACGAGGCGCATACCGAGTTCGTAGTCACGGCCGTCGCGACGCAGCCAACGCATCGAGACGAGACGTTCGAGCATGCGGTGGGCAGACGAGCGGGGAAGGCCTGTGCTCCGAACGACTTGAGCGAGCGTCAACCTGCCGGGACCGTCGAAGGCGTCGAGAACCAGCGAGACGCGATCGAGAATTGCTGTCGGGGCCGAATCGGCGCCTAAAGCATCCACAGCCTGCAGTGTCATCGTGTACCTCACTTCTCTTAGAGCTCCACAACCAGTGAACTGGCTATTTCAATTAGAAATAGTGTCATAGAGTTACGGATTTGTGAAGTGGATCACCGGTCTGTTTTCGGGCGCGTCGCGGTGGAAACGACGAGGGGGTTTGCGCGAATGCTCGCGCAAACCCCCTCGTCGTTTAACTACTGGCAGGTATTACATCGCCACCGGCAGGTATTACATCGCCACCGGCAGGTATTAATCGCCACCGGCGGTACTACATAGCTGCCAGTGGTTCGCTTCCGGACCAGTCGTGGCCCCAGTAGCTGTCAGCGGTGATCTCCTCGGAGGAGTACGAGTCCTGATCCACCCTCGCGCCCTCGGTGCCGAACTCGATGTCCCAGCCGCCGGGTGCGCGGACGTAGAAGGAGATCATCTTGTCGTTGGTGTGACGACCCAGGGTCGACGACACGGAGAATCCGTCCTTCATCACGCGGTCGAGTGCCTGGCCGACGGCGTCGAGGGTGTCCACCTCGACCATGATGTGAATCAGGCCGGGTGCGCCGCCGTGCGGTGCCGGGCACAGGGCCAAGCTGTGGTGACGCTCGTTGACGCCCATGAAACGGATTCGCAGCGGCCCGAATTCAGGCGGGGCCGGCAGGCGGAAGGCGCCGCGCGGGTAGAAGCCGAGCACCTCGGTGTAGAAGTCGAAGCTCGCAGCACTGTCCATGACGGGGAGTACGACGTGGCCGAGACCCTGTGAGCCGGTGACGAATCGAGCGCCGAAGGGCGTCACCACGGGGCTGTGGTCGAGGATCGCTCCGTGGAAGACCTCGATGGCTGCTCCGCCGGGATCGGTGAAGGCGATGACCTCTTCGACCCGTCGAGCATCTGCTTCGGCGAGCGAAAGCTGCTCGACCTCGGTGCCGTTCTTTTCGAGTGCTTCTTGAACGCGGCGCAGTGCGGCGTGGTCGGCGACCTCCCAACCGATGTTGACGATCTCGTCGCGCTCACCCTCGACGACGACGATGCGAGCAGCACGCTCGTCGAGTCGTAGGTAGAGCGCGTTCTCGTCCGGCCCACTGCCCTTGGCGAAGCCGAGGACGTCGAAAGCGAAAGTGCGCCAACGTGCCATGTCGTTGGTCGAGATCTTGACGTAGCCAAGTCCCTTGATGTCGGTGCGTGTCATCGTGTCTTTTTCCTGTCGATTTCTTGTGTCGAAGTCTGATCAGATCATCGCCCGCAGCGGACCCTGCGGGTCTGCGCCGAGACGGCTCAGTGATGCGGCGTGGAAAACGGTGCTCGGCACGTGAATTGCGTGATGCTGTCCAGCATGAGCATCGCGCCAGAATCGCTGAAGCGGCTTGTCCATCCGCAATGCGTTGCCACCGCAGCGTGGGTAGACCTGATCGATTGCGTTGACGGCGCGCCAGGCGGCCTGTACCTGAGTCTGACGTCCCTCCGCGCGCTGCTCGAAGGTCACTTCCTTGCCAGCGTCCACTCGATCCCACATGCGGTCGACGTTGGCAAGCAGGGTGTCGCGCGCAGCCCGGATGTCGGCGGTTGCCTGACCGATGGCGAACAAGGTGTACGGGTCGTCCTTGATCGCCGTGCCCTGCGCGTTGATGCGATCGGCTTGGTACTCGTTGGCGTGGAAGAGCATTCCCTCGCAGATGCCGATCGTGGCGGCGGTGATTCCGAGGGGGAAAATGTTCGACCACGGCATGAGGTACAGCGTCTCGGTGCGCCCGTACTTGCGCACTGCCGTGCCGTCGATGACCTCGTCGCAGTCCATGACGCGGTAATCGGGGACATACGCATCCTTGACTACGAGATCCTTGGAGCCGGTGCCGCGAAGTCCCATGACATCCCACGAGTCTTCGATGATCTCGTAGTCGGTGCGCGGAATGATCACATGGAGCATGCGCGGCGGCATCTCCATGTTGCCGTCCTTGTCGCACGCCATCGCGCCGAGGAATGCCCAGTCGCAATGGTCGGTACCGGAGGAGAACTGCCAGCGACCGGAGAACTTGTAGCCGCCGTCGGTGGGGATACACATTCCGCCGGGCATGTACGGCGATGCCATCCAGGTGTCGGGATCGGATCCCCAGATCTCCTGCTGCACCTTGGGATCCGCGAACGCGAGTTGCCACGGGTGAACTCCGACGATCCCGTGGACCCAGCCGGCCGACGGGTTCAGTGAAGCCATGCGCATGACGGTTTCGGCGAATTCGCGCGGATGCGCCTCCATGCCGCCATGCTCCTTGGGCTGCAGCATGCGGATGGAACCGATTGCCTTCATCTTCTTGGCGGTGTCGTCGGCCACCCGGCCGATCCGCTCGGCCTCGATGCCTTCGGCGAAGATGTCGTCGGCCATCGCGTTGATCTGTTCGAGCACTTCGTACGTCATGTTGTTCCTTGCATCCAGTCTGGTTGTCTCAGCAGTGTTTTCGACTGCGGATCAGGAGGTTGTCTCGAGTGCCTGGGCGTCGCGTGCGGCAACGTTTTCGGCGACTTCCCGCTTCCAGCTCTCCACTGCGCGGGTGGTGTCGATCTCGAATTCGAAGCGCTTCGTCATGTCTTCCGTGACATTCTCGACGTCGGTGTAGAACTGGTTGTACCAGCGACGCAACTGGTAAACCGGGCCGTCCTCCTCGGAGAGCAGGGGGTTGTCGATCGGAGCTTTGTTCTTCCAGATCTCCACGTCCTGAAGGAATCCCATCTCGACGCCCTCGGTGAACTGCGCGGCCATCGCGGCAGTGGACTCGTCGTCCATACCGGGTAGCTTCTTGACCATCGCGCCGTACTGCAGGACGAACGCATTGTTCGAGATCGGGTAGTGGCAGTTGATCAGGACGGTCTCGATGATCTGCCCGTTGGCTTCGCTCTTGATCCAGTCGATCATGTACGACGGTCCGAAATATGAAGCATCCGAACGGAGCACAGCGTTGGGATCGCCGTAGTTGGTGCCGCTGATGACGTCCTCACGTCCCACCGATTCCATGTACTGGCTCGCGACATGACCTTCGAAGATGTTCTTGAAGTACTTGGGGAACGAGTAGTGAACGTAGAAGAAGTGGGCCATGTCCACGACGTTGTCCACGATTTCGCGGCAATGAGAGCCTTCGATGGTGAGCGTGTTCCAGCTCCAGGCGCTCCACTCATCGCTTCCGAAGCCCTCGATGTCGGGGATCGTGACCTCGGCGGGCGGGGGATTTCCCTGGGGATCGTGCCAGACGAACAGCTGACCGTTCTTCTCGAGAGTGATCCATGCCCGCGTCTTGGCCAGCGGCGGAACGCGTCGTGCGTAGGGGATCGCCGTACATTTTCCGTTACCGCCCCAACGCCAGTCGTGGAACGGGCAGGCGATCGAATCGCCCTTGACGGTTCCGTGAGCAAGGTTGCCACCCATGTGGCGGCAGTAGGCGTCGAGAATCTTGATGTCGCCCTTGCTGTCGGCGAAGACGACAAGGCTGGTGCCGAATGCCTCGATCTGGTGGGGCTGACCGTCGCGATAGGTATTGCTCAGTCCGAGGCAGTGCCATCCACGTGCGAACCGTGCGGGAGGCGCTGCCGCTTCGATTTCTCGAATTTCCTCGCCGGCGCCCGTCTGCGTCGGGGTGTCCGTAGTGGTGAGTGGGCCGGTTCCGAGTGCCATGTCTTCCTCCGAGCCGCGTCTTGCGACGCTCCAGTGATGTGATCCGTCTCATACAACGACGAAGCGTCCGCTGGAGATACGGCAGTTCCCGCTGGATGGAACGCCTACTCGGTGACCTGCAGAGATTCAGCTCGCGAGTGTCGCCACATCGTCGATCGCGTAAGTCGCCCAGGCCCGGGCAGTGACGACCCCAGCGGGATCGGTGGCGACCAGAGCTACGTCGGCCACGCTCTCGTGGTCCTTCTCGTACGTCGCGAGCACTGTCACGGAGCAGTGCAGATCTGTTCCCGTGGAAGTCGCGGTGGAACGTCCGCGGAAGCGTCGTAGTGACGCCGAGCCGTAACGACGAGCAGCGAAATCAGCAAGGGCGGCAACGGAATCGGTTCCGGTGCCCGCTGTCGGGACTTCCCGGACGAAGACCTCGGCCACCAGATGTCCGGTCTGGTCGTGGTATTCGGTGATCCGCTCGAGTGTCGAACTCAACGCCCTCACGGATCCGGTGAGCAGTGCGCCGGGATCGGGGCGTCCGAAGAACACGACGTCCTGCTCGACGACGGCCCCGTCGGGTGCCGAGCGCACGGTGCCGTACAACGAGTCGAAATCGGAGAGGAGCGTGGTGGCAGTACGCGGAGCAGTTGCCGTGAAGTGGGCGGTACCGAGGTTGGTAGTCATGACACTCTCCGTTGGACGCGACCGAGACGCTGTCGTCTCGGTGGGTACATCGACGCTAACCACCGCTCTCGCGGGTGACGACGGGCTTCCCGCTGATCGGGAGCATTCTCGGATTCGATCGAAGAGGTGGAACCTGTTCCAGTTTTGTGCAATTCTGGATATCGTATCCGTGACCGGGAGCACATCTCGATGACTGCACGCGCCGAGCAGAAGGAAGACCAGATGACAGACGAGTTCGCTGACCTGCACCGACCGGTATACGGTCCGGACCTGCTCATCACCGCTCTGGAACGCAATCACGACAAGCCCGCGCTGTACCTCGGCGACGTGATCCTCACCGGCGGTCAGATGCGCGATCAGATCAGCTGCTTCGCCCAGGCGCTCGCGTCTTTGGGAATCACTCAGGGCACCAGCACCGCGATGCTGTCGAAGAATCGCCCCGAGGTTCTGATCAGTATGGGCGCGACCATGATCACCGGCTGCCGGGCGAGCGCCTTGAACCCGATGGGATCGCTCGACGACCACAAGTACATCGTCGACGACGCCGAGATCGAGACGCTGATCTTCGATCCCAATGCCTTCGAAGAGCGTGCCGCCGAGTTGAAGGCGTCGTCACCCTCGTTGACCAACGTGCTCTCGATGGGGCCGTCCGAGGTGGGAATCGACATCCTCGCGCTGGCTGCCACGTTCGAGCCCGCGCCGCTGAAGGCAGCGCACGTCGACGCCGAAGACGCCAGCAGCATGGTTTACACCGGTGGAACGACCGGCAAGCCCAAAGGTGTTGTCGGATCCTTCCGTTCGGGTGCTGCGCTCAATCAGATCCAGATGTCGGAGTGGCAGTGGCCCGAGGACAACCGCTTCCTCATCTGCACGCCACTCTCACACGCAGGTGCAGCGTTCTTCATCCCGACCTTGCTGCGCGGCGGTGCGTTGATCGTCCTGCCTGCCTTCGAGCCAGGTGCTGTGCTCGAAGCGATCGAGAAGCACAAGATCACGGCAACCATGTTGGTGCCCACCATGATCTACATGCTCATGGACCACCCCGATCTGCCCAAGCGGGACGTCTCGAGTTTGCAGACGCTGTTTTACGGAGCGTCCGCGATGTCTCCCGCCAGACTGCAGGAGGGCATCAAGAAGTTCGGTCAGATCTTCTTCCAGTTCTACGGTCAGACCGAGTGCGGCATGACTATCTCGGTGCTGCGCAAGGAAGAACACCTCGCCGACGATCCGGCCCGCCTCGCCACGTGTGGGCGTCCGGTGCCGTGGCTCGACGTCCGGTTGCTCGACGACGACCTCAACGAGGTGCCGCAGGGAGAACTCGGTGAGATCTGCGTCCGTGGCCCGCTGATCATGAAGGGCTACTGGAAGAAGCCGGCCGAAACCGCCGAGGCGTTCCGGGGTGGTTGGCTGCACACCGGCGACATCGCGCGCAAGGACAAGGACGGGTTCATGTCCATCGTCGATCGCAAGAAGGACATGATCGTGACCGGTGGTTTCAACGTGTTCCCCCGCGAAATCGAAGACGTGATCTCGGCGCATCCGTCCGTCGCGTCGGTGGCGGTAGTCGGTGTGCCGGACGACAAGTGGGGCGAAGCCGTCAAGGCCTGTGTCGTACTTCGTGCCGGACTGACCGTCGACACCGAGGAACTGGTCGACAAGGTGAAGGCAGCCAAGGGTTCGGTTCACGCTCCCAAGAGCATCGACTTCGTGGAATCACTCCCGCTGACACCGCTGGGCAAGCTGGACAAGAAGGCGCTGCGCGCGCGGTACTGGGAGACCAGCGCCCGCGCGGTCTAGGAACCAGCGTCGTATAGCGAAGGGTCAGCGTTTCCAGACGTAACGACGTTCCGGGCGGCCCACCACTCCGTATTTCAGCGAAGTGGTGGACCGCCCGGTTTCGTAGAGGTATTCGAGGTAGCGCCTCGCGCTCGCGCGTGAGATGCCGACCCTCTCGGAAATGTCTGTGGCCGAGGCGGGTTCGGTTTCGTCTCGTAGTGCTGCCTCGACCAGCTGAAGGGTCTCAGGACTGAGTCCTTTCGGTAGACCCTTGAGGGACGACGCCGTTGTCGCGCCACCTGCCACGCCGAAAGCCTCGTCCACCGCCTCCTGTTCTGCTTCGCCGGAGCTGTCGAGATTCGCATATGTCGATCGGTAACGCTCGAGACGCTCACGGAGAACCTCGAACGTGAAGGGCTTCATCAGGTAATGCACGACGCCGCTGCGCAGCGCTTTCTTGACCGAGCCGGCCTCGCGCTCACTAGTGATGACAAGAACATCCAGCTCCGGTGCCAGCGCGCGAAACGGGGCGATCAGATCGAGTCCGGTGGTGCCGGGCAGGTGGACGTCGAGAAGCACCAGGTCGGGTTGCAACTCACCGACTGCGGCCAGCGCGGTCTCGGCCGAATGGGCAACGCCGCACACTTCGAAACCGTCTATCCGTGAGACGAATCCGCTGTGCACCTTCGCCACCATGAAGTCGTCGTCGACCACCAGTACCCGGATCATGCGCCCTCTCCGTCGTGTAGGACTGCGCTGAAGACAGTCCACTCGATGTCCTCTGCCGAACGAGTGCTCACGGTGACGTCGCCGCCCCGCCGACGACACGTCAGGCGCACCAGCGCCAAACCGAAACCGTGTCCGTCACTCGATTGTCCCTTGGTGCTCCAACCCTGGCCGAACACCCTGTCGCGATTCTCCGGCGCGATACCGGGGCCGGCGTCCTCGACCCGCACTTCGACCGCGGTGCCACGGCCCCGAATCGACAACCGAACCTTGCGGCGCGCGGCTTCCGGCATCTCACCGACGGCGTCGACGGCATTGTCGACGAGGTTTCCGACCACTGTCACGAGATCTCGTCCGAGTCTGCGGTCCACCGGTTCCAGATGCGTGTCCGCCGCCAGCTCGACCGTGACCAACCCCTGTGCAGCAGCACCTATCTTGGCGATCACGAGTGCGGCGGTGCCGACGTCGGCGATCTTCTCGGTCACGGTCGCGCTGACCTGCGCGCGCTCCATGGTCAGACCCTCGACGTAGCCGACCACCTCGTCGTATTCGCCGAGCTGGATGAGGCCGGAGATGGTGTGCAGTTGATTGTCGAACTCGTGGATGTGGGCGCGTAGTGCGTCGGTGCTGGTTTTGGTCACGTCGAGTTCTTCTTCCACGGAGCGCAATTCGGTGCGGTCGCGGAAAGTGGTGACCGACCCGATGGTGCGGCCTTTCGATTCGATCAAGACGGTGTTGAGGACGAGCAGGCGATCGCCGACAAGAACCAACTGATCGGATTCGGTTGTGCCGGAGGTCAGTACACTCTGGAGGCGGTCGTCGAGACCGAGGTCCCGCACCGATCTACCGGCGCTGCCGCGTGGGATGTCGAGGAGTTGGTGGGCACTGTCGCTCATCAGCACCACCTTTCCCTGCGCGTCGAATGCGATGACGCCTTCCTTGAGACCGCGCAGCATTGCTTCACGTTGGCGAACCAGGTCCAGGATCTCGCCGGCTTCCATGCCGAGGGTTTGCCGTTTTACCCTGCGGGCCAACAGGATCGACCCGACGCCGCCGAGAAGGGATGCCACCGCGAGGTATACCAGGAGATTCGGTGCAGACTGCAGCAGCCGTGTCCAGATCGAGGGGTACTCGATGCCGACCATCGCGGTTCCGGTAATCGCTCCTTCGCTGCCGAGAATCGGAACGTGCGCCTCCACGGCCTTGCCGGAGGGCGTGTCGACCAAACCCGTCCACGACCGATCCTCCGTCTGACGTGCGTCGATGCCGACATCACCGGGACGCGTCGAAATGACGACACTGCCGTCGGCGTCGGCAAGCGAGACGTAGGTGACGCCCGAGATGGCGCGTACCGAGTCGACCGAACCTTGTAGTCCGGAGCGGAGACGGGTCTGCGCCTGGGGGAGTAGCTCGCGTACTGCCGGATTGGCTGCGAGCGATTCCGCTGCCGAGAGTGCGCGACGTCCCTCCTCGCGTTGGAAACTCGCGGACGACTGCGCGAGGGAGAGGGCGGTGACGCACACGAGAACTGCAACGACGATCAGAAGTTGCAGTTCGAGAAGTTGTGTCGCCAGAGTGTGCCGGCGGCGAAACAGCCGGGCAAACAGAGACGACTTGCTCTCTCGCTCCGCCTGCTCGTTTCCTGAGGACACCAGCCAGACCCTAGCCTTCAGTTCGATGCCGGGAAAGCGGCCGTTCGTGAGCACAATGAGCACAAATCAATTTGCTTTCCCAATGGTGACCCCAGTCACAAAGTGCGTAAGTATGAAACCTGTTCACACATCGGTACCGGCAGACAAGGACGAAGCCATGAGCACATCGAAGCGGCTGAGCAGGCATATCGCCCTGCTCGGTGCCTGCGCGATGACTCTCGTGCTCTCGACCGGATGCACTCCGGTCGAGTCCTTCTTCGCCGGTGGCCGAGCGGGTGAGAGTTCCGAAGAACTGCGCGTACTGGTGCCCTCGGTGGCCGGTGGTGGTTACGACCTGACCGCCCGGACCATGGTGCAAGCACTGGCCGACGAAGGGACCGTCGACGCCGACGTCGTTGTGCTGCCCGGATCGGGCGGCATCGTCGGACTCAACCGGTTGGCTCTCGAAAGCGGGAATCCCGACCTACTCATGGTCATGGGGCTCGGAGTTCTCGGTTCGCTCGAGATACTGCCGTCCGAGCACACACTTGCCGACGTGACACCGATTGCGAGACTCGTCGAAGAACCGGAAGCGCTACTGGTTCCAGCAGATTCACCGTACAAAACTCTCGCCGATCTGACGCAGGCCTGGGTGGCGGATCCGTCGTCGATCTCGATCGGCGGTGGTTCGAGTGAAGGTGGACCGGACGGGTTGTTCCGCCTTCTGTTCGCACGGGCGGTCGGCGTCGATCCGTCGCGCTCCCCGTACCGCATCTACGACGGCGGCGGCGAACTGCTTCCCGCACTGCTCACGAGGCAGGTCGACGTAGCCGCCACCGGTATCGGTGAGTACCTCGATCAGATTGCGGCAGGCACGGTTCGGGTCCTTGCGGTCAGCTCGCCGGCCCGTACCCCGGCGGTGGATGCGCCCACGATGGCGGAGTCTGGCGTCGACGTCACGTTCACCAATTGGCGCGGCCTCATGGCGCCGCCGGGCCTGACGGACGATCAGCGTCAGCACTTGCAGAATTTGGTGCGGGATCTGGCGGCAAGCCCGCGCTGGAACGAGCTGTCTCGCCGAAACGGTTGGAACAGTGCAGTTCTCACCGAACCCGAGTTCTCCGCATTCCTCACCGATCAATCCCGGTTCGTCGACGCAACACTCGATCCGCCCGGCATCAACTGAGCACTACCGAAGTTTCGTTTCACCTCCACGAAGGTCACCGGCTCGATTTGCCGTGCCGTTTTTCTCGGCAATTCAGCACTAAAGGAGTTCATCATGCTCGTCACACTCGGCTTCCTCATGGTTGCGGTGTTCATGTTCCTGATTCTCACCAAACGCGCGACCCCGGTGGTGGGACTGACTCTGGTTCCGGTGGCCTTCGGACTACTTGCCGGGGCGGGCCTCGGAATCGGCGACATGATCACCGACGGCATCAAGTCGCTCGCACCCACCGCGGCGCTGTTGTTCTTCGCGATCATCTTCTTCGGAATCATGATCGACGTCGGCCTCTTCGATCCGCTGGTCAAGCTCATCTTGCGGATGGTGCGAGACGATCCGATGAGGCTCGTGGTCGGAACCGCAGTGCTCGCGATGGTGGTCTCGCTGGACGGAGACGGTTCGACGACCTTCATCATCGTGACCTCGGCGCTGCTTCCGCTCTACCTCAAACTCGGTGTCAGTCCCGTCGTTCTGACGGTGATCGCCGGCCTGTCCAACGCGACCATGAACATCATTCCGTGGGGCGGCCCGACCGTCCGGGCCGCGAGCGCGCTGGGACTCTCACCCTCCGACGTGTTCGTGCCGATGGTGCCGTCGTTGATCGTCGGCCTGATCATGGTGCTCGGATTCGCGATTCACCTCGGGATCATGGAGCGCCGCAGGATCGGGACTTTGGTCCTGACTTCTGAGCGCATCCTTGAAAAGGTCGGAAACGGTGGAAGTTCCAGCACCGGTAGCGCCGGCACCGGCGGCTCGAACGACTCCGAGGACGACGGCGGCGACACCGGACGATTCATCGACGGCCTCGACCCCAAGCGGGACACCTTGCGGCCGAAATTGCTCTGGTTCAACGCTGCGCTGACGACGATCCTTCTCGTCGTACTCGTGATGGACATCCTGCCCATCCCGGTGCTGTTCATGATCGCGTCGTCGATCGCCCTCGCGGTGAACTTCCCGGCGGTCAAGGATCAGGGTGAAGCAATCGCACGCCATTCGTCGAGCATCGTCTCGGTGGTCGCGATGGTGCTGGCAGCAGCGGTGCTGACCGGCGTTTTCCAGGGAACCGGCATGGTCGAGGCGATGGCAGAGTGGCTGCTTCAGGTCATCCCCGACGCGATGGGCCCGCACCTCGCCGTCATCACGGGCGTCCTGAGTATCCCGCTCACGTTCTTCATGACCAACGACGCGTTCTACTTCGGTGTGCTGCCGGTGCTGTCCGAGACTGCAGCGCAGTACGGCATCGAGCCGGTGGAGATGGCGCGCGCCTCGATCACCGGGCAGGCCGTGCACATGCAGAGCCCGCTGGTCCCGGCGATCCTGCTACTGGTCACACTCGCCGGTGTTTCTCTGGCGGATCACCACAAGAAGGTTCTGTGGCGAGCGGGCCTGATCTCGATCACGATGCTCGTGGTCGGCGTCGGATTGGGGCAGATCCCCTTCTGAGCGCGATCAGTTGTGGAAGGGGCACCGGCCTTGGTCGGTGCCCTTCTTCTTTTTTGTCACGAAATTGGGCCGGATGTCGAGATCGGGCTCGTCGTACAGGCGGTGGAACGTCGGCGTGAGCGAGCTGGACATGGGCGGGTTCACCCATGACCAGTCGGTCGGGCACTTGCGCCCGGCCTTGTCCTCACGCGCGATGTGATCGATGAATTGCTTTGCGACAGTGTGATGGTCGACCATGATGACGCCGGCCTTGCGGTAGCTGTGGATAACTGCACGGTTCAGTTCGACCAGTGCGCGGTCCTTCCAGAGCGTGCGGTCGTGGCTCATGTCGAGCTCCATCATCGCTCCGATGGTGGGCAATATGTTGTAGCGATCGGTGTCGCTGAAGTTGCGTGCGCCTACCTCGGTGCTGACGTACCAACCGCTGAACGGCGTGCAGGGATAAACGATTCCGCCGATGTCGAGGTTCATGTCCGAGACCGCAGGGACGGCATGCCATTTAAGCCCCAGATCAGCGAACCAGCTGTATTCGGGGTGCTCGATCTCGACCTCGAGAACCAGGTCGGTCGGGACGTCGAAGTACTGCAGGGGTTCGTCGGGAACCGAAATCAGTACGGGGAGAACGTCGAACGGCGTACCGGCGCCCTTCCACCCCATCGCGGTGACCTGAGCAGTCAGATCGACGTGCCACGGGTCGCCCAGGATGGTGCCGTCAGGCTGCCGGTAGCCGGCGTAGCGGATCAGTTGCGGGCTGAGGATTCGGTACTCCTGACCGTCCTCGCGGGGGAGTGGCCCGACCGTCACGACCGACTGCAGAGCGCCGCCGTTGGTCGACAGTCGCAGGTGCTCCCAGCATGCTTCGGCGAGAGCGGAAGCCGTGACGGCATCGCGCGCGTCGATGAGTTTGAGGGTCCGCCAATGCGCGCGACCGACGCACCTGGCGTGGTTTCGCCACGCGAGTTTGGCGCCGACGAGCAATTCCTCCGCTGTGTGCGTGTAGGTGCCGGTCCGATGGAGTTCACGCAAGGCCTCACGCCGCCGAGACGTCGGGAGGTGGCCCAGTTCCGGAGAGTCGAAAAATTCGACGCACTCGAGTTCCCGACGCTGAAGCTCGGTCAGCGTCGGGGTAGTGGAGGCGATCTGGGACGTAAGCCCGCTATCGGTGGGCAATTCGTCCTGTCGAACAAAATCCACGGCACGACTCCTGTTTGGCTGGTTGAGATTTCGCTGAACGTTAGCTCGGCGATCGAGAGTGTCGAAGCTCTTGTTTATCTTGCACGCAAGAATAAGAAAGGGACGGTCACACCGCGAAATGGGGTCGCATTGTGACACTTGTCCAGAATGATTTACGAGTCAGACATTTGTGACATAAGCTGCAGACGAAATTCCGCGGCGGGTCTTGCCGCGTCTAGTCGGGACGAGGATGAGCGTGGATTCGCAAGCAATCTCTCTGGTCCGGTCGAGCTTCAAATCCGTCGCTGCGGTAGAAGATGGTCCGGAACGGCTCGCCCGTACCTTCTATTCGATCCTGTTCGCTCGATCGCCCGAAACCCGGGAGTTCTTTCCGGCAGCGATGGATGTGCAGCGTGACCGGCTTGTCAGCGCTATCGCTCACGTCGTCGAACGCCTCGACGAGTCCGACGCGATACTCGAGTACCTCGCACAGCTCGGCCGCGATCACCGTAAGTACGGCGTCACCGACGGGCACTACACGGCAGTCGGCAATGCCTTGATCGAAGCACTCGAGACCTTCGGTGGCGCCGAAATGTGGACCGACGAGGTCGACAGCGCGTGGCGTAACGCGCTCGCGATCATCTCGGCGGCGATGATGGATGCCGCCAACGCGGAAGACGGTCCGCCCGCGTGGTGTGCCACGGTCATCGAATGCCGCCCGGTCATCAAGGGCGTCGCCGTCGTGCGGCTGCAACTCGACCAGACGATGGAGTACCGCGCCGGTCAGTACGTCAGCGTGCAGGTCGCCGCGAGGCCACGGATGTGGCGCTACCTCTCTCCGGCCACGCCGTACGACGGGACCGGAATCCTCGAGTTCCACATCCGCCAGGTCACCGGCGGGTGGGTCAGCCCGGTCATGGTGAACCAGACCGCTGTCGGTGACACCTGGGTGGTCGGTTCGCCCATCGGCGCCTTGGGGATTCCGGAGAACTCCAAGGACCTTTTGATGATCGCGTCGGGAACAGGTGTCGCGCCTCTTCGCGCTCAGATCCTCGAACTGATCCGACGCGGCAACACTCGCAAGGTCCAACTGTTCTACTCCGGACAGCATCCGTGCGATCTCTACGACCTTCCGCATCTGTGGAAGCTGGCCGAGAAGTACCCGTGGCTCACGATCATCCCGGTCTCCGAAGAAGACGAGAATCCGTGGTGGCACACCGAAGCGGAGCCACTGCCGCCGATCGGCATGAAGCGGCGCATCGTCGGCAAGGTCGGTAAGGTCGTGACCTCGTTCGGGGACTGGGCGGGCTACGACATTCAGGTCGTCGGCAGCGAATCCATGGTCAACAGCACCAAATTCAGGCTTCGCGCAGTGGGCATCGACGTCGATACCGTTCGCAACGACCCGACGTACTGACCGTCAGTACGGATCGAACTGAATGACCTCGGCCGGCGTTCCGGCCTCGATCAATCGATCACGCGTCGACCGAACCATGGCCGCCGATCCGCACACCAGGACCTGATGTTCGGTGAACGCACCGTACGACGCGACGACGTCGGCGAGCGTGCCTTCGATGAGATGATCGTCGCCGAATCCGATGTCGACGTTCAACCGGTCGAACCATCCGTCGGGCGGGCCGCCGTCGGAGAGATCTTCGACGACAGGAATGGGCTGCAACCACGGAAACTGGTCGGCGAGCAGCCACAGCATGTCCGCAGCGTAGAGATCACGAAGCGTTCGGCCACCGAAGAAGAGGTACACCTGCGGCGGGTTCGGGGTCTGAGCCAGATCGAGAATGATCGACCGGAGTGGGGCCAAACCGGTTCCGCCCGCGACCATGATGACGGTGGGGCCGTTCTCGTCGACGGACAGGTTGCCGCGCGGGTCGAGGATCTGCCAGACGTCACCAGGCTGGGTGTCCTTGACTATCGAACCGCTGACCCAACCACCGGGAACCGTCTTGACGTGAAACTCCAACTTCCCGTCGTGTGAGGGAGGCAGTGCGGGGGAGAGTCGACGGAGCAACCGCGAATTCTGCGGGACGCTGACGTCGACGTACTGGCCCGGTCGGAACGGGACGACGTCGCCGACAAGACGAACAACCGCCAGATCCTCACGGAGACGGTGATGTTCGACGACTGTGCTCGACCAGGTTCGCTGGGCCATGAAAGTTCTCCTGTAGTCAGTAGAGCGGGTCGTGCCGGATCTGGTCGAGCGGAGTTCCGCCGGCACGCAAGGCGTAGACGGTTGTCTTGATCATCGACGGTGACCCCGAGATCTGCACCTGACGGTCGGCCCACGAACCGAACTGCGCGACCACTTTTCCGATCGGTCCGATCAGCCGGCTGTGCATTCCGAACGGTGGTTCGAGCACCGGTCCGTTGTGCCACCAAGGGTTTTCGGGTTCTTCGGAAACCGGCACGACGGTCAACCACGGGTTGCTGAGCGAGATGTGCCAGAGGGTTTCGAGGTCGTACAGATCGCAGGGATAGCGGCCGCCGACGAACAGGTGCACGCGCGGGTTGTGCGCGCGTTGAGACATTTCCATCACCTGTGCCCGCAGTGGAGCGATACCGGTGCCGGACCCGATCATGAGAACGTCACGGTCGCTGGTGAAGTCGACCTCGAGGCCGCCGAGGGGAGTGGACATGACCCAGCGGTCACCGACGTTGGTTTCGCTGACGATCGCGGGGCTGACCCATCCTCCCGACACCTTGCGGATGTGGAACTCGAGCTGACCGAAAGGGTTGGTCGGAATCGCCGGTGAGTAATACCGCCACATTTTCGGGCGCTGGGGAATCTGAACACCTACGTATTGCCCCGCCCCGTACGGAATGGGTGGGTCGGCTTCGAGGCGAACAATCGCCAGATCGTCGAGGACTCGTTCGTGGCTGACCACGGTTGCGCCCCAGAGCGCCGGGGTCGTATCGGATTCGGCGCCGTCGGCCATCGTGCCGACGACGAGGTCGGTGAACTGAGACCAGGCCTCGTCCAGCTCCGGCGTCCACTTGTAGCGGCTGTGCGCGCTCGTGCCGTACATCGACCGAACCGCGCGCTTCAGAGCGACGCCGGCGGCCTCGTAGTGCTCACGCTCGACGCCGTAGCGACGGTGGTCGCGGCCGAGTTGGGTGAGGAACTTCCGGATTCGGCGATGCTGGGGCAGATTCTTCACGACGAACTCGATGGCTCTGAAGAAACGGTGGCCCTGCGATTCCATCCCGGCGGGGAACAATGAGCGGTACAGAGGATGTTCCGCAAAGAGGCCGGTGTAGAACACTGCCGAGAAGTGCGCACGGCTCTCTTCGTCGTCGGTCAGAGAATCGAGGCTGGATTGCAGACGGGCGATCACTGTCGGATCCAATCCATCCCCCTTTCGCACCAGCTGCAACTCTCGCCACAATTCTAGTACGGCTGAAAATGTGACCTACGAAACCAACTCGGCCTGGCGAAAACAAACTTGAGCGGAATAGACTCAAGTTTGTCCGCGTTGAGCATATTGACACAGTCGCAATACCAACCGGTCGCGGCTCTTCCCGTTCGACTTCGCCAGAAAGGTGACAAGTGGACTCGTTCACACCAACAACCAAGACCCAGGCTGCGATGACGGCTGCACTGCAGTCGGCGTCGTCGGCGGGTAACCCCGATATCCGGCCTGCCCATCTGCTGGTCGCATTGCTCGACCAGACCGACGGCATCGCTGCCCCACTACTCAAAGCTGTAGGCGTCGACCCCACGGGCGTACACCGTGAAGCACAGGCAATCGTCGATCGCCTGCCCAAGACAACCGGCGCAAGCTCCACCCCGCAACTCGGGCGTGAGGCACTCGCGGCACTCACTGCTGCTCAGCACCTCGCCACCGAGATGGACGACGAATACGTCTCCACCGAGCACGTCCTCTACGGACTGGCCGGCGGGGACTCCGACGTCGCACAGTTGCTCGTACGTCATGGCGCTACCCAGGACGCATTGCGTGAAGCCTTCACCACCGTCCGC
The DNA here is from genome assembly GCF_023221595.1 of Rhodococcus qingshengii JCM 15477. NCBI lineage: Bacteria > Bacillati > Actinomycetota > Actinomycetes > Mycobacteriales > Nocardiaceae > Rhodococcus > Rhodococcus qingshengii. The sequence continues at coordinate 1,505,181 of NZ_CP096563.1, forward strand.
GGCAGCGCTCGCGTCACCAGCCCGGAGCCCGAAGGCACCTACCAAGCGCTGGAAAAGTACTCCACCGACCTCACCGAAGCTGCACGTAGCGGCAAGCTCGACCCGGTGATCGGTCGCGACACCGAGATTCGCCGTGTCGTGCAGGTGCTCTCGCGTCGTACCAAGAACAACCCGGTACTCATCGGTGAGCCCGGCGTCGGCAAGACCGCGATCGTGGAGGGCCTTGCCCAACGCATCGTCGCGGGTGACGTCCCGGAATCGCTGCGAGGCAAGACCGTCGTGTCCCTGGATCTCGGGTCCATGGTCGCCGGTGCCAAGTTCCGCGGTGAATTCGAAGAACGCCTCAAGGCTGTCCTCGACGACATCAAGAACAGTGCCGGACAGGTCATCACCTTCATCGACGAGTTGCACACCATCGTCGGCGCCGGAGCCACCGGTGAATCCGCGATGGACGCAGGCAACATGATCAAGCCGATGCTCGCCCGTGGTGAGCTGCGGCTGGTCGGTGCGACCACACTCGAGGAGTACCGCAAGTACATCGAGAAGGACGCAGCACTCGAGCGTCGTTTCCAGCAGGTGCTCGTCGGTGAGCCCTCGGTCGAGGACACCATCGGTATCCTGCGCGGCCTCAAGGAGCGCTACGAGGTGCACCACGGCGTGCGCATCACCGACTCCGCGTTGGTGGCGGCTGCCGCGCTGTCGGACCGCTACATCACGTCGCGGTTCCTGCCGGACAAGGCCATCGACCTCGTGGACGAAGCCGCATCGCGACTTCGTATGGAGATCGACTCGCGTCCCGTCGAGATCGACGAGGTGGAACGCACGGTTCGCCGACTCGAAATCGAAGAAGTGGCACTCGAGAAGGAAACCGACGACGCGTCCAAGGCTCGGCTCGAGAAGCTGCGTCAGGAACTCGCGGACGACCGCGAAAAGCTCAATCAGCTCAGCACCCGCTGGCAGAACGAAAAGCAGGCCATCGACTCGGTGCGCGTGCTGAAGGAACAGCTCGAAACCCTGCGAGGAGAGTCCGAACGCGCTGAGCGTGACGGCGATCTGGGCAAGGCAGCCGAGTTGCGCTACGGCCGTATCCCGGCGCTCGAGAAGGAACTGGAAGAGGCAGCAGCCGCTTCCGGAGCTGCCTCCGACGGTGACGTGATGCTCAAGGAAGAGGTCGGGCCCGACGACGTCGCAGACGTGGTCGCAGCCTGGACCGGAATCCCCGCCGGCCGGATGATGGAAGGCGAAACCGAGAAGCTGCTCCGCATGGAGTCCGAACTCGGCAAGCGTGTCGTCGGCCAGACCGACGCCGTCGTCGCCGTCTCGGATGCGGTTCGCCGCGCCCGAGCAGGTGTCGCCGACCCCAATCGGCCCACCGGTTCGTTCCTGTTCCTCGGCCCGACCGGCGTCGGCAAGACGGAGCTCGCCAAAGCCTTGGCGGACTTTCTCTTCGACGACGAGCGCGCGATGATCCGCATCGACATGAGCGAATACGGTGAGAAGCACTCGGTGGCCCGACTCGTCGGTGCTCCTCCGGGATACGTCGGCTACGAAGCCGGTGGCCAGCTCACCGAAGCAGTTCGGCGACGCCCGTACTCGGTGGTCCTCTTCGACGAGGTCGAGAAGGCACACCCCGACGTGTTCGACGTCTTGCTCGCAGTGCTCGACGAAGGCCGACTGACCGACGGTCAAGGCCGCACGGTGGACTTCCGCAACACCATCCTGATCCTGACCTCCAACCTGGGATCCGGTGGCACGCGGGAGCAGGTCATGGATGCGGTACGCCACGCGTTCAAGCCGGAGTTCATCAACCGTCTCGACGACGTGGTCATCTTCGACTCGCTCTCCGAGGAGCAGTTGGAGCACATCGTGGACATCCAACTGGAGCAGTTGCAGAAGCGTCTGGCTGCGCGTCGTCTCACCCTCGAGGTGAACGGTGCGGCTCGGATGTGGCTCGCAGTGCGCGGCTACGACCCGCTGTACGGCGCTCGGCCATTGCGTCGACTCGTTCAGCAGTCGATCGGCGACCAGCTCGCCAAGCTGCTCCTGGCCGGCAAGGTCCAGGACGGCGACACCGTGCACGTCGGTGTCAGCGAGGACGCGGATCAGTTGGTTCTCTCCTGATTCGGTAAGCGGAATGCCCCGTCGATCCACTTGGATCGGCGGGGCATTCGCATTTTGTTCTACCCTGGATGGCTGGATGCTCGAACCGGGGACGAGTGCACCCGCGCCTCTCCGAACGACTTCGACGCTCTTTCGTCCCAACCGAAGGTGAGCCAGGCATGACCGATCAGAACGATCCGCGTAACTCGGGTGGGCCGCGCCGTGAGGATCCCGAGGCCACCGAGGTGTGGGGGCGTACGCCCGACCAGCCGACGGAGCAGTACGGGACGGTGTCCGGCCAGAATCCGAACCAGCCGACGGAGTATTTCGGTCAGCAGCCGGGGGCACAGCAGTATCCGGGGGCACAGCAGTATCCCTACGGCGGACCGGATCAGAACACGGAGTACTTGGGGCAGCAGGGGCAGCAGCCGAATCCCACTCAGGCGTTCCCTGCCTACAACCCGCAGTTCGATCCGCAGGCGCCGCCGCCTGGTGCGACGCAGGCCTATCCGCCGTACACCGCTCAGCAGTACGGGAACCCGGATCAGTACGGGAACACGCAGCAGTACGGAAATACACAGCAGTATCCGGTTGCCGGTGGTGGCGGTGGAGTTCCGCCGGAACAGCCGTTCATCGACGATGGATCGTCGGGCGGCGGTAAGAAGCGCAAGCTCGCGACGTGGGTGGCCGCCGGTGTGGTCGGGATCCTGGTCGCCGTGATCGCGATCATCGCGTTCTCGGCGTTCGGCTCGAACGACAAGGGCACCCAGACCGCTTTCGTTCCCCCGACCACCACGACGCAGGCGCCGACCACGACACCGCCGAAGGCCAGCACCACGGCGCCGACTCCGACGACGGATTCTCCGCTCAGCCAGCTTCCAGGCGGGCTCGGCGAAGTCATCGGTGACGCCGGGGGAGCCGTCGGCACCGTGAAGTCGAACGACGGCGGCACGTTGGTCATCGATTCGATCGGGGGTTCGCAGGTGACGATTCTGACCACAGCGGACACCACGCTCATCGCGCTCAACCGCGCCACCATCGCCGATCTGCAACCGGGAGACAACATCGTCGTCGACGGCACGCCGGTGGAGAACGGCACGATGACCGCCAACACGATTCTGAGTACGTCGCTGCCGAAGTTCGGCAACTGAGTCGTTCACGACACATCGGGCGAGTCCACCAGGGTGTCGCGGGAGGTTGAGGCCGCGAGTCGCTACCCTGGAGGGTGATGACTGGAATGTGGTTCGGACTGGCAGCAATTGCACTCGCAGGCGCGGGTGCGCTTCTGTACGTCGACAGGACGAGGCGAGATCAATCCGGGCGAGTGCGTCAGATCTGGGCCAAGGCGCAGGGTTACACGTACACGGCCACTGACGATCAGCTGGCAGGCGAATGGCACCGCGCGGTCATGGCCAAGCAGGACTACCTCACTGCTACCGACGTCGTCCGCGGCCGCCGTCGCGGAGAGCAGTTCGTGCTGTTCGACCTGGAGGAGACCGCAACCATCGTGGCTGTTCGCCGCGAGATCGGGTCGGACGTCGACATCGATCTTCGGTTGAAGTCGACGGCTCCGCCCAAGGACGGCGACCTGAACCTGTTGGGTGCGATCGGTTCACGAGTCGTCTTCGCGACCGATCTCGAGATCGCACGTCGTGTCTGTGATCAGCGCATGGTGGCGTTCACCGAATCGGTTCCGCCGTCGATCAGCATGCTGTGGAGCGAAGGGCAGTGGACGCTCGGTTCGCTTCCGGTGACCAGTAACGGCCGGGACTGGGACGCGGCAATCGAGTCGGTTGCGCGCCTGTCCGGCATTCTGCATGTCCTGCCTCCCGTCACCGATCCCAACGAACTCGAGGTCGATCACGATCCGAGCCGCCCGCGGCCGGGCGCCGAGAAGTCTCGCCCAACTCCGGATCCGGTAGAACAGCCCCGTTCGCGTCAAGAGCAGCCGCCCCGTGACGCTCCGCCGCGTGAATTTGCCCCGCGTGAGTCCGCACCGCGTGAGCCCGCACCGCGGGAATCTGCGCCACGTCCGGATCAATCGCTGCGCAAGCCCGAGGCGGCTGACAAGCCGGCTCAGCGCCCGGCGTCGCAGCGCTCGGGCACAATTCGCCCGGTCGACTGACCTTTAAGGTTCCCGTCCAGGCGCGATAACCACTAGCGTGGCCGGTATGTCGACTTCCCACTCGGATCGCCCTGTGCGTCCCGTTGCCCTGGTGACCGGACCCACCTCTGGTCTCGGCGCCGGTTTCGCCAAGAAATACGCCTCCCTCGGATACGACCTGGTTCTCGTCGCACGTGACGAGGTCAGATTGCACGACCTCGCGTCCGAGTTGAAGACGATGTTCGGCACCGAGTCGGAGATTCTGGTTGCCGATCTCGCATCGGAGGCCGGACGCGACACGGTCGCGCTTCGTTTGGAGAAGGGCGTCGAGGTGTTGGTGAACAACGCCGGATTCGGTACCTCCGGCGAGTTCTGGACCGCCGATCCGGCGCTCCTTCAGTCTCAACTCGACGTCAACGTCACCGCCGTGATGCGGCTGACCCGTGCGGCGCTGCCCAGCATGATCGCGTCGGCGCACGGAACGATTGTCAACGTGGCGAGCGTCGCGGGCCTGCTGTCCGGGCGGGGTTCGACGTATTCGGCAAGCAAGGCCTATGTCATCTCGTTCACCGAAGGGCTGTCCGGCGGGTTGGCCGGGACGGGAGTGCGCGTGCAGGCGCTGTGCCCGGGCTTCATTCGCACCGAGTTCCACGAGCGCGCGGGCATCGAGATGTCCACGATCCCCAAGCCGATGTGGCTGAGCGTCGACCAGGTGGTTGCGGCGTCGATGAAGGATCTCGGTGACGACAAGGTCATCAGTATTCCGGGATTCCAGTACAAGGTCCTCACGACGGCCGGGCGTCTCGTTCCCAAGGGGCTGGTTCGCCGGCTGACCAACATCGTCGGACGAGGCCGCGGGCGGACGTAGCCCAGAGGCGGAAGCCGGACGTGGCCCAGAGGCAGAAGCCGAACACAAGGCAGTGGTCGGTAGGCTGAGCACTCATGAGCGATCGTGAGGATTTGGCTGCGCTGGTGCGCGAATTGGCTGTTGTACACGGAAAGGTGACGTTGTCCTCGGGCAAGGAAGCCGATTACTACGTCGACCTTCGCCGCGCGACACTTCACCACAAGGCAGCGCCGCTGATCGGCTCGCTGCTGCGTGAACTGGTCGCGGACTGGGATTTCGACGCCGTCGGCGGTTTGACGATGGGCGCCGATCCGGTTGCCATGGCGGTGATGCACGCTCCCGGCCGACCGATCGATGCGTTTGTCGTCCGCAAGGCTGCGAAGGCCCACGGGATGCAGCGCCAGATCGAGGGCCCGGACATCGTCGGCAAGCGTGTCCTGGTTGTCGAGGACACGACCACGACGGGCAATTCGCCGTTGACAGCAGTGAAGGCCCTGCGCGAGGCAGGGGCCACCGTGGTCGGAGTCGCTACGGTCGTAGATCGCGCCACGGGTGCGGATGCGGTGATCGGTGCCGAGGGCGTCGAGTACCGCTCGCTGCTGGGCCTGGAAGATCTGAACCTGAGCTGACGCCCGTGAGTGGTTAAGGAGTCCCTGCACTCCTCAACCACTCACAGGGGTCAGTCGCCTACGGTGACGGCGAGTGCTTCGTCGACGCTGTGCGGCGCGGGATCGTGGTCGTCGACGTGAGCGAGAACCTTACGTCCGCTCGACAGGACGAATACGGCGGCGAGGGTGAGCACCGCGCCGACCCAGAACGGCATGTGGACGTTGGATTCGCCGAGCTTGCCGGCTACCCACGGAGCAGCGGCGCCGCCGACGAATCGAACGAAGCTGTAAGCAGCCGAGGCGGTCGACCGCTCCACGGGAGCTGAGATCATGACGGTTTCGGTGATGAGTGTGTTGTTCACGCCGAGGAACAAACCGGCGAGGACGACACCGACGATCAATACGATCTTGTTCTCGGTGAACAGCGCCATCATGCCCAGGTCGAGTGCGAACAGGGTCAGTGCCAGCATCATCATCGGCAGGGTGCCGAAGCGTCGTTGCAGGCGAGGGGCGAGGAAAACCGACGAGATCGCCAGCATCAGGCCCCAACCGAAGAAGATGAATCCGATCGGGTACGCCCCCATGTCGAGGGGGAACGGCGTGTACGCGAGCAGCGTGAAGAATCCGTAGTTGTAGAGCAGCGCGGTGATGGCAACGGTGAGTAGCCCGCGGTGCCGCAACGCCTGGAAGGGCGCAGCGATGGATGTGTGGTGTTCGGGCTTGGGTGCGCTCGGAAGCATCACGACGATGAGAATGAAGGCGACCGCCATCAGGGCTGCGACGCCGAAGAACGGTGCGCGCCAGCTGATGTCACCGAGAACTCCGCCGACCAGCGGTCCGACTGCGATACCGATTCCCAGTGCAGCCTCGTACAGGATGATCGCCCGTGCCACGCCGCCGCTGGCCGCGCCGACGATTGCCGCGAGCGCCGTTGCGATGAACAGTGCATTGCCGAGTCCCCAGCCCGCACGGAATCCGACGATCTGGCCGATGGTGCTGGAAGCGCCTGCCAGAGAAGCGAACACGATGATGATGGCAAGGCCTGCAAGAAGTGTTTTCTTGGCGCCGATGCGGCTGGACACCACACCGGTGATGAGCATGGCCACGCCGGTGACGAGCATGTAGCTGGTGAACAGCAGCGAAACCTGCGACGGTGTGGCGTCGAGTTGTTCGCCGATCGGTTTGAGGATCGGATCGACCAATCCGATGCCCATGAAGGCGATGACGCTGGCAAAGGCTACCGCCCACACCGCTTTCGGTTGTTTCAGGAGGCTCGGCGGAGCCTCGTTCTGGTGCGTTGATGTCGCGGTCGTGTTGCTCACGGCCACCTCCTTTTTCAGTGGTGGGTGTTTCAGCTGGGATCGGAAGTCTTGATGATGGAACGCAATTCGGCCAATCCGTCGGCCAGTTTCTTGATCTGCTCGGGCCCGAGTTCGACGAAGTGGGGGACTAGAGCGTCGGCGATCTCGTTTCGGCCGTCGTTCAAGATCTTTCGTCCCTTGTCCGTCATGGCCACTCGAACTGCCCGGGCGTCCTCGGGGTCGGCGCGGCGTTCGACGTAACCGTTCTCGCCGAGTTTGCGCAGTAGTGCAGTGGCAGAGGGCTGCGAGCTTCTGTCGAGTCGAGCGAAGTCGCTGATCCGCATTTCGCCGTATTCCTCGAGTAGCGAGAGTGCGCGCAGCCAGGCGCGTGGGTACTGATCGGACGCGAAGGAGCCTGCCAGCTTCGCGAAGCGGTGCGTATTGCTCACGAGGTCGACGAGTAGTTCGTGCAGTTGCTGTTCTTCGTCTGTCACGAAGAATATTATTGCATAGGTTAACTATGTAAATCAACGAGTCCGTGGAAGGTGGTCCGTCACGGCGGTGGCTACCAGCGACGGCACATCGAGGTCGGGTGCGACGAGTGCGAGGCTTCGATTTGCCGCCAGCACTGCGATGCCGTGGGTTCCGGTCCAGATGTTCAACGCAGATGTGGTGGGATCGGAGGCGTCGGCCTCTTCGGTCAGGGATTGCAGGGCGGCGAAGAGCGGGAGTGAAGACTCTCGGAGGTTGCTGCCTGCGCCCTCGAGGAGGTCGTGGCGAAACATCAACTCGAACATCGCCGGTCGCTCCTGGGCGAATGACACGTATTCGATTGCTGCCGAGATCAATCGGCTACGAGCGGGTTGTTTGCCGGCGAGGACGGGATCGAGTCTGTCGGCGAGATCGCGCAGGCCGTATGAGGCAATTGCGGCTAGCAGGCTGTTGTGGGTCGGAAAGTATCTCCGCGGGGCGCCGTGCGACACGCCCGCCCGACGCGCTATCTCCCGTAGCGTCAGTTCTGTGGCGCCGTCGGCATCGAGAATCTCGACGCCGGTGGCGACGAGTGTTTCGCGAAGGCTGCTGACAGTCATGGAAGACAGTGTCTACTATTCTCGTCGTAGACACTGTCTACTAGACGGAAAAGGTGATGCCCTGTGCTCTATTGGCTGTTCAAATACGTCCTGATCGGCCCGGTCCTCTGGCTGTTCGGGCGGCCGACGATCGAGGGTCAGCACCACATCCCCAAGAAAGGGCCGGTGATTCTCGCCGGCAACCATCGGGCAGTCGTCGACTCGTTCTTCCTGGTTCTCATGGTGCGCCGACGCATCACCTTCGTCGCGAAGAGTGAATATTTCACCGGGACCGGTGTGAAGGGCGCGATGCAGCGCTGGTTCTTCGGTGGGGCCGGTCAGGTGCCGATCGACCGTAGCGGCGCCGACGCCTCCCGTGCGGCGTTGGACACGGCCATCGGGATTCTCGACAAGGGTGGTGTCTGGGGGATCTACCCCGAGGGAACACGATCACCCGACGGTTGCCTGTACAAGGGAAAGACCGGAGCGATTCGAGTTGCATTGGAAACCGGGGCGCCGGTCATTCCCGTCGTCGTACACGGCGGCGACGCAGTCAACCCGCCGGGTACGCGGATGTGGCGCTTCAGCAAGGTCCGGATCACGGTAGGGGAGCCGATCGACTTCTCTCGGTACCGCGAACTTCGTGGCTACCAGGCCGTCGTGCGTGCGGCGACGGACGAATTGATGGCAGTGCTCTGTGACCAGTCGGGGCAGGAATACGTCGATGTCTACGGCGCGGACGTCAAATCCGGCGATGCCGCCTGAGTGACCCAGTACGGTCGCTGTTGGACGTGTAACCAACAGGAGGATTGTGATGGCGGGCAAGTGGGGCATCGAGCTCGCAGTTTTTGCGGCGGCGACGGCAGCGACAGTGTTCGGGGCAGTAGTCGGTAACGAGCGGGTTCAGCAGATCGCGAAGCCGTTGATCGCACCCGCTCTGGCCGCCCGAGTGCTGCGCAAGCGCTCGGAGACGGAAACTGCCGATACCGCACTGCTTCTGGCCGGTCTCGCCGCTGCAACTGTCGGCGACGTGTTCATGATCGACCCGGACAACGATGCTCGTCTGATCAAGGGCGCGTCCTCGTTCGCGGTGATGCAGGCCAGTTACTCGGCGCTCCTGCTGCGGCGCGGCGCTCGGCCGACCCGCGCTGCCCTGCGGCCCCGCATCAGCGGTTGGTCGACGGCGTCCGGACTGCTCCGTGCCAAGGCCCCGAGCGTGTCGACGCCGCTCACCGGATACGGATTGATGTTGGGAACCACCTCGACGTTGTCGGCGGACCCCGCTCTGGCACCGCAGTCCAAGGCCGTGCTCGACGTGGTCGTCCCGAACAAGGATCGACGCTCCTGGCTCGGATTGGGCGGAGTGCTCTTCACCGCATCCGACGGACTGATCGTGGTGCGTCGTCTGTTCATCCGCGGGACCGCCGGCCGCGCTGCTGCCGAGGGTGTGATCCTGGCGTCGTACGCGGGAGCGCAGCTGATGCTGGTGGAGGGCATGTTGGCGCTGGGGCGCAAGAAGAGCGTCTAGTCTTTCACGGGCACAGCATGATTCGGTCTCGGTTCTTCGGGTCCACCATGACGGTGACCGTGGATCCGGGAGTGATCTTGTCTTTGTACTCGGGTCGGATCTCGTACTCGATCCGGCCCGAGTACGAATCGGAACCTGGAACCGTGAGGTGGAGTGCGAGCTTGGCCAATTCGCCGTCGACGGTTCGGCGCAGGGGTGTGACGGTGTCGATTCGTGCCCACCCTTCGAGGCCGTGCTTTTCGAGTTTGCGCTCGGCGCGGGTCGGGCGGTTGGCCCATGCCATTCCGAATCCGAGAATCGAGCCGAAAGCGGCGAGCAGCCCGCCGATCTGATAGGGCAGCGTGCCAGGCGGAGTGTGCTCGACCAGCCATCCGAGCCACACGGCGAGCACGATCAGATACCCCACCGCGATGAAACACACGGTGTGTACGACGCGACGGTGATTCATCAGATTTCCTCCACATCCAGGATAGCCTGACCGGATGAGCGAACCGAACGTCTTCATCACCGGTGCTGCGGCTGGAATCGGGCGGGAGACGTCGCTGTTGTTCGCGCGCAACGGATACCGCGTCGGCGCGTTCGACATCGACGACGACGGCCTTGCCTCCTTGAAGGCCGAGATCGACGGTTTCGGCGGCAGTGTCGCGACGGGTGTCCTGGATGTCACCGATCCGGCGGGATGGGCGCAGTGTCTGGCCGATTTTGCCGGGGAGTCCGGGCGTCTGGACATCCTGATCAACAATGCGGGCGTGCTCTCGTCGGGACGGTTCGAGGATATTTCTCTTGCGGCGCATCGCCGGATGGTCGACATCAACATCACCGGCACCCTCAACGGCACGCACACGGCTTTCCCGTACCTCCGCGATACCGTCGGCGCTCAGGTGGTCAATCTGTGCTCCGCTTCGGCGATCTACGGCCAGCCCGAACTGGCGACGTACGGTGCAACCAAGTTCGCGATCCGCGGCCTGACCGAGGCGCTCGATCTGGAATGGGCACAGCACGACATCCGTGTTCTCGCGCTCTGGCCGTTGTTCGTCCAGACCGCGATGGTCACTGGAATGGACACCGGAGCCACCAGATCGTTGGGTATCAAGCTGACTGCAACCGACGTCGCGCAGGAACTGTGGGCGGCCACACGCGGCGCCGGACGGATGCACAAGGTTCACTACCCGGTCGGAACTCAGGCGAAGCTCTTCCTCAGCGCGTCGCGGTTCTCGCCCGCGTGGCTCTCACGGCTGATGAACAAGCGCGTCACCAGCACTTAGTCGACCGCACGATAGAGTGCACTGTCGGCTGTTGCTGGGCCAAGATGACGTGTGTGGAGGTAGTCGGGTGGTTCGTGTTCGGGTGGGGTTCGTCTTGTTGGGCGTCGGGTCGGCGCTCGTGCTCGCAGGGTGCGGCGGGGAGGCGGATTCAGCGCCGACCGTAGCGGCGCAGCCCAGTTCGTCCACCACTACCGCAGTGCCGACGACAACCACCACCGTCGCGCCCGTCGTCCCCACGACCACCGAACCACCGACCACGACGCTGCCACCGACGACGACACTCACGGACGTGCAGTTCGAGCGCAACGAGTCGTACTACTTCACCACTCCAGACGGAAACTTCCAGTGCGGCATCATCAAGTTGCCCACCAGAATCGAAGCCGGGTGCGAGGGAACGACCACTCCCGTTCCGCCGCGGCCGGAGAGCTGCATGGTCAACTGGGGCAACGGTATTCGCGTCACCGACGAGGGTGAGGGTGCTTTCATGTGTTCGGGCGGAGAGGTGTACACCTCTGGCGGCCCCGACGCCGATCCGGTGTTGGCGGCCGGTCAACCGCTGAGCAAACTGGGTTTCACCTGTACGACCACCGCGACAGACGTCTCGTGTGTCAACGATCAGACCACGCACGGCTTCACCGTGGCTGCAGATTCCAACGAGGTGTTCTGATGTCCGAAGTCGCAGCCGACGACGTGTCCGGCGGAGCCGGTGAACCGGGACCCACCGAGTGGGGCGAGAATCCCAACGGCGTCGGACCCTGGGCCGAGGAGAACGACACGGAACCGCCGACCGACGAGCGCTACGACCCGGTACTTCTGGCCGAGGGTGATCGTCGAAACGTCTTGGACGAGTATCGGTACTGGACGCGGGAAGCGATAGTCGCGGATATCGACTCGCGCCGTCACACGATGCATGTCGCCATCGAGAACTTCGCGCACGACGCCAACATCGGCACGGTGGTCCGCACGGCCAACGCGTTTGCCGCGGCCGCGGTCCACATCGTGGGGCGTCGGCGCTGGAATCGGCGGGGCGCCATGGTGACCGATCGATACCAGCACATCGTTCACCATGCAGACATCGGCGAACTCGTCGAGTACGCCCGTGAGAATTCACTCACGATCGTGGCCGTCGACAACACTCCGGGGTCGGTGCCGCTGGAAACGGCAAGCCTGCCGCGGGAGTGCATCCTGCTGTTCGGTCAAGAAGGCCCCGGAGTGACCGATCATGCGAAAGAGGTTGCGTCCATGACGGTCTCGATCGCACAATTCGGTTCGACTCGCAGCATCAACGCCGGTGTCGCGGCCGGCATCGCGATGCACGCGTGGGTACGTGAGCATGCCGATCTCGCCGATTCCCGCTGATCTCGCTCGCGAATTCCGGCTAGCGTGTAGCGCCTCGACCAGACAGGATAGGTAGTTATGCAGGAAGTGTGGGCAGAGCGGGCCGATGCGGCTGAGGGCGCGATAGTCAGTCGTCACCTTCGGCGCCTGTGGGGAATGCCCCGGACAGCACTCGGCGTGGTTGCCTGGCCTGCTGTTCGACGCGAGCGGATGTTCAAGCCGTGGCACTACTGGTGGCAAGCACACCTGCTCGATACTGCGATCGACGCACTCGAACGTGACCCGACCCCCAAGCGTCGTCGCCGGGTCGCGAAGGTTGCCCGCAGTGTGCGGGTCCGCAACGTCTCGGCGTGGACCAACAACTACTACGACGACATGGCGTGGCTGGGCCTCTCGCTCGAACGTGCGCAACGCATGTTCTCGGTCGATCACCGAACCGCGGTTCAGGCGCTCGAATCGCAACTCTTCGATTCGTGGTCCCCGGCCGACGGCGGCGGTATTCCGTGGTGCAAAGGCTCCGATTTCTACAACACGCCGGCAAACGGACCCGCCGGAATCATGCTGGCGCGCACCGGAAAACTCTGGCGTGCGCAGGCAACGGCCGACTGGATCGACGAGACGCTGCGGGATCCGGACTCCGGACTGATCTTCGACGGTATCCGCCGCGACGGCACCCTCGAGCGCGCGATCTATTCGTACTGTCAGGGCGTCACGCTGGGGTTGGAAACCGAGTTGTCGACGCGATTGGGCGAACCGCGCCACCGCGAGCGAGTCCACAAACTCGTCGACGCGGTCTACGACGGCATGACCGAGTACGGAGTTATCACGGGCGGTGGCGGAGGCGACGGCGGACTGTTCAACGCAATCCTGGCTCGCTACCTCGCGTTCGTGGTGGTGAACCTGTCCTGGGAGACTCACGAGGACCTGCGAGCGCGCGAACTCGCAGCGCAGATCGTTCTCTCCTCCGCGGAAGCTGCCTGGAACAACAGACTGCAGATCGAAGGCCTGCCTCTGTTCGGGCACGACTGGACCAAGGATGCTCAGTTGCCGAGTCTGTCCGGCGACATCGCCACCTTCGCCGCCGGAACGGTGCGCTCGTCGAGCGTGCCCGAGCGAGACCTCTCGGTGCAGGTAGGTGGGTGGATGCTCATGGAGGCAGCCTTTGTCGTCTCGGCGGCTGGATACCCGCGTAAGCGTTAGGCTTTTTCCTCATGGAATCCCGGCACGTGGTCGACACGGACGGCGTACGTCTTCACATCGATGTCGGTGGGGCAGGGGCGGACGTTCTGGTTCTCTCCGGCGGCCCGGGATGCGTTCACTATCTTGCTCACGACGAGCTGGTTCCGGAAGGAATGCGCGCGTGGTGCCCTGAGCCACGCGGAGTCGGCCGGTCCGGTGGCGGCGCTCATACGATGGCGCAGGCCGTTGCGGACCTCGAACTCGTCCGACGCACGTTCGAGGTCGACAGCTGGGTCGTGCTGGGGCACTCGTGGGGATCCGACTTGGCGGTGCGGTACGCACTCGACTGTCCGGAATCGGTGTCCGGCGTCGTCGGCATCGCGGGGCACGGCCTCCACAAGGACCGGACATGGTCGAAGCAGTACGAAGCGGGAATCGAGCCGGACCCGCAGATACCTTGGGAACCTGTTGTCTGGCAATCGCTTCAAGAATCGTTCATCGAATGGATCCATGAACCACAGCTGTTTCGGCAGTTGGCCGACTCACCAGTGCCCATGACATTTCTCGCGGCGGCCGACGACATTCGCCCGTCGTGGCCGTTGCAGCAACTGGCCGAGCTCGTGCCTAACGGTAGTTTCGAGGTCGTCGACGGTGTCGCGCACAACTTCTGGCAGTCTCACCCGCTCCTGTGGAGGAAGATCGTCACCGAGGCTTGTGCTGCGCACTCTCGGCTCTCCTGATTTCCACCAGGATCCGCTCCGCGACGGTCTGGTATCCCAGGCTCCGATTGACGGTCAGCATCGGGTGATTCTCCGCGTTCACCGTTGTGTAAATCTTTCGCACGGAGGGAAATTCAGCTGCCAACACAGACGCTTGTTGCTCCTTGACCCACTGAGCGAGACCGTGTCCGCGGTGCTGGGGAAGTACCACGGTGTCGTGCTGCGATGCGTGGGTGCTGTCATGTTCGTCCACCGTCACCACTGTCGCTGCGGCTACTTCGCCGACGCTGTCGTCGACCGCGCAGCACACCAGGAGTACTTGAGAGCCACCCGTCATCTTCTGTTCCCACGATCTGACCTCGTCGGCTCCCCAATTACGTTCGGGCACCTGCAGTTCAGCGCCCGGCGCGTCGAGGAGTCGGTTCAATGCCTCCGAGAAGGAGTGGATCAGCTCGTCCGGGGTTCGGTTGCGCCAACTGACGATTCGATAGCCGGGGCGGGTGCTGTGTGCGGTGGGAGGGCTGAGGTGCTGAACCTGGTTGGCCAACCGAAGCAACACGCGGTGACCGTCGAACGATCGCAGGAAATGCTCGGCTGCGCTTCCGACGAGCGCCGTCACTCTGATTCTTCGCACGCCGAACCCGGCGATGTCGACTTCGACGAGTTCGGCAAGCGCTCGTCCTACCCCTCGTCGCTGCGCGTGGGGTGTCACGTACATCCGAAACTCTGCGAGATCGGCTTCGGCCGAGTTGCGTCGTGCCTGGGCGATGCCGAGGACCTCGTCGGTGCCGGCGTCGCGTGCAATCCAACGCCGTACATCGGCCGAATTGTCCTCGGCCTCGATCATTTCCATCAGCGCAGTCGCTGTCGGCGCAGTCCCGGACAGGTGACGCTGGCCTTCGGCGAACACCTCACACCACTGATGAAGAACAGTTGCTGTCGCTCCGGACGGTACGAACTCGGCTACAACTACGCGGCTCACCCATGTGACGATACCGACCTGCCCACCCTGAGTTGGAATCACGCGAACCCTAACCCTGTCGGACTGCGGCGGCAGTTGCCAGCATTCAGGCATGTCTGATTCTCCGCGCCAACTGAGCCTCAACGCGTTCATCCACCCCGCCGGTCATCACGAAGCGGCGTGGCGTCATCCGTGGACAACCCCGGAACGTCTGTTCGACGTCACGTATTTCCAGGAGATCGCTCGCACTGCTGAGGCGGCGAAGTTCGACGGAATCTTCTTCGCCGACGGTCCCGCGTTGCGCAGCGACGTCGAGCACGGTCCCGCAGGGACATTGGAGCCGATCACCTTGTTGACGGCCATTGCAGTGGTGACCGAGCGAATCGGATTGATCGCGACGGCGTCGACCACGTACTACGAGCCGTACAACCTGGCTCGGCTGTTCGCCTCGCTCGACCACATCTCGAACGGACGCGCGGGGTGGAACATCGTCACCACGGGTACGGATCTGGCGGCAGCCAACTTCGGGCTGGCCAAGCACCCGGATCACGGGGACCGGTATTCGCGTGCAAGGGAATTCGTCGACGCGGTGGTGCGGTTGTGGGACAGCTGGGAGGACGACGCGATCAGTCTGGACCGGGAGAACGGAATCTACGCGGACAGAAACAAGATTCACGAGATCAACTACGTCGGGCGGCATCTTCGGGTGCGGGGACCGTTCAACGCACCGCGAACGCCGCAGGGATACCCGGTGCTGGTGCAGGCCGGTGCGTCCAACGACGGTCGCGCGTTTGCCGGTCAGTATGCGGAGGCGATTTTCACAGCGCACCAGAGACTTTCCGATGCGCAGGCGTTCTACACCGACATCAAGTCGAGGGCTGCGCAGTTCGGGCGCAACCCCGATCATGTCAAGATTCTGCCGGGAATCAGCCCGTTCATCGGTGACACCGAGGAACAAGCCAAGGCGCTCGAGCGAGAATTCAACGAGTTGACCTCGCCGGAGTACGGGCTCGCGCAACTCGGTGCACTCACCGGGACCGATGTTCGGAATCTGGAACTGGATGCACCGGTTCCCGTCGAATTGTTCGCGGCGGCAGGTGATGTCACCGACAACAAGCAAAGTAGATTGCAGGTGATCGCCGGCATCGTCGAGCGTGAGCGTCCGACGGTTCGGGGACTGCTTCATCGTTTGGCGGG
Organism: Rhodococcus qingshengii JCM 15477; assembly: GCF_023221595.1. Taxonomy (NCBI): domain Bacteria; kingdom Bacillati; phylum Actinomycetota; class Actinomycetes; order Mycobacteriales; family Nocardiaceae; genus Rhodococcus; species Rhodococcus qingshengii. The sequence continues at coordinate 1,521,398 of NZ_CP096563.1, forward strand.
TGCGCGCGGACACCGGGTGTTTGCCGGAACCGCCGAGCAGGTGGCTGACACGATCGAGGAATGGTTCACCAGCGGTGCTGCTGACGGCTTCAACGTCATGCCGCCGTACTACCCGGGTGGGCTCGAGATCTTCACCGAGCGTGTGGTCCCGATCCTGCAGGATCGCGGTCTTTTCCGGACTGAATACACGGGTACGACCCTTCGTGATCATTTCGGTTTGCCGAGGCCCGAGAGCCAGTTCTCGGGTAGTGCCTCTGCAGCGCAGTAGGCCCGCCTGCTGTTGTCGATAATGACAATGGTTACCATTAAGGAATGAAGCAGCTACCGGTAACCGTGCTGTCCGGATTTCTGGGCGCAGGCAAGACCACACTCCTCAACCACATTCTCGCCAATCGCGATGGCCGTAGGGTCGCCGTCATCGTCAACGACATGAGCGAGATCAACATCGACGCGGCCCTCGTCGCGGGCCAGGGTCATCTCGACCGCACGGAAGAGAAGTTGGTCGAGCTGACCAACGGATGCATCTGCTGCACGCTGCGTGAGGATCTGATCGACGCCGTCGGCGCCCTGGCCCGAGAGGGGCGATTCGATCAGTTGGTGATCGAGTCCACCGGCATCTCCGAACCGATGCCGGTGGCGGCCACCTTCGACTGGGAATTCGAGGACGGTTTCAGCCTCGGCTCGCTCGCGAAGCTCGACACCATGGTGACCGTGGTGGACGCGTCGACCTTCCTCGGCGAGCTGGCAAAAGGCGAACGACTGGACGAGCGCAACCTCGAAGCCGGGGAGGGGGACGGACGCAGCATCTCCGATCTCCTGGTCGATCAGGTGGAGTTCGCCGACGTCATCTTGCTGAACAAAACCGACCTGGTGAGCCCGCGGGCGGCAGGAACCGTCGAGGCGACGCTTCGTAGGCTCAACCCCACCGCTCAACTGATTCGAACAGATCACGGCAACGTCACCCTCGACCGTGTCCTCGAAACCGGTCTCTACAACCCGGAACTTGCTGCGCAGGTACCCGGTTGGGACGAGGAACTGGCCGGTGGGCACACCCCGGAAACCGAGGAATACGGAATACGCAGCGTCACATACCGCGCCTCGCGACCCTTTCATCCGGCGCGACTCGAGGCCGCGCTCGGTCAGTTCGCCGGACTCCTGCGGAGCAAGGGATTCTGCTGGATCGCCAGTCGGCCCGAGTTCGCCGCGATCTGGTCGCAGGCAGGCCCCAACCTCGTCATCGAACCGGCTCAACTGTGGGCGTCGGCGGCGGAGGTGCCAGGGCAGGAGATCGTGTTCATCGGAGTGAAACTGGACCCGGCGGAGCCGTCACGAATCCTCGATCCGGCTCTGCTGACCGATGACGAACTACGTGAAGGACCGCGGGCATGGACTCGCTACGAAGACCCGCTGCCGGCGTGGGACCAGAGCCACCTGCACTGAGCAGTCAGCTTCTAGTCGAGGACTTCTTCGACCTCGACGTCTTCGGCCGGTCGGGCCATCTCCTTGCGGTACTGCCAGATTCCCAGCGCAGTACCGATGACCAAGCTGACCATCATCACGATCAGCACGGCGGGCAGCAACCACGGCACGCGATCGAGGAACGAGCCACCGTAGAAACCGAGTAGCAGGAGCACGGGCGCCCAGATGATCGCGCCGATGGTGCTCGCGATGGTGTAGCGCGTGTGGTTCATCTTGGCTGCGCCCGCGACCATCGGGCACAGGGTGCGCACCCACGGAACCCAGCGAGCAATCAGGACCGCCCAGAACCCGTGTTTTTCCAACAGGATGTTCACGCGGTGCAGGTTCTTCTCGGTGAAGTACTTGCCGCCCTTACGGGCTTTGATGTGATTGCCGGTCCGGTGGCCGATGACGTACCCGACCTGGTTGCCGGCAATGGCCGCGATCATCGCACCGACAGACAACGCCCACACGTGGCCCGCGCCGGATTCGTGGCCGGCAAGAACGATTCCGGCTGTGATCAGAAGCGAATCACCGGGGAGAAACAACCCGAGGATGATCGCGCACTCGATGAAGACGAACGTGACGACGATGATCCAGACCAACAGAGGCCCGGCAGTCTCGAGCGGGGAGAAACTGCCGGATGCGAGCGTCATCGTCGTCAGTTCTTCGCCTCGTTCTGCAATCAGGGGGTGGGGTCTTCGGGGACTGTCACCGTCGAATTGTCCGTAGTGGAAGTATTCGCCGTTTCACCACGTCTCGACGCCAGAATTCGTTTCCCGATTTCGAAGACGATCGGCAGAACCGACACCAGGACGATCAAGATGAAGATGTAGTCGACATTGTCGCGGATGAATTCGATCTGCCCCAGGAGGTAGCCGAGCAAAGTCACGCCGGCACCCCACAGGATGCCGCCGACGATGTTGTACGTCAGGAACAGTGAGTACTTCATCTTCGAAGCGCCGGCGACAACCGGAGCAAAAGTACGCACGATCGGCACGAACCGAGCCAGGATAATGGTGATCGGGCCGTGCTTTTCGAAGAAGGCGTGTGACTCGTCGATGTACTTCTTCTTGAAGAACCGCGCGTCGTCCGTCTTGAACAGGGCAGTTCCGCCCTTGGCGCCGATGTAGAACCCGACTTGGTCACCCAGAATCGCGGCGATCGGAATGGTCACCAGGAGCACCCACAGCGGCGCGAACGGTTCGATCTCGGTGGACTTGGACGCCGCGATCAGCCCTGCGGTGAAGAGGAGCGAATCGCCGGGCAAGAGCGGAAACAGCAGGCCTGATTCGATGAAGACCACCAGAAGCAATCCCACCAGAACCCACGTTCCGAAGGAATTCAAGAGGTTCACGGGATCGAGGAAGCCGGGCAGCAAGGCCAGGTTCGTCACGGATTCAGTTGCTGCCTGCACATTCACGGTGGCCAGAGTACCGGCCGAATCTGAGTGTTTCCCACCACCGCAGGTCATCGCGTCGGTGGCGGCGGGCCGAGACCGCAAAGAGACGTGACGAGTCGGACTTGCCATACTGCTAGGACCACACGAAGCGCTTTCACATCGCCGAGCGCTCCGAACGACACGTATATGGAGGACTCCCGCCGTGCCTATCGCAACTCCCGAGGTCTATGCCGAGATGCTTGGTCGGGCCAAGGAGCATTCCTTTGCCTTCCCCGCCATCAACTGTGTCGGCTCCGAATCCATCAACGCAGCCATCAAGGGCTTCGCGGACGCCGGCAGTGACGGCATCATCCAGTTCTCGACGGGCGGCGCCGAGTTCGGTTCCGGTTTGGGCGTCAAGGACATGGTCACCGGCGCTGTTGCGCTCGCCGAGTTCGCACACGTGATCGCGGCAAAGTACGACGTCACCATCGCGCTGCACACCGATCACTGCCCGAAGGACAAGCTGGACACCTACGTGCGTCCGCTGCTCGCGATCTCGCAGGAGCGCGTCGACGCCGGTCGCAACCCGCTGTTCCAGTCGCACATGTGGGACGGCTCGGCTATCCCGATCGACGAGAACCTGGCCATCGCCAAGGAACTGCTCGCCCTCTCGAAGGCTGCACGCATCATCCTCGAGGTCGAGATCGGTGTCGTCGGCGGCGAAGAAGACGGCGTCGAAGCCGAGATCAACGACAAGCTCTACACCTCGAGCGAAGACTTCGAGAAGACGGTCGATGCTCTGGGCATCGGCGAACAGGGCAAGTACCTCCTTGCCGCCACCTTCGGCAACGTCCACGGCGTCTACAAGCCGGGCAACGTCAAGCTCAAGCCCGAGGTTCTCGAAGAGGGCCAGAAGGTCGCCGCCGCCAAGCTCGGCCTGGCTTCCGGTTCGCAGCCCTTCGACTTCGTCTTCCACGGTGGATCGGGATCGTTGAAGTCGGAGATCGAGGACTCGCTGAACTTCGGCGTCGTCAAGATGAACGTCGACACCGACACCCAGTACGCGTTCTCCCGTCCGATCGCCGGACACTTCTTCACCAACTACGACGGCGTCCTCAAGGTCGACGGCGAGGTCGGAAACAAGAAGGCATACGACCCGCGCAGCTACCTCAAGAAGGCCGAAGCCGGCATGACGGCTCGCGTCGTCGAGGCGTGCAACGACCTGAAGTCGGCCGGACGCTCGGTGTCGGCAGGCTGATCGGTTTCACAACTGCGCTTCACAGAACAAAATGCGCGCCGGCGAAATTCTCGCCGGCGCGCATTTTCTGTTCAGGTACCTACTTGCTGGGATCGCAGACCTTCCACGTGCCGTCCTGGCGCTCGAGGTCGAACGTGCGCCACGACTGCTCGCCCGTGCTCGGCAAACTCGCCTGGACCTGAGCGATCGCGGTGTCGTCGGTGATGCGCACCGCGTCGACGGCTCCGACCTGCGGGATCGTCTTCTGAGCGACGGCATTGTCGTGGACCTGAGCGAACGCTGCGTCGGGAATGGTGCGGTAGTACTCGCCCAACGCCCCACAGGTCGACGTTCGCAGCGTTGCCAGATCGCCGGTCTGCAGAGCGTCGACATACGTCGAGATGGCGGTCTGGACCTGAGCTTCGGGTGAGCTTTCACCGCTACCGCTGTTGGACGAGACGAATACGGCGACGCCGATCGCCGCGAGGACGGCGACGCCGGCCGCTGCTGCCGCGATGTACCAGCCCTTGCCGCTGCGCTTGGTCTTCTCCGGCGCGGCGGGCTCGATGCGAGTCGGCATCGGCTGAGCCGGCGGTGGGGTCGCTGCGACACCCACACGTTGAGGCGCGGCGCGCTGCGGTGGTTGAGGCGCGGCGCGCTGCGGTGGTGGTGGGGTCGGAGCCTGCCGGGGTGGTGGTGTCGGCTGCGTGGCTTTCGGAATCGCGACGGTGGCAGGCTCCGGCTTGGGCCGGGGTGTCGGTGCTGCTGTGGTTGCCTGAGTTGCCTTGGGGATCGCGACGGTTGGTGCGCTGGCAGTTTTGGCGTCGCCGTCCGCTTTCGAGGCCTTGTCTGTCTTCTGGATCGCCACAGTCGCAGGTTCGGTCGGGGCCGACTTCTCGGGCGCACCCTTCGGTGCTGCGCTCTTTTTCGAGTTGTCGTCTTTCGAGTCCGGCACGGGTAACCCTTCGGTCTTATGCAGCAATGACCATGTCAGGGTAACGACCGGTATGTAGCCTGCATAACTCCGACCGTCGGCGAGGCGGTCCTGTGGCAGAAAGGCGTAGCGGGCACAATGAGCGCATGACCCAATTCGGTGACCTGCTCGGACCCAAGCCCACTCTGCTTCCCGGCGACGACGACGCGGAATCGGCACTGCTCAACCACGCTGAACCGGCCCAGGTAGCGGCCGACCACCCCACTGCCTCCATTGCGTGGGCCTACCTGGCCGAGGCTGCCCTGGACAAGGGCGAAACCATCACGGCCTACGCCTACGCGCGTACCGGATACCACCGCGGACTCGACCAACTGCGTCGCAACGGTTGGAAGGGTTTCGGTCCCGTGCCCTACAGCCATGAACCGAACCGTGGTTTCCTGCGTTGCGTCGCAGTCCTGGCCAAGGCCGCGAAGACGATCGGTGAAGCCGACGAGTACGCGCGTTGCCTCGATCTGCTCGAAGACTGCGATCCCAACGCCGCCGAAGCGCTTGGCCTCGGTTAGCAGTTTCCGTCCGAGCCGGGCCGGCATCAAGGACCGGGCTCGCAAATCGGTGCGTCGGCTTCAGACGTCGGCGCTACCGATCATTCAATGTGCCTTGGCGGCCGGATTGGCGTGGTGGGTTGCCACCACGGTGATCGGGCACCACGCGCCGTTCTTCGCGCCGATTGCCGCTGTGGTCTCGCTCGGTCTGTCGTTGGGTGCACGACTACGACGCTCGTTCGAGTTGGTTGCGGGAGTCACGGTCGGTATCGGAATCGGTGATCTGATCATCTCCGGTATCGGGAGCGGACCGTGGCAGATCAGTTTGGTTGTCGTGCTGGCGATGTCCGTCGCGGTGCTTCTCAACAGCGGGCCGATCTTCTCCATGCAGGCGGGAAACTCGGCTGTGCTGGTGGCGACGCTGATCCCGCCGGGCGGCAGCGGCGGTCCCGATCGCATGATCGATGCCCTTGTCGGTGGTCTGGTGGGTATCGCGGTGGTCGCGATCATCCCCACCCACCCGGTACGACGCGCGCGCAAGGATGCTGCATCGATCCTCGGAACAGCTTCCGAGGTACTGCAATTGGTGGCAGACGGCCTCGTCGCGAATGACCCGGACCCGATCGTCAAGGCACTGCAGAAGGCGCGCGCAACTCAGGGTGCCATCGACGGGTTGCGCAGTAACCTTCTCGGCGGTCGCGAGATCAGTCGAATCTCCCCGCTGTACTGGAACAGTCGGCCTCGCCTCGAAAGGCTCATGGCGACAGCCGATCCCATCGACAACGCGATGCGCAACATTCGAGTGCTCGCGCGTCGTTCGTTGACGTTGGTCAGGGACGACGAGATCCTCGATCCGCGTCTGGTGGCTCAGGTCGAGCGCTTGTCGAAAGCCGTCGAAGTTCTCAAGGACATGATCCTGGCGGAGCCGGGGGAGCAGCCTGATCAGGCCGAAGCAGCGCGCGTCCTGCGCTCGGTCGCGAAGGAACTGAAACCGGCGATAGTGGAGAACGCGGGCTTGTCCTCGACGGTGGTGTTCGCCCAGATTCGATCGCTGGTCGTCGACCTGTTGCAGGTCGCGGGCATGAAGCGAATCTCGTCGATCGCCACTCTGCCGCCCACCGTGCCTCATCCCGCCTACGAGCCGGATCACTGACCTCTGCCGTTTCCCGCTCACTGAGCAACTCATTGTATGTATGCGAATGTATGCATATGCTCTGAGAAGGACTTGGGAGGGAACAGGACAAATGGGAGCAGGGCACGGTCATTCACATGGCCACTCGGCAGCAGATTCGGTCGGCGTAGGACCGTCACCGCAACGCATCAGAAAAATGGCGATCGCGCTTGCGATCCTCGTTGCGTTCCTCGTACTCGAGGCCACGGTCGGTATCCTGATCAACTCGTTGGCTCTGCTTGCCGACGCCGGTCACATGCTCACAGACGTGGTGGGTATGGCCATGGGACTGACGGCGCTGCTGCTCGCGAAGAGGGGCAGCACCACCGCGGCCAGGACCTTCGGTTGGCACCGCGCCGAAGTGCTGACCGCCATGGCCAATGCGGTGATGCTGCTGGCCGTCGCCGCCTGGGTCTTCTACGAGGCAATCGGCCGCATCGGTAACGAACCCGAGATCCCGGGCGGCGCCCTGATCATCACGGCGGCTGCCGGATTGGCCGCGAACATCGTCGTGATGCTGATGCTGCGCGGCGATTCCAAGGACAGCCTGGCCGTGCGTGGCGCCTACCTCGAGGTGCTTGCCGACGCCGTCGGTAGCGTCGGCGTTCTGATCGCCGGTGGCCTTGTCCTGCTGTTCAACTGGACGTGGGCAGACGTCGTCGTCGGTGTTCTCATCTCGCTGTGGGTGGTGCCGCGTGCGATCAAACTGGCCGCAGCATCGCTGCGCATTCTGACGCAGGCTTCGCCGGCCGACGTCGACGTCGAAGCGGTCGAGGCCGACCTGGCGGCGCTGCCGAGCGTGATGGGTGTTCACGACCTACACGTCTGGACGCTCACCACCGGCATGGATGTCGCGACAGTCCACCTGACCAGTGACGCGAATTCGTCGAACGTTCTGGAATCCGCGCGCACCGTCCTCGAGAGTCACGGTCTTTCCCACGCCACCGTTCAGGTGGAATCGTGTGCCAACGGCGAGCACTGCGAGAAGAACGTCACTTGGTGAAGCGGGTGATCTCCTTGCCCGGCTTCCAGAGATCGACATACATGTGTTCGTCGTCGACGGTCGTGTGCACCACCTCGTCGATGTCGAGGACAAAGAGGTGCAGAGGCTTCGGAACTTCGTAGGTGTAGCTTGCGAGCACGGCTTCGAACTCGTCGCCGGTCACCTCGCGTGCGAGTCCGGCGATCTTCGCGTCACCGCCCTCCATGGTGTGCTCGCCGGGATTGCTGTGGAGGGCGTAGCGCCCGTCACGGATGAGATCCTTCGCCTTGAGTGCGCCGAACATCGAACCGAGCACCAGACGCCCGTCGAGGATTTCGACTTCGGTGCCGCTGACCCGTGGTGAGCCGTCCTTGCGCAGCGTTGCGAGGACGTGATGCTTGTGGGCTTTGAACCGCGCTAGGACCGCGTCGGCAAGAGCGGGTACTTCTTCGGAGAACTGCTTCCAGGTGACCATGACGGTCATTGTGCACCCCTATTCCTGACAACTTCTGTCAGTGATTCTCGGTAATGTTCGGTCCATGAGATCCGCGCGGTTACTCCAACTCATGCTGCGTTTGCAGGGGAGTCGCGGCGTCGTCGCCGAGCAGTTGGCCGACGAGTTCGGTGTGTCAGTGCGGACGATCTACCGCGACGTGGCCTCGTTGTCGGCTGCCGGTGTGCCGATCTGGACCGAGAGCGGCCCCGGTGGTGGCATCCGTCTGCTCGACGGTTGGCAATCCAAGTTGTCCGGCATGACGGACGACGAGACGTCCGCACTCATGCTGTTGGGTGTGCCGTCCATCGCTGCAGATCTCGGACGATCAGACGCCGTCGGTTCGGCGGGCGCCAAACTGCTCCGCTCCCTGCCCGGTCCGCTGCGCGAGAGCGCACGGTTGTGGCAGGACCGCATTCTCGTGGACGTTCCGGGTTGGTTCGGCGGCGTCGACGACATCTCTGCGCTTCCGATCGTCACATCCGCTGTGCTGGACTCGCGTCGACTGCGCTTCGCCTATCGCGATCGCGAGCGGACGGTCGATCCGCTGGGTCTGGTCATCAAAGCCGGTGTTTGGTATCTGGTGGCGGGGATGAACGGTCGAACGCTGTCGTTTCGAGTCGGGCGCATCAAAAATGCCGTGGTAGAAGATGATTCGTTCACTCGGCCGGTGGATTTCGACCTGCCGTCGTGGTGGGCGGCGTCGATGGCCGAGTTCGACCGGTCGCTGCTTCGCTTCGAGTGTCGCGTGCGATTGACACCAGAGGGCAGGCGCCGGCTCCCCGATGTGGTGGGCGAGCTTGCCGCTGCAGTCGAAGTGGGGCCAGAGGACAACGACGGATGGGTCAGTGCCGAGCTGAAACTCGAGAGCGAAGCTGTCGCGCTCTCGCAGCTGATCGGGCTGGGAGCCGACGTCGAGGTGCTCGAACCCTCGTCTTTGCGTGACGGGATACGCACCGTGGCGGAGCAGATGGTGCTCCGCCACGGGCACGACAGCTAAGCCGTCGCAGAACGCTTTGCGAGCATGCGGGTGATACCCAGTTGAGCGGCGACGATAACGGCGCCAACCACCAGGCCCAGTGCTGCCGAGGCAAGTGTGTTGACGATCCACGCCAGCACGCCACCGACTCCGGCGATGTCACTGACTGCTTCTTCGCCGTGATGAACGGCGTCGTAGAGCGGGTGGAAGCCCAGTTCGTCGATGCCGACCAACAGGATGTGGCCACCGACCCACAACATCGCGGCGGTTCCCACGACCGAGAGCACTGACATCACGTGAGGCATGCCGCGAACGAGGCCTCGGCCGACCTTGTGGGTGAAGCCAGACGACGTCTCGGCGATCTTCAATCCGATGTCGTCCATCTTCACGATCAGTCCGACGACGCCGTAGACGACCACGGTGATGACGACCGCCACGACGGCAAGGATCACCAATCGGCTCCAGAAGCCTTCGCCTGCGATGGTGTTGAGTGCGATCACCATGATCTCGGCGGACAGGATCAGGTCGGTGCGGACGGCGCCCGAAACCACTGCTTCTTCGTCGCGAGGATGCTCGTCAGCGGCCTCGTGGTGGTCACCGTGGCCGAAGATTGCACCCCAGATCTTGTGAACCGCTTCGTAGCTGAGGTAACAGCCGCCGACCATCAACAGTGGCGTCAGCAGCCAGGGGAGGAACTGACTCAGCAGCAGAGCGATCGGAAGGATGATCAGCAGCTTGTTGCGCAACGATCCGATGGCGATGCGCTTGATGATGGGCAACTCGCGTTCGGCTGCGAGCCCACGGACGTACTGCGGCGTGACGGCTGCGTCGTCGATGACGACGCCGGCCGCTTTGGCGGTCGCCTTACCGGTTGCGGCGGCAACGTCGTCGATCGAGGCGGCAGCCATACGAGCCAGGGCTGCGACGTCGTCGAGCAGGGCGAAGAGTCCGCCGGCCATCACAGACCTCCAGTGGAATCAGTGGAAAAAGGTGGCCGGACCGAACCGGTGACGCAGTTACTTGATCGCACGAGGTCTCTATCCATGATCGTCGTAGGTGAGGTCAGGTCACCTGGAACGATACCGGGGGCATCCGTCAGGGACGACCTCGCGAGGTCGGTTGCCCTTCGTCACGAAAGGTCTTCCCGACCCGGTGCCCGCGTGTAAGACTGCACAGAAGATCGATCGAAACGGGGCACTATGCGTGAACCAGACACTGCACAGGTCGCCAAGACTTTCGACGCAATGGCGGCGCACTACGACCGACAGATCGGGCGCTTCGAACGCTTTGTGCTCGGTGACGCCCGGAAATGGGCCGTGGACCAGGCGCATGGCCGCGTGGTCGAGATCGCCGTGGGTACCGGACTGAACCTGCCTCTCTACGGAGACGACGTCGATTACGTCATCGGCGTGGACATCTCGACTGCGATGCTCGATCAGGCCAGGCTCAAGGTCTCCGAGGGAGTGAAGACCGAAGTCGACCTACGACTCGGAGACGTGCAAGCACTCGATGTTCCCGACGAGTGCGTGGACACGTTGGTCTCGACCTACGCCTTTTGCACGATCCCCGATCCGGACCGAGTTGCGAACGAAGCATTTCGAGTCCTGGTACCCGGTGGTCGATTCGTCCTCGCCGAGCACGGACCGAGCAAGAACGTTGTTGCTCGAACGTTGATGAAGGTCGTCGAACCGCTTTTTGTTCGGTTCGGTGCCGATCATCTCACCCGTGAACCGGTTGAATACCTCGAAAACGCCGGTTTCCTGATCGACGAGGTGCAGCGCAGCGGCCGGGGCGGAATCGTGTTTCGGGTCGTTGCGCGCAAGCCGGATCCCGAATGGACGGCACTCGGTCACTGATGTCGGAATGCCGTCCATCGGGGATTGCTCAGCCCAGGCGCTCCAGGATGGTCGCGTTGGCCAACCCACCTGCCTCACACATGGTCTGGAGTCCGTAGCGCGCGCCGCGCTGCTCCATCGCGTTGACCAGGGTGGTCATGATCCGCGTTCCGCTGCCGCCCAGTGGGTGGCCGAGCGCGATGGCGCCGCCGTGGACGTTGACCTTGGACAGGTCGACGCCGGTGTCCGCTGCCCACGAGAGGACGACGGGGGCAAAGGCCTCGTTGACCTCGAACAGATCTATGTCCGAGACCGTCAATCCCGCACGGGCCAGGACCTTCTGCGTAGCCGGGATGACCGCGGTGAGCATGTAGAGTGGATCGTCGCCGGCAACTGCGAAGCTGTGCAATCGTGCCTTCGGGGTGAGGCCGAGTTTCGCGGCGATCTCACTGGTCGTGATCATCACCGCCGAACTGCCGTCCGAAAGCGGGCTGCTGTTGCCCGCGGTGATGGACCAGTCGATCTGTGGGAATCGCTGTGCGTAGTAGTCGGATTCGAAGGCGGTCCGTAGGCCGGCCAGGGTCTCGACCGTGGTGCCGGGGCGGATGGCCTCGTCGACCGACAGCTGCGGGAGCGTGGCGAGTTCCTTGGTGAAGTAACCACTCTCGGTTGCCAGCGCGGCTTTCCGATGGCTCGACGCCGAGAACTCGTCGAGTTGGGTGCGGCTCAGTCCCCACTTGGCAGCGATCAATTCGGCGCTGATGCCCTGCGGTACCAGACCGTCCGGATAGCGCTCTTCGAAACCCACGCCGAGTGATTCGCGCCCGATGCTGCTCGAGCCCATAGGGACTCGGCTCATCGACTCGACTCCGGCAGCGACAACGATGTCGTACGCACCGGCAATGACGCCCTGAGCGGCAAAATGAACTGCTTGTTGGCTACTTCCACACTGTCGGTCGACGGTGGTTCCCGGTACCGACTCAGGGTAGCCTGCGGCGAGAAGGGCAGTGCGAGTGACATTCTGGCTCTGTTCACCGACTTGGCTTACCGCTCCACCGATGACGTCGTCGATCAGAGCTGCATCGATTCCAGTGCGTTCGACTACCGCCTTGAGGCTGTGGGCGAGGAGGTCGACGGCGTTGATGCCGTGCAGGGCGCCGTTCGCCTTTCCCTTGCCGATCGGAGTGCGAACGGCTTCGACGATAACTGCGTCTCTCATGACAAATTCCTTTCAGGGATGGCGGATTCAACAGGGACAACCGGGGTGGGTGTGGTCGCAGGTGTCATTCCCAGTGATGTCAGGGCAGACACAAGCGCGACGGCAAAGATCACCCACCAGGCCTGGCGGAAGGTGTCGTAGTCGACAGCAGAGCCGAGAACCGCGATCAGAACGCTCACGCCGAGAACGGTTCCGATCTGTCGGCTCATGCTGACGATTGCGCTACCGGTGGCCGATCTGGCAGGTGCCAGATCCGCCGTGGCCTGCGACAGAATGGTCGGCAGGGCAAGACCGACACCGATCCCGGCGATGATCCAGCCTGGTAGGAGTCCGGTCGCGTAGTTGGGCGTCGTATCAACCGAGACGAGAACGAGTACGGTTCCGACTGCCCACAGAAGGCTGCCGAGTGCGGCGACGCGTCCCGCCGAGTACCTGCGCGTCAGCGATCCGCCGGCGATGGCGAACAGCGGAACGAGAAGCGGACCCGGTGAGACGGCGAAACCGGTTCGCAGAGCGGAGTATCCCCAGGCTTCCTGGAGCCACAGGATGTTCGAGAGAAGACCCGCGGCGAATGCTGCGCTGAACAGGATGGCGGTGACGTTGGACCAGGCAAACGAGCGGATCTTCAGAAGATCCGGAGCAATCAACGGAGTCCGGTGACGAGAGTTGCTCCACCAGAACGAGAGTAGTGTCACGGCAGCCACGGCGAAGGCGATCAGAACGCGATTGTCGGTCCATCCCCAGTCCGGACCCTGGACGAGTGCCAGGGCGAGAGAGCCGATTCCGACGGTGAGGAGGGCAGCGCCGACGAAGTCGATACCGGCATCGGGATCCTTGTGTGTTGTATCCGGTACGAGTCGGACTGCGAAGTAGAGCAACACGATGCCCACTGGAACATTGATCAGGAAGACCCAGCGCCACGAGGCCTCTACGAGGATGCCGCCCACGACAGGGCCGAATGCAGCTGCTGCAGCGCCGGCGGCTGCCCAGATGCGAACGCCGGATTGACGTTTCGCGGCGGGAAGCGCATTGATCAGAAGCCCGAGGCTGGCCGGGGTGAGCGCTGCGGCGCCGACTGCCTGGACGATACGGAAGACCACCAGTGCCCACAAGGACGGGCTGAAGGCACAGGCGGCGCTGGCGAGGGTGAACAGTGCGAGGCCGGCGATGAAGGCGCGCTTGTGCCCGATCCTGTCCGCCCAGCGTCCGAGGGGTATCAACAGTGCGGCGTAGACGATCGCGTAGCTGTTGAGGATCCAACTGAACTCGCCGAGCGAGTGACCCGGGTAGCTCTTGGCGATGTCGCCGAAGGCCACGTTGACCACAAAAAGATCGAGGCTGGCGACAAACGGCGCCCCCGACAGTATCGCGAGCAGGGGTCCGATCCGCACCGGCTGGCTATGAAGTTCCATAGTCAGCAATCTAGACTCTGGCTATGGTTATGGCAAGCCAGGGGGTATGGTGAATTGCATGGACGCTGTACGACTGACCGGAGTGCTCGAAGATCGCGACGCCTGGCGGGCCACGCACTGTTCGATCGGGCGGGCCATGGAAGTGGTCGGCACTCGATCCGCGATGCTCATTCTGCGAGAGGCCTATTACGGCACAACGCGTTTCGACGACTTCGCGTCGCGAGTCGGCATTACCGAGGCGGTTGCGTCGGCGAGGCTGAAAGAACTCACTGAGGCGGGACTGTTCGAGCGTGTGCCGTACAAGGAGCCTGGAAAGCGGACGCGGCACGAGTACGTGCTCACCGAGAAGGGCCGTGACCTGCTGCCGGCGGTTCTCGCGCTGATGCAGTGGGGCGACAAGTATCTGCACGGCGGAAAAGGTGGACCGTTGGAGGTGGTCGACGACGCTACTGGTGAGCGCGTTCGCGTCGAGGTGCGCAGTGAGTCGGGTCGTGAAGTGCCTTTGGGGGAGTTGCGAGTCTCTGTCAACGAATCGCGTCGGCGGTTGCGCGAATAGCGATGCATCTCAACAGCTCTCGAGTGTAGGTCTTCTTGAAGTTGTCCGGTTTGTCTCTGGTTATCGAAAGTATGTTCGATTAAACTTCGAGCATGGACAGTCGGGAAGCATGGCAACTGGATAGCGAGGACCTCAAGGGTGAGGTTCTCGATCTGGTGCGCGCCCGACACGAGTTGCAGTCGCGGATGGTGCTGCTGATCGTGGAGATGTTTTCCCGGGAAGTTCTCGGCGGGAAGGGTTTTCGGGCGATCGCGCAATGGCTGCACGGGTCGACGAATCTGGAGATCGGTGAGTGCGGCCTGCTGGTCGGGTTGGCGCGGTTGCTGATGCTCGAACCCGTGGTGGGCGATGCGTTTCACCGCGGTGACGTTGATGCGTTGAAAGCCCGTCAGGTCGCGTCGTTCTGTCAGCATCCACCCAAGAACATGACCCCGGCCGATGTGGACAAGGCCCGCGGGATCCTGCTTGGCCTGGCGTCGAAGAACATCGCCGATTGCGATGCGGTGCGGGCAGCGATCCGCCGAATCGAGAAGCAGTACGGCAAGCGCGAGGACGGCGTTCCGGTCGGCGAGGATTCGGAGCGTAACGAGTTCTACGCCTCGAAAGGCTTGTACGGGCGCGTGTCGGTGAAGGGTGATCTGGATGCGGTGAACGGGGCGCGTCTGATCACGTTGCTGTCGAGCCTGTCTGCGCCGACACCGGAGAAAGACGGCGTCAAGGACATCCGTACGCCGGCACTGCGGCGTGCGGACGGGTTCTGCGAATTGTTGCGCCGGTACGAGCGGGCGGGGTTGGGTCCGATCGAGGGCGGGGTGAAACCACACATCACCGTTACCGCGTCCGCGAAAGACATGACGGACCTCAAGGCGTTGAAGGACCTCCTGCCGTCCACTGAGGAGTTGGGGTTCGCGTGGACGGATTGGGTGGGCCCGATCAGTATCGACACCGCACGGATGCTGGCGTGCGACTGCACGATCACCCGGATCTTGTTGGACGAGAATGGTGTTCCGCTCGACTGCGGCAAAGAAGCAAGGACCGCGACGGTGCCGCAGCGCCGGGCTCTTGCGGTTCGGGATGGTGGGTGTGCGTTTCCGGGGTGCGGGACACCGTCGGGGTGGTGCGATGCCCATCATATTGTTCACTGGAACGATGGTGGCCCAACGGATCTCGACAACCTGATCTTGTTGTGCGGTCATCATCACCGGACGCTGCATCACACGGAGTGGCGGGTGGAGATCGGCCCGGATCGAAAAACAGTGTTCTATCCACCGATGTCGATCGATCCGTATCAGCAGCCGATCGGCGGGAACAGCCCACCGACAGCGGCGTGAACCGCGACAACTGAAGACGTGAGCACCGGGGCACAACCATGCCCCGGTGCTCGAGCTCGCGTTTGGGAGTCCCCGAGTTTGGGAGTTTTGTGGCAGGGCGTCAGCTCAGTGACTTCTTGAACCCGACATGGGAGGCCACAAATCCGAGTCGCTCGTAGAAGTCGTGAGCTTCCTTGCGAGTTTGATCCGAGGTGAGCTGCGCCAGAAACGCGCCGCGCCGGGCACCTTCTTCGCAGGCCCATCGGATCATCGAACTGCCGATGCCTTTACTTCGGTAGTCCTCGTGGACGCGAACAGCTTCGATCTGCAGTCGCGTGGCACCCATCCGGCTCATACCCGGAATGAAGGTCAATTGCATTGTGCCGATTACCGCGTCGCCGACCAGAACGGTGACGAGAAGTTGAGCCGGATCCTCGTCGATTCGCTTGAACGCGTCCTCGTAGATCGTTCGGGCTTCGGGGTTGGTCGTCTCCCGGGTGCTGCCGATCGGGTCGTCGGCGAGCAAGTCGATCAGTGCCTCCACGTGTCGAATCTCGGCCCGCGTGAGGGTGTACTCCACTCCGCCGGACTGAAATGACGTCGCAATCATCGATGCTCCCCTGAAGAAGAATGAATGTCTGAAATGTCAGACTCTCACGAGTCTCCTCCAGCGCACTCGATCACGTCCAAAAACGCATGAGGGCGTTACCGAGCATGGCGTAGTAGTCGGACACACCGCTCAATTCGAAGATCCAGTAGATCGCGTCGAAGAAGACGACATTGATCTGTGGGACGAACAGGAGCGCAACCAGCAGGAGCAGTCCGTACGGCTTGAACTGGTCGAGTTGGTGCCGTGTGTTGGGTGCGAGGTAGGGCTCCAGTGCGTTGTAACCGTCCAGACCCGGGACTGGGAGCAGGTTCAAAACTGTTGCCATGACCTGCAAGAAGGCCAGGAAACTGAGGCCTGCCCAGAACGTCAGATGCTCGGCCGATGAGCCGTACGTACGTATGACGACGAGGAGGATCACGGCGGCGACGGCATTCGTGAACGGACCGGCGAGCGATATTCGGGCCTGCACCTTGGGCGGGAACATCCCGGTGCGCAGGTACACGGCGCCGCCGGGAAGCCCGATGCCGCCCAATGCGATGAACAGCACCGGCAGACCGATCGAGAGCATCGGATGGCTGTACTTGAGCGGGTTGAGCGTCAGGTAGCCACGAGCCTCGACGTCGGTGTCTCCATGACGCCACGCCAGATAGGCATGCGCGAATTCGTGCAAGCAGAGCGTGACCACCCAGCCGGCAACCACGAGGACAAAAACACCCGCGCGGCCCGCGATGGAACCCCACGTCGAGTTCCAAGCGACGATTCCGGCGATGACAGTGATCGCAACGACGCCGAGGAAGACAGGGCTCGGCCGAACCGCCGACCGTGCTGCTCCGGTTCTCACCTGACCAACAACCAAGTCTTGTCGTGCCGGTAGAAGGTCGAACGCTTCAGATCGCGTGGGTTGGCCACCCCGTCGCGAACCAGTCGCGCTGCCGGCGAGCCCAGTTGAATGGCTCGGCCTTCCAGCCAGCGTCGCCCGCTCCAGCGGCTCTTGCGGTCGACTGATGCCTTGATCCCGGGGAGCTTGGGGCTCGGCACTATCCGGATGCCGGGGACTGTGCCGGAGAACAGCTTGTTGTCGTCGACGTAGGCCTCGCCGATCAGTTCGTCTGCATCCGCCGGACCCGTGACAGTTGCTGCACCTACCAGCGCGATTCCGGCGTCGTCGCGAATGAGCGGCACGGTGTGGACTGTGCCTTTCAAGGCCGTGCGCGCAGCTCGTGCACCGGTCGCGAGTTTGTACGCGTCGGTTGCGTCGGACCTGTTCTCGGTGACGTAGGCGAGTTCGACGTTGAGTCGCTCCAATCGCATCAACCGCGTCAATGCCGCGGCAAACGCGCCGTCGTTACCCACGACGATCAAGCGAGGCTCCGTCACGACCTGCAGTTGGGACAGTGCCTCGTCGAAGTCTTGCTTCTCCGGAAGTTCAGGGACAGTGAACGACGTGAGTTCACCCAGGGGGAGTGGAACCGGCGAATCGCCACATTTGAGCACCACAGGGGTCAAAGCCACTCCTAGCTCGATCAAGACTTCTTCTCGGGTAGTGGGACCTCGCCACCCTTCCCCGAAATGGCCGTCCGAATCACTGCCGACGATCTTAGTGCGAGTCTCTGTGTCGACTCGCAATCGTGATGGTCACCGGCCAAATTCTGGACCGTCAGGTCTGGTCTGATGCTCTGGGCTAGACTGCTCCTTCGGTCACTGCAACAGTTCGGCGCTGCATCATGTGCGCGGAAGCCAGGCAGTACCAATGCGGCGGGACAACTGCTGCACGTCGACCGTAGGAGACAACGTCATGCCGGCAATCGTCCTGATCGGCGCCCAGTGGGGCGACGAAGGTAAGGGCAAAGCTACAGATCTACTGGGCGAGCAGCTTCAGTGGGTCGTGCGATACCAGGGCGGTAACAACGCCGGACACACCGTGGTTCTGCCGAACGGTGACAAGTTCGCACTGCACCTCATCCCGTCCGGAATCCTCACCCCCGCCGTCAACAACGTCATCGGTAACGGTGTCGTCGTCGACCCGGGTGTGTTGTTGACCGAATTGGCAGGCCTGGAAGAGCGCGGCGTGGACACGTCCCGCCTGCTGCTTTCTGCTGATGCGCACCTGATCATGCCGTACCACGTGGCCATCGACAAGGTCACCGAACGCTTCCTGGGAGCGAAGAAGATCGGCACGACCGGCCGCGGTATCGGCCCGTGCTACCAGGACAAGATCGCCCGTGTCGGTGTCCGTGCCGCGGACGTCCTTGACGAGAAGATCCTGACCCAGAAGGTCGAAGCAGCACTCGAATTCAAGAACCAGGTGCTGGTCAAGATCTACAACCGCAAGGCACTCGACCCGCAGCAGGTCGTCGAAGAGGTACTGACGCAGGCCGAGGGTTTCAAGCACCGCATCTCGGACACGCGCCTGGAACTCAACCTCGCCCTCGAGCGCGGCGAGACCGTTCTGCTCGAAGGTTCGCAGGGCACTCTGCTTGACGTCGACCACGGCACGTACCCGTACGTGACCTCGTCCAACCCCACTTCGGGTGGTGCGGCGGTCGGTTCGGGAATCGGTCCCACCAAGATCACCACCGTGCTCGGCATCCTGAAGGCGTACACGACGCGTGTCGGTTCCGGTCCGTTCCCGACGGAGCTGTTCGACGATCACGGCGCATACCTGGCGAAGCAGGGCGGCGAGGTCGGTGTCACCACCGGACGCGCTCGTCGTACGGGATGGTTCGACGCTGTCATCGCGCGCTACGCGACGCGCGTCAACGGCATCACCGACTACTTCCTCACCAAGCTGGACGTGCTGAGCAGCCTCGACACCGTGCCGATCTGTGTCGCGTACGAGGTGGATGGTGTCCGCCACGACGAAATGCCGATGTCACAGAGCGACATTCACCACGCCAAGCCCATCTACGAAGAGATGCCCGGCTGGTGGGAAGACATCTCGGAGGCTCGCACCTTCGAGGAACTGCCGCAGAATGCGCAGAACTACGTGCTTAGGCTCGAAGAGCTTTCGGGTGCGTTCATCTCCTGCATCGGTGTCGGCCCCGGCCGCGACGAGACGATCGTCCGGCGCGAGATCGTCCGCTAGTTCGTTCCCTCGAAATCCCCGCTCATGCAAGCATGAGCGGGGATTTCGAGTTTCAAGCCAGCTTCGACAAGTGTGCGGTGACGGTCTTCCAGTCGGGAAACTCGGTGCTGCCGAACTTGATCCACTCGCCCTCGAATCGATCTGCTCCGTTTGCTCCGCGGTCGTCGACGAGGTAGTCGCCACGATTGAGGTGTTTGTGGTGCGAGAGGATCAGACGTTTGTATGCGACGCTGCCTTCCTCCATTCCGAGGTGCTCTTGTACCCACAGAACCTTGTCGTGCCAGGCTGTGGCGTTCTTCCACGGCGCTGTCGAGAGGATGTAGGTGTCGAACTGCTGTGCCAGTTGGTGGTAGGCGTCGATAGCGCCGTCGAGAGGATCCATGCGAGAGAAGATGTGCGGCGCTTCGTCGAGGTCGTTCTGGTACTTCACTCGGACGCCGTCGGTCAGGCGATCGATGCCCGACTGGAAGTTGACCAAGGTGTTGTCGAGATCGATATAGAGAATCTTTTTGGAAGCCGGCATGGGAACCCTCTCTGGAGACTTTCTGAGTGCGAAAAGAGTCCAGTTTTACGCAACTGGACTGAGATCAGTGAATTCTTCCCCCTGATCACAATCGCACGGGGGTCTGACAGCGTCGTTCTCGCGGTCTGAAGTCTTGTCGTGGAAGATGCCGCCGAGGGGTGCTGCCAGGCGAAACTGCTCCAACCGTATGTATGTACCTTCACCTTCGGCGGGCGCGAAGAAGTAGACGAGTGCCACGAAGAGTCCGATGCCGATCAGGGTTGCGAAGGTAGTCATGGACATATGATCAACTCGACTGGTATTGAGTTACATAGCCAAGTTGTCGATACTGGACTGCATGATGACTCGAGTTCTCGGTGCCCGTTCGCTTGCTCGCGATCTGGGATCCTGGCAGGAAGAGTCCGGACGCAGGCCCGCGTACCGTGCGCTTGCCGACGGTATCCGCCTGCTCGTGCACGACGGTCGCGTTCCGCTGGGAGTCGCACTGCCGAGTGAGCGTGAACTTGCGGCGGTACTCGAACTCAGTCGAACCACGATCACGTCGTCGTACTCGGTGCTGCGAGACGAGGGGTACCTGATCAGCAGGCAGGGTTCGCGAAGCACCGTGGCATTACCTGCCGGCGCGCGGCCGAACGGGTTGATGTTCCGCTCCCATCAACCCGGGCCGAGTGGACCCGTCGTCGACCTCAGTTACGCGGCGATGGCAGCTCCCGCCGCTCAGGTCGAACTGGCGTATGCGTCTGCGCTGCAGGAACTTCCGAACTTCCTTCCCACACACGGGATGGAACCGGTCGGGATCGCCGACTTGCGTGACGTGATCGCGCGGCGCTACACGGCGCGGGGTCTTCCCACCACCGCCGAACAGATCATGGTGACCTCGGGTGCGCAGCACGCGCTTCGATTGTTGCTGTCGGTGCTCACCTCACCCGGCGAGCGAGTGCTGGTCGATCATCCGACGTACCCCAATGCGCTGGAAGCGATTCGGCGAAACGGCGCTCGGCCCGTACCGGTTCCGGTCCGACCGGAGTTCGCGGCCGCCGGAGCCTGGGATCTCGACGGGATTCGTAGTGCAGCAAGGCAAACCGCTGCCAGAATGGCATACCTGATCCCCGACTTTCACAACCCGACCGGCCTCTGCATGGACTCTTCCGGCCGCGCCGAGCTTGCGAAGATTGCGCACGAAACGCGAATGACTCTGGTCGTCGACGAGACGATGGTGGATCTGTGGCTCGACGCACCACCGCCGGCGCCGGTCGCCTCACATGGGCGAGGCGCAGCGAAAACCGAAGTGGTGACGCTCGGTTCGACCGCGAAGTCGCTGTGGGGCGGGCTACGTGTCGGTTGGATTCGCGCCGATGCCGCGCTCATCACCCAGTTGGTGGGGGCGCGTGCCGCGGTCGACCTCGGTACTCCCGTCATGGATCAGTTGGCAGCCGCCTACTTGCTCGCCGACGACCGCTCGTTGCTCGAACAGCGTCGCGAAGTTCTGCGAGAACAGCGTGCGGTACTCCTCGGGGCGGTGGCCGAGCATCTGCCGGACTGGCGTCCCACCATCGGTTCCGGCGGAATGTCGGTCTGGATGCGAATGTCCGCGCCCGTCTCGACGGCGTTGGCGGCGGTGGCACCCAACTTCGGCGTACTCCTTGCCGCCGGCCCCCGTTTCGGCGTAGAAGGTGCGTTCGAACGATTCATCCGCGTGCCGTACGCACGTTCTCCCGAGGACCTCATTCGCGGCGTTGCATCCATCGCCGCTGCGTACGACACTCTCGCGACGGATCGCGACACGGCAGACCAACGAATGGTCGTCGTCTGAGAACTGGGTACACACCCTGAAAGTGGTGTGAAACCAGGAGGTAGGGCATGACGGCGGTAGACGGTACAGGCGCAGCGGGAACCAGTGCGGCGGAAGCGCTCGCAGAACGATTGTTCGCGGCCACGCTCGGGGCATCGGAGCTGCAGGCCGTGTATCTGGGCGACCGGTTGGGCTGGTACCGCGCGCTGAGCGATCACGGCCCGCTCACGTCGACGGAGCTGGCGGACCGGACAGGGACCGTCGAAAGATATGCGCGGGAGTGGCTCGAGCAGCAGGCCGTCGCCGGTTATGTGGACGTCAATTCGGATGCCGATCGCCGGTACAGCCTGCCGCAGGCCCACGCCGATGTTCTGGTCGACGACGAGAACCTACTTTTCCTGGCGCCGCTGGCGAGGCTGTTCGTCGCGACGACGTCGTCGATGCCACGTCTACTCGACGCTTATCGTCACGGTGGGGGAGTCACGTGGGAATCGATGGGCCCCGATGCTCGCGAGGGTCAGGCGCTACTGAATCGGCCGATGTATCTCCGTCAGCTCTGTCAGCAGTTTCTGCCGGTAGTCACCGACCTGCACGCCACACTTTCGGACGGCGGGCAGGTCGCTGATCTCGGGATGGGGGAGGGCTGGTCGTCGATCGCGCTCGCCCTCGGATACCCGAAGATCGAAGTGCACGGCTTCGACGTCGACGCGGCGTCGGTGAACGCTGCCCGTCGTAACGCTCATGATCGGGGGGTGGACGACCGCGTGCATTTCTCGTTGGTCGACGTCGCCGGACAGGCTCCTGAGGCCGGGCGAGCCGATGCCGGGACCTACGACGCCGTCTTCGCTTTCGAGTGCCTTCACGACGTTCCGGATCCGGTGGGTTTTCTTTCCACGGCTCGGGCGATTGCCCAGCCGGGCGCTCCGGTGATCGTGATGGACGAACGAACGGCGGATGAGTTCGATCCCGAGGCGGGTCCGATCGAGCAATTGCTGTACGGATTTTCGCTGACCTGCTGCCTACCGGACAGTCTTTCGCATCCGGGAAGCATTGCCACCGGGACGGTGATGAGGCACTCGACACTCGAAAGCTATGCCAAGGCGGCAGGTTTCGAGCGGGTGGACGTGCTGCCGATCGAGCACGAGATGTTCAGGTTCTACAGGTTGGGCTGACGCCCCGTGCGCCTTTTTGGTTGCAGTAACTACCAAAAAGGCGCACAGGGGCCGAAGGCCCTAGGTCCAGACCGTATCGATATCCGTCGCCTCACGCGCCGGCGCAGCAGGCGTAGTAGTGGGCGTGCGCGAGAAGCGCGGTGCGGGTGCATGCTGGGTGACGCCGTCCAGTTCGATGAGCGAACCGCGAGCCGCGATGTGTTCGTTGGACGGAGCCTCGGCGAAAGTCAGGACAGGGGAGACGCAGGCGTCGGTGCCGAGGAAGATCTTGGCCCACTCGTCGCGAGTCTTGGACAGGAACTTTTCGGTGAAGAGCTTCTTCATGTCGTCCCACTTGGACGTGTCCATCTGGTGAGGGAGCGTCGCGGGATCGAGTTCGAGGCCCTCGAGCAGCAATGCGTAGAACTGGGGTTCGATGGATCCGACGGCCATGTACTTGCCGTCGGAGGTCTCGTAGGTGTCGTAGAACGGAGCGCCGGTGTCGAGGAGATTGACGCCGCGCTCGTCGGACCAGACGCCGCGACCGCGGAATGCCCACATCATGTGGGAGAGCGCGAGGGTTCCGTCGACCATTGCCGCGTCGACGACCTGGCCCTTACCGGACGTCGAGCGCTCGACGAGAGCCGACAGAATGCCGAAGATCAGGAACATGGAACCGCCGCCGAAATCGCCGACCATGTTGAGCGGCGGGACGGGACGTTCGCCCTTGCGTCCGATGGCGTTGAGGACACCGGTCAGTGAGATGTAATTGATGTCGTGACCGGCGGCGTTGGCGAGCGGTCCTTCCTGTCCCCAGCCCGTCATACGGGCGTAGACGAGGCGCGGATTGCGCTCCGAGACCACGTCGGGTCCGAGTCCCATGCGTTCCATGACGCCGGGGCGGAAACCCTCGATGAGGACGTCGGCGCGGCCCAGGAGATCGAGCACTTTCGCGACGTCGGCCGGGTCCTTTAGGTTGGCCTCGACGATGCGGCGGCCGCGCTTGATCTGGTCGGTTGCGTTCGAGTCCTGCGGAATCTGCCCTGCGCGCTGCACGATGACGATGTCGGCGCCCATGTCCGCCAACAGTGTCGCGGCGTGCGGGCCCGGTCCCAATCCAGCGAATTCCACGATCCGAATGCCCGCGAGCGGGCCCTTCTTCTCCACAGCTTCTGCAGACACACGCACTCCCAATTCAGACGGTGACAACACTTCTGACCCGACGGTAACGTGTCGAATCGATCAGGTGTGCTCCGGGGCACTGTGTCCACCGAGGGAGGCGCCGATCACTAGACGGCGGCACCCTCGAACTGAGCGTTGTAGAGACGGAAGTACGCGCCCGCCGCTGCGATGAGTTCGTCGTGTGTGCCCTGCTCGACGATCTTGCCCGCCTCCATCACGACGATCAGATCGGCGTTACGGATGGTGGAGAGCCGGTGCGCGATGATGAAGCTGGTCCGCCCGACGCGCAACGCGGACATTGCTTGCTGCACAAGCTGTTCCGTACGTGTGTCGACCGAGCTCGTCGCCTCGTCGAGAATCAGCAGCGACGGCTCCGACAGGAATGCACGAGCGATCGTGATGAGCTGCTTCTCGCCGGAGCTGATGTTCGACGCCTCCTCGTCCAGCACGGTGTCGTACCCGTCCGGGAGGGTGTGGATGAAGCGGTCGACGAAGGCAGCGCGTGCGGCTTCGTGAATCTCGTATTCGCTGGCGTCGAGTCGGCCGTATGCGATGTTGTCGCGGATCGTGCCGCCGAAGAGCCAGGTGTCCTGCAGAACCATGCCGACGTGCTTGCGCAAGTCGGAGCGGCGCATCTGCGAGATGTCGACGTCGTCGAGAGTGATTCGGCCGGAGTCGACTTCGTAGAAGCGCATGAGCAGGTTTACCAAGGTGGTCTTGCCGGCACCGGTGGGCCCGACGATGGCGACCATCTGCCCGGGCCGGGCCGTGAGGTACACGTTCTCGATCAACGGCTTGTCCGGCTCGTACCGGAACGAGACGTTCTCGAACTCGATGTGACCGACGTTGCGATGACGTCCGGCGGGCTCGGGGAGAAGCGGCACGTCGATGTCGGGCGACTGCTCGGGTTCGTCGAGAAGCTCGAAGACCCGCTCCGCCGACGCGGCTCCGGACTGCAGGCTCGTCGACATGGACGCGATCTGCGTCAGTGGCTGGCTGAACTGGCGCGAATAGACGATGAAGGCCTGAACGTCACCGAGTGACATGTTGCCGCTGGCGACCTTGAGAGCGCCGACCACAGCGAGCAGCACGTAGGTGATGTTTCCGACGAAGTTCATGACCGGCATGATCAGGCTGGAGAGGAACTGTGCGCCGAAGGACGCGTCGAGGAGCTTCTTGTTCTGCTCGGCGAATTCACGCTCGGCTTCGGCCTGATGCCCGTACACACGTACCAGGTCGCGACCGCTGTAGTTCTCCTCGATCTGCGCGTTGATCTTGCCCGTCTCGGTCCACTGAGCCTTGTACAACACCTGTGCTCGCTTGGCGACCCTGGCAACGAGGAGCACCGATACCGGCACCGCGATCAGTGCGATCAGGGCGAGCATCGGAGAGATGACGAACATCATCGTCAGGACGCCGAGGACGGTGAGCACCGACGTCAGGAGCGAGGTCAACGTCGACGACAGCGTCGACGAGATGTTGTCGATGTCGTTGGTGACGCGGCTGAGGATCTCGCCGCGCGGTGTCTTGTCGAAATACGGAAGGGGGAGACGGTGAAGCTTCGCCTCCACCGAGGCACGCAGGTTGTAGATGGTCTTCTGGACGATGATGTTGAGGAGGAATGCTTCCAACCAGGCAAGCAGCGACGAGAGCAAGTACACGCCGATCGCGAGCATGACGACCTTGCCGATGGCGTCGAAGTTCAGACCCACACCGGGAACGACGTCGGTCGAGTTGGCGACAAGATCGGCGAACGTCGAATTCCCTGATGCCCGGATGGCGTCTGCGGCCTGCTCGCGGGTCAGTCCGGCGGGCAGGCTCTTGCCGATGAACCCGGCGAAGATGAGGTCTGTCGCGTGACCGAGGATTTTCGGCACTGCGACCGACAGCGCGATGCTGGCGATCGTCGCAACGACGACACAGAAGACTGCAAACTTGTGCGGCTGCAGAAGCGAGAGAAGCCGCTTCATCGTCGCCTTGAAGTGGCGAGGTTTGGTGTCCGTCGCGGTCAGCGCGGGCTTCGGCTCTTTGTCGGGGGTCTCGGGGTTACTCGACTTCGCATCGCCGTCCGCGGATTCAGGTTCGCTCGGGATCTTGGCGAACACCACCGTCGGGGCATCGTCGAAGTACTGGCTGTTGGGGCCGCCCCATGTCGGGTCCTGCGGGCTGGTCATGCGCTCATCTCCGCGGGAATCTGGGAAGCCACGATCTCTTGGTACGTCGGACAGTTGGCCAGAAGGAACTGATGGTCGCCGAGGCCGACCGGCGCACCGTCTTCGAGGACCATGATCTGGTCGGCATCGATGATGGATGCGACGCGTTGAGCCACGATGATGACCGTCGAATGAGTCGAAACCGTCCGGAGTTCGCGTCGGACCGCGGCGTCCGTATGCATGTCGAGAGCGGAGAACGAATCGTCGAAGACGAAGATCCGGGGTCTGCGGACCACCGCTCTGGCGATGGCGAGACGTTGTTTTTGTCCGCCCGAGAGATTGCCGCCGCCCTGGGCGATCGGTGACTCGAGACCGTCGGACAGCTCCCGGACGAAGTCGTCTGCCTGGGCGATGGTGAGGGCTGCCCAGATGTCGTCGTCGGTGGCGGTCGGGTTTCCGTAGCGGATATTGCTCGCGATCGTGCCGGCGAACAGATAGGCCTTCTGGGGCACGTATCCGAAGTTGGCGAAGAGTTCGTCCTGATCCCAGCCACGGACGTCCAAGCCGTCGACCAGGACGGCGCCGGCTGTGACGTCGAAGAGCCGGGGGATGAGTGAGACGAGGGTCGATTTGCCACTGCCCGTACTGCCCACGATCGCGGTGACCGTGCCTGGCATGCATCGCATCGAAACATTCGACAGAACCGGCGTTTCTGCTCCTGGATACGTGAATCCGGCTCCACCGAACTCGACCACGCCGTATGGGCTGGTCGGGCGAAGGGGCTGGGCCGGCGCGGGCACGGTCGCCTCGGTGTCGAGTACTTCGGTGATGCGGTCGGCGCACACGGCGGCGCGGGGGATCACGACGGCCAACATGGTCGCCATGACCACCGACATCAGGATCTGCATGACGTAGGCGAGGAAGGCGCTGATCTGTCCGATCTGCATGTCCCCGGTGTCGACCAGATGCGCGCCGAACCACAGGACCGCCACGCTCGACAGGTTGGCGATCAACATGACGGTGGGCAGCAGAACCGCCTGGTACCGGCCGATGAGGAGCGAAGTGTCGGTCAGTTCCTTGTTGGCCTTGTCGAAGCGGATCGTCTCGTCGGGTTCGCGAACGAAGGCGCGAATGACACGCATACCGGTGAGCTGTTCGCGCAGTGATCGATTGATGTTGTCGATGCGCGTCTGCATCGTCCGGAAATGCGGGATCAGCTTGGCCACCACGACCGAGACGGTGATGCCGAGCAGTGGCACCGAAATCGTCAGGAGCCAGGACATCTGCAGGTTCTCGCGCAGAGCCATGACGATGCCGCCGATGCACATAAGTGGGGCGCTGACGAGCATCGAGGACGTCAGCATGACCAGGGCCTGGATCTGCAGGACGTCGTTGGTGTTGCGTGTGATCAGCGTCGGCGCACCGAAACTGTTGAATTCGCGATCCGAGAAACTGCCGACTGCCTTGTAAAAGGCGCCTCGAACGTCGTGGCCGAAGCCCATCGACGATTTTGCAGCCAGATAGGTCGATGCGACCGACGCGATGATCGACGCAAGCGAGACCAGGAGCATGATCCCGCCGGTGGACATGATGAATCCGGTGTCGCCTCGGGCGACGCCGTCGTCGATGATCCGCGCGTTGAGTGTGGGGAGGACCAACGACGCGATGGCCCCGAAGAGTTGCAGTGCGAGGACCCCGGCAAGCAACCAGCGGTACGGCGGCAGGTACGTCTTGAGGAGTTTTGCTAGCACGACGGTTCCCGGTGAGTTGCCTCGGTTGCCGCTCGTTCGCGATTGATCACACGCACACGGTATGACAGATCGCGGTCGAGGTTGGCACCGACTCTGACGATTGCATCCTTTTGTCCTAATTGACTGTGATCTCGAACACACTCGAATTCGAGATTGGATTCAGGTCACAGCACCTGAACTGCAGGTTTACATATTCATCCAATGTGTCACGTTTTCGATTGGACAGAAACAAACTGGACGTACGTATTTAGCTTGGCTACAAAGACGTGCAGCGAACAAAACGTGCGCCGCGTCATAGATATTCATGCAAGGAGTCACATATGGGATCCCTCGGAAACCTCCTCAAGGCCAACGGTATGGGCTGGGGCATTCTCCAGCTTCTGCCCCTGGTCAACATGCTCAAAACCCTTCAGGGGCTGGACACCGCGAGCTCGAACTCCTGACGTTCGACCTCGAGAAATCTTCCGAAACAACACAGGAGTAGTCGCATGACCTCGATTCAGAATCTCGACGCCTTCCTCAAGAGCGTTCTTGCATTCGTGACCAAGTTGAACGCGGGATCGGCAGACGGCTCGGGTTCGGCCGGTTCGGCCGCCGAGTAGTTCTCGGTCCTCACTTCATCTCAACTGCATTCCGACAAAAGGAGGCCCGACATGGGTTCATTCGAAGACTTCAGCGGCGTCGTCAAGACGTTCATTCCGGTGCTCAAGGACCTGTTCACGGCACTCGGTGGTGGCTCTCTCACCCCTGGGACGGGATCGGCGGCCGATAAGTAAGTCCAGTTTGTCCGAAAGTGTGGCTCGCAGTTGTCTGCGGGTCACACTTTTAGGCTTTTCACTGTGAGCTAAATCACATTATGGGACATTCTAGAGGGTGAATTTGCGCTTTGAACTGCAATTATCCGTAAAGGTGTGACCGAAAGTCCTTATTGATAGCTATTAGGTAGCTAGACAAGTGTGGAAAGCCGGTCTATAAATGCAGGCAGCGCCAAGTAAGTGCGCTACATCACAGCTCGGGATGTTGTTCGGGGGGCGGTTCAGCCATCCGTGCGGCAGAAGTTCCCGAACCATCTCGGCCACCGCCTGCGGCCGGAATGGCGCTGGAACATCACACCACCTCACATACAGGAGAACCTCCTATGTTCGGATCACTCAGCACCCTCGGACCCCTGCTCACCGCGCTCGGAGCTTTCCTCAAGTCCGTTCCCACCGAATCGCTGTCCGGCAAGGGCGAGGGCTCGTCCACCGGTTCACTCTCGGGTCTGTCCAGCGGATCCGCCGATTAGTCATCCCTTCCGGCAGGTCCATTCGGCTCTGCCGATCGGATTGCATGCAGGTGCCCTCTGTCCACTGTCGTGGCCGGAGGGCACTCGCGTTTGCGGAGATGGTCGCAGCTGCCGTTTTGGCATGTGAACACAGAACTGCGAGTGGCAGCACCTGCGTACGATGGTTCGACGACATCGGCATACGGTCACCGCGACGTCCGGTGCTCCCGAATTCAGAGGTAGCCGACCGCGAGGTGACGCGTGATAGGGACGAGTCGCTTTCTGCGCCTTCTCCTAGTGCTGGCCGTTGTACTTGCGGCATCGTTGATCGGCATCCTCACGCGCCCACCAGGTTTGCTCGCGACATTCTGGTGCGCCAACGCCATTCTGCTGGGAATGATGGTCAGATGGCCGGTCCTGATCGAATGGCGGACGTGGATCGCCGCGGCCGTCGGATACGTCTGCGCTGACCTGATTACGGGCAACTCGCTGTCGCTTGCCCTGCAGCTGAACGGGGCCAACCTCGCCGGAGTGACGCTCGGTGTTCTCGTTCTGTACTACTTGAAGCGCACACCGTTCCGATTGGTCGATTCGCAGTCGCTGGTATGGATGGTCTTTGTCTCGTTCGTCGCGGCGACTGGTACCGCGGCCACGGCCGGCGCCTTGGACCGGCTCTTACGCGGTCAGTCCTTTGCCGACACGTTTTTCCACTGGGGTGCCACCGAGGTCATGGCGTACCTGCTGGTCCTTCCTCTCATTCTCACTCTCACCATCCCGTCGAGCCTTGCCGAGTTCCGCAGGAAACTGACCGCCAGAACTGTCGCCGCTCTGAGCGTTCCGCTACTCGCCACTGCAGCCTGCGTGCCGATCGCCCTCAGTATCGAAGGGCCGATTGCGCTGGTCTTGCCGATTCCAGCTCTCCTCTGGTGTGCCACTCGCATCTCGGTTCCGAGCACTGCCTTCGTTTCAGTGGTCTGGTCGGTGTGGTCACTCATGATGGCGGGTAGCGGTCGACTCGACATCGGAGATCAAGCCGCCTCGACGTGGAACGAGGACGTCATCACATCCATAGCGGTCACGCTGATCGCGTTGGGGCCGATAGCGGTTGCCTGTGCGACCGAGGAACGCCGTGCTGCCGAGCGTGAGCTCTTCCTTGCCGTCGAATTCGACCATCTGACCGGGGTCCTCTCGCGCGGTGCGTTCCTCGGCCACGCGGAAGCGGAACTTGCCGACGCGGCTCGCACACAATCTCCGGTCGGCCTGCTGATGCTCGACCTGGACCACTTCAAGAGCATCAACGACACGCATGGACATATGACCGGTGACAGCGTTCTCGCGAACTTTGCCGAGCGGGCCGCTGACCGATTGTCGGACGGCGATCTGATCGGAAGGCTCGGCGGCGAGGAGTTCGCCGTTCTGCTTCCGGACTGCAGCTACGCGCGAGCAATCGATGTCGCCGAGGCGGTCCGCGGCGCGCAAGTCGAGTACTCGGCCGAATCAGATGTGACGAGCACCGTCAGCGTCGGCGTCGCGTGGGTCGATCATGCGACGCCGGCGCTGTCGACCCTCATGAGCGTCGCAGACGAGGCTCTGTACGACGCCAAGCGTGCTGGGCGCAACCTCGTGAAAGTGCACCGCGTCGGCAACGACACCGTGCCGCAACGGAATTCCGAGCCGGACACTGCCACCCGCACCTATCGCAAACCTGCGCTACCCCGAACGATCCGGCGAGGATTTGGCCGCGAAGGTGTGGTGGACGGCCGATAACCGCGCTGACCTGCATCGGGATTGGCATATAGTCGCACCCATGCAGCTTGATTCGACGCCTTCGCCCCTGCCGACGCTTCCGCTCCGATTCGGAACCCCACTGACCGAGAACTCCATCCGCGTGATGATGTTGGGATCAGGCGAGTTGGGTAAGGAAGTTGTCATCGCGCTGCAGCGTCTGGGCGTCGAAGTGATTGCGGTGGATCGGTATCCCGATGCCCCTGGGCACCAGGTGGCTCATCGTGCTCATACCGTCGACATGACCGATCCGGAAGCACTGCTTGCCGTCATCGAGTTGGAAAAGCCTCACTTCGTGGTTCCCGAGATCGAGGCCATCGCGACGGATGCGCTTGCACTCGTCGAAGAACGCGGGGGTGCGGTGGTCATTCCGACCGCCCGAGCCACCCAGCTCACGATGAACCGTGAGGGAATCCGTCGGCTCGCGGCCGAGGAGTTGGGCCTGCCCACTTCGCCGTACGCTTTCGCGGACTCGCTTGCCGAAGTGCAGGCAGCGACAGACCGAATCGGTTTCCCGTGCGTCATCAAGCCAGTCATGTCCTCGTCGGGGAAGGGACAGTCGACGGTTCGATCCGCCGAAGATCTCGACGCCGCATGGGATTACGCGATGGCCGGAGGTCGTGTGAATCACGGCCGGGTGATCGTCGAAGGCTTTGTCGATTTCGATTACGAGATAACGCAATTGACAGTTCGAGCCGTCGGTGAGAGCGGTCAGGTCGAGACGTCGTTCTGCGAACCGATCGGGCACCTGCAGGAGGCCGGAGACTACATCGAATCGTGGCAGCCGCAGCAGATGTCCGCGGTTGCCCTCGCCTCGGCCCGAGACGTCGCCGAGAAGGTGACCACGGCTCTGGGCGGGCGAGGCATCTTCGGCGTCGAGCTATTCGTGAAGGGCGACGACGTCTTCTTCTCCGAAGTGAGCCCACGGCCGCACGACACCGGATTGGTGACTCTGCGGACGCAGCGACTTTCGGAGTTCGAACTGCATGCCCGCGCGATCCTGGGCTTGCCGGTCGACACGACGCTCACGTCTCCAGGAGCATCGGCAGTGATCTACGGCGGAGTGGAGGCAAAGGGGATCGGATTCGACGGCGTCGCCGAGGCGCTCGCGTTTCCCGAGACGGACCTGCGGCTCTTCGGCAAGCCGGAGAGCTTCACGCGTCGTCGCATGGGTGTTGCAGTGTCGACGGCCGCCGATGTGCCTACTGCACGCGACCGTGCTCGCGAGGCTGCGTCGAAGGTGCGTCCCGTCGGATGAGTCCAGCGGCCGAGGTCCTCGTCGGGCTGGTCATCCTGGTCGGTCTGATCGGTGTCGTCGTTCCGATTCTCCCGGGGACGCTTCTCGTTTTCGGTGCAATTCTGGTGTGGGCGATCATGACCGGTGGTGCCACGGCGTGGACGGTGTTCGCGCTGTCCACGCTGGCACTGGTGGTCACCGGGATCGTGAAGTACACGTGGCCGGGCAAGCGGATGAAGTCCGGGGGAGTGCCCAACCTGTCGGTGGTGGTCGGCGGCGTCGTCGGCATCATCGGGTTCTTCGTGATTCCGGTCGTGGGGTTGTTCCTCGGATTCATCGTTGGAACGTATTTCGCGGAACTAGCGCGGCTGCGCCGTTACGACATCGCTTGGTCGTCGACGCTTCACGCGGTGAAGGCAGTCGGATTGTCCATGCTGGTGGAACTGTTCGGAGCGCTGATCGCGGCGGGGCTGTGGCTGGGAGCCGTTGCGTTCACCTGAGCGCAGCGGTACCAGGAGCGGGCGTTGTCGCACATGACCGCGGGCAGGTCGTCGCCGACAGCGTCGGCGATCACGTCCAGGTCGTGGACCTCGAACGCTCGACGTGCCCGTGTACCGGGTAGATCGGTGCCGAACATCAGCGCAGCGGGATTGACCGCGTGGATCTGGCGCAGCACATCGCTGACGTCGGAGATGGTGGTGCGGCCGAACCCGGTGGCTTTGACGCGCACTCCGCGGTCGACGAGGTTGAGGAGATACGGCAGTCCGCGGGTGGACATTCCCAAGTGGTCGATGCTCACCGCGGGCAATTTGGCGAAGACCGGTTCCAACGACAGCAACAGCGTGGCATCGACGTAGAACTCGGCGTGCCAGCCGACCAGATCGAATGCGCGGTTGGCGAGATCGGCGAGCAGACGCAGGTCGGTGGCGCCGCGGCGCAGGTTGAACCGGACGGCACGTACTCCCAGTGCGTCCAGGGCAACGATGTCTTCATCCGTCGCATCGAGCGGCAAAGCAGTGACGCCCACCCAGCCTTCGCCGAGTTCGGACAAGGCAGCTTTCAGGTATTCCTGGTCATTGCCCTGGTACGACGCGGTCACCACCGCGCCGCCGTCAACGCTGAGGCCCTTCAGCGAGGCAATCCGGGCCCGGTAATCGGCCACGGTGAAGGGCTCAGGCAGGTACCCGTGATTCTCGACCAGCGGGAAGCGCGGGTCGATGATATGCACATGGGCGTCAAACACGGGGTCTATTTTGCCCTGTTGCCCTGGGTCCCTGCACACACCACCGGCCCGATGTGACCTGGGTCGCGTCGGGCCGGTGGAGGGCTTCTGTTCAGTTACTTCCGCGCACTCAGTTCGCGCGGTCGGGCTCGGATGCCTTCAGCATGTCGTGACGCTCGACGACCTTGATGCGCTCACGGCCCTCGGGCTCGCCCAGGCTGCGCTCGTGCGCGTCGAGGCGGTACCAGCCCTGCCAGGTCGTGTACGGAACCTGCTTGCCTTCGAGGAACTCGATGACTGCGTTCTCGTCGGGGTTCGCGGCGCCCGCGAAGTCGACGGAATCCTCGAGAAGATTCGCGACGGTTTCGTTGGCGTCGCCCTTGGTGTGGCCGATGAGGCCGACGGGGCCGCGCTTGATCCAGCCGGTGACGTAGGTGGCCGGCATGAACCGGGCTGCGCCCTCGGCGTTGTCGTCGGCGACGACGCGTCCGGCGTCGTTGGGGACGGTGCCGGCCTGGTCGTCGAACGGCAACTGCGTGATGTTCTGCGAGAGGTAACCGACGGCGCGGTACACGGCCTGGACATCCCAGTCCTTGTACGTGCCGGTGCCCTTGACGTTGCCGGTGCCGTCGAGCTGAGTGCGCTCGGTGCGCAGGCCGACGACCTTGCCGTCTTCACCGAGGATCTCCGTGGGAGATTCGAAGAAGTGCAGGAACAGCTTGTGAGGACGGGCTCCGACGTCGCGAATTGCCCAGTCCTGCAGCGTATTCGCAACCATGTCGACCTGCTTGGAGTTGCGGCGAGCCTGCTCGGAACCCTCGTCGTAGTCGATGTCCTCGGGGTCGACGATGACCTCGATGGTCGGCGAGTGGTCGAGTTCGCGCAGTTCGAGAGGGGTGAACTTGGCCTGGGCCGGGCCGCGGCGTCCGAAGACGTGAACCTCGACGGCCTTGTTGTTCTTGAGGCCCTCGTAGACGTTGGCGGGGATCTCGGTCGGCAGCAGTTCGTCGCCGGTCTTGGCGAGAACGCGGGCGATGTCGAGCGCAACGTTGCCGACGCCGAGGACGGCGACCTTCTCGGCTTCGAGCGGCCACGTACGCGGTACGTCGGGGTGGCCGTCGTACCAGGAGACGAAGTCGGCCGCGCCGTAGCTGCCGTCGAGTTCGATACCCGGGATGCCGAGCGCACGGTCGGCGTTGGCGCCGGTGGAGAAGATGACCGCGTCGTAGAACGACTGCAGGTCGTCGAGGGTGATGTCGGTGCCGTAGTCGATGTTGCCGAGCAGGCGTACCTGAGGCTTGTCGAGCACCTTGTGCAGGGCGGTGATGATGCCCTTGATGCGCGGATGATCAGGCGCGACGCCGTAACGAATCAGGCCGAAGGGCGCGGGCATGCGCTCGAAGAGGTCGATGCTGACGCCGCGGCCGGAAACTGCGGTGTCGGATTTCATGAGGGCGTCGGCGGCGTAGATGCCGGCGGGGCCGGCGCCGACGATCGCGACCCGGAGTGGGCGGTTGGAGTCAGTCATCGTGAGGACAGCTACCTTCTTCGAAGTTCGGACAACATATCGACAAGTATCCAATTTAGCCGAACCTAAGCACAGTGCCTCGGTTGCGGCCGAACGGATCCACACTCTCACTCGATCGGTTGTGGGTAAACCTATTCTTTCCTCCCATTCTCCTGTTGTCTCGGGTATCCGGGGTAGGGGCCTGATCCTTGACGGGCCACAATTTCAAGTTGTGGGGGACTATTGGCGTTATGAGTGACGAGCTGCGCGAATCCGACAACATCGATGGCAAGAAGGCGTCTGCGGGGCCGTTCCTCTTGGCTGTCGCCATCGTCGCCTTGATCCTGGGTGGAATCTTCGTCGCATCGTGGATCTCGCCGGCCGAGGAGAACGTCACCGAGTCGGACCGCGTGAGCCGCTCCGTCACCGACTACGTCGATGCCGAGAATCGGAATGACGCGGAGACGATCAAGACCCTGACCTGCGCGAGCTTCAATTCGAGCAACGGTCCGATGGCCGGCGTCGACGGGACGGTCGAGCTGAAGGGTGTGGACGGGGTCGTGGTCAACGGCGATCGCGCCCGGGCCGACGTGACGATCACCGGTGGCGGAGCGGGCGAGCGAGTCTCGACCTGGGCCCTGACCCGTGACGGCAACCGTTGGGTCGTCTGCAACTGACGGCCCGCTCAGGCGCTCACGGCAGTCTTGTGAAAACATGGACTACGTGAGTTACGCAGGCGATCTGACGCCGGAGCAAGCCTGGGAGCTGCTCCGCGAAAACCCCGACGCCGTGCTGGTCGACGTGCGGACCGATGCGGAGTGGAAGTACGTCGGTGTCCCCGATGTGTCCTCCCTCGGCAAGCAGGCCGCACTGATCGAATGGGTGAGCCACCCGACCGGCGCGCGCAATGACAACTTCGTCGACCAGTTGAAGGAAGCCGGCATCACTGCTGATTCCTCCGGGTCGGAGCGTCCGGTGATTTTCCTGTGTCGATCCGGACAACGTTCCATCGGTGCGGCGGAAGCTGCGACTGCGGCGGGCATCGGCCCGTCGTACAACGTGCTCGACGGGTTCGAAGGCGCATTGGGTGCCGACGGACATCGCGGACTTGTAGGTTGGCGGGCCATCGGCTTGCCATGGAGGCAGCAGTGAGCGGAATTCCCCAGGGTGGCGCATTTCAACGAGCGCTGCCGGACGACGTCGGTCTCGGCACTCTCGGAGTTCGCGGCGGACTGATGCGTACCGGGTTCGAGGAGACTTCCGAAGCGCTGTTCCTCAACTCCGGATTCGTCTACGAGAGTGCAGAAGCCGCCGAACAAGCCTTCACCGGCGAGGTGGATCATTTTGTCTACTCCCGCTACGGCAACCCGACGGTCAAGATGTTCGAAGAGCGCCTGCGTCTCATCGAAGGTGCAGAAGCGTGCTTTGCGACGGCCAGCGGAATGTCGGCAGTCTTCACGGCGTTGGGCGCACTGTTGGCCAACGGCGACCGATTGGTCGCCGCGCGCAGCCTCTTCGGATCCTGCTTCGTGGTGTGCAACGAGATCCTTCCGCGCTGGGGGGTCGAGGTTGTTTTCGTCGACGGTGAGGACAACGCGCAGTGGGAAGAGGCGCTGTCCGTGCCTACCACGGCAGTGTTCTTCGAGACTCCGTCCAACCCGATGCAATCTCTCGTCGACGTTCGACGGGTGTCGGAGCTTGCTCATGCAGCCGGTGCAAAGGTATTGCTGGACAACGTCTTCGCGACGCCGCTTCTGCAGCGCAGCCTCGATCTGGGTGCCGACGTCGTGGTGTACTCCGGCACCAAGCACATCGACGGTCAGGGCCGCGTGCTTGGTGGCGCGATCCTCGGTACCGAGGAATACATCAGCGGTCCCGTCCGAGAACTGATGCGGCACACCGGTCCTGCGCTCAGTCCATTCAATGCGTGGACTCTGCTCAAGGGCCTGGAGACGATGCCGGTCCGTATTCGGCACTCCGTGGCTTCGGCACTCGAGATCGCCGAATTCCTCGAAGGACACTCCGGCGTCAAGTGGGTCAAGTATCCGTACCTGACGTCGCATCCGCAGCACGAGCTCGCGAAGTCTCAGATGAGCGGTGGCGGAACGGTTGTCACGTTCGAGCTCGATGCGCCTGACGGAGAGGGCAAGAAGCGGGCGTTCGAGGTTCTCAACGGTCTGCGCGTCATCGACATCTCCAACAACTTGGGAGATTCCAAGTCGTTGATCACTCACCCCGCCACGACAACGCACCGGGCCATGGGTCCGGAAGGCCGTGCAGCAGTGGGTCTTACAGACGGCGTTGTCCGTCTGTCCGTCGGTCTCGAAGACACGGCTGATCTGTTGGCTGATCTGAAGCGAGCACTCGGCTGAATCGCTGGAGCGCCTTGCCTCGAACTTCCGACGGCAAGGCGTTCTACGGTGCGGGCGTGAGACCCAGTTGTTTGACGTCGATCGTCAACGCCGTCGTATTCAGTGTGAGACCTGAGCTTGTCGTGTCGGTGGGGTAGATCGTGAACAACACCTGCGCCGTCAGATTGGTGTTGTTCAGGGCCGACGTGACCGCGATGAGGTTCGGCGTCGGTGCTGTGCTGTCGTACAGCAGATTGTTGCTCTGATCCGTGACGTACGTGCGAAGGTCGATGTTGGCGGCCGCGAGCCCGCCGCTCAACTTGGTCTTGTCGACTGTCACGTTCGCTTTCAGACGTGGGCCGGTGGCCATCACCTTCGAATCGCAGAAATACGTGTAGTTGAATCCGGGCTTGAGCCGGTAGGTAGTGATGTCCGGGATATATACGAGTGGATTCGGATTGGTGGGCGCGTTGACGTAGACCTGCGAATACCAGCCCCCGCCGCTCGTGGTCACGCACGCTCCCAGATCCAGGGTCCCGGACTGGACAGCGGCGCTTGTCAGGGTCGCACTGTCGGTCCACTTCGCCAATGTGCCCGAACCGCCGAGCAATACGGCTCCGGCCGCGGCAACTGCCATGGCAGCTTTCGTTGTCTTTCTCATCACGGCACCAGCGCCTTGATCTCGTCCGGCAGTTCGCTCGGGGCAGGAGATTCGGCCCAGACTCCCGTTGACGTGTCGATGACGGTGACTCCGGAAGGGGTGATTACGTATAGCTGATCGGTACCGGTGAGCCAATGCAGGACAGCGTCGCTGTCGACGGTACCTCGATAGACTTCAGTACCTGATGAATTCGACACGGACACAACGGTTCCAGTGGAAGTCGAGAGCTTCTGTGCACTGTGACCGGTCGTGGTCACCGGGGTGCCGACGGGGGCCTCGCTCGGAGTGGTCGTGACTGGTGGCACCGTTGTCGTTGTCGTTGTCGTTGTCGTTGTGGGCGGCGGCGTAGTTGTAGTCTGTGACGAGGTGGTTGTCGACGGTGCAGTTGTGCTGGTGGTTGTCGACGGTGCAGTTGTGCTGGTGGTTGTCACAGCCGGCGCCAATGTCGTGGTGGGCGTGGTGGATGAGGCGGTCGTGGAAGTGACGGCCGTAGTAGGAGTGCTCGGAGCGTCTGCCGCCAGTGCCGGCGCTGCCGATCGACTGAGAGCAGATGTCCCGCTGATCGGACCGCCACACGAGTAGAGCAGGCCGACGAGAATGCTGAATTGGTAGCCGGAGTACGACGGCGTGACCGACGTGCCGCTCAGTCCATGGATTTCGATGTTGTAGGTGCCGACTATGAGCGGGAACGCGACTGTTGTACCGCCCGAGCCGTATCTCATGGAGCCTGTAGTAGACGTTGCGGTGTAGTCGTTCGACCCCAAAAGGTTTCCGCTGGCGTCGCGAGCGATGAGGCGGTATGAGCTTCCGACAGTCGCGGGCCAAGTGATCGTTACTGCGACCGGAACAACGAGCGCAAAATTCACCGCGCAACTGGCTGTGCTTGGCGACGTGGGAAAGGTTGCAGCAGTGCCGAACTGAATGCTTGTTGCCGCGGCTGTGTCGGTGTACCCCGCCTTGGTACCACCGATCTGGGACACACCGACCACCGTGAGACCGACCGTAGCCAAGGCGACGATGGCCTTGAGGGCATGGGAGTCGCCGCGTATGTCCTGACGATCCCGCTGAGGTTCCTCCGCGTCGGAAGCCTCACGTCGACGGAACGCGATGTACAGGAGCCCGCCGACGGCAATCGCACCAAGCACAAGCCCACTCGGTCCGGACAGCCAGACTGCCACGTATCCGAGGCGGTTGATGCTGAAGAAGACGCGATCGGCTTCGGTGATGACGTAGGGATCGGGATCGGCGATCGGATTTGCATCACCACGCAGTTGTGCGACGGCAAGGTTGTTGCCCTGCTGATCTATTGATTCCACACGATGGGTGATGCGCGTGCCTTGGCTGTCGGAGACGCTGACGATGTCACCGACCAGCACTTCCGAAGCAGGCACGGTGCGCGCGAATGCGAGAGCACCGGTATCGATCGTGGGTGACATCGATCCACTCCGAAAGATCAGCGGGGTGATACCGAAAGCCAGACCGGCGATGAAAATGATGATGGATACCAAGCCTGCGAGGGCTCCCAGGCTGAGCAGGACTTCCCGTACCCGGTTCTGCATCGAGGCCTTTGCATGTTTTTTCGTGTGTCGAGCCATTGCCATCACACCTTTGCCGTGAAGGTCAGGACGATGTTCGACGTGCTGTTCGTCGGCGGTGTCGGTGTTGTCGGAAGCTGCACCGAGACACATAAATTCTCGGTAGCCCCTACCGCCAGTGGGCGGTCGGGGCTACCGATGGCTTGATTCGCGGTGAGTGTCAGCGCGAGCGAGGACACGACGTTGGCGCCGTCAGTGCACTTGTTGGCAACAGTTCCGTTGGAGGAAACCGTCATTCGTAGAGAGGTCGTCAACGCACCACTACTCGTAGACGTGATGGTGTACTTCAGTGGGACAGTTGCCCCTGTGCCGAGGTTGTTGACCTTGATCAGAGCGGTATTCGAATCACCGGGAATCATTCCGGACTTGCCAAGCTCACTGAAATTCAGGGACTTGGTCAGGGTGGGCTGGGCAATGCTGTTCAACTGCAGATTGATCGACCCGGTCGTGATGTTGCCCGAAGTCGCAATCGCCGAAGACGTCCAGGCGGCGAGTGTAGTGACACCGCCGACACCCAGTACCATCCCCAAAGCGAGCAGCGCGCGAAAGCGCGTGCTGGTCAACAGGTGACGAATCCGATGGGCCGGACGGTCAGGGCGCGAGGGCATCGTGCTGGCCTTTCTCGATCTGGGCGGAGTCTGCGGGCGCGAAAGTTGCAGGGTCAGGAGCCAATCGGGCTCGAGCTCGCTCCTTCCGGCCGTCACGGATGCCGCTGATCATCATGTACGACGCGTACAGCAGTAGAGCGGTCACTACGATCACCACGATCACGGTGCGCTGCTCTCCCGTCAGCCAGGTGTTCACGTAACCGAGATAAGGCAGGCTGTACCAGACCTTTCCCCGGATCTGCACCGGCCGTACTTCCTTCTCGTCAGGCTCACCGTTCGCGTCGCCCTGGGTGATGAAAGTTCTTTCACCCTTCTGGTTTTCACTTGTGGCGATGATCCGGTGCGTGACGACGGTCGGCTGACCCGATTCCAGCTGGTACGTAATAGGTGTACCGATCCCCAGTTCGGACGGATCGACAGGTTTGACGACTACCAGTGATCCAGGGTTGTACGTCGGGCGCATCGAACCGGTCAGAATCGTGAAGCGCTGCGCTCCAGCAAAGAAGGGAACGACAATGGTTGCGACGATGACTGCCGAAATTGCCAGCAGCAGTGTCCAACTGACGATAGAGGTGATCCACCAGAGTGGGCCGGTGCGATCGGTGCGCTTCGTGGAGTGTTTTGTCATACCGGACCTGCCTGGAAGGTCAAGGTCGTGGTGCTTGTTGCACCTGAGACCGCCCCGACGCCTACCGTGAGTCGCAAGCACAGAATGTACGTACCGCCTGAGACCAGCGGACTCGGCATGTACGCCGGCGAAACCGGGTACTGCAGCGATGCATTCATCGATCCGGACGTCAGTGGGGTCACTGCCGGAGCCGCGGTGTTGACGCCGGCAGGGCAGGCGCCTTCGTTGGCGACTCCGTACGTGGTCAACGTGAATCCCGTAAGTGCGGTCGTCGACTGCATTCGCCATTGCAGAGGATCAGTCCCCGAATTCTTGACGGTGAGCGGTGCTTGCACCGTGTTTCCCGGGACAACGGGCGTCGCGGCCGTCGTCAAGTTCGCCAGGGTGTACGCCGCACTGGTTCCGGCAGATGTACCAACCGTGAGGTTGACGCTGGCGGCTGTCGCCGTACCGCCATTCGCGCTCGCCGAATCGGACCACAGCGCGAGCGACTGCTGTGACGATGCAAACACCGCTACAGCAGCCACCGCGACTGCGATCGCTCCCCAGACCTTTTTCCTCATGAAATTACGGGGCCGGTGTCAGTGCTGTCTGAGTGACGACCAACTTCATCGCCGACAAGTTCAGCGACTGGTTCTGCGCGACCTGATTGGCCACCTCGTTGAAGTTCAGCCGGACTCCGACGTGGACGATCGTTCCGTTCTGGGCTTTGGTGATCTGCGAAATCGGGTTGCCGCCAGTGTCCTTGATTGTCGTCACGGGCACGACAGCAGCGGCAAGCTCGGCGCTGTTCGCACCCGGAACGATTCCGGCCGTATCAGCGGTCAGAACAGCCGCGAGACGATCGCCCACTGCGGTCACAGTGACGTCGCAGGTGTATTCGATGCTCTCGGTGGTGACTATTCGGTAAGCCGAGCTGTTGGTGATCGCGGTCTTCGTCGGGTTGAGGGAGTTCCACCCGCCACCGACCGGTGCGCAAGAGCTCAGGTCGAGGGCGCCGGACGTGACGGGCCCGCCGCCACTGACGTCGGCCGAATCGCTCCAGACTGCGAGCGAGCCGGCACCGCCGAGGAGGAGGGCACCGGCCGCCGCAGCAGCGATCGCACCCTTGGTCTGCTTCTTCATGAAAATCTCATTTCATGTCTGGGACCCGAAATGGGGCCATTCAGACATGAGTATCAGACACGGCAAACGATTCGTTACCACTTTTCGAAAAATCAATTTTACGACTGGAGTCCAACTGTCACTCGGTGTCGAAATGATCTTTGACCTGCGTCTAACTACTCGTTTGTAAGTTTGGTGCGAATAAAACCGTTGGTTTGTTCAGTTGGACAAAGCGGACGAGTCGGAACCTGGCAAATCTGCTGTTTTTTACCAGTTAATTACCGAGTTTCGGTTTTGTTTTGCAATTTGAATCAATTGTTTGTGTTGCTACGAAATGGATCGGTTGTTGTTCCCACAAGATCGGCGACCGACTCGAGGACGATGGTCGGGCGGTAGGGATAGAGCTCTACCGACGCGCGGGTCGAGATCCCGGTCATCACCAGAATCGTCTGCAGTCCGGCTTCGAGGCCACAGACGATGTCGGTGTCCATGCGGTCGCCGATCATCAACGTATTGGCGGAATGAGCGCCGATGGACCGCAGGGCTGAGCGCATCATCAAGGCGTTGGGCTTGCCGACGTAGTAGGGATCGCGTCCGGTCGCCTTGGTGATGAGAGCGGCGACCGAGCCGGTGGCCGGCAGCGAGCCGTCTCGCGACGGTCCAGTGGCGTCCGGGTTGGTGGCGATGAACCGCGATCCACGCTCGACCAGGCGAATGGCGGTGGTGATTGCCTCGAAGGAGTACGTTCGCGTCTCGCCGAGGACGACGTAGTCGGGGTCGCTGTCCGTCAGGACGTAACCGATGTCGTGCAGGGCAGTGGTCAGGCCCGATTCGCCGACCACGTAGGCGCTGCCGCCCGGCCGCTGGTTGGCCAGGAACGTCGCGGTTGCGAGCGCTGACGTCCAGATCGACTTCTCCGGGATGTCGAGTCCCGAATTGAGCAGGCGTGCTCGCAGGTCACGCGGGGTGCGGATGGAGTTGTTGGTGAGCACCATGTACGGGATGTCGTTCGACGCCAGCTCTGCCAGGAACGTGTCCGCTCCAGGTATCAAGTGCTCCTCGTGGACGAGAACCCCGTCCATGTCCATGAGGTAGGTCCAACCGGTCTGATCTTCTGTACTGGTCATTACTCCAGTATGTGCGGGTGGCGCCCGATGTGGGCGGTCAAGCGAGAAGGCGCCACAGTCCGATCAGGCCGACGACGACAATCGTGTAGCGCAGTGCAGTGGGGGACAGGCGCCGTCCGTAGCGGGCACCGAGAACGCCACCACCGAGTGAGCCGACGGCGATCAAACCGGCTGCTGCCCAATTGATCTGATCGAATGCCAGAGTGATGTACATCCCTGCTGCAACGATGTTGACGAGCAGCGACAGCAGGTTCTTCGCGCCGTTCATGCGCTGGAGGGTTTCCGGGAGGATGGCACCCATCACACCGATGAGAAGGATGCCCTGCGCGGCAGTGAAGTACCCGCCGTAGATGCCGACTGCAAAAGTGCCGGCGGTCAGGAGCATCAGCCTCTTGGTGGACAGCGTCGTTTCTTCGGTGGAACGCTTCTTGGCCCACGCCTGGATGCGTGGTTGGAGGAGGACGAGCGCGAGAGCGAGGACCAGCAGCACCGGAACGATGGTCTCGAACAGTTTCTCGGGTAGATGCATGAGCAACCACGAACCGAGTAGTGCCCCGGCGAGT
The DNA here is from genome assembly GCF_023221595.1 of Rhodococcus qingshengii JCM 15477. NCBI lineage: Bacteria > Bacillati > Actinomycetota > Actinomycetes > Mycobacteriales > Nocardiaceae > Rhodococcus > Rhodococcus qingshengii. The sequence goes on from NZ_CP096563.1 coordinate 1,564,809, forward strand.
GACGCCGGAATCTGCCACTTCAGTCGATCCCACTGTCCGGACAGCTCACGTCGGTAGCCCCAGGTACCCGAAACTCCGCCGGCGACGAGCCCGACCGCGTTGGACATGGTTGCGGTCACGGGCGGCATGCCGAAGGCGACCAGGGTGGGAAACGTGATCAGCGTTCCACTGCCGACCACGGCGTTGATCGCGCCCGCGCCGATACCGGCCAACAAGATGAAGAAAGCGTCGAGTCCACTCACTCCGCAGACGGTACGGCAGAGGAAAAGTCAGTCCGGACGGCGGTCCCGGTCTTCATTCGAACGCTCCATTCAACACGCCGAACGCGGCTGCGGACACCGTTGGAATCAATGCGATTTCAACATCGTGGACCCTTCATTTCCCTTGCAGTGCAGGGAAATACAACATTTGACGACTCGACATTTCGCGTCTAGTCTTTGCTCACCATCCAGAGCGACCGAGAGACCTGGCTCGTCGACGTCGCAGCAACCCCCCGAGTGATCGGGAGCGGGTGCTACCGCCAGGACCGATGGAAGGCATCACATGGGTACCACTTCGCACGCTGCGCACAAGCGACGTCACATCGATCTGTGCCGCACCGCTTCGTGTCACTGTCGCTGACCGAACTCTCGTCGTCTTCGCAACTCGAGCTCACCAACTCGAGGACACAGCTGCGTTCCCATTTCCCCGAAAGGTCTATTCGTGATGTCCACTCCGTCAGGTAGCGCGCCGTGAGCGCGCCCACCGATGTCCGCCCCGAAAAGTCGGTGTCCGAGTCGCAACTACCCGACTCGGAGCTTGTCGTCGCTCGCACCTGGCACCCGCTGCGCTGGGTGATCAGTGCGGTCGTGCTGGTCCTGCTTGCTCAGTTCATCCACGGACTCGTCGTCAACCCCGGCTGGGACTGGCCGACGTTCGCGCAGTACTTCACCGCGAAATCAGTGCTCGCTGCGTTGTGGATGACGATCAAACTGACCTTGTGGGGGACGATCCTCGGTTTCGGTCTCGGTGTCTTCCTGGCGCTCGGTCGGTTGTCGAAGAATCCGGTCCTGCAGGTGATCGCCTGGACCTACATCTGGGCCTTCCGCTCGATTCCACTCATCGTGCAGCTGCTCTTCTGGTTCAACATCACTTACCTGTACCAGACACTTTCTCTCGGAATACCTTTCGGGCCCGAGTTCTTCACCTTCCAGGTCAGCGGTGTGATCGGCGGATTCACCGCAGCAGTCATCGGTTTGGCGCTGCACCAGGCTGCATACTCGGCCGAGATCATTCGCTCCGGAATCATCTCGGTGGATCACGGTCAGATCGAAGCTGCTCACTCGCTCGGCATTCCGCGCAGTCGCCAGTTCTTCAAGATCGTTCTCCCGCAGGCAATGCGGGCGATCCTCCCCAACGCCGCCAACGAGGTCATCGGACTCTTCAAGGGAACGTCGATCGTCTCCACCATGGCAATCGCCGAACTGTTCTACCAGGTGCAGGTCATCTTCGGCCGCAACGGACGAGTCGTGCCCCTGCTGATGGTCGCCACGATCTGGTACATCATCCTCACGACATTGCTCTCGATCGGTCAGTACTACGTGGAGCGCCACTATGCACGAGGATCCGCTCGTGCTCTTCCGTTGACTCCGGTACAGAAGGCGCGCAAGAAGTTCGAAGAGATTCGCGATGCGCGTCTCGATATTCCGAGAGGTGCTACCCGATGACCGCAGAACTGGCCGAAGATTCGGTGTACGCCGTCGAAGCACGCGGAATTCACAAGTCTTTCGGTGCCTTGGAAGTACTTGCCGGCGTTGATCTCCTGGTTCGCAAGGGCGAAGTGACCGTCATTCTCGGTCCGTCGGGTTCCGGTAAGTCCACCTTGCTGCGAACCCTCAATCACCTCGAAAAAGTCGACCGCGGAACCGTACGGATCGACGGAGAGCTGATCGGATACCGGCGCAAGGGAAATCGACTCCACGAACTGCGTGACCGCGAGATCCTGAAACAGCGTTCGCACATCGGATTCGTGTTCCAGAACTTCAACCTGTTTCCGCACCTGACCGCATTGGAAAACGTGGTGGAAGCGCCGCTCTCGGCCCAGAAGCGTGATCGTGACGAGGTGTACCGCGAGGCCCGCGCGCTGCTCGAGCGAGTGGGAGTGGGGGACAAGGCGGACGAGTATCCCCGCCAACTCTCCGGTGGCCAGCAACAGCGCGTCGCGATAGCGCGAGCGCTGGCACTGCGGCCGGCGGTCATTCTCTTCGACGAGCCGACGTCGGCGCTCGACCCGGAACTGGTGGGCGAGGTTCTCGAAGTCCTGGCTCAGCTGGCCCGTGACGGCGCCACCTTGGTGATCGTCACACACGAGGTCGGATTTGCTCGGGAAGTGGCGGACACTGCGGTCTTCATGGACGGCGGCGTCATCGTCGAACAGGGCCCGCCTTCGCAGGTGATCGACAATCCGGTCCACGAACGGACCAAAGCCTTTCTCTCCCGCGTCCTCTGACGCGACCCAGACTCTTTCCCGGAAGGAAAAATTGATGTTCTCCACATCCCGTCGCGCGACTTTTCTGATCTCGGCGCTTGCCACCGTCGGATTGCTCAGCGCTGCATGCAGCAGCGCGGACGCCGAGTCCGACGGCGCCCAGGTCACCGCTGCTGCGGGTTACAACCTCACGGCCGATCAGAACCGCATCAGCACCGACAAGGTGGATTCAATCGCCGCCGAGCTACCTCAGGACATCCGCGATCGTGGCACGCTGCGCGTCACCGGTAGTGCCGGTTCCGCTCCGCCGCTCCGTTTCTACGCCGACGACGACACCACTCTCATCGGTTCCGAGACCGACTTCGCCTATCTGATCGGTGACGTTCTCGGCTTGAAGGTCGACCTGCAGACAGCAGATTGGGCACAGAACTTCGTCCGGATCGACTCCGGTGAGGCCGACGCCTTCCTCTCCAATGTGACTGTCACAGAGGAGCGTAAGGAGAAGTACGACTTCGCGACCTACCGTCTCGACACCCTCGCCTTCGAAGCCAAGAAGGGTGCCGGAATCTCCATCAAGGAACCCAAGGACGTCGCGGGCAAGAAGATCGCCGTCTCCTCGGGCACCAATCAGGAAGCGCTGCTGGTCAAGTGGAGTGAGCAGAACGTCGCGGCCGGCCTGGCGCCTACCGACATCTCCTACTACCAGAACACCACCGACTACTACCTCCCGCTGCAGTCCGGCCGGATCGACGCCTACTTCGGCCCGAACCCGTCGTCGCAGTTCCACGCCAAGCAGTCGGGGGAGACCGAGGTTGTCGGTGAGTTCTCCGGGGCCGGCGACACCCTGCAGGGGCAGATCGCGGTGCTGGTGAAGAAGGACAACGGCCTGATCAAGGCGATCAACGACGCGATCAACCACACGATCGAGAACGGCACGTACCAGCAGATCCTCGAGCGCTGGAACATCACCAGCGAAGCCGTCGACACGTCCCTGATCAACCCGCCCGGCCTTCCGAAGACCAAGTGAGCTCTCGTCCATGAGTGAGATTTTCGATGTGATCGTCATCGGCGGAGGACTCGTCGGGTCCTCCGCCGCATGGCGGCTCGCGGCACGCGGACGTAGCGTAGTTCAGCTGGAACAGTTCGGGCCGAGTCACAAGCACGGTGCGTCGCACGGTACTTCGCGTATCTATCGGCAGGCGTACGACAATCACCTGTACACAGGTTTGGCGGCCGGCGCGCTGCCGCTGTGGCGGGAGTTGGAGACCACGACGGACATCGGGTTCCTGGAACTCACCGGTGCCGTCGATCACGGCCTGCCGCAGGCAGTGCAGTCCAAGGCGAAGATACTTCGCGAGGCGGGCATCAAGGGTGAGATCCTCACTCCTGCCGAGGCGTCCGCCCGTTGGCCGGGGCTGCGATTCGACACCACGGTGCTCCATCATCCCGACGCAGGCCGGTTGCACGCGGACCGCGCAGTGACCGCTCTGAAGGCAGGAGCGGTGTTTGCGGGCGCCGAGGTCCGTCACGATGTTCGGGTGTTGGCACTCGCGCGGGCGTCCTACGGCGTGGACGTGGTGACGGACAGTGGAACGCTCGCAGCTCGTCAGGTCGTGATCGCGGCCGGTGCGTGGACTGCGGACCTGATCGCAGACAGCGGTCTCGGCTCCGAGATCGTATTGCCGACACTGCGCACGACACAGGAACAACCAGCACACTTCGCACCGCTCGATCCCGGAGTCGAGTGGCCGAGTTTCGTTCACCACACCGGCGCAGAATTGGAGACCGCGGGGATCTACGGGCTCGGTTCCGAGGACGGGATCAAGATCGGCGAACACGCGACCGGGCCGGTGGTGACTCCGCAGACCCGTGACTACACCCCTGACGTCGACGGAGAGCGGCGATTGGCCCAGTACGCCGAGTCGTGGTTGCCCGGCGTCGATTCCACCCGTGTCGAGTCGATCACGTGCCTGTACACGAGCACGCCGGACAGTAACTTCGTCATCGACCGAGTCGGCGCCGTCACGGTGGCGGCGGGATTCTCGGGGCACGGGTTCAAGTTCGGTCCGGCCTTGGGTGAACTTGTGGCGGACCTCGTCGACGGAACCACCCTCGCTCCGGAAGTTTTCAGGCTGGGGGAGCGTTGACCAGATTCATGGAGGAAAGTGTTGTGGCACTGGAGCTCGGAACTCGACAGCTCGAGGGTGTCGGAGCGGTAGAGGTCTATTCGGTATCGCAGGACGATCCCTTGGCAGCTCCACTGATCGCGGAGTTGGCACTCGAATACAGTTCGCGTTACGGCGGGACTCGCGAAGCGATGCTCGATGATCTCACGACGTATCCGGCAGAAGAATTTGCCTACCCGCAGGGTGCGCTTCTGGTGCTCACCCACGACGGTCTGCCGATCGCCGGTGGTGCGTTTCGTCAATTCGATTCCACCACTGCCGAACTGAAGAGAATCTGGACGTCGGTCGACTATCGGAAGCGCGGCCTCGGCAAGGCCGTCGTTCGCGAGTTGGAACGAGAGATCGAACTTCGTGGATACAACCGTGTGTTTCTCACGACGGGTCCTCGGCAGCCGGAGGCCGTCGCGCTGTATCTGTCCAGTGGATACACACCGCTTTACGACGCTTCACTCTCGCCCGAAGAGGTGGGCGTCCACCCGTTCGAGAAACAACTTCGGGTGCTCGAAAATGTGACTCGAGCAGCAATTCCTACCGACCGGGTTGACAACACCCGGGTTTGACCTCGTACACTTGCGAACGACCATCCAGAGCGACCGAGAGACCTGGCTCATTGACGTCGCAGCAACCCCCCGAGTGATCGGGTGCGGGTGCTACCGCCAGGACCGATGGAGGAACACGAAATGAAGGCAGTCGAAGGCGGTTTCGATACCGCCTGGTCGCGTCGTCACGTAGACCTGTGCCGCACCGCGGGATCTTTCTGTACCAACTGACCTCTCGGTCAGTCATTCACACTCAGGCGAGTCGTCGACAAGTCTGTTTTCTCTTCTCTCACAAGTGATTCGTGCTCGATCGCCTTTTTCGTCTCAGGCGACGGGTGCGCTCTTCGGCATGCCTCTTTAGGAGTTCTTGGTGTCTTCGCCCTCATTCGGTGCCCGCAAACGCGCGACCGTAATCGCCGGTATCGGTGCTGTCTCGGTTCTCGGCACCGTCCTCGCCGGCTGCAGCAGCGGGAGTGACAGTGCTGCCGACGCAGGCCCCGCCCAGTCCGGCGGAACCCTTCGCTACGGTCTGTCACAGGCGCCGACGTGCGCCGATCCAGCCCAGGCCGGCAGTAACCAGACCGTGTATGTCACTCGCACAGTGGTGGATTCGCTTACCGATCAGAATCCCGACACCGGAGAGATCACCCCGTGGCTCGCCAAGAGCTGGGAGATCAGCCCCGACGCCGCGAGCTTCACGTTCGTCCTTCGCGACGACGCCACCTTCAGTGACGGCACACCGGTGACGGCGGATTCGGTGAAGAAGACCTTCGACTCGGTCAAGAACCTGGGACCGAACGCGTCGTTGGCAAAGAGTTACCTGTCCTCGTACACCGGTACCGACGTCGTAGATGCTCACACGGCGAAGATCAATTTCTCCGGACCCAATGTTCAGTTCCTGCAAGCAACTTCGACGCCACAGCTCGGAATCCTCGCCGATTCCACCACCGCGCTGGCATCCGAGCAGCGCTGCCCCGGTGCAGCGGTGATCGCCTCCGGACCGTTCGTGTACACCGACTGGCAGCAGGACAAGAGCGTCAAGATCGCCAAGCGTGCGGGATACAACTGGGCCTCGGATGCGGTCGCGCATCAGGGCGAGGCGTACCTCGATGGCGTCGACTTCACGGTGGTTCCCGAATCCGGTGTGCGGGCGGGCAGCGTGGCCTCCGGCCAGCTCGATGCGGTCAGCGATGCGCTTCCGCAGGATGCGCCGCAAATCGAGGGCGCGGGTGGACGAATCCTCACAAGGCCGAACCCGGGTGTGAGCTTCTTCTTCCAGCCCAACGTCAGTCGCGGCGTTCTCGCTGATCAGGCTGTTCGTCAGGCCATCATTCCCGCGATCAACCGCCAAGAACTCGTCGACACCGTTCTGGATCCGTCGTTCTTCCCGGCCACGAGCCCGCTGGCTCACACCACTCCGCTCTACAGCGACGAATCCAGTGTCGTGACGTACGACGCCGACAAGTCGGCGAAACTCCTCGACGCGGCTGGTTGGAAGACCGGCAGCGACGGTATCCGCGAGAAGGACGGGCAGAAGCTCACTTTCAGCGTCACCTTCAGTCCGGTGTTCTCGGGTAACCAGGCCATCCTCGAGCTCGTGCAGCAGCAGCTCAAGAAGGTCGGCGTCGACCTGCAGCTCAACTTGGTCTCGAACGGTGAATGGACCGAGAAGGGAGTATCGGGTGATTACGATTCGCTGTATTACAACAGCACTCGCGCGGACGCCGACATCTTGCGGGCATCGTTCAGCACCGAAGGCCGCAACCTGAACCGTCGCGGCGCAGATCCGGAGCTCGACAAGGTACTCACAGACCAGCTTGCAGCCACGGACAACGGCCAACGCGGCGAACTGGTATCCACCGCACAGGAATTGATCCTCGACCGTGGACTCTCCATCCCCACCATCGAGCTCTCGCAGGCCATCGGCGCCGGATCGAGTGTGCAGGACCTGAACTTCGAAGCCTCCTCGCGCCTGCAGTTCTACGACGCATGGTTGTCGGGTAAGTAATCATGACTCGATACGTACTCACCCGACTGGGCCAGGCCGCAGTGGTTCTGTGGGCCGCCTTCACCATCTCGTTCGTGATTCTGTTCCTCCTGCCGAGTGATCCCGTCAGCATGGCTGCCGACTCGTCCGGTCAGGGTGTTGCAGTGGATCAGGCTGCGCTCGATCAGCTTCGGGCACGGTACGGCTTGGACCAGTCGGTGTGGGTGCAGTACTGGACGTCGCTGACGAATGCTCTTCGCGGCGATTTCGGTACGTCCATCTCCACCGGTCAGTCGGTGACGGATGCCATCTTCTCGGCGCTGCCGAGCACTCTGGTCTTGGCAACCACCGCTTTGGTTCTGGCCGTGTTGTTCGGAGTGGCGATCGCGTTCTTCGCTACCTACACCCGCAAGCGGTGGCTCGCGAATCTGTTGTTCTCGCTGCCGCCGCTGGGTGTGGCGGTGCCTACCTTCTGGGTTGGCCTGATTCTTCTGCAGCTGTTCTCGTTCCGTCTGCACATCTTCCCCGCTTTCGGAGACAAGGGATTCGCAACGGTGATTCTTCCGGCGATCACCTTGGCGATCCCGACCGGCGCGGTGATCGCGCAGGTGCTCACGACCAGCCTGCAGTCGACGCTACGTTCGCCGCACGTGGAGACTGCGTACGCCAAGGGCGCAAGCCGTTGGCGCGTGCAGACCCGTCACGCGTTGCGACTGGCGAGCATTCCGGCATTCACCATTGCCGGTGTGCTGGTCGGCACGCTTCTGGCGGGCTCGGTGGTTGTGGAAACGGTGTTCTCCCGCGCGGGCGTCGGCCGTCTGACACAGACGTCGGTGATGGCGCAGGACATCCCGGTGGTGCAGGGAGTCGTTGTGTTCGCCTCTCTCGTGTTCGTGCTCGTCAACCTCGCGGTCGACCTCTTCTACCCCTTGATAGATCCACGGATCATCCAGACGAAGAAGAGTCACACCGAAAAGTCGAATACCGAAAGCTCGACCGATCTGGAGCCGGCTCATGTCTGACACATTGATCGAACCCCTACTCCTCGATCCGACCGTCGAGGCGAAGGCACCTGTTGTTTCGCGCCGAAAGTCCACGGCCATCGGCTGGATCCGAAAGCCCGGCTTGGTGATTCCGGTGTTGATCGTGTTGCTTGCCATCGGCTTTGCCGTCGCACCCGGATTCTTTGCCAGCGGCGATCCGTTGTCCGGTGTCCCGGCGGACAAACTGCAGGGCCCGAGCCTGGCTCACTGGTTCGGAACCGACAATCTCGGTCGTGACCTGTACACACGGTTCGTGCACGGCGCCGCGCTGTCCCTGACCGCAACCTTGGTGGCGGTCGGAATCGCATTGGTGGCGGGATCGATAATCGGTTTGCTCGCGGGCTTTGTCGGTGGCGTCGTCGACGCCGTGCTGATGCGCATCGTCGACGTGCTGCTGTCCATTCCGGCGCTGCTGCTCTCGTTGGCACTGGTGACCGCACTCGGCTTCGGCACCATCAACGTCGCCATTGCTGTCGGCGTCAGTATGGTCGCCAATTTCGCGCGAGTGATGCGTGCCGAAGTGATGCGGGTGCGCGGAGCTCAGTACGTCGAGGCCGCGTTCAGTTCGGGTGTGCAGTGGCTCGGTGTCCTGCGTCGGCACGTGCTTCCCAACTCCTACGCGCCGGTGGTCGCGCTGTCCGCTGTCGAGTTCGGGCAGGCAGTACTGGCGGTGTCGGCTCTGAGCTTCTTGGGATTCGGCGCCGTTCCGCCTACCCCGGAATGGGGATCGCTGGTATCCGAGGGACGTAATTTCCTCGCCAATGCCTGGTGGATGACCACACTTCCCGGTCTCGCGATTGTCGCCGTGGTCATCTCGGCACACCGTATCGGCCACGAGATCGAAAGGAACAACCGGCGATGAGCACGACCGAGGAACAGTTGCTTTCCGTCACCGACTTACAGATCGCCTACGGCGCCGAGCCCGCGGTATCCGGCGTGAGCTTCACCGTCGGTCGGGGCGAAGTAGTTGCGGTGGTCGGGGAATCGGGTTCCGGTAAGTCGACCACGGCCCACGCGATAATGGGTCTGCTCGCCGGCAGTGGCCACGTCACCGGCGGGACCGTCGAGTTCGAGGGTGAACAGATCGACTCGTATTCCGACCGTGCGTGGCAGCGAATTCGCGGCGCACGTATAGGTTTGGTGCCGCAGGATCCGACGACCTCGCTCAACCCGGTGACGCGGATCGGTGACCAGGTTGCAGAAGTCCTGCGGATCCACGGCCTCGCCGACCGGCGCACAGCGCGGTTGGATGCCGTCGCGGTGCTCGAGCGTGCGGGTATCGACCACCCGGAAATCCGGGCACGCCAATACCCACACGAGCTGTCCGGCGGTATGCGGCAACGAGTTCTGATCGGCATCGCTCTTGTGGCGAACCCGGCCCTCGTCATCGCCGACGAGCCGACCAGTGCTCTCGACGTCACGGTTCAACGACGCATCCTCGACCACTTGGACGAGCGAATCGCCGAATCCGGTGCCGCCGTGCTCCTGATCACGCACGACCTGGGTGTGGCCGCAGACCGCGCGGACCGGATCCTGGTGATGCAGGGCGGCAGGATCGTCGAATCCGGCCGCACCGCGGATATTCTGGACAACCCGCGAGACGAGTACACGAAGAAACTTCTGAGCTCTGCGCCGAGCCTGTCCTCGGGACCGGTCGATCGGCCGGTCCGTCAGGATACGAGCCCGCTGCTGACGTTGACCGGAATCACCAAGCGTTTCAACGTCGGACACGGGAGTTCGATCACCGCGGTGAACGAGGTATCGCTGACCGTTCCGAGGGGTCAGACGGTGTCGCTGGTGGGGGAGTCGGGCTCCGGCAAGTCGACCACCGCACGCATTGTCGTGCGATTGGAGCAGGCGGACGCAGGCACCATCACCTTCGACGGCCAGGACATCACGAAGGTCAAGGGCAGCGACCTGCGTGAGCTGCGCCGAAGGATCCAGCTCGTGTATCAGAACCCCTATGCATCCCTCGACCCGAAATTGTCGGTCCAGGACATCGTTGCGGAGCCGCTGCGGGCCTTCAAGGTTGGTGGACGCAGCCAGCAGCAGACTCGTGCGGCAGAGTTGCTCGATCAGGTTGCACTTCCCGAGCAGTTCCTGAGCCGCAAACCGGCCGAACTCTCGGGCGGCCAGCGTCAACGGGTGGCGATCGCTCGTGCGCTCGCGTTGAAGCCGGATCTGCTCGTTCTCGACGAACCCGTCTCCGCTCTCGATGTCTCGGTGCAAGCGCAGATTCTGGCGCTACTCGACGAGTTGCAGCGAGAACTGGGCTTGACCTATCTCTTCATTTCCCACGATCTGGCGGTTGTTCGCCAGATCAGCGACGTCGTCGGCGTCATGCAGGCCGGGCGATTGCTCGAAATCGGCACTACCACCGAGATTTTCGACAATCCCCGAAACGAGTACACACGCACACTTCTCGAGGCGATCCCCGGGCGGGATCATTCGACACGAAAGGCCGAACATGTCCGAGCGTAGTTCCGGAGCATTCCTGGTCGGTCTCGAATTCGAGGGCACCGGAGCTCATCCGTACTCCTGGCGACGCGAGGACTCACGCGCCGAAGATCTGTTCACACCGTCGTACTGGGTGGACCTGGTGACCACCGCGGATCGGGGTGGGGTGGATCTGGCGTTCCTCCCTGACTCGTTCGGACTGCAATCCGAAGGCCGGCACGCAGTGCGCGGGAGATTGGAGGCGGTGGCAACTGCGGCGCGGCTGAGTGCCGTGACCTCGCGCATCGGTCTGATCCCCACTGCGACAGTCACGCACACCGAGCCGTTCCACATTTCCAAGGCCGTCGCGAGTATCGACTACTCGTCTGCTGGGCGGGCCGGTTGGCAGGTCGCGGTGTCCGACACCGCCGAGCAGGCGGCGTTGTTCGGCCGAAAGACAGTGCAGGGTCCTGAGTCTGCGTGGGAGGAAGCGTCCGAGGCTGTCGAGGTGGTCAGTCGGCTGTGGGACAGCTGGGAGGACGACGCCGAGATACGTGACGCTGCGAGCGGACGATTCATCGATCGGGACAAGCTGCACTACATCGACTTCGAGGGAAAGAACTTTTCCGTCAAGGGCCCGTCCATCACGCCGCGCTCCCCGCAGGGGCAGCCGCTGATCGCCGTCGACGCGAGCAGGCCGGAGGCTCGCGAACTCGCGGTTGCGCGCGGAGATCTGATTCGGATCTCGGCAACCGATCTCGCCGAGGCCAAAACTACGGCCAAGCTGGTCCACGCGAGTGCCGCCGCCCTCGGGCGCAGCGTGCGGGTTCTCCTCGACGTCGACGTGCTCCTCGGCGCCGATCGCGGTGCCGCCGACGACGCTTTGGCGGAACTCGAGGAATGGGCGGGAGCGCCGTATGCCCCGCACTCGCTGTTCTATCGCGGTGACAGCGCGGGTTTGACTGCGCTGCTGCGTGAGATCGGTGGGCTCGCCGGGATCGACGGTGTGGTTCTGCGTCCACTGGCGCTGGCCGCCGCCGTGGAGAAGATCGCGACGGACGTAGTGCCAACTCTCAATCCGCGACCGAGTACCGCCCCGACGCTGCGCGAGCGGTTGGGCTTCCAGTTGCCCGTCAATCAGTTCGCGTAGCGCGAGTAGAGAACAGGAACACCGATGACACAGAACAGGATTCGCAAGCAAGTCCATCTGGGCGCTCACTTTCCCGGCGTGAACAACACCACGGTGTGGACCGATCCGGCGTCCAAGAGTCAGATCGAGTTCAGCTCGTTCGAGCATCTCGCCCGCAGTGCCGAACGCGGATTGTTCGACTTCTTCTTCCTCGCAGAGGGTTTGCGCCTACGCGAGCATCAGGGCAAAATTCACGACCTCGACGTAGTCGGTCGCCCGGACACCTTCAGCATTCTCAATGCGGTTGCCGGTGTGACAACGCATCTCGGCCTGGCCGGGACGATCAACACCACATTCAACGAACCGTACGAGTTGGCCAAGCAGTTCTCGACGCTCGATCATCTCTCCGACGGCCGCGCCGCCTGGAACCTGGTCACCTCCTCGGACGCCTTCACCGGCGAGAACTTCCGCCGCGGTGGCTATCTGGAGCATTCCGAGCGGTATGCACGCGCCAACGAGTTGGTCGACGCAGTACGGACGCTGTGGGACAGCTGGAGCGTCGACCGTCCGATCGTCGACCGTGAGCGCGGTGTTTTCGCCACCGACCAGCAGGTCGGCCAGTTCCAGCACTCCGGTAAGCAGTTCGACATCGCCGGACGCTTCGAAGTTCCACGGAGTCCGCAGGGGCACCCAGTTCTGTTGCAGGCCGGTGACTCCGACGAAGGACGCGAGTTCGGCGCGGCCAAGGCCGATGCCATCTTCACCGGGCACGGAACGCTCGAAGCAGGCAAGGCGTTCTACGCCGACGTGAAGGGACGCTTGGCCAAGTACGGACGCACGCACGCAGACCTCAAGATTCTCCCCGCCGCCACCTTCGTCCTCGGTGACAACGCCGCGGACGCACAGGAGAAGGCATATCACATCCGGCGGCAGCAGGTCGGACCCCAGACTGCCATCGCTTTTCTCGAACAGGTGTGGGGCAGAGACCTTTCGCAGTACGATGCCGACGGCCCGTTGCCGAAGGAAGATCCGTCGGACGACGTCAACATCACCCGTGGACGCGTCCGCCACGTCAAGGATCCACGAGCGGTCGCAGATCAGTGGCGTGCCAAGGCCGAGGCCGAAAACCTCAGCATCCGTGAACTCATCATCGAAGTGACTGCCCGCCAACAGTTCGTGGGTAGCGCCGCCGAGGTCGCTGCCGAGATCGACAGCTACGTCCAGGGCGACGCAAGCGACGGATTCATCCTCGTTCCCCACATCACCCCCGCGGGCCTCGACGAGTTCATCGACACCGTCGTACCGGAACTACAGGACCGCGGCAGTTTCCGGACCGAGTACTCAGGAACCACCCTGCGCAGCCATCTCGGGCTGCGCCACCCGCACGAGCAGGCTGAAGGAGTCCGCGCATCATGACCGTTACCGACACTTCCACCAGTACCTTCACCGGCGATTGGAATGCCTGGCACGCCTCGCGCGACGCCACCTTCGGCGAACCCCTCGGCTGGCTGAGCCTGACTGCGTTGCATTGGCTGGTGGACACCGATTCCACCTTCGCGGACCTGCCCGGTGCATGGCGCGCCGACGCGAATGCCGTTGTCGTCACCGCGACGCCCGCAGACGACTTGTCGATCGACGGCGTCGCCGTGGACGGTTCGGCCACTCTGAATCCGATCGAGGGGGCGCCGGGACTGATCGTCAAGCAGGGCGCACGGTTGGTCGAGGTCATCCGCCGCACCGGCGAGGTGGCTCTGCGGATCCACGATTCGTCGGCCCCGGCATTGGCGCAGTTCAGTGGTATCCCGACCTTCGAGCCGAACCCGCAGTGGCGCATCGAGGGTGTCTTCACAGCTTTCGAGGAGGCTCGCACGGTGACGACGGGCGCGGTCGTCGAGCGCCTCGAGCATCATCACGACGCCCGAGGAACCATCAGCTTCGAACACGACGGTGCAACGTATACGCTGATTGCGTTCGCGGTCAAGGACAACGGCTTTCACATCCTGTTCACCGACGCGACCAGTGGTGTGTCCACCTACCCGGCCGCACGCTCGCTGCACGTGAGCGCACCTGAACCCGGTGGCGCGGTAGTCCTCGATTTCAATCGGGCGTCGAACCTGCCCTGCGCGTTCACCGATTACGCGACGTGCCCGGTGGCCCCCGCCGAGAACCGCCTGGCGTTCGCGGTGGAAGCCGGCGAGAAGACACCGGACACCCGCTCCGAAAGCGGACCGAGGTGAGCGCGCCGCTGTCCGTACTCGACCTCTCGCCGATCAGTGAGGGCGGAACGGCCCGCCAGGCTTTGCGGAACTCGCTGGACCTCGCTCGTTCTGCCGAAGCGTGGGGATACAAGCGTTACTGGGTCGCCGAACACCACTTCGTCGGCGTTGCCTCTTCGTCGCCAGCAGTGCTTGTCGGGCTGATCGCGGCCGCCACCAACACCATTCGTGTCGGCTCGGCCGCCGTGCTGCTGGGCAACAACACGGCGGCTCAGGTGGTCGAGGCCTTCGGTACCGTCGAAGCGTTGTATCCGGGTCGTATCGATCTCGGTATCGGGCGCAGCGGACAGCGTCGGGTGGAGGCACTTCGCGCCGTCGCTGCCGGAACGCCTGCGCCGGCAGAATCGAAGCGAGAGAACGTCGTACGCGACGGCGTCGTGATCCCGGCACCCTTCGATCCAACCGGTCTTCTCACGTCACCGAGATTGCAGGCGTCGTTCGAGGCATTGGCGTTTCCGGGCGCGCAGGCGCCCGATTTCGAGCAGCAGGTCGACGACATACGCTCGCTCCTGAACGGTACCTACAGAACCCGCGACGGCATCGAATTGCACGCCAGTCCCGGCGAGAATGCCGACGTCGAACTGTGGGTGTTCGGAAGCAGTGCGGGCCCCAGTGCCGAGCTCGCCGGACGACTCGGAGTGCCGTTCGGTGCGAATTACCATGTGGCGCCCTCGAGTACGCTCGATGCCGTCGAGGCATACCGTGCAGCATTCCGACCGTCGGCAGTTCTGTCGGAGCCGTATGTCGTCGTCTCCGCGGATGTTGTTGCTGCGGAAGACGATGCGACGGCGAGGGAGTTGGCGTCGACCTTCGCGCACTGGACGCACAGCATTCGCAGCGGACACGGCGCCATCCCGTACCCCGATCCGGCCACAGCGCTCCCACTTTCCGACGCCGACAAAGCAGTGGTGGAGGATCGGCTGATCACGCAGTTCGTCGGTTCACCGTCTACCGTCGCCGACAGGCTCGACAGTTTGCAGAAGCTCACCGGAGCGGACGAATTGGTGATCACCGGGGTGACCCATCGGCACGAGGATCGTCTGCGCTCGTACGAGCTGCTTGCCAAGGAATGGGGACTACCCGCACTACTGGCAGCGTGAGTTTGCCTTGGTCCATTAGTGTCGAGTGATGTTTTCACCTCGAGATGCCCTTGCGGTTGCTCTTGACGTAGCGCGTGAGGGCATGGAGCTCGGGGAGATGCCGATCGGCGCAGTCGTGTTCGACGACGACCGTGTGCTCGGGCGGGCGTATACGCAAGAACGGGCACTCGGCCGACGGGTAGTCCATGCGGACCTTCAAGCGCTCTTGCAGGCCGACGAGACTCTCGGATTCACTCGAGCGTCCGGTGAATTGACATTGGCGGTCAATCTCGAACCATGTCTCATGTGTATGGGTGCCGCGATCACGCTCGGTGTGACCCGGGTGTGGTTCGCTGAATACGCCACCGGCACTGGCCCCGCCGGGATGCGGGACTGGGCGCGCAGTCTCACCTGACGCCATGGCTTGTAAGGAGGGCCGTGAGGCTCACGCCCCGATAGCGCCCGCGATCATCGGCCACGACGCGCGCATGTCGGCTTCGAAGAGCCCCCAGGTGTGGGTGCCTTCGGGTCGGAAGCTGAACGTCGCGGGAATGCCGAGCTGACCGAATCGCCCCTGCAGGGCAGCGGTGCACATGTTGGTGATGCCTTCGAGGACCGCGCCGGGAACGACGCCGGCGGCCATAGCCAGCGAGTTGATTCCGTCCACCGGGCCGGGGAGGCCGTTGCCGGTCGAGATGAACAGCGCTGTGCCACGCAGTTTCTCGGCGTTGATCAACGGGTCGTGCGCCGCCCACTGCGGGCTACCCCACGGCCCCCACATGTTGGCCGCGTTGCCGCCGCCGAGTATCTCGACCATCGAGCGCACCGCTGCCTGGCCGAGCGGGTCGCCGGCGCGCGGACAGCCGCTGTACGAGCCGACTGCGCGGTAGGTGCCCGGCGACTGGATCGCGAGGTCCAGAACCGGTCCGCCGGCCATCGACACACCGCCGAGTGCGTTGACACCGGTCGTGTTGTACCGAGCGTTGACCGCCGCCGGTAGTTCCTTGGTGAGGTACGTCTGCCACTTGTTACGGCCCAGCACCGGATCGTCGGCGTTCCAGTCGGTGTACATGCTGAACTTGCCGCCGACCGGCATGACCACGTTGACGTGTTTGTCGTCGAAGAAGTCACGAACTCCGGTGTTGTTGAACCACGAGATCCCGTCCTCGCCGCCGCCGACACCGGTCAACAGATAGAAGGTCGGGGCCGGGCCTCCTCCGGCCGGCGAAATCACGTCGTTGGCGATCCAGCGGTCCATCGAGGGGGAGTAGACGTCGATGCGACTGACCACGGAATCCGCGCTCGCGGTCGGCGCGCTGAGGCCGAGAAAGCCGGCGGCCATGGCCACCGCCATCGTCAGCCGAACCGTGAAACGACGTGTCTTCATATTTCCCCCAGGCGCAAGCCGGACAGCGTATTTGTGCCTTCCAACAGTGGCACAATGCGAAGAGGAGTGACGAATGTCCGGGTAACAGTCGTATAAGAAGATGGAGACAATTGCGTGGGATCGCAGTCGCACCACCCCGAATCCGACGTGATTCGGCTGGCCTTCGGGCTGGCCGCGATCACGGCTGGTGCGGCGCGCAGAACCGCTGGTCTCGCACTTGATTCCGTGCAGCGGATCCCTGTCGTCGGTGACGCACTCGACGGCGCGATCACTCAGGTCACCACTCGCGGCACGGAAGCGATGCACTCGACCGTGGAGTTCGCCGACTCGACCTTGCGGACGGTGATCAAAGCTGTCGTCGACGCTGCTCTGTCCGAAGTCGACATCACCAAGATCGTCGTCGACCACGTGGACATCGACAAGATCGCCGAGAACATCGACGTGGACAAGATTGCCGAACGGGTCTCGCTCGAACCGATCATCGACCGGGTCGACGTGGACGAGATCGCAAGCCGCCTCGACGTCAAAGCGGTGATCGATCGCCTCGATCTCGACGGGATAGTCGACACGGTCGACCTCGAACGCCAGGTCAACCGCATCGACCTCGTCAAGATCGCCGACCAGGTCATCGAGGGCGTCGACCTGCCCCAGATGATTCGTGAATCGACCGGTTCACTCTCCACGGAAGCCGTGCACGGAGCTCGAGTGCAGGGCATGCAGGCGGACGACGCTGTCGCCGGCTTCGTCGGGCGACTCTTCGGCCGCGACAACGCACCGTCATCAGATAAACCGTCATCAGATAAACCGTCACCAGAAAAACCGTCGACAGAGACCGATCCGAAGACGAACGCAGGCGAACGCTAGTGGCCCAGGAGAGTTCCGGCCCAGCCGGCATCGTCACCCGTGGACTCGCCGGACTGATCGACCTGGGCGTCGTCCTGCTCCTGATGGGTTCCGTGTACGTGGGCTTCGCCTTCGTCCGACTGCTCTTCTCGCCACAGAGTTTCACTTTCTCGGAACCGGGAATCTTCCTGTCCACGACGGCATTTCTCGGTGTCTCGGTGGCGTATCTGACCGCCTGCTGGGCGACCACCGGTCGGACCGTCGGGTCCCTCGTGATGGGGCTGCGGGTGATCACGTCCGGGCATCGCCTCGTGCGCTGGCCGTTGGCCTTCATCCGTGCGGTGCTCTGCGTGCTCTTCGCCTTCGGATTGCTGTGGTCGGCGGTCGATCGACGACGACGTTCGTTGCAGGACATCGTTCTGCGCACCGAGGTCGTCTACGACTGGCGTCAGGACCCGGATCTGGTGGCACCGCACGGAGGTGAGCACGCATGAGTGAACCGAACCGCCCGGACGAGCGCTTCACCCTTGCCAGCGAGCGCACCTTCCTCGCCTGGATGCGTAGCTCACTCGCCCTGCTGGCCGGAGGCATCGCCGTCGTCCAGTTGGTACCGGAATGGAGTACAGGGTGGGTTCGCACGACTCTCGGTCTGACCCTGATCGCACTCGCGGCGGCGGCCGCACTGGTAGGTATGCGACGCTGGCTACAGGTGAAGAAGGCGCTCGAGGACGGAGCGGCGATGCCGGAACCGCACGCTTTGTGGCTGTTTGCACTGGCACTGGCCGGGGTTGCCGTCGCAGCCGGCGTGGCAACGGTGGTCACCAGCCTCGCTCGCTGAGATACGCAGAGAAGTCCGAGCGGTGTCTGGATAGTCTGCAAAGAACGTGAAGCATGTCAGAGAAGTAAACGAAACAGACGACAAGGGAGTGCACGGTGGCGCAGGAACTCAAGCTCGGATACAAGGCATCGGCTGAGCAATTCGGCCCTCGCGAACTGGTAGAGCTGGCAGTTCTGGCAGAGCAGCACGGCATGGATTCCGTTGCGGTGAGCGATCATTTCCAGCCGTGGCGTCACAACGGTGGCCACGCACCGTTCTCGCTCGCCTGGATGACCGCCGTCGGTGAGCGCACCGAGCGCGTGCAGATCGGCACGTCCGTGATGACGCCGACGTTCCGCTACAACCCGGCAGTCATCGCTCAGGCGTTCGCGACGATGGGATGTCTCTACCCGGGACGCATCATGCTCGGCGTCGGCAGCGGTGAGGCTCTCAACGAGATCGCCACCGGCTTCCAGGGCGAGTGGCCCGAGTTCAAGGAACGCTTCGCGCGGCTGCGTGAGTCCGTGCGGTTGATGCGTGAGCTGTGGCTGGGCGATCGTGTCGACTTCGAAGGCGAGTACTTCACCACTCGTGGCGCGTCGATCTACGACGTTCCCGAGGGTGGGATTCCCGTGTACATCGCGGCCGGCGGACCCGTTGTCGCCCGGTACGCGGGACGTGCCGGTGACGGCTTCATCTGCACCTCCGGAAAGGGCATGGAGCTCTACACCGAGAAGCTGCTTCCAGCCGTTGCCGAGGGCGCAGCCAAGGCCGAGCGCGACGTCGCCGACATCGACAAGATGATCGAGATCAAGATCAGCTACGACACCGATCCGGAGGCTGCACTCGAGAACACCCGCTTCTGGGCTCCGCTGTCCCTGACGCCGGAGCAGAAGCACAGCATCGAGGATCCGATCGAAATGGAAGCCGCTGCCGACGCTCTGCCCATCGAGCAGGTGGCCAAGCGCTGGATCGTCGCTTCCGATCCGGACGACGCCGTCGAGCAGGTCAAGGCCTACGTCGATGCCGGTCTCAATCACCTGGTGTTCCACGCACCGGGCCATGATCAGCGCCGGTTCCTCGAACTGTTCGAGCGTGACCTCGCGCCTCGCTTGCGTGCTCTGGGCTGATCCTCGAGATCAACTGAACGGTGTCTGCCACTCGACGTGTGGCAGGCACCGTTCGTCTTTCTCGTAGCCGCCGGTTGTCGGCACGAGCGTGAGCGTGACCACGATCAGTGGCAAGGTGGGCGGCGGCCCACACTAGGCTGTTGGGCATGCCAGAAGCGCCCGCTGCCGTGTCGAGTGTCTACGTTGCCTCTCCTGAAGGTGACACCGGAAAATCCACCATCGCGCTTGGCGTGCTGCAGATGCTGTGCGCGACCGTCGCCCGGGTCGGTGTCTTCCGCCCGATCGCCCGCTCTACCGAGGAAACCGACTACATCCTCGAACTGCTGCTCGAGCACACCACCGCCGATCTCTCCTACGCCGACGCACTCGGCGTCACCTACGAGCAGGTTCACGCCGATCCTGAAGCCGCGCTGGCCGACATCGTCGCGAAGTACCACACCGTGGCCGAGCAGTGCGACGCCGTCGTCATCATCGGAAGTGACTACACCGACGTAGCAAGCCCGAGCGAGCTGAGCTTCAACGCCCGCATCGCCGTGAACCTCGGCGCGCCGGTTCTGCTGGCGGTACGCGGCGCTCGGCGCAGTGTCGAGGAGGTCGCCCAGCTCGCGCATCTATGCGCCGCCGAGTTGGCCGCCAACCACGCTCATCTGCTCGCCGTCGTCGCCAATCGTTGCGATCCCGACAAGCTCGACGAGGTCACCGCAGCGCTGTCCGACATCGGTGTTCCGACGTGGAGCCTGCCGGAGATTCCGTTGCTCGTCTCACCCACGATGGCCGAGTTGATGGAAGCCACCGGCGGCGAGTTGTACTCGGGTGACCCGGAACTGCTGCACCGCGAAGCGCTCAAGGTGATGGTGGGCGGCATGACCGCCGAGCACATCCTCGAGCGTCTGGTCGAGGGCATGGTCGTCATCGCACCGGGCGATCGCTCGGACGTACTGCTCGCATTGCTCAATGCACATGAGGCGGAAGGATTTCCGTCGCTCGCGGGCATCATCATGAACGGCGGAATCACACCGCACCCAGCCATCGCAGCGTTGATGGCCGGCCTCAAACAGCGTCTTCCGATCCTGACGACAACCCTCGGTACCTTCGACACCGCAAGCGCCGCAGCCCAAACCCGCGGACGCGTGGCAGTCGGTTCGCAGCGCAAGGTGGACACCGCGTTGAGCTTGATGGAACAGCGCGTCGACGCCGACGTCCTGATGGACCGACTGGCACTGCCGATCCCGTCCGTCGTGACCCCACAGATGTTCGAGTACAAGCTCATCGACCGCGCTCGACGCGATCGCAAGCACATCGTCCTGCCTGAGGGTGACGACGACCGGATCCTGCGCGCGGCCGGCCGGCTGCTGCAGCGCCAGGTTGCCGACCTGACGATCCTCGGCGACGAACCCAGTGTGCGTCGACGCGCAGCGGAACTCGGCGTCGACATCAGCGGCGCGCAGGTACTCGCACCCGCGCAGTCCGAGTACACCGAGCGCTTCGCACAGGAATACACCGCGCTGCGTGCTCACAAGGGCATGACCATCGAGCGGGCCCGCGAGGTGATCGCCGACATCTCGTACTTCGGAACGATGATGGTGCACTTGGGAATTGCCGACGGCATGGTGTCCGGCGCTGCACACACCACCGCTCACACGATCCGGCCCTCGTTCGAGATCATCAAGACCGCCCCCGGTGTCTCGACGGTCTCGAGCATCTTCCTGATGTGCCTGGCCGACCGCGTTCTCTCCTACGGTGACTGCGCAGTGGTTCCGGACCCGACGTCGGAGCAGTTGGCGGACATCGCGATCTCGTCCGCACAGACGGCGTCGCAGTTCGGGATCGATCCGCGCATCGCGATGCTCTCGTACTCCACCGGGGATTCGGGCAGCGGAGCCGACGTCGACAAGGTTCGCACCGCGACCGCTTTGGTGCGCGAGCGTCGACCGGATCTGTTGGTGGAAGGGCCCATTCAGTACGACGCCGCCGTCGAGCAGAGTGTCGCCGACAAGAAGATGCCGGATTCGCTGGTGGCGGGCAAAGCAACGGTGTTCGTGTTCCCGGACCTGAACACCGGCAACAACACGTACAAGGCAGTGCAGCGTAGCGCCGGTGCTATCGCCGTCGGGCCGGTTCTGCAGGGACTGAACAAGCCGGTCAACGACCTCTCGCGTGGAGCGTTGGTCCAGGACATCGTCAACACCGTGGCTATCACGGCAATACAGGCACAGGGAGCGCAAGCGTGAGCGACGGCACCGTACTGGTCATCAATTCCGGCTCGTCATCCATCAAATTTCAACTCGTGCATCCGGATACGGCGGAATCGGTGGCGCACGGTCTCATCGAGCGCATCGGTGAGCCCGACGGCCACATCGTCTACAACCACCGCACCGGAGTCGAAGACCGGAGCCTTCCGATCGCCGATCACCGCGCAGGTCTGAAGATGGTGCTCGACATCGTCGCCGAGGTCGGGCGGCCGCTGAGTGAGGCCGGAATCATCGCAGTCGGTCACCGAGTCGTGCACGGTGGTGACATCTTCTATTCGCCGACTCTCATCGACGACGGCGTCGTGAAAGCCATCGCGGATTTGTCGAACCTTGCGCCGCTGCACAATCCGGCCAACGTGATCGGTATCGAGGTGGCGCGCGAAGAACTGCCAGACGTTCCGCACGTCGCAGTGTTCGACACCGCCTTCTTTCACACACTGCCCGCGGCGGCGTCCACCTATGCGATCGATCGGGATGTGGCCAAGGCCAACCAGATTCGCCGGTACGGCTTCCACGGGACCTCACACGAATACGTGTCTGGACGGGTCGCGGAGTTCCTCGGCAAGGATCCCGCCGAGCTGAATCAGATAGTCCTGCACCTCGGAAACGGCGCTTCGGCCTCGGCAATCAAGGGCGGCAAGGCCATCGACACCACGATGGGCCTCACCCCGCTCGAGGGTCTTGTCATGGGCACCCGCAGCGGCGACATCGATCCAGGCATCATCTTGCACCTCAATCGCAACTCGGGAATGAAGGTCGACGAGATCGACGACCTCCTCAACCGGCGCTCCGGTTTGAAGGGACTGTCGGGAGTCAACGATTTCCGTGCCCTGCTCGCACTGATCGAGGGCGGCGACCAAGACGCACAACTTGCCTACGACGTCTACGTACACATGCTCCGTAAGTACATCGGTGCCTTCATCGTTCAACTCGGTGGCCTCGACGTCATCACCTTCACCGGCGGTGTTGGCGAGAACAACGTCGACGTACGACGCGACAGCCTGGCCGGGCTTTCCCGTCTCGGTATCGAGGTCGATCCGGCTCTCAACGAGGCGAAGAGTCGCGACGAGCGTCGTATCTCCGCATCCTCGTCGGCTGTCGAGGTGCTGGTGGTCCCCACCAACGAGGAGTTGGCGATCGCCCGCGCGGCGAAGGCTTTGGTGGCCGCACTGTAGGTTTCTGCAGCACTGTAAACCTCGGGGCGTCCGTCAGAAATTGCTGCGCGGACGCACCGCATTCGCCCGGTCCACGAGGGCGTAGCGGTGCGTGCGGGAGGTCGTGGCGCGAGCGAGGGCGCGAAGGCAGGCTTCGGCTCCGGTGCGCAGACCTTGCTCGGTGAAGGGCAGGTCGAGGATGGGTTCGAGTTCGGTGTGCGAGCGATTGCCGTAGCGAATCCAATCGAGTGCCGTGCCCAACACCAGGGTTCGCATCTGCAGGCTTCGGCTCTCTTCAGCAGGTAGCGCCCGAACACGACGGGCGGCTTCCCGCAGAGTCGATTCGTCGAGTTCGGCGATCGGAACGCCGGACAGCATCGTCAGAGCGCTGGACATCCGTGCGACGTTGTAGTGCCGGGAAGACGTGGGTACTTCGTCGAGGGCGGCGATGGCTGCCTTCTTGTTGCCGTGATCGGCGAGTTGTCGGGCGAGCCCGAATGCTGCGCTCACGTAGTTTCGTTCGGTCCGCCAGACGGTGCGGTAGTACTTCTCGGAGAATCGGCACCATTGGTCCGGGTCGTCGCTCTCCCAGTGCTGGAGAATCAGTTCTGCCGTCGCTGCCAACGCCAGCTTGGGGGCAGCCTCGCCGGGCAGTGCGGTGAGAACTGCCTCGAAGTGACTGAAAGCGGGCTCGAATCGGTCCAGTTGTAACGCCGCAAGTCCTCGATACCACTCGATCTTCCAGTGGTCCCCGATGTTCTGCTGGAGTTCGCCCAGAACTGTCAGTGCGGTTTCCGGATCACCGAGATCGAGATGAGCTTTGGCCTCGGCCAGTCGAACTTCGCCCGAGACGGCGGCCGCCGGTGTGCCTGACGTTCGGTCGATTCCGTTCTCGCGGGCATGCGTGAGAGCATCGAGAGTCTGAGACGGTTCGCTGTGCACCGCCGCTGCCAGCAACGGCGCGCTGGGATCGGTGGGGTCGACCAACGGAATGGGAAGGGCGTGCGCAACTTCGCGCGGATCGAGAGCGGCGTCGTGGCTGATACCGTCGACGTACACATCGGTTTGCCCGACCAATTCATCGGTGCCGAAAGACGTTCGCTGCCTGCTGAACACGAGCGAGAGTCCGGGATTCTCCTGCCCGGTCTGCTCGGCGAGGATTTCTCGCAGAACGCCGGTGAGTTGTCCCGCGATTTCCTCGGCGGACTGAAATCGCTTCTTCGGATCCGGGTCGGTGGCGCGTAGCAGTAGACGGTGGAAGAACTCGTGGTCGCGCAGTAGTGGCTCGTCCTCGGGTTCGGGAAGGCCGTCGAGGTACCGTCCGTGCTTCGAAGGCATGTCGAGGGTGAGAACCGCGAGTGTTCTTCCGACGGTGAAGATGTCGGAGGCGATGGTCGGACCGGTCTCGATGATCTCGGGTGCTTGATAGCCGGCGGTACCGTACAGGTATCCGTAGTCTTCGATTCCGGACACGGCGCCGAGATCGATCAGCTTCAACTGATCCTCGGTGACCATCACGTTCTCGGGCTTGAGGTCGTTGTAGGCCAGGCCGGTGGAATGCAGATAGCTCAGCGCCGGAAGGATTTCCAGTACGTAGCCGATTGCCTGCTCGATCGGCATGTGCTTGCCGTCCGGGAATTCGGCCAGCACCTCGCGCAATGATCGCCCACCCACGTACTCCATGACGATGTACCCCATGGGTGTGCCGTCCGGGCGCGGATGCTCGACGAAGTTGAAGATCTTGACGATGCTGGGGTTGGCGACCTCGGCGAGGAACTGACGCTCGGCCACCGCAACGGCTTGCGCTTCGGAATCACCGAAATGCAAGAGCCCCTTGAGAACTACCCACCTGTCGCTGACATTGCGATCGATCGCGAGGTAGATCCATCCCAGGCCGCCGTGCGCGATGGGCCCTTGAACCTCGTATTGACCGGACACCAATTCGCCCTCTTCGAGGAGTGGGCGGAAGTCGAAAGTGGAACCGCACTTGGGGCAGGTGCCGTGCTGAGTTGCCTTGGTGCTTGCGCTCTTACGACCGACTGGTTCGTTGCATTTCCAACAGAAGCGTTTCCGCTCGGGGACGGTCGGGTCACTCATCACCGCAGACGCGGGGTCGATCTGCGGGACGGGGGGAACCTCGACCAGGCCGCCGCCGAGACGCAGCTTTCGCCCCGACCGGCTGCGGCGGGATCGAGTGGAGCGGCCGGTAGGGGAGGAGGACGCGGACGGCGTGGTTCCTCGTATCTGGGCCGAGGTCGGTTCGAGACGCTCGTAGGCGCCCGTGGCTTCGGGCTCGGGCCGCTCGTAGGCGCCGGTGGCTTCGGGTTCGGGACGCATGGAAGCCTGCGTGGCGTCGGGCTCGGGGCCGGTTTCTTCGGTCATGTCAGCCTCAATCCCGGTAGACGGCCGGCGGGGGACCGGGCGAAGGACCGAGGACGCTGAGCCAGCGGTCGTAGATACGGTTCCAGGTCCCGTCGCTCCGGATCCGATCCAGTGTTCCGTTGACGAATCGGACCAAGTCGGGGTTGTCCTTGTTCACTCCGATTCCGTACGGTTCGACGCCCAGTGAGCCACCGACCATCATCAGATACGGGTCTTGCGAGGCGAGGCCCGCGAGGATCGTGTCGTCGGTGCTGATCGCGTCCACCTGCCCCTGCTGGAGGACGACGAGGCAGTCGGACCACATCGGGACGGTGACGACGGTGGCTTCGGGTTGGAGTTGCTGGATTCGAGTCGCCGAGGTCGTTCCCCGGGCAGCGCAGACCCGCTTGCCTGCGAGGTCGTCGATGCCGCGGACGGATGACCCCTGCAAGACCTGAATTCGTTGTTCAGCGGAGAAGTACTGCGTCGAGAAGTCGACCTTCTCGCGCCGCTCGCACGTGATGGTCATGGTCTTGACGACCACGTCGACCATCGATTCCTGGAGTGCGGCGATCCGATCGTCCGACGTCAGGATTCGGTACTCGATCTTCTCCGGGTCACCGAGCAGATCTCGGGCGATTTCGCGGGCGATGTCCACGTCGAAACCCTCGAGGCGCCCGGTGGCCGGATCGCGAAAGCTCATGAGGTTGGAACCGGTGTCCAGGCCCACGATCAGCCGCCCGCGGGCGCGGATGGCGTCGAGGCTCGGCGTGGGTGGCTGCGGAGATGCGTCTGCGGGGGTGGGCCGCAGGCTCGCGGTGAGGTTGGTGCACGACGCGGTAGTCGTCGGTGTCGGGCTGGGAGCGATGGTGGCCTCGGCCGGCAGCGGCGGTTCCGTGTACGACGTGGCGCCTGCGTTGTCCAAGTCTTCGGCTCGATCCGCACCGCAACCGGCGAGCATCAGCATGGCCGCTGCCAGAACCGCGACACATACGGCCGGGCTCTTCCTCCGCATCACCGGTACTCCCGTCACTGATACTCCCGCAGTCGAGGCCAGAATCCGATGAAGATTCCGGCAACTCCGAGAACTGCCAATACAGACATGCCCGGTGCAGAGGCAGCCAACACCCGGGAGGCGTACGAGACGTCGGACCGAAGATTCGTGCGCGAATCCACGATTCCCTGCCAGAGTTCGTGATCGAGCTTTCCGTACTCCGCGGCCGAATCCTGTTCTCCGGCGCCGATGGTGATGGCTGCGGCGGACGTGAAGTCGCCGTTTCCGAGACGGTCGTACATGCGCGTGTGCGCAGCCACCCACTGCTGGCGCGAGTCGAGTGCGGCGGTCAGCACTTCGCTGTTCACTCGGGCGCGTTCGTCGCTTTGCAGGCCCTCGAGGATGTCCCGCAGAGCATCGACCTTGCGGGTGAACGTCACGTTGTCCTCGGCGGTCGAATCCCGCCTCGCCAGCGTGAGGGTTTCCACGGTGCGTGCTTGCTGCGCCATGATTCGTGCCTCGGTCAGTTCGTGCAGTGGCTCGGCCCCGGCGTCGAGCGCGCGCCCGGTGGCCAGTGCGGAGACCAGTCCGACCGTGAGCAGCCACAGCAGAGCTGCAGCGACCGCCAGCGAGGCAAGGATCAACCCGAGATTGAAGCGTCGGCGACTCTTGCGGGAGAAGTACATCTGTGTCGCCACCAGCGCGCACAGCACGAAGACGAACGCCACGATCGGCCACCACGGTGGAGTCTCGAAATCGCGCTGTACTTGTGAGACCAGCGTCTCCTGCGAGGCGTGCAGTTGCTGGGCCATCGGCAGCAGCGAGGTCTGCATCAACTGGGAGGCCTCGCTCAAATATGCTGCCCCGACCGGGTTTCCGACGCGATTGTTCGCCCGTGCAGTTTCGACCAGCCCGGTGTAGACGGAGAGGTCGGTCGAGATAGTGGTCAACGCGCTGTGACCGGCAAGATCAGTCGAGTCGAGACCGGCCGACGCCTGGACGATCTCCGCAGAGGCCTCACCGATCGACTGCGTGTATCGGTCGCGGACTTCGGCGGGTTCGAGGCCGCCGGAGATGAAGGCGGTGGCCGCGGCGGCGTCTGCCAAGGACAACTCACTGTAGAGATTCTGGGCCGAGTTGGCGAGAGGCTCGGTTTCGACGAGGAGGAGGTCGAGGTTCGCCTGGCGATTCTCGATCGCTGCGGTGGCGAGGAGTCCGGCGATCAAAGTGATCGCGATCAGGATCAGTCCGACGACGGTCAACCGGCCAGGCGTCGAGGACATGAAGGCCTGCAGTTCGCGCCGCAGAAGTGCCTGCTCGTCCTCCGCCGACACTGATGTGGCCTCGGAGGGCGGCAGCGACCGGGGTTCGATGGACGGGACGACACGGTCGACCATCGAGCACCTCACTTCGCTGTAGGCGGGCTACCGAGAAATGATGCCGCCGAGAAATGATTCAGGGCATCTTCGCGAGCATATAAGCATCACCTACACCTGGAGCAGATTGAAACGGTTAGTGTGGGACAACGGCGAGAGCAGGCGGAGCGAGGTAGTCGATGCGTGGTGACGGTGACGGTTGGTCCATCGGATCGGACGGTACTCGGCATTGGGGTAAACACGGAGCCGCAGGA
Source organism: Rhodococcus qingshengii JCM 15477 (assembly GCF_023221595.1). NCBI lineage: Bacteria > Bacillati > Actinomycetota > Actinomycetes > Mycobacteriales > Nocardiaceae > Rhodococcus > Rhodococcus qingshengii. The sequence continues at coordinate 1,592,519 of NZ_CP096563.1, forward strand.
CTGCTACTGCGTGCCCCCGATTCGGACGGATCACCCATGGTCTTGCTGCAGCATCGTGCGGCGTGGAGCCATCAGGGCGGAACGTGGGCACTGCCCGGCGGAGCGCGGGACTCACACGAGAGCACGACGCACGCTGCCGTCCGGGAGGCACACGAAGAAGCAGGTATCGCCGAGGACGCCGTCCGTGTCCGCGGGGAAGTAGTGACGATGCGCGCCGAGAGCGGGTGGACTTACACCACCGTCGTGGCTGACGCGGCGCATCCACTGTCGACGGTTGCCAATGGTGAGAGCACCGAGTTGCGGTGGGTACGCGAAGCCGACGTCGACTCACTGCCGCTGCATCCGGGCTTCGGTTCCTCATGGCCCGACCTCCGGACCGAGCCTGTTGTGGCCGTGGACGGCGATCCGCACACCGTCGTGCTCGAGGACGGCGGATTCGGATGGTTGTCGGGTAGTTCCCACCACGGCAGTGACCAGGCAGGCAGCGACCAGGCAGGCAGCGACCAGAACCTGTCCGAGGCGAGCAGTACCCAGTCGTAGCAGTCGAGTCTTCACAGTTCATTCACAGCAGAAGGGCCGGACTCCGCGGGAGTCCGGCCCTTCGGTGTTTCGGTCGTCGACCGAAACGAGGCTCAGCTGAGCGAGTTCAGCGCCGTGATGAAGCTGACCGCGGTGATGCCGAGCTTGAGCAGCTCGCTGATCTTGCCGAGGTTCAGGTCTTCGAGCGATTCGGTGCTGAGCGAGCCGGTGTCGAGGGATCCCATTTAGTGCTCCTAGGTTCAGTTAGTAACTGGAGGTAAACTACAACAAACCGAATGGGATGTGACACGCAATCGGAGCAACTGTGAGCAAGATCACTTAATCCGACTTTTCGGACATCCAATCGCACCTAGGAACTGGGAGTTTGTTGTCTGATCGGACAACTTCCGTTCACAATTCGAGTCAGGCGTGCTGACCCGTAACTGTGCGGAAATCGCCCGGCAAACACTTGACGAACGCCAGTTACCGGCTTTCAGCGCCCAGCGACGGCTGCGGCGAGGCGTTGCGCGGCCGCCTGGGGGTCCGATGCTTGCGTGATTGCACGCACGACGACGATGCGCGTGGCGCCGGCATCGAGCAGCTCTGGCAGACGTTCCTCGTCGATGCCGCCGATCGCGAACCAGGGCCGCGGCGGTGCGGCGTCGGCGGTCGATCGAACCAGTTCCAAACCGGACGCACTTCGATTCGGTTTGGTCGGTGTCGCCCAGACCGGCCCGGTACAGAAGTAGTCGACGCCCTCTTCGATGGCGGCCAGACTCGCCTGCGCGCGACTGCTCGTCGAACGGCCGATGACTACGTCTTCACCGACAACGGTTCGCGCGTAGGGGACGGGAATGTCGTTCTGGCCGAGGTGGAGGATGTCGGCGCCGGAAGCCATCGCGAGATCCGCGCGATCGTTGACGGCCAACAATGCGCCGTGGCGTCGCGCTGCGGTCGCGAGAATGCCCAGCGCCACCAGTTCGTCCTTGGCCTCGAGCGGGCCGAACTCGCGCTCACCGGCAGAGCCTTTGTCACGCAATTGGATGATGTCGACTCCGCCGGACAATGCTGCCTCGGCGAACTGCGCGAGGTCGCCTTTCTCGCGGCGCGCGTCGGTGCACAGGTACAGCCGTGCTGCTGCCAGGCGCTCGCGCCGGTCGATGTCGTTACTGGGATGTGTGGGGTGCACGGAGCAAACGGTAGCCTCTAGGGAGCAAGGTTCGACACGGGAGTCCTGAAACGTCGTCGTCACTTTTTGTCGTGACTGCGAGGTTCGTAGGGCTGAGAGGGGATCGCGACCAGATCCCGACCGTCAGACCTGACCCGGATCATGCCGGCGCAGGAAGTGGAGGTGGAGTTTCGTGAGTACACACGCTCGTACGGTGTCGGTTGTCGGCGGCGGTGTCATCGGTCTCGCTATCGCGTGGCGAGCAGCCCGCGACGGGTGGGCCGTTCGGTTGTACGACCCGTCCATTGGATCAGGTGCTTCGTGGGTGGCGGGCGGAATGCTTGCCCCGCTTTCCGAAGGCTGGCCGGGTGAAGAAACCGCGTTGACAATCGGTGCAGCGTCCCTGGAACGGTGGCCGACGTTCGGTGAGGAGCTCGGAAAATTCGGGCAATCGGTCTTCACCGCGGACAGCTCGCTGACGGTTGCACTCGACACTGCCGACGCGCAGGACCTGCAGACCATCGCCGAGTGGGTGAGCTCGCAGGGGCACGAACTCGAAGTTCTCGGTCGCGCGCGCATCCGTGAACTCGAACCGATGCTGGGCCGGGGCATCCGGTCGGGGTTGATGGCTGTTGGTGAGTCCGCCGTCGACAACAGACTTCTGCTGGCGGCGTTGCAGAAGGCCTGTGCGGAATCCGGCGTCGAATTGATCGCGCGGGCCGTCGACGACCTCGCCGAACTCGATACCGATCAGATAGTGCTCACCGCCGGTATCGCGTCACCCAAGCTGTGGCCCGGGCTACCGGTACGCCCGGTCAAGGGCGAAATCCTTCGCTTGCGCAGTAGGCCTGGAGTCACCCCGGCGCCCAGCCGCACCATCCGCGGAAGCGTCCACGGGCGGCCCGCCTACCTCGTCCCGCGCGGTGACGGAATCGTCGTCGGCGCAACACAATACGAGTCTGGTGAGGATACACAGGTCACGATGGCCGGCGTACGGGACCTGATCAACGACGCCGAGGCACTGATGCCGGCGATCGGCGAATACGAACTGTACGAGTGCGCGGCAGGTCTGCGTCCCATGACGCCGGACAACCTGCCGTTGATCGGGCGCGTGTCCGATCGTGTTGTCGTCTCCACCGGGCACGGCCGCAACGGGGTCCTGCTGACGCCCGTCACCGCCGATGCGACGGTCGCGTTGCTGAACGGCACATCTTTGGTCGAGGTAAAAGGAACCGAACCCGAGCGGTTCGCAGTAGCTAAGGAAAATTCATGAGTGAGCAGGTCCCGATCGGGATCACCGTCAACGGCGAAGATCTCGAGTTCGATCGAGCAGTCACGGTGACCGAACTTCTGACGCACCTCGAGTTGCCGAGCAAAGGCATCGCCGTGGCCGTCGACGGTGCGCTCTTTCCTCGCGGGCGTTGGGACGAATCCGTCGGACGTGGTTGGGAAATCGAGATCCTCACGGCGGTGCAGGGTGGCTGAGCAGGACCTTCTCACTATCGCGGGCCGCAGTTTCGGTTCCCGGCTCATCACGGGGACAGGCGGCGCCGCCAACCTTGCGGTCCTCGAGGAAGCGCTTGTCGCCTCCGGTACCGAACTGACCACCGTCGCGATGCGGCGAGTCGACGCGGCCGGCGGCACCGGCGTTCTGGACCTGCTTCGTCGCCTCGGAATCGAACCGTTGCCGAACACCGCCGGGTGTCGGGGCGCCGCCGAAGCGGTCCTGACGGCGCAGTTGGCACGCGAAGCGCTCGAGACGAACTGGGTCAAACTCGAAGTCATCGCCGACGAGCGGACTCTGCTGCCCGACGCAATCGAACTCGTCTCCGCCGCAGAACAATTGGTGGACGACGGATTCACCGTCCTGCCGTACACGACGGACGATCCGGTGCTGGCGCTTCGCCTCGAAGAGGTCGGCTGCGCGGCAGTCATGCCGCTCGGTTCACCCATCGGGACAGGGCTGGGTATCGCGAATCCGCACAATATCGAGATGATCGTCGAGCGCGCCGGCGTGCCCGTCATCCTCGACGCCGGAATCGGAACGGCCAGCGACGCCACCCTTGCCATGGAGTTGGGCTGCGACGCCGTCCTACTTGCGACAGCGGTGACGCGGGCCAAGAATCCCGCGTTGATGGCGTCGGCGATGCGGCACGCAGTGGTAGCAGGTTTCGAAGCGCGTCACGCCGGCCGGATTCCCAAGCGGTTCTGGGCCCAAGCATCGTCCTGACGGACCATTTCCGGGTGTTTTCTCAGGGTTATGCCCAGATTGTCCGGCTTCGTGTCCTACCTGAGTACCACTCGGAACTAGACCTGTGGCCGATGTGCTGGTCATTGCCGGTAGGGCAAAGTTCTCCTCATGATTGAACTGAGGGGATTGACCAAGGTTTACGGACCGACGAAAGCGGTGGACGATTTGTCGTTCACGGTCAAGCCGGGCATCGTGACGGGCTTCCTGGGCCCGAACGGTGCAGGTAAGTCGACGACGATGCGGATGATCCTGGGTCTGGATCAGCCGACGTCGGGTGCGGCGTTGATCGAGGGCAAGCCGTACCGCGAGCTCAAGACGCCGTTGCGGACTGTCGGCGCGTTGCTGGATGCGAAGTGGGTGCACCCCAATCGCAGTGCGCGTGCACATCTGCAGTGGATGGCTGCTTCGAACGGGATCCCGAAGTCCCGCGTCGACGAGGTGCTCGGGTTGGTCGGGTTGTCCGAGGTGGCGGGCAAGAAGGCCGGCGGGTTCTCGCTCGGTATGTCGCAGCGTCTGGGGTTGGCGGGTGCGTTGTTGGGGGATCCGAAGGTGTTGTTGTTCGACGAGCCGGTCAACGGTCTCGATCCGGAGGGCATCGTCTGGATTCGTAAGTTCATGCAGCGGTTGGCGGCCGAGGGCCGCACGGTGTTGGTGTCGAGTCACCTTCTGTCGGAGATGGCGCTCACGGCGGAGCAGTTGGTGGTGATCGGTCGGGGTCGGTTGATTTCGGATTCGACGGTCGCGGAGTTCGTGGATCGTTCGTCGGAGTCGACGGTGCGCGTGCGCAGCCCACAGCTCGATGCGTTGCGCAGTGTGTTGCTCTCGCAGGGGCTGACGGTGCGTGAAGACGGTTCCGGCGTTGCCCCGGCATTGGTGGTCGTGGATTCGACCACCGATGTGATCGGTGGTTTAGCTGGTTCGCAGGGAATCGTGTTGTACGAGTTGGCTTCTCAGCAGGGGTCGCTCGAGGATGCGTTCATGAAGTTGACCGGGGACGATGTCCAGTACCACGCATCCGGTATCGATCCGGGTGTCGGTGCACACCACGCAAATACACAGCAGGCAAACACGCAGCAGGCTATGGGAGGTGCACTGTAATGGCTGTTCTCAGTGCTGAACGTATCAAGATCACCACGACCAAGTCGCCGCTGTGGTGCTCGGTCATCATCGTCGTGCTCGCGCTCGGCTTCGCGGCCATCATGGGCGCGGTTGCCAAGTCGGCTCTGACGTCCTCCGACGTCCAGGGAGCACCGGACCTCGACACCGCCGTTGCCACGGCCGGCATCTCGGGTTTCGGAATCATGGTTCTCATGATCATGGCGGCCCTCGCGGTCACCAGTGAGTACCGCTTCGGGACCATCCGCACCACCTTCCAGGCCGTTCCGAACCGTGCCTCGGTTCTGATCGCCAAAGCCGGCCTCATCGGTGCTTTCGGTGCTGTACTGACATTTGTTCTCGCCTTCGGCGCGTACGCCATGGCCAAGGCCATCGCCGGTACCGAGGCGAGTGCCGGATTGACTCTGTCGAGCGGCAGTGACTGGCGCGCGATCTACGGCATCCCGATCTACGCCTTCCTGTGCGTGATTCTCGCTGTCGGCGTCGGATCGATCATTCGCCAGTCGGCCGGCGCTATTGCGTTGCTCCTGCTCTGGCCGCTGCTCATCGAGAGCCTGTTCGGACTGTTCGGCAGCTTCGGCGAGAAGATCACTCCGTTCCTGCCGTTCGCGAATGCAAACCACTTCCTCAGTGCGAGCAGCGGTGGCGTCGACTTCCACTGGGGACCCTGGGGCAGCCTGATTTACTTCGCGGCCTTCGTTCTGGTGATTTTCGGAGCAAGTATCGTCATCGTGAATCGTCGCGACGCCTGATCTTGTCGCTCCCTCGGTAGGTGTTGTCGGGAGACCTACCGAGAACAAGGAGTGACAGCAGAGTAGGGACCCAGTACGAAAAACCATTCGTACTGGGTCCCTTTCCTGTGCTCCGGCCGATATCCTCCGAAGATGAGACTCTTCGGTGTGGTTGTGGTCGCAATGGCTGGAGCACTCGTGGTGAGTGGATGCGCGTCGGGAAGTGAAGCGGCCGTCCCGACAGACCCGGTTGCATTCTCCGAGACCGTCACGGTCGACGCCGTGACCGGGCATCTGGAGCAACTCGAGAAGATCGCCGCCAACAACGAGGGCAATCGATCGGCCGGTACCCCCGGCTACGACGCCAGTGTCGACTACGTGGCAAACCTGCTCGAAGACAAGGGTTTCGAGGTCAGCACCCCGGAATTCGACTTCAGCTCCTTCGATCCCGGCACCGAATCCCTGAAAGCCGCTGACGGCTCCGATGTTCCGGTGCGGGCGCTGACATATTCCACCTCCACGGGACCGACCGGAATCACGGCGCGTCTGGTGGCGATTCCCGCCGACGAGACCCCCGGTTGCGAGGCCACCGACTACGACGGCCGCGACGTGAACGGTGCAATCGTGCTGGTCACCCGCGGAGTGTGCCCGTTCGGCGACAAGCAGAAGATCGCCGCTGATCGCGGCGCGGCGGCGTTGCTGGTTGCCAACAACGAGGACGCAATGCTGGGCGGGGCTACCTTGGGTGAACCCGAAGACGCCCGCATTCCGACCGGCGGGGTGAGTAAGGCGTCGGGCGAGGCTCTTGCCGCAGCGCCCGGAGACCTCACGCTGATTCTCGACACGTCGACGGAAACGACGAAGTCGCGCAACGTGATTGCGCAGACCAAGACCGGCGCGACCGACAACGTGGTTGTCGTGGGCGCCCACCTGGACAGTGTGCCGGAAGGTCCCGGAATCAACGACAACGGAAGCGGTACCGCAGCCGTACTGGAAACCGCGCTGCAGATGGGAAGCTCACCGAGCATCGAAAATGCCGTGCGTTTTGCTTTCTGGGGAGCGGAAGAAGTGGGATTGGTCGGCTCCACCCGCTACGTCGAGGGTCTGAGCGATCAGGAACGGGCCGACATCGCCCTGTACCTGAATTTCGACATGCTCGGTTCGCCCAACGCCGGATACCTGGCTTACGACGGCGACAACTCGGATGCCGTCGGGGAGGGGCCCGGGCCCGAGGGGTCGGCGGGCATCGAGCGCACCTTCGTCGATTTTCTCGCCGGGCGAGGGATTGCGGCGGACGGAACGGACTTCGACGGGCGCTCCGACTACGGCCCGTTCATCGAGATCGGGATCCCGGCGGGTGGCGTGTTCAGCGGCGCGGACGAGCGCAAGACGCCGGCACAGGCCGAGAAGTGGGGCGGAGAAGCGGAGGAGACCTTCGACCCGAACTACCACAGTGCCCAGGACAACCTCGCGAACATCGATCGCGAAGCGCTCGCTGCCAACGCTTCTGCAGTAGCCTTCGGAGTTGCGACGTATGCCCAGGATTTGAGCGGGCCGAACGGAGTTCCCGTCGGCGATGCCCGGACACAGGCCAGAACCGAATGATCGACTGACCGAATGATCGACTGACCGAATGATCGACTGTGCGAGCGACCAGGAGGCCACTGTGCGAGAACGGCGGCAGCACACTGTCTGTAACTCTGAGTTACGCTTGAGTTATGGCTGATCTGTCCCCGGAGAACACCGACACGGCAGGTGCTTCTTCCTCCTCGGTTCGAGGCGTCGTCGACGTCGTCTTGAACTCTGCGGCAGAACTTAACCGTCGGCAGCAGCTCATCGACGCGCTACGACGCCTCAGGCGGGCACTACCCGGTGATCCAGGGTTTGGGGATCCGCTCTCGCTCGCCGGCCCCGGCGGTGCCCGCGCCGTGGCGCGCGTCGCTGACAGATTGCTCGATCAGAAGCCGGCAGCCACTCGCGAAGTGAGCCTCGGAGCACTGCAGGTGTGGCAGGCAGCGCTGGAAAAGATGGGCCGCGGACGTGGCGATCAAGAACTGACCATCGTCTTCACCGATCTGGTGGGCTTCTCCACCTGGTCGCTCGCAGCCGGTGACGGCGCGACGCTGACCCTTCTGCGTGCGGTGGCGCAGGCCGTGGAAACTCCGATCACCGACAACGGCGGACACGTCGTCAAACGGATGGGCGACGGTCTGATGGCAGTGTTCATTCGCCCGGATGCGGCTTTGAAGGCGGTGTTCACCGCGCAGGACGCGCTCGCGGAAGTCGATCTCGACGGATACACCCCGCGCATGCGCGTCGGCCTACACACGGGTACCCCGCGTCAGATCGGTGACGACTGGCTCGGCGTCGACGTGACCATCGCCGCCCGGATGATGGGCTTGGGCGGCGACGGCAACGTCATGATGTCGGCGACAACTCTCGAGGAACTCGAAGCCGGCACCCTGGAGGATCTCGATCTCACGATCCGGCCATGGCGGCGAGGGTTTTTCGCGACCACGCCCAACGGAGTTCCCGTCGACCTGGGAATCTGGCGCGTGCGCCGGAACTAGCGCCCTGGACCTCGAGCGCTAGACCTGGAGCCGCCAGAGCGGGGACACCGGACCGTGTCCCGCGCCGAGGTCGTACGACGCCTCGAGACACTTGGTCACCCACTCCTTGCCGAACGCCACCGCGTCCGGAACGGAATAGCCGTGTGCGAGAGCGCAAGTGATCGCAGCAGCCAGCGTGTCTCCGCCGCCGTGATCGTTGCCGGTGTCGATCCGGGCACTGCTGAATTCGAGGAAACGGTCGCCGTCGAACAACAGGTCGGTGGACAACTCCGAAGTACGAAGGTGGCCACCCTTGACGATGGACCATTGAGCGCCGAGCGCATGCAGCGCTTCTGCCGCTTGGCGGGCGCTCTTGTCGTCGACGACCTCGATACCGGTGATCAACCGAACCTCGTCGAGGTTCGGAGTGACCACCGTGGCTGCCGGAATCAAGGTGTTGCGGACCGCGTCGAGAGCTTCTTCGTGCAGCAGCGGATCGCCGTGCATCGACGCGCACACCGGGTCGACCACGAGCGGAATCGGACGGTCGCGGCCGATCCCAACCTCGGCGGCAACCGCGGCCACCGCTTCGATGATCGTCGTCGACGCGAGCATTCCCGTCTTCGCCGCACCGACGCCGATGTCCGAGACCACGACGCGCACCTGGTCGGCGACGATCTCCGGCGGAATCTCGTGGAATCCGCTGACTCCCACCGAATTCTGGACCGTCACTGCGGCGACGGCCACGCAGGCGTGCACTCCGCACATCGCCATCGTGCGGGAATCGGCTTGAATGCCGGCTCCGCCACCGGAGTCGGTTCCGGCGATGGTCAATGCCCGAATCGGGGTCTGTCCGGCGGGGGTCAGGGGCAGCAGCTTCACGACGACGAGCCTACCGATCGGACCTGGGGAAACGGCAGCTCGGTCCCACCTCTCGCGGGAACGACGGCGCGAACTGCGATTGCGATCCGGTCGTTCCCAGTGCAAAAATTGGTCGAACCCGGGACAGCGTCGTCGGTAGCTGATTCTATGAGTGGCATGGATCACAGTTATGGAGAGCGTGCGAACGCAGCTGTCGCCGATCGCGCAGGTGCACATCGTGCCGTGGAGGTCGCCGCAATGAACGACATCGAAAATTCGAAAACCGGAACCTCACCGGAAGTCACGCTCGTGGACAATCCGTCGCACGAACGATTCGAACTGCTCTCCGACGACGAGTTGGTCGGCATCCTCGGATACCGCGACGAAGACGAGATTTCGGGGAGCGGAGCCGAAGCGGGCGACGTGGTTGCGTACATGCATACCGTCGTCAAAGAGGAGTACGGCGGGCAGGGACTGGCAGCCGTACTCGTGCAGTTCGCAATGGACTGCGCCCGTGAACGTGATTGGTCGGTACGGCCCGTGTGTACCTATGTTCAGCGGTACCTCGGCGAGCATCCCGAGTATCTGGAACTGCTCGTCGAGGACTAGAAGCCCGAGGGTGCAAACAGACGATCAGGCTCCGAGATTCACGATCACCCGAGATTCACGATCACCGGAGCGTGATCGCTGGCGCCCTTGCCTTTTCGCTCGTTTCGATCGATCTCGGCCGCCTCGACGCGTGCTGCGAATGCCGGTGAGCCGAGGATGAAGTCGATTCGCATACCCTGCTTCTTCGGGAAGCGAAGCTGCGTGTAATCCCAGTACGTGTACACGCCGGGACCGGGTGTGTACGGGCGAACTACGTCCGCGAACCCGGACTCGGTGAAGGCGGTGAACGCAGCTCGTTCCGGCTGCGACGTGTGGGTCTTGCCCTCGAAGAAAGCGGGATCCCACACGTCGTCGTCCGTGGGAGCGACGTTCCAGTCGCCGACCAGGGCGATCTGCGCGTCGGGATCCTGCTTGAGCCAGCCCTCCGCGTCGTCGCGCAGCTTGGCCAGCCAATCCAGCTTGTAGGCGTAATGCGGGTCTTCCAGCTCACGGCCGTTGGGGACGTACAGGCTCCACACCCGCACACCGCCGCAGGTGGCACCGATCGCACGTGCCTCGCGGACCGGGTCTGCCTCGGGATCCTTGTCGAATCCGGGCTGATCCTCGAATCCGATCTGCACGTCGTCCAAGCCGACGCGGGAAGCGATGGCGACACCGTTCCACTGGCTCAACCCGACGTGGGCGACCTCGTAGCCGATCTCCTTGAAGCGTTCGTACGGAAACTGCTCGTCCTTGCACTTGGTTTCCTGCATTGCCAGGACGTCGACGTCGGATCGACCGAGCCAGTCGATGATCCTGTCGGTACGGGCACGGACGGAGTTGACGTTCCAGGTAGCGATGCGCACGAGGGCAAGCCTAGCGTCAGCCGCCGACAGGATCGGTGGCGTATCGGTAGCGGTGGTGTTCGACGAATCCGAGCTGCTCGTAGAGCGCGATCGCCGCGAAGTTGTCCGCCGAAACCTGGAGGTACGCGTGCGTCGCACCGTTCTCACGACCCCAGGAGAGTAGATCTCCGCAGATCAGCGACCCGATTCCGTGACGACGGTGTTCAGGGGCGACGTGAATGCCGGTCAGTCCTACCCAGCGTTTGTGGTCGGGTGCCTCGGTGAGCGCAGCGCGCCCGATGGCAAGCGTCGTGTCGGTGTTTCCGATCGCGCCGAAAGTTGCAGTGCCCACGACAGCCGTGAGGACCGCCTCGACGTACGCCGGATCGCCGTGGGCGTCGTACATCGACAGCCAGTTGTGGTCGGGGCGGTCGGCGAACGAGGTGACCGGAGGACCGAGCGGCAGCGTGACATTGCCCAGATCGGCGGCCATCACGATGGTTTCCTTCTCGCTGCTCCACCCGTCCGGAGCGGTGCCGAGTCGATCGGGGAGGAGCAGCAGGGTCGGCAGTCCGCGGTCACCGAACCACTGGCGTATCCGCTCGATGGTGCTCGCGTCGAAGCCGGCAACCGCCCCCGCACCACCGAGCGGCAAAGCCGAATTGGCGCGGCCGGTGACACCGTGACCGGCGCGCAGCAACCAACCGTCGATCCACGCCTGCTCGACCCCCGGCCACGCCGCCGCAGCAGCCGTTTCGAGGTTTCGAATCTCGCCGATGCGAATCGGGCGGGCCGAGAGACTCTTGAGCGCGATCACCTGATCGGCGGAGACCTGGACCAGCCGACCGTCGCCGGCGCGAACGGCGATGGGATCGGCGCCCTCGAGGATGCCGATGACGTCGGTCATGGGATGCGAATAGCCGGGTGGGAGCTTGTATCGCAAAACCACCCGGCTACCGATCGAAATGTTGCCGTTCAGAGCAGAATTCTCAGTCTTCGTAATCGTCGTCGTCGTGACCGAACGGATCGTCGACGGTCCCCGGCGTCCAGGTCAGACCGGGCTTGCCCCAACCGGAACGCTTGATGATCTTCTTGGCAGCGCGCGCGTTGCGGCCGATCAGTACGTCCGTGTAGAGGAAACCGTCGAGATGCCCGGTCTCGTGCTGGAGCATCCGTGCGAAGAATCCGGTGCCCTCGACCTCGATCGGGTTGCCGTCGGCGTCGGTGCCGGTGACCTTCGCCCAATCGGCGCGACCCGTCGGGAACTGCTCGCCGGGAACGGACAGGCAACCCTCGAAGTCTTCGTCCGGGTCGGGCATCGTCTGGGGGATTTCGGACGTCTCGAGTACCGGGTTCACGACGACGCCGCGTCGACGCTCGCTGCTGCGGTCGTCACCGGGGCAGTCGTAGACGAAGACTCGCAGTGGAACACCGACCTGATTGGCCGCCAGACCGACGCCGTTGGCAGCGTCCATCGTCTCGTACATGTCTGCGATCAGTTCGGCGATCTCGGCCGGGGACTGAGTGACCGGCTCTGTCGCCTTGTGCAGTACCGGGTCGCCGACGATTCGGATGGGGAGGATAGCCATGCGGACAAGGATAGTGCGGCGCGCCCGCGTAGTTATCACGGCCCGCACACTCGATCATGGTTCAATGGTTGCTGAAGAACAGCGATGTAATTCGTTGCTCGGTCGGAACGTGGGCCGCGGGGGAAATTGTGAGTTACCTTCGGGCCAGGGGACCGGGAAACTCACGGCCGCGAGAATTCGGTCGGAAAAAGAACACCGGGCATACGAGTCTCGCTGACGCCGAGCACAGCAGTCGAGGAGTGACATGGACGGCGCAACCGCGCGTAGTCGGAACCAGTCCGAAGGCACTGGCGCCGACGATTCGGTAGTAGATACAGCAGGCATGCACGAGGTCGGCGAAGACGGCCTCACCCGCCGGGAGCACGACATCCTCTCTTTCGAGCGTCAGTGGTGGAAGTACGCCGGTGCGAAGGAAGAAGCCATCAAGGAGTTGTTCGACATGTCGGCAACCCGCTACTACCAGGTTCTCAACGCCTTGGTCGATCGCCCCGAATCCTTGGCGGCTGATCCCATGCTGGTCAAGCGCCTGCGTCGTCTGCGTGCCAGCCGTCAGAAGGCCAGGGCCGCGCGTCGCCTCGGCTTCGAGGTCACCTGAATCACGCGTACATATGATCGGGCTGTCCACGCACTGGCGATAAGGTCGACATCGTGAGTACCCCGAAAGAGCAGCCGTCCGGACCTCCGCTTCGCGCAATCGCCATGGTGTTGATCGCGTTGGCGATCGTGTTCATCGGTCTCGGAGCAGCCTCACTGGGTGGATCGAGCGACGGTGGATCGGGCGACGAGAACACCGCAGCACAGCAGACCGAATCCTCGGCGTCTGCCACGACGAGCGCCCCCGCGCCTGCCACCACCAAGCCTGCAGCGACGACGCAACCCGCTTCGGGCGATACCACCACCACGTCGCGTCCCTCGGGAACTGCGACGACCACGACTTCCAGCTCCGCGAGCGGCGCCGACACGTCGAATGTCAGCGTTCGAGTTCTCAACAACAGCACCGTCTCCGGTCTGGCAGCAGGCACCGCCGAGGAATTGACGGCAGCAGGTTGGAACGTCGAGGAGACGGGTAACTACAGCGAGGGCACCGTCAGTACGACGACGGTGTATTACGGATCGTCCGCGGCGGAGAAGGCAGCGGCGCAGAAGATCGCGGCTGAACTCGGAGTCTCCGCAGAGCCTCGATTCGCCGGCATCGCGAACGCGTCACCTGGCGTGATCGTGATCGTGACCTCCAACTGACCGGTCGTGAAGGTGGAACTGACCCGTCGGTTCCAGCTACTACACGCGCCGTTATGATCAGAAGCACTTTCTCGCCACCTCAAAGGAGCGGTTCGATGGCCCCCAGCAGCACCCGGCGTATGTCCTGGCGCGTCGTTGCCCCTGTAGTCGCGATTGCCGCTTTCGGCTTGACCGCTTGCAGTAACAGCGAAGAGCCCAGCAGCGTCCCCGGCACGACTCCTCCGGTGTGGACCGGTGCAGCCGATCCCAGCGCGCACGAAAGCGCGGGCGGCCACGGTTCCGAGACGGCTCACGCCGGCGCTTCTGCCGAAACGGTCACCGCAACGCTGAACGGCACCGACGGCGCCAAGGTCGGAACGGTCACGTTCGCGCAGGAAGGTAGCGACGTCAAGGTCACCCTCGACGCCAAGGGCCTCACCCCCGGCTTCCACGGATTCCACGTCCACCAGGTCGCCAAGTGCGAGACCAATTCCGTTGCCCCCAGCGGCGGAGAGCCGGGTAACTTCCTCTCGGCAGGCGGACACTTCCAGGCCGAGGGTCACACGGGCCACCCGGCGAGCGGCGACCTCACTTCGGTTCAGGTCCTCGAAGACGGCACCGCCACACTGGTCACCACGACCGATGCATTCACCGTCGACGAACTGGTCGCAAACGGTGGAACATCCGTCATGATCCACGCCGGAGCGGACAACTTCGGCAACATCCCGACGCGTTACGCGCCGGCACCGGATCAGCAGACCCTCGACACCGGTGACGCCGGCGGACGCGTTGCTTGCGGTGTCATCACCAAGAGCTGACAAACTCACCTGAGTTTTGCATCACTTCCGGCGACTACCACGCAGTAGCCAGCACGGTGTTTTTACCGACACTGTGATTGGATTCTCTGCGTGGTAGTTCCATTTCCAGGTTCGCCGCGCCCGACGCTGGGCGTGGAGTGGGAGATCGCGCTGGTCGATCGCAAGACCAGAGATCTCTCCAACACAGCAGCCGAGGTGTTTTCGGCGGTCGAAGAGCTTGCCGGCTCCGAAACCCCGCACATCACCAAGGAACTACTGCGAAATACCGTCGAACTCGTCACGGGTATTCATTCGACGGTCGGCGAGGCGATGAGTGATCTCGACAGGTCACTGGATCTGCTTCGCCGCGCTGCGAATCCGCTCGGCGTCGACCTCATCAGCGCGGGCACGCACCCGTTCGCGCAATGGTCGACGCAGCTGGTCACCCGGACACCCGACTACGACGAACTCATCGAACGCACGCAGTGGTGGGGTCGGCAGATGCTGATCTGGGGCGTGCACGTTCATGTGGGTGTCTCGTCCGCGGATCGCGTTTTCCCCATCATCAACGCACTGCTGCAGCGCTATCCGCACCTGTTGGCGCTGTCGGCGTCCTCGCCGATGTGGGCCGGTGTGGACACCGGCTATGCGTCCAATCGCGCGTTGATGTTCCAGCAGCTCCCCACCGCGGGCCTTCCGTACCAGTTCGAGAACTGGGCCGAATACGAGTCGTTCATCGACGACCAGATGAAGACCGGTGTGATCACCAAGATCGGTGGCATGCACTGGGACATCCGTCCCGCGCCGAAGTGGGGAACCATCGAGGTCCGGGTGTTCGACGGCGTCTCGACACGCGCTGAACTGGGTGCTCTCGTTGCTCTGGTCCACTGCCTCATCGTCGATCTGGACCGCAGACTGAGTGCCGGTGAGACTCTGCCGAACATGCAGCCGTGGCACGTCAAGGAAAACAAGTGGCGCGCAGCGAGATACGGACTGGACGCCGAGATCATCCTCGACTCCGACGCAAACGAGTGCCTCGTCACTGACGATCTGGATCGCCTGCTCGACGACTTGGCGCCGATTGCGGTCTCACTCGGCTGCGCGGACGAGTTGGCGTCGGTGGCGGACATTCCCCGTCGCGGCGCGTCCTACCAGCGGCAACGTCGTGTCGCGGAAGCGACGGGCGGCGATCTGGTTGCGGTCGTCGACGCCTTGGTCGCAGAGTTGGGCACCTAGCAGGTTCACAGTGCGAAGGACTGTTTCGCGGACTGGAAATCCGGGCATACCAACCGTTTGTCCAGTGGGTGTCCATATTCAGTTCACACGCCGTTTACTATTGTCCGGTGTTGATAGACAGTTGGTCCCAACGAGGGGGCGCACCCGGACAGTCGGACCGTTCGTGGTCGAGTTCTCACCGACTCCTTCTGATCGGCACAGCAGCATTGACCGTGCTGGTCCTGGGCGTGCAGGCGTTCGCGTCGTACAAGGGCTATCTCGGTCCGGTGGAAAGCCTGTTCGGTGACTACTTCCTCGTTCCCCGCTCCGCGACCATGCCTTGGGTGGGCCTCGCTCTCGCGCTCGTCGGACTGAACAACAAAGAACGCATCTACGCGGTATCCGCGGCCGTCGTGATCGACGTGGTCGTCGGCGCGATCCGCTGGTTCTCGGGTGGACCGCTGACGATGGGCACCGGCGGCACCTGGGTGCTGACGGCCATCGCGGTGTACGCGGTGTGGAAGTTGTCCGGTGAGCGTCGACTCAGCGTTCTGCACGGCGTCGCTCTCGGCGCGTTGCTCATCATCGCGGCCAAGGTTGCCGAGACGTGGCTGGAGATCACCATTCTCGTCGGCACCGACGTGTGGGACGAGTACGTGTTCCTCGCCGACCAGGCTCTCGGGAATCCGTCGTGGGTGATGGGCCAGATCGTCGACGCCATGGGCCCCGTCGGTGCCGCAGCCCTCGACTGGATCTACGTCGAACTGCCGGTCGCAGTGATCGTGGTTGCTCTCTATCAAGTACGTAAGGGATGGCCGTCGCATCACCTGCTGCGCACGTTCCTGCTCATCGGGCTGATCGGCCCGATCTTCTACGTCCTGTTCCCGGTGGTCGGCCCGGTGTTCGCCTTCGGTCCGCGTGGGTTCGGATTCCAGATCGGTGACTACTGGCCGAACATCGTGCCCAACTTCGACTTCGCATCACCGTCGTCGCTGCCGTTCGACGACGCCGCACCGCGAAACTGCATGCCGAGCCTGCACACCGCGTGGGCAGTCGCGCTGTTCATCCACTCGCGCAGCGGACCGTGGTGGATTCGCAGCCTGGGATCGTTCTGGCTCGTTGCGACCCTGACCGCGACGCTCGGCTTCGGATTCCACTACGGCGTCGACCTCATTGCCGGTGCCGTCCTGTGCTTGACCCTCGATGCGGCGCTACGGGATCCGGAGCGCGGCTGGGGGTGGTTCCGAGTGCGTCTGTTGATCGGTGGCTCGGCACTCCTGGCGGGATTGTTGCTCTCGTACCGGTTCGCTGCGGTGCAGATGGCCGAGTACCCGGCGATCTTCGGGCCGCTGCTGATGGCTGTCCTGGTTCTCATGTCGGTGGCGTACTTCGCCACCTTCTTCGCCCGCCCCGGCACTGCTCTTGCGGTGTGGGGCGAGCGCGACGGCGAGTGGGATGCCGCTACAGCAGAGAGTCCGGGTCTTCCAGCTCGTTGATCTTCATGAGGTCGTCCTCTTCGCGCTGTTCGCGGTAGGCGACTCGGCCGACGCTGTGCGCGATCACGGGCGCCGTCAGCAGCGTGAAGATGCCCACCAGGACCAACATCCAGATGTCGACGCTCCCACGAAGCAGGAACACGGCGCCCATCAGGACCAAGATCAGTCCGACCACCTGAGGTTTCGTGGCCGCGTGCATACGACGCAGAGTGTCGGGGAAGCGAACGATTCCCACCGCGGCGGTCAGCGCGAGCAGCGCGCCGAGGAAGATGGAGATGGCCCCGATCGTGTCGAGGATGTTGCCGATCACTGGTCACTCACCCGGAAGCGCGCGACGGACACGGAACCGATGAAGCCGACCAGCGCCAGCGCGACGATCGCGGGAACGATGGTCGTGTCTTTGCTGTACGCGGCCCAGACCGCGAGTCCACACATCGAGACCGCGATGATCGTGTCCAGGGCGACGAGGCGGTCGAGTGAGCTCGGACCGTCGAGCAATCGGAACGTGGTCAGTACGGCGGCGATCAGCAGAATCACTCCGGAAATGATCAAGATCGTGGTGATGAACCCGTTCATGGTTGGTCCTCCTGCCGGGGTGCATCGAATTCGTAGTCGCGCTGGTGCCATGGGCTGGGTTGCCAGTCCGAATCACGTTCGAACGACGCGATGAACAACCGCTCGAGGTCCTCCACCGAGCGGTAGAACGCGCTGACGGCTTTCTGCGAGCCGACGTCGAGCACGTGGACGTAGACGATGCGTCGGTTCTGGTCGATCTCGAGAACCATCGTGCCGGGGATCAGGTTGAGAACGTCGATGCACAGCGTGAGAACCAGGTCGGACTTGATCCCGAGTTGGTACCGCAGAACTCCGGTGACCGGCGGCGGCGACGGACGGATCGCCAGCCACGCGACCTGGATACTCGACTGGATCGCGTAGTACACGATCATCCACAACAGACGCAGAATCGACAGCAGATGTACCCGACCCTCGACCGGTACGCGGGGGAGGGGAAGCAGGACCATGATGATCAGGCCGACGGCGAGTCCGCCGAAGATGTTGCCGAAACTGATGTTGCCCCACAACAGGATCCATACGACCATCAGCCACAGCAGGATCCCGACGCGGAGTACCTGTTCGCGTTTCATCGCGGAGCCTCCTCGGTATTCGGGACGTCGGTGTTCGGGGCCTCGGTATTCGGAACGGCTGCGGGGTCGTCTGCAGCGACGGGAGCTTCGTCGACCGGCACGGGCCGGTGGTTGCCGAGAACCGCGTCGATGTAGATGGACCGGTCCTGCAGATCCTTCGCCGCTCTGTCGCTGATGTCGATGATCCGGCCCGCGAACACCGTCAGTGCCAGACCGACGATGACAAGTCCGACCGTCGGAATCAGCATGAAGAGCGGAATCTTGCCGACATCCTCGCGGTCGACGAACGCGATGTCCTCTTCGGACTCGTCGATCAACGCTGACGGGCTGACGTCGGCGAGGTCACCTTCGGGCGCGTCGGCCCGGGCTCGCCAGAAAGCCTTGGTCCACACGCGGGCGACGGCGTAGAGCGTCAGCAAGCTGGTGATCGTGCCGCCGGCAACGAGGATCCAAGCCAACGCGCTGGCGTCGGCCGCACCGGCCTGAAGGAGCGCGACCTTGCCGATGAAGCCCGAGAACGGCGGGATACCACCGAGATTCAGCGCCGGGATCAGGAAGACGATCGCGAGGATCGGGCTGGCCGCCGCCAGACCGCCGAGACGGCGCAGCGACGACGACCCGGCTTGTCGTTCGATCAGACCCACGACGAGGAAGAGCGTCGTCTGCACGATGATGTGGTGGGCGACGTAGTAGATCGCGCCGGACAGCCCGGACGTCGTGGACAGTGCGATACCGAAGATCATGTAACCGATATGGCTGACCAGTGTGAACGAGAGCAGACGTTTGATGTCGCTCTGCGCGATGGCACCCATGATGCCGACCACCATCGTGAGCAGGCCGCACACCATCAGTACGTTGTCGAGTTCTCCTTGCGGGAACAGCAGTGAGTGTGCGCGGATGATCGCGTACACACCGACCTTGGTGAGCAACCCGGCGAAGACGGCGGTGATCGGTGCGGGCGCGGTCGGATACGAGTCCGGTAGCCACGCGGACAGCGGGAAAACCGCGGCCTTGATGCCGAACGCCACGAGCAGGACAGCGAAGATGGCGGTTCGTGTGCCCGGCGGAATGTTGTCGAAGCGCAGGGCCATGTCGGCCATGTTGAGGGTGCCGGTCGCCGCGTAGGCGAAGGCGATGCCCGCCAGGAAGATCAGCGAGGACACCATCGAGACCATCACGTACGAGACGCCGGCCCGGACGCGGTCGGCGCTGGCACCGAGCGTCAGGAGCACGAAACTCGCGGCGAGCAGAACCTCGAACCCGACGTAGAGGTTGAAGAGGTCACCGGCGAGGAACGCGTTGGAGATTCCGGCAGTCAATGCGAGATAGGTCGGCAGGAAGATCGAGACCGGCTGGGCCTCGCTGCCGTCGCGAATACCCTGACCGATCGCGTAGATCATGACGGCGAGCAACACCACCGACGAGACCACGAGCATCATCGCCGAGAGACGGTCGACCACGAGTGTGATGCCGATGGGGGAGTCCCAGCCGCCGACCTGAACGGCCGTCGTACCGTCGCGGTCGGCGAGGTAGAGCAGCAAGCCCGACACCGCGACGACGCCGACGAGCGCGATCAGTGTGATCACGCGCTGGAAACGAGGACGTCGGCCGACGACCAGCGTCGCAGCTGCGGCCAGCATCGGGATCAAGACGGGCAGGGGCGCAAGGGCTCCCATCAGGTTGTCCGAGATGGTCATGCGCCTCCACCTCCCTCGATCTTGGTCTGGCGAGCGTCTTTGCGCCGCTTCTCGGATTCCTTCTTACGAGCAAGGTCGGTGGCCCAGTCGGGTACCGGTTCGTCCTCGAAGTCGCCGTCGTGGAGGTCGTCGTAGCATTCGATGTCCTCGAGGTTGACCAGTTGTTCGAGGGGAATAGGGTTGCCGTCCTTGTCGAATGCGTCGCCGCCGATGCTCGGGGCACCGGTGACCGGGTCGTCGGAGCGGTCGTGGTCGGGAGCGTCGGCAGGCAGGCGACGCTTGAGAACCTTGGTGTCCTCGGGATCGTCCTCGACGGCGTCGGCGGTGTTGATCTTGTAAGACCGGTACGCCAGTGCCAGAACGAAGCCGGCGATACCCATCGTGATCACGATCGCCGTCAGGATCATGCCCTGGGCGAGCGGATCCGCTATCTCCTCGTGGACCGAATCTCGGCCGACGATGGGCGGATTCCCGTCCGATCCACCAACAGTGAGGATCAAGAGGTTGATGGCGTTGCCGAATAGAAGTAGACCGAGCAGCATCCGAGTGATGCTTCGTTCGATCAGCAGGTAGACACCGGCCGACGTGAGGACGCCGATCAGGATCAGCATTCCGATGTTTGCGCTCATGGTGCTTTCACCTCGATTTCTGCGTCGAGGCGGGCGCCGAGACTTCGGAGTACGTCCAGGACCAGGCCGACCACGATGAGGTAGACGCCCAGGTCGAAGAACAGTGCGGTGACCAGTTTGACGTGACCGATGAGCGGGAGTGTGAACTCGAAGACGGCGGACGAGAGCGCCGGGGCGCCGAGGAACAGCGACACCAGGGCGGTGCCCGCGGCCAGCGCCAAACCGAGGCCGAGAATCTTGCCCGCGTCGATGGGTACGGCTTCACCGAGTTCGTAGCGTCCGCCGGCGAGGTACCGAAGTACCAGCGCCAGGCCCGCCGTCAGGCCTCCGGCGAAACCGCCACCGGGGGCATTGTGACCGGAGAAGAAGAAGTAGATCGACAACACCATGATGGTCGGGAAGATCAACCTCGTGGTGACCTCGAGAACCAGCGAACGGTGTCGAGGATCGATGAGGTCTCCGCCGCGCAACCACGTCGTGTCCGAGTTGGCAGCTGCCTTGTCGACGATGACGGAGGGGGCGTCCGCGACGCGCGGCGCGATACCGAACCGGCGGTTGCGGAAGACGAGGCTGGCGACGCCAGTTGCCGCGACCAGCAGCACCGAGATCTCACCGAGGGTGTCCCATGCGCGGATGTCGACGAGTAGGACATTGACGACGTTCTTGCCGTTGCCCAGGTCGTAGGCCGCGTCGGGAAGCAGTTCGTAGATCGGACGAGTGTTTCGGGCATTGGTCGCGAAGGCCGCGATGGTGGTGACGGTGATACCGACGGCGACGGCGAGTGCGGCACGCGGCCACTTGAAGCCGATCGCCTTGCTCTCGTCGACTTCGGCGGGGAACTTCCGGAGCACGAGCACGAAGATCACCAGTGTCAGTGTCTCGACGAGGAACTGGGTCAGCGCGAGGTCGGGTGCGCCGTGCAGCGCGAACAACACGCCGCAGCCGTAGCCGGTCAGTCCGACGAGGATGACGCTGGCGAGTCGGTTGCGCATCAGCGTCGCGGCGATGGCGGCCGAGATCATCATCAGCGCGATCGTGAACTGGATGGGTGAATCCCACATCCGAAGGTCGACTCCGCCGCCATCGGTGTCGATGATCAGCAGGAACAGCGGCACAACGACCAGCGTCGCGAGAATCGTCGACTGTGTGCGGGGGAGCGAACCACGCTGAGTGGCACCGGTCAGGCGCATCGAGATGGTGTCCATGCCGCGCAGGGTCGCGTCGTAGATACGGTCGGCGTTGCCGAGCGGCGGGTGCTCGAAATGCAGGCGGCTGATCTGACGCTGCGCGATGTAGAGCGCGATGCCGCCGGCGATGACGATGCAGGTGAGCAGCAGCGGAGTGTTGAATCCGTGCCACAGCGCGAGGTGGTAGTCGGCGTGAGGTCCGGGGGCCAGTGTGGTCGAGTACGGCGTCAGCAGCTTCTCGAGTTGGGGCGAGAGAATGCCGGCGGCCAGACCGAGAACCGCGAGTAGGCCTGGCGCGAACAGGAACAGCCAACCCGGCTTGTGCATCTTGCTCACGGCTGGGCTGGGCTTGCTCAGGGTCTTACGTCCGAAGGCGCCCCAGATGAAGCGGACGCTGTAGCCGACGGTGAGGATCGAGCCCAACACGATCACCGTGACGACGGCGATGGACGACCAGTGGCCGAGCGCGTTCGTTTCGAGCACCGATTCGAGTGCGGCTTCCTTGCCGACGAATCCGAGTAGCGGTGGCAGACCGGCCATGCTGGCGGCAGCGAGGCTCGCGATGATCGCGAGAGCGGGTGCCGCTTTACCCAGGTGAGCAAGTTTGCGCAGGTCACGGGTACCGGTCGTGTGATCGATGATGCCAACGACCATGAAGAGTGCGGCCTTGAACATCGCGTGCGCCACGACCATCGTCATACCGGCCAGGGCGGCGTCACGCGTGCCGATGCCGACCAGGACCATCATGAAGCCGAGTTGGCTGACGGTTCCGAAGGCGAGGACGAGTTTGAGGTCGTACGCGCGCATGGCTCGCCAACCGGCGAGGATCATCGACAGCAGACCCAAACTGATGATGGTGATGCGCCACGGCGGCGAATCGGCGTACCCGGGAGCCAGGCGCGCGACGAGGTAGATACCGGCCTTGACCATTGCAGCAGCGTGAAGATAACCGCTGACAGGGGTTGGCGCGGCCATTGCACCGGGAAGCCAGAAGTGCAGGGGCACGATTGCCGATTTGGAGAGCGCACCGATCAGGATCAGGACGATCGCGACGGACGGGAGCCACCCCGTCGGCGGGTTCGCGACCAGTTCGGACAGGTTGTAGCTGCCGCCGACCTGGCCGAGGATGATCATGCCGACCAACATCGCCAGACCACCCGCGGTGGTGACCAGCAGTGCCTGGGTCGCGGCGCGGCGGCTGGTGGCGCGTTCGGCGTAGTGACCCACGAGCAGGAACGACAGGACCGTTGTCAGTTCCCAGAACACGTAGAGAAGCAGCATGTTGTCGCTGGTCACTAGCCCGAACATGGCACCCGCGAAGGCGACCATCTCGGCGGCGAAGATACCGAGTCGAGGTTCGTCGTCGGTGAAGTAGCGGGCGCAGTAGACCAGGATGAGCGTGCCGACACCCAGGACGAGCACGGCCATGATGGCCGAAAGCGCGTCGAACCTGAAGTCGATGTCCATCGACAGCCCTGGAACCCAGGTGATGTGCAGCGTCTCGACGGTGCCCCATTTGTCGATGACCCAGCCGAGGCCGGCGAGGGGGACTATCGCGAGGGGGAAGAAGCCGTTTCGCCCTAACCTGCGCACCACAAGCGGAGCCAAGAGGGCGGCAACGGCATGGGCAAGCAAGATAGCGAGCAAAAGGCACTCCGTCGTGTTGTCAGCGGGCGGCGGGGTGTCCGAACAAAATCGAACCTATCGGATTAACGAGACAATTCACCTTGTCGGAGAGGTTGTCTTTGCGTACATATTACCGGGCGTGGCAGTTTCGATGTGCAGCGAGTCGATTCGGACATCATCGGCACTCGCTGATACACGTAGGTTGGACGACGTGAATTCGTCGACACCCACCACGATCATCCGTACCGCCGCCCTTGCACACATTCGTGACCGCAAGCTGATCCAGACCCGCTCCGTGGGCAAGACCGCGTTCTACATGGCCGGCGGAAAGATCGACCCGGGTGAGACGCCCGAGCAGGCGTTGCACCGCGAAATTCGGGAGGAACTCGACGTCGATCTGGTCGACGGGACGGTCACGTTCCTCGACGTCTTCGAGGCTCACGCTTTCGGACATTCCGCGGACACGGGCCTGCACATGAGTTGTTATCTGGCGGAGATGGCCGGAGACCCGCGCCCGACCAGCGAGATCGCCGAGTTCCGCTACTTCACGCTCGCCGAGTACGCAGCGATGGACGAGGTGGCGCCCGGATCGCTCAAAGTGTTCCATCGCCTGGCGTCGATGGATCTGATCGACTGATCGGCGGAGGAACGGATCGATTGATCCGCCCCAATCGGAGACTCACGTAGGCGCAGACGGCCACGATGATCAACGCCACGGCGTCGAGTATCAGAATGTCGGTCGAGATTTCGAACGGGCCGACCGTCGTGATGCCGTTGAAGGGCTTGTTCTCGTCGAGCGGCGTGTACGCCGTCCATCCGTAGTCGAACTGCGGATAGACGAGCAGGGCCAGCGCCGTCGGGCCGAAGATGACACCGAGTCCGACGAGGGCTCGTGACGCTCCGGTCCGCGGTGGCTCTCGGTACATCGCGCTGGCGATCGCGTACGTGACGACCGCAGCGGTGAAGGCGACAAGAAGATCGCTGATCGTGAGAACGTCACCGATCTTCGGCGACGGCGACGTGGCGTAGCTGACGATCCCGGCGACCGTGACCGTCAGGAGCAATCCGTAGCCGACGACCCGCGAGGGAGCGATCGCGCCGATCGCTGCCGCGGCGACGATGACGAGTCCGATCACGACGGCGGTCGAGGCGGGGGTTTTCGACCATTCCATAGCTTCGGTTGCGGGACGGTTCGCCGAGACCGCCGCCAGAGTTGCGACGGCAGCGGTACACATCAGCAGGATACGACTGCCGTCGCCCAGCACCCGCGCGCAGATCACCGTGATCACCAGCGCGACGAGTAGTAGAGGCACCGCCGCCGTGACGGTGGTGATCTCGAACCACCAATTCGCAGCGACCCCGAAGAGAGTGAGCACCGCCGCGATAGTCACCGGTCGAACGGCCATCCGTTCCTTGGGGTGGTCCTTGTCGAAGTCGTGGAACCAGAACGCGGCGACGCAGGCGGCGGCCAAAGCGAGCGCGAGCAGTGTTGCCCCCAACACTGGTGGTTGAAACTGGTTGGTGTTGTCGGCGATGTAGTCCGCGTACCGCCGAGGAATAGCGTCTTCGTCGAGGAGTGAATCCGAGACATGCACGGCAACAATCGTTCCCGCGACGGAAGCGGCTCGGACCCGGGGAGCGGCAGCAACCGTGACCGCGCCGACAGCGACTCCCGCACCCACGGGTGAGAGTGCCTCGAAGTTGTGATCGTAGAGCCCGGGCAGTTCGAGTAGGAGTCCACCGAAGACCGTCATGGCCGCGGTCCGCAACCGGCAGCGGGCCATCATCGCGGCTGTCCCGACCGCGACGACAGCCAGAACGCCGGCGCCGATCGTCGAGATCGACCAGAACCTGTCGCCCGTCGAAATCGACGTCGACTGGCTGTTCACGAACGGTGCCAAGGCGACGACGGTGACGACGAATGCCGTCACACCACTCAGCGCGACGAGCAGCGTCCTGCGGGCGATGGGCACTGCTCCAAAATAGTCAATCCGGTACCAGTTGCACCGCAATAGCAGGTCTCAGTCCGGTGACGGTGTGTCAGTCGACTGGCTCCGGTTCGATCCGAGATTCCGTGGTGTCGACGGGTGGATGGGACCGTCGGAGGATCGCTGCACCGCAGAAGCCGATGATCAAGGCGAAGAGGATTGCAGTGCCGACGGTCTGAGGGGTGACGTAGTCGACGGTGATTCCGACGCCGCGTCCGAATAATCCTCCGTCGCCGTGGGGAGAGACCGCATCGATATCGAGCTGCCCTTGGATGTATATCGACGTCATCATCGGTGGGAAAGCGAGCTGATCGGTGAGAACAGCGATCGACGAGAAGGTCATTGCGGCAAAGGGAATGGCGAGTCCGAGTGTGGCGTCGACCAGGCTGCCGGGAGCCAGGGCACCGAACAGCAATCCGGCGGCGAGGCCCAGTGCGGCGATCTTCAGCGCGATTGACCAGACACCGTGCGCGGAGTCGAAGGGCAGTAGTTCGGACAGCGGTACCGCAACGAGGACGACGATGGGCACTAGGTTTGGCACCTGCTTGTGCAGTCTCAATCCGACGGCAACCGGCAGGGCCGCGAAAAGCACCAGTACCCAAGGGGACTTCAGGTCTCCCCAGTGGCCGGAACCCTTCGCGATGTCGACGAAGAGCGGGGCCGACGCAGCGGCCAGAGCGGTTGCGGCCCAGAGGAACTTGCCACCAGCACCGGAGGTGTCGCCGAGACGGTAGGCGGCGATCCATGTCAACGCGAGCGCAGCGCCTGCCGCCAAAACCATGACGATCCAGGCGGTCGCCTCGGACGCGTACTGCTGGCGATCGATCATGGCGCCGAGCACTCGATGCCCGATCGCCAGCGCGGCGATCACCACGAGCGCGATGCGGATTTCGCCCGCGTCGGGCTTGCGGATCCGGAAGCCGGATTGCGCGGTCACTGCACAGGCGATTGCTGCTGCGGCCGTGGCGCCGATCAACCACCACGACGGCTCACCTACCGAAGACGTACTCATCCGGCCCGTCCCGCCGGAGAACGTGCGAACCGCGAGGAAGGTGGCAAGCACGCCGAGGAGGGTGGCGTTCTTCGTGGAGGTGCGATCCCAACTGACGGCAACCACACAACCCAGAATCGCACCGGCTGCAACACTTTTGACGACGATCAAGGCGATCAGCAGGTCCAGTGACGCAACCTCGGGCACGACTGCCCGAATGATCGCGATGACGGCGACCCCGACGGTGATCGCGATCCAGGCTGCCCGACGGGAGCCGCGACGCTGTGAGAGTGCGCAGGCAAGCACGGCAACCACGGCGCCGAGCCCGACAGCGGTGGGTCCACTGCTGATCCAGCGATCTACTTCCGACGGGGAGGCCACGATGGCCCAGTCACGGAGAACGGGATTGGTCAGGGCCAGCGCCGCGAGTATCCCGGACAGGAGCGCAGCGACGGTGGTGAGGATCGCTCGAAGATCGAGTGGCATCGGGCCAACCTATCGCGGCGCCGCGACATCGGTCGTGGGCGGCGTGAGTGCCGGAAACCAGATGTCGGTGAGAACGTCTGCTGCGACGTCCGCACCCGCGGTGATCGCGCCCTGTTCCGCCCAGCGAATGAAGAAGCGCTCGACTTGTGTCAGCAGGAGTTCGACCCGGAGTTTCGCCTCGTCGTGTCGGCTCTGCGGCCAGCGTGCCAGGTACGACGGCATCGCGTTGGGCAGTGCGGAGATGCCTTCGCGGGCCAGTGTGCGGAACTCGGGTTCGAGGACCATGGCCTCGTCCCACGCCCGCATCATGTGGTGGTGATCGCGGCACCAGTCGAGAGCGCGGTTGATCCAGCCGGCGAATTCTTCGCGCGAACCGGAATCGAGTACGTGGTCGAGATCCTGGAATATGGCGA
This sequence comes from Rhodococcus qingshengii JCM 15477, assembly GCF_023221595.1. Lineage (NCBI taxonomy): Bacteria > Bacillati > Actinomycetota > Actinomycetes > Mycobacteriales > Nocardiaceae > Rhodococcus > Rhodococcus qingshengii. The sequence continues at coordinate 1,619,624 of NZ_CP096563.1, forward strand.
GGGTGCTGGATACGACGGTGTTCGAGCCGAGCGCCTTGAGGATGTCGATCTTTCCGGGAAAGTGCAGGTAGAAGGTGGCTCGGCTGCAACCGACCCGGCCGGCGATGTCCTCGACGGTGACAGCCGCGTATCCGCGTTCGGTGAAGAGCGCGCCGGCGGCATCCACGAGGTCTGCGCGGGTTCGCTGCTTCTGCTTCTCTCGCAGCGTCAGTCTGCCGGAGGTATCTGTCATTACCAGGATCCTAGTGCCGCGGGGGCTCTCACGGGTCAGTTGCACGAGACTCTCCGTCTTTCACTTGACAGTCCGTTAGTGAAAGCTACTCTGTGGTGTAGCGCACATTCGACCGATCAGAGGACGCCATGACCATCTCGGACACAACACGCACGCCTGACCTGCCGGCCGGATTCGACGTCACCGATCCTGCTGTCCTCGGGGAGCGGATCCCTTTCGAGGAATTCGCCGAACTGCGTCGCAACGCACCCGTGTGGTGGTGTGAGCAGCCGCCGACGGTCGGTGGATTCCAGGACGAGGGCTACTGGGTGGTCTCGCGTCACGCTGACGTCAAAGAGGTCAGCCAGCGCAGCGATGTGTTCTCGAGCTGGGAGAACACCGCGATCGCGCGTTTCGCCGACGACATGCCACGTGAGGCCGTCGAGATGCTCCGGCATCTTCTGCTCAACAAGGATGCACCGGAGCACACCAAGCTCCGCAAGCTGATTTCGAAGCTGTTCACGCCTCGCGCGATCAACGGCATGCGCGACGAATTGGACCGTCGTGCACGGAGCATCGTCGACACCGCTGTGAGCGAAGGCCCGGGCGACTTCGTGAAGCAGGTTGCCAGCGAGCTGCCGCTCCAAGCGATCGCGGATCTGATCGGTGTACCGCAGGACGATCAAGACAAGCTGTTCAAGTGGTCCAACGAGATGATGGGCTACGACGACCCGGAATACCAGGGTGATCCGGCAGTCGCGTCCACCGAGGTCCTCGGATACGCGTACCAAATGGCAGACGCACGTCGTACCTGCCCGGCAGACGACATCGTCACCACTCTGGTCCAGGCCGACATCGACGGCGACTCCTTGAGCCCGGAGGAGTTCGGGTTCTTCGTGCTCATCCTGGCGGTCGCAGGGAACGAGACCACTCGCAACGCCATCACGCACGGAATGATCGCGTTCCTGGACAACCCCGAGCAGTGGGAGCTGTACAAGAAGGAACGTCCCAAGACGACGGCCGACGAGATCGTCCGTTGGGCGACACCCGTCACCGCCTTCCAGCGCACCGCGCTCGAGGACACGGAATTGGCAGGAGTGTCGATCAAGAAGGGGCAGCGCGTGGTGATGCTGTACAGCTCCGCGAACTTCGACGAGGACGTGTTCGAGAACCCGATGACGTTCGACATCACTCGTAACCCCAATCCGCACTTGGGCTTCGGCGGAACGGGCGCGCACTTCTGCATCGGTGCCAACCTCGCTCGTATGGAGATCGACTTGATGTTCAACGCGATCGCCGACAACGTCCCGGACATCACCAAGATCGGTGATCCGCGCCGTCTGCGCTCGGGTTGGATCAACGGCATCAAGGAGTTCCAGGTCGATTACAAGAGCACAGGCTGCCCGGTCGCTCACTAGAGTCGGTAGGTGAGAGGTACACCCCACGATCTCGAGGAGCCACCGCATGACTTCGATCAACGACAAGGCAACTGCTCTATTGGCGTTGCACCAGCCAGGTAATCCGGTCATTCTCCCGACGGTATGGGACGCGTGGTCGGCGAATCTTGCGGTGGCTGCCGGTTTTGCAGCCCTGACGGTAGGCAGTCATCCGGTTTCCGATTCCATCGGCAAGCCGGACAACGAGGGCATCACCTTCGACGAACTTCTGCACCGGATCAAGCAGATCACCGGTGCGGTCGACGCCCCGATCTCGGTGGACATCGAGGGTGGTTACGGGCTCGAGCCGGCAGTTCTCATCGACGGGTTGATCGATGCCGGCGCTGTCGGACTCAACATCGAGGACACCGTTCACAGTGAAGGCGGACGCTTGCGCGAGGCGCAGGAGCACGCCGACTTCGTGGGTGGGCTTCGTCAGGCCGCCGACGCAGCCGGAGTTCACGTTGTCGTCAACGCGCGCACCGACCTGTTCGTGAAGCAGGTCGGTGACGAGGCCGATCGCGTCGATCGCGCCATCGCACGCCTCAAGCTGGCGGCCGACGCCGGCGCCGACGTTCTCTACCCCGTCGGGCGCCATGACGACGCGACCCAGCGCCGCCTGACGTCCGAGCTCCCACTTCCGATCAATGCGATCGGAATCCCGGACCAGGACGACCCGGCAAGTTTCGGTCCGCTCGGAGTGGCACGTGTGAGCTTCGGTCCGTTCTTCCAGATGGCATTGGCCAACCGTGCGAACGAGATCTTGGGACGCTGGAAGTAAGAATGCAGACACTGATGTCGCCCGGCCCGCTTCTCGACGATCGCGGACATTTGGTCGAGACGGGTTGGGCCCCATCGGAGATTCGCAAGTATCGACGCTCTGCGATCACCGCTCCCAAGTTCCGGATCAAGGAGTGGGACTACTACTGCGTTCTCACTGCGGATTACGGCATCGCGTTGACCGTCGCCGACAACGGGTACATGGGCTTGCTCGGAGTCTCCTGGCTCGATTTCCGAACACCACACGAGATCACCGAAAACGTGATGCTGCCGTTCCCGATGGGAAGGCTCGGTCTGCCCGAAAGCGCGGACGACGGTGATGTGGTGGTGTCGAAAGGTAAAGCTCGCTTCGAGTTTCGCCATGTGGACGGTGGGCGCCACCTGATTGTCGACTACCCGGCTTTCGACGGTGGGCGAGGCCTTCATGCCGATTTGTTCCTGGCGAGTCCTGCCGATGACCGGATGGTGATCGCCACACCGTTTCCGAAGGCGTCCCGTTCGTTTTACTACAACCAGAAGATCAACTGCCTGCCCGCTGCCGGGACCGTGCGAATCGGGATCGACGACTTCACATTTCGCTCGGAAGACTCGTTCGGCGTTCTCGATTGGGGCAGGGGAGTCTGGACTTTCGACAACACCTGGTACTGGGGTTCTGCATCCGGACTGGTGAACGGCGAGCGGTTCGGATTCAACATCGGTTACGGCTTCGGTGACACTACGGCGGCCAGCGAGAACATCGTGTTTGTCGGAGGGCGGGCACACAAACTGGACAGGATCGACTTCGGCATCCCGCAGGGAACGTACGACGGCGCTCCGTGGAACTTCTCGAGCAACGATGGTCGCTTCGAGATGACTTTCGAGCCGATCATCGACCGTGCCGCGACTTTCGACGTCGGGGTGCTGCGTTCGATTCAGCATCAGGTGTTCGGAAAGTTCTCCGGCACAGTGATCCTCGACGACGGCACCTCCGTGGTGGTTCGAGATCTCCTCGGATTTGCCGAGGAGGTTCGGAACCGCTGGTAGGCCGTACGTCTCCGCGAAGATGACGGAACGCAGCACGAGCACCGGGGCATGATCGTGCCCCGGTGCTCGCGTCTCGAGTTGTTTCACTTCAGGCTGCTGTCGGTGGGCCGTTCCCGCCGATCGGCTGCTGATACGGATCAACAGACATCGGCGGGTAGAACACCGTTTTGCGATCCGGCCCGATCTCCACCCGCCATTCGGTGTGGTGCAGTGTCCGGTGGTGATGACCGCACAACAAGATCAGATTGTCGAGATCTGTTGGGCCACCATCGTTCCAGTGAACAATATGATGAGCATCGCACCACCCCGACGGCGTTCCGCACCCCGGAAACGCACACCCACCATCACGAACCGCCAACGCCCGCCTCTGCGGCACCGTCGCTGTTCTCGCTTCCTTACCGCAGTCGAGCGGAACACCATTCTCATCCAACAAAATCCGCGTCACGGTGCAGTCGCACGCCAACATCCGCGCGGTATCGATACTGATCGGACCCACCCAATCCGCCCACGCAAACCCGAGTTCCTCCGTCGACGGCAGGAGGTCTTTCAAAGCCTGCAGATCCGTCATGTCTTTCGCGGACGCGGTGACCGTGATGTGCGGTTTCACCCCGCCTTCGATCGGACCCAACCCCGCCCGCTCGTACCGCCGCAGTAGTTCGCAGAACCCGTCCGCACGCCGCAGCGCCGGAGTACGGGTGTCCTTCACGCCGTCCTTCTCCGGTATCGGCGCAGACAGGCTCGACAACAACGTGATCAGACGCGCCCCGTTCACCGCATCCAAATCACCCTTCACGGTCACCCGCCCGTACAAGCCTTTCGAGGCGTAGAACTCGTTACGCTCCGAATCCTCACCCACCGGAACGCCGTCCTCGCGTTTGCCGTACTGCTTCTCGATCCGCCGGATCGCCGCCCGCACCGCATCGCAATCCACGATGTTCTTCGACGCCAACCCCAACAAGATCCCGCGGGCCTTGTCGACATCCGCCGGCGTCATGTTCTTCGGTGGATGCTGACAAAACGACGCCACCTGACGGGCTTTCAACGCATCCACGTCACCGCGGTGAAACGCATCGCCCACCACGGGTTCGAGCATCAGCAACCGCGCCAACCCGACCAGCAGGCTGCATTCGCCGATCTCCAGATTCGTCGACCCGTGCAACCACTGTGCGATCGCCCGAAAACCCTTCCCGCCGAGAACGTCCCGGGAAAACATTTCGACGATCAGCAACACCATCCGCGACTGCAACTCGTGCCGGGCGCGCACCAGATCCAGAACCTCACTCTTGAGGCCCTCACCATCCAGCTGCCACGCTTCCCGACTGTCCATGCTCAAAGTCTAATCGAACAAAGTTTCGAACACAAGACTTGAATCTCGAAAACTGTTCCTATGCAATAATTTTCGACAATTCTGATTTCTGGGACTTTTCGGATCTTCATTCGATTTGCGGCAGGCAATCTCGACTGCCTCATCGCATGGACTCTGCTGACGCCGAGCACTCGGCATACATTCCGGCTTCATGTTGACGTGGACGAGGGCACTTGGACGCGTGGCCGCGCATGGGCTCTGTCGAATGCATTGGTTGCCTTGCCGTACTACCGCGACACGAACGAGCAGATCACGGCCTGGGCGAAACATGCGATTGCCCAGGTCATTGACGACATCCGCACTGAACCCTGAGACCACTTGCGCCGTCTCCGTTCTCGCAACAATCCTTGGAACTCGAGCAGGGAAGGTTATCGGCCTTTGTCCACGGCGTTCGGCGACCGATCAGCCGATCGCGCTCAGGTCCCCGTACACCGTCCGGCCCTCCAGGACGGTGGCGAGCACCGTGATGTCGGCCAGCTCGGCCGGCTCGACGTCGAGGGGATTTGCCGACAGCACAACCAAATCCGCGTAGGCACCGGGAAAGATGGACCCGATGTGATCTTCGCTGAACAGCTGCCACGCGGCGTTGACCGTGTGGGCGCGCACTGCGGCATCCACGGGGATCCGTTCCTGGGGTGCCACGACGCGGCCGCTGGGCGAAAGTCTGGTGACGGCGTCCTGCATATTCCGTAGCGGATTGGCGGGGGTGACGGGACCGTCGTTGTGGAAGGTGAACCGTTGCCCGGCCGCGAGTGCAGATCCTGCTGCGGCCCAGACGGATCCGTATTCGGGGCCGAACAGGTCATCCACCAGAACGTCACCCCAGTAGTGCAAGTGGTCGATGAAGATGCTGACCGTGACGCCCAGTTCCGCTGCGCGGGCGAACTGATCCGGACGCATCGCGCCGACATGTTCGAGGCGCAACCGGTGATCGGGCCGGGGGTGCTCCTTCAGAAGCTGCTCCCACGCGTCGAGAACCATGGTGATCGCGTCGTCGCCGTGGGCGTGGCACGCCATCTGCCACCCCTTGGCGAAGTAAGCGGAACTGATGTCGTGGATCTGTTCGCCGGTGTAGTTGGCATGCCCGTGCGTGCAGGCGATCCCGAGCGCACGGGTGGCTTCGGTATCGAGATACGGGAAACTGGTGGCGATGTTGCCGACCCACGGCGAACCGTCGGACCAGACCTTGATGCCGATCTGGCGCACCAGGTCGTTTCCGTCGCCCGGCGACGCCTCGGTAGTGCGTGCGTCGTTGGACATTTCGTAGAGCCGCAGGCGGGTGGTGAGCAGTCCGGCGTCGGCTATTGCGGCCAGGGCGGGCCGCATCTTGGGGTCGAACGACAATTCGGCGATGGTGGTGATTCCGGCGGCGTTCAGTCGGGCGCATTCGGCCGCCACCAGTGCGGGGAAGTCGTCACCGATAGTGACTGCGTGGCCCGCGACTGCGAACACCGCAGGCATTTCGTACGCGGCTCCGTCGAGTGCGCCCGTCGCGTCGTGGCCGTACGATCCGCCGATCGGATCGGGGGTATCGCGGGTGATGCCGGCCTGCACTGCTGCCGCCGTGTTGAAATACGCGACGTGTCCCGAGTTGTGCATGATCACGAGGGGGTACTCCGGCGCTATGGAGTCCAGCCAGTCGATGGTCGGATCGGGTAGGCCCTTCTGCAGCAACGGGTCCCAACCGTTCAGAGAAGCGCCGGCAGCACCTCGCGAACGAACAGTGTCGACGACGGCAGCAACTACGGCATCCGCCTCGGCGATCGTGACAGGCCGGATGTCGACGACGTCAGGCCCGAGAACGATGGCTTCTTCCAGGGGGTGACCGTGCGGTTCGATGAACCCCGGCAGAACAGCGGCACCTCCGACGTCGACGACGCGGGTATCCGGCCCCACCAGTTTCTCGACGTCCGTGCGCGCGCCGACGGCTGTGATCCGGCCGCCCGTCACGGCGAGCGCCTGGGCGCGTGGTGATTCCTCGTGCATGGTCACGATGTCGCCGTACAGAACCAGATCAGCAGCCATGGTCAGTCCTTATCGGTTGTCCGCGTACGCCTGTAGGTGTGCCACCTGCTCGGAATCGAGTGAGGGACGTACCTTCTCACGGGCGGTTGCCACGTCCGCGGCCGTCACGTCGGCCGCGTCCATGCTCCGACGCATGGCGGCGAGTGCAGCCTCACGCAGGAGAGCCGAGCAGTCTGCTGCCGAGTATCCCTCGAGATCGACGGCCAGAATGTCCAAATCGACATCTTCGGCGAGCGGTACCGACTTGCCGGAAGCACGCAGAATCGCTTTGCGGGCCTCCGCATCCGGCGGCGGTACGAATACGAGACGTTCGAGTCTGCCGGGGCGCAAGAGAGCCGGGTCGATCAGATCCGGTCGATTGGTGGCGCCCAACACCACGACGTCGCGTAGCGGTTCGACGCCGTCGAGTTCGGTCAGCAACGCGGCTACGACGCGATCCGACACCCCGGAGTCGGAACTTTGACCACGACGCGGGGCAAGGGCGTCGATTTCGTCGAGGAAGATCAACGACGGCGCCGAATCGCGTGCGCGCTGGAACAACTCTCTTACGGCCTTTTCGGAGGCGCCGACCCACTTGTCCATCAGCTCTGCGCCTTTCACGGCATGAACGCTGAGGTGCCCCGAGCTGGCAAGGGCACGAACGAGATACGTCTTGCCGCAGCCAGGAGGGCCGTAGAGGAGCACGCCGCGGGGTGGGTCGACACCGAGGCGCGCGAAGGAGTCGGGGTGCTGCAGCGGCCACAACACCGCCTCGGTGAGCGCCTGTTTGGTTTCGACCATGTCGCCGACGTCGTCGAGGGTGACGCTGCCGATCGACAGTTCTTCGGTACTCGAACGAGACAGTGGCCGAATCACTTCGAGGGCACCGACAAGATCTTCCTGCGTGATCTCCGGAGAATCACCGGATTTGGACGCCCGCGTCGCCGCTCGCAAGGCAGCTTCACGGCAGAGCGCCGCGAGGTCGGCGACCACGAATCCGGGTGCGCGCGAGGCGATGGCGTCGAGTTCGAGGGTTCCGGTGGGCACGCGGCGGAGCAGGAGTTCGAGCAACGCCTTGCGGGTTGCGCCGTCCGGCAGGGTAAGTGCGAGTTCTCGATCGCAGAGATCCTGGCCGCGAAGGCGCGCGTCGACGGTCTCCGGATGGGCGGAGGTCGCGACGAATGCCACGCCCGGGGTTGCGACGGCGCTGCGCAGTTGTTCGAGGATCAGTGCGGACACCGGTTCCGCGGTGGCCGGAAGCAGAGCGTCGATGTCACTGATCAGCAGTACACCACCGCCGCGCACGGCAGCAACGGCGTCGACGATTCGCTGCAGGCGGGTATTCGCCTCGGTGGCACCGACTCCCGGGCCGTCGAGTTCGACCAGTTTGCGCGAGGACAGGACCGAGCGGGCCAACGTGGCTTTGCCTACGCCGGCGGGGCCCGTGATGAGGACGCCGAGGTGCGGGGAGGCGCCGAGCGTACGGAGCAGTTCTGGTTCGTCGAGTGCCAGGCCGAGCCACTCGGTCAGCTTGGCTGCCTGCGCTTGCGCGCCGACGAGGTGATCCAGCGGAACCGACGGTGCAGGCTCGATCGCGACGGCGGCCGGACTGGAAACAAGCGCACTCGGTGTCAGTGTGCCCGCCGAGCCGGAACCCCAGTTGACTGCCGAATTCGGCTGGACGCTGACCGGACCACCGGCAGGTTCGACGGCCGTGACGGTGAGCAGTTCGGATGTCCACGCGACGCCGAAGGTACGGGAAAGCGCTTGGGTGGCTTCGGAAGTGCTCGTACCCGGACCGAGATCGCGGGGGAGGAGCGAGACCGTGTCGCCGACGCTGACGACCTTGCCCAGAAGAGCTTGTCGCAGAACCGTCGAGCTGATCGAATTTGTCGCCATGGACGAGCCGGTGACGGAGACGGATCGCGCTCCGTACACCGTCACCGGACCGACCACGACGGAAGAGTTCTCGGTCAGGCCGACGTTCGACATGGTGACGTCGTCGAGAAGGATCGTGCCTGCCGGGGTTCCGGTGGGTGCACGGCCCGCGACGGTCGCGGTGCCGCGGGCTCCCATGAGTGCGATGGCATCCCATTCGCGGATGCCCAACGCCGCCAACGCTTCGGGGTGCAAGCGCACGACCCCGCGGCGTAGGTCGGCGGCAGAGGTGTTGAGTCGAACGGTGAGGGCGAGTTCCGGCGAAGTCACCTCTCGAGAGTACGTCGTGGACTAGCGGGGTCGCCGCAATCCGAGACGAGCGGCCGAGCGGCGGCCACCGACGTTGGGTTGGCGTCGGATCGCGCGGCGTTCGGAAGGCTTGATGTCCCAGGTTTCGGGACGTGCTGCCACCCACCGCTTCGAGTGCACGGCAAACGGGATGTGCACCAGGTAGATCGCGATGAGAACGATCAGCAGGATGTACGGGTAGGTGATGAGTGCGGCTGCAGCCAACGTCACCAGGACGAGCAGGCCGGCCGCCATGTGCGGCGGCACGGATACCGACTTCATCGCCAGGGTCGGGATGCGGCTGACGATCAGTGCAGCCGAGAAGAGCGTCCACACGATGACGACGAAGTGCGAAGACCACCAGCCGTCACCCCACTGAGCCGTCGCGGCCAGGGGAGTGAGGGCGATGAGTGCGCCGGCCGGAGCCGGAACGCCGACGAAGTACTCACGTGCATACGCGGGGACGTCGTCGTCGTCGAGCAGGGTGTTGAAACGTGCGAGTCGCAACACGATGCTGACCGCGTAGATCAACGCGATGATCCAGCCGATGCTGGTGCCGTCCAGCAAGGTCACGTACAGGACCAGGGCCGGGGCGACGCCGAAGGAGATGGAGTCGGCCAGTGAGTCGAGTTCGGCGCCGATCTTGCTGGTGGCGTCGAGCAGTCGCGCGATGCGGCCGTCGAGTGAATCGAGGACGGCAGCGGCGCCGATCATCGCGAGCGAGGTACCGGGTTGTCCGTCGAGAGCGAATTTGACGGCGGACAGCCCGGCGCACAGCGCCAGGATGGTGATGACGGACGGCAGCAACCGCACCGCCTGGGTGCGTTTGGGCATCTTCGCGCCGGGTTGGGCTGCTCCCGGCTTCTTCACGGCTGACTTCATCTTCGGCGTCTTCACGGCAGTTGCGCGATAACTGTTTCAGCACCGATCGTGCGTTGTCCCGGCTCGACCACGAGTGTGGTTCCGGCGGGGAAATAGGTGTCGACGCGTGAGCCGAAACGGATCAGTCCGTACGTGTCGCCGATCGGCAGGACGTCACCGACACCGGCGTAGCAGACGATGCGGCGTGCAAGCAGTCCCGCGATCTGGACAACCGCAACGTCGTGACCATCGGCGGTTTCGATCAGCATGCTGTTGCGCTCGTTGACCTCGCTGGCGTCGGCGAGATCTGCGGAGAGGAACTTGCCTGCCTGGTGAACGACCTCTTTGACCGTTCCACCGACAGGGCTGCGCTGGACATGCACGTCGAGAACCGACAGGAAGATGCTGACGCGCGGGCGCGGCTCGCTTCCGAGATTGAGCTCGGCGGGCGGAACGGCGTTGTCGACCAACGCCACCTCGCCGTCGGCGGGTGCGACGACGACGCCGATGCGGTTGGGCGGCACCCGGTGCGGGTGACGGAAGAACGTGGCGCATGCGGCGGCGGTGGTCAGACCGGCTCGGCGCACCCACTTACGGTTGCGGCCCAGAGCTGCAACTCCCAGCGGGGCCAGCACGAACGGCAGGCCGGCGGGATGAAGTGGCGGAATCGCATGGCGAACCAGATCGACGATATGTCCGATCCCGGTGGGTTGCGGGGTTCCGGGGGGTGTGGGTCGGCGTGCCACAGGCTCCTCTAACTACTCGGTAGGTCTTCTGCTGGTCGCACTGACAGTACGGGGTGGTAGAACATCCATAGATTACGTGAACGCCTTCTCTCCTACAGGCTGTAATGGCATCAAGTACGAGTAGTACCCGACACAGTCGCCGGTGCGTATCGCCAGCGGGAGCGTCGCACCGCTTACTCGGATCACCAGTTGCCGCCCCGGTTGGGCTGCGGCGGCGTCGCGCAGTCGCTGCCGGTCGACCAGTACTCGGAACTTCTCACGGGGATCCGTTCCGCCCGGATCCACCCGGGCACCACCGTCTTCGCCGACGCTGACGACGGCACTGTCCTCGGTGCCGTTGAGCAGGGCGGCAAGGTGGTCGCCGCTCAGTTCGACGGCGTTGTGGTGCTCGCGCAGGATTCGGTGATCGGGGAACTCTCCGTCCTCGATCAGGGGGCTGGACACCTCACCTCCCGGATACGACGCAGTCACCGTGCGCGCGGAGAAAGTCAGCGTCACGACGCCGGCGACGTCGCGCAACAATCGCGCGAAGGTGACGGGAACGACAGCGGACACCGTCAGAGCGGAGTGAACTGTCACCTCGGCGACCGCGAGCCGGTACTGATCAGTGGTGACAAACGCAGCGACGCCGTCGTGAATGTCGAGGTGGACGCCGCGAAGTATCGGGAACTCCGATTCCTCGTTCACGGCGAACAGCACGGCGTCGAGTGCGCGTCGTAGATCCCACGAGTCGATGTCCACGCCGCCGGAGATAGGTAGCGCGTCGATCAGGCGGTGGATTCGTCCCAGTTCGGCCCGGGCGTCGGCGAGACCGTCCTCGAGGTTGCGCAGATGGGCGTCGAGGCACGAATGGGGTTCCGGTCCGGTCAGGACGGCCATCATGTCGCGGATCGGAACACCGACGCGCCGCATACCGGCGATCACGCGTGCGTCGCGGAGTTGGTCGTCGGTGTACCAGCGGTAACCGGTGTGCGGATCGACGGAATGCGGGACGAGCACGCCTTCCTTGTCGTAGAACCGCAGCGCGCTGATCGGGAGCGCCGACGCCCTGGACATCTCGCCGATCGTCAAGAGGGCGGAACTAGTGGTCACGGATCAATTCTGCCCGCAGTCGCTCGATAGCGCCCCTGATCATCCGGCCGTAACCGTCGTCGGCGAGTGTGCCGACCGACGCCTCGGCCTTCGTCAGATGCTCGACGGCCTCGGCGTCGCGTCCGAGTTTGCGGTAGTCGGCAGCCAGGTTGAGGTGCAGCGATGGATAGAAACCGGCGACCTGCAGCGATGCGTGGTGTTCCTGGGCTCGCGCGTCGGTCAACGAATCTGCAGCGTCGAGGGCGCGCAGGTCCCAGCAGAGCTCTTGAGCCGGATCGTCTTGAACGTCGGCCATGTAGTGCGCGAGGGAGACGATGTGGAGCGCATCGGGGGCGGCGCTGATCTCTTCCCACACCTTCTCGAACGCAGAGCGAGCCCCGGCTCGATCGCCGGAGCTCGCCAATTCTTGTGCCTGCGCTATCTGTGTCATCACGGGATCCATGGAACGGATCCTGATGCCTCGACCAGGTCGAGGGTCAAGCAGAGGTGCGTGCAGCCGCCTCGGCCTCGCTCTTCACACGCTTCAAGGTGGCATTCATGCCTTCAACGAGCTCGACCTCGAAGTCGGCGTTTCCGCCCAGGACGGTCTTGACGAGGAACTGCGAGACCTTCGACGTTCCGGTGGGAGCCTCGCGACGCTCGGTCACTTTGGTGCCGGTAGCGGTCGGCTCGAGTTCGTAGGACCAGATCGTGCGGTTCTCCGCGATGCGGAACGCCACCGACTTGTTGGGCTCGAAGCGAACGACCTTCGACGACGTCGGCCAGACCAGCAGGCCCTTGCGGTTGACGTTGATCGTCTTGGCGCCCTCACGCACGGTCCCGCCGATTACCTTCATCACCTTGCACTGGGGGCTCCATTCGCCCATGCGCTGCAGGTCGGCGACGATTGCCCACACGTCCTGCGGTGATGCGTCGATGTCGATGCTTGCTTCGAGGGTGTTGGACACAGTCTCTCCAGTCGAGTTGATGCTACGTAAAGTTACAAACACTTTTGTCGATCGTAAGCGATCCGTCAATGGACCATGTGTGTCAGGTCACTGTACGGCCGTCCAACAGGGTCGTGCGGGAACACGCGCGGTGGTAGCGGACAATGGTTCGCGCACGTATGACGATCCATCCGACTGGAGTACCGAGAAGTGAACAGCGACGCCGCGACGCAGGATGGCCTCAAGCGAGGGCTGACAGCGCGCCATATCCGCTTCATCGCCCTCGGATCAGCCATCGGAACCGGACTGTTCTACGGCAGCGCCGAGGCCATCAAACGAGCCGGCCCGTCGGTGCTCCTGGCCTACCTGATCGGCGGTATCGCGGTCTACCTGGTGTTGCGAGCGCTCGGCGAGATGGCGGTCCGTAACCCGGTTTCCGGTTCGTTCAGCGAGTACGCGAACAAGCACCTCGGACCACTCGCCGGTTTCATGACCGGGTGGACGTACACGTTCGAGATGGTGATCGTGTGCCTCGCCGACGTCACCGCCTTCGGCCTGTACATGCAGTTCTGGTTCCCGGACGTACCGAGATGGATCTGGGTTCTGGCTGTCGTCTTCTTCATCGGCGCGATAAACCTGTTGAGCGTCAAGGTGTTCGGCGAACTGGAATTCTGGTTCACGCTCGTGAAGATCACCGCCATCATCGCGATGATCGCCGGCGGCATCGCGATCATCGTGTTCGGATTCGGCGTTCACGACACCGATGCCGGAATCAGCCACCTCTGGTCGGACGGCGGGTTCTTCGCGACGGGCTTCGGCGGATTCGTCGCGTGTTTCGCGATCGTCATGTTCGCGTTCGGTGGCACCGAGATCATCGGTATCACCGCGGGCGAAGCCGAGGATCCGGCGCAGACCATCAGGAAAGCCGTCAACACGGTCCCGGTGCGCATCATTCTCTTCTACATCTGCACCCTCGCCGTCATCATGGCGATCATTCCGTGGCAGACCATCAACTCCGACAACAGCCCGTTCGTCCAGATCTTCGAGAACCTCGGATTGGGAACGGCCGCATCGATCCTCAACATCGTCGTCATCACCGCAGCCCTGTCAGCCATCAACAGCGACGTTTTCGGTGCGGGTCGCATGATGTTCGGAATGTCGCATGCCGGCCAGGCCCCGCAGGTGATGAAGAGAGTCTCCGCCAACGGTGTTCCGTGGATGACCGTTGTCATCATGACCGTTGCCCTGTTGGTGGGAGTAGTGCTCAACTACCTGATCCCGGACCAGGTGTTCCTCGTCATCGCCTCGCTGGCGACCTTCGCCACCATTTTCGTCTGGATCATGATCCTGCTCTCGCAGTTCCGTTCCCGCGCTCAGATGAGTGCAGACGAAACAGCGGCACTGAAGTTTCCAGTGCCGCTGTGGCCGTACGGTCAGATCTTCGCGATCGTGTTCCTGGCTTTTGTCATCATGTTGCTCGGCGTCATCGCCGATACCCGAGTTGCGCTGCTCGTCGGCGCCGGATGGCTGGTTCTGCTGACGGGCGCGTACTACAAGTGGGTGAAACCGGCTGTCAGCGCAGCGGATCGAAGTGACTCATGACGGTCGGCGTCTGAGCACCGGTCATCGAGTCGGCCACCATCTTTCCCGTCAACGGACCCAGAGCGATTCCCCACATCCCGTGACCACCGGCGACGTGCACGCGCGGCGAGCGCGTGGCTCCGATCAACGGCAAGCCGTCGGTAGTGCACGGTCGTGATCCCACCCATTCCTCTTCCCGCGCAGTCCAGTCGATGCCGCTGAGCATCGGCTTGGCCGCATCGATGATCGCCTGCACGCGGCGCGGATCCAGCGGCGCGTCAGGGCTGCGGAATTCCATCATTCCGGCCACTCGGAAGCGATCGTGCAACGGAGTGCATGCGACGCGCTGGGTGGGGAAATACACAGGGTTCTTGGGGAGGTGCTCAGGCTTGACACTGAAGCTGTATCCGCGTCCGGCCTGCACCAGTTTGCGCACACCGAACGGTGCAGCGAGCTTGTTCAAGCGGGCACCGCTCGAGATGACCACGGCGTCGCCGTCGCGTGAATCACCGTGTGCACTGCGAACAGTGACTCCGCCGACCCGATCGTCGATCTGCGTGACGTCGAAACCGCTGACGATTTCTCCACCGCGTTCACGAACCGCGTCCGCCAACGAGTTCACGAACAACGGGGGATCGATGAAACGCTGATTGCGCAGGCGCAAACCGGCTTTCACACCCTGGCCGAGTGAAGGCTCGAGCGAATGAATCGCGTCGTAGTCGAGGAGGTCGAAGTCGACTTCTCCGCCGGCAGCTTCGACGTGGTGGAACTCGTCCACCAAGGTCTGTCGGTCCTTCTCGGACGCAAACGCGGCGAGGAAAGGATCGGCCAGGCGCGTCAGCTCTTTGACGCCACCGTCGGCGAGTTCGTCGTACGCGCCCAAGGCTGTTCGGTTGACCTCGGTGTAGACCGACATCGCTTCCTGCCACTTCGACGGCGTGCAGTGGCGCGCGAACCCGACCAGGAACCGAATCAGCTTCAGATCGGTGGTCAGTGGCACGTACACCGGGGACGACGGGCTGAGCATCGCGCGCAAGCCGTATTGGAGCACTGCGGGTTCGGGCAGCGGAAGCGTCAATGCGGGGGCAAGCCAACCGGCGTTGCCCCAGCTCGCGTCGGCTGCGACGCCGTCGCGATCGACGACGGTGACCTCGACTCCACGTTCCTGCAAGAACCAGGCCGTCGACAATCCGACAACACCCGCACCGACCACGACCACACGATCGGGGCTCTGACGAGTTCCCATGACGCACTCCTTCTACAGACTCTGCTCGAACCGAGACGCCGGTCACATCCGGCTCTTCTCTCAAGCATGAATCGCGGGGGCGGCAAAAGGACTGGCCGTTCGGCCATCGTCGGAGCTACCTCGTTGTGGATTCGCACAACGCACCGCCGCGCCTGCTCAGCGACCGAGTTTGAACTGCAGCATCAGAATCAAGCGGGTGTCGGCGTCGGTCAGGTCGACGCCGCACATCTCCTTGCCTCGACGCAGGCGGTTGCGGAGCGTGTTGGGGTGAACATGCAGTGCGGCAGAAGAATTCGCCACGTCACCGCCGTGCTCGAGAAAGGCCTTTGCCGTCGCGACCAGATCGCTGCCGTGCTGAGAGTCGTGACGTTCGAGGCTTCCGAGTGGTGTGGAGTCGCCGAGTCCGTCGATGATGTCGGCGACGTGCAGGGCGAGAACGGAGGCCAACGTGTCCCTCATTCCCGCGACGGTTCCGCCGGACCGGCCATGACGAAGCGCTCCGAGAACATGGTCGGTGTCCGAGCGCGAAAGATGTGATTCGCTTGCAGACTTCACTGTCCGACCGACGGCCACTGCCAGGAATTCGCGGCCACGGGCGCGGGTGAGGAAGTCGGCGGACAATCGGCGAGCGTTGGTCTCGTCGGTCGCGATGACAAGGTAGATGGTCTCGGACAGTTGAGCGGCAACGGCGTCGACGGCCAGAGTGTCGAGGTACAAGCTCAAGGACGCGACCAACCCCGCCGGCAGTGGTCCCGCAACGGTTCCGACGGCGACGACGGTGAGCGGGCCTGCCAACCGCAAGTCGTCTGCGGCGCGGAATGCGGGTTCGCCACCGCCGATCAGAGCTTGGACGCGCTGGGATTGGCGACGGCGTGTGCTGTCGACCCGGTCACGCTCCGAGGCGATTCTCTCGGCCACGACAGATACCGCGGATCGAAGTATCGATTCCTGTGTGGGCGTCGGTGTTCCGGCGAGTGCGACCCAGATCGAGCCGACGGGGTGATCGTTCTCGCGAACTGCGATGACCAGGCGCGGCGTGATCGCAGGGTCTTCGAGATCAACGTAGATTGGGTCGCTCTCTCGGTGGAGACGATCGAATACTCCTGCATCGGAGAGTAATTGGCGGAATCGGCTGGGTACCTGCCGGCCGAGGATCGTGCCGATGCGGGCTTCGTCCACGGCCTGCTCGCCGCCGGAGTACGCGAGGACAGTCGAGTTCTCGTCCTCGATCGTGACGGGAGCGCCGAGCAATTCGGCCAGAGAACCGGCAACGGAGAATAGGTCGTCGTCGCGCAGGTCCATGGGTGGGAGCCTACTGAGCGATCGACGGATTTCGGGTTCCGACGCCTCGGCAGGACCTCGATGGCGAATATAGGCTGGTGCAATGGCCGACATCGAAGGTGTTCTGTTCGATATCGACGGAGTCCTGCTCACGTCCTGGCAGCCGATCGAGGGAGCAGGGGAAGCAGTACGCGAAGTTCGGCGGCGCGGATTGGCCTGTGGGTTTCTGACCAACACAACCTCGCGCAGTTCGACGCTCATCGCGCAGGGGTTGTGCGACGCCGGTATCGAGGTCGAGGCGAGCCAGATAGTTACTGCCGCCAGGCTCACGGGGGAGTACGTGCGGGCGACGTATCCGGACGCGCGGGCGTGGGTCCTCAATCACGGTGACGTGTCTGCCGATCTCGAGGGAATCGAATTCGACGACGCCGATCCTGAGGTCGTGATTCTCGGCGGTGCCGGCCCGGAGTTCACTCACGAGGCGCTGAGCCGAGTGCTCGAACTCCTGCTCGCCGGTGTGCCCGTCGTCGCGATGCACCGCGGGATGATGTGGGAGACCGTAGACGGCCTTCGGATCGACACCGGAACGTACTTGCCGGGCTTCGAGGAAGTGGCAGGTGTAAATATCGCCGCAGTGGGTAAACCGTCTCTCACGGGGTTCCTGACAGCCACGGAGCTGATGCATGTCGAACCTGAGGCGACTGTGATGGTCGGCGACGACCTGATCGGGGACGTCCTCTCCTCACAACGAGTCGGCTTGACCGGAGTTCTGGTGCGCACAGGCAAGTTTCGGCAAACAGTGCTCGATCTGTCGGTTCAGAAGCCTGATCATGTCATCGATTCGGTCGCGGATCTTCCGGCCCTTCTCGGGGTCGTCCTCGAGGCTTGACCAGGCGGGGGTGACGGACTTCACTCGAGCGGGTACTCTCGCGCCCGAATCCAATGAACTTGTTCCACGAAGGAGTTTTCTATGCCCTTGATCTCGTCAGTCTGGTTCCGTCGCTCATCCTCTCGAGTCAGCGGAATTTCCAGTAGTCGGTTGGGGGGCCGCCTGGCGAGAACAGGGGCTGTGATGACTGTAGGTATGGGGCTCGCCGCCGGGCTGGCGCTGACCGGTGCGGGAGCTGCTTCGGCAGCCCCCGTCACGTGTGTCTCGCCGCCGTCGGCCAATGACATCCAGGTCTCCGAGACCGCGAGCTGCGGCGCGCAGTCCGTCGGAGCCGGCCGTTCGCAGGCCGGTGCTGCCGAGAGCGGTACCGCTGTGAGCGTCGCCGCCGACAACGGCTACTCCAATTCATATGCAAACGGCTTCGGAACCGCGCTGGGGGCTTCTCGCGGTAACGGTCAGGCGCAGGCATTTGCGCTCGGCGGCGGTATCGCGCGGGCCGGGGCGGCTGACGGCAACGTCACCTTCGCCATCGCTGGTTACGGAGCGGGCGCTACGGCCGATGCCAACGGCGTCGACTGCGTCGGAGTGCTCTCGTTTGCGGTCAATTTGAGTAACGGACAGTTCTGCATCGCGGGCTGAGGCTCAACCTTGCACTCGGCACGCTCGAGTGCTAAAAATGCAGTTGGCACTCGCGAACCGTGAGTGCCAGGTCGAGGCAGTGAGACCGGGAACCATAGACACCCCCGGTCGTCCGTCGCGGGCACTGACTAGACCACAGGCGTAGATGGGTGACCAGGCAAATCGGTCGCCCGTGTAATGAGGTGACTGGTCAAACGGTCGCCTTGTGCCGATGAGGTGACCCGACGAGCGGTCACCTTGTGTGTCACCCCCTATCCGGAGGATCACTTCGCAATGGCAAAGATCATCGCGTTCGACGAAGAGGCACGTCGTGGCCTCGAGCGAGGCCTCAACGCCCTCGCCGACGCTGTCAAGGTGACGTTGGGCCCCAAGGGTCGCAACGTCGTTCTCGAAAAGAAGTGGGGCGCCCCCACGATCACCAACGATGGTGTTTCCATCGCCAAGGAGATCGAACTCGACGACCCGTACGAGAAGATCGGCGCCGAGCTCGTCAAGGAGGTCGCCAAGAAGACTGACGACGTCGCTGGCGACGGCACCACCACCGCTACCGTTCTCGCACAGGCTCTGGTCCGTGAAGGCCTGCGCAACGTCGCAGCCGGCGCGAACCCGCTCGGCCTCAAGCGCGGCATCGAGAAGGCTGTCGAGGCTGTCACAGCTCGCCTGCTCGAGACCGCCAAGGAGATCGACACCAAGGAGCAGATCGCTGCTACCGCCGGTATTTCCGCCGGCGACCCGTCCATCGGTGAGCTCATCGCCGAGGCTATGGACAAGGTCGGCAAGGAAGGCGTCATCACGGTCGAGGAGTCCAACACCTTCGGCCTGCAGCTCGAGCTCACCGAGGGCATGCGCTTCGACAAGGGCTACATCTCGGCGTACTTCGCCACCGATGCAGAGCGTCAGGAAGCCGTCCTCGAAGACGCGTACATCCTGCTCGTCAGCTCCAAGATCTCCACGGTCAAGGACCTGCTGCCCCTGCTGGAGAAGGTCATCCAGTCCGGCAAGCCGCTCCTGATCATCGCCGAGGACGTCGAGGGCGAAGCTCTCTCCACCCTCGTGGTCAACAAGATCCGTGGCACCTTCAAGTCTGTTGCCGTCAAGGCTCCCGGCTTCGGTGACCGTCGTAAGGCTCAGCTCGCCGACATCGCCATCCTCACCGGTGGCGAGGTCATCAGCGAAGAGGTCGGACTCTCCTTGGAGACCGCAGGCCTAGAGCTCCTCGGCCAGGCACGCAAGGTCGTCATCACCAAGGACGAGACCACCATCGTCGAGGGTGCCGGCGACGCCGACGCAATCGCCGGTCGTGTCAGCCAGATCCGCGCCGAGATCGAGAACAGCGACTCGGATTACGACCGTGAGAAGCTGCAGGAACGTCTGGCCAAGCTGGCCGGCGGCGTTGCAGTCATCAAGGCCGGCGCTGCTACCGAGGTCGAGCTCAAGGAGCGCAAGCACCGCATCGAAGATGCAGTGCGTAACGCAAAGGCAGCCGTCGAAGAGGGCATCGTCGCCGGTGGTGGCGTTGCACTTCTCCAGGCAGCTCCCGCACTGGACGACCTCAAGCTCGAAGGTGACGAGGCAACCGGCGCGAACATCGTTCGCGTTGCACTGTCCGCTCCGCTCAAGCAGATCGCATTCAACGCAGGCCTCGAGCCCGGCGTTGTTGCGGACAAGGTCTCCAACCTGCCCGCAGGTCACGGCCTCAACGCTGCGACCAACGAGTACGGCGACCTGCTCGCTGCAGGCATCAACGACCCGGTCAAGGTCACCCGCTCGGCACTGCAGAACGCAGCGTCCATCGCGGCTCTGTTCCTGACGACCGAAGCCGTTGTCGCTGACAAGCCCGAGAAGGCCGGAGCGCCTGCAGGCGATCCGACCGGCGGCATGGGCGGCATGGACTTCTGAGTCCATCTCCACCTAGCTCCTAGAGCCCGGCCCACCGTTTGGTGGGCCGGGCTTTTGCTTGTGCGGAGGTATTTGCGGGCATTTTTGTCCACTACTGCGACGCGATCGCGGTTTCCCGTTGCGCGCTCGATGCTGTGTGCGTTTACGCCCGCGCTTACGCCCGGTTGTGTCGGCGTCTTCGGACCACTGTGATGATTTCGTCCGCCACAGCGTCGAGATGGGCCATCGCGGTGGCGGCGGAGTAACGCAACACCATCCATCCGTCGAGAACGAGTGCGTTCTGACGCCGTCGATCGTTGTTGAAAGTTGCGGGGTCGGTATGGAATTCGCGCCCGTCGATCTCCACGATCACCCGGGCTCGCGTGTCGACCAGATCGCCGAAGTAGGGTCCGACCCGAGCGTTGATCTCCAGGTGAACGTTGCGCGCAGTCAGTGCACGGGCGACTGCTCGCTCCGGTTCCGAACGAGTGAGCGGGCAACAGGTGCGGAGTTGTTCGCGTACGGCGGGGATCCCGTGCCTGCCGCGGCTCGCATCACACAGTTGGGCTATCGACTTCCACGGCACTCGGGTCGATACCGCCGCGTCGAAGAAGGCCTCGAGTGCGGGCCGTGGCAACGTGGTCGCGACGTCGATGAAGCACTGCTCGATCGGCACGATCGGTAAACCCATCCACTCATCCGACGAGACTCCTGTTCGTCGGTGAAGCCGTACCCACTGCGGACTGGCTGCTCGGACGCTGGGAGCCACGGTGGCCTCGACGAAGAGTGGTTCCTCCGGCAGGAGATCCCACAGCCAGGCTGCGCTGGTATGGCTGAGGACGGCCTCAGGCTTCCACAGTGTGACCGCGACGCAACGCTCGAAGTATCCAGGTTCTTCGGTGGAGTACACCGACGGCAGGATTCGATGGAGTCGCCCTGACCGCGTGGATCGGGAGATCGAACTGCGCGAAGTGCCCTGCTCGAGCAACTGGTTTCTTGTGACAACTTCCACGTATGCACTGTGGCGGCAAGAGCCTGACGACGCGGATTCAGAAGCCACTTTGTGGATGGCCGCGTGTGTGTGGACAACCTCATGGCGTAACAGGTGTATCGAGAAGGTGGGGAACGAGAAGCTTCATCTATCCGAATGTTGAAGGATGTTTGATATTTTCCGTCCCGATTGTTCGCCTCCGCTAACCTGTGAAGTGCGGATACGTCTAGTTCTTTTGGTGGATAATTCTGTCCTGAATACCCTCAAGTACTAAGCCTTTCGGACGACGTAAATTCCGGTTGCTATTCCATTTTGCTCGATTTTCAGGCGTCTTGGACGCTAGACCTGCGAATATGGAACAGGTTTCAGATCCATCTGAAATTCTTGGGCAAAAAGCACCCAAACCGGATCCTATTGCACTACCTTGATGTCAGTCACAGCCGCGGAAAGTGGGCACCAGCCCCGGAGGATCTCGGCTTCATCGTTCGACTGGGATTCTTTAATTGCTGCTCGGACCGGTTCTTTGTGGGCTGCATCAAGCATTCCAATGTAAATGTTCCGTGAGTATTCGCGGCCAATCGAAAGCGTGGGATTCAATATGATCGTCATGTTCCTGCAGACAACGGCGGCATTGTTCACCGACCTGCTGGGTAACGTCTGGTCCGGTTCGCTCATGCCGGGAATCGACGGGGTCACCGGATCGTTGGTTTCGGCAATCGACCTCAGTTGACGGCACCTGCAAGTTCTTCTTCCAATGTTTTTGATGACAGGAGCGAATGATGGATCTGGGATCGATTGCGGACGTTCTCGAGGGCGAGGCCGGGGGGTTGATCAAAAACATTCTCGGGATGGCTTTGTTTACCCCGTTTATCGCCTCGGTTGACTTCGGCTGGTTCCCGAACGTCGACTGAGAAGTGAATTGCTTTAGCCAGTGAACGAAATCAATCTCAAGGAGTGTGAAATACGGTGGACACAGCTAGTTTGATAGGTGCGCTCGCAAGCGTTGACGTCGGATCCCTCGTGGATCCACTGTTCTACTTGGTCAAGGTCGTTGACGGAATCTTCGTGTCGATCACCGGAAGCCTCAACATGGGCGGTGCGCTCGGTGAGGCTGCGGCGGGCAGCGTCCAATCGGTCCTCGGCTCCGTAGCCGGCCTGTAAAAGGAGAAGGAGAAAAGATGTTCGATCTCTTCCTGGACTACCTGTCCAAGATCGTCGATTTCGGATCGGTCGATCTCGTGGGCACGTTTGTGAAGTATTTGAACGCGCTGTCGTCTTCCCCCACGCCATAGAAAGAACGGAATCGGTCATGCTGCAAACTTATTTAACCGGAATGATCACGTGGGTATCGAACATGCTTGGTCTCACTTCCACTGGAAGCAAGATCATCAAGGATCCTCCACAAAAGCCGTGATCACTCCAGCGACTGCATCATATTGTTCGGTTGTCGAGGACAGCATCGTAGCGGAGCAGTCAGGCGAACCTGCACAACCTGCACTTGCTTGAAACTTTGGTCCCCGTAGCCCTCTGGCTTCGGGGACCATCGGTTTTGCAATCACTGGCCTTATAGTCACAAGCTTTGCACTCAGGCGAATGTGCGGGCAACCAGCCGCGATACAAGGAGTTCAATGGGCGCGTCCAACACGTCAGGCGCAAGGATGGCGCAGCTGAACCCACGCGATGCCGAATTCATCTATCACGAGGGCGCTGGTCACCTGAACCATCTGATCGCTGTGTACTTCTTCGAGACATCGTTGCACCCAAGCGCGGAATTCACGGCAGAACAGGCAGTGGACTGGGTTACCGCACGCCTCGGATGTGATCGCATGTTCACTCAACGAGTCCAACGGACTCCGTTGGGACTGGACCATCCCTACTGGGTGACAGACCCTGACTTCGACGTCCGAAAGCACGTGTACGTCAACAAGATCAACGACACAGGATGGGCAGCGCTGCAAAAGCCGTTGAGCGCGTTGTTGACCACGAAGATGGACCTGCGCCGTCCGCCGTGGGAACTGCACTTCTTCGTAGGTTTGGAGGGACTTGAAGAATTGCCGGGCCGACTGACGGCGGTGGTGCTCAAGTCTCACCACAGTGCAGCTGACGGTATCGCCATCAGGACGTTGGGCGAGGCTATCTTTTCGGGCAAGGTGCAGCAGGCTGGGTCCGAACCGTCTGTGCCGTTTGTGCGAGCGAGGATATTCACCAAGTCGCTACTGGGGTTTCCCGGCCGAATATATCGCTTCGCAAGGCAGGTACCAGGCAACCGACGCGCTCAGAGAGATGCTGACGCTGCGAAGAAGGCAGGAGAATGGGTGGAGAGCCTCAACGAGAGGCCTGCAATTCGATTCAACGGCAAGGTGAGTGGAGCTGCCTCACTCGAACCGATGACAATGTCCGGGGAGCAGGTCCGTGAGATCAAGGATTCGGTGCCCGGTGCCACTGTCAACGACGTTCTACTCGCCGTTGTCGGAGGCGCTCTGACGCGCTACCTCACGGAAAAGGATGAAAGGCCAAGCGATTCCTTGATCGCGATGGTTCCTCGCTCGGTGCGTAAGGTCGAAGCGTGGGAGTCGGCGAATCAGTTGGTGGCTCTGCTGGTGGATATGCACACCCAGGTCGAGTCCCCATTGGAGAGGTTGGCGCTCATTTCGAGTTCGGCACGGTCGGAGAAGGCGCGCACGTCCCATCCCGCGGTCAGGCGTGCCGGGGCCGCAGTCGAGACCACGCCCGCGCCTTTGATGAGATTGATGGCGTATGCGCGCAAGCAGAACGATCACAGCCTCGATTGACCGCGTTACCAGCACACGATGGTGAGTAACATTCCACTCTCGGTCGAAGGGTTGACGCTTGCCGGCGCCCCGGGCGCGGCTGTGCTTGCAGTGCAAGCGCCCATCGACGGGGATGGGCTACGGCATTTCATGGTCGCCGCAGCAGGTGGGGGACTGACCCTCAACGTCATCGCGGATACCGCGACCATGCCCGATCTCCACCATTACATCGAACTACTGCGAGCAAGTTTCGATGACTTGGCAGCGGCAGCCGCGATGCAGACTGCGGATTCACCTAACCAAGAGGTTGCCTCCTGATCGATCGGAATCGCAGGCACCTTCTCCGATTGCTGGATTTGGTGACACCCAACGATTCCGAGCAGAACCCAGAGGATCTGCATGTCAGCTCGCTACAATTCGGACATTCGTTCAGCGTCGGAATTGAGGGGCATGCATGATCTTTCGGAACTCGTTGCCAGCCGCGGTATCTCAGATGGGACCGCGAGACGCGGAGTTCGTCTACAACGAGTCCGGCGGACATCTGAGCCACATGGTCTGCGCCTACTTCTTCGACACGACGGGCCATCCGCTCGCAGAGATGACGCACGACGACGCGGTTCGGTGGATCACCGAAAGATTCGGGTACTGGCCACTGTTCACGAGTCGACTCCAGCGAGTTCCGCTGGATCTGGACTATCCCTATTGGGTCCCGGCCGATTTCGACGTCGATGATCACGTGCACGTCCATCGTGCCCCTGTTGCCGGGTGGGCCCCGGTTCGTGAATTGCTCGGGCGCTCGCTCGGGGAGCCGATGGACCTGTCCCGGCCGCCCTGGGAGTTGCACGTCATGACCGGCGTGCACGGGATCGACGAGCTGCCGGGCAATCTGACGCTGATCATGCTCAAGACCCACCACGGGGCTGGTGACGGTC
Organism: Rhodococcus qingshengii JCM 15477; assembly: GCF_023221595.1. Taxonomy (NCBI): domain Bacteria; kingdom Bacillati; phylum Actinomycetota; class Actinomycetes; order Mycobacteriales; family Nocardiaceae; genus Rhodococcus; species Rhodococcus qingshengii. The sequence continues at coordinate 1,644,503 of NZ_CP096563.1, forward strand.
TGGCGATCCGCGATCTGACCAACCTTCTGTTCTCCGGTCCGCCGAAGCCGGAGACGAAGCGTGCCGGTTCGGGGCTTTCGTCGCTGGATTTGATCGGGCGCACGGTCGTCGGTTTGCCCGGCCAGGCGATCCGTTTCGGCCGGGGTCTGTCCGTGACAAAGGTTGCGGCCGAGACGGTTCGGGAGGCGGAAGAGGCCGGAGAGCTGCCTACGTACTCGGCCGACCGCCTACCGACCCGATTCAACGGCGTGCTGGGCGGAGACATCACGATCGATTTCCTGACGCTGGACGGCGCAGACATCAAAGCGATCCGAGCGGCCGTTCCGGACGTGACGGTCAACGACATCTTCCTGACCGTGGTCGCCGGTGCTCTCGACGCATACCTGTCGGAAAAGGGCGAGAAGTCGGCCAGTGGGTTGGCGGCGATGGTTCCCCGATCGATGCGGCAGATAGCCGAATGGGAATCGGCCAACCAACTGGCGCTGTTGACGGTCGATCTGCACACGGACGTCGAAGATCCGGTCGAGCGGCTGACACTGATCAGGGATTCGGCGCTGATGGCAAAGGGGCGGAGTTCGCACCCAGCCGTCCGTCGTTACGGCACACGCATCGAAACCTCGCCTGCGGCTCTGCTCAGACTCACCGGTCTCTCGCGTCGGCTCAACAAGCTGGACCCTTCGCACAAGGTCATTCAGAACACGACGATCAGCAATGTCCCGGTATCGGTCGACGGCAATGTTTTCGAAGGTGCGCCGGCGGTGGCAGTTCTCGGCGGGCAGGCGCCGGTCGACGGAGATATTCTGCGCCACTTCCTCATTGCCGCGCGTGGAGGTTCTCTGACGCTCAATGTCATCGTCTCGCAAGAGACGATGCCGGATATCGAGCACTACGTCGAATTGTTGCGGGTGGGGTTCACGACGCTTTTGCAGGCAGTTTCTGACCAAAATCGTGAGGTAGTCGAACGATAAAGTGCAACTTGCGTCGGAACTTGTGGTGAATCGACGATTTGTGTTCGGGAAATTTCTGTCGAATTCATCCTAATTAAGGTAATTGTCCGTAGTGGTGTCGAGTCGTTATCTCGCGGATTAATGTGACTGTCGACACGTCGAGTGTCTACCGCCGGACTGGTTCGATAATCGTCACCGACGGTAAAAAGAATCACCTACGCGAGGAGCTGAACATGGGTTCGTTGATGGATATTCTCGGTGGTCCGAATGGGGACGGTGCACCGATGCAGGCTTTGCTGACAATGCTGCTGGGATTGGACAATGTCGGTGCAAACCTCTTCGGTTCACTGGCTGACACCGCCGGTGGAATCTTCGGATCTCTCGACACCCTCAGCTTTACGCCGCCTGTCGTTCCCTGAGTTTTCTGATCGGCGTCATTTGCTCGTCCCAAGTGAACCACTGAACACCTAAAGGAGAACGTCATGCTTGAAGGATCTGTCATGGACGCTGCCGGCTCAGTCGGTGCGATCATCGGTCAGGGGTTGGGCAGCGTCAGTGGCCTGGCCGTCAAGGGTCTCGAGGCCCTCGCTGCGCTCAGCGGTGGAGAGTTGAAGGCCGCCAAGTAGATTGTTGATTTCGGGGCCTGCTCGTGTTGGCGCGTAGGCCCCGAAATACCTTTTGTCGGCGCGTAATTCTCGCCATGTCAGGTGCCGGAATCCTCAACCTAACGGCATGAGCATCCAGGCGGCGAGATATACCAAAGCCGCGGTTCCGCCCGTGCAAATAGCGGCGATAACGGCGAGTAGACGGACAAGATTGACGTCGGCGCCGAAGTAATCTGCAATTCCGCCGCACACTCCGGCGAACATTTTCTTGTCGTTGGAACGGGTGAAGGGGCGAGGTGTGTTGCTTTCGAATGTCATGCTTCAATTCTGAAGCGAGATCGCATCAGGCACCATCGGGGACGACCCCCATCTGCACCCTGATCTTTTGAGCCCGTCGTGTCATACCCCGGTAGTTCATCCCAGCTTCACCGAACGGTTGCTGCGGGAGACTACCTTGTCGGCGGTGACCGATTTAGCAGAACGCCGACCGTTCCTCAGCGCCTTCGCGGATCTCTCGACCGCCGTCGATCTGGCCGACACCGCCGCCTTCACCGTCGACGACAATGACGACGACGATCCGGTGCTGCTGACGTCGCCGGACGGTTTCGAGGTCGACACCTGGCGGGAGGGCTACCCGTACGACGCACGGATGCCTCGGGACGAGTACGAAATGTCCAAGCGTCTGCTGCAGATCGAACTCCTCAAGCTGCAGAACTGGTCGAAGGAAACCGGCGCACGGCACGCCATCGTGTTCGAAGGACGCGACGCTGCCGGCAAGGGCGGAACGATCAAACGATTCATGGAGCACCTCAATCCTCGCGGCGCACGGGTCGTCGCATTGGAGAAGCCGTCGGCCCGCGAGTCGACGCAGTGGTACTTCCAGCGCTACGTGCAGCACCTTCCGGCTGCCGGGGAACTGGTGATGTTCGATCGGTCTTGGTACAACCGGGCCGGGGTCGAGCGGGTCATGGGTTTCTGCACCGACGAGGAGCATGAGCGATTTCTGCGCCAGGTGCCGTTGTTCGAGCAGATGCTCGTCGACGACGGCATCAGCTTGATCAAGTTCTGGTTCTCGGTTTCCCCGCTGGAGCAGCGCACGCGGTTCGCGATCAGACAGGTCGATCCCGTGCGGCAGTGGAAGCTTTCGCCGATGGACATCGCTTCTCTGGACAAGTGGGATGCGTACACGGCGGCGAAGGAAGAGATGATCCGGTTCACCGATACCGACACCGCTCCGTGGACCGTCATCAAGAGCAATGACAAGAAACGCGCACGGATAAACGCGATGCGTCACGTGCTCAGTCAGTTCGATTACGACAACAAGGATTACGAGATCGTGGGTACTCCGGATCCGCTGATCGTGGGAAGCCTCGAATAGTCGGCGCGTGGGCTCTGCCCATCCGCGGCGTGGGTGGTTAGTGTGAGTTGAATGGAGACCGTACCGATCCAACTCCCCGACGGCACCGTGACCCCGATCCGTCTGTTTCCCGGACCGAACGACGACGCACCCGTGGTGGTGATGTTGCCCGGGCTCGGAGTTCCCGCCGGGTTCTACGATCCGGTGGCGCAGGCCCTGGTCGAAGCCGGCTTCAATGCGGCCATCGGTGAACTGCGTGGCCAAGGTGACAGCAAACCGCGCCCGAGCGCGTCGAGTGTTTTCGGATATCAGGAACTGGTCTCGATCGATTGTCCGGCGACGTTCGAGGTGGTGCGTGAGCGGTTTCCGGCCAGCACACCATTTCTGATGGGGCACAGCATGGGCGGCCAGATCGGGGTCATGTACGCGTCGAGGATTCGGGGCCGGCTCGGCGGACTGATCCTGGTTGCCTCCGGATCGCCGTATCACCGCGGATTCCCCGGAATCCGTGCGCCCGGACTCTATCTGGGTTCGTCCGCGATGTCGGTGACAGCCAACATCGCCGGCTTCTGGCCTGGAGACCGGGTCAACGTCGGCGGCTTCGGTCGACAGTCGAAAGTACTGATCACCGATTGGGCCCGGTTCGCCAGGACCGGTCGCATGGAACCCGTCGGTGCGGATATCGACTACGAGGAGCGGATCGCTCGCCTGACCTTGCCGGTTCTGTCGATCACGATCGAAGGGGACGATCTCGCTCCACGCCGGTCGGCAAAGAACCTGGTGGACAAGCTCTCCGGGGCCCAAGTGACGATGACGCACATCGACGAACCACTCGGTCACAACGGTTGGATACGCAATCCCACCGCTGTGAGCGAGCGCGTCGTCGCGTGGTTGCGCGACCGCTGAAAGATCAGGCGAGTTTCTGCCAGAGGAACTCGTAGGTCAGCGCAGTCTTGAAGGCCAGCTGAGCATTGTCCGCGGCGCCGCCGTGGCCACCCTCGATGTTCTCGAAATACAGCACCGGCTTGCCCAGCTCTTCCAGCCGTGCGGCCATCTTGCGGGCATGCGCGGGGTGGACGCGGTCGTCGCGGGTGGACGTCGCGATCAGGATCGGTGGGTACGACGCGGCGGCGTCGATGTTCTGATACGGCGAGTACTCCGAGATGAATGCCCACTCCTCCGGGACATCGGGGTCACCGTATTCGGCCATCCACGAAGCGCCGGCCAGCAGGAGATGGAATCGGCGCATGTCCAGCAGCGGGACCTGACAGACGATGGCGCCGAAGAGCTCGGGGTACTTGGTCAGCATGATGCCCATCAGCAGGCCGCCGTTGCTACCGCCCTGAGCTGCCAGAAGATCCGGGGTCGTGATTCCGCGATCGACGAGGTCTCTCGCGACGGCAGCGAAGTCTTCGTGCACCTTGTGGCGCCCGGCCTTGAGAACCTGTGTGTGCCAACCGGGTCCGTACTCGCCGCCACCACGAATGTTCGCAACCACATAGGTTCCGCCCTGCGTCAGCCAGGCACGGCCCAGAGAACCGCTGTACGACGGTGTCAGCGAGATCTCGAATCCGCCGTACCCGTAGAGCAGGGTAGGGCCGGGCTCGCTACGCGGACTGCGCACCACGAAGTACGGAACTTGGGTGCCGTCGGCAGAGGTGGCGAAGAACTGCTCCGTGGTGATGCCCTCGGCGTCGAAGAACGCGGGAGCCTGCTTGAGGGCAGTGGGTTCGGTTTCGCCGATCACGCCGTGCAAAAGAGTTGCAGGGGAGGTGTATCCACTCGAATTGACGAAGTACTCGTTGCTGACATCAGGGTCGGTGTCGAGAATTTCGATACTGGTCAGTTCTGGAAGCCCTTCGAAAGGTCGATCCTCCCAGCCGTTTTCGCCCGGCGTCAGGATTCGCAGCGTCGTGCGCACGTCGGTCAGGACCACCAGAATCAGATGATCGCGTGTCCAGGTGTAGTGCTCGAGCGAGGAATGTGCGTCGGGTTCGAAGATCGATGTCAGTGCTCGTGAGCCGGCAAGGAAATCGTCGTAACGGATGGCAAGCAGTGCGCCGGTCGGATATTCGGTGTCCTCGACGGCCCACACGGACTTGGTGCGGATCAACAACCACTCGTGGTGAATCGAGATCCCGGCGTCCTCGGGGACGTCCACGAGCACCAGTTCACCGTCGGGGCGAACTTCGAAATGCTGAGAGTTGTAGAAATCGACCGAGCGAGTGACGAAGTCCCGTTCGAACCCGGGCGTCGGATCGTGCGAAGCCGAGATGGCCACGTCCGTGGCCTGGCCCTCGTAGACGGTCTCGGCGCTGGAGAGGGGAGTGCCGCGCTTCCACCGCTGGGCCAGACGGGGATATCCGGAATCGGTGAGCGACCCCGGTCCGATATCCGTTCCGACGTAGACGGTATCGATGTCGATCCAGTCGATGTCGGTCTTGGCCTCGGGAAGGTAGAAGCCGGGATTCTCGCCCTCGGGAGCGAGGAACTCGCGCTTGTCGATGTCGAACTCGCGAACGACCGCCGCGTCTGCCCCACCGCGGGAGAGGCTGATCAATGCACGGTTGCGGTGTGGCCGTAGAAGTTGCGTGCCCTTCCAGACCCAGTTCTCGCCCTCGGCCTCGGCCAGGGCGTCGAGGTCGACCAGGACGTCCCATTCCGGGTCGTCGGTGACGTACTGATCGAACGTCGTGCGTCGCCACAATCCGCGAACGTGGGTGCTGTCGCGCCAGAAGTTGTAGAGGAACTCACCTCGACGGCGGACGTAGGGAATTCGCGCGTCGGTATCGAGGATCTCGCGCACGTCGCTCTGCAGTCGATCGAAGCGCTCGTTGTCGGTGAGCTGCCCCTCGGTCACGGCATTGTGCTGACGGACCCAATCGAGTGCAGACTCACCGGTCACGTCTTCGAGCCAGAGGTAGGGGTCGTCGCCGGTGGTGGGCTGCTGATCGGAAGTCATACGTCCATTCTTACTGCTCGCTCCCGACAGCACTCGACCCCGCTCCCGAAACACTGGAGCGGGGTCGAGTGAGAACGAATCGGGTCAGACGCCCAGGGAGTGAGCGAGCATCGGCCAGGAGTTGTGGAGATCGTCCTGCCAGTAGCCCCACGAGTGGGTGCCGGTCGGCTTGAAGTCGAAGGTGGCCGGGATCTTCAGATCGCTCAGGCGGTAGGCGAGGTTGTGGGTGCAGTAGTTGACCGCTGCCTCGATGACGCCGCCGACGATCGCCTGGTTGGCGAGCGCACCGACCTGACCGTTGATCGCGGGATTGGCGAGAGTGTCGTGTGGGCCGGGGAGTCCGGAGCCGGTGGAGACGTAGAGTTCGGTGCCGCGGAGCTTCTCGGCGTTGAGGACCGGATCGTTGTCCTTCCAGCCCTGACCGTCGAGCGGGCCCCACATGTTGGTGATGTCAGCTCCGCCGCGGGTACCTGTGACAAGTTCGATCGCACTCTGACCGACGGGGGTGCTGGTCTCAGCGCATCCGCTGTACGCCCCGACGCCCTTGTAGAGGCCGGGAGCCGCGATGGCGAGGTTGAGGACCGAGGTCGCGGTCATGGAGATCGCGGAGATCGACTGGACCTTGTTGGTGTTGAACTCGGCGTCGATGACGGGCGGGAGTTCCTTGGTGAGGAACGTCTGCCACTTCTGGCGACCGAGAACCGGATCGTCGTTCACCCAGTCGGTGTAATAGCTGAACGCGCCTTCGAGTGGAGTGACGACGTTGACGTTCTTGTCCTGGAAGAAGTTCATGACGTCGGTCTTGCGTTGCCAGGTCGCCGAGTCTTCGCCGCCGCCTGCACCGTTGAGCAGGTAGAGCGTCGGGCGGGGTTCGCTGCCATCTGCGGGGAGGATGACCTCGAGCGGGATGTTGCGATCCATCGCCGGGGAGAAGACCGAGATGGTGACCTTGCGGTCGCCGGTCTTGGTGTTGCTCACGACGTGCGATCCGGACGTGTCACCGCCCGCAGAAGCTGTCGCCGGACTGATCAGCATCGGCAGCACCGTGGCCACTGCGAGAGCTGCGATCACACTGCCACGCTTGAAAATTCGAGCACGCATACGTTCGGATCCTCCACCTGAATGTCTTCGGATCCGGAACGGATCGAAGTGCCTGTGAGCCCTTACTGGAACAGGTTCACTTTTTGTTATGTGTCAGTAAAGCAGAGCGGGCGCAGAAAGTGACGCGATTCGATTGCCTGACAATTGAATTGGCCCCGGAATTAACCCCCGAATTAACCCCCGAATCGGCCCAGACAAGCACTCGACCCCGCTCCCGGAAGTGCAGGGAGCGGGGTCGAGTCGGAACGATTTCGGTCAGATGCCCATCGAACGAGCGAGCATCGGCCAGGAGTTGTGGAGATCGTCCTGCCAGTAGCCCCACGAGTGGGTGCCGGTCGGCTTGAAGTCGAAGGTGGCCGGGATCTTCAGATCGCTCAGGCGGTAGGCGAGGTTGTGGGTGCAGTAGTTGACTGCTGCCTCGATGACGCCGCCGACGATCACCTGGTTGGCGAGTGTGCCGACCTGTCCGTTGATCGCCTCGTTGTTCAGGGTGTCGTGCGGGCCGGGGAGTCCGGAGCCGGTGGAGATGAAGAGCTCGGTGCCGCGGAGCTTCTCGGCGTTGACGACGGGGTCGTTGTCGATCCAGCCCTGGCCGTCGAGGGGGCCCCACATGTTGGTCACGTCAGCGTCGCCGCGCATGCCCACAACCAGTTCGATGGAGGACTGGCCGACCGGTGTGCTGGTTTCGGCGCATCCGCTGTATGCACCGACGCCCTTGTAGAGGCCCGGAGCTGCGATGGCGAGGTTGAGGACCGAGGTCGCGGTCATCGAGATCGCGGAGATCGACTGGACGCCGTTGGTGTTGAACTCGGCGTCGATGACGGGCGGGAGTTCCTGGGTCAGGAACGTCTGCCACTTCTGACGGCCGAGGGACGGGTCGTCGTTCACCCAGTCGGTGTAGTAGCTGAATGCACCTTCGAGCGGGGTGACGACGTTGACGTTCTTGTCAGCGAAGAACTCGTTGACGTCGGTCTGACGCTGCCACGTCGCCCGGTCTTCGCCGCCGCCTGCACCGTTGAGCAGGTAGAGGGTCGGGCGGGGTTCGCTGCCGTCTGCCGGGAGGATGACCTCGAGCGGAATATCGCGTTCCATGGAAGGGGAGTACACCTTGATGGTGGCGATGCGCCCGTTGTCCGTGCGGCTCGAGAGCTTGGAACCCGTTGTGTTTGCCTTGGCAACAGTTGCCGTGGTGGTCGACGGATCTCCGCCTGCGGACGACACTGCAGGGCTGATCAGCATCGGCAGCACGGATACTGCGGCTACAGCGGCGACCAGACGGCCACGCTTGAAAGTGCGAGCACGCATACGTTCAGAAACCTCCACCTAAAATTCCTTCGAATCCGCCCAGGAGTGAACGGTCCTTTGTTGCTGTTCCCGTACGGGAATTCATGCTGGGTACATGCTCTGTCGATAGGTACAGGGCGTGTGAGTCTTGTAAGTTCTACCGCATCGGTGCGTTATCCGCCAGTGAACCAGAGATTTGCTGAACGTACGACCAGTTTCAGGTGAATTTCCCTGATCATCGACGGGATTAGTGAGTGAACCGGACATATCCACTATGGGAACAACATTGTTGCCTACCTCTGCAGTCGAACGCGTCTGTCGAAGATCTTCTCCGATATCAGCGCCCAGCGGGGAGTTACGTTTCGGTGAACGTCGGTTACTCGCCGCAGACTCGCGCGGACTCGACGGCAATCGCCAAGAGTTTCGCGTGGCAGGCGCGGGTCGAGTTCCCGGAGATCACCCCTGTCTTCACCGTCGACGGCGTCGTCGAGATTCAGGAGTCCGGCGGAATCGCCCTGGCCTTCGACCTGGAGGACTCGAATCCGCTGGAGGGAGACCTGGCCAACGTCTCGTACTTCTACGACCTCGGAGTCCGCTCGATGTTGCCGACGTATAACTACATGAACGCTGCCGGCTGCGGCTGCTTGGACCTGGCGGACACGGGGTTGAGTGGATACGGCCGTGACCTGGTTGCCGAGATGAATCGCGTCGGAATGACGGTCGACGGCTCACATTGTTCTGTACAGACGGGGTTGGACATCTCAGCTATCACCCAGCGAGCAATGATCTACAGCCACTCGAACCTCCGAAGGTTGTGGGAGCATCCGCGCAACATCACCGACGATCAGGCCAGAGCGTGTGCGGAGACCGGCGGCGTCGTCGGGATCAACGGCGTGGGCATATTCCTCGGCGTCAACGGACCGGATGACGACCAGGCTCGGCTGTCCGCGATGGCCGACCACATCGAAGAGGCTGTGGGACTCGTCGGCATCGATCATGTCGGGATCGGCTCCGACTTCTCATTCGACGCCGACGACTTCCGCGAAGAGATCGAGCAGAACCCGTCGTCGTTCTCCGAGGCGTACACCGCGTGGGGGCCACTGCAGTGGACTCCTCCGGAGGAGGTGCTGACACTTGATCAGGTATTGCGTGAGCGGGGCTTCGACGAGCCGTCGATCGAGGCCGTGTACGGCGGAAATTTCGCCCGAGTTGCCCGAGAAGTGTGGGCTACCGACGGGTAATACGACCATCTGGGGACAGCGAAACGATGCAGGACTACCCTGGTGAATCGTGACCTCACACTATGACGTCGTTGTCCTCGGAGCCGGCCCCGGTGGGTACGTCGCTGCTATCCGCGCGGCACAACTGGGCCTGAGCACCGCCATCATCGAGCAGAAGTACTGGGGCGGTGTATGCCTGAATGTCGGCTGCATTCCGTCCAAGGCGCTTCTCCGTAACGCCGAACTCGCGCACATCTTCACGAAAGAAGCGAAGACGTTCGGCATGTCCGGAGACGTGTCCTTCGATTTCGGCTCCGCTTTCGATCGCAGCCGCAAGGTCGCGGACGGGCGAGTCAAGGGCATTCACTTCTTGATGAAGAAGAACAAGATCCCGGAGTACGACGGCAAGGGCACGTTCGTCGACGCCAACACCATCAGCGTGGAGCTGAGCAAGGGTGGCACCGAGACGATCACGTTCGACAACGCGATCATCGCGACGGGTTCGTACACCAAGCTGCTGCCCGGCACCTCGCTGAGCGAGAACGTCGTGACCTACGAAGAGCAGATCCTCACCCGTGACCTTCCGGGTTCGATCCTGATCGTCGGTGCCGGCGCGATCGGCATGGAGTTCGGTTACGTCCTCAAGAACTACGGCGTCGACGTCACGATCGTCGAGTTCCTCGATCGGGCACTGCCCAACGAGGACGCCGACGTCTCGAAGGAAATCGCCAAGCAGTACAAGAAGCTCGGCGTCACCATCAAGACCGGTGCCGCTGTGCAGTCCATCAGCGACGACGGCAGCAAGGTCACCGTCTCGATCAAGGACAACAAGTCCGGCGAGATCGAGACCGTGGTCGTCGACAAGGTTCTGCAGTCCGTCGGCTTCGCACCGCGTGTGGAGGGCTTCGGTCTCGAGAACACCGGTGTCGCGTTGACCGATCGCGGCGCCATCGCGATCGACGACTACATGCGCACCAACGTCCCGCACATCTTCGCCATCGGTGACGTCACCGCCAAGCTGCAGCTCGCGCACGTCGCAGAAGCTCAGGCTGTCGTCGCTGCCGAGACCATCGGCGGCGCGGAGACGCAGACACTCGGTGACTACCGGATGATGCCGCGTGCGACGTTCTGCCAGCCGCAGGTCGCCTCGTTCGGTTTGACCGAGGAGCAGGCCAAGGCCGAGGGCTACGACGTCAAGGTCGCGAACTTCCCGTTCGCTGCCAACGGCAAGGCACACGGTCTCGGTGACCCGACCGGTTTCGTCAAGCTGATCGCCGACAAGAAGTACGGCGAACTGCTCGGCGGGCACCTCATCGGACCGGACGTTTCGGAACTGCTGCCCGAGCTGACCTTGGCCCAGAAGTGGGACCTCACGGTCAACGAGTTGGCACGCAACGTCCACACCCACCCCACGCTCAGTGAGGCACTGCAGGAAGCGATCCACGGCCTCGCCGGCCACATGATCAACTTCTGACGGCAGGGCCTTCGGCCCCGTGCGCCTTTTCGGTAGTTCGCACTACCGGAAAGGCACACGGGGTTTTTCGTCTTTTGTGTCGAGTTGTGTTGCGAAACCGCCATCTGAGGCCTTCGAGTCGGGGTGTAGGCGCGCAACGCATTAGCGTCCCGAGTCGACCATTCGGCTTTCGAAGGACCACTCATGAAAACTCGTTCCGTACTGCTCGCGGCTTGCGTCGCGCTGACGCTCTCCGCCTGTGGAACCTCAGGTGACTCCGGATCGGACGCCGAAGCTTCGGGTGCCGCCGAGGCGGGGGCGTTCCCCGTGACCGTCGACCACGCCTATGGTTCGACGACGATCGACGCGGAGCCTATGCGCATCGTGACCATCGGATGGAGTGGCCAGGATGCGGTGATCGCACTGAACAAGGTTCCGGTCGCCATGGAGAGCTTCTCCGGCGCCGGCATCGAGAACAACATCCTGCCCTGGGACGCTTCGCGTCTGAACGGTGCCAAGCCTGTTCTCATGACGACCAATCCCGATATCCCGTTCGAGCAGATCCTCGGGCTCGATCCCGACGTGATCCTCGCCGTCTACTCCGGCATCGACGAGGGCGAGTACAAGCGTCTCAGTGACATCGCGCCGACCGTCGCGTTCCCCGACCAGCCGTGGGATACGGCGTGGGACAAGCAGATGAGCATGATCGGTGCAGCGCTCGGACAGCCGGAGCAGGCCCAGACGCTGATCGACGAGACCGGGGCGTACTTCGAGAAGCAGGCCGCTGATCACCCACAGTTCCAGGGCAAAACCGCAACGTATGCAATGCGCACCGACGAGGGCCTGATCGTCTTCTGCGGCACCGACCCGCGGATCCGTCTTCTCGGCCAGCTCGGGGTGAAGACCTCGCCCGGTGTCGACGCAGTGTGCACTTCCGGCGACAGTTCGGTGTCCGTGGGCATGGAATCCATCGACACACTCGACGCCGACGTCTTCATTCTCGTCGACGCCGACGGCACCAACCTGGACAAGCTGATGTCCTTCGGTCCGTTCGCGAACATGACCTCGGTGTCGAACGGCCGTCTGGTTCGTCTGGTCGGAATGGACTACGCGATGGCTACGTCCGCTCCGACGGTGCTGAGCGTTCCCTACGCATTCGACGAGTTCATCGCTCAGCTTTTGGACAAGTTGAGCTGATTCCGAGCGTCGTACGACGCTTGTGACGCAACGATTTTCGGAACCTGCGACTCGAGTAGTTCGATCAGGGCCGTGATCTTTGCGGCGACGTCGGCGCCGAGTTCGGTCAGGCTGTATTCCACTTTGGGCGGGATGGTTTCGAGTACCTCACGGTGCACGAGGCCATCCCGCTCGAGTGTTTGCAGGGTCTGCGAGAGCATGCGCTCGCTGACTCCGTCGACGCGTCGGCGAAGGGCACTGAACCGGTACGGGCCCTCGTTCAATGCCGCCAGCGCGAGTGCTCCCCAGCGTCCGGTTGCATTCTGCAATGCCGCCCGAGAGTTGCACCCGCGAGCGAAGACGTCAGCCTCGAGCGTTGGGTCCACGACGTCGGCATTCGGATCAGGGGTCTGGGCAGCACGTGAAGGTGAGTCGGTGCTGGTCATGAACCCAGGCTACTACTGCACGATCCCATAGCGCTAACTCGACGTGTTGCACTTACGAAAAATAAGTGCATGATGGTTGCAGAACGCATTTACGCTTCAACCTGGATCGGGAGTTCGCATGAGCATTGCAGTCACCGGCGCAACCGGAAACCTCGGACAACTGGTAGTCGAGTCGTTGATCGAGCGGGGAACCGCCGCGTCCGACATCGTCGCAGTGGTCCGCAATCCACAGAAGGCGGAAAGCCTCGCCGCCCGCGGAGTAGTTGTACGCCAAGCGGACTACGCCGATGCCTCGGCGTTGGAAACCGCACTGGCGGGCGTCGACAAGCTGGTTCTGATCTCGGGAAGTGAAGTGGGGTCACGGCTCGCGCAACACACCAACATCATCGACGCGGCGAAGGCTGCCGGCGTCGGATTCATCGCCTACACGAGCATCTTGAATGCTCAGGACACGCCGATGAAGCTTGCTGCCGAGCACAAGGCGACCGAGGACGTGCTCACTCGGAGCGGTATTCCGTTCGCGCTGTTGCGCAACGGTTGGTACTGGGAGAACTTCACCAACGACCTGGCCGGTGTGATCGAACGCGGCGCACTGGTCGGTGCGGGAGCGGAAGGCAAGATCGCGGCTGCGGCGCGTGCGGATTACGCCGACGCCGCAGCAGTAGTCGCGACCACCGATGGCCACGAAGGCGCAGTGTACGAGTTGGGCGGTGACGAGAGGCTCACCTACGCCGAATTGGCCGCAAAGATCAGCGAATTCGCGGGCAAGCCCGTCGCGTACCAGTTCGTGGACGAGCAGGCATACGAAGGCATTCTCGAGAGCGTCGGACTGCCTGCACCGGTTGCGCAGATCCTCGCCGATTCCGATGCTGCAATTGCCAAGGGGGCGTTGGACACCGAGTCGGGTGACCTGCAGAAGTTGATCGGCCGCAGCAGCACTCCGGTGGCTGAGGTGTTGAGGAAGGCCTGACCTGCTGTGCGCCTTTATTAACCGCGGGCGGTTAATAAAGGCGCACAGGGGTTACCCCATGTGGACTGCACCCTCGGCGGGCAGATCACCCTTCTTGGCGCGGACCAGAACCAGCACTACCGGTGCGATGATCGCCAACAGGACTGCCGCCCAACCGAATGCGGCCGAGTATCCGGATACCTCGGCGCCGAAGAAGTAGTCCGTCATCGAGGCGACGAAGTCCTGCACCGGCTGGGGGAGTAGCGCCAATTGGTCACCAGTCGGGATGGTCGCGTTCGACATGTCGACAGGAATGCCTTCCGGCGGGATCGGCGCCGCGTTGTCGGCGGTGAAGGCCGACTTGGCCGAAGCGTAGATCGTGGTGAACAGTGCGGTTCCGAGTGCGCCGCCGATCTGCAGGGTGGCGTTGACCAGGGCACTGGCAGCGCCGGCGTCGTGGTCGGGGACACCGATCAGTGCGAGGTTCTGCATCGGCACCATCAGCAGACCCAGTCCGAAGCCGAAGATCGCGAGGCCGGGGAACACGTGCGTCCAGTAGGAGCTGTGTACCTCGATCTGGGTCAGCATGAGCAGTCCTACTGCTGCCACCAGCGGGCCGGCGACCATGAGCGGCTTGGGGCCGATCTTGGTGGACAACTGCGCTGCGATGGTCGACGCCAAGACGATGAAGAACGCCATCGGCAGCGATCCGACGCCGGCCATGACCGGGCTGAATCCGAGCACGATCTGCAGGTAGAACGTCAGGTACAACGTGCCGCCGAGCAGGGCGGCGCCCACCAGCATGGAGCCGATCAGAGCAGCGCCGCGATCACGATGCCACGGAACGCTCAGCGGTAGAAGCGGATTCTTGCTGCGGCTCTCGACGACCACGAAGATGGCGAGGAAGACCAGGCCCAGTGCGATGAACAGCAAAGTGTCCGCCTGACCCCAGCCGTGCTCGGCGCGTGTGAATCCGTAGACCAGTGAGCCGAGCCCCAGGGCGATGAGGACAGCGCCGGGAAGGTCGTAGCTCGTGTCGCCGTGCGCTTTGGTTTCCTTGACGATCGGGACGGCTGCAGCGATGGCTATCAGCGCGATCGGGATGTTGACGAGCAGGCACCAACGCCAGTCGACGTACTGCGTCAGCACTCCACCGAGGAGCAGGCCGATGGCAGCGCCACCGCCGGAGATCGCGCCGTAGACGGCAAAAGCCTTGGCGCGCTCCTTCTCTCCGATGAAGGTGGTGGTGAGCATCGACAGCGCAGCGGGCGCGAGCAGTGCTGCGAAGACGCCCTGGCCGGCGCGAGCGATGAACAGTTCGATACCGCTCTGCGCGATGCCGCCGATGCCGGAGGCAACCGCGAAGCCCGCCATGCCGACGATGAAGGATCGCTTTCGGCCCCAGTAGTCCGCGATACGTCCGCCGAGGAGCAGCAGCGCACCGAACGCCAAGGCGTACGACGTGACCACCCACGCGCGGTCAAGGTCGCTTATGCCCAGTTCCTCCTGGGCTGCCGGTAGGGCGATGGAGACGATGGTGCCGTCGAGCACCACCATGAGTTGAGCGAACGCGACGATGCAGAGCACCAGCCAGCGACGTTGATGATTCGGATTCTCGGAGACAGCCGGGATCGGTGGCAGAGTGCCGCCGTCGACGTGGGACGTGGTGGTCATTGGAAAAAGGTATTCCAGCCTTCTCGGGTGAGTCAAACGAAATAGTTCGTTCGGTTACCATCATCACTATGGCTCCCACTGACGTGACCGCGACGAAACAGCGAATCCTCGACGCTGCGCAAGAAGAATTCGGCACCTACGGGCTTGCCGGTGCGCGCATCGATCGGATTGCGAAGAACGGAAACGCCAGTAAGGAGCGCCTCTACGCCTATTTCGGTGACAAGGTCGCGTTGTTCCACGCGGTGCTCGACGTCGACTTCGAGCAGGCGATGGAATCCGTCGAGTTCACCGGTGAAGACATGCCCGCGCATGCCGTCGAACTGTTCGACGCAATGCTCGGCAAACCACAGATTCAACGGATGATGATCTGGGGTCAATTGCAGGGTGAGGCACCACGGATGAAGAAGCTGGCCGAGGAACATTCCAGCTGGGTTCCGCGAATGGCCACGATCCGCAAGGCTCAAGAAGACGGCCTCATCTCGAAGCACTGGGACCCCCAGGACCTGATCACGATGCTGTTCGGCCTCGTGTTCGGCTGGGTGGTGGCCCCCGGTGTGGCCGACAACCAGAACGTCGACGCCGACGAGATCGCGCGCCGCCGTGAAGTGGTGCGCGAGGCCGTCACTCGAATCTGCAAGCCGTGACTGTCAGCGAGAGAGGTACGCGGCCCAACCGCCGTAGTCGGTGATGTCAGCTGCGCCGTTTACGGCGTCATGAGTGCAGCTGAAACCGACTGTCGTTCTGCCGTCGGATAACTCGACGCTCGTGAGCGCCATCGGTGCAGGCAAGGCGGCGAGGAACGTTCCCAGCCCGGCCGGTGAGATTCGGAAGATCTCGCCGACGACCGGTGCGCCGAGTCCAGGGCCACGGCGTACCAGGCCGGGCTTCGGTGGCGTCGTGTCGAGAGCGAAGAGCCGGTAGGCATCCGAGGTCGTGACGGTTTCGACGTACCGCGCGCCGAGGTCGACCAACTGTGTGTTGAGGGGTTGCCCGCGCAGGTGAGCGCCGAATACTGCGAGGTCGATTCCGGTATCGACGAGGGTGGGTGAAGGCGCACCGCCGAGTCGCGCAGCGAGGTCGATGGCGATCTGGTCGTCGAAAGCGGGTACGACGAACATGACGCCGAACGGGTGATCTTCGGCAGTGCGGTGTCCGGGCGCCGCGACGGCCGCCATGTCGAGCAGGTTGCAGAAGTTGGTGAAAGTTCCCATCCGGCGGTTGATTCCGAACGGATCCTCGGTCACGGCGGCAATCGTCGGGTGTTCGGTGGTGGTGGGAAGCAGTAGGGCGTCGAACCCGGCGAGGAGTTCCCGGGCGGCAGCCTTGGCGCGGGTGAGAGCATCGAGATCGTCGACTAGCTGGTATCCGGTGGGGTGCTTCGCACCGAGCACGATGTCGGACACCGCGGGATCTGCTCCGGCAGGACGAGTTTCGAGGAACTCGCCGGCAGCGGCGTACCGCTGCGCCACCACGGCGCCGTCGTAGAGCAATCGGGCCGCGCCGAGCAGTCCGGATATGTCGACGGTCTCGGTCTCGGCGCCGCCGGCTACCAGAGCTGTCACAGTGTCCTGAAATGCTGCTGTATACGACGGGCTCAGTTGAGCGAGATCCTCGATTCGGGGGACGCCGACGCGGGGATTCGGCGCCGCCGCGAGACGAACGTCGGAAGGCCAGACGCGGCTGCGGGGATCCCGAGGTTCGTGGCCGATCATGATTGCCGCTGCCGCGGTTGCCGATTCGAGGTCGTCGGCAAATACCGTCAGAGCGTCGTAGTCGACGCAGGCGGGCACTACTCCGTGGGCGGGGATGACGCCGAGCGAGAGCTTGAGTCCGTAGATCCCGTGGAACGCTGCCGGCACCCGGCCCGAACCGGCAGTGTCGGTGCCGATTCCGATGTCTGCAATTCCCAGCGCGACAGCGACGGCGGATCCGGAGCTACTACCGCCCGAGATCAACTCTTCGTCCCAGGCGCAGCGAACGGCTCCGTACGGACTGCGCGTTCCGACCAGTCCGGTGGCGAACTGGTCCAGATTGGTCTTCCCCAGAACAACAGCCCCGTGCTCGATCAACCGCGCAACGGCACTGGCGGTTTCGTCCGGCGAATACGCGAATTCGGGGCACGCCGCTGTGGTCGGCAGACCGGCGACGTCGACGTTGTCCTTGACGGCGACCAGACGCCCAGCCAGAGGAAGATGCTCGCCCGCGGCGATTCTGGCTTCGACCGAAGCGGCATCGGCAAGCACATCTTCCTTGCGGCGCAACGTGATCCAGACTTCGGGGCGATCTACTTCCTCGATCCGCTGGAATGCCTGCTCGACCCGGGCTGTCGGGGTGAAAACTTCTGCTGCGATGGTCATGGTGTGTACTGCTCCGATCAGTCCGTGATGTTGGCGAGTGAGAGCGCGGTGATCGCGCGGGTCACCCGGTCGAGGACGACGTCGAGAGACTCGCCGATGTGCTGGTGCAAAAGCGTGCGGGCCTCGGGCAGATTGCCGGCACGTAGTTCTTCGAGGATTCGAATGTGCTCCGCGATCGAGGTGTCGATGCGGCCGTTGACCATGAAGTCGTACATCCGAACGTGCCGGATACGGGAATTCACCGACAGCAGCGACGCGACCAGTTCATTGTTTCCCGACGCCCTCAGTACGGCGACGTGGAATTCCTCGTCCAGTTCGACGAACCCCGGTTCCTGAGCGGGCGGATCGAGAGCCAGGGCACGCCACCGCACCAATTCGTCGTCGAGGATTGTTCGGTCGTGCCGGATCGTCGGATCTGCGATCGCCCGGGTAATTCCTTGTAGTTCCAGCGTGATTCGGAGTTCATACAGATCTCGGATCCGCGGGATACTCGGGCGCACGGCGGAGAACCCGTACTCTTCCCGGCGCAGGAGTCCATCGGCGCACAGCATCGTCAACGCTTCCCGTACTGGTGTGCGAGAAATGCCGAAACGCGTGGAGAGTTTCGGTTCCGTCAGGCGCTGATCGAACCCGATAGTCCCGTTGACCAGTTCGGTGCGTAGTTCCCGGTAGACCACCTCACGCAGTGGCTCCGGCGCCGTATTCATCCCTGTCGACATACCTGTATACGCTATTGATCAGGTGTTTCGTCCAGATGTCTTCGGGTTAGAGCTGAGTTACGGCCGCCGCGGAACTTCAGGAGAAGTCGCGCTGAACCCGCAAGGTTCCGATCGTGGTGGCCAGGCCGTCGTACTGAGTGACCAACAAGGTGAATTCGATCAACCGACGATCGTCGAGATGCTGCGAGAGCGTTCCCCACGTGTCGTCGGTGACGTCCTTGGTGGTGACCAACTCGTCGACCGCAGTCAAGATCGCACGGTGACGCGGACTCAACTCGGAAGCGCCAGGGCCCTCGATGATTCGGGCCAGTTCTTCTGCGTCGATTCCGGCTTTGCGGCCGAGCCTGATGTGGTGATCCATCTCGTAACCGCAGTCCCGCAGGTGCGCGACCCGCAGGATGATCAGTTCGGTGTCGTGGCGAGAGATCTTGCCGCCGGGCATGAGTGAGCCGGAGTAGTGCAGCCAACCGCGGAAGAGTCCGCCCGTGCGCCCCAAGGTGCTGAACAGATGCGCATCGGGTGCTCCGGCAGCCTTCGACAGGACACGCCAGATTCCCCAGTTGATCGGACCGAGGTCCTTGAATCGGCCGGGCGGGATGCGGGGGTTCATGCGACTCCACGGATGTGAGAGGGACGGAGGTCGATAGCTCGTTGCGCGATGTGGCGAACCGCGGCGCTGCGGCGGGGCGCGTGTACGCGTGACTTCCGGCCGACGATACCGCGCTCGAACGCGTCGACGGCGTCAGCGACGGTCGTGGTGCCGGCGCTGGCGAGGGTTCCGCGAGCGCCGTCGAAAGAGAGTGCGGTGGTATCGGTGTCGATGTCGCCGATGTACGCGACGCCCACCTTGGTGCCGAGGTGTTTCATTTCCAAGCGCAACGCGTCACCCAACGCTTCGACGCCGGCGCGCGAAGCACCGAACGGTCCGCGAAACGGATGCTTGGCGGCGCCGTGGGCCGAGGCGACCACCAGGGCGTAACCGTTTTCGTGACTGATGTGCGGACCTGCTGCGCGCAGGGTGTAGTACGTGCCCATGAGGTTGACTTCGACGGCGCGGCGCATGTCCGCAGGGTCGCCGCCGAGGATCGACGAGTTCGCCTCGACCCCGGCATTGGCGACGACGACGTCGATGCCTCCCAGCTTCTCAGCGATGTAGTCGACGCCGCGAGATACCTGCTCGAGGTCGGCGACGTCGCACAACTGCCACGGCGCGCGGCCGCAGGAAGTGGCGACTTGTTCGAGAAGTTCAGGCTCGAGGCCGAGCAGTCCCACGGACGCACCACGGTCGTACAGGCGTCTGGCCAGCGAAGAACCGATATTGCGGGCAGCGCCGGTGATCAGGATGCGCCGACCCGTCAGGTCGTCCGCACTACTCTTGGCCGATTCGGCCTTGCCCGCCTCGCTCTTGCCCATTGCTGTGTCCCTACGCAGTGACCTTCTGGTCCTCCGACGCTAACACCGCCGGGTAGCTGCGACTGCAAGTACCGCCAACTCCGTCCGAATGGACGCTCAGACCGATGCGACCTCGAGACGCGGATGTGACGCGGAAGCCTGGGTCGACCGCAATCGACGGAATCGGACCACGGCAACGACGGCGGCAACAGCGGCGAGGATCACCAACGGCAGCGACGGACCCATCGTGGGTTCGATGACAACCAGTAGCACCGGCAGTCCGAATCCGAGATAGGTGCCGACGTAGAAGATCCCGGTCAGGGCGCCCCGCGAGGCCGGGGGAGCCAGCGACTCGAGGTCGAGCAGTCCCTCACGCAGACACAGTCCGTAGGCCGTACCGAGGACGAGCGCGCAGACGATGAACAACCCGAGCGCGGGGTGCGCGCCGCCGACTGCGACCAGGCAGTATCCGAGTGCCGCCAGTGCGGCGCCTGTCGTGCCGGCCTGAGGACCCCAATTGCGATGGCGCGCAGCGGTTTGAACCAGGATTCCAGCACCCAGAGTCAGCGCCGCCGCGAAACCCGGAAGGAGAGGACCTGAGTAGCGGTCCCCGAGCCTGGCCGTCATGGTCACGAAAGAGACTGTTGCGCTGGCGAACACCCACGGCGCCAACGGAAGTGCCCAGAGCAGCGCATTTGCGACGGAGCGCTCCGCGCCGTCTGGCGCATTTGCGACGGAGCGCTCCGCGCCGTCTGGCGCATTTGCGACGGAGCGCTCCGCGCCGTCTGGGACGGGTGTGATGGTCGCGGCTTCTACGGAAACAGGTGTACGACTCCACACAGCTGCCGCGGTAACCGAACCCACCGACAAGAAGGCCGAGACGACAAAGGGCGTAGCGAGTGGGAAGGCGGCAAATTGTGCCAACAGACCCGAAAACAGTGGTCCCAGTGCAAAACCCGAGGTGAGTACTACGCCCGCCATCACGGTTCCGGACTTGCCGCGAAGGTCAGCCGCCCACGCGGTGCCGGCGCCGATTGCCAGACCGGCACCGATACCGACAACGAGGCGCCCGACCATGAGCCCGGGCGCGTCGTGCCAGAGAAGAAGAATCAAGGTTCCGAGCGAGGCTATGAGCGCTCCGGGCAGGACGACTACAGCTCGGCCGACGCGATCCGACAGTGCTCCACCGGTCAACAGGCCGGGTAGGAGTCCGAGCGCGTAGATACCGAAAACACCGTCGAGCACGGTATGCGAAAGGCCCTCGTCCACCCGGAGAACCGGGATGAGCGAAGCAAAGTGGTTGGCGGCCCAACCCGTCGAAAGTAGAACTGCCAGTACCGAGATGAACCCGCGACGGGATGGATCGCCCATACCGGCAGCTTAGGCGGGTACCAGATCGCTCACGTCGGCGAGGAGTTCGAACGTGCGCAACCAAGCCTCGCGGTTGGTGCCGGTCGACACCGTGATCAGCTCGTCGGCCTGTGCATGCTCGGTGAACTCGTCGAGGTAGGCGCGGACCTCCGTGGGCGTGCCGATGGCGCTGTACTTGGTCATCTGCAGAACCTGCTGACCCGCGGGGGAGTCGAGCAGCATGTCCGCTTCGTCGTCCGTGAACTTGCGTCCGCGTCCGAGAAGAAGGCTGACGCGCGAACGCTTGGCCGCGAGGAAGTCCTGCTGAGCCTGCTCATGGGTGTCGGCGGCGATGACGTTGACGCCCGCGATGACGTACGGCTCCGCCAACTGCTCCGACGGCTTGAACTCGCGTCGATAGATCGCGACGGCGTCGCGCAGGGCGTTGGGGGCGAAGTGCGAGGCAAATGCATACGGCAGGCCGAGCATCGCGGCGAGCTTGGCTCCGAACAGTGACGATCCGAGAATGTAGAGCGGAACGTGAGTGCCCTTACCGGGAACGGCATTGATTCCGGGGACGCGCGAAGTGTCGCCGAGGTAGCCCTGAAGCTCGAGTACGTCCTGCGGGAAGCTGTCCGAAGAACTCGGGTCGCGTCGCAAAGCCTGCATGGTCTTCTGATCACTACCGGGCGCGCGACCGAGACCGAGATCGATGCGACCCGGGTGCAGAGTCTCGAGGGTGCCGAACTGCTCGGCGATCGTCAGCGGCGCGTGGTTGGGCAGCATGATTCCACCGGCGCCGAGGCGGATTTTGCTGGTGTGCGCG
Source organism: Rhodococcus qingshengii JCM 15477 (assembly GCF_023221595.1). Taxonomy (NCBI): domain Bacteria; kingdom Bacillati; phylum Actinomycetota; class Actinomycetes; order Mycobacteriales; family Nocardiaceae; genus Rhodococcus; species Rhodococcus qingshengii. Next base: position 1,666,321 of record NZ_CP096563.1, read on the forward strand.
GCGACGTGGCTGATCAGAACGCTGGTGGCCGAAGACGCGATGGAACCCATGTTGTGGTGCTCGGCATACCAGATTCGCTTGTAACCCCACTCCTCGGCGCGCTGCGCCAAGGTCACGCTGGCGTCGAAGCTGTCTTTGGCGGTTTCGTTGTCGCCGATGTGGGCGAGATCGAGGATGGAAAGTGGGACGGCCATGAATGTGGTGCCTTTCTCAGCGAATAGAACGCAAGCGTCGTTGTGAGGTGCAACCGCTGTGAGTCCATTCCTATTTCCGAGAGCCTTCCCACGCTGAGCAAGTGCGATTTTCGGAGGGGCGGTGACTCCCGCTCGATCAGTTCCGCACAGCGTTGGCCATGGCGGCCAACGAGAGGGCCTGCCGAGCGCGGTCGAGGACAACCGCACGAGAGATGTCGATGTGCGACACCAGTGCCTCGTGTGCTTGCGGAATCTTGCCGTCCAGCACCAGTTCGACGACGGAGATATGTTCCTCCACGGTGGCCTTCATACGGTCGGGAGTCAGGTAGTCGAACATCCGCACGGGGCGCAGCTTCGAGTTGACGGCCTGCAAGGCGTCGACCAACGCGTGGTTTCCGGATGAGGCGAGGAGCGCGATGTGGAACTCCTCGTCGAGCGTCACGAAGCCGGCGTCCGGTACCGGCATCTGTTTGAGAAATGTGTACCACTTGTCGAGTTCGGAACCGAGCGCGTCTCGATCATGAGCGGGGGCCTCACCGTCTAGTACCCGCCGAAGCCCGTGCACTTCGAGGAGTATGCGCAGCTCGTAGAGGCCACCCAACTCGTCGAGGTGCGGTCGGTACGGAAAGAGTCCATGTTCGTCGCGCTCGACCAGCCCGTCGGATTCCAACTTCGCGAGCGCTTCGCGCACCGGTGTTCGCGAGACACCGTAGAGATGAGCCAACCGTTCTTCGCCGAGTCGTTCGGATGGCGCGATCTGACCCGACATCAGATCGTTCCGGATCGACCGATAGACCTGCTCGCGCAGCGGCGGGCGCACACTCATGTCAGATTGCCATCGCTCGACGAACCGCCTCGGTGGACGTGGTGCCGCCCTCACCGGTCGAGGTCACGTGTCCCGCCGCGAGAATGCTGTAATGCTGCGCAGATTGGAGCGCGAAACCGATGTGCTGCTCTACGAGGAGGACACCGAGATCGCCGCGCTCGGTGAGTTCCATGACGGTTCTTTCGATTTCGGCGACCACGTTGGGCTGAATGCCCTCGGTTGGTTCGTCCAGAATGAGGATCTTGGGCTCGGTGATCAGGGCGCGAGCGATGGCAAGCTGTTGTCGCTGCCCACCGGAGAGAAGTCCCGCGCGACGGTCGAGGAGCGTGGTGAGTGCGGGAAACAGATCCAATGCCTCTGCGATGAGTGCCTTTCCGCGTTTGCGCCCGTCGGCGACCACCCGAAGATTCTCGGCAGTTGTCAGTTGTCCGAACGACTGCTGACCCTGGGGTACGTAGGCAAGTCCGCGAGCGACGCGGGCGCTCGGCCGTAGACCGGTGATGTCCTCACCGTTCAGAAGTACCTTTCCCCGTGTAGGTTTGATCAGACCGACGGCGGCGCGCAGCAAGGTGGTTTTACCCGCACCGTTGTGACCCATGACTGCCGCAACTCCGTCGCTGGGAACCAGCAGGGATACGCCGTGGATCACTTCGGTGCGTCCGTAGCCGGCGCGGATGTCGACGAGCTCGAGCATGATTCAGTCCTCCGGGGTCGGTTCGGTGTCGGCGCCGAGATCGGTTCCGGCAGCGGCTGTGCCGAGGTAGACCTCTTGCACCTTGGGGTCGGCTTGGACCTCCGCCACAGTTCCTTCGGCAAGCACTTTCCCAGCGGCGAGCACTGTGACGGACGTGGCGAAGGATCGCATGAAGTCCATGTCGTGCTCGACTACGACGACGGTTCGCGCACCGCCGATGCGCCGCAGAAGGTTCCCGGTCTCCTCGCGCTCCTCGAGGCTCATGCCTGCGACGGGCTCGTCGAGCAGGAGCACGGAACAGTTCTGTACCAACAACATTCCGATTTCGAGCCACTGCTTCTGTCCGTGCGCCAGAATGCCTGCGGCGGTGTCCCTGAGGTGCTCCAACCCGGTTGTCTCCAGCGCCTCTTCGATCTCGGGAAGCACACCTTTGCGTTTTCTGAGCAGGTTCCACGGTGATCGGCCGGCTCCGGCCGCGATGTCGAGATTCTGCAGCACCGAGAGCTCTTCGAAGACGCTTGCCGTCTGGAAGGTTCGCCCGACGCCGAGGCGGGCGATCTTGTGAACCTTCTTGCCGAGCAGTTGCTCGCCGGACTTCGTGATGGAACCCGTCGCGGGAACGAGTCCGGTGATGGCGTCGACCAACGTTGTCTTTCCAGCCCCGTTCGGGCCGATGAGAAACCTCAGGTCGCCCTGCATGAGGGTCAAGTCGACGCCGTCGACGGCCTTGAAACCGTCGAAGCTGACCGAAAGATTTCGTACTTCGAGGTACTCGGACGACATTCCGGCGTTGCCACCCAGTGCCGGTGTGGGTTCGCTGGTGGCGGTTGTGTTGGTCATGACGACACCTCCACTGGTTCGGGTTGGGAGACCTTGACCGGCGGGTCGGCCGGGGTCTCACGCTTCTTGCGGTGGCGCATCAGGGCGAACAATCCGGCCACACCTGCCGGGAAGAACCCGACCACGACGATGAACATCAACCCTTGTGCGTAGATCCATCCCGAAGGGAGTTTCTCCGAGAATGTCGACTGCGCCCACGCGACGCCGATCGCACCGAGTACCGGACCGAGAAGCGTTGCGCGGCCGCCGATCGCGACCCCGATGAGGAAAGCGATGGACGGGACGATCCCGACGTCGGCGGGGGAGATGATGCCCACGATCGGAACGAACAGCGCGCCGGCGATACCGGCGAGGAACGCCGCGGTCACGTAGGCGACCAGTTTGATGTTCGCCGGATCGTATCCGAGGAAACGTACTCGCTCCTCTTGATCACGGACGGCGACGAGGAGTTCGCCGTATCGGGAGTTCATCAGCTGGCGAATCAGAGCGACCGATGCGAGAAGAACTCCGGCGGCGATGAAGAACAACATCTGCTTGTTCGCCGGATCGTTGAGATTGAAACCGAAGAACGTGCGAAAGCGGTTGAGGCCGTTGCTGCCACCGATCGACTGCTGGCCGATCAAGAGGATCGCGAAAGCCGCGGCGAGTGCCTGCGAGAGGATCGCGAAGTACGCGCCCTTGACTCTCCGCTTGAACACACCGAGTCCGAGGAGAAAGGCAACAGCGGCCGGCAGGAAAAGGATGGCGAAGATCGCCACGAATGGCGAGGCGAACGGTTGCCAGTATCCCGGCAGTTCGGTCTTGCCGGCGATGGACATGAAGTCCGGGACCGCGTCGCCCTTGAGTTCGGCATCGGCGATCTTGAGGTGCATCGCCATCACGTATGCGCCGATTCCGAAGAAGACGCCCTGGCCGAGCGTGAGCATTCCGCCTCTGCCCCAAGCCAAACCGATACCGACAGCGACTATGGCGAAGCACAGGAATTTTGCCAACAGTGACAGCCTGAAGTCCGAGAGCACAGCCGGAGCGACGGCGAACAGCACGATCGCGGCAAGTGCAAAACCGCCCCACACCCGAATTCGGGAATTGTTCAGGATGCTCATACGAGGCTCCTCGTCTTGACTGCGAACAGGCCCTGCGGCCGAACTTGAAGGAAGACGACGATGATGACGAACACGATCACCTTCGCGATCGACGCTGTCGTCGAGTACTCGATGAACGAGTTCAAGATGCCGAGGGCGAAGGCTGCGATCACGGCTCCCTTCATCTGACCGAGACCGCCGACGACAACAACCAGGAAGGCGTCGATCAGATAGGACTGGCCGATGGTCGGGCTGGTGGAACCGATGAGCGTCAACGCGACACCCGCGACGCCGGCGAGCCCGGAACCGAGGAAGAAGGTCGTGATGTCCGTACGACGAGAGGAGATTCCGCTCGTCTCGGCCAGATCGCGATTTTGGACGACGGCCCGGATGCGTCTACCCATCGACGACTGCTTCAGTGCGACCGAAAGTGCGATCACCGCTGCGATCGCCAACACCAGAATGAAGATGCGGGTTTTCGGCACCACGGCGCCGAAAATATCGACCCCGCCCGAAAGCCAGCTCGGCGCCGAAACATTGACTGCCGGCGCGCCGAAGATGTCGCGCGCCAACTGCTGAAGGATCAATCCGACGCCGAATGTCACCAACAGGGTGTCGAGGGGTCGGTGGTACATCCGCGATACCAGGACCACTTCGAGCACAACACCCATCAGTCCGCCGACGACGAAACCGACGAGCAGAGAAATGATCAACGATCCCGTTGCATTCGAGATCACCTGCTGCACTACGTATGCGGTGTACGAGCCGGCCATGATGAACTCGCCGTGTGCCATGTTGATGACACCCATCTGCCCGAACGTGAGAGACAACCCCAACGCTGCCAACAGGAGAATCGATCCGATACTCAAACCCGTGAACAACTGCCCGATCACAACATCCATGACAGACGCTCCACCTCTCTACTCGTCGATTCCGTCAATTCCGCCTTTTGTCGATCAGCTACCGAGGCCCTCAGCCCAGGGGTAGTTCTTCAGGTACGGATCCGGCTCGATCGGCTGTCCCGAATCCCAGACCGTGTAGATCAGTCCGTCGGAACGGATTTCGCCGATCCGGGCAGTCTTGGTGATGTGGTGGTTGTCGCCGTCGATGGTGACGAGTCCTTCGGGCGCCTGGAAGGTCACACCGTCGGCGTTGTCCTGAATATCCTTGACCGCAAACGAGTTGGCCTTCTCGACGGTGTTCTTCCAGAGGTAGACGGAGGTATATGCCGCTTCCATCGGATCGGACGTGGGCTTGTCCTGCCCGAACTTCGCCTTGTACGCCGCGACGAACTTCTTGTTCTCGGGGGAGTCGATGGTCTGGTAGTAGTTCCACGCCGTCAGCTGGCCTTCGACGTTCTGGACTCCGATACCACCGACCTCTTCCTCCGCAATGGAGACGGAGACGACGGGCATGTCGGCGGGTTTCAGGCCGACATTCGAGTATTCACGGAAGAACGCAACGTTGGAATCGCCGTTGAGTGTGTTGAACACGGCATCGGCGTCGGCTGTGCGGACCTTGTTCACGATGGTGGAGAAGTCGGTCGAACCCAGAGGCGTGTAATCCTCGCCCTTGATCTCGATGCCGTTCGCTGCCGCGTACGCCTTGATGATGCGGTTGGCGGTCTGCGGGAACACGTAGTCGCTGCCGACCAGATACAGCGACTTGACGCCCTTCTCCTTCAGGTAATCCAGCGCCGGGATGATCTGCTGGTTGGTCGTTGCGCCCGTGTAGAAGATGTTCTTCGAATCTTCCAGTCCCTCGTACTGGACCGGGTAGTAGAGCAAAGAGTTGTTGTCCTCGAACACGGGCAGCATGGCCTTGCGGCTCGAGGAGGTCCAGCCACCGAAAACTGCTGCGACGCAATCGCTGCTGATCAGTTTCTCGGCCTTCTCGGCGAACACTGTCGGCTCCGACGCACCGTCCTCTGCCACGATCTGAATCTTCTTACCCAGTACACCGCCGGAATCGTTGATCTCCTGCACCGCCAACGAGATGGAGTCGCGGACCGTCACTTCACTGATGGCCATGGTGCCCGAGAGTGAATTCAGGGAACCGACCTTGATCGTGTCCCCCGAGGTGTCGACGCACGACGTAGCCGTCGAATCTCCCGATGCGGTGTCTGTTGCCTTGCTTCCGCAGCCGGTGAGAACCAAGCCCAGCGCGGCGAGAGCGGCCGGCGCGGCAAGGGTGCGCTTCGAGAAGGTTCGCATGTACGGGCCTTTCGTGTCGATGGCTCTGGCAGACAATGGCTCTGACAGATCTGTATCCGGAGTGCGTATACAACGCTGTATTCGTCGAGTGCACAGAGTAGGTGGAAGTTGTTGCGGTGGAATGACTGTCGGTGACAAGTGTGTGTCCGGTGTTTCGATTGGGTATCCAGGACCTCACACCGCAGGTCAGCGAGGGTGCGGTGTTAGCATCGACGAGAAATTGATCAAGCACTCGCTTGACGATCGGAACGTCGGAAGGATCTTCTCGTGCGCTCGACCCGACGGGACGAAATACTCGCTCATGCGGCCAAGCTGTTCAGTGAGCGGGGAATCGCCGCGACGACGGTGCGCGACATCGCCGACGAAGTCGGGATCCTCTCCGGCAGCCTCTATCACTACTTCGACTCCAAGGATGCGATAGCCAACGAGATCGTCGTCCGGTTCCTCGAAGATCTCAACGTCCGGTACGAGGACTCGATCGAACCGGAAGGTTCGGCTCGAAATCGCCTGGCCACGATGGTGTCGGTCTCCTTTGCCTCGGCGGTGGATCACCCGTATGCCACGGAGGTCTATCAGGGAGAAGCCATACTTTCGTCGCAACCGGCGGACGCGCCCATCACCATCCTGGTTCAGAAGGCACACAGCTACTGGCGATCGGCTATCGCTCGCGGAATTGCCGACGCGGAGTTTCGGGAAGACATCGATCCCGAACAGTTTCACCGTCTCCTGCGTGAATCCGTCTGGTCCACCGTCGCGCAGTATCGCCCACAGCTTTCCGAATTGGCCGAAGATCTGCAGCGCAATCTGATTTCGGTTTTCCTGGACGGCTTTGCCGCACGTTCCGTCGACGGTGAGCCGGTGGCACGCATTGCGCGGCGCACGGCGAAGAAGGAAGCGCAGACCGAATCTCCCGACTCGGACCTTGCCGAACTCCGCTCTGATGTCGACGAATTGAAGTCCGTCATTCGCGAACTCAGCTCGTCGATCCGGCAGCTGCAGAAGCCGTAACACCGCAGTTCCTGCGCGTGTAGTTCGGATTTTGACTATCAGTGTGACCCAGTGCATACTTCTGTCCACACTCGTAAATCAAGCGCTTGTTTGATTTACCAAGCACAGTTTGGACGGGAGTTCGATGTGAGACTCGGAAAGGCGATCGCCGTCTGCGCGGCAGTGGTCCTCGGGGCGAGCGCGTGCGCATCTGCCGGTGTCATTCCCGAAGACACCATCGTCATCGGTTTGGACGAGGACTCCACCGGGCCCGGTGCGTCGTACAGCACGATCGCCGGCAAGACGGTGCGGATGACCGTCGACCTGATCAACCAGGCGGGCGGAATCAACGGTAAGCAAGTCGAATTGGTTGTCGAGAACGACGAGAGCAGTCCCACCAAAACCCCGTCGATCATTCGGAAGTTGGTCGATCACGGGTCCAGTGCGGTCATCCTCGCCACGGGCAGCGGGTCGGTGCTGCAGGCCAAGTCGATTCTCCAGCAGTCGAAGATTCCTGCGATAGCTCCGGTCGTTCTCAGCGACGCCTTTGCCTCGGCGCCCGACAACGACTTCTCGTTCATGATTCCGAACTCGTTGAAGCAGTACGCCCAGGTGTACTGCGGGGCTTTCGAGAAGATGGGGTACAAGTCCCTGGGAATTCTCGGTGACGCGAGTGCGTCCATCGACGGAATCATCAAGACCCTGCGGCCGGCGCTCGAGAAGTGCGCGAGAGTGACGGGCGTCGAAAAGGCGCCGGTCGATGCCGCGGACATCACCGCACAGGTCTCACGTCTCGCGGAAACCGAACCGGACGCGATTCTGGTCGCCAGTATCGGCGGGCACTTCGAAATCCTCGCGCACAACACCTTGTCGAAGGTCACCCCGCAGACGCAACGCTTCTCACTCGCTTCCATCGGAAACCAGCCCGCATCTTGGGCTTTGGCGGACCCGAAGGCGTTGAGCGGCATGGTGTACATGGGCTCGCTCAGTGAGAACAACCCGAGAACCGCCGAACTGCGTCGCAAGGTGCAGGCGGTGAAGGGGCCTGATTATCAACTGACCGCCTACGACGCACAGGCGTACGACGCCGTCATGATGTTGGCCGAGGCAATCGAAATTGCCGGCGACCACCGAGATCGGACGGCCGTTCGTGATGCTCTTCAACAGGTTTCGGCACTTCCCGCCAGCTTCGGCCAGGACGGATTGACACTGTCGTTCTCCTCGCAGGATCACCTGGCTCCGGACAGCCTCTGCGGCCTGGTACTCGTCGAATTCGGTGAGGACAACAAGCCTGCCCGTCCGTGGGATTCCTACCAGCCCCCGTGCGGATAACCGAGGAGCATTGACATGACAGACGCACAACTGTGGCTCGCAGCCATCGAGATCGGTGCCTTCTTCTCGCTGATAGCCCTCGGAATGTATCTCGTGGTGGTCGGCGCCGATTTCTTCAACTTTGCGATGGGCCCGTACGCGATGGCTGCGGCCATGGCGTCGAGTTGGGTCGCGATCAATTACGGGCTCGCTCTCTGGATTGCCATGCCGCTGGGGATCGCGGTAGCGGTGGCGCTGTCGATCCTGACGGAAAAGCTTGTGGTCAAACAGGTTCAGAAGCGTTCGGGTCGTGGGGAACTACCGGCGTTGGTGGCGGTGACCGCAGTACTGTTCGGGATCCAGCAGCTCGCCGGCACGGTCTTCGGCCGAACACCACTTCCCGGACAGAAGATCTTCGACTTCGATCCGATATCGGTGCTCGGTGCCACCGTCGACAGTTCGACCGTTGTACTCGTCGTCGGAACTGCCGTGATCTTCGTCGGTATCGGACTGTGGCTGAACCGGTCCACCTCGGGCCGTCTGCTACGCGCCGTCGGCGACAGTCCGGATGCCGCCCGCGTCCTGGGCTTGCCGGTGGATCGGGTACGCCTCATCGCGTTCACCCTCGCGGGTGTGATCGCCGCCGTCGCCGGACTTCTGTTCGCTCCCAAGGCCGGTGTTCAGTTCACGAGCGGTCTGTCATGGACGCTGACGGCATTCATCGCACTCGTCATCGGTGGTACCGGCCGAAGTTGGGCTCCGCTGATCGGCGGAATGGTGTTGGGCGTCGTCCAGGTATTCGCCCCGTACTACTTCGGTGCGAGTGCTGCGCAAACCGCGATTCTGTTGATTGCCCTGGTGTTCTTCGCTTTCCGTCCGGAAGGCTTGCTCTCGAGGAAGGTTCGCGTCTGATGGCCTCGCTTTCTACCAGTCCGCTGACGTCAAATCCGCCCACTACATCCGGCCGTTCCCGGACGAGGATGCTCGCCCTGTCACGAGAAGCGCTGATCACCGTGGTCGTGGTTGCTGCCGTGCTGCTGTGGATGGGGCCGAGTCTGTACCGGCAGGATCTGGTGTTCCTCGCTGCGACGTATTCGCTGATCGCACTCGGCATGTACGTGCCATTCGTGCTCGCGGGATCACTGTCGATGGCGTACAGCGCGTATGCGGCGATCGGCGCGTATGCCGTTGCGCTGATCTCGGTTCGGACCGGGTTGTCGATGTGGTGGGGATGGATTCTCGGCGCCCTCGCCGCTGCAGCGGTTGCAGTACTCCTCAGCTTGGCAACACAGAAACTCTCCGGCTTCTACCTTGCCGCGGTGACCTTGTTGTTCGGTATCGCTTTCGAGCACTGGTTGATCGACGGGCCGAGTTTCACCGGCGGGTCGGCCGGGATCTCGGGTGTCGAGACTGTGACGATGTTCGGCTGGGAGCCACCGCGCTATTTGTTGGTCGTGTTCGCGATCTTGTTCGTGTGTCTGATCGCGGTCGCTGTGGATCGACTCCGGAAATCGGTGTGGGGGCTGATGTTGCAAGCTGCCCGCGACAATCGTAATGTCGCACGGTCTTCCGGCGTCAATCCTGCGCACCTGACCGTCGTGGCGCTGGCGATCGGTGCTGCGATCGCGTCGACCGGCGGATCGCTGTTCACCGTGTCGGTGCAGGCTGTCACTCCTGAAACCTTCACTCTCAGTATTGTTTTCCTCGCAATCTTCATGCCGATCATCGGCGGTCGCGGTTCGGCGTGGGGTGCTCCGCTCGGTGCATTGATCGTGGTGATCGTGACGCTGAATATGCCCGGGTACCAGGGAAGTGGCGAACTCCTGCTTGCCGGAGCCGTCCTGGTGATCCTCATCGTCGCGCCTGGTGGGGTGATCGGGTGGAGTCAGAACGTTCTGGGTCGAATGAACCGTCTGTACAAGGAGCGTGGCAATCGATGACTCGGCTACTCGAAGTGAGCGGGCTCCACAAGTCCTACGGAGGCGTCCGCGCTGTCGACGATGTCTCGTTCAGCGTCGGACCGGGAGAGGTGATCGGACTGGTCGGCCCGAACGGGGCAGGCAAGACCACACTGGTGGACTGCATCTTCGGCACTCAGCAAGCAGACTCCGGAACCGTCGCGCTCGCGGGTGCTCCCTTGACCGGGCCGTCGGAGCGCCGTGCACGGCAAGGGCTCTCGCGCACGTTTCAACATCCGCAGCTCGCGGCGGAACTCGACGCCGTCGACAACATCATCCCGGGACTGTACGGGCACAAGATCACCTCACCTCTGCACTCGCTGTGGTGGGCGATCAAAGGACCTTTCGAGAACTGGGACCGGACAGCACAGCGGGCCCGGGAGATTGCTGCGCGATACTCGGTCACCGACGTCGAGAGTGCTTGCGGGGATCTCAGTTTGGGGGCGCAGCGTCTGGTCGAGGTGGCGCGGGCGATGGCGACCGAACCCGAAGTCCTCCTGTTGGACGAACCGTTTGCCGGCGCGGATCACGACGGCATCGCTGCCATCTCCGGTGCCGTGCGATCGATTGCCGCGCAGGGCAAAGGAGTAGTCCTGGTTGATCACAACGTCGATCTCATCGCGGCGCTCGCAACCAAGATCGTGCTGCTCAATTTCGGATCAGTGGCGTTCTACGGACCACCGCAGGAGTGCTTGGCCAGCGACGCGATGCGAGAAGTCTATTTCGGTTCCGAATACGAGGAAGGCGCCTGACATGCTCGAACTCGACAGAGTCACAGTTCGATACGGATCCGCTGTCGCCGTCCGGGAAGTCTCCCTTGCCGCTCCCGCCGGTGAAGTGACAGCCATCGTCGGGCCGAACGGTGCGGGCAAGACCAGCTTGGCGGGATCCATCTACGGCTCGGTTCCCGCCACCGGGACAATCAAATTCGATGGTCGAGAGATCCAGAAATTATCGGCACTGGATCGTGTCCGCAGCGGATTTGCCTACGTTCCCCAAGGCAGGCAACTGTTCATGCGAATGTCCGTTCGCGAGAACCTACGCGTCGGCGCAGACCTGCTGGGATTGAAAGCCGAAGCCGTGGAAACAGCTTTCGAGAGGTTCCCGATCCTGCGTGAACGCTCGGAGAGTTATGCCGGGGTCCTCAGCGGTGGTGAGCAGCAGATGTTGGTTCTGGGGCGGGCCCTTCTGGAAACCCCGAAGGTGTTGCTCCTCGACGAGATGATGACAGGACTGGCACCGAAAATCGTCGCGGAGCTGCGAGCATTGGTCGGGGGTCTGGCCGCCGAGGGTGTGACCGTCATCGTGACGGAACCGGCACTTACTGCACTGAAATCGGTTGTCGACCGCGGATATGTCATGCAGCGCGGCGAACTCGTCCGCGAATGCGATTCCGCAGCGACACTGGACAACGCGTACAAACAATCGATGGGCGTACTCAGCGCCGACGGGAGATGATCGACGATCATGCTGGAAACGAAGACACTCGACTTCACCGTCGGTGAATTCGCCACGAATCCGGACCGGTTCGCCGGCGTCAGCATCAGCGAAATGGTCAGGCATTGGTCTGAGACCATCCCGGACGAAACCGCCTTTGTCACTCCGGAATCGAGGGTGTCGTGGAAACAGTACGACGCGGCTGCCGATGCGATCGCGTCGGCGCTGGATCTAGCTGGTGAGGGATACGGACATGTAGCCGTGTTGCTCCCCGACACCGCTGTATTCCATGCGGCTCTCTGCGCAGCATTTCGTACCGGCCGCGTCGCCGTCGGAATCGGTTCGCGCTCGGGCATTCGCGAGATCTCTCATCTGATCGCCCGCTCGGAAGCCTCCGTACTCGTCACCACTCGCACGCTGCGCGGCGTCGATACCGCCGAACTCGTGGCGAGTCTGCGGGCAGAGCATCCCGGACTGGACGTCGTCTTCGCCGACGAACGCGCCGACGTGAGTTTCGAACGCGTGAGCGCAAACGGCGAACTCACCTCGTTGCCGGTCGAGCTAAAGCAGTTCCCCGCAACCAGTCCGTGTTTTGTCACGTCAGCCGTTTCGATGCTGAACTCGACCTCCGGCACAACGGGCCTACCCAAACTGGTCACACAAACCGAGGATCGTTGGGTTGGTTTCTCCGAGATTGCCGCCGAGGCGGCGGCGATCGGTTCGGATGAGGTGTTCCTCGGCGCGGTTCCAGCACCTTTCGGATTCGGCCTCTGGACTTCGCATTTCCTGCCGGCACTACTCGGTGCTCGCAATGTCGTCATGGAACGCTTCGACGTTTCGGTGATGATCGAGTTGATCGAGCGCGAACGGGTGACTGCTTTGAATTGTGTGAGTACACAATTCAAGATGCTGTTGCGTTCGGAGGCCGCGGAATCGGCCGATCTCTCGTCACTTCGTTTCATGTTCACCGGTGGTGAAGCCGTGCCCTATTCGGAGGCGCTGGCATTCGAACAACGTACCGGAGCGGCTGTCCTGCAGTTCTACGGATCGAACGAAACCGGCGCCGTCTCGGTGACGACGGTTTCGGACGGTTCCGATACCCGACTGAAGACGTGCGGCCACGTCATCGATCGCATGCAAGTTCGTGTATTCGACGATGCGGCAAAGGAAATGACCGGCTCCGTCCGCCGCGGTCAGCCTGGGGTGAACGGACCGCTGATGTGTCAGGGCTATTGGGGGGACACCGATGCGAACGACGAGTTGTACACCGACGACGGTTGGATGCTTCTCGGCGACATCGTCGAGATCGACGAGACAGGACGGGTGCGTGTGGTCGGGCGCAAAGCCGACATCATCATTCGTGGCGGCAAGAACATCTCCGCGGTCGAAGTCGAGGAGTACGTGCGCGCGCACCCTTCGGTGGAGTTGGTCGCCGTGGTCGGGGTCGACGATCCGCTGTTCGGTGAGAAGGTCTGTGCGGTCGTCGTGTCCGCCGATGACGATCTGAGTTCGGAGGATCTGACCGCCTGGCTGCAGAGCCGAGGAGTGACCCGCGAGTACATACCCGAGTACGTGATGACGGTCGCCGAATTGCCGATGGCGGCAGGCGGCAAAGTAGCCAAGGGTGAAGTCAAGGCACTCGCGCAGAGGCGGATCGCTGAACTCGGCTGATCGCACTTGGCGGTACCGGCTTCGCGTTACGCTGATCCGGACATTGTGCCGAGAGTGAAGGAAACCCGATGACGAACCCTTCACCGCATCGGTGGCGCAGGCGCTTGCTGTGGGCTCTGGCAATTGTGTTCGTTCTGGTCGGAGCCGTGGTTCTGGCCTTCGTTCTGAGCCCGAGACCTGGCGCACTCACCGTGCGATGGGTCTTCGATCGTGATGCGGTGAAAGTCACCGAGGCGCTCGAGAAGCACGCGCCCGAAGGCGTCGACTCGATCAAGGACCAGCAGTACCGCGCCGATGACGACGACGCATACCTGGATGTCTACTTTCCCGCAGCGACGACGACCGCATTGCCTACGGTGATCTGGACTCATGGCGGTGCCTGGATCTCGGGAAGCAAGTCCAACTACGCGCCGTACTACGAGTTGCTGGCCTCTCGTGGCTACACCGTTGTGTCCCTGGACTACTCACTCGGACCTGAGCACCACTATCCGACGGCAGTGCGGCAGCTCAACGACGCTCACGCGTACGTCGTCGCGAATGCGGAACGGCTGCATGTTGATCCGACGACGGTCGTTCTGGCCGGTGATTCTGCGGGAGCGCAACTCTCGAGTCAGCTCGCCACTCTCATCACTGATCCCGCCTATGCGAACCGTGTGGGCGTGGTCCCGTCGCTGCGGCCGGATCAGTTACGTGGAGTAATACTGAACTGTGGAATCTACGACGTCGGGAACATGGTCGGCGGACCCGGCATCATCGGTTGGGGAGTTGATCGGTCCCTCTGGGCGTATACCGGCGTGCGTGACTTCATGAGTACCGACGCAGCGGATCAGATGTCGACCTTGAACTACGTCACCGATCGATTTCCGCCTGCCTACATCAGCGGCGGCAACGCCGATCCGTTGACGGATTCTCAGTCGAAACCGATGGCTGACAAATTGACCGGGTTGGGAGTTGCGGTCGACACACTGTTCTATCCGGCCGATCACGTTCCGGCGCTCGGTCACGAGTATCAGTTCGATCTGGACAATGCCGACGGTCTCACTGCGCTCGATCGCACGGTTCAGTTTCTTGAGGCTCATACCGGCTAAATGTCGGATTGTGGTGAACCACTGCGAAAATGGTCATTTTGGACAAAGCTCCGCGGGTGCGTTGCCAGGGAATTCTCAACTAGTCCTTTTGGTCTAGCCTGGGTGAATCCGATCCGACCCCAGGAGTTGTTGTGCGCGCGCCTTCCCCCGACAGACGGCGAAGGCGCATTGTCGGAACCGCGGCGGTATTCGTCGTCATTCTGCTGTCCGGGGTAACCGCGGCACTCGTCAGTCCGTGGCCAGGAGTTCTCCTCGTACGGTGGATGTCGGCGGGTGGCTCCGAATCGACTCACGCACAACTCGACAGGCATGCACCGTCAGGAATCGTCTCGATTCTCGATCAGTCGTACCGCGACGGCGACGACGATGCACAACTCGACGCGTACTACCCGTCGGAGTCCACTTCGGCGCTACCCACGGTGGTCTGGGTGCACGGCGGTGGCTGGATATCAGGATCGAGAACTGATGCCGACGGTTACTACAAACTGTTGGCAAATCAAGGCTTCACTGTGATTTCGGTGGACTACTCACTGGGACCAGATGCGTATTACCCCACCGCAGTGAATCAGCTGAACGACGCGTATCGATTTATCGTGAGCAATGCGGACAGGTTGCATGTCGATTCGACCAATCTCTTTCTTGCGGGAGATTCGGCAGGCGCGCAGTTGTCCAGTCAGTTGGCGACCGTCATGACCAGCCCTGACTACGCGTCGGAAATGGGTGTGGAGCCGGCATTACGTCCCGAGCAGATACGCGGAGTTGTCCTCGACTGTGGGGTCTTCGATCTGAAACCCCTGCTGTCGCAGGGGAAGTACTTCGGTTGGGGCGTCGACAAGCAGTCGCTGTGGGGGTATCTCGGAACGAGGGACTTCGACGGGTCGACTGCAGTGGGTCAGATGTCGACACTGGGCCATGTGACCTCGGACTTTCCAGCGACGTTCATCACCGGCGGAAACATCGACCCACTGACCGCCAGCCAGTCGAAACCCTTGGCAGAACGGCTCGCCGATCTGGGCGTCGAAGTAGACGCACTGTTCTACCCCGAAGATCACGAGCCTGCGCTAGACCACGAATATCAGTTCGACCTCGATACCGTGGACGGGATGGTCGCGTTCGATCGCACAGTCGCGTTCCTGCGCAACTACGTGCGTTAGCGCGGTCAGCGAATCACGTAAGGCGAAATCGAACTTCGGTGCTCGCTGATGTCGAGGTCTTTACCCAAGGGCGGGAAGGCACGTTGCGGACAGTTGAGGCGTTCGCAGACGCGGCAGCCCGAGCCGATCGGCGTTCCCGGATTCGACTCGTCCAGATCCAGACCGTCGCTGTAGACGAGTCGGTGGGCGTGTCGAATCTCGCATCCCAATCCGATGGCGAAGATCTTTGCGGGCTGTCCGTATCGAGCCGCTCGACGTTCGACCGTGCGAGCAACCCAGAGGTATCGGCGGCCGTCGGGCATCTGTGCGATCTGGGGCATGATCTTGCCCGGATACGAGAACGTCTCGTAGACGTTCCACAGCGGGCACGTACCGCCGCTGGTGGAGAAGTGGAATCCGGTGGCGGACTGACGCTTCGACATGTTTCCGGCACGGTCGACACGCACGAACATGAACGGAACCCCGCGAAGTTTGGGGCGCTGCAGAGTCGAGAGGCGGTGGCAGATCGTCTCGTAGCTCGCGGAATAGAAGGCGGACATGCGCTCGATGTCGTACCGGAAGTCCTCGGCGACGTCGTGGAACTGGCTGTATGGGAGCACGGTGGCCGCCGCGAAGTAGTTGGCCAATCCAAGTCGCGCCAAAGAGACCGAAGCTTCGCTGGTGAAGTTGCCTTCGGCCACCAACGAGTCGAGCAGATCGCCGTGCTCGAGGTACGCGAGTTCTGTCGCGAACTTGAAGACCTGTTGCCCGCCGGAGAGCCGTGCGGAGATTTCCAGGACCCTGGTATCCGGGTCGTAACGATGAAGTATGTTCTCGCCCAGGTCGACTCGTCGAACGATCTGCACGCCGTGGACGGTTTCGAGGCGTCTGGCGATCTCGCCGGCGACGTCGCCGCGATGAAAGCGCATCCGGGCAGTGAGTTCTTCGGCCGCGGTGTCGAGATCGTGAATGTAGTTCTGCCGCTGATAGAAGTAGTCGCGCACTTCCTCGTGCGGCATGGTGATCGAACCGCTGCCGCTGCCGTCCGAGAAACGGTCTTCCGTGGCTGCGGCGAGCTGCGCCGTCGTGTTGCGGAAGCGGCGATGCATGTTGACCATCGCCTTGGCCAGGCCCGGGTGCGTGGAGACCATCTCCGCGATTTCGTGGGCGTCGGCGTCGATGCCCATCTCCTGATCGAGGGCAACTTCACGCATTTCCGCGATCAGGCGCGTGTCGTCCTGCGGGGAGAAGAAGGTGGTGTCGACGCCGAAGACTTCACTGATTCGCAGGAGGACCGGCACGGTGAGTGGCCGGACGTCGTGCTCGATCTGATTGAGATAGCTTGCCGAGATCTCCAGCGTCTTGGCCAGCGAAGCCTGACTCAACCCGCGCTCGGTCCGCAGTTGGCGGAGCCGGACACCGACAAAGGTTTTCGACATTTTCCCAGGATACGAGTGACAGTCCGGCTTCGCAAAGGTGGGTTCGCAGAATTCGCACCGGTACCCCCTGTGAGTGGTTAAGGAGTCCTCACACTCCTCAACCACTCACGGGGCCGGAGGCCTAGACCCTGTTCTCCGAACGCGGAGCTCCGATTCCGGGATCGATCTGGAACGGCCCGCTCGACGAGGGTGCAAGGGGGAAGTCGAAGATCGCAGTCGGGAGATAGACCGTCGAACACGAGTTGGGGATATCCACGACACCCGACAGGCGACCCTCGATCGGCGCCGCACCGAGTAGCAGGTACGCCTGCTCTGGCGCGTACCCGAACTTGGTCAGATACTCGATCGCATGCAAGCACGCACGCTGGTAGGACAGATGTGAATCCAGGTACTTCTGTTCGCCGTCCAACGTGACGGAAGTGCCCGAGAACGCAAGCCACTCGGAATACTGCGGATCCGTGTTGCCCGGCATGAAGATGGCGTTCTCGGAAACACCGTAGGTATCCATTCCGCCCTTGATGATGTCCACACGAAGATCGATGAAGCCGCCCATCTCGATGGCACCGCAGAAAGTGATCTCACCGTCGCCCTGGGAGAAGTGGAGATCGCCGACCGACAGATTCGCACCGTCCACGAACACCGGATAGAAGATTCGGCTGCCCTTGGTGAGGTTCTTGATGTCCTGGTTTCCGCCGTTCTCACGCGGGGGAGCGGTGCGAGCCGCCTCGCCGGCCACGCGTGTGTACTCGTCACCGGTCAAGGTTCCCAGTACTGCATCGCGGGGCTCGGGCGGAAGCGCAAGCGGGGGAACCCGATTGGGATCGGTGGCAATGAGGGCACCCTCGCGGGCATTCCACTTGGCGAGCAGGGCTGCCGACGGAGCCGTGCCCATGAGTCCCGGGTGGACGATGCCCGTGAACGAGACGTGCGGAATGTGACGCGACGTCGCCGTTTGGCCGGAGAAATCCCAGACGGCTTTGTACGCGTCGGGGAACTGATCGGTGAGGAAGCCACCGCCGTTGTTCCGAGGGAAGATGCCGGTGTACCCCCAGCCTTGGCCGGCCAACGGACCCGAATCTTCTTGGGGGATAGGCCCGATATCCAAGATGTCGACGATCAAGAGGTCGCCGGGCTTCGCGCCTTCGACGGCAAAGGGGCCGGACAGCGTGTGGACCGTGGTCAGTGGCGCATTGAGAATGTCGTCGGCCGAGTCGTCGTTGTGTATTGCGCCGTCGAACCATTCGCGGCAATGGACACGAAACGCATCACCGGGTTTCACCGTCACCGCCGCTGGGATGTCCGGGTGCCACCGATTGTGGCCGACGATTGCCTGGTCGGTGAATTTCTTGGCGGAATCGAGTGGAAACAGCAGTTCAGGCATATGCACTCCTCATTCTCGAAGAAACGGAAAACTCGTGGCGGCAGGACTTTCGTGTCGGATCGGGACTCACGGCGAGGACGCGCGGTGAAGACGCTCAGGGGCGAGGTAGCTTGCGGTGCAACGGATTGGATGTCGTCGGCGGAGATTGCCGGCCGCGGCCGGGTAGCGACCCACTGACCACGGCAGGCTCGTGAGCCGATCGAGCAGTGCTGTCCAGTAGACCCATCGCGGCCGACGACGCGTGACTCAACCGGGGAGACGAGACCACCCGCTTGGACTCGAGACTGCACTGGGGGCAAGTAATCGACTGGGGCACTTCGGCCATCGCGAACGACCGCTCGAGCGGGCCGCAGCCGGTACAGCGAAACTCGTACAGAGGCATGCGGTCACGCTATCGGAGGATCCGTAAGTGCGACACTGGAACGACACGCACCGGGTTGCCGATGCCGCAATTGCGCCCGTCAGCGCAAGTACACAACCGCGTTGTCTCCGCCGGTACAGGTGACGATGCCGGAGGTCACCTTGCATGCCATCGTGTACTCCTTGCCGGTCACCGGACTACGTGCGGACACGGTGCTGGATGCACCGGTTGCACCGGAGTTCCCGTAGGCGATCCGAACCGCCTCGGCAAACTCACATGAAGTTTTGCCCCCACTTGTCGCGGACTCCTTGTAACTTCCGGCCGGCTGCCCGCCGGGGCAGGCGGACGCACCGGCCGGGAAGTTCGCGGCGCGTGTGGTCGTCGGGGATGTCGTGCTGGGAGCGGTTGTCGTGGTGCCGGGTGTGTTCGCGGCGCTGATGGTGGTGTGGGCGGCGCCACCGGCGGCCGAGTTGGGGACGTCCTTCGGCCAGAGGACCCAGGCAAGCCCGCCGAAGAGAGCCAACACAGTGATGACTCCGATTACGGATACCGGAATCACCCAGCCGGGCCGACGCGGCGGCGGATTTCCACGTGGCGGTGCAGGCGGGAATCCCTGGGGCGGGGGATACGACTGCGGCGCGGCTCGGTAGCCCAACTGCGGCGGCTGTGGACCGGATTGCGACCATGCCTGGTTGTTCGGTGGCCGCTGATAGTTGTCCGGCACCGCTTTATCGCCCGGTCGGGGGCGTCGAACGACAAGTCATGGTTCGACAGCATATGGCCGGCGAATGGGTTGTCTGTGGCTTTCTGACGGGTAGATCCCTGGAATCGCCCGAGCGAAGGCTGTTGCCGAGGAGTGATTGCGGTCACTCGCGGGTAGTGAAGTTGGCTCCGAAGTAGCGGACAGGCCTGTTCCGAGTGGCGTGCGAACTGCCGGAATTCGCAAGCGGCAGAGTTGAGTGCATTTCGTTCACAGCCTGCGGTTTCTTTCCTACTCGCCAGTACGGAACCTGTCCGATTGGGTAGTACCAGCCGCGTAGGAATCTTCACAGACTTAGCAAAGTGTGTTGAAAAGGTAGCGAAGATTGGCATTAGCAACAGGTAGACGGCACTTTTTCGATGTGCCATTCTCGGTAAGTACACAAGAAGGGCCTGGCAAGTATGTGAAGTAGTACGCACGTACTGCTCATAACAGGCCGGACCAGCAGATCAAAGAGATGGAGTCTTGATGTCGACCACCGGCACCCCGAAGACCGCAGCTGAGCTCCAGCAGGATTGGGACACCAACCCTCGCTGGAAGGGCGTTACTCGTAACTACACGGCCGATCAGGTCGTCAAGCTCCAGGGCACCGTCGTCGAGGAGCAGACCCTCGCTCGTCGCGGATCCGAGATCCTGTGGGATCTCGTGAACAACGAGGACTACATCAACTCCCTCGGTGCACTTACCGGCAACATGGCTGTGCAGCAGGTTCGCGCCGGCCTGAAGGCCATCTACCTCTCCGGTTGGCAGGTTGCCGGCGATGCGAACCTCTCGGGCCACACGTACCCGGACCAGAGCCTCTACCCGGCCAACTCGGTTCCGACCGTCGTCCGTCGCATCAACAACGCACTGCTGCGCGCCGACGAGATCGCCAAGACCGAGGGTGACACCTCCGTCAGCAACTGGCTCGCTCCGATCGTTGCCGACGCCGAAGCCGGCTTCGGTGGCGCTCTCAACGCTTACGAGCTGCAGAAGGCCATGATCGGCGCCGGCGCTGCCGGTGTCCACTGGGAGGATCAGCTCGCTTCGGAGAAGAAGTGCGGCCACCTCGGCGGCAAGGTGCTCATCCCCACGCAGCAGCACATCCGCACCCTGACCTCGGCTCGCCTGGCTTCCGACGTCGCGGACGTTCCGTCCGTCATCATCGCCCGCACCGACGCTGAGGCCGCAACCCTCATCACCTCCGACGTAGACGAGCGTGACCGCCCGTTCCTCGACGGAACCCGCACGGCTGAAGGCTTCTACGGCGTCAAGAACGGCATCGAGCCCTGCATCGCTCGCGCCAAGGCTTACGCACCGTACGCAGACCTCATCTGGATGGAGACCGGCGTGCCGGATCTCGAGGTTGCAAAGAAGTTCGCCGAGTCCGTTCGCAGCGAATTCCCGGACCAGCTCCTGGCCTACAACTGCTCCCCTTCCTTCAACTGGAAGGCGCACCTGGACGACGCGACCATCGCGAAGTTCCAGAAGGAGCTCGGCGCAATGGGCTTCAAGTTCCAGTTCATCACGCTGGCCGGCTTCCACTCGCTCAACTACGGCATGTTCGACCTTGCCTACGGCTACGCCCGCGAAGGCATGACGGCATTCGTCGACCTGCAGGAGCGCGAGTTCAAGGCTGCCGAAGAGCGTGGCTTCACCGCCATCAAGCACCAGCGTGAGGTTGGCGCCGGCTACTTCGACACCATCGCCACCACCGTTGACCCCAACACCTCGACGGCAGCTCTCAAGGGCTCCACCGAAGAGGGACAGTTCCACTAAGAACTGACTTCGGGTGGGGGAGAGGCTCGGCTTCGGGTCTCTCCCCTGCTTGTATCACCGCACTACTTTCTCTCGTCTTCAAGGCAGTTCCGATTGCGTCGGCCACCAGCGTCGACGCAGTTCGAAGTGCTTGTTTTGCAACACCTTCACCAGACAAACTCCACGAGACAAACAAGGAGCTGACGTGACCAGCGAAAAAATTCAGCGCGTCGGCGTTATCGGCGCCGGAATCATGGGTGCCGGAATCGCCGAGGTGTGCGCCCGCGCACATGTCGATGTTCTGGTCTTCGAGCAGACTCGCGAGCTTGCAGCAGCCGGGCGTTCACGCATCCTGCGTTCGCTCGACCGCGGCGTGAGCAGCGGAAAGATCACAGAACGTGAGCGTGAGCAGGCCGCATGGCGCCTGCGTTTCACCTCCGATCTGGGAGATTTCGCGGACCGCCAGCTCGTCGTGGAGGCCGTCGTCGAAGACGAGAAGATCAAGAGCGAAATCTTCGCCGAGCTCGACGCGGTCGTGACGGACCCGGATGCGGTTCTCGCGTCCAACACGTCGTCGATCCCGATCATGAAGCTCGGCATCTCGACCAAGCGTCCCGAGCGAGTCATCGGCATGCACTTCTTCAACCCGGTTCCGGTTCTGCCGCTCGTCGAATTGGTGACGACGCTCAAGACCAGTGCCTCCGTCTCGCAGCGCGCCGAGGCTTTTGCCAGCGACATCCTCGGCAAGCAGGTCGTCCGCAGTGCCGACCGCTCCGGCTTCGTCGTCAACGCACTCCTGGTGCCGTACCTGCTCTCGGCGATCCGCATGGTCGAGTCGGGCTTCGCGACCAAGGAAGACATCGACAAGGCAACGGTTCTCGGCCTCGCGCACCCCATGGGTCCGCTGGCTCTGACGGACCTGGTCGGACTCGACACCGTCAAGTCCATCGCCGACTCCATGTACGAAGAGTTCAAGGAGCCGCTGTACTCCGCTCCGCCGCTGCTCCTGCGTATGGTCGAAGCCGGATTGACCGGCAAGAAGTCCGGCGCGGGCTTCTACGAATACGCCGACAACGGTCGCTCCACCAAGCAGGCAAGCTAAGGCCCAAAGCCCCTGTGCGCCTTTCTGGTAGTTCCGGCTACCACAAAGGCGCACAGGGCGCTCGCGCCCCCTCGGTTAGAAAGGTCGACCGCATGTCCAGCAGCACTGCAGCATTCGGCTCCAGCGTCCTGGGGTATCCGCGCATCGGGCCGCGCCGTGAGCTCAAGCGCGCCCTCGAGTCCTACTGGCACGGCACTTCGGACAAGGACGCACTTCTCGCGGTCGCCAAGGAACTCCAGGAATCGACCTGGAGCGAATTGGCTGCGACGGGATTGAGCCAGGTTCCCGGCAACACCTTCTCCTTCTACGATCACGTGCTCGACAATGCGCTGCTCTTCGGCGCAGTGCCGGAGCGGTTCAAGCCGCTCGAGGGCGCCCTCGAGCCGCTCGATTTCTACTTCACGATGGCCCGCGGCCGCCCGGACTTCCCGCCTCTCGAGCTGGTGCGCTTCTTCGGTACGAACTACTACTACCGTCAGCCCGAGATCGACGCGAACACAGTGTTCTCGCTCAACTCGGATGCACTTCTCGACGAGTTCGAACGTGCGAAGGCGCGCGGCATCGAATTGCGCCCCGTCATCATGGGGCCCGTCTCGCTGCTTCTGCTTTCGAAGGTCGGACCTGCCACCGAGAAGTCCGATCCGAACTTCACCCCGCTCGACCTGTTGGACGCGCTCCTGCCCGAGTACGAGAAGCTCTTCGAGCAGCTCGCCAAGGCCGGTGCGACATGTGTTCAGTTGGACGAGCCTTCGGTCACCGAGGATCGCACCCCCGAGGAGCTAGCCGCTCTGGGACGTGCGTACGAGAAGCTTTCGACGGCCCCGCTGCGCCCGCGCCTGTTGGTGACGGGTCCGTACGGCAAGTTCGGCGAAGCCCTCAACATCTTGGCGCCCACCAAGATCGAAGCCTTCGGTCTGGACTTGGTGCACGGCAAGATCACGGCCGAGGAACTGGCCGCGGTGCCGAACATCAAGCGCAAGCGCATCTACGCGGGCGTCGTCGACGGTCGCAACGTCTGGCGCGTCGACCGGTTCAACACCTTGACGTACCTGAACGAACTCAAAGACGTTGTGCCTGACCTCGTCGTCTCCACGTCGTCGTCGCTGCTGCACGTGCCGTACGACGTGCTCTCCGAGTACGACATTCCGGGAGACGTCGCAGACCGTCTGGCTTTTGCGAAGCAGAAGGTCGGCGAAGTCGTCTCACTGGCGAAGGCGCTCACCGAAGGTCCTTCGGACAAGTGGCGTAAGCGTCCGACGAAGGTGCACTTCAAGCTCAAGCACGCTGTCCGTGCTCGGGTGAACGCGATCAAGCCCGAAGATCGTGTGCGTGCACCGTACGAGGAGCGTCGTAAAGCTCAGCAGGAACGGTTGAATCTGCCGTTGGTGCCGGCCCAGACACTGGGTTCGTTCCCGCAGACCGACGCGATTCGCCAGGCTCGTTACGAACTCGGCCAGGGGCGTTTGGAATGGGACGACTACTACAAGCGCATCCAGGAAGAGATCGAGCGCACAATCCGTCTGCAAGAGGACATCGGTCTCGATGTTTTCGTGCACGGCGAGCACGAGCGCAACGACATGGTCCAGTACTTCGCCGAACTGCTCGAGGGCTATGCCTTCACGCACAACGGTTGGGTTCAGGCCTACGGATCTCGGTGCACGCGTCCGCCGATTCTCTACGGCGACATCGCACGTCCGAAGCCGATGACGGTCGAGTGGATTGCGTACGCGCAGTCGCTGACCGACAAGCCGGTCAAGGGCATGCTGACGGGTCCGGTCACCATGATCGCCCGTTCGTTCGTTCGCCAGGATCAGCCGCTCTACGAAACGGCAGAGCAACTGGCACTTGTCATTCGAGACGAAATCGCGGATCTCGAAGCTGCCGGAATCGCCATCATCCAGGTGGACGAACCGGCAATTCGTGAACTGCTGCCACTGCGTGAGGACGGCCGGGAGGCCTACCTGGAGTGGGCCGTCGACGCGTTCCGTCTGGCAACAGGTGGAGCGAAGCCGGAAACACAGATCCACACACATCTGACGTACTCCGCTCGGTCGTCGGTGGTCGACGCCATCGAACGGTTGGACGCCGATGTGACGGCTATCGTCGCGACCCGCTCCATCACGTGGGTTCTCGAAGCACTCAAGGAAGGCGCGCTCACGCACGGCGTCGGCCCCGGTGTCTACGAATCTCGCTCAGCTCGGATTCCCGACATCGACGAACTCGACGAATTGCTCACCGAGGCAAGCGAATCGATCTCTCTCGATCGCTTGTGGGCAAATCCGGACGGCGGCCTCAAGACCCGCCATCCGTGGCAACTCGAGCCTTCGCTGCGCAATATGGTTGCGGCCGCGAGGCGCCTGCGTCGTCGGGCCGAGCAAGCCGAGCGCGACGCCGGGTAAGTCACGTAAAGAACAAGTCATGGAGGGGCCTGCGAGTTGCAGGTCCCTCCATGCACGGGTAGGCATGTGTGCATGGTTACTGCTGCTGCTTATGCCGCGACGTCCGCTGACGGTCCCCTCGAGAAGACCACTGTCGAACGCCGCGAGCTCGGTCCACTGGACATTCTCATCGACATCAAATTTGCCGGCATCTGCCATTCCGACATCCACACCGCTCGCAACGAGTGGGGCGGAGCGAAGTACCCGATCGTCCCCGGACACGAAATCGCCGGCGTCGTCGCCGCCGTGGGGTCCGATGTCACCAAGCACAAGGTCGGCGACCGAGTGGGCGTCGGCTGCTTCGTCGACTCGTGCGGGGAGTGCGACGCCTGCACCGCCGGTGAAGAGCAGTACTGCCGCAAGGGTGTGACGGGTACGTACAACGCCACCGGCCGCGACGGCGAGCGCACTCAGGGTGGCTACTCGACGCACATCGTCGTCACCGAGCACTTCGTGCTCTCGATCCCGGAGGGCATCGAACTCGACGTTGCAGCGCCGCTCCTGTGCGCGGGCATCACCTTGTACTCACCGCTGCGGCACTGGAACGCCGGCCCCGGCAAGAAGGTCGCCATCATCGGTTTCGGCGGCCTCGGGCACGTCGGCGTGAAGATCGCCAAGGCGCTCGGAGCGGAAGTCACCGTCCTGAGCCAGACGCTCGGCAAGAAAGACGACGGGCTTCGCCTCGGCGCCGATCACTACTACGCGACCAACGACCGTGAGACGTTCAAGGCTCTTCGCGGCGAGTTCGACCTGATCCTCAACACGGTCTCGGTCAACCTCGACATCGACGCCTACATGTCCTTGCTTGCCATCAACGGCACTCTCGTCGAACTCGGCCTGCCCGAGAAGCCGATCGAAGTTCGAGCATTCTCGCTCGCCGCAAACCGTCGTAGCCTCGCCGGTTCCATGGTCGGAGGTATCCCGCAGACACAGGAGATGCTCGACTTCTGCGCCGAGCACGGCATCGGCGCAGAAATCGAACTGATTCCGGCGAGCGACATCAACGACGCTTACGAGCGCGTGATCAAGAGCGACGTCCGATACCGATTCGTGATCGACACCGCAACGATCTGACCCGCCCGGTCCTGCTCAGTCGAATTGTTCGCGGAGCTCAGTCGAGTTGCTCGCGAAGATTACTCAATGTCTTCGCGAGCAACCTCGACACGTGCATCTGGGACACACCGACTTTCTCGGCGATCTGTGTCTGCGTCAGGTTTCCGAAGAATCTGAGCATCAACACCGTCCGCTCTCGCTCGGGAAGCTTGTCGAGAAGCGGACGCAACGCCTCGTGATTCTCGACGTTCTCGAGTGCTGCGTCGTAGTCACCGAGTGTTTCCACGAGCGGGAGATCGTCGGTGTGATTGGACGCGGCACCGTCGACCGAGACCGTCTGATACGCGTTGCCGGCGATCAAGGCCTGGGCAACTTCTTCGCGTTCGATCCCCAACGTCTCGGCCAACTCGTCGACGGTCGGCGCGTGCCCGAGCTGTTGTGACAGCTCGCTGATGGCCTGCCCGAGTTGGAAGTGCAACTCCTTCATCCGGCGGGGAACCCGCAATGCCCAACCGGTGTCGCGGAAGTGTCGTCGAACCTCGCCCATCACGGTGGGAACTGCGAAGGAGACGAAATCGGATCCGCGCGTGGAATCGAAACGGTCGACGGCGTTGACCAGACCGAGACGCGCCACCTGAACCAGATCGTCGTGTGCCTCGCCACGACCGTCGAATCGTCTGGCGATGTGCTCGGCCAACGGTAGGCATCTGGTGATGAGTGCAGTGCGCACTCGTTCGTACTCCGGGCTGTGGGGCTCGAGGGTCCGCAGTTCCTCGAAAACTGGTATTACGTCCCGATATTCGTCGGTGGACCGCCGACGCGGGCGTGACGGGCCGTCTGCGGAAGCGGTCACAGGCGCCCGCTGAGGGCCTTGGTGAACTTCATGGTGGTGATGTAGCCGACGCCGCTGAGGTTCTCTTCCTGGTCGAGCGAAATCGAATCGGTGAGTTCGGTGAGGATGTGCCACCCGAACGAACGCTGACTGCTGTCCTCGTACTCCGTGGTCGTCGTGGACACGGACACGTGCAATTGCGGGGGCGTGAAGACGAACCGACACACCAGAACCGAATCAGGCGCAGCGCGAACGATCAGATGCGTACAGATTTCGTCCATGGCCAGTTTGATGTCGGCGATGGCGTCGAGGTCGAAGTTTTCCTGAATGGCAACGGTGGCGGCCAGTGCACGCAAAATCGACAGCTGATCGAGAGTCGCTTGAATCCTCAACTCCACAACTGGCTGAGTCTGATCCTGATCGGGCTCGAGTGCGCTGAGGTGTGCCATAAGTTCTCCGGATCGTCGTACCAGGGGTCGCGGTGAAGTCTGGTGCCGAGAACGATACCCATCCCGACCTTCACAGTGACCCCCGAACACGAAATTTGGTCGATGGTGGTGCCGGGGTAAACGACACGATTCTGCTCACGACCGTTGGCGATCGCAACATCGGATTACCTCGCGGAACCGCAGACCAAACCACATTTTTGTTCGGAACACCGAAACGAATGGTCGCAACGCACTTGTGACGTCCGTCATGCTGGCGTACTGTTTCAAACCGAGGTTGAGCACACAGCCGATGAGGGATTTATCCGTATTTCTGGAGACCCGTTCATCGTGCGTCTCCTTCGGAGGTCCCTTCTCTTTTGCAGAGTGTAAACCGTTGCGGGATGGGAGAACCATGACTGTTGTTCCAGGATCATCTATTTCAGGCTTTACGAACGCGGCGAAGGGATCGGTAGACTACGGACCTCCCGCGACCGGGACAGCGACCGCATCGTTTCACGCGCACCGCATCAGTGCACACACCGCTGTGATCAAAGTTCGTGGTGAGATCGATCTGATGAGCGCCAATGCTTTTCGTGACTTCTTGACGTACCACGTGGCCGCGGACCGGACGCTGGTCGTCGATCTATCCGAACTCGAATTCATGGGGACGTGCGGCTTGTCCGTACTGTCGGTCCTGTCGACGCGATCACGCGACGTGGGCGGCACACTCGCGCTCGTCTGCGCCCGCCCGGTGCAAAGGTTGCTCAAAGCAGCTGGTCAGGAGTCGATGTTTGCCTGCTACGAGTCGCTCGATCATGCAATCGGACTCGAAGAGACCCGACGTTTCCCCGCTTGATCACGCAGTTTCAGTCCAAGCTTCGTGAAATCACCTTCGTGAATTCAGTTTCGTAGAGCCCGTCAGCGTCAGTGCACTTCACTTCGGTGAGTGCCCTTGTGTTGGCGGGCTCTCGGCGGTGCTGTGACGCAGCGGCCGTAGGTGCGGACCACTTCGGTGGCGACGTGATCCCACGAATACGATTCGCACGCTCGGGCCCGGCTCTGCCGTGCAAACGCCGCGCCTTCGTCCTCGTCGTCGAGAAGATGGCGGACTGCGCGCGCGGTTTCCACCGGGTTGTTGACCGGGACCCGACGCCCGGTGAGTCCGTCGATCACCGTATCCCGCAGTCCGCCAACAGGAGTCGCGACTACGGGAACTCCGCACGCCATTGCTTCCAGCGCCGCGATTCCGAACGGTTCGTATCGAGGGGTGCACACGAGGGCGTCGGCCGATCGCATCAGTTTCGGTAGTTGGCGGTGCGGAACCCGTCCCAACAATTGGACGCGATCTGCGACGCCGAGGCGCTCGGCGAGCTTGACCAAGCGGATCGCCACTTCGTCGGTGCTCAGTTGCGCGACGGGTGGCCCGCCGATCACCACCAACTCCGTATCCGGCAGCGAAGCCAGCGCGGCGACGGCAACATCGAAGCCCTTCTGCTCCACCAGTCTTCCGACGCAGATCAATCGATGCGGTGCGGTTTTCTTCGCGGCGGGTCCCTCCGGGGTGAATGCTTCGGTGTCCACGCCCGAGGGCACCATCGTGGTCCGTGATCGTGGTGATCCCTGCCGGACCAGATCGAAGATTTCGTCCGAACTGGTCGCGATGACATGGGTTGCGCCCCTGGCGATCAACGGTTCCAGGTGAGTCCGCTCCGAGGGGCTGTCGTCGGCTGCTCCGAGGTGGCGGTGCGCCGCAGATCCCAGGGAATGGAATGTCTGAAGTACGGGGATGCCGAGCGATCGGGTCGCGAGTTCCGTTGCCACACCGGACATCCAGAAGTGCGAGTGCACCACATCGGGTCGGTCGGTACTCCACTGAGCGCGCAGAATGCTGGCAAAGGTTCCCAGGTGAGGGAGGATGTCGGCATCCGGAAGAGCCTGCGTCGGGCCGGCCTCGAGATAGTCGACGGAGTACCCGGCGCGGGCGCGAACGCGGTCCGGCCCACCGACGTGGGCACGCCTGGTGAAGACGGTGACGTCGTGTCCGGCACGAACCAAGGCGGCAGACAGTTCGTCGACGTGCAGGTTCTGTGCACCGGCTGCCGAGCAGCCCACCGGTGCGAGTGGATCGGCGTTCACCGACACCATGGAGATCTTCAGCATTCGTCCGGGAGCCATAGCGGGCGAGTACTTCATCGGGTCCCCTCTCCACTTGATCGGTTCGTCTGGGGATACCCGGAGTCCGTGATCTGAACCGGGTTTCGACGCGGTCAGCGCTGGGCACATTCCAAACACGATGGCGAGGAGTGAGGTTCGATGACAGAACAAATGCTGGTCGACGCAACCGTCGGACTCGGGTTCGAGCGGTACGTACAACGGGTGGCGGTCGGTGTGGGGGCCGGCATCGAGCAGTGGTGTTGCAGGCGCGAGCACCCTCTGGAGGCTTACATCGCATTGGACCGAACTGTGCCGCGTTTCCCCGGGCGCGAGGTGGCTTTGCTGTGGGAGGAGACGTGCGGTTGGGCCCTGGCCGTGGAGACCAGATCAGGGGAGGACCTCATCGTTCTCGGATATCTGGGCGAACACGCAGTGCCGACCCCGGACGCCGTCGCCGATTTTGCCGCGACACTGGGCACGCGCAGCCCACACTGGGTGATGAACAGACCATTGGCGGATTCGGACGAGACCGCGCGAGAACTGCGGAGCTACTCCGGAAGTGCTTACGCCTGAACAGTATCGAGGTCCGATCGGCTCAGTTGACTACATCCAGGATGGGATCGAGAACCGGAGTCGCTGCAGCCTCCACGGCCGGATCGTCGATGAGCTTGAAAACGATGTGACCACCGAGCGCGCCACCGACACCGACCGCGGTGAGCCCCAGCACCGACAGCACTCGCGCCAGCGCGAGTGAGTCCTTTCCGCGTAGCCTGTACGACGCCGCAAAAGACCAGATCCCCACTGCATTCGACGCCGCGTGCACCAGCCCCACTCGGCGTGCGACGTCGCCACGTTCGGACCAGTCCAGCCATCCCGTCAGCAAAGCCGGCGGAGTCGAAACCAATCCGAGCCCGATCAGCCGTCGTGCAGTCTGCGGATCGCCTAGAACATCGAAGACCAACGAAGCCGTCCACGCGCCCGCGGGAATGGTCACGAGGGCAGGATGGATGGGATGCCCGACGGCGGCGCCGCGCAGAAGTGCGGCGACAGTGCGCGATCGGTCGGATCGCTCCGTGATCTCGAGGATTCTGCGCCTGAGGCCAGTGGACGGACCGTCCAGTCCGCGAGCGGATTCGATTCCGCGATAAAGAGTTCCGATGTCCATGTAATTCGGCTACCCGGCGTAGACGTCGGGAAACCTCGCGACGGCGGTGTCTTGTCGACCGTCATGCTCCGGCGTACGGTCGAAACGAAAGAGATCCGACCGGAGGAGCGAACGATGAAGCTCAATCTCTTTGCAGCGTGGGCGTCGTATTTCCTGGTGCTGGCCACAGTGGTCTGCCTCGGCAGTTTTCTGGTGGCGGCAGGTTCAGGCCAGGGTGGTTGGGCATTGATCGCCGGCCTCGCCGGCGTCGCGTGCATCGGCCTCGCGGTAGCCCTGTACGCCAGTACTGTGCGTCACGACCACAAAGTGCACCGCGAATCCCCACACCTGTTCTGATCGGGCCTGCTTCTGATCAAGACTGTGCGAGTCGTGCCTTCTCCGCCTCGATGTCGAAGTCGGCAAGGGGCCAGTCGAGATCGAGCTTTTCCAGAGCGTCGATCAGTAGCTCCGTGACCGCAATGCGGCTGTACCACTTCCGATCACACGGCACGACGTACCACGGCGCGTGCTCGGTCGACGTCTTGTCGAGCATTGCCTGATACGCCTGTTGATATGCAGGCCACAAACCGCGTTCGGTCACGTCGCCGGGGTTGTACTTCCAATACTTGTCCGGGCGGTCGAGACGTTCTTCGAGTCGCTTCTTCTGCTCGTCGAGCGAGACGAACATCGCGACTTTCACGATAGTGGTTCCGGCGTCGACGAGTTCCTTTTCGAACTGGTTGATCTCGTCGTAGCGCTTGCTCCAGACATCCTCCGGGACAAGATCGTGGACGCGCACTACCAGGACGTCCTCGTAGTGGGAGCGATCGAACACACCGAGATAGCCGCCGCGGGGGAGTTCCTTCTTGATCCGCCAAAGGTAGTGATGTTGCTTTTCCTCTTCGGTCGGGACGCCGAAGGCCGCGTGCTGAACTCCCGAAGGATCCACGTGACCGATCACGTGTCGGACCATGCCGCCCTTGCCTGCGGTGTCCATTCCTTGCAGAACCAGCAGGACTGAACGACTGTCCCCTGACCGGCCGTTGGCGTACAGCAACTCCTGCAGGTCGGACAGAACCGCGCCGCGCTCCTCGAGCAGACGTTCGCCGTCAGCTTTGTTTCCGGTGAATCCCGGAGTGCTGTTGCGATCGAGTTGATCGAGTTCGAACCCGGGCTCCGCCCGCAGGGTCTTGGCGGCCGGTGTTTCCCACAGCGAGTCTTGTGCCATGCCGAAAGAGTGCCACAGGATCGCGCCCGGCGGCTCGAAAGTTCGGTCTCGGGCGAGTCAGTCCTCGGCAGGCTTGACGAGGGGATGCGGAACCGACTTGAACTTGGCCGGTGATCCGTTGACCGCCGCTATGCCGGTGATGCCGCCCCACGTCATCATCGTGAGGTAGTCGATCAGCGATTCCGCGGACATCGACTTGTTGGAGATCCACCAGTGCGTCGCGAGCTGAATTCCGCCGACGATCCCGAACGCCCACGGCAGCGAACCGCCGGAATCCATCTCCATCTCGCGAAGACGATTGCCCAACACCGTGGAGAGCAATTCGGCGATCATGCGCTCGGAATCGGCAACGACGTCGCGGTTGGCGCCGGCGCCGTTGGCCATGACGTAGAGGTAGATGTCGGGGTCGGATGCCACCGTCTCGACGTATGCGGTGATGCTCGCCTGGGTGAGTTCGAAATCGTCGAGATCGCCACTGATCGCTTCGTAGATACGCGGCGACAGGATGGTCTCGACGTACCGCATCATCGTGGCGGTCGTGAGGTCGCTCTTGTCGGCGAAGTATCGGTAGAGCACGGTCTTGGAGACACCGATCTCGGACGCGATCTCGTCCATGCCGATCTCACGGCCGCGCGCGCGGATGGCGGCGATGGTGCCGTCGACGAGTTCCTCGCGGCGAGCGATCTTGTGCTCACGCCAACGACGCTTCCGACCGTCGGATTTCTCGGGCTTCGCATCAGCAACGACTGGGCCGTCTACCTGCTCGTTGTCCTGCACGGCATTCTTGGCCACGAGTCATCTCATATCTGTGGTGCGAGCCACGTCCGATCGGTCTACTTTCCGGTCCAGCTTAATGTCCGCGCCTTTATCTCGGGCACTCACATCCGCAGTTCGGGGGATTAGGTCCTGCAGAATCGGACTTCGTGTCGCTCGCGCTACGCCGCGTCACACCTTTCGGCACAATGGCGAGGGTGCAGCAACTGAGCCTCTCCGCCTTCGACGACGCCGCCAAGCGTCGGGACCTTCGCAAGATGAAGGTCTTCGCTACTGGCCTTCTGGGCTTCGCGACGGTGGTCTACATCTTCTGCCGGTGGCAGGAATCCCGCGGCGCCGGAGAGTGGGTCGGGTACGTCCGGGCCGCGTCCGAGGCGGGCATGGTCGGCGCGCTTGCCGACTGGTTTGCCGTCACCGCGCTCTTCCGTCATCCGATGGGCCTTCCCATCCCGCACACTGCCATCATCAAGCGTAAGAAAGACCAGCTCGGAGCCAGCCTGAGCTCATTCGTCGGTCAAAACTTCCTGGCTCCCGAGGTTGTGTCGGCCAAGGTGCAGCAGGCGCAGATTCCGCTGCGGCTCGGAACGTGGATGGCCGAACCTGCCAACGCCGCTCGCGTCGCCGCCGAGACGTCGACGGTCTTGCGCGGCATGGTCGAGGTTCTTCGCGACGAGGACATCGCCCAGATCATCGACAACACGATCGTGAAGCGTCTGGCCGAGCCCATGTGGGGACCGCCGATCGGCCGAGTGCTCGGTGAACTTCTCAAGGACAACAAGCAACTGCCGATCATCGAATTGCTTGCCGAGCGGGCACATCAGTGGGCTCTCGGCAGCCAGGAGACGATCGATCGTGTGATCGTTCGCGATTCGCCCGCGTGGTCGCCGAAGTTCGTCGACGCCATGCTGGGGGAGAAGATCTACAAGGAACTAGTCGAGTTCACCTGGAAGGTCCGTTCCAACCCCGAACACGAGGTACGCCTCGCCGCCAACCGCTTCCTGATCGACTTCGCCGATGATCTGCAGAACGACCCGGAGACCATCAAGAAGGCCGAGGGGATCAAGGCCGAGATCATGGGTCGCGAGGAAGTGACGGGTCTGGCGTCGTCGACATGGCAGGTTGCCAAGCGGCTCATCATGGAGTCCGTCGACGATCCGAACAGCACCCTGCGGACCAAGGTCGCCGAGAACGTCGCCGGCTTCGGAGTCAGGCTGCGTGACGACGAGTCCATGCGTGAGAAGGTCGACGGCTGGCTGGTGCAGGGCACCAAGTACATCGCGGAGAACTACACCGACGAGATCACTGGAGTCATCAGTGACACCGTCGAGCGGTGGGACGCCGACGAAGCGAGCCAGAAGATCGAGTTGCAGGTCGGTCGAGATCTTCAGTTCATCCGTATCAACGGCACCGTTGTGGGCTCGATCGCCGGACTGCTGATCTACACGATTTCGACGCTCATCTTCGGCTGAGCTGTCCGGTATGTGACGTCCACCACGAGTGCTAGCAGTAGTGCTTGCAATAGTTAGCACCCTCTCCTATCCTGGGAAATGTCCACTGGAAAGGGAGGACGCAATGCCAGCGAAGTCGACGAACTCCGATGACGGAGATCGTGAATCATCCGGTGCCGCAGCCGGAGCAAGCGACTTGGCAGCTCGCGTCGTCAGCTCTGCGGCACACGACATCGGGGGGTTCATTCGTGCACAGCGGGAAGCCGCCCAAGTTTCGATGCGCCAACTCGCTCAACTCGCCGGCGTCAGCAATCCGTATCTGAGTCAGATCGAACGCG
The DNA here is from genome assembly GCF_023221595.1 of Rhodococcus qingshengii JCM 15477. NCBI lineage: Bacteria > Bacillati > Actinomycetota > Actinomycetes > Mycobacteriales > Nocardiaceae > Rhodococcus > Rhodococcus qingshengii. The sequence goes on from NZ_CP096563.1 coordinate 1,700,372, forward strand.
GATTGCGCAAACCGTCGGCGGACGTACTGGCGCAAATCGCCAAGGGCCTTCGAGTCTCATCAGAAGTGCTGTACGTCCAAGCGGGATATCTCGAGCAACGCCCGCACAGTCCCATCAGGGACGCGGTGTTGGCCGAGACGGCCATCAACGAACGGCAGAAGCAAGTACTGCTCGAAATCTACGACTCGTTCTGTCGCGAGAACGAGTCGTCAAGACCAGCCGCAGCGCCCGATTTCGCTGAATCGGCCGCAATTCCAGACACCGAGACTTCACTAGGAGAACAAGATGACTGACAAGAACGCCATCGACAGCGTCAAGACCTCGCTCTACGCCGCCGTCGGCGCAGGCGACCTGGTTGTCCAGGCCGTGGCCGATGTAGTTGCTCAGGTTCGTGAGCGCGCCGAGAACACCCAGGGCGATGTCAACGGCCGTGTCGACGGTGCTCGCGAGAAGCTCGCTTCCGTCCAGGGTGACGTTGCCGAGAGCGTCGATGCGCTGCGCGAGCGTCTCGCCGGCCTGCCGTCCGAGCTGCCCGAAGAGCTTGCCGAGCTGCGCGAGAAGTTCTCACCCGAGGAACTCCGCAAGGTCGCCGAGGCATACCTCAAGGTTGCCGGAGATCTGTACAACTCCCTCGCAGAACGTGGCGAAGACGCAGTCGAGCGCATCCGCAAGCAGCCCGCAGTCGAAGAAGGCATCGCTGCTGCAGAGTCGGCACTCGGCGACGCCGTCGAGCTGACCGAAGACGCACTCGGAACCGTTGCTCGTCAGACGCGCGCCGTGGGCGAGCAGGCTGCCAAGCTGGCCGGCCGCGCTGCCGGACGCATCTCCGACACCGCAGAAGAGGTCGGCGAGAAGATCTCTGACGCCGGTGAGAAGATCGCCGACGCAGGCGACGAGGCTGCACTGAAGGTCCTCGACCTCGGTGACCAGGCTGACGAGGCTTCCAAGGAAGCTGCCGCTCGCGTGACCGCTGCTGCTTCCGACGTCCAGGAGCGCGCGACCACCGCCGCGAAGAAGGCCGCTCCGGCCAAGGCTGCACCCGCCAAGGCTGCTCCGGCCAAGGCCACCGCACCGGCTCCGGCCAAGAAGGCTGCTCCGGCCAAGAAGGCCTGATTTGCCCAGCTCCGCCTGACGAAGGCTCCCTCACTCAGCCGAGTGTGGGAGCCTTCGTGTTCGTCGGGAACCGGATGAGAACTTAGGATGTAGTTGTGACTCAAGTCGATGGGCTAGTCGGTCTGATCTTTCTCGCACTCAAAGTGCTCGCGTTGGTGGGTGCTGTCTACGCGATCGTTCATGCCGTCAGGCAGCGTCCTGACGCTTTCACCGCGGTCAACAAATTGACCAAGCCGATCTGGCTGGGAATTCTGATCGTCGCGGCGTTGATCCTCTTGGCGACGTCCCCTGTCGGGCTCCTGGGCATCATCGCGGTCGTTGCAGTGTGCGTGTATCTCGTCGACGTTCGCCCGCGGGTGGACGACATTCAGCACGGCGGTTCTCGCTGGTAGTTTGCCGCACTCCCGCTCATTCCGAGCCGTGGTTCCCGGCTCATGGTGTGCTGCCCCACTCTTCTCGCCAACGCTGACAACGGGCGTTGTTCGAGTGATAGTGTCGGTTAACGGCAGTCACACATAGATTGCATCCGTCTGTCGTCAGCAGCAGTCAGGGGTAAATGCATGTCCAGTCGTTCGCGCACCACAGAGCTTCGAGTACTGGCAGGCGCCGTCGGAGTGGGAGCACTCGTCGCGGCCGTCGCTGGGATCCGTCATCGGCGATCCACGCGAGGGTTGACTCTGTCGAGCGACGTCGAGCCCAATGCACTCCTGAAGACTCCGACGCTCAAAGCTGACATCAGCGAACTGACCACCGACGACGGTGCGATCATCAATGTCCGGGCTTACGGTCCCGTCGACGGCGATCCGATCGTTCTCAGTCACGGCTGGACGTGCTCCACCGAATTCTGGTACCCGCAGGTCAATGCGCTTGCCGGCGAATATCGCGTCATCACCTACGATCAGCGCGGTCACGGCCGCAGCACCGTCGGCAATCTTCCGCTCGGCCCGGACGTCCTTGCCGACGATCTCTCTGCAGTGCTGGCGGCCACGGTTCGCGAGGACAAGAAGGCCGTCATCGTCGGTCACAGCATGGGCGGGATGAGTATCATCGCCTGGGCGGGTCGTCACCCCGACGAGGTCAAGAAGTACGCGTCGGCGGTCATGCTCGCGAGCACCGCGAGCGAAAGGTTGATCGCCGAGACCACGGTCATCCCACTGCCTAATCGTTTCCCTCGCGTGCCGGTCCCCGTGGGCCGCGCCATCCTCAGTTCGCCCGTTCCGTTCGTCTCCTCGGGCGCCATGACGAAGGCGATCCAGTACGTCTCGATGTCACCGAACGCGACCAAGGCCGAGATTCAGTTCTGCGAGAACATCGTTCGTGAGTGCAAGCCCCGCATCCGTGGAGGTTGGGGAGCAGCGCTGAGCACCCTCGACATTCACGAGGGACTCGACAATCTCGAAGTGCCGACCACCGTGCTCGTCGGTTCGCTCGATCGGCTCACTCCGCCGGTCCATGCGCGCAAGCTTGCGCAGGTCCTCGACGACGCCGGCAACCTCGAACGGTTGATCGTGTTGCCGGGCGTCGGTCACATGTCGTCGATCGAGAACATCGACGAGTTCGACAAGGAAATCGTGCGACTGCGCAATCTCTAGCGCAACGCAGCTCTAGCTGAAGACGACCGTCTTGCGCCCGTGGACCAGCACACGATCCTCGAGGTGCCAGCGCAGTCCGCGGGAGAGTACGAGCTTTTCGATGTCTCGACCCTGACGGACCATGTCGGCGACATCGTCGGCGTGGTCCACACGGATCACGTCCTGCTCGATGATCGGACCGGCATCGAGTTCGGCGGTCACGTAGTGGCAGGTGGCGCCGATCAACTTCACGCCGCGGGCGAACGCCTGGTGATAGGGGCGGGCACCGATGAACGACGGCAAGAAGCTGTGGTGGATGTTGATCGCGCGCCCGGCCCAGTGCTCGCACAGTGATTCGGGCAGCACCTGCATGAATCGGGCAAGCACCACGGCGTCGGGATTGTGAGCGTCGACCAGGGCGCGGACCTTCTCGAAGGACGGTCCCCGTTCTGCCGGGTCCTTGGCGAACGGAACATGGTGGAAGTCGATCCCGTGGCGCTCGGTGACACTGCGCAGATCTTCGTGGTTTCCGATGACGGCGCTGATTTCTGCGGGGAGTTCCCCGCCCGCGGCGCGGCCAAGGAGGTCATGCAAGCAGTGACCTTCCTTGCTCACGAGCAACACGATCTTCTTGGGTGCGCCGGAGTCGTGAAGAGTCCACTCGGTTTCCGGACCGATCTCGGCCGCAACAGCTTTGAACCGTTCACGAAGCTCGTCGATGCTCATGCTCACCGACGATGCACGGACCGCCTGACGCGTGAAGAACCATCCGGTGTCGGCATCGGCGTGGTATGCGGCCTCCACGATCCATCCACCGACGTCGGTGAGAAAGGTCGAGATGCGTGCGACGATGCCCGTGGTGTCGGGGCAGCCGAGGGACAGAACATAGCGACGATCATCGATCGATGGTGCAGCGGTCATGCGGCCTAGTCTCTCAGGTGCGGCTGCAGCGACGGTCGCGTGGTGGTGTGCCAAGCTTTCCAACATGTCTGAAGCTGCACTCACTCGTTCCCAGGTTGCCGCGATGGTGGACCACACTCTCCTCAAACCCGAAGCCACCGCGGCCGATGTGACCGCCCTGATCGACGAAGCACGCAGCCTCGGTGTGCTGGCTGTCTGTGTCTCGCCGTCGATGTTGCCGATTCGCGCCGAGGGACTTGTGACGGCGGCCGTCGTCGGATTCCCGTCGGGGAAGCATCATTCGCTGGTCAAGGGTGCTGAAGCGCGACTGGCCGTCGATCAAGGCGCAGCCGAGATCGACATGGTCATCGACGTAGGAGCGGCGGTCGCCGGCGACTACAGCGCGGTGTTGGCCGATATCCTCACCGTCCGCGAGGCGATGGGGGAGAGTGCGATCCTCAAAGTGATCCTCGAAACCGCAGCGCTGTCCGACGAGGCCATCGTCGAATGTTGCCGCGCAGCTGTGCGTGCCGGGGCGAACTTCGTCAAGACCTCCACCGGCTTCCACCCCGCGGGTGGAGCGACGGTCGAGGCCGTCGCACTGATGGCGCAGACGGTTGGCCCGGGCGTGGGAGTCAAGGCCAGTGGCGGAATACGTACGACGCAGGCAGCGCTCGACATGATCGCGGCCGGCGCCACCCGCCTCGGACTATCCGGAAGTCGAGCAGTATTGGACGGTCTGGCCGACTAGGTCAGCAGGCCGCAGCTGTCCGGAACCGCCGAGGTGTTCTGGTTGTTCGCGTCGGCGACGGGCATGGCGTAAGCGCCGCCCTCCAACGAGATCTGGATAGCGTCGTCGGTGACGGTCAGCTTCGTGGGCTTCATGTCCAGCGGGTAGGTCTGCAGGCTGTCGGTGAGTGTCTGGACGATGCCGTCGACCAGATCGGTCGGCAGACCCAATCCGAGAATCTCGGCGCCGACGGTCTGGACGTCGACCACACCGTTGGTGACGGTGGGCTTGACCGTGAGCTTCGCGAGCCCGACCGGACCGACGTCGAACGCGAGTGTTCCGGCGCTCGAGTCGGCGGTGACGCCGGAGACGAGCCCGCCGAAGGTCTGTTCCTGCAAGGTGGCGAGAATGCCTGCGGTAGACCAGGTGACGTCGGCGCTGGAGCTGCCGACGGTGCCGCTGTTGCCCGCCGAGGGCTGCAAGTTGATGTCGTTCACCTTCGCGTGAACCTGCATTCCCGTTGCGGGGCCGAACGAAGAGTCGTCACTGTCGATGCTGATGTACGGCACCTTCTTGTCGACTGCCTGCAGGAGTACGGGCTTCCAGCTCAACCCGACGTCGACCTGGGATCCCAGTTCGCTCTGGAACTGATCGGCCATGCAGGTCTTCACCTGGTTGCGTACGTACAGTTCTCCACCGACGAGCGCCGCGACGAGTACGGCGATCACCACGAGAAGGATGATGAGCACTCGGTTGCGCGGACGAGGATTGTTCGCTGCGACAGTCATTCGCCAGATTCTTCCCGACGAGTCTGAACGAACTCTGTGAATACGCACTTCCTCATTCCTGTGATGCGCGACACACTCGCCCGTAGTCTGTTCGAAACGGCGTTTTCGACGGTCACCGGAGGTGGTCATGGCTTCGGACTACGAATCACTCGAGCTGCTGGCGCTGCGACAGTGCGGATTTGTCACGGCTCTCCAGGCATCCGAACTGGGTTTCGGTCTGGCGTTGATGGAAGAAATGACGGAATCCGGAACATGGACATGTGAGTGCCGCGGGCTTTTTCGCCTCGAACGCGTCAGACATACCGCCTTGGACGAGTTCGCGAAGTGGTGCACGTGGTTCGCCGGTAGCGCCACCGTCTCGCACTACAGTGCCGCAGATCTGCATGGCCTCGGGCACCTGCAACCTCGCTTCATCCACCTCTCCGTTGCGCACCCTCTCGCGGCGCCGACCCGCCAGGTAGCACTGCACCGACTGCCGCTCGCGGACGACGAGTGTGAACAGATCGGGCCCATCCGCATCACCACGCCTTTGCGCACCGTGCACGACCTCGCTTCCGGTGGAATCTCTCAAGTTCTGCTCAACGAAGTAGTCGCCGATGCGGTCGCGATAGGCCGACTGGACGCGCACGAGTTGTATCTCTCGTGTGAGAACGCGAGCGTCGACGTTGCTGTTCGGGTCGAGTTGGCTCTGGCCGCAAGCCTGTAGCCGAGAGAGATCTTCGAGGCTCCTGCGACCTTCTGGCATCACGCCCGAAATCGAATATGACGCCGATATCAGAGATTTGTAAATCGCTATTTTCGGGCGACTGTTTTGTCTTTAGCGCAGGTAAGAACGCATCCAGATGTGCGGTTCGGGACGTTCAGCCCACTGTTACTGCAGTTCGGCGATGTCGCCGATGAACTAAATCTGCGAAAAGCGTAGTTACTTTACAGTCAATGGGATAACGTCACGGCATCGAAAGCAGACGGACGCTTGTCCTGGACGCCTGTCTGCCCCGTTGTCGAGAGGGATCTGGATGTCCGTGAGTGGTGTTCGTCGTGTTGTCGGTGGGTTGAGTGTTTTTGCTGTTGCTGCGGGTTTCGCGGTGGTTGCGGGTGTCGGGGTTGCTGGTGCGGCTCCGGTGACGGCGGAGTTCAATTCCGACGGGTACAAGGTGACTCGGACGATCAGTAACGGGACGCCGTCCGAGGGTGATGTGATCACGTCGAAGACGGTGTTCAAGCGAACTGCTGGGGTTCACAATCTGTATGCGGTGCGCGATTTTCATCCGGCGTGTATGACGTATGTCGATGGTTCGGCGACGGTGAACGGTAGTGCGTTCCGTGTCAACGAGGTGGCTACTGATTCTGTTCGTTTGAGTGCGGGTGTTACGGAGTGGCCGATGTGGGGTGGTGACGTCAAGACGTTCGAATTCCAGTATCGCGTCGGTGCGGATTGTGCTCGTGGTACTGATTTGTCGACGACGGTGCATTTCGACGGGACGGTGTTCGTTGACGACACGACAAATGGTCGTGGTCCGTCGATCAACGTTCAGAAGAACGTGTCGACGACCGCCGTGTCACCGGTCAGTGGCGCTCAGGTGGGGCAGCCGGTGACGCTGAGCGCGACGGTGACCGGTGGTGCCGACGGTGATTCGGTGGAGTTCTTCGACGCCGGTTCCAAGATCGGTGCGGGCGCGCTCGCCAATGGTGTTGCAACACTTGCCTGGACACCGACCACCCGTGGAGACCACTCGATCACAGCGAAGTTCGCCGACACGGCGCGTGCCGTCGGTTCCGCTTCGGCAGCGCTGATCGTGAACGTTTCGCAGGCCGATGCTCAGTCCAGTACGACGCTGGCGCCGATCTCGGGCGCGCAGGTCGGCAAGTCGACCAATCTCAAAGCGACTGTGTCCGCGTCGGGCACCGGTGGAACGGTCACGTTCAAGGTCGGCGGAACGGTGCTCGCTTCGGTGCCGGTGGCAGGCAACGGTGAAGCGACCTACGCCTGGGTTCCGACGGTTGCCGGTGCGCAGACCGTCGAGGCTGTGTTCTCCGGCAGATCCGGCGTCACTGGGTCGAGTACCACCGCGAATGTGACAGTCGCCGAACAGCCCGCCGGAACAACAAGCTCCACAACAGATCTCAGCGTAGTGGCGGGCCAGGTCGGCGTTGCCCAGACGATCTCCGCTCAAATCAGCCCCGCCAATGCGGGTGGCACAGTCACCTTCAAGGACGGCGAGACCGTCATCGGCACGGCCACGGTCGATTCATCCGGAAAGGCCAGCCTTTCGTGGAAGCCCGCAACTCAAGGGCAGCGAGTTGTCGCGGCGGAGTACTCGGGCGCCGGCACGGTGACGGCATCGTCCGATCAGGTCTCCGTCCAGATCGCCGCACCCGTCGACGGTGAAGAACCAGGCAACGGCACCGGTTCGCTCGGCAGCCTCGGCAACATCTTCGGCTCCTAGCCGCCGACACCTGGTGATGCCCCGCCCGCGTTCGGCGGTGGGGCATCACCCATTTCGCTCACTTCTCGAGAAGGAAAAGCTATGTCTGTAGGTTCTGCACGCCGTGCAGTTGCAGGTTTGAGTGTGTTTGCTGTTGCTGCGGGTTTCGCGGTGGTTGCGGGTGTCGGGGTTGCTGGTGCGGCTCCGGTGACGGCGGAGTTCAATTCCGACGGGTACAAGGTGACTCGGACGATCAGTAACGGGACGCCGTCCGAGGGTGATGTGATCACGTCGAAGACGGTGTTCAAGCGAACTGCCGCGGTTCACAATCTGTATGCGGTGCGCGATTTTCATCCGGCGTGTATGACGTATGTCGATGGTTCGGCGACGGTGAACGGTAGTGCGTTCCGTGTCAACGAGGTGGCTACTGATTCTGTTCGTTTGAGTGCGGGTGCTACGGAATGGCCGATGTGGGGTGGTGACGTCAAGACGTTCGAATTCCAGTATCGCGTCGGTGCGGATTGTGCTCGTGGTACTGATTTGTCGACGACGGTGCATTTCGACGGGACGGTGTTCGTTGACGACACGACGAATGGTCGTGGTCCGTCGATCAACGTTCAGAAGAACATCTCGACGACGACGCTGTCACCGACCAGTGGCGTGAAGTTGGGACAGCCGGTGACGTTGAGCGCGACGGTGACCGGTGGTGCCGACGGTGATTCGGTGGAGTTCTTCGACGGTGCCACCAAGATCGGTGCGGGCGCGCTCGCCAATGGTGTTGCAACGCTTGCCTGGACACCGGCTGACGTCCGAACCCACAGCGTGACGGCCAAGTATCTCGGTAATGCAAAGGTGGCGTCTTCCACGTCGTCAGCTGTCGACGTCGTAGTGTCCGAAGCGGACAAGAGCACTGCAACCGCGATCACCGGTCCCGCAAGTGCAGTTGCAGGTGATTCCGTGACCGTCGAGGCTACGGTGTCGCCCACTCCGGCGGGTGGCACGGTGCAGTTCAAGGACGGTGCAACCGACCTCGGCGGCGCCGTTCCCGTCGATGCCAACGGCAAGGCTTCGCTGACGAATTCCTATGCAGTCGGAGCGCATTCGATCGTGGCGGTGTACTCCGGTTCCGGTGTCTACCAGACTTCGACATCGGCGCCACATGCGCTGACAGTCGCTCCGGTGGTGGTCGAGGAGAACACAACGACTACCCTCGTCGGCCCGTCGACAGGTTCGACAGGGGAGGCCTTGTCGTTCACTGCCTCCGTCTCGACCGGTGCTGCAGGCGGAACCGTGCAGTTCAAGGAAGGTGGCAGGGATCTGGGATCCCCGGTTCCCGTGGATGCCTCAGGTAAGGCAACAACCACGCCGACCTTCAACGTGGCGGGTGAGTACAGCATCACCGCAGTGTTCTCGGGTTCGGGTAACTACTTGGGTTCGACATCGAACGCCCAGACCGTGAACGTCAAGGCGCCGGCTCCCACCGACCAGCAGACCCAGACGGTCTTGACCGTTCCGGCGGATGCAAAAACCGGTACGGCAGTTGGTCTGTCGGTAACCGTCACGCCGACGCCGGTGGGCGGCACAGTGCAGTTCAAGGACGGCTCGGGCAATCTCGGCTCGCCGGTGCCGGTCGTCGAGGGCAAGGCGTCGATCATGCACGAGTTCGCGAGCGTCGGCACGCATGACATCACGGCCGTGTACTCGGGTGCCGCGGGATTCCTCACCTCTACCTCGGCTGCTCAGTCGGTTTCGGTCACGGCTCCGGCCGCGGAGGATCAGGAAACGTCCATCACCGTGAGCGCTCCGGCGTCAGCGGTCAAGGGCGCGAAGGTCGATCTTGTTGCGGCAGTGGTACCTACGCTCAGCGCAGGAACGGTTCAGTTCATGGACGGAACCACCCCGATCGGTGGACCAGTTGCGGTGGTGAACGGTAAGGCCACGCTCTCGCACACCTTCACTGAACTCGGAGATCGCCGAATCACCGCGGTGTTCAGTGGAACTGACGGCTATCTCGGTTCCGAGACCCAGGCCGCAGTCACCGTCAAGGTGACGGCAGCGTCCGACGGCGGCGATCCGGGCAACGGCGGCAGTTCGACCGGTTCACTGGGAAGCCTGGAAAACATCTTCGGGTCCTAGCCCGACGCCTGCACACGGACGCCTCGCTGCGGAGAACACCTCCGCGGCGGGGCGTTTCCCGTCTGTGAGTTCAGGGATTCGGCGCTACGACGTGCCAGGGCACGGTCAGGATGCAGTCACGAAGACGTCGCCGCGCGGGTTGCACGGGAATTCCTTGCGCCCGAAGTATTTCCAATGCGGCAGCCCAACGATGGCGAGGTCCGAACGAGGCGTGCGGCGCGGCGGTGGCCCAGGCTCGATCGGCCGCGCTGAGCAACGCGTGGATCGGCTCACCGGGAACGTTGCGGTGGATGAGAGCCTTCGGGAGACGTTCCGCGATGTCGGAAGGGCGCTCGATGTCGAAGGGATCCCAGGCCAGTGTCAGGGTCAATGGACGATCAGCGTCGAGAAGCACCCAGGCGCAACGTCTCCCGAGTTCGTCGCAGGTTCCGTCGAGTAGCAGCCCGCCCGGCGCGAGACCGGACTGAATGTGTGCCCACGCAGAGTCCACAGCCTCCTCCGGATACTGCCGGAGCACGTTGAAGGCGCGTACGAAGACGGGTGTGAGACCGGCAAGTTCGAATCCACCACGGGCGAAGCTGACACCGTCACGACTCTCGACCACGCGGGCGGGGTCGATCTCGAGCCCGATGACGCGTCGATCCCGCCGGACAGCGGTGAGGCGGCTTGCCATCTCGAAGGTGGTGTCCGGCCTCGCCCCGTACCCGAGGTCGACGATCAACGGATCGGTCGCGTTGTTCAGGGCGTGCGCGATAGTGCGGTTGTGCACGATCCACCGGTCACTACGTCGCAGTCTGTTGATTCCCGTCGTGCCACGGGTGATGACCCCCTCGATCTTCGGGGGTGGAGCTTTCTTCACGCCGGGTTCAGCGTGCGGCGAGCCAGGTCGCGGTGACCTGGGCTTCGGTGCGGAACAGATCTACGAGGTTGATGAGCATCAGTTGCTCCAACTTCGCGCCGATGAACGGTATGAAGACCTTGGCCTCGGACGTGGTTCGCAGCGTGGACCCGGTATCGGTCGCGAACAACTCCATGGTGCCGGACAAACTCCCCGGCCCGGCCGGGATGGACGCTTCGTACGTTCCGGTCACGGTGTCACCGAAGGCGCCGTACGACTCCTTACGAGTGATGACAAGATCCTTCTTCATCACTGTCTGAGCGATGTCAGGCAAATCCGTGCGCGGAAGAATGTGGTGGAGCACGAGATCGATTCCGGAATCGGTGACCTCGAAATGTTCCACATGGTTCTCGGAATGCTTGCGCATCTCCTCGACACGGGCCTCCCAGTACGAGCGGTCCGCCAGCGCCGCATAGACCTGCTCGGGGGAGTGCTGATAGCGGGCGGAGTAGTCGATGCGGCGAGCCATGATCGAAAAGAATACCGGTTACACGCTGTGACAAGCCAAATCGGCTGTATCCACAACTGCCGCCGCCCGCAGGGTTTTACTTCGCGATCCACTCCCGGGTGAAGTCCTGTTCGGCCTGGATGAGCCGGACAACCTCGTCGACAATCGCACTTTCGATCTTTCCGCCGAGGAACGGGATCTTGACCTCGACCTCACCGTCGATCTCGAGAGTGGCGGAGTTCTCGTCACCTGTCAGCACCTGCGTGCCCTCGACACGGGCGGGAACGCCGTCGACGTGGGCGGAGAAGGTGCCGGTGGCCTTGCCGTCCTTGAAAGGCGCCATCGTTTCACTGCGCTTGATGACGATGTCGCCGTTGACGACTTTCGACACCATGCTGGGGAGATGCTCTGCGGCAATGATCTGCGACATCGTGACCGCGACGGTTTCGTCGCGAACGGTCAGCTCTTCGATCGTTGCGCCGGGACCACCGACAGCGACGATTCGGTCGCGCCAGTACTGCTCGGAGGTCACCGCCTCATGGACCTTCTCGGCGGGGACTGTGTACTTCGACGAATGCTCGATGCGACGGCTCACGATTGTGGAGGCTACCGTTTATCGATGTGTGGGACGTAACCATTGGCAGACGCGTCGTGGAATCAGGCGCTTTCGTGTCCGAGAACGTTGACTTGTCGGGATTGACGACGCTCCGAATCGGGGGACCGGCGCGGCTGCTCGCCGAATGTCCGACGACGCAGTCGTTGATCGACGTCGTGACGCTGCTCGATCGCGAGCAGATCCCGACGCTGATTCTCGCCGGCGGATCCAATCTCGTGATCTCCGACTCGGGATTCGACGGAGTTGTCGTTCGTGTGGCCAACACCACCGTGAGCCTCGACACGGACCGCGTCGTCGCCGAAGCGGGCGCGGTGTGGGACGAAGTAGTCGGTCAATCGGTCGCCGCGGAACTGGGTGGCCTCGAGTGCCTGTCCGGGATTCCGGGCTCGACCGGTGCGACGCCGGTGCAGAACGTCGGCGCGTACGGCGTCGAGGTGGGCTCGCGGCTCCGGCGGGTTCAATTGCTCGACCGACGCAGTGGCGAAGTGTCGTGGGTCGAACCGTCGAAACTCGAATTGGGTTACCGGTCGAGCGTCCTCAAGCATTCCGATGCAGCAGTGGTTCTCGCCGTCGAATTCGATGCGTCGACCGACGGACTGAGTGCCCCGCTCGCGTACCGCGAACTGTTCACCGCACTCGGGGCCGAAGAAGGCGAGCGGTTACCTGCGTCGCAGGTCCGCGAGGCAGTTCTGGGTCTTCGGACGGGTAAGGCGATGGTCCTCGATCCGTACGACCACGACACTTGGAGCGCGGGTTCCTTCTTCACCAACCCCGTGGTGCCGGACGACAAGCTGCCCGCTGTGCTCGGAGCAATAACCGAACAGCTCGGAGACGTCACCGTGCCGCAGTTCCCGGGCAGTGGTGGAACCAAGCTCTCGGCCGGATGGTTGATCGAACGGGCCGGATTCTCGAAGGGTTATCCCGGTGAAGATGCACCGGCCAGGCTGTCGACGAAACACACCTTGGCGTTGACCAACAGAGGGTCGGCAACGAGCGCGGATGTGGTCTCGCTCGCGCGGACAGTGCGCGACGGCGTCGAAGCCGCGTTCGGTGTGCACCTGGAACCGGAACCGGTAACTGTGGGCTGCACCGTCTGATTCCTGACAGAGCCCGCAGGTAGCCTGTTGAAGTGCATGAGCTGGGTGGTAGGAGAAGTCGTTCGCGTCTTGTTGCGTTGGTAGCTGTATTGCTCGCTGTGATGGTGGCCGTCGTCGGCTGCACGATCGGCGGCAAGGACGGACAGGGCGGCGCGGCGGCCGCCGAACCAGCACCGGTGGCGACCGTGGTGTCGACGCCGGCGCCCGGCACCAAAGATGTCAGCCCGGTCGCCCCCGTCTCGGTAGCCGTGACCCAGGGAACGCTGTCCGACGTCAGCCTCAGCAACGCAGCCGGTAAAGCCGTTGCAGGACAATTGTCGCCTGACAAGACATCGTTCACCGTCAGTGAGGCACTCGGCTACGGCACCACGTATTCGTGGTCGGGCTCGGCAACCGGAACCGACGGTAAATCCGTGCCAGTCCAAGGGAGCTTTACGACGGTTGCCCCGGAGTCGACCACCGGCGCCACCCTCAACATCGCCGACGGCCAAGAAGTTGGCATCGCGGCACCGATCACGTTGCAGTTCGACAACTCCGTCGTCGACAAGGCGGCCGTCGAGAAGGCGCTTGTCGTGACCACCGTGCCGCCCACCGCCGGATCGTGGGCTTGGCTGGCCGACGACAACGGCGGATCGCGGGCCCATTGGCGTCCGGCCGATTACTGGGTGCCGGGCACGACTGTCCATCTGGACGCCAAGCTCTACGGCTTGAACTACGGCGGTGGCGCCTTCGGCGACCAGGATCTCACGCTCGACTTCACGATCGGTCGTAGCCAGATCGTGAAGGCGAATGCGCCCAGCCACCGCATGCAGGTGGTGCGCGACGGTCAGACGATCATGGACATTCCCGTCAGCTACGGCGAGGGAAACGAACCTCGCAACGTCACGCGCAGCGGCATTCACATGGTGACGGAGAAGTACGAAGACTTCATGATGTCCAATCCGCCGTTCTACGAGAACGTGCGTGAGCGTTGGGCCGTGCGCATCTCCAACAACGGCGAATTCATCCACGCCAATCCTGAGACCACCGGGGTGCAGGGCTCGTCGAACGTCACGAACGGTTGCATCAACCTGTCGACATCCGACGCGCAGGAATACTTCGGAACCGCCCTCTACGGTGACCCCGTCGAGGTGACCGGCACGTCGATCGACCTGTCTCCTGCGGACGGCGACATCTACGACTGGGCAATCGATCTGCCGACCTGGAAGTCGATGTCGGCACTGCCGTAACTCTGTACTGCGGTAAATCCGTGGATGAGGGAACCGTCCGGGCTCTGCTTGCGTCTGTACAGGTAAGTGCTGTCGGCTCGGGGGAGTCCGACGGGGGTTTTCGACTTCAGGGGGACAGCGGTGGGCATTCCATTTCTGGAAGACGTGCTGGGAAGAATCTCCGAAGCGACGCAGGCCGTGCCTCCTGGCGTGGCGGCATTGCCAGTTGTCGGCACTCCCATCGCGAGCGCAATCGCTACATCTGCTCTGGTGCAATCCATAACCGACGACCGCGGCGCGTTCGACGACGAGATGGCTGCTGCGACCGTCGACGCCGATGTGGAGCGCGCACGAGCCTGGGGTGAGCGCGATGCCCTCACCGCCCAGACGTCGTCGCTCGAGTACAGCGAACACGCAATCGTGGACGACGATCCGTTCGATGCGATGTCGCACTCCGAAATCTTCGACCACGTCAACGAGATGAATCCGGCAACCCTGAGTGCGATCGGTGAGGCTTGGAAGGCCATTGCAGGCCGGGTCGAAGCCGGCATCGGGAAGTTCCAGAACGACGTGAACGGTGCGATCACCGAAGGCTGGCAGGGGCGCGGCGGCTCGGCTGCGCTGGAAGCAGTGCTGGCCTACTCGGCTGATGCGGGTGAGCTGAAGGTGCGGGTCGATCTGATCTCGAACAAGATCGAGGAGGCGAAGATCGCACTCGACGAGGCCAAACGCTCGATTCCGGCCCCCGACGGCGCCTCGACGGTCGAGAGGTTTCTCAGCATGGTTCCCGGGGCTACATGGAAGCAGGCCCAATACGAAGCGGAAGAAGCCGAACGTCAAGCGCGCCAGGTGATGAAGGACGTGTATCTGCCGTCCATGAAGCGTGCGGACGATCAGGTGCCGATCCTCCCGGCCGCATTCAATCCGGTCACCGGCGGTGGAGGGGCTGGAAGTGGCGGCGCATTCGGTAGTGGTGGTGCCGACGGCGGGAACTTTTCGGGTCCAGGAAACGGGCTCGGCGCGCCGTCTACATCGGGTGGCGGGGTCGGTGGGGGAGCGGACGGTGGAAACTCCGGCGGGGCAAACCCGCCCGGACACGGTTCCGGTCAGAATCCATCCGGCACCGATTCCGGAAATGGTGACAACCGTAGCGGCGTTGATGCCCAAGGGAATCCGAACGTCGATGCAGTTCGATCCGGAACCGATTCCGACCCGGCCGGGACCACGGCGGCACATGCCGGTCCACTGTCCGCCGGTGCAGCGCCAGATGGCCTAGCTCGTGCAACTCCGAATGGCGCTCAGCTTGGTTCCGGAACGCCGTCAGGCCTGGTAGGTAGCGGTTCGGGTGGTGGTCCTGCTGGTGGAATCGGTACCGGAGGCTTCGGGCCAGGCGGAACCGGAGTCGGAGCCCTCGGCCCTGGCGGTACCGGTGGCCTCGCCGGTGGCGGACGTGGGGGCGTCAACGGAGCTGGCGGTACCTCGGCGACGGGCGCGCAGAGCGGTCGGGGCGCGATGGGTGGCGTCGGCGGCATGGCACCGGGACGAGGGCAAGGGCAAGACGAAGACAACGTTCACGACACCCCCGGCTACCTCGTCACAGTCGAGAACGGCAACGCCCTGGTCGGCGACCTACCGATGGTCTCCCCGGCGGTGCTGGGCGAATGACCACCATGCAGTGGCAGTTCACCGGCCTCGAATTCCAGATTCTCTGGGAAGCGGTCGGACGTGACCGACTCCCGTACCCGCTGCGGTTTCGTCCGACGGCCGAAACCATGAACGAGCTGACAGAAGAGCGACGTCGAGCGGGAGCACACCTGGCTTGGTTGCTCGACGATCGGCTGCATCACGTTCTCGGTGCTCTTGCGAATCCTGATGCTCGCGTTGAGGTTTCCGGTTTTCACGGGCAGAACATGAGTACGGTGACGCGATTGCACGGCGTTGTTGCCGGCGACCTGGGGGTGCTCCTGACTCAACTGCCCGGCAGGACTGTCGACTGTGGCTCCGACGTGGTTTTCACCGTGGTACGCCCATCGGCAATTCCACGGATGCTCGTCGATCACCTGCCGACCTGCCCCGCTGGATCGGAGCGTGGTGTGAGCATCGAAAGGCCGAAAACTTCCGGTAGAGCGAGCTTCCTGAGCAGTGCCGCCGGTGCGCGCGGGAGCGAGGAAGTGAGCAGATTCTTTGGCCGAGAGCGGACCTCGATCGGTGAAGTCACCACATACCCGGGAGGAGCAGTGGACAGCAGACCGACAGACGACGGCATAACGTTCCACTGGTACGACTATGCCGGAGATGGTCGGTACATCGTCACCGCTGATGAAACCGTAAGTGCCCGTAGCGCTTCTACGGAAATGACGGAGGCCGAGATTGCACGCAATCTCGGCCTCGTCCTGCACCGGGTGATTCGCACTGGTTAGTCAGAACGATTCGAACTAGCTGATGGTGCGGTGGAACCGACCGGGGCTTGCCTGATCCCTCGGCTTGACGATGATCTGATCGAGGTTCACATGTGACGGCCGCGACGCGACAAAACCGATGATCTCGGCGATGTCCTGCGCCACCAACGGTGTGATTCCCTCGTACACCTTGTCGGCCTTGTCCTGATCGCCCTCGAACCGGACGAGTGAGAACTCCGTCTCGACGGCTCCCGGCGCGATTTCGGTCAGTCGAACGGGCTTGCCCAACAGTTCACCACGCAATGTCCGATGAAGGACGGCTTGAGCGTGCTTGGCGGTGGTGTAGCCCGAGCCGTTGTCGTATGCCTCCAGCGCGGCCACCGAGGTGATGGTCACGACCAGACCGTCACCCGAATCGATCAGCTTGGGCAGCAGTGCCTTCGTCACACGCAACGTGCCCAGAACATTGGTCTCCCACATCCACCGCCAGTCGTCCAGATCGGCGTCCAGGACTGTTGCCAGACCCTTTGCACCACCCGCGTTGTTGACCAACACGTCGACACGTGGGACCACGGCCGCGAACGCGTCGACGGAATCCTCGTCGGTGACGTCGAGTTCGAGAGCGGTACCACCGATTTCCTCGGCGATCTTCTCGAGACGATCGACGCGGCGAGCACCGATCACGACGTGGAATCCCTGAGCTGCCAGGGTGCGGGCGGTGGCCTCACCGATTCCGGAGCTGGCTCCGGTGACTACGGCGATGCGGGCATCGGAAGAAATGGTCATGATGCAATCGTAGGGCTAGTCGGCGGCATACTCTGCTTCCCGTTCGATGGATTCGATGTGACGACGCGGTACTTGTATCCGGCCGGGTGTGTAGGTGACGGCGCGCAGCGCGCCGCTGTACCGGAAGGGACCATGGCGTCGTCGTACCTCCCACGACACAGGTCCCCTGGCGTCGACACCGACCGAGATACCGGTCCACGGCGCCATTCCCACCAGTTGTACTTGCCCGAGCAGCTGGCCCGCGTGAATGCCGTCGACGCTGACGTGGAGATCCCAACGCAACCGCGGTACCACCGTCACCGACAGCCCGATGCGTTCGGTGCCGAGCGCCAGCGGTCCGGCGTCGACAACGGAGTAGGAACCGAACGCGTTGTACCCGAGATGCAGATGCCCGTCCTCGACGTAGAGAAGGTACCCACCCTGCGGATCGCCATGGGCGACAAGGACACCGGCGTCACCTTCGCGGTAACCGTCGAGTTCGACCGTGATGTCGAAGTCGCGGAACCCGATCAGCTTGGATGAGCGGTAGCGCTCCAGCGGGGGCGTTCCGGCAAGTAGTCGCACCGGGCGTGAGAGTGCTCCTTCCTCCGGACGGCGAACCGCGCCGACGGTATTGCCGAGTAGAGGAAACACGGTGTTCGCCCACGCCGAGTGGTCCCAGGCCTCGGCGAGTTCGCGAACCTTGTCGGGAAACCGTGATGCCAGGTCGTCGAGCTCGGTCGGGTCGGTGCGGACGTCGAACAACTGCCAGTGCGGTTTGTCGATGTCCGCCGGGGTGAGAGCCAGCAGTTTCCAGCCGTCCTTGTAGTAGCCACGGTTGCCGGTCATCTCGGTGTACTGCTCGGTGTGAGTGCTCGGAGCGGCAGACGAACGCAGAACGGACGCGGAAGACACCCCGTCGAACTCTTTCACCGGGAGCCCGTTTCGCACACTGGGTGCGTCGATTCCGGCCAGTTCGAGCAGCGTAGGGGTCAGGTCGGTGACGTACGCGAACTGGTCGCGAATCCCGTTGTCGTCTGCTTCGGGTTTCAATCCAGCGGGCCAGGACAGGAGAAAAGGAACACGGATCCCGCCGGCAAAGGATTGCCCTTTGTAGAACCGGAACGGGGTGTTGGACGTCTGTCCCCATCCACGTGGATAGTGGACGCCCAATTCAGGTCCGCCGATGAGGGATTCGTCGTGGGGGACATCGCCCACCCAGTCCGGATCCTGAATATGCGCGAACTGTGCGAAGTAGCTTCGGGTCCCGTCCGAACCGCCCTCGGCGGTGCCGCCGTTGTCGGAGGTGAAGACGATGATCGTGTTGTCGAGCTCGCCGAGTTCGTCCAGGGTGTCGACGATGCGTCCGACGCTCTGATCGATCGAGTCGACCATCGCCGCGTACACCTCCATGTAGCGGGCGAACCTGGACTGCACTTCCGGCGTGAGTGAATCCCATTCGGGGACGTCGAAGCCGGGTTCGGAGTTTCGCGGTGCTTGCTGCGTACCTTCCGGAAAGAGGCCTTGCACGAGCTGAGAGGCGAACCGCGACTCGCGGATTCGATCCCACCCTTCGTCGTAGCGGCCGCGGTATTTTTCCTGGTCGGCAGGCTTGGCCTGCAACGGTCCGTGCATGGCGACGTGTGCGAAGTAGAGGAAAAACGGCTTGTCCTGATCGTGGGCGCGGAGGTCCTTGATGTACCCGACCGCTTTGTCGGTCAGATCGTCGGTGAGGTAGTAGCCCTCGGGGTACTCGTCCACGTCGACCACAGAATTGTCGGAGATCAGTTGATTGGGATAGTAGAAGGAGTTGAGGCCTTCGAGTGAGCCGTAGTAACGATCGAAACCGCGCTGTGTCGGCCAGGAGTCACGACTTCGTCCCGGGGCCAGGTTGGCGTCGCGTACGAGGTGCCACTTGCCGACGGCATAGGTCGCATAGCCCGCGCCGCGGAGGATTTCGGGGAGTGTCTGGACGTCGTCGGCCAATTCCAGACGCAGTCCGGGGTAGCCCGGATCGGCGTTGGCGACAAAACCGTACCCGGCGCGGTGCGGATTCAGGCCGGTGAGAAGAGCTGCGCGCGACGGCGAGCAGAGGGGCGTCGTGTGATAGTTGGTCATCCGAATGCCCTGCGCGGCAAGGCGGTCGAGGGTGGGAGTCTCGATCTCGGAGCCGAACGGCCCGATGTCGCTGTACCCCATGTCGTCGATCAGAACCACGACGATGTTGGGTGATCCGGGAATCGGGGTCGTGGAGGTGGGCCACGACGGAGTCGAATCGGCTGCGGTGCGGCCGATTCGACCCTCGAAGCCTTCGTATCCGCGGGCGTGCGGAGGAGGGGCGGAATCCGGTGAAGTCATGGGAGAGTCGAGGCGCCTTCGATGATCGAGTATTCGGAAGCGTCGCCGGCGATGCTGCGGCTTCGTTCCCCGTGGATGTTGACCGGGATGTCGCCGGCAAGGGTGATGCGCTCCAGACGCCGGTACTGATCGTCGTAGTCGGCGATCGCGTAGTGCTGGGTGGCGCGGTTGTCCCAGATCGCGACGTCACCCGCTTCCCAGTTCCACCGCGTCGTGTACTCGAGCTTGATGGCGTGATCCTGCAAGAGCTTGAATACACCGTTCGACTGTTCGGTGCTCAACCCGACGAAGTTCTTGACAAAATGTCCGAGGACGAGCGTGCGTTCTCCGGTTTCGGGGTGGACCCGCACCACCGGGTGTTCCGTCTCGAAGTACGTGGACTGGAACTCCTCGCGGTAGGCGGCCGTGCGATCTTCGGTGAGCCGCTCGGCGCTGGTTGCCGCATAGTCGTAGACGTTCGTGTGGCGAGCCCAGAGGTTCTCCGCGAGCGCCTTGAGCGGATCCGGCAGTCCGTTGTAGGCGGCTACCCCTGACGCCCACGTCGTGGAACCGCCGTATTCGGGTAGTTGCACCGCGCGCAGGATCGAAGCCTTGGGGATGCGGTCGACGAAGGTGACGTCGGTGTGCCAGCTGTTGGCCTTGCCCAGGTCCGAGTCGATGGGCAGAACTTTTGCGCCGTGCGACTTCACGGTGGGGTGGGCAGTGGTCGGGGTACCCAGCAGCTGGGCGAACTCGTACTGCGAATCGTTGTCGAGGTGGTCTTGCCCGCGAAAGAAGATCACCTTGTGTTCGAGAAGTGCTTGCCGGATGAGGGAAATCGTCGCCGGGTCGAGATGCCCGCCGAGAGTGATTCCGTCGATTCGGGCGCCGATATGCGCGCCGAGGGTGGTGACAGTGCCGCGAGCGGCGTCAACGGCCGCTCCGTTCGTTGATGCCGAATTCGTGAGGGTCGGCTTGGCGAAAGCTGTAGACATGGTGCACCTTTCGTGGGGAGTGTGCCCACCCAAACACGCGAGATTTCGCCCCGACAGGGTTGCGTTCAGTGTGATCGTTACCGCACCTGATTTGTGAATCTCGGTGAAGCTGCTACTTTTGGAGCCATGTCGACCGACCAGCCTGCCGCTTTGCGGGTCACCTATGTGACCGCTGCGCTTGGTTCGCGTCTGCCTCTGGCGCGAGAGCTGTGTTGTCGCCGCCGTTCTTTCTGCAGCTAATTTCTGCGCCTTTTCTGTCTATTTCTTCGTGTGACCAGTGGAAACGCTGATTTCTCGGTCGACAGAGATATGCGCCTTCTCCTCCTTCTGCAAGGGACAGCCATGTCGACACCCACAATCTCCGCCATTCCGAACATCCGATCGCGAACCGCGCTCTCGGGAACCCGGACCCGTACCCAGATAGTTGCGCCCGAACTACGCATCGCCGACGGTCCGTCTGCGACTGTGTTGCGCATTGCTCGATCCCGTGGGCCGCTCTCACGTGACACTGCGGCAAAGGCATCAGGGCTGAGCATCGCCACCGTGAACCGGCAGGTCACGAGCCTGCTGGACCTCGGGATCCTGCGCGAACGCGCGGACCTGACGGCCTCCGGAGCAATCGGGCGTCCGCGAGTTCCGTTCGAGGTCAACCACGAGCCTTATCTGACAGTCGGCATCCACATCGGTGCCGTCGTCACCAGCATCATTGCCAGCGACATTCGAGGAAAGGTGCTCGGCGCCGTCGAGATTCCGACGCCTGCCACCAATTCTGCTGTCGCGCTTGCCACGATTGCGCGCTCGGCCAAATCCTTTGCCTCGCGGTGGCACAAGCGTCGTCCGCTTGCCGTCGGCGTGGCCATCGGCGGTCGCGTCGATTCAGCGACCGGAGTCGTCGATCACCCGCGTCTGGGATGGAAGGGCGCCAAGGTCGGGTCCATCATCGGAGCCGGCTTGGATCTCCCTGTATCGGTAGCCGCCCACGTCGAGGCGATGGCTGCGTCGGAACTTCTGCTCAGCACCGACCGTGCCGAAGCCCCGACGCCGGGCACTACCGGCCTGTACTTCTATGCTCGTGAAACTGCCGGTATCGCAATCACTTTCGAAGGGCGAGTACACACGCCGTCCAGCGGACCCGGTTCGATCGCGCACCTCCCCACCGGTTCGTCCGCACGGTGCACCTGCGGAGCCGTGGGTTGCCTTGAAGCGACGATCAGTGACCGCGCCGTAGTCGCGCAGGCTTTGTCTTCGGGCGCCGTGATCCAGGGCAGCGAGCGTGTCACGATCGCGGACGTCTACCGGGCCGCGTCGTCGGGTTCCATTCCGGCACACGAGCTTCTGGTTGATCGAGCACGCGTCCTCGGCCGGACAGTGGCGATGCTGCGTGACCTGTTCAACCCGGATCGGGTGATTCTGGGTGGTCAGGCATTTACCGACTATCCCGCCGGGGTGCCCCATGTCGCCGAGGCCTTCTCGACGGCATCCTCCTTGGAGCGTAAGGACATTCGAATTACCGGTTTCGGCAATCGGGTTCAGGAATACGCTTCCACGGTCGTGTCACTGAGCTCACTGTTTGCTGATCCCGCTGCGGCTATGCGCCGCGCGTCGGCCGTCTGACTGCGAAGAGGGTAGTCAGAGTTCCGGTCGATCCAAGACTCGCAACCAAGATCCGTCGGGCTGGCGGCGCGCGACCTGCGTGCGCCCGCCGGTTCCGTCGGATGGTTTGGTCGAGGTCATTGCCAGGTCGCCGCTGATCACCGTCGGTAGAGATTCCTCGACGGTGAATCTCGGTGCTGCGGCGAGCATCTGAGAGATCACCTCGCGGATGGCTTGGCGGCCCACGGTGAGGGATCCGGGCGGGAAGGCCATCACCGCATCCTCCTCGTAGAGTGCGGCGACGGCGTCTGCGTCACCAGCGTTGGCGAACTGCACAAAAAGCTTCGCGATGTCTTCCGGGGTTCCGGCCTTCTGAACGTCATCTGTTGTTGTCATGCTTCCATCGTTCTACCGCACCGGCGATAAGTCCAAGATCTAGTTTGTCTCGCAGCTAGAATCAACAGTTATGGAACTTCGGCAGCTCGAATACTTTGTCACGGTAGTGGAGGAAGCCAACTTCACTCGCGCCGCCGAGCGGCTTCACGTAGCCCAACCGGGTGTGAGTGCGCAGGTCAAACGGCTGGAACGTGAGTTGGGGCAGGAATTGCTCGATCGTAGTGGTCGAACCGTTTGTCTGACCGACGCCGGGCGAGCTGTCCTCCCGCACGCCTACGCTGCACTCGCTTCCGTTCAGAGCACCCGCGACGCTGTCGATGCCTTGAACGGACTGGTTCGGGGTTCCGTTTCGGTCGGGATGGTTACCGCCTGCGCTTCCGCCGACCTCACAGATCTGCTCAGTCGGTTGCACAACAAACACCCCGGACTGGACATTTCGCTGGCCGAGGACGATTCGCGCAGTTTGCTTGCCGGAGTGTTGGACGGAACCTTCGACATAGCCGTCATCGGGGTGGCGGGCAAGCTGCCGGAAGGGCTCGAATCGAGGGTGATCACCGACGAACGACTGGTGGCCGGAGTGGCGGCGGATCATCCGCTGGCCGAGGTGTCGTCTCTGCCGTTTGCCGAACTCGCGACGCAATCGGTCATCTGTCTGCCGGAGGGAACCGGCATCAGAACGTGTCTGGACTTCGCGTGCGCCGCAGCCGGCACCAAGCCGACGGTTGCGCTCGAGGCAAGCAACCTCGGCATCATCGTTTCATTGGCAGCGCAGGGGCTGGGAATGGCCGTGCTTCCGGAGTCGACAGTGGGGGAGTTGCATCGGATCGATCTCGAACCGGAAGCACGATCTCGGCTGGAATTGGTCTGGCGTTCGTCGGGCGGCAAGAATCCGGCGGCCTCTGCTCTCATCGATCTTGCGAGAGCTGTTCCCGCCGAGTGAGTTCGGCCTGCGCCCGATCCAATCCGCCGTGCTCGAGAGCGGCCAACCGTGACCTGTCCTTCCAGACGATGGTGCCGCGCCGGCGGACGATGACCGACATGGTTCCACCGAGATGCTCGAGCGCTCCTGGCACGTTTCGACGCTCGGCAGGTATCGGAACAGGAAGGATGTGTGCGTCGGCGATGGGCGCGGTCCCGTCGATGTCGACGCTCCACTTCCGGCTGTAGCCGCGAAGAGTCCAGCGATCGTCGGACACCGTCGTCTCCACCTGTGACGTCAGCGGATTACCCAGCCGCAATACCGTTCCGTCCGGTAGCGCGGCAACGACGGCGGTGACTTCGGTGCGCAGAGGTCCGGCGCTGACCTGTCCGCCGGCAAACGCCACGCAGGCTCGAGGATCGGTGAACCCCTGTGCCTGTCCCCACCACCAGGATTCCGGGAATCCTCCCTTTCCCCAGTTCTTCTCGCCGTACACCTGCGCTCCGGTGAGATCCCAGCTCTGCCCGTCGATGACGGCGCTTCCCTCGACCCGGCCGCCGAGCAGCCACGGATGCCAGTACTGATTGAGTGCGGGAATTGATTGGAAGTAACTCGATCCCCCGAAGCGGCGGTGCGGCCAGAATCGCTGACTACTGATCCGCACGTCGAGATGACTGTCGCCGAAATCGACCTGGAGTCGATCGGCATTGCCGCGGAAAGCGTTGTCGGCGTAGGCCCCCAGGATACGGGGATCGGCCGATCCGCTCGGGTGCTCAGCAGTACGGAGGAATCCGCCTGGATGTGCCGCGAGACCGAGCGTCGACCAGTTGCCGCCGTCGGACTTGTTGATTCCGGCGAGCGCGATCACCACCCGCCCGCTGTCTGGCATCGTGAATCGCCAGAAGTAACCCTCCATCGCAACGTCATGGGAGGCAAGCAGATTGCCGTACGGCAGGGTGGCACCCGAAGCGCGGTACGCGGGAAGCTTCACGATCCCAGTACTGCCTGTGATGCGGTGACCTGAGCGACGAGGCGGCCCTCGTCGTCGCGGATCTCGGTCACGACCGCGATGGTGCTGCGTCCCGCGTGCAATGGACGGGCAGTTGCGGTGACCGTGCCTTTACGAACCCCGCGGGTGAACACGGTCGACGAACTGGTGGTGGACGTACTTGCGCCGGGCGGCAGATTGAGGAATGCACAGACGGCGCCGACGCTGTCTGCCAGCGTCATCAAGGCGCCGCCGTGCATTCCGTTGCCGGCGGTGGTGCGGTGGCTGTCCCAATCCAGATGGCCGACAACCTGTTCGGGTGCCGCGCTGTCCAACTGAATTCCGGTGTGAACTGCAAAAGGCATGCTCGCGACAAGTTGTTCGAGGTCCATGCCTACCGATGTTAACGAGCCGCCGAAACCTCCGTCGGGACTTCGGTTTATCGAGGGCGGTGACTCACAGGGGCAGGGCGGTTTCCGACAGCCCTTCCGGCGCGTTGCGACGACGGAACCACTCGGTGCCGAATGCCGCGGCGAGCTGCTCCGTCGGCATTTCGAGGAACGGGCCGAAATCGCCGACCTGCGTTGCGTGCGCGTACATGGCCGCGCGCTTGGACGAGATCACCGAACTGACATCGACCGCGGTGGTGAGTTGGTCAGCCGGAAGCCCGAACGATTCGATGTCCGGCGGCTGCGCCTCCTCGGTCCACTCGGGGTTGGCCTGCATCAGCATCTTCATGTGATCGCGGTTGGTGGACGCCTCGTAGACGAACGGCGTGCCCGCGAGTTCTGCAGCACGAACGCCGACGTGGTGGACCTGGATGTGATCCGGGTGGCCGTATCCGCCGTTGGGGTCGTAGATGGTCAGGACATCGGCGTTCTCTTCACGAAGAACCTCGGCCAGACGCTCGGCGGCCTTCTCGACGTCGACGTTGCAGAACGCTTCCGGATTCTCGTTCTCGGGCGTACCCACCATCCCCGAATCCGGGTAGTGCAGGGACACGACGCGACTGGCACCCAACGCGTCGGTGGACGCCTCGAGCTCACGGCTGCGGCGCTGAGCCAACGTCTCGTATTCGTCCAACAGTCCGTCGGGGAATTCACCGAGAGCACCGTCGGTAGCGGTGACGACTACGACGCGGTGACCTGCGTCGGCGGCCATTCTCATCACGCCGCCCGTAGTGAAAACTTCGTCATCGGGATGGGCGTGGAAACACACCAGGACACTCATTCGCGCAATCGTAAGGCAAGTTACCGACAGGTCAACCCGAGCGCACAGTGAAAACGATTTGTCGAGTCGGCCTCGGCTCTGTGAACCTTGTTCAGTGCACGAGAAGCTGACATGAGCGAATCCACCAACAAAGGCCTGCTGAGCGCCTACCGCGAGATATTCTCGGCCCCGGGGTCGGTCGCCTTCTCGGCCGCCGGATTTGTCGCAAGGCTGCCGATGGCGATGATCGGCATCGGAATCGTGACGATGATCTCGCAACTTCGTGGTGACTACGCGCTCGCCGGCGCGCTCGCCGCGGTTTTTGCGCTCTCGTCGGCGATCATCGCGCCCGCGGTCTCGCGTGCGGTCGACCGCTTCGGACAGCGAGCGGTCCTGCCGATTGCCGCAGCCGTGAGCGTCACCGCGATCGGGGCGCTCCTGCTCGCAGTCCGGATGGAAGCTCCCGACTGGCTGCTGTTCGTGCTGATTGTGCCTGGCGGCGCCACGCCGACGATCGGGGCGATGATTCGCGCCCGATGGGTCGCGATCTACGTCGGAAAACCTCAGATGCGCACCGCCTTCGCCTTCGAATCGGTGGTGGACGAGCTCTGCTTCGTGGCGGGCCCGGTCATCTCGGTAGGTCTGAGCATCGGGCTCTTCCCCGAGGCTGGACCACTGGCAGGGTTGATCCTGCTGGTCACCGGAACCCTGCTGCTGGTCATACAGCGCAGAACCGAACCGAAGGTGCATCCGCGTCGACCCGGCCGCGGACGATCGGTTCTCGGTAACCACGTGATGTGGATCGTCATCGTGATCATGGTGATGCTCGGAACGATCTTCGGCGTCATCGACGTCGGCGCCATCGCGTTCACCAAGGAACAGAATTCGCCGGGGTCGGCGACGCTGGTCCTCGCGCTGTTCGCCGGCGGTTCGGGAATCGCGGGACTGATCTTCGGGTCGATGCACCCGGCGCGATCGCTGCGCGGGCAGTTGATGATCGCGTCCTCGGCGGTCGCCGTTCTCAGCGTCCCGCTTCTGTTGGTCGGAAACGTGGCCGCACTTGCGGGTGCCTACGTGCTGGCGGGCGCGACCATCGCACCGACGCTCATCATCGCGACAGCCCTGGTCGAACAGATCGTCCCGCCGGAAAAGCTCACCGAGGGAATGACCCTGACGGTTACCGGCCTCGGCGTCGGCGTGGCGCTCGGGTCTGCGCTGGCCGGACAGCTGATCGATCGCTACGGCGTCCCGTCGGCCTACATGCTCGCCGTCGGCGCCGCAGTCGCAGCCTCTATCGTGACGGCATGTCTATTCGTGAAGCCGTCAGCGTCGACGGCACGTCCATCGTCTATCGAGTAACCGGAAATTCGGCGGGGACCCCGCTGGTGTTGCTGCACGGCTGGGCTCAGTCCTCGCAGTGCTGGGGCGAGCAGGTCCTCGCGGACCTGGCTGCGGACTACCGCCTGATCGCTGTCGATCTGCGCGGCCACGGTTACTCCGATGCTCCCGAAACCGGATACGACGATTCCGCGAACTGGGCCGGCGACGTCGCGGCTGTTCTCGCGGCAGAAGGCGTCACCGAGAACGCGATCCTGCTCGGCTGGTCGTACGGCGGTCTGGTGATCTGCGATTACCTGGCAGCGCACGGCACCGGCGCGGTGGCGGGTGCGGTTCTGGTCGGGGCGATCACCAGCATCGGGCGCGGCGAAAAAGGTGGCAAGGTCGGCTCCGCGATGCGTAGCGCAGTTCCCGGCGCGATGTCCGAAGATCCCCGCGAGGCGATCCGTGCACTCGGCGCCTTCGGCAATGCTCTCACCGGCCCACCCGAGGGCAAGGGTGCAGCGTCGCAGGCCTTGTTCGGGTACAGCCTCTCGACGCGTCCGCGGGTGCGCGCAGCACTGTTCAACCGTGCTGTCGGTCACGACGACTTGCTCCGCAACCTGGATATCCCCGTTCTCGTTCTGCACGGAACCGAGGACTC
The DNA here is from genome assembly GCF_023221595.1 of Rhodococcus qingshengii JCM 15477. Lineage (NCBI taxonomy): Bacteria > Bacillati > Actinomycetota > Actinomycetes > Mycobacteriales > Nocardiaceae > Rhodococcus > Rhodococcus qingshengii. The sequence continues at coordinate 1,727,885 of NZ_CP096563.1, forward strand.
CGTCGTCGACGTGAGCGCAGGTAAGCACGCCGAGGAACTGATTCCCAAGTCCCAGGCGTCGTACTGGGAAGGCTGCAATCACGGCCCGTTCGTGGAGGATCCGACACGATTCGTGTCCGAAGTGCGAACCTTCATCTCGAGCCTCGGTTAGAGTTCGCGCCCGGTGAGGGGGCAGTATGGAGTCGTGACGCCCATGCACATTTCGCGCCCTCGCCGGGTGGCCGTTCTCTCGGTCCACACCTCGCCATTGGCGCAACCCGGCACCGGTGACGCGGGTGGGATGAACGTCTACGTTCTGCAATCCGCCATTCAGCTCGCCAAACGTGGCGTCGAGGTGGAGATATTCACCCGCGCGACGTCCTCGGCCGACGCACCTGTGGTGGACGCCGCTCCCGGAGTGCGGGTTCGGAACATTGCTGCTGGTCCCTTCGAAGGGCTGGACAAGGCGGATCTGCCGACTCAACTGTGTGCCTTCGTCGCAGGAGTTCTGCGGGAGGAAGCGCGCCACGAGCCCGGGTACTACAGCCTGATTCACTCGCACTACTGGTTGTCCGGTCAGGTCGGCTGGCTGGCCCGCGACCGCTGGGGCGTGCCCCTCGTACACACCGCCCACACCCTCGCGGCGGTGAAGAATCTTTCGCTTGCCGAGGGAGACACCCCGGAGCCGGCAGCACGTCAGATCGGCGAGCAGCAAGTAGTCGCCGAGTCCGATCGCCTGGTCGCCAACACCACCGACGAAGCCAAGGCGCTGCACGAGTTGTACGGCGCAGATCCCACGCGTATCGACGTCGTGGCTCCCGGCGCCGATCTCACCCGCTACCGACCGGGCGATCGCGATTCCGCCCGCGCGTCGTTGGGGTTGGACCCGGGCGAGGTCGTCGTGACTTTCGTCGGCCGGATCCAACCTCTGAAAGCGCCGGACGTTCTGCTGCGTGCTGCCGCCGAAGTGATCAGCCGTCGCCCCGAGTTGCCGTTGCGCATCCTCGTCGTCGGCGGGCCGTCGGGAACTGGCCTCGCGCGGCCGGACGTGCTGATCGAACTGGCACGCTCACTCGGCATCACAGCGCAGGTGACGTTCTTGCCGCCGCAGGCTCCGGAGCGTCTCGCCGATGTCTACCGTGCCTCGGATCTGGTTGCGGTGCCGAGCTATTCGGAGTCCTTCGGATTGGTCGCCATCGAAGCTCAAGCCTGCGGAACTCCCGTGATCGCCGCCGACGTCGGCGGACTGGGAGTAGCCGTACGCAACGGGGAGACAGGCCTGCTGGTTCAAGGACACCGCACCGAAGACTGGGCCGGCGCCCTCGAATCCTTGGTGACAGCACCGACGCGCTTGGCCGAACTCGCCGCGCAGGCACCGCGTCACGCCGAAAATTTCTCGTGGGAACACACCGCGGACGGTTTGCTCGAGAGCTATCGCAAAGCCGCAGTCAACTACAACAACGGAACCGGTCCCAGCGACTTCTCGCCCCGCCGTGCGCGGGGTCTGTGGCGTCTGCGCCGGACCGGGGGAGTGCGTACATGAGCAGCATTTCGGACACCATCGAGCAGGCCCTCACCGAGCGTGAACTCGACTTCACCAGAAAAGACGACGCGCATTTCATCGTCGAACTTCCCGGTGAACACAAACTCAAGACGTCGACTCTGCTCACCGTCGGCAATCACGGTGTGCGGGTCGAGGCCTTCGTGTGCCGCAAGGTGGACGAGAACTTCGAAGGCGTCTACAAGTTCCTGCTCAAGCGCAACCGCCGTCTGTACGGGGTGGCGTACACACTCGACAAGGTCGGGGACATCTACCTGGTCGGCAAGATCGCGGAGCATGCCGTGACCGGCGATGAACTCGACCGAGTGCTCGGTCAGGTTCTCGAAGCCGCCGACGGCGATTTCAACGTCATCCTCGAACTCGGCTTCTCCTCGTCCATCAAGCGTGAGTGGGCGTGGCGGGTGTCGCGAGGTGAGTCGCTGGCGAATCTCGAACCGTTCAAGCACCTCATCGAGGAAGAGCCCGCGCAGAGCTGATCGAGCGGGGTGAGACACATCGCGGATGTGTCACGTAAAGTGGCCTTTACTTGTGACTGTCGTCACGGAATAATACTGTTCCCGTGAGTCACAGTAAGTTGGTCACACCACCCCGCCGCGCAACTTTTCGAGGAGCACAGTGAGCTTCAAGAGTCCGTTCCCCGACGTTGAAATCCCCAACCTCAGCGTCTACGACTTCCTGTTCGGAAACACCGACCCCGCAGACCTCGACAAGACGGCCTTCGTCGAGGGCAGTTCGGGCGCAGTCACCACATACGCTTCGCTGATCGCACAGATCAACGGCGTTGCAGGCGCTCTCGCAGCGCGCGGACTCGCCGTCGGCGACGTGGTCGGGCTGCATTCGCCCAACGTCCCGGCCTTCGGTTCCGTCTTCCACGGCATCCTTCGTGCCGGTGGCGTCGCGACCACGATCAACGCGCTCTACACCGCCGAGGACATCGCCAAGCAGCTCACCGATTCCAAGGCCAAGTTCCTCTTCACCGTCTCGCCGCTCCTGCCGCAGGCAAAGGCCGCTGCTGATCAGGTCGGTATCCCCGCTGAGAACGTCTTCGTGCTCGACGGGGCCGAAGGCCACCTCTCGCTGCGAGATCTGCTCGGCGAGGGCGCAGCGGCGCCCGAGATCTCCTTCGACCCGGCCACCCAACTCGCGGTGCTGCCGTACTCCTCGGGCACCACCGGCCGACCCAAGGGGGTCATGCTCACCCATCGGAACCTCGTGGCCAACGTCTGCCAGATCATTCCGCGGATGGGCATCGAGACCGACGACAAGATTCTCGCGGTCCTGCCGTTCTTCCACATCTACGGCATGACTGTCCTGCTCAACGCTGCGCTCTACCGCCGCGCGAGCCTCATCACGATGCCGAAGTTCGATCTCGTCGAGTTCCTGCGGATCGTCGCCGAGCAGAAGTCGACGTACATCTTCGTCGCACCGCCCGTTGCCGTCGCGCTGGCCAAGCACCCGCTCGTCGACCAGTACGACCTCTCGAGCGTGCACACCATCTTCTCCGGTGCGGCCCCGCTCGACGCGGCGCTCGGCAAGGCCGTCGCCGACCGGTTGAACTGCCACGTCCGCCAGGGCTACGGCATGTCCGAGATGAGCCCGGTCTCGCACGCGATCCCGTTCGACCGCGACGACATCGCGCTCGACACCTGCGGTCCGACCATCGCCAACATGGAATGCAAGCTCGTCGACCCCGGAACGGGCGAAGAGGTCGCGTACCCGCCTCTCGGCTCGGACGGCGTCAGCGAGCCCGGCGAACTGTGGTGCAAGGGCCCGAACATCATGCTCGGCTACCTCGGCAACGACCAGGCCACCAAGGACACCCTCGACGACGACGGTTACCTGCACACCGGTGACATCGCGACCGTCGACGGCGACGGCGTCGTCAAGATCGTCGACCGCCTCAAGGAACTGATCAAGTACAAGGGCTACCAGGTTCCCCCGGCGGAACTCGAGGCCTTGCTGCTGACCCACCCGCAGATCGCCGACGCCGCAGTGATCGGCGTGCTCGACGCCGAGGGCGAAGAGGTTCCGAAGGCATTCGTGGTGCTCCAGGACGGCGCCGAGTTGACCGAAGCCGACGTGATCTCGTTCGTCGCCGAGCGCGTCTCGCCGCACAAGAAGGTTCGCCAGGTTTCGTTCATCAGCACCGTGCCGAAATCCGCGGCCGGAAAGATCCTCCGCAAGGATCTGCGAACTGCGGAAGTAGCCCCGAGCTGATTTCCGGACAGGGTTGATCAAGAAGGGTTCCGGTACTCGTGCCAGGATGAACGCCATGAGTATCGGAACCCTGGTCCTGCTCCGCCACGGCGAGAGCGAATGGAATGCACTCAATCTGTTCACCGGCTGGGTGGACGTACACCTGACAGACAAGGGCATGGCCGAGGGCAAGCGCGCCGGCGAACTGCTCGCCGAGCACAACCTGTTGCCCGACGTTCTCTACACGTCTCTGCTGCGCCGCGCGATCAGCACCGCAAACCTCGCGCTCGACGCCGCCGATCGCCACTGGATCCCCGTGGTCCGCGACTGGCGCCTCAACGAGCGTCACTACGGCGCTCTGCAGGGCAAGAACAAGGCGCAGACCAAGGAAGAGTACGGAAACGAGCAGTTCATGCTCTGGCGTCGTAGCTACGACACCCCGCCGCCCGCCATCGAAGCCGGCAGCGAGTACAGCCAGGACACCGATCCCCGGTACGCGAACCTCGACGAGGTTCCCTTGACCGAGTGCCTGCTCGACGTCGTCAAGCGTCTGATCCCGTACTGGGAGGACACCATCTCCCAGGAGCTGCTCGCCGGTCGGAACGTGCTGGTCACCGCGCACGGCAACTCGCTGCGTGCGTTGGTCAAGCACCTCGACGGCATCTCGGACGAGGACATCGCGGGCCTGAACATCCCGACCGGAATCCCGCTGCGTTACGACCTCGACGAGAACCTGAAGCCGCTCAATCCCGGCGGCACCTACCTGGATCCGGAGGCCGCAGCTGCCGGCGCCGCCGCGGTGGCGAATCAGGGCGGAAAGTAGCAACCCGATGATGTGCGTCGAGGCCCCCCGAACAGTGATTTCGGGGGGCCTCGGCCAACAGCAGATGAACGACGAACCAACGCCGTCCACCTGGCGGATTACACGGGTGGGAACGTCCGAACCCGCCGTAACCGACTCTTCGCGCGAACGTACGATTGCGCCGTGAGTGTCGTGATTGCAGTGCTGCTGGTCGTGGTCGCCGGCTTGGTCGGCTACCTCGTCGGCGGGGTGCTGGTACCCAGGCTGTCGTCGCGCCAGAGTCAGCGCTCGGACGAACAGACCGGGCTCACGATGTCCCAGGTTCTCGACCTCATCGTGTTGGCTTCGGAAAGCGGTATCGCCGTCGTCGACGGTTTTCACGACGTCGTGCTCTTCAATCCTCGCGCCGAGGAACTCGGTCTCGTCAAGAATCGTCTGGTCGACGAGCGAGCTTGGCGGGCTGCTCAGGAAGTTCTGCGGACGGGTCAACCCGTCGAGGTCGATCTGACGGCGCAGACCGCTCAGCGGGGCCGCGACAAGATCGCGGTACGTGGCACGGCCCGGTTGCTCAGCAAGGACGATCGCAACTTCGTGGTCCTGTTCGCCGACGACGATTCCGAGCAGGTCCGCATGGAGGCGACCCGACGCGATTTCGTCGCGAACGTCAGCCACGAACTCAAGACGCCGGTCGGTGCGATGAGCCTGCTCGCGGAGGCGCTGCTCGAGTCCGCTGACGACCCGGAATCGGTGCGCCACTTCGGCGAACGGGTGCTCGGTGAGTCGATTCGTCTGGGCAAGATGGTCACCGAGTTGATCGCACTCTCGCGTCTGCAAGGTGCCGAGAAGCTGCCGGATCTCGACGTGGTCGACGTCGACACCGTGGTGTCCGAAGCACTGTCGAGGTCGAATCTGTCGGCCGAGGCCGCCGGGATCACGGTCACCACCGACCATCCGAGTGGGCTGGAAGTGCTCGGGGATCAGACTCTCCTCGTCACGGCATTGTCCAACCTCATCGAGAACGCTATTGCGTACTCGCCCAAGGGTTCTCCGGTGTCCGTCAGTCGTTCGGTGCGCGGCGACAATGTCGCGATCGCAGTCACCGACCGAGGAGAAGGCATCGCGAAAGCGGACCAGGAGCGAGTGTTCGAGAGATTCTTCCGCGTGGACAAGGCGCGGTCACGGCAGACCGGTGGAACCGGTCTGGGGCTGGCGATCGTCAAACACGTCGCGGCCAATCACAACGGCTCCATCGAACTGTGGAGCAAACCGGGTACAGGGTCTACCTTCACGTTGCAGATACCGGCACACGTGGAGTCGGACGACGACATCGACTCTGACGACGCGGGAACCGCCGGTTCCACGCGGATCGGCAGACGAGAACAAGGCAGTAGAGAAAACGGCATGGAGGCCAAACGATGACGAGTGTGCTGATCGTGGAGGACGAGGAGTCCTTGGCGGACCCGCTGGCGTTCCTGCTCCGCAAGGAGGGCTTCGAGACCACCATCGTCAACGACGGACCGTCGGCGTTGGCGGAATTCGATCGCTCCGGAGCGGACATCGTCCTGCTCGACCTCATGCTGCCCGGCATGAGTGGCACGGACGTCTGCAAGGCGCTGCGGTCGCGCTCCGGCGTTCCCGTCATCATGGTGACGGCGCGTGACAGTGAGATCGACAAGGTTGTCGGCCTGGAACTCGGTGCGGACGACTATGTGACCAAACCGTATTCGGCGCGCGAGCTGATCGCTCGCATCCGTGCGGTGCTGCGCCGCGGGGTGGAGAACGAGGCGGACCTCGCCTCCGACAACGGGGTGCTCGAGGCCGGACCGGTACGGATGGACGTCGAGCGCCACGTCGTGCAGGTCGCGGGTAACCCGGTGACGTTGCCGCTCAAGGAGTTCGACCTCCTCGAGTACCTGCTCCGCAACTCCGGTCGGGTGCTGACCCGCGGACAGTTGATCGACCGCGTCTGGGGCGCCGACTACGTCGGTGACACCAAAACCCTTGACGTACACGTGAAGCGGTTGCGTTCGAAGATCGAATCGGATCCGGCCAAGCCGGAACATCTGGTCACGGTCCGTGGGTTGGGTTACAAGCTCGAAGCGTGATCGAACCTCGTCGAGAAGAAATGTCGAGGAGGAAATGTCGAGAAGAATTCAGCCGCTCACACGATCGTGTGAGCGGCTGAATTCTTTTTGTTCAGGCTGAGTCAGCCCTGAGCTTTGTTCTGAGCGATCGTGGTCGCCGGATGGACTGCGATGAGGCCGAGGCCCGCGCGACGCCTGCAGAGGCGAGCCAGCTCGTCGTACGCGCGCTTTCCGAGAAGCTCCGTCAACTCGGGCCCGTAGGACTGCCAGACCTGCCGCTCCCCGACATGAGCGTCGGGGGAGCCGGAGCAGTACCAGGCGAGGTCGTCGCCGCCCTCACCCCAGCCTCGGCGGTCGTACTCGGTGATCGTGGTCTTGAGGATCTGGACGCCGTCCGGCCGGTCGACCCAGTCCTGGGTGCGGCGGATCGGTAGCTGCCAGCACACGTCCGGCTTCACCTCGAGCGGCTCGATGCCCTTCTTGAGCGCCATGGAATGCAGAGCGCAGCCCTCGCCTCCGGCAAAACCCGGCCGGTTGAGGAAGATGCACGCTCCTTTGTAGCGGCGGGTGCGCAGCGCGGGCTCGTCCTCGAGGTCGTCTTCTTCGACGTAGCCCTTCTTGCCGAGACCCTTTTCCATGAACTGCCAGTCTTCGGCTGTGAGCATTTTCACTGACGCATCGAGCTTGTCCTGATCTTCCTGATCGGAGAGGAAAGCGCCGTGCGAGCAGCAACCGTCGTCCGGGCGGTCTCCGATGATGCCCTGACACGCCGGCGTGCCGAACACGCAGGTCCAATGCGAGAGCAACCACGTCATATCAGCGGAAATGAGGTGTTCGGAGTTATCCGGATCGACAAATTCGACCCATTCGCGCGGGAAATCGAGATCGACCTCGGGGCTCGGAGTCATCTTGTGGGACCGGTCTGGGTTACCTGCTGTCACAAGGGCCGACCGTAGACCCAGTAACGTGGCGATGTGCGACTAGGGGTACTCGACGTCGGAAGCAATACCGTCCATCTATTGGTTGTGGACGCCCATCGGGGCGGCCACCCAACACCCATGAGCTCGACCAAGTCCACGTTGAGGCTGGCAGAAAACACTGACGACCGCGGCGATATCACCACGTCAGGAGCCGATCGGTTGGTCTCGACGGTTTCCGAATTCGCCGGTATCGCCAAGACGTCCGGGTGCGAGGAAATGATGGCTTTTGCCACTTCCGCGGTCCGTGACGCCAACAATTCCGAAGCCGTACTCGCCCGCGTCCGCGCCGAGACCGGAGTCAACCTCGAGGTTCTGTCCGGGGTCGACGAAGCCCGCTTGACCTTTCTGGCCGTGCGCCGCTGGTACGGCTGGAGCGCCGGACGCATCCTGAACCTGGACATCGGCGGCGGCTCGCTCGAACTCACCGCAGGTGGTGACGAGGATCCGGACGTCGCCTTCTCACTGCAACTCGGTGCCGGACGGTTGACGCGCGACTGGCTACAGGCTGATCCGCCGGGCAAGCGCCGGGTCGCTGTATTGCGCGACTGGCTGGACGCGGAGTTGGTCGGACCAGCCAAGGAACTGCGCGCCGCCGGCGACTGGGACCGCACGGTCGGGACTTCGAAGACCTTCCGATCGTTGGCTCGGCTCACCGGCGCGGCCCCTTCTGCCGCAGGCCCCCGGGCAAAACGGACCCTGACTTCCAGCGGACTCAGGCAACTCATAGCCTTCATATCCAGGATGACGGCAGCGGACCGTGCAGAATTGGAAGGAGTGAGCTCGGATCGGTCACAGCAGATTGTGGCCGGCGCGCTCATCGCAGAGGCAACCATGCGGGCGCTCGGAGTGGACGAACTGGAAATTTGTCCCTGGGCACTGCGTGAGGGTCTGATTCTGCGAAAGCTCGACACAGAAATGGGCGGTGAATTGGTGGTGAGTGCTTGATGACCGAGGACAGTCAGCAGATTTCCGTAGCGGAACTGCTCAAGCGGAACGGTCAGAGCGTCGAATCCCGAGGTGGACGACGCCGGCGCGGCGTAGCCGGTGGCATCTCCGTCGCCGAACTGACGGGTGAGATCCCGATCGTTCGCCAGTCGGGATCGCGCGCGGCCGCCGAGCCCGAGTCCGACGAACCAGCAGCCCAGCCTGAAGCCGCTGCGCCGGAAACCGCTGCGCCGGAGAACTCTGCACCTTCAGCGCCGGCCGAGGCTGTCGCGGAAACCGCCAAGTCAGTCGAACCGGCACCGAAGGTTCCCGCCGATCGCACCGCAGCCTTCGCCGTCTCGTTCGACGACGACGATGACGATGACGAGCCGCAGGCACCCAAGGGTGAGTCGAAGCCGGTTGCTGCGCCGCCGGTCACCACTCCGAAGCCGACTTCCACACGTTCGCCGGGACAGACCTCGAAGTCCTCGCCCGGGCAGTGGGTGAGCCGGGCACCGCTCAACTCCTCGTCACCGACGCAGGTAACGCAGGAACCAGCCCTGCTGTCGGGTCAGACCCTGGCGGGCGACCTGATGCGTCAGGAGCGCGCCGCAACGCAGTCGCCGTCGTTGCGTCCGCCGATCCTGCCGCCGCGTGTCCCCACTCCCGTCGCCAAGGCACCTGCACAGACCGCTCCCGCTCCGGCCGCGCCGGAAGAGAGCACCGAACTGATCGACAAGATTGCAGACGCGGATGCCGGCGAGGCCGAATCCACCGCCGTGGTCGATCTGGTCAAGGCGCCGGCTGTCGATGACGGTGCAAAAAAGACCAGTGCCGCCGCGGAGTCCGATGTCGAAGCCGAACCGGCAGCGGAAGAGGCAGGCGAGCGTAACTCGATCCGTGAATGGGCAGTGCTTGCCGGTCAGGTGGTTGTTGCACTGATCGTCGGCGGCGCGATGTTCAAGGGCTTCGAGAAGCTGTGGGACATGCTGCCGTGGGTGGCGTTGGTGCTCGCGCTGATCGTGATCGTCGGCCTGGTTGCTGTCGTGCGGGTTCTGCGGAAGACGGACGACATCACGAGTTTCGTGATCGCGGTGGTCGTCGGCATGATCGTGACGCTCGGTCCACTGGCGTTCTTGTTGACCTCGGGTTGATCGGACGATGATCGGGGGATCGCAGCGCATGATTCGTCGGCCGATAGCCGTCGGCCTGTCGACGGCTTCGGTATATCCGGAGAACACGGAAGCAGCATTTCGCTACGCCGCTGATCTCGGATACGACGGTGTCGAACTGATGGTGTGGGCCGAATCCGTGAGTCAGGACATCGGTGCTGTTGCCGCCCTCGTTCGCAAGTACGCCATTCCGGTGCAGGCGGTGCATGCGCCGTGTCTGCTGATTTCGCAGCGCGTGTGGGGTTCCGATCCGGTCGAGAAGCTCGAGCGTTCGGTGCGCACCGCCGAAACCTTGGGAGCGACGACGGTGGTCGTCCACCCGCCGTTCCGGTGGCAGCGCAAGTACGCCGAAGGCTTCGCGGAACAGGTTGTCGAACTCGAATCGAAGAGCAGCGTCGTTGTGGCGGTGGAGAACATGTTCCCCATGCGCGCCGACAGCTTCTTCGGCGGCAAGGACAAGTCCGCGGAGCGTCTGCGTAAACGTGGCGGTCCAGGGGCAGCGTTGTCCGCGTTCAGTCCGTCGTACGACCCGACCGATTCCGATCATGCTCACTACACACTCGACCTGTCGCACACCGCGACGGCGGGCATGGATGCCCTGGAGTTGGCCTCCCGTATGGGCAAGGGGCTCGAGCACCTGCACCTGGCCGACGGTCGCGGGGCGTCGATGGACGAGCACCTGATTCCGGGGCATGGCTCACAGCCGTGCGCGGAGTTGTGTCAGCAATTGGCTGCGAGCGAATTCAGCGGCCAGGCAGTCATCGAGATCAACACACAGAACGCGCGCACCCGGCGGGAGCGGTCGTCGATGCTGGCGCAGGCGCTCGCGTTTGCACGCGAGCACCTGGCACGCTCAGCGGTGGCCGGCAAGTAGCGCAGCTTCGAACTGCGCGCGCACCTTCTCGACGTGTGCGTCGAGGTCTTTGGTCTCCCAGCCTTCGGTCGAGATGGGATCGAGCACCGAGACATAGACCGGGCCTGGATGGGCGACAAGCGAATTGCGCCACATCCGTTCACCCGCGTTGTGAATCACCACGGGCACGATCGGCACACCGGCTTGGATCGCCAAGTGGAATCCACCCTTCTTGAAAGGGCCCAGACGTGGCGTCGGAGAACGGGTGCCCTCCGGAGCTATGACTATCGAGACACCATTCTTCAGCTTGTCGACTGCCGGTTGCAGTGCAGCCTTCGCCTTCGTGGTGTCGGTGCGGTCGATGTAGGCGACGTCGAGCAGTGCACCGACGGGCATGAACCGCGGATCGCTTGCCGCTTCCTTCTTCGCGACGCCGGTCACGTCACGCTTGATCACGGTGCCCAGGACCAACATGTCCAGGGAACTCTGATGGTTGAACATGAACACCGCCGGGCGGTGATCCCACACGTTGTGCTCGCCGTCGATCTCGACGTCGATGCCCAGCAGTGAGAGCGAGATGTCGGGGCCGTACGTGCCGACCAGGTTCGCACCCAGTTGACGGTTCCCGGTGACAATGCCTGCCGACGCACCGAGGGCGGCGGTGGCAGCAAGCGCGCCCATGGCCGTCGCCGTTCGGATCGTGGAGATCGGTGTTGCGCCTCGTTGCGGTTTACGCAGGCTGACCGAAGGCCAGTGATTGCGCAACGCGATCTTGGCCAGACCACGATCGGGATTCAACGCGACAGGTCGACCGACGGCCTCGAGCATGAAGACGTCTTCGACACCGTTGGAGTACGCAAACGCGTTCTTCAGATCGGCGCCCATCTTCTCGGCATAGCCTGCAAGGGCATTGGCCTTGGCCGGCCCCCACAGTGCGGGCGAAGACAGTTCGCCGGTGAGCATGCCGTCGACGACTTCGGGTTCGGTGCACAGCACGTCTTCGATGTCGAGATCTTCGGCGACGTACTTGGCCTGGAACGGAGTCGCCGACGTAGCCATCACGATCGTGTGGCCGGCTCGCCGGTGTGCCGCCAGTAGCCCGCGGGCTTCCGGGTAGATCATCGCGGCGATTTCCTGCTTGAACAGCCGTCGGCCCCAGTCGTTCAGTTCCTCGACGGTACGGCCGCCCAAGGCTCGAACGCCGATGTCCATGAGTGCTCCGACGTCAGCACCGCGGAATTGGGTGTCGATCGCGGCACCGGTGGTGCGCAAGAGTTCGCCGACGCTGATATCCAAGCGTCGCAGGCGGTCTCGGTACACAACGCTGGCCGAGTACCCGCTGATCAAGGTGCCGTCGAGGTCGAAGGCGGCGATCGTTCCGGGCCCGGGCGGGGCGGCTTCGATGGCGGAGTGCAGACGCTCGAGTCCGGTCACAGTCCTACTTCCTCGTTCGCGGCGGGCGCTCGGTTTGCTTCTGGAATGGTCACTACCGCAGCGGCGTCCGGTACCGGCATCGCCACCTGATCGAGTCGTGCATGCGCGAGTGCGCGAAGGTGACGCAGGCGCTCGACCTGAACCTTGATCTCGGCAGCGAATGCCAGGCGCCGGGCCCGGACTCCGTCGTCGTCGACTTCGATCAAGTTACGGTTGCGCGCCAAATTCAGTGCGGTGGCGAACAACTCACCGGAGACGGATTCGTTGCTGGCGATCTGCTGCCGCAGTCGACGCTGATGTGCGACGTCGATGCAGTTGCTGATGAACGACTTTTCGTCGAACGATGTCGAAATCGGCGCGAGCACAAGCTGATCGGCGACAACCTGGTACGCCTCGAGGAACGGTTGGAGCACGCGGTGCGCGAGGTACGGGCGAACCGTCTCGATCATGTGCTCGGTTCGTTTGTCGTCGGCCATGACGGTTTCCCACTCGGGGTCGATCAGCGTCAGCTCGGTCCGCATCTCCTGCTCGAACGTGTCCCGGTCACTGAAGAAGAACTCGAATTTCAACAAATCTCGGATGCGCTTGGCCTCTGCCCACCCGTCCCCGATGGGGTCCTCGAACCGCTCTTCGACGGCTGCCTGAAGTACGAGTTCGGTGATGGCACGCACGACAAGAAAGTGAATCGTGTTGTTGCGGTAGAAGGCAGCGACAAGATGCTGGTCCTTGCCGAGGTAGAAGACCTGCTCGCCGCCCCGATCGAAGCGCTCGAGCACCCCGGAATCGACGTGTGTCTGCAATGCCTTCTCGATGACACGCGGATCGGACAGTTCGACGTCGCCGGCGATCGGAAGATTTCGCGCGGTGATGTAGCCGAACAGCGGCGTGAGAATCGCGGTGAGTTCACGAACTGTCAACGCCCGGTCTTCGATTCCGAGGAACGCCAACATCGCCAGTGAAGACACGGTCACCGGGGTGACCTCGTTGATGCGGTGACACACCTCGATGCCGGCCTTCTGAATGGCGAGGCGCTGATCGGTTTCCTGGCTGAGTGCGTCCGCGAGTGAGAGCGGCCGGCCGATGGTCACGTGCGCGACACCGTTGCGTTTTCCCTGGGCGCGTACGTAACCCACCATCCAGCGCAGGCCTTCCGGTGTCTTCTCGGCGCCGAGCGCCTCGGCAGCCATGGCCCCGACCTCGTAGAGTTGGTCGTAGCTCAGCGCAACCGGGACGAGGTACACGTCGGACGCTCCGCTGACCTGAAATGCCTTGGTCAGGTAGGTCAGGAGACCGAAGCGCGGCGGGCGTAGTTTCCCGGTACGTCCGCGTCCACCTTCGATGTACCACTCCAGATTGAAGCGCTTGGTCAGCAGATAGCGCATGTACTCGTGCATCGACCACTTGTAGACCTCGTCGTTGCCGATGCTTCGACGAATGAAGACGGTGCCGCTGCGCTTGAGGATCGAGCCCATGGGCCAGAAACTGATGTTGAGGCCGCCCATGACGTGATTGAGCGGCAAGCCGTTCGCGATCAACGCCGGACGCAGGACGAGGGGATCGAGGTACGAACGGTGACTGGGGAGGAAGACCAGTGAGTGTTCCTTGTTCAGCTCACGGAGTTCCTCGAAGCGGCTCGTGTCCACGTCCAGCTTGTAGGCGCGAGCGAAGTAGCGGCCCAGGCGATCCCACACCGCGATGGCTTGGCGACTCTGGGTGGCAACCATTTCTTCGAGAGCTTCACGTGCGCGGCGATCGACTTCGGCGACGGCGATGTTCAACCGGTCGGCCAAAGCCATGACCTCGGTGGCGAATCGGCGGGTGTCGGTGATCTCGTCGACGACGAACCGTGACACCTTGTACTGGCCACCCAGTAGGCCCAATTCGGCTCGTTCGAGTGCCAGAGCGGCCTGCCGTCGGATGAACTCCGGTAGCGAACCGCCACCGCTCTTTTCGAGGCGACGCTCGAGATCGCTCAGTGGTGCGGGTTCACCTTCGATGACCTGGCACCGAGAGGGGTCGGTGCGCAGGGTTCTGCGTTGTGCACCGCGTCCGGGGTGGAGAGGATCGCGTGGTGCCAGCGCATCACGTAGTCGCACCGCGACGTTGTGCTTGGTATGGGTGTCCGGAATCCACACCACGCGAAGCGGTGCGAGCATCGGGTCGTCGGTCCGTGCCGCCAGTTCTGCCAGGGTCTTGTCGGTGATGTTGACGGTGACCGGCCGAGTTTCGGATGAGCTTGCCTTGTCGGCAAGCCACTTTCGCAGCACGCCGGCTTCGGCCTCTGTCATGGTTTCGGTGAGGTACACGCGCGGGTTGGTCGTGTTCTCGCTCATGACTCACGCACCTTCCGTTGTGACTCCGAGAGCGACGATCTCGTCCAGGCTCTCCTGCAAGCACTGCATCAGCAGCGCGGGTTTTGTGATCGCAGCGGTGTCGAGATTGATTCCGATACAGCACACCCCGACGTGGGAGACCAGTGTCGCCATTGCCGCGCAACCGGGCGCCGGGCCGAACGGGAACATCCGCTCGATCTTCGCTCCGGCGAGATAGACCGGTACCGGTACGCCGGCGACGTTGCTGGCCTGCAGGTCCAGTCCTGTCGACTGGGACAGATACCAGTTCGCGAGTAGATAGTTCGGCAGGCGAGCGAGGATCGGGGCGGCGACGTCGATAGCGTCCAACGCCGGTTCCTCACGCAGACTCAGAACGATCTCTCGCACCTGCCTGATGCGTTTGGCCGGATCCGTTTCGGAGACCGGGCCGTTGAAGCGAACGGCTGCAAACCGGTTGCCGCCGTTGGCGTCTGCGCCCGTACGCATGCTGATCGGCATACCCATCGGAATGCTGTCGACGGATTGTCCGAAGGCTTCGTGGTAGCGATGGAAGCCGCCGAGCAAAGCGGCGACGTACGCGTCGTTGAGTGAGCCGCCGGCAGCTTTTGCTCCGGCCTTGAGCTCGGGAACACCCACTTCGAGAGTTCCGAACCACCGTCCGAGACCACGATCGTGGAGCAGAGGGGAACCGGAACGAGCTGGGGGAGTGACGATCTTGCGGAGTGAATTGGCGTAACCGAGGACCTCGGAAGCTGTCGTGATCGGACTCGAGATTGCCGTGGTCGCAACATTGGTGGCACCGCGGACCAGCTTGGCGATACGCGAGGGCGCACGCCGGATCTCGCTGACGACCTCCTCGCCGAAGGCGCCCACCGATGACAGATGCTCAGGAGCAGGCGGTGTGCGGTCGGGCTTGTTCGGAGTGGGGTCCGGGCGTCTGCTGTGCAGGAGCGTCATCATCTGGATGCCGCCCATGCCGTCGGTGATGGAGTGGTGAGTCTTGACCACGAACACGGCGCGACCGTCGTCGAGACCTTCGATGAGCAGCGCGCTCCACGGCGGTCGAGCCTTGTCGAATGGTTCCGTCGCAAGGTGACGACACATGCGCAGTGCGTGATCGAAGTCCGCCGGTGCAGGTAAGCGGACGCGTCGTAGGTGGTAGCCGATGTCGAACTCGGGATCGACGGACCACACCGGATTGCCCAGCTGCATTGCCGGTTCCACTGCTCGCATACGAATACGCGGAACCACGTGCGATGCCCACTCGACTGCGTCGAGAAGTCGATCCCAGTCCGGGGCACGATCGAGAACCTCCACCGCAACGATCGGTGAGCGCAGTTGCGGCTGCGCCTCTTCCATCCGCCACATTCCAGTCTCGAAGTCGGACATCGTGCGGTTCGCCCCCCAGGCGACCGCGGAAAGGTCGACGTCGACCGCGCTAGGAGGAACAAATGGATTGCTGTTGGCCATACGTCAAGAACTCCCTCGGTCTGCGGATCCACCCCGCGCATCTCTGCTTCTAAGTGTGGACCCGCGACCGTGGGCGCGTCCCGGTTTCGGTGTCAGCCGACAGGTGTGACGTTCGTCAGTTAAGGGCTAATCGGACATGCCGGGAAGTTCAGTGCTCAAGAAGTGACGCCGACGGCTTTCAGGGCTATCTCGCGGTAGAGAACACTGACTTCGCGCGGAGTCTGCGGTCCGTCGAGTCGATACCAGAGGACGACGGACTGACACATTCCCAGTAGCGCACGGCCCGTTCCGGTGATGTCCGGGACCGTGAACTCACCGCTCTCGACGCCTGCCGTCAGTACGTCGACGAGTAGGTTCTCGAGCTTCTTTCGCTTGGCGGCGTAGCTCTTTCGTTCCGCGTCCTCGAGGTATCGCAGTTCGGAATCGAGGAAGGCTATGTCGGAGCGACTGGTCATGTGCAGAACACACGCCTCGACGAGATTGCCGAACTGTGCCGTCGGCGACGGTCCGGCAGCGTCGACCGCAGCGCTCGCGCGTGCGGTGACGTTCTCGATGCCCGGTTCCATCAGCGCGACGAGGATGCCCTGTTTGTTGCCGTGGTGGTAATACAGCGTCGGCACGGTGACACCGGCACGTTTTGCGATGTCACGAACCGACGCTCCGTGGTAACCGAGTTCGTGGAACACCTCGAGTGCGGCGGTGAGCAGGGGAGTCAGCGTCAGTGGTTCCACGATGCGCCACTGTTCGTCGGGCTGAGCCTCCGACTGCAAATCCGTCATTCCGCCTGTTCGCTCCGTTCGGAAATTTCTGGTGGTGTGCGCAAAGAAGGTTCAACCCTAGCGCAAGGCGTGTCCTCCTTACCGATGCTCGGCCCCCATTGGATAGCATCACTATCCAGTAATGGGTCGAGCGAGTTGGACGGAGGAGCGGTGAAGGTTTCCGAACTGGCCGCACAGTCCGGCGTTGCACTGGCCACTATCAAGTACTACCTCCGTGAAGGTCTGCTGATGCCGGGTGAGCCGACCAGCGCAACGGGAGCGAGGTACGGCGAACAGCACGTCCGGCGACTCGCGTTGATCAGGGCCCTGGCCGGGGCGGGACTCGCGATTCCACGGATTCGCGCGGTGCTCGAACTGGTGGACACTGACGAGCGATCCGAATTCGAGACTTTCGGCCGCGCAATCGCGCAACTACCCCCGTACGTCGAACCTGAACCGGATCCAGAGTTCCCCAGAGCTCGCAAGGTTCTGGAGTTTCTCGGTCAGGTTTTCGAGCCGAGGTACGTGGCGGTCGCGCACCTCGAGCGGGCACTGATCGGCCTCGAGGATGCAGGACTGAGTCTCTCGGACGAGCGCCTGCGCGCCTACGGCGACCACATCCGAGGGATTGCCGAAGTGGAAATCGAGCTGATGCCTACCAGTTCGACCGAGGACGGCATTCGCTATGCGGTCCTCGGAACCGCCATGTACGAACCCGTCCTGACAGCTTTGCGACGCCTGGCGCACCAAGATTTGGCCGCACGACATTTCCCGCAACACCGAGAAAGCACCGAACAGGAAAATCGATGAGCACCAGTCCCTTTCAAGATCTCAATCGCCTCACCTCGCTCGGCGACGGGCGATACACCGCAACGATCGATTCGATCTGGACCATCGGGCCGAAAGTGCACGGCGGTTCCATGATGGCTGTGTGCGCCGCGGCCGCGCGTCGATGTCTGCGAGACGGCGCAGGTGAGAACGACTCGCTTCTGAAGATGCAGCCACTCGCGGTGAGCGCCAACTATCTGTCAGCCCCAGATCCGGGTGAAGTCGAACTGGAGGTGATCGTCCGAAAGCAGGGACGCCAGGTCGCGTTGTTCGACGTCGAGTTGAGCCAGGCGGGCCGCAGCGCTGTTCGCGCGGCGGTCACGCTCGGATTCCCCGATGACGGCGACCCCACCTTCGTCACGGCCTCGTCGATCGACGACATGTCACCGGAACCGCCGGAGAGTGCGGTGGCAGTCATCGGCGATCACCCGATGGCGCAGGTCGTGCATGTCGGTCAGGGTTGCGACATGCGAATCGACACCACCTCGGCGCACTTCCTGACCGGCAGCCAAGGCGAGGCCGAGGTCAGGATGTGGGTCCGTCCTCGACCCGAGGACGAAAACGACCTCGACACCGCTGTGCTGTTCGCGATCATGGCGGGTGACATCAGCGCGCCGGTGACGATGAACCGCGGCCTGTTCGGGTGGGCGCCGACCGTGCAGTTGACGACGTACCTGCGCCGCCTGCCGACGCCGGGATGGCTTCGCGTGCGGGCGAGCTCGGATGTTCTGGGCAGCACGTGGTTCGAAGAGGATCATGCTGTTCTCGATTCGACGGGCGCAGTCGTCGTCCAGAGTCGTCAATTGGCGATGATGCCCCGCTAGGGTCGATCGCTGCGGTCGTGGCAGGCTGTTCGCCATGACAAGAATTGCGATTATCGGTGGCGGCAAGATCGGCGAGGCGCTGATCTCCGGGCTGTTGCAGGCCGGCCACGCCATCAAGGATCTGGTCGTCGCCGAGCAATATCAGCCTCGCGCAGACGAATTGATCGCCGAATACTCCATCCGCGTCAGCACGGTCGCCGATGCCGCCGAGGGTGCGGACGTCATCGTCATCGCGGTGAAGCCGAACGACGTCGAGTCAGCGCTCACGGCGTTGACGAAGGTCGATCTGGACGGCGACCTCGAACAATTGATCGTTTCCCTTGCGGCGGGAATCCCCACGGGATTCTTCGAAACGCGTCTGCCCGCAGGGTTCCCGGTCATCCGCGTCATGCCGAACACCCCCATGTTGGTCGGGGAGGGCGTGAGCGTGCTCTCGCCCGGACGGCACGTCAAGGCCGAGCATCTCGAGCTCGTACGCGGCATCCTCGGCAGCGTCGGCAAGGTGGTCACGGTTCCCGAATCGCAGATCGACGCGGTCACGGCTGTCTCCGGTTCCGGCCCGGCCTACTTCTTTCTGGTCGCCGAAGCGATGATCGACGCGGGAGTCGGTCTCGGCCTGACGCGCCCGGTCGCTACCGAATTGGTGGTGCAGACGATGGTCGGTTCCGCAGCGATGCTCGATCGCACCGGCGACAGCGCGACGGATCTTCGCGCCGCGGTGACGTCACCGGGCGGAACGACGGCTGCGGCACTGCGTCAGCTCGAAGCGGGCGGCCTGCGGACGGCGTTCTTCGATGCCTTGGATGCCGCCAAGTCGCGCTCGGCCGCGATGGGTGCAGCTGCGGATTAGTCGTCCGTTTAGCCACACCCGTCGCTTTAACCCCACCAGTGCAGCTAAGCTCGACTTAGTACGTACGTGTCTGTTCCGCCGGAGGGGAAGCCGGCGGCGCGAGTCGTGCTGGAGGTATGTGGATTAATGGTGTCTGCAAACAAGCCGTCCATGGGTTCGTCCCACGACGGAAAGCCGGCAGTGGCCGGCACGCAATTCCTCACTGTTGCTGAGGTAGCAACTTTGATGAGGGTGTCGAAAATGACTGTGTACCGGTTGGTACACAGTGGCGAATTGCCTGCTGTACGAGTGGGCCGTTCGTTCCGTGTACATGCGAAGGCAGTACACGATTACCTCGAAACCTCGTACTTCGATGCCGGCTGACCAGCCGGTTCGAAGAGGATGACCTCGGCGTGAGCCGAGTCGCGGGCACAGCGGTTGCTGTGCCGGAGGCTCGGTTTATGCCGAGTGACTCCACACCGGTACGATGAGTCACTGTCGTACCAGCAAGCTGGTGTCGTAAGGCGCTGAGCTAGTTAAAACGAGGGCCAGGCGCCAATTGCTTGGCGCAGGCGTACGTGACCGGCGTGCGCAGGAACGCTAGAGAAGAACGTGAGGGACACCCGCTATGGGTTCAGTGATCAAGAAGCGTCGCAAGCGCATGTCGAAGAAGAAGCACCGCAAGCTGCTTCGTCGTACCCGAGTACAGCGCAGGAAACTCGGTAAATAAGCAGTACCTGTTGATGCCCGCCACCCCTTCCGGGGTGGCGGGCATCAACATATTCGGGGGGAAGCGATGTGTGCCACGTCTCATTGGCTGGGCGGTTTGTCTTGAATGGCCGAAATTTGGGTAGTCAGCGCGGGACCCCCTCTGCCCGTAAAGTGGGGGAAAATCGCGGGAGGGACGCTTCGGCAGAGCGCGTTTCTACTGGATATGGGGGTACTTGGTGGTTGAAGGTGACAACACTTCAGGGGGCACGACGCCTCGCGTCGTACTGGTGACCGGGGCGAGCAGATTTCTCGGCGGCTACCTGGTGACCAGGCTTGCGCAGAATCCGTCGATCGAGCGTGTCATCGCCGTCGACGCCGTCAGTCCGAGCAAGGACATGATGCGCAGAATGGGCCGCGCGGAATTCGTGCGAGCAGACATCCGCAATCCGCTGATCGGCAAAGTGATCCGAAACGCCGAGGTCGACACCGTCGTGCACGCGTCGACGCTTCAGAAAGCCCCCAAAGCCGGCAGCCGCGCCGCGATGAAGGACATGAACGTCATCGGCGCCATGCAACTGTTCGCGGTCTGCCAGAAAGCGCCGACGGTTCGCAAGGTGATCCTGCGCTCGGCTTCGGTCGTCTACGGGTGCAGTGCCAAGGATCCCGCTCAGTTCACCGAAGAAATGAGTGCGCGCCGCCGGCCGCCGGGCGGATATGCCCGCGACAGCCTCGAGATCGAGGGATACCTCCGTGGAATGGGGCGTCGGCGCCCGGACATCTCGGTCGGGATTCTGCGGTTGGCGCCGTTGATCGGACCTCAGCTGACTGCAACCGTCGGGCACTACGTCACCGCCCCACTCGTGCCCACCATCGTCGGGCGCAACGCGCGCCTGCAATTGCTCCACGTCGAGGATGCCCTCGCGGCGCTGGAGAAGGCGACCATCGGACACGCTTCGGGTACGTACAACATCGCCGGCGACGGAGTGGTCATGATGTCGCAGGCGATCCGCCGGGCAGGCAGGGTGGAAGTTCCCATGCCGCTCGCTCTGTTCCGCAGCGTCGGGAGCGCGTTGGTGGGGTCGTCCATGAGGCTGTACACCGACGAGCAACTCGAGTACTTCCGGTTCGGCTGCGGACTCGACACCACTCGCATGCGCAGCGAGCTGGGGTTCGAGCCGCGATGGACCACCATGCAAGCACTCGACGATTTCATGCGTGCGATGCAGACGCGCCGGATCATCAAGTCCGAGTGGATCGATCGGGCGGAGAATGCGTTGACCACCATTCTCGGCGGTGACGCCGCCGCGGCGGCAACAAGTGCAGATGTGATGCACATGCCGCTGTCGGGACGAAGTGCGGTGAAGGGGTGACTGACGTGGCGAAGGTAATTCCCCTGCGGCCCAGCGCAACTCACACCGGAAAGTCGGCAACTTCCCGTTCGCGTGAGTCCGTCACCGGTGCAGAGCGTGACATCCGTGAACAAAGTGAGCGCCGGCATCCGTCCGGAGTGTCCTCGGCGGCCGACCACGGCGGTGAGAGCACGTTCGTCGATTCGGCCAGGTCGGCGATCGTCGACCAGATCGCCTCGGCAGCAGAATTCTTCCGACGTCGGGTGTCCGGCGACTACGAGGTCGACGAGTTCGGGTTCGACCCGCATTTCGCGGACAACGTCGTCATGCCGATGTTGCGCCCGTTGTTCGAGAAGTGGTTTCGCGTCGAGGTCAGTGGGATCGAGAACATTCCCCTCACCGGGGGAGCGCTTGTGGTCGCCAACCACGCCGGTGTGATCCCGATCGACGGACTGATGACGTCGGTTGCCGTGCACGATCACCATCCAGCGCATCGTCCACTGCGAATGTTGGCTGCGGACATGGCATTCGAGATGCCAGTGGTGGGTGGACTGGCGCGCAAAGCCGGTCATACGTTGGCCTGCAACCCCGACGCCGAGCGTCTGCTCAACGACGGTGAAGTCGCGGCCGTGTTCCCGGAAGGATTCAAGGGCATCGGGAAACCGTTCAGTGAGCGGTACAAGTTGCAGCGGTTCGGGCGCGGTGGCTTCGTGTCGGCCGCAATGCGAACCGGTGTTCCGATCATTCCGTGCTCGATCGTGGGTTCGGAGGAGATCTATCCCAAAATCGGTGATCTCACCACACTCGCACGCGTTCTCGGTCTTCCGTATTTCCCGGTGACACCGCTGTTTCCGCACTTCGGGCCGCTCGGCCTGGTTCCGTTGCCGTCGAAGTGGTACATCGAGTTCGGAAAGCCCATCGTCACCGACACCTTCGAGAGCGGTGCCGCCGACGATCCGATGGTCCTGTTCGAGGTCACGGACCACGTCCGGGAAACCATTCAGCAGACGCTGTATCGACTGTTGGCCAAGCGCCGCAACGTCTTTCTCGGCTGAGTTCGGTCCGGATCGCTGCTCGATCCGGACCGAACCCGCTCAGGCGTTCTGTTCTTTGCGCCTGGCGAGAATTGCCGCGAGCGCCCCGCCGACCGCTCCGAGCACCAGCGCCGTCGGTACGCCGATCTTGGCGGCCTTTCGTCCGGTGCGGAAATCGCGAACTTCCCACCCGCGGTTCTTCGCGAGTTCACGAAGATCTGCGTCGGGATTGATCGCCACCGGTGTCCCCACCAACGAGAGCATCGGAACGTCGTTGTGGCTGTCGGAGTAGGCGGAACAGCGCTTGAGATTGAGTCCTTCACGCACCGCCAACGTCCGTACGGCGTGCGCCTTGCCCATGCCGTGCAGGATGTCGCCGACGAGTCGGCCGGTGAAGACGCCGTCCTCACTCTCGGCGACAGTGCCCAAGGCGCCGGTCAATCCCAGTTTCTCGGCGATGACCTGAGCCAGTTCGACCGGAGTTGCCGTCACCAACCACACCTGTTGTCCGGCGTCGAGGTGCATCTGGGCCAACGCCCTCGTGCCTGGCCAGATCTTGTCGGCGATGACCTCGTCGTAGATCTCCTCGCCGAGGCGGGCGAGTTCGGCGGTGGATCGACCGGCCACGAAGGACAGTGCTTTCTCGCGGCCTTCGGCGACGTCGTCACTACTTTCTCGGCCGGTGACTCGGAACTTGATCTGCTTCCACGCGAAATCCACCAGATCCGAGGTCTTGAGATACTTTCGTGCAGCGAGACCACGGGCGAAGTGGATGATCGACGCACCCTGCACCATGGTGTTGTCGACGTCGAAGAATGCGGCGGCCGTGAGGTCGCGCGGAACGGCCGGGGGCTCTTCGCCGGTTTCCGGTTCTGTGGGGTTGGCAGCTTCGTGCAATGCCAGAGCTGCGTCAGCGCTCGCCTCGCCGGCGAGATTGGCTCGAACTTCCGACTCACTCGGGCCCAGCGGATTCTTCACATGGCGACGTCCGGGGAGAATGACCCCGGCAAGCCCTGATCCGAATCCGGAGCCGTTCGGTAGTGATCGCGCAGGCACCCGCACCTCCCGTGTTGCATTCTCGAGCAGAGAACTCTTCGAGTCAGCCTATCCTCCGCGATGAGGCCCGATGGGTTGGATGGTGACCTTCCCTGTGGTGTGTGACGTTCCTCTCCGCCGATTTGGCACCGAGTGGGGCTCCGGAGGCACACTCGACCGATCAAGTAGATGGCGTCCCCGTAGAAGAAAGGTATGCGTCGATGACTGCAGCTACGCATGAAGTGACCCTGTTGACACGCGCAGGATGCGCGTCCTGCGTCGGCGCGGCGGAGGTCCTGCGACGGGTCTGTTCCGAGTTCGAGCTGGAATTGACGTGCATCGACGTGGACGAAGCTGCCGCGACGGATCCAGAGCTGAGAGCGGAGTACGGAGACAGATTGCCCGTCATTCTTCTCGACGGACGCGAGCACGGTTACTGGGAAGTCGACGAGGAGCGCCTTCGTGACGATTTACGCAAGTAAGGCAACCCTCAAAGTTGTCCGCGGAGCCGCTTTGCAGGTGAACGGCACATCGAACCCGTCTCGAGCAACTTTGTGCATGGGTTCACAAGCGGTTACCGTGGTGTGAACATTCCCCCGGAGCATCGTGGAGGTCGACAGTCGTGTCGACCGGACGAGGAGCCAGCGACGTGACCGAACCGCACCAGACGCATGAGCCTGTGGCTCAGCGCGTCACCGGCGCTGCGGGCTCTTCCGTCACCGACGCTTCCAGCGCCTCGGTTACCGACCCGATCGCTCAGGATCGCGTCATCCCCCAGGCTACGGTGACGCGCTTGGCCGCATACCTGCGGGTCCTCGGAGTGATGTCCGACCGGGGTACCTCCATCGTCTCGAGCGAGGAACTCGCGCAGGCGTCCGGTGTCGGATCAGCGAAGTTGCGTAAGGATCTGTCGTTCCTCGGACCCAACGGTGTCCGTGGCGTCGGGTACGACGTCAACAGGCTCCGCATCCGCATCGAGCGTGCACTCGGACTCGATCGTGGACACAAGGTCGTTCTCGTCGGAGTCGGAAACCTCGGCAAGGCGCTGGTCGGCTACGGCGGATTCAGCCGCCGCGGTTTCGAGATGGTCGGACTCTTCGACAGTGACGCAGATCGAATCGGAAGCAGAGTCGGGGATCTCGTCGTGCGCAGCACCGAGGAACTGACCGTCGCCTGCCGTGAACTGAATGCGACCATCGGCGTCATCTCCACACCGGACGAGGCAGCTCAGGGCGTGTGCGACCAGTTCGTCAGCGCCGGGCTGCGCTGCATCATGAGTTTTTCGCCGATCGCCCTCGACGTTCCCGATCACGTGGAACTGCGACGTGTAGATCTAGCCGTCGAGATGCAGGTTCTCTCCTTCAACAGTGCGCGCAATGCCGATCAGGCATCCAGCGCGCCGCGAGTACGAGTGGCTCACGCCGCATCCGCTTCGTCAGTCCCATCCACCAGTTCACCCGCTCCGGTCGGAGCAGGTTCGACAAGAAACGGATCAGTGATCGCGCCGTGAGTGTTCTGCTTGTCGGGGTCTCGCATCGAACCGCGCCCGTCCCGGTGCTCGAGCGAGTAGCTGTCACCGACACCGATCGTCCGAAGCTGATCGACAAGCTTCTGGCGTCTTCGCACATCTCCGAAGCGATGATCGTCTCCACCTGTAACCGGGTGGAGGTCTACGCGGTGGTGGACGCGTTCCACGGTGCACTCACCGAGGTCGGTGAAATCCTGGCCGACCATTCAGGTCTCGACCTGACAGCGCTGCACGCTCACGCGTACGTCCGCTACAGCGAAGCAGCCGTCGAGCACCTCTTCGCGGTGGCCAGCGGCCTCGATTCCATGGTGATCGGCGAACAGCAGATCCTCGGCCAGATCCGTTCGGCCTACGCATCTTCGGATGCGCAGCAGGCCGCCGGACGCGTCGTCCACGAACTGGCTCAGCAGGCACTGCGCGTCGGCAAGCGAGTGCATTCCGAAACCGGAATCGACTCCGCCGGAGCATCAGTCGTGTCCGTGGCTCTCGATCGTGCAGCGGGCATCATCGGTGAGGGCGGCCTGGTCGGCCGCACTGCCGTGGTTGTCGGTGCAGGCTCGATGGGCGGTCTGTCGGTTGCGCATCTCACCCGCGCCGGAATCGCACGCATCGTCGTCGTCAACCGGACACAGGAACGCGCCGAGCACCTGGCAGAGACGGCACGCTCCAACGGCGTCGACGCCGACGGTGTTGCCTTCGATCAGCTTTCGGCCGCGATGGCGCAGGCAGATGTCATGGTCACCTGTACCGGCGCGGTCGGGGCAGTGGTCACCCTGGCGGATGTGCACCGCGCACTCGCCGAGCCCGATCGCGACAACACCAAGCACCTCGTCATCTGCGACCTCGGGCTGCCGCGCGACATCGATCCCGCCGTCGCCGGCCTGCCGGGTGTGACCGTTCTCGACATGGAGACGCTGCAGCGTGATCCAGCGGCGGGCGCAGCCGCCTCCGACGCAGATGCCGCACGCACCATCGTCGCCGGCGAGCTTGCGACCTACCTTGCCGGACAGCGCCTCGCCGAGGTCACTCCGACCGTGACGGCTTTGCGTCAGCGCGCCGCCGACGTCGTCGAAGCCGAACTGATGCGACTCGATTCGCGTCTGCCCGGCCTGGACGATCCGCAGCGCGACGAGGTTGCACGCACCGTGCGACGCGTCGTGGACAAGCTGCTCCACGCCCCGACCGTGCGCGTCAAGCAACTGGCGTCGGCCCCCGGCGGCGACTCCTACGCAGCAGCGCTGCGCGAACTCTTCGAACTCAGCCCCGGATCTCCCGCGGCCGTGGCCACACCCACCGATCTGGTGGACGGCGACCGCACTGGAAGGGACCTGCAGGCATGAGCGTCACCACCCCTCGATCGGGGAGCCCGCTGCGGATCGGCACTCGCGGAAGTCTTCTCGCGACCACGCAAGCCGGTACCGTGCGCGATGCCCTCATTGCGGCCGGACATCCCGCCGAGTTGGTCATCATCAAGACCAAGGGCGACCAGTCCACCGATCCCGTCCAGAAGATCGGCGTCGGAGTGTTCACGGCAGAGCTTCGAGAAGCCTTGCTGGACAACCGCGTCGACGTTGCGGTGCATTCCTACAAGGACTTACCGACCGCGCAGGACCCGCGTTTCGTCATCGCGGCGATTCCGCCACGCGAAGATCCGCGTGACGCGCTGGTCGCCCGTGACGGTCTGGTCCTCGGGGAGCTTCCGGCCGGTTCCAAGGTGGGAACCTCCGCGCCGCGCCGTGTTTCGCAGCTGAAGGCACTCGGTCTCGGCCTCGACATCGTGCCGTTGCGGGGCAACCTGCAGCGCCGTCTCGGCAAAGTCGAATCCGGTGAACTCGACGCCGTGATCCTCGCTCGCGCCGGCCTGTCTCGTATCGGTCTGCTCGATCTCATCACCGAGAACATCGAGCCCGTGCAGATGCTCCCCGCTCCGGCGCAGGGTGCTCTGGCCGTCGAATGCCTTTCTGCCAATGCGGAATTGGCGGCGATCCTCGCCGAGCACGACGACGCGGGTACCCGGGCGGCAGTTACGGCCGAGCGCGCCCTGCTCGCCGAGTTGGAAGCCGGCTGCACCGCTCCGGTGGGAGCGATCGCGGAGATCGTCGAATCCCTCGACGACGACGGCAGAATCTTCGACGAACTGTCGGTACGCGGCTGCGCAGCCGCCATCGACGGTTCGGACGTCATCCGTACCGGCGCCGTGGGTGCGCCGGACAAGGCCGAGGAACTCGGCCGAGCGGTAGCGCGCGAGTTACTCGAACTCGGCGCCCGCGAGTTGATGAACGTGACTACAGGCGAGGCAGCCGATGTTTGACGCCCCACTTTGCACTTGCACCAAGTTCCCATTTCGATACAGCGCACTGGAGAATCACCGATGACCCGAGTCCGAAAGAACACTCCCGGACGGATCCTGTTCGTGGGATCGGGACCGGGCGACCCCGCCCTGCTCACCGTTCGCGCACGTGACGTCCTCACCGGCGCCGCAATGGCATTCACCGATCCGGATGTCGACAAGGGCGTCGTCGCACTCGTCGGGATCGACATGGGCCGCGACGAGGAGACCGGCGAGCTGATCGCGGACGTGCGTCCGGCACTCGGCGAGCCTGCCGAGGTTGCAAAGACATTGGTGCACGAGGCCAAGAACGGTCACGACGTCGTGCGTTTGGTCTCCGGCGACCCGCTGACCACGGATTCCGTGATCGCAGAGGTCACCGCAGTCGCCCGCACGCAGGTTCAGTTCGAGGTTCTCCCGGGTCTGCCTTCCGGTTCGGCTGTGCCGAGCTACGCCGGCATGGCGCTCGGCTCGGGTCACACCGAGGCCGACGTTCGCGGTGAAGTCGACTGGGCTGCTCTGGCCGCTGCACCGGGACCGCTTGTCCTGCACGCGACGTCCGGACATCTCGCCGAGACCGCCAGCGCGCTGGTCGAGAACGGCTTGGCCCCGCAGACGCCTGCTGCGATCACCGTCCGCGGTACCACTCGTCAGCAGCGAACCGTCGAGGCAACTCTCGCGACGCTCAACGAAGCCGGATCCGAACTGGTGGGCTCGCTCATCGTCACCGTCGGCAAGGTTGTCGCGCAGCGCAACAAGATGTCGTGGTGGGAATCGCGCGCTCTGTACGGCTGGACCGTCCTCGTGCCGCGCACCAAGGATCAGGCCGGCGAGATGAGCGACCGTCTGGTCACTCACGGAGCGATCCCGATCGAGGTTCCGACCATCGCCGTCGAGCCGCCTCGCAGCCCGGCTCAGATGGAGCGTTCGGTCAAGGGACTCGTCGACGGTCGCTACCAGTGGGTCGTCTTCACTTCCACCAATGCTGTTCGCGCAGTGTGGGAGAAGTTCGAAGAGTTCGGCCTCGACGCTCGCGCCTTCTCCGGTGTGAAGATCGCCTGCATCGGTGAAGCAACCGCAGCCAAGGTGCGCTCGTTCGGCATCAACCCCGAGCTGATCCCGACCGGTGAGCAGTCCAGCGAAGGCCTGTTGGCCGAATTCGCCCCGTACGACGACGTTTTCGATCCGGTCAACCGGGTTCTGTTGCCGCGGGCGGACATTGCGACCGAAACCCTCGCAGAGGGCCTGCGCGAACGCGGTTGGGAGATCGACGACGTCACCGCCTACCGCACCGTCCGGGCAGCGCCGCCGCCGGCCGAGACCCGCGAGATGATCAAGACCGGTGGATTCGACGCCGTCTGCTTCACCTCGTCCTCGACCGTGCGCAACCTCGTCGGCATCGCCGGCAAGCCGCACGCCCGCACGTTGGTCGCGTGCATCGGCCCGAAGACGGCCGAAACCGCTATCGAGTTCGGTCTGCGCGTCGACGTGCAGCCCGAGACCTCGCAGGTGGGACCGCTGGTGGAGGCTCTCGCCGAGCATGCTGCTCGTCTGCGCGCCGAAGGTGCTTTGCCGCCCCCGCGCAAGAAGTCTCGAAGGCGCTAGCGCATCCGTGAGGGGTTGAGGAGTCTGTGGACTCCTCAACCGCTCACAGGTTCCGACGAAGGAGGGCTACTTCTCGTGTTTCCCACTCATCGCCCTCGCCGGCTCCGGCGCACTCCTGCGCTCCGGCGACTCGTGGCAGAGACCTCGCTCGAACCCCGGCACCTCGTTTTGCCGATGTTCGTCGCCGACGGCATCGACGCACCGCGTGAGATCAGTTCCATGCCAGGCGTTTTCCAGCACACCCTCGATTCGCTGCGGTCCGCAGCAGTGGAAGCGGTGGAAGCCGGCGTCGGTGGCCTGATGCTCTTCGGTGTTCCGAAGGCGGAGGACAAGGATCCCCAGGGGTCCGGTGCCTCCGATCCCGACGGAATCCTCAATGTCGGATTGCGCGCTCTGGCAGACGAACTCGGCGATTCGACGGTCATCATGGCAGATACCTGCCTCGACGAGTTCACCGATCACGGCCACTGCGGCGTGTTGACTGCCGGCGGCGCTGTCGACAACGACGCGACCTTGATCCGATACGTCGAAATGGCTCTCGCGCAAGCTGAATCGGGTGCGCACCTGCTCGGACCCAGCGGCATGATGGACGGTCAGGTGGCTGCGATCCGTGGTGCACTCGATGCTT
Organism: Rhodococcus qingshengii JCM 15477; assembly: GCF_023221595.1. Lineage (NCBI taxonomy): Bacteria > Bacillati > Actinomycetota > Actinomycetes > Mycobacteriales > Nocardiaceae > Rhodococcus > Rhodococcus qingshengii. The sequence continues at coordinate 1,757,131 of NZ_CP096563.1, forward strand.
CGGGGTATGTCGATGTCGGCCAGCTCGCCTATGCCGCGAAATATGCGTCAGCGTTCTACGGGCCGTTCCGTGAAGCCGTCGGATCCTCACTGCAAGGCGACCGTCGTACGTATCAGCAGGACGGCGCCAATCGCCGCGAGTCGATGCGCGAGGTAGACCTCGACGTCGCCGAGGGCGCCGACATGGTGATGGTCAAGCCTGCAATGTCATACCTGGACATTCTGCGTGAGACCGCCGACCGGTCCCCGGTTCCGGTCGCTGCGTACCAGATCTCGGGGGAGTACTCGATGATCACCGCGGCCGCGCAGAACGGGTGGATCGATCGGGACGCGGCGATTCTCGAATCGCTCATCGGCATTCGCCGCGCCGGTGCCGACGTGGTCCTCACGTACTGGGCGTCGGAAGTTGCCGGATGGCTGTGACGGAGTCACGCATGGTGGCTGCGCCGGTATCGACCGATACGCTGGTGTCATGACCGAGCAGTGGCCGCCGTCGCGCCAGGAACCGCCCCGCCGGGAACCTCCCTACGAGAACCAGCCGTTCGAGAATCAGCCGTACCGCGAACTCGGACCGATGCCGACGGGTCAGATCCCGGGATACGGCCCCGGTTACAACGGATACCCGGGACCTGCGCCGAAACCCGAGCCGCCGACGGACGTCGTGACTGCGATTCAGTTGTGGTGGGCTGTGACGGCGCTGGGGTTGGTCCAGGGCGGCGCGATGATCTGGATGCTGCTCGGGCAGAAGTCGATGTTCGTCGACGAGATGCTCAGAAATCAGGCAGCTGTCGACGCCGGTCTGACGCGTTCCGACGTGGAGGGCATGTTCCCACTGGTCATCGTGTTCTCTGCGGTTTTGGTCGTGATCGTCACCGCGGTGTTCCTTCTGTTCGTGCGCGCGATGAGTCGCGGCAAGAACTGGGCTCGAATGTTGCTGACGTTCTGTGGCGTCTTCATGCTGGTCTCCGCGATCCCGGTGATCTTCGGGCTCGGCGGCGACGGCGGCGCGGCCACTCTGCTGTTCGGCGGAGCGGAAATCCTGCAGGCAGTTGCTGCTGTCGGGGCGATCGTGATGATGCACCGAAAAGAGTCCAATCCGTACTTTCTTCGTTTCCCCCCGGCGGGGAACCGGTAGGTAGCTCGGGGTACTGTGAAACGGGTCACTGAAGTAGTAGGGGAGAGGTCGGACGCGATGAGTTCTCAGGAAGCCCTGCGTACGGAAAGCACCCACGACGCGCCACTGCGCCAACGTGGTTCACGCACCGAAGTGATCTTGTTCGCGATCCTCGGAGCCTCTGTTCTGGTGACACTCCTGATGCTCATGATTCCGGGCATCGTCAGCGGATAGCGCACACTTGAACCCGTGAGTATCTCTACGAAGGTCAGGCGCCCGACGGCTGTCGAGGCAGCATTCTGGCTGTGGATCGCCAGCGCGTTCCTGCTCATACTCTTCGGCCTGATCAATGTCACCAGCGCTTCGTATTCGTTGCGTGAGCAGTTCACCGATCAAGGCGTTTCTGCCGGAAACATCGACATCTACGTCACCTTCGTGCGGGTGTCAGGGCTGGTTCTGCTGTTGACCGGCCTCGCGATCGGCGGCCTCGCCGGTCCCACTCGCGCCGGACGGGCGCTGTGCCGACGGATCCTGGTCATCGTGTCCGGAGTGTTCGCGGTGCTGCAGATCGCGCTGGTCGTGGCCGGGATCAGTACCGTGCTCGCGCTGGTTGTTCCCGTCATGCTGATCTGTGCCTGCGTCGCGATCTACCGCGACACCACCCGAAGTTGGTTTGCCCGTGGCTGATCGCGCGCCGGAAATCGGCCCGGACGTTCTGTACTACGAACCGGGTTCTCGGTGGTGGGCCATCGCGTTCGGTCCGATCTTCTGCCTGATCGCCTTGGTCATCGAACTGTTCACGGGCCCGGTGGTGCATTGGTTCGGTCTGGCGATGTTCGCCGTGATCCTCACCGGATTGGTCTACGTGCAGGTGATCGCAGCACGGCGGCACGCGAGCGTACTTCTGACCGCGACCACGTTGCGTCAGGGAACCGAAGAGGTGCCGATCACCGAGATCGCCGAGGTGTTCCCGGAGTCCGACGACGCTGCCTACGAGGACGAAATGGAACCGTGGGAAACGGCACGCGCGCTCGGTGAGCTGTCCGGAGTGCCCAGGCGTCGGCACGGTATCGGCTTACGTTTGACCACCGGGGGATTGGTGCGGGCGTGGGCAAAGGACGATCAGGCACTGCGCGAGGCGTTGAGTCAGGTCGTTGTGGTTGGTGTCGAACCGGACGGGTCTGCCGATGACTGAGCCACAGCCATCCCCGCGTGTCGACGTGAAGACGTGGATCGGTGTACTCGGTATCGTCGCCGCAACGATTCTGGCGGTCGTGTGCTGGCGAGCGGGTACGACGACGTCCGACTTCGGACCGATACTGGAGGGCGCTCCACCGTTCGAGAGCACGCACTACGACGGTCTCTGGATCTCGGGCGCCGGGTTGTCGATTCTGGTTGCGGGGCTGATGGCCATCGATGTCGTGCGCCGCGTCCGGGTGGGCTTCGTCGCATCGCAGTAGCCCTCATACGGGTAGGGGGTATAGTTGCGGTATGAGTAGTTACAGCCCCGAGCAGGACGATCTGCTCAAGCGCCTTCGTCGTATCGAAGGTCAGGTAGCCGGAATTTCACGCATGGTCGCAGACGACCGGTACTGCATCGACGTGCTCACCCAGGTATCCGCCGCGACGAGCGCGTTGCAGTCCGTGTCCCTGAAGCTTCTCGACGCCCACCTTGCGGGTTGCGTCGTCGAAGCTGCCAAGCAGGGTGGTCCGGAAGCGGACGTCAAGATCAAGGAAGCTCAGGCGGCCATCGCTCGCCTCGTTCGTTCGTAAGGTGTCGGTCCGTCACTCCGTGATGGACCGCGCGAGCGCCCGGGCGGAGAAGCTCACGAAGTACTCGGGTGTGACTTCTTTGGCGATGTTGATGACGATGGTGTCCGACAGGCCTTTGAGTCCGGAGAGCACGAGATGGATCAACGCGGGGTCGTCGATCAACCGGCTCCCTTCGGCTGCAGCAGATTCGGTGAGCGCTCGAATCAATGCCGAGTTGTAGACCGCTACGGATGCGTGAAGTTCCCGCATGCTTTCTCGGTCGGACCCGGCCATGCCTTCGATGTCGCGCCAAGTCGTGGTGAGTCGACCCACCCGTGCCCAGTGCCGAGCAAACTCGGAAATCATGGACTCGAGTAAGGCGCTCAGTCCCTGCTCGCGGGGGAGCGAGTTCACGAAGTCCGCCATTTCCAGCTGACTTTCGCTGAGGAGGGCGGCGAAGATGTCCTGCTTGTCGACGAAGTACTGGTAGATCAGGCCAGTGCTGGTGCCGGCTCGTTTGGCGACAGCGCGGATCGTGAGCGCGGAGTAGCCTCCTTCGTCCAGAAGCGAGATCGCCGCGTCGAGAGTTCGGCGTCGACGCACTTCGGCGTCGCCGTAGATCGACTTGCTGCTGGTACTGCTCATTTGATCACCGTAGTCGCGGTGGTCGGCATCCTCAATTCACATCGAACACTGTTCGTTGTCGAGCGCCGTCCAGAATTCGATGTGACTCAGATCATAGAATGAACATTGTTCGAAATAGAATGAACATCGTTCATTCTGGTGTTACGGTATGGCGCAGACCACATCGAGGCCAGTGCAAAGTGCTGGACACTCTGCGGTCGGCCTGACCTTTCTTCCCGTATCGATCGGGAGATCTACACAGTTGTGGAGTACCTATGACACGCACTAACGATGAACGCGCGGCGATCGACATCGCCGCTGCGGCTGGAGAACTTCTGCTCGACCATCGGAAATCCCTCGGCGAAAACGACGGTGATGTCGCGACTTTCAAGAACGCGGCCGATCGGCTCAGTCACGAATTCATCGTCGCCGAACTTGCCCGACGCTTTCCTGCGGATGCAGTGCTGTCGGAGGAAGGGGCTGACGACCTCGCGAGGCTGGCTGCGGATCGGGTGTGGATCGTCGACCCTCTCGACGGCACCCGTGAGTACGGCGAGGCCGGACGACCGGACTGGGCCGTTCATGTTGCACTGACCGAAAACGGTGTCCTCACAACCGGTGCGGTCGCAATGCCTGCCCTTGGCGTCACCTATTCGAGCAGCGATGATCGAACCGAACGGGATGCCGCGACGCCGGTTCGAGTCGTCGTATCGCGGACGCGTCGTCCGGAACCGGTCATGCGCATGGCCGACTCGATGGGCGCGGAGTTGATCGAAATGGGATCCGCCGGAGCCAAAGCAATGGCGGTCGTCTCGGGTGAGGCAGACATCTATGCACATGCGGGCGGACAGTACGAGTGGGATTCGGCGGCGCCCGTTGCTGTCGCACGTGCTGCGGGACTGCATGTTTCGCGTATCGATGGCAGCGAACTGCGCTACAACCAGGAAAACCCGTGGTTGCCGGATCTGCTGATCTGCCGACCCGAACTCGCCCCGAAAGCACTGGAGGAACTGGGCCGATGACCGCGACACTGACGCACCTCGAACGACTCGAAGCCGAGAGCATTCACATCATGCGTGAAGCTGTTGCCCAGAGCGAGAACCCGGTGATGTTGTACTCGGTGGGCAAGGACTCCGCCGTGATGCTGCATCTGGCGCGCAAGGCCTTCTATCCGTCGAAGCTGCCGTTTCCGCTTCTGCACGTCGATACCACGTGGAAGTTCCGTGAAATGTACAAACTTCGTGACAGTACCGCTGCTGCAGGCGATCTCGATCTGATCGTCCACACCAACCCGGACTGCGTGAAGCAGGGGATCAACCCGTTCACTCACGGCAGCGCTGTCCATACCGATATGTGGAAGACCGAAGGCCTCAAACAAGCCCTCGATCACTACAAGTTCGACGCTGCATTCGGCGGCGCCCGACGTGACGAAGAAAAATCCCGCGCCAAGGAACGCATCTTCTCGATCCGATCAGCTGCGCACCGTTGGGATCCCAAGCAGCAGCGACCGGAACTGTGGCGGATGTACAACGTCCGCAAAGCGCCGGGCGAGAGCCTGCGCGTCTTCCCTCTCTCGAACTGGACCGAGCTGGATGTGTGGGAATACATACGCCAGGAAGAGATTCCGATCGTTCCGCTGTATTTTGCCGACAAGCGGCCCGTCGTCGAGCGGGACGGTGCGCTGATCATGGTCGACGACGACCGGATGCCGTTGCTGCCGGGAGAGACTCCGGAACTCAAGAGCGTTCGTTTCCGCACCCTCGGCTGCTACCCGCTGACCGGAGCCGTCGAATCGACCGCAACGAGCCTGACCGAGATCATCTCGGAAATGTTGCTCACCACCACTTCCGAACGCCAGGGACGGGTCATCGACCACGACTCCAGCGCGTCGATGGAGAAGAAGAAGCAAGAGGGGTACTTCTGATGACTGTTTCCTCGGATCTGATCGCTGACGACATCGAGGCGTACCTCGAACGTCATGCGAACAAGAGCATGCTGCGATTCATCACCTGCGGCAGCGTCGACGACGGCAAGAGCACCTTGATCGGCCGTCTGCTCTACGAATCGAAACTCGTCTTCGACGACCAGTTGACGGCGCTCGAAGCCGATTCGCGCAAGAGCGGAACCCAGGGGGAGGGGCTCGATTTCGCGCTCCTGGTCGACGGCCTCGCCGCCGAACGTGAGCAGGGCATCACGATCGACGTCGCCTACCGCTACTTCACGACCGAGCGACGCAAGTTCGTCGTCGCCGATACTCCGGGGCACGAGCAGTACACCCGAAACATGGTGACGGGCGCGTCGACCGCCGATCTTGCTGTGATCCTTGTCGATTCCCGCAAGGGGATACTGACTCAGACCCGCCGGCACTCGTATCTGGTGTCGTTGCTGGGGATCAAGCACGTGGTGCTTGCCGTGAACAAACTCGACCTCGTCGACTACTCGCAAGAGGTCTTCGATGCCATTACCGCGGATTACGCAGAGTTCGCTCACGAGATCGGTCTGGACGGGTTCGTCGCCATCCCGATGTCGGCATACATGGGTGACAATCTCACCGAGCGCAGTGCGAATACCCCGTGGTACTCCGGACCAAGCCTGATCGAGCATCTCGAAAGCGTGGACATCGACGATGCTGCCGCCGCGGCTCCGTTCCGGATGCCGGTGCAGTGGGTCAACCGGCCGGACCTCGACTTCCGCGGATTCTCCGGCCAGATCGTTTCAGGCACCGTATCTCCCGGAGATCCCATCCGCGTGCTCCCCAGTGGAAAGACGTCCACAGTCGAGCGCATCGTGACCATGGGTGGCGACCTCGACGTTGCCGGTGCGGGCCGCTCGGTCACCATCACGCTCGCCGACGAGATCGACATCAGTCGCGGTGATGTGCTGTCCATCGGCGACAATCCGCCGGCCGTAGCCGATCAGTTCGAGGCCTGCATCGTCTGGATGGGTGAGGCTCCCATGCTGCCCGAACGGCCGTTCCTGTGCCAGATCGGTACCGTCACAGTCAATGCGCGCATCACCAAACCGAAACACAAGATCAACGTCAACACTCTCGAGAAGACCGCAACGACTACTCTCGCGCTCAACGAAATCGGTGTGTGCAACCTCAGTTTCGATCGACCGGTCCCGTTCGACCCGTACGTCGGCAACCGTGACACCGGTAGCTTCATCCTCATCGACCGCCTTACCAACGGCACTGTCGGTGCGGGCATGATCACGCACTCGCTGCGTCGATCGGACAACATTCACTGGCAATCCGTCGACGTCGACGAGGCCGCGCACACCAGGCTCAAGGGACACCAACCCGCAGTTCTGTGGTTCACCGGTCTCTCCGGTTCGGGAAAGTCGACCATCGCGAACGATGTCGAGCGTCAACTGCACGCACTCGGCGCGCACACCTACCTCCTCGACGGAGACAACGTCCGTCACGGGCTGAATCGAGACCTCGGATTCACCGAAGCCGACCGCGTCGAGAACATCCGTCGCGTCACCGAGGTCACCCGACTGATGGCGGACGCCGGTCTGATCGTGCTCGCGTCCTTCATTTCACCGTTCGAGGCCGAGCGTCATGCCGCCCGTGAATTGATCGGCGACGAACAGTTCGTCGAAATCTTCGTCGACACCGCTCTTGCCGTCGCAGAGGAGCGAGATCCCAAGGGTCTGTACAAGAAGGCTCGACGGGGCGAGTTGGTGAACTTCACCGGAATCGATTCGCCGTACGAACCGCCGCAGAACCCTGACATTCACGTCGACACCAGTGTCACGACGACCGAGGACGCTGCGATCGCGATCGTCGACCATCTCCGCGCCCGCGGAACCATTTCTTGATCCGCCTGAACACGAGGAGCATCCATGCCTGACAGGGCTGAAATAGTTTCTGCCGTAGAAGATTACGTCAAGTGTCTCGGACGTCACGACGTCGACGGACTGGTTGCGCTGTTTGCGCTCGACGCAGTTCAACACGAACCGCTGGGGTCCAGACCTACCGCGGAATCGACGAGATTCGCGAATTCGATACCGCGAACGCGCAGGTCGATTTCACAGTCAGCCTGCTCGGTCCGATTTCGGTGACGGGAAAGTACGCAGCCATGCAGCTTCGGGTGCAGCGCGCCGGTATCCCTGACTTCGCTGCCACCGATGTGTTCGAGTTCGACGAGAACGGCAAGATCATCTCCCTGAGTGTTGTTCTCGATCCGCAGGCGCTGTGCTGACCCATCAGGGCCTGCTGGCAGGCAAGGTTGTCGTCGTCTCGGGAGTGGGCCCGGCGCTGGGTCGTTCGATTGCGCTGCAGAGTGCGGCGGCCGGAGCGAAGGTTGTTCTGGCTGCCCGCACACCCGAGCGCTTGGAATCGGTGGCAAGGGAGATTCGAGACCGCGGCGGAATCGCGTTGGCCGTACCGACAAACCTCACCGACGTCGATTCGATCGCTTCGTTGGCGGAGACAACTGTCGCTGAGTTCGGTGCGGTGCATTGCTTGGTGAACAACGCATTTGTTCAACCCGCGCAGGTCCCGCTCCTGGACGCCGACGTGGTGTCCATCCAGTCGGGCATCGACATCAACTTGCTCGCGGCGTTGAACGTCACCAGAGAATTTGCTCCGGCATTGATCGAGTCGCACGGGTCCGTCGTGATGGTCACGTCCATGGTGTTGCGCAACCAGCTTCCCGGGTTCGGGGCCTACCGCATCATGAAATCCGGGCTCCTGGCAATGGCACGCAGTTTGTCGATCGATCTCGGTCCCAAGGGCGTTCGAGTCAATTCGGTTGCTCCCGGCTATATCTGGGCGGACTCGGTCAAGAACATGTTCGAGAAGAAGGCGGCGGCGGCAGGAGTCGACCCCAAGGTGATCTACGACGAGATCGCAGCGGGCGCCGATCTGCGCCGATTGCCGGAGCCAGATGACATCGCAAACGCTGTCGTCTTCCTCCTGTCCGATTCAGCGAGGGCCATCACAGGGCAATGTCTCGACGTCAACTGCGGTCACACGCACCACTGATCAACTCATACAAGGACTAGCCATGACACAGGATTACGACGGCATCGGTTCCATCGATGACCTGCACCAGGCTGCGCGCGAGGCGGCCGGGTACGAAAACTTCGGCAGCGAAAGCTATCTCGAAGGACTTCGAGTTCTCCTCGAGTCGTTCCAGAACGAGGCCGACCTCACTCCTCACGGCAAGGTGATCGCTCGCAAGATGATCGTCGGAGCGCTCGCGGGTCGCCTGACCAGTGAGGCCGGATTCGCGAAATATCCAGAGCACGTAGATGTTCCGATCGAACGCCCGATCTTCGTGGTCGGGTTGACCCGCACCGGCAGCACCGCGCTGCACCGCTTGCTCGGTGCCGACCCAGCGCATCAGGGCGCCGAGATGTGGCTCGCCGAGACGCCGCAGCCGCGCCCCGAGCGCGACACGTGGTCGGAGAACGAAGATTACGTTCGCTCCGACGCCTTCTACCGTGCTCGCCAGCGTAACGAGGCAGACCTGATGAAGGTTCATTTCATGGGGGCGGAGGAGGTCGAGGAATGCTGGCGGCTGCTGCAGCAGACGATGCTCTCGACCGCGTTCGAGACGGTGGCGTACGTGCCGAGTTACACCCGGTGGCTGGCGGAGCAGGACTGGACCGAAACATATGCGCGGCACAAGAAGAACCTGCAGTTGATCGGGCTGCACGACCAGGACAGACGGTGGGTGCTCAAAAGCCCGAGCCATGTCTTCGCGATCGACGAGATCATGTCGGTCTATCCGGATGCACTGTTCGTTCGGACCTTCCGGGACCCGTTGACATCGATGGCGTCCACCTTCAGCCTCGTAGAGCAGGGCGGACACGACATGTCGAGGGCCTTCGATCGTCCGGCCATCGGGCGCACGCAACTGGAGTTGTGGGCGCGAGGGAATGCGAACTTCAACAATGCCCGTAGCCGTTACAACCCCGATCAGTTCATCGACGTCGACTACAAGGACTTCATCGCCGATGCGGTCGGCACCGTCGAGAAGATCTATGCACAGTTCGCCCTGCCCTTCACAGACGACGCCCGCGCCGCGGTGGAGGCGTCGCATCAGGCCAGCCTTGCCGAGCACCGTCGTCCGTCGCATCGCTATTCGCTCGAGGATTTCGGCGTGAGCGCTGCCGACGTCGAAGCGAAGTTCGCCACCACACCCTGAAGCCCTCCGGCCCTGTGCGCCTTTTTGGTAGTGCCGACTACCAAAAAGGCGCACAGGGCGAAGCCCTAACCGAAACAAGGAGATTCACATGAATGCTGTTTGGGAAAAGTTCTGCGCAGATCTGCTCGAGGTCGGAAAGGTCCTGGAAGACGAGATCGTCCCTCAGGATCCGCTGACTCAAGCCGAGGGCGTCCGCTACCTGAGTCGGTTGCTTCGGTACGGCACGATCAACTGTGTCGAGTACACCGATCCGCGGTGGCCGCAGTTCTCGTCGGCTCCGAACCCGAACATGATGACGAAGATCGGTGCCGACAACCCGGACAACGTCTACATGCGCGCCAACATCTCCGGTAAGTACAACTACCGGATCATCGGCACCCGAGGCACCGTCCCGCTGATCACCTTCGGCTCGCGCGTAAATCGGTACCACATCGACGGCACCATGCTGCAGACCGGCGATCTGCATATCCACGACCTCGAGGTCGACGAGAACGGCCGTTTCGAGTTCATCGCGAGCGTCGACAAGCCCGATGAGGGCGCTTGGCTGCCTTTGGCGCCCGACAGCAACCTCATCTCCGTTCGGCAAACTCACCAGGATCGGCGCAACGAGGTCATCGGTGATCTGACCATCGAATGCCTGAACCCGGACGGGGAGTTCGTCCCGTTGACTCCGGAAGAGATCGGCGAGCGCCTCACCAAGTCCGTCGGGATCGTGAAGGGGATGGCGGAGACCTTCCTGGAATGGTCGCGCAAATTCCAGCCGCACACCAACGAGATCTTCGACTGGGGACAGGACTACTTCCAGGACGCCGGCGGCGATCCGACGATCTTCTACTTCCACGGTTACTGGAAGCTCGCCGAAGACGAGGCGTGGGTCATCGAGACCGAGGTTCCGAACTGCGAGTACTTCAACTTCGTGCTGCAGAACTTCTGGGTCGAGTCCCTCGACTACAACCGCACGAACATCTACATCAACAATCACACCGCGAAGCTCAACGACGACGGCACCATGACAATCGTCGTGGCGGCGAAGGATCCGGGTTATGGCAACTGGATCGACACCGATTCGCATGCCGAGGGGACATGGGCGCTGCGCTGGATCAAGGCGGACTCGCACCCGATCCCGACGTCGAAGGTAGTCAAGATCTGACACGCTGACGGAGATTGGGAACGTATGTACACCAGGAAGATTAGGTTCGGCCCTCGCTTTGTCGCGCTCGGGCTTGCCGGTGCATTGATGTTGGCCGGCTGCGCGTCGAGCAGTGGGGACAACTCGGGATCGGCTTCACCGAGCAGTAGTGGCGCAGCTGGTTTTGTGGGCGCCCCAGATGTGGGGGAGCGGATCGACGGCGGTGTTCTCACCTTCGGGTCCTATTCGTTCCCTTCCTCGTTGGACCCCACGAGAACGCAAGCCGCCGGTTCGACCGGCGGAACCGAAATGGCCGCGATTTACGACACGCTGGTACGCAGCGACTCCACAAACGGGAGCTTCGTGCCACAACTCGCGAAGACACTGTCGAACAACAGCGACTTCACCTCGTACACCGTCACTTTGGCTGACGGCCTCACCTTCAGCGACGGAAGTCCGCTCGACGCGGAAGCGGTGAAGTGGAGTATCGATCGATTCGTGGCAGGCAAGGGTGATGTATCGCAGACCTGGCTCAACATCGTGGATCGGATCGAGACGCCCGACGCCACCACAGTCGAATTCGTGCTCGAGCGGCCCTGGCGTCAATTCCCGGCGCTGTTGTCGCTCGGGCCCGGAATGATCGTTGCGCGAAGTTCAGGGGGAGAGGCAGGGTCGGTTTCAGGAACCGGGGAGAGAGCGTTCACACCGATCGGGGCGGGTCCGTTCACCTTGGCCAAGTTCGCCCCGCACGAAGAACTGGTACTCGCCGCACGCACGGATTATCAGGGCGGTAAACCTCCACTGGACACAGTGCGGTTTGTTCCCACGTCGGGTGCGCAGTCTCAGTACGAATCGTTGAAGAGCGGCCAGATCGACATGACGTACATCCTCCGCGACGAGGCCGTGATCGAACAAGCTCTCGACGACGGATACTCGGGTTACCTCAGTCCGACCGGACAGAACGGGATTGGCACGATCAACAACCGTGAGGGCAAGCCCGGGGCCGATGTTCGCGTCCGTCAGGCGATCGCCTACGGGGTGGATCCGGCGGCGGTCAATACCCGGGCGAACAACGGATTGGGCACCGCCAGTTCCGAACTGGTCCCGCAGACGTCACGTTGGTACAACAACACAGCAGGCATTCCGTTCGATCAGGTGAAGGCAAAGGCGCTGCTCGATCAAGCGAAGTCCGACGGGTACGACGGGAAACTCCGCTACCTCACCACCTCGGAGCCGAGCCAACAGGCGACGGCACTGACGGTTCAGGCGTCGCTGAACGCGATCGGTTTCGACGTCACCATCGACTACGCGACCGATGTGACCGATCTGGTTCGACGGGTATACAAGGACCACGATTTCGACATGACCAGAGGTGGCGCTCCGGTCGGAGAAGAAGCGCCGTACCTCAATTTGTACAACAGTATGGCCAGTGATTCGAAGAACAACCCGTCCGGCTTCGCGGACCCGGAGATGGACGCGATGATCACAGCTGTGCAGACGGCATCGACGGACGATGCTGTCCGTGAGGCGATCAGCAAGGTGCAGGAGTACGCCAACGCGACTGTGCCTTACGTGATCTGGGGGCCGGCGTCGGTGTTGACCGCATGGGACGGCAATGTTCACGGCGTCGTACGCAACATCACCGACATCATGTTCTTGGGCGGCGCTTGGATCTCGCCCAACGGCGAAACGGTGGAACGATGAAGTGGTCCTTGGCCGGTGCGATGATCGACGCCCTGGAACTGTGCGAGTTGGCGCAGGTCGCCGAAGAGGTGGGGTTCGACGGAATCGCGATGCCGGATTCCGTGTTCTATCCGGAGCAGGTGTCGGCGCCGTACCCGTACACTGCTGACGGGAAGCGGATGTGGGCGCCCGAGACGCCGATGCCTGATCCGTTCATTGCCATGGCGGCGATGGCGGCCGTCACATCGCGAATTCAGTTCTACACCAACGTGTTCAAACTTCCACTGCGCGATCCGCTGTTGGTAGCCAAGCAGGTCGCGACCATGGCCGTGATGTCGCGAAACCGCGTCGCTCTCGGCGTCGGTTTGTCCTGGATTCCCGAGGAATTCACCTTCACCGGTACCGAGATGCGCACCCGCGGCGCGCGTACCGACGAAGCCATCGAGATCATCAAGGCGGTGTGTGCGGGACGTGGGCCGGAATGGGTCGAATACCACGGCAAGCACTACGATTTCGACGCTCTGATGATCAGTCCTGCTCCGGAGATTCCGGTTCCGATCTACATCGGTGGGCACAGCGAACCGGGGTTGCGTCGTGCAGCCAGGCTGGCTGACGGTTGGATGTCGGTGAACACGACCAAAGCCGAATTAGCCTGCGCCATCGATCGTCTCACGGAATTGCGGGTCGAGTACGGTCGTGCCGATGTTCCTTTCGGCGTCAACGTCTCGCCGACGGATGTTCGTGATCTGGACGGATATCGCGAACTCGAGACTCTCGGAGTCACGGAAATCAGAGTTTTGCCCTGGTATCACTACGGAGTTGACGCCGGTGATCGTCAGGGACGACTCGACTCCGTTCGGCGGTTTGCCGAGGAGGTCATCGCTCAGTACTGATCGATCAGCGTCTGCATCGCCCGGCCGTAGAGTTTTGCCAACTCGTCGCGATCTGCGGACTGGGGGATACTTTCGTCGCTGAGGACGCTCAACAGCCCGGACACCTGGGCGGAGACCAGGAGTGCGCGGGTGTACGCGTCTTCGCCGTCTAGACGAGCGGCGAGATTGGTGGCGAATACTCCGGTCATGTCTCGGAGTCGCTCCCGGATGCGTGGACTGTCCGATGCTCGCATGAGCGCTGTGTACACCGACAGCATCCGGGCGTCGGCCTTGCCCAGGACGAAGGCGGCGATTCGCTCACCGAGGGTGTCGAGTGGGCCGTCGAACTGGCCTTCGAAGTAGTCCGCAACCGGCGTGGTTTCCAGGAACAGTGCTTCTTTGGACCCGAAATGCCGGATGACCAGGGCCGGATCGATTCCGGCAACTTTGGCGATGGCGCGAACTGACGTGCCGCCGAACCCGTGCTCGCCGAACAGTTGGAACGCCGCCGCGCGAATCGCCTCGGATGTCGAGGGTTGCTCCTGCTCTGGCGTGTGCCTCGTGGGTGTCACGACATCGACCTCTGTGCTCGCTCGCCGACCGCGTTGTCAACGGCGTTGACTATAACGTGTCAACGGTGTTGACTGTTGAGTCTGTCAACGGTGTTGACAGCTAGATGCGGTTAGTGAAGAGAGCGTGGAATATGACAGATACCGACGTCCGAGTACCCAGCGAAGAAGTTGTCGATCCGCCGACCAATTGGAAGATGGTGGGCAGTGGACTCGCATTTCCGTTGTTCTTCGTCATCATGTTCTGCCTGTGCTACGTCAGCGCCTTCCATTCGCCGACGCCGAATCAGGCACCGATCGTGGTGGTCGGGTCGCCGTCCGTCACGGCCCCGCTGATCGACGGAATCCAGGCTTCGTCGGGTGACAAGTTCGACATCGTTGCCACAGCCAACGCCGCCGACGCACTCTCTCGGATCGACAACCGCGATGCGATCGGCGCCATCGAGATCGGTGACGCCGTGACCGCACATATCGCCACCGGCGCGGGCGCCTCGACGGTTTCCGTGGTGAGCAGCTTGGCGCATTCGGTTGCGGAGCAGACGGGGCAGCAGGTCACGGTGATCGACTCGGCGCCTGTCACGGCGCGCGACTCCTCGACTGTCGGACTCTTCTACTTCCTGATCGTCTGCACCCTCGGTGGCTACCTGACCATCACGGTGCTCAGTCAGGTTGCGCCGAGAATGCGGTTGCGAGAGCAGTATTCGATCCTGGCCGGTGCGGCGATACTCACCCCGCTCATAGCCTTCGGCATCACCAGCATCTTCATGCACGCCTTCGGGGCGTCATTCGGCCAGATCCTGCAACTGCTGGGAATCTCGATGGTTTACACGTTCACCGTCGGTGCGGTGAGCATTCTGCTCAATCGACTGCTCGGCCAAGCCGCGATCTTCGCGGTGCTGACGGTGCTCGTTTTCATCAACTTCCCGAGTTCGGGTGGTGCCATTCCGGTGTCGTTCCTGCCGGGATTTTGGCAGCACATCCATTCGTTCTGGCTCGGATCGGCAGCCATGGAGCCCATCCGCTCCGTCATCTACTTCAGTGGCAACGGCGCCGGACCGCACCTGCTCGTTCTGGGGATCTGGCTGGTCGCGGCACTCGGCCTGACCGGACTGCTCGCCTCTCGCCAGTCGAAAAAGGCAGCAGCGCACTGAGTGTGGTGGGGCCGGCGATTGCCGACCCCACCCGAACCCTTTACTTCAGCCGTACCGCGTCGGTGCCCGGTCCGTCGAGCATCGCGGACCCTAGCAGGATGTCCGGAATGCCGAACCCGTCGATCAGTGTCTCGACGTGGGGGCGCAGGGTGCGGCAACGCTCGTTGATTCCGCGCGTCACGGCCTTCGAACGCTCCACCGACAGATGCCGGTGCTCCATGAACCAGGCCTTGTCCTCTTCGATCACGGACAGTGCGTAGAGATCGCACACCTCGCCGAAGAGTTCCTTCGCGGTCTCGTCCTCACACGAGTCGATGCCGGCGACGAATGCTTCCAAGATGACGCGCTCGATGTGCGCCTGAGCGGCTTTGAGTACGTGGTCCTGCACGAAGTTGAACGCGTCGAACGGGTTCTCCTCGCGCTTCTGCGCTGCCTGCAATCGCCTTGCCGCAGTGGCGAGTAGGTACTCTTCGCGGTCTTCGAACATCTTCATCTGGGTGCCGCGATTGAAGAGGCTGCCGTCCTCTTCGTTGTCCTGGCGAGTGTCGACGATCGTCTGCAGGATCTGCTGCGCTGCCGTGCGTTTCTTGACCACGTCGGAGACCGTCGTAGCGGCGAAGCGCATCCAGTCGACAGGGCTCATGCCGCGGACTTCGTCGGCGTAGGAGGTGAGGAGTTCTTTTGCGACCAACTGCGTCAGAACGTGGTTGTCACCCTCGAACGTGGTGAAGACGTCGGTGTCCGCCTTGAGTGCGGTGAGGCGGTTCTCGGCGAGATAGCCTGCGCCGCCGCAGGCTTCGCGTGCCTCCTGGATGGCCCGAGTGGCATGCCAGGTGTTGGCGGCCTTGAGTCCGGCGGCGCGACCTTCGAGTTCGCGCTGCTCCTGCGGATCCGGGTCGTCGCTGCTCTGGATGTCGTGCATCGCGGCGACGAGTTCGTTCTGTGCGAACTGCAGAGCGTACGAGCGGGCGATCAACGGCAGCAGGCGCTTCTGGTGGACGAGGTAGTCCATGATCAGGACTTCGTCGTCACTCTTCGGAGCACTGAACTGCCTGCGCTGCAGGGCGTATCGACCGGCGATGGCCAATCCGACGCGGGCGGCCGCTGCCGCGGAACCACCGACGGTGACACGTCCACGAACCAGTGTGCCGACCATCGTGAAGAAACGACGGTTCGGGTTCTCGATCGCCGAGCTGTACGTGCCGTCCTCGGCGACGTCGGCGTAACGGTTGAGTAGATTCTCACGCGGGATGCGGACCTGGTCGAAGACGATGCGGCCGTTGTCGACTCCGGGCAGTCCACCCTTGAGCCCGCAGTCGGACGTCGTGACGCCGGGGAGGTCGTTGCCGGCGTCGTCACGAATCGGCACGACAAAGCAGTGGACGCCCTGACTTTCGCCTCCGGTGATCAGCTGTGCGAACACCGCTGCGACGGTGGCGTGCTGGGCAGCGCCGCCGATGTAGTCCTTGCGAGAGGACGGAGTGGGGGAGTTGACGACGAACTCGCCCGTTTCGACGTCGTAGGTCGCCGTGGTTTCGAGTTCCTGGACGTCGCTGCCGTGACCGGTCTCGGTCATCGCAAAGCAACCGAGCAGGTCCAGATCGATCAGCGGCTTGACGTACGCCTGGTGGTGACGCTCGGTGCCGAGGTTTTCGATGGCGCCGCCGAACAGACCCCACTGGACGCCGGCCTTGACCATCAGTGAGAGGTCGGACATCGCGAGCATCTCGATGCTGGTGACGGCGCCACCCGCGTCGCCCGTTCCGCCGTGAGAGACCGCGAAACCGTTTGCGGCGTACCCGAGATCGGCGAGGACCCGCATCTGTTCGAGAGCCTTGGAGCGCGCAATGGCGGTGTTGGGTGTGTAGTGCGGAGCAAAACGTTCGTCGTTCAATTCGCCGCGAACGCGCTCACGCACCTCCCGCCAGCGTCCGTCGAGTGTTGTCCTGAGGTGGTCCGCTGTGGTGGCCATGGAACCGACGATAGCGCGTAGCGCACCGCGGGCAACCCGGTTCGATCCCAACCTCACATTCAGCAGGAGCCCGCGGCACCCGCTTCGATTCCTTGGCGGAAGAGTTCCTTCTCGCTCTCGGACATAGCCTGGTACGAAGGGTCGTTCTCGACGATCTTCAGGAAGTCGGCGCCCGCCGTCTGGGTCGACGTGTCGCCGCTCTGAACACGCTGCTGAACGTAGACGGACACCGCCGAACACCCGCCGAGAAACGCGGGGTCGGTGCTCGTCGCCGCGGTGGTTCGAGCCGAGTCGGTGGCACTCGGCGGCGACGAAACTGTCGCCTTGTCGTCGTTCGAAGCGTCCGAACCACACGATGTGAGAAGAATCGCAGCCGAGACCATCAGCGTCGTCAACAGTCGCTTCATGCCCGGAATCGTCTCACGCGGGGCCCGGTTCGACCGGAAAACTCGCCTCGAGCACCGAAGTCCTACACCCTGTCGTTGTCAGATTCGACAGAACTGGGACACTGGAAGCCGTGACTGTGTCTTCCGGTGATCCCGACGTGCATGCAACGAACTCCGCTCGGCTCTTCGAACGTGCCGGCAACGTGATTCCGGGTGGCGTCAACTCGCCCGTCCGCGCGTTCGGTTCGGTCGGCGGAACACCGCGATTCATTCGCGAAGCATCCGGCTACACCCTCACCGATGTCGACGGAAACAACTACGTCGACCTGGTGTCGTCCTGGGGTCCGATGATTCTCGGGCACGCTCACCCGGCAGTCGTCGAAGCCGTTCGCGAAGCAGCCCTCGGAGGTCTCTCCTTCGGTGCGCCGACCGAAGGCGAAGTTGCCCTCGCCGAGGAAATCGTCGCCCGCGTCGCGCCCGTGGAAAAGGTTCGCCTGGTCAACTCCGGAACCGAAGCCACGATGAGCGCAGTCCGCCTCGCCCGCGGATTCACCGGGCGGACCAAGATCGTCAAGTTCTCCGGTTGCTACCACGGCCACGTCGACGCCCTTCTCGCCGACGCCGGATCCGGCCTCGCGACGTTCGGGCTGCCGACCTCTCCCGGCGTGACCGGCGCTCAAGCAGAAGACACCATCGTCGTGCGCTACAACGATCTCGACGCGGTGGCCGCGGCGTTCGAGGCCAATCCCGGGGCCATCGCGTGTGTCATCACCGAAGCTGCCGCCGGAAACATGGGCGCCGTCGCACCGCTTCCCGGTTTCAACGAGGGTCTGCGTCGTCTCACCCGTGAGCACGGCGCACTCCTGATCATGGACGAGGTGATGACCGGATTCCGCGTCAGTGCCTCGGGTTGGTACGGCATCGACAACGTCGCAGGCGACCTCTACACCTTCGGCAAGGTCATGAGCGGCGGCCTGCCCGCCGCAGCATTCGGCGGCCG
The DNA here is from genome assembly GCF_023221595.1 of Rhodococcus qingshengii JCM 15477. Taxonomy (NCBI): domain Bacteria; kingdom Bacillati; phylum Actinomycetota; class Actinomycetes; order Mycobacteriales; family Nocardiaceae; genus Rhodococcus; species Rhodococcus qingshengii. The sequence goes on from NZ_CP096563.1 coordinate 1,775,543, forward strand.
CGCCGACATCATGGGCCACCTCGCACCGGACGGTCCCGTCTACCAGGCAGGCACCCTCTCGGGTAACCCCGTAGCCGTCGCCGCCGGACTCGCGAGCCTGCGCGCCGCCGACGCCGAGGTGTACGCCAAGCTCGGCCGGAACGCGACCGCCCTCGGCGACCTCATGACCCAAGCACTCACCGCCGAAGGCGTCGAACACCGAGTGCAGTACGCAGGCACCTTGGTGAGCGTGTTCTTCACCGAGAACACGGTGACCAACTACGACGAAGCCAAAGCCGCGCAGACCTGGCGATTCCCCGCCTTCTTCCACGCACTGCTCTCCCGCGGCGTGTACCCGCCGCCGAGCGCGTTCGAAGCGTGGTTCGTCTCCGCAGCACTCGACGATCGAGCCTTCTCGATCATCGCCGACGCCATGCCTCACGCAGCCAAGGCCGCAGCTGCTGCCGTCAAGCCCTGACCAGTTCCCATTCCAGAACACCCGCACGCTTCCGACATCCATCATCTTCAGCGAGGACCCTCGACTGTGACCGACGCCGATCACCCCGACCACACGTCCACCCGCACCATCGTCCACGTCCTGCGCCACGGCGAAGTACACAACCCGCGCGGGATCCTCTACGGACGGCTCCCGGGCTTCCGGTTGTCGGTGGCGGGCGAAGCTCAGGCTCGTGCGGTCGCGTCGGTGCTCGCCGATCACGACATCACCCACGTGGTCGCGTCGCCGCTGCAGCGGGCGCAAGAGACCGCGACTCCGATCGCCGAGGCACACAAGCTCGACATCGTCACGGACGAAAACCTGATCGAGGCAGGCAACGAGTTCGAGGGTCTCAAGGTTGCCGTCGGGGACGGTGCGCTCTCGCGTCCGCGTCACTGGTGGAAACTGCGTGACCCGTTCACCCCGTCCTGGGGCGAGCCCTACCTGCAGATCGCGCATCGCATGCTCGCAGCCGTCAATGCCGCACGCGTCGCGGCAGTCGGACACGAAGCCGTCGTCGTCAGCCATCAGCTTCCGGTCTGGACTCTGCGTCGATTCCTGCAGGGTGAGCGTCTGTGGCACGATCCCCGTCACCGTCAGTGTGGACTGGCGTCGTTGACGTCACTGGTCTACGAAGGCGACACCCTGGTCGACATCGTCTACTCCGAACCTGCCGGCGCCTCCGACCCGAGAGTGACAGGAGCATGATTTCGCGCCGCATCGCCGCAGCATTCGCAGCCGCTGCGTCGGCGATGCTTCTTCTCTCGTCCTGCGCGACCGGCGACGACGCCGTCGCACAGGGCGGAACTTTCGACTTCGTCTCACCGGGCGGACAAACCAAGATCTTCTACGATCCGCCGTCCGACCGAGGCACCATCGGCAAGCTCTCCGGGCCCGATCTGATGAACGAAGGTCAGAAGGTCGGTGTCGAGGACTTCGAGGGCAAGGTCGTCGTCCTCAACGTCTGGGGTCAGTGGTGCGGACCGTGCCGCGCCGAAGCCGACGACCTGGAACAGGTCTACGAGCAGACCAAGGATTCGGGCGTGCAGTTCCTCGGCATCAACGTCCGCGACGACACCAAGAACAAAGCGCAGGACTTCGTGGTCGACAACAAGGTCTCGTACCCGTCGATCTACGACCCGTCGATGCGTTCGCTGATCGCCCTCGGTGACGGCTACCCCACGTCGGTCATTCCGACGACGATCGTCCTGGACCGCCAGCATCGCGTCGCCGCGGTGTTCCTCCAAGAACTTCTCGCCGAGGATTTGCTGCCCGTCGTCCAGCGAGTAGCTCAGGAAGACGCGCAGTAAAGATGACAACCACGACCACTACGCTGCTGGCCGGCAGCGACACATTGAGTGCCGGTGTGGGCGAAGCGTTTCAGAACGCGGCGTCGTCCGGTCCGCTTCTGCTCGCCCTCGGCGCCTGTGTGCTCGCCGGTCTGGTGTCGTTCGCTTCACCGTGCGTCGTGCCGCTCGTTCCCGGCTACCTGTCCTACCTGGCCGGCGTCGTCGGTGCCGACGCTCCCGCGATCACCGCCGAAGAGGCGAAGACGCGGACGATCACCCGGAGCAGTCGACTGAGGGTGGCCGGTGCGGCCGGACTGTTCGTCGCGGGCTTCACCGTTGTGTTCGTCCTCGCGACCGCGTCGGTATTCGGCGTGATCTCCACGCTGCTCGTCAACCGCGAGGTCCTGATGCGAGTGGGCGGTGTCGTCACCATCGCAATGGGTCTCGTCTTCATCGGGCTGATTCCGGCGCTGCAGAAGGACGTTCGTTTCGAACCGCGTCGCGTGTCGTCACTGGTGGGTGCGCCGCTGCTCGGGGGAGTGTTCGCTCTGGGCTGGACGCCGTGCCTCGGTCCGACATTGGCAGGCGTGATGTCCGTAGCGGCGGGAACCGACGGGATGACCGCCGCGCGTGGTGTCACGTTGATCGTCGCGTACTGCATCGGACTCGGCCTGCCGTTCATCATCTTGGCGCTGGGATCGGCGCGCGCGCTGACCGGCGTCGGCTGGTTGCGTCGTAATGCACGCACCATTCAAATTTTCGGCGGAATCATGTTGGTGGCAGTGGGAATCGCCCTCGTCACCGGCGCGTGGGACCAGTTCGTCGGCTGGGTTCGCGACGCATTTATCTCGGAGGTGACGCTGCCGATATGACAGCTGACGACAATAACGACCACCCGAAACCCGTGCTGCCGAAGCAGTCGGTGATCGGTCGAGTCGTTGCACTCGGGCGCAACACCTGGCGCGGGCTCACCTCGATGCGGACCGCGCTGGTACTGCTGTTCCTCCTCGCGCTCGCTGCGATCCCCGGCGCCCTGCTGCCACAGCGAACCCTCAACGAGGGCAAGGTCACCGACTACATCGCCGCGCGTCCGACGCTCGGTCCGTGGATGGACCGCCTCGAATTGTTCGACGTGTTCAGCAGTTTCTGGTTCACCGCGATCTACGCACTGCTCTTCATCTCGCTGGTCGGCTGCATCCTGCCGCGTTGCGTGGAGCACGCGAAGGCGCTGCGCACCCGTCCGGTGAATGCGCCGCGCAATCTTGCTCGCCTGCCGCACCACACCAAGAGCGTCGTGGACGGCGAGACTCCCGACGAACTTGCTGCCCGGGTGTCGAAAGAACTGCGCGGGTGGCGCGTCGAAACGCGTCGCGGCGATTCGAAATCACGACGCGAAGGCGAGATCACCATCTCGGCGGAGAAGGGATACCTCCGCGAGTTCGGCAACCTCGTGTTCCACCTCTCGCTGGTCGGATTGTTGATCGCGATCGCCGCGGGCAAGTTGTTCGGCTACGAGGGCAATCGCATCGTCATCGCCAACGACGGCCCCGGGTTCTGCACGACCTCGCCGGCAGTGTTCGACTCCTTCGTCGCCGGTCTGAGCCTCGACGGCACCGGCATGACCCCGCTGTGTGTACGTGTGAAGAATTTCCAGGCCGACTACCTCGAGACCGGTCAGGCCGAGATGTTCACCTCGGACATCTCGTACCAGGCAGGCGACGACCTCGAGTCCGATACCTGGCGGGACACGACCATCCAGGTGAACCACCCGCTGCGGATCGCCGGCGATCGTGTGTACCTGCAGGGACACGGATATGCGCCGACGTTCACCGTCACGTTCCCGAACGGTGAGACCCGCACCGAGACGCTCCAGTGGCGTCCGGACGACGCCACGACGTTCCTGAGCAGTGGCGCGATGCGCTTCGACCCGCCGGGCGGCATGTATCCCGATGCGGACGAGCGTCGGAAGAATCAGATTGCCATCGAAGGATTGTTCGCGCCCACCGCGCTGTTCCACGGCAACCTGCTGTCGTCGAGTTACCCGGCGATGAACGATCCGGCAGTCGCCATCGACATCTACAAGGGCGACACCGGACTCGATACCGGTAACCCGCAATCGCTGTTCGAACTCAACACCGAACTGATCAATCAGGGCCGACTGGTCAAGCAGGATCGAGTCAATCTGTTTCCGGGGGAGAGCGCGACGCTTGCCGACGGAACCCAGGTGCGATTCGATGGTGCCGTCGACTTCGTGAACCTGCAGGTCTCCCACGATCCCGCTCAGGTGTGGGTGTTGGTTTCGGCGTTGACCATGATGGCGGGCCTACTCGTCTCGCTCGTGATCAAGCGTCGCCGCGTCTGGGCACGTATCTATCCAGATGACGAACGACGTACTGTAGTAGAACTTGGTGGGCTTGCCCGCACCGACCACGCAGGCTGGGGCGACGAGTTCGACCGCCTCGCCGACCGCTTGCTGAAAAGCAATCCGACCACCGCGGTGAACCAACCGCACGCGCAGGAGAACGCCCGATGACAACGAACGAGACACTCGCGCAGTACAGCGACTGGGCCTTCAAGTCCGCCTTCACCGTGCTCGTGCTGGCGTTTGTGCTGCTCATCGTGCAGTACGCGTCGGCCAGAGCAAAGGCGGTTCAGGACAAGGAACTGGTCTCCGCCGGCGGTGTCGACGCATCCGTGCCTGGCAGGGTCGCGGAGACTCCGAGCAAGTCGCTCTCGGAACGATTCGGCGGAATGGGCCGAGCTGTCCTGGTCGTCGGAACGGTGCTGATCATCGCGTCGATCGTGCTCCGCGGATTTGCGACGGAACGATTCCCGCTCGGCAACATGTACGAATTCGTGGCGATGGCGTGTGCGGCGTCGTTGCTGGTCGGGCACGTCCTGTTGATCAAGCCGGCGTACCGTCCGATGTGGGTCTTCTTGCTGGTGCCGGTTCTGATCTTGATGTTCCTCGCCGGCACGGTCCTTTACGCCGACGCGGCTCCCGTGGTTCCGGCGCTGCGCTCGTACTGGCTTCCGATTCACGTGACGATCGTCAGCGTCGGTTCCGGAATCTTCATGATCGGCGGTATCGCGAGCCTTCTGTTCCTGCTGCGACTGAAGTTCCCGCCCGGTGACGAAGGCACGAGCATCGGTGGCCGGATCGCAGAGCGACTGCCGGATGCCCAGACTCTCGACCGCTTGGCGTACAAGAGCACGATCATCGCGTTTCCGCTGTTCGGCGCCGGCGTCATCCTCGGTGCCATCTGGGCGGAAGCTGCGTGGGGACGCTTCTGGGGTTGGGATCCGAAGGAGACGATGTCCTTCATCGCCTGGGTGATCTACGCGGCCTACCTGCATGCGAGGGCAACGTCCGGGTGGCGCGAGACGAAGGCCGCCTGGATCAACATCGCCGGTTTTGTTGCGATGCTGTTCAATCTCTTCATCATCAACATGGTCGTCTCCGGCTTGCACTCCTACGCGGGACTCACCTGATCCTCTCGAGGTACCGTGGGTGGCTGCCGACCGGTCTGTAGGTATTACCGGTAGGTACGTCAGGGGCGGGCAACAGTTACGATGCAGCTTGGCGAATTACTAGCTGTCTGGTAGCTGTGGGATCGACGAGGGGGAGCGGCGAGATGGCCGACAAGATTGAAGACGCCGGAGCAGGATTGTGGGAGCCGGTGCGCCCTGCCGAGCCGACGCGGCCCGAGCCGCGCGCATCCGCGCCCGAGCCGTCATCGGACTCGGTTCCCAGCGACGTTCGTAGTCTCTTCGTGGCCCCGGTCGACTCCGGGCCGCTCCAGCAAGTCGCCGGCCAGGCGCCCGGTGCACCCGCCGCTCCGCCGACGACGACCCCAGCGGCTCCGCTACCAGGTCCCAAGACTCCGGTCATCCAGTATCCGGCAGCGCAGCCAGGCCCGATCAACGGTCAGTTCTCGACCTCGCCTGCGATGCCGATGCAGACCTACGAACCTACGAATCGTGGAGGGTCGCTTCCGGATTCACGAACTGGCGTTCCGCAGCCTGTTCAGAATTCGCAGCCTGTTCGGAACCTGCAGCCTGTCCAGAATTCGCAGCCCGGCCCGACGGCGCATTCATCCGCGAGACCGCTCCAGCAACCGCAGGCACCTTTTTCGCCCGGCGTCCATCCGCCCAATCCCGCGATTCGGCAGTTCGGTCATCCCGGCGCTGCGCCGGTGCAGAACGGCCACGCCCTCCAGAATGGTCAGGCCGTGCCGATGGCCCCGCCGACGGCGCCACCTACTCGCGCTCCGATGCCGCAGACCGGACTCACCTCGGCTCCGGACAGTCGCTTCGAGTCCGCTCTCCCGATGACTGCGCAAGATCTCTCGGCTGCGCTCCTCGTCAAGCGGCCTGTCCGGCCTGCCCCGGTGGGCGGCTGGCGCAAGGCGCTGTACACGTTGTCCGGCCGATCGGTGAACCTCGGAAACGGTGCAAAAGAGCAGCACCTCGTCGAGTTGACGCGCCAGATCAACCAGCCGCTGCAGGGCTGCTACAAGGTTGCGGTGCTCAGTCTCAAAGGCGGCGTCGGAAAGACCACGACCACAGCGACACTGGGGTCGATGTTCGGCTCGATCCGCGGCGATCGCGTCGTCGCTGTCGATGCAAACCCCGACCGGGGAACGCTGAGCCAGAAGATCCCGCTCGAAACTCCGGCAACAGTGCGAAACCTGCTGCGCGACGAGAACAGCATCGAGAAGTACAGCGACGTCCGTGGCTACACATCGCAAAATCGACACCGGCTCGAAGTGCTTGCCTCCGACAGCGATCCAGCAGTTTCAGAGGCCTTCAGCGGTGGGGACTACACGCGCACGGTCGACATGCTCGAGAAGTTCTACAGCATAGTTCTGACCGACTGCGGCACCGGATTGATGCACTCGGCGATGCAGGCCATTCTCGAAGGTGCAGATTCGTTGATCGTCGTCAGTTCCGGTTCCGTCGACGGTGCACGTAGCGCCTCCGCAACACTTGATTGGCTCGACGCTCACGGTTACAGCAGGCTGGTCGCCACGTCCGTAGCTGTCATCAACGCGGTACGGCCTCGCTCGGGCAAGGTTGATCTGCCGCGGGTCGTCGAGCACTTCGAGCAGCGCTGTCGAGCGGTGAAACTGATTCCGTTCGATCCGCATTTGGAAGAGGGCGCCGAAATCGATCTGGACCGGCTGCGTCCAGGTACTCGGGAAGCGGTGCTGGAGTTGGCTGCGGTGGTTGCGCAGGACTTTCCGGCCTCCCCGTTCGCGTTGACGGGGCGGTAATCGGATAGCCGGGCGAGCCCGGACGCTACGTCGACGCGTCAGTCGGCGGTACGTCCGGACCTTCCGTGCGCTTGCGTCGTGTTTGCTGGTTCACATTCCACAGGAATTCGGGATCGTCATCCGGCCCGCGTACACCGCTCACCGGGGTGCGCGTCGACGGATCGGGCCCGAATGCCTTCCACATCAGAACGATCAATGTCACCAAACCCACCAACGCCAACAGATACAACACGGCGCACCTCCTCAGGGAACTGAAGTCGAGCCTACTCAGTCTCCGCCCCGCTTCACCAGAAGTGGTGCGGACAAGCGTTTCGGCTCAGTGCGCTAGTGCTGTATCTGTCGGGTACTGCAAGATCTGTCGGGTACCGCAAAGTGCTTCGAAGTGAGCCGAGTTTGCTCAGTTGTTGTCTGCTTCGGTGGTCAGCGAGCGCAGAAGCTGCATGACCTCGGTCTCACGGAATCGACGATGTCCTCCTGGCGTGCGAAGCGAGCCCAGTCGTCCTGCGTGTGCCCAGCGGGTCACGGTCTTGGGATCGACATGAAACAATGCCGCTACCTGTCCGGGCGTCATGAGTGCGTCTGCGGCGGTATTGAAGGTTGGTGCGCTCATTGTGAGGTCCTCCATGTTGATGTCGAACGTTTGACGAACAGTGATTCCGAACCGAGCAGTGATTCCGAACTTTGGTTCCGAACCGGTGTGTCGACCAGTTGCCAAAAACCTGCGTCGAGTTTGTTTCGAAGTCCTTCGCTCACATTCGACCGTTTTCTGAGTGGTAGCGCAATGTTTGCACAGATATAGCCGGGTAGTCGATCTTTCAAGAAAATGTAATGTTTAAGTAAAGGACAAAATGGATATAGCGGGCTCGGTCCCACCCGTATTCGGAATGGGTAACCTGAGAGGGTGAGTCAGTTGTCTGAAAACCCCGAAAATGTTCCTTCTGAGCCGGTCAAGGCCAGTAAACCTTCCGCAAACTCTGGGCAAGCAAAGTCGGCTTCCGGGCCGGTGACCAAGGGTCAACTAGCCCGCGACGTGGTGCTGTACTCGGTCGCTCGGCTGCTGCTTGTCGTCGTGATCGGTGCCGTCATCATCGGTGGCGGAAAGCTCGCCGGCACGGACGTTCCCTTGATCGTCGCGGCGCTGTTCGCAGTTCTGATCGCGCTGCCGCTGTCGTTGCTGCTCTTCGCGAAACTGCGCAAGCGTGTTAATGCGGGCATTGCGGCGGTCGACGCCCAGCGTCGGTCCGATCGTGACGATCTTCGCTCCAAGCTGCGCGGAGACGGGCGGTGACCACGGGGTCGCTCGACGTCGACCGTCGGACCTCACGCCAGTGGGTCGACAACGCGGTGCGGTTGATCGAAGCCGACGCGCAACGCAGCGCGGACACTCACCTGCTGCGCTATCCGCTGCCGAGTAACTGGACCGTCCAGCTTTATCTGAAGGACGAGTCGACCCACATCACGGGGAGTCTCAAGCATCGACTCGCACGGTCGCTTTTCCTCTACGCGATCTGCAACGGCTGGGTTACCGAAGAGACCACTGTCATCGAAGCGTCGTCCGGATCGACGGCTGTCAGCGAGGCGTATTTCGCGAAGTTGCTGGGCCTGGATTTTGTCGCGGTGATGCCCGCGAGCACGAGTCCCGCCAAGATCGCGTTGATCGAGGCGCAGGGGGGACGTTGTCATTTCGTGAGCGATCCTTCGTCGATCTACTCGGAATCGCATCGGCTCGCGAGTGAGTTGAACGGTCACTACATGGACCAGTTCACCCACGCCGAGCGCGCGACGGATTGGCGCGGAAACAACAACATCGCCGAATCGATCTTCACTCAGCTCGAACACGAGGAACATCCGATTCCCGACTGGGTGGTCGTCGGAGCCGGGACGGGCGGAACCGGTGCCACGATCGGCCGCTTTCTTCGTTACCGGAAATTCGACACGGGGCTGTGCGTGGTGGACCCGGAGCACTCCGTGTTTTTCGACGCGTGGCGAGCGAGCGATCCGTCGATCGTCGGTACTCGAGGTTCCCGGATCGAGGGCATCGGCCGTCCGCGCGTCGAACCGTCGTTTGTCGGTCAGGTGGTCGACCGAATGATCAAGGTGCCGGACGCAGGCTCGATCGCGGCCGCACGGCACGCCAGCGCGGCCCTGGGGCGCAAAGTGGGCGGCTCGACGGGGACGAACCTGTGGGGAGCTTTTGCGTTGATTGCCGAAATGATGGCGGCCGGGCGCAGCGGCAGCGTCGTCACCCTCCTGTGCGACGGCGGAGAGCGTTACTCGGGGACGTACTACAACGACGAATGGGTGGCGTCGGAAGGGATCGACCTGCTCGGTCCGACGGCAGTGCTGGACGAGTTCGTCCGTTCGGGTGCGTGGACGGCCAGTTCCTGAATCGCCGGCGCCGGACCGTGTGACGGGCGGCTCATCGTCACCCGCGGCCAGGCGTCCAGCCCGGACGACTGCTCGTCCGTTCTGATGCGTATCAGGCCGGGAGAGAGCGTGTTCTCGGCCAGACGCACGAACCCGAGTCGCTCGTAGTACGGCGCGTTCCACGGAACGTCGACGAACGTCGTCAGAGTCACGAGATCGTGGTGATGGTCCGCCGCCCATTCGGTGACGGCGTCGATCAGCTGAGCTCCGAGGCCTTTGCGGGCATGATCGGGGTGAACGGAGACCTGTTCGATATGCGCACCGCCGTCCACGATCTCGACGAGCGCGTACGCAACGGGTACGTCGTTTGCGTCGGTCTGAACCCAGATGTGCTCGGCTGCGAGAAAATCGTTCAACTCGTCGAGCGTCGGCGGTGGATCGTCTGCGATGGCGTCCATCCCGATGTCTCGGAACGGTTCGCCCGCGGCGATCTCGATCTGTTGCAGTGCGGGTAGGTCGGTGGATATGGCCGAGCGGATCACAGAAACCGTTTTACCTCGAGAGTGGAGTTTCTCCCAGCGCTACGCCTTCTGTAACGCAAACCTACGCAACCGTAGGTTGTGTATCGTTTGGTCAAGGGGCACTTCTCCAGCGAGGGCGGACCATGGGCAATCCTGAAGTTTCACTCGACAATTACGAGGCTGTGTACGAGTACTACCGCAGTCATCAGCAGAACCGATTCGTGGCGAAGCTCGCTTATGCCGCATTGGCGCTGAAGTACCTCCCGCGAGTGAGGTACGCGCCGGGTGCGGAAGCTGCGCTGAAGACTCTGCTGGAACGTAAGACGCAGTTGGTCGTGGCGGTCAATCATCTGACCGAGAGCGACCAGTTCACGCTCGCCGCGACCGCGTGGCGTACTCCGTTGCGTCGAGTGATCGGACGGACCCGGGTCCTCGCCAAAGACGAACTCTTCGTTGATCCTTCACAGCGCAAGAAGGTCGACATGATGGGCAGCATCCCGGTTTTTCGCAGCAAGAACTACGGCCTCCGGGCTGTTTCGGATGCCGGCCGAGTGATGATGGACGTCGCGGCCGAGCGTCTGGGCAACGGGGATTGTCTGGCGATTTTCCCGGAAGGGACGTGCAACACCGAAGATTCGACGCGGTTGCAGCACGTCAACAGTGGAATCGGCCACATCATCGCGCGCGCCGAGAAATTGGGATGCTCACCGGCTCTGGTGTCGATCGGCATCAACTACGGTCCGGTGGCCGGCGACGTCAAGGCTGCGAGTGTCTTTGTCGGAATGCCGGTGACCGAACTTCCGGACAAGCCGATGGATATCGCCCGAACTGTGCAGGCGGATTTGCAGGTGGCAGTGAACGGGGCCGTCGCCGGATACTAGGCGCGCCTGTCAATTTTGGTTGACAGATTCCGGTTGTCAACCTAAATTGACATCATGACCGAAGCAACCTCTCTCGCTGCTGCCGCCGGTAGCCCGGATCCCACCGAGGGATTGCGTGCTGTTCGAGCGCTGCGTCGTCTTCTCGAAAAACTCGAGGCCATTCAGGTCGCCAATGCGCGCCGTCACGGATGGTCCTGGCAGGCGATCGCGGAAGCTCTCGAGGTCAGCCGTCAAGCCGTCCACAAGAAATACGCGTCCGCGCAGTCGGAATCGATGCTGCGTTCACTGCGCGAGAAGGGCAGGTAATTGCCATGTTCGAAAGGTTCTCCGCACAGGCTCGAGGCGTCGTTGTCGATGCTGTCGCCGGCTCCGGTCCTGTCACGCCGATGGAACTTCTGACCGCGCTGCTCACCTCTGATCGGGGCATCGCCACCGAGGTGCTCACCGAGTCTGGTGTCACGCTCGACGTGATCCGCCACGCCGGCGCCGGATCGAACGAAGGTAGCTCCAACAATTTCGACGACGCCGAGATACTCAAGTCGATCGGCATCGATCTCGATGCGGTTCGGGAGAGTCTCGAGCAGTCCTTCGGCGAAGGTGTGCTGGACGAGACTCCTGTGCCGGACGGCGTCGACACTTCTCGCAAGAGCCGATTCAGGTTCCCTCGTTCACGATTCGAGAAGGACTCCAAGAAGGTGTTGGAACTCTCGCTCCGTGAAGCGCTCGCGCACAAGGACAATCGCATCGGCGCCGAACACATCCTGCTCGGCATCCTGCGTGTCGCCGACGGGCCTACCCGTCAGGCCCTCGAAACGCAGGTCACGATGTCGGTGATCCGTGAGCGCTTGGAAGCGAAGATGAATCGCGCCGCCTAGATTCGGCACGGCTCCGCATGCACGGGGCGGGATGTGCCAGCATTCAGACATGACATTTCTGGCACGTCTCATCATCAACGGCATAGCCATCTGGCTGGCGTCGGCGTGGGTCACCGGCATCACGATCGCCAACCACGACAACGGCACCTGGGGCACGGTTCTCGTGATCGCGGTGATCGCTTTGATCTTCACGGTGGTCAACGCGTTCATCAAGCCGGTAGTGCAGCTTCTCTCGCTACCGCTGCTCATCCTGACTCTCGGATTGTTCACGCTCGTGATCAACGCCCTCATGCTGATGCTGACGGCGTGGATCTCGTCTGGAACGTCCTACGGCTTGACGGTCGACGGCTTCTGGACGGCAGTCTGGGGCGCGCTGATCATCTCGATCGTGAACTTCCTGCTCAGCGCGTTCGTCCCGGACAACCGTTGAGTCCGTCGACTTTCAGGCGAGACTGAGCGCAACTGCGGTCGCCGCACCCCAGACGAGCATGGCGAGTCCGGTGTCGCGCAACGCGGGGATCAGGGCCATACCCTGCCCGCCCGAACGCAGTGGGGCGTTGGCTCGGATTGCCAGTGGCAACGCCAGCAATCCGAGCAATGCCCACGGAGTACGCAGGATCAGCAGCAGGGTCGCGACGAACGGGACGGCCAGCAGGATCACGTGCAGCGTGCGGGTCCTGGCGTCGCCGAGCCGGACTGCGAGAGTGATCTTTCCGGACTCGGTGTCGGTCGGGATGTCTCGAAGATTGTTGGCAACGAGCACCGCGCTCGAGAACGAACCGATGGCAATCGCGCCGGCCAGCCCGGCCAGATCCACCCGCTCGGCCTGTACGAACTGAGTTCCCAGCACTGCAATCAGTCCGAAGAAGATGAACACGGCGATCTCGCCGAACCCGCTGTATCCGTAAGGCTTCTTGCCGCCGGTGTAGAACCAGGCACCGATGATGCAGAACACGCCGACCGCAACCAGCCACCAGGCTGTGGTCGCCGCCAGAACGAACCCGGCTACCGCGGCAACGGTGAAGCAGCTGATCGCCGCGGCCTTCACAGCTCCGGGACTGACCAACTTCGATCCGACCAAGCGCAGTGGCCCGACGCGGTCGTCGTCCGTTCCGCGGATTCCGTCGGAGTAGTCGTTCGCGAAATTCACCCCGACGATCAAGGCCAAGGAGACGATCAGTGCCAGGAGCGCCTTCCACCACACTGCGAGGTCCAGGGACGCCGCGGCTCCGGTGCCGACCAGCACGGGCGCAATCGCGTTCGGGAGTGTGCGCGGCCTCGCGCCTTCGATCCATTGAGCAGCTGTTGCCATACAACGATCTTTGCACTGTGCAATACGATCGAACGCGGTGGATCAGCACATGACTCGAGACGTGAGTGAGCGCGCCAGGTACGCGCAGTCGGGCGAAGACCTGGCAGACATTGCCTTGCTCGGACCCGTTTCGACCAAAGTGGGCGATCGTCTGGTTCCGTTGCCGGGTCCGCGAGCTCGAACTCTGCTGGTTGCGCTGGCTCGCAATCCGGGTGAGCCACGTACCGCGCAGAGCCTGATCGACGACGTTTGGGGGCTGGAGCCGCCGCGCTCACCGATGAACGCCCTCCACACTCAGGTCTCGCGCCTGCGATCTGCACTCCCGGACGGAGCCCTCGAAGTCACGGCGGCCGGATACCGGCTCACTCTCGCTCGGGAGCGTGTCGACCTGGCCAGGGCAGCGGACGCCGCCCGTGGTCTGCGCACCGTCGGCGCCGACGCGTCCGAAGCGCTCGCCGTCACGACCGCGTCATTGCGCCTGTGGCGCGGTACCCCCGGGAGTGACGTCGTCGGCGACGTTGCAGATCGTCTGGCGCTCGACGCAGGCCGGGTGTACGACGAACTGGAGACGGCGCAGATCGACGCGCTGCTCACATTGGGGGAGTACGCGGCAGCCATTCCCCTGGTGCGCGGACGCCATCTGGCGAGCCCATTCGACGACACAGCGGCCGAGGCGTTGATGCGTGCGCTCGCCGGAGCAGGCCGAGTCAACGAGGCACTCGAAGTGTTCGCGGAGTTCCGCAACCACCTCGCCAATCGCCTGGGCGCTGATCCGTCGCCCGCACTGGTGACTCTCAACGCGGAACTTCTCGGGGCACCTGCGGCTACACCGCGGGCCGCCCGTGCGATCGGTCTGCGCGCTGCCCCCAACACCTTGCTCGGTCGCGACAACGACATCGACCAGATCGAATCCTTGCTCGCCCGCTCCCGCGTCGTCACCATTCTCGGACCTGGTGGCGCCGGAAAGACCCGTCTTGCACACGAATTGGGCCTGCGCGGATCCGTGAACCAGCCGGGCGTCTCGGTGGTCCTCGTGGAGTTGGCGTCGTTGCGCAGCAGCGAAGATGTCATCGCGGCCATCGGAGGCACCCTCGGAATCAGCGAATCCGATCTGGCGCCAGGCAAATTGACCGTCGGCCGAACGCATTCGGCGAGAGAGCGACTCAAAGAGGCGCTGTCTGCCGGTCCGATGTTGCTCATCCTCGACAATTGTGAGCACGTGATCGGCGCGTGTTCGGAGATCGTGGCCGAGATGATCGCGGCCGGTCGTCAGCTGACGGTTCTGACCACCAGTCGTTCTCCGCTCATGATCAGTGCCGAGGCGGTGTACCCGTTGCCGCCGTTGGCGATCGACGACGGAAGCGGCTCGGCAGTCGAACTCTTCTCGGCGAGAGCCCGTGCGGTGCGGCCGTCTGTTCATCTGGACGTCGACGCGGTAGTCAAGCTGTGTACGACGCTCGACGGACTCCCGCTGGCGATCGAGCTCGCTGCCGCGCGGGTCCGCACCATGAGCGTCGACGAAATCGGTTCGAGACTGCGAGACAGGTTCGCGTTGTTGCGCTCCGATGATCCGACGTCTCCGGATCGGCATCGCACCCTGCACGCGGTGATCGACTGGAGCTGGAATCTGTTGGGCAGCGGGGATCAGATTGCGTTGCGTCGATTGTGCCGATTCCCGGCCGGCTTCACCCTTTCTTCGGCGCAGGCCGTTGCCGGGTGGGGCGAGTTGACCGATGTGGCAAGTGCCGTCGAAGCGCTGGTGAATCAGTCACTTCTTTCCGTCAGCGACGGGCAGGGAGATCTTCGGTACTACATGCTCGAGACTGTCCGTGAATACGGCGAGGAGCAACTCGCCGCGTCCGGGGAGGGACCGGAAGTGATTCGGCGCCTCGACGACTGGGCGATTGCGATCGCCGAGGATGCCGTCGTGCGTGCACGGACGGATCAGCTCCGTCTGATTGCCGACCTCGACGCCGAGCACGACAACCTTCTGGCTGTACTTCGCTGGGCCGTGGAACGCGGCGACGCGGTGACCGTAGCCAACGTCTTCCCCGTCCTTGCGATTCTGTGGGCCGTACGAGGATCGAACTCGGAAATCTCGAACTGGGCGTCGAAGATCGTCGGGGCGACCGCGGACAACGATCTGCGCGACGTGAATGCAGAACTGGTGGGCGCTACGTTCATCCTGGTGGCGATGCATCTCTTCTTCGGAGAGGCCGATCGAAACCATGCCCGTGCGCGGATCCGACTTCGAAAGCTGTTGCGTGAGCGCGATGATCTCGGTCCGTTGTTCGCATTTCTGATCAAGCTGACCACGAGTGGGATCGCCAACCACAAACTTGCGCGGTTGGTGGCCGAAGGCGTTCGCAGTTCCGATCCCGAGACCCGAATGGCGGCGCTGTCCGCGCGTTCGAACATGCGGGAGAACATCGGAGATCTGCGCGGTGCGTTGCTGGACGGGGAGACTCTGTTCGACTACGCCACCAGCATCGGTGACGAGTGGGGTCTGGCGATGGCGGCCCAACATGTCGGGTCGGTTCACAGCCAATCCGCCCGCTATGGCGAGGCCATCGAGTTCTACGCGATCGCGGCGGCGTCGATGGAACGCCTCGGTGCGCGTGACGAGGCGATGCAGCTCATCTGCTTTCAAGCCGGAGCAATGATCGCGGCCGGTGACACCGCTGGTGGTCGGGTGCTTCTCGATCGTGCACGTCCGGCATTGGCGCATTCGGGTGGGACCGGGGCCATCGAAACCGATCAACGGCGCGCGGCGCTCATAGCGAGTATCGCCGAGGCGGATCTCGCGGACGGCCGTATCGACGAGGGCTTGACTCGGTATCGAGAAGCGCTGGAGCTGTTGGGTTCTGCGATCGAGAACATCTTCGGTGATCCCTTCGTCGTTCTGCTCGGTGCCGCGGCTGTGTGCGCTCACGCAGTTCACGGCCGGCACGAACTGGTGGCGGGCCGCGTTCTGCAGATGAAGGAGTCGAGTGCTCTCAAGCTCGATCCCAACGGTTACGCGGACCTGCCGCTCGCGGGTTCGTTGGCGTCGGCGATCGGGTCGTTCGATCTTGTCACGGGCAACATCGAACGCGGAGTCGAACTGATGGCTTTGTCGTTGAAAATGCCGGGGAGACAAGACTTCGTCTCGCTCCATCACGCGCGCCTCTCCGACTTCGCGGTTGGTCTGGTCGGAGCCGACAGGTGGTCTGTGGAAACCGAGAAGGTATCGGGTTACTCACGCAGAGCGGTCCGCGAAGCAGTGTTGGCTGCGCTTCGCGGACCGGTGCTGGACTAGGTCTGGACGATGGTGCGGGACTTATGTCTTGCGCATGTACATCCGCACGGTCAAAGGTGCCATGACGGCAACGATCACCGCGGCGCCCACCAGCGACCACACGACGTGGATACCGAAGTGGCCGTCGTTGGCCAGCTCGCGAACCGCGGTCACCAGGTGTGAGACCGGATTGCCGTTCACGAACTTCTGAAGCCAACTCGGCATGGTGGCAGGATCGACGAACGCATTCGACAGGAACGTCAGCGGGAACAGCACGAGCATCGAAACACCCTGCACCGTGGACGCTTTGTTCATCAGCACGCCCATGAGAGCGAAGATCCAGCTGATGGAGAACGCGCACACCATGACCAGGATCGCGGCAGACAGAATGCCGACCACGCCGCCTGCGGGGCGGTAACCCATCGCGAAACCGACGATGAACGTGATGGTCGTGGCGATGCCGTAGCGCACGACGTCGGCGAGCAATGCACCGGACAGCGGGGCGATACGAGCGATGGGAAGGGACTTGAAGCGGTCGAACACGCCCTTGTCCATGTCCTCACGAAGCTGAGTGCCCGTGACGATGGAACCGGTGATGACGGTCTGGACGAGGATGCCGGGGATGATCGTCGGCAGATATGCCGTCACGTCACCGGCGATCGCGCCGCCGAAGATGTAGGTGAACATCAACGTGAAGATGATCGGCTGGATGACGACGTCGAACAGTTGCTCGGGGTTGTGCTTGATCTTGAGAATTCCGCGGTACGCCATCGTGAACGTGTTCGCGAAGCTCTGCTGCAGGCTGATGCGGCGGGGTGCGGCATCCGGCTGGGCTATCGGCGACCGGGGTTTGGTGAGAGTGGTTGTCATGCGACGCTCCGATCGGAGTCGTTGTCGGACTGGGCGTCGTTGCGACCACCGTCTTCGGGCTGGTGCCCGGTGATGGTCAGGAACACTTCGTCCAGGCTGGGTTTCTGTACGTTGATTTCGTCGACGGCGATACCTTGCTCACGCAGACGGATCAACAGGTCCGCCGTGATCGACGGGTCGCTCAGCGGGGCGGTGATCCGCCCGACCTCGGGAGTGACACCCACCTCGACGCTCAGCGCAGCGGCGATGAGCGAGCGAGCCTCCTCGGTGCGATCACGATCGACCAGCTTGAGTTGGAGCGAGGAGATCCCGACCGAAGCCTTGAGTTCGTCGGCGGTGCCGTTGGCGATCACGCGGCCGCGGTCGATCACCGCGATGCGATCGGCCAGTTGATCGGCTTCGTCGAGGTACTGCGTGGTGAGCAACACCGTCGAACCCTCGGCGACGAGTCGCCGGATGGTCACCCACATCTGGGCGCGGGTGCGCGGATCGAGGCCGGTGGTGGGCTCGTCGAGAAACAGCAGCGGCGGGCGCGCGATCAGGCTTGCCGCCAGATCCAGGCGTCGACGCATGCCACCGGAGAAGTTCTTCAGCGGTTTGGTCGCGGCCTCGACCAGATCGAACTCCTCGAGGAGTTCGAGGGACTTGGTGCGCGCATCGCGGCGGCTCAGGCCGAGCAGCCGCGAGAAGATCACGAGGTTCTCGGTCGCCGTCAGATCCTCGTCGACGGAGGCGTACTGACCGGTGACGCCGATCAGGGATCGGACCGCGGTGGGTTCACGGCTGACGTCGTGGCCGAAGATGCGCGCCTCACCGCCGTCGGGGCGAAGGAGAGTGGCGAGCATGCGGACGGTGGTGGTCTTGCCGGCGCCGTTCGGCCCGAGGACGCCGAACACCGAGCCGGTGGGGACGGTGAGGCTGACGCCGTCGACCGCGCGGTGCTCGCCGAACTTCTTGACGAGTCCGTCGGCCTCGATGGCAAGAGGCGAAGCTGTGTGGTTCATGGGATGAAGCTTGGCAGACCGATCTTGCATGGACCTTGCGTGGAACTTGCGGTTACTTGCACAGCGCGCGAGGTCGGTGCTCCACAACCGGCAAACAATCCCCAGACGGATCTTGCTTGTCGGTGTGCGGGCGCGGCGGCATCACGCTCGCTGCATGGAGATTCTTACGCGGGCACAGGCTCACCGGGACGGCACCAGCGACGCGCAGTTGCAGCGAGCGGTCAGGCGCGGCGAGCTGCACCGAATCGCAGCGGGGATCTACATGCGCGCCGATCACTTCCGCGAACTCGATGCGAGAGCACGCCACCGCTGCGCTGTCATGGTAGCCACCGAAAGCTGTGGACCAGGCGCAATCGTGAGCCACGCTTCGGCAGCGGTCATGCACGGATTGGATTGCGGCGGATTGCGATTGGACACCGTGCACATGACGCGTAACCGGTGCTCGGGTGGGCGGAAGAGTCAAACCTTGCATCTTCATCCGGCAGTGGTCCCGGCCGAGGAGGTCGTGCTGATCGACGGCGTCGCAACCACGTCGCTTGCGCGAACGTTCGTCGACCTCGCACGGACGACGCCGTTCGAGACCGCCGTGGTGATCGGTGATTGCGCCCTGCGACGTGGGATGAGGCGTGAGAACGTCGACGCTTCGCTCGATCATGCGCGCGGACGGCTGGGAATGAGTCGCGCTCGAGTGGCGGCGACGTTCATCGAACCAGGTGCCGAGAGTCCGGGGGAGTCCATCAGCCGGGTACGCATGCGCGACGACGGTTGGCCGATGCCGACCCTGCAGCACGAGATCCGTCACGGTGGCCGGTTCATCGGGAGAGTCGATTTCTTCTGGAAAGAGCACGGTGTGGTGGGCGAGTTCGACGGGATGGTCAAGTATCGCGGCGACAATCCGGGGAGGGCGGTAGAGCGCGAGAAACTGCGGGAGGACGCGATCCGGGACGCGGGGTTCGAGGTGTTCCGGTGGGTATGGGCGGATCTTCGCGACTTCGAACGTGTCCGCGAAAGGTTCGAGCGGGCTTGCCTCCGCGGAGCCGCGCGCTGATTGTGCAGCCGCGGCGCTGATCAGGCCTGCGGCTGAACAATCGGGCTGCGGCTGCTAGCTGAACCGAGCCACCAGGGCGGCGCGGTCGAGCTTGCCCGGTCCGCGCAGGGGGAGCGCGTCCAGGACGAAGAGTTCCCGCGGCGCCGCGGTGACGTCGAGTGTCCGCTGAGCATGTGCGCGCAGTTCGTCGAGCGTCGGAGCTTCGCCCTCGGGTACGACCACGGCCACCACCCGCTGCCCCAGCCGCGGGTCCTCGATGCCGATCACCGCGCACTCGCGAACGGCGGGGTGATCGGCCAGCGCGGCCTCGACCACCTGCGGTACGACGGTCAGCCCGCCGGTGGAGATTGCCTCGTCCAACCGGCCGCTGATGCGAAGGACCCCGCCGACCACTGATCCGGCGTCGTCGGTCCGGAACCATCCGGGTTCGGCGAAGGCAGGGTGGTCGGGAAGCCCGCGGTACCCGGACGCGAGCATCGGACCGCCCAGCAGTACTCGCCCGTCGTCGATACGAATCTGTGCTCCGGACAACGGGATTCCGTCGTAGACGCAACCGCCGGACGTTTCGCTCATCCCGTAGGTGCGGACGACGGTGATGCCCGCTTCGGTGGCCTGCGCGAGTACCGGTGCGGGAGTAGCAGCGCCGCCGAGCAGAACCGCGTCGAGCGAAGCCAGAGCCTCGACCGCGGCGCGATCACCGAGTGCCTTGACCAACTGCGTCGGCACCAACGAGGTGTAGCGGCGCGGTCCGCTCATCGCGGCGACAGCGCCCGGCAATGCTGCAGGGTCGAAACCCGCACTGACGTCGACGATCACCGGTTGTGTTCCGGCGAGGACACTGCGCAACAGAACTTGCATCCCGGCGATGTGGTGCGGGGGGAGAACCAGCAACCAGGATCCGGTGCCGCCGAGGCGTTCATGGGTCGCGTCGCCGCTGGCTCGCAGTGCGCTCGCGGCGAGCATCGCGCCCTTCGGGGTTCCGGTGGTCCCCGACGTGGCGACCACCAGCGAGATGCCGTCGTCGATGGGCTGATCGGGGTGCAGAGCGTCGCTCAGTCGGGCCGTCTCGCGTGCGTCGGCCGCCGGGACGGGAAGCACGGCGTCGTGCACGCCGTCCAGGATCTGCGCGATGGCAGGCAGTACCTCGAAGACCGCCTCACCCTGTGGAACGGCCAGTGTGCGAAGAACGTTCACCGGACGTCCGGCCCGGCCAGCGGCCAACCACCGGCAGCCAGATGGCTTCGTACTCGGTCGACGTCGGTTTCGAGTGGCATCTCGTTGGTGATCTTCGTGATGAGGACCTGGATGTCGGTCTTCTCGATGGGCAGATCGCCGTCCTCGATCAACGCGTCGGCGACGGCGTCGACCTCGGTTTCGGAGAGTCTGCGAGTGAGGAGCGCGAAAAGTGGGATGTAGTCCTGCTCGGGGACGCCATTGGGATAGCCGGCCCGCAACCAGCCGACTATCGACGTGAGGAAGGGCGGAAGGGCCATGACGTCAGCTCACGTCTCGAACTTCGTTGTCGGTGTCCACGTCTTCGATGACCGGCCACCCACCTGCGCGCAGCCTTTCGGTGACACGATCGACGTCGTCCTCGGACGGCTCCTCGTTGAGGATTCCCTCGATGATGGCGCGGATGGTGTCGTAGTCGACGTGGCGGTCCGGCACTTCGTGTGCCGACTCGATGGACATCGAAACGACCTGCTCGATCTCCTCGTCGGTCAGACGACGACGGAGAACGGCGAGCAGCGCAAAATGATCCTTGTCCGGGATGCCCTCGGGATACCCGGCACGCAGCCAGTCGAGCACGCTGCGCAATGAATACTTGCTCAAATCCTCGGCCTCATTTTCGTTTCGGTGGTTTCAGTGGTGTGCCGCGACGACCACTCAGAAGACGTGGATTCCGAACGTGCTGGCCAAGAAGTTCTTCATCAACAACAGTATTCCGGCGAAGATCGTGACGAGCACGACCGCAAAACAGAGGTACGCACCCATTTTACCCAGGGTGGACGGTCCTTCGGTGCCGTCGGCGTTCGGCAGACTCAGCGACTTGAGGCCGAAGGCGAAGATCGCCGGCAGTCCGGCTCCGAAGAGCAGTCCCACTGCCACTACCTGCCAGAGCGAATCGAGGGTATCGGTGAGTAGATGCATTCTCTTGCGCCCCTTTCAGGAGTTGCGAGTGGGTTCGGTGGACGGAGTGGGATCAGCAGTCGGAATCTCGCGAGCCGTCGCATCCGGATTGTCGTCCCATTCGGCGGTCACGTTGGCGGCGTCTACGGGTTCCTTACGCGAACGCAGGTACATGAAGATCGCGAACGCGATGAGGGCAGCGAAGACGACGAGAACGCCGGCCAGGCCGCCGATCAGATGCGCGAGTGCCCAGCAGATGGCGCCGACCACTGCGGCCGACGGCAAGGTGATCAACCAGGCGGCGGCCATCCGGCCTGCGACGCCCCAGCGGACCTCGGCGCCCTTGCGCCCGATGCCGGTACCGAGGATCGATCCGGTGGCGACGTGGGTGGTCGAGAGGGGGAGTCCGAGGTGGCTCGACGTGAGAATGATGGCGGCGGACGACGCTTCGGCTGCCAGACCCTGCGGCGCGGCGATCTCGACAAGGCCCTTGCCCAGGGTGCGGATGATGCGCCAACCGCCCAGGTAGGTGCCGAGAGCGATCGCGACGGCACAGGTGAACTTCACCCAGAACGGCATCTCGGTCTCGGCGGTGATGGTGCCGTGAGCGACCAGGGCCAAAAAGATGACGCCCATAGTCTTCTGGGCGTCATTGGTGCCGTGCGCAAGTGAGATCAATGAGGCGGTGCCGATCTGGCCGAAACGGAAACCGCGCTCACGCTCGTCTTCCTTGACGGATGCGGTGATTCGGTACACGAGCTTGGTACCGACGCCTGCGACCAGGGCCGCGACGACCGGCGCGAGGATCGCGGGGACGACGACCTTGGTCAGAACTCCACCCCACTCGACGCCGCCCATACCGATGGAGGCGATTGCGGCGCCGATCAATCCGCCGAACAGTGCGTGTGAGGAGCTCGACGGCAATCCGAGCAGCCAGGTCGCCAGATTCCAGATGATTCCGCCGACGAGACCGGCGAAGACGATCAGCAGCAGATCCTGCCCACTGACCGCGCCGAGGTTGACGACGCCTTTGGCCACGGTCGCAGCGACCTCGACGGACAGGAACGCACCGACCAGGTTCAGGATCGCGGAAAGTGTGACCGCAACTTTGGGCTTGAGTGCTCCGGTCGCGATGGAGGTGGCCATTGCGTTACCGGTGTCGTGAAAACCATTCGTGAAATCGAACGCGAGGGCGGTGACAACTACCACCAGGAGGATTACGAGCTCTGCGGTCACAACGTGAATTGTGCGTATCGAACGCGTAAAAGTACAGCGAACGGGATGCGAACAGGGGCTCCGCGGAGTACGTCCCCGCGCGTGGGCTGCGGCGCTGCCGTTCGCGATGTGTTCAGCGCCACGAAATCGGAACCCTGTGTGGGACCTCACTTTTTGGTCTCACTCACCGGGAAGGCACATTCGGACCGTTTTAAACGCTGATTACCTACGGGCACCGAGCGCACCGGAACAGGGGTTTCACCCCTGTTTCTCGGTGTCTGTCAGTGAGAAGGAGAGCTCCGACCGTGAAGCCCAACAAGTCCACGAAGCTGATCGTGGCACTCGCCGCGACCGCCGTTCTGGCGTCAGCCTGCGCATCGAATCGTGGTGACGATCCCTACGCCGTCGCTGTCGGCGGACCCGGCGTCAGCGCCGACCTTGCGTCGAGCACATCCGACGCGAAGTTCGGCACCCTCGATTCGCCCTGTGGTGAAGGCGACGCCACCGGCGCAACCGATCAAGGCGTCAGCGACACCGAGATCAAGATCGGGTTCGGTGACGACCGCGGTTATGTGAAGTCTCCTGGGCTGAACAAGGAAATGAGCGATGCGGTGAACGCGCTCATCTCTTGGTGCAACGATCAGGGCGGCATCAACGGCCGCAAGGTTGTCGGTACCGACTACGACGCCGCGATGACGCAGGCCAACTCGGTCATGCAGGAAGCGTGCGCGAGCCAGTTCATGATGGTCGGCTACGGCTTCGCGATGGATCAGACCGCCGAGCAGACGCGTGTCGCGTGCAACCTGGTGTCCGTGCCAGGCTTCACCGTGTCACCCGACGCAGCCAACGGACCGATGACATTCCAGGGTGTCCCGTTCCCGGTCGACTACGCGAACGGTTCGCAGTGGTTCCAGATGGCCGAGATGCACCCCGATCTGGTGAACGACTTCGACGTCGTCAACAGCACGATGCCCACGATCATCAGCTCCACCACGAAGATTCGCTCGATCGCCGAGGCTGCGGGCTTCAAGCTCAAGGATTGCGGCGTCACACTCAACTACGAGGGGGAATCGAGCTATGTGCCGTTCGCCGAGAAGTACAAGGAGTGCGGCGCGAAGGGGATCTGGACGTCACGATCGGCAAGCCCGTCGGAGCTGAACTTCGTGAAGGCCCTCGACCAGGTCGGGATCGATCCCATCTTCTTCGGTGAAGCCACCTGGTACGGCGCGACCGTCTCCGATTGGAACAAGGACACCGGACTGCTCGACAACCTCAACGCGGGCATGACCTTCCAGATGCTCGAGAACGCGGACAAGGTGCCCGCAGTGAAGAAGTACGTCGATCTGGTCTCCGAGCAGGGTGGCAAGACCGCGCTCCTCGGTATGCAGGCGGCGTCGTCCTTCCTGCTGTGGGCGGCCGCCGCGGACGAGTGCGGTAGCGATCTGACGCGTCAGTGCATGGTGAACGAACTCTCGAACATTCACGAGTGGGACGGCGGCGGATTGCACGCCGTCACCGATCCCGGCAAGAACATGCCGGCCACCTGCGGACTCATGACCTCGTTGAAGGGCAGTAGCTACGCGCAGGCGTTCCCGTCCACCGCGGGCGAATTCAAGTGTGACCCCAAGTACCTCGTCGCGACCGACAAGAGCACCTGGGGGACCGAACTCGGCGCTGACCGCGTGTCGACGAAGTACCAGAACGCCAACGTCATCAAGCCGCAGTCCTGATTCTTCCGACTCGGGCGGCGAGCGCCAACCGCCGCCCGAGTCCCTAACGAGGGTTCAGCCATGAACACTTTTGTCACTTTCACGATCCTGGGCCTGGTCCTGGGGTCGGTGTACGCGATCGCCGCCTCCGGGCTGGTACTCACGTACAACACGTCAGGCATCTTCAACTTCGCGCACGGTGCACAGGCAATGCTCGGTGCGTTCATCTACTGGCAGTTGCGCTACGGCTGGGAACTTCCCACCGTCGTCGCTTTGCTGATTTCACTCGTCCTGGTCGGGCCACTGATGGGCCTCGGCCTCTACGTCCTGATCATGAAGGGTCTGCGCGATACCGCCGAGGTCACCAAAATCGTTGTGACGGTCTCGATCCTGCTCGGAATGCTCTCGATCTCGCACTGGTTCTGGCACCCCGAGACCGCTCGGACGATGCAGATGTTCTTCGGCGACCAGTCCAAGATCACGGTGTTCGGCGCGAGCATCCGCTACCACGAGTTGATCTGCATCCTCGTTGCGATCGCCATCGCCGTCGGCCTGCGCATCCTGTTCACGCGCACCCGCGCCGGTGTCGCGATGCGCGGCGTCGTCGACGATCCGGAACTGTTGCGCCTCAACGGCCACAATCCGGAGCGTCTTGCGGCCCTGTCCTGGGCGATGGGTTCGACGCTCGCAGTCCTGGCCGGCATCCTGATCACCCCGATCAGTGGCGGCACACTCGAGGCGAACATGTTGACACTCTTGGTGATCGACGCGTTTGCCGCGGCCATGTTCGGCCGGTTGCGCAGCATTCCGCGCACGTTCGTCGGCGCCGTGGCCCTCGGGCTTGCCGGTACGTACGTATTGGCGTACTTCCCGACGAGTTGGAGTTGGACGTCGAATTTCCGTGTCTCCCTGCCGATGATCGCGCTGTTCGTGGTGCTGATCGTGCTCCCACAGGACCGGTTGCGTGGAGCGGTCACCCGTACTCGCGAGCGTTACCACGTGCCGAGCGTGCGCAAGGCCGTCGTCTGGGGCGTGGCACTGATCGTCATCGTCTACCTGATCCGTCTGCTGATGGTGACCTCCGCCGTCACCACACTGACCATCGGAATGACGTTCGCGATCATCGCGCTCTCGCTCACACTCCTCACCGGCTACGCGGGTGAATTGAACTTGGCGCCGGTGTCTTTCGGCGCTATCGCGACCATCGTGGCCTTCCATTTCGGGATCTCCGGTTCCGGGTTGGCTGCGCACCTCAACCTGTGGGGCATCGTCGTCGGAGTCCTCGTCACCGCAGTCATCGGTGGCCTCGTCGCCCTACCGGCGCTGCGGCTGAGAGGGCTGTATCTCGCGCTGGCAACCATGGCCTTCGGAGTGTTCCTCTCCAACATGGTTCTTCGTGACACCACCGAACACGAGATGTTCGGCATGAAGTACTCGCTGTTCAAGGACGGGAACATCGCCCTCCCTCCGCTGAAGATCGGTCCGCTCGATCTGAGCAACGAGACGGTGTTCCTGATGACCGTGACCGCGCTGTTCTCGGTACTCGGCGTCGGCGTCATCGCGTTGCGTAACAGCGGCTACGGGCGCCGACTCGCTGCGATGAAGGATAGCCCGGCCGGTTCGGCCATGCTCGGACAGAGCCTGGTTCGGCTCAAGCTGAGTGTCTTCATGATCTCTTCGGGGATCGCCGGTCTCGGCGGCATTCTGATGTCGAGCGCCATGGGGTCTGTCTCGGGCGAGAGCTTTGCCATCATGGTCAGCCTCTCGCTGCTCATGCTGACCGTCGTCGCGGGTATCGGATACGTCACCGGTGCCCTGTTCGGTGGACTGATGGCCGGAATCGGGTTTGCGGTCATCATGGTCTCGTTCACCAATCTGGCTTCGGCGCAACCGGAGTTGGAGGGAATGTGGCTGCTCTTCGGCAACATCGCGGCAGTCAGCCCGGCACTGATCGGCATCGGCGTCGGCGCGAACCCCAGCGGAACGGTCCACAGCGTGATCGAGGGCTACCGACGGCTCGCCGGTGCCAAGCCTGTTCTGATCGGCGGCGCCGCAGTCGTTCTGCTGACCTACGCCCTTGCTCTGACCGGTGTACTCGGCAACTGGTGGTTCGCGTCCATCACGATCGCGGTGGTGTTCATGCTGCCGGTGATCGGTGAGATGGTCATGCCCAGCGCGGTTCTCACTCCGGAGGAACTGGCCGCCAAAGCGACAGTCGTTCCCGAGGACATCGGGATCGATATCCCCTACAGCCCCGAGATCCGTGACGAGATCGACCGCGAACTGGGGATTCCTCAGTACCAGGGTGGCTCGCCGAAGGAGTTGACCGTCCATGTCTGATACACCACTTCTCGAAACGCGCGGTGTGAGCGTTCGTTTCGGTGGACACGTCGCGGTCAAGGACGTTTCGCTCACCGTGCAACCCGGAACGGTGACAGGACTCATCGGACCGAACGGTGCCGGCAAGACGACGCTCTTCAACACCATCACCGGGCTGCAGAAACCCACCTCCGGTCAGGTGTTCCTCGGTGGCGTCGACGTGACGAAGCTGCCGCCGCACAAGCGGGCGGGGCGCGGGCTGGCACGTACCTTCCAGCGGCTCGAACTGTTCGTTTCGCTGTCGGTGCGAGACAACCTGCGCGTCGCGGGAGACATCCACAAGGCGAACGGCCGCAACAAGATCGACGTGGACGGCGAGACCGATCGCCTGCTGGAGCTGACCGGGCTCACGGATGTCGCGGACAAGGACGTCGCGGACATCCCCACCGGACGGGCTCGCGTCGTCGAAGTTGCACGAGCCCTCATGACCGACCCGCGAGTGCTTCTGCTCGACGAACCGGCCTCGGGTCAGACCGAGCAGGAAACCGAGGTCTTTGCCGAGATGCTCACCGAACTTGCTGCGGGTGGACTCGGAATCTGTCTGGTGGAGCACGACATTCCGCTGGTGATGAAAGTGTGCTCGACCATCCACGTGCTCGACTACGGCGCAGTCCTCGCCTCGGGTGATCCGGAGAAGATCCGGACGGATCCGGAAGTGATCGCGGCCTACATCGGGACCGAGGAGGAGGCGGTATGACTTCAGCGAAAATTGGCGAGGCGAAAATCGACGAGGGTATACGCAGCCCCGACCGCGCCGAACCGTTGCTCGAACTGTCCGGTGTCCGCGCCGGTTACGGATCCATCGAAGTTCTGCACGGGGTGGACCTGATTCTGGAACCGGGCGCCGTGGTGGCGCTGCTCGGACCCAACGGCGGCGGCAAGACGTCGACGCTCAAGATCTGCTCGGGCGTCCTTCCGGTCACCCGCGGCGAGTTCCGGCTCGCGGGCCAGGTCGTGAACGGAGTCGAGCCTTCGGAGTTGGCTCGGCTGGGGGTCTGCTCCATCCCCGAAGGACGCGGGATCTTCGCCAACCTCACTGTGCGGGAAAACCTGTGGATCGCCACCGGAACGGGCGTCGGGCTGGCCGAACTCGAAGAGGTTGCGTACGGCAGGTTCCCGATCCTGGGGGAGCGGCGCGGACAGTTGGCCGGATCGATGTCCGGTGGTGAGCAGCAGATGCTGGCGCTGTCACGGGCACTCGGCACTCACCCGACGGTGCTCCTGCTCGACGAGCTGTCGATGGGTCTCGCACCTCGAATCGTCTCGCAGATGTACGACGTCGTCGGCTCGCTTGCAGCCGAAGGCATTTCCATTCTCGTCGCCGAGCAGTTCGCGCGAGCGGTGCTGCCCATCGCGACCTCGGCCGCATTGATGTTGCAGGGACGCGTCGTCAAGACCGGCGATCCACACGACATCGAAAACGAACTTTCTACCAGTTATCTAGGAGGATGACGATGACTACTCTCGCCGAAGATCGCCGTGAGGAATTCAAGAAGAACATCGCAGAGTTGAAGCTGGACAAGAAGCAGGCAGGCGGCGACGCGGCGACGCGCATCGCGGGCCTGGTGCTCATGGTCGTCGGAGTGGTCGGCGCCTTCGTCGTCTACATCTCTTCGCTGACGCTCTCGGACCTGCGGGATCTGGTGTCGTACCAGATCCTCACCGTGGTTTTCCTCGCCCTGACAGTGGTCGGTGCCGCTCTCTTCCTGGCCGCATCGGTGGCAAAGGTGCTGCGGCTGTGGCTGGTTCGCCAACTGCTCGAGGGCCAGGCACAGACAGATCAGATCTCGCAGGCGTTGAGCACGCGCAACTGATCTTTGTGAAGAACCGAACGATGCCCGCCACGAAAGTCGTGGCGGGCATCTGTCACTGCTCGGCTACAGCTGTGTCTCGGCTACAGCGGTGTCTCGACTACGCGGACGGTGGCCGGGAATCGCGTCGGATCGGATGGTCCTCCGGGATCTGCACCATCACGATCGGTGTCCCGTCTGGGTCGGCGATCCACATCTCGTGTAGACCCCACGGTTCCTGTCTTGCCTCGCGCGCGATCTTGACCCCGGCGAGAACCAGTTCGGTCTGAACGGCAGTGAGGTCCCGGACCTGCAGCCAGATCGCGCCGCGAAAGCCGCCCTCGCCGGTGCCGCCGTGCGCAGCGACTTCGATCAGCCCTTGGCCGGCGAAGAAGACTGTGCCGCCGGGATATTCACGAGCGATCGCCAGACCGAGGGTGTCTCGGTAGAAGCTCAGCGTTCGTTCGTACTCGCTCGGGCGCAAAATCGTCCGACTGCTCAGAATCTCCACGTCCGACCTCCCTCTCGCACCTACTGTGTCAGAAATACCAGGGATATGGTGACCAGTCGGGATCACGCTTTTCGAGGAACGAGTCACGACCCTCGACGGCCTCGTCGGTCATGTACGCCAAACGTGTTGCCTCACCGGCGAACAGCTGCTGGCCGACCAACCCGTCGTCCTGCAGGTTGAACGCGTACTTGAGCATCCGCTGTGCCTGCGGCGACTTGCCGTTGATCTTGCCGGCCCAGTCGATCGCGACGTTTTCGAGTTCCGCGTGGTCGACAACCTTGTTGACCGCGCCCATCTGATGCATTTCCTCGGCGGTGTACGTCTCACCCAGGAAGAAGATCTCGCGAGCGAACTTCTGGCCCACCATCTTTGCCAGATAGGCGCTGCCGTAGCCGCCGTCGAAGCTTCCGACGTCGGCGTCGGTCTGCTTGAACCGTGCGTGCTCGCGGCTGGCGAGCGTCAGGTCGCACACCACGTGCAGGCTGTGGCCGCCGCCCGCAGCCCAGCCGTTGACCAGGCAGATCACGACCTTCGGCATGAAGCGGATCAAGCGCTGGACCTCGAGGATGTGCAGGCGCCCGGCGCGTGCTTTGTCGACGGTGTCCGCCGTTTCACCTTCGGCGTACTGGTAGCCGCTGCGACCACGGATGCGCTGGTCTCCGCCGGAGCAGAACGCCCAACCGCCGTCCTTCTCGCTGGGTCCGTTGCCGGTCAGGAGCACCGCTCCCACGTCGGAGGTCATCCGGGCGTGATCGAGCGCGCGGTACAACTCGTCGACGGTGTGCGGGCGGAACGCATTACGTACTTCCGGTCGGTCGAAGGCGACGCGAACGGTGCCTTGACTGACGTGCCGGTGGTAGGTGATGTCGGTGAGGTTCTCGAATCCGGGGACAGGGCGCCAGAGCTGCGGGTTGAAGGTCACCTGAGCCACGATAGAGGCACGGCTCGCGCGTCTAACGGATACCTGAGGTAGAACACGTTCCCGGGCGCGCTAACGTGCAGGTCATGAGCGAACAAACCGCAGACGGCACGGAGATCGTCACAGACGGTGAGAAGCGGGGCGGATTTCCACGGTTCCGGCACACTCCCGCAGGTCCGGACTTCGGCCGCTTCGTCGAAGCGATGCGCAGGTTGCAGGACCTTGCCGTCTCGACCAATGTTCCCGACGACGTACTCGCAGACATCGCTACGCAAGCCGAGGAGCTTGCCGATCGGTTGACTCCGTACGAGGTCCCGGAAGGCAAGTCGCCCGCGGGCTCGAACATCCAACTGCCCGGACGCGGCAGCCTCCTCATGCTCCCGTGGATGGTCGAGAAGTTCGACACCGAAGGAGTCCGCAGTACCGGCGTCTTCCGTCGCTACCACCTGGGCGGCAACGGCGCCGCTCACGGCGGTGTCCTGCCCTTGCTGTTCGACGACGTCTTCGGGATGACGGTCCACGCGGGTGGCCGTCCGATCTCCCGCACCGGCTACCTCCACATCAATTACCGCGCGATCACTCCGCTCAATCAACAACTGGTGATCGAGGGGCAGGTGGATCGGGTCGAGGGTCGCAAGACTTTTGTCAGCGCGCGCCTGACCGATCTCGACGGCAAGCTCCTCGCCGACGGTGAGGCGCTCATGATCGAACTGCTTCCGGGACAGCCCTGACATGTTCCCCTCGTTCGACGATCTGATCGCGGACGCCGTGGTTCTCGCGCTGCCGATGCGAGTTCGCTTTCGCGGCATCACGACTCGTGAGGCCCTGCTCGTTCGCGGCCCGGCCGGGTGGGGAGAATTCGCCCCGTTCGTCGAGTACGACGACGAAGAGGCGTCGCAGTGGCTGCTCGCGGGTATCGAAGCGGCGTGGCTGGGTCCGCCGCCTGCGCTTCGTGACGCAGTTCCCGTCAACGCGACCGTGCCGGCGATCGACGCGTCTGCCGTTCCGGAATTGCTGGAGCGCTTCCCCGGGGCCCGGACCGCCAAGGTCAAGGTCGCCGAGAAGGGACAGTCGCTGGCGCAGGACGTCGCCCGGGTGAACGAGGTGCGTCGGCACATCCCGAACGTGCGCGTCGACGCCAACGGCGGGTGGA
Organism: Rhodococcus qingshengii JCM 15477; assembly: GCF_023221595.1. NCBI lineage: Bacteria > Bacillati > Actinomycetota > Actinomycetes > Mycobacteriales > Nocardiaceae > Rhodococcus > Rhodococcus qingshengii. The sequence continues at coordinate 1,806,544 of NZ_CP096563.1, forward strand.
GCGTGGACGAGGCGATCACGGCCTTGCGAGCGATCACCGATGACGGTGAACTCGAATACGCCGAGCAGCCTTGTGCAAGCGTCGAGGAACTGGTCAGGGTCCGCGCCGCGGGGACCGGTGTGCGGATCGCTGCCGACGAGAGCATTCGCCGTGCCGAGGACCCGCTGCGCGTCGTACGAGCGGGGGGAGCGGACGTCGCCGTCGTGAAGGTGCCGCCGCTGGGCGGAATGCGTGCTGTGGTGGCGCTGTCGGCGCAGCTGGCGGACTACGGGGTGCCGGTGGTGGTCTCGAGCGCTCTGGACACGGCTGTGGGGATGTCCGCGGGACTGGCGGCCGCGGCAGCCTTGCCCACCCTTCCGTTTGCCTGCGGACTCGGTACCGGCGGCCTGTTCGTCCGGGATGTCGCGGTCACCGGGGCAGCTGTCGACGGTGCTTTGTCGGTGGGTGCCGTCGAGCCTGATCCGGTTCTGCTCGAGACGCTGGCCGCGCCCGCGGACCGGCGCGACTGGTGGTTGGAGAGGGCTCGGCGCTGCCATCGGATACTCGGCAGTAGGGACCAGCCGAATTTCGTATAGTCTCGGGCGCGACCTGATGAACATCAGTGAAGAATGAAGGGATCGAAAGTGGTTGCAGCTCTGAACGAAACCCTGCTCGAGGAATCACGGGTTCCCGCGGTCGTCGCGGACGTGCAGACCTTGATCGACGCAGAGGTTTCGGATAAGTCGGGGGCCTCAGGGCTGGCTCTCAAGGGTGGCTACGGCGCGGTCAAGAAGGTGAGCCCGTCCATCGTGCCGGACGCCGTCACCGCGCTTCTGCCGGCTTTCGTGGCAAAGCTCGAGCCGTACTGGCAGGAATTCTCGGCTTCCGGCGAAGGCAGCTTCGCCGATTTCATCAGCGCCCGCGGTGACGCGGTTGCCGATTCCCTCCTCGAGGTGACGGACGAGCGTATCGAGGGCAGCGACAAGGCCGTCGTCAAGTCGATGTACTCGAAGCTGCGCGGTTCGGCGAAGAAGCATGTGACTGCAGCTCTGCCGCGTCTGGGCGATGTGATCCAGAAGCACGCTGCATAAGCGAACGTAAAACGACGAGTGGCCCGGGAGTTTCTCTCGGGCCACTCGTCGTTTTCGGTGCGTTTGTCAGTGAGCCGAATGTCCGTGGCGCCAGAAGCCGGTGAAGGTGATGTCGGTTTTGGCGAACTTCCGGTCGTTCACGAGGTGCCGACGCAGCCCGGTGGTGAGTGCCTGTTCGCCGGCGACAAAGGTGTACGACGGCCCCTCGGGCAGTTCGGCGGCGCGGACGGTCTCGAGGGTCAGAACACCCGGCGTCGCGTGTTCGTCCTCGCGAACGAGCCAATGCACGTTGACGTTCGCCAACTCCGGAATGTCTTGCTTGTCTTCGATGTTCGGAATCTCGACGAAGACCTCGGCACGCAGGTCTGCGGGCGCGGATTCCAGAATGCCGATGATCGCGGGAAGTGCACTCTCGTCGCCGACGAGCAGTTGCCACTTGGCCTCGGGTGTGGGGTTGTAGATGCAGCCTTCGTCCAAGAGGGCGACCTCGTCGCCGGCCGACGCGGTGTCCGCCCACGCGGATGCCGGGCCGATGTCGCCGTGATAAGCGAAGTCGATGTCGATCTCCGTGGTCTCGCCGAAGAGACCGGATCCGGCAGCACGGTAGGCGCGAATCGTGTAGTTGCGCACGACGGGTCGCGTGTCCTTGGACATCAACAGGTACTGCGCATACCAGAGATTGCTGGCCGCGCTCGGCAACCGGAGTTCACTCTGGCTGACCTGCGGGATGAACATGCGGAACCACTGATCGGCACCCATCGGAGCGATGGTGGACAGCTCTTCGCCGGCAATGGTCACCCGGATGAAGCTGGGGCTGATTCGTTTGTTCGCCACGACCTGCGCCGACACGATGCTGCGTGAGGCCGGTTTCACGAACTTGGCGCGCTTGGCCATGACTGGTTGCTCCCTGATTATCTGTTCCTCGTACCTAATCAGGTAACCCTAACCTGATTTACGGTCGCTGTGGAGTGGTGGGTCTGTCCTTTTCGACGACTTCGGGAGGAAGACCCCACTGCGCTCGGCCAAGTCGGCTCATCGGTGCGATTGCCGCGAAGTCCGGTAGGCCGTCGTCGGCGACAGCCTCGGGACGTACTGCGACCGCCACCACATTTCCCATCACGACAAATGAATTGCCGACCTCGATGACCTGGTGGAGCGTGCATTCGATGGCGATCGGGGAGTCGGCGACCCGTACGGGGCGAACCCGCTCGCTCGGCTCGCTACGGATGTTCAACTCGAGAAACTCGTCGGCCTCGGCGTCGTAGAAGGCGGAACTCTGGTTCACCACGTCGGCAAGCCTGGCAGTCGCCAGGTTGATCACGAATTCGCCGGTCGCTTCGATGTTGCGCAGACTGTCCTTGCGTCCGACCGACGTGAACTGCACGATCGGCGGCGCCGAACTTGCCACGGTGAAAAAGCTGTACGGAGCCAGATTGCCGACGCCGTCCGCCGACAGGGTGGACACCCAGGCAATCGGCCGGGGGACCACCGAAGCGGTGAGTAACTGATAGAACCGGCGGGGTTCGAGCTCGGCTGGATCGAAGAGTGTGCGCACCCACACATAATGCCGCTGTCCCCGCCCCTGGGCATGCTTGCGCCCGAACATCTGACACTCTTGAAGGCGTGAATCCGTCCACTGCACAAGCCACAGCCGTCGTCGACGAACTGGTTCGTGGTGGCGTGCGTGAAGTCGTGCTGTGTCCAGGCTCTCGCAACGCGCCCCTCGCATTCGCCCTCCAGGCCGCCGACCTCGACGGCCGGTTGCGTCTGCACATGCGGATCGACGAGCGGACAGCAGGCTTTCTGGCACTCGGACTGGCAATCGCCGGGAAACGACCGGTCCCCATCGTGATGACTTCCGGGACCGCCGTCGCGAATCTCGGACCTGCTGTCCTCGAGGCCAACTACGCGCGAGTGCCGCTGGTGGTCCTGAGCGCCAACCGGCCGTACGAGATGCTCGGCACCGGCGCCAACCAGACCGTCGAGCAACTCGGGCTCTTCGGCAGTCAAGTCCGCGCAACCATCAGCCTGGGCCTGGCGGAGGACGATTCGACGCAGAACAGCCAGTGGCGCTCGGCGGTATGCCGGGTCCTCGCCGCTGCCCGCGGAACCCGATCCGGAAATGCGGGTCCGGTGCATTTCGACATTCCACTTCGTGAGCCGCTGGTGCCGGACGTGCACGTGCAGGGACCGGTCCCGGAGGGCCGTCCCGGCGGTGCGGCCTGGACCACCACCCAGAATGCGACGCTCGACGTTCCCGTCGATCTGGATCTCACCGCAGATACGGTGGTCATTTCCGGACACGGCAGCGCACTTCGGCCTGAGCTGGCCGGCCTGCCGACCGTGGCCGAGCCGACGGCTCCGATGCACGGGATCGCACTGCATCCACTCGCGCTATCGCAACTCAAGCCCAAGCAGGCGATCATCACCGGCCGCCCGACGTTGCATCGTCAGGTCTCGAAGGTGCTGGCCGACCCGGGCGTCGACGTCTACGCGCTGACTACCGGGCCGCGCTGGCCGGACGTATCCGGCAACGTACTCGCCACCGGAACCAGAGCAGTGGTCACCGGGACTCCCGATCCCGCCTGGATCGCTCGATGCGCCGCGCTGACCGAACACGCCGAAACTGCCGTCCGCAAGCAACTCGACGCCCACCCCAAGGCCACCGGCCTGCACGTGGCCGCTGCTGTGATGGATGCTCTCGCGGACGGCGACCAGCTTCTGCTCGGCGCATCCAACCCTGTTCGCGACGCGGCACTCGTGAGCTACCCCAAGCCCGCCGTGCGGGTGCTGTCGAATCGTGGCGTCGCAGGTATCGACGGCACCGTCTCGGCGGCGGTCGGTGCTGCGTTGGCGTACGACGGTGGCCGGACCGTCGCTCTCATGGGCGACCTGACCTTCCTGCACGACGCTTCCGGGCTGCTGATCGGGACCGGTGAGCCGAGGCCGAGCGACCTCACCATCGTCGTCGCCAACGACGACGGCGGCGGTATCTTCGAGCTCCTCGAACAAGGCGACCCGCAGTACGCCGGCGTCTTCGAGCGAGTGTTCGGAACACCACACGGCATGGACCTCGCTGCGCTGTGCGCGGCCTACCGCGTGCCGCACGCAGCGGTCACCGTCGACGCCCTGGCAACGACGCTGGCGCAACCGGCCAACGGCATTCGTGTGCTCGAGGTCGCGACGGATCGCAGTGGGCTGCGCGAACTCCACGCTTCCGTGCGGGCACAGCTGTGACGCAAACGGTTCTGCGTCGTCTCCGCATCGGCGTACTGGTGGTTGCGGTCGGCATTTCCGTGCTCGCGGTGATCCTGGTTCTCGGTGCCTGGCGCAACGATCGGACCATCGAATCGAACATGGGGACCGCAACTGCCGAGGTGCTCTCGGCAGGCTCGCTACGTTCGGCGATCAGCTTCGTGACACCGGACGGCGCCAACCACAACCCTGAACTCGGCGTGCTCTACCCCACCAATCTGACTGTGGGACAACGCATCGAGGTGGAGTACTCCAAAGCCGACCCTGATTTGGTCCGGGTAGCGGGACGCAACGCGACGGTGGCGCTGATCCCGGCAGGATCGGTGATCGTCGTGACGTGGCTCCTGGCTGGACCGTCGATCTGGTACCTGCGTAAGCGGGAAGCGCAGGCGGCAAGTTCGGCGCCGGTCGCCTCGAGTTAGTTCGCGCTTCGCCCGAACTTCACACGAACATGACGTGGACTTTTCCTGGCCCTGTCACCGTTCTCGGTGTGAGAGTAGCCATCGTTGCGGAGTCATTCCTGCCCAACATGAACGGCGTCACCAACTCGGTACTACGCGTGCTCGAACACCTCGATCGCACTGGCCACGACGCCATGGTCATTGCGCCGGACACTGTCGGATCCGACACCTCTGCCGCCACCGAACACGAAGGCGTTCAGGTGGTTCGGGTGCCAGCCGTCATGGTGCCCAAAGTCAGTTCACTTCCCGTCGGCCTGCCGCAACCACGATTGACCACGGCCGTGCGGACCTTCGCGCCCGACGTCGTCCATCTGGCGTCACCGTTCCTGCTCGGCGCCGGGGGAGTGGCCGTCGCGAAGCGGCTCGGGATCCCGACCGTCGCGGTCTACCAGACCGACGTCGCCGGATTTGCCGAAAGCTACGGTCTCGGCGTCACCAGTCGCGCCGCATGGGCGTGGACCCGTCGAATCCACAAGAGCTGCAACAGGACACTCGCGCCCTCCACGTCGGCAGTCGACGCCCTCGAAGAGCACGGCATTCCGCGCGTGCACCGATGGGCCCGCGGCGTCGACGCACAACGATTCGCGCCTTCGCGTCGTAGTTCGGCGTTGCGGCAGTCCTGGATCGGTGACAGCGACCGGTTGGTGGTCGGCTTCGTCGGTCGCCTCGCGCCCGAAAAGCACGTCGAACGATTGGCGGCCCTGGCCGGCGATCCCAGTGTGCAGATCGTCGTCGTCGGAGACGGCCCGGACCGCGAGAACCTACGACGACTGATGCCGGACGCGATCTTCACCGGACAACTCGGCGGTACCGCGCTGGCCGACGCCTATGCGAGCCTGGACGTATTCGTTCACCCCGGCGAGCACGAGACCTTCTGCCAGGCGGTCCAGGAAGCCCTCGCGAGCGGTGTGCCTGTCGTCGGACCGGACGCCGGCGGACCGCGTGACCTGATCTCGCATTGCCGCAACGGCTACCTCCTGCCGACGGACAGGTTCACCGAACTCCTGCCAAGCGCCGTGGACGCACTTCGTCAGCGTGATCTGCGGGTGCAGTTCGGCTCCGCGGCGAGGCGCTCGGTGCTGCACCGGACCTGGCCGGCAATCTGCGAAGAGTTGCTCCGTCACTACGAGGACGTGCAGGGCCTCGGGCGGCGAACGGGTGCCAGAGCAGCCTGAACGCCCTCCCTGCTCGAGGGTTGGTAGCGTTTCGGGTGTGGCCACTACACACGGAACCCGAGCAACTCTCGAGAAGCAACCGCACGAAGTCGCGTCGATGTTCGACGACGTCGCGGAGCGATACGACCTCACCAACACCGTGCTGTCCTTCGGCCAGGACAAGGGTTGGCGCAAGGCCACCCGCGAAGCCCTCGACCTCAAGCCGGGCGAGAAGGTACTCGACCTCGCCGCCGGAACCGGAGTCTCGACCGTCGAACTGGGGCGCTCCGGTGCCTGGTGCGTCGCCACCGACTTCTCCAAGGGCATGCTCAAGGCCGGAATCTCGCGCAAAGTTCCGATGGTCGCAGGTGACGCGATGTACCTGCCCTATGCCGACAACGTGTTCGACGCCGCGACGATTTCCTTCGGCCTGCGCAACGTCTCCGACTTCGAAGCCGGACTGCGTGAGATCGCCCGCGTCACCAAGCCGGGCGGACGTCTCGTCGTCAGCGAGTTCTCGACGCCCGTTTTCGGGCCCTTCCGCACGGTCTACATGGAGTACCTGATGAAGGCGCTCCCGCAGGTCGCACGCACCGTCAGCAGCAACCCCGACGCCTACGTCTACCTCGCCGAATCGATCCGTGCCTGGCCGACCCAGGAAGAGCTGGCCCGCAAGATCGAGGCTGCCGGGTGGAAGAACGTCAAGTGGCGCAACCTCACCGGCGGCATCGTGGCGCTGCATTACGCCACTGCCTGAACTGCTGTGCGCCTTTATCAACCCCCGGCGGTTAATAAAGGCGCACAGCACTTGCTCAACCGAACAGCGGTCGGGAGTCGATCTTTCTCGACGCGGCCCCCGACGCACGCCATGCCCTCGCCGTCAGATCGGCGTCGGCGTCGGTGACGAGGTTCCCCATCACCCGAACGGCGACCGTCATCAGTGCCCGTGAGCGCATCGCAATCGGGCCCGAGGCGGGCAGGAATTGCGGAACCGTCAGCAGGCCTGCGAGCCGGCGCGCGACCGAGAATGCCTGCCCGTAATGCTCCCGAAGCACGGTCGGCCACAGCTCCGTGAGGTCGTCGGCGCCGAGCTGTTCGACCACCAGACGTCCGCCTTCGAGGCCGTAGTCGATGCCCTCACCGTTGAGCGGGTTCACGCACGCTGCGGCGTCGCCGATCACGGCCCAGTTGCGTCCGGCGATGTTGGAAACTGCTCCACCCATGGGTAGCAAAGCCGAAGCGACGGAATGTATTTCGCTGCTCCACTGCCACTCGCTTCGGCGCTGATCGGTGTAGAGGTCGAGCAAGGGTCGCAGGGCACCTGGAGCCGGGCGCTTGGACGTCGCCAGTGTCCCGACGCCGATGTTCACCTCGCCGGTGCCGAGCGGGAAGATCCAGCCGTACCCCGCCTGCAACGTGCCCTCGGTGTCCCGCAGTTCCAGATGCGAGGTGATCCACGGGTCGGCGCTGCGCGGCGTCGCGACATACGCGCGTGCCGCGACGCCGTACGCGGTGTCCCGGTGCCACTGCCGTCCCAGCTTCTTGCCGAGCGTCGAGCGAACGCCGTCGGCGATGATCAGCGTCCGGCAACGAAGAGTGCTGCGTCCCGAGGGGCCGGCGAGTACGACGGCGGCTACTCGATCACCGTCGAGTTCGACGTCGACGGCCTTGGTGCCCTCGACCATGACCGCGCCCGATTCGACGGCGCACCGGCGAATGGCGTCGTCGAGTTCGGTCCGGGGGATGGCGCTGCCGATCGGCGGGAACGACGTCCCCGGCCACTCGAGTTCGAGTTCTTGTCCGAAGCCGGACAACCGTAGTCCCTTGTTCGTCGTGTGTGACCGAACCCACTCGCCGAGGCCGAGGAGATCCAGTTCGGCCACGGCGCGCGGAGTGAGTCCATCACCACAAGTCTTGTCTCGCGGGAAGACGGCAGCGTCCACCAGCACGACGTCTCGGCCGCTGCGGGCGGCCCACGCCGCGGCCGAAGAACCCGCGGGACCTGCGCCGATGACCACAATGTCGGTTTCGTTCGGAAGCGAATCGACGACGGGGGACTGCTCTTCTACGGACACACTCACATCTTCCCAGGCTCGCGATCGCCACCGTGGCGAGGCCGTCCCGAGTGCGAACCGCTAGGTTCACTACCGTGGGAACCGAGCCGTCACTGACGACAGGAATGGGTACTGACATCGTGAGCACCGAAAAGACTGCTGCCGACGCAACCGCATCGAGCACCGTCGTTGCAGGCATCGACCTGGGCGACGAACAGCTCGCCGCAGTAGTGCGTGGTGGACTCTCCGATGTCGAGGAGTTGTTGGTCAGCGAGCTGTCCGACGGAGAAGACTTCCTCACCGAGGCCGCGCTGCATCTCGCGCGAGCTGGTGGAAAGCGCTTCCGTCCGTTGTTCACGATCCTGACCGCGCAACTCGGACCGGTGCCGAACGATCCGTCGATCATCACCGCAGCGACTGTCACCGAACTCGTTCACCTGGCGACGCTCTATCACGACGACGTCATGGACGAGGCGTCCATGCGGCGCGGAGCACCCAGCGCCAACGCCCGCTGGGGAAACAGTGTGGCGATCCTGGCCGGCGACTATCTGTTCGCGCACGCATCACGACTGGTGTCGACGCTCGGACCCGAGGCCGTTCGGATCATCGCCGAAACATTCGCCGAACTGGTCACCGGCCAGATGCGCGAGACGATCGGTGTCAAGAAGGAGCAGGATCCGGTCGAGCACTACCTCAAGGTCGTGTGGGAGAAGACCGGTTCGCTGATCGCTGCTTCGGGACGCTTCGGCGGCACCTTCTCCGGCGCCGACGCAGCTCACATCGAGCGCCTCGAGCGCCTGGGTGACGCCGTCGGCACCGCGTTCCAGATCTCCGACGACATCATCGACATCTCGTCCGTCTCGGCGCAGTCCGGCAAGACTCCGGGCACCGACCTGCGCGAGGGTGTCCACACCCTGCCCGTCCTGTACGCGTTCCGCGAAGAAGGGGCCGACGCAGATCGCCTGCGGGAGCTGCTCGCGGGCCCGGTTACCGAAGATGCCCTGGTAGAAGAAGCTCTCGAACTGCTCGAGCGTTCGCCGGGCATGGTCAAGGCGAAGGCAAAGCTGGGCGAGTATGCCGTCGCGGCGAAAGCTCAGTTGGCTGAGCTCCCGCAGGGACCGGCCAACGAAGCGCTCGTGCGTCTCGTCGATTACACGATCGAACGAGTCGGCTGACACCTCGGCGAATCGGGGCTACCGGGTGGAAACCCCGACAGTCACTGGGTGGGAACCCTGATGACCCTGTCCTTCGTTGACTGAACAGAACCGGTGCATACACCGGGGAGTTCGGGTGAGCCTTCGGCTCCAGCGAGGCAAGAGGTGAGCGGTTTGCACGGCTACGCGAACGGTGCGAAGACATTCGGCTTGTTGGTGGGGATGTCGGCGCTGATCGTCTTCATCGGCTCGCTGTTCAACAGCCCGTTCCTTCTGTGGGGATCCGTTCTGTTTGCCGTCGGCATGAATGCCTACGTGTACTTCAACAGCGACAAGCTGGCGCTTCGATCGATGCGCGCCCAGCCCATCACCGAGGTCGAGGCACCGGCGATCTACCGGATCGTGCGCGAACTCGCCACGACGGCGCACCAACCGATGCCCAGGCTGTACATCAGCCCCACGAACGCCCCGAACGCGTTTGCCACCGGTCGTAGCCCTCGGCACGCCGCGGTGTGCGTGACCAGCGGCATCATGCAGATCCTGAACGAACGCGAACTGCGTGCCGTGCTCGGGCACGAACTCTCCCACGTCTACAACCGGGACATTTTGATCTCGTCCGTGGCCGGCGCGATGGCCAGCGTCATCTCTGGCCTGGCCAACTTCGCGATGTACGCGAGCATCTTCGGCGGCCGAGGGAACGGGCAGGGAAGCAATCCGATCGCGCTGCTGCTCGTCTCCCTGCTGGGACCGATCGCGGCAACCGTGGTCAAGCTGGCCGTCTCGCGCTCTCGCGAGTACCAGGCGGATCAATCAGGAGCCGAGCTCACCGGTGACCCGCTGGCGTTGGCGTCGGCGCTGCGCAAGCTCGAGTCTGGCGTCGCAGCCGCGCCGTTGCCGCCTGAGCCCAAGCTCGCGGCGCAGTCCCACCTGATGATCGCCAACCCCTTCAGAGCGGGGGACAAGGTCAGCAAGCTGTTCTCGACGCATCCGCCCATGGCGGACCGGATCGAGCGTTTGGAGAAGATGGCGGGGATGTAGGGGCCTTCGGCCCCTGTGAGCCTTTCTGGTCGTCGGAACTACCAAAAAGGCGCACAGGGGCGCAGCCCCTACTACCGGTAGTTCACGAACTGCAGGGCGATCCCGAAGTCCTCACCCTTGAGCAGGGAGATGACGCCCTGGAGGTCGTCGCGCTTCTTGCTGCTCACACGAAGTTCCTCACCCTGGATCTGCGCCTTGACGCCCTTGGGGCCCTCGTCGCGAATCTTCTTGGTGATCTTCTTCGCGTTCTCGCTGCTGATGCCCTGGACCAAGGTTCCGGACAGCTTGTAGATCTTTCCGGACTGCGCCGGCTCGCCGGCATCGAATGCCTTCAGCGAGATGTCGCGACGGATCAACTTCTCCTTGAACACGTCGAGGGCGGCCAGCAGTCGCTCCTCGGTGTCGGCGTTCAACGTGATCGTCTCTTCACCAGACCACTCGATCGACGCTCCCGTGTTTCGGAAGTCGAAACGCGTGGTCAACTCCTTGGCAGCCTGATGCAGGGCGTTGTCCACCTCTTGACGGTCAACCTTGCTCACCACGTCGAAGGACGAATCAGCCACTTCACACTCCCGCTTTCCGGTAGTTCACGAACATCGAGTTCCGCCCACCTTCCATACCGGTGGACACCTCGACGTTATCGGGTCGGCACCGCCCGTTACCACCCGGTTTGCAAAATGGGGGTGTGTTCGTTGTATTCTTCTCACCGCACCGAGGAAGCCGTTTTCGGCCGCCGCACGTCGCGATATACTTGCGAATGCGCCGGATCGAAGCCTGGTGCAAGCACGGCAGATTGCCCGAGCGGCCAATGGGAGCGGACTGTAAATCCGTCGGCTTATGCCTACGTAGGTTCGAATCCTACATCTGCCACACCAAGTCAGCCCCGATTCTCTTTACGAGAGTCGGGGCTGACTTTTTTGTGCTTGTTCCGAGGTCGGGTGGGCGTTGGTGACGCCGGCGTCGGCTGCGGCTCAGGGGCCTCGGGAGTGCTTCTGGGGATGCCTTCGGGGGAGTGCGGGGTCAAGTTGGTTCCCGCAAAGCCCTCGCCAGCGGCCCCGATCGGTGCAACAATGGGCTCCGGCACCATTTTTGCCCCGATGACCAGCGGATTTGGTGCTGGCGCTCGTTCGTGTGTAATCTTTCGGAGGCTTCAAGAGAGCGGCAACGCGCTCCTGAGCCACGCCCCCTTAGCTCAGTCGGTAGAGCGTTTCCATGGTAAGGAAAAGGTCAACGGTTCGATTCCGTTAGGGGGCTCGCTGGATTGTGGTGCCGTGCTTTCCGCGCGACACTCGACACCGAGGCGGTGTAGCTCAGTTGGTAGAGCAAACGACTCATAATCGTTGCGTCGCCGGTTCAAGTCCGGTCACCGCTACACAATATGCATGATCCACCCTGATTGCTCGTAATCAGATACACCCGAAAGAAGGCATCCCGTGGCCTCCTCGACCGACGTTCGGCCCAAGATCACCTTGGCCTGCGAGGTATGCAAGCACCGCAACTACATCACCAAGAAGAATCGGCGCAACGACCCCGATCGCCTGGAGCTCAAGAAGTTCTGCCCCAACTGCGGAACCCACCAGTCGCATCGCGAGTCGAAGTAGTAAGTCCTTAACAGGACGACGATTTTCGCGGAAGACCCTCTCTGGGCCTGCGTCTTCGGGTCCTAGCTAGAAGAGAGTCTCACCGCGTGACAGATTTGCAAGAGAACCAGGCAGCGGCCGAGGTCCCTACGGACCCGGCCGCTCATGCCGTCCAGATGGTCGGTCACCACTATCGTGTCGAAGACTTCTACGAGGTCGGACGCGAGAAGGTGCGCGAGTTCGCTCGCGCCGTCCAGGACGCCCATCCCGCGCACTACGACGAGTCGGCAGCCAAGGGCCTCGGATACGACGGCCTGATCGCTCCCATCACGTTCGTCGCCATCGTGGGTGCCATTGCTCAGCGACGTCTGTTCGAAGAGATCGTCACAGGCTACGACTTGAGTCAGATTCTTCAGACCGATCAGCGCTTGGTGCTGCACAAGCCCATGCAGGTCGGTGACCGACTCTTCTGCGACGTCTTCCTGGATTCGTTCAGGCAGGCCGCAGGTAGCGACATCATCGTGACCAAGAACATCATCACCGATCAGAACGACGAAGCAGTCGTCACCACGTGGACGACGCTTGTTGCTCGAACGGGTGGGGAAGTGGACGAGAACATCGCCCACGCAGTCAAGGACGTGATGATGCATGTCGCTTCGTAAATTTTCCGACGTGAGTGTCGGCGAACTTCTCCCCGAGAAGTCCGTCACCCTGACGCGTGGAAACCTCGCCAACTACGCGGGTGTTTCGGGAGATCCCAATCCGATTCACTTCAGTGACGAGGTCGCACGACTTGCCGGCTTGCCGGACGTCGTCGCGCACGGCATGCTCTCCATGGGCATCGGTGCCGGCTACGTCACCGAATGGCTGGGAGATCCGGGCGCAGTGACCGAGTACAACGTACGGTTCACGAGCCCGGTGATCGTGGCAGCCGACAAGGCTGCCGAGATCGAGTTCACCGCCAAGGTGAAGTCGGTCGACGAAGAAAGCAAGACCGCAGTACTGGCAATTGTGGCCAAGTCCGAAGGTAAGAAGATCTTCGGTCGTGCCACTGCCACGGTCCGTCTAGCCTGATCGCAGGGCGGATTGTGTTTGTTCCGGGGCTTTGAAGTACACTGAGATTTCTGGGATTCCTCAGCGCTGCGCGCTGCCCTGAATGTTGCAAGACATTCACCTCGGGTAGCGCGTATGTTGTGTGATCGCAGAACGGTTGATTCAGGCAGGGTCTACCTGTCGAGGTCAACCAAAGGGGCGTAGCTCAACTGGCAGAGCAGCGGTCTCCAAAACCGCAGGTTGCAGGTTCAAGTCCTGTCGCCCCTGCCCCCGGATGCCAGCGACTGAGAGGAACGACGTGAGCGAGGAGCGCGCCAAGCGCGACGCCGACACTTCGGATGCGGAGACTTCACCGTCTGCCGATTCGACCGGTGTCGACGACACTGCAGCTGACGCGACTACGCGTTCCGATCTTTCGTTGGACAAGGACGGTGCCGAGAAGGCTCCCTCCGCATCCAGTGGGGTTTCCAACAAGCCGACCGGCAAGCGCGCTGCACGCGGCGCCTCGGTCAGCGCGTCCACCGTGAAGACTCCGGCCCGGACGGCATCCCGGACATCTTCGGCCAAGCCGACTGCAACGAACCCCGGTAAGAAGCCCAAGGCGAAGAAGGACAACATCTTCAAGCGCCTGCGCAAATTCTTCCGCGAGGTCATCGCAGAACTCCGTAAGGTCATCTGGCCGAACCGCAAGCAGATGATCACCTACACCAGCGTCGTGCTGACGTTCGTGGTCTTCATGGTCGCTTTCATCAGCGGCGTCGATATCGCTGTGATCAAGGGTGTCACCTGGCTGTTCGGCTGATCGCCGTAGCAGTCGGGCGTCTTTGCCTGCGAGCGCGACAAGACCCGACCCGGGTCCGAGTAACGAGAGGAAGCGAGTGCCCCAGTGAGCACCCCCGAGAACGACACGAATGAGGCTTTGGCCGAAGAGCGTGTTTCTGCCGAGGCGGCAGCCGAAGTAGACGTCGTGGTTGCCGAAGGCACCGATGCAGACGTTGCCGAAGGCACTGATGCAGACGCTGCAGCGACCGAGGACGTCATCTCCGACGATGCCGAGAACTCCGACGAGGCCGCTCCCGCCGCCGAGCTCGAGGTCGAGGATCCCGTTGCCGAACTCAAGGCTGCGCTGCGCCGCGCCCCGGGTGACTGGTACGTCATCCACTCGTACGCCGGTTACGAGAACAAGGTCAAGACCAACCTCGAGACTCGCGTTCAGAACCTCGATGTCGGCGACTACATCTTCCAGGTGGAAGTTCCCACCGAAGAGGTCACCGAGATCAAGAACGGCCAGCGCAAGCAGGTCAACCGCAAGGTTCTGCCCGGATACATCCTCGTTCGCATGGAGCTCAACGACGAGTCGTGGGGCGCCGTGCGCAACACGCCTGGTGTCACCGGTTTTGTCGGTGCCACGTCGCGTCCCTCGCCGCTGACCCTCAACGAGGTCGTCAAGTTCCTGCTCCCGCAGCAGGAGCAGAAGAAGCAGCAGGCTGCAGCGGCCGCCGTCGCAGCAGGCGAGGCACCGTCCGAGTCCTTCGGCAAGCCCCTCATCGAGGTCGACTTCGAGGTCGGCGAGTCGGTCACCGTCATGGACGGCCCGTTCGCAACCCTTCCGGCCAGCATCAGCGAGGTCAACGGCGAGCAGCAGAAGCTCAAGGTTCTCGTGTCGATCTTCGGTCGTGAAACCCCGGTTGAGCTCAACTTCAACCAGGTCGCGAAGATCTGACCACCCCAAAACTTGCAATTTGTTCGACGCAAGACACACACCCAAGCTAGAAACTAGGAACTAGAGATGCCCCCAAAGAAGAAGAAGCTCGCCGGGCTCATCAAGCTGCAGATCCAGGCAGGTCAGGCTAACCCTGCACCTCCCGTGGGTCCCGCGCTCGGTCAGCACGGCGTGAACATCATGGAGTTCTGCAAGGCCTACAACGCGGCGACTGAGTCCCAGCGCGGCAACGTTGTGCCGGTCGAGATCTCGGTCTACGAAGACCGGACCTTCGATTTCAAGCTGAAGACCCCTCCCGCCGCCAAGCTGCTCCTCAAGGCAGCCGGCGTCGCCAAGGGCTCCGGCGAACCGCACAAGACCAAGGTTGCCTCGGTGACCATGGATCAGGTGCGCGAAATCGCGAAGACCAAGGCTGAAGACCTCAATGCCAATGACATCGAGCAGGCCGCGAAGATCATCGCCGGCACCGCTCGTTCCATGGGCATCACGGTCCAGGGCTGATAGTCCGCTCCACAGCATTACGTGGGAGGGCCGGCCAGGCCCCGACCACAACTGAACCATTCACCACTGCACAGGTAATTCGCTGCAGTGACAAGTAAGGACAGAACAAATGGCAAAGCGCAGCAAGGCGTACCTCGCCGCCGCTGAGAAGATCGACGCAGACAAGCTCTACAGCCCGCTTCAGGCTGCAAAGCTCGCCAAGGAGACGTCGTCCACCAAGATGGATGCAACCGTTGAGGTTGCAGTTCGTCTGGGCGTCGACCCCCGTAAGGCTGACCAGATGGTCCGCGGAACGGTCAACCTGCCCCACGGCACCGGTAAGACCGCTCGCGTCATCGTGTTCGCTGTTGGCGAGAAGGCAGCAGAAGCCGAGGCTGCAGGCGCTGACGTAGTCGGTGCAGAAGACCTGATCGAGCGCATCCAGGGTGGATGGGTCGATTTCGACGCCGCAATCGCGACTCCTGATCAGATGGCCAAGGTCGGCCGCATCGCCCGTGTCCTCGGACCGCGTGGCCTGATGCCGAACCCGAAGACGGGCACCGTCACGGCGGATGTCACCAAGGCTGTCAACGACATCAAGGGCGGAAAGATCAACTTCCGCGTCGACAAGCAGGCCAACCTGCACTTCGTCATCGGCAAGGCATCGTTCGACGATGAGAAGCTGGTGGAGAACTACGGCGCAGCCCTGGACGAGATCCTGCGTGCGAAGCCCTCGTCGGCCAAGGGCCGCTACGTGAAGAAGATCACGGTCTCGACCACCACCGGTCCGGGCATCCCGGTGGATCCGAACCGTACTCGCAACCTCCTCGAGGATGCTGCAGACGCGTAAGCAGTCCGCATACGAACAAGAAGGCCGGCAGGGATCACTCCCTGCCGGCCTTCTTGCCGTTTCGGGAGAGGGTGATCCCCGCCGGTGGTATCGGTCCATCGGTGGTATCGGTCCATCGGTGGTATCGATCTAACGGTGGCATCATCGGGGTATGCACGAAGCGTTCCAGTTCCTCGGAAACTTTTGGTGGCTGATCTTCGTTTTCGGCGGCACCATCGGTGGGGCGCTGAAAGGTGTCGCGGTTGCCAACGAAAGGCGGATCGAGCGCCGGCAAGAGCGCTTCCGGCTCAAGCAGCAGACCAAGGTCGCCATCGCGCAAGCCAACGCACAACATCACGCCGACGAAGAAACACAGCGCCGAGAGCTGGCCAAGGCAATCGAGCAGCACGATGCGGTCGACGCCCGATGGTTCTCGTACGAGCTCGATCCGGTCACACTGCTCGACACCCCGATGATGACGGACATGCGCGAGCCTTTGACCGCCGATTTTCATCGAGCCAAATATCGTGCCGATCTGCTTCGCCCAGGCAATCCGGAGACGATGATCGGCAACCAGCAGGCACAAACCGAGTACCGCGAGGCGGTGCACGCTTACTCGATCGCCTTCGAAATCGCGGAAGCTGAGGCGAAGCGCCGCCGACGGAGCGGATTCACCCTCGACGAACAAGAACGCCTGGTAAGGGCGCAACGTCTGCTGCGACTGGCCATGGACGAGGGCGCGACGCCACAGGAACGTCAGAGTGCGTACCGGAAGGCCCACAAGGAACTCGATGGATTGCTGGTGTTGCCGGACCGAGCTCGGGCAGCAATCGAACACAAGATCGCCAGGGCTATCGGTGCTTGAAGGAATCGGGTGCGTGACGAACCCGATTTGGTTGTGCAGCGAGCAGTCAGGTAGTCTTCGAGGCGGAGTTCAGTGCTGGATATGAACTTCACCCCAAAATCATGTTCTACCCAAGACCGTTGGTGATTGCACTCAGTGATGGGTGTGGTTGAAAGTCCGGGAGTGCCCGGCGGCCCACGTAGGTGAACGAGGTAGGGGGATAGCTTGATGTAGTGGTTCTACAGTTTGCCTGGTTATGCACTGCCTCGCTTTGCATCGTTACGCTGATTCGTAAGCCTCTTCTTCATGTTTCCTCTGTACGCCCCGTGCGCTTGCGCCGGGGCGTTTTGCATGTCGCGGACTGTGTCTTCTCGGGTTCACCCCGATGAGGTGCAGCGGTTCCTGAGTGGGACAACGACTGTCACGAGAGGAGGCGAAGTATGGCAAAGCCTGAGAAGGTTTCCGCAGTTGCGGAAATCACCGAGCAGTTCAAGGGTTCGACCGCCGCTGTGGTCACGGAATACCGTGGCCTTTCGGTTGGCAACATCACGACACTGCGACGCGCTCTCGGAGAAGGTGCCACCTACTCCGTCGCCAAGAACACCCTGGTCAAGCGTGCCGCCGCAGAGGCTGGCATCGAGGGCCTTGATGACCTGTTCGTTGGTCCGACCGCCATTGCATTCATCAAGGGCGAACCGGTCGACGCTGCGAAGGCTCTGAAGAACTTCGCTAAGGACAACAAGGCGCTCATCATCAAGGGCGGCTACATGGACGGCGCTGCGCTGTCCGTGGAAGAGGTCAACAAGATCGCGGATCTCGAATCCCGCGAAATCCTGTTGGCAAAGCTTGCTGGCGCGATGAAGGGCAACTTGGCAAAGGCCGCAGGCCTGTTCAATGCTCCCGCTTCGCAGATGGCCCGTCTGGCCGCTGCCCTGCAGGAGAAGAAGGCTGCAGAAGGCGGAGCCGCAGAGGCCCCCGCAGAGGCTGCCACCGAGGCTCCGGCCGAGGCCGAAGCCGAAAGCTGATCCGCACCCGCGCATCACTGCTATAACCCCGCCCGGTCGCGGATCAGCGACATGGGACTTACAGGAAGGACCGCCACAATGGCGAAGCTCAGCACCGAAGAGTTGTTGGACCAGTTCAAGGAGCTCACCCTTCTCGAGCTCTCGGAGTTCGTTAAGGCATTCGAGGAGACCTTCGAGGTCACCGCTGCTGCTCCCGTCGCCGTCGCCGCTGCAGGCGCACCGGCTGCCGGCGCAGAAGCTGCTGAAGAGCAGGACGAGTTCGACGTCGTCCTCGAGTCGGCTGGCGACAAGAAGATCCAGGTCATCAAGGTCGTCCGTGAGGTCGTTTCCGGCCTCGGCCTGAAGGAAGCCAAGGACCTCGTCGAGAGCGCTCCGAAGGCCATCCTCGAGAAGGTTGCCAAGGACGCCGCAGAGGCTGCCAAGGAAAAGCTCGAAGCTGCCGGCGCAAAGATCGTCATCAAGTAAGACGGTTTTCCCGCTGCTCTTCGCGAGTAGTAACGAAGAGGGCCACTCCCCACGGGGAGTGGCCCTCTTTTTTTGAACTTTTTTCGCGGGTGATATGCCGGAATTCATGCAGGTGGGAGGGGTGTCCGAACTAGGCTGTGATCTGAATTATGCTTCTTCCCTACTCGTTAGTAGTATTCGCAGTCACGGGTACCACTCCCATGCGATAGAGTGACCCAACCCACACGGGTGCATGCATGCAACGGACGTCGCGGAGGTAATGGTGGGAGTCGAGGTAGCGGTACAAGGACTGACAAAGTCTTTCGGGTCGCAGAGGATTTGGCAGGACGTGTCGTTGACACTTCCCGCGGGTGAGGTCAGCGCACTGCTCGGGCCTTCGGGTACCGGTAAGTCGGTGTTCCTGAAGTCCCTGATCGGACTGCTCCGCCCTGAACAAGGCTCCATCGTCATCGACGGCACGGACATCCTGCAGTGCTCCTCCAAGGAGCTCTACGAGATCCGCAAGCTGTTCGGCGTTCTCTTCCAGGACGGCGCACTGTTCGGCTCGATGAACTTGTACGACAACATCGCCTTCCCGCTTCGTGAGCACACCAAGAAGTCGGAATCCGATATCCGCAAGATCGTGATGGAGAAGTTGGACCTCACGGGTCTGGTCGGCGCCGAGGACAAGCTTCCCGGTGAGATCTCCGGCGGTATGCGCAAGCGTGCCGGTCTGGCGCGTGCACTCGTTCTCGATCCCGAGATCATCCTCGTCGACGAGCCGGACTCCGGTCTGGACCCGGTGCGTACGACGTACATCAGCCAGACCCTGATCGACATCAACGCGCAGTCCGACGCGACGATTCTGATCGTCTCGCACAACATCAACCTCGCGCGCACGGTGCCGGACAACATCGGCATGCTCTTCCGTCGCCAGTTGGTGATGTTCGGTCCTCGGGAGGTTCTGCTCACGTCGGACGAACCCGTCGTCAAGCAGTTCCTCAACGGAACGATGATCGGTCCGATCGGTATGTCGGAGGAAAAGGACGAGGCTCAGATGGCGCACGAGCAGGCGCTCGTCGACGCCGGTCACCACGCCGGTGGTGTCGACGACGTCGAGGGCATCGTGCCGCAGATGAAGGCCACCCCCGGAAACCCGGAGCGTCAGGCTGTTCGTCGTCGCCAGGAGCGCGTCCGTCAGATCATGCACACCCTCCCAGCTAACGCACAGGCGGCGATTCAGGACAGCCTCGACGAGGTTGACGGAACTGGGCAGTACGATCCCCAGTACGCCGAAGCGAGCGGCTATCAGGGGGAGTGGAACGACAACTCGCAAGACACGCAGGTCATTCCTGCATACGAGGGCGATCCCTACGGAAACACGACACACGGGCAAGGGTAGGCATATCGGATGGGGGTTACCCGCAACTCGGTTCTGAGTCCGGTCAACGGAGCATTAACTCAGGCCGGAAACATCGTCGAACTGTTTGTCGACGTCGTCAGGAATACGTTCCGGCGTCCATTTCAGTTCCGTGAGTTCATCGAGCAGGCCTGGTTCATCGCCAGCGTGACAATTTTGCCGACGGCATTGGTAGCCATCCCTTTCGGCGCCGTCGTCTCACTGCAGACCGGTTCGCTGATCAAGCAGTTGGGTGCAGAATCGTTCACCGGCGCTGCCAGCGTTCTGGCGGTGATCCAGCAGGGTAGCCCCCTGGTGACAGCGTTGCTGGTCGCCGGTGCGGCCGGATCGGCCGTGACGGCCGATCTCGGTTCTCGAACCATTCGTGAAGAGATCGACGCGATGGAAGTCCTCGGAATCAATCCGATTCAGCGCCTGGTGGTTCCGCGTGTACTCGCGATGGTGCTGATCGCTGTTCTGCTCAACGGACTGGTGTCCGTCGTCGGTATCGCGGGTGGTTACTTCTTCAACGTGATCCTGCAGGGCGGTAACCCCGGTGCCTACATCTCGTCGTTCTCAGCTTTTGCGCAGCTACCGGACATTTGGAGCGGTGAGATCAAAGCCGCGGTGTTCGGTGTCATCGCCGGTGTGATCTCCGCGTACAAGGGACTCCACCCATCCGGTGGCCCGAAGGGCGTCGGTGAGGCGGTGAACCAGGCCGTCGTCATAACGTTCCTGCTGTTGTTCTTCGCCAATCTGATTCTGACGATGGTGTACCTCCAGATCGTGCCGGCGAAGGGATCTTGACCTAAATGACCATCGCACGAGGCCGCGGCGATCAGTTCCTGCTGAAGAGCCGCAAAATTGCCAGAATTCCAGTGAACGCGTTGGACCGCGCGGGCGAGCAGATGTCGTTCTACGCGCGCGCCATCGCATGGACCCCGCGCACCCTGCATCGGTACCGGAAGGAGACGCTTCGACTACTCGCCGAAGTGACCTTCGGTAGCGGTGCGCTCGCAGTCATCGGCGGAACGATCGGTGTCATCGCGATGATGTCGGGATTCACCGGTGTCGTCGTCGGTCTGCAGGGCTTCGCCGCTCTGGAGCAGTTGGGTAGCTCGGTCCTGACCGGCTTCCTGTCCGCATACGTCAACACCCGTGAGATCGCTCCGATCGTTGCGGCTCTTGCGCTCTCGGCGACGGTGGGTTGTGGTTTCACCGCTCAACTCGGTGCCATGCGAATCTCCGAAGAGATCGACGCACTGGAGGTCATGGCAGTTCCATCAGTGCCGTTCCTGGTCACGACCCGCATGATCGCCGGCTTCGTCGCCGTCATCCCGCTGTACATCGTGGGTCTGCTTGCGGCGTACCTCGCGTCGCGAGTGATCAGTACCGTGTTCAACGGGCAGTCGACGGGCTCGTACGACCACTACTTCAATCTGTTCCTGCCACCGCAGGACGTGCTGTATTCGTTTGCGAAAGTCCTGGTCTTCGCCTTCGTGCTGATTCTGATCCACTGCTACTACGGGTTCCATGCCTCGGGTGGTCCCGCAGGCGTCGGCGTGGCCGTCGGCCGCGCTGTTCGCGCCGCAATCGTCACGATCGCCGTTCTCGACTTCTTCCTCAGCCTCGCAATCTGGGGCACCACGACGACAGTGAGGGTGGCCGGATGATCGAGGCTCCGTCAGTCCTGCGCCGCCGTGTGCTCGGACTCGTGTTCTTCGTGGTGTTGGCATTGTTCCTGGCCTTCACCATCGGAACCTTCAACAAGACGTTCAAGGACGTCGTGAAGATCGACCTCGTGACCGACACAGTCGGAAATGCGTTGCCACCCAACGCGGACGTCAAGGTCCGTGGGCTGCTGGTCGGCGAGGTGCGATCCGCGTCGACGAAAGACGGCCAGGTCACCTCGGTCCTCGCGATCGAGCCGGACAAGGCTGATCTGATTCCGTCCAACGTCACGGCGCGTCTGCTCCCGAAGACGCTTTTCGGTGAGCGCTACGTCTCCCTGATCATTCCGGAGGGAACCACCGCGACCCCGATTTCCGCGGGAACGGTGATCCACCAGGACAAGAGCGGCAATGCTGTCGAGGTCGGCGACGTTCTGGACGGACTGCTCCCACTTCTGCAGGCGATTCCGCCGCAGGATCTGGCGAACACGCTCGGTTCTCTCGCGCAGGGTCTGACGGGACGCGGCGCCGAGCTCGGTCTGACGGTCGATCGTCTCGAGGAGATCTTCCGCGGCGTCAATACCGAACTGCCCGCGGTGCAAGAGGATCTGCGCAAGTTCGCGGACTTCTCCCAGACGTACTCGGACGCTGCGCCCGATCTGATCAATGCTCTCGACAATCTGCGGACCACGGGTAACACGGTGGTGCAGAAGCAGGACCAGTTGCGGACACTGCTGGCGTCGCTCACCGTGACATCGTCGGACACCGCAGCCTTCCTCGAAGCGAACTCGTCCTCGATCATCACGCTCGCTGCGGATTCGAAGGAAGCTCTCCAGCTTCTGGCCCAGTACTCTCCGACCTTCGGGTGCACGTTCAAGGGCTTCTCGGACACCGCTCCGGAAGCTGCCAAGATCCTGTCCACCGACGCGCCCAATCCTGGTGTGCGTGCGAGTATTCAGATCGTGAACCCCAAGGGTCGCTACCTGCCCAACCAGGACGAGCCACGGCTCGTCGACAACCGCGGCCCGGTTTGCTACGACAACGTCACCGAGCCCGGTCGTCCGTTCCCGCAGTACCCCGGCGGTTCGTACGGTGACGGTTCCTACCAGGTTCCTTCCCGCAATCCAGGTCCCGCCACCATGGAATTCCTGCCTGCACCTGAGGGCTCCGGACCTCAGTTGTTCTCGACCAACAACAGCGGTCCGGCTCAGCAGGCCGGCTACGCGGGCTCGAAACTCGAAGAGGATACGTTGAAGGTGATCTACGGACAGGCCAACGGTGTTGCGCCGGACGATGTTCCGGCGTGGACCACGATGGTCAGCGCTCCGGCATTCGCAGGTGCGGAGGTGAGCGTCCAATGAGAGGACTCGCAGCTCCGCTGACAAAGCTCATCATCTTCGTTGTGGTGACGGTCCTGGCGACAGGACTGCTGGCAGCCAGTATCGCCAATCTCGGCGGCGGTGGCGGCACCAAGTTCAACGCCGTCTTCTCCGACGTCACTTCGTTGAACGAGGGCGACGAGGTTCGCATTGCCGGTGTTCGTGTCGGCCAGGTCGAGAAGATTGCCATCGTCAACGACAACCAGGCCGAGGTCCAGTTCTCGGTATCCGACCGTGATTGGTTGCCGGCCAGTTCCATCGCCACCATCCGGTTCCGCAACCTGGTGGGGCAGCGGTACATCTCGCTCTCGCAGGGTGAAGGCAGCCAAGGCAAGAAGATCACCGGCGGCGATACCCTGCCGCTGTCTCAGACGCGCCCGGCAGTCAACCTCACGACACTCTTCAACGGCTTCAAGCCGCTGTTCACCACCCTGAGCGCGGACGACGTCAACAAGCTGTCGTACCAGATCATCCAGGTCTTCCAAGGCGAATCGGGCACCATCAGTGAGCTCGTGCGCAACACCGCGAGCCTGACCAACACCGTCGCGGACAAGGACGCGGTCATCGGCGCGGTGATCAAGAACCTCAACGACGTTCTCGACACCGTCAACGCGAACGACAAGAACCTCGATTCACTGATCGTCAACACCCAGCAACTCGTCACCGGGTTGGCCAACGAGCGTGGGGTGGTCGGTTCGGCCGTCACCTCACTCGCCGGCCTGACCGACGCGACGGCAGACCTGCTCGAGCCGACGCGGCCGTCGATTCAGGGCTCGATCACGGCACTCAACACGCTGGCGACCACACTCAATCGTCGGAGTGACGACGTCAACGCGGTGCTCGAGACCTTGCCGGTCAAGCTCGAGAAGCTCGCACGCGTAGCGAGCTACGGTTCCTGGTTCCAGTTCTATCTGTGCGGAATCGACATCGTTGCCGGTCCGGGACAGTCTGCCTCGCTGAATCTGCCCACCGGCCTGCCGACGGTCAATCAGCCGATTTACACCAACGCGGCCACGCGATGCACTCAAGACGGTATGAGGGAGTTGCAAGGTCGATGAGTAAACGTCGCAGTCCGGCAATGGCCGGAGCCATCGGTATCTTCGTGGTGCTGCTGGCCACTTTGTCCGCGTTCTTCCTCGATTCGCTTCCGTTCGTGGGAGCAGGCTCGTCCTACTCCGCCGAATTCTCCGAAGCCGCGGGTCTCAAGCCTGGTAACGAGGTTCGTATCGCCGGCGTGAAGGTCGGCAAGGTCACTTCCGTCGATCTCGACGGTGACCGTGTTCTCGTCGACTTCAAGGTCAGTGACGCGTGGGTGGGAGATCAAACCTCTGCGTCCATTCAGATCAAGACCATTCTGGGACAGAAGTACCTCGCCCTAGATCCGCGCGGAACCGACAACCTCGATCCCAAGGATCGGATTCCGCTCGAGCGCACCACCTCTCCGTACGACGTCGTTCAGGCCTTCTCGGCCGCGGCGGACACCGTCGGCGACATCGACACCGACCAGTTGGCGAAGAGCATGGAGACGTTGTCCCAGGCATTCTCCGAGACACCTGGCGATGTCCGCGCTTCGCTCGACGGCGTCAGTCGGCTGTCGCAGACGATCGCGAGCCGCGATCAGGACTTGCAGAAGCTCTTCGCCGCCACCGGGAAGACGTCGCAGATTCTTGCTGACCGCAACAAGGAATTCACCCAGCTGATCCGTGACGGCGGACTTTTGGTGCAGGAACTCAACAATCGCCAGCAAGCGATTTCGCAGCTGCTCACCGGAACTCAGCGCGTCTCTCAGCAGCTCACCGGTCTCGTTCGTGACAACGAGGCGGCAATCGGGCCGGCGCTGACGCAGCTCAACGGCGTCATCGACATCTTGAAGGCCAACAACGAGAACTTGGACAAGGCACTGAAGCTCTACGAACCCTTCATTCGCTTGTACGCCAACGTGGTCGGCAACGGCCGTTGGTTCGACCAGGTCGTCGTGAACCTCCTTCCGCCGGGTCTGCCGGACATTCCGGGCTACCGTGACCCCGTTCGTACGTTGGGAGGCAACTGATGGCTGATACTGCCGAAGCCGGAAGCGGCTCCAAGAAGCGCTCGGTCGCGATCATCGCCGCTGTTCTGATCGGGTTACTCGTAATCGGTGGCGCGCTGTGGTGGGTGTTCACTCGCGCCGGTACCACCAAGATCACCGCCTACTTCGACAAGTCGGTGGGTATCTACGACGGCTCCGACGTTCGTGTTCTCGGTGTCAAGGTCGGCACCGTCGAATCCGTCGAACCCCAGGGAGATCAGGTCAAGGTCGAGCTGCGTGTCGATCGTGGGATCGACATTCCCGCGGGTGCCAGTGCCGCTCAGATCACGCCGTCGGTGGTTGCCGACCGCTACATCCAGCTGACACCGGTCTTCACCGGCGGCGACAAGATGGCCAGCGGTGCAGTCATTCCGATCGAGAAGACGGCGACGCCCGTCGAGGTCGACCAGTTGTACTCCAGCATCGACGAACTCGCGTCGGCTCTCGGTCCTGAAGGTGCCAACAAGAACGGAGCACTGTCCGATTTCGTCGAGACAGGTGCGGCCAACCTCGAGGGCAACGGTGAAGCGTTGGGAGACAGCATCACCAACCTCTCGGATGCCGCACGGACGCTCAACGATTCGCGTGACAACATCTCGCTCACCATCAAGAACCTGGATACTTTTGTGGGCGCTCTCGCGGCCAACGATCAGCAGGTGCGCCAGTTCAACACGCAGTTGTCGGACCTGACCGGATTCCTGGCAGGTGAGCGCGACGATCTCGGTGCCGCTCTGAACCAGCTCTCGATTGCGCTCGGCGACGTCGCGAAGTTCGTGGCCGACAACCGCGATCAACTGGTCCAGACAACCGAAGGTCTCGTCGAACCGACACAGACATTGGCGAACAACAAGGAAGCACTGGCCAACACGCTCACCATGCTTCCGCTGGCGATCTCCAACTTGGTCAACTCGTACGACGCCGAATCAGGTGTGCTGGCTTCACGTCTGGCGTTCCCTGATCTTCAGAACCCGGCCGGCGTGCTCTGCAAGTTGATGGACCTCGGCAAGCTGTTGCCCGGTGATCCGCGGTTCGAGGCATTGGGAAGGCAGATGCAACCGGCTATCGACCAGTGCGCAAACGTCGCTGCGATGACCGACGCAGCCAATCAGGCTGCAGGCCTGAACCTTCCCTTCGGCATCCTTGCCGGTTCCGAACGACAGATGCAGGTAGTTCCGGGCACTGTGCCCGGCGTCGTGTCACCGCGACTGACCAGTGGAAACGGGGAGGGCGAGTGAAGCGTTCATTGATAGTCGGCGCCGGATTGTGCGCCGTCCTGATCTCGGCAACCGCCTGCTCGTCCGAGGGGATCTACGCTGTCCCGCTTCCCGGCGGTCCTGATGTGGGTTCCGATCCGATGCACTTGACCATTCAGTTCGACGACGTGCTCGACTTGGTTCCGCAGTCCGCTGTGAAGGTCGACGGCGTTCCCGTCGGTCGAGTCGACGACGTGTCGGTCGGACCGGACGGATGGACCGCGGACGTCGGAATCATCCTCGACTCGTCGGTTGATCTGCCCGCCAACGCAATTGCCGCGGTCGAGCAGACCAACCTGCTCGGCGAGAAGTTCATCCAGCTGTCGGCCCCGCCGTCCGGACCGGACTCTGCGAAGCTGGCCGACGGTGACCTCATTCCGCTGGATCGCACTCGCCACGCCACGGAGATCGAGCAGGTTCTCGGCGCATTGTCGCTGCTGCTGAACGGCGGCGGTGTGGGCCAGTTGCAGCCCATCGTCGAAGAACTCGGTGCCGCGTTCGACGGTCGCGAAGGCAAGACGAGAAGTCTTCTGGAGCAGGCGAACACACTCATCGGTGGACTCAACGAGCAGCGTGACGACATCACACGCGCCCTCGACGGCCTGGATGTGCTCTCGACTCGCGTCAACGATCAGAACGAGAAGATCGGGAAGATTCTCGAGGAACTCCCCGTTGCGACACAGGTTCTCAACGAGCAGCGTCCGCAGCTGACGCAGATGCTCGCTCAGGTGGATCGACTCGGAACAGTGGGAACCGACGTCCTCACACAGTCCAAGGACGATCTGATCGCTGATCTTCAGGCTCTGCGTCCGACGCTGCAGGCGCTCGCAGACTCCGGTGACGACTTCGTGGGGGCACTTCCGTTCCTTCCGACGTTCCCGTTCCCGGACGGTGTCGAGAAGATTGCACAGGGTGGTTCCGTCAACCTCTTCCTGAGTGTCGACCTGCAGATCGGCAATACACTCTCGGGTCTCGGTGTCGGGCAGGGAGAACCGGAATACCGCCAGCCCAAGTTCGGCAATCCCAAGCCGGTGGTCGACCCCTCGAACCCGTACTACAACGGCAACGGGCCGCGACCGGGGTGGCCGACAGTGTCACTGCTGCCGATCGCTCCGATCCTGCCGCAGGTTCCCGTTGTCGCCGGCCTTCCCGCCACAACAGCGGGTGACCCGGCAACGCCGGCGCCCGCGGCGAACCCACTCAACCCCATCCAGGGAATGCTGGAACAGTTCGGAATCGGCGGTGATGGACAGTGAGATCAGCTCTGGTCAGATGGCAGCTCGTCGGCTTTGTCGTGGTTGCGCTCCTGGGTCTCATCTACGTCGGCGCCAAGTACGTGCGCCTGGACAACCTCATGGGGTTCGGTCAGTACACGGTCAAGACCGAATTGGCCACGTCCGGTGGAATTTTCACCAACGCCGAGGTGACGTATCGCGGCGTGCCGGTCGGGCGAGTGGGCGACATGTCGTTGACCGAGGACGGAATTCAGGTCGACCTGAAGATCGACAACAGTGCTCCGGAGATTCCCGCGTCGGCCCGTGCCGTCGTGGCCAACCGCTCCGCCATCGGTGAGCAGTACGTCGACCTTCAGCCCGATACCGACCAGGGACCGTTTCTCGAGGACGGCTCGGTGATCGCGGTGGGGGACACCACAACTCCGATCCCGATCGAGGATGTGCTGACCAGTGCCAACGGCTTGGTCAAGTCCGTGCCCGTCGACGCGCTCCACACCGTCGCCGTCGAACTCGGTGCAGCGTTCAACGGGAAGGGCGAGGACATTCAGGTCCTGGCCGATTCGCTGTCCGGTCTCTCGCAGTCCGGGCTCGACACTCTGCCTCAGACGCTCGCGCTGATTCGGAACAGTGAGACGGTACTGACGACGCAGTCGGATCAGTCCTCCGCGATCAAGCAGTTCAGTACCGATCTCGATGCTGTCACGGCGCAGTTGCGGACCAGTGATCCGGACATCCGTCGCTTGATCGACAACGGCATCCCGGCCAGCGATCAGATCGGTGCCCTCATCAACGAGGCGGGCCCGAGCCTGACGACTGACCTGACCAATCTTGCCGCGACCACCAAGACGCTTGCGCCGCGAACGATCGCGCTGCAGCCGTTCCTGATCTTCCTTCCCGGTCTGGCCGCTGCTGCACCGACGGTTGCTCCCGGCGACGGAACGGTCCATCAGGGCTTGGTGCTGGAGACCAACAATCCGCTCTCGTGCACGGTGGGTTACGAAGGCACCATGGCGATCCTGGACGAGATGAAGCGTCAGAATCCCAATTTCGACGACACCCAGCAGGACTTCCCGCTCAACACCGCCGCGTCGTGTGAGACGCCGCTGGGCAGCGAGACGGGCGTCCGCAGTGCCAACCGCGTGGTGT
Organism: Rhodococcus qingshengii JCM 15477; assembly: GCF_023221595.1. NCBI lineage: Bacteria > Bacillati > Actinomycetota > Actinomycetes > Mycobacteriales > Nocardiaceae > Rhodococcus > Rhodococcus qingshengii. The sequence continues at coordinate 1,834,858 of NZ_CP096563.1, forward strand.
ACGCCGATCCCGACACGATCCAGCCTTGGGACTTCAAGCCGAAGGTCGATCCGGACAAGTTGAACCTCAACCCGATCGCGACGCAGTTGGCGCCGTTGCTCGGAGTGACACCGAAGTAGACCGATCCGAATGTGGTCGAGTTTGTGCAGTTCAGGCTACTGAGTTGTGGCAGTTGACGATTCGCGGCCAGAGGCTGGGCAAAACAGGTAAGTAGGGTAGTGAGTGTGATTCAGAGAAACAGTTCCCCGCAGTCCGGCGGGCCCGAGCAAGTCGAATCGGGAGCGCCGACAACCGGTAGACCGAAGGGGCTGACAGCGTCTCTGATTGCGGTCGGTGTCTTGCTTCTGGCGGCAGTGGTTGCGCTCGGTGTGTTCGGCGTCCCGTACGTTCGGGCGCTCACCACCGACCGCACCACCGCCGAGATGCGTGACGACGCGCTTATCGGTGCGCAGCAAGTCGCGATCAACCTCAACAACGCGGATTCGGCCAATCTCGACCAGTCGATCGAGAACATGCGTTCTTCGGTGACCGGTGACGAGATGACGACGTATCTGCAGACCGTTCAGGATTCCATCACAGACGAGTTGCGTAACTCGGGCTCGAAGGCTGACACCGAAGTCGTTCAGTCCGCGCTGACTGAGCTTAATACCGATGACCGGACCGCCACGGCACTGGTCGTCGTTCGAGTCACCACGACCCAGGGCAACCAGTTCGTCAAGAATCAGCTCGGCATGCGGCTGGGCATGGTCGAGGTCGACGGGGTCTGGAAGGCTCAGTCGGCTGATCCGATCGGCTCTCGGCTCGATCTCGGCTCCGGCACCCTGCCGGCCACCGACGGCTCCACGCCTGCTCCTGACGCAACGCCCGCACCCGGTTCGGGGACCGAGGCACCTGCCTCCGGTGCTCCCGCACCGACAACCGAGGGTGGTGATTCCGGTGGCCAGTAGTTCGTCGAACCTGCACACCGACATCCCTCGAAGGAGAAGCGCGTAATGCCACCCAAACGTCGTACCGGCGGACCGTCCTCCCCGCAGAACCGTCGGCCGAAGATCGCGGGAAGCGCTCGCTCGCTCAACGTCCCCGCGGGGACGTCCGATTCGGATCCGGTCGAGCCCACGATCGAACAGCCGGAAGAAGAAACACAGGAGGCTGTGAAGCCGGAGGTTGCGAAGCCGACGCTCACGAAGGCCGAGTCCGGAGACATCGAGCCGCCGAAGACGGAAACCGACGCTCCGGAATCCACACCGGGCCCCGATCTGACCAAACCGGCGAAAACCGTCGCAGACGAGCCCAAGGCCCCTGCTACCCCGGAGACGGGCGCGGGGGAGTCGGCGACAACACCTACACAATCCAAGGCCGGTTGGCGCCTGGTCGCGATCCTGGGGGCCGCAGCGGTCATCGTCGCGATCCTCGCCGGCATCGCCTTCTTCAAAGTCGGCGCGAAGACGGACGACATCGCCTGGGTGGACGAAGGCGCCACGGCTGAAGTTCTTCGTGTGACGCCGTCGGCGTTGGCTGCAGTCTTCACGTTTTCTCCCGACACGTTCGACGCCGATTTCGACAAGGGTGTCCAGGGCCTGAACCAGTCGATGCGCGATCAGCTGACGCAGTACAAGGACACGCAGAAGGCCGGCGTCGAACAAACCCAGACGGCAACGACCGCTGATGTCCCGCTGATCGGGATCACACGGCTCGAGAAGGACCGGGCGCAGTTGCTCGCCCAACTGAACGTCAGCTCGACGCAGAACGGCGTGGCGGCAGACTCTCGCTCCGGAATGGTCATCGTGAGTCTGGAGAAGCAGGATGGAAACTGGCTGATCTCGGAGATTCGCGACCAGTAGCTCGGAGATTCGCGACCAGTAGCACCTGCGCACCAGCGCGAAGATCTGGATCGACGCACGATGTCGGTCCAGATTTTTCGTATGTGACGCCGTTGCTGGCTACACTCCCGGTGGCAGTGTTCGAATGCGCGTCACGAATGTTCGAATGCTGCGACACGCGCTCTCGCCCTTGACGGAGCGGTCCGCAAGGTCCACTCTGATCGGTGAACATGCACGGACGAGTGATCGGCAGTCTCACGTCAGTATCTGAATTCGACCCTCAGTTACACCCGACTCGACATTTCCAGAGTAAGGGTGTACTTTTGGACGTTGCGCTGGCTGCCTCCTGTCCACCCCTCGTCTCAACCGCTGCGAAGTCAAGTACTTCTTGCTTTCTGCGACGGGTTTCGTTCGGGTTGTAACCAGCGAAATTCGAAGCAGATACAGCGGCGGTCGCAACAGCACGGAGCGGCCCGCGTGAGGTGCTGGAAGGACGCATCTTGGCAGTCTCTAGCCAGACCAAGGCAGTTTCCGGAATCCCCGGAGCCCCGAAGAGGGTTTCGTTCGCGAAAGTTCGCGAACCCCTCGAAGTTCCCGGGCTTCTTGACGTACAGACAGATTCGTTCGAGTGGCTGATCGGCGCGCAGAGTTGGCGTGAACGAGCAGCTGCACTCGGCGACAATGCAGTGTCCGGTGGTCTCGAGGACATCCTCGCGGAGCTTTCTCCGATCGAGGATTTCAACGGCACTATGTCGCTGTCCTTCTCCGACCCTCGATTCGACGAGGTCAAGGCCTCGACGGACGAGTGCAAAGACAAGGACATGACCTACGCGGCGCCGTTGTTCGTCACCGCGGAGTTCATCAACAACAACACTGGTGAGATCAAGAGCCAGACGGTCTTCATGGGAGATTTCCCGATGATGACCGACAAGGGCACCTTCATCATCAACGGCACCGAGCGTGTGGTCGTCTCGCAGCTCGTGCGTTCCCCCGGTGTGTACTTCGACATGAGCGTCGACAAGAGCACCGAGAAGGATCTGCACAGCGTCAAGGTGATCCCGGGTCGCGGCGCATGGCTCGAGTTCGACGTCGACAAGCGCGACACCGTTGGTGTCCGTATCGACCGCAAGCGTCGTCAGCCTGTCACCGTCCTGCTCAAGGCACTCGGCTGGACCACCGAGCAGATCACGGAGCGCTTCGGCTTCTCCGAGATCCTCATGGCCACGCTGGAGAAGGACAACACCGCCGGCACCGATGAGGCGTTGCTCGACATCTACCGCAAGCTGCGTCCGGGCGAGCCCCCCACCAAGGAGAGCGCGCAGACCCTGCTGGAGAACCTGTTCTTCAAGGACAAGCGCTACGACCTCGCTCGCGTGGGTCGTTACAAGATCAACAAGAAGCTCGGCCTGAACGCGGGTCAGCCGATCGTTGCATCCACGCTCACCGAAGAAGACATCGTCGCCACCGTCGAGTACCTCGTGCGTCTGCACGCAGGTGACACCTCGATGACGGCTCCGGGCGGCGTCGAGGTTCCCGTCGAGGTCGACGACATCGACCACTTCGGCAACCGTCGTCTGCGTACGGTCGGCGAGCTCATCCAGAACCAGATCCGCGTGGGCCTGTCCCGCATGGAGCGTGTGGTTCGTGAGCGCATGACCACGCAGGACGTCGAGGCAATCACGCCTCAGACGCTGATCAACATCCGTCCCGTCGTCGCTGCGATCAGGGAGTTCTTCGGAACCTCCCAGCTGTCGCAGTTCATGGACCAGAACAACCCGCTGTCGGGGCTGACGCACAAGCGTCGTCTGTCCGCCCTCGGCCCGGGTGGTCTGTCCCGTGAGCGCGCCGGCCTCGAGGTTCGCGACGTTCACCCGTCGCACTACGGCCGCATGTGCCCGATCGAGACCCCGGAAGGCCCGAACATCGGCCTGATCGGTTCGCTGTCGGTCTACGCCCGCGTCAACCCGTTCGGTTTCATCGAGACCCCGTACCGTCGCGTCGTCGACGGACAGGTGACCGACGAGGTCGACTACCTGACCGCTGACGAAGAAGACCGCCACGTGGTCGCGCAGGCCAACTCGGCCATCGACCGCGAGGGTCGCTTCACCGACTCGAAGATTCTCGTCCGCCGTAAGGGTGGCGAGGTCGAGTTCGTCGCGTCCTCCGACATCGACTACATGGACGTTTCGCCGCGTCAGATGGTGTCCGTCGCGACCGCGATGATTCCGTTCCTCGAGCACGACGATGCAAACCGTGCCCTGATGGGCGCGAACATGCAGCGTCAGGCTGTCCCGCTGGTTCGCAGCGAGGCACCTCTCGTCGGTACCGGCATGGAGCTGCGTGCAGCTGTGGATGCCGGCGACGTCATCATCACCGAGAAGACCGGTGTCGTGGAGGAGATCTCCGCGGACTACGTCACGGTGATGGCTGACGACGGAAGCCGCAAGACGTACCGGATGCGCAAGTTCGCGCGTTCCAACCAGGGCACGTGCGCCAACCAGCGTCCGATCGTGGACGAGGGACAGCGTGTCGAGGCCGGCCAGGTTCTGGCCGACGGCCCTTGCACCGAGAACGGTGAGATGGCGCTGGGCAAGAACTTGCTCGTCGCGATCATGCCGTGGGAAGGCCACAACTACGAGGACGCGATCATTCTGTCGCAGCGTCTCGTGGAAGAGGACGTCCTGACCTCGATTCACATCGAGGAGCACGAGATCGATGCCCGCGACACCAAGCTCGGTGCCGAGGAAATCACTCGCGACATCCCGAACGTCTCCGACGAGGTCCTCGCCGACCTCGACGAGCGCGGCATCATCCGTATCGGTGCCGAGGTTCGTGACGGCGACGTGCTGGTCGGAAAGGTCACGCCGAAGGGCGAGACCGAGCTGACCCCCGAAGAGCGCCTCCTTCGCGCCATCTTCGGTGAGAAGGCTCGCGAGGTTCGTGACACGTCCCTCAAGGTTCCTCACGGTGAGACCGGCAAGGTCATCGGAATCCGCGTGTTCTCACGTGACGAAGACGACGATCTGCCTCCCGGTGTCAACGAGCTGGTCCGCGTCTACGTGGCACAGAAGCGCAAGATCCAGGACGGCGACAAGCTCGCCGGCCGCCACGGTAACAAGGGCGTCATCGGCAAGATCCTGCCGCAGGAAGACATGCCGTTCCTCTCGGACGGCACGCCTGTCGACATCATCTTGAACACGCACGGCGTCCCGCGTCGTATGAACATCGGTCAGGTCTTGGAGACCCACCTCGGGTGGATCGGCAAGACCGGCTGGAACGTTCAGATCGCGTCCGACGGCTCTCGTCCCGACTGGGCTGCGACCCTGCCGGAAGAGATGCTGTCCGCTCCGGCCGACTCGAACATCGCCACCCCGGTGTTCGACGGTGCGAAGGAAGACGAGCTCACCGGTCTCCTCGGCGCGACGCTGCCGAACCGTGACGGCGAGCAGATGGTCGGACCCGACGGAAAGGCCACCTTGTTCGACGGCCGCTCCGGCGAGCCGTTCCCGTACCCGGTCTCGGTCGGTTACATGTACATCATCAAGCTGCACCACTTGGTCGACGACAAGATCCACGCTCGTTCGACCGGTCCGTACTCGATGATCACGCAGCAGCCTCTCGGTGGTAAGGCCCAGTTCGGTGGCCAGCGCTTCGGTGAGATGGAGTGCTGGGCGATGCAGGCCTACGGGGCGGCTTACACGCTGCAGGAACTGCTGACCATCAAGTCTGACGACGTGGTCGGTCGAGTCAAGGTGTACGAAGCCATCGTCAAGGGCGAGAACATCCCCGAACCCGGCATCCCCGAGTCGTTCAAGGTGCTCCTCAAGGAGCTCCAGTCGCTCTGCCTCAACGTGGAGGTGCTGTCCTCGGACGGCGCGGCCATCACGATGGCGGACGGCGACGACGAGGACTTGGAGCGGGCCGCAGCGAACCTGGGCATCAACCTGTCCAGGAACGAAGCTGCGACGGTCGACGACCTCGCGAACTAGGTTTCGGTCCCCGGGTTGCTCTTGAAAGAGCGGCCCGGGGGCGTAGTTCACATTTGAATTGGCAGTCAGGTTGCCGGGTGACCGGCAACCGTAACCCCAACGGGGAAAGGAAGTTACGTGCTCGACGTCAACTTCTTCGATGAACTCCGCATTGGCTTGGCCAGTGCAGAGGACATCCGCAATTGGTCCTACGGCGAGGTCAAGAAGCCGGAGACCATCAACTACCGCACGCTCAAGCCCGAGAAGGACGGCCTCTTCTGCGAGAAGATCTTCGGCCCCACTCGGGACTGGGAGTGCTACTGCGGTAAGTACAAGCGTGTCCGCTTCAAGGGCATCATCTGTGAGCGCTGTGGCGTCGAGGTCACTCGCGCCAAGGTTCGTCGTGAGCGCATGGGTCACATCGAACTGGCCGCACCGGTCACGCACATCTGGTACTTCAAGGGTGTTCCGAGCCGTCTCGGTTACCTGCTCGACCTGGCTCCGAAGGATCTCGAAAAGATCATCTACTTCGCTGCCTACGTCATCGTCGGTGTCGACGAGGAGCTCCGTCACAACGAGCTGTCCACCCTCGAAGCCGAGATGCAGGTCGAGAAGAAGACCGTCGCAGATCAGCGCGACGCCGATCTCGAGGCACGTGCGCAGAAGCTCGAAGCCGACATCGCCGAGCTCGAGGCAGAGGGCGCGAAGTCCGATGTCCGCCGCAAGGTCAAGGACGGCGGCGAGCGCGAAATGCGTCAGCTCCGTGACCGCGCGCAGCGTGAGCTGGATCGTCTCGACGAGATCTGGACCACCTTCACCAAGCTGAGCGTCAAGCAGCTCATCATCGACGAGCTCCTGTACCGCGAGCTGGTCGACCGTTACGGCGAGTACTTCACGGGTGCGATGGGCGCAGAGTCCATCCAGATCCTGATGCAGAACTTCGACCTCGACGCCGAGGCAGAGTCTCTCCGCGAGACCATCCGCAGCGGCAAGGGCCAGAAGAAGCTGCGTGCACTCAAGCGCCTCAAGGTGGTTGCGGCATTCCAGACCAACGGCAACTCGCCGATGGGCATGGTCCTCAACGCTGTTCCGGTGATCCCGCCGGAGCTTCGCCCGATGGTTCAGCTCGACGGTGGACGTTTCGCGACGTCCGACCTCAACGACCTGTACCGCCGCGTCATCAACCGCAACAACCGCCTCAAGCGACTGATCGACCTCGGTGCTCCCGAGATCATCGTCAACAACGAGAAGCGGATGCTGCAGGAGTCGGTCGACGCCCTGTTCGACAACGGTCGTCGTGGACGTCCGGTCACCGGACCGGGTAACCGCCCGCTGAAGTCCCTGAGCGATCTGCTCAAGGGCAAGCAGGGTCGCTTCCGTCAGAACCTGCTCGGTAAGCGCGTCGACTACTCGGGTCGTTCCGTCATCGTCGTCGGTCCTCAGCTCAAGCTGCACCAGTGTGGTCTGCCCAAGCTGATGGCTCTCGAGCTGTTCAAGCCGTTCGTAATGAAGCGTCTGGTCGATCTGAACCACGCGCAGAACATCAAGTCGGCGAAGCGCATGGTCGAGCGCAAGCGCGTCCAGGTGTGGGACGTCCTCGAAGAGGTCATCGCCGAGCACCCCGTGCTGCTCAACCGTGCACCTACGCTGCACCGTCTGGGTATCCAGGCATTCGAGCCGCAGCTCGTCGAGGGCAAGGCCATTCAGCTCCACCCGCTGGTGTGTGAGGCCTTCAACGCCGACTTCGACGGTGACCAGATGGCTGTTCACCTCCCGCTGTCGGCAGAGGCACAGGCCGAGGCACGCATCCTGATGCTGTCCTCGAACAACATCCTCTCGCCTGCTTCGGGTCGCCCGCTCGCCATGCCGCGTCTGGACATGGTCACGGGTCTGTTCCACCTGACCCGTCTCGACGAGGGTGTCACCGGTGAGCTCGTTGCTCCGACCAACGACGAGGCAGAGCAGGGCGTGTACTCCTCGCCCGCCGAGGCTCAGATGGCAGTCGACCGCGGCGCGCTCTCGGTTCAGGCTCAGATCAAGGTGCGTCTGACGCAGCAGCGTCCGCCGCGCGACCTCGAGAACGAACTGTTCCCCGAGGGCTGGAACTACGGTGACGGCTGGACCGCCACCACGACACTCGGCCGTGTGCTCTTCAACGAGCTGCTTCCGGCGGACTACCCGTTCGTCAACGAGCAGATGCCGAAGAAGCGCCAGGCGACGATCATCAACGATCTCGCCGAGCGGTACCCGATGATCGTGGTTGCTCAGACCGTCGACAAGCTCAAGGACGTCGGGTTCTACTGGGCCACCCGTTCGGGTGTCACGGTCTCGATCTCCGACGTGCTCGTGCCGCCGGAGAAGCCTGCCATCATCGAGGACTTCGAGGCTCAGGCCGACAAGATCGAGAAGCAGTACCAGCGTGGTGCTCTGGACAAGAAGGAGCGCAACAGCGCTCTGGTCACCATTTGGCAGGAAGCGACCGACAAGGTCGGCAAGGCCATGGAGGCTCACTTCCCCGACAGCAACCCGATCCCGATGATCGTGAAGTCCGGCGCAGCCGGCAACATGACTCAGGTTCGCTCGCTCGCCGGTATGAAGGGCCTGGTGACAAACCCGAAGGGTGAGTTCATCCCGCGTCCGATCAAGTCTTCCTTCAAGGAAGGCCTGACCGTTCTCGAGTACTTCATCAACACGCACGGTGCTCGTAAGGGTCTGGCCGATACCGCACTCCGCACCGCCGACTCGGGTTACCTGACCCGTCGTCTGGTGGACGTTTCGCAGGACGTCATCGTCCGCGAGGTCGACTGTGGAACAGAGCGCGGCATCGTCACCACGATCGCCGAGAAGCAGGCCGACGGCACGATGATCCGCGATGCTCACGTGGAGACCAGCACGTACGCCCGTACCTTGGCGGCCGATGCAGTCGACGCGAACGGCACCGTCATCGTCGAGCGTGGCCACGATCTCGGTGACCCCGCGATCGATGCTCTGCTCGAAGCCGGCATCACGACGGTCAAGGTCCGCTCGGTCCTGACCTGCACCACCGGCACCGGCGTTTGCGCCACTTGCTACGGCCGCTCGATGGCCACCGGCAAGCTGGTCGACATCGGTGAGGCTGTCGGTATCGTCGCCGCACAGTCGATCGGTGAGCCCGGTACCCAGCTGACCATGCGTACCTTCCACCAGGGTGGTGTCGCAGGAGATGACATCACCGGCGGTCTGCCGCGTGTCCAGGAGCTGTTCGAGGCACGTGTGCCCAAGGGCAAGGCTCCTATCGCGGACGTCACCGGTCGGGTACAGCTCGAAGACGGCGATCGTTTCTACAAGATCACCATCGTTCCGGACGACGGCGGCGAAGAGGTTGTCTACGACAAGCTCAGCAAGCGTCAGCGTCTGCGTGTCTTCAAGCACGCCGACGGTCGCGAAAGCCTCTTGGCTGACGGTGACCACGTCGAGGTCGGACAGCAGCTCATGGAAGGTGCTGCCGATCCCCACGAGGTCCTGCGAGTCATGGGTCCGCGTCAGGTTCAGATCCACTTGGTCAACGAGGTCCAGGAGGTGTACCGGAGCCAGGGTGTGTCGATCCACGACAAGCACATCGAGGTCATCGTGCGCCAGATGCTTCGTCGCGTGACGATCATCGATTCCGGTGCCACCGAGTTCCTGCCCGGTTCGCTCACCGAGCGCGCCGAGTTCGAGTCGGCAAACCGCCGCGTTGTCGCCGAGGGTGGCGAGCCCGCAGCCGGCCGTCCGGTGCTCATGGGTATCACGAAGGCGTCGCTCGCGACGGATTCGTGGCTGTCCGCGGCATCGTTCCAGGAGACCACTCGTGTCTTGACCGACGCGGCTATCAACTGCCGCTCGGACAAGCTGATCGGTCTGAAGGAAAATGTCATCATCGGCAAGCTGATCCCTGCCGGTACCGGTATCAACCGTTACCGCAACATCCAGGTTCAGCCCACCGAAGAGGCACGCGCCGCTGCTTACGCAGTGCCGTCGTACGACGACCAGTACTACAGCCCGGACGGCTTCGGCCAGAACACCGGTGCTGCAGTTCCGCTGGACGACTACGGCTTCAGCAACGACTACCGCTAAGCGTTAGTTCGTAGAAATCCCCCCACTTCGAAAGAGGTGGGGGGATTTTTCATGTCAGGAGTGGGACGTTTTCAGGAGTTGCTGCCGCTGAGGTCCGGGATGACGATCTCCTGGACGGCCCACTTGTTCCCGTCGGGGTCGGCGAAGTAGATGAACCGCCCCCAGGCCTGGTCGTCGATCGGGCTGATGTCGATGCCGCGGCTCTTGAACTCGCGCTCGGCCTCTTCGATGTCCTTGACCACTACCTGCATGCCGACGACCGAGCCGGGCTCGGCGTCGGTGATTCCCTTGCCGATGCAGATCGAGCAGGCCGAACCGGGAGGGGTCAGCTGGACGAATCGCAGGTCTTCGCTGACCGTGTGATCGTGGTCGGCATTGAATCCGAGGCGGACGTAGAAGTCCTTGGCGCGGTCGATGTCGGTGACGGGAATGGCGACCAGTTCGAGCTTGATGTCCATGACGTGCCCTTCATGTGATGGTGAATTCCGGCGACAGGTCCAGTGTTGCGGGTATTGCGGTCAGAAACGGTCCTCGTTCGGCGTCCGGATGAAACTTTCCGAATTCCTTGTTGCTCCGAGGGTGCTTCTCTCACTGCTCGACCGATCCCGAACCAGGAGCGGATACCCCGACTCCGCAGCTCTGACGCATTCCGTCGAACGTGCCGCGCACGCCGACGCTCTCGGCTACCACCGGTTCTGGGTCGCCGAGCATCACGCGGTGCCCGGGATCGGGAGCGGGTCGCCGGCAGTACTGCTTGCCGCGATCGGCGCGCATACGCGCGATATCAGACTCGGCAGCGGTGGAGTCATGCTGCCGAATCACCAACCGCTGATCGTCGCCGAGCAGTTCCTGATGCTGGAGGCTCTCTACCCGGGGCGAATCGATCTCGGCCTCGGCCGATCGCTGGGATTCACGGAGCCCGTACGTCAGGCACTACGACGCAGCAAGGACGCTCCGGACACGTTTGTGTCGGACCTGGACGAGGTGAGGCGTTACCTGGACGGATCCGCCGCAGTGACGGCACGGCCGGCGTCGCAGACTGGGGTGCCGATCTTCGTGCTGGCGACGCGCACAGGTCTGAAAGTGGCAGCGCAGCTGGGGCTTCCGGTGGTCGTGGGTGGGCCGATACTGGGAATCGGTAGCACCGATCGGGTGGATGCGTTGGACGAGTACCGCCGAGCTTTCCAGCCCACCGACACACACCCCGAACCCTATGTGGTGGTTTCCCTCGAGGTGGCGGTTGCCGATACCACCGAGGCGGCCCGTGAGTTGCTGATCCCGGAGGCGTACGCGCTCGCAGAATCGTCACGGACAGGGGAGTTTCCGCCGCTCGTGTCGCCGGACGAGATCAGGCGCGCCCCGCGCAGTGATCGAAACGCCAGGCGCATCGAGTCGTTCACGGCTTCGGCGCTGCACGGCACACCCGTCGAGGTGAAACAGCAACTTCACTCTCTCGCCGAACGGACCGGTGCCGACGAAGTGTTGGCGTCGACATCGACGTACGACCGTGACGCGCTTGCACTTTCGGACCGCCTGCTACGTGAGGTGGTTTAGCGGTGTGGTTGATCTAACGAGGCACGTGAAACTCGAGCAGAGTGGCGACGGAGTCGTCGAGTTCGGTCCACGGCACCGGTACGGAGAGGACGGCGATCGCCGAAGTCGGGAACTTGTCGCGGATACGTTGGGCCGCTTCGGAGTTTTCGTTCGATGCGAGATCGAGTGCAGTCCAGGGAATTCCGGGTTCGTGTCCGACGATCAGGAGCGTCTTGACGTGGTCGGACGTGGTTCGCGCAGCTGCAATGACGTCTGCGGGTGAGCCGCCGTAGATGGACTTCTCGAACCCGGCGGGAGCTTCGATTCCCGTCGAGGCAAGGGTTTCGACGGTCCGCCGGGAGGTGGAGCACAGAACGGCGTCGACGGGCGGGACGTTTTCGCGGATCCATTCGCCGCCGATGCGGGCCTCGCGCAGGCCCCGTTCGGCGAGCTGACGCTCGTGATCACGGATGCCCTCGGGGTAACTGGACTTGCCGTGTCGCATGAGGACGAGGGTGCGGTGGTCGGCCATGCGTTCACGGTATCCGCTTTGTGCCCGTCAGTCCGGTTACTCTGGATGGTCAGGACCTTGAAGGAGGTTTTCGATGGCCGGTAAGAAGCTCGATCGAACTAATGCCCGAACTGCACTCGAGGTGGTACGCGAAAGCCCCACCATCGCTTTCATCACCGTTGCCCCGGCAGTGGTCGTGTTCGGCGTGGTGTGGTGGCTCTTCGGTTTCTGGGCCGCGATTCTTCTTGCGTTGGTGTTCGGTGTCGCGGCTGTCGCGACCCAGAAACTGCGTTAGAGGGCGCTCACCTGCGCAACTGCGCGGAGCGCTTCGCCGACCAGGAACCAGACCGTGACGGTCTTGTCGTCGACGCGGCTGCGCAGGACGACGTCGTCGCTGGAGACGATGGGGGAGAGGTACTCGATCAGTGCTCGATGCGGAACTGTCCGTAGTTCGGTGCGAGCGCTGAGGACCTCTTCGACTGCCTGCCAGTAGACGGCGTTGTTGACGTGGTCGAACGGGTCGATATCCGTGGCGCGCAGAGCGAACGGCGTGTCCAGAACACCGGCGTCGTCCGCCTCCGGTGCGTTCTCGGCGAGGACACGCTTCCACTTCAGGCGATGCTCGTCGGTGGATTCCTCCAGTGGCCGCATGAAGTCGTCACTCATCCGCGTGGGCATGCCCGACTCGGCGCTGATGTTGATCCAGAAGCCTTCGGTTTCCATCAGCGCGCCGTTGCTGCCGTCGAAGCGCACACGCATGTTCGCCCATCTCGTGGAGAAGCCGGAGCACCAGCGAGTCATCGTCAACTCTTCCGGCCAGATCGCCGGGCGTACGACGTCGACGACCGTACGACGCACTATCCAGAGCGGATGGGTGTCGATGGCTCCCGCGGCCTCGATGTTGTCGTTGCCGATGTCCTGCAGGTAGCGGGCGACGGCGTCGAGCCTGACCTGCTTGGCGACGTCGATGTCGCCGGTGCGGACCGGGCGGGACTTGACGAAGATCGGTCCTCGGTCCGGCTGTTGCGCGAGCGTGAGATCTGGGTTCACGTGAGATTCCTGTTCGCTGGAGTGAGCCGATTCTGTCAGGCTTTTCAGCGAGTGGCGATTATCTGCTTTCCGCAGCCGGAGCCGTCGACCATTCGTGCCACGGCGACGGCGGTGTCGGCAAGGGGGTGAACGGAGTCGATCACCGGGGTGATGTCACCTGCGTCGATCATCTGCGTCAGGACCTCCAGATCGTCGGCGTTCTCCGAAGCGATGAAGGTGCCCATTTTCTGAGATATGAACGGAGACAAGCACTGTGCGCGTATTTGGCGATCGGTTCCGCCGAGCCACCGTCCGCCGTTCTCGCCGCCGACGATCACCAGCGTTCCGGTGCGTGTGAGCGCCCGTCGAAGATCTCGCAGTCGGCGGTTGCCGCCGGTGTCGATGATGACGTCGTACCGATGCGATCCGTCGGTGGCGTCGTCGACGCGGTAGTCGAGAACCTCGTCGGCACCGATGGAGCGGACGGTATCGGTTTTCGAGGTGCTGCACACGCCGGTGACGTGAGCGCCCATGGCTTTTGCCACCTGCACCGCGTAGATACCGACGCCACCGGATGCGCCGAGTACGAGGACGGATTGGCCCGCCTGCACGCGGCCGTGGTCGCGCACGGCTTGCAACGCTGTGAGGGCGGAGACCGGCACCGCTGCTGCCTGTGCGAACGACAACCGGGCAGGTTTTGCGGCAATCTTCGTCTCGAGTGCGCGTGCGTACTCCGCGAACGAACCGACCGCGATCCCGTACACCTCCTGGCCGACTGCCACGCGGGTCACCGAACTGCCGACGGCCTCGACTCGGCCGGACACGTCCAGTCCGCGAACTCGGTTCCTAGGTCTGCGCAGCCCGAAACCCGCGAGGCGCAACGGATATGGCAGTCCGGCCATGAGATGCCATGCCCCGCGGTCGACGGACGCGGCCTCGACGCGTATCAGCACTTCGTTGTCGGCGACAGTGGGGCGCGGAATGTGGTCGACGTAGAGAACGTCGGCCTCGCCGTAGCGATCCTGTACGACGGCGGTCATCAGTTCCTTCGGCATGCGAGTCTCCGTTCATCGAATGCTTACAGCGTAAGTATTGCACTTACGGTGTAAGTTCTGTCAACGTGGAGAAGCGCGCAAGATTGACCCGAGACGACGTCGTACACGCTGCTGTCGCGCTTGCCGATTCCGTCGGAATCGATTCGATGACCATGCGGAAGCTGGGCACCGAACTGGGCGTCGAAGCGATGTCTCTGTACAACCATGTTTCGGACAAGGGGGATCTGCTCGACGGAATGGTCGATGCGGTCTTCGCGGAGATCGATCTGCCGACGCCGGGACGCCCGTGGCGCACGGAACTTCACGTGCGAGCGGTATCGACAAGGGAAGTGTTGGGGAGGCACCCGTGGGCAACTCCGTTGATGGAGTCCCGAACGACGCCTGGTCCCGCGACCCTGCGCCACCACGATGCCGTCATCGGAACGCTACGCGCCGCCGACTTTCCCGTCGCCCTTGCTGCGCATGCCTTTTCGATCATGGATGCGTACATCTACGGCTTCGTGCTGCAAGAAGTGAGCTTGCCGTTCGAAACAGCGCAGGAAACGACGGAACTGGCGAAGGCGATCATGGGCTCGTTCGAGAGCGGTCAGTATCCGCACCTGGCCGAGTTGACCACCGAGCACGTCCTTGCTCCGGGATACAGCTACGCCGCCGAATTCGCTTTCGGTCTCGATCTGATTCTCGACGGACTCGAACGTCTGCACATCGGGAGCGAACGATGATCTGACGTGAGTACCGGGTTAAAGTCGAGAAAACCGGGTTACCGGTCCAGACTTCAGATGTCCCGAAGAGGAGCTTTCTGTGCGCGCCATGGTGGTTACGGAACTGTCCGGTCCCGAAGGAATTGTCGCGCAGGAGGTTCCCGAGCCCGCAGCCGAAGGTCTTGTTCTCATCGATGTGAAGGCAAGTGGCGTCTGCTTTCCGGACCTGCTCATCACCTACGGCAAGTATCAGATCCGCCCGGAACCGCCGTTCATTCCCGGCGCGGAGATCTCGGGCGTCGTGGTCTCCGCGCCGGAAGGGTCGGGTTTCGCTCCGGGCGATCGTGTTCTCGCGGCCGCGTATCTGGGTGGGTATGCAGAGCGGATTGCCGTCAACCCGGCGCAGGTACTCCGAATTCCGGACGGACTCGCCTTCGACGAGGCGGCTTCGCTGATCATCAACTATCAGACGATGGAGTTCGCGCTCGCTCGTCGCGCGAAGATCGTCGCGGGGGAGACAGTCGTCGTGCTCGGCGCTGCAGGCGGAGTCGGAACGGCAACCATCCAGCTGGCCAAGGCGCACGGTGCCCGGGTGATCGCCGTGGTACGACGCGAGGGCGTCGATGACTTCTTGCGTGAGCTCGGTGCCGACGAGGTGGTCGCGCTGGCTCCGGGATGGGGAGAGCGGATTCGGGAACTGACCGACGGCGTCGGCGCTCAGATCGTGGTGGATCCGGTGGGCGGCGATGCGTTCGACGACGCGGTCCGGGTTCTGGCACCCGAAGGACGACTCGTGGTGATCGGATTCGCCGGCGGCGGTATTCCCGAGATAAAGGTGAACCGGGTGCTGTTTCGCAATATCAGCATTGTCGGCGCGGCATGGGGTGAGTTCACGCGTACCAATCCCGAGGCGGTAGCCGAGATACACGCATCGCTGGTAGAACACGTCCGAAACGGCTTGCGTCCGCTGGTCAAGGCACGGTATCCGCTTGCCGACGCAGCAGTTGCCCTGGCTGATCTCGAAAGCGGCAAAGTTCTCGGAAAGGCCATCTTGCTGCAGGAATGATTCTTCGCAACGTGATGGTGGTCACCAAATAATAAGTTGCAACATGTTTTCATTTGGGCAATAGTTGCAACCGCACTACCATTTGCCAGGTGATCGCTTCCGATTCTGATGACCTGTATGGAGCACTCGACGAGTTGTTCACTCGCCTGATGAGCGCCGGTGATTCGGAGTCGATCGATGCGTTGATCGAACTGGATCTCTCGTTCTCTCAGGTGCGTGTGCTGTTCGTACTTGCACAACGTGATGCGGCGATCCCGATCAACGAGGTTGCCGACGAGCTTCGGCTCTCGGTGGCAGCTACGGGGCGTAACATCGATCAGCTCGTGAACATGGGTCTGGTCGATCGCCGTGAAGACGAGCGGGACCGACGCGTCAAGCGGGTTTCCTTGTCGGAGGCCGGTCGTAAGGTGACGACCAACCACATCGAGTGCAAGCGCGGCCAGCTTCGCGAATTCGCGTCGCGTGTTCCTGAGCCAGAGCGGATTCGTTTGTTCGAGGCTCTCAAGCCCATTCTCGCGGGTGACTATCTGCGAGCACTTAACCAGGAGACTTCGCGATGACATCGCCGAACGCGCCGGCACCGGCGTCCGACAAACTTGACGGGGCGGTCCTCAAGATCGCTTCCGTGGTGGTGCTCGGCGCCATCATGTCGATTCTCGACGTAACCGTGGTGAGCGTCGCGCTCACCACCTTTGCCGAGGACTTCGAAACTTCGTACGCCACCGTCGCGTGGACGATGACGGCCTACACCCTCGCTTTGGCGACGGTCATTCCGGTTACCGGTTGGGCTGCCGACCGTTTCGGCACCAAGCGCCTCTACATGACGGCCCTGGTGCTCTTCGTGCTCGGTTCGGTCGCTTGTGCGATGGCGTGGGACATCACCTCGCTCATCGGCTTCCGCGTGCTCCAGGGTCTCGGCGGCGGCATGTTGATGCCGCTCGGTATGACGATCATGACCCGGGCCGCCGGTCCGGACCGTGTCGGTCGTGTCATGGCAGTTCTCGGTATCCCGATGCTGCTCGGTCCTATCGGCGGCCCGATTCTCGGTGGTTGGCTGATCGAGGCCGCGAGCTGGCACTGGATCTTCCTGATCAACTTGCCGATCGGCATCATCGCTCTGGCTGCTGCGTTCATCATTCTGCCGTCCGACAAGGCGAAGCCTTCGGAGTCCTTCGACTTCCTCGGCATGATCCTGCTGTCGCCCGGCCTGGCGCTGTTCCTGTTCGGTGTGTCGTCCATCCCTGAGGTGGGAACCGTCGCGTCGGCTCGGGTTCTGGTGTCGGCCGGTATCGGTCTGGCGCTGATCATCGCCTTCGTGTTCCACGCGCTCAACAAGGATCACCCGCTGATCGACCTGCACCTGTTCAAGAACCGTCAGTTGACCACCGCCGTCATCACGACGTCGCTGTTCATCGTCGCGTTCATGGGCGCCGGGTTGCTGTTCCCGAGCTACTTCATCCAGGTCGGCGGTCACACCACGCTCGCGGCCGGATTGTTGATGGCTCCGCAGGGTCTGGGCGCTATGGTCACCATGCCGATCGCTGGTCGACTGGTCGACAAGATCGGCCCGGGCAAGATCGTCCTGACCGGTTTGCCGCTGATTCTCATCGGTTTGGGTGTGTTCACACAGGTTGCCTCGGATTCCCCGACGTGGCTGCTGATGGGCGCCTTGTTCGTCATGGGCCTCGGTATGGGTTGCACCATGATGCCGCTGATGACCGCAGCTATCGTGACGCTCTCCAACGAGCAGATCGCTCGCGGCTCCACTCTGATGAACATCGTTCAGCAGACCGCAGGTTCGATCGGTACCGCCGTGATGTCGGTGGTCTTGACCAACCAGCTTCTCGATCGTGGCCTCGATACGACGATGGTCGGTGCGGCCTCGCACATTCCGACCGAGCCGGGAAGTCCGCAGGAGTCTGCTGCGAATTCGATTCTCAGTGCGGCGTCGGACGCTTTCGGCAACACCTTCCTCGTTGCCACTGTGCTGATCGTCCTGACCCTCATCCCGGCGTTCTTCCTGCCGCGGAGCAAGACCACCAGGCCGGTGGCCGAGGGCGAGACGGCAACGCCGATCGTTATGCACTGACCGCTTTTCGGTAGATCGTTCGTCCAGGTGAGGGCGGCACACATCTTGTGTGCCGCCCTCACCTTTTTGCCGTGGAATACAGCTGGATGGTTGAATGTTTGATCAGTTACATGCAAACGCATGGATCTAGTTCGCGGAGGAGCAACCATGCAGTTCGGAATCTTCACGGTCGGTGACGTCACCACTGATCCCACGACGGGGGCGACCCCGACAGAGCACGAGCGCATCAAGGCCATGACGACCATCGCCAAGCACGCCGAGGAAGTCGGTCTCGACGTCTTCGCGACCGGCGAGCATCACAACAAGCCGTTCGTGCCGTCATCTCCGACCACGATGCTCGGATACATCGCGGCCCAGACCGAGAAGATCACGCTCTCCACGTCCACGACGCTGATCACCACCAATGACCCGGTGAAGATCGCCGAGGATTACGCGATGCTTCAACACCTCGCCGAGGGGCGCGTCGATCTGATGATGGGTCGCGGAAACACCGCGCCTGTGTACCCGTGGTTCGGCAAGGACATTCGCGCCGGTATCCCGTTGGCGCTCGAGAACTATCAACTTCTTCGCCGGCTCTGGGACGAGGAGGTCGTGAACTGGCAAGGGGAGTACCGCACTCCACTCCAGGGATTCACGTCCACACCGCGCCCGCTGGACGGCGTCGCGCCGTTCGTGTGGCACGGCTCGATTCGCAGCCCCGAGATCGCGGAGATCGCGGCGTATCACGGCGACGGATTCTTCGCGAACAACATCTTCTGGCCGAAAGAGCACTACATCGAGCTGATCAATCTTTACCGCCGGCGTTACGAGCATTACGGCCACGGGTCCGCGGATCAGGCGATCGTCGGTCTCGGTGGTCAGGTCTTCATGCGCAAGAACAGTCAGGACGCGGTCAAGGAATTCCGTCCGTATTTCGACAATGCTCCGGTGTACGGCCACGGGCCCTCACTCGAAGAGTTCACCGAGCAGACGCCGCTGACCGTCGGTTCCCCTGAACAGGTCATCGAGAAGACGTTGGCGTTTGCCGATTTCTTCGGCGACTACCAGCGCCAGCTGTTCCTGATGGATCACGCCGGGCTGCCGCTCAAGACGGTGCTCGAGCAGCTCGATCTGCTCGGTGAGGAAGTTGTTCCGGTTCTGCGCCGTGAGTTCGCGGCCAGGCGGCCAGCACATGTGCCGGACAACCCGCCCACTCACGCGTCGATGAAGGCGGCTCGTGAGGCAAGCAGTGTCACTGCCTGACGAGCAACCGCCTGAGGTTCCGGTCAGCACCACCGAACTCGCCACCGACGCCTGGGAAGCCTTGTTTCGCGCCCAGGTGTCGGTGATGCGGCGGCTCTCTGCCGATGACGTCTGGGATCAGGTGTCGATGCGCGAGTACGACGTGCTGTTCACGCTGAGTCTTGCGCCGAGTAGTTCCCTTCGCTTGCATGACCTGAATCGGGAGATATTGCTGAGCCAGCCTTCGCTCAGTCGCCTGGTGGAACGGTTGGAGGGCGAAGGTCTGGTAACGAGAAGTGTTGATCCACAGGATCGCCGCGGGACGATCGTGCAACTCACCGAAACGGGTGCAGCGCTGCAGAAATCAGTGGGTCGCCGTCATGCCGCGAGCATCCGCCGCCACGTCGGACCGGCCCTGGACGCGGATGAACTTCGACTGTTGGCCGAATTGTGCACGCGTCTGCGTCTCGCGCAGTCATGACTGGAGGCAGGATGGACGATATGAGCAACCTCGAAGCGCAGCCCGTCGAGCAGGAATGCGAAGGCCATCCGGCGGAGAGCGAGATTCAGATCCTCACCCCGCGCGACGTACCGCTCGGTGGCCCGCGGGCCATGCGAGTGCGACGCACCCTCCCGCAACGCGAGCGTTCGCTGATCGGGGGATGGTGTTTTGCAGATCATTACGGTCCGGATGACGTCGGCTCAGGACCGGGCATGCATGTGCCGCCGCATCCGCATACCGGTTTGCAGACGGTGAGTTGGCTGTTCACCGGAGAGATCGAGCACCGTGACAGCATCGGTTCCCATGCGATGGTGCGGCCGGGTGAACTGAATCTGATGACGGCCGGGAGTGGGATCGCGCACTCCGAGGTGTCGACGCCGAATACGAAGGTTCTGCACGGGATGCAGTTGTGGGTGGCCCTGCCGGATGCGGCGCGCGATACCGCACCCGCGTTCGTTCACTATCGACCGGAGCCGGTGACCACCGATGGTGTCACGCTCAGTGTGTTCCTCGGTTCGCTCGCCGGTGAAACGTCTCCGGTGTCTACCTTCACCGAATTACTCGGTGCCGAGGTGATTCTCGATCCTGGGGCCGAGATCGCCCTCGATGTCGATCGTTCACATGAGCACGGCGTGATCGTCGATCAAGGATCGGTTGTTCTGCGTGGTACCACTGTCGGCTGGGCCGAGTTGGGTTATCAAGCACCGGGTTTCGGAAAACTGACTTTGCGCAATCCGGGATCCGAACCGGCTCGACTGCTACTTCTCGGCGGGAAACCGTTGGGCGAGCAGGTCATCATGTGGTGGAACTTCATGGGCCGTACACACGCAGAGATCGTCGAGTATCGACGCAAGTGGCAGGCCGAGCTTGCCTCCGGATTCGACGGCAGCGTCCCGGACCGGCGTTTCGGCGTCGTGCCGGGATACGACGGTCCGGCGCTCCCGGCACCCGAGTTGCCGAACAGTACGTTGCGGCCCCGAGGCTAGTCGTTGCTCTTGCTGCTACCGGCCGCGAGCGTCGTTTCGATCAGGCTTGTTCGATGTCCTGGTGAGCCTTCGCGAGCATGATGTAGCCGGCGCCGTTGGCGGTGATACCGGCCTTTTCGCCTTCGGAGAGTTCACGTTTGACCTTGGCGGGCACGCCGGCGACCAGTGATCCAGGTGGGATTTGCATCCCCTGAGACACGACGGCGCCGGCTGCAATCAGTGACCCCGAGCCGATGTGTGCGCCGTTGAGCACCACGGCACCCATGCCGACGAGAACGTCGTCTTCGACGGTGCACCCGTGCAGCACTGCGTTGTGGCCGACCGAGATTCGTTCGCCCAGCACTGCGGGGAACGTCGGGTCGGCGTGCACGGTGCAGTTGTCCTGAATGTTGGTGTCAGCGCCGATGGAGATCGATTCTGCGTCGCCGCGGATAACCGCGCCGTACCAGATGCTGGCTCCCGCAGCGATGGTCACCGCGCCGACAACGGTGGCGTTGGGTGCGATGAACGCACTTTCGTCGATCTGCGGGGTGTTACCGAGAACGGTGGCGATGATCGGGTTGGTCATGGTTCTCCTGTGCGTTGGAATGACGTGCTCTGACGGTACCTGGACTACTTCGCTGTGGGTTTTCGATTCATGACGACTGTGCCGACGCCCGCGGTCACCACCAGTGCGATGGCCACGAGTGTGAACGCGTCGAGCGTTTGCCCGATCACGAGGACTCCGGCCAGTGCGGCCGCTGCGGGTTCGAGGGCGATGAGGACGGCAAAGACTTTCTTGGCTAGAGAGCGCAGCGCCCACATTTCCAAGCTGTACGGGATGACGGACGAGAGGACGGCGACGGCTGCGCCTGCGGCGAGCATCGTCGGATCCAGCAGTTCACTTCCTCCCGAGACGACGCCGAAGGGCAGCGTCAATACGGCCGCGACGATGCTTGCGCCTGCCAACCCGTCGGCGCTCGGGAGCGTCGCGGCCAGGTGGGAACCGGCCACGATGTATCCGGCCCACGCAGTAGCGGCGATCAACGCGAACATCACCCCGATCGGGTCCAAGCCGGATTCGCCGTGATCGCCCAACCCGAGCAGCAACACTCCGCCGAAGGCGAGCAGCACCCATGCTCCGTCGGCCCACCGACGAGACAGAACTGCGGCCAGGGTGAGCGGTCCGAGGAACTCGATGGTGACGGCCGTTCCGATGGGCACCGTGTCGAGGGCGAGGTAGAAGGCGCCGTTCATCACGGCGAGGGCGATGCCCAGCGCGAAGATGCCTTTGCGCTGCCGGTTCGACCATCTGCTCCATCGCGGGCGGACGATTACGCCGAGGATGATCGCGGCGATCGTCAGCCGCAGCGTCGTGGCTCCGGCCGGCCCGATCTGCGAGAACAGTGTCGTCGCGAATGCCGCTCCGAACTGGAGCGACAGTATCGACGTGAGGACTGCTCCGACCGGCAGTAGCTGACTGCCGGCCTTCATTCTCCGGTGAACTCGGGACTTCGACGCTCGAGCATCGCGGCGACGGCTTCGTGGTGATCTCGGGTGTGGTGGGCGATCGACTGCATGGCGGCCGAGAGTTCGAGCAAGCTCTCGAGGCTCTGGTGCTGGCCCTCGCGGAGGAGCTTTTTGGTCATGCGGAGTACCTGCGGGGGATTGGCGGCTACTCGAGCTGCCAAAGCGTGCGCAGCGGAAAGCAATTCCTCGGGCTCGGTCACCTGCGAGACCAGACCCCAGTCGAGTGCCTTCGCAGCATCGATCGGTTCACCGGTGAACGCCATCTCGGCCGCGCGGGCGTTGCCGATCGCGCGGGGGAGCAGCCACGCTCCGCCGTCGCCGGGAATGAGTCCTACCTTGACGAAACTCTCGGCGAAGACTGCGGCGGTCGAGGCGATGCGGAGGTCGCACATGAGTGAGAGGTCGCAGCCCGCTCCGATGGCCGGGCCGTTGACCGCCGCGATGGTCGGCACCTCACACGTGTACAGCGCGAGCGGGATGCGTTGGATGCCGTGCCGGTAGCCCTGGCGGATCTCGCCGGGTGCGCCACCGAACATGCCCTCCTTGTCTCGCATGTGCTTGACGTTGCCGCCGGAGGAGAAGGCCGATCCGGCCCCCGTCAGAATGACCGTGCGCACACTCTGATCTCGGTTGACCGCGGTGACTGCGTCTTCGAGGGCCTCGATCATGTCGATCTCGGAGATCGCATTGCGGGTGTCCGGGCGATTGAGGGTCCACGTGACCACATCGCCGGTTCGCGAGATCAGTACGGCGTCGCTCATGGGTGCTCCTGGTTGTCGATGGCAGTTGAGCTCAGTCTCTCACCACAGGATTTCGCAATAACAATCATTCGTGCTTGATTTTTATGGATGTGAGTGTGATGCTGGTCGCATGGCCGAACTTCAGACGTTCATCGATGACTTGCGGGCCGAAGGCGAGAGCCTCGACGCCCTGGTTGCGGATCTGCCCGAGGAGAAATGGGCGACAATGACGCCTGCGGAAGGGTGGACCATCGCACATCAGATCGGGCACCTGCACTGGACGGACAGTGCAGCGATCCTGGCGATCACCGACCCGGACGGGTTCGCGGAGCAGTTGAAGGCGGCGTTCGTGAACCCGGCAGGGTTTGTCGACGACGGTGCTGCCGAACAGGCGGCCCGCCAGCCGGCGGAGTTGCTCGCCGATTGGCGAGCGGGGCGCACCGCTCTCGTCGAGGCGCTCACCGCCGCCCCGGCCGGAACCAAGTTCCCCTGGTACGGCCCGCCCATGGGCGGTGTCTCCATGGCTACCGCGCGACTGATGGAGACGTGGGCGCACGGGCAGGACGTTGCCGACGCACTCGGCGTCGAACGCGCTCCGACGGCGCGCATCAAGAACATCGCTCACCTGGGTGTGCGGACGCGAAACTTCGCGTACTCGGTCAACGAGAAGACGCCGCCCGCCGACGATTTCCGGGTTGAGTTGACCGCGCCGGACGGGTCGCTCTGGACCTGGGGGCCGGAAGATGCGCCGCAGAAGGTCACCGGGCCGGCGTTGGACTTCTGCTTGCTGGTCACCCAGCGTGCCAATCGCGCCGATCTCGATCTGGTCGCCGTGGGTGCCGATGCGGACGAGTGGCTCGGGTTCGCGCAGGCCTTTGCCGGACCCAGCGGTGAGGGACGAGCCGCCGTCGGATCCAGCGGTGAGGGACGAGCATCGAAGGTGGGCAAATGAGTTCGGTACGGATTGGTACCTGCTCCGGGTTCTACGGCGACCGCGTCTCGGCGATGCGCGAGATGCTCGAGGGCGGCGAACTCGACTACCTGACCGGCGACTACCTGGCCGAACTGACGATGTTGATCCTCGGGCGGGATCGGATGAAGGACCCGTCGCTCGGCTACGCGAAGACGTTCCTGCGGCAGGTGGAGGACACGCTCGGCCTTGCGCTCGACAAGGGGGTGAAGATCGTCGCGAATGCAGGCGGTCTCAATCCCGCCGGACTGGCCGACGCGTTGCGCGAGGTCAACACCAAGCTGGGGTTGAACGCGAAGATCGCCCACGTCGAGGGCGACGATTTGATCTCTCGGGCAGACGAACTCGGACTCGGCTCCCCACTGACGGCCAATGCGTACCTCGGCGCCTGGGGCATCGTCGAAGCATTGTCGGCCGACGCCGATGTCGTGGTCACCGGACGGGTCACCGATGCGTCGGTGATCGTCGGTCCGGCCGCTCACCATTTCGGTTGGAAGCGAGATGATTTCGATCAGCTTGCCGGTGCTGTCGCGGCGGGCCACGTCATCGAGTGCGGAACCCAGGCCACCGGCGGCAACTACGCGTTCTTCACAGAGATTCCCAATCTGGGCCGGCCTGGCTTCCCGATCGCCGAGATCAACGCGGACGGAACCTCGGTCATCACCAAGCACGCCGGAACGGACGGCGAGGTGAGCGTCGGCACGGTGACGGCGCAGCTGCTGTACGAGATCACCGGTGGACGCTATGCAGGCCCGGACGTGACGACCCGCATCGACAACGCAGTGCTCACCCAGGAAGGCCCGGACCGGGTGTTGATCAGCGGCGTCACGGGCGAGGCTCCGCCGCCGCAGTACAAGGTCTCCCTGAACACGCTGGCCGGGTTCCGTAACGAGGCCACCTTCATCCTCACGGGTCTCGACATCGAGGCCAAGGCCGATCTGGCGAAGACTCAGCTCGAATCCTGGCTGACGAAGAAGCCCGCCGAACTGGTCTGGACTCTCGCTCGCACGGATCATCCGGATTCCGACACCGAGGAAACCGCGAGTGCGTTGCTGCGCTGCGTGGTTCGCGATTCCGACCCCAAGGTGATCGGTCGCCCTTTCTCCGCGGTTGCGGTGGAAATGGCACTTGCCAGCTACCCCGGCTTCTCGCTGACGGCTCCGCCGAGCAACGGCCAACCGTACGGAGTGTTCACCCCCGGCTACGTCGACGCGGGATCGGTGCCGCACGTGGCCGTACTGCCGGACGGCACGCGCGTGGACATCGCTCCGTCCACGTTGACGCAGGACCTCGAACCCGTCGGCGAACCGGAGCGTCCGGAGCCGTTGCCGCCACAGACGTCGCTTTCAGTACCACTCGGCACGATCGCCGGTGCCCGTAGCGGCGACAAGGGCGGAAATGCCAACGTCGGCGTCTGGGTTCGCACGGACGATCAGTGGAAGTGGTTGGCGCACACACTGACCGTCGAGATGCTCAAGGAACTGCTACCGGAAGCAGCAGACCTGAACGTCACTCGCTACCAGCTTCCGCACCTTCGTGCCGTCAACTTCGTGATCGAGGGAATTCTCGGTCAGGGTGTCGCCTCGCAGGCGCGGTTCGATCCGCAGGCCAAGGGAATTGGTGAATGGCTGCGTTCGCGCCACATCGACATCCCGATTTCGCTACTCCCCGTAACTGACGAGAAAGAGGATTCACGGTGACCGTGTGGACCACACCGGAAAGGCTTGCGCTTCGCGAGACCGTACGCGGATTCGTGAACCAGGAGATTCTGCCGCATCTGACGCAGTGGGAGCGAGACGGCGAGATTCCGCGCGAATTGCACCGCAAGGCAGGCGCTCTCGGACTCCTCGGGGCCAGCGCACCCGAATCGGCCGGTGGTGAGGGCGGCGACGCCGTCGACTCCATCGTGATCTGTGAGGAGATGCATCAGGCAGGTGCGTCGGGCGGGCTGTTCGCATCGCTCTTCACCTGCGGCATCGCGGTGCCGCACCTGATCGCGGCCGGCGACGAGGCGCAGATCGAGAAGTGGGTCAAGCCGACCCTGCGCGGCGACAAGATCGGCTCGCTCGCCATCACCGAGCCCGGCGGAGGCAGCGACGTCGGGCACCTGACAACTACAGCCAAGCGCGACGGCGATCATTACGTCGTGAACGGCGCCAAGACGTTCATCACCTCCGGCGTTCGAGCGGACTTCGTCGTTACAGCGGTGCGCACCGGTGGTCCCGGCGCGGGTGGTGTATCACTGCTCGTGATCGAGAAGGGCACACCGGGATTCACCGTCTCGCGCAAACTCGAGAAGATGGGCTGGCGCGCATCCGATACCGCGGAACTCTCCTTTGTCGACGCCCGGGTTCCGGTGGAGAATCTGGTCGGTGCAGAGAACAGCGGCTTCGCGCAGATCGCCCAGGCATTTGTCTCCGAGCGGGTAGCGCTCGCCGCGCAGGCGTATGCCAGTGCAGAACGTTGCCTGGAGCTGACGCTCGAATGGTGCCGCGCCCGTGAGACTTTCGGTCGCCCCCTGATCAGTCGGCAGGCCGTCCAGAACACCGTCACCGAGATGGCCCGCAAGATCGACGTCGCCAAGGTGTACACGCACTCGGTGATCGAGCGGTACATGGCCGGTGACGGCGATCTGATCGCCGAGGTGTGCTTTGCGAAGAACACGGCAGTCGAGACGGGCGAATGGGTTGCGAACCAAGCTGTTCAGCTGTTCGGCGGCCTCGGATACATGCAGGAAAGCGAAGTGGAGAGGCAGTACCGGGACATGCGAATTCTGGGAATCGGTGGCGGAACCACCGAAATCCTCACCGGCCTCGCGGCCAAGCGATTGGGGTATCAGTCATGAGTGTCATCCGGTCAACACTGGACACCAATTCCGAGGTGTACAAGACCGCAACATCGACCATGAACACCAAGCTCGCCGAGATCGAGGTCGAGCACGCCAAGGCGTTGGCGGGTGGCGGCGAGAAGTACACCGAGCGGCACCACAAGCGGGGAAAGCTCCTGGCACGCGAGCGGATCGAACTCCTGCTCGATCAGGATTCACCGTTCCTCGAACTGTGTCCCCTCGCTGCGTGGGGGAGTGACTTCCCGGTCGGCGCCAGCACCGTGGTCGGTATCGGCGTCGTCGAAGGTGTCGAATGCCTGATCGTCGCCAACGATCCCACCGTGCGCGGCGGCGCCAGCAACCCGTGGACGCTGCGTAAGGGTTTCCGCGCCAACGACATCGCCATGCAGAACCGACTCCCGGTGATCTCCCTCGTAGAGTCCGGCGGCGCAGACTTGCCGACGCAGAAAGAGGTGTTCATCCCGGGCGGGCGTATGTTCCGTGACCTCACTCAGCTGTCCGCAGCCGGAATCCCCACCATTGCACTGGTCTTCGGTAACTCGACGGCCGGCGGTGCGTACATCCCGGGCATGTCCGACCACGTCGTGATGATCAAGGAACGCTCCAAGGTGTTCCTCGCAGGCCCGCCGCTGGTCAAGATGGCCACCGGTGAGGAATCCGACGACGAGGCACTCGGCGGCGCCGAAATGCACGCTCGCAAGTCCGGGTTGGCCGACTACTTCGCCGCCGACGAGCAGGACGCGATCCGCATCGGGCGCTCGATCGTCAAGCGGCTCAACTGGACCAAGAAGGGGCCGGCGCCGCGCGCGGAGATCATCGAACCGCTCGAGGATCCGGAAGAGTTGCTCGGCATCGTTCCGGCCGACCTGAAGATCCCGTTCGATCCGCGTGAGGTCATCGCCCGTATCGTCGACGGTTCCGACTTCGACGAGTTCAAGCCGCTCTACGGTTCCTCCCTCGTGACCGGGTGGGCAGAGCTCAACGGCTACCCGATCGGCATCCTGGCGAACGCACGTGGAGTGCTCTTCAGTGAGGAATCACAGAAGGCCACGCAGTTCATCCAGCTCGCCAATCGTTCCAACACGCCGTTGCTGTTCCTGCACAACACCACCGGCTACATGGTGGGTAAGGAATACGAGGAGGGCGGCATGATCAAGCACGGATCGATGATGATCAATGCGGTTGCCAACTCCAAAGTTCCGCACATCTCGATCCTGCTCGGAGCGTCGTACGGCGCCGGTCACTACGGCATGTGCGGACGGGCGTTCGATCCGCGATTCCTCTTTGCCTGGCCCAGTTCCAAGTCCGCCGTCATGGGCGGTGCGCAGCTCGCCGGCGTCATCTCCATCGTGGGACGCGCTGCTGCCGAGGCGCGCGGCCAGGTCTTCGACGAGCAGGCCGACGCCGGCATGCGCGCGATGATCGAGAACCAGATCGAGGCCGAGTCACTTCCGATGTTCCTGTCGGGTCGTCTGTACGACGACGGCGTCATCGATCCCCGAGACACCCGCACCGTGGTGGGAATGTGCCTGTCGGCCATCGCCACCGCCCCGATCGAAGGCACCGAGAACTTCGGCGTCTTCCGTATGTGAGGCACGCCGTGACAATCACTTCAGTACTGGTCGCCAATCGTGGCGAAATCGCCCGCCGTGTCTTTGCAACCTGCCGCAAGAACGGAATCGGCACGGTCGCGGTATTTTCCGACGCAGATGCCGACAGCCCGCACGTCGCCGAAGCCGATGCTTCGGTTCGCCTACCGGGTAACACGCCTGCCGAGACCTACTTGCGGGGTGAGCTCGTCATCGCCGCCGCCAAGGCTTCGGGCGCCGACGCGATTCACCCCGGATACGGATTCCTCTCCGAGAACGCGGAGTTCGCGCGCAGCGTCATCGACGCGGGACTGACGTGGATCGGCCCGCCCGTCGAATCCATCGAGCTCATGGGGTCGAAGGTCGAGTCCAAGAAGATCATGGACGCCGCCGGAGTGCCGGTGCTCTCCGAACTCGATCCCGCCGCGGTGACCGAGGCTCATCTGCCGGTGCTGATCAAGGCGTCGGCGGGCGGCGGCGGACGCGGAATGCGTGTCGTTCGTGAATTGTCGGCGCTGGACGGCGAACTGGAAGCGGCGCGGCGTGAGGCGCAGTCCGCTTTCGGCGACCCGACAGTCTTCTGTGAGCGTTACCTCGAGACCGGTCGGCACATCGAGGTTCAGGTCATGGCCGACCGCCACGGTGCGGTGTGGGCGGTGGGGGAGCGCGAGTGCTCGATCCAGCGTCGGCATCAGAAGGTGGTCGAAGAGGCCCCGTCGCCGCTCGTGCAACGCATCCCCGCCATGCGCGACAAGCTGTTCGACGCCTCGCGGCTCGCAGCCAACGCCATCGGTTACGAGGGGGCAGGAACCGTTGAATTCCTGGCTGACGAAAAAGGCGACTTCTTCTTCCTGGAAATGAACACGCGTTTGCAGGTGGAGCATCCGGTCACCGAGTGCACCACTGGACTCGATCTGGTGGAACTGCAATTGCAGGTCGCTTCAGGTGAAGCACTTCCGGACGATCAGCCGGAGATCCGTGGGCATTCGATCGAAGTGCGCCTGTACGCCGAGGACCCCGCCAAGAACTGGCAGCCGCAGAGCGGAACCGTCCACCACATCGAGTTGCCCGGTGACCCGCAAGAATTCAGTGTTCTGCGTGAGCAGGGCGTTCGCCTCGACTCCGGCGTCGTCGACGGCAGTGTTGTCGGCGTCCACTACGACCCGATGTTGGCCAAGGTCATCTCGTACGCGCCGACGCGGACCGCAGCTGCCCGGCTGCTCGCATCGACGCTGGCGCGCACCAGGATTCACGGGCTGCGCACCAACCGCGACCTGCTCGTCAACGTCCTGGCCCACCCCGCCTTCATTGCCGGAGACACCGACACTGCCTTCTTCGAGACTCACGACCTCGAGAAGCTGTCTACGCCCTTGGCCGATACCGACGCCGAAAGACTCTCGGCGCTGGCGGCGGCACTTGCCGATGCCGCGCACAACCGGGCGTCGGCCCGCGTCATCGGCCGCTTGCCCAGCGGGTGGCGCAACCTCCCGTCGCAGCCGCAGAGCAAGAGCTATTCCACTGCGTCGGGCGACTACGACGTCCGCTACTCCCTGAGCCGAAGCGGCGTGCTGAGTGCAGAAGGCTTCGACGACGTGCGCCTGGTATCGGCAACTGCGACCCGGGTAGTGCTCGAGCAGAGCGGAGTACAGCGCTCGTTCGACGTTGCGGCCTACGGGAGTGAGATTTTTGTCGACTCCTCGCTCGGACCCGTCGCGTTGACGGCAGCACCGCGCTTCGTGGATCCGTCGGCAGAAGTCGCCGCCGGTTCGTTGCTCGCTCCGATGCCGGGATCGGTCATCCGCCTCGGTGCCGCACTCGGTGACACCGTCACCGCCGGCCAGCCGATTCTGTGGCTGGAGGCCATGAAGATGGAACACACCGTCACCGCGCCGACTGCCGGTGTCCTGGTGGAACTTCCGGTCGCCGTCGGCCAGCAGGTCGAGGTCGGATCGGTACTCGCACGTGTGGAAGAACCCGCTACAGAAGAGGAAGCATGATGAGTTTCATCGAAACCGAAGAGCAGAAGGAACTGCGGGCATCCGTTTCCAAACTGGGTGAGCGCTTCAACTACGTCGACTACGTGCTGCCCAAGGCGCGAAAGGGGGAGCCGCTCACCGAATTGTGGAACGAGGCGGGCAAACTCGGATTCCTGGGCGTCAACCTGCCGGAGGAATACGGCGGCGGCGGTGCAGGCATCTACGAACTCGCGCTGGTGCAGGAGGAATTGGCGGCGCAGGGTGCCGGTCTGCTCCTGGTTGTCGTATCCCCGGCCATCTGCGGCACCATCATCGGCAAGTACGGCACGGCGGAGCAGAAGCAGCAGTGGCTACCCAGCCTCGCCGACGGCTCCAAGATCATGGCGTTCGGAATCACCGAGGCCGACGCTGGTTCCAACTCTCATCAGATCACCACGACGGCACGCAGGGATGGCGACGACTGGATCCTGAGCGGCAACAAGATCTACATCTCGGGTGTCGATCAGGCTGACGCGGTCCTCGTCGTTGCGCGGACCGAGGACTCCAAGACGGGCAAGCTCAAGCCCGCTCTGTTCATCGTCCCCACGGATTCTCCCGGATTCGTGAAGACGCAGATGGAGATGGACATCATCGAACCGGACCACCAGTTCATCCTCTTCCTCGACGACGTCCGTCTGCCGGCCGACGCTCTGGTCGGCGAAGCCGATGCCGCCCTGATGCAGTTGTTCGCCGGCCTCAACCCCGAGCGCATCCTGGGTGCGTCGATGGCCATCGGCATGGGCCGTTACGCCCTGAACGCCGCAGTGAAGTTCGCCAACGAGCGCACGGTGTGGAAGACGCCGATCGGTGCGCACCAAGGCATTTCGCATCCACTCGCGCAGGTGAAGATCGAACTCGAGCTCGCCAAGCTGATGATGCAGAAGGCCGCGGTGCTCTACGACAGCGGTGACGATTTCGGTGCTGCCGAAGCCGCGAACATGGCCAAGTACGCCGCCGCCGAAGCCAGCATCAAGGCGCTCGATCAGGCGATCCAGACGCATGGCGGCGCAGGACTGACGAAGGAATACGGACTGGCCGCCATGCTCGGTGCGGCTCGTATCGCCCGTGTCGCGCCGGTGAGCCGCGAGATGATCCTCAACTTCGTCTCACAGCATTCCCTCGGTCTGCCACGGTCCTACTAGGAAGAGGCGACTCATGACGGATCAGGACAAGCCATACGTACGGTACGAAGTATCGGGCGGTGCTGCCACGATCACTCTCGACTCACCCCACAACCGCAACGCGATTTCGACGCGGTTGGTCACGGAGTTGCAGGCTGGGTTGACGTCGGCTGCCGCCGATCCGGCAGTTCGAGCGGTGGTACTCAC
The DNA here is from genome assembly GCF_023221595.1 of Rhodococcus qingshengii JCM 15477. Classification (NCBI taxonomy): domain Bacteria; kingdom Bacillati; phylum Actinomycetota; class Actinomycetes; order Mycobacteriales; family Nocardiaceae; genus Rhodococcus; species Rhodococcus qingshengii. The sequence goes on from NZ_CP096563.1 coordinate 1,866,433, forward strand.
CCACACCGGTGGAACATTCTGTGCGGGAGCCGATCTCAGTGAGGCCTCCGGTTCGTCCGCATCACCGGAGGACGCCGTCAAGGAGCGAGGACGGGGGATGCTGACACTCTTGCGCAGCATTCTCGAGCTTCCCAAGCCGGTGATCGGGCGGATCGACGGTCACGTCCGGGCCGGAGGCATGGGTCTTGTCGGGGCGTGCGACATCGTCGTCGCCGGACCGGCGAGCACCTTCGCGGTGACGGAATCACGGTTGGGTTTGGCAGCGTCCATCATTTCGCTCACGGTCCTACCGAGGCTCGACCAGCGATCTGCGAGCCGCTATCTGCTCACCGGCGAGAAGTTCGGCCAGCACGAGGCCGAATCCATCGGACTCGTCACCTCCGCGTCGCAGGACACGGAGGAGTCGATCACCGAACTGCTCGGCACCTTGCGCCAATGTTCACCGCAGGGACTTGCCGAATCGAAGTGGATCACGACGCGTTCGGTCCTGGCTGGATTCGACCGGGACGGCGAGGAGATGATCGCGCAGTCGGCTCGGCTGTTTTCCTCTGACGAGGCTCGTGAGGGCATGATGTCTTTCTTGCAGAAGCGTCCAGCGGCCTGGGCGCAGTAGAAACTGCGCAGCTGGGACACAGAAGCGCTGGAACACAGAAGTAGAAGGGATGGCGGCGCGATGACTCGAGAGCCCAAGCAGGACCGAAGTCGAGTCACGCGCTCCCACCTGCTCGAAGTGACTGTGGAGTGTCTCGCCGAACTCGGGTGGAGCGCAACGACGATGAGCGTCGTCGCGCAGCGTGCCGGGGTGTCCAGAGGCGCCATGCAGCATCACTTCCCGACCCGCGAGGACCTCATCACCGCGGCGCTCGAGGTGATGTTCGACGCCCGGATGGATCAGGCACGAAAGGAATCGACCGACCTTCCGGTGGGTGCCGGACGAACCGAGGCGATCATTTCGCGGTTGGTGGAGTACTACACCGGGACTCTGTTCAAAGCAGCACTGCAGGTGTGGACGGCCGCTGCCTCCGACCCCGACCTGCGTGCCCGCGTACTGCCCCTCGAGGAACGATTCGGGCGCATCGCGCACCGCATGGCCGTCGAGAGTCTGGGTGTCGACGACTCCGACCCGGTGACGCACCGCTTGGTACAGGCGACCCTGGACCTGGCCCGCGGGCTGGGGCTGGCTGATGTCTTGACAGACGACTCGCGCCGACGCACCGAGGTGGTCAAACAGTGGGCGGCGCAATTGGATTCCACACTTGTTCGGGTACCGGTGGCAACTCCCTGAATCGGTAGCGGCGGGGCCGGCGCCGGTGCTCTCGACGCGCACGTGGCGTGTGTCGGGGGCCACCGAGAAGTACAGTCGGCTCCATGGCCGCACGCACTCTCACTTCGATCGGGACTTCGGTATTGGTCTCGGCTGCCGTGCTCTCGGCCGTGGTCGGCTGCAGCTCCGGCGACGGGTCCGTCGATCAGCCGGGCGACGGTGCGGGTTCGCAGGCACTCGCACCTACGGATCCGGGCCCGATGTTCGCCGAATGCGGCTCGGTGACCGACGAGGAAGTTGTCAACGCCTTCAATCTCGGCACTTTTGCGACGACGACGCGCAACGGCGTCGGTTGCCAGTGGGAAGTCGCCGGTTCGAACGGTCCGAGCGTCAGTTTCTCCTGGTACCGCGGTAGCCCGATCGGCCGCGAACGGGCCGGGTCCGACCTGCTCGGACGTCCTGCCGACGACATCACGATCGGTGGACACCAGGGCTTCATCGCGTCCACGGCAGGTTCGTTGTGCGAGTTGGGTATCGCGTTCGGCGGAGACTTCGTGCACTGGTCGATCACCTACGGTTTGCTGCCACCGACCGCGGATCCATGCACGGTGGCGCGGGATCTGATGGAAAAAACAGTTTCGAGGGCACAGTGAAGTTCGAGGGCGCCGTGAAGCGCATAAGGATCGGACTCGCCTTGGCGGGGTCGCTGGTTCTGCTGACAGGCTGCGGCTCGGTGGTCACCGGGACTCCCCGTGCGGAGGGCAGCTACGGCGGTAGTGACAGCCAGGAATTCGCGAACGTCCTCCAAGAATGCGAAGCCGTCACCGACGAGCAGATCGCCGGTGCCGTGGGTGCCGACGCCGTCGGGCGTGGGTTCTTCGGCGCTATCTGCCGTTGGGACGGCATCGGGACCGCGGGTCCGATCAAGATCACCTTCAACTGGTTCGAGACGGGCACCCTCGATCACGAGCGCGCTGCATTCGAGCACCTGGGATACGTGGTGGCGAAAATCGACATCAACGGCAGTGGCGGGTACCAGGTTCGCCAGCCGGCCGATCCGCAGAGCTGCGGGGTGAGCGCGAGCGCACCGGCCGGGGGAGTGTTCGGTTGGTGGGTCACCGAGCCGCAAGGCGGCGCGGATCCGTGCGAGGCTGCGGCAAAGCTCGGCGCGTTGACGTTGAACCGCAGCATCTGATCGCGACCGGTCCGGCTGCGTGGTCTGAGTGTGCAGCCAGAGTGTCTGGTCAGAGCGTGAGGTCACTATCACCGTGGCCTCGCTTTGACCTCGTGGCGCGCCGACAGGTATCGTTATGGGTCGTGTCCGGCATGCCCGGGCCGATCTGTGTGCCTAGCTAGGTATTGCCGTGCGCGCGTTCGAGCAGAAACTGCTGATGAACGAGCATCCGGCTGCCTGTGTGGGGGTATGCGACACGCCCGACCTCGGGGGCAGTGCGCGGCATGAAAGTGCTGAGTACAGACTCTGAGGTGGGTGAGGAGCAGCAGCTCTCTTGCTCCAACTGCTAGATCCCTAATTTCAGAACAGCCACGTTTTCGAACGGCCCGAGTTCGCTCGAGCAGTCTGTTCGTCACAAGAAAGCCGGTAAATGCCAACCATCAACCAGCTGGTCCGCAAGGGTCGCCGCGACAAGACCGCCAAGGTCAAGACGGCAGCCCTCAAGGGCAGCCCGCAGCGTCGTGGCGTGTGCACTCGCGTGTACACCACCACCCCCAAGAAGCCGAACTCCGCGCTCCGTAAGGTCGCACGTGTTCGCCTCACGACTTCGGTCGAGGTCACCGCGTACATCCCCGGTGAAGGTCACAACCTTCAGGAGCACTCCATGGTGCTCGTCCGTGGCGGTCGTGTGAAGGACCTCCCGGGTGTCCGTTACAAGATCATCCGCGGCTCCCTCGACACCCAGGGTGTCAAGGGTCGCAAGCAGGCACGCAGCCGCTACGGCGCCAAGAAGGAGAAGAGCTAATGCCACGTAAGGGCCCCGCTCCGAAGCGCCCGCTCATCAACGACCCGGTTTACGGTTCCCCGTTGGTGACGCAGCTCGTCAACAAGATCCTGCTGGACGGCAAGAAGTCCACCGCAGAGCGAATCGTGTACCAGGCTCTCGAGCAGGCACGCGAGAAGACCGGCACCGATCCGGTCGTCACCCTCAAGCGCGCCCTGGACAACGTCAAGCCTGCACTCGAGGTTCGTAGCCGCCGCGTCGGTGGCGCTACCTACCAGGTGCCGGTCGAGGTTCGCCCCGGTCGTTCCACCACGCTGGCACTGCGCTGGCTGGTCACCTTCTCGCGTGCACGTCGTGAGAAGACCATGGTCGAGCGTCTCGCCAACGAGCTCCTCGATGCCAGCAATGGCCTCGGTGCAGCTGTGAAGCGTCGCGAAGACACTCACAAGATGGCCGAAGCCAACAAGGCATTCGCCCACTACCGCTGGTGATGTAAAGCGTCGGAGCAACTGCCATCGGGTGGGGCTCCGACGCTTGTCGCCGTTGGCGGCCTGATCATCGCGACCGATTCCGGACGCAGGTGGCCAGGTTCGCCTCGGCAGAGACATAATTGAAAGACCATGGCCCTGACGGTGGAACACACCGATAAGGCCGACACCCGAAAACCAAGCAACGAGCGGGGAAGAAACCTGTGGCACAGGAAGTGCTGACTGACCTGAACAAGGTCCGCAACATCGGCATCATGGCGCACATCGATGCCGGCAAGACCACCACCACCGAGCGCATCCTGTTCTACACCGGTGTCAATTACAAGATCGGTGAGACGCACGACGGTGCGTCGACGACGGACTGGATGGAGCAGGAGAAGGAACGCGGCATCACGATCACGTCTGCCGCCGTGACTTGCTTCTGGAACAACAACCAGATCAACATCATCGACACCCCCGGCCACGTCGACTTCACGGTCGAGGTGGAGCGGTCGCTGCGCGTGCTCGACGGCGCAGTTGCTGTCTTCGACGGTAAAGAGGGTGTCGAGCCGCAGTCCGAGCAGGTTTGGCGTCAGGCTGCCAAGTACGACGTTCCGCGCATCTGCTTCGTCAACAAGATGGACAAGATGGGCGCGGACTTCTACTTCACAGTCCAGACCATCATCGACCGCTTGGGCGCGAAGCCGCTCGTTCTCCAGCTGCCCATCGGCGCTGAGGACGACTTCGACGGCGTCGTCGACCTGGTCGAGATGAAGGCCATCACCTGGCGCGGCGTGGTCCCGACGGGAACCGCTCCGACCATCGAGGAGATCCCCGCGGATCTCGTCGAGAAGGCTGCCGAGTACCGCGAGAAGCTGCTCGAGACGGTTGCAGAGTCCGACGAAGCTCTCATGGAGAAGTACTTCGGCGGCGAAGAGCTCACCATCGAGGAGATCAAGGGCGCCATCCGCAAGATGACGGTCGCCTCCGAGCTGTACCCGGTTCTCTGTGGCTCCGCGTTCAAGAACAAGGGCGTTCAGCCCATGCTCGACGCGGTCATCGACTACCTTCCGAACCCGCTGGACATCGGCGAGGTCATCGGCCACAAGCTCGGTGACGAAGAAGTAGAGATCACTCGCAAGCCGAGCAAGGACGAGCCGTTCTCGGCTCTCGCCTTCAAGATCGCTGCTCACCCGTTCTTCGGCAAGCTGACCTTCGTCCGCGTGTACTCGGGTCGTATCGATCCGGGTGCTCAGGTGCTCAACGCAACCAAGGGCAAGAAGGAGCGCATCGGAAAGCTCTTCCAGATGCACGCCAACAAGGAGAACCCGGTAGACGAGGCCGTAGCCGGCCACATCTACGCAATGATCGGCCTCAAGGACACCACCACCGGTGACACCTTGTGCGATCAGGCGAGCCCCATCGTCCTCGAGTCGATGTCGTTCCCCGCGCCGGTCATCCAGGTCTCCATCGAGCCCAAGACCAAGTCCGACCAGGAAAAGCTGGGCGTCGCGATCCAGAAGCTCGCCGAAGAGGACCCGACCTTCTCGGTCGAGCTCGACGAAGAGACCGGTCAGACCGTCATCGGCGGTATGGGCGAGCTCCACCTCGATATCCTCGTCGACCGCATGCGTCGCGAGTTCAAGGTCGAGGCGAACGTCGGTAAGCCGCAGGTTGCGTACCGCGAGACCATCACCAAGAAGGTCGAGAAGCACGACTACACCCACAAGAAGCAGACGGGTGGCTCGGGCCAGTTCGCAAAGGTCATCATCGCTCTGGAGCCTTTCGTGGGCGAAGACGGTGCTACCTACGAGTTCGAGAACAAGGTCTCCGGTGGACGTATCCCGCGCGAGTACATCCCCTCCGTGGATGCCGGTGCGCAGGACGCGATGCAGTACGGTGTTCTCGCCGGCTACCCGCTCGTGAACCTGAAGCTGTCGCTGCTCGATGGTGCTTACCACGACGTCGACTCCTCGGAAATGGCGTTCAAGGTTGCCGGTTCGCAGGCACTGAAGGAAGCCGCCCGCAAGGCCGGCCCCGTCATTCTCGAGCCGCTCATGGCTGTCGAGGTCACAACGCCCGAGGAGTACATGGGCGACGTGATCGGCGACCTCAACTCCCGCCGTGGCCAGATCCAGGCCATGGAGGAACGCAGTGGTGCCCGTGTCGTGAAGGCGCTGGTTCCGCTCTCGGAGATGTTCGGTTACATCGGTGACCTGCGGTCGAAGACCCAGGGCCGAGCGAACTTCTCCATGGTGTTCGATTCCTACGCAGAGGTTCCCGCGAACGTCTCGAAGGAAATCATCGCCAAGGCGACGGGCGAGTAAGCACAGCGAGCTCCCCAGCCCGCGCCGGCAAGTAACCTCGGTTTCTTCCGGCACGAAGCACGACCTAGTAACAACCAACCGCACTGCTGCATACGGCAAGCAACAACAGTCCAGGAGGACACAAAGTGGCGAAGGCGAAGTTCGAGCGGACGAAGCCGCACGTGAACATCGGCACCATTGGTCACGTCGACCACGGCAAGACCACGACGACGGCGGCCATCACCAAGGTTCTCGCGGATGCATTCCCCGACCTGAACGAGGCTTCGGCCTTCGATCAGATCGACAAGGCTCCCGAGGAAAAGGCTCGTGGCATCACGATCAACATCTCGCATGTTGAGTACCAGACGGAAAAGCGCCACTACGCGCACGTCGATGCACCGGGTCACGCCGACTACATCAAGAACATGATCACCGGCGCAGCTCAGATGGACGGCGCTATCCTCGTCGTCGCAGCTACCGACGGCCCGATGCCCCAGACGCGCGAGCATGTCCTGCTCGCTCGCCAGGTTGGCGTTCCTTACATCCTCGTCGCCCTGAACAAGGCCGACATGGTTGACGACGACGAGATCCTCGAGCTCGTCGAGATGGAGGTCCGCGAACTGCTGGCCGCTCAGGAATTCGACGAGGAAGCCCCCGTCATTCCGATCTCGGCACTCAAGGCACTCGAGGGTGACCCGAAGTGGACGCAGTCCATCCTCGACCTGATGGCTGCTGTCGACGAGTCCATCCCGGACCCGATTCGTGAGACCGAGAAGCCCTTCCTCATGCCCGTCGAGGACGTCTTCACGATCACCGGCCGTGGCACCGTTGTCACCGGTCGTATCGAGCGTGGCGTTGTCAACGTCAACGAAGAGGTCGAGATCGTCGGCATCAAGGAAACCTCGACCAAGACCACGGTCACGGGTATCGAGATGTTCCGCAAGCTGCTCGACTCGGGCCAGGCCGGCGACAACGTCGGACTGCTCGTTCGTGGCATCAAGCGCGAAGATGTCGAGCGTGGACAGGTTGTCGTCAAGCCGGGCACCACGACTCCCCACACGGAGTTCGAGGGCCAGGCATACATCCTGTCGAAGGACGAGGGCGGCCGCCACACCCCGTTCTTCAACAACTACCGCCCGCAGTTCTACTTCCGTACCACGGACGTTACGGGCGTCGTGACGCTGCCTGAGGGCACCGAGATGGTCATGCCCGGTGACAACACCGAGATGTCCGTCAAGCTGATCCAGCCTGTCGCCATGGACGAGGGCCTGCGCTTCGCAATTCGCGAAGGCGGCCGTACGGTCGGCGCCGGCAAGGTTGCCAAGATCATCAAGTGAGACTCTTGTCTCGCTAGCTGATTCACAGCACTGAAAAAGGCGCTCATTCCCTTCGGGGAGTGAGCGCCTTTTCTGTGTCTTCCATCGGTTGGCCTGTGATCGAGTGTTCGGTGATCGGGTGCCTGCGTGGTTCTTACTTACTTGTTGGCTTCCACCCGGTCGAGGTGCAGCAGAACCTGTACTGCGACGGTCGAGCCGTCCAGGCTGCGCCTGGTTGCGCCGGCGATACGTTCGGCCGAAGCGGTGAATCCGGCGACGTCGATCGACGGATCTGCAGTGACGACAATCGACAGCGTCGGCAGTCCGCGATCGACCGTCGCTTTGCTCTTGGTGCTCCGCACGCCGGTCAGCTGAGCGAGCTCGGCCGCTACGCCGTCTGCGACGGGTCCGAGATCCACGCTGACGTCGGTACCGGATTCGTTGTGCCGCAATGTGACTGCGCTTGTGCGGCGCCGGCGAAGGTTCAGGTACAACAGCCCGAAACCGGCGAAGACACAGAGGACGAAGGTGCCCGACAGTACCCAGTGCCACCACGGCTCCTCCGGAAGGCCGAAGAGGACCTCCCGATCGAAGCGTGACACCCAGGTTCGAATCAGCGACGCGCCCGCGTCCCACGCGATGGCGTATGCGCCCGCCGCGAGGAGTGCGATTCCGACGATGAGGACGATGATCCGATCGACCGCGGAGATCCAACGGTTCACGAGGCGTCCTTTCGTCGTACTACAGTTTCTCGCACGACAACCGAAAGTTGCAGTGGCCGCTGCAGTATCGCGAGGTGGGGCCGAACCGCCGCGTCGACGGCTGCGGCAAGTTCAGCTCGATCGCCACCGGTCGATTCGATGTGGACCTTGACGTGTTTACGGTCGACGCTGGTGTGAGCCGAGCCGACGCCGGGAACGACCGCTGCGTGGCTACTGCACAGACGTGCAATGTCAGTCGGCCGCATCCACACCGTCGATGCGCTCGGGTTCCCGAGTGGGACATGGGTTTTCGCACGGCGTTTGATCGCCGACATTATCAGGACAACACCCGCGACAACGGCAGCGATTGCCACCGGAAGTAGCCACGGTTGCCAGTGCAGACGAGACGTCCACTCCACGGAGTTTCGGATCCAGGGTGCCGATTCGAAAGTTCCACGGTTGATGAACCATTCGCGCGAGACGACGAAGGCGAGTGCGAGTAGACCACACGCGATGACGACGGCCGAAACCGCGGCCGCCGGGTTCGCAGAGGGGACCCGCGGCGGAATCGGATCCGAGAGTGCCTGCTGTGCCGGGCCCTCCGCGATCTCGACGCCGGAAACACAGGAGTCGTCAGAACCCTCGGTTGCCGCGATCATCACGTTCATGTCGTGGAGTGGAAGCCCGGTCAGCGATTCGACGCTGCGACCGACTTCCGTTCGCACCCGGCCGGTCAACTCGGTGACCGAACACGGCCAGGACACGGCGAGGAAGAGATTGATCGCGACGGCGTCGCTACCCATCGAGATGTCGGCTCGCGGAAGATCGCGTCCGGTCAGGCGGGTCAAGCCACCGGACTGGCGGACCACCCCCGGGACGTTCACCGCTGCGGCCGTGGCGATCTTGGCCATCGCACGGTCCTTGATGACCAAGGAGCCGCGTAGGCCAGGATCGTCCGCTGCGCTGGGATCGGACGGCTCAGCCACGGCCACGGCTTCGGAGGATCGCGCCGAGGTCGAGATGTCCGTCGCGGTGTGCTCCGATCGCCATACCGGCGGCGCCGAGCAGGACTGCGAAGACGAAACCGCTGAACCCACCCATGATTCCGGCGAGTGCGAGGAGCAGACCGACCAGCAGTCCGACGGTGGTGCTGTTCATGTCAGTTCCCTTCTCGAATGTTCGGTGCAATGTCTGTGACGGTGGCAGGCTCGGTGACTGCGTTTTCGGCATCAACGGGTAGATATCCCGCTGTCGACAGGTCGCCGACGGTCACGTTCACCGGTACGTCGACCAATCTCGCCACCACCGCTCGTACGCGCTCGGCGACGCTGCGAACGTCGGCCGGATAGTGAACGGAAATGTGTACAGCACAGGAGTTTTCGTCGACGACGACGCCGGTGATGCGGCGTCCGGGGAGGTAGGTTCCGACTTCGCCGAACTGTCCTCCGTGCAGATCTGCCACTTCCGGGATGGCAAGAACCGCGTCGGCGACTACCTCGGCCGCGTCGATCTCGCGGCCGGCGTCGGCGGTACTCACTGAACCCTCGGCTTGGCTTCCGGATCGGTACTGCCGCCGCTCTCTGCATCCTCGAAGAGCATGACGTCGAAGACGGTGATGTTGACCTCGGTGACCTCGAGACCCGTCATGCTTTCCACTGCGGCAATGACGTTGCGGCGGATACCTACCGCCAGTTCGTGGAGTGCGACGCCGTACTCGGCGACAATGCCGATGTCGATGGCGGCTTGTTTCTCGCCTACCTCCACCGCCACGCCCTGGGCATGGTTGACGCGGGCGCCCGGTATGCGGTCGCGAAGTGCCCCCACCGCACGCGCTGTGCCCCCGCCGACGTCGTACACGCCGTTGATCTCGCGGGTCGCGATACCGGCGATCTTGGCGACCACGGCGTCGGCGATGATCGTCTTACCCTGGGTGCTGACTAGTTCCGCGCCACCGTCGGCGCCGAATCGGACGCTGTTCTTTTCACTGGAATCGCTGGTCATGGGGGCTCCCTGCTCATGTGTCAGTGCGTGCGTCTGAAGTACCTCCAACTGTAGTGACTGGTAGGTGACCATGCGGGATGCACCACACCTACTCCGGCATTTGGTATGGCAGAGTCGGAGGCAAATAGTGACGGCGTTCATAGTGAGCGCTGCAAGTGACGTGGGTCGGACAGGGTGGTACGTGGTGGCACGGATAGTGATCGTGGGTGCGGGTTTGTCGGGACTGCGGACCGTCGAGGAACTGCGACGAGCGGGTTTCGAAGGTGAATTGACGCTCGCGGGTGGGGAAACGCATCTGCCCTACGACAGGCCTCCGTTGTCGAAGGAAGTGATCCGCGGCGACAAGGACGAGACGACCTTGCGTCCGGCCGAGTTCTACGTCGAGAACAAGGTCGATCTCAAGCTCGGTTCGCCGGCAACCTCGGTGGACACGGTCGCCAAGTCGGTGGCGTTCGCCGACGGATCCACCCTGGACTACGACGAGTTGGTCATCGCGACCGGACTGACTCCGCGTCGCATCGCCGGCCTTCCGGAGTTGTCCGGAGTGCACGTTCTGCGCTCCATCGAGGAAGCGTTGGCCCTCCGCGCCGACCTTGCTCCCGGTAAGCGTGCGCTGATCGTCGGGGCCGGCTTCATCGGCTGCGAACTGGCCGCGAGCATGAAGTCTCACGGCGTCGACGTCGTGTTGCTCGAACCCCAGCCGACGCCGCTGGCGTCGGTGCTCGGCCCCACCGTCGGCGCCCTCGTCGAACGTCTGCATCGGAACGAGGGCATCGACGTCCGAGTCGGTACGGGCTTGACCTCGTTGTCCGGCGACGGAGCGGTTGCCGCTGCGACCTTGAGTGACGGTTCGGAAATCCCGGTCGACGTGGTCGCGATCGGAGTCGGTTCGGTGCCGGTCACGGAATGGCTCGACGGTTCGGGGATCGAACTCGACAACGGAGTGCTCTGCGACGGCGTCGGCCGCACCAGCACCGAACACGTCTGGGCGGTCGGCGACGTCGCGTCCTGGCAGATCGGAGATCGACGCAAGCGTGTCGAACACTGGACCAATGCTGGGGACCAGGCCAAGATCCTGGCGGGAGCGATCACCGGAACGGGTGATCCGGACGCGCCGGCGCAGGTTCCGTACTTCTGGAGCGATCAGTACGACGTCAAGATCCAGGCATTGGGGACCGTCGCACCCACGGACACCGTTCACATCGTGAAGGACGACGGCCGAAAGTTCGTCGCCTACTACGAGCGCGACGGTGTGCTGGCAGCTGTCGTCGGCGGCGGTAGCGCGGGAGCTGTGATGAAGATGCGCGCGAAGATCGCAGCCGGCACGCCCATCTCGGACGTGTTGGAGTCCACACCGGCCTGAACGGATGAGGCAGGACCGGTTCCGAGACGATAGATTTGTGCGGTGATCGTTGCACTCATCGACTCGGGACTGGGCCTGCTCCCTACCTCTGCGTGGCTCAGACGCCTGCGCCCGGATCTCGATCTTGTGCTGTCCCTCGATCCGGACGGCGCCCCCTGGGGGCCCAAGCCCGAGGAGTGGGTCGTCGACCGGGTACTCGGTGCGGTGCGGCGGAGCCTCGATCGTGGGGCTCAGGTCATCGTTCTTCCATGCAATACCGCGAGCGTCACCGCTCTCCCACACGTCCGCGAACTGGTCGGACCGGGTGTGCCGGTCATCGGAACGGTGCCCGCGATCAAGCCCGCGGCCGCCGCGTGCGATTCAGTGGCGATCTGGGCTACCGCCGCGACGACTGCCAGCCGGTACCAAGCCGATCTGATCGAACAGTTCGGCAACGGCGCCAAGGTCGTCGGGGTGCCGTGCCACGGCCTGGCCGATTCGATAGACCTCGGTGATCGTGCAGCCGCACTTGCAGCCATCGAATCCGCAGTGGCCCGGACGCCGGACGACGTCAACGGCGTTGTCCTCGGCTGCACGCACTACCCACTGCTCGCGGACGAAATCGCAGCGCGGCTACCCGCCGGTGTCACACTCTTCGACAGTGCCGAAGCCGTTGCACGACAGACCCTGCGGCGGATCGACGGGCTCGGTGACGCGGGTGAAGGATCGGGAACCGTCGAGGTTTTCGTGAGTGGTCGTCCGGGCGCGCTACCGCCCAGCGCCGAAGCCTTCGACGCCGGGCGGTTGTTGGGCGCGATCAAAGCCTGATCCAACCTGTATTCAGCCATTCATCAACGGGCAGCTACTCCGCTCTGTCAATGGGCGGCTACGCCGCTCCGTCAATGTGCGGCTACGCCGCCGTGACCCCCGTGATGCATCCGCGCACTCATCACCGGCATCGCACTCACCGCGACCACAACGGTCAGGACCCCGACCACCCAGGCCGTCCACGACGCACCGCGTAGAGCGTCGAAGCTCATGACCCAGGGTGAAATGAACATCAAGACGCCGAAAACGCCCATCGCGTAATCCGCCATGGCCATGTCCGGACGTGCCATGTGCGCCAGACCCGACAGTGCAACCAGGACACCCAGGACGACGAGTGACCACATTGCCCGATCGGTGGTGTCGAGCCACATCGGCGAGAGAGCCGCAAAGACGCCGAGAACCACCGCGACGGCATCTTGCATTCGATTCCACGACTTCATGACGAGACCTCCAAAGACGAGAGTGTGTCCACCTGTAGTACACGCCCGCGGCAGATCGAGATCAACTCTCCGCCAATTGCATTCGCGTTGCAGTTAGAGGCGATGTGGAGGCTCGAATATCAAGATTTGTGACTATTCGTCCGGATTGCCACGAGCCCGCGCGGAGCGCTGGCCGCGATATGTCCCGAGAGTGCCATGAGGGTGAGAGTGGTGAATGCGATAGCGGCGGTGATCATGGGTGGTCCTTTCACTGACTGTCCTCGAGTGTCGTCTGCCGACCTGTGGCCGAGCAGGGCACACGGTGTGAGGACGCTGAGAGAATCGAAGAGTCCGCACAGACGACCCGTGAGAAGGTTCTGGGGTGACGCAATCGAGTGCTCAGGACGTGATCGAACAGTTGGCCGACCTCGCGGATCCCGCGGATGCCGTCCAGCTACAGAAGTTCTTCAAGACAGCGCCGGGGGAGTACGGCGAGGGTGACGTCTTCATCGGCGTGCGAGTACCGAAGACGCGTTCGGTGGTGAAGAAGCATGTCGGTCTCGAGTTGCCTCAGGTACGCCTCCTTCTCGACAGCGACGTCCACGAGCATCGCTTGGCCGGTCTGTTGATCCTGGTTGCTCGATTCGAAAAGGTCAGTCGCCCAAGTTTTTTCGACGACGAGAGTCGCGCCCGCATCGCCGACTTCTATCTCAGCGCTGTCGAGGACGGGCGGGTGAACAATTGGGATCTCGTGGATTCGTCCGCCGGACAGATCCTCGGCGGCTGGCTGTACGACCGAGATCGCCGGCTGATCTTCGAGCTTTCCGATTCGGGTGACCTGTGGCGACGACGGGTGGCGCTGCTGACGACGTACGGATTCATCACTCGCGGCGACGGGTCGACCACGCTCGAGCTTGCCGCGCAGGTGCTGGGTGATCGACGAGACTTGACCCAGAAAGCGATGGGCTGGATGCTCCGCGAGGTGGGCAAGCGGGTGGACCGGGATTTGTTGACCGGTTTCCTCGCGAAGAATGCAGCAGACATGGGACGCACGGCACTGAGCTACGCGTGCGAACACCTGACCGCAGACGAGCGAGCGCACTTCCGGGCGGCCCGCTAGCGAAGTACCGCTCGGTAGGTTGTGGGACGATTCTCGGTATGCCCGCCACCCGTGTCGAGGCGTCTCGAATTGTGACGATCGGTTCACTGATCGCTGCCGGCGTCGCAGCTCTGTGTTATCTCGTGTACTCCGTTCGAGCCGTCGAACCCGTTGATTTTCTCGTCTACCGCTACGCTGCCCAGGCGTTCGCAGCGGGATCGAACATCTACGAGGGCAATCTGACCGGCCCGTTGATCGTCGACGAGGGTATGCCGTTCACCTACACCCCATTCGCGGTGATCTTCCTCTGGCCGACTGTCCTCTTCGACTGGTGGACTGCCTATCTGCTGTGGTCGGGATTGTGCATCGCGGCGTTGGTGTGGACGGTTGCGAGGTTCACTCCCGCTCGCGTCCCCAAGCGGCCGCTCGTCATGGCGGCATTGGTCCTGGCCGTGTCGGTGACCCCCATCGTCAGTGCGCACATCTCATTCGGCCAGGTGAACTTGGTGCTGATGGTGCTCGTACTGCTCGACGTGACTCGCCGAGAGGATTCGAGATTCGGCCGGTGGTTTCCGCGAGGACTGCTGATCGGCGTCGCGGCCGCGATCAAGCTGACTCCGGCTCTCTTCATCGTCTACTTCGTCGTCACGAAGCAGTGGCGACTCGCGATCTGGAGTTCGATCGGATTTGCCGCGGCGACCGCCGTCGCAGCAGTGGTGGACCCGGCCGTCAGCTGGACCTTCTGGTCGGACGTCGTCTGGAACCTCAGCGACCGGGTGGATTTGAGCGGGCAGGCGATCGCGAGTGCCGGTAACAGTTCGCTGCAGGGCGGACTTGCCGCGCTGGGCCCATGGACAGCGTCTCTGGCGATGCCGTCGACCGTGCTGTGCGCGGGGGTAGCGCTATGGATCGCCCGAGATGTCTATCGCGTCGGGCGAGCGGTCGATGCGGCGTTGGTGATCGGCTTGAGCGCGCCGATTCTTTCGCCGATCAGCTGGATTCACCACTGGGTGTATCTCGTGCCTGCTGCCGTCACGGTTCTCTTTCGGCTTCGATCGCCGCTGCAGTTCGGTGCGGCCGCTCTGGGGTTGGCCATCGTCTACTGCGGGCCGAGTATGGGACAGCAGTTCATCGAGACGTCGCCGCTCCTGCTGCCGTTCGGGTTGCTCCTTCGTGAGGGCTTCCTGATCGTGACCCTGGTGCTGATTCTTGCGCTGTGGCGGTTGCCCACAACGGCGCCTGCGTGGGTTTCGCGGCGGGACTCGGAAGATGACTCGGGAGATGACTCGGGAGACTCCGAACATGACAAAGCCCCCGATTCCGCAGGGAATCAGGGGCCGTCATGCATCGAAGCAGGGTTCAGAACTCGATCTTCAGGTGATCGGTGATCGGCTTCGCCTGGCAACCGAGGATGTAGCCGTTCGCCACGTCCTCGGCGTCGAGGATCTCGGAGTTGTCCATCTGAACTTCGCCTTCGGTGACGGTGCAGGCACACGACCCGCACTCGCCTTCCTGGCAGGAGTACGGCACGTCGAGGCCCTTGGCGAGCATGATGTCGACGAGCGTCTGCTTGCGCGGCCAGACGAGGGTGTGGGTTTCACCGTCCAGTTCGACCTCGACGGTTGCGGCGTCGGCTGCTTCCTCGTCGGAGACCTCGGCTACCTCGACGTCACGGAACGGGTCACCCGCGAGTGAATTGAAGACCTCGGCGTGAACCTGCGTGCGGGGCATGCCGGCCTCTGCCAGTGCCTTGTGGACGGCGTCCATGAAGGGGCCCGGACCGCACATGAAGGCCTCGTACGCGACAAATGGCTTGGACAGTGTCGCCAACTGTGAGACGGCGGGGAGTCCCTGCACGGTTTCGATCCAGTGGACAACGGTGAGGCGGCCGGGGTGTTGCGCTGCCAATTCGCGAAGTTCGGCGCCGAAGATGACGGACTTCTCGTCGCGATTCGCGTAGATCAGCACGACGTTGCCGCTGCCCTGCGTGAGGGCGGACTTGAGGATCGAGATCACCGGAGTGATACCGCTGCCTGCACCGAAGAGCAGGAAGTCGTGATCGAGCGACTTGGGCGTGAAGACACCTGACGGCGGCAGCACCTCGATGGTGTCGCCGACCTGGAGCTTGTCGCACAACCAGTTGGAGCCGTAGCCGTCGACGGTTCGCTTGACGGTCACCTTGGGGGCGTCGTCGGTGAAGGGTGAACTGGCCAGCGAGTAGCAGCGTGCGACCGAGCCGGTCTGATCACTCGGGATGCGCAGGGTCAGGAATTGACCTGGCTTGTAGTCGAACTTGTCCTTCAGTTCTGCGGGAATCTCGAACACCAGCGACCGGGCGTCGGAAGTCTCTTCGATGACTCCGGACACGGTGAGTACCGCCGATCGCGAGCTGTGCGGTACCTCGACTGTCGTCATCGCGAAGCTAGTCCTCTCGTGAAGCTGGGTAAAGCGCAGGTCAGTGAAGTGCAACATCTAGAACGTGTTCTAGTTCAATGTTAGCAGTGATGAAAAGCTACTGGGGATCGTAGTCGCCGAGCAACACGTTCCCGATCAGCGGGAACCATGGCGGTCTGATCCAGCCGTCCTGGCAGTCCGGGGTGGCGTCGACCTGCCCGAACGGGCGGTTCGTGAGCGGCGTCCGGGCGGTTGAGCTGCCGAAGTCTGTGCACGGGCTGTTTGTCGGTACACAGTGGGAACCAGGTGAGACGCCGGTCACAAAGATTCGGCTCGAATCCCTCCCGCAGTCACATTCGTGCACATCCCTGAGGAGATACCGATGGCTATCGAGCTCAACCAGATCTGGGACTTTCCCATCAAGGAGTTCCACCCCTTCCCTCGCGCCCTGATGGGTGTGGGCGCTCACGACATCATCGGGGTGGAGGCCAAGAACCTCGGCTTCAAGCGCACCCTTCTGATGACGACCGGTCTGCGCGGTTCGGGCATCATCGAGGAACTCGTCGGCAAGATCGAGTACCAGGGTGTCGAGGTCGTGCTCTACGACAAGGTCGAGTCGAATCCCAAGGACTACAACGTCATGGAGGCCGCGGCTCTCTACCAGAAGGAGAAGTGCGACTCGATCATCTCGATCGGCGGTGGTTCGAGCCACGACGCCGCCAAGGGCGCTCGCGTCGTGATCGCACACGACGGTCGCAACATCAACGAGTTCGAGGGCTTCGCCAAGTCCACCAACAAGGAGAACCCGCCCCATATCGCCGTATCCACCACGGCCGGAACGGGTTCCGAGACGTCGTGGGCGTACGTCATCACCGACACGTCGGACATGAACAACCCGCACAAGTGGGTGGGCTTCGACGAGGCGACCATCGTCACCCTGGCGATCGACGATCCGCTGCTCTACTACACCTGCCCTCAGCATTTCACCGCGTACTGCGGCTTCGACGTACTCGCGCACGGCAGTGAGCCTTTCGTGTCTCGTCTCGATTTCGCGCCTTCGCTCGGTAACGCGATCTACTCGGTCGAGTTGGTCGCGAAGAACCTGCGCGAGGCCGTCTTCGAGCCGCGCAACCTCAAGGCCCGCGAGGGAATGATGAACGCGCAGTACATTGCCGGGCAGGCCTTCAACTCCGGTGGCCTCGGCATCGTTCACTCGATCTCGCACGCGGTCAGTGCCTTCTTCGACAGCCACCACGGTCTGAACAACGCCATCGCGTTGCCGCGTGTGTGGGAGTACAACCTGCCTTCGCGCTACGAGCGCTACGCCCAGTTGGCCGGCGCACTCGGTGTCGACACTCGCAACCTCACCACAGTTCAGGCCGCGGATGCTGCCGTCGAGGCTGCCATCCGTCTGGCCAAGGACGTCGGTATCCCCGACAACTTCGGTCAAGTTCGCACCGACTCGTACGCGAAGAACCAGATGAACACCAAGAAGTACGAGGGCCGTGGTGATGTCATCAAGGGTGACGAGAAGACTGTGCGCGCCATCTCCGAGCACATTCAGGACGACTGGTGCACCCCGGGCAATCCCCGTGAGGTCACCGTGGAGTCGATGATCCCGGTTGTCGATCACGCGATCAACAAGTCGTACTTCTAGCAGGGCCTTCGGCCCCGTGCGCCTTTTTGGTAGCCCGCACTACCAAAAAGGCGCACAGGGGCTTGCCCCCCATGAAAGGTGTTCCATGTCCGGTCGCAGTTTCTCCAGCGGAATCGAAGTGAAAGATGCTCTGCGAGAGCAGGACTACATTGCCGATGACGAGTTCGCGGTAGTCGTTCATCTGGCGACGGCGCTGGGGCGTCCGCTCCTGCTCGAAGGGCCGGCCGGTGTCGGCAAGACGGAACTGGCGAAGTCTCTGGCTGCGATCGGGGGCCGCAAACTGGTGCGATTGCAGTGCTACGAAGGGCTGGACGACAATCGCGCGCTGTACGAATGGGACTACGCGAAGCAACTCCTGCACGTGCAGATGCTCCGCGACCGGATCAGCGATCAGGTTTCCGAATTCGACAGCGTCGCCGAAGCGTCCAAGTTTCTGGCCGATCAGGATTTCGGTTTGTACTCCGAGAACTTCCTGTCCGTACGACCGCTGCTCGAAGCAATCCTCTCACCCGATCCGGTAGTGCTTCTGGTCGACGAGGTAGACCGCACCGAGGAGTCGATGGAAGCACTGCTCCTCGAGATTCTCGCCGAACAGCAGATCACCATTCCCGAGGTCGGTACGTTCGTTGCCCGCTCGCAGCCCTGGGTCATCCTGACGTCCAACGACACCCGCGAGCTCTCACCCGCACTCAAGCGTCGTTGTCTGCATTACCATCTCGGCTATCCGACGTCGGAGCGTGAACGCGAGATCGTCACGGCCCGAGCGCCGGAGGTGGATTCGGCTACGGCCACCGAGGTCGTCGAATTGGCTCGCATCCTGCGTGACCTCCCGCTGCGCAAGAGTCCGTCCATCTCGGAGGTCATCGACGCGGCCAGAGCGGCAACAGTGCTCGCGGCCGGCGGATTCGACACCGCTTCCGACGCCAAGGTGCGCGACATCCTGCTCACGGCGTTGCTCAAGTACTCGTCCGATGTGACGCTGGCCAAGGAACGATTCGACGGAAAGCGTTTCGAATCATCGTCGCGTGACGGTGGCGAGCCGATCGAGCGGGCCACGGTGGCAAGCAAACCCGCCAACACGACGACGGCCGTGTTCCGGGGCACGGGTGGACGTGACCCTCATCAACAGGGAATCCGCGGCGGCAGCGGAATCCGTTCGACGCGATGACGACGCTCGGTGGCCTTGCCGTGTGGCAACCGTCCTTTGTTCTCGACGTGGTGTCCGCGAGTTTCGGCCGATTGCTGAGGGCGGCCGGAGTTTCCGCGTCACCGGCCGAGGTCATCGAGGTTCGGCGTGTTCTCGCGATGGTCGGCGCTTCGGATCGTGAGACGTTGCGAGCATGTCTTCGGGCAGTGTGCGCCAAGTACTCTCACGAGCAGGCCGGTTTCGATCGGGCGTTCGACGCGCTGTTCCGGCCGGCCGCAGGCAAAGCGCACGGCGAGCGGATGGGTTCGCGCGCCGAGGTGGCGGACGGTCTGCCCACCGCGCTGGGGATCGACGAGGATCAAGAAGTTGGTCGGTACGCCGAGTACAACGAGCGTGCGGCCGAGGTCGGCGACTACTTCGACACTCCGGAAGCGGAGAAGGGCTTCAACCCGCACAAGGACGACGACGATGTGTCGATGACGTCGAGCGATGCCGAACTGTCGGTAGATACCGGTTCGGAGACCGGTCGACGCGGAGTCAGTTACACGGTCGACGTGGACCGTGCAGCATCGGCGGTGGTCGGTGACCTGAGCACCAGTGTTGCTGCAGCAGTGGTCGGCTCGCTGTCCTGGGACGATCCGACGTCGATCCTCGCCTGGTTGGATGCCTACGACCCGAGCAAAGCGTATGCAGATGTCTCCGACGACGGGCCGTTGACGCAAGCACAATTGAACCGGCTCGTCGAGGCGGTCGAAGCGTTCGTGCAAGCACTCTCGGCAGCTGCACTCGCCGAAACCGCTCCCGATGCGCCCGACAGTGAATCTGCAGCGGGCGCAACGCACAACGACATCGAACTCGCGTGCCACGAAGTGCTTCGGCGGATGAGAGGACCGTCCAGACCTCGGCCCCGTGAGCGCTCTCGTGGGCATCTCGACATGCGACGCACGGTGCGTTCGAGTCTGCGCACCGACGGAATTCCCTTCCATCTGGTCGTGAAAGCTCCTCGCCCCGATCGTGTTCGACTACTTCTCATCGCCGACGTGTCGCTGTCCGTGCGCCCCATCACCGCGTTCACTCTGCGCTTGGCTCAGGCAATGCATCGCCGAGCAGATCGTTGTGAAGTCCTCGCCTTCGTCGATCGTCCGGTCGACGTGACCGACACCCTTCTCGCCAGTAGTGGTGACGGCGCACTGGCCGCGGTACTCGCGCACCCGGTTCTGGATCTGGAAGCCAGCAGCGATTACGGGCGGGTGCTCACAGAATTGTTGGACGAGCACGGAAACACCTTGAACTCACGGACGTCTGTCATCATCGTGGGCGACGGTCGGTGCAACGGGTTGCCCCCGCAGGCGGACAAGCTCGAGGAACTCCGCCGAAAGGTCCACCGTCTGGCCTGGATCACGCCTGAACCACAGCGTTACTGGAACCAGGCATCGTGCGCGATGCCGGAGTATTCGGAGATCTGCGACGAGGTTGTTGTTGCCCGAGATGCCGCGCAACTGATGGCAAAGGCCGCCGAGCTGGGGCACGCACTTCGCTGATGTCAGTGCACTTCACCGATGTCACTGCGCGATCTGTCGTGAACTAGTTTGATCTCATGTCCGAAATCAGGGGATCGATCTGGCGACCGATCGCGGCGCTGACAGTGCTCGGCGCCGTGTGTGGGGTTGTGGCGCTCGGCGTGTTTCAGTGGTGGTGGAAGTCGTTGGCGTCACCGCACATTCTCACCGGAGGATCCTATCGGGAGCCGTTTTCCGAACCGACATACACCGGACCCATATTCATGGACCTCTTTCCGGCAGAACCTGCCCCGTGGTTGTACTCGGGACTGGTCCTCGGACCGACTGTGGTCGGCTTGCTCGCCGGGATCGTGTTCGTGGTCTTCGTCCGGTGTAATCGTGCGCAGAACCGCGCGAGTACACCGGACGAATCATCAGAGCGCTAGCAACGCGCGCGAGCGCAGGCGGGGGTCTGCCAACGGACGTAGCGCCAAGCGCAGCAGGACCAAGACGTTGTCGTCGCCGGCAATCCTGTTGACTTTCAACGTATTGCACTCGACACACTGGTGAACGAGCATCCATTCACCGTCTTGACGGACCGACAGGCACAGCGCCGCCATGGCACCTCGGCACTGTTGTGCTCGGTCGCCCGGAACGCGACCGTCCACGTGGCGGCTGGCCAGACAGTTCGGGCAGTGGTTCCGATGAGCGGTACCCGGCGCCGCAGTGGAGATGTCCAAACGGCATGTGAGACAACGGAAGCTCGATCCTTGTTCTCCGCCGATTCCGTGCAGTACGTGCTTGGCCCGTTGCGGTGCCCGCCGCGCGCGGGTGCTGGGATTCCTACGTGGCATCTGATTCCCCCTCACAAGTCGCCGAAGGCTTCGAGCGGGAAGGGCGGTTGCGCGAGCGGTCGCACTGCCATTCTCATCAACAACAACTGGTTGTCGTCTCGGCTGACGGGGTTGGAGGTGAGCTCGAGGCACTGTGCGCAGCGGTGGATGATCATCCAATCGCCACTGCGCAGTACTGCGATCGAAATGGGAGCCATCCGCATTCCGCAGTCCGACGGTCCACCTTCCACCTGGTCGAACAGGTGTCGGGAATGCAGGCAACTGGGGCAGTGGTTTCGGCGATCACCATCGGGGCCGTACGTCATGACTGTGAGTCCGCACTGAATGCACGAGAAGGTGTCGGTTTTCGAGATGGAATTGTGTGATTGAGGCACTGGAGAACTCCTAGCTGAGTGAACAAAGCAGTAGGAGCAGGCCGAGGGGGCCTCGCGGCTGTCAGTCCGACGTTTCGAGGATCAGCATGTGACCCTCGAGGTTGCCGGCAGTGCAGGGGCGGGAGGCGCGCTCGGCGCGGGCTGGGTCATAAACACCTTCTGAATCGGTTCTACGGGCCACTCTGGCCGCAACCGAAAGTACAGCGGGACCTTCTCGCCGCGCCATTCATTTTCCCGAGACGCCTTACCTGCCCGAACGGGTAGGTAAGCGCCTCTCCTTCGGTGGGTGTGCCCCGACTGCTGTCCGCGTAGGCTCGGGGCCAGCGATTGTAAGGTGGATCACACCAGTTTGTGCACGTGGGAGTTGATGCGCTGAGAGCGACGGATGCGAAATCCCGACCGGAGATCTCAGAGCAGCGAGAGGAGAGTGGGGTCGTGTCCGTGGCATACCCGGATGCTGTGAACCACGGTGTTCATCGCCGCGGCACTGCTGCTCGACTGGTCAAATTTCACGCCCCCGAGATCGTCTTCGGTATCGGTTCCCTGGTCGAGGCAGCACACGCGACTCTGAGGTTCGGCGGGTTCCGACCATTCCTGGTCACCGATCCCGGTCTGATCGACGCGGGATGGGTCAGCGAACTCGAAGACCATCTCACGGAGCAGGGATTGACGGCGACGGTGTGGTCAGGGCTGACGCCCAATCCCAAGGACTTCGAGATCGCGGCCGGTTTCGAGGTGTACCAGGAAGGTGAGTGTGACGTCATCATCGCGCTCGGCGGCGGTTCCGTCATCGACGCGGCTAAGGGTGTAGCCGTCCTCGCTGCCAACGGTGGCAACATACTCGACTACGAGGGGGTAGATCAGGCGACCAAACCGATCCCGCCGTTGGTGATGGTTCCCACCACGTCCGGCACGGGCGCGGACGTGTCGCAGTTCTGCATCGTCACGGACACGACCCGCGGCACCAAGATCACCATCATCGGCCGGGCGCTGGTGCCAGATGTGACGGTCATCGATCCGCGGTTGCTCACGACGATGCCCGAGTGGCTCAATGCGGCAACAGGATTGGACGCACTGACGCACGGAATCGAAGCCTTCGTCTCACTGGCGCACAATCCGTTGACCGATCATCACGCGCTCCGCGCTGTCGGCCTAGTGACCGAGAATCTGGTGCACACGATCCAGGACCCGATGGAGATGGAAGCTCGATCGGTGATGGCGCAGGCGAGCCTCGAGGCCGGGTTGGCGTTCACCAACGCGATACTCGGAGCCGCGCACGCCATGAGTCATCAGGTGGGCGGCATGCTCGACCTTCCGCACGGCGTCATCAACGGAATTCTCTTGCCCCACGTCATCCGGTTCAATTCCACCACGGACGCCGCCCCCTTTGTCGCCATCGCTGCGGCACTGAGTCTTCCCGAGCAACGCGGCACCCCGGAGGAAGCAGCGCTGGCAGTGGCCGACCGTGTCGAACGTCTCGCACGGGAGGTCGGTGTGCCGAAGGGGCTGGGGGAGTTGGGTGTTCGCGAGGAAGACCTGAGTAGGCTCGCCAGCTTCGCGTTGCTCGACGCCTGCATGTCCACCAATCCCAGGGAAGCGACGCAGGAACAGATGGTGGCGTTGTTCCGAGGTGCCTTGTGAAGATGGACGCTGTGAAGATGGACGCTGTGAAGAGGGCCGCTGTGAATTGGTGCAGGCGATGACCGCGGACCTGTCCCGGCTCACCGGATTACGATCGGGTAAGAGTTCGTTCTACCCGCAGTATCGCGGTGCGGCCGAGCGCCTCGAACGCGTCGTGCATGCCTTGGAGTTGATCTCGCGGGCTTTGGTGCGCACCGTCGAGGGGCCGGAAACCCTCGTCTGCGCGGTCGCGGAAGCTGCCCGTGCGCATCTGAGTGCCAACTGGATTGTCTTCGCCTTGGCTGACGGAACTTTGCCCGACGCCGGACCACGGCGACTGGTTCTCGGCCCGGACGCCACCCCTTTTCTGGTCGACAACGTCGAGGGGCCGCCACTTCCGGAGGATGTCGTCGAATGCCTCGACGACATCCGGTACGGAAGAATCGAATCCAACTCGGTGATCGACGCGCACTACGCGTTTGTGCCGATCGTGCTCGGTGGCGGCGTGGTAGGTGCCTTTGCAGCCTGGACGCCGGCCAACCGAACCCTCGACACGACGGACGGAGCCGTGCTCAGCATTCTGGCCAGCCAGACTGCTGTGGCTCTGCAGAATTCGGCGCTCTATCAGCGCGGACAACTACTGCTCGAGCGTGCCGAAGATGCGTATGCGGAGGCCAATCGTACTGCAGCCGACCTTGCGGTGCGCAACAGCGAATTGGAGTCCACTCAGCGTCAACTCGGAGTGGCGCACCGGCACCAAGTGGTCGACGACGAACGTCACCGGATCGCCCGCGAACTGCACGACAGTGTGACACAGGCGGTGTTGTCGGCGGGCATGCAGATCGAGGTCTGCCGGAGCGACATCCCGGAGGCTGAACGCAGTGAAAGACTGGACTTGGCAAAGGATTTGACCAGGAGGGCGGTCGAGCAGCTTCGTTCGGCGATCTATGCGCTCAATCATTCGTCGGACGCGGACCGGACGTCGTTGCCCGAGATGCTCGAGCAACTCGGCGTGGTTCACATGCCGGACGAGTTGGCGGTGAGCGTTCGCGTCGGCGGTACCCCGACCGAACTTCCGGGCGATGCCGAACACGCTCTTCTCCGGATCGCTGGGGAAGCTCTCTTCAATGCAGCGGTCCATGCTCACGCGAATCGGGCGGTGCTACGTCTGACCTATCGGGCGGACTCCGTGTTGCTGTCGGTCTCCGACGACGGTGACGGCGACCCTGCGCGAATGCGTCTGATCCTCAAACTCGCAGCCACCAACGACGTCGACGGCCGCCATCGCGGTCTCGCGAACATGCAGGCGCGAACACTCGAGTTGGGTGGTGCGCTCGAAGTACGGCGCGCGCGGATCGGTGGGATTCAGATTCTCGTGCGACTACCACTGCCGTTCGACTCGGGCATGGAAAACCTTTGCTCCACCACTGAAATCGAGAGCGAGGAATCATGACCACTGCGCGTCCCGTCATCACCCGCGGAGCATCGCCGGTTCAGGGATTGGTTCGAATCGTCCTGGTCGACGACCATGCAATTCTGCGGCAAGGGCTCCGCTCGGTTCTCGAGCGCGAAAGCGATCTCGAGATCGTGGGGGAGGCGTCGTCCCTCGCCGAGGCCCTCGCCGTGGTCGACAAGGTCGGCCCGGACATCGTCCTGATGGATCTCAAACTCTCCGCCAGTTCCGACTACGAGGGACTGACCCTGTGTGGCCAGCTGTCCTCGGCGCATCCCGGCCTCGGACTGTTGGTTCTCACCACGTTTCTCGACGATCAACTGGTGGTGCGAGCGGTGCACGCGGGTGCTCGCGGCTATGTCGTCAAAGACGTCGACACCACCGAATTGGTGCGTGCGATCAGGGCGGTCTCGCGGGGTGAGAGTGCGTTCGATTCGCGCAGCGCGTCAGCTGTCGTGCGATCGCTCAACGGGCAGTCGTCGTCGAAAGAACGATTGACCGATCGCGAACTCGAAGTGCTCAGACTCCTCGCAAACGGCTTGTCCAACATCAAGATCGGTGAGAGATTGTTCATCTCACCGACCACCGTCAAATTTCACGTCAGCAACATCATGCGCAAACTCGAGGTGAGCCGTCGAGCAGAGGCCGTCTACGCCGCGAGTAAGCAAGGTCTGATCTAGCTCCGCTCGGAGACCGTCCAGGCGCGCAGCGCTTGATGCTGTACGAGGAGCACGCTCGAACGAGTTGTGCGCAGAGTCGACGCGGTCATCTCGGCAGTCAGACCCACTGCGATTCGTAGTACCAGAACCTCACGTTGGTCGTCGGTCAGGCGACGCGGGCGTTTGAATTGTCCGTCGATGTTGCGTGACTGGGGAATTGACGCAATTCGTCGAGAGGCCAACTCGTACGCGAAGGTCTCGATGCGTGTGTCGGCCGAGATCGTGTCGGACATTCGTGTGACGACGTCCAGGGTGCATTGGTGGGCGAGATCGTCGGCGAATGTCGCGACGGGCGTCCCGAGGAGTCTGGCGCGATAGTAGAGAACGACGCGAGGGTGCAACCGGGCCAGTAGTTTCGACAGTGCATGGTGATCACCGGCGAATGCCTCGGCGGCGGTGCGATTCAGGGAAATCGATCGTTCACAGGTTTCGGGTGAAGCGGTACGCGCGAAGGGTGGAGTCGGTGAAGTGTTCGCGCCCCTGATCGACAGCTTCATCAGCAACTCCTCGATTACACCGCACCTGACCGTGCTGGAACGAGAATTGAGGTACCCCGCCGAAATTGCGGGTAAACCTGAAGTTACCTGCCAGGTGTCCGGTCTTTTCGCCGGGAGCGCCAGTCCGCGAGCATTCGCGGCATTTCCGCGGCCATGAAGTCGAAGAAGTCGCGCAGATCTGCCATTCGATCGCCGGCTGTGGTTCCTTCACCGAGGACTCGTATGCCCTCGTCCGCAACTGCCGAGACCTGGTAGAGCGAGGACTGTTTCGTGACAAACGCGTCGGCCCACATGTCGACGCTGACGCAGTAGTGCTGACGCCGCGATCCGGGGACGGCCACACGCTCGATCAATCCGACTTGCTGGAGGTATCTGACGGCTCCGGAAATGGCGGCGGGGCTCACTCCCAACCGAGATCCGAGATCTCCTGGCGTGGACGAGGGTGTCTCGCTGGTCATCAACGCGGCCCAGACGCGGGCGGGCATCGGCGGAAAACCCATGTCGCTCAGTACGAGTGAGAGTCGCTCGACATAGTGTCGGCTCTCGTCCGGTGCAACGGTGTGGCTGGTGTCGGTCATCGGAACCTTTCGATCTTTCCGTCTTTTCTATCTTCACACATTTGTGAAATCGGCGTACGGTCAAATTCATGGGTGCGGCAATTTCAGTGAAAAGCCTCGTCAAGACCTTCGGTACCACCCGCGCGCTGGACGGCCTCGACCTCGACGTCTCGACGGGTGAAGTGCACGGATTCCTGGGGCCGAACGGTTCCGGAAAGTCCACCACTATTCGGGTGCTCCTCGGCCTGCTCCGCTCGGACTCCGGAGACGCAACCGTTCTCGGCGGCGATCCGTGGCGAGACGCTGTTACTTTGCATCGACGTCTCGCCTATGTGCCTGGCGACGTGAATCTGTGGCCCAACCTCACCGGCGGTGAGGCTATCGATCTGTTGGCGGGCCTGCGCGGTGGCCTGGACCGAAAACGCCGCAGCGAGTTGCTCGATCGCTTCGAATTGGACCCGACCAAGAAGGCGCGTACGTACTCGAAAGGTAACCGGCAGAAGGTTGCACTCGTGGCCGCGTTCTCGTCCGACGTCGACCTTTACGTCCTCGACGAACCCACATCGGGGCTCGACCCGTTGATGGAGGCGGTATTCCAGGACTGCGTCGAGGAGGTGGCTCACGCCGGAAAGACGGTACTGCTGTCGAGCCATATCCTCGCCGAGGTCGAAGCGCTGTGCGATCGCGTGAGCATCATCCGCGACGGGCGGACGGTGGAAGAGGGAACACTGTCCGAACTCAGGCATCTCACGCGCACGTCCGTCGCGGCGGAGACGCAGCGTCCGATCGGTGGACTCGACGGACTCGGCGGTGTCCACGACGCGGTGATCGACGGTAACCACGTCACCTGCGAAGTCGACAGCGCGCAACTCGGACCACTCATGACGTACTTGGTCGGATTCGGAATCGTGGCGCTCACTTCCACTCCGCCGACTCTCGAAGAACTTTTCTTGCGGCATTACGGTGACGAACGGGCCAGGGAGACTTCGGTACACCTGCGAGCCGAGACCGGAGTACGGCCGTGACCGTTGTTGTCGAGGCCGCTCCACCGGTACCGGCCTCGGCAAGTCAATTCACCGGCACACGCCGACTGGTTCGGCTGGCTTTGCGGCGGGACCGAATTCAGCTCTCCGTGTGGGTTATCTCCATCGTCTTGTTCATGCTGCTGGTTGTCGCCAGTGTGACCGGGCTGTACTCGACACCCGAGGAATTACGAAACATCGCAGTCAGTTCCGCGGTATCGCCGGTCGCGCTGGCGACCAACGGGATCGTGTCCGGTGATTCGCAGGGCGCGATAGTCGCCAGTCAGTCGGTGCTCGTGTTCGCGTTGGTGGCCGCATTGATGAGCACCCTTGCGGTGGTTCGCCATACGCGACAGAACGAGGAGACCGGCCGAGCCGAGATGATCGGTGCAGCGGTGGTAGGTCGACGAGCGCTCCTGACCTCCGCATTGATCGTAACCGTCGGTGCGAACGTCGTTCTTGCACTGGGAATTGCACTGGGATCGATCGCCGTCGGTTTGCCTGTCGTCGGTTCGTTCGCGTTGGGCGCCTCGATAGGTGGGACCGGAATCGCGTTTGCCGGAGTGGCAGCCGTGACGGCGCAGATCACCGACGGTGCTCGTACGGCCAACGGCCTGGCGGGTGCCGCGATCGGCGTTGCGTTCATGCTGCGCGCGATCGGCGACGTGAACAGTACGGTCGTCGACGACGGAACTCGCGTGGTCAGTGGCTGGTTGTCGTGGCTCTCGCCGATCGGATGGGCACAACAGATCAGACCTTTCGACGACGACGCCTGGTGGATCCTGTTGTTGCTGATCGGATTCGCGGCTGTGCACGTGGTGGTGGCTTTTGTTCTCATCGGCCATCGCGATCAGGGAGCGGGACTCGTTCAGCCCCGACCCGGCCCGCCAGTCGCGGCATCGTGGCTACCGTCGGCTTGGGGCCTGGCGTGGCGCATGCAGCGAATGACGATGTTCTGGTGGATCTTTGCCGTTGTCATACTCGGGTTCGCGTACGGCGCTGTGGGCAACGAGATCGACGCGATGGTGGGATCGTCGCAGCAGACCGCGGAGATGTTCGCGAAACTTGGCGGCGGCGGATCGGATCTGGTGGATTCCTACTTGGCCACTGCTCTGGGGCTCACGTCGATAGTCATCGCGGCGTATTCGGTCCAGAGTCTTCTCCGGATGCGGGGCGAGGAAACTTCGGGACGGCTCGAACCGTTGCTGGCAACGTCTTTGTCGCGGTGGAGGTGGATGCTTTCCCACCTGGGTGTGGTTGTGGGCGGCGTGATCCTCGCGCACGTCTTGATGGGTGCCTTCACCGGTTTTGCCTTCGGGCTCGTCACGGACGACATCGGCGGCAACACACTTCGCATGACTGGCGCCGCGTTGGCCTATCTGCCTGCGGTGCTCGTAGTCGTGGGGTTGGTGTCGTTGGCTTTCGGACTGTTTCCGACGTACGCGTCGGCGCTCTCCTGGGGAATCTTGGCGGCATGCATCGTGCTCGGGCAACTCGGCACGTTGCTGAAGCTTCCGCAGGTAGTGCTGGATCTGTCGCCCTACACTCACGTGCCGGGTGCCCCTGCCGAGCCGGTGACAGTTCTGCCACTGCTGGCAATGATCGTTGTGGCAGTAGCACTTTCGACAGCATCACTTGTTGCGTTCCGTGCTCGCGACCTCCAGGTGTAGGAGAGCTGAACTCAACTAAGAATTCGACGAAGCTGGCGAGCCCGAGCAGCAAGTCGTCCGGTCGAGTCGAATAGTTCGGATTCGTCAACACAGAGAGTGTCCGTCGCCCAGGCAGTCCCGTGGCGTAGGCGATACCACGGTGACAGCGTTCGGGGATCTGCCGTGAGGTGCTCCGGTGTGAAATGCGCGGTGAACTCGATGGTCGGTATGGCCACGGGCATCGTCAGTGTCGCGAACAGTCCGGGCGGAAGCGCGTCGAGAAGGACCGCGGCACGCTCTTGGGCCGTGAAATCGAGGTCTGTGAGCAGGCGGATCCAGACGTCGAATTCAGGGGAGTCGCCACCGGCGAACGGCCTCGCGGAATTGATCGGCCGGATGTCGAGGTGCTGGGCGAACGGCACAAAATCCACCGGGATCTCCAGCGGCGGCAGGGTTGACGGGTCGGCCGGAGCCGGTTCGGCGACAGGGGCGGACATTGTTGTAGCTCCTATGTCGCGGGCCAACCGAACGAGAGCGGATCCCGAACCGGTCAGCGTGACGTGGCAACTGACGGTCCGCCCGCCCCGCATCTCGCCGACAGTCAACTCGGCCGGCCCAGGAGGAACGGGGCGGTCCAGATGCGCCGTGACTGCCAGCGGTTCGGCTCCGGACGCGTCGGCCGCCACCCGCAGCATCCGTGCAATTGCGAGTCCGCCCTGGATGCCGTCGAAACTCCGCCAACTGGAGTCGAATTCGGTGTGATGACGCGCTGCGTCGGTCGACGGCGCGGCCGCCACTGATGCCTGACTAGTAATTGCCATAGTCAGCACCCTAGATGCTGACTATGGCTATGGCAAGCTAGGGTCTATTCGGGAGTGCTGGACGACCCACCGAAGAGCATGTAGATGAGGATCTGAAGAATGCCGAGAGGATTGATCTCGCCGAGGCTGCTCATGTGTGAGGAACTCCTGATTGCAGGGATGGGTATTGTTGCGTCGCAACGTCACTGAAAGTACGGCAATTCGAACAGTGTGGTGCGAAATTTACCGATAATTCACTGTCCGCGAGTCGAGCGGCAGTGCAGGTAGGCGTCAGTGACCACGTCGAGAACGCGATTGCCGTGTGCATCGACCAATTTCGCTGTGATGGTCACCAATCCTCGCGCGCGATTGTCGAACACGACGTTGTCGACGGTGACCTTTCCGCTCAGGGTGTCACCGGGGCGAAGCGGACGGAGGAAGCTCACGTCGCGCATGGTTTTCCCGGCGATCACGTTCCACTGGTCGTAGAGACTGGCGACCACCAACTTCTGGCAGATCGACAGGGTGTGCAGCCCGCTGGCGATCAACCCGCCGAAGACGCCGGACTCGGCGGCTTCCTTGTCGACGTGAAACCACTGGGGATCCCACTGAGTTGCGAACTCGACGATTTCCTCTTCGGTCACCGAATACGAACCCAATGGGATCACTTGGCCGATCTCGAGATCCTCGGCGAACACTGCGCGTTTGTGAAGGGCGGCCGAATCGTTCATGGTTGTGAAAATCTCCTGCGTGTTCCGGGTGTACTCGGAACATACTCTCGCAGTGTGTTCGAGTCGGTCTCCGGTGTCGTCGGGCAATGCAGGGTCACTAGAATCGCCACATGGTCTACGACGCGAAAATCGAGCCGAGGGCGCTGGTAGGAAAGTGGCACTTCGAGCGGGACATCGTCGACCGCCTTTCCGGTTCCACCAAGCATGTATTCGGCGAGACCACTATCTCCGACGCCGGTGACGGTCGGATGCGCTGGTACGAGAGCGGCACGCTGCGTGACGGCGACCTGGAATTACCCGTGTTCCGAACTCTGTTCGTTGCCGAGCGCGGCCTCGAGTGGGCCGTGACATTCGAAGACGGCAGAGAGTTCCACGACTGGGCGCCGGGGGAGGAAGTCGAGCACCTGTGCGGTGCGGATACCTACCGCGGGCGAATCGACGTCACTGCCGGAGATCGATCGACCTGGACTGTCGTCTGGACCGTGACGGGGCCGAGCAAGGACTACACGATGACCACGCATCTCACCCGGCCCTGATCACATCGCTCGCCAGTTACTCGACGCCGATCGTCACCTCGGTGGACTTCACGAATACCGTTGCGGCTTGGCCTGGTTCAAGATCGAGATCCAGTGCGGCATCGCGGGTGATCGACGAGGTCACAATCTGATTCCCGCCGTCCAACTTCACCTTGACCGTCGCCATGACGGTGCCGAGGTTGACCTCGGTGATGGTGCCGGTGAGTTGATTTCGTGTGGACAGTCGCATCGCTGAACTCCTGTGCTCTCGGGTGGGTGTTCTTCGACCATAATGCGATGGTCGCGTGTCTACCCAGCGATTCCGCAGGTGCGGACATGCGGGCGCCGCCGGTGCGCGAATATTGTCGGGCGGTGGAGGTAGATTCCGGTCATGACTGAACCCGTGAAAGGCCCGGCGTCGTATTTTCCGTCGATCGAGAAGAAGTACGGTCGGCCGATCGGTGAATGGCAAGAGCTGATCAGAAGCTCAGACCTCACGAAGCACATGGAATTGGTCAACTGGTTGAAGTCGGAGCACGGTATGGGTCATGGGCACGCGAATGCGCTTGTCGCCCATACACTGAAAGAAGGCTAGTTCTTTTCAGGCGGCCGATGCGTCCAGCACCAACCAGCCGCCGTGATGCTCGAATACCTCGAACGGCACACGGCTCTGCCGGCCGACCGCACGCAGTGACTCGAGATCGAAAGTGCGGATGTGGCCGTGGCACGCGGTGGCTTCGTCTTCGAAGGGGACTGCAATGACGACCCGTTGACGCGCGATCCGGAGTGCTTGCGCGATCACGGCCTCGCCGACTGCGTCGTCGACGTGTTCGAGGAGATGAATCGCGGTGACGGTGTCGGCGCTGTTGTCCGGTGCCGGTACTTCACCCGCGTCGCAGATCACCGTGTCGATCGTGATGCCGAGTTCGGGGGCAACCGCGTCGAGCAGGATCATCGTTCCGGGCAGGATGTCCGTGGCGGTCACGTCCATTCCGGCGCGCGCGAGCCGCAGGGGCAGGAAACCGAAGCAGGAACCCAGATCGAGCACGGAACCGCGGACCAGCTCTTCGGCTTTGTCGTGAATCGGCGCGAAATCTGCAGTGCCGTCCAGTAGTTCGGCAAGGGAGTTCCGGTAGTAGGTGGTCCAGGATTCGAGAGCGCCGTCCACGGTGGAGCGAACCAGGCCGACCATCGTCAACTCGAATTCGTCCTGACCGAACTCCGCGTCCTGGATCGACGAGGTGACTCCGGCGACGAGTCGCTCACTCAGATCGGCGGGAGTGAGGGAGTGCTTGACGTGGAGGCGACCGCCTCGGCGATCGAGCGAGATCGGACCGGACTCGACGCGTTCGACGGTGACATGCCCGAACGACCACAAGCCCGGCGTCGACGGCGCCAGGGAATCCAGGACGGGTTCGTTCGTGATGGTGGACATGATCGCCTTTCTCAGGTGGTGATGCTTTCTCAGGTGCTGATACCGGTCCGCAGGGACTGCGTACCTGTTTTCAAGAGTTCCGGTAGCTCGAGTGAATCGTCGGTGAGCCACTGCTCGTACGCCGACATCGCGACCCCGAGCAGAAGATAGCCGACCGTGCGCGGGCCGTGATCGGTCGGCTCGAGATTCATTCGGCGTGCGACGTAGTCGGCGACCACCTGCCGCCAACCTTCGTACATCACCACAGAGTATGCCTGAAGCGTCGGAACTTCGAGGATCAATTCCATCCGTTTGCGATGTACCGCAGTCTCTTCCGGTGGGAAGGTGTTGAACGTCAACAATGCGGATTCGAGTGCGTCGACCAACGGAATATCAGCGGGCAGTGAATCCAGGTGCTCGCGCATCTCGTCGAGATGTCCGTCGAAGTCTCCCCAGGGGACGGCGTTCTTGGACGGGAAGTAGCGAAAGAAGGTCCGACGCGCGATTCCGGCGGCATCGGCTATCTGGTCGACGCTCACCTCGTTGAAGCCGACTGTCGAGAACAGTTCGATCCCGATCGTGCTGATTCCCTCCTTCGTTGTGGAGGGGCGACGACCTATCCGAGCGGACGGTTTCTTGCGGCTACGCATACTTTTTTCGCTCCATGTGTGTCATTCTGCACTCGATGCCATTACAGTGGTGAACCGAGTCACAGTGAAGTCCCACTAGTGACCACCAACTCCCAGGTTGGAAGTCTGATCTACAGACTTCCAGACGGAGTGCGACCGCAGGAGGAATCCATGTCAGATCGTGACAACAAGGCGCTCGAGAACGACCTCGTCGAGGAGTCCCTCGTGGAGGAAGTTTCCATCGACGGCATGTGCGGCGTGTACTGACCGTGTCTGCTTTGGATCTCGATGCGGGGTGGAAACTCCACCCGCAGGTAGCGCTTCGCCCCGAACCTTTCGGGGCGTTGCTCTACCACTTCGGAACACGCAAGCTGTCGTTCCTGAAGAACACGACCATCGTTGCGGTGGTCAAGGCGTTGCCAGACCATCCTGATGTCCGGTCCGCACTACGTGCGCAAGGCATCGAAGATGACGCGGCTCCCCAATATGCCCGCGCGCTGAGCACTCTCGCCGACTCGCACATGATCGTGCCTGTCTGAGCCAGACGCTCGCCCCCACGTGCGGAACAGCCCTTCCGCACGTTCGCCCGCTTCATTTCTTCGCGAGGACACAGCCATGACCTCAGTTCTTGAACAGCCCTCCCCGCCCGCCAAGGTGGGTCGCCTCGTCGATCAGTTCGAACTCGGACTCGACGCCCCCATCTGCCTGACGTGGGAACTCACCTACGCCTGCAACCTGTCCTGCGTGCACTGCCTTTCGTCGTCGGGTCGTCGTGACCCCAACGAGCTGAGCACCGAACAGTGCAAGTCCATCATCGACGAGCTGCAGCGTATGCAGGTTTTCTACGTCAACATCGGTGGCGGCGAGCCGACGGTACGCTCCGACTTCTGGGAGCTCGTCGACTACGCGACCGACCACCAGGTTGGTGTGAAGTTCTCCACCAACGGCGTGAAGATCGACAAGAAGGTCGCGGCGCGCCTCGCAGCCAGTGACTACGTCGACGTGCAGATTTCCATCGACGGTGCCACCGCTGAGGTCAATGACGCTGTGCGCGGGCCTGGTTCGTTCGCGATGGCCGAGCGCGCTCTCGCGAACCTGAAGGAAGCCGGCTTCAAGGACGCCAAGATTTCGGTGGTCGTCACGCGGCACAACGTCAGTCAGCTCGACGAGTTCAAGGCTCTCGCGGACAAGTACGACGCGACCCTGCGCATCACTCGACTGCGTCCTTCGGGCCGCGGCGCCGACGTGTGGGACGACCTGCACCCGCGTCCGGAGCAGCAGCGTGAGCTCTACAACTGGCTGGTCGCCAATGGCGAAGGCGTCCTGACCGGCGACTCGTTCTTCCACCTCTCCGCCTTCGGCGATGCACTGCCCGGTCTCAATCTCTGTGGCGCGGGCCGCGTCGTGTGCCTGATCGACCCGGTCGGTGACGTGTACGCATGCCCCTTCGCGATTCACGAGCAGTTCCTCGCCGGAAACATCGTGAAAGACGGTGGATTCCAGGAAGTCTGGCAGCACTCGGACCTGTTCGAGGAGCTGCGCTCGCCCCAAACCGGTGGCGCCTGCAGCAAGTGCAACCACTACGACTCCTGCCGCGGCGGCTGCATGGCGGCCAAGTTCTTCACCGGACTGCCGATGGACGGACCTGACCCCGAGTGCGTCATCGGTAACGGTGAAATGGCACTGGCGTCGGCGGGCGAGGTCCCGAAGTCCAGTGTCGACCACTCCCGTTCCGGTCAACGTAAGACCCCACGCGCATCGGTGCCACTGACACTGATGATGCGTCCGCCCGCCAAGATTTGTGACGAAAACCCGCTTGCGGGAATGCAGTAACTACTGCGCGATACCGACAGTGCGGCGAAAGCTGCACCCCAGAGAGGTCAGTTCAATGGCTAAGAATGCTTTCTTCGAGACGGTGGCAGAAGCACAGCGCCGTGCGAAGAAGAGGTTGCCCAAGTCCGTGTACGCGGCGTTGGTGGCGGGATCCGAGAAAGGGCTGACGGTCGACGACAACGTCGCGGCATTCAGCGAATTGGGTTTCGCTCCCCACGCTGCCGGGCTGTCGGACAAGCGCGAGATGTCCACCACCATTATGGGCCAGGACATTTCGTTGCCCGTCATGATTTCACCGACCGGTGTGCAGGCAGTGCACCCCGACGGTGAAGTAGCGGTAGCCCGTGCGGCTGCAGCACGGGGAACAGCCATCGGACTGAGTTCTTTTGCCAGCAAGTCCATCGAAGAAGTTGCCGCGGCCAACCCGCAGGTCTTCTTCCAGATGTATTGGGTCGGCAGCCGCGACGTGCTCCTGCAGCGTATGGAGCGCGCTCGCGCTGCCGGTGCCAAGGGCCTGATCATCACCACCGACTGGTCCTTCTCGTACGGTCGCGACTGGGGCAGCCCGTCCATCCCCGAAAAGATGGACCTCAAGGCGATGTTCCAGTTCGCACCCGAGGGAATCATGCGCCCGAAGTGGTTGCTCGAGTTCGCCAAGACCGGCAAGATCCCGGACCTGACCACCCCCAACCTCGCGGCTCCCGGCCAGCCTGCACCGACGTTCTTCGGCGCATACGGCGAGTGGATGCAGACTCCGCTTCCGACGTGGGAAGACATCGCCTGGCTTCGTGAGCAGTGGGGTGGACCGTTCATGCTCAAGGGCATCATGCGCATCGACGACGCCAAGCGAGCTGTCGACGCCGGTGTCTCCGCTATCTCGGTCTCCAACCACGGTGGTAACAACCTCGACGGCACCCCGGCGCCGATCCGTGTGCTCCCGGGCATTGCCGAGGCCGTGGGCGATCAGGTGGAAGTTGTTCTCGACGGCGGCATTCGACGCGGCGGCGACGTCGTCAAGGCGCTCGCACTCGGAGCCAAGGCCGTCATGCTCGGGCGCGCCTACCTGTGGGGCCTCTCGGCCAACGGCCAGGCCGGTGTCGAGAACGTGCTCGACCTCATGCGGATGGGCATCGACTCGGGGCTGATGGGCCTCGGCCACTCGTCCATCACCGAACTGAGCCCGGCGGACCTGGTGATACCGGAAGGCTTCACACGCACATTGGGTGCCAGCTGAGATTACGGCTCCGATAGAGCTGTGAGTTGACACTCGACGAACACACGACCCTGGCCGGACGCCTCGTCCGGTCCAGGGTTGTTTTCGGTCCGCACGAGACCAATCTTGCTGTGGGACGCTCGCTTTCCGATCGGCACCGTGCGTACTACCAGCGCCGCGCCGAGGGCGGAACCGGGATCGTCGTCACCGAAGTGGCCTCGGTATCGGAGAACGACTGGCCGTACGAGCGGGCGCCGTTGGCGTCGCAATGTGGCCCGGGGTGGCAGTCGATCGCGGCTGCATGTGCTCCGTACGGAACGCTGGTTCTGGCCGGGCTCGGTCATACCGGGATGCAGGGATCGAGCGCATACTCCCAGTCGGTGCTGTGGGGACCGTCCAGAGTGGCCGACCCGGCGACGCGTGAGTTGCCGATGGCAATGGGGCAGGCGCAAATCGACCAGTTGATAGCCGGCTTCCGTGAGGCGTCGGCGCTGGCCGTCGCTTCGGGAATGGACGGAGTGGAACTCGATGCCGGTCCTCGAAGCATTCTGCGACAATTCCTTTCGGGTCTGACCAACACTCGGCAAGACCGATACGGTAGCGATCGCGTTGCTCTTGTTCGCGAGGTCATCTCGGCAGTGCGCGAGGAAGTCGGGTCGGATCACGTTGTCTCCCTGCGGTTGTCCTGTGACGAGGAAGCTCCATGGGCGGGCCTGACGCCCGATCTTGCCTTCGGTATCGCGCGTGAAGTGTCTCCGTTCCTCGATCTCCTTGTCGTCGTTCGTGGCGGACTCTATTCGTCTGACCGGTACCGCCCCGATTTTCACTGCCCGCCGAACTTCAACCTCGATCTGTGCCGTGTGATCAAGGCCGCTCTGTCGATTCCTGTTGTCGTGCAGGGGAGCGTCGTGGACATCGCCGACGCTCACGCGGCGCTGGAAGTAGGTGAGTTCGTCGAGATGACCCGGGCCCAGATCGCAGACCCGGACCTGGTCGTGAAAGCCGCGCGCGGCGATCGTCCCCGGCCGTGTGTGCTCTGCAATCAGACGTGCCTCGTGCGTGATCCTCGCAATCCTGTCGTGACGTGCGTCGGGAATCCGAGCGCGGGTTTCGAGACGGTGGACCCCGATGAGCGAGAGCAGATTTCGACACCGGGAGCCGTGCTGGTCGTGGGGGGTGGCCCCGCTGGGATGGAAGCCGCACGGATCTCGGCGGTGGCGGGGCACTCGGTCACACTCGTCGAGAGTTCATCGCAGTTCGGCGGCATGATCCGAACTTTTGCGCGAGGTGACGGCCGTAGCCGGTTCGCACTCCTCGCGCAGTGGTTGGAGGACGAATGCCGTCGTAGCGGCGTGACGATGCGGACCGGGGCGGCGCTCGACGCCCAAGACCTGGGTGACGCACGCAGCCGGGGCGAGTTTGTTGTCGTTGCCACCGGTAGTGCTGCGAGGCCGCCGACGTATCCGGTCGACGATTCGGTTCGGTGGTTGGATGCGTCGGAAGCCTTCGAGAAGTTGAGCACCGTGGGGCCGGGTCCGGTCGCGCTGATCGATCCCCTCGGTGGACCGATCGCGGTGGCGCTCGCAGAAGCACTCGCGGCCCATGGCATCTCCGTCTCGATTGTGACTCCCGACAGCATCGTCGGTTCGAGGCTCGGTGCGAGTGGGGATCTGGTCGGTGCCAACACGCGCATCCAGCAGGCCGGGGTCACCAGGGTGCTCGCGTCACGTGTCACCGAAATCGCTCGAGGGGCCGTCTGCGTCGAACACGTCCATACCGGCGAGCGGTCGCAGCTCGAGTGCGAAGTGGTGATCGACTGCTCGCCTCGTCTGCCGAACGAAACGCTGAAGGAAGAGGCCGACATTCAGGTGGGCGACTCGGTTGCCCCGAGAACTGTTCTCGAATCCATCCGCGAAGGGCGCTTTGCAGGGTTTACTACTAGAACGAGTTTCAATTCTGCAGAGAGGGCTATCTCATGACACAGGGTTCAGTTCGTTCGCTCGAAGGTCGCGTTGCTTTCATCACCGGCGCAGCGCGCGGTCAAGGACGTGCGCACGCGGTCAAGATGGCGCGCGAGGGAGCAGCGATCATCGCGGTCGACGTATGCGCGTCGGTGGCGTCGGACAATTCCTACGACGCAGCAACTTCCGAGGACTTTGCCGAGACGATACGTCTGGTGGAAGCGGAGGGCGGGAAGATCCTCGCCCGCGAGGTCGATGTCCGTGACGGCGCAGCGCTCACCGCGGTGGTCAAGGACGGCGT
Organism: Rhodococcus qingshengii JCM 15477; assembly: GCF_023221595.1. Lineage (NCBI taxonomy): Bacteria > Bacillati > Actinomycetota > Actinomycetes > Mycobacteriales > Nocardiaceae > Rhodococcus > Rhodococcus qingshengii. The sequence continues at coordinate 1,904,973 of NZ_CP096563.1, forward strand.
CGAACAGTTCGGACGTCTCGACATCGTGGTCGCCAACGCCGGGGTCTGCAACTGGAATCGATTCTGGGAAATGTCGGACGAGCAGTGGGAAACTCTGATCGACATCAACCTGACCGGAGTCTGGAAAACCCTCAAGGCCTCGGTGCCGGCGATCATCGAGGGTGGGCGCGGTGGATCGATCATCGTGGTCAGTTCGGTGGCCGGGCTCAAGGCGCTGCCCGGACAGGCGCACTACGCGAGCGCCAAGTTCGGTCTCGTCGGTCTGACGCAGGCCGCGGCAAAGGAACTGGGGGAGTACAAGATCAGGGTCAACTCGATCCATCCTTACGGAGTGAATACGCCGATGGGGGTCGACCAGGGCGCGCTCGAGGTATTTGCAAAGTTTCCGCAGTACCTTCCCAACTTCACTCCGATCCTCTCCGACATCGCTTTCGCCGAACCTGACGAGATCGCCGATACCGTCCTGTGGCTCGCCGGTGACGGTTCCCGCACCGTCACGGCAAGTCATATCGCGCTCGATCAAGGAAACTCCAAGGTCTGATGACGCCGTACCCGCGCCTCTTCGCGCCACTGCGCCTGGGCAACCTGACACTCCGCAATCGGGTGGTGTTCTCCGCACACCTGACCAATTACGCGGAGAACGGGTTGCCGACGGAGCAGCACGCGAGCTATTACGAGGCGCGGGCACGCGGCGGTGCGGGTCTGATCATCACCGAGGAACACTCGACGCATCCTTCGGATCGACCGTACGAGAAGATGATTGCGGGCTATCGGCCCGAAGCGATCGAGGGATACCGGCGGATCACCGACGCCGTTCATGCGCATGGTTCGTCGATTCTCGCGCAGATCAACCACAATGGGGGTCAGGGCGCTGGAACCTATTCGCGATCGCCGCTGTTGGCGCCGAGCGCCGTTGCGGATCCGTTGTTCCGCGAGGTGCCCAAGGCTGTCGACGACGCGGACATCGCCGAGATTCTCGCAGGGTTCGCCCTTGTTGCGCGCAACTGCGTTGCCGGTGGCTTCGACGGGGTGGAATTGCAGGCGTCGCAGTCGTCCATCGTGCGCGCGTTTCTCGCACCCTCGACCAACCTGCGCACTGATCGCTACGGCGGGGGCGTGGCACATCGTGCACGGTTCCTTCTCGAAGTGCTCGGGGTACTGCGTAAGGCCATCGGCCCGGATCGTGCCCTCGGTGTGCGCCTGAGTGGATACGAAGGAACGCGGGGTGGCATCGAACTGTCCGACGCAGTAGCCACCGCTCAACTCATCGAAGCTGACGGTTACGTCGACTACATCAACACCACCGTCGGAATGGCCACGGAAACACTGCATCTGGTCGAAGCATCGATGGCTGTACCCACCGGCTACGCCAACTTCGTCCCGTCTGCGATCAGGGAGGTCGTCGATCTTCCAGTCGTCGGAGTCGGCCGTTTCAAGACGCCGGAGCAAGCCGAAGCCGCACTCGAGGACGGTGTATGCGATCTGGTGGGAGTAGTTCGCGGGCAGATCGCCGATCCGGATTTTGTGAACAAGGCGCGTGCTGGTCAATCGGTACAGGTGCGAACCTGCCTGTCCTGCAACCAGGAATGCGTCGGGCGGATGGGTCTGGGACGTTGGTTGGGGTGCACCGAAAATCCGCGCGCCGGTCGGGAATCGGTACCGCTGCCGATGCCGCGGCGACGGGGCCGCACGGTGGTGGTGGTCGGTGGTGGCCCGGCCGGCCTGCAAGCTGCGGCTACAGCGGCCCAGCGAGGTCATGCGGTGACGCTGTTCGAGCGTGAACGAAGACTTGGGGGACAGATTCTTACCGCCTCGGTGGTACCGGCTCGCCGTGAGCTCGCCGACCTCGTCCGGAATCTCGAATCTGAGTGTCGCCGAAGCGGTGTGACGATCGAGTTGGATGCTGGAGCTGATCTCGCGATCGTGGAGGAGCGCGCGCCCGAGGTGGTCGTGATTGCAACCGGAGCGCGGCCTGTGCGACCGGCGTGGGCGGGTGGATCAGAGCGTGTGGTGGGTGTTCGAGACGTTCTCGACGGCAAGATTCTGCCGAGTGGAACGGTGCTCGTCTACGACGAACTGGGATTCCATCAAGGTACGTCGGTGGCGGAGTTCCTCGCTGATCGAGGCTGTGCCGTCACGATCGCGACCAACGGCATGGTGGTCGCGCAGGACCTGAGCATCACCCTGGATTTCGAGGGGTGGAACCGCCGGGCGTTCGAGAAGTCGATCGGTCAACGGACAGATCTGATGGTGACTTCGGTGAGCGCTGGGGCCTCGCCGCTCGTGAGCTTGGTTCACCTTCCGACGGGTGTGACCGAGGAAGTTGCAGTCGACTGGGTGGTCTTCGCGACACAGCAGGAACCTGTCGACGAGTTGTGGAACACCTTGCAGGGAAGCTGTTTCGAGAAATTTCGCATCGGTGACGCCTTGTCTCCGAGGCGTTCGCACGCGGCCGTCATCGAGGGGCATCGGGCCGCGTTGGCGATATAGTCGTCCGTTTTGTCCCTGGTTCTCGAAAGTATGTTTTGAGCATGGACAGTCGGGAAGCGTGGCAACTGGATGGCGTGGGCCTCAAGAGTGAGGTTCTGGATCTGGTGCGCGCCCGGCACGAGTTGCAGTCGCGGATGGTGTTGCTGATCGTGGAGATGTTTTCCCGTGAGGTTCTTGGCGGGAAGGGTTTTCGGGCGATCGCGCAGTGGTTGCATGGGTCGACGAATCTGGAGATCGGTGAGTGCAGTCTGCTGGTCGGGTTGGCGCGGTTGTTGATGCTCGAACCCGTGGTGGGCGATGCGTTTCATCGCGGTGACGTGGATGCGTTGAAGGCGCGGCAGGTGGCGTCGTTTTGTCAGCATCCGCCGAAGAACATGACGCCGGCGGATGTGGACAAGGCCCGCGGGATCTTGTTGGGCCTGGCGTCGAAGAACATTGCGGATTGTGATGCGGTGCGGGCGGCGATCCGGCGGATCGAGAAGCAGTACGGCAAACGCGAGGACGGGGTTCCGGTCGGGGAAGATTCGGAGCGGAACGAGTTCTACGCGTCGAAAGGCCTGTACGGCAGAGTAACTGTGAAGGGCGACCTAGATGCTGTGAACGGGGCCCGGTTGATCACATTGTTGTCGAGCCTGTCGGCTCCGACACCGGAGAAGGACGGCGCCAAAGACACCCGCACCCCGGCATTACGACGTGCGGACGGGTTCTGCGAACTGTTGCGCCGGTACGAGCGGGCGGGGTTGGGTCCGATCGAAGGCGGAGTGAAACCGCACATCACCGTTACCGCGTCCGCGAAAGACATGACCGACCTCAAGGCGTTGAAAGACCTCCTGCCGTCCACCGAAGAACTCGGATTTGCGTGGACCGATTGGGTGGGCCCGATCAGTATCGACACTGCGCGGATGTTGGCGTGCGACTGCACCGTGACGCGGATCTTGTTGGACGAGAATGGTGTTCCGCTCGACTGCGGTAAGGAAGCGAGAACAGCAACGGTGCCGCAGCGGCGGGCTCTTGCGGTTCGTGATGGTGGGTGCGCGTTTCCGGGATGTGGGACACCGCCGGGGTGGTGCGATGCCCATCATATTGTTCACTGGAACGATGGCGGCCCAACGGGTCTCGACAATCTGATCTTGTTGTGCGGTCATCACCACCGGACGATGCACCACACGGAGTGGCGGGTGGAGATCGGGCCGGATCGGAGGTCGGTGTTCTACCCACCGATGTCTGTTGATCCGCATCAGCAGCCGATCGGCGGGAACAGCCCACCCACAGCGGCGTGAACCGCGACAACTGACGAATACGCCGGGGCACAACAAAATGCCCCGGTGTATCCGCATGCAGTGTTGCGGTGGGAGGGGCCCGCACCAATACGATCGGGGGATGAGTTCTCCGCGTGACCTTGCTGCCATCCCGAGTCCTGCGCTCGAGGGCACTGCGCTCACCGTCGTGGTCCCGGTCGGTTCTTTCGAACAACACGGACCGCACCTGCCTCTCGATACCGACACTCGGATCGCGAGAGCAGTCGCACAGGCTCTGCCCGACGTCGTCGTGGCCCCGGCCATCGAATACGGGGCGAGCGGCGAACACGAAGGGTTTGCCGGCACGATTTCGATCGGTGCCGAGGCTATGGAAACCGTCGTCGTCGAATACGGAAGGTCGGCGTTCAGATGGACGAAGCGGGTGCTGTTCGTCAACGGCCACGGCGGAAATGGTCCCGCATTGGCCAAAGCGGTGGCACTTCTGCGGTATGAGGGGCGTGATGCTGCTTGGGCGCCGTGCGCTGTTCCGGGTGCCGACGCGCATGCCGGACACACTGAAACGAGCCTATTGCTGCACCTTTCGCCCGATTTGGTGCACATGAGCCTTGCTGAGACAGGAAATTTGTCTCCTATCGCGGACCTGATGCCAGGAATGCGTTCGGGCGGTATGGTCGCTGTGTCGCAAAACGGCGTTCTCGGCAATCCAGTCGGGGCTACCGCCGAAGACGGCGCATACATCTTCGGTGAGTTGGTAGGACGCGTGACGGATGGACTGGCCCGGTGGGAGCCTGGTCCAGATGGGAGGCTTCGGTGACGACCACGACCGAGTGGGGGCGGACGGTCCACCTGCGACGGCTTTCGAGGCTGCGACGAGTTGCAGCACGACGGGCTACGTCCCTTACGATCATCTGATGCGACCAGCAAGACTCCCCGACGGCTTCGGCATTCGGTTGGACCCCAAGGTGCGCACGTACTCGGGTGGCCGGGTACTCATCGGCGGATCTCCGACGCGGATGCTCAAGCTGGCGCCGACGGCTGCGGCGATGATCGGTGACGGCTTCCTCGAGGTGGTCGATCAGCAGAGCGCTGCGGTTGCGCGACACCTTCTCGATTCAGGTGTCGCGAATCCTCGTCCGATGTCGACGCCGTCCGCTGCCGATGTCACGGTCGTGATTCCGGTCAAGGACAACCAGGCCGGCGTCGAACGCCTATTGCCCGTCCTCAAGGATCTGACCGTCATCGTTGTCGACGACGGTTCGGAAGTGCCGGTGGAGCCCCGTCGCGCCTGCCCGGGCACCGGCACCATCACAGTGGTCCGGCACGAGAGTGCCCGCGGACCCTCGGCAGCGAGAAACTCGGGATTGCGTTCGGCCCAAACACGTTTCGTAGCTTTCCTGGACTCCGACGTCATACCGCGTGCCGGTTGGCTCGAGTTGATGTTGGGCCACTTCAGCGATCCGGGGGTTGCCCTTGTTGCACCCCGCATCGTCGCCCTCGATCCGTACGGGACGGCGCTGGCGCGGTACGAGAACATGCGATCGTCTCTCGACCTCGGACGCAAGGAAGCTGCGGTGAAGTCGGGCAGTCCGGTCGCCTATGTCCCCAGCGCCGCCGTGATCGTCCGGCGCGACGTGGCACTCGAATGCAACGGTTTCGACGAGAGTCTCGAAGTAGCCGAGGACGTCGATTTCTGCTGGCGACTGCAGGCTGCGGGTTGGCGACTGAGGTACGAACCGGTTGCGCATGTCGCCCACGATCATCGAGTTCAGTTCGACAAGTGGTTCGCCAGGAGAGCGTTCTACGGCACGGGTGCGGCGCCGTTGGCTGCAAGACACGAGGGTTCGGTTCCGCCGATGGCGATGTCGTTCTCGACGCTCTTCGCGTGCATCGTCGCCGCAACACTGACCCGTTCCGGTCTTGCCGGCGCACTCGGCGCTTTGCTGTTTACCGTTTACCGGCTGCGAAAGATGTTCACCGGCCTGAGTCAACCCACCCGGATCGCGGCGATCCTCACCGCGCAGGGAGTTGTCGGCGGATTCTGGCAACTCGCCTCGGCAATGTGTCGTCACTACTGGCCCGTGACGCTCCTGGCGGTGATCGCCTCCAGGCGAATTCGGCGGCTGGCCGTCGCTGCAGCAGTCACCGAAGGTTTGGTGGACTGGTATCGCCACCGTGAGCCAGGCGGGCTGGGACCGGTTCGGTACGTCTTCTTCAAACGAGCCGACGACATCGCGTATGGAGCCGGACTCTGGCGTGGCGCATTCGACGCCCGCGACTGGGCGGCGCTGAAACCTCGAATCACCAAGTGACAGAAGCCGACTACGCAGATTTCCTGGTTGTCGGTGGTGGCACGTGTGGTTGCGTGGTCGCAGCCAGGCTCAGTGAAGATCCATCCGCCACGGTGATGCTCCTCGAATCGGGAAGCGGATATCGATCGGCGCTCGAACTCCCGGACGTCCTGGGTGATCCGTACCGACTGCCGGTCGGACCTGCGAGCGAATACACGTGGACCTATCCGGTCGAACTGACGCCGCGTCGGGCGTCCACAATTGCGCGGGGGCGGACACTCGGTGGATCCGGAGCCGTCAACGGTGCGTACTTCACCCGCGCGACCCGTGCTGATTTCGAGAATTGGCCGAGTTCATGGCGATACGACGACGTCTTGCCGTACTTCAAGAAGTCCGAAACGGATCGTGATTTCGAGGGCGAGTTCCACGGGACCGCCGGACCGATCCCGGTCGAGCGTCGAGCGTGGGACCAACTACATCCACTGAGCGGCGAGTTTCATGCGGCAGCGCTCGGAGCAGGCTTTCCCGACGACGTCGACAAGAATGCGCCGGACTCGTTCGGGGTGGGCCGAGTGCCACTGAACGTCTCGGATCATCGTCGGATCAGTACGTCGATCGGCTATCTGATGCCGGCGTTGCACCGGCCGAATTTGCGGGTGGAATCCGGAGTGAACGTCATTCGCATCGCGTTCTCGGGTACCCGTGCGATCGGCGTCGACGTTCTCGACGACGGCAATGTCCGACGCATTCGTGCCGACCATGTGGTCGTGTGTTCGGGCGCGGTGGCGACACCGCACATTCTCCTCAATTCCGGTGTTGGTCCAGCGGAACAACTTGTAGAGCAAGGAGTTTCCGTCGTTCTCGATCGACCGGGCGTCGGACAGAACTTCGTCGACCACCCGGAAGTGCTGCTGCCGTACCATTTTTCGAAGCCCCGCACGATTCGATCGCAGACTCCGGTGCTGGAGACAGCCCTCAACCTCGCTGAGATCGAAATTCGTCCGTACACCGCATCTTTCACCGAACTGGTTCCCGGTGTGCCTCGCATGGACCACGGCGTCGGAGTGGTCCTCATGGCGCCGCACAGCCGGGGAAGCATCGAACTGGCATCGCGGGATCCCGCTGGGGCGCCGCGTATTCGGTACAACTACGTCGCGTCGGCGCACGATCGAGCTGCCATTCGGGAAGGGATGCGGATCGCCGAGAATCTTCTCGAGTCGATCGCCGAGACGGGGTTGATCGATCGCCCCGTCGTGGAGTACACCGATGAGTGGGTCGAATCCCGCCTGGGAACGTCGCTGCATATGTCCGGTAGTTGCGTGATGGGTGCCGAGGCGGACCCGTTCGCAGTCGTCGACGGTCGGTGCCGTGTGATCGGCGCGCAAGGACTCAGTATTGTTGACACGTCAATCCTGCCGACGATCCCGACCCGCGGCCCGCATGCGACCGCGGTGATGGTTGCGGAACGAGCAAGCGCCATTCTGCTCGGTGACGAGTGACCGCGAGGGGCAGCAGGCTGGGTCGGCAGTCATACCGAATGGTCGTTCTCGCCTATGGGCTGTGATCGGCGTTACAGTGGTCCACGGAGCGGAGGAACGCAAAATATGGCACGTGAACAGGCTGTGCCCGGCAACCCGTGGGTGGCGGTCAGGCCAGGCGATGACGTCGCGTTACTCGCGCGGCGACTTTCGTCTGCCCATCAGTCGTTCATCGATGCTCGCGGCGTGCCCGGCCAGGGGCTGACCGACGACTCCCATGTCCGCTCGGTCGTACTCGAGTCCTGGATGCGTAGCCGCAACAAGGGGGTAAATCCCGATGTGGTCGGCAACCCTGAGATGCTCGAAGGGTTGGAGCTCGAAAAATATCGCTCCGCGCATCCCATGTCACTGATCCGTCCGGTGATTCGGAAACTCCTGGTGGAAGATGCTGCCGAGACCGGACTACTGATCGCGATCAGTGACGCACACGGTCGATTGCTCTGGGTGGAGGGTGACAACTCGGCCAAGGACAAGGCGTTGTCCATGAACTTCGTCGAAGGCGCCGATTGGAGCGAAGATCGTGTCGGCACCAATGCGCCGGGAACGGCGCTTGCTCTCGATCACTCCGTACAGATTTTCGGATCCGAGCATTTCAACCGAACCGTGCACGACTGGAGTTGTTCGGCCGCACCCGTCCACGATCCCACCACTGGTCAAATCCTTGGTGCCATCGACATCACCGGTGGTCCCAGGGTTGCGGTTCCCGAAGTGCTGTCACTGATCCGTGCAACTGTCGCGGCCGCCGAATCGGAATTGCGATTCCATCTCTTGAACTCGCCCATCCCGCTCAGTGCCACGGCTCCGCGCCTCGAAACATTCGGTGCCGGCCGGCCGATGCTGGTTCGCGGCGGTGACCGCATCCCGATTTCGCAGCGTCACGCCGAGATTCTCCTTCTGCTTTCCGAACACCCGGAGGGTCTCAGCTCCGACCACCTTGCGGTCCTGCTCGACGAGGGGGAGCTCGACGCAGTGACCATTCGCGCGGAAATGTCGCGGCTTCGTAAGGTTTTCGGTGCCGACCGGCTGGCTTCGCGCCCCTATCGGATCATCACGGAGTTCACGACAGATGTCGGCGATGTGCGGGCAGCGTTGGACCGAGGCGACGCAGCGACGGCGATGAAACTGTATTCGGGCCCGGTGCTGGCGGGCTCTGCCTCCCCGGGAATCGAAGAGGTGCGGGAAGAACTACGCACCAGGGTCCAGGCAGCTCTGCTGCGTGGAGGTGACGCCAACCTTCTGGCCCGGTGGACCACGTCGGTGCACGGCCGCGAAGACTCAGTCGTGTGGGAGGCCTACCTGTCCACGTTGGATCCTCAATCTCCGTTGTATTCGCAGGTCCAGGCAAGAATTGATCTCCTCGACCGCCAATTGGGCATCTGAGAATCATCCGCGTTTCTCGCACGCAACGTACTTGCAACGTTGCAACTCCTAGTGTTGTGAATCACACCCCACCGGGGGGTGGGATTGCAGTCACCGATTTGGTGGGTGCGCCCAGGAAGAACACGTTTACATAGGAGCTTGCAATGACCGTGTACGCCCGCCCAGGTACCGCCGACGCGATCATGTCCTTCCAGTCTCGATACGACAACTGGATCGGCAACGAATGGGTTGCTCCGGTCAAGGGTCAGTACTTCGAGAACCCGACACCGGTGACCGGACAGAATTTCTGTGATGTGGCTCGTTCCACCGCAGAAGACATCGAACTCGCTCTCGACGCAGCGCACGCAGCAGCTCCGGCCTGGGGCAAGACCTCGGTCGCCGAGCGCGCGATCATCTTGAACAAGATCGCTGATCGTATGGAGGAGAACCTCGAATCCATCGCACTCGCCGAGTCGTGGGACAACGGCAAGCCGATCCGCGAGACCCTCAACGCCGACATTCCGCTCGCCATCGATCACTTCCGATACTTCGCGGGAGCTATTCGCGCACAGGAAGGTTCGCTCTCGGAGATCAACTCCGACACCGTGGCGTACCACTTTCACGAGCCGCTCGGCGTAGTCGGCCAGATCATTCCGTGGAACTTCCCGATCCTCATGGCCGTGTGGAAGCTTGCCCCCGCCCTCGCTGCCGGTAATGCCATCGTGCTCAAGCCTGCCGAGCAGACGCCAGTCTCGATCCTGCACCTCATCGGCATCATCGGTGACCTGCTGCCTGCCGGTGTTCTCAACATCGTCAACGGCTTCGGCGTCGAGGCCGGAAAGCCGCTCGCGTCCAGCCCGCGTATCAAGAAGATCGCGTTCACCGGTGAGACCACCACCGGTCGCCTGATCATGCAGTACGCGTCGCAGAACCTTATCCCCGTCACCCTCGAACTCGGTGGCAAGAGCCCCAACATCTTCTTCTCCGACGTCCTTGCCTCCAACGACGACTACCAGGACAAGGCACTCGAGGGCTTCACGATGTTCGCCCTCAATCAGGGCGAGGTCTGCACCTGCCCGTCACGTTCGCTGATCCAGGAAGACATCTTCGACGAGTTCCTGGCGATGGCAGCCATCCGCACCAAGGCTGTGCGCCAAGGGGATCCGCTCGACACCGACACCATGATCGGTGCCCAGGCCAGCAACGATCAGCTCGAGAAGATCCTCTCGTACATCGAGATCGGCAAGGCCGAAGGCGCCAAGGTCATCACCGGTGGTGAGCGAGCCGAACTCGGCGGAGACCTGTCCGGCGGTTACTACGTCCAGCCGACGGTGTTCACCGGCAACAACAAGATGCGCATCTTCCAGGAAGAGATCTTCGGACCCGTCGTCTCGGTCACCTCGTTCAAGGACTACGACGAGGCCATCGAAATCGCCAACGACACGCTCTACGGTTTGGGCGCCGGTGTCTGGTCCCGCGACGGCGGAGTTGCTTACCGCGCAGGCCGCGACATCCAAGCCGGTCGCGTCTGGACCAACACGTACCACCAGTACCCGGCACACGCCGCTTTCGGTGGATATAAGCAGTCCGGCATCGGCCGCGAGAACCACCTGATGATGCTCTCGCACTACCAGCAGACCAAGAACCTCCTGGTCAGCTACGCCCAGAAGGCTCAGGGCTTCTTCTGATCTACCCACCGGCACCCGTGAGCCCCTCGCTGCGGGTGCCGGTGAGCAAGACTGCAACACGCGAAACCTGCACAAACACACGGAGGTTGGAATGAGCGCCACGGACACACCCGATACCGGCGCCGTTCCACCCCGGTTGGTGACCACCGCTGGGGCGGCTGACCTCCTGCGCCGCCTCAGCGGGACTCACGGCGAACTGATGATGCATCAATCCGGCGGATGCTGCGACGGCTCGGCCCCGATGTGTTATCCCTCAGGCGAATTCATCGTCGGGGACCGTGACGTACTACTCGGAATCGTCGATCTCCGACTTGCTGTCGGAGAGACTCCCGAAGATCTTCCCACCGGAACCGACGCTGTACAGGTCTGGATTTCCGGATCACAGTTCGAAGCCTGGAAGCACACCCAGTTGGTACTGGACGTCGTGCCCGGCCGCGGCAGTGGATTCAGCCTGGAGTCTCCTGAAGGATTCAGATTCCTCAGTCGAGCAAGGGCATTCACACCGGACGAAAACGAAGCACTCGGCGCGTCGAGCATTCTCGTGGGCGCTGATTGGGAAGCGGGCGTGCGTCCTTTGCCCCCGACGGTTCCCCAGGTGGTCGCCGAGGCCGTCGACGCCTGCCCGGTGCCGGGCGCGGCCGCCCGATCCTGAGAACGGCAGCCTGAAGAAGATCTGAACAGACTCGGGGCCGCTCACATGACAGCCAGTTAACAGCACGGTCATCTCCAGGCGACCTTCTCCGTACATCGCCCACATACCGTTCATTTCACGCGACGCATCCACCGTGCGTCGTCTCATTCTTGACCGATTCAGAGGATGGACATGTCTCTTTCCGACCACGCAACCGGCAAAAACGCCGGTGCCGCGGGTGCACACCACGACGGCGCAGACTTCCATGCGGAAGACAATTCGTATCTGGAGAAACGAACACTCCGAAAGGGAACAGCAGGGTGGGTGCTGCTTGCGGGGTTGGGTGTCAGCTATGTGATTTCCGGTGACTACGCCGGCTGGAACAACGGTCTGGCCGAAGGTGGTTTCGGTGGCCTTCTCATCGCGGCCGTCGTCATCGCGGGTATGTACCTGGCGATGGTGCTCGGTATGGCCGAGATGTCGTCGGCACTTCCTGCCGCTGGTGGTGGATACACGTTTGCCAGACGGGCCATGGGGCCCTGGGGCGGATTTGCCACCGGCACAGCAATTCTCATCGAGTACTCGATAGCACCCGCAGCGATCGCGACCTTCATCGGTGCGTACGTCGAGTCCCTGAACCTGTTCGGGATCACCGACGGCTGGTGGGTGTACCTCGCGGTGTACGCGATCTTCATCGGCATTCACCTCACCGGCGCCGGTGAGGCACTCAAGGCGATGTTCATCATCACCGCCATTGCACTCGTCGGCCTGGTCGTGTTCGCGGTTTCGGCTGTCGGCCTTTTCGATTCGTCCAACCTCACCGATATCGCCGTCGACACCAGCGCAGTCGGATCGTCGTCGTTCCTGCCATTCGGTCTGCTCGGAATCTGGGCCGCCGTGCCCTTCGCGATCTGGTTCTTCCTTGCGGTCGAAGGTGTACCGCTGGCCGCCGAGGAAGCACGTGAGCCGGAGAAGAACGTCCCCCGCGGCATCATCATCAGCATGTTGATCCTGATCGTCACAGGCGCAACGGTTCTCTTCCTCGCCACCGGTGCGCTCGGCGCAGACGCCCTGTCCACCTCCGGAAATCCGCTCGTCGAGGCTCTGGGGGACAGCGGAGCGGCAAAGGCCGTCAACTACATCGGACTTGCCGGTCTGGTCGCGAGCTTCTTCTCGATCATGTACGCCTACTCACGCCAGACGTTTGCGCTCTCCCGCGCCGGCTACCTGCCGAAGAACCTGTCGGTGACCAACAAGCGCAAGGCCCCCACTCTCGCGCTCGTCGTACCCGGAATCATCGGCTTCGCGCTCTCACTCACCGGTGAAGGTGCAATGTTGCTCAACATGGCGGTGTTCGGCGCGGCAGTAAGCTACGTCCTGATGATGGTGAGTCACATCGTTCTTCGTAAGCGTGAGCCGAACATGCCGCGCCCGTACCGCACGCCCGGCGGTATCGCCACCACCTCGTTTGCGCTCGTGATCGCGGCAGTGTCGGTGGTGGCCACCTTCCTGGTCGATCCCGTTGCGGCATTGCTGACGTTGGTTGCCTTCGGAGTTCTCATGGCGTACTTCGGTCTCTACAGTCGCCACCACCTTGTTGCCAACTCGCCGGACGAGGAGTTTGCTGTACTTGCACAGGCGGAAGAAGAATTGGGATGAGTCGCGGGATGGCCAAGTATCACCAGCAGGTATCCGGAACCAACTACTCGTTCGACGGTCTCGTCGATCTGATGGCAAAAGCGACACCACTGCGGTCGGGTGATGAACTAGCCGGTTGTGCGGCAAGCTCCGACGCCGAACGTGCTGCTGCTCAATGGGTTCTGGCTGATCTTCCGTTGACGGTGTTCCTCGAAGATCTGGTGGTTCAGTACGAGGACGACGAGGTAACCAGGCTCATCATCGACAGCCACGATCGCCTGGCCTTTGCGCCGGTGGCACACCTGACTGTCGGCGGACTACGAGACTGGTTGCTCGAGACCGCGTCGGCGCCGGAAGCTTCCGCACGGTTGTCCGCCGTAAGTCCCGGGCTCACCCCCGAGATGGTTGCGGCGGTCAGCAAGATCATGCGCAATCAGGACCTGATCGCCGTCGCGAAGGCCATCACCGTGACCGCGGGGTTCCGTACGACCATCGGACTGCCCGGCCGGCTGAGCACCCGACTCCAGCCAAACCACCCGACAGACGATCCACGCGGCATCGCGGCGGCCACATTGGACGGTCTCCTGATGGGATGTGGCGACGCCGTCATCGGTATCAACCCCGCGACGGATTCACCCCAGGCCACCTCGGATCTGCTCCACCTGCTCGACGACATCCGTCAGCGATTCGAGATCCCGACTCAGTCGTGCGTGCTCTCGCACGTGACCACCACGATCGGACTGATCGAATCGGGGGTGCCGGTCGATCTCGTCTTCCAGTCGATTGCCGGTACCGAAGGCGCCAATTCCGGTTTCGGAGTGAACATTCCGCTCCTGCGTGAGGGCAACGAGGCCGGGCGCTCCTTGAACCGCGGAACGGTCGGCAACAACGTCATGTACCTGGAGACGGGGCAGGGGTCCGCCCTCAGCTCAGGTGCCCACTACGGCACCGGCGGAGCCCCGGTCGATCAGCAGACACTCGAGACCAGGGCATACGCAGTGGCACGTGATCTCGAACCGCTGCTGGTCAACACCGTGGTCGGCTTCATCGGTCCCGAGTATCTCTACGACGGCAAGCAGATCATTCGCGCGGGCTTGGAGGATCACTTCTGCGGAAAACTCCTCGGGCTGCCGATGGGAGTGGACGTCTGCTACACCAACCACGCCGAAGCCGATCAAGACGACATGGACAACCTGCTCACCTTGCTGGGCGTCGCCGGCGCGGCGTTCGTGATCGCGGTGCCCGGCGCCGACGACGTGATGCTCGGCTATCAAAGTCTGGCGTTCCACGACGCGCTGTATGTGCGTAAGGTTCTCGGTTTGCAGCCCGCCCCGGAGTTCGAGACCTGGCTCCACAACTTGGGGATGACCGACGCAAACGGTCGGGTTCTTCCGATCGATGCCGAAATGTCGCCGTTGCGGGCTTTGACGGTGAACTCATGACCGAAGATCAGGCACCGATCCTCGATTTCTGGGGTCCACTGCGCAAGACCACACAATCGCGTATCGGGCTGGGGCGTGCCGGAGATTCGTTGCCCACCAAGCGGGTTCTCGAATTCAAGGCAGCTCACGCCGCAGCCCGCGACGCGGTCCACGAGCCACTCGACTCCGAGACGCTTGCCAGTCGGGTCGAAGGGGTTGGCATCGGGGCGCCGGTGGTGGTCGCGAGCAGCGTCTCCACCCGCAGTGAGTATCTCCGGAGACCCGACCTGGGGCGCCAACCGGCTGACCTGGGTGCGATCGCGAGTTCCGACAAGGAAATCGGGTTCATCCTCGCCGACGGACTCTCGCCGCGAGCACTGATGGACCACGGCGAGCAATTACTGTCCGCGTTGGTCACGGTGTTGGGGGAGCGGTACTCGATCGCGCCGCCCGTGATCGCCACGAATGCCCGTGTGGCACTGGGTGATCACATCGCTGCCGCGATGGGAGTGCAGACGGCGATCGTCCTGATCGGCGAACGTCCAGGGCTCTCCGTTGCGGACAGTGTCGGGATCTATCTGACTCACCTTCCCCGCGTCGGTCGTACCGACGCGGATCGAAACTGCATTTCCAATGTCCACCCACCCGAGGGACTCGGATACGAGCAGGCTGCTCGTGTCGTCCTGGGATTGGTGACGGGAGCGCGCCAGTTGGGCCGCTCCGGCGTCGACCTCAAGGACACCTCTCGCGCCGACGCCGTTGCGTCGGGAGAAGTGCTGACGCTCGATTAATTGACAACTGCACGGCATACCCGGGTCGATCGACCCGGGTATGCCGTCGTACCCGAATCACGACGAAAACGAGGGAATCGATGTTCCGTTCGCTGCATTCCCGCGCCCTGTGCGCGTTGGCGGTAGGTAGTGTCCTGTTGAGTGCAACTGCATGTAGTTCGGCCGAGAGTGCCCCGAAAGAAGATGTGGCGCAAAGGGGTTCATCCTGTGCTGCGTTGGATCCCAGTCTTGCGTGGTACGGCGACAACCGTGTGACGTTGGATGCCATGATGACGGAGTTCGGAACGTGTGGAGCTGCAGGTGATGTCGATGACGGAGCTCCGTTGGCGCTCTTCGACTGGGACAACACAGTTGTCAAGAACGACATCGGAAGCGCCACCGCATTCTGGATGATCAAGAACAACAAGGTGTTACAGCCTGCCGGAGGGGACTGGGCAACCACCAGCCGCTTCATGACGCCAGCCGGCGCTGCCGCACTTTCCGCCGCGTGCGGCTCCGAGACCGCGCCGGGGCAACCGTTGGCAACCAGCACCGACTTGGACTGCGCGGACGAGATCGTTGCGGTACTCGAAGAGAAGACTCGCGACGGGCAGGCCGCATTCGACGGTTACGATCACCGCCGGACAAAAGCCGCATACGCGTGGGCCGTGCAGTTGATGGCAGGGCACACCGAGGACGAGATCACCGAGTACGCTCGCGCAGCCCGTGCCGAGAATCTCGCTGCTGCAGAAGGATCCGATCAGACCGTCGGTACGACGGAAGTCGACGGCTCGGTGCGGTACTACGCGCAAATCGAAGATTTGGTGAAATCCCTCGGCGCTCATGGATTCGACGTGCGGATCATCTCCGCGTCGGCCGAACCGGTCGTTCGAGTCTGGGCGGAACAGCTGGGATTGGACGCCGATCACGTGATGGGAGTTCGGCCCATCGTCGAGGGCGGGGTTCTCACCGGGCGCCTGCGTGGGTGTGGTGGCGTTGCGGACGGCGACGACTCTGTCATTCCGTACATCGACGGCAAACGGTGCCAGGTCAACGAGGTTGTCTACGGGGTTCAAGGGCCTACGGCGTTCGAGCAGTTGGCCGCCGATCGACGTCAGGTATTTGCTGCCGGTGATTCTGTCACCGACGTGACGTTCCTCGGAGATGCGACCGGCGCGCGCCTGGTGATCAACCGCAACAATCCCGAACTGATGTGCAATGCCTACGACAACAGTGACGGGAAATGGCTGGTCAACCCCATGTTCATCGAACCGAAGTCCCGGGCGGACGCTCCCTATCGCTGCTCGACCGATGCTTACACCGACGCGGCCGGGGCAAAAGGTGCCGTGACTCGCGCAGACGGCAGCGTGATCCCCGATCAGGCCGATACCGTCGCGTGACGGTCGACTTGTCGCGGTGACTTCACAACGATCGATCGGGGTGTGATCTGATTCTGTCGAGCCCTTTGTCGGGCTGCGGAAACCCACGGGTGTCCGCTGTGATGCTGGAGCCGCAGAGGCGGCACGTGAGTAGGAGAAATCGATGGCCTTCGCTGGCAATGTGGACGAGTTGGCACTGCTCCAGGCAGTACGTCTCAAGGAGCGGGTCGGAGCGGTCGTCCTGGCCGAGCACCTGGGCGTCAGCTCGGCTTCCGGTCAAGCTGCGTACGACGCACTTGTCGCGCAGGGCAAAGCGGTCGAAGCGGAAAACGCCATCAGCCTGACCGAGAAAGGTTTGGCAGAACTCGAAGATCAGTTGGACGCCGAGCGCGTCTCGATCGACGAGGACTCCATCGGTGAGGTGTACGAGGCGTTCCTTCCCTTGGACGAGGAGTTCGCCGCGCTCATCGACGACGCAGATGCGGATTCCCTTGCAGAGTTGGATCGCCGGGCTGCAAACCTGTTCGACGATCTGTCGGCATTCGTTCCGCGGTTGTCTCGTTACCAGGATCTCTTCTCGGATGCTCTCGCGAAAGTGCAAGCGGGGGAGTCCAAGTGGATTTCCGAACCGATCATCGACTCCTACGCCACGGTGTGGGGCGAGATCCGTCAGGAACTGTTCGGGGCTGCCGGTAAGGCTTGATCCGTAGCGTTGCACCGTGACGCCGTTTCTCGAGGGCCGTCCGATTCGTGAGAACGAATCGGACGGCCTGCGGCATGTCGAGGGTCGTGAAACTCGTTACCATTGCATACAAGTGGTGACCGAGATCACTCCTACCCCCTTTCGGGGGTAGTGCGGGGGTGAGCCACATCACTACCTTTCTTCCTATCGACGGTGATGCCCACAGGGCGACACCACGGGACCACGGAGGAATCGAGTGACCACAGTCTCTCCCACAGGCGGCACCAGTGCCGCCGGCGCCGGGGGTGCGAGTGCCGCAGGTGCGACGCAGCCCCCGCAGAACACCACCAGTGTGCGGCGCGTTGCAATCGCGAGTTGTATCGGCACGACTATCGAGTTCTACGACTTCTTTATCTACGGAACCGCTGCGGCACTTGTCTTTCCGACGGTGTTCTTCCCCGCGCTCGGTGCCACTGCGGGAACTGTCGCATCGTTTGCGACTTTCGCAGTCGCATTCATCGCCCGGCCCGTCGGCGCAATGTTGTTCGGACACTTCGGTGATCGCATCGGTCGCAAGAAGACGCTGATCTCGACGCTCCTGCTCATGGGTATCTCGACGCTCCTGATCGGCTTGCTGCCGGGTGCTGCAACCATCGGTGTCGCGGCCCCGATCATCTTGGTGCTCTTGCGATTCGGCCAAGGTTTCGCGGTCGGTGGTGAGTGGGCAGGCGCAACCTTGCTCACCGCGGAATACGCTCCACCGGGCAAACGTGGTCTGTATGCGATGTTCCCGCAGCTCGGCCCTGCAATCGCCTTCGTTCTCTCGAGTAGTACCTTCCTCATCACCGGCGCAGTTCTCGGCGACACCAACCAGGCTTTCCTCGATTACGGCTGGCGTATCCCGTTCCTGTTCTCCATCGTGTTGGTCGGCATCGGCCTCTACATGCGACTCGCTATCGAGGAGACTCCCGTCTTCAAGGCGGAGCAGGCAGAGCGCGTCGCGGAGCAGAAGAACGAAGCACCGCGCACCCTTCCGTTCCTGGATGCTTGGCGGTTCCAGACCAAGGAGATCCTGCTCTCGGCAGGCGCCCTGGCTTGCCTGTTCGCGTTTTTCTACATGGGCACGGCTTTCCTGACGAGCTACGGAACAAAGACCCTCGGCTTCTCCCGTCCGTTCGTCCTGTCGGTCGGTATCGCTTCCGCGGTTGTCTTCGGTGCGGCGATCGTCGTTTCCGCTCTGTACTCGGACCGCATCGGGCGCCGCAAGGTCATCATGATCTCGTGTGGTCTGGCCGTCGTCTGGGCGCTGGTGCTGTTCCCGCTCCTCGACACGGGATCGCCGATCGCGTTCATCATCGGGATGTTCGGCACGCTCATGATCTTCGGAATCGCCTACGGCCCCTGCGGTGCGCTGCTTCCGGAAATGTTCCAGACCCGCTACCGCTACACCGGTGCCGGCCTCGGCTACAACCTCGCCGGAGTGCTCGGTGGGGCAGTGCCGCCGCTGATCGCCGCACCGCTGGCCTCGGCCTACGGGAGTATGGCCATCGGAGTCATGCTGGCGATCCTGGGTGTGTTGAGCCTGATCTGCACCTGGGCACTCGTCGAGACCAAGGACCACGCGCTGTAACCACTGTGCGCCTTTATTAACCGCCGGCGGTTAATAAAGGCGCACAGCAGGCGGGTGGGGTGTCCGGACTCTGAACAGTTACGGCCACCCCGCACCGGGAAGTATGTCGTGCATCACACCGAATCGAGTAAATTCGTAGATGAGAGGGTCCGCTGCGGCGGCCCCTCTCATAGGTGCCTGAACAGGTAACCGGAGAGGACAGAACACATGAGTACGCCGCTGCCCAGCTATACGTCCGGAGTATGGGACGGTCCGATGCTGGGCGACACCATCGGAGACAACCTCGATCGCACGGTTGCCGCACACGGCGACCGCGATGCGTTGATCGACCACGCCAGCGGTCGACGATGGACGTACCGGGAGTTCGCCGAGCAGGTGAACGGGCTCGCTGCCGGACTACTTTCCCGTGGTGTGGGGAAGGGTGATCGGGTAGGAATCTGGGCTCCCAACTGTCCGGAATGGACGTTCACTCAATACGCGACGGCAAAGATCGGCGCGATCCTGGTCAACATCAATCCGGCGTACCGCTCGCACGAGTTGCAGTACGTACTCGAGCAGGCCGGGATCTCGACGCTGGTGTCTGCGGCCAGCTTCAAGACCTCGGACTACGCGTCGATGATCGAGACGGTGCGGCCGCAGTGCCCGGATCTGACGTCGGTGCTCCTGCTCGGTTCACCCGAGTGGGACGCGGTGCTTGCAGACGGCTTGGCGGCGCAGGCAAGCGATCCGGCTCCGCTCGCCGCAGCCCAGGCCGCGTTGTCGGCCGACGACGCGATCAACATCCAATACACCTCGGGTACTACCGGTTTCCCGAAGGGCGCGACGCTCAGTCACCACAACATCCTCAACAACGGCTATTTCGTCGGCGAGTTGTGCCACTACAGCGAGGTCGATCGGGTGTGCATCCCGGTGCCGTTCTACCACTGTTTCGGCATGGTAATGGGCAACCTTGCGTGCACCAGTCACGGTGCTGCCATGGTCATTCCGGGTCCGGCTTTCGATCCGCGTGCTTCGCTCGAAGCCGTTCAGGCCGAAAAGTGCACGTCCCTCTACGGCGTTCCGACGATGTTCATCGCGGAGTTGGCGTTGCCGGACTTCGACAGCTTCGATCTGTCGTCCCTTCGCACCGGCATCATGGCGGGCTCGCCCTGCCCGGTCGAGGTGATGAAGCAGGTCATCGATCGCATGGGCATGTCGGAGGTGTCCATCTGCTACGGCATGACGGAGACCTCGCCGGTGTCGTTGCAGACCCGCTCGGACGATTCGATCGAGCAGCGCACCGAAACGGTCGGACGGGTAGGGCCGCATCTCGAGATCAAGATCGTCGATCCGGCAACCGGATTGACGGTGCCCCGTGGCGAGCCGGGTGAACTGTGCACGCGTGGTTACTCGGTCATGCTCGGATACTGGGAGAACCCGGAGAAGACCGCCGAGGCGATCGACGCTGCCCGGTGGATGCACACCGGAGACATCGGAGTCATGGACGAGGCCGGATACGTCGCCATCACGGGACGCATCAAGGACATGGTCATCCGCGGTGGCGAGAACGTCTATCCGCGTGAGATCGAGGAGTTCCTCTACACCCACCCCGACATTCTCGATGCGCAGGTCATCGGTGTACCCGACGCAAAGTACGGCGAGGAATTGATGGTGTGGGTCCAGATGCGCGAAGGTGCAGACGATCTCGACGCCGATTCGGTCCGCGCGTTCTGCACCGGCAAGCTCGCGCACTACAAGATTCCGCGGTACGTCCATGTCGTCGACGAGTTCCCGATGACAGTCACGGGCAAGGTCCGCAAGATCGCGATGCGAGAACAGGCGATCGAATTGATCGGTCAGGCCTGAGAGTATGTCCGCGAACCCAGGGGAGCGTGAGCCGGTACGCCCCGAGATCGCGCTCTCCTGGAAGCGTTCTCGACTCAGTGGCCTCGACCCGTCGTCGGCCATCGCCGTGGACACCGAGGAGCAGGACGGTGAGTCTCGTCTGCTCCGGGCAGCCGCACCCGTGCTCGACGAAGTTTCGCAACAGATCGCGGGCACCGGTTTCTGCGTGCTGCTTGCCGATCGAGAATGCCGCGTCGTCGCTTCGGTGTACTCCGACAGTCGCGTCGAGCGAACGATCGAGCGGTTGGGCGTCGTCAACGGTTCACGCTTCGGCGAAGAGCACGCCGGCACCAACGCGCTCGGTACGCCCCTCGAGGTCGGACGAAGCGTGGTGATCCACGGTGACGAGCATTTCCTCGACAGCCTCAAGGGTTTGAGCTGCTATGGACAGCCGATCCTGCATCCCGTCACACGTCGTGTCGAAGGCATTCTCGACATGACCGGCGTTGTCTCGCAGGCCAACCCACTGTTCGCGCCCTTCCTTGCGCGTGCTGCAGCGGACATCGAGAAACGGCTGCTCGAAGGCTCGAAAGCATCGGAGCAGCGGCTGGTCGACGCATTCCAGCGAGTTTCACATCAGCGCCACATTGCCGTCGCGGCCATCGGCGACGACATCCTGCTGAGCAACCGAACCGCTTTGGATTTGCTCGACACCGCAGACCATGTATCGCTCCGTTCCTTGATTGCCGACCTGAATCCGGACCAATCACGATTGGTGACAGTCGAATTGGCGTCCGGCGCTCTGGCGCGAGTTCAAGCCGACCGGATTTCCGGGGCTGACGGTGGTGCGCTCTTCCTGGTCGAACCACTCCAACGGGAACGGGCACCGATCCGCAGAACGCACGAGCGGGCACCGTCTCCGGGCGAACGACTGCGGCGCGACCTGATGCGGGCGCGGGCAACCTCTGCCGCCGTGGCGATCTCTGGTGAAGCGGGATCCGGCCGAACCTCGGCAGCATCGGATGTCGTCGGCAGTGTCGATGCGAGTTGGCTCGATGCCACGCGAATCGCGTTCGACGGCCGTGAGCAGTGGGTCACCGATCTCGTGCGAGCAGCCCGTAAGCGTTCGGGCGTGGTCGTGATCGAACAGGTACAACTCCTTCCTGACTCGGTGTTGCCGCTGGTCGCAGACCTGATCGACGCCAGCGCCGAGGGGCCGAAAATCGTACTGACCAGCGGAGCGGCAGTTGATCTTCCGCCGACCATCGCCGCGCTGCTCTCACGATGCGCCTCCCGGGTTGTCATCACCCCACTGCGCGAGCGACAGGCTGAGATCGCCGAGTTGGCACAAGTCATGTTGGAGGGGATCTCGCCAGAACTGAGGTTGACCGCCAGCGCTGCCGAAGCACTCGCGGCGGCCAACTGGCCGGGCAACCTGGCCGAATTGCGCGTCGTGTTGAATCGCGCCTCGGATGAACGCTCGAGCAATCGCATCGACGTCGCTGATCTGCCCGAGGACTATCGCACCACGACCAAGGTGTCGCGGTTGGCAGGGCGGGAGAAAGCCGAGCGCCAGGCGATCATCGGAGCGTTGAAAGACTGCGGCGGCAACAAGGTTCACGCGTCGGCGCAACTCGGAATCAGCCGAAGCACTCTCTATACACGGATGCGGGCGCTCGACATCACTGTGTAGTTTGCTGTCCGACTTCAGTTGTACAAAGTTCGGACAGTTAGCACCCCTGGAAGCGCGGAAGTATGGCGTGCATCACATTCGCACCTCACTACTTCAGGGGAGTTTCCGATGACGGCAGTAGCCGAACACACCATCAGTTCCGCGGTACAGGGTTTCCTGAACGGACCGAAGAAGCTCTACATCGGCGGCGAATTCGTCGACGCCGCTTCGGGTCAGACCTTCGCGACGTACAACCCGGCTGACGGACAGAAGCTCGCAGACGTGGCACACGGTCAGGCCGAAGACATCGACCGCGCGGTACGTGCCGCTCGAACGGCTTTCGAGGACGGCCCCTGGTCACGTATGAAGGCAAACGAGCGCGAGCGGATGATCTGGCGCGTCGGCGACATTCTCAGTGCTCGTGCCGAGGAATTCGGTCAGCTCGAAGCTCTCGACAACGGCAAGTCCGTTGCCATCGCCACCGCCGTCGACGTGGCTTGGGCCGCAGACGTTTTCCGCTACTACGCGGGTTGGGCCACCAAGATCGAAGGCAGCACCGTCAACGTGTCGATGCCCTTCTCTCCGGGCGGCGAGTTCCACGCCTACACCCTGCGTGAGGCGATCGGCGTCTGTGGACTGATCGTGCCGTGGAACTTCCCGCTGCTGATGTCGTCGTGGAAGCTCGCCCCCGCGCTCGCCGCCGGCAACACGGTGATCCTCAAGCCCGCTGAGCAGACCCCGCTCACCGCACTGCTTCTCGCGGAGGTCTTCGAAGAAGCAGGCTTCCCGCCCGGCGTCGTCAACATCGTTCCCGGCTTCGGCGATGCAGGTGCTGCTCTGTCCGGCCACGACGACGTGGACAAGGTTGCGTTCACCGGTTCCACCGAGGTGGGTAAGAAGATCGTCGACGCCGCCAAGGGCAATCTGAAGAAGGTTACGCTCGAGCTCGGTGGCAAGAGCCCCAATATCGTGTTCGCCGACGCCGATTTCGATTCCGCGGTGGAGGGTTCGCTCAACGCGTGGCTGTTCAACCACGGACAGTGCTGCGTTGCGGGTACTCGTCTGTACGTCGAGGACACCATCTTCGAGAAGTTCACCGAGGCCGTCGCGCACGCAGCGAGTCAGGTCAAGATCGGACCCGGCCTCGATCCCACCACCCAGCTCGGACCCCTGGTCTCGCAGGAGCAGTTCGACAAGGTGACCGGCTACCTGCGTGAGGGAATCGCCGACGGCGCACGTGCACTGACGGGCGGCAACCGCTGGGGCGATCAGGGCTACTTCGTCGAGCCGACCGTCTTCGTTGACGTCAAGCCCGAATTCTCCATCGTTCAGGAGGAGATCTTCGGACCCGTCGTGGCGGCGCTGCCGTTCAATGCGGACGACGGACCGATCACTGCCGCAAACGATTCCATCTACGGCTTGGCCGCCGGCATCTGGACCCGGGACATTTCCAAGGCTCACCGCACGGCGAAGCGCTTGAAGGCCGGTTCGGTGTGGATCAACCAGTACAACGGCTTCGACACTGCAATGCCCTTCGGTGGATACAAGCAGTCCGGCTGGGGCCGCGAGCTCGGCGCTTCGGCTATCGATCTCTACACCCAGACCAAGGCCGTCAACATCGCTCTCTGACCGACCCCATCGCTCATTCTCTCGTCCGACAATCAAGGAGATCACCAGTGAAGACCAAAGCTGCTGTACTGCTCGAGCCCGGAAAGCCTTTCGAGATCATGGAACTCGACCTCGACGGCCCGGGTGTGGGTGAGGTACTGATCAAGTACACCGCTGCCGGACTGTGCCATTCGGATCTGCACCTGACCGACGGTGATCTCCCGCCGCGTTACCCGATCGTCGGCGGACACGAAGGCTCGGGCATCATCGAAGAGGTCGGCCCAGGCGTCACGAAGGTCAAGCCGGGCGACCATGTCGTGTGTAGCTTCATCCCCAACTGCGGCACCTGTCGCTACTGCTCGACCGGTCGCCAGAACCTCTGCGACATGGGTGCCACCATCCTCGAAGGCTCGATGCCCGACGGTTCCTTCCGTTTCCACGGCAACGGAATGGATTTCGGCGGAATGTGCATGTTGGGAACGTTCTCCGAGCGCGCCACCATTTCTCAGCACTCGGTAGTCAAGATCGACGACTGGCTTCCCTTGGAGACAGCGGTGGTCGTCGGCTGCGGCGTGCCTTCGGGTTGGGGAACGGCAGTAAATGCCGGTAACCTTCGCGCCGGTGACACCGCTGTGATCTACGGCATCGGTGGTCTCGGCATCAACGCCGTCCAGGGCGCCGTTTCGGCCGGCTGCAAGTACGTCGTTGTGGTCGATCCGGTTGCTCTCAAGCGTGAGACCGCACTGAAGTTCGGTGCAACCCATGCCTTTGCAGACGCCGAGAGCGCTGCTGCCAAGGTCAACGAGCTGACGTGGGGACAGGGTGCCGACGCTGCGCTCATCCTTGTCGGCACCGTCGACGAGGACGTGGTCAGTGCAGCGACGGCAGTGATCGGCAAGGGTGGCACCGTGGTGATCACGGGACTCGCCGACCCCGCCAAGCTGACCGTTCACGTGTCGGGTACCGACCTGACGCTGAATCAGAAGACGATCAAGGGCACGTTGTTCGGGTCCATGAATCCGCAGTACGACATCGTGCGACTGCTGCGTCTCTACGATGCCGGTCAGCTCAAGCTCGACGAACTGATCACCAACACCTACAGCCTCGAAGACGTCAACAAGGGCTACCAGGATCTACGTGACGGCAAGAACATCCGTGGCGTGATCATTCACGACAAGTAACCCCAAGTGCTGTGCGCCTTTATTAACCGCCCGCGGTTAATAAAGGCGCACAGCACTATTTCTTGGCTTTCGACAAAATCTGCATCAACTGAAGTAGCGCCGAGAACTTCGCGAACACCGAGCGCGAGACCACCGGACCGAAAGCCGCGGTGTCGGTTGCGTCGAAGGCGTCGAGCAGATCGCGGAAACTTTCGACCTGTTTGACCATCGCGTCGAGATCGACGTGCGTGACTGTGTCGGCGTCACGCAGAGCGAGCAGGTACTGCGGCGCCGTCACCAAGGCGACCGCCGGTATCTTCCGCTCGAACAACGGTTCACCCTCACCGAAATGAATGACCGGTCCTGGCGCCACGATTCGGCGATCGCCTGCCCCGATGTCGCGCCACAGCGGTGCAACGATGTCGTGTACTTCCCGACTCGTCGCGTAGAGCAGTTCCGGTTCCGGAGTGGTCTCCAACGAATAGCTGCCGATCGAGGTGTTCTCGGTATCGCCCAGTGCGCCGAGGTGTTCGATTGCGATCCCCGCTACTGCGCGCGCCTGACCGTCTTCGCCCTTCCACATCTCGGGGTGTGCTTCGAGCCAGGTGGACGTTGCCTGTCCGTGCTTGGACACCGCTGGAATGCGAAGGTGGCCGGTCGTCAGCACAAAAACGTACGACCGTCGATGCGGCTGCGCGACGGCGTGCCGCGCCAAGGCCAACATTCCCAGATGCCCGTTCTCCTCGACGCCGTTGGTTCCGTCGCTGTGAGTGATGAGCAGAATCGTCTCTTCCGGTGATGTCCCCGGGGATACCGCCCACACCGTGTCGGTCCGGGTGTCCGGATGCAGAGTTGCATCCAGAACCAGAGTGGCCCGCTGGCCCGAACGAGCTGCAGCGACAACCTTCCTGCCCTCGTCGCCGGCCACCCAGACGGCGGGGATGTCGTGGTACGGCTGCGTGAACGGAAGATATTGTCCCAGCGCGTTGTCCGGAGCGATGTCACGCCACACCGCGATCACGCCGAGCACTCCGGCTTTGCGGGCCTTGTCGAGTTTCGGGCCAAGAAGAGTCGCGGAGAGAACCGGATTTCGAAGAGTCTCGTCGGTGGCGATCGGACCCCACTCGCTGACCAGTAGTTTGCGGGGAAGATCGATGTGCGGGACCTCGATCACTGCGATCGCGCCCTTGGCCAAGGACCACTTGGGGCGTCGCGCGCTGACGTGGACCAGGGGAGCGGAGATTCCCTGAGGGCCGGTCAATCCCGAGTAGGGGAATGCGGACGAAACCTTGATCGGCCCCGTGGGCAATTCGATGCGAAGTCCGTCAGACGTTGCCGGTAGATCCCAGCGTTCGAAAGTGTGTGAATCACGCCGGACTTCGAGGCCCAGTTCGGTCAGTTCGTTCGCGACTTCCTCCACCACCGCGTGGTGCGAAGGTGATCCCGTCAATCGTGGCCCCCGCGCGTCGAGTCGCTGTTGGCCTGCAAGGAGGAGATCGCGATCGACGGCCTGGCCGTGATTCATGGGATTGCCTTTCGTGCTACGCGACGTCTGCTCTGGTGAGGCGCCTGCCCGTGTCGTGTCCACGGTACCGAGCGGTCTGAAAAGGACTCGGAGAGCGCGCCGGATATGCCGTTTTCGCAGATATACCAGGTGCCAACGAGCCGGTCGGTCCGTACCGTATGACCTTGGCACCGAAAGACTCCGTGTTCTTCGGACAGACCAGTCCACGGCGAGAGAGGCCTACGTTGGCTACGTATCTTTACAGGTTGGGGAAGTTCGCTTTCCGCCACAAGTATCTTGTGGTGGCCGCGTGGATTATCGTGATCGCGGTGGTGGGGGGCGCTATCAGCGCCACAAATCCGACGTTCTCCAAAGAATTCAATCTTCCGGGCACTGATTCACAGCGTGCGACCGAGTTGATGAACGAGAACTTTGCAGCGGCAGCGGAGCAGCAAACTCAGGCGTCGACCAGCATTCTCATCGCGGCAGACGACGGGCTTGCCGCGCACAGCGATCAGATCGATCAGTTGATCGCGCAGGCGAAGACGTTGCCGGACATCGTCGATCCCGAGAAGATCGTCAATCCGGTCACTCTCGCGGAGGCAAATCCAGCGGTGGCGTCGGCCGTTCTCGGCGACAACGGCAAGGTCGGGCTGATCCAGCTCAATCAGTCGATTCGCATCGAGGATCAGACGCAGGCCAACAAGACCGCGTTCCTGGACTTGATGGCAAAGTTCCGCACCGGCGGCTTGCAAGTCGAAGGAACCGGCTCGATGATGCAGGTGCAGGCCGCGGGCGGTCTGTCGGAGATGCTCGGCTTCGCGGTGGCGTTCATCGTGATGATCGTGGCGTTCGGTGCACTCATCGCGGCGTTCATCCCGTTGTTCACTGCAATTCTGGGAATTGCGCTGGCCACTCTGACTGTCACCCTCGGCTCGGGCTTCTTCGACATCAACGAAGGCGTCACGGGAATCGTCACGATGATCGGCATCGCAGTCTCGATCGACTACGCGTTGTTCATCGTGTCGCGCTACCGCAGTGAGCTCAACCTGGGCGGAACCAGGGAAGCCGCCGCCGGACGCGCAGTAGGTACTGCCGGTTCGTCTGTCGTATTCGCAGGCCTGACAGTGGTGGTTGCGCTGGCGGCCCTGGCGGTGGTCGGGGTTCCGATGATCACGCAGATGGGAATCTCGGCAGCGGTTGCCGTCATCATCGCTGTGCTCGGCGCAATCACATTGATCCCAGCGGTTCTGGGTATCTTCGGCCGATTCGCGTTCTCGCCTCGTATCCCCGGGCTGCGCCACGGTGACGAGCCCGAGACGATGGAATCCAACGGACATCGCTGGGCCAAGATAGTCACCAAGTACCCGTGGCCGATCGCGGGTGCTGCGCTGGTGCTTCTGGTGATCGCGGCTATTCCGATGACGAAGCTCGAACTCGGACTCTCGTTCACTCAGGACGAAGAGCGGCCGGCACTTGCCCTGCTGCAACGTGGGTTCGGTGAAGGCGTCAATGGCGAATTGTTCGTCGTGCTCGACGCGCCTGACGGCACCGACATCACCGCGATTGCCGAAGGCACTGTCGCGCACATCAAGGGCCTCGACAACGTCGCAACTCCGGATCAGTTGATGTGGGTCGGAAACGGACCGGACGCAGCAAACCCGATGGCGGGCGCCAACTCTGCGCTGATCGCGGTCACCCCGCAGATGTCACCGAGCGGCCCCGAAACCCACGAGCTGATGAATCAGATCCGGGATTACGGATCGACGGTGAAATCGGAAGGCGCAGAACTCGGTGTAGCGGGGCAAACCGCGATCGTTGCCGACATGTCGTCGAAGCTCAGTTCCGCGCTCATCCCGTATCTCATCGTGGTTGTGGGGCTGGCGTTCATCATCATGATGGTCGTCTTCCGCTCGATCCTGGTGCCGCTGACCGCAACTCTCGGATTCCTGTTTTCCGTCTGTGCGACCTTCGGCGCCACGGTGGCCATCTTCCAGGAGGGCGACTTCGGGCTGATCGAGCACACACAACCCATCATCTCGTTCCTGCCGATCTTCATGATCGGTGTGGTCTTCGGGTTGGCGATGGACTATCAAGTGTTCCTCGTGACGCGAATGCGCGAGGAATACGTGCACGGATTGTCGGCCAAGGACGCCATCATCTCCGGCTACACCCATGGTGCTCGCGTGGTCGCGTCGGCGGCCATCATCATGATCTCCGTGTTCGGCGCATTCATGCTGTCCTCGGAGACGACAAGCAAGATGATGGGCTTCGGCCTCGCGGCTGCAGTCTTCTTCGACGCCTTCATCATCCGCATGATCGTGATCCCTGCGGTCATGTCGATTCTCGGTGATTCGGCATGGAAGTTGCCGGCGTGGCTCGACAAGATCCTGCCGAACGTCGACATCGAGGGTGAAGCGATTCGACGGATTCCGATCGAGCAGGATCCGGATTCCGATCCAGACCCGAATCAGGTGCCTGTGAGGGTGTAAGCACTCAGGCAGTCAGAACGGGGTGCCGGTTGCACAGCAACTGGCACCCCGTTCTTCTGTGTTCATACGGAGCCCGCGCGATAGGAAACCATCCGGTTGGTAACAGAAATTGCTGTGATCGCGACAGGAATTCCAGAGGCGACGCGCATCGGGGGCGAGCCGTGACGGTGACTGCGAGGGTACGTGTCGAAGGAGCAAACCGATTTGAAGCGGGCCGAGAAGTGGACCTTCGCGCTGACGGTCGTCTCCCTGATCGCCGGCGGGACAGTGGTTGCCGGGCTGGTGGATCGGTGGAGCAGTTCGCCGTCCGATGACATCTCGGTAGCTGCGACTTCGTCGATCAGCATGACGTCCACACCGGAAGAGATGGCGCCGGAGGACCTGCCTGAATTCTCGTACGTCACGCCGAGCGCGGTGTACCCGACCACGATTCCGGGTTGTGAAAGCGTCGAAGCGCCGGACGACGAACACGGAATCTCGATCTTCACATCGACAGGTGGCGACGACGCGTACGACGACCCACGTTTTCCGTGGTTTTCCGGCGCCAAAGCTGTATCGATGTCGGATGCGGTCGCCGATGCGATTCCGGACGGCGTCGAGATCAAGTTCGCCAGTCCGAGCCGATCACTCCAGTTCGGTCCGATCTCGGCACCGTCGACCTCGGACGAGTTACCCGAGGGATGGACGATCGAGGATCTGGCGTCCACTGATGCGTCGGCGACAATACTTCGAGGCGAGGCCAGTGGTGGACTGTCGGTCTCGGTCAACAGCAGTAAGGCGCCGGTTCCTCCGTGCATTGCCGGTTCTCTCGTCGAACGTCGCTCACTCGCGGATGGTTCAGTTGTGGACGTGCAGGACTCGTGGAGTGAAATCAACGGACAACGCACTCTCTCTCGTTCGGCGTTCCTTTACGGCATCGATGGCACACGAGTTCACGCCTATCTCGATGACACTGCCGATCGAGTCGGCGCCGAGGTTCAGGCAAGCGGCGCGCTTCCACTGACCATCGACGAACTGGTGTCCTTGGTCAGCCTGCCGCAACTGCGAATCACGACGCCTGCTCCGCCGGGTACGGCACCGCTTTCGCCCGGGTGCCACGGGATCCCCCGAGACTCTGGCGACGTGGCCGAACTCGATCGCGCGACGATCGAACGTCTCAACGCGGTACTCGAAGTCAGATGGCGCGCTGTACCTCCGGGTTTTCCGATTCTTGATACCGGACCGGGCACTCTGACGGTGGCGGAGAATGACAAGTCCACTGCATGTCAGAGACTTCTCACCCGGACGGGAGACAGCGAGTCGACGCTCAACATGACAATTACCGGCGGACAACCACTCCCTACGGAGCCCAACAAATACGACCCTTCCTACGACGGGCACCCCTTGGAGGTCGTGACGCGACCGGATGGATCCGTGATCGAGCGAGACGAACGGAACTACGCGACCGTGCCCATGACAAATGACGGCTCGAAAGCAGAATCGACGCAGGAAACGAGCAGGTCGGTGGTCGTCACCCGCCCGAATGGGACCCAAGTCTCGGTTTCGTCGTCGGCTGCGATCCCGAACGATCCGATGACGTTCGCGCAGTTGGAGTTTCTCGCGACGACCGAAGGCTTGGAGATTCGATGACCACCAGATTCTCCCCGAAATCGCGACTTCGGATCGCGGCCGCCGCAGCCGTAGTCACCGTCACTGCCGCCATCGCCACGGTGGTCACGTCGACGAGTTCCGAACCGACAGCGATCTCGTCGCCGCTATGGAGCGTCGAGGCCTCCGAGATTCTCGGGCGCGAGTTCGCGATCTTCCGGAGCCCACTTGTTGGAACCGAATTCAACATGGACATGGGCGGATTCATCGACGCCGGATCACTCGTGGTCACGATGATCGGTATGCCGGATCGTCAGGCGTATTCGTTGGACGACGCAGAATTGGTCGGATTGGACGCCGAAGATGGCACAGTTCGTTGGCGCACGTCGGCGGTCGACATCGGTGGTTGCTCCGAGACTCTGCTCGGCAGTTCGGTGCTGTGTTTCTCCGGGCCGTACGTATCCGGTGGTTCGTACTCGCTGTTCGACATCGAGACGGGAGAGCGGCGAGACATCAAGACACCGTGGTCGCCGATCGTCGCGGTTGTCTCGGGCGACACCGTACTCGCGCTCGAAGGTGATATCGAGAGCAACGACGTTCGCGTGCACAGCGGAACCGTCGACGATCCGGAAGCGAACTGGTCCAAAGCGTTCGACGTCGGTGGATCGTGGGAAGCCGGATACGTCGATCCGGTGATGTCGGTTCACGGCGACCTGGGCGTGATCGCTCTCGACGAGTCCTTGGGATTCGACGTGAAGACCGGCGAACAGCGGTGGGTACACGGTTACTCCACCTGTTCGACCGCGCACACATCGTCCGACGGGGTGACATTGGTGTCGGATGGCGGTTGCGAAGGCAATTGCCGTCCGACAAGTGAGTACGCGCTCGATCAGTACGGGCGCGAGTTCGCCAGGACGGACGAACTGCCTTCGGAGTCCTCGTACTACGGCGGACGATACAGCCGAGATGATCCGGCGGGAGGATCGACTCCGATCATTCTGGGACACAGCGGTTTCGACCGGACTTCGGGCGAGAAATTGTGGTCCAACAGTGAAGTCTTCGACACCGCACAGTCGTTGGCGGTGATCGGCAACGTGATCGCCGTGACCCGCTCCGGTTCCGAGCCCGAGGTCCAGTTCGTGGACCTGCTCACCGGGGAGGTCCTGTGGCGCTCGAACGCCGAGCGCGCCGGAGAGATCGCCTGGCACGGGGATGTCGTTATCGACGAGGGCAACGTCTACGGAACAGATGTCAGGACCGGCCAACGGAGTTGGGAGGTCCAAGTCGTCCAGGACGGGGACGACGAGTTCACGCCTTGGGTGATGCCGCGCGAGCTGTGGGCGGGGGAGAAGGTGCTGTTGCGTTCCAGTGAAGACCGCATCACGGCGTTGAAACTGTCGTGAAATTCGGTGGCTGCGAACCTTCGGCGATTAGCGAAATTCGATGGGTTACTGGTGAACTGGCATGATTCGACCTTTCGACATGCCGAACAAGCGCCTGAACTCCAGGCGCTCCTGCTCGAAGTTGTAGATGCGGTAGACGGGCCACACGAGCGCATGGAGCATCGAGTCGCCCCAGATGGTCAGTTTGAGGCGCCAATTCATGATGTTGTGAAGGTGCAGAACCGATTCGGATGCTTGGTTGTACTTCAGGTACTCCAACGGAGGGGTTTCACCGCGTCGACCGGACGTTTCTGCTCGCATGTCGGCGATCTGACCGATCGTCATCCCTTCCTCCCGAAGGCACAGTGAAAGGTCGATATCTTCGTGGATGTCCGGCCGGTCACTGACTTGCTCGCGGACCGACAACCATGCGCTTTTTCTGATCGCCATGTTCGCTCCGGCGACAGCGAGTACTTGACGTTCGCAATCGAACTTCCCCTGCTTCACCTGCCTGTCCAGTGCGTAGCGGTGGATTCGAGCAAACGGCGATTCGAAGAGGTAGGTGAGTCCGGCAACTGCTGAATGAGCGGTGCTGCGTTGGAAGAAACCCTTGACCGCATCTGCCCATCCCGGTTGTACCCGTGTGTCCGCGTCGATACGACCGATGATGTTGCCGGTCGAGGCGTCGAAGCCCGCGTTCCGGGCGTGTACGACGCCTTGGCGGGCCTCGAAGACATATCTGACTTTGTCGTACTTCTCGGCGAACTCCTGGATGATCGATGCAGTACCGTCCGTCGAGTTGTTGTCGACAATCAGAATCTCATCGATTTCCGACTCGGTCAGTAGACGCTCGATGCAGCCGGAAACCGCGTTCTCTTCGTTGAATACCGGAACAACCACCGAAAGTCGATTAGTGGACAAGTGTTCAATATCCTGCATGGATGCGGTCACTGTATTCCTTTGCTGGGCAATTGGGTCCAGTCCTTCGCAAAGGTTACGATAGCAATAGGTGACCATTCGGACAATTTGAACCGAGGGCCATATGATCAATCCCGCAACAGCTTATTGCGGGAAACTATCAGCATAAGTGCAGCTGGCACGGCATAAATGCATGCAGAATAAGGCTTTCGGAGCTGATTGATTTTTACCCGCTCGAGTCTATTCGTCGGTCGAACACCGGACTTTAGTCCTTCTAATTCCGGCAAATATAATGCTGCCCGTTCGCTGAATTGTGAATCGCCACTGCGGCAACCGTCGGGCAATATCTAGATGTCGCAAGTTGCTTTTCAGCGAAGTGGAGTCGGTGCAGCGCAAGTGCCATATTTGTAGATTCAACGGACCCTTGACGGCAAGGTTGCCGCCATCTGCAAATATTTGCTTTTGTAGCTGTCGGTCTGGATTTTCCAGTGAAGTCTGCCCCCGCGACTTTTCAGCACCGATTTCCGATGTGCAAACAGCAGCCGGCACCTACCTATCGGGTCAGGATGCCTTCGGTTTCGGGTGCCGGAACGGTTTTCCCCGTGATCGGATCGACTTCCTCGAGCGGTGGAACGTCTTCTCCGTCGAGCACTCGGCGCATGCGCTCCTTGTCGAGCTGCCCCTCCCAATTGGCGACCACGAAGGTTGCGACACAGTTCCCGAGCAGGTTCACCGACACCCGCATCGAATCCATGATTCGATCGGCGCCCAGTAGGAGAGCGACTGCGGCAACTGGAATTGCGCCGTGACCGATTGCGGCCACGGTGGCCGACAGCGCCAGAAATGACGATCCCGGCACGCCGGCCATTCCCTTCGAGGTGAGCATCAGAACCAGGACGGCAGTGATCTGTTCACCGAGTGTCAGGTCCACGCCGAGTGCCTGCGCCAGAAACAGCATGCAGATCGACAGGTACAGCGTTGCGCCGTCGAGATTGAACGAGTAGCCGGTAGGCACCACCAATCCTGTTGTAGTGCGCGAGCATCCGGCGTTGGTGAGCTTGACCATGATTCGGGGCAGAACTACTTCGGTCGACGCCGTTCCCAAAGCGAGGAAGAGTTCGTCCTTGATGTACTTGACGAATTTCCACAGGTTCACGCCCGCGAAGTACCTGACTATCGCGGCCAGGATGAGGATGAACAGGACGGCGGCGAGATAGCATGCGGCGATCAGCTTTCCGTAACTTCCGAGCGAAGCGATCCCGTACTGACCGACGATGTACGCCATCGCGCCCAAAGCGCCCAACGGCGCCAGTCTCATGATCCAGCCGATGATCGTGAAGAACAGATGGCTCAGACGATCGACGAGTTCGAACACGATCGGTGGTCCACTCTCACCCGCCTTGGCCAATGCGAGCCCGAACAGTACGGCGAAGAAGAGGACTTGGAGGAGTGCGTTCTCGGCGAAGGCCGAAACTATCGACACCGGAATGATATTGAGCAGGAATTCGACGGTGTGGGGAAGTTCGCCACTTCCGGTCTTGGCGGCCACGGCGTCCGCACCGTTCGCCAGCGTCTCCGGATCGATGTTGAATCCCGCACCCGGCTTCATCAGATTTCCGATGAGCAGCCCGAACAACAGGGCGAAGGTGGTCACGACTTCGAAGTAGATGAGTGCTTTGACGCCGATACGCCCCACGGCCTTCAGATCCCCGACGTGGGCGATCCCGATCACAACGGTGCAGAAGATGATCGGCGCGATCAGCATTTTGATCAGCTTGATGAACCCGTCGGCGAGGGGCTTGAGGTTCGCGCCGAATTCCGGCCACAACCAGCCGATGAGAACACCGATGACGATAGCGGCGATCAATTGCACGAACAGTGATCGGTACCAGGGCGGCTTGTTGGCGAGTCGCGCGAGCTCGCTGTTCGGCAGTTTTACGGAAGTTGGCATGGATGGGAACGGTAGGTCCGCTTGATTGCGAAAAAATAACTCGCGAATGTCGTGGATGTAACGCGTCGAGGTTGCATCTCGGACAACAATTCGGTCAACAAGCGACAGTTGTGTGTGACTGTGGCTATTGTTTCCCTGAGCGGTGATCTTCCGTCCGCGTGCATGCACGACGTGTGAGAGGGGCTGTCATGGGGCAAATTATCGGAACCATCATTTTCGGCGCAGTCATCGGAATCCTGGCTCGTCTCGTACTGCCAGGTAAGCAGCAGTACGGCATGATCGTGACCGTCGTGCTGGGTATCGCCGGAGCGCTTATCGGGTACTGGGTCTGGGGGGCGATCTCGGACAAGGGCGACACGGGTGGAATCGACTGGATCCGCTGGATCATCAGCATCGCCGCGGCGGCCGTGCTCTCGATCGGCTACAGCGCCGTCACTGGCAAGAAATAGCAAGCCGACCCAATTCGAGAAGTGCGCCCTCCCGAAGTTCGGGAGGGCGCACTTCTTTTTGTTTGCCCTAGTTGTCCGACCCCAGTTGTGAGCGAACGGCACTTTCGTCGCCTCAGATGCGCCGAAAGGCGCGTTCGCTCAGGGGAGGGGGACCGAATTCAGAGCGCCCGTCGCTGAAGATGCAGCGCCTCGAGGAACTGCGCCGGCAGATCCTGCTCGAGGATTTCGTCGTCAGGATGCGGTAGCGCTTTGATTTTGGCGAACTCGTCGTTGAGTCGTTCCATCTTGACGTCCAGGCGGTGTGCCGCGGCTGCAGCCTCGGTGAGTTCGTCAAGGAGTTCGACGGGAACCTCGCGGTTGTACTTGTAGTAGATCTTGTGTTCGAGGCTCGCCCAGAAATCCATCGCGATCGTGCGGATCTGAA
The DNA here is from genome assembly GCF_023221595.1 of Rhodococcus qingshengii JCM 15477. Classification (NCBI taxonomy): domain Bacteria; kingdom Bacillati; phylum Actinomycetota; class Actinomycetes; order Mycobacteriales; family Nocardiaceae; genus Rhodococcus; species Rhodococcus qingshengii. The sequence continues at coordinate 1,940,717 of NZ_CP096563.1, forward strand.
GTTCGATCGGTACGTGCCTGACGCGGTCACTCATGAAAACCGGGACCTCGACGATCAAGTGCAAGCTCTTGTAGCCGTTGGGTTTCGGATCGGCGATGTAGTCCTCGCGCTCGATCACCCGAAGGTCCGTCTGGCTGGTGAGCATCTCGGCGATTCGGTACGTGTCGGAAATGAAGCTGCAGGTGATACGTACTCCAGCGATGTCGAAGATGTTCTTCGAGATGTCGTCGATCGTCAGCGGGACGTTCAGGCGTTGAGCCTTTCGCAGGATGCTGTCCGGTGACTTGACCCGTGACGTGACGTGTTCGATAGGGCTGTACTGATTGATGTGAGTGAACTCGTCCTTGAGGATGTTCACCTTGGTCATAAGTTCGGAGATTCCGAATTGGTACAACATCATGAAGCGGGAGAACTCGGTCCGCAGTTCGGCGAAATCGGCCCTGCTGACCCCACTGCTGTCTTCCACGTTCGGCACCCTCATCTGTTAGCTGGTGTAACCAGTCTGCCACCGATTGTGCCGTGTCCGGTTTCAGTGGGTGCGCAGTGCGGCGAGCGTCATATCCCGCAGGACTCGACGCGCGCGTGCCGGCGAAGCGGGGTTGGCGCTGTGAGGGGTCGAGTTGATCAGACCGAAGGTGGCATGCGCTTTGATTCGTGCGTCCGCCTGATCGAGTTGGGGATCGAGTTGCTCGAGCACCCCGACCCAGACCTCGACGTACTTGCGCTGCGTCTGGCGTACCTGTCGACGCGCGTCGGCCGGCAAGCTTTCGAGGTCGCGGTCCTGGATGCGGATCAGGTCCGGCTCGCCCAGTGCGAAGTCGAGGTGGAACTCCACCAGTGCGTCGAGTGCGGCGCTCGGTGAGTCCGCTGCCTCCGCTGCCGCAGAACCTCCTTCGTGCAGGCGCGTGCTGATGCCGACGAGAAGTTCCACGAGGACGGCGTCCTTGTTCGGAAAGTGCCGGTACACGGCCGGGCCGCTGATACCGACGGCCGCGCCGAGGTCTTCGAGTCGCACACTCACGAATCCGCGTTCGGCGATCAACCGTGCGGCGGCGTCCAAGAGCTGACGTCGACGGTCGGCCTTCATCTGATCGCGTCGCGTCGGAGCTGCTACCTGCTCAGAGGTCATTCTCTCGATCTTTCTTCGCTTGTGTTCTGGACAACTCAGTTAATCATAGTTAATCTAGTTTCAGTTATCGAGCATTAACTCATGGCGAAGGCGGCGGGATGACTCCCAGTGGAATCACGCAAGGATCGGGCTACCGGTCCGATCACACCGTTCTGGTGGACGAACTGAAGAAGAAACTGGCGCAAGCAGCGCTGGGTGGCAACGAGCGCTCTCGCGAGCGTCACGTGAGCAGAGGGAAGTTGCTGCCGCGAGATCGCGTCGACTCGCTGCTCGACCAGGGCAGCCCCTTCCTCGAGCTGTCCCCACTGGCGGCCAACGGCCTGTACGACGACGAGTGCCCGGGCGCCGGCGTCATCACCGGTATCGGCCGTGTGTCGGGTCGCGAGTGCGTCATCGTTGCCAACGACGCGACGGTCAAGGGCGGCACCTACTACCCGATGACGGTGAAGAAGCACCTGCGCGCGCAGGAAGTTGCGCTGCAGAACAACCTTCCCTGCATCTACCTCGTCGACTCCGGCGGCGCCTTCCTGCCGCGCCAGGACGAGGTCTTCCCGGACCGTGAGCACTTCGGCCGGATCTTCTACAACCAGGCGACCATGAGCGCCAAGGGGATTCCCCAGATCGCCGCAGTTCTCGGTTCATGCACCGCGGGAGGCGCCTACGTGCCCGCGATGAGCGACGAAGCAGTGATCGTCCGCAACCAGGGCACCATCTTCCTCGGCGGACCGCCGCTCGTGAAGGCTGCCACCGGTGAGATCGTGACGGCCGAAGAGCTCGGCGGCGGCGACCTGCACTCCAAGGTTTCCGGCGTCACCGATCACTTGGCCGAGGATGACCGCGACGCACTTCGGATCGTGCGCAACATCATTGCCACGCTCGGCCCCCGCTCCGAGCGCCCGTGGGACGTCATCTCCACGGTTCCGCCCGTCGCCGATCAGAGCGAGCTGTACGACGTCGTTCCGACTGATCCCCGTACTCCGTACGACGTGCACGAGGTCATCACCAAGCTCGTTGACGGTGGCGCGTTCCAGGAGTTCAAGGCTGAATACGGCAAGACGCTCGTCACCGGTTTCGCCCACATCGAGGGCCACCCGGTCGGCATCATCGCCAACAACGGCGTGCTCTTCGGCGAATCCGCCATGAAGGGAGCACATTTCATCGAACTGTGCGACAAGCGCAGTGTGCCGCTGCTGTTCCTGCAGAACATCGCAGGCTTCATGGTGGGACGCGACTACGAGGCCGGCGGCATCGCCAAGCACGGCGCCAAGATGGTCACGGCAGTCGCGTGTGCACGGGTCCCCAAGCTGACAGTCGTCATCGGCGGCTCGTACGGCGCCGGCAACTACTCCATGTGTGGACGCGCGTATTCACCTCGCTTCCTGTGGATGTGGCCGAACGCGCGCATCTCGGTCATGGGCGGCGAGCAGGCCGCGTCGGTGCTCTCGACGGTTCGTAGTGACCAGCTCGACAGCGCGGGTAATCCGTGGTCGGCCGAGGACGAAGAATCCTTCAAGGCGCCGATCCGCGAGCAGTACGAGGCTCAGGGCAATCCGTACTACTCCACTGCGCGGCTGTGGGATGACGGTGTCATCGATCCCGCAGATACCAGAACTGTTCTCGGCCTGGCCCTTTCGGTGTGCGCGAACGCGCCGATCGAGCCGGTCTCCTACGGCGTCTTCCGGATGTGAGCGAAATGACTGAGTTGCGCACTATCGATACTGTTCTCGTGGCCAACCGCGGTGAGATCGCGGTTCGCGTGATCCGCACGTTGCGTGAGTTGGGAATTCGCAGCGTCGCCGTCTACAGCGACGCCGACGCGAATGCTCGCCACGTCCGCGAGGCCGACACTGCCGTCAACATCGGACCGGCCGCGGCGCGTGAAAGCTACCTCGTCATCGACAAGGTCATCGACGCTGCCAAGTCCACCGGTGCTCAGGGTATTCACCCCGGTTACGGCTTCCTGTCGGAGAACTCGGCGTTCTCGGCTGCCTGTGCGGCTGCCGGAATCGCCTTCCTCGGCCCCTCCGAGCACGCCATCGAGGTGATGGGTGACAAGATCACCGCGAAGAACGCCGTTGCCGCGTTCGACGTACCGGTGGTCCCGGGTATCGCTCGCCCCAATCTGACCGACGAAGAACTGATCGCAGCGGCCGAGGACATCGGCTACCCGGTGTTGGTCAAGCCTTCGGCCGGCGGAGGCGGCAAGGGAATGCGTCTGGTCGAGGATCCGGCCAATCTGGCCGAGGCTCTTCGCAGTGCCCGCCGTGAGGCCGCGTCGTCGTTCGGCGACGACACCCTGTTCCTCGAGCGATTCGTCCTGCGGCCCCGGCACATCGAGGTCCAGGTTCTCGCCGACCAGCACGGCAACGTCGTTCACCTCGGTGAGCGCGAATGCAGCCTGCAGCGGCGTCACCAGAAGGTCATCGAAGAGGCTCCGTCGCCGCTGCTCGATCAGGTGACCCGTGACCGGATCGGCGCGGCAGCCTGCAACACCGCTCGAAGCGTCGATTACACCGGCGCCGGCACCGTGGAGTTCATCGTCTCCGCCGACAAGCCGGACGAGTTCTTCTTCATGGAGATGAATACCCGACTGCAGGTCGAGCATCCCGTCACCGAAATGGTGACCGGACTGGATCTGGTCGAATGGCAGGTCCGTGTGGCAGCAGGGGAGAAGTTGGCCTTCTCCCAGAGTGACATCACGCTGACCGGGCACGCCATCGAAGCTCGTGTGTACGCGGAGGATCCGGGCCGTGGATTCCTGCCGACGGGCGGCCGCGTCGTCGATCTGGTCGAGCCGTCAGGTTCCGGCGTGCGCGTCGATTCCGGACTGCTCGCGGGCACCGTCGTCGGCAGTGACTACGACCCGATGCTCAGCAAGGTCATCGCCCACGCTCCCGACCGCGCGGGCGCACTGCGCAAGCTCGATCGCGCACTCGGTGACACCGCAGTGCTCGGAGTCGTGACCAACATCGAATTCGCACGGTTCCTCCTCGCTGATCCGGATGTGATCGCGGGCAACCTCGACACCGGTCTGCTCGATCGTCGCGTCGAAGACTTTGTCGCAGCCGACGCCTCCGACGAGGTGCTCATTGCTGCCGCGGCGTATCGCTGGCTCTCGCGGTGGACAACTTCGGAATCCGTTGATCCCTGGGACGTCCCGAGTGGGTGGCGCGTCGGAACTCCCGCTCCGACCAGCATCAGGCTCTCCGCCGGCACCCGAACGGCGCACGTTGCGATCGTCGGCGTTCCCGCGGATGCAAAGGTCGAGGTCGAAGGTTCACAGCCTCGCGCATTCAGCGCGACCCTGACGGGATCCGAACTGGCGGTGGTGATCGACGGACGTCGACGCACGTTTGTCGTCGCCCAGACCGATGGCGGTCTGTGGCTGGCAGGCGGCGGAACCTGGCACGTGCGCGAGGTAGCCGAAGTCAGCGTTCGCGGTGAGGACAAGCATGCCGGTGACGCCGAAATCGCCAGCCCCATGCCCGGTGCCGTCATCGCAGTCAACGTCGAGAACGGCGCGGCAGTGAGCGCGGGACAACCACTCGTCGTGGTCGAGGCCATGAAGATGGAGCACTCCTTGACGTCCCCGATCGACGGGATCGTGGAAGTGCTTGTCCGTCAGGGCGATCAGGTGATGGTGGATCAGGTTCTGGCCCGCGTGGTACCTGTCGCGGACGAAGAGACTGCAGAAGTAAAGACCGAGAACACGACGCAGAAGGAAGACGCCTGATGTCCGATTACCTTGCCACCGGAGCGCTTCCGGACGAATACCAGCAGCTCGCCAAGACGGTTGCGGATTTCGCGAAGACCGTAGTGGCACCGGTTGCTGCCGAGCACGACGCCAACCACACCTTCCCGTACGAGGTAGTGGCCGGGATGGCCGACATGGGACTGTTCGGCCTGCCGTTTCCCGAGGAGTACGGCGGAATGGGCGGCGACTACTTCGCACTCTGCCTGGCGCTCGAAGAGCTGGGCAAGGTCGACCAGAGCGTCGCGATCACTCTCGAAGCTGGTGTGTCCCTTGGTGCCATGCCGATCTACCGTTTCGGTAACGAGGCACAGAAGCAGGAGTGGCTTCCGCAGCTCACCAGCGGCAAGTCGTTGGCTGCCTTCGGCCTGACCGAACCCGGTGCGGGTAGCGACGCCGGCGGAACCAAGACCACCGCGAAGTTCGACAGCGGTGAGTGGATCATCAACGGCAACAAGCAGTTCATCACCAACTCGGGCACCGACATCACCAAGCTCGTGACGGTCACCGCGGTCACGGGTGTCAAGGACGGCGGCAAGAAGGAGATCTCGACGATCCTCGTGCCGACCACGACGCCCGGCTTCACGGCCGAACCGGCGTACAACAAAGTCGGTTGGAACGCATCCGACACCCATCCGCTCACGTTCGCCGATGTTCGTGTCCCCGAAGAGAATCTGCTCGGTGAGCGCGGCCGCGGCTACGCGAACTTCCTGCGCATCCTCGACGAAGGCCGCATCGCTATTTCCGCGTTGAGCGTCGGTGCCGCCCAGGGCTGCGTCGACGAGTCGATCAAGTACGCCAAGGAACGCGAGGCGTTCGGTCGCCCCATCGGACACAACCAGGCCATCGCGTTCAAGATCGCGCGTATGGAGGCTCGTGCCCACGTCGCACGTACCGCGTACTACGACGCGGCCGCACTCATGTTGTCGGGCAAGCCGTTCAAGAAGCAGGCCTCTATCGCCAAGCTGATTTCCTCCGAAGCTGCCATGGACAACGCCCGTGACGCCACGCAGATCCACGGCGGATACGGCTTCATGAACGAGTACGCCGTCGCGCGCCACTACCGTGACAGCAAGATCCTCGAAATTGGTGAGGGAACGACCGAGGTGCAGTTGATGCTCATCGCTCGTGAGGCAGGGCTGTGACGAACCCCAAGAAGATCACTCAGCGCGGGCTCTGGTTCGAGGAGTTCGAGGTCGGCGCGATCTACGAGCATCGCCCAGGCCGGACGGTGACCGAGGCTGACAACGTCCTGTTCACGACTTTGACCATGAACACGCAGGCGTTGCATCTCGATGCCGCGTACAGCGAGGACACTCAATTCGGTGTGCGGCTGGTCAATTCGATGTTCACCCTGTCGACCATCGTCGGCCTGTCCGTCGCGCAGTTGACGCAGGGCACCATCGTGGCGAACCTCGGTTTCTCCGAGATCAGCTTCCCGAAGCCGCTCTTTCACGGCGACACCTTGTATGCCGAGACGCTCATCGCGGACAAGCGCGAGTCGAAGAGCCGTCCAGGTGAAGGCATCGTGACGCTCGTGCACACCGGGCGTAACCAGCACGGTGACGTCGTCGCATTGGCCACGCGCAAGACACTGGTGCAACTGCGTCCGGCAGAGGTGTCCTCATGACGTGGACACCGCCGGGGCCGGCGTGGTTGTTCTGCCCGGCGGATCGTCCCGAGCGCTATGCGAAGGCCGCGGCTGTTGCCGACGTCGTGATCCTCGATCTCGAAGACGGTGTGGCTCCGGCCGACAAGGAAGCCGCACGTGCAGCCCTGATCGACACGCCTCTCGATCCGGAGCGGACGGTCGTGCGCGTCAATCCGGTCGGTACGCCTGATCACGAACTCGATCTGATCGCGCTGGACGGCACACACTATTCGCGTCTCATGCTGTCCAAGTGCGAATCGGCCGAGGACGTCCTCTCGCTCGCACCGGCGGACGTGGTTGCGCTCGTCGAGTCCCCGCGAGGAGCCCTCGCCGTGGCCGACATCGCGCTTGCTGCGAACGCCATCGGTGTCATGTGGGGAGCCGAGGATCTTGTTGCCGGTCTCGGCGGCAACTCGAGCAGGCACCCGAACGGTTCGTACCGCGACGTTGCCAAGCACGTCCGATCGACGTCTCTCCTGGCCGCGAAGAGCTACGGCCGGTTGGCTGTCGATTCCGTGTACCTCGACATCAAGGACCTCGTCGGCCTGGGCGTCGAGTCCGCTGATGCCGTCGCAGTCGGCTTCGACGTGAAGGTTGCGATCCATCCGAGTCAGGTCGAGGTCATCCGCGGGGCCTTCGCACCTTCGGAAAAAGAGATCGACTGGGCCACACGAGTGCTTGCCGCGGTGTCTACTGAACGTGGTGTGTTCGCGTTCGAGGGCAAGATGGTCGACGCTCCCGTTCTTCGGCACGCCGAGAAGCTTCTTCACCGAGCCGGAATCTTTCAGCAGAAGGAGAACTAACGGATGAGCAAAGTCGTGAATACGGCAGCTGAGGCAGTTGCCGACATCGCGAGCGGATCCAGGCTCGCAGTGGGCGGCTTCGGGCTGTGCGGTATTCCCGACGCACTGATCGCGGCGATCGCCGACGGCGACGCCACCGATCTCGAGGTGTTCTCCAACAACTGCGGTGTCGACGACTACGGTCTCGGCATTCTGCTCGGCGCGCACCGGATCGCCAGGGTGACGGCGTCGTACGTGGGGGAGAACAAGGAGTTCGCGCGCCAGTATCTCGCCGGTGAGCTCGAAGTGGAGTTGACGCCGCAGGGGACGCTGGCCGAGCGGCTGCGAGCAGGCGGTACCGGCATCCCGGCGTTCTACACTCCGGCCGGCGTCGGCACCCCGATCGCCGAGGGCGGCTTGCCGTGGCGATACAACCCGGACGGTTCGATCGCCGTGGCGTCGCCACCGAAGGCGACGGCAGTGTTCGGTGGCCGCACGTATGTATTGGAAGAGGCGATCACCGCTGACTTCGCGCTCGTGCACGCGGACTACGGCGACACCGAAGGAAATCTCGTCTTCAACAAGACGGCGATGAACTTCAACCCGCTTGCTGCCATGGCCGGCCGGATCACCATCGCGCAGGTGGAGAACCTCGTCGAGCCGGGCGACATCGACCCCGCGCACGTGCACCTACCTGGAGTGTTCGTCGCGCGGGTCGTGCACACAGGCCCACAGGAGAAGCGGATCGAGAAGCGGACCGTCTCAGGAGGCACCAAGTGACCAGTGCAGAGGAAACCCGTATCGGTTGGACTCGCCACGAGATGGCCGCTCGCGCTGCCGCCGAGATGCGGCCGGGGGAGTACGTCAACCTCGGCATCGGCCTGCCGACGCTGATCCCCAGTTACCTGCCCGAGGGCGTCAAGGTGGTCCTCCACAGCGAGAACGGCATCCTCGGTACCGGACCGTATCCGACCGATGATCAGGTCGATGCTGACCTCATCAATGCCGGTAAAGAAACCGTCACCGTCAATTCAGGCGCCGCGTTCTTCGACTCGGCTCTCTCCTTCGGCATGATCCGCGGTGGTCACATCGACACCGCGGTGCTCGGCGGGATGCAGGTATCGAAGACCGGTGACCTTGCCAACTGGATGGTGCCGGGCAAGATGGTCAAGGGCATGGGCGGGGCGATGGACCTGGTCCACGGTGCCCGCCGCGTCATCGTCGTGATGGAGCACACCGACCGCGACGGCAATCCCAAGATCGTCGAGGCCTGCACGCTGCCGCTTACCGGTCAGAGCGTCGTCAACCGGATCATCACCGACCTGGCAGTGCTGGACGTCACCGCGGACGGGCTGCAGCTTGTGGAGCTGGCTCCAGGGGTCAGCAGCGAGCACCTGAAGAGTGTGACTGGTGTGGGCTTTTCCTGAAGCTTCGTACCGTAAATCGAAGAACGCGCCGACCGCTGGTCGGCGCGTTCTTTCGTCGGTCTGTCGGCGAGTACCGATAGTCTCGATCAGCGACTGTCGAATCTTGTTCGAGCTCAGACACCCAGTACCCGGCGGCCCTGTAAATTGTCCGAGGTGACTGATGTGGATTGGGGTGTAGATCGTCGGTTGCAATTGATTGTCCCAGGGGGAGAGGTGTCGCGCGCCGCGTCTGAACGGTGCGTTTCGGCAATGCGATCGGGGGGTAGATGAGCTGGGCGATTTGTAACGAATTGCAACAAAACCGTCGATACACCGGGGTATGGATTTCTCTTGTCACCTATGTATCGGAGACAATGGGTGGTTCTGGCTCGTCGAGGTTGGATGAGGTCGGTAGCTGCTGCGAATCGGACGTTCGGCTCGCACGGGTGCGCAATGGTGTGGAAGAGAGGCTGTGGGCGTGAATTCGCTGGGTAACGGAGAACTGGGGAGCGGCAAGCCGGAGGTCGGCAGCTCGCCGGAAGACGTTCAGCGATCCGACGCATTCCCGCTTTCCGCGGCCCAGCTCGGTATGTGGTTCGCGCAACACCTCGATCCCGCCGTTCCGGTCAACATCGCTCAGTACGTCGAACTCCGTGGTGCTCTGGAACTTGACGCCCTTCGGCAGGCCTGCGCAGACGCCGGTCGCGAAATCGGGTCGGCCTTCGTCCGGATCTTCGAGATCGACGCCCAGCCTTACCAGATCATCGACCCCACACTCGATGATTCGGTCGGTTACGTCGACCTTCGTAGTGAAGACGACTCGCACGACGCTGCCATGCGGTGGATGCGAGCAGATCGCAGCCGGCCGATCGACATGCTCACGGACCGCTTGATCTCTGCCACGATCCTGCGGCTCGGCGAGAATCGCTACTACTGGTACACGCGGGTCCACCACACAATTCTCGACGGATTCGGTGCGTCGACGTTCGTCACTCGTGTGGCGGAGCTGTACTCGGCGCGCGTGGAGGGCCGGGATCCGGAGCCGAGTGAGGCCTCCGATCTCCGGAACGTCTACGAGGTGGACAACAAGTACCGCCAGTCGAGTCGTTTCGAAACCGATCGCAAGTACTGGGCAGACAAGATCGAGAATCTCGACGAGATCTCGAGCCTCGCGGGTCGAAGTGCCGCGCCGGCTCCAGTCAGTCGGATCGACAGTGCAGCGCTGTCCAACCACGTCGAGGCTCTGCTCGGGCGGTTCCTCGAGCGCATCGAGAAGACCACTGTTGCCGGCACTGTCGTCGCGGCGTTTGCGGCGTACCTCGCTCAGATGACCGGGCGAGAGGACGTGTCGCTGAGTCTGCCCGTTTCCGGTCGAACAACAGCCGTGCTGCGTCGATCCGGAGGCATGGTCTCCAACGTCGTGCCGCTGCGACTGACCGTCACTGCGGACACCACCGTCCAGGAGCTTCTGGACGACGTCAGGAACGAAATGTCCGGCGCACTGCGCCACCAGCGATACCGACACGAGGACATGGTTCGCGGCGGTGACGGGCCGGGCCGGGGCGGATTCTTCGGCCCGTGGATCAACATCATGATGTTTTCCACCGAGTTGGCGTTCGGGCCCCTCGTCGGCGAACTTCACATCTTGTCCACGGGTTTGATCGAAGACCTCGGTGTCAACCTGTATCAGAGCGTCGGCGATACCCGCACACACATCGACTTCGAGTCGAATCCCAATCTGTACGCGCCCGCGGACGCCCAGCGAAATCACTCGCGGTTCGTAGAGTTTCTCGAGAAGTTCGTCTCGGCCGAAACGAGCCGCAAGGTCTGGGATCTTCCTGTCGCAACCGACGAGGAGCGAAACAAGGTTGCCTTGTGGAACCGCACCGGCTTCCACGTTGCCTCGCAGACCATCACCGAAGCATTCGAGCGTCAGGTCGAGAGAACTCCCGATGCCACCGCTGTCATTTTCGAAGGCGCCAGCCTCACGTACGCCGAATTCGACTCTCGCGCAAATGGTTTGGCTCGTCAACTCATCGCCATGGGTGTTGGGCCCGAATCGCTTGTAGGACTGTCGATCCGCAGGTCTTTGGACTTGATGGTCGGTCTGTACGCGATTGCCAAGGCCGGCGGAGCCTGGGTACCGGTGGATCCCGACCACCCAGCCGACCGCACCGCCTACATTCTCGAGTCGGCGCAGCCCACGTGTGTTGTGACCACTGCGCGGGACGACGTGGATCTGCCCTCGGGCACACGGGTCATCGAGATCGACACACTGGACTATGGGCAGCTCGACAGCAGACCGATCGTCAACGCGGATCGCCTGTCTCCCTTGCATTTCTCGAACACTGCGTACGTGATCTACACCTCGGGTTCGACCGGTCGACCCAAGGGTGTCGCGGTCACTCACTCGGCGATCAACAATCAGCTTCAGTGGATGAACGCCGAGTACGGGCTTTCGGCGTCGGACATCTACCTGCAGAAGACCGCTACGACATTCGACGTGTCGCTGTGGGGATTTTTCATGCCGTTGCAGGTCGGCGCCACGCTCGTCGTCGCGACTCCGGACGGTCATCGAGACCCGATCTACGTGGCGAACAAGATCGCGGAGCTCGGCGTCACGATCACCGACTTCGTGCCATCCATGCTCACGCTGTTCACTGCGAATGCACCTGCCGGATCTTGTGATTCGTTGCGCCACGTGTTCGTCATCGGCGAGGCGCTCCCGCCCGAGACGTCTTCCGCCTTCCGCGAACTCTGTGGAGCCGGACTGCACAACCTGTACGGTCCGACCGAAGCCGCGGTATCGGTCACGTACTACGAGGCCGTGGCCACGGATACTACTTCCGTGCCGATCGGTATGCCGCAGTGGAACACTCAGGCGCACGTACTGGACGGACAACTTCGCCCGACCCCCATCGGGCAGCCGGGTGAGCTCTATCTCGCCGGCGTTCAACTCGCGCGCGGATACGTTGGTCGACCGGACCTGAGCTCGGATCGGTTCGTAGCCAATCCGTACGGCACGGCCGGTGAGCGTATGTACCGGACCGGCGACCTCGTTCGTCGCCGTGAGGACGGAAATCTCGACTACATCGGGCGTACAGACTTCCAGGTGAAGTTCCGCGGGCAGCGCATCGAACTCGGCGAGATCGAGACCGTCCTTCTGGCGCACCCCGACGTTTCGCAGGCTGTCGTTTTGGTGACCGTCACCCCGACCGGTGATCAATTGGTCGGCTACGGCGTGCCGGGTCCAGGCCGAAACATCGATGCTGCGGTGCTCAGTGAGTTCGCCGGCCGAAGCCTCCCGTCGTACATGGTTCCGGCCGCGTTGATGGTGCTCGATGCGTTGCCGCTCAACACGAGTGGCAAATTGGATCGTGCCGGGTTGCCCGAGCCGGTGTTCGCGAGTGCGAAGCAGTACCGCGAGCCCCGCACCGAAATCGAACGCATCGTGGCGGACGTGTTTGCCGACGTTCTCGGTGTCGAGCGCGTCGGTATCGATGACGACTTCTTCGAGCTCGGTGGAAACTCTCTGGTTGCAACACAATTAGTGACGCGAGTGGGTTCGGCATTGGGAGTGCAACTCGGCGTTCGAGAGCTCTTCGAATCCACCACGGTCGCCACCCTGGCGGCCCGCGCCGAGTCGGTGGCGGGCAACGCCAGGCAGCTCACCCCGCTGATCGCCAAGCCTCGTCCCGAGGTCGTCCCGCTCTCGCTTGCGCAGCAGCGCATGTGGTTCATCAACCGTCTCGATCCGTCGACGCCCGCCTACAATCTTCCGTTCACGGTCCGGCTCACCGGTTCGGTGGACCCGTCCGCCCTGCATGCCGCGGTGATGGATCTTCTCGAGCGACACGAGTCCTTGCGGACGATCTACCCTGATGTCGACGGAACCGCGCAACAGCTGGTTCTGCCGGTCGACCGGGCCGCGGTGGAGTTGAATCCGGTCAAGATTCGGAATTCGCATCTCGACGCGGCGCTGTTCGACGTGGCGTCTCGCGGCTTCGACGTGACGCTCGAAATCCCGGTACGGGTTGCCCTCTTCGAGGTGTCTCCGACGGACTACGTCCTGGTGATGGTTCTCCATCACATCGCTGCAGACGGACTGTCGTTCCGTCCGCTCGCACGTGACCTTCTCGTCGCCTACTCGGCGCGAAGTGAGAAGTCTGCGCCGGCGTGGACGCCGCTGCCAATTCAGTACGCCGACTACGCCCTGTGGCAGCGCGAAGCACTGGGATCCGACGAAGACCCGCGCTCGGAGTCGTCTCGCCAGATAAACTTCTGGCGCCGGGCACTTGCCGATCTGCCGGATCAGTTGGATCTGCCGACCGACCGACCTCGTCCTGCCATCGCGTCCAATCACGGCGCCAAGCACCATTTTCAGATCAGCGAACGCACGACGCGCAAGTTGAACGAGTTGGCGCGCTCGAGGAGCGTCTCGCTGTTCATGGTGTTGCAGGCGGCATATGCAACGCTGTTGAGCCGGCTCAGTGGTACCTCCGACATCGCGATCGGTGCCCCGATCGGTGGGCGAGGCGATCAAGCGCTCAACGACGTGATCGGCATGTTCGTGAACACCCTGGTGCTTCGCACCGAGGTCGATCCGAACGAACGATTCGAAGAGTTGCTCGCTCGGGTAAGGGAATCGGGCTTGTCTGCCTACGGGCATGCCGATGTGCCGTTCGAGCGGTTGGTCGAAGTTCTGAGTCCGGCGCGTTCGCAGGCTCGACACCCGCTGTTCCAGGTTGCGCTCACTGCGGAGATCAGTGGACGACGCGAACTGGAATTCTCAGGTGTCAAAGCAGTTGCAGCTGAATTGGAAGTACCGGTCGCCAAATTCGATCTCGAGCTCATGGTGTCCGAGAATCCTGAAGGCAGCGAAGACTCGGACGTCTTGAGCGCCACCTTCACCTATGCCACGGACCTGTTCGATCCGGCCACGGTGAACACTTTCGCTACTCGGTTCGTGCGCATCCTCGATGCCGTGGCTACCCGACCTGAAACGATCGTCGGCGATATCGACCTGCTCTCACGCTCCGAGCGCACCGATCTGACGGTCGTAGCCGCGGATGACACGATGCCCCGGCAGAGTCTCGTCGACATCTTCCTGTCCGGCACGGCTGAGGCGGATTCGGTTGCTGTGCGCTTCGAGGGTCGATCGATCACCTATCGAGAGCTCGATGAGCAGTCGTCGAAGCTCGCACGGGTTCTGATCGGACGTGGCGCCGGCCCCGAGACCATTGTTGCTCTCGCCTTTCCTCGCTCGTACGAGATGGTCTGTGCAGTATGGGCGGTGGCGAAGTCAGGGGCGGCATACGTCCCAGTCGACCCGAGTTATCCGGAAGATCGTGTCCGGCACATGCTGGCCGATTCTTCGGCCGCGATGGGACTCACGTCGGGACAGTTCGTAGATCAGCTTCCTGCGGTCACAGAATGGTTGGTCCTTGACGGCCAGGCGCTGAACGGAGAACTGTCGGCGCAATCTCCAGCGCCGGTCACGGACGAGGACCGAATCGCTCCGATTCACAGTTCTCACGTTGCATATGTCATTTACACATCCGGTTCCACGGGAAAACCGAAGGGTGTCAGCGTCACTCACGGTGGACTCCGTGGGGTCAGAGACGCAGCACAGCGTCGCTACGAGGTAGAACAGTCCTCGCGCTTCCTCCATATCTGTTCACCGAGCTTCGACCCGTCGGTACTCGAATGGATGGTCGCCTTCTCCGCGGGTGCAACTTTGGTGATCGTTACGTCGACAATTATCGGTGGACACGAGTTGTCGGATCTTCTTCATTCCGAGAAGGTCACACACGCGATCATCACTCCCGCAGTACTCGGGACCATGGAGCCGGCAGAGCTGCCTGAATTGCGAGTCGTCTCCGTCGGCGGTGACGTGACCACTCCCGAGTTGCTGGCGAAATGGGCCCCAGGGCGCGCCTACTTCAATGGGTATGGTCCGACCGAGACCACTATCATCTCGTCGTTCGGCGATCTCGCGATCGGCCGATCGATCGACATCGGGCGTCCCGTCGAGGGCATGTCGGCACTGGTACTCGACGAGCGTCTGCATCCTGTTCCAGTCGGTACCAGGGGAGAGCTCTACTTTGCGGGCGCTGCATTGGCTCGCGGCTACCATGAGCGGCGAGGCCTTTCTGCGGAACGGTTTGTCGCCAACCCGTATTCGCCGGATGGCGAGCGAATGTACCGGACCGGCGATGTCGTGCGCTGGACCGGCGGAGACGCGCGCGGTGACGCGGGGGTTCTCGAATACGTCGGCCGCAGTGACTTCCAGGTCAAGGTTCGCGGATTCCGTATCGAACTCGGTGAGATCGACGCAGTTCTGTCCTCGCACGAGTCTGTGCGCTTCGCGGTGACGGTCGGAAGCGAAGGCGCGGCGGGTGTCACAACCCTCGTTTCCTACGTCGAACTGGCTGACGGGTCGAGTTTCGATCGGGACGTGCTCGCCTCGTTCGTGGCGGAGGCTCTGCCGAGCTACATGGTTCCGTCCGTCATCATGGAACTCGCTGAGGTTCCGTTGACCCCGGTGGGCAAATTGGATCGCCGGGCTTTGCCGGAGCCTGTTTTCGAGGTCCGCGAGTTTCGTGCACCCACCACGCCGGTGGAAGAGATTGTCGCGCAGGTGATTGCGGATGTTCTCGGAGTGGAACGAGTCGGCCTCGACGACGACTTCTTTGAACTCGGTGGCAACTCCCTGGTGGCTACTCAGGTCACCTCCCGATTGGGGCGGGCGCTCGACACTACGGTGCCGGTGCGAACGCTGTTCGACGTTTCCACCGTCGAGGCGCTCGCCGCACACATCGAGTCGCACGTAGGTAGCGGCGGGCAGAAGGCGCTCGTCGCACAGGTGCGTCCCGCGGAAATTCCGTTGTCGCTGGCGCAGCAGCGCATGTGGTTCCTGAACCGCTTCGACACCGACTCAGCTGCTTACAACATCACTTTTGCTCTGCACCTGACTGGTCATCTCGATACTGCCGCGATGGAAATGGCGCTGGAGGACGTACTGGCCCGGCACGAGGTGCTCCGAACGGTATATCCGGACGGGGCTTCCGGACCGAAGCAGTCGATTCTGTCGCTTTCGGAGGCGTTCGACGGGCTGACCGTGGAGTCGGTTTCGGATCCGGACGAGCTCGAAAGTCGAGTCGCTGCAATCGGATCCTCAGCGATCGACGTCACTGTCGACGTGCCGATCCGTGTCCGCCTGTTGACGGTCAGCGACACCGAGCACACCCTTGCGATCGTGGTTCATCACATCGCCGCTGACGGTTGGTCGATGGCGCCCCTGGCTCGCGATGTCATGATTGCCTACTCGGCACGCAAGGACGGGATCGCGCCGGCGTGGCAGCCGTTGACTGTGCAGTACGCCGACTATTCGTTGTGGCAGCGTGAGGTTCTGGGGTCGGAAGACGACTCGGAATCACTGATCTCGCAGCAGATCTCGTACTGGACCGAGACTCTGGCAGACCTACCGGATGTGATCGAGCTTCCGTCGGACCGGTCTCGGCCTGATGTGGCGTCGATGCGCGGCGAGCGATTCGCGTTCGAGATCTCCGGGGATGTGCACCGTCGATTGGACGCGCTGGCACGGGAGAACAACGCGACGCTCTTCATGGCGTTGCACTCGGCGCTTGCCGTTCTGATGGCCCGACTGAGCGGAACCTCGGACATCGCCGTGGGCACTCCCGTTGCCGGTCGTGGCGACGAGGCGCTCGACGATCTCGTCGGCATGTTCGTCAACACGCTTGTTCTGCGGACCGAGGTCGACCCGGCCCAGGCATTCACGGATCTGCTGGCTGCGGCGAGTGATTCTGTGCTCGGAGCGTTCGCTCACTCGGACGTGCCCTTCGAGCGGTTGGTGGACGTCTTGGCTCCCGCCCGGTCGCAGGCCAGACATCCGCTGTTCCAGGTCGTGCTGTCCTTGCAGAATCTCGCGCAAACGGCATTGGAACTGCCGGGACTGGCGATCAAGGCCGCCGAAATCGACACGACCACTGCCAAGTTCGACCTCGAACTCGCAGTAACAGAGTCGATCGGCGAAGACGGGATCCAGCAAGGGCTCTCGGCCGAATTCACGTTTGCTGCAGATCTGTTCGACGTTTCGACGGTCGAGGGGTTTGCTCGGCGTCTGGTTCGTATCCTCGAGACCGTCGTGTCGGTTCCTTCGATTGTCGTCGGTGACATCGATATTCTCGATGCGGCCGAGCGGGGTGTGCTGGCCGATGTTCATGGAGGTCAGTCGGTCTCGGGAACCCTGGTCGAGATCCTCACAGCGGCGGCCGCTTTGGATCCGTCGGCGGATGCGATTCGCTTCGACGGTCAGTCAATCAGCTACCGCGAACTCGACGAGCGGTCGTCGCGACTCGCTCGTGTTCTGATTGAGAAGGGCGTCGGGCCGGAGGATCGGGTCGCGATCGCGATTCCGCGTTCGGCCGATTCGGTTCTCGCTCTGTGGGCAGTGGTGAAAACGGGTGCTGCATTCGTGCCCGTCGACCCGACGTATCCGGTTGACCGTATCGCCCACATGATCTCCGATTCCGGTGCGGTGCTGGGTCTTGCGCTCAGTGACGTCGAGGCAGGATTGCCGTCGGCGTTGACGTGGGTTGTTCTCGACGACGAGAAGACAGTGGCGGCGTGCGCGGCAGAATCTTGCGCGCCGGTGAGTGATTCGGATCGACGCAGTGCGATCGACGAGCGGCAGCCTGCTTACGTCATCTACACCTCTGGCACCACGGGTCTGCCCAAGGGCGTTGTGGTCACCAATGCGGGTGTGGCGAACTTCTGCGCCGAGCAGGTCGAGCGCTATGCGCTGACCGCGGATGCTCGAACGCTGCATTTCGCCTCGCCGAGTTTCGATGCTTCTGTTCTCGAGTTGCTGATGGCATTCGGAGCAGCATCGACGATGGTGATTGCGCCGACGACGGTGTACGGCGGCGCGGAATTGGCCGAGATCTTGCGCTCGGAGGGCGTGACGCATGCGTTCGTGACGCCCGCTGCGCTGGCATCAGTGGATCCGAGCGGGCTCGACGCGTTGCGGGTGGTTGTCGTCGGTGGCGAAGCCAGTTCGCGGTCTCTCGTTGCCAAGTGGGCGGTGCCGCTTCCGGATGGCGGTGTGCGTGGATTCTTCAATGCGTACGGTCCGACGGAGTCGACAGTCGCCTCGAACATCAGCGATACGCTGACCGCGTTTGATCGTATGAACATCGGCGGCCCGATTCGGGGAATGGCCGCGCGGATCTTGGACGGCCGCTTGCAGCCCGTTCCGGTTGGTGTCGCAGGTGAGTTGTACGTGTCGGGTGTTCAGGTCGCTCGTGGATACCTGGGACAGCCGGCATTGACAGCGGGTCGTTTTGTCGCAGACCCGTTCGGGGCGCCGGGAGAGCGGTTGTACCGCACGGGTGACGTGGTCCGGTGGATCGACGGTGGCGCAGTGGAGTACGTGGGCCGCAGTGACTTCCAGGTCAAGATCCGTGGGTTCCGTATCGAACTCGGCGAGATCGAGGCCGCGCTGACCCGTTGCGCGGGCGTTGCGCAAGCTGTTGCTCTCGTTCGTTCCGACGATCACTTCGGAGATCGTCTCGTTGCATACGTCGTGCCGCAGGCCGGCGCCGAGGTGGATCCCGCACAGGTCATCGAGTCGGTGTCGACGTTCCTGACCGGCTACATGGTCCCCGACTCGGTACTGGTGCTCGATTCGATTCCGTTGACCACCGCGGGCAAGACGGACATCAAGGCTCTGCCCTCGCCCGTATTCGAGTCCAAGGTGTACCAGGCGCCGATCACGACCGTCGAAGAGACTGTCGCGCAGGTGTTCTCCGAAGTTCTCGGAGTCGCACAGGTTGGCCGCGACGACGATTTCTTCGAACTCGGCGGCAACTCGTTGATCGCGACCCGTGTCGCCGCTCGGCTGGGAGAGGCGCTCGACACAAGCGTTCCGGTTCGTGCGCTCTTCGAAGCGTCGACCGTGCAGTCACTCGCCGTCCGGCTCGAGCTGCACGCCGGTTCGGGCGCCACCGCCCCACTGGTGCAGCAGCCCCGGCCAGCTCGGATCCCACTTTCGTTGGCGCAGCAGCGCATGTGGTTCCTGAACAGGTTCGAACCCGCGTCGGCAGTGAACAACGTCCCGGCGGCGATCAGGATTTCGGGCGCCCTCGATGTGGCAGCTCTTGACGCCGCCGTGATCGATGTCGTGGGCCGACACGAATCACTGCGAACTGTGTATCCAGACGTCGACGGCGTCGGCTATCAGGACGTCCTCGACGTCCAAGACGTTGTCGTCGATCTCAGCCCCGTGTCGATCACGGAAGATCGCCTGGCTGCGGGCGTCGCCGAGCTGGCGACAGTCGGCTTCGACGTGACGTCCGAAGTCCCGTTGCGCGCCAAGCTCTTCAAAGTCGGCGACAGCGAATACGTCCTGGTGTTCGTCGTGCATCACATCTCGACCGACGGTTTCTCGATGGGTCCGTTGACCCGTGACGTGATGGTTGCCTACGAAGCACGTACACGAGCGTCGGTGCCGGCTTGGACGCCGTTGCCGGTGCAGTACGCCGATTACTCGTTGTGGCAGCGTGAGGTTCTCGGGTCCGAGGACGATCCGCGGTCCGTGATCGCGAAGCAGATTGCGTTCTGGTCGGATGCGTTGGCTGATCTTCCGGAGCAGTTGGATCTGCCTGCCGATCGTCCGCGTCCCGAGGTCGCTTCAGGGCGCGGAGCCGAGGTCGAGTTCGATATCGACGCCACCCTGCACGAAGCTGTCAATTCGATTGCGCACAGCAGTAACTCGACACCGTTCATGGTTGTTCACGCAGCGCTCGCCGTCGTACTTTCTCGTTTGTCCGCAACGACCGACATCGCGATCGGTACACCGATCGCGGGTCGCGGTGAGGCGCAGCTCGACGATCTGATCGGTATGTTCGTCAACACTTTGGTGTTGCGCACCGAGGTTGATCCGTCGATGTCGTTCACGGATCTGTTGGCTTCGGCGCGTGAGGTGGATTTGCAGGCGTTCGCGCATGCGGATGTTCCGTTCGAGCGTGTGGTGGAGGTTCTCGATCCGGTTCGTTCGCAGGCTCGTCATCCGTTGTTCCAGGTGGCGTTGACGTTCCAGAACCACGAACAGACAACGCTCGAACTGGGCGACCTCGAAGTGTCGATCGAAAGTGCCGATCTTGCGTTGGCGAAATTCGACCTCCAGTTGACCCTGACCGAACGAACCGACGAGGCCGGCGCACCCGCCGGAATGTCCGCCTCTTTGACGTATGCGACGGATCTGTTCGACGAGTCGACCGTTGTGGAATTCGGTGATCGGCTGGTAAGGACCTTCCGTGCGGTGACTGCTGATCCCACCGTAGCGGTGGGTGACGTTGACATCTTGGTCGATGGAGAACGAAACCTGCTGTCCCGCTTCAGTGCCGGCCAGATCGATCATGGTGTGGATTCGACGTTGTCGGCGTGGTTCGATGATGCTGCTGCGCGGTTTGGTGATCGGGTTGCGGTGCGGTTCGGTGGCGAGTCGTTGTCGTATGGTGAGTTGTCGGTGCGGGCTAATCGTTTGGCGCGCAGGTTGATTGCTCAGGGTTGTGGTCCGGAGTCGTTGGTGGCGGTGGCGTTGCCGCGGTCGGCGGATCTTGTGGTGGCGTTGTTGGCGGTGGTGAAGTCCGGTGCGGGGTATTTGCCGGTAGATCCGTCGTATCCGGCTGATCGTGTCGAGTTCATGTTGGCTGATGCTGCTCCGGTGGCTGCGATTTCGTGGTCCGGGCGTGAGTTGGTGTTGCCCGCTGGTTTGCCGGTGGTTGATATCGACGCGGTGGATGTGTCGGAGTTCGATGGCTCGGTGGTTTCGGATGCGGATCGTGTTGCGCCGTTGCGGTCGTCGAATGTTGCGTATGTGATTTACACGTCGGGTTCGACGGGTCGCCCGAAGGGTGTGCAGGTTCCGCACACGACGGTGGCGAAGTTGTTTGCGAATACCGAGGGTGTGTACGGGTTCGACGAATCCGATGTGTGGACGATGTTCCACAGTTATGCGTTCGACTTCTCGGTGTGGGAGTTGTGGGGTCCGCTGTTGTACGGCGGCACGTTGGTGGTTGTGGATTATGTGACGTCGCGGTCGCCGGAGCAGTTCTTGGAGTTGCTTGCTGCTGAGCGGGTGACGGTGCTCAATCAGACGCCGTCGGCGTTCTATCAGTTGGCCGAGGCTGATCGGTTGGCGTCGGAATCCGGTCGGGCTGCTGAGTTGTCGTTGCGGTGGGTTGTTTTCGGCGGCGAGGCGCTCGAGTTGCGTCGCTTGTCGGATTGGTACGGCCGCCGCGGTGACTTCGCGCCGACGTTGGTGAACATGTACGGCATCACGGAGACGACGGTGCATGTGAGCCATCGTGTGTTGGATGCTGCGTTGGCGGCGGATGCGTCGGCGAGTGTTGTGGGTCAGGCTATTTCGGGTCTGCAGGTGTTCGTGCTCGATACGCGTTTGGCTCCGGTGCCTGTTGGTGTCGCGGGTGAGATGTATGTCTCTGGTGTTCAGTTGGCTCGGGGTTATCTGGGTCAGGCGGGGTTGACGTCGACGCGGTTTGTGGCGAATCCGTTCAATGCCGGCGAGGTGTTGTACCGCACGGGTGACGTCGCGTCGTGGAACAGTGCTGGTGATTTGGAGTATCTGGGTCGCGCGGATGATCAGGTGAAGATCCGTGGTTTCCGGATCGAGATCGGTGAGATCGAGTCTGCGGTGTTGGCGGATGTGTCGGTGGCGCAGACGGCGGTGGTTGTTCGTGAGGATTCTCCGGGTGATCAGCGGTTGGTGGCGTATGTGGTTCCGGCTGCGGGTGTGAGCGTTTCGGTCGACGATCTTCGGGTGTCGGTGGGTTCGTTGTTGCCGGAGTACATGGTGCCGTCGGCGTTTGTGGTGTTGGATTCGATTCCGTTGACGGTGAACGGGAAGTTGGATCGTCGGGCGTTGCCGGTTCCGTCGTTGCAGGTTGCGGTGTTCCGTGCTCCGACGTCGGTGGTGGAAGAGGTTGTTGCGCAGACGTTTGCGGATGTTCTGGGCGTCGAGCGTGTTGGTTTGGATGATGATTTCTTCGCGCTCGGTGGTAATTCGCTGATTGCGACGCAGGTGACGTCTCGGTTGGGTCAGGCGTTGGATGCTTCGGTGTCGGTGCGGGAGTTGTTCGAGGCGTCGACGGTGGAGGCGTTGGCTGCTCGTTTGGGTTCTCATGTCGGTGGCGGTTCACGTGCGGCGTTGACTGCGCAGGTGCGTCCGGTTCGGGTTCCGTTGTCGTTGGCGCAGCAGCGCATGTGGTTCCTCAACCGATTCGACACCGATTCTGCTGTCAACAATGTCCCTGTTGCCGTTCGGCTCACGGGTGCGCTCGATCTGGCGGCCCTGAATTCGGCAGTTCACGACGTTATCGGCCGCCACGAGGTTCTGCGCACGGTCTACCCCGAGGTCGACGGCGTCGGCTACCAGAAGATCTGCTCGGTAGAAGATGTCTCGATCGATCTCGGCGCAGAACGCGTCACAAACGACCGAATCCAGGCGGAGCTGTATTCGTTCTTCGCCCAGGGCTTCGATGTTACTGTCGAGGTTCCGTTGCGCGCCAAGCTTTTTCAGGTCGCCGATGACGACTTCGTGTTGTCGTTCGTGATGCATCACATCTCGACCGACGGCTTCTCGATGGGCCCGTTGACCCGCGACGTCATGACCGCCTACTACGCCCGAACCAACGGCCAGGCTCCGACCTGGACGCCGTTGCCGGTGCAGTACGCCGACTATTCGTTGTGGCAGCGTGAGGTTCTCGGGTCCGAGGACGATCCGCAGTCCATGATCGCGAAGCAGATTGCGTTCTGGTCGGATGCGTTGGCTGATCTTCCGGAGCAGTTGGATCTGCCTGGTGATCGTCCGCGTCCCGAGATTGCTTCAGGGCGCGGCGCCAATCACAGTTTCACCATCGAACCGCAGCTGTGGTCTGAGCTGGACGAACTGGCCAAGGCAACGAACGCAACTCCGTTCATGGTTGTTCACTCGGCTCTGGCGGTGCTGTTGGCACGACTGTCCGCGACGACCGACATTGCGATCGGTGCCCCGATCGCGGGTCGTGGTGAAGCCGAGCTCGACGATCTGATCGGTATGTTCGTCAATACCTTGGTGCTGCGTACCGAGGTTGATCCGTCGATGTCGTTTGCCGAGTTGTTGGCGTCGGCGCGTGAGGTGGATTTGCAGGCGTTCGCGCATGCGGATGTTCCGTTCGAGCGTGTGGTGGAGGTTCTCGATCCGGTTCGTTCGCAGGCTCGTCATCCGTTGTTCCAGGTGGCGTTGACGTTCCAGAACCTTGGACAGAGTGCTCTCGAACTGCCCGGACTCACCGCCGCTGCTGTGGAATTCGACGCAGCACTGGCCAAGTTCGATCTGCAATTCACACTTGAAGACGCCGCTGACGCCGGTATGTCCGGCACCCTGACCTACGCGACGGATCTGTTCGACGCGTCGACAGCGGCCGAGTTCGCTGATCGGTTCGTGTCCGTCCTCCGTGGCGTTGTCGCGAATCCGGCCGCTGCCGTTGGCGACGTGGATGTTATGAGCGCCTGTGAGTTGGATCGCGTTCTGTCATGGAGCGACACGGGTGTCGACAGTGGTGTGGATTCGACGTTGTCGGCGTGGTTCGATGATGCTGCTGCGCGGTTTGGTGATCGGGTTGCGGTGCGGTTCGGTGGCGAGTCGTTGTCGTATGGTGAGTTGTCGGTGCGGGCTAATCGTTTGGCGCGCAGGTTGATTGCTCAGGGTTGTGGTCCGGAGTCGTTGGTGGCGGTGGCGTTGCCGCGGTCGGCGGATCTTGTGGTGGCGTTGTTGGCGGTGGTGAAGTCCGGTGCGGGGTATTTGCCGGTAGATCCGTCGTATCCGGCTGATCGTGTCGAGTTCATGTTGGCTGATGCTGCTCCGGTGGCTGCGATTTCGTGGTCCGGGCGTGAGTTGGTGTTGCCCGCTGGTTTGCCGGTGGTTGATATCGACGCGGTGGATGTGTCGGAGTTCGATGGCTCGGTGGTTTCGGATGCGGATCGTGTTGCGCCGTTGCGGTCGTCGAATGTTGCGTATGTGATTTACACGTCGGGTTCGACGGGTCGCCCGAAGGGTGTGCAGGTTCCGCACACGACGGTGGCGAAGTTGTTTGCGAATACCGAGGGTGTGTACGGGTTCGACGAATCCGATGTGTGGACGATGTTCCACAGTTATGCGTTCGACTTCTCGGTGTGGGAGTTGTGGGGTCCGCTGTTGTACGGCGGCACGTTGGTGGTTGTGGATTATGTGACGTCGCGGTCGCCGGAGCAGTTCTTGGAGTTGCTTGCTGCTGAGCGGGTGACGGTGCTCAATCAGACGCCGTCGGCGTTCTATCAGTTGGCCGAGGCTGATCGGTTGGCGTCGGAATCCGGTCGGGCTGCTGAGTTGTCGTTGCGGTGGGTTGTTTTCGGCGGCGAGGCGCTCGAGTTGCGTCGCTTGTCGGATTGGTACGGCCGCCGCGGTGACTTCGCGCCGACGTTGGTGAACATGTACGGCATCACGGAGACGACGGTGCATGTGAGCCATCGTGTGTTGGATGCTGCGTTGGCGGCGGATGCGTCGGCGAGTGTTGTGGGTCAGGCTATTTCGGGTCTGCAGGTGTTCGTGCTCGATACGCGTTTGGCTCCGGTGCCTGTTGGTGTCGCGGGTGAGATGTATGTCTCTGGTGTTCAGTTGGCTCGGGGTTATCTGGGTCAGGCGGGGTTGACGTCGACGCGGTTTGTGGCGAATCCGTTCAATGCCGGCGAGGTGTTGTACCGCACGGGTGACGTCGCGTCGTGGAACAGTGCTGGTGATTTGGAGTATCTGGGTCGCGCGGATGATCAGGTGAAGATCCGTGGTTTCCGGATCGAGATCGGTGAGATCGAGTCTGCGGTGTTGGCGGATGTGTCGGTGGCGCAGACGGCGGTGGTTGTTCGTGAGGATTCTCCGGGTGATCAGCGGTTGGTGGCGTATGTGGTTCCGGCTGCGGGTGTGAGCGTTTCGGTCGACGATCTTCGGGTGTCGGTGGGTTCGTTGTTGCCGGAGTACATGGTGCCGTCGGCGTTTGTGGTGTTGGATTCGATTCCGTTGACGGTGAACGGGAAGTTGGATCGTCGGGCGTTGCCGGTTCCGTCGTTGCAGGTTGCGGTGTTCCGTGCTCCGACGTCGGTGGTGGAAGAGGTTGTTGCGCAGACGTTTGCGGATGTTCTGGGCGTCGAGCGTGTTGGTTTGGATGATGATTTCTTCGCGCTCGGTGGTAATTCGCTGATTGCGACGCAGGTGACGTCTCGGTTGGGTCAGGCGTTGGATGCTTCGGTGTCGGTGCGGGAGTTGTTCGAGGCGTCGACGGTGGAGGCGTTGGCTGCTCGTTTGGGTTCTCATGTCGGTGGCGGTTCACGTGCGGCGTTGACTGCGCAGGTGCGTCCGGTTCGGGTTCCGTTGTCGTTGGCGCAGCAGCGCATGTGGTTCCTCAACCAGTTGGATACGAGCTCGGCAGGGAACAACGTCCCGGTTGCGATAACTCTCACCGGAGAACTGGACGTCTTGGGGCTGGAGCAAGCGGTCGCCGACGTTATCGGCCGTCACGAGGTTCTGCGCACGGTCTACCCCGAGGTCGACGGCGTCGGCTACCAGAAGATCGTTGCACCGGCTGATGTCGACGTGAACCTCGCTGCAACCTCAGTCTCGGATTCGGAGATCGTTTCCGAGGTAACGAACTTCGTAGCGGCAGGCTTCGACGTGACGGCCGAGGTGCCGTTGCGCGCCAAGCTTTTCCAGATCAAGGCCGACGAGCACGTTCTGGTATTCGTGGTGCATCACATCTCGACCGACGGTTTCTCGATGGGCCCGTTGACCCGCGACGTCATGACCGCCTACTACGCCCGAACCAACGGCCAGGCTCCGACCTGGACGCCGTTGCCGGTGCAGTACGCCGACTATTCGTTGTGGCAGCGTGAGGTTCTCGGGTCCGAGGACGATCCGCAGTCCGTCATCGCGCAACAGATCACTTACTGGGCGCAAGCACTGGACGGCGTGCCCGAACAGTTGAATCTTCCGGGGGATCGGGCTCGGCCGGCGGTATTCTCCGGTCAGGGAGCGACATTCGAATTCTCGATCGGTCAGGAATTGCATGAGCGGCTGATCAGCGTGGGCCGGGAACACAATGCGTCGATGTTCATGGTGGTCCATGCGGCTCTGGCGTCGCTTCTCGCTCGTCTGTCGGGAACAACGGACATCAACATCGGTGCACCGATGGCCGGGCGAGGTGAATCCGAACTCGACGATTTGATCGGAATGTTCGTCAACACCCTGGTTTTGCGTACCGAGGTTGATCCTTCGGCGGCGTTCACAACACTTCTGGCCTCGGCTCGGGAAACCGACCTTCAGGCGTTCGCGCACTCGGACCTTCCGTTCGAGCGGCTCGTGGAAGTGCTGGATCCCGTTCGGTCGAGGGCACATCACCCGCTGTTCCAGGTGGCATTGGCATTTCAGAACCTGGGGCAGAACTCGTTGGCTCTGCCCGGTCTGACGGCGGCCGAGTTCGAAATCGACGAGACCGTGGCCAAGTTCGACCTGCAGCTCACGATCAGTGAGGTATCAGAAGGGCTGTCGGCGACGTTCACGTACGCGACGGATCTGTTCGACGAATCGACCGTCCGCGGATTCGCCGCACGATTGATGCGCATTCTGAACGGAATTGCGACGGACCCCGCAACTTCAGTGGGTGACATCGAAATCCTCGACGCGTCCGAGCGTGAGGTTCTGACGAGTCAAAGGGCTTCGTCAGGAGTAGCGCAGGCGCCGTTGGCCGAGATTCTTGCCGACGCTGCTGCGCGCTACCCGGACAACGTCGCTTTGCGCTACCCCGGCACGGCGCAGGCCGCGGCCGGTAGGTCCATGACGTATCGCGAGGTCGACGAGTGGTCGTCGAGGCTGGCCCGCGTTTTGATCAACCGTGGTCTCGGGGCTGAAGATCTTGTGGCGGTGTCGATTCCGAGATCCGTCGAATCGGTACTCGCGGTCTGGGCAGTGTCGAAGACCGGGGCAGCGGTCGTTCCGATCGATCCGCACTATCCGGCAGACCGTATCGCGCACATGCTCAGCGACTCGGGTGCGAAGGTTGGCCTGACCCTCGACGTCGAACGTCCGAATCTCGCCGACGACGTCGAGTGGTTGGTCGTGGACGGACCGCTCGGCGAACAGATGATCGCCGGAGTGTCCGGAGCGCCAATAGATGCCGAGGAACGTGTCCGTGCACTGACGACTGCTCATCCGGCTTGGGTCATCTACACCTCCGGCACGACAGGACTGCCGAAGGGCGTTGTCGCGACCAACGCGGGACTGGCGAGCTTCAGTGTCACGCAGGCCGCGCATTACCTCGTGAAGCCCACCTCGCGGACATTGCACTTCGCGTCACCGAGTTTCGACGCGTCGATGCTCGAGTTGTTCCTCGCGGTGGCCACCGGCGCGACGATGGTCATCGTCCCGCCTGGCGTGTACGGCGGCGACGAACTGGCTGAGGTGTTCCGTAGCGAACGAGTCACGCATGCGTTCATCACACCCGCTGCCCTGGCGTCGATGGACCCGAGCGGCCTGGACGACCTGACGGTGGTAGGCGTGGGTGGCGAAGCGTATTCGCCGGAACTGATCAGCAAGTGGACGACAGGGGACGGATCGGCCGCGTCGGCTTCGGCTCCCAGGACATTCCTGAATGTCTACGGCCCGACCGAGACGACGATCGTGACGAACGTCAGCGTTCCGCTTCTGCCCGGTGACCGAATGGACATCGGCGCCACGATCGGTGACATGGCAGCATTCGTCCTGGACACACGACTCAATCCAGTTCCACTGGGAGTCTCGGGCGAGCTGTATCTGTCCGGTCCTCAGGTGACCCGCGGCTATCATCGTCGTCCAGGCTTGAGTGCCGATCGATTCGTGGCAAACCCGCACGGTAATCCGGGCGAGCGAATGTACCGAACCGGTGACGTGGTGCGCTGGGTCGCTGGAACGGCACCCTCCACCTACGCCGTGGAATACGTGGGCCGCAACGATTTCCAGGTCAAGATTCGCGGTTTCCGTATCGAACTGGGCGAAATCGATGCATCGCTGACGGCACACCCCGAGGTCGAGTTCGCTGCGACGATGGGTACGACCCTGCCGTCGGGTGCCCCGGCGCTGGTGTCGTACGTGTTCACCGGAAAGCACGCTTCGGTCACTTCGGCGGAATTGATCGAATTCGTCTCCAGAACCCTTCCGGCCCATATGGTTCCGGCTTCGGTCATGGTCTCCTCGGACATGCCGCTCAGTCCGGCAGGCAAGCTGGACCGAAAAGCGCTCCCAGCACCGGTTTTCGAGACCAAGGAATTCCGCGCCCCGGTCACCGAGATGGAACAAATCCTGAGCGAGATCTTCGCGGACGTTCTCGGCCTGGATCGCATCGGCACCGACGACTCGTTCTTCGCTCAGGGCGGCGACTCGATCATGTCCATCCAACTCGTCTCTCGTGCGAAGGCACGTGGGGTCGTATTCGCACCCAGTGACGTCTTCGAGAGCAAGACTGTCGCGGCATTGGCCGAAGTGGCGAAGTATGCCGCCGACGTCGAGGCCGCGGTGGTGCTCGAGGAGTTGCCGGGCGGTGGAGTCGGCTGGATGCCGTTGACGCCGATCGAACGATTCATGGTCGAGCGCGGTGGCAGCTACAACCGATTCACACAGACGATGACTCTCGAGCTTCCACTCGGAGTGCAGCGAGCCGACATCGTGCGAACACTCGCTGCAGTCGTCGACCACCACGACATGTTCCGCTCGCGGCTGATCTCCGACGGTCGCGGATGGGGGATGTCGGTCTCCGAGCCCGGAACCGTGGACGTCGAGGATCTGCTCAGCCGCGTCGATGTCGACGCGGCTGCGGACGAGTCGACAATTGTTCTCACGGCTTCCAAGGGCCTCGACGAGGCTCTCGGCCGGTTGAATCCGGCGGACGGCGTAATGGTTCAGTTCGTGTGGGTCGACTTCGGTCCCACTCGCACCGGGCGCTTGATCATCGCTGCACATCACCTGATCGTCGACGGGGTCTCCTGGCGAATCATCGTTCCGGATCTGGTGTCGGCTGCGGCTCAGATGGCCGGGGCGAGCGGAGCGACGGGGGATGTAGCCGGAACGACGGGGGATGTAGCCGGAACGACGGGGGATGTTGCTCTCGAGCCGACCGGTACGTCGATGCGACGCTGGGCTCATGCTTTGTCCGAAGAGGCCCATCGGGATTCGCGTGTGGCCGAGCTGGATACGTGGCGGAAGGTGTTGCAGACACCGGACCCGGTGCTGGGTAAGAGGGCGTACGACTCTGCCGTCGACGTTGCGGCAACGGTTCAGCGGATAAGCGTGACGGTCCCCACTCAGGTGACGGAGACTCTGTTGACCACGCTGCCGGAGGTTTTCAACGGCGGCGCCAACGACGGCCTGCTCGCTGGACTGGCACTCGCGCTGATCGAGTGGCGTCGCCGAGCCGGAATCGACTCGACGTCTGCCTTGCTGCAACTCGAGGGCCACGGTCGCGAAGAAGCCGTGATTCCTGGCGCGGATCTGTCAAGGACCGTTGGCTGGTTCACCGCTGCCTTCCCGATCAGTCTCGATCTTTCCGAGGTAGATCTGGGTGACGCTTTCGCCGGAGGTGATTCGGCGGGACACGCGATCAAAGCAGTGAAGGAACAGCTTCTGGCGATCCCGGACAAGGGCGTCGGGTACGGACTGCTGCGCTACCTGAACGAAGACACGCGCGCAGTGCTTTCTCGCTTCGCCGGGGGACAGGTCAGCTTCAACTACCTGGGACGAGTTGTCGCCGAGGATCTTCCGGCAGGCGTCGAGGGACTCGGGTGGCTGCCGGCCGGCGATTTCGCCAACGTGTCGGCACCCGAAGACGTCGACATGCCCGCAAACAAGGTCGTCGACATCAATGCGATCGTCAACGACGGCGCAGACGGTGCTGTTCTGGAGGCCTCTTTCGCATACCCCGTCGGTGCCATCGACGGCGAGAGTGTCGAGACATTTGCACAGATTTGGGTCGAAGCACTGACTGCCCTGGCGGAGCATTCTCGCTCCGTCGGAGCCGGTGGACTCACACCGTCCGACGTGCCGCTTGTCTCCGTGAGCCAACGAGATATCGACGGCTTCGAGAATCGATTCGGTACGGTGACCGACATCTGGCCCCTGGCACCGCTGCAGTCCGGTTTGCTCTTCCACGCGATGTTGGCAGAATCCAGCGTCGACCTCTACTCGGTGCAGATGATTCTCACTCTGTCCGGGAAGGTGGATGCCGACCGCTTGCGCACTGCAGCACAGGGAATCATCGACCGTTATGCGAACCTGCGAACGGCATTCACGGCCGACGACGACGGAACGCCGGTCCAGATAGTCCTCGAAGACGTTCCAGTCCCGTGGCGGAACATCGATCTCAGCGATATTGCGGCCGTCGACCGTGAGGCAGCTCTGAACGAAGTTTTGACGGCTGACCAGGCGACACACTTCGACATGGCGTCACCGCCGTTGATTCGGTTCACCTTCGTCACCATGGCGGAGGGGGACTATCGCTTGGTGGTGGCGAATCACCACATTATTCTCGACGGTTGGTCGGTGCCACTGCTCTTGCAGAACCTGTTGGCGCTGTACGCGACGCGTGGTGACGACTCGGTTCTTCCGCGTGTGCGTAGCTATCGCAATTACCTGGCGTGGCTTGTCGATCAGGATCGTGATCGATCACTCACAGCCTGGGCGGATGTGCTTTCCGGCGTCGAAGAGCCGACGCTGCTTGCTCAGGTCACAGGCGGACAGGAATTCACCGCGCTGTCCCAGAAGCTGAACGTGTCGATGTCGTCGGAGACAACCGCGGCGCTCACCGCTCTGGCTGCACGACTCGGGGTCACCGCCAACACGATCGTGCAGAGCGCGTGGGCGGTCCTGCTCGGTGCGTTGACCGGAACCGACGACGTTGTCTTCGGTGCAACAGTGTCCGGCCGGCCACCGGCGCTCACCGGCGTCGAATCGATGGTCGGGTTGTTCATCAACACCCTCCCCGTGCGGGTGCGCTTCGACGCCGCGGAGTCCGTCGAAGAATTGGTTGCCAGGGTCCAGATCGAGCAGGCGAGAATGCTTGATCATCACTATCTCGGTTTGACCGATGTCCAGAAAGCAGCGGACGTCGGAACACTGTTCGACACGTTGGTTGTATTCGAGTCGTACCCGGTCGACCGTGAGGGCCTCGCCGCACAGGCGGATGTTCTCGACGGAATGATGATCGACGACATCGCCTCGGACGATTCCACGAACTACCCGTTGACCCTGCTGATCGCACTCGACGAGCAGTTGCACTTGACGCTGCGGTACCTACCGGACTTCTTCGATGCCGACTACGCAACTGCGTTGCTGGACAGAGTTCTTCGACTGCTCTCCTCCGTAGCCACCGATCCTTCGGTGCGTGTTGGTGACGTTGATATTTTGGATTCTGTTGAGCGTTCGTTGGTGCTCGAGGGGTGGAATGACACGGCTCGTGAGGTTGCGGGTGTGTCGGTGTTGGACGGGTTCGATGCGCAGGTGGCGGCGTCTCCGGATGCGGTAGCGCTCTCGTTCGAGGGTGTGTCGTTGTCGTATGCGGAGTTCGATGCTCGGGTGAATCGTTTTGCCAGGTATTTGGTTTCGGTGGGTGTGGGGCCGGAGTCGTTGGTGGGTGTTGCGGTTCGTCGGTCGGTTGATTTGTTGGTTGCGGTTTACGGTGTGCTCAGGGCTGGTGGTGGGTATGTTCCGGTGGATCCGGATCAGCCTGCGGAGCGTAATGGGTATGTGTTGGCGGCGGCGTCGCCGGTGTGTGTGGTCAGTACTTCTGATGTTGGTTTCGATGCTGGTGTGGTGCCGGTGGTCGAGGTTGATGTTGTTGATGTGTCTGGTTTTTCGGATGCTCCTGTCTCGGATGTGGATCGGGTTGCGCCGTTGCGGTCGGGGAATACGGCGTATGTGATTTTCACGTCGGGGTCGACGGGTCGGCCGAAGGGTGTGGCGGTCAGTCATCGCAGTGTGGTCAATCAGGTGTCGTGGTTGGCGGAGCGTTATGCGGTGTCGGGTTCTGATGTGGTGTTGTTCAAGACTCCGGTGACGTTCGATGTGTCGGTGTGGGAGTTGTTTGTTCCGTTGGCGGTGGGTGCTCGGTTGGTGGTGGCTACTCATGACGGTCATCGGGATCCGGGGTATTTGGCGTCGGTGGTGGCGGCGGAGTCGGTGTCGATGGTCTCGTTTGTGCCGTCGATGTTGGAGGTGTTCGTCGATCAGTTGGTCGACACGTCGGAGGCGACGATTTCGCGTCTCGGTGGTGGTGGGTTGGGTTCGTTGCGGGTGATTTTCGCGGCGGGTGAGGCGTTGCCGGCGTCGGTGGTGGGTCGGGTGTTGTCGGTGTTGCCGTCGGTTGAGGTTCATAATTTGTATGGTCCGACGGAGTTCACGGTGCATGCGACGGCGGCGGGTCCGCTCGATGGTGTGGGTGTGGTGGTGCCGATGGGTGCTCCGGTGTGGAATTCGTCGGTGTTGGTGTTGGATTCGCGGTTGCGTCCGGTGCCGGTGGGTGTTGCGGGTGAGTTGTATTTGTCGGGTGTGCAGGTCGCTCGTGGGTATTTCGGGCGGGTGGATTTGTCGGCGGAGCGGTTTGTGGCGAATCCGTTCGGTGGGGTGGGTTCGCGGATGTATCGCACGGGGGATGTGGTGCGGTGGATCGGTGTGTCGGGTGAGCTCGAGTATGTCGGTCGTAGTGATTTTCAGGTGAAGTTGCGTGGTCAGCGGATCGAGTTGGGGGAGATCGAGTCTGCGGTTCGGGATCAGGTGGGTGTGGGTTCTGTGGTGGTGGTGGTGTGGCGTGATCAGTTGGTTGCGTATGTCACTGCTGCGGTGGGGTCTTCGGTTGATGTTGATGTGGTGAAGGTGGGTGTGGGGGAGCGGTTGGCGTCGTATATGGTGCCGTCGCAGTTTGTGGTGTTGGATGCGTTGCCGCTCAATGCTTCGGGGAAGTTGGATCGGAAGTTGTTGCCGGAGCCGGTGTTCGAGGTTGCGGTGTTTAGGGCTCCGGTGACGGCGGTGGAGGAGATCGTTGCGTCGGTGTTTGCCGAGGTGTTGGGTGTTGATCGTGTGGGTCTCGATGACGATTTCTTCGAGCTCGGCGGCAACTCTCTCAACGCCACTCGCACGATCAAACGAATCGCCGATGCTCTCGACACCGAACTTTCGGTTCGAGTTCTGTTCGAAGCATCCACGGTGCAGGATCTCGCAGCGCACGCCGAAAGCCGGACCGGGTCGGGTGGGCGAGTCGCGCTGACCGCGGTCGAGCGGCCAGAGCGGATTCCGCTTTCGTTGGCGCAGCAGCGTATGTGGTTCCTCAACCGATTCGACGGGAGTGCAGCGGCATACAACATCCCGATGGCGCTGCGCCTTCAGGGCGATCTTGACGTCTCGGCGCTGAGCGCGGCGATTTCTGATGTGATCGGGCGGCACGAATCACTTCGAACCGTCTACCCGGAAATCGGAGACGGTCCGGTGCAGGTCGTCAAGCCCGTGTCGAGTTGGTCGGACGAAATCGTCGCAGAACCGACTGGCGTGGACGAACTCGAAGGTGAGTTGGTCGCGCTGGCGTCGACGCGCTTCGACGTCACACGCGAGATTCCGATTCGTATCCGGTTGTTCCAGTTGGCTTCCGACGAATACGTACTCGGTGTCGCGATTCATCATATTTCCGCCGACGGTTCCTCGATGGCACCGTTCGCTCGGGATGTCGTGACCGCATACGCCTCGCGGGTTGCCGGGTACACACCGTCCTGGGCTCCTCTCGACGTTCAGTACGCCGACTACAGCCTGTGGCAGCGAGAGGTGCTGGGCAGTGAGGAAGACGCGGGATCTATTGCTTCGCAGCAGATTGCGTACTGGAGCAATGCTCTTGCCGGGCTGCCTGATCAGCTTGCACTTCCCGCCGACCGGCCGCGCCCCGCGACGCAGTCATTCCGCGGTGGTTACCTGCACTTCGATATCGATGCAGAGTTGCATGCTCGGTTGAGCGGTCTTGCCAGGGCAAACAATTCGACGCTGTTCATGCTCACGCACACTGCGTTCGCGATGTTGTTGGCTCGACTGTCCGGAACCGAGGACATCGCGGTGGGTACACCCATTGCAGGACGTGGTGAGCGGGCACTCGACGATCTCATCGGCATGTTCGTGAACACCTTGGTGTTCCGTACGCAGATCGACAGCGGCGCGCCGTTCCTCGACCTGCTCGGACGTGTCAGGGAGACCGACCTTCAAGCATTTGCACATTCGGACGTTCCTTTCGAGCGACTCGTGGAGGTGCTCAACCCACCACGTTCGACCGCTCGTCATCCGCTCTATCAGGTCGGCTTCCTCTTCCAGAACATGGAAACCGGAGGGCTCGAGCTTCCGGGGCTCACCGTCAAGGGCGTCGATATCGACAACGGGGTCGCGCAGTTCGATCTTCAGTTGATCGTCAGTGATCGGTACGACGCGAACGGATCTGCAGCCGGCATCACGTCGATGTTCAGCTACGCGCATGATCTGTTCGACGAGTCGACCGTGCAGGACTTCGCCGATCGATTCGTGCGATTGCTCGCGGAGATCGCGTCCGATCCGTCGTTGACCGTCGGCGACTTCGCGCTGCTGGATTCGTCCGAGAGCGACCGGATCCTGAACCGCTGGAACGAGACCGATCACTCCGTCCCGGGAGTCACTCTGGTCGAACTGTTCGACGAGCAGGTCGGTTCGAACCCGGGTGCGGTGGCAGTGATCGCCGGGAACACGTCGCTGACCTACGCCGAGTTCGATGCACGTGTGAACCGTCTCGCACGCCATCTGATTGCAACCGGTGTCGGTCCGGAGTCGTTGGTCGCGTTGGCAATCGAGCGATCGGTCGAACTGCTGGTCGCCATGTACGCGGTGGTGAAGGCAGGTGGTGGATACGTACCGATCGATCCGAACCACCCGGCGGACCGCATCGAGTACGTGTTGACCATGGCAGATCCGGTCTGCGTCCTCACTGCCTCGACCACTGCGAAGAATCCGGCGTTCGGTGATTCCGTGATCGAGGTGGACACGATCGATCTCGCGTCCTACGCGGAAGCGACGGTTACCGATGTGGATCGGATTGCTCCACTGCGAGTGGGCAACACCGCCTACGTGATCTTCACGTCGGGATCGACGGGGCGACCGAAGGGCGTCGCGATCTCGCATCAGGCGGTGGTCAACCAGATTCTCTGGAAGCGCGATCAGTACAGCCTGGACCGATCCGATGCGATGGTGCTCAAGACCGCGGCAACGTTCGACCTCTCGGTCTGGGAGTTCTGGTCGGCACTGACTTCCGGTGCACGACTGGTGATTGCCGAACCCGAAGGTCACAAGGACCCGAGCTACCTGCTCGACCTGATGACCCGGGAGAAGATCACGACGCTCCACGTGGTGCCGTCGATGCTCGCGATGTTGCAGTCGGCATCGGAAAATGGCCTTCCGGAATCACTTCGTCAGGTGCTTGCGATCGGTGAAGCGTTGCCGGCCGCGACCGCGACCGAGTTCGCAGAACTCAGCGACGCGCAGTTGGTGAATCTGTACGGTCCGACCGAGGCCGCCGTCTCGGTGACAGCGCACGTCGTCGGTTCGGACGATACGACCTCGGTGCCGATCGGTGCCCCCGAATGGAACACGCAGGTGTTCGTGCTCGACACGCGTTTGCATCCGGTCCCCGTCGGAGTCACCGGGGAGCTTTACCTCGCCGGTGCCCAGCTTGCTCGCGGCTATCACGGTCGCGCGGATCTGACGTCGGAACGATTTGTGGCCAACGTCTTCGGTGACGCGGGTTCGCGGTTGTACCGCACGGGCGACCTCGTCCGGTGGACGGAGAACGGCGAACTCGACTACGTGGAGCGCGCCGACTTCCAGGTCAAGATCCGTGGCTACCGCATCGAACTCGGTGAGATCGAAGCGCTTCTTCGCAAGCAGGCCAGCGTGGACTCCGCTGTGGTGGTGGCCAAGTCGGATGCGCGTATCGGTGATCGACTTGTCGGCTACGTCGTTCCTCAAAGCGGGGAAAGCATCGATGTCGAAACCTTGAAGCGGACTCTTGTGGCTGAGTTGCCGAGTTACATGGTGCCGGCGGCATTGATGGTCTTGGACGAACTACCGCTCAACATCAACGGCAAGGTCGATCGCAAAGCCCTGCCCGACCCCGAATTCGAGGCGACCGAATTCCGTGCGCCGACCAACCCCGTCGAAGAGATCGTGGCGGGTGTGTTCGCTGACGTACTCGGTGTGGCGAGGGTCGGACTCGACGACGACTTCTTCGAGCTCGGCGGAAACTCTCTCGTCGCGACGCAGGTCGTGTCGAGGCTGGGTGAGGCGTTGGACGCGCAGATTCCGGTCCGCGTGATCTTCGAGGCGTCGACTGTCGGGGCATTGGCGTCGAGGGTTCTCGAACACGCGGGATCTGGTGGCCGCCCACCGTTGGTGGCTCAGGTGCGTCCGCACGAGATTCCGCTGTCGTTGGCGCAGCAACGTATGTGGGTGCTCAATCAGTTCGACAAGACCTCGGGTGCGTACAACATCCCCGTCGCGATCCGGCTGTCCGGCGCACTCGATGTCGACGCACTTCACTCAGCGGTGTCGGATCTGATCGAGCGTCACGAAGTGCTCCGGACGGTATACCCGGACCGGGGCAACGGACCGGTTCAGATGATCCTGCCTCGCTCCGCAGCGGCGGTGGGACTGGAAGTGATCGCAACCGACGAAGCGTCGGTCGCCGAGCAGGTGGCTGACACAGTTCGCGAGGGCTTCGATGTCACGACAGCCGTTCCGTTGCGAATCCGTCTCTTCGAGGTCGACGAATCCGAGCGGGTCCTCGTCGTTGTCATTCACCACATCAGCGGTGACGGCTTCTCGATGGCTCCGTTGATCAGAGACACCATGGTTGCGTACACCGCACGTACCGGCGGGGAGACCCCGGAGTGGGCTCCGCTCGAGGTGCAGTACGCCGACTACACGCTGTGGCAGCGTGATGTCCTCGGATCGCCGGAGGACGCGGACAGTCAGCTGGGCCGTCAACTCGCGTACTGGGTGAACGAGCTCAAGGGCACTCCGGAGCTTCTGGAACTGCCGACCGACCGGCCGCGGCCGGCGCGGGCCAGCATGCGCGGTGCGGAATTCGAGTTTGCCGTCGATTCCGAGACCACGGACCGGCTCGCGACGATCGCACGGGAGCAGAACTCGACAGTCTTCATGGTGGTTCACACTGCCCTGGCCGTGCTGTTGGCGAAGATGAGTGGATCGAACGACATCGCAATCGGTACGCCGATCGCGGGTCGAGGTGAGCGGGCGCTCGACGATCTTGTCGGGATGTTCGTCAACACGTTGGTCTTGCGAACGGAGATCGCGCCTGCTTCGACGTTCGTCGACGTTCTGGCACACGTGAAGGACAAGGACTTGTCGGCATTCGCCAATGCCGACGTACCGTTCGAGCGGTTGGTCGACGAACTGGGGCGAGAGCGCTCTCACGCATACTCGCCGCTCTTCCAGGTCATGCTCACCTTCCAGAACATGGCTCTCGGTACGTTCCAGCTCCCGGGCCTCGAGCTCTCTGCGGTCGACAACGGTTTCGACCAGGCGATGTTCGATCTGCAGCTCACCGGTATCGAGCAATTCGACGATGCCGGGGTGCTGTCCGGGCTGAGGATGCGTTTCACCTATGCGACCGACCTGTTCGACGAATCGACCATCGCGCTTTTTGCGGCGCGATTCGGGCGGGTGCTCGAAGAACTGGTGACCGATCCCGGGGTCGTGATTCGCACGATCGACATCGTGACCGAGCAGGAACGCGAGGAAGCGAGCGCTGCCGAGCCGAAGTCCGCGGCGGACCTACCCGAACTGGCAGCCGCAGCGGCGGCCGCCGATCCTGAGGCAATTGCGTTCACCCACGGTGATCAGGCTGTCACCTTCGGTGAGTTGTCGACCAAGCTCGTTGCCATGCGTACCGCCATGGGGGCTGCTCTCGCCCCCGATGCTCTGGTTTCTGTGTCGCTCGCCGGACTTGTTCCGGGCATCCTGCCGGCACTTGGCGTCGACGGTCTCGCCACACTTGTGAGCTCGGTGATAGCTGACGCACAGTCGGTGTCAGCGGGCCGTGGGGGTACGGCCGGGTAACATTCAGTATTTGCCCAGTGAACGCCTCCGGCCGAGCAGAACGCTGTGCTCGACCGGGGCGCACTTCACGAAAGTCAGTTGGAGGAAGTGTAGATGTCCGTCGGTATTCCGGGACCGCAGTCGCTGACGATCGAAGATCTGCCGAAGTTGGTGGCTGCAGTTGCGGCGGTAGATCCTGATCGTGTGGCTCTGAGCCACGGTGGAACCGAAATCAGCTACGGACGACTCAACGACGAGTTGGTCACTCTCGACACCGCGATGGGTGGGGCATTGGGGGCGGATGCCCTGGTTCCTGTTGTCGTTTCCACGGTGCTGCCAGAGCTGATCGGCAGCGAGGCCGACGGTCTCGGCGCGGTGGTCGACCGTCTCATCACCGACGGCACTTCGATCGTGGAGGTCGCGTCGGAGTCCGATGCACACGTGACCCTCGCAGGACTCTTCGACGAGCAGGTCGAGCGGACGCCGGATGCGCTCGCGCTGGATTACGCCGGAACGCAGCTCACTTACGCGCAGTTCGACGCGCGGGCGAACCGCCTGGCCCGTGAACTCGTCGCGGCAGGTGTCGGACCGGACAGCCTCGTCGGTCTCGCGATGCGTCGATCGATCGATCTCCTCGTCTCGATGTACGCGATCGTCAAGGCCGGCGGCGCGTACGTTCCACTCGACCCGGATCATCCTGCCGACCGTCTCGCTTACGTACTCGAGATCGCGAAGCCCACGGCTGTGCTCACACGAACGTCCGATGCCGTGGTGCTGCCGCACGGTACGCCCACGCTCGACGTCGACACCCTCGACTTGTCGGGTCGTGCCGAGACAACTGTCACCGACGCCGACCGGTTGGCGCCGCTGCGCGCGGACAACACTGCGTATGTCATCTTCACGTCCGGATCGACCGGACGCCCCAAAGGCGTTGCAGTCTCTCACCGTGCCATCGTCGCGAACCTGCAATGGCGTCAGACCGAGTACGGATTCACTGCCGACGACGTGATCTTGCAGAAGACACCCTTCACTTTCGATGTGTCCGTGTGGGAGTTCTTCTGGCCGCTGCAGGTCGGTGCATCGCTGGTGATCGCGGAACCCGACGGACATCGTGATCCGGTGTACGTGGCTCGCACGATGATCGAGCGCGGAGTGACGGCGGTGCACTTCGTGCCGTCGATGCTCGCCGTGTTCGTCGCCGAACCCCTTGTTGCGCAGGTCAAAACCCTTCGCTACGTGTTCGCTTCCGGTGAGGCGTTGCCGGCTCGAACGGCGGCACGTCTGCGCGAGGTCAGCAGCGCTGGACTCCACAACCTGTACGGCCCGACCGAAGCCGCCGTCGACGTGACTTATTACGAAACCGGCGAGCAGGATCAGGTGTCGGTGCCGATCGGTGCAGCAGTTGCGGACACCGAGCTCCTGGTGCTCGACGATGCGCTGCGGCCCTCGCCGTCGGGTGTAGCAGGAGAGCTCTATCTTGCCGGGATTCAGCTGGCCAGGGGATACGTGTCGCGTCCCGATCTCACGGCAGACCGCTTCGTGGCGCGGCCCGGCGCTACTGACGGATCCCGGATGTACCGAACCGGAGACCTGGTGCGCTGGCGCGGTGCCGGAGCGAACCGTCAGCTCGAATACATCGGTCGCACCGACTTTCAGGTCAAGCTCCGCGGTCTGCGCATCGAGCTCGGTGAGATCGAGGCGGCACTGCTCGATTGCGAAGGTGTTTCCCAAGCCGTGGTGATCGTCCATTCGGACGAAACGATCGGTGACAACTTGGTGGCCTACATCGTCGCCGAGGGTATCGATTCTGAGAATCTGACGTCGTCGCTTGGCGAACGGCTACCCGACTACATGATCCCTGCCATGTTCGTCGAACTGGACGAGTTTCCGCTCAACGCCAGCGGCAAACTGGATCGAAAGGCTTTGCCCACACCCGAATTCGCGTCGAAGACGGTTGAGTATCGCGAGCCCGCGACACCCACCGAAGCCGGTGTGGTCGCGATCTTTGCCGATCTACTTGGGCAGGATCGGGTAGGGGCAGATGACGGCTTCTTCGAACTGGGCGGCAACTCATTGCTCGCCACTCGCGTGGTTGCGCGGATCAATGCCGAACACGGCATCGCCATCGACATGCGCAACTTCTTCGACGCACCCACCGCCGCAGAACTTGCCGTCTTCATCGA
This sequence comes from Rhodococcus qingshengii JCM 15477, assembly GCF_023221595.1. NCBI lineage: Bacteria > Bacillati > Actinomycetota > Actinomycetes > Mycobacteriales > Nocardiaceae > Rhodococcus > Rhodococcus qingshengii. The sequence goes on from NZ_CP096563.1 coordinate 1,980,864, forward strand.
CGAAGCGAAAATCTCAGAAGACCGCAAGGCTCACGTTCCCCTGATCCCTCGCGAGCGCCCCGAGTTGGTTCCGCTGTCTTTGGCACAGCAGCGCATGTGGTTCCTCAATCGATTCGAACCAGAATCGGCAGTCGACCATATTCCGGTCGCGCTGCGGCTCAGCGGAGCGCTCGATGTCGATGCGTTGCAAGGCGCACTCGAGGATTTGATCGAGCGGCACGAGATCCTTCGGACTGTGTACCCGGAGGTCGACGGCGTCGGATATCAGCGCCTGGTCGACATTGCAGCCGTGGTACCGAACCTGACTCCCATACGGGTGGACGAGTCGGCGATCGTCGAGCGCGTGACCGACTTCGTGACTCCGGGATTCGACGTGACCACCGAGGTTCCGATTCGGGCGGCACTCTTCCAATTCGCCGCCGACGAATTCGTCCTCGTGTTCGTCGTCCATCACATCAGCGGTGACGGGTTCTCCATGGGACCGTTGACCAAGGACATCGTTTCGTCTTATGTGTCTCGGACACAGGGAATTTCGCACGATCTTGCTCCGCTGCCCGTACAGTTCGCCGACTTTGCACTGTGGCAGCGCGAGGTTCTCGGCAGTGAAGACGACCCGGATTCTCTGATCACTCGCCAGGTCGACTACTGGCGCCACGCGTTGGCCGGTATCCCCGATCAGCTCGATCTTCCGTCGGACCGCCCGCGCCCGCGCGTCGCGTCGAACCGGGGAGCCGGGCACACATTCACGATCGAGCCTGACCTTCACCAGGCTCTCAATCGAATTGCACTGGACAACAATGCATCACTGTTCATGGTGTTGCACAGTGCCGTGGCGATTCTGCTGGCGCGGTTGTCCGGGACTTCGGACATTGCGATCGGCACTCCGGTCGCCGGTCGAGGCGATCAAGCTCTCGATGACCTCATCGGGATGTTCGTCAATACGCTCGTGCTCCGCACAGATGTTGACGTCAACATGTCTTTCATCGACTTGATCGCCCGGGTTCGAGATATCGATCTCGATGGATTCGGTAACTCGGACGTTCCGTTCGAGCGGTTGGTGGAGGTGCTCAATCCCTCGCGATCGCAGTCGAGGAATCCGCTGTTTCAGGTGATGCTCTCTATGCAGAATCTTGGGCAGAGCACGCAAAGCAGCCTCGAGGTACCGGGATTGATCATCTCTGGGCTCGATGTCGATTCGGCGACAGCCAAATTCGACTTGCAGTTCACGATCTGGGAGTCCGACGCGACTGCTGCGTCAGGGGGCCTGAGCGTGGCACTCGTTTATGCGACGGATTTGTTTGACGAGGCATCGGTGAAATCTTTCGCCGGTCGGTTGACTGTGATTCTTGAAGCGATTGCAGCGGATGCCACGGTGGTGGTCGGTGATATCGATTTGCTCGATGCTGCCGAGCGTTCGGACGTTTTGGATTCTTGGATGGTTCCTGGTGTCGAGGTCGAGCCCGGCACGACGTTGGTTTCGATGTTCGACGCGAGGGTTGTGGGTGAGGCTTCGTCGACTGCCGTGGTGTTCGAGGGTCGCCGGTTGTCGTTCGGCGAGCTGGATGAGGCGGCAAATCGGTTGGCGCGCAAGCTGATCGAGTCGGGTGTTGGTCCGGAGTCGTTGGTGGCGGTTATCTTGCCGCGGTCGGTCGAGTTGGTTGTCACGTTGTTGGCTGTTGTGAAGGCCGGTGGTGGCTATCTTCCGATTGATCCGACGTATCCGGCAGAGCGAATCGCTTATACGTTGGGGGACGCGCGTCCTGTGTGCGTCGTCGCTGCAGGTGATGTCGTCGATGTCGAGGTGCCAGTTCTTGACGTGATGGCGTTGGACTTGGCGAATTACGACGGTTCGCCGGTGTCGGACGGTGATCGTCGTTCTGCGTTGCGTGCCGACGATATTGCCTACGTGATCTATACGTCCGGTTCGACTGGGAAGCCGAAGGGTGTGGCGGTCAGTCATCGGAATGTGGTGGAGTTGTTTGCGAATGCTCAGCCGCGGTTCGGTTTCGATGGTTCGGACGTGTGGACGTTGTTCCACAGTTACGCGTTTGATTTCTCGGTGTGGGAGTTGTGGGGCCCGCTGTTGTACGGCGGCACTGTTGTGGTGGTGGATTACCTGACTTCTCGCTCGCCGGAGCAGTTCCGTGAGTTGGTTGTGCGGGAGCGAGTGACAGTGCTCAATCAGACTCCTTCGGCGTTCTATCAGTTCGCCGAGGCGGATCGGATGGCTGGCGATTCGGCCGGTTCGTTGTCGTTGCGTCATGTGATCTTCGGCGGTGAGGCGCTGGATTTGTCTCAATTGGTGCGTTGGTATGACCGTCATGACGATAGTTCGCCGCGATTGGTGAACATGTACGGGATCACCGAGACCACTGTGCATGTGTCGTTCTCGGCACTCGATTCGGTGATGGTTCGTGAGGCGAGTGGTTCGGTGATCGGCCGTGGCCTTGGTGGATTGTCGGTGTTCGTACTCGACGATCGACTTAGTCCTGTGCCGGTGGGTGTTCGAGGCGAAATGTATGTCGCTGGTGGTCAGCTTTCGCGTGGGTATGTGGGCCAGCCCGGGTTGACTGCTGGTCGTTTTGTTGCGAACCCGTTCGGCCGCAGCGGTTCCGGTGATCAGATGTACCGGACAGGTGATATTGCGCGGTGGAGTGTCGACGGGGTGCTCGAGTACGCGGGCCGAAGTGATTCGCAGATTCAGTTGCGTGGGTTCCGGATTGAACTCGGCGAGGTCGAGGCTGCGTTGTTGCGTGTGCCTGGGGTGGCTGGCGCTGTGGCGGTTGTGCGCTCGGATGTTGCGCTCGGTGATCGTCTTGTGGGGTATGTGGTCCCCGAGGCTGGCATGGATCTTGCTGCTTCCGTTGTGTCGACGAGGGTGAGCGAGTTCCTGACCGGGTACATGGTTCCGGATGCTGTGGTGGTGCTCGAGGAGCTTCCGCTGACGGTGAACGGTAAGTTGGATCGGAAGGCGTTGCCGGAGCCAGTATTCGAGGTGCGGGAGTATCGAACACCCGCAACTGATACGGAGTTGGCGGTAGCGGGCGTCTTTGCCGACGTTCTGGGGGTCGAGCGTGTCGGGTTGGATGATGATTTCTTTGCTTTGGGTGGTAATTCGCTCGTAGCCACACGATTGGTCGCCAGGCTCGGGCGAGCGCTCGATACGACGATCCCCGTGAGGGTCCTGTTCGAAAATTCGAATGTAGAGTCGCTGGCGGCGGCGATCTCGTCACACGTCAGTTCCGGGAACATTCCGGCACTAGTCGCAGGACCTCGCCCCACGACGATTCCGTTGTCACTTGCTCAGCAGCGCATGTGGTTCCTGAGCCGCTTCGACCCCGAATCGGCCGTCAACAATATTCCGATTGCGCTGCGTTTGAGTGGCCAGTTGAATCTGTCGGCACTGCAGTTGGCCGTATCGGATGTGGTGGATCGGCACGAATCGCTACGGACGATCTACCCCGAGGCGGGTGGGCAAGGTCAGCAGGTGATTCTGCCTGCCTCAGAGGTATCTTTTGATCTCACCCCAGTCACTCTGGGCGGAACTCGGATCGAAGAGGCACTGCTGACGCTCGCTCTGGCAGGGTTCGATGTGACAATGTCGGTACCGTTCCGTGTGCAGTTGTTCGAGGTGGGGGCGGACGCATTTGTTCTCGCCTTCGTTATGCATCACATCGCAGCGGACGGGTTCTCGATGCGTCCGTTGACTCGGGATGTCATGGTTGCTTACGCCGCTCGGGTTTCGAATGGCGTTCCGAATTGGACTCCGCTCGAGGTGCAGTACGCCGATTATGCACTCTGGCAGCGGGAGGTCCTCGGCGACGAGGACGACCCGAATTCGTTGATCTCGGCTCAGCTGGACCACTGGCGCTCCGTCCTCCGCGACTCTCCGGAAGTGCTTGCGTTACCAGCTGACCGATCCCGCCCGGTCGTCGCCTCGAATCGTGGCGCTACGTACCGCTTCTCCGTCAGTGAAGAGCTTCGGTCGAGCTTGGACTCACTTGCACGCGAGCGGAACGCGTCGCTGTTCATGGTGATGCATTCGGCCCTCGCCGTGCTTCTCGCAAGGTTGTCCGGTACCAGTGACATCGTGATCGGTACCCCGGTTGCAGGGCGAGGCGAAAAGGCGCTCGACGATGTGATCGGTATGTTCGTGAATACACTGGTCCTGCGGACTCCTGTTGACCTCGCCAGTTCGTTCAGTGCGCTCGTCTCGGCAACGCGGAGGACAGACCTTCAGGCGCTCGGCAACGGCGATGTTCCGTTCGAGCGGTTGGTCGAGGTGCTCGATCCCACCCGATCGCAGGCACATCACCCGCTGTTCCAGGTCGCGCTGTTCTTCCAGAACATGTCGCAGGATGCGTTGGAGCTTTCAGGTTTGGAGGTGTCGGGTCTCGAGTTCGACGCGGGTATCGCGAAATTCGACCTTCAACTGACCCTCGCTCCTCGCATCGAAGATACGCACGAATCTGGCATGTTCGCCGAGTTCGCATACGCCACAGACCTATTCGACGAGTCGACCATTCGTGGATTTGCCGATCGGTTCACCAGGATCCTCGAGCAGGTGGTCGTGGATCCGTCGATCACCGTGGGTGACATCGAACTGTTGGAGGAGGCCGAGCGCGAGTCGCTGTTGATTGCGCGCAACTCCACCGCGCATGACGTTGAGAACAGCGAGACGTTGGCTTCGCTGTTCGACACCCGCGTTGCGTTGGCACCCGATGCTGTTGCCGTGGTGTTCGACGGCCAGTCGCTGACCTATGGCGAGTTGTCGGAACGTGTGAACAAGTTGGCACGCAAGCTGATCGACAACGGGGTCGGGCCCGAATCGTTGGTGGCCTTGGCGATGCGTCGATCGCTCGATCTCGTAGTGGGTATGTACGCGGTGATCGCCGCGGGCGGAGCCTACGTGCCCTTGGATCCTGATCACCCGGCCGAGCGGATCGGGCACATCCTCACGACGGCCGATCCGGTCTGTGTGCTGTCGACGACGCGGGATGCTTTCGTAGCGCCGAACGGCGCCGACGTGCTGTTGATCGACGGTGTCGATCTTTCGAGCTACTCGGCTTCAGTCGTTTCCGATGCTGATCGTCGCGGTCGTCTGCATGATGTGAATGCCGCCTACGTGATCTTCACCTCGGGTTCCACGGGCAAGCCCAAAGGCGTTGCGGTGTCGCATCACGCCATCGTGAACCAGGTCCTGTGGATGCAGGATCAGTACGCCATCGGCCCAGAAGACGTCTATTTGCAAAAGACTGCTACGACATTCGACGTCTCGTTGTGGGGATACTTCACTGCGCTTTTGTCCGGTACGAGAGTGGTGCTGGCATCTCACGACGGCCATCGAGATCCCGCGTATCTGGCTCGTCTGATCGAAGATCATCGGGTGACGCTGACGGACTTCGTTCCATCGATGTTGACCGTCTTCGCGACTTCGGTTCCGGAACACGCATTGGTGTCACTGAGGGACGTATTCGTGATCGGTGAGGCATTGCCGGTCGAGACGGTGCGTGCATTCGCTCAGGTGTCGTCTGCAGGCCTGCACAATGTGTACGGCCCAACCGAGGCTGCGGTCTCGATCACCTACTACGAGGTCGATGGATCGGAATCAACAGGGATTCCGATCGGGGTGCCCGAGTGGAACTCGCAGGTCTACGTGTTGGACAGTCGGTTGCAGCCGGTGCCGGTAGGCGTTGCGGGTGAGCTGTATCTGGCCGGTGATCAACTGGCGCGCGGTTACGTCGCGCGACCCGATCTCACCAGTGATCGTTTTGTCGCGAACCCATTTGTGGAGGCGAGCGACACGAACGGTGAAATCAATCCCGGTGGCAGTCGGATGTATCGCACCGGGGACCTGGTGTGGTGGAACACCGCAGGCGAACTCGAGTATGTCGGGCGTACCGATTTTCAGGTCAAATTCCGTGGTCAGAGGATCGAACTGGGTGAGATCGAGTCAGCTCTGCTGGCGCATTCGACGGTAGCTCAGTGTGTGGTCACTGTGGCATCCACCGATATGGGCGATCAGCTGGTCGCATATGTGATCGCGGTCCCGGATTCTGTGATCGACGTAGAAGTCTTGAGGAATGCGCTTCCTGAATCGCTACCTGTCTACATGATTCCGAACGCGATCATGGTCTTGGACGAGTTGCCTCTGAACTCGTCTGGGAAGTTGGATCGGAAGTTGTTGCCGGAGCCGGTGTTCGAGGTTGCGGTGTTCCGGGCCCCGGTCACGCCGGTAGAACAAATTGTCGCTTCTGTTTTCTCGGCGGTACTCGGGGTCGAGCGAGTGGGTCTGGATGACGACTTCTTCGCACTCGGCGGAAACTCTTTGATTGCTACTCGAATGGCCGCTCGGTTGGGGCAGGCGCTCGATGCACAGGTTCCGGTGCGGGTGTTGTTCGAGGCGTCGTCGGTGGAGTTGTTGGCTGCGCGGATGGAGTCGGAGATTGGTTCGGGTGCGCGGGCGGCGTTGACTGCTCGGGTGCGTCCGGAGCGGGTGCCGTTGTCGTTGGCGCAGCAGCGGATGTGGTTCTTGAACCGTTTCGATACGTTGTCGTCGGCGAACAATATTCCGGTGGCGATTCGGTTGTCGGGGTTGTTGGATGTGGCGGCGTTGGACGCTGCGGTGTCGGATGTTGTTGTGCGGCATGAGATTTTGCGGACGGTGTATCCGGAGGTCGACGGTGTCGGGTTCCAGGAGGTGTTGTCTGCGGATCGGGTGCGGTTGGATTTGTCGCCGGTGGTGGTGTCGGAGTCCGATGTCGTTGGTGCGGTGACGGAGTTCTTGTCGACCGGTTTCGATGTGGCGGTGGAGGTTCCGGTTCGGGCGCGGTTGTTCGCGGTGTCGGAGTCGGAGTTCGTGTTGGCGATGGTGGTTCATCACATCAGTGGTGATGGTGTGTCGATGGGGCCGTTGACGCGTGATGTGATGGTGGCGTACGAGGCTCGTTCTCGGGGTGAGGTGCCGGGGTGGGCGCCGCTCGAGGTGCAGTATGCGGATTACGCGTTGTGGCAGCGGGAGACTTTGGGGTCGGAAGATGATGCGGGGTCGTTGATTTCGCGTCAGATCGGTTTCTGGGAGTCGGCGTTGTCGGGGTTGCCGGATCAGTTGGATTTGCCGGCTGATCGTCCGCGGCCGGCGGTGGCGTCCAATCGTGGCGCCAAACACGCTTTCGTTATCGACGCGCCAGAGCATCATTCTTTGAAAAAAATTGCCCGTGAGTCGAATTCGTCCTTGTTCATGGTGGTGCATGCGGCGTTGGCGGTGTTGTTGTCGCGGTTGTCGGGGACGTCCGATATTGCGATCGGTACTCCGGTGGCGGGTCGTGGTGAGCAGGTTCTCGATGATTTGATCGGGATGTTCGTCAATACGTTGGTGTTGCGGACCGAGGTGGATTCTTCGGAGTCGTTCTCGGGGTTGTTGGGTCGGGTTCGTGAGGGCGATCTGGGTGCGTTTGCGCACGTAGATCTGCCGTTCGAGCGGTTGGTGGAGGTGCTCAATCCGGCGCGGTCGCAGGCTCGTAATCCGTTGTTCCAGGTGATGCTGTCGTTCCAGAACATGGAGCAGTCGGTGCTTCGACTTGGCGATCTGACAGTTGCGGGAATCGACGCCAACACGGTGGCGGCCAAGTTCGATCTGCAGCTGACCATGGTCGAGCAGTTTGACGAGGCGGGTGCCCCGGCGGGGATGGCGGCGCAGTTCACGTACGCGACGGATTTGTTCGACGAGTCGACGGTGGCAGGCTTTGCCGGCAGGTTCGGGCGCATCCTTGCTGAGATCACTGTTGATCCGTCAGTTCGGTTGGGTGATATCGACGTACTTACCGCTGCTGAGCGCAGCAACCTTCTCAGCTGGTCCGCTGGTGGGCGCACAGCGTTGGCAGGCGCGTCCTTGACTGCGATGTTCGAAGAACAGGTTGGGCGGACGCCTGATTCTCTTGCCGTCGAGTGCGATGGCGAGGCGCTGACCTATGGGCAGCTCGACGCCTACGCAAACGTGGTGGCCGAGCGATTGACGGCGGCCGGCGTCGGTCCGGATGACGTCGTCGCGTTGATCGTGCCGAGGTCGGTCGAGTGGGTCGTAGGTATGTTGGCGGCGTGGAAGGCGGGTGCTGCGTACGGGCCGATCGATCCGTCGTACCCACAGGATCGGATCGAAGCGATAATCGCCGACACCGGCGCCCGATGCGCGGTGAGTACGACGACTCTCGATCTGGCGGTGGACGTGATCGTCCTCGACAACATCATGCGCGATTCGCCGATGGTGGAGAGGCCGACGGATCGATGGCGTGAACTCGGTGCGGGGGACCGCTTGGGGTATGTCATTTCGACATCCGGTTCGACGGGTCGTCCGAAGCCGACGTTGGTGCCGATGGCCGGCATCGAGAACACGGTGGCCTGGTACCGCAGCGAGTTGCCCGAAACTGGTGGTCTATTGATCGCGTCGTCACCGAGTTTCGACTTGACGCAGAAGAACGTCTGGGCAGCGTTGAGCAGCGGTCGGAGCGTAGTGCTTGCCCCAGACGGTTTCGATCCGGATGCGATCGTTGCTCGCGTCGGGCACGGTGACGTTGCAGTGGCGAACATGTCGCCGAGCGCGTTCGAAGCCGTGGTGGATTCCGACGAGGATTCTGCTTTGAGCGTTCTCGATGTTGTGTTCCTTGGAGGCGAGTCGATCCGGCTTAATCGTCTTGGCAGTTTGTTGTCAGGCGGAGTACGCGTGGTGAACAGCTACGGCCCGACGGAAGCGTCGGACGTGGTCTCGTTCCACGCGGTGACTGCGCATGACACCGTCAGCGTTCCGATCGGTGCGCCGGTGCCGAACATCGATCTGTTCGTTCTGGATCGGTCGTTGGGTCTGGTGCCACCGGGCGTGATCGGTGAGTTGTACGTCGGCGGTGTCGGCGTCGGTCGCGGATACGGAAACCGAGCGGCGTTGACTGCGGAACGTTTCGTCGCCAACCCCTTTGTGGTTGTGGGAGAGCATGAATCAGGCGGCGGTAGTAGGTTGTACCGAACCGGCGACCTGGTCAGGTGGAACGGTCGGGGCGAGCTGGAGTACATCGGCCGGTCGGATTTCCAGGTCAAATTGCGGGGGCAACGCATCGAACTCGGCGAGATCGAATCTGCTCTGATCTCGCACGAGGCGGTTGCAGACGCGGTGGTCGTCCTGCACAGCGATGCTACGTTCGGCGACAGCCTGGTCGGGTATGTCGTAGGAACTGCAGTAGATGCGTCGGAAGTTCTGGAGTCGGCCCGGGCCGTGCTTCCGGCGTACATGGTGCCCTCGAAGGTTCTTGTCCTCGACGAGCTTCCTCTCAATGCGTCGGGCAAGTTGGATCGAAAGGCCCTCCCGTCACCGGTGTTCGAGGCAGCGGAGTTTCGGGCGCCGGTCACAGCGGTGCAGGAAATTGTCGCGTCGGTGTTCGGCGATGTGTTGGGTGTGGAGCGCGTCGGTCTGGATGACGATTTCTTTGCGCTGGGTGGTAATTCGTTGATCGCTACCAGGTTGGCAGCACGGCTGGGGCAGGCGCTCGATGCGCAGGTCCCGGTGCGTGTGCTGTTCGAGAACTCGACAGTGGAAGGTTTGGCGGCAGTAGCGCAAAAAACTGCAGGCTCCGGTGCGAGGATGGAGCTGGAAGCGCGGGAACGTCCAGAACGCCTCCCTCTGTCCTTGGCGCAGCAGCGTATGTGGTTGATCAACCAGATGGATCCCGGTTCTGCGGCATACAACATTCCGTTGGCACTGCGATTGACGGGGAACTTGGATGTCGCGGCTTTGCGTCAGTCTCTTCACGACGTTTTGATTCGACACGAGTCACTCCGGACCAGCTACCCGAGTGACATCGAAGGGCCGGTTCAGAAGATCGTCGCGGTCGACGAACTCCTTTCGCCTCTCGAGACGATTCAGGTAGACGACGAGGCCGCGGCGTTCAATCGCGTCGTGGAGTTGGTGACGACCGGATTCGACGTAGCTCAGGACGTACCTGTACGCACTGGGTTGCTCGAGTTGGGCCCGGCAGACTTCATATTCGTCTTGGTCGCTCATCACATCGCCGCTGACGGTGAATCGATGGGACCTCTTGCCCGAGACATGATGGTTGCCTACGAGGCTCGCGTGCGCGGCACCGCGCCGTCGTGGACGCCGTTGACTGTTCAGTACGCGGACTTCGCGATCTGGCAGCGCGAAGTACTCGGTAGCGCCGGCGAGGTCGGCTCACAGGCTGCACGGCAACTCGACTTCTGGCGCCGGACGTTGGACGGTGTGTCGTCGACGCCCGGATTGCCTTCCGACCGTCAGCGACCCGCGCAGATGTCTGCACGTGCCGGTGTCTCGGAGTTCTCCGTCAACGCGGAGACGGCGGCGCGGCTCAACGAGATTGCGCGCGAACACAACGCCACATTGTTCATGGTTGTGCACGCTGCGCTTGCAGTTCTCATCGCACGGTTGAGTGGAAGCCGAGATTTCGCGATCGGAACGGTAGTGGCCGGGCGAGGTGAGCAGCAACTGGACGACATAGTCGGAATGTTCGTCAACACGCTTGCACTCAGGACCGCTCCGGATCTCGGAGCGGGATTCGGCGACTTGGTCTCGCTCGTCCGAAACGTCGATCTCGAGGCATTTGCGAACGGAGACATCCCGTTCGAGGAAGTAACCGGCGTCGTGTCGGCGTCAGCGAGCGAGCTCTTCCAGGTTGCACTGTCGGTCGAACCGATGGCAGGAGCCGAGTTCAGTCTGCCGGATTTGAAGATCACGGCTGTCGAGGGTGTGGAGGCGACTGCAAAGTTCGACCTCCAACTCAATCTCAGTTCAGATCCGGTAACGGGAGGGTTGCTCGGCCATTTGGTTTTCGCTGCGGACCTTTTCGACCAAGCAACCGCCGACGCACATGTCGAGCGCTTCGTCCGCGTTCTAGATCGGGTCTCCTCGGATCCTTCACGTCCGATTGGTGACATCGAACTGCTCACCGACTCCGAACGAGCAGAAGTCCTCGGCTCCGTGGACACAACGCCACCCCCGGCAGTTGGCGCTTCGACGGGCAGACTTGTGCCACAGCTATTGGCGAACTCCATAGAGGCTGATCCTGACGCCGTCGCAGTCGTGTGCGATGAAGAGGAAGTGACATACCACGAGGTCGATGCACGATCATCTCGCCTTGCGCGCCACCTCATCAGTCTTGGGATCGGCCCGGGCGACGCAGTTGCGATGACAGGGCTGCGTGGCATCGAACTGGTAGTAACGATCTGGGCGCTGTCCAAAGCAGGCGCGGCAGTACTCGTGGGAGCTACAACAGGCGCAGTGCGTACGCCTGGAAGAGGAACAAACCCGAGTGTGGCCTTGACGCTGACTTCGGGCAGTGCAGATTCTGATATTGCGCTGGATACGATCCTCGACCTGAACGAGTCCGATGTTGTCGAATTGGTGGCGTCGTATTCGAGTCGTTCCGTGAACTACGCGGACCGGGTTCGTCCGCTCAATGTGGACGACGTCGCGGTCGTGGTTACCGGATCAGCCTCTGACCAGATCACCCAGGGAGAGCTCGCGGCGAAGTTGGATGCCATGTCGCAAAAGCACGAGGTCGACTACGAATCGCGTTTGATGTACTTCGGTCCCGACGACGATGAAACCTCGGTTCTAACGATTCTGCTGGCAGGGGTAGTGGGTGGCGTCGTCCTTGTGTCCTCGGAAGATTCTCGAAATGCCGATGTGCACGGCCGCCTCGAGGAGGAGTGGGTTTCGCACGCGGTAGGTCAGACAGACGTCTTCACAGATGTCGTCGAAGGAGCTTTGCCTGATCTACGCCTGGCGTGTGATCCCGCGACGTGGACTCTGAGCTGACGCCGCCGTTCTCGAAGTAGATAGACGCCCTTATCCCGAACAGTCCGATGATGTCCACTCCTCGACAGCTGTAACAATGGTTCGGTGTGTCCGATCAACTACTGGGGTCATACCGGGACGTCGAACTCGATTTGCCCAGGTCAAGGGTAGAACCTCGGAAGTGATCGGATTCCCGCGAATACCGATCGAACTGCAGTACCAAAGCGAAGGTGAAATGTCTTGACGCAGCACGAGCTCCTCCATCACGCCGTTCGAGCGCAGGTCGTGGCCGCATGAGCGCCGATGGTGTGACGCCGGATACCTCTGCTACCCGCAAGAGTCGACGGGAGCGGCCCACTCGCACTCGCCGAGCGAGGACACTGTTGCTGCCCCAGTTGCTGGCGGCGGCCGTCGAGTTGGATCCTTCGAGGGAAGCGTTGCGATTCGAGGGGCACTCACTTTCCTACGCCGAATTGGATGCGCGGTCGTCTCGCCTGGCTCGTATGTTGATCGCCGGCGGTGTAGGTCCGGAGGACAGGGTTGCCGTGTCCATCCCGCGGTCGATCGAATCAGTGCTGGCAGTGTGGGCAGTCGCGAAGACCGGTGCAGCTTTTGTGCCCGTGGATCCGAACTATCCGTCTGACCGTGTTGCGTACATGATTGAGGATTCGGGTGTCTCGATCGGCTTGACCGTCGGCGAATTAGGTATTGATTTGCCATCGTCTGTGAGGTGGATCGCGATCGATTCTCTCGAGACGACGCAGGCATCGGAAGCGATGTCCGGCGAACCGGTGGCGTATTCGGACCGTGTTCGCACTCTGCGAACCGAACACCCTGCATACGTTATCTACACCTCAGGGTCGACTGGACGTCCGAAAGGTGTTGTTGTCACGCACGCAGGCCTGGGCAATTTGCTGAGTGAACAGGCTGAGCGACTTGGTGCCACAGCCCAATCGAGGGTTCTGCATTTCGCCACCCCCAGCTTCGATACTTCGCTCTTCGAGCTGTTGCTTACCATTGGTTCCGGCGCGACGATGGTTATCGTTCCGACGACCGTTTACGGTGGTGACGAGCTCGCGGAACTATTGAAAACCGAATGCGTCACGCATGTGGTGGGAACCCCGTCAATGTTGGCCTCTGTCGATCCCTCGGGGTTGGATTCCATCGTCACCGCTGTAGTCGGTGGCGAGGTATGCCCACCTGAGCTTGTTGCACGGTGGGGACGGGACAGGGCCTTCTACAACGGATACGGCCCAACCGAGACGACTATTGTCACCAACATCAGCCCGAAACTGGCACCAGGTGACCGCGTGACAATTGGTGGACCTGTTCGCGGGGCTTCCGCCCTGGTTCTGGACTCACGGCTACAGCCAGTCCCAGTCGGGTCGACAGGTGAGCTGTATCTTGCCGGGCCTCAGGTTGCGCGCGGATATCACAATCTGACGGGTATGACTGCCGACCGTTTCATCGCGAATCCGTTTGGAGCGCAGGGCGAACGAATGTACCGCAGTGGTGACCTCGTACGCTGGGTCATCGCAGATGGGGGTGCACGGGACCTCGAATACGTCGGGCGATCCGACTCCCAAGTGAAGATCCGAGGCTTCCGAGTCGAGCTCGGAGAGATCGACGCAGTTCTTGCATCCCATCGGGCGGTCGACTTCGTTGCAACCCTCGCTCGCAAGCTCGACAATGGGGAGCAGGCTCTGGTGGCATACGTGCTGCCACGAGCGGCAGCTGAGGTAGACATCACGGAACTGCTCGACGTCTGCAGACAAGAATTGCCTAGGCATATGGTGCCTGCCTCTGTCGTTCTCATCAGTGAAATTCCGTTGACACCCGTGGGCAAGTTGGATGCTTCCGCGTTGCCGGAGCCGCATTTCGAGTCTCGTCCATTCCGTGTTCCTTCCACTGAGGATGAAATCCAGATCGCCACGGTGTTTGGTGAACTGCTCGGGCTGGAGCAGGTCGGAGCGGATGACGACTTCTTCGAGCTTGGAGGCAATTCGCTTGTCGCAGCGAAGTTGGTAGCACGGTTGAGTGCTGTCTTCGACGTGCGGGTACAAGTCAAGACGTTGTTCGAGTCTTCGACCGTGTCGTCGCTTGCCTCTGCGCTCGCAGCTTCCACTGGGCGTGCTCGTGTGGCGTTGACGGCTCGGGTGCGTCCGGAGCGGGTGCCGTTGTCGTTGGCGCAGCAGCGGATGTGGTTTTTGTCGCGGTTTGATGCTGTGTCGGGTGTGAACAATATTCCGATTGTGTTGCGTTTGTCTGGTGTGGTGGATGTTGCGGCGTTGGGTGCTGCTGTGTCGGATGTTGTTGCGCGGCATGAGATTTTGCGGACGGTGTATCCGGAGTTCGAGGGGGTCGGGTTCCAGCAGGTTCTTCCGGTGGGTGGGTTCGCTGTGGATATTTCTGCGGTGCCGACCGATGAGGCTGATTTGTTGGGTGTGTTGGCGCCGGTGGTGACTGAGGGGTTTGATGTCACTTCTGAGGTGCCGTTGCGGGTTCGTTTGTTCCAGACGGGTTCGTCGGAGTTTGTGTTGGCGTTGGTGGTTCACCATATTGCTGCTGATGGTGTGTCGATGGGGCCGTTGGTGCGTGATGTGTCGATGGCGTATGTGGCGCGTGCGGGTGGACAGGTTCCGGGGTGGGCGCCGCTCGAGGTGCAGTATGCGGATTACGCGTTGTGGCAGCGTGAGGTGTTGGGGTCCGAGGGTGATCCGTCGTCGTTGATGTCTGAGCAGTTGGGGTATTGGACGTCGGTGTTGGAGGGGTTGCCGGAGCGGATCGAGTTGCCGGCGGATCGTTCGCGGCCGTTGGTTGCGTCCAATCGTGGTGCTAGTTACCAGTTCTCGGTTGATGTGCGGTTGCATCTGGCGCTCGAGCAGTTGGCGCTTGATCGTGGTGTGTCGTTGTTCATGGTGGTGCATGCGGCGTTGGCGGTGGTGTTGGCGCGGTTGAGTGGTAGTGATGACGTTGTGGTGGGCTCGCCGATCGCTGGGCGGGGCGAGCCGGAGCTTGATGATTTGATCGGGATGTTCGTCAATACGTTGGTGTTGCGGACGGAGGTGGATTCTTCGGAGTCGTTCTCGGAGTTGTTGGGTCGGGTTCGTGAGGTCGATCTGGGGGCGTTCGGCAACGAGGATGTTCCGTTCGAGCGGTTGGTGGAGGTGCTTGATCCGGCGCGGTCGCAGGCTCATCATCCGTTGTTCCAGGTTGCGTTGTTCTTCCAGAACATGGCGCAGAGTGTCTTGGAACTGCCGGGACTGTCGATTGCCGGTTTCGACGCGGGTGTGGAGATCGCGAAGTTCGATCTGCAGTTGACGGTGTCACCGTTGGAGGAGGACGGCGTCGGTGTGGGGATGCCGATGTCGTTGACGTATGCGACGGATTTGTTCGACGAGTCGACGGTTGTCTCGTTTGCGGAGCGGTTGGTTCGGGTTCTGGAAGCGATGGTGGCGGAGCCTGATTCGGTTGTCGGGGATGTGGAGTTGCTCGGTGAGGACGAGCGTTCGCAGGTGTTGGTGGCGGTCAATGACACTGTTCACGAGTTGACTGTTGGTGCTTTGTTGCTCGATGGGTTTGTTGCGCAGGTGGCGGCGTCTCCGGATGCGGTGGCGGTGGTGTTCGAGGGGCAGTCTCTGTCGTATGCGGAGTTCGGGTCTCGGGTGAATCGTCTTGCGCGGTATTTGGTTTCGGTGGGTGTGGGGCCGGAGTCGTTGGTGGCGTTGGCGATGCGTCGGTCGGTTGATCTTGTTGTGGGTATGTATGCGGTGGTTGCTGCGGGTGGGGCGTATGTGCCGTTGGATCCGGATCATCCGGTCGAGCGCAATGGTCATATTCTCGGGACTGCGGCGCCGGTGTGTGTGTTGTCCACTGCTGGTGACGGTGTGGTGTTGCCGGGTGAGTTCGATGTGGTGTTGATTGACGAGTTGGATGTGTCCGGGTTCTCGGATGCGCCGGTGTTGGATGTGGATCGTGTTGCGCCGCTTCGGGTTTCGAATGCTGCGTATGTGATTTTCACGTCGGGGTCGACGGGGAAGCCGAAGGGTGTGGCGGTTTCGCATGAGGCGATCGTCAATCAGATGGCGTGGATGCAGGGTCAGTATGTTCTGACTGGGTCGGATGTGTATTTGCAGAAGACTGCGACGACGTTCGATGTGTCGTTGTGGGGGTTCTTCTTGCCGTTGGCGGTGGGTGCTCGGTTGGTGGTGGCCACGCATGACGGTCATCGGGATCCGGGGTATTTGGCGTCGGTGATCGCTGATCAGGGTGTGACGGTGACGGACTTCGTGCCGACGATGTTGTCGGTGTTCGCGGGTGCGGTGTCTGCGGAGTTGTTGGGTTCGTTGCGTGATGTGTTCGTCATCGGTGAGGCGTTGCCGGCGCAGGCGGTGCGTGATTTCGGTGTGGTGTCGGGTGCGCGGGTTCACAACTTGTATGGCCCGACCGAGGCTGCGGTGTCGATCACGTTCGCGGATGTGACGGGCGCCGTCGATGGTGGTGTGGTTTCTATTGGTGTGCCGCAGTGGAATTCGCAGGTTTTCGCGTTGGATTCGCGGTTGCGTCCGGTGCCGGTGGGTGTTGCGGGTGAGTTGTATCTTGCGGGTGATCAGTTGGCTCGTGGGTATGTTTCTCGTCCGGATTTGTCGGCGGATCGGTTCGTGGCGAATCCGTTCGGTGGGGTGGGTTCGCGGATGTATCGCACGGGGGACTTGGTGCGGTGGGGTGTGTCGGGTGAGCTCGAGTACATCGGTCGTACCGATTTTCAGGTGAAGTTCCGTGGTCAGCGGATCGAGTTGGGGGAGATCGAGTCGGCGTTGGTGGCCGATGTGTCGGTGTCTGTGTCGTCGGTGGCTGTGGTGTCGACGGTGACCGGTGATCAGTTGGTGGGGTATGTGGTGCCGGCGTCGGGTGCGGTGGTTGATACTGCGGCACTGGTGGATTCGTTGGGTGTGGTGTTGCCGTCGTATATGGTGCCGTCGCAGTTTGTGGTGTTGGATGCGTTTCCGCTCAATGCTTCGGGGAAGTTGGATCGGAAGTTGTTGCCGGAGCCGGTGTTCGAGGTTGCGGTGTTTAGGGCTCCGGTGACGGCGGTGGAGGAGATCGTTGCGTCGGTGTTTGCCGAGGTGTTGGGTGTCGAGCGCGTCGGGTTGGATGACGATTTCTTTGCGCTGGGTGGTAATTCGTTGATTGCGACTCGGGTGGCGGCTCGGTTGGGGCAGGCGCTCGATGCGCAGGTTCCGGTGCGGGTGTTGTTCGAGGCGTCGTCGGTGGAGTTGTTGGCTGCGCGGGTGGAGTCGGAGATCGGTTCGGGTGCGCGGGCGGCGTTGACGGCTCGGGTGCGTCCGGAGCGGGTGCCGTTGTCGTTGGCGCAGCAGCGGATGTGGTTCTTGAACCGTTTCGATACGTTGTCGTCGGCGAACAATATTCCGGTGGCGATTCGGTTGTCGGGGTTGTTGGATGTGGCGGCTCTGCAGGCTGCGGTGTCGGATGTTGTTGTGCGGCATGAGATTTTGCGGACGGTGTATCCGGAGGTCGACGGTGTCGGGTTCCAGGAGGTGTTGTCTGCGGATCGGGTGCGGTTGGATGTGTCGCCGGTTGTGGTGTCGGAGTCCGATGTCGTTGGTGCGGTGACGGAGTTCTTGTCGGCTGGTTTCGATGTGGCGGTGGAGGTTCCGGTTCGGGCGCGGTTGTTCGCGGTGTCGGAGTCGGAGTTCGTGTTGGCGTTGGTGGTTCATCACATCAGTGGTGATGGTGTGTCGATGGGGCCGTTGACGCGTGATGTGATGGTGGCGTACGAGGCTCGTTCTCGGGGTGAGGTGCCGGGGTGGGCGCCGCTCGAGGTGCAGTATGCGGATTACGCGTTGTGGCAGCGTGAGGTGTTGGGGTCCGAGGATGATCCGTCGTCGTTGATTTCGCGTCAGGTCGGGTTCTGGGAGTCGGCGTTGGCGGGGTTGCCGGATCAGTTGGATTTGCCGGCGGATCGTCCGCGGCCTGTGGTGGCGTCCAATCGTGGGGCGGATCATTCGTTCGTGGTGGGTGCGGATGTGCATGCTGGTTTGAATGATGTTGCTCGTGAGTCGAATTCGTCGTTGTTCATGGTGGTGCATGCGGCGTTGGCGGTGTTGTTGTCGCGGTTGTCGGGGACGTCCGATATTGCGATCGGTACTCCGGTGGCGGGTCGTGGTGAGCAGGTTCTCGATGATTTGATCGGGATGTTCGTCAATACGTTGGTGTTGCGGACGGAGGTGGATTCTTCGGAGAGTTTCGTCGATCTGCTCGCAGGTGTGCGGGAGGCTGATCTTCAGGCGTTTGCGCATGCGGATGTTCCGTTCGAGCGGTTGGTGGAGGTGCTCAATCCGGCGCGGTCGCAGGCTCGGAGTCCGTTGTTCCAGGTGATGTTGGCGTTCCAGAACATGGAGCAGTCGGCGTTGCAGTTGGGTGATCTGCGGGTTGCGGGGGTCGATGCCACTGCGGTGGCGGCGAAGTTCGACCTGTCCTTGACGGTGGTGGAGCAGTTCGACGAGGCGGGTGCTCCGGCGGGGATGGCGGCGCAGTTCACGTATGCGACGGATCTGTTCGACGAGTCGACGGTGGCAGGCTTTGCCGACAGGTTCGGACGGATCCTTGGTGCCGTCGTTGCTGATCAGTCGGCCGTTTTGGGTGACATAGACATTTTGGATTCTGTTGAGCGTTCGTTGGTGCTCGAGGGGTGGAATGACACTGTTCACGAGTTGACTGTTGGTGCTTTGTTGCTCGACGGGTTTGTTGCGCAGGTGGCGGCGTCTCCGGATGCGGTGGCGGTGGTGTTCGAGGGGCAGTCTCTGTCGTATGCGGAGTTCGGGTCTCGGGTGAATCGCCTTGCGCGGTATTTGGTTTCGGTGGGTGTGGGGCCGGAGTCGTTGGTGGCGTTGGCGATGCGTCGGTCGGTTGATCTTGTTGTGGGTATGTATGCGGTGGTTGCTGCGGGTGGGGCGTATGTGCCGTTGGATCCGGATCATCCGGTCGAGCGCAATGGTCATATTCTCGGGACTGCGGCGCCGGTGTGTGTGTTGTCCACTGCTGGTGACGGTGTGGTGTTGCCGGGTGAGTTCGATGTGGTGTTGATTGACGAGTTGGATGTGTCCGGGTTCTCGGATGCGCCGGTGTTGGATGTGGATCGTGTTGCGCCGCTTCGGGTTTCGAATGCTGCGTATGTGATTTTCACGTCGGGGTCGACGGGGAAGCCGAAGGGTGTGGCGGTTTCGCATGAGGCGATCGTCAATCAGATGGCGTGGATGCAGGGTCAGTATGTTCTGACTGGGTCGGATGTGTATTTGCAGAAGACTGCGACGACGTTCGATGTGTCGTTGTGGGGGTTCTTCTTGCCGTTGGCGGTGGGTGCTCGGTTGGTGGTGGCCACGCATGACGGTCATCGGGATCCGGGGTATTTGGCGTCGGTGATCGCTGATCAGGGTGTGACGGTGACGGACTTCGTGCCGACGATGTTGTCGGTGTTCGCGGGTGCGGTGTCTGCGGAGTTGTTGGGTTCGTTGCGTGATGTGTTCGTCATCGGTGAGGCGTTGCCGGCGCAGGCGGTGCGTGATTTCGGTGTGGTGTCGGGTGCGCGGGTTCACAACTTGTATGGCCCGACCGAGGCTGCGGTGTCGATCACGTTCGCGGATGTGACGGGCGCCGTCGATGGTGGTGTGGTTTCTATTGGTGTGCCGCAGTGGAATTCGCAGGTTTTCGCGTTGGATTCGCGGTTGCGTCCGGTGCCGGTGGGTGTTGCGGGTGAGTTGTATCTTGCGGGTGATCAGTTGGCTCGTGGGTATGTTTCTCGTCCGGATTTGTCGGCGGATCGGTTCGTGGCGAATCCGTTCGGTGGGGTGGGTTCGCGGATGTATCGCACGGGGGACTTGGTGCGGTGGGGTGTGTCGGGTGAGCTCGAGTACATCGGTCGTACCGATTTTCAGGTGAAGTTCCGTGGTCAGCGGATCGAGTTGGGGGAGATCGAGTCGGCGTTGGTGGCCGATGTGTCGGTGTCTGTGTCGTCGGTGGCTGTGGTGTCGACGGTGACCGGTGATCAGTTGGTGGGGTATGTGGTGCCGGCGTCGGGTGCGGTGGTTGATACTGCGGCACTGGTGGATTCGTTGGGTGTGGTGTTGCCGTCGTATATGGTGCCGTCGCAGTTTGTGGTGTTGGATGCGTTTCCGCTCAATGCTTCGGGGAAGTTGGATCGGAAGTTGTTGCCGGAGCCGGTGTTCGAGGTTGCGGTGTTTAGGGCTCCGGTGACGGCGGTGGAGGAGATCGTTGCGTCGGTGTTTGCCGAGGTGTTGGGTGTCGAGCGCGTCGGGTTGGATGACGATTTCTTTGCGCTGGGTGGTAATTCGTTGATTGCGACTCGGGTGGCGGCTCGGTTGGGGCAGGCGCTCGATGCGCAGGTTCCGGTGCGGGTGTTGTTCGAGGCGTCGTCGGTGGAGTTGTTGGCTGCGCGGGTGGAGTCGGAGATCGGTTCGGGTGCGCGGGCGGCGTTGACGGCTCGGGTGCGTCCGGAGCGGGTGCCGTTGTCGTTGGCGCAGCAGCGGATGTGGTTTTTGTCGCGGTTTGATGCTGTGTCGGGTGTGAACAATATTCCGATTGTGTTGCGTTTGTCTGGTGTGGTGGATGTTGCGGCGTTGGGTGCTGCTGTGTCGGATGTTGTTGCGCGGCATGAGATTTTGCGGACGGTGTATCCGGAGTTCGAGGGGGTCGGGTTCCAGCAGGTTCTTCCGGTGGGTGGGTTCGCTGTGGATATTTCTGCGGTGCCGACCGATGAGGCTGATTTGTTGGGTGTGTTGGCGCCGGTGGTGACTGAGGGGTTTGATGTCACTTCTGAGGTGCCGTTGCGGGTTCGTTTGTTCCAGACGGGTTCGTCGGAGTTTGTGTTGGCGTTGGTGGTTCACCATATTGCTGCTGATGGTGTGTCGATGGGGCCGTTGGTGCGTGATGTGTCGATGGCGTATGTGGCGCGTGCGGGTGGACAGGTTCCGGGGTGGGCGCCGCTCGAGGTGCAGTATGCGGATTACGCGTTGTGGCAGCGTGAGGTGTTGGGGTCCGAGGGTGATCCGTCGTCGTTGATGTCTGAGCAGTTGGGGTATTGGACGTCGGTGTTGGAGGGGTTGCCGGAGCGGATCGAGTTGCCGGCGGATCGTTCGCGGCCGTTGGTTGCGTCCAATCGTGGTGCTAGTTACCAGTTCTCGGTTGATGTGCGGTTGCATCTGGCGCTCGAGCAGTTGGCGCTTGATCGTGGTGTGTCGTTGTTCATGGTGGTGCATGCGGCGTTGGCGGTGGTGTTGGCGCGGTTGAGTGGTAGTGATGACGTTGTGGTGGGCTCGCCGATCGCTGGGCGGGGCGAGCCGGAGCTTGATGATTTGATCGGGATGTTCGTCAATACGTTGGTGTTGCGGACGGAGGTGGATTCTTCGGAGTCGTTCTCGGAGTTGTTGGGTCGGGTTCGTGAGGTCGATCTGGGGGCGTTCGGCAACGAGGATGTTCCGTTCGAGCGGTTGGTGGAGGTGCTTGATCCGGCGCGGTCGCAGGCTCATCATCCGTTGTTCCAGGTTGCGTTGTTCTTCCAGAACATGGCGCAGAGTGTCTTGGAACTGCCGGGACTGTCGATTGCCGGTTTCGACGCGGGTGTGGAGATCGCGAAGTTCGATCTGCAGTTGACGGTGTCACCGTTGGAGGAGGACGGCGTCGGTGTGGGGATGCCGATGTCGTTGACGTATGCGACGGATTTGTTCGACGAGTCGACGGTTGTCTCGTTTGCGGAGCGGTTGGTTCGGGTTCTGGAAGCGATGGTGGCGGAGCCTGATTCGGTTGTCGGGGATGTGGAGTTGCTCGGTGAGGACGAGCGTTCGCAGGTGTTGGTGGCGGTCAATGACACTGTTCACGAGTTGACTGTTGGTGCTTTGTTGCTCGATGGGTTTGTTGCGCAGGTGGCGGCGTCTCCGGATGCGGTGGCGGTGGTGTTCGAGGGGCAGTCTCTGTCGTATGCGGAGTTCGGGTCTCGGGTGAATCGTCTTGCGCGGTATTTGGTTTCGGTGGGTGTGGGGCCGGAGTCGTTGGTGGCGTTGGCGATGCGTCGGTCGGTTGATCTTGTTGTGGGTATGTATGCGGTGGTTGCTGCGGGTGGGGCGTATGTGCCGTTGGATCCGGATCATCCGGTCGAGCGCAATGGTCATATTCTCGGGACTGCGGCGCCGGTGTGTGTGTTGTCCACTGCTGGTGACGGTGTGGTGTTGCCGGGTGAGTTCGATGTGGTGTTGATTGACGAGTTGGATGTGTCCGGGTTCTCGGATGCGCCGGTGTTGGATGTGGATCGTGTTGCGCCGCTTCGGGTTTCGAATGCTGCGTATGTGATTTTCACGTCGGGGTCGACGGGGAAGCCGAAGGGTGTGGCGGTTTCGCATGAGGCGATCGTCAATCAGATGGCGTGGATGCAGGGTCAGTATGTTCTGACTGGGTCGGATGTGTATTTGCAGAAGACTGCGACGACGTTCGATGTGTCGTTGTGGGGGTTCTTCTTGCCGTTGGCGGTGGGTGCTCGGTTGGTGGTGGCCACGCATGACGGTCATCGGGATCCGGGGTATTTGGCGTCGGTGATCGCTGATCAGGGTGTGACGGTGACGGACTTCGTGCCGACGATGTTGTCGGTGTTCGCGGGTGCGGTGTCTGCGGAGTTGTTGGGTTCGTTGCGTGATGTGTTCGTCATCGGTGAGGCGTTGCCGGCGCAGGCGGTGCGTGATTTCGGTGTGGTGTCGGGTGCGCGGGTTCACAACTTGTATGGCCCGACCGAGGCTGCGGTGTCGATCACGTTCGCGGATGTGACGGGCGCCGTCGATGGTGGTGTGGTTTCTATTGGTGTGCCGCAGTGGAATTCGCAGGTTTTCGCGTTGGATTCGCGGTTGCGTCCGGTGCCGGTGGGTGTTGCGGGTGAGTTGTATCTTGCGGGTGATCAGTTGGCTCGTGGGTATGTTTCTCGTCCGGATTTGTCGGCGGATCGGTTCGTGGCGAATCCGTTCGGTGGGGTGGGTTCGCGGATGTATCGCACGGGGGACTTGGTGCGGTGGGGTGTGTCGGGTGAGCTCGAGTACATCGGTCGTACCGATTTTCAGGTGAAGTTCCGTGGTCAGCGGATCGAGTTGGGGGAGATCGAGTCGGCGTTGGTGGCCGATGTGTCGGTGTCTGTGTCGTCGGTGGCTGTGGTGTCGACGGTGACCGGTGATCAGTTGGTGGGGTATGTGGTGCCGGCGTCGGGTGCGGTGGTTGATACTGCGGCACTGGTGGATTCGTTGGGTGTGGTGTTGCCGTCGTATATGGTGCCGTCGCAGTTTGTGGTGTTGGATGCGTTTCCGCTCAATGCTTCGGGGAAGTTGGATCGGAAGTTGTTGCCGGAGCCGGTGTTCGAGGTTGCGGTGTTTAGGGCTCCGGTGACGGCGGTGGAGGAGATCGTTGCGTCGGTGTTTGCCGAGGTGTTGGGTGTCGAGCGCGTCGGGTTGGATGACGATTTCTTTGCGCTGGGTGGTAATTCGTTGATTGCGACTCGGGTGGCGGCTCGGTTGGGGCAGGCGCTCGATGCGCAGGTTCCGGTGCGGGTGTTGTTCGAGGCGTCGTCGGTGGAGTTGTTGGCTGCGCGGGTGGAGTCGGAGATCGGTTCGGGTGCGCGGGCGGCGTTGACGGCTCGGGTGCGTCCGGAGCGGGTGCCGTTGTCGTTGGCGCAGCAGCGGATGTGGTTCTTGAACCGTTTCGATACGTTGTCGTCGGCGAACAATATTCCGGTGGCGATTCGGTTGTCGGGGTTGTTGGATGTGGCGGCTCTGCAGGCTGCGGTGTCGGATGTTGTTGTGCGGCATGAGATTTTGCGGACGGTGTATCCGGAGGTCGACGGTGTCGGGTTCCAGGAGGTGTTGTCTGCGGATCGGGTGCGGTTGGATGTGTCGCCGGTTGTGGTGTCGGAGTCCGATGTCGTTGGTGCGGTGACGGAGTTCTTGTCGGCTGGTTTCGATGTGGCGGTGGAGGTTCCGGTTCGGGCGCGGTTGTTCGCGGTGTCGGAGTCGGAGTTCGTGTTGGCGTTGGTGGTTCATCACATCAGTGGTGATGGTGTGTCGATGGGGCCGTTGACGCGTGATGTGATGGTGGCGTACGAGGCTCGTTCTCGGGGTGAGGTGCCGGGGTGGGCGCCGCTCGAGGTGCAGTATGCGGATTACGCGTTGTGGCAGCGTGAGGTGTTGGGGTCCGAGGATGATCCGTCGTCGTTGATTTCGCGTCAGGTCGGGTTCTGGGAGTCGGCGTTGGCGGGGTTGCCGGATCAGTTGGATTTGCCGGCGGATCGTCCGCGGCCTGTGGTGGCGTCCAATCGTGGGGCGGATCATTCGTTCGTGGTGGGTGCGGATGTGCATGCTGGTTTGAATGATGTTGCTCGTGAGTCGAATTCGTCGTTGTTCATGGTGGTGCATGCGGCGTTGGCGGTGTTGTTGTCGCGGTTGTCGGGGACGTCCGATATTGCGATCGGTACTCCGGTGGCGGGTCGTGGTGAGCAGGTTCTCGATGATTTGATCGGGATGTTCGTCAATACGTTGGTGTTGCGGACGGAGGTGGATTCTTCGGAGAGTTTCGTCGATCTGCTCGCAGGTGTGCGGGAGGCTGATCTTCAGGCGTTTGCGCATGCGGATGTTCCGTTCGAGCGGTTGGTGGAGGTGCTCAATCCGGCGCGGTCGCAGGCTCGGAGTCCGTTGTTCCAGGTGATGTTGGCGTTCCAGAACATGGAGCAGTCGGCGTTGCAGTTGGGTGATCTGCGGGTTGCGGGGGTCGATGCCACTGCGGTGGCGGCGAAGTTCGACCTGTCCTTGACGGTGGTGGAGCAGTTCGACGAGGCGGGTGCTCCGGCGGGGATGGCGGCGCAGTTCACGTATGCGACGGATCTGTTCGACGAGTCGACGGTGGCAGGCTTTGCGGACAGGTTCGGGCGCATCCTGGCTGCGGTGGTCACGGATTCGTCGATACGATCGGGCGACATCGACTTGCTCGACGCGAGAGAACATACGGTGTTGACTAATGCGCTCCATGACGACTTGATGCCGCAGCGCAGGTTAGTGGATATCTTGACTGCGCGCAGTGAGGTGGGTGGCGAGTCTGTTGCAGTACGAACCAATGGCAAGTCGGTCACCTATCGCGAGCTTGACAGGCATTCGTCGCAATTGGCTCGTGTTCTCATCACGAATGGTGCGGGACCCGAATCGGTTGTGGCGATTGCGCTTCCACGCTCGTACGAGATGGTTCTAGCTGTTTGGGCAGTCGCCAAGTCGGGCGCCGCGTACGTGCCTGTCGATCCGAACTATCCCAGTGATCGTATCGCGCATATGATTTCGGACTCCGGCGCGTCGATGGGACTGACTACTTCGTCAAATGTTGATCGTGTGCCGGATGGTGTGATTTGGTTTGAAATCGATTCCACAGACTTCGCGGAGATCGTTGCAACATTTGCTTCATCCCCGATTGATGAGCATGAGCGGACAACGACGCTTATGCCAGACCATATTGCCTACATAATCTATACCTCGGGATCGACTGGCAGGCCCAAGGGCGTTGCTGTGACACACACGGGCCTGTTTGGCCTCTTGGAATACGCGAATGACCTATACGAGATCACAGCGAACTCACGTGTCCTGCACATTTGTGCGCCAATCTTCGACCCCTCCGTTCTTGAATGGATGGTTGCTTTCTATTCGGGGGCAACGCTAGTTGTGGTCCCCGCGTCGATTCTCGGTGGCGATGAATTGGCTGAATTGATGCGCGTGGAACGCGTTTCCAATGTCGTCATCACACCGGCAGTCCTAGGGACGATGGATCCAGCGGCGCTACCTGATCTCCGTGTTGTCTCTGTCGGCGGCGATGTTAGTTCTCCTGAGCTGCTGGCCAAGTGGGTGCAGGGGAGGATCTATTTCAATGCTTACGGGCCAACCGAGACAACGATCATTTCTACGTATGCAAGATTGGAAGCGGACAGTCAAATCACTATTGGTTCGCCGATCAATGGTGTCTCAGCATTGGTGCTCGACGAACGACTGAATCCGGTTCCGGTCGGCACGCGAGGTGAGCTATACCTAGCGGGGTCAGTTCTAGCTCGCGGATACCGAAACCGTCCGGATCTGACGGCAGACCGTTTTGTTCCCAACCCATTCTCGCCTGGCGGCTCGCGGATGTATCGCACCGGAGACATTGTCCGTTGGATAGGGAGCATCGATCAACCGCAACTCGAGTACGTTGGCCGCAGCGATTTCCAGGTCAAGATTCGGGGATATCGGATCGAACTCGGTGAAATTAACGCGGCACTGGAAAAGCACTCTCTCGTGGCGCAAGCCGTAACTCTCGGTAAAGAGTTGCAATCAGGGGTGACAGCGTTGGTGTCCTATGTGGTGCCGGCGTCGGGTGCGGTGGTTGATACTGCGGCACTGGTGGATTCGTTGGGTGTGGTGTTGCCGTCGTATATGGTGCCGTCGCAGTTTGTGGTGTTGGATGCGTTTCCGCTCAATGCTTCGGGGAAGTTGGATCGGAAGTTGTTGCCGGAGCCGGTGTTCGAGGTTGCGGTGTTTAGGGCTCCGGTGACGGCGGTGGAGGAGATCGTTGCGTCGGTGTTTGCCGAGGTGTTGGGTGTCGAGCGCGTCGGGTTGGATGACGATTTCTTTGCGCTGGGTGGTAATTCGTTGATTGCGACTCGGGTGGCGGCTCGGTTGGGGCAGGCGCTCGATGCGCAGGTTCCGGTGCGGGTGTTGTTCGAGGCGTCGTCGGTGGAGTTGTTGGCTGCGCGGGTGGAGTCGGAGATCGGTTCGGGTGCGCGGGCGGCGTTGACGGCTCGGGTGCGTCCGGAGCGGGTGCCGTTGTCGTTGGCGCAGCAGCGGATGTGGTTCTTGAACCGTTTCGATACGTTGTCGTCGGCGAACAATATTCCGGTGGCGATTCGGTTGTCGGGGTTGTTGGATGTGGCGGCTCTGCAGGCTGCTGTGTCGGATGTTGTTGCGCGGCATGAGATTTTGCGGACGGTGTATCCGGAGGTCGACGGTGTCGGGTTCCAGGAGGTGTTGTCGGCGGATCGGGTGCGGTTGGATGTGTCGCCGGTTGTGGTGTCGGAGTCCGATGTCGTTGGTGCGGTGACGGAGTTCTTGTCGGCTGGTTTCGATGTGGCGGTGGAGGTTCCGGTTCGGGCGCGGTTGTTCGCGGTGTCGGAGTCGGAGTTCGTGTTGGCGTTGGTGGTTCATCACATCAGTGGTGATGGTGTGTCGATGGGGCCGTTGACGCGTGATGTGATGGTGGCGTACGAGGCTCGTTCTCGGGGTGAGGTGCCGGGGTGGGCGCCGCTCGAGGTGCAGTATGCGGATTACGCGTTGTGGCAGCGTGAGGTGTTGGGGTCCGAGGATGATCCGTCGTCGTTGATTTCGCGTCAGGTCGGGTTCTGGGAGTCGGCGTTGGCGGGGTTGCCGGATCAGTTGGATTTGCCGGCGGATCGTCCGCGGCCTGTGGTGGCGTCCAATCGTGGGGCGGATCATTCGTTCGTGGTGGGTGCGGATGTGCATGCTGGTTTGAATGATGTTGCTCGTGAGTCGAATTCGTCGTTGTTCATGGTGGTGCATGCGGCGTTGGCGGTGTTGTTGTCGCGGTTGTCGGGGACGTCCGATATTGCGATCGGTACTCCGGTGGCGGGTCGTGGTGAGCAGGTTCTCGATGATTTGATCGGGATGTTCGTCAATACGTTGGTGTTGCGGACGGAGGTGGATTCTTCGGAGAGTTTCGTCGATCTGCTCGCAGGTGTGCGGGAGGCTGATCTTCAGGCGTTTGCGCATGCGGATGTTCCGTTCGAGCGGTTGGTGGAGGTGCTCAATCCGGCGCGGTCGCAGGCTCGGAGTCCGTTGTTCCAGGTGATGTTGGCGTTCCAGAACATGGAGCAGTCGGCGTTGCAGTTGGGTGATCTGCGGGTTGCGGGGGTCGATGCCACTGCGGTGGCGGCGAAGTTCGATCTGCAGTTGACGGTGGTGGAGCAGTTCGACGAGGCGGGTGCTCCGGCGGGGATGGCGGCGCAGTTCACGTATGCGACGGATCTGTTCGACGAGTCGACGGTGGCAGGCTTTGCCGACAGGTTCGGACGGATCCTTGGTGCCGTCGTTGCTGATCAGTCGGCCGTTTTGGGTGACATAGACATTTTGGATTCTGTTGAGCGTTCGTTGGTGCTCGAGGGGTGGAATGACACGGCTCGTGAGGTTGCGGGTGTGTCGGTGTTGGACGGGTTCGATGCGCAGGTGGCGGCGTCTCCGGATGCGGTAGCGCTCTCGTTCGAGGGTGTGTCGTTGTCGTATGCGGAGTTCGATGCTCGGGTGAATCGTTTTGCCAGGTATTTGGTTTCGGTGGGTGTGGGGCCGGAGTCGTTGGTGGGTGTTGCGGTTCGTCGGTCGGTTGATTTGTTGGTTGCGGTTTACGGTGTGCTCAGGGCTGGTGGTGGGTATGTTCCGGTGGATCCGGATCAGCCTGCGGAGCGTAATGGGTATGTGTTGGCGGCGGCGTCGCCGGTGTGTGTGGTCAGTACTTCTGATGTTGGTTTCGATGCTGGTGTGGTGCCGGTGGTCGAGGTTGATGTTGTTGATGTGTCTGGTTTTTCGGATGCTCCTGTCTCGGATGTGGATCGGGTTGCGCCGTTGCGGTCGGGGAATACGGCGTATGTGATTTTCACGTCGGGGTCGACGGGTCGGCCGAAGGGTGTGGCGGTCAGTCATCGCAGTGTGGTCAATCAGGTGTCGTGGTTGGCGGAGCGTTATGCGGTGTCGGGTTCTGATGTGGTGTTGTTCAAGACTCCGGTGACGTTCGATGTGTCGGTGTGGGAGTTGTTTGTTCCGTTGGCGGTGGGTGCTCGGTTGGTGGTGGCTACTCATGACGGTCATCGGGATCCGGGGTATTTGGCGTCGGTGGTGGCGGCGGAGTCGGTGTCGATGGTCTCGTTTGTGCCGTCGATGTTGGAGGTGTTCGTCGATCAGTTGGTCGACACGTCGGAGGCGACGATTTCGCGTCTCGGTGGTGGTGGGTTGGGTTCGTTGCGGGTGATTTTCGCGGCGGGTGAGGCGTTGCCGGCGTCGGTGGTGGGTCGGGTGTTGTCGGTGTTGCCGTCGGTTGAGGTTCATAATTTGTATGGTCCGACGGAGTTCACGGTGCATGCGACGGCGGCGGGTCCGCTCGATGGTGTGGGTGTGGTGGTGCCGATGGGTGCTCCGGTGTGGAATTCGTCGGTGTTGGTGTTGGATTCGCGGTTGCGTCCGGTGCCGGTGGGTGTTGCGGGTGAGTTGTATTTGTCGGGTGTGCAGGTCGCTCGTGGGTATTTCGGGCGGGTGGATTTGTCGGCGGAGCGGTTTGTGGCGAATCCGTTCGGTGGGGTGGGTTCGCGGATGTATCGCACGGGGGATGTGGTGCGGTGGATCGGTGTGTCGGGTGAGCTCGAGTATGTCGGTCGTAGTGATTTTCAGGTGAAGTTGCGTGGTCAGCGGATCGAGTTGGGGGAGATCGAGTCTGCGGTTCGGGATCAGGTGGGTGTGGGTTCTGTGGTGGTGGTGGTGTGGCGTGATCAGTTGGTTGCGTATGTCACTGCTGCGGTGGGGTCTTCGGTTGATGTTGATGTGGTGAAGGTGGGTGTGGGGGAGCGGTTGGCGTCGTATATGGTGCCGTCGCAGTTTGTGGTGTTGGATGCGTTGCCGCTCAATGCTTCGGGGAAGTTGGATCGGAAGTTGTTGCCGGAGCCGGTGTTCGAGGTTGCGGTGTTTAGGGCTCCGGTGACGGCGGTGGAGGAGATCGTTGCGTCGGTGTTTGCCGAGGTGTTGGGTGTCGAGCGCGTCGGGTTGGATGACGATTTCTTTGCGCTGGGTGGTAATTCGTTGATTGCGACTCGGGTGGCGGCTCGGTTGGGGCAGGCGCTCGATGCGCAGGTTCCGGTGCGGGTGTTGTTCGAGGCGTCGTCGGTGGAGTTGTTGGCTGCGCGGGTGGAGTCGGAGATCGGTTCGGGTGCGCGGGCGGCGTTGACGGCTCGGGTGCGTCCGGAGCGGGTGCCGTTGTCGTTGGCGCAGCAGCGGATGTGGTTCTTGAACCGTTTCGATACGTTGTCGTCGGCGAACAATATTCCGGTGGCGATTCGGTTGTCGGGGTTGTTGGATGTGGCGGCTCTGCAGGCTGCTGTGTCGGATGTTGTTGCGCGGCATGAGATTTTGCGGACGGTGTATCCGGAGGTCGACGGTGTCGGGTTCCAGGAGGTGTTGTCGGCGGATCGGGTGCGGTTGGATGTGTCGCCGGTTGTGGTGTCGGAGTCCGATGTCGTTGGTGCGGTGACGGAGTTCTTGTCGGCTGGTTTCGATGTGGCGGTGGAGGTTCCGGTTCGGGCGCGGTTGTTCGCGGTGTCGGAGTCGGAGTTCGTGTTGGCGTTGGTGGTTCATCACATCAGTGGTGATGGTGTGTCGATGGGGCCGTTGACGCGTGATGTGATGGTGGCGTACGAGGCTCGTTCTCGGGGTGAGGTGCCGGGGTGGGCGCCGCTCGAGGTGCAGTATGCGGATTACGCGTTGTGGCAGCGTGAGGTGTTGGGGTCCGAGGATGATCCGTCGTCGTTGATTTCGCGTCAGGTCGGGTTCTGGGAGTCGGCGTTGGCGGGGTTGCCGGATCAGTTGGATTTGCCGGCGGATCGTCCGCGGCCTGTGGTGGCGTCCAATCGTGGGGCGGATCATTCGTTCGTGGTGGGTGCGGATGTGCATGCTGGTTTGAATGATGTTGCTCGTGAGTCGAATTCGTCGTTGTTCATGGTGGTGCATGCGGCGTTGGCGGTGTTGTTGTCGCGGTTGTCGGGGACGTCCGATATTGCGATCGGTACTCCGGTGGCGGGTCGTGGTGAGCAGGTTCTCGATGATTTGATCGGGATGTTCGTCAATACGTTGGTGTTGCGGACGGAGGTGGATTCTTCGGAGAGTTTCGTCGATCTGCTCGCAGGTGTGCGGGAGGCTGATCTTCAGGCGTTTGCGCATGCGGATGTTCCGTTCGAGCGGTTGGTGGAGGTGCTCAATCCGGCGCGGTCGCAGGCTCGGAGTCCGTTGTTCCAGGTGATGTTGGCGTTCCAGAACATGGAGCAGTCGGCGTTGCAGTTGGGTGATCTGCGGGTTGCGGGGGTCGATGCCACTGCGGTGGCGGCGAAGTTCGACCTGCAGTTGACGGTGGTGGAGCAGTTCGACGAGGCGGGTGCTCCGGCGGGGATGGCGGCGCAGTTCACGTATGCGACGGATCTGTTCGACGAGTCGACGGTGGCAGGCTTTGCCGACAGGTTCGGGCGCATCCTTGGTGCCGTCGTTGCTGATCAGTCGGCCGTTTTGGGTGACATAGACATTTTGGATTCTGTTGAGCGTTCGTTGGTGCTCGAGGGGTGGAATGACACTGTTCACGAGTTGACTGTTGGTGCTTTGTTGCTCGACGGGTTTGTTGCGCAGGTGGCGGCGTCTCCGGATGCGGTGGCGGTGGTGTTCGAGGGGCAGTCTCTGTCGTATGCGGAGTTCGGGTCTCGGGTGAATCGCCTTGCGCGGTATTTGGTTTCGGTGGGTGTGGGGCCGGAGTCGTTGGTGGCGTTGGCGATGCGTCGGTCGGTTGATCTTGTTGTGGGTATGTATGCGGTGGTTGCTGCGGGTGGGGCGTATGTGCCGTTGGATCCGGATCATCCGGTCGAGCGCAATGGTCATATTCTCGGGACTGCGGCGCCGGTGTGTGTGTTGTCCACTGCTGGTGACGGTGTGGTGTTGCCGGGTGAGTTCGATGTGGTGTTGATTGACGAGTTGGATGTGTCCGGGTTCTCGGATGCGCCGGTGTTGGATGTGGATCGTGTTGCGCCGCTTCGGGTTTCGAATGCTGCGTATGTGATTTTCACGTCGGGGTCGACGGGGAAGCCGAAGGGTGTGGCGGTTTCGCATGAGGCGATCGTCAATCAGATGGCGTGGATGCAGGGTCAGTATGTTCTGACTGGGTCGGATGTGTATTTGCAGAAGACTGCGACGACGTTCGATGTGTCGTTGTGGGGGTTCTTCTTGCCGTTGGCGGTGGGTGCTCGGTTGGTGGTGGCCACGCATGACGGTCATCGGGATCCGGGGTATTTGGCGTCGGTGATCGCTGATCAGGGTGTGACGGTGACGGACTTCGTGCCGACGATGTTGTCGGTGTTCGCGGGTGCGGTGTCTGCGGAGTTGTTGGGTTCGTTGCGTGATGTGTTCGTCATCGGTGAGGCGTTGCCGGCGCAGGCGGTGCGTGATTTCGGTGTGGTGTCGGGTGCGCGGGTTCACAACTTGTATGGCCCGACCGAGGCTGCGGTGTCGATCACGTTCGCGGATGTGACGGGCGCCGTCGATGGTGGTGTGGTTTCTATTGGTGTGCCGCAGTGGAATTCGCAGGTTTTCGCGTTGGATTCGCGGTTGCGTCCGGTGCCGGTGGGTGTTGCGGGTGAGTTGTATCTTGCGGGTGATCAGTTGGCTCGTGGGTATGTTTCTCGTCCGGATTTGTCGGCGGATCGGTTCGTGGCGAATCCGTTCGGTGGGGTGGGTTCGCGGATGTATCGCACGGGGGACTTGGTGCGGTGGGGTGTGTCGGGTGAGCTCGAGTACATCGGTCGTACCGATTTTCAGGTGAAGTTCCGTGGTCAGCGGATCGAGTTGGGGGAGATCGAGTCGGCGTTGGTGGCCGATGTGTCGGTGTCTGTGTCGTCGGTGGCTGTGGTGTCGACGGTGACCGGTGATCAGTTGGTGGGGTATGTGGTGCCGGCGTCGGGTGCGGTGGTTGATACTGCGGCACTGGTGGATTCGTTGGGTGTGGTGTTGCCGTCGTATATGGTGCCGTCGCAGTTTGTGGTGTTGGATGCGTTTCCGCTCAATGCTTCGGGGAAGTTGGATCGGAAGTTGTTGCCGGAGCCGGTGTTCGAGGTTGCGGTGTTCCGGGCTCCGGTGACGGAGGTCGAGCGACTTGTTGCTTCTGTGTTCGAAGAATTGCTCGGTATCGATCGGGTCGGTCTCGATGACGATTTCTTCGAATTGGGCGGAAACTCCCTGATCGCCACGCAGTTGGCAGCGAAGTTGGGCCAAGCGATTTCGGCTGAGGTTCCGCTGCGCATGCTATTCACCAGCTCGACTGTGTCGGAGATGTCCGACAAGTTGGTAACCGGTATGCACGTTGGATTTGAACTGGATCTTGATGCGGCACTCGCTGTCACGTTGCCCTTGCGTGCACGCGGATCTGAGCTTCCACTGTTCTGCGTGCACCCAATGGTCGGGCTGGCCTGGCCGTACGCACCTCTCGCCGCGTTCGTCGACAGATCAGTGCCGCTCTACGGGTTGCAGACACCAGCGTTGACCGAGGAGGACTTTTTCGCGACCGCACTGACAGACTACATAGATCGATACGTGTCCGAGATCCGATCAGTGCAACAACAGGGGCCGTACAGACTTCTGGGTTGGTCGTTCGGTGGAGTTGTCGCGCATGGAATCGCGGCAAGGCTTGAAGCCCTCGGCGAGAAGGTGAGTGCCTTGGTGATCTTGGACGGCTCGCCCTTGAGCTTGGATGATGAAGCATTTGCGGCGATGGTCAGACACGAAGTTGCTGGCTTGGGCGTCGTCATTCCGGATGACGAAGACCTCGAGAACCTATCGATCGACTGTGCCAGTGATGTCCTCACTGCAGTGAATGGCGGAGCTATCGGGCTTAACGCCAGCGATATCAGGCGGTTGTTCTCCAGCATCGCGCGAACCGCGGCGCTGACACGTGAGTACGAACCGGACACGTGCACGGGGCCAGTGCTGTTCGTGGGATCCAATGAAACTGAGGCCGATGGGGTCGAACCTTGGCGTTCACTGATCGACGGTGAAATCGATGTTCGTCAGGCAAGCGTGAACCATGTTTCGATGATGACGCCAGAGGGGCTGGAGGAGATCGGCCCGATGATTGCCGCCTCGCTGAATTCCTGACACTATCTCGATGGCCGTCGATCCGCGGGCCTGGCTAGGCGTCGTGCCGTCGAGCCAGACCCACGGACGTACATGAAGATACAAAAAAGGCTGACGGCGCTGGATTTCTCCGCGCCGCCAGCCTACTTCATTCCTGCTGTTGCTTGTTTGACGTGCCTATTCGCAAGGGAGCGACCGGTACTCCGGGTCAAGCGCTGACTTGACGAGATCAAGAGTGTGAGGGTCTCTGACCAACTGTCCGTGGGACGCAGTGTTCCCGGCACAGTTATCTTGAGTCCAGACATTATGGACCACGGCGCCATCACCTGGGCTAAGGAAAGTTGCATCGGGTGGCGTCGAGATTTCGTCGTGAGCCGAAGCGATGACGGTGTACTCGATTCCGGGTTGCGTCTCGGATTCGGCGTTGAGAGCTGTCAAGAATGGTGTGCCGCTGAGTTGTTGGACGCCAGCAGGCCCCCAAATCGCTTGGACCAGTAGATCGCCAGGGAGGCCCATCGCAGACAGCGATCGTGCATTCGCTTGAAGACCACCGAATGTAGTTCCGTGGTTGGTCGCGCCGAGACTGATGAGCGAGTGCACTTTGTTATTCGACGGATCTTCACGAGTTGCTCCGCCGTTGAACTTAAGATACTGGCGAGCAACGACGCCGCCCTGGGAATGACCGACGATGTCCACCTGTGTCGTACCGGTGTGAAATTTCACCGAGTCAACGAACATTGCAAGCTCCTCAGCGGAGCTTGCAATGTCGGTGATTCCCCAATGCACAGCATTGGGATTCAGAATTTCGCGCACACCGCCATAATTCAGCGCAAAGACGCAGTAGCCCAAATCAGCAAGCTGAGGCGCCATAACATCCCAGGTGTCGGTCATGCTCATCCCGGTCCCGTGTACGAGTACCACCGGACGGGGATGTTCGAGACTTGGCTTGCAATCCCAGTCGTTGGCGCCGGCAGGGGAAGGACCCATGCTGGACAATCCGGGCGTGGGTTCCGCCGGGTCTGCTGATGCAGCTGTTGGCATTCCGGCCAGCACCACACAGGCCGCCAATGACGCCAGCGTGACCAGAGTGAATCGCTTCAATTCTTTCCTCGCGTGCTGAACACCTTGTTGCTAGCTTTGCTTCTTGCTCCGAGAATCTGCGTGTCGCGATCAGACCCCGAGGGACTGGGCGATGAACGGCCATGACTTGTGCAGATCGTCTTGCCAGTAACCCCACGAATGCGTACCCACCGGCCGGAAGTCCACAGTTGCCGGGATATTGAGGTCGGCAAGACGTCGAGCGAGGTTTCCGGTGCAGATGCTGGTCGCGAATTCAATCGGTCCTCCTACAACAATCTGGTCGAACATCGCTGCTCGCCCATCCTGAATCCGAGGGTTCTCCGGGGTATCGTTCGGAAAACCGGGCAAGCCACTACCCGTGCTGATGTACAGGGGAGTGCCACGCAACTTTTCGGCGTTGACTACCGGGTCGTGTTCGACCCAGCCCGGGCCGTCGAATGGGCCCCACATGTTCTGAATGTCGCCAACTCCGCCGATCCATTCAGTGGTCGCCCGTACGAAGGCCTGCCCCATCGGGTCACTCGTCTGTGCACAACCCGAATAGGATGCAACTGACTTGTAGAACCCGGGATATTCGATCGCAAGATTCAGAACAGAGGTCGCAGACATCGAGATAGCTGCAATCGACTGGTCACCGTTGCTGCCGAGTTCCTTGTTCAGGAGTGGAGGAAGCTCCTTGCCTAGGAAGGTGCTCCACATGTTCTTTCCGAGTACGGAATCTTCCTTCTCCCAGTCGGTGTAGTACGACATCAGACCCTTGGCCGGAATCGCAACATTGACGTTCTTATCGGCGAAGAAATCGACCACATCAGTTTGCCGGTCCCATGTTGCTGTGCCTTCTCCGCCGTCGGCACCGTTGAGAAGGTACAGAATGGGGCGCGGCTGAGAGTTGTCTGCAGGCAAAATCACCTGAATGGGGACCGACTTGTCCATTGATGCTGCGTAGACATTCACAACGATTTGACGATCGTTGACTCGCTCGACAGATTCGATGTACGAACCGTCCGTATCGTCCTGTGCTGCATCTCCCCCGCCTTGGTGCGCAATGGGTGTGGCACCGGCGATGCCCATGCTGCTGGATACAAGGACGACGCTCGCCGCCATCAGTGCACCTGCGACGGTGCGCCTCCAGGGGGACCGAAATTTTCGAGTCAAGACAACGCCTTTCGGTTGGTTCAACTGTGCTGCCGGACCTGCTCGGCAATCGTGTTTCGTGAGTCTGAACTACTTGTAATTCGGATGGTCAGCCGTAGACGTTACCGCGCGTACGGATCCACCAGGCAATACCCAGATGACTATCAATCCGAAGCGGCGCGTCGGTATCCGAGTATCGCTGGATACACGAACACCACGACCATCCCGAACGACCAGGCCAATGTCTTGAGCAGGGGCTCGGCGACGGGCCCCCCCAAGGAGAGGCCTTTCATCGCATCGATTGCCACGGACATTGGTTGCTCGGCAACAACTGGTTGCAGCCACTTCGGATAAGCCATCACTGGAACAAAACCGGAGTTGAAGAACATCAACAGCGTGCAGGAGATCGACACGATCTCTACAAGCGGGAGATTATCTGCCACTGTTGCCAGCGCCGTGACCATCATCGCGAAGCCGATGCCGAAAACGATCGGCAATACCAAGAGCGCCACCGCGGCCAGGGGACCCTGGTTGAATCGGAATCCCAACAGATAGCCGACACCAAGGATGACGATGGAGGTGACGAGAACTCGCACCGCTTCGGCGATCATGCGTCCGACCAGACCGGAGGCACGATGCGCAGGGAGAGTCCAGAACCGGCTCAAGAGTCCAGATGCTCGTTCGCCTTTGAGTCCGACTGCGCTCGCAATCGAGCCGAACATGGCGCCAACGAGGATGATCAGCGGGACCGTTCCGAAGATGCTCGATTGGCCCGTCGCTGCTGTAATCGAATTGCCCAGGACGACTCGGAACATCAACAGCATGAACGCTGGATACACAAGAGCTTGAATGGTGGTTGATGGATCGCGCAGCCACGTGACCAACAAACGTTTGGCCTGAATCCCGCTGTGCACGACCAGTGCCTTGAAAGAGCTTTCAGGGAGCGCTTTGTCCGGGTAAGGAAAGTTAAACCCCTCGGCGGGTCGGACGGCCGCCATGAAACGATCTGTCGGTTCGCTCATGACCGCCTCATACTTGCCCAGAACGCTAGTGGCGCGAAGAAGACGATCAACCCGATCGTCCACGCAACGACGGGAAACAGGACGCCCCAGGTGACTCCGCCCTGCGCAAGATCACGCATGGCGAATGAAAACTGCGATACCGGTTGATTGCGCACGAACGGCCGAATCCATTCGGGAAAGCCAGTCTCGGGCGCGAAACCGCAGGACAACATCCCCAGAATCAATTGGGGGAGCGTCAGCGCCTGACTGGTGGCTTGTGGACTTTTCGACAGTGAACCGATTGCATCACCGGCGAAGGACAGACATGTGCTGAACGCGAGGGCGATTGCACAAAACAGAACTGCCTGACCCATGCCTGCTGAGAATCGGAAACCGATCAAGTGGCCGAAGGTCAATGCCGCGGCGAGTGAGACTGTCGAACGGACGAAGCCACTCGATTGACGAGACAACAGCGGCACGGGGCCGACTACTGGCATGGTTTTCATGCGGTTGCTGAAGCCGGTGATCGATTCGGTCGAGGACATCTGAGCGGCGGAGATCGACGTGAAGGCCATGGCTTGCAGCACGATGATCGGCATCAGAAACTGGGCATAGTTGATGCCCTGAAGTTGCATGACGAACTTCAACGGAAGGTAGAAACCGATCGTGAAGATCAATGGCGCGACTACCGCGATCAGTAGTTCGTAGCGCTTCACCATCGATTTGACGGTGCGTGCAGTCAGCACCCACCACTGATTGATCGCTGATGGATGCGGTCGGCGGTGCTTTCCAACGCTTAATGCCTCGGGGACTGCAATCTTGCTGCGACTGTCCCCGCGGACAGTCACTTGATCGACCCCGAATTTTGTAGTTGTCGTCACGGTGTCTCGCTTACGTGCTGTTCACCGGTGAGTGAAAGAAAGACGTCATCGAGTGACGGGCGACGAAGCGCGATGTCTGCAAGCGGAATCCGTGCGTGGTCCAGACGACGCAGTGCTTCAGAGAGCGTTCCTGCGCCGACAGGTGCGGGGATCGCGATCCGCCCGCTCTCTTGTGCCAGATCGAATCTGAAGTCGCGGGGGACCAGATTGCCGAGTGCATGGACCGCGTGAGGCAGCTGTTTGAGATCTGCGGGCACGATCTCGCAGAAGCTTGCGCCGGTTCGAGCCTTCAATTGG
This sequence comes from Rhodococcus qingshengii JCM 15477, assembly GCF_023221595.1. NCBI lineage: Bacteria > Bacillati > Actinomycetota > Actinomycetes > Mycobacteriales > Nocardiaceae > Rhodococcus > Rhodococcus qingshengii. The sequence goes on from NZ_CP096563.1 coordinate 2,019,085, forward strand.
TCAGCAGTCCCCTCGGCAATGACCGCGCCTTTGTCGATGACGATGATGTTGTCGCTCAGTAGATCTGCTTCTTCGAGGTACTGAGTTGTCAGGAGCACGGTGATTCCCTGCTCCTTCAGTGACTGAACCAGCGACCAGACGCTTTGCCGACTGCGCGGATCCAAGCCGGTGGTCGGCTCGTCGAGGAAAACGACCTCAGGGCGAACAACCAGGCCACACGCAATATCGATTCGTCGGCGCATACCACCGGAGTAGTTCCTGACTACTCGGGATCCTGCTTCGACGAGGTCGAATTGAGAGAGCAGGTCGGCAGCGCGCACCTTCGCGGACATTCGGTCGAGCCCCATCAACCTGCCGAACAGTTCGATGTTCTCGCGGCCGGTAAGTGAATCGTCCAGGGCGGCGAACTGCCCGGTCATCATGATGGAGCGTCGAACCTCGGGAGCGTTGCGCACTACGTCGTAGCCAGCCACCATCGCGCGTCCGCTGGTGGGGCGGATGAGCGTGGAGAGGACCTTCACCGTCGTTGTCTTGCCTGCGCCGTTGGGACCCAAGATGCCGAGCACCGTCCCACGTGGGGCGGTGAAGTTGATCCCTCGCAGCGCGTGCACGTTCTTGAAGGACTTGTGTACGTCCTCCACTAGTACCGCTGCGTCCGTGGAAAAGGGCATCAACACTCCGCTGTCTGCATTGTCGGAACGGGCACGCGCTCCCGACGGGCGCACAGATGCCTTCTGTCTTCTATCCGTGATCTCCGCTCAGATGTTACCGGAGGGTCAAACCGACACTCGGGCAATCGGACGCGTGAGAGGGGGTACGGGGCTCCTGCCAGCAACTCTCACCTTCGATTTCACCTTGTGGCAAGAATCACAAATATTCTTTGTAACGTAAAGATCTCTTCTAATTGAACGAATGACCAAATAGATTTTCAGCGCATCTGCGCAGGTGGGTATTCGGTTGCGCGGACCGGAGGTCTTTGATTTGACCGGTGACGAAAGTCCCCCGATTCCTTCCGGTTGGTCCCCTGGGCCCGCTGCTCGATGTCTTGTGGAGAGATTCGCGATACCGTTGGGAAATGGCGAACGCGACGTTGTCGGTGGTTGTTCCGGCTTTTAATGAATCTGAATACATCGAAACGTGCATCGAAGCGCTCATTGCTCAAGGTGAATATGTCGACGAAATCATCATCGTTGACAATAATTCCTCGGACAACACTTCCGAGTTGATCGAGAAGTATCAAAGTAGTTGTCCCAAGGTTCGGCTTCTCAAAGAATCCCGCCCCGGGGTGGTGCATGCGAGAAACAAAGGGTTTGACGCGGCGAGTGGAGAAATTATCGGACGTATCGACGCGGATACGATCGTGGGGGAAGACTGGGCCGTTGCGGTTCACGAATTCTTCGAGCGTCGCGACGATTTCTCGGGCGTAACTGGCCTGACTTACCTTTATGAATCTCCGATCGCCGGCCTTCAGCGCCGATGGACGAATTGGCGACTCGGTCGCGGGGCTCAGGGGGCGGTTCGGCCCGTTGTTGCAGTTCCAGGCAGTAACATGGCGATGCGTCGGTCGGCTTGGTTGGCCGTTAGGGGTGCGGTCAGCGATCGAACCGACATTCATGAGGATATCGATCTATCCCTCTGCATGGCGCATGTTCGTTGCGCAGTGGGGCAGATCTCGAGCATGGCCGCAAAGGTTTCGGGTAGACGTGGAGTTAGTTCGCCGCGAGTGTATGCACGATATAATCGAGCATCGAAGAAAACCCTCGAGCATCATGGTGTATCGAATTGGAAGTTAACATTCTTGATTGCAGCAGACAGTATTCTGCATGCAATCTTGTGGCCTCTTTATCGAATTTATGACAAGGATTCCGGACAACTCTCGTCTCGGGTCTTGGGTCGGAGGCAGCGGGCGCGGGATCTTCCCGTCTTTTCTTGATAAATCCGTCCGGTATTTATTCGAGAACGCTCGTGTCTAGCTGAAAAATCGGGAGTGCCCGATAATTGCGGACTATTGCTGGTTCTCGTTCGTTGCGAACTATTTCTTCTATTGCACGGGATTAACTGGCAGAATATTTATCTGCAGCGATTGTTACTTCTGATGTAACTTGTAGCTTTTGGAGCAGGGACGTTATTCCACTGTAGTCCTGCACGAACAGTTCGTTGTGCGGTTCCAATGCGACATCGTCGAGCATCTTCCGTCCTCCAGGTATGGCTTCAATTTCCATGATTGCTCGCCACGCGCCGAAGTCGGTCCCGCTGAACGCACGCATTGCGTCCTCGAAACCTTCGAGTAGATAGCTGCGATCTCCACCACCCAGGGAATCCCAGACCAGGACGGCCAATTCCCCGGCAATCGAGGCATGGCAGTACTCGTCGCGAGCGTGCAGCCGGATTGTCGCGCGGTTGATCGACTGCACGCCCGGATCGTCCGAGATCAGGTCGAGGTATGCGGTGATCGACACCTCGGCGACGGTCATGAACGCCAACTGTGTCAGGGCAATCTTGCGAGGCCCCTCGGCTGCGTCGAGGGCTTGCGCCCGCGTGCGGACCGTCAGGACGTCGGGCAATGCCTTGGCCGGCAGCCCCCAGCCCCTGCCTCGACGGGTCGCTGAACTGGCATTGAAGTGCATGAGCGTGTGATATTGCTCGTCGACCATCGCCTGATTGACCGCCACTGCAGCCCAATCTCCGAGACCGACGCCAAGTCGGTCTTCGGCGAGAACGTCGAAGCCGGGATTGACGACGTACTTCTCGATGTCCATGACGTTCTTGTTGAACGCGATCCATGCCCAGGCTTGCAGGCGTTGCTTCTGCTCGGGTCTCAATGCCAGGTAGGTCGGATGCTCCGCGAACGGGAGAAGTGCTTCGGGGTAGTCGGACAGCGACGAATCGAAGAGATCGTCCAGTTCCGGCTCCGCCTTCTTCACGGTTGCCCGGCGCGCCCAATTGCTCGCAAGGCGGCGGACGATTGCACTCTCGACCGGATCGGAGGCGTCGTACTCCGGGAGGCTGGGCGGACTCACTCCAGGTCTCATCGTGCCCTACTCTCTGTGCCCTTCGGCGATCTCTCTGTGCCCTTCTGCAATGCGATCGAACAAGCTCTGGCACTCCGCGTTCAATTCGCCTGAGCGATTGTCGAGCGCTGCGTCGGCGGTTTTCATCAGCGTCGTGAAGTCGCCGAGGGTCTTGGCCGCCCTGTCCACCTGTGCGGTGGCATCGAACAGTGCTTTTCGTGTCGCACCTGCGTACGGATTGCCCGCTTGTACGTCCCAGTACACCTCCGGTTCGCCGCCGGCTACACGCGCCAGGAGCGCGAGCAAGGCCCGATGCGGGGGAGGGGCGACCGCGAGGAGATCGTCGGCGGAAACTCCGAGTTCGGCCAGGGCAACGCCGAAAGCCAGCACCGACGCGTGTGTCAGAACCTGGGTGGCCGCAGCCAACCGGTCGTGACGATCGGCGTCCATCACCGCGACCGACGCTCCCCACGAGCGCACGATGTCGAGGAATCTGTCGGACTGCGGACCGCCGACGTACGGCACTGCGATGACGGCCCGACCGCGTGGCCCGAGCGACGGACGGAACATGGGGTTGAGTCCGAGGAATTCCCCTTCTCGGCCGGCGTCGGCGATTGCTGCGTCCATCCGCGATTTGACCGACAGCGTGTCCACAACGAGAGCGCCGGATGTCCGAAGGCTCGGTAGTGCGGCTAGAGCGACCTGTTCGGGAACCGCGAGCACGATGATGCGCGAGGACTCCACGTGCGCGAGGACTTGCTCACTGGGTTTCGTGATGTCTCCGACGACTACATCTCCGTCGGGATCGCTGCCTGCTGGGTCGACGACGGTGACGGTCGACCCCCCGGCGCGAAGCAGTTCGACGAACATGGATCCGACGGCACCCAGCCCGCCGACAACCGTCGCTGTGCCTGATGACGCCGTCATGGCTGGATCTACCCGCCGTACTCGAGGACCCGCGAGGACACCGCGTCGAGCGCACGGAGCAGCGTGGACGCCTTGACCGTGGTCTCGTCGAATTCTTCTTCCGGATCGGACAACGCTGTGATGGCACCGCCGATTCCGAAGGTCACGCCGCTCGCGGTGCAGACCAGCGACCGGATCACGATCGAGAGGTCCGCGGCGCCACCGAGCGCGAAGTACCCGATCGATCCCGAGTAGACCCCACGTGGGCCTGATTCGAGGCGGTCGATGATCTCCATCGTCCGTACCTTCGGGGCGCCGGTCATCGATCCACCGGGGAACGCGGCACGCACACAGTCCACCGCCGACGACCCCGGACTCAGATGTCCGCGCACCGTCGACACCATTTGGTGAACGGACGAGTACGACTCGATCGCGAACAGCCTCGGAACGTGGACACTTCCCGGAACGCAGACCTTGGTGAGGTCGTTGCGGGTGAGGTCCACGATCATCAGGTTCTCGGCGCGGTCCTTCTCGCTGTCGAGCAGGTCCTGCCGTAGGGCAGCATCACGCGCTCGGGTGACGCCGCGCGGGCGGGTCCCTTTGATCGGCTTGGACTCGACGTTGCCGGCCGAGTCGACACGAAGGAACCGCTCAGGCGAGGCCGAGACCACCGAGATGCCGGTGAAGTCGAGAAGTGCGCTGTACGGCGTCGGATTGATCGAGCGCAGATACTCGAACGCCTGCTGTGCATCGATCGTCTCGTCGACGCTCGCCATGTTGGTCAGACACACCTCGTAGGACTCACCCGCCCGGATCTCCGAGAGGGCCGTTCCGATCAACGACAGGTACTGATCGCGATCATGCCGAAGGCGAGCCTGCGTCCAGACGGTGTCGCTGATCAGCGGAACGGGGGTGCGTTCCGGAAGGTCCGCGCCGATCCGCGCCAGGGTGTCGACGGTCGATTCGAGCCAATCGTCATAGCCGGCGTCCCGGACTTTCTCGCGCAACCTCAAAACGTGAGTGCGGCCCGCGGTGTGATCGATGACGACGGCGCGATCGGCAAACACCAGAGCGGCATCAGGAGTGGGTGCCGGATGGACTGCCCTTCCTCCGGTCTGTGCTTTCAGTTCGTAGCCGAGGTAGCCCACGTAGCCGAGGTTGAAGTCGAGTTCCGGATGTGAGGGCACGAAGCGCGTCGCGAGTTGTGCGTCCAAGTAATCGAAGAACGGAACTCGAATGTGCTCGTCGGACAAGCCTTTTCGGCTGACAGTCAGTACCTCGGCTTGCACGTCGTACGTGATGAACTCGGCCAGCGGCCCCGACGAATCGCCGAGAATCGAAAAGCGCGCACTCGGCTCTGCGGTTGCCGCGCGGTCCAGCCAGAACGCGTTCGGGCCGTCGGCGAACAGTGCTGCATAGGCCGCCGACGGGTCCACTGCAAAATCGAGAATCACGTCGTCGACGTCGTAGTTGATCGCCGGCCGCAGGTCGGGTGTTTGCGGAACAGGTTCGGGTCGGATCACCGAATCCAGAGTGCGTCCGACGGACAGATCGCGGAAGTTCGCGAGCAAATCTATGCCGAACTCGGTGCTGATGGACTCCGGATGGAACTGAACTCCCCACATCGGCTTGGTCCGGTGCCGGACACCCATGAGCAGACCGTCGGACGTCCACGCGGTACGAACGAAGGCGTTCGGCAGATTCTCGACGGTCAACGAGTGGTAGCGAACAGCTCGGAACGGCGACGGAAGTCCGGCAAAAATGCCCGAACCGTCGTGATCGATCAGCGAAATCCGGCCGTGCATCGGGACGGGCGCAACCACCACGTCCGCGCCGAACAACTCGCACAGGCCCTGGTGGCCGAGACAGACACCGAGAAGTGGGAGAGGCGCTTCTTCGATGAAACGGCGGCTGATTCCGAAATCACGGTCGCGATCCGGCCGGCCGGGACCTGGGGAGATGACCACGTTGTCGTACGACGCGAGATCGAGGGAATCCCAATCCGCGTCGTTGCGGACCACGGTCGGCACAACCCCGTTGACCTCGGTCAACAGGGTGAACAGGTTGTAGGTGAACGAGTCGTAATTGTCCACCAGAAGGGTGCGGGAACTCATGTCGATGATCCTGATCTCGGTCCGACGGATTCCCGAACAGTGTCCTCCTCCTCAACAGGTGCGTTGATCACCAGGTCTTCGAGTCGACAGGTCTCGGCAATCATCAGCTCGTACAGGGCGTTGAAGAAGTCAGGAGAGAGGTCGTGTCTACGAGCGAATTCACGCGCCCGCTCCTGCACGACGCGCACGCGGCCGGGTTGCATCATCGGAACCTCGCGGGAGCGCTTCCACTCGCCGATGCGCAGGCAGAGTTCCAACCGCTGCCGCACCGTCTCGAGAAGTAGAGCGTCGATGGCGTCGAGGTCGCGCCGGAAGCTGTCCAATCCCTCGGCCTCGTCCGGATACGACGAGGTCTGCGTGCCTGCTTCGGAACTCGTTGTGGTCAAGAACTCTTCCACGAGGCCTCCCGGTGCTCGGCGTGACGCGAGGTCGACAATGTGGTGCCCGGAACGCAACCCACCTCCGGACACCGGCACCCCGACCGACCATCGCCGTTCGGGGAGGTGTTCCACGATCGTCATTTGCCGAAACCTGCGGTGGTGCCTAATTCTGCGAAACCTGTTTGGCGGGCGAATCAGGTTGCGATGCAGGCGGGTTCGTGAGTGCCTACTTGGGGGAGACCCAGGTGGTGATTTCGGCGTGGACTACTTCCTTGCCGCCCCGGTCGAAGATCGAGATGGGAACGAGAAGTTCCGTGCCACTCTCGATCGCCGCGAAGTCCGGCAAAGTCTCGAGTCGGGCGACCGCCCGCAGGCCGGTCTCGGCCTTGGCGAGGTAGTCGACCTTCATCGACTTGGGGATCCAGCGGTGCGAGTTCGGAACCGTCGCTTCGCTCAGCATGCCCATCGCGACCTCCGCGAGGTTGCAGGCAGCGATCGCGTGAAAAGTGCCGAGATGGTTGTGGACGCCCCACCATTTGGGGGAGCGGACCTCGCAGAGCCCTGGTTCCAACTTGGTCACCCGGGGGAGAACAGAGGCGAAATAGGGCACGCGAATGGACATCGCCGCCGAGAAAACTGCATGTCCGAGGGCGTTGTCCGGCAACTTCTGCCATCCGCGATAGGTAGGGCTGGAGGTAGTCATAGGCGTATCTTACTTCTGAGTAAGGTTGTTGTCGCGCAGCTCACTCGGAAAAGGCGGTTTGGGGGAGTTGAGGATTTGGGCCAGGTACGGCATACTGGTCGGGTTGCCTTGTCCGGGACGCGGTCGATTGCGGCCGTGATCGGGTAAGGGTAAGACGTCACAGACGATCGATCGCAGATCCCGTCAGGGTAATCGGGTCAACGACTGTGACCATGCAAGACGAGAAGTAATGCAGGACGGAAGCAGTACCTACTTTGTGTTCGACATCGAACACGTCCGGTACGCATCACGCGCCAGATAATCGAAAGATTGTCCGGCGCAGGATGAGTGAGAAGGCGACACGCCCGACCGCGTGTACCGGAGAACAATGACAAACGAACAGCGGCAGCAGATCCTGATCTCGATCCGAATCTCGGTACTCCCGAGAACTTGGACTTGGTCCCGATCGCTTCAGTGTTCGTCGTGTCATCGTCCAGGCAAGGACTGTGCAGACGAGGTAGCTCGAGCCTGACCAGGCGGGCTACGAAACGCGGCAAGAAAAGGACACTAAGCGTGGCGGGACAAAAGATCCGCATCAGGCTCAAGGCCTACGACCACGAGGCGATCGACGCGTCAGCGCGCAAGATCGTCGAGACGGTAACCCGTACGGGTGCCCGCGTCGTTGGACCTGTGCCGTTGCCGACCGAGAAGAACGTATATTGCGTCATCCGCTCGCCGCACAAGTACAAGGACTCGCGCGAGCACTTCGAGATGCGTACTCACAAGCGGCTGATCGACATTCTCGACCCGACGCCGAAGACGGTTGACGCGCTCATGCGCATCGACCTTCCGGCCAGTGTCGACGTGAACATTCAGTGACGGCGGAGACAAAAACAATGACTGATACCAAGATCAAGGGAATCCTGGGCACCAAGCTCGGCATGACCCAGGTCTTCGACGAGAACAACCGGGTTGTCCCGGTCACCGTCGTGAAGGCTGGGCCGAACGTCGTAACCCAGATCCGTACCGAAGAGCGTGACGGCTACAGCGCCGTTCAGCTCGCGTTCGGCGCCATCGACCCGCGCAAGGTGAACAAGCCGACTTCCGGCCAGTTCACCAAGGCTGGTGTGACCCCGCGTCGCCACGTAGTGGAGCTCCGCGTTGCGGACACCTCCGACTACGAGGTCGGCCAGGAGCTCACCGCCGAGGTCTTCGAGGACGGCGCATACGTCGACGTCACCGGAACCAGCAAGGGCAAGGGCTTCGCCGGAACCATGAAGCGTCACGGCTTCAAGGGACAGGGCGCGTCGCACGGTACCCAGGCTGTTCACCGCCGCCCGGGCTCCATCGGTGGCTGTGCAACTCCCGGCCGCGTGTTCAAGGGCATGCGCATGTCCGGACGCATGGGTAGCGACCGCATCACGACGCAGAACCTCTCGGTCCACAAGGTGGATGCAGAGAACGGCCTGCTGCTGATCAAGGGTGCGATCCCCGGCCGCAAGGGCGGCCTCGTGATCGTCAAGAGTGCAGTGAAGGGTGGTGCACGGGCATGACCAGCACCGAGACCAAGTTGACCCTGGACGTCAAGGTCGCCGGCGGCAAGACCAACGGCACCGTCGATCTCCCCGCTGAGATCTTCGACGCTCCGGCCAACATCGCGCTTCTCCATCAGGTTGTCGTCGCGCAGCTCGCAGCTGCTCGTCAGGGAACCCACTCCACCAAGACCCGCGGCGACGTCCGCGGCGGTGGCAAGAAGCCGTACCGCCAGAAGGGCACCGGCCGCGCACGCCAGGGCTCGACTCGCGCACCGCAGTTCGTCGGCGGCGGAACCGTTCACGGCCCGCAGCCGCGTGACTACAGCCAGCGCACCCCCAAGAAGATGAAGGCAGCCGCTCTTCGCGGAGCCCTCTCTGACCGCGCACGCAACGAGCGCATCCACGTCATCACCGAACTGGTTGCAGGGCAGACGCCTTCGACCAAGGGCGCAATCGCGTTCCTCGGCGAGATTTCGGATCGCAAGAAGCTGCTGCTCGTCGTGGGTCGCCAGGATGTAGCCGCTTGGAAGAGCGTGCAGAACCTGGAAGGCGTGCATCCCATTGCACCCGACCAGCTCAACACCTACGACGTGCTCAATGCAGACGATGTCGTGTTCAGCGTCGAGGCACTCAACGCGTTCATCCACGGGCCCGCAGAGAGCGCTCAGAACAAGGAGGACGCCAAGTGAGCACCATCGCTGACCCCCGCGACATCCTGCTCGCTCCGGTCATCTCCGAGAAGTCCTACGGACTGATCGAGGAAGGCACCTACACCTTCCTGGTGCACCCGGACTCGAACAAGACGCAGATCAAGATTGCCGTCGAGAAGGTCTTCGGCGTCAAGGTGACCAGCGTCAACACCGCCAACCGTCAGGGCAAGCGTAAGCGGACCCGATTCGGTTACGGCAAGCGCAAGGACACCAAGCGCGCGCTCGTGACCCTGTCCGCTGACAGCAAGCCCATCGAGATCTTCGGAGGACCGGTCGCGTAAGCGCCGGGACTTGACGAGACATAGAGGACGAGAAGACTCATGGCAATCCGTAAGTACAAGCCGACAACACCGGGCCGTCGTGGCTCGAGCGTCTCGGACTTCGCCGAGATCACTCGGTCGACCCCCGAGAAGTCGCTGGTTCGCCCGCTGCACGGTCGCGGTGGACGTAACGCACACGGTCGTATCACCACCCGTCACAAGGGTGGCGGACACAAGCGTGCATACCGACTGATCGATTTCCGTCGCAACGACAAGGACGGCATCCCGGCAAAGGTCGCTCACATCGAGTACGACCCCAACCGCACAGCAAACATCGCACTCCTGCATTACGCAGACGGTGAGAAGCGCTACATCATCGCCCCCAAGGGCCTGGTGCAGGGTTCACCGGTCGAGTCCGGTGCAGGCGCCGACATCAAGCCGGGCAACAACCTGCCGCTGCGCAACATCCCGACTGGTACCACCATCCACGGTGTGGAACTGCGTCCCGGCGGCGGAGCCAAGATGGCTCGTTCCGCAGGCGCCAGCATCCAGCTCCTCGGTAAGGAAGGCAGCTACGCCACGCTGCGTATGCCTTCCGGTGAAATCCGTCGCGTCGACGTGCGCTGCCGCGCATCCGTCGGCGAGGTCGGCAACGCCGAGCAGTCGAACATCAACTGGGGCAAGGCCGGCCGTATGCGTTGGAAGGGCAAGCGCCCGACCGTTCGTGGTGTCGTGATGAACCCGGTCGACCACCCGCACGGTGGCGGCGAGGGCAAGACCTCAGGTGGACGCCACCCGGTCAGCCCGTGGGGTAAGCCTGAAGGCCGTACCCGCAAGAACAAGGCAAGCGACAAGATGATCGTCCGTCGCCGCCGCACCGGCAAGAACAAGCGCTAGGAGGGAGTGAAGGATGCCACGCAGCCTTAAGAAGGGCCCGTTCGTCGATGACCACCTCCTCGCGAAGGTGGATGTACAGAACGAAAAGGGAACCAAGCAGGTCATCAAGACCTGGTCCCGTCGTTCGACAATCATCCCGGACTTCATCGGCCACACGTTTGCAGTTCACGACGGCCGCAAGCACGTCCCCGTGTTCGTTTCCGACTCCATGGTCGGACACAAGCTCGGAGAGTTTGCACCGACCCGCACGTTCAAGGGTCACATCAAGGATGATCGGAAGGCGAAGAGGCGATGAGCAACACCGAAACCGCCAACCCGACTGCCAAGGCTGTAGCGAAGCACGTTCGCGTTACGCCGATGAAGGCACGTCGAGTTGTGGACCTGGTCCGCGGGCGCTCGGTTGAAGACGCCCTGAACATCCTGAAGTTCGCGCCGCAGGCAGCGAGCGAGCCGGTCGCCAAGGTGATCGCCTCCGCAGCAGCCAACGCCGAGAACAACCTCGACCTCGACCCCAGCACGCTTGTCGTTGCTACGGCGTTCGTGGACGAGGGCGCGACCCTCAAGCGGTTCCAACCGCGTGCACAGGGACGTGCGTTCCGTATTCGCAAGCGCACCAGTCACATCACCGTGATCGTGGAGAGCCTGCCGAAGACCGGAACATCGACCCGTAATCGCCGGAAGGGAAGTGCTCAGTAGTGGGCCAGAAAATCAACCCGCACGGCTTCCGTCTCGGCATCACCACCGACTGGAAGTCTCGCTGGTACGCAGACAAGCAGTACGCGGAGTACGTCAAGGAAGACGTCGCGATCCGTAAGCTCCTCGCCACCGGCATGGAGCGCGCAGGAATCGCGAAGGTCGAAATCGAGCGCACCCGTGACCGTGTTCGCGTGGACATCCACACTGCACGTCCGGGCATCGTCATCGGCCGCCGCGGCGCCGAAGCCGATCGCATCCGCTCCGAGCTCGAGAAGCTGACCGGCAAGCAGGTTCAGCTGAACATCCTCGAGGTCAAGAACGCAGAAGCTGAAGCACAGCTCGTCGCACAGGGTGTGGCCGAGCAGCTCTCGAACCGCGTTGCCTTCCGTCGTGCAATGCGCAAGGCCATCCAGTCGGCCATGCGTCAGCCCAACGTCAAGGGAATCCGCGTTCAGTGCTCCGGTCGTCTCGGCGGCGCCGAGATGTCCCGGTCGGAGTTCTACCGCGAAGGCCGTGTGCCGCTGCACACGCTTCGTGCGGACATCGACTACGGCCTCTACGAGGCCAAGACCACCTTCGGTCGCATCGGCGTCAAGGTCTGGATCTACAAGGGCGACATCGTCGGTGGCAAGCGTGAGCTCGCCGCCAACACGGCCGCACCGGCCGGGGATCGCCCGCGTCGTGAGCGTCCGAGCCGTCCGCGTCGTTCCGGTGCCACCGGTACCACTGCGACCAGCACCGAGGCCGGCCGCGCAGCGACCGCAACCGCCGATGCTCCCGCAACTGAACAGAATCAGGAGGGCTGACGCATGTTGATCCCACGGCGGGTCAAGCACCGCAAGCAGCACCACCCGAGCCGTTCGGGTGCCGCCAAGGGCGGTACCCAGGTGACCTTCGGTGACTACGGCATCCAGGCTCTCGAGCCTGCCTACATCACCAACCGGCAGATCGAGTCCGCTCGTATCGCCATGACTCGGCACATCAAGCGTGGCGGCAAGATCTGGATCAACATCTTCCCGGATCGCCCCCTCACGAAGAAGCCGGCCGAAACCCGAATGGGTTCCGGTAAGGGTTCGCCCGAGTGGTGGATTGCCAACGTCAAGCCCGGACGCGTTCTGTTCGAGATGACATACCCCAACGAGGAGATTGCTCGTGAGGCCCTGCGCCGCGCGATGCACAAGCTCCCGTGCAAGTGCCGGATCGTGACCAGAGAGGAGCAGTTCTGATGGCTACTGGAACCCCAGCAGCAGAGCTCCGCGAGCTCAGTGAAGACGAGCTGGTCACCCGGCTCCGTGAGTCGAAGGAAGAGCTTTTCAACCTTCGTTTCCAGATGGCTACCGGCCAGATGGACAACAACCGACGACTGCGCACCGTTCGTCACGAGATCGCGCGCATCTACACCGTCCTGCGTGAGCGTGAGCTCGGACTCGCTGTGGGTCCGGATGCAGGTGACGCGGCATGAGTGAGGAAAAAGCAGTGAGCACAGAAGAGCGCGCGAGCCGTAAGGTCCGTGTCGGATACGTCGTGTCCGACAAGATGGAAAAGACGATCGTGGTCGAGCTCGAAGACCGCGTCAAGCACAAGCTCTACGGCAAGATCATCCGCCGTACGACCAAGGTGAAGGCGCACGACGAGAACGGCGTTGCCGGCGTCGGCGACCGCGTTCAGCTGATGGAAACCCGTCCGCTGTCCGCGACGAAGCACTGGCGTCTGGTCGAGGTCCTCGAAAAGGCCAAGTAAGCCTGATCGAATCCTCGAGCTGATCGAGTATCACCGAATGGCCCGCTTCCCCTTGGGGGAGTGGGCCATTCGGCTTTCCGGGGGCTTTCGGGGCTTTCCGGGCGAAGGGTTCGAGTTGCGTCGAGTACGGCTGATTTGGTATTCGGTGAACCCTTCCCTACAATAGAACGGTTGCCTGTGGCAGAGGTGTGTCTTCACGTGCGCAGCTCGAACGGTGCTTGCAGTGATCGTCTCCCGACGTCAGTCGGTGGGACTGCAGCTCAGACACGACGCAGGTGGCAACAATGACCGCGCGCACCGGGTCGGTAATCCGTTGCGCACGAAATTCCAGGTCTAGGGAGATCAAGTGATTCAGCAGGAGTCGCGAGTTCGCGTCGCTGATAACACGGGTGCCAAGGAAATCCTTTGCATCCGCGTTCTCGGCGGTTCGTCACGTCGCTACGCCGGGATCGGTGACGTCATCGTCGCCACCGTCAAGGACGCAATCCCCGGTGGAAACATCAAGAAGGGTGAGGTCGTCAAGGCCGTCATCGTTCGCACGACCAAGGAGCGCCGTCGTCCGGACGGTTCCTACATCAAGTTCGACGAGAACGCTGCAGTGCTCATCAAGGCTGACAGTGATCCCCGTGGAACCCGCATCTTCGGACCCGTCGGCCGTGAGCTGCGCGAGAAGAAGTTCATGAAGATTGTTTCGCTTGCCCCGGAGGTGCTGTGATGAAGGTGCACAAGGGTGACACCGTTCTGGTCATCGCCGGCAAGGACAAGGGCGCGAAGGGCAAGGTCATTCAGGCCTACCCCGCGACCGACAAGGTCCTCGTCGAAGGCGTGAACCGAATCAAGAAGCACACCGCGGTTTCCGCGAACGAGCGCGGAGCATCCTCCGGCGGCATCGTCACGCAGGAAGCCCCGATCCACGTTTCCAACGTTGCAGTCGTCGACTCGGACGGAAACCCCACCCGCGTGGGTTACCGCACCGACGAAGAGTCCGGCAAGCGCGTTCGGATTTCCCGGAAGAACGGGAAGGACATCTGACATGACCTCCACCGAAAACAAGGTCCAGCCGCGCCTCAAGGCACGCTACCGCGCTGAGATCAAGGACGCGCTCAACAGCGAGTTCGACTACTCGAACGTCATGCAGATCCCCGGCGTCGTCAAGGTTGTCGTCAACATGGGCGTCGGCGACGCTGCCCGTGACGCCAAGCTGATCAACGGCGCTGTCCATGACCTGTCGCTGATCACGGGCCAGAAGCCCGAGATCCGCAAGGCACGTAAGTCCATCGCGCAGTTCAAGCTCCGCGAAGGTATGCCCATCGGTGCACGCGTCACCCTCCGTGGTGACCGCATGTGGGAGTTCCTGGACCGCCTCGTGTCTGTCGCTCTGCCCCGTATCCGCGACTTCCGCGGTCTCTCGGGCAACCAGTTCGACGGCAACGGCAACTACACGTTCGGCCTCAACGAGCAGTCGATGTTCCACGAGATCGACGTGGACAAGATCGATCGCCCCCGCGGCATGGACATCACCGTCGTGACCACCGCAACCAACAACGAAGAAGGCCGTGCACTGCTCAAGCACCTCGGCTTCCCGTTCAAGGAGAACTGAGCGCATGGCTAAGAAGGCATTGGTCAACAAGGCCAACAAGAAGCCCAAGTTCGCGGTTCGCGCCTACACCCGCTGCCAGCGGTGCGGTCGCCCGCACTCGGTGTTCCGCAAGTTCGGCTTGTGCCGTATCTGCGTTCGCGAGATGGCTCACGCCGGCGAGCTTCCCGGAGTTCGCAAGAGCTCTTGGTGATCTGAGGCCCTCGGGCTTCGTCACACCACGCATGTGAATGGGCGTGGGTTCCTTTGGAACCCACGCCCATTCGTGGTTTTCATCGAGATGTGAATCGTGCCGATCCTGAAAAGAACTGCCCCGCTGCGACTCTGGTGGAAAGCGATCATCGTTCGTCGGTGTCGTTCTTCGGTGCCGAACGAGCAGTTCAGATTTCGGGGTGCGTCGATAGCTTCCCGATCGCATCCTTCGGGCGGCAGTGGGGGAGGCGACATGGGATCCCGGTGGACACTTGCGCCAAAGTTCCCTACACTAGAGCGGTTGCCGTGGCTGACGCATGCGTTCAGCTCGGTGCGGTAACTTACGCCGTCTGACACAAGTCGGACGGCCCAGCCGAATTGCTGGAGGCCCACGATCGGATTCGTCCGGTGTTGCATGGGAACCACAGCGAGAAAGGTGTCGAGGTCGACCTATGACCATGACTGACCCCATCGCAGACTTCTTGACGCGTCTGCGCAACGCCAACACGGCGTACCACGATGAGGTGAAGCTTCCCCACTCGAAGATCAAGGCGAACATCGCCGAGATCCTCAAGCGCGAGGGCTACATCTCCGATTTCCGTACCGAAGACGCAGAGGTCGGCAAGACCCTCATCGTCGATCTGAAGTACGGTCCCAGCCGCGAGCGTAGCCTCGCCGGCGTGCGTCGCGTTTCCAAGCCCGGTCTCCGGGTTTACGCGAAGTCCACCAACCTGCCCAAGGTCCTCGGAGGCCTCGGCGTGGCCATCATCTCCACGTCGTCCGGTCTGCTCACCGATCGCCAGGCGGCCAATCAAGGAGTAGGCGGGGAAGTCCTCGCCTACGTCTGGTAAGGGAGGCCACCACAATGTCGCGTATTGGAAAGATTCCGGTCACCGTCCCCGCGGGCGTTGACGTCACGATCAGCGGCCAGGATGTCACCGTCAAGGGTCCCAAGGGCACCCTCGCGCTGACCATCTCCGAGCCCATCGCAATCGAAAAGGCAGAGGACGGCTCGCTGAGCGTCACGCGCCCCGACGACGAGCGTCGTAGCCGCGCGCTGCACGGTCTGTCGCGGACCCTGGTTGCGAACATCATCACCGGTGTCACCGAGGGTTACACGAAGAAGATGGAGATCCACGGTGTTGGTTACCGTGTGGCACTGAAGGGCAAGGACCTCGAGTTCGCGCTCGGCTTCAGCCACCCGGTGCCGATCGAGGCTCCTGAAGGCATCACCTTCGTCGTCGAGTCGCCCACCCGGTTCTCGGTGTCCGGCATCGACAAGCAGAAGGTCGGGCAGATCTCGGCCAACATCCGTCGTCTCCGTCGTCCGGACCCGTACAAGGGTAAGGGCGTGCGTTACGAGGGTGAGCAGATCCGCCGCAAGGTCGGAAAGACGGGTAAGTGATATGAGCCAGACTGCAAACCAGAAAGCCAAGCGGATTCCGCTGGGCAAGGATGCGTCCACCAAGCGTCGTCTCTCGAAGACGCGTCGTCACTTCCGTCTCCGCAAGAAGGTCTCCGGCACGCCCGAGCGTCCCCGCTTGGTCGTCAACCGGTCCTCGCGCCACATCCACGTCCAGCTCGTGGACGACCTGGCCGGCCACACCCTGGCCTCCGCGTCGACCATCGAAGCAGACGTGCGCGTGGCAGAAGGCGACAAGAAGGCTGCGAGCGCGAAGGTCGGTCAGCTGATCGCCGAGCGCGCCAAGGCTGCCGGCGTGGAAGCAGTTGTCTTCGACCACGGCGGACACGGCTACCACGGTCGCATCGCGGCCCTGGCAGACGCGGCTCGCGAAGGCGGGTTGAAGTTCTGATGACCAACATTTTCAACGGAAGGACAGCCTGATGCCGGGACGTCAAAGGCGTGACGGCGGAAGCGGACCCGCCGGACAGAATGGCCCCAACAGCGGTGACAACAGCAACGCTCGTGGGGACAACCGTGGTGGCGGCCGTGACCGTCGCGACGGTGGCCGTGGCGGAAACGCTGCGGAGAAGTCACAGTTCATCGAGCGCGTTGTCACGATCAACCGCGTTTCCAAGGTCGTCAAGGGTGGTCGTCGCTTCAGCTTCACCGCTCTGGTGATCGTCGGAGACGGCAACGGACTGGTCGGCGTCGGCTACGGAAAGGCCAAGGAAGTTCCCGCGGCCATCCAGAAGGGTGTCGAGGAGGCTCGCAAGAGCTTCTTCCGCGTCCCGATGATCGCCAACACCATCACTCACCCCGTTCAGGGTGAGGCTGCTGCCGGCATCGTCATGCTTCGCCCGGCAAGCCCCGGTACCGGTGTTATCGCCGGTGGCGCTGTGCGCGCCGTGCTGGAGTGCGCTGGTATCGCGGACATCCTGTCGAAGTCGCTCGGTAGCGACAACGCCATCAACGTCGTGCATGCGACCGTTGCTGCGCTCAAGGGTCTGCAGCGTCCCGAGGAAGTTGCGGCTCGCCGCGGCCTCACCCTCGAAGAGGTTGCACCCGCCGGCATGCTTCGCGCTCGCGCACAGGCTGCTGGGAGTGTGAAGTAATGGCAGATCTCAAGGTCACTCAGATCAAGAGCATCATCGGGACCAAGCAGAACCAGAAGGATTCTCTGCGCACGCTGGGTCTCAAGGGCATCCGTCAGACCGTTGTTCGTGAGGACAACGCACAGAACCGCGGTCTGATCAACGTGGTGCGCCACCTCGTAACAGTTGAGGAGGTCTAACCATGACCATCAAACTGCACCACCTGCGCCCCGCTCCGGGATCCAAGTCCAACAAGATTCGTGTTGGACGCGGTGAGGGCGGCAAGCGTGGTAAGACCGCAGGTCGCGGTACCAAGGGCACCAAGGCACGTAACACCGTGCGCGTGGGCTTCGAGGGTGGACAGATGCCGCTTCACATGCGTCTGCCCAAGCTCAAGGGCTTCACGAACCCGTTCCGCGTCGAGTACCAGGTCGTCAATGTCGGCGACATCGCCCGTCTGTTCCCCGAAGGTGGAGCAATCACGGTCGAGGATCTCGTCGCCAAGGGCGCAGTCCGCAAGAACCAGCTCGTCAAGGTTCTGGGCGACGGCGAACTGACAGTTGCCGTTCAGGTGACCGTCGACAAGTTCACCGGTTCCGCCAAGGAAAAGATTGCTGCTGCCGGTGGTTCCGCCACCGAGCTGTGAGTGATCACGCGTAGCTAGTCCGATGGCCGCAGCGCAGCGTTTGCTGCGGTGCGGCCATCGGCGTCTACGAGGTCGTGTCACAGGTACGAGGTCGTGTCACAGATTGGTCGTGCATGCTCGGACGGGCCAGTATTCTGGTCACCGAGTGGCAAATGTATCTTCGGCTTACCCGGTTTTCGTGGTCTGCCCGCCTAGTTCCCAAATGCTCACTGTTAGAGTTCAAAAGTTCGACAGGTCAAAACGATCTGTCTCCCTACCGTCGTGCCAGGAGGATCTTTGCTTTCCGCCTTCGTCTCGGCCCTCAGGACCCCAGACCTGAGGCGGAAGATCCTCTTCACCCTCGGCTTGGTGGCTCTGTATCGGGTCGGCGCTCTCATCCCGTCCCCAGGTGTCGACTACGGCCGTGTGCGTCAGTGCATCGATATCGCCAACTCCGGTGACTCAGCAGGTATCTACTCGCTGATCAACCTGTTCTCCGGCGGCGCTCTGCTGCAGATGTCGATCTTTGCGATCGGCATCATGCCGTACATCACGGCGAGCATCATCGTGCAGCTCCTGACCGTGGTGATTCCGAAGTTCGAGGAACTTCGGAAAGAAGGCCAGTCCGGCCAGGCCAAGATGACGCAGTACACGCGTTACCTGTCCATTGCTCTGGCAATCCTGCAGTCGACCGGCATCGTCGCTCTTGCGGCACGCGGACAGTTGCTCCAGGGCTGTGACGACATCATCGCCGACAAGTCGATTTTCGGACTTGTCATCATCGTGCTGGTCATGACTGCCGGTGCTGCCATGGTCATGTGGTTCGGCGAGGTCATCACCGAACGTGGCGTCGGCAACGGTATGTCCCTCCTCATCTTCGCCGGTATCGCATCGCGTATCCCGAGCGAGGGCAAGGCAATCCTCGACAGCCGTGGTCCGCTGGTCTTCGCCTTCGTCTGCCTCGCAGCGCTGCTGATCATCGCCGGTGTCGTCTTCGTCGAGCAGGGTCAGCGTCGTATCCCGGTGCAGTACGCGAAGCGGATGGTCGGACGCAAGATGTACGGCGGATCCTCGACGTACCTGCCTCTGAAGGTGAACCAGGCCGGCGTCATCCCGGTGATCTTCGCGTCTTCACTGCTGTACCTCCCGAACTTGATTGCACAGCTGACTTCGGCCAGTACAGCGGTCGACCCCAGTTGGTGGCAGCGCCTCATCAACACCTACCTGGTGAATCCGGCCAACCCGGTGTACATCGCGATCTACTTCGGCCTGATCGTCTTCTTCACGTACTTCTACGTCGCCATCACCTTCAATCCCGAAGAGCGCGCCGACGAGATGAAGAAGTTCGGCGGCTTCATCCCCGGTATCCGACCCGGTCAGCCGACCGCGGACTACCTCAACTACGTGCTGAGTCGCATCACCCTTCCGGGTGCGATTTACCTCGGCACCATTGCTGTTCTGCCCAACCTGTTCCTCGACATCGGGAATGGCGGCGGCGCGCAGAACCTGCCGTTCGGTGGCACCGCGGTGCTGATCATGGTCAGCGTCGGCCTGGACACCGTGAAGCAGATCGAGAGTCAGCTAATGCAGCGTAACTATGAAGGGTTCCTCAAGTGAGACTTGTCCTCCTTGGTCCTCCCGGTGCCGGCAAGGGCACCCAGGCCGCTATCTTGTCCGAGAAGTTCGGCGTTCCCCATATCTCCACGGGTGATCTCTTCCGCGCGAACATCGGTCAGGCCACCGCTCTCGGTGTGGAAGCAAAGAAGTACATCGACGCCGGCGAACTCGTACCGAGCTCGATCACCAACGACATGGTGAAGGCTCGCGTCGCAGAACCGGACGCAGCAAACGGTTTCCTTCTCGACGGATTTCCGCGCTCGGTCGAACAGGCTCAGGCACTCGAGGGAATCTTGAAGGATCTCGACACCAAGCTCGACGGTGTCCTCTCCTTCGTCGTCGACGAGGACATCGTGGTCGAGCGTATGCTCGCCCGCGGTCGTGCAGACGACACCGAGGACGTCATTCGCAACCGACTCCGGGTCTACCGCGACGAGACGTCACCGCTGTTCGATTACTACAAGGACAGCATCGTCTCCGTCGACGCGATCGGCGAGGTCGAAGAGGTCAACGCTCGCGCACTGGCAGCGTTGGGTAAGTAATGGTCTTCGGGCGCAAACGCAAGGTTGTTCCGTTCCGCTCCGCGGGCGAACTCGACGCGATGGCTGCTGCCGGCGCGATCGTGGGTTCGGCTCTGGTGGCGGTTCGCGCTGCGGCGAAGCCCGGTGTCAGCACTTTGGAATTGAACGCGGTCGCTGAATCCGTCATTCGTGACGCCGGCGCCGTGCCCTCGTTCCTCGGGTACCACGGCTTCACCGGCTCGATCTGCTCTTCGGTCAACGATCGCGTCGTTCACGGAATCCCTTCAGCTCAGGACATCCTGGCTGAAGGCGACCTGGTTTCCATCGACTGTGGCGCGATCCTCGACGGATGGCACGGTGACTCCGCTTGGACGTTCGGTGTCGGTGAGATCAGCGTCGCCGATCAGGAGCTCAGCGAAGCCACTCGGCTTTCCATGGAAGCCGGGATCGCGGCAATGATCGCCGGCAACCGTCTGACGGATGTTTCGCACGCGATCGAGGTCGGTACTCATGCCGCCGAGAAGTTGCACGGTCGTTCCTACGGCATCGTCGACGGATACGGCGGACACGGAATCGGCCGGGAAATGCACATGGATCCGTTCCTCGCCAATGAAGGTGCCCCGGGTAAGGGTCCTGAACTGGTTGTCGGATCGTGCCTGGCGATTGAGCCGATGCTCACGCTCGGCACCACCGACACGGTGATTCTCGACGACGACTGGACCGTTGTGACGACCGACGGGTCCCGTGCGGCGCACTGGGAACACACTGTCGCAGTGACCGAAGACGGTCCGCGGATTCTGACACTCCGGCCGGAGTAGTCGACACAGTCGCTGACAAGTGTTGGCAGCGAGCATGATTCACGTTCGAGAAGTCCCAGCCTCATTTCGAGGCTGGGACTTTTTCGATGGGGGAGCGGTGTGCGTCGTCACCCTGACCGGAGGCGCATTTGGCCTGGTCGTTTACATCGCGTAACATGGCTAGGCGGTGCGCTATGCGCGTCGATAGTTCGTGTGCCTACGCCTGGATCGCTCCGGGATAGGCCTTTCGAACTGCCGACGATCTTTCCATTGCGTGCCAATGTAACGGAAGCCGATGCACGAAGCATGCCAAACCAAACGGATCGCGGAGGATATGGCTAAGAAAGACGGGGCCATCGAGGTCGAAGGACGAGTAGTCGAGCCGCTGCCCAATGCGATGTTCCGCATTGAGCTCGAGAATGGCCACAAGGTCCTCGCCCACATCAGCGGAAAGATGCGTCAGCACTACATTCGCATCCTCCCGGAAGATCGCGTTGTCGTAGAGCTCTCGCCCTACGATTTGTCGCGCGGACGCATCGTTTACCGCTACAAGTAACGAACTTCCCGGACCTGACCTGGGTCAGGGAGAAGTATGTCTGCCGCGGTTCATCGCGGCGGGCTGCGACAAAACAGGAGATCAGAAGACGTGAAGGTTCAGCCGAGCGTCAAGAAGATCTGCGAGAAGTGCAAAGTGATTCGCCGTAACGGTCGAGTCATGGTGATCTGCGAGAACCTGCGTCACAAGCAGCGTCAGGGCTAGATCTAGCTTTTCGAAGATCTGCTTGGCAACAAGCAAAGAAGACCTCCCAGTACCAGCCATTGTTGACGAGACCCCACGCGATCGTTCACCGATCGCCAAGGTCGGACAATGGTTCACCCCCGGCACGGAGGCCGGGGCCCCACTGAGTTAGTTGATGAGATCATCTGCGCCTTCGGGCGTCGGTACTCGGCAAGAGGCACAGGGGAAGGGCTGGGAGCAGACCTCCGCACACCGATAAGGAAATGCCACCATGGCACGTCTCTCTGGTGTTGATCTTCCTCGCGAAAAGCGCATGGAGATCGCACTGACATACATCTACGGCATCGGCCGTACCCGCTCCAAGGAAATCCTTGACGCCACCGGCGTCAGCCCGGATCTCCGGAGCAAGGACCTCTCGGACGAGGACCTGGCAAAGCTCCGCGAGTACATCGAGGAGTCGCTCAAGGTCGAGGGTGACCTTCGCCGCGAGGTTCAGGCCGACATCCGTCGCAAGATCGAGATCGGCTGCTACCAGGGCCTGCGCCACCGTCGTGGTCTGCCCGTGCGTGGTCAGCGCACCAAGACCAACGCCCGTACCCGTAAGGGTCCGAAGCGCACCATTGCCGGCAAGAAGAAGGCGAAGTAATGCCCCCGAAGTCACGTAGCACCGGTCCGAAGAAGACCCAGAAGACGCGTCGCAGGGATAAGAAGAACATCCCGCACGGCGCCGCTCACATCAAGAGCACCTTCAACAACACCATCGTGTCCATCACGGACCCCGCCGGAAATGTCATTTCCTGGGCGTCTTCGGGACACGTCGGCTTCAAGGGTTCGCGTAAGTCGACTCCCTTCGCCGCTCAGCTTGCTGCTGAGAGCGCTGCCCGTAAGGCGCAGGAGCACGGTGTCAAGAAGGTTGACGTCTTCGTCAAGGGACCGGGATCCGGTCGCGAGACCGCAATCCGTTCCCTCCAGGCCGCTGGCCTCGAGGTCGGCACCATTTCCGATGTAACCCCCCAGCCGCACAACGGCTGCCGTCCGCCCAAGCGGCGTCGGGTATAGCGGGAAGGATAGGTAGAAGAAAATGGCACGTTATACCGGACCCATCACCCGCAAGTCGCGTCGTCTGCGCGTCGACCTCGTTGGAGGCGACCAGGCATTCGAGCGTCGCCCGTACCCGCCCGGACAGCACGGCCGCGCGCGTATCAAGGAGAGCGAGTACCTGCTCCAGCTGCAGGAGAAGCAGAAGGCTCGCTTCACCTACGGCGTCATGGAGAAGCAGTTCCGCCTGTACTACAAGGAGGCGAACAACCGCCCCGGCAAGACCGGCGAGAACCTGCTTCGCATCCTCGAGTCGCGTCTCGACAACGTCGTGTACCGCGCAGGCCTCGCTCGCACGCGCCGTCAGGCACGTCAGCTGGTCACGCACGGTCACCTTCTCGTGAACAACAAGAAGGTCGACATCCCGAGCTACCGCGTCTCGCAGTACGACATCATCGATGTCAAGGAGAAGTCGCTCTCCACGCTTCCGTTCCAGGTTGCGCGTGAGACCGTCGGCGATCGCCCGGTTCCCGGGTGGCTGCAGGTTGTCGGCTCGCGTCTGCGGATCCTGGTTCACCAGCTTCCCGAGCGCGCGCAGATCGACATCGCTCTGCAGGAACAGCTCATCGTCGAGTACTACTCGAAGTAAGGCGCTTCGCACCCCGTGAGTGGTTGAGGAGTCTCCGGACTCCTCAACCACTCACAGGGCCGCAGGCCCTTTCCCATCGTGGGCGTCAAATAGTGGACGTCCGTACAGGAGGAAATACCAATGCTCATTTCTCAGCGACCCACGCTGACCGAAGAGGTCATCGCTGATAACCGCTCGAAGTTCGTCATCGAGCCCCTGGAGCCAGGTTTCGGGTACACGCTCGGCAATTCGCTGCGCCGCACGCTGCTCTCGTCGATCCCCGGCGCTGCTGTCACCAGCATCCGTATCGACGGCGTTCTCCACGAGTTCACCACCGTCCCGGGCGTGAAGGAAGATGTCACCGACATCATCCTGAACCTCAAGGGCCTCGTCGTGAACTCCGAAGAGGACGAGCCGGTCACCATGTACGTCCGCAAGCAGGGCCCCGGCGCTGTTACTGCGGGCGACATCGTGCCCCCGGCAGGCGTCACCGTGAACAACCCTGATCTGCACATCGCCACCCTGAACGACAAGGGAAAGCTGGAGATCGAGCTCGTAGTCGAGCGCGGTCGTGGCTATGTCCCCGCCGTTCAGAACAAGGCGTCCGGCGCAGAGATCGGCCGTATCCCGGTCGACTCGATCTACTCGCCGGTGCTCAAGGTCACCTACAAGGTGGAGGCCACTCGCGTCGAACAGCGCACCGACTTCGATCGGCTCGTTCTCGACGTGGAAACGAAGAACTCCATCACCGCACGGGACGCGCTCGCTTCGGCGGGCAAGACCCTGGTTGAGCTCTTCGGCCTGGCCCGTGAGCTGAACGTCGAAGCAGAAGGAATCGAGATCGGACCCTCGCCTGCCGAGGCCGATCACATCGCTTCCTTCGGACTCCCCATCGAGGATCTGGACCTCACGGTCCGCTCCTACAACTGCCTCAAGCGCGAAGGTGTTCACACCGTCGGTGAGCTTGTCGGCCGTACCGAGTCCGATCTGCTCGACATCCGCAACTTCGGACAGAAGTCCATCGACGAGGTCAAGGTCAAGCTGCATTCGCTCGGCCTGTCCCTCAAGGACAGCCCCGCATCCTTCGATCCCACCACCGTTGCCGGCTACGACGCCGCCACCGGAACGTGGAGTGACACTGATGCCGGTTCCTTCGGCGATGCCGAAGGTACCGAGGACTACGCCGAGACCGAACAGCTGTAGCAGCTCAGGTCCTTTACTAGGAGATCATCATGCCCAAGCCCAAGAAGGGTGCCCGCTTCGGCGGGTCGGCTTCCCACCAGAAGGCGATTTTCGCCAATCTGGCTACCGCGCTCTTCGAGCACGGTCGCATCACCACCACCGAGTCCAAGGCCAAGGCATTGCGCCCCTACGCCGAGAAGCTCGTCACGCACGCAAAGGCCGGCACGCTGGCTCACCGTCGTGAGGTGCTGAAGGTCATCCGCAACAAGGATGTCGTTCACACCCTGTTCGCCGAGATCGGCCCGTTCTACGCGGACCGTAACGGTGGATACACCCGCATCATCAAGACGATCCCCCGCAAGGGTGATAACGCTCCGATGGCAATCATCGAGCTCGTCAAGGAAAAGACCGTCACCTCCGAGGCTGACCGCGCTCGTCGCGTCAAGTCCTCGCAGGAAGCTCCCGCCGCAGAGAACGTCGTCGAGGCCGTAGAGGCCGACGCGACCGAGGCTGAGGTCGAGAACGCTGACGCAGTCGTCGAGGCCATCGAGAACGAGACCGCAACTGCGGCCGACGCTCCCGAGGCCGAAGAGGCCAAGAAGGACTAGTCTCCCTTGGTTTCGGCACACGCTGAATCGAACGAGCCCGCCGCCCCCATCGGGGACGGCGGGCTCGTTCGATTGCGGCTCGACATCTCCTACGACGGCACCGACTTCTCGGGTTGGGCCCGCCAGACCGATCTGCGCACCGTGTGCGGTGAGATCGAAGACAAGTTGGGAACGGTGCTTCGACGCCCGGTTCAGTTGACCGTTGCCGGTCGAACCGACGCCGGTGTCCACGCCACCGGTCAGGTAGCGCACGTCGACGTTCCGGGAGAGTTGCTCCCGGACGATCCGTCTCGACTCGTGCGCAGACTTGCACGATTTCTGCCCAAGGACGTTCGGGTCAAACAGATATCGGTGGTTCCGGGTGACTTCGATGCGCGCTTCTCCGCGATGCGACGTTATTACGAGTACCGGGTGACCAACGCGGCGTTCGGAGTGGAACCACTACGCGCACGCGACACCGTCTCGTATCCCAAACCACTCGATCTCGGAGCGATGCAGGATGCGTCGAATCGGCTGCTGGGTCTGCACAACTTCGCGGCATTCTGCAAGCGTCGAGAAGGCGCTACGACGGTGCGGGAGCTGCAGCGTTTCGACTGGACCCAAGAGGGCACGGTGTTCACGGCGTACGTGAATGCCGATGCGTTCTGCTGGTCGATGGTTCGCAGTCTTGTCGGCGCAGTCCTCTCCGTCGGTGAGGGACGGCGCACCGCCGACTGGGTGGCAGGGTTGCTCGACGAAACGTCGCGATCCAGTTCCATCCTCGTTGCTCCGGCGCACGGACTTTCGTTGGTCCGCGTGGACTACCCCGACTACTCGGAACTGGCTGCCCGCAACGCGATTACCCGTGAGACCCGCGAGATTCCGTCTTCGGGTGGATGCTGCGGTGACTGAACATCACCATGCAAAATGCCCTCCCACTCTGTGTGGGAGGGCATTCGTACCGGGGGGCTATCCCGCCAGTTGGCGCGCGATGACCAATCGCTGAATCTGGTTGGTGCCCTCGAAGATCTGCGTGATCTTGGCCTCGCGCATGTAGCGCTCGACGGGGAAGTCCTGGGTGTATCCGTACCCGCCGAATACCTGAACGGCGTCGGTGGTGACCTTCATTGCCGCGTCGGTGGCCACGAGCTTGGCGACGCTCGCGTTGCGTGAATACGGAACTCCGGCGTCGCGGCGGCGGGCTGCATCGAGGTAGGTGGCTCGCGCGGAGTCGACTGCGGCAGCCATGTCCGCGAGCACGAAACCGAGTCCCTGGTGATCGATGATCCGCTTGCCGAATGCCTTGCGCTCCTTCGCGTAAGCGACCGCGTCGTCGAGCGCGCCTTGAGCGATTCCGACGGCAACGGCGGCGATTCCGAGTCGGCCGGAGTCGAGAGCGCTGAAGGCGATCGGCAGCCCCTGGCCGCGCTGACCGATCAATCGCTCCTCAGGAATGAAGGCGTCGTCGTAATTCGCGGAGGCAGTGGGGACCGCGCGTAGCCCCATCTTCTCTTCGGGTTTTCCGAAGCTGAGGCCTTCGGTGTCCTTGTCCACCAGGAGGCAGGAGACGCCGCGTGAACCGTCGTCACTGGTGCGTGCGAAGAGATTGTAGAAGTCCGCCTTGCCGCCGTTGGTGATCCAGGCTTTCGAGCCGTTGACGCGGTAGCCGCCGTCGGTGGGCGTCGCCTTGCACGACAACGCGGCGGCGTCGGATCCGGCCTGCGCTTCGGAAAGGCTGTACGCGCCGATGGTGTTGCCGCCCAGCATGTCCGGTAGCCAGCGCTTCTTCTGTTCGTCGGTGCCGAAGGTGAACAGCGGGAAGCACGACAGGCTGTGCACGCTCACCGCCACTGCAACCGCTGCCCAGCGTGAGGCGATCTCTTCGAGCACTTGGAGGTACACCTCGTACGGCTGATCGCCGCCGCCGAACTCCTCGGGATACGGAAGGCTCAGCAGACCCGCCTGTCCGAGTGCGGGGAACACTCCGTCTGGATACTTCTCGGCCTTCTCGTATTCGTTGACCTTGGGCGCGAGTACCTTGTCCGCGACATCACGCGTCAGTTCGATGAGATCGCGAGCTTCTTGGCTGGGCATCAGGCGTTCGACGGGCACGGTCGGCTCCTAGCTAGGTAATAGTACTGAGAACGATACTGCAGTACTGTTCTAGGTATGGCAAGGCTGGTTCACAAGACGACTGCGCGCAGGGCAGAGTTGTTCGATCAATTGGTCGAACTGTTCTTGAGTGAGGGTTTCGCCCACCTCACGCTCGACGAGATCTCAGCTCGTCTGCACTGCTCCAAGAGCACCTTGTACACCGTGGCGGCCGGCAAAGAGGATCTGGTGCGGGCTGTGACAGTGCACTTCTTCCGGGCGGCGACCGATGCAGTGGAGAGTGCAGTCGCCGCCGAAACGGCCCCGACTCGTCGAGTCGCGGTGTATCTCGAAGCAGTGGGTGATCGGCTGTCCGCGGCGTCCAGTCAGTTCATGGAAGACCTGGCCGAATCGGTGTCGGCGAGCCAGGTCTACGAGAAGAACACGTCGATCGCTGCTGATCGTGTGCGATCGCTCATCGTCGAGGGAGTCGATTCGGGCGCCTTCCGGCAGGTACACGCATCATTTGTCGCCGATGCCGCTGCGGCGACGATGGTTCGGATCCAGCAACGCGCGGTCTACCGGGCAACTGGTCTGGACGATGCCAGCGCTTATCGGGAACTGGCAGCACTCATCACGGACGGGATCACTGCGTGATCAGTCGCTAGCATCGACGTTCATGGCACCTTTGAACGTCGAAGTCATCGTAGGTTCGGTCCGCGAGGGGCGAATGGGACGAGCAGTGGCGGACTGGTTTGTCGAGCGCGCAACCGCGAACCCGTCGTGGAACGTATCGGTGATCGACCTCAGAGAGCTGTCGTTGCCCCAGGATTTCTCGGATTCACCTGCCACGGAGGTTTTCCGCCGGCGAATCGGGCGCGCCGACGCTGTTGTCGCCGTGACCTCCGAATACAACCACGGGTATCCGGCTGCTCTCAAGACCGCATTCGATTCGGTGAAACACGAGTGGCGTGCCAAGCCGATCGGATTCGTGTCCTACGGCGGGATTTCAGGTGGTGTTCGGGCCGTCGAGCAACTGAGGCAAGTGGTGGCGGAGTTGCACATGGTCTCGGTGCGTCAAAGCGTGACCATCCACCGGGTGCGTAAGCAATTCGGACACGAGCCGTACGGCGTCGATTCGATTGCGATCGATGCAAGCGAGAAGATGATTCGTGAATTGGATTGGTGGGGAAGCGGATTGCGGATGCAACGTGCAAGTGATCCCTATCCCGGCTGATCTTGGACATACGCGATCACGCCATCTGGTGAGCGTCGCCGGCTCGTGGACGGCCGATGAACGATGTCTCGGAAGCGATGGTCACCAGAGTCAGGTCGACGCGTGTACGGCCGGTTTCGACCGTGATCTTGTCACCGAGTGCGAATGGCTGGACTATCGAGATTTCAGGGTCGACCCGAGGCCATTGGCGTGGATGTCCGTACACATAGATTGCGGTCACGCCGGCACGCGGAGATAACCCCTCGACGCCGTCGAACACGACAGTGTTGAAGGCGCCCTCAGGCCCACCGCCCTGCCCGGACACGCGGAGTCGGTCAGGCACTCCCATCGAGTCGGTGAGCGCGGTCCACGCTTGCGGTCGATCGGTGTGGACGAGTACCAGTGCGCCGGTCGCGATGGCTCGAAAGATCAACTGCTGAGCCAGATAGAGTTCGCCGGCGACAAGAACGGTGTTGACGCCCGGCCCCGAAATTCTGGCCGCGACACCGTGCCCGTTTCGGTCCGAGCCGACGAGTTGGCCGCACCCGGCAAGGGGTAGAGCGAGTGAGTCGAGTGTGCCCCCGTCCATGCGAACGCCCGGCGTGATGCCGTCCAGCGCGGCCAATGCGGTTGGCAAATTGGTCAGCAATCCGTCGCGCTGGCGCCCACGTAGCGAGACCAAACCGGCCAGCGGTGCGTTCTCAGGTGGATTGCGCGTGGTGAAGCGACATGTCGCACTGACCTTCGCCTCTCCGCGTTGTCCGGTGGGTCGTAACCGAATTGTCACGGACGTCCCGACCGTTGCCACTGCCCACACTCGGGTCAGGGTCGCAGTGGTGATGAAACGGGGTTCGATCCCAAATCCGACGTTGGACACGCCAGGCAAGGGGGTACTTCGCCACGTTTCGGTGACCTCGTGGCCGGCCACTCCTCTTGTCACCTGGGCAGTGGACGACGCGATCTCCGGTGCGGTCAGGATCCGCGCCTTGCACCCCGCTGAATCGAGCACCCGGATGACACGATTGGCGGCAACAGCTATCGCGCGGCCGGCGCCCTGTTCGCCCCCGCCCCGGCGTTCGACTGCTGCACCACCCTCCAGCGCGTCGAAACGTAGTGCAAGCCAAACACTTCTGGTGGCGGTGGCTGGTAGTGGTCCGATGAGACGTTCGTAGACTTCGGTGGCAGGCGTTCCCGACGCGGCGCGGTATCCGTGACTGACGATGTCGATGCCGGTGAGTGAGATGTCGTGCTGATAGAGACAATTGGCGAGGGCTGCCGTGGGCAGAAGGTGGGAAGCGTCGAACGAATGACGGCCGATCCTGGTCAGGTAGTCGCGTGGGGGAGCGATCTCGACGACAGCGACGAGCGAAGATCCGTCCACTCGGAGCCCGATGGACTGCTCGGAGGGAGTGTGAAAACTGACGATCGTGCTGCGGTCGACGTCCTTGCGGTGCAGATAGCGAAAGTACCTGACAATCCAGGACATTACCGACCAACCGCCCACATGAAGCAGCATTGATCCGGCAACCACACAACCGATAGCCAGCGCCCAGAACCAATCGAGCCCACTGGCCATCGCGATTCCGCCCGCACCGATTCCGAAAAGCTGTGCCGGCACGAACTCGCGCGTCGAAATCCTGTGTGACGACGGCCAATGCTTCAACCGCGATCGGTCCACGGTTCCTCCCCGATACCTGACCTGCGAACTACCCGAAAATTTCCGCCCCAGCGGAACTGTACTGTGTCTTCGCAAGGGGATGTAAGGCACGGGGGGAATGATGGCTGCGACACCTACCACGCGCTGGCAGGTCAACGGGTACCGATTCTTGGTCAGGCGGATGGAACATGCGCTGGTCAGACGAGACGTGCGGATGCTTCACGATCCGATGCGATCACAGTCGCGCGCGTTCACCGTCGGAATAGTCCTCGCTGCACTGGGATTGGCGGGTTGCGCTGTACTCGCTCTGTTTCGGCCACAGGACAGAATCGGCGATGCAGAGATCGTCGTTGCAAAGGAATCGGGCGCGATGTTCGTCGCCATGGAGGGTACGTTTCGCCCTGTGCTGAACTTGGCCTCCGCACGACTGATTCTGGGTTCGCCAGGAAAACCGGCAATAGTCAAGGCATCCGAGGTCGAGGCGAAACCCCGGGGCGCGCTCGTCGGCATTCCCGGCGCACCGTCCGCGCTGCCGGAATCGGCCGACCCTACCAACGCCGCGTGGACGGTGTGCGATTCCGTCGGATCCGACGGGAGAAAATCGTTGACGACTTCGGTCCTGGTCGGCTCGTCCAATGTCGGCGAAAACACGACATATCTGACGAATGACCGTGCATTCCTGGTGAAGTCGGGTTCCGATCACTTTCTCGTCTACGACGGGAAGCGAGCGGAAATCGATGTGGACGATCCGGCGATCATGCGGGCTTTGGGCCTGGAAGGAGCACAGGCGCGACCGATCAGTATCGGATTCCTCAATTCGATTCCCGAAGTTCCGCGCATCGAGGCTCCGCGAATCCGCCAACTGGGATCGGCGCCCCGGTTTCCTCTGCAGAACAAGACTGTCGGCTCCGTCGTCCAGGTTTCGGTGGGTGCGGACCCGCAGTACTACGTGGTACTCGAGAACGGGATCCAGAAGATCGGTGCGGCGCTCGCCCAACTGATCTACTTTTCGGATTCGCAGGGCGCCACCGGGATCGCGAGCGTCGCCCCTGATGCCATCAGTCGTATTCCCTCGGTGAGTGAGCTGGCCGTCGACTTGTTGCCGCGGGTGGTTCCGGAGATCGTCGATGATCACGGCGCACCTGTCGGCTGTCTGGAATGGGCTCCCGCACCTGCAGTCGAGGGCGGCGAAAGTAGTTCTGCAACGCTGAAACTTGTCGCTGGATTGCAGGTTCCGATCCCGGAGGGTGGCAAGTTGGTGTCCTTGGCGCAGGCGGACGGATCGGGTGACAATCTCGACAACGTCCATGTCGAACAGGGATTCGGCGGATTTGTTCAAGCGACCGGAATCGAGACGAACAGCACCAGGCACGACGGAGTGTTCTACGTAGCCGATACCGGTGTGAAGTACGGCGTACCGGACGAAACCTCCGCTCGCGCGCTCGGATTGACGCGAACGCCTGATCGCGCGCCTTGGCAGATGCTCGACCTACTTGCATCAGGCCCCGCGCTCGAGAAGAGCAATGCACTGATAGCTCACGACGGAATCGCCCCCGATACAGCGCCGGCCGCTCCGGTGAACTGAACACTGCTGACGGTTCAGGGATCGATTTTCTGGCGTTCGGGAAGATGCCGACGAATTACTCGACGAAGAGGCATCGATGCCAACAGCGTCAGTAGAGCGAGGGTGCCGACCGTTCCGGCTCCGACGAGTGCCGTGTCGCGAGATCGGTTGTCGGGGGTCGGCGGCGTGGGTAGGGGATCGATCGACACCGACTGATGGTTGACCTTGACGCGTTCTCCTGGGGCCAATTCGCCCGTCACTGCCGCAAGTGGATCGATGACGCCGTGACCGACGTAGGGATTCCAACCCTGCGCCGGAGCGTGGGCGGTGGCTTCGATACGTTGCATGACCTGAAGCGCAGTCAGTTCCGGGTGAACCGACCGGACCAGTGCGGCGGTTGCCGCGACAAAGGGCGCAGCGAAACTGGTCCCGTTGAACGACTGCACGGCGCCGTCGGAACCGTAGACCCCGTTGGTCAGACCGGGCGCCGTTGGGTGAAGTGAGGTGATTCCGGTGCCGGGCGCCGCCACGTCGACCCATGGACCGCCGAGGCTGAAGGAACTGGCGGCGCCATTGGGGTCTACCGACCCCACTGTGAGGACATAGTCGTCGTACCAAGCCGGACTGGCAATCGTCACAACCGACTTCCATGGATCGGCCAGGGGATTGAGGGGATCCGGCGGCGGATTCTGGTTCTTGCAACCTCCGGATCCGACGTTCCCTGCAGCTGCGACGACTACGACGTTCTTCGCGATCGTGGCGTATTCGATTGCAGCGCCGAGTCGTTGGTCGCTGATCCCGTCCCCGGCAGGCTTACAGGCGACTTCGGAGATGTTGATGACGCTTGCACCCATGTCCGCAGCGTGACGGACGGCCGATGCCATGGTGTCGACGTTTCCGTACCCGGATGAGTTCTCGGCTACAGCAGGGTCTTCGCGTTGGCCGGCCACCGAGAAGGCGGCACTGGACTGCCTGATCGAAATTATCTGTGCGTCCGGCGCAGCTCCGGAGAATCCGGAACCCTCGACTTGCTGGGCGGCGATGAGACCGGCCACGACAGTTCCGTGTGCGTCACAATCGTCGGTGCCGTCGGAGGTACCGACGTAATCACCGCCGCCGTCGAGCGACGGCAGCCGGGGATGTCTGCTGACACCGGTGTCGATGACAGCAATTCGCTGTCCTGCCCCTCTGGTGATCGGCCACACAGAATCGAATCCCAGATCTCGTTGAGAACGTGGAATGTCCGCACCGTCACCACCTGCCACGGCTGGGACGCACAGGGTTCGTTGTTCGGTGGGTTGTGGAGGTGCAGGCGGACCGTCCTCGGGCAGCATTGCAGGATCGATGGGGGAGGGAACCGCGCTCGATGCGCCACCTGCCCCGGCGAGAACGCTGAAGGCAACGATCACGAGACTGGCGCAGATGTTTGTTGCACGTCGAATCACCATCGATCACCGATCGCTCAGAGGCCACGCATGAGCGCGAAGAGGCCACTGACCCAGCAGATCAGCGGAACGATTGCTGCAATCGCAGCGAGGTCCAACAGCTCGGCAGCGCGTCGCATCACGGGGCTGAATGTGTTCTGGGGGGCGAGGATTCCCAGAATCAGTGCCAGGAGGAGAACGGTCATCGTGATGGCGAAGACGACCAATGCATGGTCGCGATGGGTCCATGCCATGTCGCCCAGGAGAACGAGAATCACCGAGATGCCTGCCGCGATGAGTGGCACAGCCTGCTGTGCGCCCGCGTAGGTGCGCCCGCGAAACATCAGCACGACGGCCGTCGCGAATGCGAGAGCAAGATTCGGCCAGACGATCCCCTGACCAGGCCAGGACCACGCGAGTGCGACGGCAGCGACGAGCGCGACCACTGACGTGGCCACGATCAGCCCGGTCAGATAGCTACGCGCCCGCCCTGCCCTTTCCGCCAACTCGGTCAGCCCGGGTAGTTCGGGTTCGGGCAGTCCGTCGCGGTCGTCGTCGAGGGGATTACTCGGCGTCGGAACAGGGGGAAGCGGTAGTCGCGCGAACAACATCGACAGTCGAGCGGTGAACGTGAGAACGATCAATGCGGCGGCAATCACCGCGCCGCTGACGGTCGCGGTGCGCGCCTCGGGAAGCGTGGTAGTGACGGCAAAGGTGCCCACCGCCGCGAGAAGGACGACGAGAAGTGCTGTGAAGACAGCTAATCCGGCGCCGCACAAGCGGAAGCAGATCAGAGTTACCGCAGCGGCAAATGCCGAACCGAGAAGCAGATGAGCCGAAAGAACAGTGCCGGGCACGCAGAGTGCGCCGGAGACGAACGCCAGTGGCACCGAAGCGCATCCGAGCGTGACGGAACTTCCAGAGTCTCCGTACACCCGCGCTGCCACGACGGCGGCGACGGTGAGCACCAAAGACGTCACTCCGCCGCAGACGGCGCCGATCAGTCCCGTGTCGCCGAGGACCAGGGCGAGGGCCGCGACGAGCGCAGCGACGAGGGCGGCGGTCGAGCCGACAATGCGCGCGGTGACCGGAGTCCAGCGTCGGTAGACGTCCGCATCCGTGGCCGCGACGGTGTACATGATGTCGTCGAAGAGTGGGGGCGGGGCAGCGGTGTCCGAGGCCTCGAGTACGAGCAATTCTCCATCGCGGATTCCGTGCTCGTGCAGCGACAGCGTCGGTGCCAGCGGTGCCCTGCCGACTTTCGACAGAGTCCAGTCGACGGGCTCGAATTGTTCGGTGGTGTGGTCGAACTCGTTGAAATTGCTGTGGTTGACAATTGTGTCCACAATGCCCGGAATGACCACGGTGAGTGGAACACGAAGCGGCACCGCAAGATCCACCTGCGAATGGGCTGAAAGTACCGTCAACCTGCACAGTTCGGCAGAATGACTCGCGCCTCGTCCGTTTCCGGTGTTCGCAGCGCTGGTTGTAGTGGTGCTGGTCAAGATCTGTCCCCTCCCATGACGCGATTCCCCCTTCGCGTCACCCCAGTTCACCCGAACAATACGACATGAACTGCGCGCCTGTATCGGAGACAGCGCCGACAACAGGTGGCACCGACCCGAGTGTCGGTGTTGTGATCTACTCTCTTGCAATTGCGCGAGTACGCCTTGGGGGGCCGGCGGTAGTCGGACGAGGCGCCTGGCGGCAACAGCTGCAGCACCGATGGGGGTGGGTGAATTGAGCACTGTCAGATTTGCGCGTCGAGCACGACGTGAATCGCCGCGCACACCGGGCGGCGAGGTGACGCTTCAGGCCCCACCGGAGATACCTCGCGTCACGCCGGGAAACCTACTGACCAAACTACTTCCGGTGATCATGGTGGTTGCCATGATCGGCATGGTGGCGCTGATGTTCTCTTCCGGCATGGCGCGCAATCCGATGTCCCTGCTGTTTCCGGTCATGATGATGGTGTCGATGCTCGGAATGCTCGCCGGGGGCGGTCGTAGCGGTGGAGCAAGAGCGTCCGAAGCGAACGAGGACCGCAAGGACTACCTCCGGTACCTGGATCAGATGCGTAGTGATGTTGCTGCGACGTCTGGTGCGCAGCGTGCTGCTCTCGAGTGGAGCAATCCCGAGCCGTCGCTGCTCTGGACACTGGCCGGGACTGTGCGGATGTGGGAGCGTCAGATCACCGACTCGGACTACTGCCACGTTCGGGTAGGTCTGGGTACACAGCGATTGGCCACCAGACTCGTGTCTCCGGAGACCGGGCCGGTCGAGGATCTCGAACCCGTCGCTGCTGTCTCACTTCGGCGATTCGTCCGTGCACATTCGGTTGTGCAGGACCTGCCGACCGCCGTCTCGCTTCGCGGATTTGCTGCGATGTCCATCGAGGGGCAGAGAGATTCCGCTCGTGCGCTTGTCCGCTCGATGTTGATGCAGCTGTGCACATTCCACGGTCCGGACACGCTCCAAGTTGCGGTGGTGTGCGGTCCCGATACCGAATCCGAGTGGGAGTGGGTCAAGTGGCTCCCACACGTGCAACACCCGCAGTCTCAGGACGGCACCGGCACTGCACGCATGGTGTTCGGTTCGTATCTCGAATTCGAAAGTTCCCTCGGGGAACCGCTTTCGATGCGTGCTCGATTCGCTCGCAACACTCCAGCCAGTGCGGGCGTTCCGCATCTCGTGCTGGTCGTGGACGGTGGCTTACTCGAAGGTGACACCGGCCTGTTGTCCGAATTCGGGCTCGACTCGGTGACTGTCCTCGACCTCTGCGGGTTCTGCCCGCGGCTGGTGGCGACGCGTGGGTTGCGACTGGTCGTCGGTAGCGATCAGATCGGCGCGGTGAGCAGCGCAGGAGTTGAGAACTTTGCGAGGCCTGACGCTGCGACGACGAGCCTGGCGCAGGCGTTCGGGCGTCGCATCGCACCGTTCCGTGCGGCATCGCAGAATGCCGTCGACGCAGCTGACGACGACCGATCCCTTCGGACGTGGAGCCAGATGTTGGGGATAGGAAACGTTGCGAGGTTCAATCCTGAGCATGGCTGGCTTCCACGTCAGGGGCGCGACCGACTCCGCGTGCCGATCGGTGTCGGACAAGACGGAAACCCCGTCGAACTGGATCTGAAGGAGTCGGCCGAGAACGGTATGGGTCCGCACGGGCTGTGTATCGGAGCCACCGGTTCTGGCAAGTCGGAGTTCCTGCGAACCTTGGTGCTCGGCCTGATCGCGACCCACTCTCCCGACGCACTGAACCTCGTCCTGATCGACTTCAAAGGTGGTGCAACCTTTCTCGGCCTCGAGGAGGCACCGCATGTTGCTGCGATCATCACCAACCTTGCCGAGGAATTGGCGATGGTCGATCGTATGAAGGACGCGCTCGCCGGCGAAATGAATCGTCGACAAGAACTGTTGCGTGCGGCAGGAAACTTCGCAAACGTGTCCGATTACGAGAGGGCGAGGCTGGCCGGCGCTGCACTCGATCCGTTACCGGCACTCTTCGTGGTCGTCGACGAGTTTTCCGAACTGCTCAGTCAACAGCCGGAATTTGCCGAATTGTTCGTGGCCATCGGGCGATTGGGCAGGTCACTTCACATTCACCTGCTGCTGGCCAGTCAGCGACTCGACGAAGGAAAGCTTCGGGGTCTCGACAGCCATCTTTCGTATCGCGTCGGGTTGAAAACGTTCTCGGCGAACGAGTCTCGTTCCGTCCTCGGCGTTCCCGATGCTTATCACCTTCCGGGTACACCCGGTGCGGGATACCTGAAGTCCGATTCTGCTGAGATCGTTCGCTTCCAAGGTGCGTACGTGTCAGGCCCGTACGAGGGCGAGCGGATCGTGCCCACTCGATTCTCGGTCGATTCCCCCGTCGAACTGGCGCCGCTGCCGTTTACCGCGAAGCCCGTGATCGGACCAGAGGCCGTTGTCGTTCCCGTCGAGCCCGACGTCGTCGACATGGGTGAAATCGGTGACGATGCACGTACTCTCATGGGAGTCCTCGTAGACCGCATGCGCGGTCACGGTCCACGTGCGCATGAAGTGTGGCTCCCGCCGCTCGAGTCATCTCCGACGCTTGACCAGTTGTTGCCGCGGTGGGCGACCGGTGATCAACCTCGCGGAAATCTGAGCGCACCCTTCGGCATAGTCGACAGGCCGTTCGATCAGCGCCGCGATCTACTCGTCGCCGATCTCAACGGATCGACTGGCAACCTCGCGATTGTCGGCGGCCCGCAGTCGGGAAAGTCGACGGCGTTGCGCACGTTGATCTTGTCTCTGAGCATGACGCACACGCCGGAACAGATTCAGTTCTACTGCCTCGACTTCGGCGGTGGAACGCTCCTCGGATTGAAAGATCTGCCGCACGTCGGATCGGTGGCAAACCGTTTGGATTCCGACCGCGTCCGGCGCACAGTTGCCGAGGTACTCGGTGTGGTCGCCAAACGGGAGCGACTGTTTCGTGACCTCGGCATCGAATCGATGGCCGATTTCCGTAGATTGCGAACAGTTGATCCCGCCGGGGAAGGTGAGGCTGCGGGACTCCGAGAGGACCCGTACGGTGACGTCTTCCTCGTCGTCGACGGTTGGCCAAGCGTTCGTTCGGATTTCGAATCACTCGAGCCCCAGATCAACACGCTCGCCGGTCAAGGTTTGTCCTTCGGTGTACACGTGATCGTCACGACGTCGAGGTGGGCCGAGATCCGGCCGGCGCTCAAGGATCAACTGGGTACTCGCATCGAACTTCGATTGGGTGATCCGGGAGATTCGGATGCGGGTCGCCGGAAAGCCGGCCTGGTGCCGGAAGGTCGACCGGGTCGTGGCATCACTCGCGACGGACTCCACCTTCTCACCGGACTACCTCGAATCGACGGCCTACCGGGTAGTGAGAACTCGAGTACGGCTGTGGTGGCGACGGTCGAACGTATTGCAGCCATGTCGAATTCGCGTCCGGCACCCACCGTGCGGATGCTCCCGGATTCCTACTTGCGGGCGGAACTTCTCGAAGCTGTCGGGACCCGGTGGCCCTCACCGAGTGCGGCCGACGGTCGGTGCCTCACCGTGCCGATCGGGCTCGGTGAGACCGACCTCGCCCCGGTGTACATGGACTTCCGGGAACACCCGCACCTGTTGATATTCGGCGACACCGCGTGTGGGAAGACATCTCTCTTGCGTGGAATAGCCGAAGGGATCATCGCGTCGAACACACCGGCCCAGGCCAAGCTGATTATCGGTGACTATAGGCATTCCCTGCTGGGCGTGGTCGAAGGGAATCACCTCGGCGGGTACTCGGCGTCGTCGACGACCTTCGGTGAGTTGATGGTCGACTTGGCTCGGATCGTCGCTGCCAGAATGCCGAACGCCGAAACAACGCAGCAGCAATTGCGGGAACGGTCGTGGTGGAGTGGGCCGGAGATTTACGTACTGATCGACGACTACGACCTTGTGGCCACACCGAGTGGAAATCCGGTGGCGCCGTTGCTCGAATACATTCCGCACTCCAAGGACATCGGTTTGCACCTGGTTATTGCCCGCCGTTCTGGTGGTGCGGCCAGAGCACTGTACGAGCCGGTCATTGCGAGAATTCGCGACATGGCGCCGGCCGGATTGATCATGAGCGGAAGTCGTGACGAGGGAAATCTCGTCGGCACTGTCCGCGCGTCGGCGATGCCGGAAGGCCGTGGGGTTTACGTTTCCCGCTCGCAAACCCAACTTGTCCAAGTTCCGTGGATGCCACCGCTGTGACCGCTCCGTCCGCAGTGTCGGTCTCGTTACATTGGGGTGCATCGAATATCTGGGTCGTATCGGGTCAACGCGAATTCTGTTGCAGTGCAGACCTCAGACGCGAACCGACGTCGGGCCCCGGTGCGGCCGGTAAGAATGCGATCGATTACATCGACGACGATTATGTCGACGTGGATGGTCGGGTTGTCCCGACAGTCTTGGAGGTGGCCAGGCTGATCTCCAGTGCGATGGACGGGTGCGGAATCGTCGACGCAGACATTCTTCATCTCAGTCATCCCTCGGATTGGGGTGCCCCACGCAGGCGGCGATTGCTCGATGCCGCACGTCGAGTGGCGCACGACGTCGTACTCGTTCCGACGTCGATCGCGGCGGCGAGGTCGGCTCATACGGCTTGGCGATCGCGGTGTGTCGTCCTCGAACTGCGCGGCGGAACGGTGGTCGCTTCTGTTGTCGCTGAGGTCGACGGTGAACTCCGAATCGACGGAACACAAAGTTCGGAGATCGCAGACGTTGCGGGGTTGTTTTCCGCAATCGGGGATCTATCGGTTCGGGACGCTGTGGTGTTGGTCGGGCCGAGCTCTCATGCTGTTGCGGCTTCGCTCGAACGGGGGTCGACGAATGTTCACGGCCACGCGAGCATCCGAATTCTGGACGAGAGCCGGGTGGCTGCGTCTCTGGTGGATCCTCAGACGCTCGTTCGCCAGACAACCGCGCGGGACAGTTCGGGACGAATCGTCGACAATTCGGCTTTTGGCGCCGGGTGGGTAGGCGATACGGATGGCGCGAAGTCGATTCCTGGCGCGGACTCGAATGCCTCTTCGCCGAGTCGCGTCGGCGGGCGGCGCGGAGGCCGTCGATGGTTCGCGGCGGCGCTTGCGGTGGTCGCCGTCGCCGGTGCGGTCGCAGGAACGGTCGTGGTGTCCACTCGCGATCGAAACGACTCTCGGTTGACGGGGTCGGGCGCAGCCACGGCGGAAGACGAAGTAGAGATCGTGGAGGCGTCGAAAGAGCAGGAAACGCCTGCGCCGAAGACTTCGATCTCGTCGATCGAGTCCGGGGCCACGCCGGAACTTACTCGTGTGGACGTGGGAAGCGTTGCGGCAGAAATGCCTTCCGATTGGAAGCTTCTGCCGCGAGGGACCTCGAGCGGGCGTACCGATTTGGTACCCGGTTCGGGTGCGGATCGCAAGATCGTGGTCATCGAGAAACATCTTGCGGAAGGTGTGGGATTCGATTCCGTCGAAGCTGTTTTGCGTCAGCAGTTTTCGACGTTCGAGGACCCCTTGCGGTTCGCAGAGTTTGCTGTGCTCGACGATGCCGCAGGAAAACGGGCAGTGGTGTACGTCGAGTTTCCGGACGATTTCTCCGAGGTGCGTTGGCACGTATACGTCGACAACGGACGGCAAGTGAGTATCGGCTGCCAGTATCTGGTCGGTGAGTGGGGCAGTCTCGAAGCGGACTGCCTGCGGATGTGGCAGTCGGTCGAATTCACACCGTGACCGGATCTGTCGGTTCTGAAAATATTCTTCGGTCGGGCCGGAACCGTTGGTACGAAGGTCGCGTCAAAGTATGTGTAGCGCACATCAGGGAGTTCCGCTCGACCCCGGTGCACATCCGACGGACAAAGCCCGTTGTGTGTGATCGCCGATACCGAACGGTACTCACCGAATCCAGGGGGACGACATGGGCTTTACCGCAACTACCGCTGAATTGATCGATTCGGCGGGGACCATCGACGGACATCTCGGTGACATCAGGGGGCTGGTCAACGCTGTTCGGTCGGAGGCCGACGCTTCGCACAATTCGTGGAACGGTGCGGCGCAGGTCGAATACGCAGGAATCATGGAGCGATACAACAGCGCGGCCCTGAAGTTGGACACAGCTCTGACCGACATCTGCGAGCAGATCAAACAGGCCGCGGGAACCTTCGACTCGACCGAAGACGACAACGTCAGCTCGCTTCGCGGCGCGACGGTGAACATGTCCTGACCGCCAGCACTTCATCGTCCGGTCAAGCAATCCTCAGCCAGTAGTTCTCACAAGTTAGTTCTCACAAGTTCTCTCCAGTCACACCGAACCGGGAGCAGTTATGTCCGACAGGATCAAGTACGACTTCAGCGGCCTCGCAATGCTGTCCGATCAGATGAAACAGCAGGCCAAAGCGATCAACGACAAACAGGGCGACATCAAGGTTGTCGTGGACAAGCTGCAAGCAGGCTGGGAAGGGGCAGGTTCCGAAGCGTGGAACGACGCACAGCGTCGCTGGGCCCAGGCTTCCGAAGAACTGAACATGGTTCTCGCGCAGATCGCCGGAGCGACGGCGAGCGGCTCGGAGAAGATGCAGGAAGCTGATCGGATCGCCGCAAACGGGTTCGGTCGCTGACAACATCCCATGCCGTGATGACACCCCGCCTGCCCCGGTACCGTCAGGTTGCCGGGGCAGGCGCATGTCGATCGCTCGCGTCGCTGTGCTGGACGATGATGCTGTTGGCAGGAATGGCTGCGCTTTGACCTGGCAGCGGGTAGACCGGTATCGTCTATCGGTGGCGTGCCGTAGGGCTCCGGCAGAAATGCGTGGAGACCGGCGGTTCTCGGGTCTCAACTGGCCGCCGAGGATCGTTTACGCGATACGCACATGGTCAGCAGTGGAATGAATTAAGACGAGGAAGATCTGTGTCTACGTACACCCCGAAGGCCGGAGATGTGACCCACACGTGGCACGTCATCGACGCCACTGACGTGGTGCTCGGCCGTCTTGCCGTTCAGGCAGCGAACTTGCTGCGTGGCAAGCACAAGCCCACCTACGCGCCGCACATCGACGGTGGTGACTTCGTTGTCATCATCAACGCAGAGAAGGTTGCCATCAGCGGCAACAAGCTGCAGGGCAAGAATGTTTACCACCACTCCGGATTCCCGGGTGGCCTGAAGTCCCGCACTGTCGGTGAGGTCCTCGACAGGACTCCCGATCGTCTCGTCGAGAAGGCCATTGTCGGCATGCTCCCCAAGACGAAGCTCGGCCGCGCAATGAGCAGCAAGCTCAAGGTTTACGCGGGCCCGAATCACCCCCACACCGCGCAGCAGCCGGTGCCGTTCGAGATCAAGCAGGTCGCACAGTGACATCGCCGGAAGAGCAGAACGTGTCCGAAGAGAACATCGAAGCAGTGGAAGAGCTTGTCTCTGACGCAGTCGAGGTCGTCGAAGAGGTTGCTGCAGCTACGCTCGCACCGATCGTCCTCGATCGCCCGGTCCAGACCGTCGGTCGCCGCAAGGAGGCTGTCGTTCGCGTCCGGATGGCTCCCGGTACCGGTCAGTTCAAGCTCAACGGTCGTACGTTGGAGGACTACTTCCCCAACAAGGTTCACCAGCAGCTGATCAAGGCTCCGCTGGTGCTCGTCGAGCGTCCCGAGTCTTTCGACATCATTGCACTGCTGCACGGTGGCGGCCCGTCCGGTCAGGCAGGCGCACTGCGTCTGGCTATCGCGCGCGCACTCATCGAGGTAACCCCTGATGATCGTCCGGCCCTCAAGCGTGCAGGCTTCCTGACGCGTGACGCCCGCGCGGTCGAGCGTAAGAAGTACGGCCTGAAGAAGGCCCGTAAGGCATCGCAGTACTCCAAGCGCTGATGCTTTGCCGAGGTTGACCCGACGGGTCTGCTTCGGCACCTGTTCACCACAAGAGCGGGCGTCCATCGTTACCGGACGCTCGCTCTTGTGTTTCTCGGAGAAATTCCCTTCTCGAGTTCCCTTCTCGAGGTTCACAGGATTCAGGAGTCGTTCTATGGGTCGGTTGTTCGGT
Source organism: Rhodococcus qingshengii JCM 15477 (assembly GCF_023221595.1). Classification (NCBI taxonomy): domain Bacteria; kingdom Bacillati; phylum Actinomycetota; class Actinomycetes; order Mycobacteriales; family Nocardiaceae; genus Rhodococcus; species Rhodococcus qingshengii. Next base: position 2,061,527 of record NZ_CP096563.1, read on the forward strand.
ACTGACGGTGTTCGTGGACTTGCCAATTCGGATCTGACTGCAGATCTTGCATTGAGATTGGCAGTTGCCGCGGCGAGCGTACTGACAGCCGACACCTCGGACGCACGTCCGACCGCCGTGATCGGCCGCGATCCTCGCGCCAGCGGTGAGATGCTTCAAGCCGCGGTGACCGCAGGATTGAGTTCCGCGGGTGTCGACGTGCTCGACGTGGGTATTCTTCCGACTCCGGCAGTTGCATACTTGACGGCAAAGCTCGACGCCAGTCTCGGCGTCATGATCTCTGCATCGCATAATCCCATGCCGGACAACGGAATCAAGATTTTCGCAGCCGGTGGACACAAGCTCGATGATGCTGTCGAGGTGGCGATCGAGGATGCACTCGAGGGCACTGCACCGCCCGTCCTACCGACAGGTGCCGGGATCGGCCGCGTCCGTACGGTCGACGACGCCGCTCAGCTGTACCTTGCGCATCTGGCGAGCGCGGCGAGCGAGCCACTCGCTGGACTCACCGTTGTGGTCGACTGCGCCAACGGCGCTGCTTCCGCGCTCGCACCGGTTGCCTACGCGGCAGCGGGCGCTCGCGTCATCGCGATCAGCGCCGAGCCCGACGGCCTCAACATCAACGACGGCTGCGGATCGACGCACCTGGAGAATCTTCAGAAAGCCGTAGTCGATCACGGGGCGGACCTAGGCCTCGCGCACGACGGCGACGCCGACCGTTGCCTGGCCGTCGACGAGACCGGAGCGGTGGTCGACGGTGACGCGATCATGGCAGTTCTGGCGATCGCGATGAACGACGCCGGCGAGTTGGTCGAGAACACTCTCGTCGCGACTGTCATGAGCAATCTCGGTTTGCACATCGCGATGCGCGAGGCCGGTATCAACATCGTGACTGCTGCCGTAGGCGACCGCTACGTTTTGGAGGAACTGCGCGCGGGCGGATACAGCCTCGGCGGCGAGCAGTCAGGCCATGTCGTGTTGCCGGCGTTCGGCACCACGGGCGATGGGATTCTCACCGGCCTCCGGCTGCTCGGACGAATGGCTCGCACGGGTAAGTCGGCATCCGCACTGGCCGCAACGATGACAACCCTTCCGCAGGTTCTGATCAACGTGAAGGTCGGGGACAAGGCGACAGTCGCAGCATCGCCGTCGGTACTCGCAGCAGTCGCGGACGCAGAGCGCGTCCTCGGTGACAGTGGTCGCGTGCTCCTGCGCCCGTCCGGGACAGAACAACTGGTCCGCGTCATGGTCGAGGCCACCGAACTTCCGCTCGCGCAGAAGCTGGCCGACGAGTTGGCCGAGATCGTCGGTTCGGTTTAGCCCCTCATTACGCGTTCGCGTTTTGAGGGAACGTAATTGCGCCCTGCTGCGTCCAAGGAGTCAAAGGCCGCTCGACGTGCGAGTGGTTCCGCTGAAACTTGGGGGCGCTCGTGGATGTCGACCGCGCTGGAACAGATGAATTGGCACGCCAAGCGGTGTCGGTGGCCCAGGCTCTGCGCGATTCTGCGGACCCGATCAGGCGTCTGCGATTCAGCGGTGCCGTTTCGGGCCGTGATTACGCCGAGCATGGAGCCGCGTTGGCATCGGCATTGGCGGTCCTGAATTCACGCTTGACGGGGCGTGCCGATCTTCTCGATACGTTGGCGCCTCGGCTGTCCTCTTCGGCTGAGGTGATCGCTGAGGTGGACGGTCAGGGTGCGCGGCGATTGCGAGACTCCAGCGGGTCGGTCTCATGAGACCGACGAGCGGTACCGCACAGGCAGTACCAAACAGCTACTATTGCGTCGAAGATATTCTTGCACTGCGTGATTCACGCGTGCGTCCTGACGAAATCCTGGATGCTGGTGCGAGGGGACTGCAGTTCTTCGATCGATTTCACGACCTGGCCTCTCGGTTGGGCTTCGAAGAACGGATGCTTTCGTCCTACGAGGATGCGTATCGCGCAGAGGCTGGTATCGATTTCGAGGCACTAATGCGAGATGCGTCGGACATGGCCGCAGCGGTGGACGGTTCGGTCGCCGAGATCGCGATGCTGACGACCCTGGCGGAGAATCTTCCTGCAATGTGGAATGTTTCCGGCGTGGGTGCGGTCGTAGATCAGGCCTTCGCGGCGCGGCGTGAAGCTCGGTCCGATGCGGATTCGGCGCCACTGTTGATCACGCTGGCCGACGAGTTCGCGCGGACGGTTCGAACGGCTTTGGCAGACAAGGCTTTCAAGGTGGCAAGCCTCGACCGGGCGACGATCGGCGGTCTGGGTGCGGGGGAGATCGACCAGCTGACTCACGTCGCTTCCACCGGTCGTGGTGCGGCGCCATGGCTGGACACGGTTTTTCGTTCGGCGTATCTCGATACTCGCGATGAATTCGACAGGGCGTGTGCGGAGTGCGCGAGCGCGGTTGGTCATGCTTTTGACGCCGCGACCCAGTGGGTGACAGACGCGTTCACGTCAACCTTTCCGATCGCCGAGCCGAGTGCATCCGGTGTCGCCGCCGCTCCTGTCTCTTTCTCGATCGGCGGCAACACTTGGGGCTTCTCGATTGCGTCCGACGGTCGTGGGGTGAGTCTGGATGTTGCAGGTGCTGACGGGAACTCTGTGTCGGCCACCCTGGAGTTGAGCGAAAATGGTTGGCCGAGAATAGTGCTCGATGCCGATCCGGAGATGTCGCTGCACGAGGCGCGCCCGCAAGAAGCGTCCCAGCCTGCGACACTCCAGCCCGAAACTCCCGACCCTGAGATTCGCGAGCACGAGGTGCCGGTCGAAACCACCGCCGAAGTCTCGCCCGCGCCGGACCCGGAGCCGCCTTCCACAGTCCCCGACGAGTCGATCGTGGCTCCCGACGGAGAGACGGGCGCTGAGTTGGCCGGAGCTGGTCCGCTGTGAAGTCCGTTCACGCGCCGTTCGAAGCGATCCGTCGAACCCTCGACTCTCAACTCGACGACTTCCGTGAGCGCAGAGTGGCCGCAGCGAGCGCGGAATCGCGCCAGGAGCCGCCGTCCGAAACGACATCCGCCGAGAATGACACGGATGGGACCGTGAGAGCCGGCCCGTATCTGCGATCCGCGTCAGAGCCGACGCCGACGCCGCCGTGCTCGCCGCCGGAGTCGGTGGCGAGTACGGACTCCTACTTACGCAACAGCTGGCTGGCCCGCGCGTCGGAGTGAGGTTCGACCGGCAGCAACGGCGCCGTGTGCGGAATCTCGACGTCGGGATCAGCAAAATCCTTGTACTTCTTGTCGCCGGTCAGATGGAACAACAGGAAGCCCGTGAGCAGGCACCGTGTGGCGGCCTGTGTCTTGCGCTCGGATCCACCGAGGCCCAGGGCGCCGAGGAGTCGGCGGCCTTCGATCAGTCCGGCGTCTTGGGCGTCGTTCACGGTACGTGCGATGACAGGACCGCCCCACTCCACGCTCAGCGGCCGGGCATTGCTGGTCAAGGAATCGACGTCGTCTTCGCCGGCGAGGATCAATCCGGGCGCTGTGATCTTCGACGCGTAGTTCTCCGCCTTGGGTGCTGTCGGGGCCGGGAACAGTGCGGCTACCGCACCGACATCCCCGCGCTGCGCTGCGGCCAGTACCGCCGCGCCCGCGCCCATGCCGTGACCGGCAAAGGCGACCCGATCGGGTTGGACGCTGATCTGGCCGGGGCCGAGTCGCACGCCGACGCAGATGTCGAGCGTCGCTCGAAGATCTGCAGCCAATCCGAGATGTGACGGGACCGGACCGCGTTCGCTGTCGGGCGCCGCTGCGACAATTCCCCAGGAAGCGAGGTGCTGGAGTGTCTGCTCGTACTTGTGGGACCCGACCATCCACCCGTGCGCGAAGGCAACGGCGGGGAGATTGAAACCGGTTTCCGGCGTGTACACGACACCCGGCTGTCCGGCCAGGGCGAGGTTGCCGCGGAGAACTCGGTGCGGGCCGCGCTTGGACAGCTCACGGGTCAGTGTCTTCAGTTTCGGTGCCACGGTTGAAGACGTTATCCGATGAGCCGCCTCGTGTATGCGGAGCGGACGCCGCAACCAGGTGCGGGAACCGCAAAATGCGCCCACCGCCGATGTCCAAGTACCCTGAGTCACCATGTGCGGAATCGTGGGATACGTCGGCCACCGCCCAGCTCTGGGCGTTGTGGTGGAGGCTTTGCGACGAATGGAGTATCGCGGGTACGACTCGTCGGGAATCGCGATTCTCGACGGAACCGGTGGGGTCGAGATCGAGCGTAAGGCCGGTAAGTTGGCCAACCTCGAGGCGGAGCTCGGCGAGTACGGTGCGGATCACTTCGTCGGTACGTCCGGTATGGGCCATACCCGTTGGGCGACGCATGGGCGTCCGACGGACCGCAATGCGCACCCGCATCGTGATGCCTCGGGCAAGCTGGCTGTCGTTCACAACGGAATCATCGAGAATTTTGCCCCGCTGCGTGCGGAGCTCGAGGCTGCAGGCGTCGAACTGCAGAGCGACACGGATTCCGAGGTCGCGGTTCACCTCGTCGCCCGGGCGTACGCCCAGGGGCCGACGGCAGGTGATTTCATCGAGAGTGCGCTGTCGGTGGTTCGTCGGTTGGAAGGTGCGTTCACGCTCGTCTTCACGCACGCTGATCATGCGGACACGATTGTCGCCGCGCGCCGCTCGACACCGCTCGTAGTCGGTGTCGGTGAGGGCGAGATGTTCCTCGGCTCCGACGTCGCTGCATTCATCGAGCACACACGCGATGCGGTTGAACTCGGACAGGATCAGGCAGTGGTGATCACTGCCGACAGCTACCGGATCTCCGACTTCGCGGGTAACGAGGCAGAAGGACGCCCGTTCCGCATCGACTGGGATCTCGCGGCCGCCGAAAAGGGTGGTCACGATTACTTCATGCTCAAGGAGATCGAAGAGCAGCCGACCGCTGTCGCCGACACGCTCCTCGGCCACTTCGAGAACGGGAAGATCGTCCTCGACGAGCAGCGGTTGTCCGATCAGGAACTGCGCGACGTCGACAAGGTGTTCGTTGTCGCTTGCGGTAGCGCTTACCACTCCGGTCTGTTGGCGAAGTACGCGATCGAGCATTGGACGCGTCTACCTGTCGAGGTCGAACTCGCCAGCGAATTCCGTTACCGCGACCCGGTTCTCGATCGCTCGACGCTTGTTGTCGCAATCTCGCAGTCGGGGGAAACGGCCGATACGCTCGAGGCTGTCAAGCATGCCAAGGACCAGAAGGCACGCGTCCTGGCGATCTGCAACACCAACGGTGCACAGATCCCGCGTGAAGCCGACGCAGTCCTCTACACCCGGGCAGGACCGGAAATCGCGGTCGCGTCCACCAAGGCGTTCCTGGCGCAGGTGACCGCGAACTACCTCGTCGGTTTGGCTTTGGCGCAGGCTCGCGGAACCAAGTATCCGGACGAGGTCGCCCGCGAGTACGCCGACCTCGAAGCGATGCCCGCATTGGTCAGCAAGGTACTCGAGACGGCAGAACCGGTGCGCGCGTTGGCGCGCCAGTTCGCGCACGCGTCGACCGTGCTGTTCCTGGGGCGTCACGTCGGCTACCCGGTGGCGCTCGAGGGTGCGCTCAAGCTCAAGGAACTCGCGTACATGCACGCCGAGGGCTTTGCCGCCGGTGAGCTCAAGCACGGCCCGATCGCCTTGATCGAGGAGGACCTTCCGGTCATCATCGTCATGCCGTCGCCGCAGGGCCGCGCTGTCCTGCACTCGAAGTTGGTGTCCAACATTCAGGAGATCAAGGCGCGCGGGGCGACGACTATCGTCATCGCTGAGGAAGGCGACACCGTCGCCGCGGCGCACGCGGATCACCTGATCGAGATTCCGGCGTCACCGACTCTGCTGCAGCCGTTGCTGTCCACGGTTCCGTTGCAGATCTTTGCGGCCGAGGTTGCCGCGGCGCGTGGCTACGACGTCGACAAGCCGCGTAACCTGGCGAAATCGGTTACGGTCGAGTAGCTTTCGCTAGAAAATCGGGCCCCGCAGTCGCAAGACTGTGGGGTCCGAGCGCGTTACGGCGTCTCGACGACGACGGTTCCGCGCATCTCGGGATGCGGTGTGCAGGTGTAGTCGTAGGTTCCGGGTTCGGTGAACGTGTAGGTGTAGGTTCCCGATTTCTTGAGCGGACTGCGGAGTTTGCCCTTGGCGTCCCCGAGGCCGTTGACGTCGTGGGCCATTCCGTTGTCGTCGAACACCCACGTGACCGTCTCGCCGACATTCACGGTGATGGACGCGGGGGAGTACGCCATCCCGGAGATGGTCACCACGGGTCCGCTGGCCGTCGTTTCCGGAGCCGGTGGTGTGGAGTCGGTGCCGGAACTGCACCCGACCAGACCGAGAGCGAGCACGAGACCCGCGATTGCCGGGCGAAGACGTGATTTCATGGTTTCGAGGGTAGCGACGGCAACTGAAGGGTTCCGACATGCGTGGGTACTACACAGCCGATCAGGTGCGAGCAGCTGAGGCGCCGCTGCTCGACAAGCTGCCCGACGGGGTGCTGATGCGTCGAGCGGCGTACGGTCTTGCGCGAGTAGTCGCGGACGAATTGCGTTCCCGTACAGGGTCGGTCGCGCATCGGTCGGTGACGCTGCTGGTCGGTACGGGCGACAACGGCGGTGATGCCCTGTGGGCCGGTGCGTTGCTCCGCAAACGAGGTGTGAGCGTGCGGGCCGTGTTGCTCGATCCGGCGCGCGCTCATCGGGCGGGCCTCGATGCTCTCTTGAAGGCCGGCGGCCGAGTCGCCGCCGAAGTCGGGTCGCCGGATCTGGTGATCGACGGCATCGTCGGGATTTCCGGGCACGGCGGTCTACGGCCTGACGCGGCCGATCTCGTCGGCCAGGTGGATGCACCGATCGTGGCGGTCGATCTTCCGAGCGGCGTCGACGCGAACACCGGCGCAGTGGACGGCCCGTCGGTGACCGCTGATGTGACGGTCACATTCGGTGCGCTCAAGCCGGTACACGTACTCGCGGCTCCGCTGTGTGGTCGTGTCGAACTCGTGGACATCGGATTGAGCGTCGGCGAACCCGAATTCGGTTCGCTCGATCCGGCGGAGGTCGGTGCGCTGTGGCCGGTGCCCGGTCCGGAGGACGACAAGTATTCGCAGGGTGTGGTGGGCATCGTTGCGGGAAGTGAGCAGTATCCCGGCGCGGGCGTGCTCTGTACCGGTGCCGCGGTGACCGCGACCGCCGGCCTGGTCCGCTACGCCGGGCACGGCGCCACCGAGGTGCTCGCCCGGTTCCCGGAGGTGATTGCGAGTGAGACCTTCCAAGCCGCCGGGCGAGTTCAGGCGTGGGTGGTCGGCCCCGGTATGGGTACCGACGACGACGCCGCGCGACTTCTGGCGTCGGTGCTGGCTACTGATGTACCCGTTGTTGTCGATGCGGACGGACTTACCCTCCTCGCTCAGCGTCCCGAACTTGTCGCAGCCCGGACCGCGCCGACACTGTTGACGCCCCACGCCGGCGAGTTCGCTCGATTCACAACTCTTGGCGACGACAGGATCGCGGCCACGCGTGCTCTTGCCGCACGCCTCGGAGTCACGGTCCTGTTGAAGGGCCATACGACGGTGATCTCGGATCCCGGCGGTGAGGTGCTGGTCAACGACGCCGGCGGCTCCTGGGCATCGACGGCAGGCTCGGGTGACATCCTCTCCGGTGTGATCGGTGCGTTGCTGGCGTCGGGTCTGAGCCCTCTCGAAGCCGGGGCCGTCGGGGCGCGGGCTCACGCGTTGGCTGCGAACATCGCCGCTGCCGGCGGTCAGAGGGATGTCGCCGGAGCACCGATTTCGGCTTCACCCCTGCTGGGAGGTCTGCGGGAATCGGTGCGTGTGCTTCGCTCTTTTGCCCTCGATTGAGGGTGTTCAAACCCGAACACGTGTCCGATTCTGCGTGGGTGGCAGGATTGTCGCCATGACGCTTGCCCAGGGAAGAGCACCGAAGGAGCCTGCGGAGGGGAAGGCGAGCCGACTCGACGACGCAGTAGGGCCGCAGACGGAGGCAGTCGTCGATCTGGACGCGATCGCGCACAACGTGCGTGTTCTGCGTGAATTTGCCGGGGATGCAGCGTTGATGGCGGTCATCAAGGCGGACGGATACAACCACGGCGCAGTTGCGGTGGCGCGGACGGCGCTCTCGGCGGGAGCCCGGGAACTCGGCGTCACCACCATCGCGGAGGCACTGGTCCTTCGCGAGGCAGGCATCACCGCTCCCGTTCTTGCCTGGCTGCACGGCGTCGACGCCGATTTCGCCTCGGCGATCCGATCGGACGTCGAGATCGGCGTGTCCTCCCCGCGACACCTGGCCGCTGTCGTCGACGCGGCACGGGTTCTGGGACAAAAGGCGATGGTGACGCTCAAGGTGGACACCGGTCTCAATCGCAACGGCGTATCGAGAACCGAGTGGCCGCAGATGCTCGACGACCTCGCCACTGCGCGGGACGAGGGCACGATCAGGCTGCGCGGAGTGTTCTCTCACCTCGCGCACTCGGACGAACCGCATCACGACGTCATCGACATGCAGAAGCAGCGTTTGATCGACGCGGTTGCCGACGTCCGCGCTCGCGGATTCGACCCCGAAGTCGTTCATCTTTCCAACTCCGCTGCTACAGTCACCCGTCCTGACCTGCGGTTTGACATGGTTCGGCCCGGAATCGCGATATATGGATTGTCTCCGGTGCCCGAACTCGGAGATTTCGGTTTACGACCGGCGATGACGCTGCGAGCGAAGGTGATTCTGGTGAAGAAGGTAGCCGCCGGAGAGGGCGTCTCCTACGGGCATCAGTGGGTCGCACCGCACGACACCACTCTTGCGCTGCTTCCCGTCGGCTACGCCGACGGTTTGTCTCGCTCACTGAGTGGCAAGTTCGAAGTGCAGTTGGGCGGTAAGCGTCGCCAGGCTGTCGGGCGAATCTGCATGGACCAGGTATTGGTGGACCTGGGTCCGGACGGTGACGGAGTTCGCGAAGGCGACACCGCGATCTTCTTCGGCAACGGCGATCACGGCGAACCCAACGCGCAGGCCTGGGCCGACGTACTCGACACCATTCACTACGAGGTCGTGACCGGGATACGTGGACGCACTGTGCGTACGTACATCGGGGGAGAGACGTCATGAAGACTGCAGGAAAGATGAGCATTCTCGGTGGCCTGCTCAGCGCCGTGGCGCTCGGCTCGATGGCCGGCGTGAACGCATTCAAGACCGCGACGCGTCCGGGCCGGGAAATCTACGCGGACGAGGACTTCGACCTCATGACGCGCGACCGCAAGAGCACGGTGCGCACCGAGGACGGTGTCGAGCTGGCAGTTCGCGAAGTGGGACCGGACGACGCTCCGCTGACAGTCGTTTTCGTGCACGGATACTGCCTGAGTGCGCTGTCCTGGCATTTCCAGCGCCGCCAGCTCGAAGAGCGATGGGGCAACAAGGTTCGCATGGTGTTCTACGACCAGCGCGGACACGGAGACTCGGGCATGCCGCGTTCGAAGAGTTGTACGGTTTCTCAGCTCGGCCGCGACCTCGCGACCGTCGTCGAGGCCAAGGTACCCAAGGGGCCGATAGTTCTGGTCGGTCACTCGATGGGCGGCATGACGGTACTCGCGCTCGCCGGTCAGCGACCCGAATGGTTCGAGGGCCGAGTCATCGGCGTGGGGCTGGTCGCGACGACGGCGGCAGGCCTGGCGGAGACCGGCCTGACCCGCAATCTGCAGAATCCGATCATCGACGGATTCCGGTTGGCAGTGCGCACCTCACCAGGAGTAGTTCAGCATGCCCGGGGCGCTGCGCGAGTATTGATCACGCCGATCCTGCGTGCGGCCTCGTACGGCACCGATGTCAGCCCACGGCTGCATGAACTCTCGGACGGCATGCTCGACCGCACCTCGGTTGTGACCATCGTCAATTTCCTGCGGACGTTGGAACTGCACGACGAGTCCGCTTCTCTCGAGGTCCTCGCGCACACACCGGCAGTCGTGATCTGCGGCGATCAAGACATGATGATTCCGTTCATCAGCTCCAAGCGTCTCGCCGCCGATCTCCCCGAATCCGAACTCGTGCGAGTTCACGGGGCCGGCCATCTGGTGCAGCTCGAGTTCCCGGCGATCGTGACGGACGCAATCGACAAGTTGGTGCAGCGAGCGCAGGTAGAAGAGCGGTCCGATGTCGGCTGAGAACTCCACGGGACTTCCCGTGTCCGGACAGATCACGTTGGAAACGGCCGAGGATACCGAGGCTTTCGGCCGACGCTTGGCGGCGGGACTTGTTGCCGGCGACCTGGTGGTGCTGGACGGTCCACTCGGGGCAGGCAAGACCGCGTTGACGCGCGGAATCGGCGCCGGGCTCGGGGTGCAGGGCCGGGTGACGTCCCCGACGTTCGTCATCGCTCGTGAGCATCGTCCGGGCATCCGCCCTGGCGGCGGAGTTCCCGTCGGCATGATCCACGTCGACGCATACCGGCTGGGAGACAGCGGACCGCATGCGCTCGACGAACTCGATGCCCTCGACCTCGACACCGACCTCACCGATGCAGTGGTGGTGGTCGAATGGGGTGGTGACGTCGCGGAAAGGCTCGTCGAACGGCACCTGCGAGTGCAGCTTCATCGGGAACCCGAATCGGATGTGCGGACTGCGAGTTGGTCCTGGACGTCGTGACCCTCCCGGGCCGGAAGTAGTTCTTCACGTGCGGGTACCCTGAGAAATCGTGCTTGTTCTCGCAATTGACACCTCCACTCCGGCAGTCACTGCCGGAGTCGTCTCCCTGTCGGCTTCGTCACCGGACCCAGTGTCACCGGACGCAGAGTCACCGGACACAGTGGAGACGCTTGCCGTGCGTGTCACGGTCAATCCTCGTGCGCACGCCGAGGTCTTGACCCCTCACGTCCTCGAATGCCTCGCAGAGGCAGGGCTCACACCGGCCGACTTGAACGCCGTCGTCGTGGGTGTCGGGCCAGGGCCGTACACCGGACTGCGTGTCGGCATGGCGACGGGCGCTGCCTTCGGTGACGCACTCGGTGTTCCCGTGTACGGCGTGTGCAGCCTCGATGCGATCGCGGCTGCGGTACCGACCACACCGAGCCTGCTCGTCGTGACTGACGCGAGGCGTCGCGAGATCTACTGGGCGCGTTATGACGGCGGAGTGCGCGTCGAAGGACCGGCTGTGAATTCCGCCGGCGACGTCGATCCTTCGCCTTCGACGCTGATTGCCGGATCCGCTTCGCACGTGGACTTCTTCGATCTACCCGTCGACCCGGCGGAGACACCTTCACCGGCCGGGTTGGTGACAGTCGCTGCTCGCGAGATCCTGTCCGGCTCGGTTCCGGCCCCGCTGGAGCCGCTGTACCTCCGACGCCCGGACGCGAAGACCCTTGCAGAACGTGGCAAGTGAGACAGAGCAGATGAAGTACAGCATCGAGCCGATGAACGTCGATGACGCCGAACGGTGCGCGGAGTTGGAGCGCGCGTTGTTCGCGGGCGACGGACCCTGGAGCGCACAAGCGTTCGTCTCGGAACTTGCAGGCGCACATAATCATTACTTCGTTGCCCGGGAGCCTGACGGTCACGTCCTCGGCTACGCCGGAGTCGCATTGTTGGGGGCGTCGCCGAACATGGAGGCCGAGGTTCACACCATCGGTACAGATCCCTCGGCTCAGCGGCTCGGAATCGGCGGCGCGTTGCTCGATGCGCTTCTGGCTCTGGCGGATTCACGGCAGTGCCCGGTGTTCCTGGAAGTGCGCACCGACAACGAACCTGCCATCGCGCTGTACCGGCGGGAAGGATTCGAGATCGTCGGAACACGAAAGAAGTACTACCAGCCCAGTGGGGCAGATGCGTACACGATGAGACGGCCTGCCGTGCTCGGTGTCCGCGAAATTGAGGAGCAGCAAGCATGATCGTCATGGGTGTCGAAAGTTCTTGCGACGAAACAGGTGTCGGTATCGTCCGCTGGAACGGTGACGGAACCTGCGAATTGTTGGCCGACGAGGTGGCATCGAGCGTGGATCAGCACGCCAGGTACGGGGGAGTGGTTCCCGAAGTGGCCTCGCGGGCTCACCTCGAGGCGATCGTGCCGACGATGCGCCGTGCCCTTGCTGCCGCCGGTATCGAGAAGCCCGACGCGCTGGCCGTCACCATCGGACCCGGCCTGGCCGGCGCGCTGCTGGTCGGTGTAGCCGCAGCGAAAGCCTATGCGGCAGCATGGAACATCCCGTTCTATGCGGTCAATCATCTCGGCGGTCACGTCTCGGTGGACACTCTCGAGCACGGTCCGTTGCCCTCGTGCGTCGCATTGTTGGTCTCCGGCGGTCACACACACCTGCTTCACGTCGAAGATCTGGGCAAGCCCATTGTCGAACTGGGCACGACTGTCGACGACGCCGCCGGTGAGGCCTTCGACAAGGTGGCCAGACTGCTCGGACTCGGCTTTCCCGGTGGACCGGCACTCGATGCTGCTGCGCAAGAGGGAGATCGGAACGCAATCGCCTTCCCTCGCGGCATGACGGGGCCGCGCGATTCGCGGCACGACTTCTCGTTCTCGGGACTCAAGACGTCCGTCGCGCGCTATGTCGAATCGAAAGAGCGCGCAGGCGAGACCTTTTCGATCCCGGACATCGCTGCCTCGTTCCAGGAAGCGGTTGCAGACGTCCTGACGATGAAGGCAGTGCGTGCAGCCAAGGACGTCGGGGTCGACACGTTGGTTCTCGGCGGCGGCGCCACGGCCAATTCGCGTATCCGCTCACTCGCCGAGCAGCGCTGCGCCGAAGCGGGCATCACGTTGCGCATTCCGAAACCTCGACTGTGCACGGACAACGGCGTGATGATCGCATCGTTGGCCGCTCACCTGATCGGAAACGGCGCAGGCCCTTCGGAATTGAGTGTTGCGACGGACCCGGGGCTGTCGGTCTCCGTCAGCCAGTTGATGCACTGAAAATCGGCCGACTGAGAATCAGCCGACCGGGGCCGGTTCCCGATCCGGTGTGGTCGCGGGACCGTTTTCGGGCAGCGAGGTATTCGGTTCACCGGGCTTCGTCGTCGGATCACCACCACCAGGGGTAGTGATTTCGGTTTCGGTGGAACCGGATCCAGGAGTCTCCGGCGTCGTCGGGTTCTCGCCGCCGCTCTCACCCGGGCCGAGACCGCCGCCGGGGTTTGCCTCGGTCGGATCGACCGGGGGCGTCGCCTCGGTGTCCGGTAGCGTCGGCCACCACGCCGGTGGATCGGGCAGCGTGATTCCGGGAATGGTCGGCCAATTCGGAGTGGTCGTTGTCGTGGTCGGCGGCGTGGTTGTCGTCGAGGTGTCCGGGATCGGCGCAGGCGGAAGTGTGTACTGATGCGTTGTGTACGAGTGCGTGTCGTAAGGCTGCGAGTCGAACGGGGTGGTGGGATACCCGTACCGAGGATACGTGCTGCCGGCTACCGAAGGCAGAGGATCATGAGACGGAATGATCGTCGATCCGGTGCTCGGTGTCGCTTCGGGGCTCACCGTCGTCGTGGTCGACCCGGTTCCGACGGGCGAGACCGCGGTGTCGTCGGTCGGCACCAATTCCTTTGCGCCGTAACCGAGTACCAGTCCGCCGACCACGAGCGCACCGATCAACGCTCCCGATACCTTGGCGGTGGATCCCGAGCGCTGGTCACTTCCGGAGCCCAGCAGCGGGAAACGAATTGCGGTGATCGAATCTGCTAGGAGTGCAGCACCTTTGGTTGCCGCAGTCTCGGGCTCGACGATCTCGACCATGGGGACGTCGACGGCAGCGGCGACGGCGGACCGCACGGCCGGAATATGTGCGCCACCTCCGATGAGTACAACGGCACCGACGGGCCGCGGTGAGCCCTTCACGACTTCACGGATGAAGGTGACGGCGCGCTCGATATCCGGGGCGATGATGGCCTCGAACTCGTCGCGCGTGATCGCCATCGCGTCGATCGGAAGGTCGATGGTCACCTTGGTGGACGTGGACAGTTGCTCTTTGGCGACATGGCACCGGGCGGCAAGAAGTTCCGCGTCGGTGTACCGGCGCAAGTGCCCTGGCGCCTTCTCCGTCACGAAGTCGACCAATGCCCGGTCGATTCCGGCCCCTGCGAGGGCGTCTATACGGTCGGAGTGCAGAACTTCACCGGTGTGGTCGACGACGGACACCGTCAGACCTTGATCGCCGACGTCCACCTGAGCTGTCGTGTCGTACCGCTCGGTTTTCCCTGTCTCGGCGAGATACGCGTGTACGGCGGCAGGTTCGGGGATTGCACGGACCTGCTTCGGCGAGCGCGAAAGAGATGACCTGATGCTCGCGAGTTGATCGTCCGTGCGATAGCTGACACCGATCGAGCGCGGCGCTTCAGATCCGTCCGTTACCTGCGTCGTCATCAGCTTGATGGATGCTCTGACAAGGTCACCGACGTTGGAATTGGCCTGATCCGCCGAGACGAAGCGAGTCTCGGCAGGCACGGCGCCTGGCGCGTTTGTGCTGGTATCGGTGTCGACGAGTGCTGAATAGACACCGGAAGATCCAGTGGAAATTCCCAGTGAACAACTCATCGCACACCTCCTCACAGTCAATACCGGTCAATGTTCAATCGACCGCCGTTATATGAACGTTACAGAAGGTTCGTGAGGATTGCTCAGTGCTTTTCGTCTCCGTGACGTCCTTTTCGGACCGAAAGGGTGGTTTTACCTGCGAAATTGTCGATCATTGATTCATGCGGAAAAAAGGCGATTCTCCCCACATCGACCGGGAACGACGACGCGCGCTGATCCGTGGTGCAGTGCTTCGACCCACGCTGACGGTGATCGCCTTCGGATGCGCGTATTTCTTTCTGCCGTGGATCGATGTACATACCGCCAGTGCAATCTTCCTCTTGATCGGTGGAGGCGCCGCGGTACTTGCCGTGACCACCTGGCAGGTGTGGCGAATTCTGCGTTCCGATGTGCCATCTCTGCAGGCGGTCGAAGCTGTGGCGGTGGTGATGCCGACGTACTTGTTGTTGGTGTCCATCACTTATTTTTCGGTCGAGCATGCAAGCCCTGGCAGTTTCACCGAACCGCTGTCGCGTATGGCGGCGCTGTACTTTTCGTTGTCCGTCTTCTCGACAGTCGGATTCGGTGACATCGCCGCGCAGACGGACCTTGCCCGGGGGCTCGTGAGCCTCCAGATCGTCTGCAATCTGGTGTTGATCGGATTCGGCGTTCGATTCGTCGTTGCCGCAGTGTCGTGGGCGAAAGCGCACCGCTCGCCTTCGAGCGGACCTGAAATCACCTAGGACACTGCGGCAATCGGAGTCATCGTCCGGTGTGGACCAACAATTCGACGTTCTGGTCGACGCCGGTACCCGTCAGCTTCGGGTCGCGGTGGATGTCGTTGAACGACAGTTCGCGGTACAGCGAGGCGAGCCCGGCTGCCGACTTGTCGCTGTAGTCGACGGAATTGGGACTCTCCGCCTCGAAGAGCGTCGCAAGCAACGACACCGTTCCGTCATGGTTGTCCGCGATCTCGATGATGCGTCCGAGTTGCGGGTAGTCGATGTGCGAGGCGGTGTTGATCTCCCAGAAGCCCTGCTCGGGGGTCGCGCCGGGCCACGGGGTGATCTTGTTCTCGTGGGTGTGTCCGTTGACCCAGGCAAGTACGTTCGGGAAACGATGCAGCAAGTCGAGAAGCTGTGAACCGCGCAGGCGTGGCTCGAGGACGTTCTCGGGGTCGGGAATGAGATTGTCCATCGTGTCGCTCGTGTGGTGACTGAACAGCACGAAATACGTGTCACCTCGCGACTCGGTGACGCGAGAGCCCGCGGCGTCGTAGTAGGTGCTGCTGCCGGCGCGCAGGGTGTTCTCGATCCACTGGAACTGAGCGGCGCCCAGCGAACCGTCGACGAGGCCCGCGCGGTTGGTGGAGTCCATGCTGATGCCGACGACGCCCGGTGCGATCTCGAACGAGTAGTAACCGATACCGGTTTCGCCGGCGTCGGGGGCGAAACCGTGTCCGACGGGGCCGGGACCGGTGTGCGCGGGATCAAGATGTGCGGCGATGAACTGTCGCGGTGTGAACGGCGCGCGCGACGGGTCGGGGGTGACCTGGCGCGGCGGCGTCGTGAAGGCGGACAGGATTCCGGGTATCGCACTGGGATCGAACTTGGTGGCGACGTCGATCTGCTTGGCCTGCTCCGGTGAACCGGGCACCTCGAATTTGAGAGATCCCGTGTACATCGCTTCGAGCGGCGGGATGCCGCTGGGCACCGTGCCGGACACCGAGTCGTCGTGGTTGCCGAACACGCAGTACCAAGGGGTGTTCAGGCCGGGGCTCGACACGGGCGTGAAAGCGGCACCGAAGAAATCGGGGATCTCCGGGAATCCGGCCTTCTTGTACATGTCGAGCATCGGTGACTCGGGGTTCCAGTAGAGATCGGCACCCGAGTTCTGTACACCCTCGTAGCGGTCCTTGGCACCGGTGTTGGCGACGACGGTTCCGCCGTTGAGTGAGGTGAGGAACCAGTCGAGTTCGGCGAATTCCTTGTTGTCCGTGTTGTCGCCGGTGGTGACGACGGCATCGAAGGGTCGCGACGTGTGCGGGCCACTGCCGATCGAATTGACCCGGCGGACAAGTGAAATCAGCCCGTGTGCTGTCAGGGTCTCCTGGGGACGGAACGCCGAGCCGGTGATCTGGTGGACGTACTCAAATCGCATGGGGGACTGGGCGTCGACGATGTGGACGTCGGTCAACTGCACGAGTGAGGCGAGCGCGGTGCGTCGGTCCTCGCGTCCCGACTTCGGCTCGGCCAACTCGCTGCGCACGATGTTCGCCCAACCGGGTCCGGCGGTGAGCTTGGTGTAGCCGCTACTGCTGACGGGGGTGGACACGGACTCGAGAGTGGTGCCAGGACCTGACGTCGGAATGGTCGACGCGCCTGCATATTGCAGGCCCCACGGCTTGCCAAGGCTGACCGCGCCGACGGCGCCGAGTCCGGCGAAGGTCAGAAAACTACGGCGATTGATGTTCGTCACGAAGTGAACAATAGGTGAACGTGGTGGACGGCTGTCCTGTTTCGCTCTGGACGAAGAGAAAAATGCGCCCAGTCCTTGAGGGTTGGCACTCTCACGTATAGAGTGCCAATTGGCGCTGATCGAGTTCCGGCACCCGCGACGACGGGACTGCAGTGACGCGCCGTAAACGGCATACCCAAACAGCTGTCCGAGGATCGCCTCGGACGCACATACCCCAAAGTGGAGGGCTCATCGTGGCGAGCGTCAACATCAAGCCGCTCGAGGACAAGATCCTCGTCCAGGCCAACGAGGCTGAAACGACGACGGCTTCCGGCCTGGTCATTCCTGACACAGCCAAGGAAAAGCCCCAGGAGGGCACCGTCGTTGCAGTCGGCGAAGGCCGCGTCAACGAGCAGGGCAACCGCATCCCGGTCGACGTCAAGGAGGGTGACACGGTCATCTACTCCAAGTACGGCGGAACCGAGATCAAGTACGCCGGCCAGGAATACCTGATCCTGTCGGCACGCGACGTGCTGGCTGTCGTCTCCAAGTAAGACACACGTGATCCGCCCCGGAGTCCACACAGGATCCCGGGGCGGAATGCGTTCACGCCCCGAAGATTCAGGAGCTGACAGAACAGATGTCCAAGCAAATTGCGTTCAACGAGACCGCACGCCGCGCTCTCGAAGCCGGAGTCGACAAGCTTGCCGACGCCGTCAAGGTGACCTTGGGCCCGCGTGGACGCCACGTCGTGCTCGCCAAGGCATTCGGCGGCCCCACCGTCACCAACGACGGTGTGAGCATCGCCCGTGAGATCGAGCTCGAAGATCCCTTCGAGAACCTCGGCGCACAGCTCGTCAAGAGCGTCGCCACCAAGACCAACGATGTTGCCGGCGACGGCACCACCACCGCGACCGTTCTGGCCCAGGCCATCGTCCGCGGCGGACTCAAGAACATCGCAGCG
This sequence comes from Rhodococcus qingshengii JCM 15477, assembly GCF_023221595.1. NCBI lineage: Bacteria > Bacillati > Actinomycetota > Actinomycetes > Mycobacteriales > Nocardiaceae > Rhodococcus > Rhodococcus qingshengii. The sequence goes on from NZ_CP096563.1 coordinate 2,079,429, forward strand.
GGCGCGAACCCGATGGCTCTCGGCGTCGGCATCAACGCCGCAGCCGACAAGGTCGTCGAGGAACTGCTCGCCGCAGCCACCCCCGTCGAGGGCGAGAAGTCGATCGCTCAGGTCGCCACCGTCTCCTCGCGTGACGAAGAGATCGGCAAGCTCGTCGGCGAGGCACTCACCCGTGTCGGAACCGACGGCGTCGTGACGGTCGAGGAATCCTCCACCGTTGCAACCGAACTCGTTGTCACCGAAGGTGTTCAGTTCGACAAGGGCTACCTCTCGCCCTACTTCGTCACCGACATCGATGCGCAGAAGGCCGTCTACGAAGACGCGCTGATCCTGCTCTTCCGCGAGAAGATCAGCTCACTTCCCGACTTCCTTCCGCTGCTCGAGAAGGTTGCCGAATCCGGCAAGCCGCTCTTGATCATCGCCGAGGACGTCGAGGGTGAAGTTCTCTCCACCCTCGTGGTCAACTCCATCCGCAAGACCATCAAGGCCGTCGCCGTCAAGGCGCCGTTCTTCGGTGATCGTCGCAAGGCATTCCTCGACGACCTCGCAGTCGTCACGGCAGGCACCGTCATCAACACCGACGTCGGCCTCTCGCTCAAGGAAGCCGGCCTCGAGCTGCTCGGCAGCGCTCGCCGCGTTGTCGTCACCAAGGACGAGACGGTCATCGTCGACGGTGCAGGCACCGCTGACGACATCGCGACCCGCGTTGCGCAGCTGCGTCGCGAGATCGAGAACACCGATTCGGATTGGGACCGCGAGAAGCTCGAAGAGCGTCTGGCGAAGCTGTCCGGCGGCGTGGCCGTCATCAAGGTCGGCGCAGCCACCGAAACCGATCTGAAGGAACGCAAGTTCCGCGTCGAGGATGCGGTCAACGCAGCCAAGGCAGCAGTTTCCGAGGGCATCGTCCCCGGTGGCGGATCGGCTCTCGTTCAGGCCGGTACGGCTCTGATCGGGAACCTCGGCTTGACGGGTGACGAGGCCACCGGCGTTGCCGTGGTCCGCGAAGCCCTCAACGCTCCGTTGTTCTGGATCTCCAGCAACGCAGGCATCGACGGTTCCGTCGTTGTCAGCAAGGTCGCCGAGATGACCAAGGGCGAAGGCTTCAACGCTGCCACCCTCACCTACGGCAACCTGCTTGCCGACGGCGTCGTCGACCCGGTCAAGGTCACTCGCTCGGCAGTGGTCAACGCCGCTTCCGTCGCGCGCATGATCCTCACGACCGAGAGCGCCGTCGTCGAGAAGCCGACCGAGGAAGTTGCCGACACCGGACACGGTCACAGCCACTGACTCGCTGCTCGTAGTTTCGACAAAGAAGAGATCCCCCACCGGATTCCGGTGGGGGATCTTTTTTCGTCTGGCGATCAGATGAGCGGGATCGTTGCGAACGGCTCGCTCGTCGGCTGCTGCGATCCGCCGGGCGGTTCGACAGTGAACGCCAACTTCGTATTCGGACCGATGCCGTCGAGCACCACCTGGGTAGTGGGTTTGACGTCGCCCGGAGCCATCGTCCCCATCGGGATCATCGTGGTGTCGTCGGTGTCGCCCGGCACCAGCCACATCTGGTAGACGGTATCCGGACTCGGGGGAGTCACATCGTTCATCACGAGGACTGCGGCGTCTTCGGAGGGCGAGAACAGCGTCGTGGCACTACCGCCGCCCGGGATTTCACGCGTCGTGGCATGAACGTCGGGTGCTGCCATGATTTCGGACGCGGGGTTCTGCGGCGGCGTGTTGTCGGACAGCGTGCGCCCGATTCCGATGCCGCCGACCAGGATTGCGACTGCGGCGGCCGCCGCAAGAGCCACGGTCCACGGGCGTCGACGGTTACGGCGCTCGGCCAGCGAAACGGGGGCATTGGGAGCAGCGGCCTGCTCTGCGATCGAGGCAAGGACGCTGCTGCGCAGCGACGGCGGGGGCTCGACGGCGTCGACGACGGTCATCGCGGCCATGGTTTCGGCGGTGAGCCGGACCTGGGCGTCGAATTCGGCGTGGGTCGCGGAGTCCGAAGCGGCAAGTCGTTTGTCGACCTCACGGCGCTCGTCGAGGTCCAACGCATCGATCGCGTAGGCGTACGCGTAGTCGATCAGCTCTTCGTCCATCTCACATCACCCCCAAACATCCACGTAGGCGCAGTAGTCCGTCGCGAATTCGCGACTTGATCGTGGGAATCGCCACGCCGAGATCTTCGGCCACCTCGCGGTACGTTCGGCCGCCGTAATAGGCGAGAGTCACCGATTGGCGCTGAGTGTCCGTCAGCGTTTCGAGACAGTCGGTGACAGCACGATGCTCGTCTCTTCGTGTCACTTCGTCGCTGACGACGTCGAACTCGGGAGTGGCATTGGTGGTGTCGTAGAGAGCCTGTCGATCCGAACTCGACTGTTCTGAGCGCACGCGATCCACTGCGCGCCGGTGGGCAAGTGTCAGGAGCCAGGAGAGCGCGGACCCCTTGGCGGGGTCGAAGCTGTCGGCTGATTTCCAGGCTTGGAGGTAGACCTCTTGGACCGCTTCCTCGGAGAAACCTGGATCACGGAGTACACGAAGAACCATGCCGTACACACGGGAGCTGGTTCGGTCGTAGAACTCGGCGAAGGCGCTCTGGTCGCCACCGGCGACGTTCGCGAGGATCACTGCCAGCTCGCGTGATTCCGCGATGCGCGCGGTGCGGGCCGCAGAATTGTCCGTCGGGCATGCGTCGGCCGCATCCGACGCATGGTCTGGCTCGCTCACGAAGAGTTGTCTCGCTTCATCGCGTACAACCGTAGCGTGCATGTCCGGTTCTTTTCTCTTGGCCCGCCGTTGGCCGCTGTGCGCCTTTATTAACCGCGGGGGGTTGATAAAGGCGCACAGCAGGTGGGGACTACTGCGGCATCAGCACCGAATCGATGAGGTAGACGGTGGCGTTTGCGGTCTTGACTCCACCGCAGACGACAGTTGCGTCGTTGACCTTGATGTTGTCACCGGATCCGGTGACGGTGACCGTTCCGCCCTCGGCGGTGGGGTGAGTTCCGTCGATCGCGTCAGGGGCGATCTGGCCGGGAACCACGTGGTAGGTGAGGATCTTGGTCAGCATGGCGCTGTCCGTCTTGAGGCTGTCGATCGTGGCGGGGTCGATCTTGGCGAATGCCGAGTCGATCGGTGCGAAGACGGTGAACTCGCCGCCGTTGAGGGTGTCGACCAGGTTGACGTCCGGGTTGAGCTGGCCGGAGACTGCCGCGGTCAAGGTGGTGAGCAACGGATTGTTGGATGCCGCTGTGGCAACCGGATCCTGGGCCATTCCGCTGACCGATCCGGCGCCGCTCGGCACTGCAGCTGCGTAGTCGGCACAACCTGCACCGACCAGATCAGAAGCGGGCTCTGCCATCGCGCTGCTGGGAGACATGCTCGATCCCATGGCAGAAGACGTCATGGCGGCGCTGGACGTGTCGGTCGACGAATCGTTGTCGTCCGAGGAGCAACCGACCACGCCGAAGACGGCGAAAGAGGCTGCTGCGGTGACTGCCAGAACTCGAGTAGAGGTGTTCATGGGTCTGCCTTCCTGAAGGGATGTGCTGAGGTGCACTGTCAGAAGGCATTCGGAGGCGGGCGTCGGTCGGATGGGTCGTGTCGGAAATTCTTTTCGACGGTGTCCCGTCCACACGCAAAAGCCCCCGAAAACTCTCGGGGGCCTAGTGCGCTCTACCTACATGTATCAGGAAGCTATGCGGGTGGTGCGACGGTGGCGCGCGTGTAGTTCACGTTCGGTTTCCGACATTCCTCCCCAGATGCCGTACGGCTCGGCGACGGTCAGCGCGTGGCTGCGGCACTGCATCAGGACCGGGCACTGACGGCACATCTCTTTTGCGCGGGTTTCGCGCTGGGCACGTGCTCTACCGCGTTCGCCATCGGGATGGAAGAACATGGAGGAGTCGACTCCGCGGCACAGACCGTGCATCTGCCAGTCCCAGATGTCTGCGTTGGGGCCTGGAAGGTGATTCGGTGCAGGCATGTTGACTCCTTACTGCAAGCTCGCGTTGATCAACGAGCGGACCAAGTTGCCCGGAGGTTATCCGGGCCTTCTGAATCGTTCACGCTTGCTAACCGTAAGGGTGCTGAGTAAATCGCGTCAATAGGCTCGTTCAGTGGCGATCGGCATATATCGAAATGCGAGAGTTAACGAAGTATATATTTACATTTCGGGCTCCTCGTGCGTTGTTCTGCGCCGATGTCGAAATTGGGTCGATCGAGGTGGCGGCCGGCAAGCCTGGCTGCTCGAGATGCGAAACCCACAGATCAGGGATATGTTCGAGGCTGATCGCCCGGCGAAATCACTCAGTCATTCGGCTCGGTTTGCGTCATTTGTCCGATATTGCGTGGGCGTGGTTGCACTCCATTTCGGGACTTAGTGCCCAAGTTTCAACTAGGACATCCGTCCAATAAGTAATGCGCAGTTAACGTCACGGATATATGCCCGTTAAATATCATTACGAGTACATTTGGCAAATCTCAGTTGAATATCTGATTAACTCCGACAAACTTGCCTTTTCGTGTTTCGTGCGACTTTTGGCATCGTTGGTGTGACGCCGGTCGTGCGAATGTCTGCTCGTGCTGCTGCGATGATCAACCTGTGTCGACACCTGCGCGCCCTCAATCACCTGTGCCCAACGAAACAACTGCACTTCCAGGGTCCCTCGAGTCTGCCGCGTTCGGTGCGGATCCGGATCTCGTCCGCCTCCCGGCGCCTTGCTCTACCCGAGATTGGTGGACAACGGCAGTAGTGCTGGGTGGTCAGGGCCGCTACGCAAGAGCGCGGGCTGCATTGGATGTCCTCGATCGGCTCACGGCCGGTTTCTCGACGCACTCGGATCGAGTTCTTGCCTCTCTGTCTACCAGCACGAGGGCGTCGTTTCTTCGCCAGAGCGGACGCCATGCACTCGCGTCCACGTGGGACGGGCGCGCACTGGCGATCGTCGGCGGCCTGCCAGGTGATCCAGAGGCTGCCTGTGACGCTCTGACCGGTCTGGCCGCAGACGCCCTCGGCTGTGGCAGGCTCCCGCTCGGCTGGCGCCTGCTGGCGCAATGTCGGGCGCGTCTGGATGCCGAGGGCGGGCTGTGGCGGCAGGAAATTCGGATCGAATGGGTCTCCGCAGAATTGGCGTTGGCGGGGGGCGACTTCGCTCGTGCCCGCAGACACGCAGAACGCGCCGTCGAATTGTCAGCGGAATCGGAGTCTGTGCGGCACCGCGTGAAGTCGGATCTGCTGCGTAGCGCCGCGCTGACCGGAACCGACGCGAGCGCAGCCGTGAAGATGGCAGCAGATGTGTTCGCGCGGTGCCGGCAATACGGCCTGCTGCCCCTGGCCTGGGCGTCGTCTCTGTTGATCGAAGGTGTCAGCGGTGAGAGAACCTCACCGAGTGCCCGGGAGATCGGCGATCTGATTGCGATGCGTGGTGGATCACTCCTACCTTTGTCGTAACCACTCCACCGAAGTCTCCGGAGAACATTCCAGAAGGAGCTGTATCGATATCGCGACTGCTGGGCAGGTATGCGGAGACCAGTCGGTCCGGATGGTTACTCTTAGAGGGTTCCGCTGAGAGCGGGAGCACACCCGCTCGGGAGGTGCCACTGTAACGCCAGGATTTTCGCTGACGATGACAAATACGAGCGATGAGTTGGACACCGCGGTCGCTGCTGCTGCGCAGGGCGACCGTACAGCTCTAGCTTTGGTTCTGGAGAACATCCGACCGATGGTGGTGCGCTACTGCCGCGGTCGAGTGGGTGCGGCCGAGAGAGGACACCTGTCCGCTGACGACGTCGCACAGGAAGTCTGTCTGGCCGTGATGACCGCGCTGCCGCGTTATCAGGACCAGGGACGCCCGTTCATGGCCTTTGTGTACGGAATTGCCGCGCACAAGGTTGCGGACGCACATCGAAGCTCCGCCCGTAACAAGTCGGAGCCCGTTTCCGAAGTACCGGATGTAATAGCACTGGATGATGGTCCCGAACAGCGAGCTCTCGATTCGGAGTCCAGCAGACAGATGCACGAACTTCTCGGCACACTTCCGGAGAAGCATCGAGAAATCTTGATACTTCGCCTGGTGGTCGGGATGTCGGCCGAGGAAACGGCCGTCGCCGTCGGTAGTACCGCCGGAGCTGTACGAGTCGCTCAGCACAGAGCGATCGCGAAACTGAAAAAAGAAGTGACGAAAGCAGGTGAGAGCTTTGGCTAGAGACGAGGGGCATGACGCTTCGAATCTCGGTGATCTCGCCGACGACGGTACGCCAGTGGATTTGGCTGCGGTTCGGCGTGACGATGCGCTGATCGAATCCATTTCGAATGGTGGGCCGGTAGCAACCGATAGCACCGAACAGTACGAACTTGCGTTGATCCTCTCGCAATGGCGTGACGATGTCGTTGCGACTCCGATGCCCGAGGGTCCGTTGTTGGACGATGTCATCGCTGCAATCACAGCGACGCCGTCCGGCTTCTCCGATCGTCAGCGTTCACGTTCCCGTTCTCGATTGCGTGTGGTTCGTCCGATCGCCGCCGCTGCAGCAGTTGCAGCAGTGGTCTTCGGTGGCGCCACGGCGATGGCGTACGACGCCCAGCCCGGCGATGCCCTGTGGGGCGTCAAGCAGGTCGTCTTCGCCGACGAGGCCAACTCGACAGTTGCGAAGATCGACACGACTTCCGAGCTGGAAAAGGCCGAGCGGCTGTTGGCTGCCGGAGACATTCCTGCGGCAAAGATGGTGCTGGACAACGCAGCTCACCGTGCCGATGCGGTCAAGGACTCGCAGGACAAGACCGACCTCGTCGAGCGTTGGGGCAAGTTGATGACGCAGGTCCAGGAGACCACGTCACCCGCAGTGCCGCCGTCGACGACCGACCAGCAGTCCTCGATTGCCACCTCTCCCACGGCGATTCCGGGGATCTCCGTCAATCCGGCGAACCCTCAGCTGCCTGGGGGTGTGACCACGACGACAACGCCCAATCCTGGAATCATGCAGGCGCCTGGTCCAAGCGCGGCGTCGTCGACACCGTCATCGTCGCCCACGGCAACGACCACGACAACAACGACGACAACCACGACAACGACGCCTCTGGCGCCGGCCTCGTCTCCGTCGGGTGATTCTTCTTCACCCCCGCCCTGATCGCACCGTTCCGATCTGAATTCAAACGAAAGTGGCCGACAAGCAATTGCTTGTCGGCCACTTTCGTATGAGCTTGGGTGAGGTTTCGCTCAGCTGTCGAAACCGTCGCCGTGCATCGCCTCGTTCATCGACGCGTCGGCGTATCCACGGCAGTAGTCCCACGTGACATATGCCTCAGGCATCGGGTCGTAGGCAGGCTCGTGGGGGCGGACGGTTCCGTCCACGAGCAGCTGCAGCAGGTTTGCGCGCAGCATGTCCCAGTCGTGGTAGTGATCCTGTTGGCAGTCCTCGCAGCAGACTACGAGACCGCGGATACCGCGGTGAGCGAGGAGTGCCTCGTATACAGCGAGGTCAGCGAGATCCTCCTCGACCGCTTGGCGTTCGTGGGGGTCGAGTGGTTGGCCCGGCTCGATGGCATCGAGAGCCGCGGAGGGGTCAGCTGGGTCGCCGGCGAAGGGATCTGGCGGCAGACCGGGGGGCAGTTGATCACGCACAGCACCACGGTACGCAGGTCAGGGGGGTCAGCGCCACTTGTTACGCGTACCCGCAGCGTGGGTGGGATGGTTCGGACCTTTGAGTGAGCCGATACCATGGTGTGCAACGCCGGGAAAAGGTGCCAGGAATTTCTTTCCGTGCAGGCGCCTTCTATCCGATATCCAGCTTTCGTAATCCGTTTCGAGGCGGCTGCTACAGCGGTCGCCCTGGGCGAATCTAGGTCCATGGAGGGTCCTGACCGCATGAGTAGTTCTGCAGGACATGTACACACCGGAGGAGACGACCCCAACAAGGTCGCGATGCTGGGACTGACATACGACGACGTGCTGCTGTTGCCGGCTGCGTCCGACGTCATCCCGAGCCAGGTCGACACGTCCAGTCAACTGACCCGCGACATCCGTCTGCGGATTCCGTTGGTCAGTTCTGCGATGGACACCGTCACCGAGTCGCGCATGGCAATTGCGATGGCACGCGCCGGCGGCATGGGTGTCCTGCACCGCAACTCGTCGGTTGAGGTCCAGGCAGGACAGGTCGAGACGGTCAAGCGTTCCGAGGCCGGCATGGTGACCGATCCCGTCACGTGTAAGCCGACCGACACGATGGGTGAGGTCGATGCGAAGTGCGCTCGTTTCCGCATCTCGGGTCTGCCTGTCACCGACGACGCCGGCCAGCTGGTTGGCATCGTCACCAACCGGGACATGCGTTTCGAGGTCGACCAGAATCGCCCGGTCGCGGAGATCATGACCAAGATGCCCCTGATCACCGCTCAGGAAGGCGTCACCGCTGACGTGGCACTGGGCCTTCTTCGTCGGCACAAGATCGAGAAGCTGCCGATCGTCGACGGCAACGGCAAGCTCACCGGTCTGATCACGGTCAAGGACTTCGTCAAGACCGAGCAGCATCCCGACGCCACCAAGGACCGTGACGGTCGACTGCTCGTCGGCGCTGCAGTCGGTGCCGGCGATGACGCCTTCCAGCGCGCGATGGCGCTCACCGATGCCGGTGTGGACGTACTCGTGGTGGACAGTGCGCACGGGCATTCGTCCAATGTTCTCGACATGATCGCCAAGCTCAAGCGTGAACTGGGCGAGCGGGTTCAGATCATCGGTGGCAACGTCGCTACGCGCGCGGGTGCTCTGGCACTGGTCGAAGCCGGCGTCGATGCCGTCAAGGTCGGAGTCGGCCCTGGTTCCATCTGCACCACCCGCGTCATCGCCGGTGTCGGTGCCCCTCAGGTCACGGCCATTCTGGAAGCGGTTGCCGCGTGCAAGCCTCTGGGTGTGCCCGTCATCGCCGACGGTGGACTCCAGTTCTCCGGTGACATTGCGAAGGCTCTTGCCGCAGGTGCGTCGACGGCCATGCTGGGTTCACTCCTGGCCGGTACCGCTGAATCGCCCGGCGAACTGATTCTGGTCGGCGGCAAGCAGTTCAAGAGCTACCGCGGAATGGGTTCGCTCGGCGCGATGCAGTCGCGTGGCGAGGCCAAGTCGTACTCCAAGGATCGGTACTTCCAGGACGACGTGCTTTCCGAGGACAAGTTGGTTCCGGAAGGCATCGAAGGACGTGTTCCGTTCCGTGGCCCGCTCTCGCAGGTGACGCACCAGCTCACCGGTGGTCTGCGCGCTGCCATGGGATACACGGGGTCGGCGACGATCGAGCACCTGCAGAACGCTCAGTTCGTCCAGATCACGGCGGCCGGTTTGAAGGAAAGCCATCCGCACGACATCACGATGACTGTCGAAGCACCCAACTACACCGCTCGTTAGCAACCAGTACACGAGAAAGGGGCGCGCGTGCGCGACCTCGTTGAGATCGGCATGGGTCGAACGGCCCGACGTACCTACGAGTTGGACGATGTGAACATCGTTCCCTCCCGGCGAACTCGTTCGTCGAAGGAGGTGTCGACTGCTTGGCAGCTCGACGCTTACAGGTTCGACATTCCTGTCCTCGCACATCCCACCGACGCGTTGGTCTCGCCGACTTTCGCGATCGAGTTGGGTAAGCGCGGCGGCCTCGGTGTCATCAACGGTGAAGGCCTGTGGGGCCGTCACCCCGATGTCGAGGAGAAGCTCCGGCGTCTCGTCGAGATCGCCGAGAAGGACGGTGGCGTCGACGCGGCCATCCGCTACCTGCAGGAGCTGCATGCGGCTCCGCTGCAGGCCGGTCTTCTGGCAGCTGCGGTGGCGCAGGTCCGTGATTCGGGGGTCACCACTGCCGTTCGCGTCAGCCCGCAGAATGCGCGCGCACTGACGCCGGAGCTGATCAAGGCGGGAATCGACCTCCTGGTCGTCCACGGCACGATCATCTCGGCCGAGCACGTCGTGCACACCGAGCAGGAACCGCTCAACCTCAAGACGTTCATCTCGGAACTCGACGTTCCGGTTGTCGCGGGTGGGGTCAGTGACCACCGCACCGCGCTGCACCTGATGCGTACCGGCGCTGCCGGTGTCATCGTCGGGTACGGGTCTACCGAGGGTGCAACCACCACCGGTGAGGTCCTGGGCATCGGCGTTCCGATGGCCACGGCCATTGCCGATGCTGCAGCAGCCAGGCGCGACTACCTCGACGAGACGGGTGGACGCTACGTCCACGTCATCGCCGACGGTGACATCGCAACTTCGGGTGATCTGGCGAAGGCCATCGCCTGCGGTGCCGACGCTGCCGTTCTGGGCACGCCGCTGGCCGTGTCCGCCGAGGCGCCGGGTGGTGGCTGGTACTGGCCGTCCGCTGCGGCTCATCCTTCGGTTCCGCGTGGAGCACTTCTTCCGGTTTCCTATGGTGAGCGTCCGAGTCTGGACCAGGTTCTGAGCGGCCCTTCGGACGATCCGTACGGTTCGCTGAACTTCGTCGGTGGTCTCCGTCGGTCGATGGCGAAGGCCGGATACTCCGATCTCAAGGAGTTCCAGAAGGTCGGGCTGACAGTCCGCGCGTAGTTTGTACCTTTCTGTGGCCCCGGTTCTTCGTGAACTGGGGCCACAGTTCGTTGTGCAGGACTTTCTTCCGTTCCTGATACTTGCGGTTACGCTTATGGGGCCCCTTGTGGTGGTAGTCACAAGGGATAGGTGCATACTGGCGGGTAACTACGGTTCACGGTGGAGGTGTCCTGATGGGCAAGCAACGGGCAACGGACTACGACGTACTGATCGTCGGATCCGGGTTCGGCGGAAGCGTGAGCGCGCTTCGTCTCGTGGAGAAGGGCTACAAGGTCGGCGTCATCGAAGCCGGCCGACGGTATGCCGACGAAGATTTCGCGAAGACCAGTTGGGATCTCAAGAAGTTCCTCTGGGCTCCGAAGCTGGGGTGCTTCGGCATTCAGCGCGTGCACCTGTTGCGCGACTGCCTCATTCTCGCGGGCGCAGGCGTCGGCGGCGGGTCGTTGAACTACGCCAACACGCTGTACCAGCCGCCGGAGCCGTTCTTCCAGGACAAGCAGTGGGCGCACATCACCGACTGGCGCAGCGAGCTCACGCCGTACTACGAGCAGGCTCAGAAGATGCTCGGCGTCGTCCAGAATCCGCACATGACGCCCGCCGACGAGATCATGAAGTCGGTCGCCGACGACATGGGTGTCGGCGACACGTTCATCCAGACGCCCGTCGGCGTCTACTTCGGTGAACCTGGCAAGAAGGCGAAGGACCCGTACTTCGGCGGCGTCGGACCCGAGCGCACAGGTTGCATCGAGTGTGGCGAGTGCATGACGGGCTGCCGTCACGGAGCGAAGAACACGCTCCTCAAGAACTATCTGGGCCTTGCCGAGACAGCCGGCGCCGAGATCATTCCGATGACCACCGTGTCCGGGCTTCGTGAGGCTCGCGACGGTTCGTGGGACGTGTTCACCGAGCGAACCGGTGCATTCGGACGAAAGAACCGCCGCACCTACACGGCTGCGAACGTAATTCTCGCGGCCGGAACGTGGGGCACTCAGCATCTGCTCTTCGACATGAAGGACACCGGAGCGCTGCCCAAGCTCTCCGACAAGCTCGGCGAGCTGACTCGAACGAACTCCGAATCCATTGTCGGCGCAGGCAAGTACAAGGTCGATCCCGCACTCGACCTGACCCGCGGAGTGGCGATCACCTCGTCGTTCCACCCGAGCAGCGACACCCACATCGAGCCGGTCCGCTACGGCAAGGGATCGAACGCGATGGGCCTGTTGCAGACCTTGATGACGGACGGCGGCGGCAAGACGCCCCGATGGATCAAGTTCCTCGGTGTGGTTGCGAAGAATCCGTACCAGATGTTGCGCATGTTGACGGTCAAGGACTGGAGTGAGCGCACGATCATCGCGTTGGTCATGCAGAACCTCGACAACTCCATCACCACGTACACGAAGAAGGGCCTGTTCGGTCGACGCAAGGTCACCAGTAAGCAGGGCCACGGTCAGCCGAACCCGACGTGGATCCCGGAGGGCAACGAGGCGACGCGTCGAGTTGCCGAGAAGATCGACGGTGTCGCGGGCGGCACGTGGGGCGAGATCTTCAACGTTCCACTGACGGCGCACTTCCTCGGCGGTTGCGCTATCGCGTCGGATTCCGATCACGGCGTCATCGATCCGTACCACCGCGTGTACGGCTACCCGACGCTCAGCGTCGTCGACGGCGCAGCGGTCTCGGCCAACCTCGGCGTGAATCCGTCGCTGACCATTGCCGCTCAGGCCGAGCGTTCGGCCTCGCTGTGGCCGAACAAGGGGGAGACCGACCTGCGTCCCGCCCAGGGCAGCGGCTACGAGCGTTTGGCTCCGATTGCACCCAAGTCGCCTGTGGTGCCGGCGTCGGCTCCGGCCGCGCTGGTCCTGCCGATCGTGAAGATCACCGGCGGCAAGACAGCTACCGCTGTTCCGGCGGAGCCGGCAGCCGGATAGTTCGCCGCGAACGAAGATGGGGCGTGTCGTCGAGGATTCGACGATACGCCCCATCTCTGTTTCAGAGTGTCAGCCTCCTAGCGACCCGAACAGAGTGCCGAGGTCGAGGCTGCCGGTCCCGCCTCCGGGCCCGCCGTCCGTATCGCCGGGGACGGTCAGGGTCTGCGGCGCGGATGCGGAGGCCGTGTAGCCCGAAGCGCCCACGAATTCGGCGGTGACACTGTAGGTCCCGGAGTTGTAGAACGTCGCCGGTACCGTTGCGACACCGTTGACCACGTCGACCGGTCCACCGATGAGGGTGTCACCGACCTTGAACTGGACCTTGCCCGTGGCGCCGGACGGATCGACCGTTGCCTTGAGCGTCACCGGGGTGTTCTTCTGAACAGTTCCGACAGCGTCGAGAACCGTGGTCGTCTCGACGTCAGCCGGAGCCGGCGTCGTCACACTGACCGGGAATGCCGGGGCAGCGGACGGGGCGAATCCTGGTGAGCCCGTGAACTTCGCGACAACCTTGTGCGTTCCGGTCGAGGTGAAGGTGTACGGAGCGACGGCAACTCCGTCGGTTCCGACCGGAGCACTGACCGTTTCGGTGCCGTCGACGATGAAATCGACGGTGCCGCCGGTACCCTGCGGATCGACCTTGGCAGTCAGGTTGACGTCCTGTCCGACCTTCGCGGTCGACGGCGACACCGTGGCGGTAGTGGTCACGGCGTCCGGCGGTGCATCGGTCGTGACGGTCACGATCTTGGCCGACGCCGACGTCGACGCCAGGAACCCGGGGGCTCCGCTGTAGCTCGCGGTGATGGAGTGCGGTCCGTCCTCGGTGAAGGTCGGGGAGATGCTGGCCGACCCTCCGGTTACCGGCACGGCGTCCTCGAGTGGGTTGTCGCCGTCGAAGAACTGGACGGTTCCACCGTTTGCGCCGCCGCTCACGTTGGCTGACAGGGTGACGGGAGTTCCGTTCTTGGCGTTGGCCGGTCCGACGACTGTGGTGGTGGTTGCCTTGTCCGCCTCGATGATCCGCGTCGTGGCGAGGGGGCCTGCGCCGCTGTTGAGCGGACCGTTCTCGGCGTCACGCGGGGTGCATCGCGTGGGTGCCCAGGCGGTGATGACCAGGGTGGCCTTGGGGAGGAACGTGAGGAAGTTGCGATCGTTGTTCCACGCTCCCGCGCTGCCGCCGGTGCGTACCTTCATCGCGACGTCCCCTGAATCGCCGGCCTTGAGAACTGCCTTGACCTGGGGGAGCTGGAACTGCGTGTAGCCGTCGGCATTGTTGGAACCATCGACGTTCTTGCCGGTCGCCTTGACGACGATGCCGCCCTCGGAGTTGATGCTCGAGCTGGGGCTGTTTCCGATGACCTGGTTGTTTCCGGAGAGGCGCAGAATCGTTCCGTTGGGATCGACGTTGCCGTTCTCGTTGACGCGCAGGATGTTCGGCGCGACACCGCTGAGCCCAGCCGAGGTGCCGGGGACGATGGTGGCTTCCACCAGGGTGGCGTTCGCAGGAACGTCGACGTCGACCTTGATGCGGGAGACGTTCTGGACGGTCGCCCCGGAAGCGGAGCCGGGAAAGGCGATGGGGCCGGGTTGGATGGTGACCTCGAAGGTCTCACCGGCGCCGATGGATTCCGGTGCGTCGACGATGACCGAGCCGGACTGTGACTGCGTGGTCGGACCGGCGACAGCGGACGGGGTTGCCAGGCAACTCGTGCCGAAGGTTGTTGTCACGGGGGCCGCTGATGCGGGGATTCCCGCGAGGATGACGCCACTGGCGAGTGCCGTGGCGGCGATCGGCGCCGCGATGCGACGTCTGGAGTACACGAACATGGATTCTCCTGAGCTGGGTACGGGAGTGGTGTCCAAAGCTGATGTGGGGGACTAGCTTCCGAAGAGCGGGATGAGGCCGCTGAGCGAACCGGTGTCCACGCTTCCGGTGCCGCCGCCGTCGGTCGGTGCGGTGCCGACCTGCACGACCGTCGGGCCGGAGACGGAGTTCTTCCAACCGGCGTCGCCGACGAAGTTGGCAGTGAGGCCGAACGTTCCCTCGTCGTCGAAGGTGTGCGTGAGTGTCGCGACGCCGTTGACGACGGCAACGGGTGCGCCGATGGGCGTCGTGCCGGACTTGAACTGGATCATTCCGTTTGCTGTTCCGGGTGCGACGGTGGCCTTGAGCTGCAATGCCTTTCCGACCTGAGCCGAGCCGCTGACGGTCAGAGACGTCGTGGTGTCGGCGCGGGCGGGTTCGGGATCGGTGACGTTCACCGTGAACGACGTGGACGTGGAGCCGATGAATCCGGTTCCGCCGGAGAACTCTGCCGTCACGGCTGCAGCGCCCGCTGATGCGAAGGTGTGCGGGAGGATCGCGACGCCGTCACCCGTGCCGACCGGTGCGGTACCGACCTCGGCGCCGTCGACCTTGAACGTCACGGTTCCGCTGCTCGGGATGGGGGAGACGGTGGCCGAGAGGTTGGTCGGTTCACCGACAACAGCGGTGAGTGGTTCGACAACGGTGGTCGTGGTTCCCCAGTCGGGATCGCTGACGTCGAGTTGGGTTGCGGTGGAGACGGAATCGCCGTAACCGGCCTCGCCGGTGAACACTGCGGTGAAGCTGTGGGTACCCGAAGCGTCGTAGCTGCGGGTCAGGGAAGCCGTTCCGTTGACTACAGCCACCGGTGCGCCGAGGTTGGTCTCGCCGTCTTTGAACTGCACCGTGCCCACGGCGTTTGCCGGTGTGACGACAGCGCTCACGGTGATGCTGTCACCTACCAGCGCGGCGTTCGGGGCCGAGATCGTGGTGGTGGTGTCCGCGGAGACGTCGACGGTCTGGACTCCGGAGGTCGAGCTGTGGAATCCCGGACCGGCGTTGTACGCGGCGGTGATGTCGTGGGCGCCGACGCTGTCGAAGGTGTGGGAGAGGGTGGCGCTACCGCCCGAGACCGGGACCGGTGAGCCGATGTCGTTGCCGCCGTCCTTGAACTGGACGGTGCCGCTCGCGTCGGACGGCGCAACTGTCGCGGTCAGGTCGACCGGCGTGCCGACCTTCGCCGTTGCCGGGGCAACCAGTGTGGTTCCGGTGGCGACAGACGGGTCGACTACCTGGACGTTGACGTTGATGGGGTTGAGGCCCTGCTGTGTGCTGAAGGCGTTGACGTCGAAGAGCATGCCGCTGTCGTACGTCCCGAATGCTGTGCCGACGGGGACCGTGTAGGTCGCTTCCAGCGTGACGGGTTGGTTCTTCTTGACGACGAATCCACCGACCAGGAAGGTGCAGCCGCTCGAGCACTTCGCGGAGACTCCGCCATCTGATTCGTTGCTGATCGTGGCCCGGTTGGTCACACCCAGGTAGGTGGCCTTGGCGCTGCCCGGCACGAGGACGAATCCTGCGGGCGGGATGTCACGGATCTTTGCGATCGACCGTTCGATGCCGCTTTCGTTGTGCTTGATCTCGGTCTTGTACGTGACGGTGTCGCCTGGGTGAACTGCCGCGTTCCCGATGACACTCTTCGTGAAGATCAGGTTGTCGGTCGTGCCGGTGAAAGTGGTCGGCGGGGCTTCGTCAGCAGTGGCCGGCGTGCCGAGGACTAGAAGTCCGGCGGCAGCCGTCACAGCCGCGACAGGTATGGCGAGTCGTCGTATGAATCGACGCACAGGTCCTCCTCGAGGTGAGCGCCGTTCGGCGGCGCCGGCCGTTTGCGATCGTGATCCTGATCACTTGACGGGCGAGATTACCTTTACTGGACGTTTGGTTCAGGCGAATCGGTCAAACGTCCAGAAAATTCACCCTTCGTCCATTTCGGGCTCTGGCCTGCGATGATGCTGCCGAATTGATTGCCGAAGCTAAGATGCGGGTGATCGGGGCGCCGTTGACCTGGACGGTGGTCTAGATCCGCGCGAGGTCGCTGCGCAGTTCTGAGGGGCGGCCTTTGTAGTGACGTACCTCGCGCTCGCTCGGTCGAGTAGCGGGCTGAGTCCATGCATGCGCAGAAGCGCTGGCTGCGGCGATTAGACTGCACCTGTGGCAGATATCGAGCAGCAGAGACCAGTTCTTGTCGTCGACTTCGGGGCGCAGTACGCGCAGTTGATCGCACGGCGAGTTCGCGAAGCCAAGGTCTACTCGGAGGTGATTCCGCACACCACGACCGTCGAGGAGATCGTGGCCAAGAACCCCTTGGCTGTTGTGCTCTCGGGTGGGCCCTCGAGTGTCTACGCAGACGGTGCTCCCAAGCTTGATCCCGCACTGTTCGATCACGACATTCCGGTTTTCGGAATCTGCTACGGATTCCAGGCAATGGCAGGCGCCCTGGGCGGCACCGTCGCCGAGACCGGTACCCGCGAATACGGCCGAACCGACATCGCGGTATCCGGCGGATTGCTCCACGACGGTCTTCCCTCGACGCAGCCGGTATGGATGAGCCACGGTGACGCCGTCACCGAAGCGCCTTCCGGCTTCGAGGTGACCGCGACCAGCGACGGTGCTCCCGTCGCGGCGTTCGAGGACCGCGCCCGCAAGCTCGCCGGTGTGCAGTACCACCCTGAGGTTCTGCATTCCCCGCACGGTCAGCAGGTCCTGAGCCGCTTCCTGCACGAGATTGCCGGTATTCCGGCAGCGTGGACGGCGTCGAACATCGCCGATGCGCTGATCGAGCAGGTTCGCGAGCAGGTCGGAGACGGACACGCCATCTGCGGTCTGTCCGGTGGCGTCGACTCCGCTGTCGCTGCGGCTTTGGTTCAGCGCGCAATCGGCGACCGGTTGACATGCGTCTTCGTTGATCACGGTTTGATGCGAGCCGGTGAGCGCACGCAGGTCGAGCAGGATTTTGTCGCGGCAACCGGCGCTCGTCTGATCACCGTGGATGCCGCGGACACCTTCATCGGTGAGCTGGCAGGCGTCACCGATCCCGAGACCAAGCGCAAGATCATCGGCCGCGAGTTCATCCGCAGCTTCGAAGGCGCAGTCAGTGATGTTCTGGGCGAGAACGCATCTCATGGTGCGACCGTCGACTTCCTCGTCCAGGGCACGCTCTACCCGGACGTCGTGGAGTCGGGCGGCGGCACGGGAACTGCAAACATCAAGAGCCACCACAATGTCGGCGGGCTGCCGGAAGACCTGCAGTTCAAGTTGGTCGAACCGTTGCGTCTGCTGTTCAAGGACGAGGTCCGTGCAGTGGGCCGCGAACTCGGCCTGCCCGAAGAGATCGTCGGACGCCAGCCGTTCCCCGGTCCCGGACTCGGTATCCGCATCATCGGTGAGGTCACCCGCGATCGCCTCGAGATCCTGCGTCAGGCAGATTCCATTGCGCGCGAAGAGCTTACGTCTGCAGGCTTGGACGGAACCATCTGGCAGTGCCCGGTCGTTCTCCTTGCCGACGTCCGAAGCGTGGGCGTGCAGGGTGACGGCCGGACGTACGGTCATCCGATCGTGCTGCGTCCGGTCTCGAGTGAAGACGCGATGACCGCGGACTGGACGCGTCTGCCGTACGAGACCCTCGAGCGCATCTCGACTCGAATCACCAACGAGGTTGCGGACGTGAACCGTGTAGTCCTCGACGTGACGAGCAAGCCGCCGGGAACTATCGAGTGGGAGTAAAAACAACTGTGCGCCTTTATTAACCCCCCGCGGTTAATAAAGGCGCACAGCAGTTTTACTTCCGGTTGCGCCGATTCGGCAGAATCACCAGCAGTAGTCCTGCCACGACGGCGGCACCGACGAACAGCCAACGGAATTGAATGTTCGCTGCCGGCGCCAGGGAGAATGGCCCGACCAACGCCCACACACTGACCAGAAGTGCGGCCAGTCCGGCGATCAGCAGAAGTGCCGAGGGGCGCTTGGATTCTCGGGTCTCGTCGTGCTCTGTGGTCTCGTCGTATTCGCTCATGATTGCGTCACCTTCAGACTGCCGAACGTTGCTTTGGCGTTGATGGTCAGTGTGGGCGAATCCGGTGTCGCCTCGCGGCCCCGGTGTACTCCGCCGTCGAGGCAACCGGATCCGTCACCCATGACGACGGTGCAGCTGTTCTTGACGTTGACGGTTGGTGGCACCATGACGACGAACTCACCGAACGACGCCGCGACGTCGATGGTCTTGTCCTCGGTGAACTTGACCCCGTTGAGGTCGAGAGTGAAGCTTCCGAAGGCTCCCGAGTACGACGGCTCCAACTCGGAAGCGGTTGCCGGAGTCCATCTTTGCTCACCCGAGGCGTCGAAATCGATCGGGTAGACCAACGAGGCGAGAAGCACGAAACCCACGAGCGGTCCGGTGACGACCAGCAGGCCGTACCCCTTGCGGAAGAATGCCCCGAGGATCAGGCCGAGCGCGATGACGGCGAGTCCGACAGCACCGACTCGGCCGGGAGTGAACCACTCGTTGCCGGTTGCCGCGCCCGCTGCCCCGGTGACGGCGGCGACGATGATCGCGAGTCCGAGCACCGTCAGCGTCCATCGCGAGCGACGCTTACGTGGTGGCAAAGGCAGCAGCGGCGTGGCTTTGACTGCCGGGTCCGGGAGATCCCAGGCGAACGGAGCGACACCGAGCGGATCCCAGGAGGGCGGTGTGATGGCGGCCTCGCCGATCACCTCGGTCGGATTGGCGGCGGCTGAAGCGCTCGGGTCCTTCGACAGGTTGATCGTCGGATGATCGGCCTGAGATTGCGGTGACTGTTCGGCCGGCCGTTCCTCGGGCACGTAGCTGTCGGGGAGTTTTGTGTACGGCGTGTACACGGGCGGCTGATTGGGTGCGAAGTATCCGGGAGTGAACGGCCCGGGCGTGAATCCCGTGCCTGGATACGCGGTACCCGCGCCGACGTACGGTGACGTGCTCTGTGGCAGTGCAGGCGGGACCGGCGCTCGTTGGTAGAGCAGCCACAGGCCTCCGACCATCAGAATCAGCCCGATCAGACCGGAACCACCCAGACCGACGCCGACAGGCCCGACGGTCGTAGCCGCGATGGCGAGAGCCACCAACAAGACGATGGTCTTGGTACTGGAATCGGAGCTGTGTCCGCGGCCCATCAACGACTGTGCGGGGGACGATCCGTCACCGGCGCGGGCGAGCACCAACCACCCGGCGAGGTAGAGAAGGATGCCTGAGCCGCCGAAAATAGTGGAGGCCACAAACGCGACACGTACCAGAATGGGGTCGATGCCGTACCGGTATCCGATTCCGGCGCATACCCCGGCCACGTGACCTTGTGCCGGCAGACGCACGGGGCGGGTCCGCCACAGATCCTGGATCTGTTCTTGGAAAGTCGGATTGTTCATGAATCAATCCTGGCTTCCGGGGCGGCCTCCGCGCATCAGGGCCAACCCTGATCTTTGTGACGATCGGGGCCAGGGGCGCCGCCCTGATTCAGGGTTGGACCCTGATGTGACTGCGAGTGGTTCGTGCCAGTATCGACTATGTGCAATATCTGTCAGATCCGCCGTTTGTGAGCGGTCCCGCTCCCGGGTTCACGGGAGGCCCGCCCGTCAACGGGGTACCGGTGCATGCCGTACCCATGAAGAAGGGTGTGCCCATTCCGGGCGGTGTTCCATTGCGAAAGCTGGAGCGGCGCTCCGGCGGTCGCATCGTCGCCGGTGTTGCAGGCGGTATCGCCGATCATCTCGGGATCGACGTCCTGAAGGTTCGAGTCGCCTTCGCGATTCTGGCGGCGATGGCCGGATCCGGCATCGTGATTTACGGCGCCCTCTGGATCTTCACCTCAGCCGGCACGGACACCCAGAAGCCGTCCGCGGCCGAGCGGCAGCGGGCGTACGGCTTGATCGCACTCGGATTGGGCGGCGCAGCCGCGTTGTCCTGGCTGTTCAGCGGCACGGCGGGTTCGGTGCTCGCACCGTTCTTCGTCGTCGCGATCGGTGCCGCTTTGGTGTGGCGCGAGTTCGACTCCGACGGTCCCCGGACCGTCATCGGCTTGCCGCAGCGGCCTACCGTTCTCACGTGGGCGCGGGTGGTCGGGGGAGCGACCTTGATCATCTTGGGTCTCGGCGTCGTCGTCCTCGCTCAGGTCGACCTCGAAGCACTGCGCTCGTCCCTGCTGGCCGTGGTGGTGACGCTGATCGGTGTCGGTTTGTTGACGGTGCCGCTGTGGCTGCGGATGTGGCGGGCTCTCGGCGCCGAGCGTGCGGCCCGAATTCGCAACGACGAACGTGAAGAGATCGCCTCGCATCTGCACGACTCCGTACTTCAGACGTTGGCGCTGATTCAGAAGCAGTCCGACAATCCGCAAGAGGTGGCGCGCCTGGCCCGTGGTCAGGAACGTGAGCTGCGCAAGTGGTTGTTCAGCGGCGGGGATATCGACCACACGAGCCTGACGGAAGGTCTGAAGATCATCGCCGGTGAAGTGGAGGACCAGCATGGCGTCACGGTCCGCCCCGTCACGGTCGGCGACGTACAACTCGAAGGCGAAGGCGTCGAGAACGGTCTGCCCAAGGAAGCGTTCACCGCGCTCCTCGGTGCGACGCGTGAAGCTCTCGTGAACTCGGCAAAGCACTCGGGGGAGAAGGAAATCAATCTGTTCGCCGAGGTCGAGGGCGACCAGGTCAGTGTGTTCGTTCGTGATCGCGGAGTCGGATTCGACGTCAATGCGGTGCCGGAGGACCGTCAGGGTTTGGCCAAGTCGATTCGTGGTCGCATCGAGCGACGGGGTGGCCGCGTCGTGGTTCGATCCGACATCGGAAAGGGCACCGAGATCCGCGTGCACATGCCGCTCGGTGACTCTGCTCTAAAGTGGGACCAGACTGCTGACCGTGTCGACAACCCCGAGGAACAGCCCCAGTGACTTCGCTTGCGCCGCCCCCGTACCGCGTATTTCTTGTCGACGATCATGCAGTGTTCCGCTCCGGGGTGAGGGCGGAACTCTCGCGCGAGGCAGACATGGACGTAGTCGGTGAAGCCGGTGGCGTCGCTGAGGCGATCGCGGGTATCAACTCGACGAAACCGCATGTCGTTCTGCTCGATGTCCACATGCCTGACGGTGGTGGAGTGGCAGTTCTGCGCGGAATCGATTCCGGCCCGGTGTGCTTGGCGCTCAGCGTTTCCGATGCGGCCGAGGACGTGATCGCGGTGATCCGCGGCGGCGCGCGCGGGTATGTGACCAAGACGATCTCGGGATCCGAACTGGCCGAGGGTGTACGACGCGTTGCCGGTGGTGACGCAGTGTTCGGGCCTCGCCTGGCAGGCTTCGTACTGGACTCCTTCACCGGGCGTTCCAATGCACCCGAGCCGCAACTCGATCCGGAACTCGACTCGCTGACTCCGCGAGAACTCGAAGTGCTCAGATTGCTGGCACGTGGGTACACCTACCGTGAAATCGCCGAGGACCTGGTGATTTCCGTGAAGACGGTCGAGACTCACGCATCGAACGTCCTGCGAAAGACTCAGCAGTCCAATCGCAATGCGTTGACGCGTTGGGCACATCGTCGCCAGATCGACTGAATTCCCGCGCGCTCTTTCGCGATTGCGTGTGAAGGCGCACCATGGACCGATGACGGAACCACTGGCGCTCGCGTCGAAGCGTGGGCGTTGGGTTGTCGCCGCCACCGTTCTCGGCTCGAGCATGGCTCTCCTCGACGGCACTGTCGTCAACATTGCTCTTCCTCACATCGGTGAAGAACTGGGTTCCGGTGTCGCCGGACTGCAGTGGACGCTCAGCGGTTACACCTTGGCCTTGGCGTCGCTGATTCTGCTCGGGGGAGCGCTCGGTGATCGTTGGGGTCGGCGACGGGTATTCGTGTGGGGGACGGTCTGGTTCGCGGTCGCGTCGTTGCTGTGCGGAATTGCACCGGACATCACGTTTCTGGTGATTGCACGAATCCTGCAGGGAGTGGGAGCTGCGCTCTTGACACCTGGCAGCCTTGCCATCATCTCCGCGTCACTTCGTGAGGAGGACCGCGGCGCGGCAATCGGATTGTGGTCGGGTTTAGGTGGTGTTGCCGGCGCCATCGGACCGCTTTTCGGTGGTTGGCTGGTGGAAGTGGCGGGATGGCGATCGGTATTCCTGCTCAATATCCCGCTGGCGATCGTCGTGGTGTGGGCAGCGGTGCGCCATGTACCGGAGAGCCGCGACCCGCATCCGCCCGAGCACCTGGACGTGGTCGGATCTGCCTGCGCAGTAGTCGGTCTCGGCGCACTGACGTACGGGCTGATCGAGGTCAACCCGATAGTCGGGCTGATCGGAGTGATCGTGCTCTGCCTGTTCGTCGTGGTGGAACGACGCTCACCGAGTGCCCTTGTGCCGCCGTCCCTGTTCCGCTCGCGGATGTTCGTCGCGGCCAATCTGGTGACCCTTGCGGTCTATGCGGCGCTGGGCGGTGTGTTCTTCCTGCTCGTGCTGCAACTGCAATTGGTTGCCGGGTACTCGCCGGTGGCTGCCGGCGTCGCAACGGTACCGATCACCTTGGCATTGCTGCTGTTGTCTTCGCGCGCGGGCAGTTACGCGCAGACGCACGGACCGCGGTTGCCGATGACGGTCGGGCCCGCCGTTGCCGCGGTGGGGTTGGTGTTGATGACGCGGATCGGCCCGGATGCGTCGTACCTGACCGTCGTGCTGCCGGGAGTTCTGGTGTTCGGGCTCGGCCTGGCGGTGATGGTCGCGCCGTTGACCGCCGCGGTGCTTGGTTCGGTACCGGTGGAGCAGTCCGGAATCGCATCCGGTGTGAACAATGCCGTTGCTCGCACGAGCCAACTTCTTGCCGTCGCGGCCTTGCCTGCCCTCGTGGGTATCGACGCCGAAAGTCTGGTCGATCCGACGAGTTTCTCCGACGGGTTCCGGTACGCGATGTACATCTGTGTGGCACTGCTGTTGGTCGGTGCAGCGATCGCCGCGACGCTGATCCGAACTCCGACAGTAGAGCCTGTTCAGGAAGCGGATTCGGTTGCCTGCAAGCCGCATTGTGATCTGACGGGACCTGCAGTGCAACCGAATCCGATGAGGGACTAGACGCTGATGTCGCGATCGCGGCTGGGCACCAAGGGAGTTGCTGCGGCGGGAAATGCCGCGACTATCGCGAAGGCGAGCGGGTAGCCGACCGCGCCGATCAGCGCACCGACCACCGGGCCCACTGCTGACGCGGCAATGAACTGCCCGGTGTTCTGTGCGCCCAATGCTTTTCCTTGCCATTTCGGCCCGGCAGCTTCGGCCACGGAAGTGAATGCCAAACCGTTGTCGGCGACGCTGATAGTGGTTGCCAGCAGCAGGATCAAGGCGGGAACGCCCCAAGGCGCTGCGCCGGCTGCCGCCATTGCCAACATGACCGCAGACGCGGAGACGGCAACCAACCGCAGCGGGCCTACTCTGCTTCCGGCGCGATCACTCCAGATGCCGACAACGATGCGTCCGAGTGCACCCACGAACTGGGAGATCCCGATCAGGAGCCCAGCGGGCGCAGCGTCCCATCCTTGCTCGCTGATCAGCCAGACCAGACCGAATGTCGAGAGGGTGAACTGCGGAAACACCAGCAGTGCAGAGACGACGTGAATGCGCCACAGGAACCAGTTCGAGCGATAAGGATTTACCGTTTCGACCGGGATGTCTGTGGGCCGCGCCGCCGGCCGCGGGGGATTGATCAATGCGACGGCGCAGATCAGGGCGAGAACGCCGTTGAGAGCTACCGACAGTCCGACGGCCGAACCGATTCCTACGTTCGCAGCGAGAGTCGGGATGGTCAGCGACGCGATGGTCACGCCCAGGGGCTGTGACATCTGCCGGATTCCCATCGCGAGGCCGCGCCGATCCTTGGGAAACCAGCCGACCACAACACGTCCACTGGCAGCGTTGGTGCTCGCCGCAGCCATTCCGCCCAGCAGAAATGCGATCCCGAGGAGGGTGTAGTTGTCGGTGGGGGTCGCGGCCAGCGCGGCGATCGCCGTCAGGCCGAGCCCGATGGAGATGACCCATTTCTCGCCGAATCTGTCAGCCATCGCTCCCCACGCCACCAGCGTGAGAACCATGCCGAAAGTGGGTGCAGCGGCCAGAGTTCCGGCCTGCGTCAACGAGAGGCCGTGCTCGGAATGCAGCAGCGGGATCAAAAAGGCGGGGGTACTGACGAAGACGGTGCCTGCGGCCTGGGCTGCGACGCCGATTCCGAGCATCGTCCACGCCTTCGGGGAGACGGCCGTCTTTTCCAGCCGCGACGCCTGCGTCATGGTGCCCTCCGATCTCTACGCTGTTCGACGATGCCGACGCTACTCGCGTGGTTTCACATGTTGAAACCAGAATCCCACTATTTGGTCGAACGCGGACGGTTCAGGGTGCGAAGTGCCCACCCCTTTTCGAGCGAACGGTACGACGATCGCCTTGGGTGCGCCGAAAGGTACGTTCGCTCGGGAAGGGGTCAGCGACGGGGCAGACGAACCGTGAAGACCGTGCGACCATCCACCTGGTCGACGCCGATGGTGCCGCCGTGCAGGTGCACGTTCTCGACGGCGAGCGAGAGTCCGAGTCCGCTGCCCTCGCTGCGTCCGCGCGCGGTGTCGACCTTGTAGAACCGCCGAAAGATCGCCTGCCGGTCTTCGGGTGAGATGCCGGGGCCGTGGTCGACGACGGTGATGACGGAGAAACCGGATTCGACGCTCAACTCGACGCGAACCGGGGGTGCTCCGTGGCGCAGTGCATTGCCGACGAGGTTGGCGACGACAATGTCGATCCGACGCGAATCGACTCTGGCGCTGACACTTTCGGGTGCGCGCAGTTCGACGGTGTCTGTCCATCCGCGGCTCTCGAGTGTGCGCTCGGTCAATTCGACGAGGTCGACGTCGTCGAGGACGAGGTGCGCTTGCTGAGAGTCGTGGCGAGACATTTCGATGAGGACTTCGACAAGTCGAGTGAGCTTGCCGATCTCACTGCTCACGATGCGCGCGGCAGCGGCGGCGTCGGGCGGAAGATTGGGGATCTCTTCACGGAGGATCTCACTGACCGGCACCAGTGCTGCGAGCGGCGTCCGGAGCTCGTGGGAGACGTCGGCGACAAACCTTCTCGACTGCTCTTCCGATTCTTCCAGACCTCGGATGACCGCTTCGTTGCGAGCGACCATGTTGTTGAACGTTGTTGTGACCTGGGCGAGTTCGGCTACTCCGTCTTCGGGGAGTCGGACGCTGAGGTCGCCGTCGGCAGCGCGGGCGGCCGCCTTGTCCAGGCGTTTGAGCGGACGGACAAGCGTCGACGCGATCCACAGCCCGAGTAGTCCGCTCACCAACACACCGGCGGCGAGGGTGAGGCCGACAGCTCGAAGCAGGTCGTCGAACTTGTCCTGCACTCCTACCAGCGGCCGGATGGTGACGGCTTTGACCAATGTCTCGTTGTCGTAGCTGTCGTCCGCGCTCATGTCCACGACATTGACGGACATTCCCAACATGATGCGCTGGGAGTCGAGCCTCTCGAAACGGATCAGCTTCGGACTGTCCAAACCTTCGTCGAAGCTGGGCGGAATGGTCGCCGCATCCACGGATCCTTGACGGATGACTTCGCCGTCGACGATCAGCGTCATGTCGGACTGGAAGATCTGTTGGAGGTTGGCAGGCGTCAACTCGTCTACCGGTGTTCCGTTGACGTATTGCAGTTCGTCGCGAAATTGTGCGGTCGCGACATCCTGAGCGTTGGAATAGATCCACGACCGTGCCATGAACGAGACGACACCCGCGGTTGCCCCGGCGATGATCACGACGATTGCGATGAACACGAGCACGAGCCTGGTTCGCAGACCGTCGACCTGAAGCCAGGTCGGTCTCATCGGGCT
This sequence comes from Rhodococcus qingshengii JCM 15477, assembly GCF_023221595.1. Classification (NCBI taxonomy): domain Bacteria; kingdom Bacillati; phylum Actinomycetota; class Actinomycetes; order Mycobacteriales; family Nocardiaceae; genus Rhodococcus; species Rhodococcus qingshengii. The sequence continues at coordinate 2,105,642 of NZ_CP096563.1, forward strand.
GGGCTGGTGTTGAAGCGATACCCGAACCCGCGCACCGTTTCGATGACGGTCGGTGCGGCCGGGTCGTCCTCGATCTTTCCGCGCAGCCGCTGCACTGCTGCATCGACGATTCTGGAATCACCCAGATACTCCTGGTCCCAGGCTGCGGACAACAACTGTCGGCGGCTCAGGACCTGTCCGGGGTTCTCGGTCAGCGCCAGGATCAGTCGGAGTTCGGTCGGGGTGAGGGTCAGCAGCATCCCGGCCTTGCGGACCTGCAGCGACGACCGATCCAATTCCAGGTCGCCGAACGTCTCTGCACCCGGCGTCGCATCCGGGCGCGTCGTTGCCGGTGCCGAGCGCCGCACGACGGCTTTGATACGAGCGTCGAGGACGCGCGGACTGGCCGGTTTGACGACGTAGTCGTCGGCACCGGCTTCCAGGCCGGCGACGGTGTCGATGTCGTCGGACCGAGCGGTCAGAATGATGATCGGGATCGAACTTCGGGTGCGGATACGTCGGCAGATCTCGTAACCGTCGGCACCCGGCAGCCCGAGGTCGAGTAGGACGAGGTCCGTGGCACCCAGGGCGTCGTCGAAATCACCGTTACCGTCGGGGCGATGGCTGACGTCGTGCCCGAGTCGGTTCAGTCCCAACGTGATTGCCTCGGCCACGGCTGGATCGTCTTCTATGAAAAGAATGCTCACCATGAGCTCACCTTGGACTCGCCATGATCAGGGGCCTTCTGCGGTCGGAGAAATCTCGGTCAGCCAAGGGTACAGGGGTCACACTCGCGAGAGTCGCTCGTTGCCTGAGTCTGCCAGCACCGCATGCCGGGCGACGCTGGTGTTCAACGGAAATGCCGACACAGCGAGGGTGTAGCAGCCGACGAGCAGTAGTGCACCGATCACGTCGCTCGGGCGGTGCCATTGCAGCACGACTACCGAGATCGCGGTTCCGATGGTGATCAGCGCACCGTTGACCGCAACGACCGCCCGCCACCTCGAGGGCGTGACGATCACGATCGCGCAGACCAGAGCAGCTATGGCCGTCAAAGTGCCGCTGGGGAAGGAATTGTGCATCACCAGACCGTTCAGGTCCGGTCGATCCAGCGATTGTTTGAGAACCCAGGCCGTCGTGATGGGGCCGAGGGTCACGACGACGACGCGTAAAGCTAGCGCAATCGGGTTGTTGCGCAATGTGATCATGAGCGCCACGAGCACTCCTCCCACTATCAGTATCGGGGTGACGAGGCCGATGAACTCGGCGGAGAACACGCTGAGGCGTTCGGAGGTGGCCGCGCCCACCATGAGTTGTTGGTCGACGATCTGACCACCGGTGGTGTTGACCGCCAATTCGAATTCGACGACTCCGAGGATCAAGAGTGCCAGTGCGGCAATCAGTCTCGCTGGTTTGACTCGTGTCATGATCAGCCTTCCGCTCTCTCGTCCGAGGGGTTGCTCAGTTGTGGCGGGCATTCCCCGCCTGGAGTGGTTGCCAATTCGAAATGCCACATCTCGTTGGCGTAGGTCTGGCAGAGGCCGTAATCGCTGCCGTGCTGAATGAGCCAGTCGTCGGCGTCGGTCGGTCCGATGTCGACGGCCTGTCCACTGACATGCTTGGACAGGCTCGGCGAGTGCACCCACTTGGACGCTTCGTCCACGCTGCCGTACTTGACGACGGCTTCGTCGAACAGTCGCTGTTGGTATGCCGCGGACCGCCAACCCGACGTGACGTGCATGTCCACGCCGGATGCCTGTGCGTCGGCCGCTGCCGACTGGAGCGCCGCGAGCAGTGCGGAATCGAGACGGGCAAGCGCGGGCACATGAGTGTCCTGCAAGCTGATGCCGTCCTCGATCTCGCCGCCTGAGGGTCCTGAATCAGGCTGAGTGGCAAGGTAGTTACCGCTCTTCGGCTGTGCTTCTTCTGTGTACGAGCAGGAGCTGAGCGCGACCGCACCGAGCACGACTGCACCGAGTGCGACGAAGCGGATGATTCCGCGGTGGCTGGGCATACAACAGAGACTTCTCGGTCAGTGTCACCGGCAGGTGGTCACCGTTCGTCGACGGTGTCACGGTCTGCAACAGCTCTGTAACAGGACGGAACGGGGCTGGTGAGCGCGCGCTACGCGGGGCGCGGGATCGACGCGAAAGTCGACAGCTCGAACCACGAAGGCAAGCTACGACGCAACGCAGTAGGCCCAGAGATGGTGACGTCACCGGACCGTATGGCGTCCGACCAGGTCAGGTTACCTCGCCAGATCTCGGTCATCTGTCGCAAGCCCGCAGAGACCGACACTGCAACGTCGAAACCCGGATCGATATCGCACATGTCCACTTCCCCGGAATTGATGACGAGCCACCAGTTCCGCGAATGTCCACGTACTCCGGAGAATGCGAAGTGCACCACGGTCTTGCCTTCAGGCACCACGGAATGATCCACGCGGCGATGCATGTCCCACAGCAGCAGTTTCGGATCCAGATCTTCGTCGCCCAGTTCACCGATCCACCTGGTACCCCAGATGCCGAGAGCTTCGACCACAGGGCGCAGTTCACGGCCGGCGTCGGTCAGACGATAGCTGACGACACAGTCGGTTTCTTCTCGCTCCACGATGCCGGCGACCGCGAGTTGGTGAAGCCGGGTCGAGAGCAGAGTCGGTGACATTCGCGGGAGCCCGCGGCGGAGATCGTTGAAATGTTCGCTTCCCATGATCAGTTCGCGGAGGAGAAGCAGTGTCCACCGCTCGTCGAGTAGCTCCATCGCCTTGGCGACGGGGCAGAACTGGTGGTACGAGGACCCCATCTCTCGATCGTAGGCCTCCGGGGTGCTCCGGTACAGATTTCGTACTGGAGAGGAGCGAACCGTCGTCGTAGCGTCGGAGTAACGGCATGAACGCTGTCGGGCTCCGAGTACGAAAATTATTGAAGGAGAACGGTAATGAGTGAATCAACGGGGACTCTCGGGTTGGACCGGGAGCTGAAGGCCAAGCACCGGGCAATGTGGGGGCTCGGTAACTATCCGGCGGTGGCGACGCAGGTCATCGCGGAACTCGGACCTGTATTGGTGCGTGAATGCGGCGTGCAGAAAGGAGATCGGGTGCTCGACGTCGCGGCGGGGTCCGGCAACGCCGCCATTCCGGCGGCTGCGCTGGGTGCGCAGGTGATCGCCACCGACCTGGCTCCCGAACTGTTCGTGGCAGGACGGGAGGCCGCGGCGCTCGCGGGTGTCGAACTCGATTGGCAGGAGGCCGATGCCGAGGCTCTTCCGTTCGGCGACAACGAGTTCGACGTAGTGCTCTCTTGCGTCGGTGTGATGTTTGCCCCGCATCATCAGCGCGCCGCGGACGAACTTTTGCGAGTATGCCGACCCGGCGGAAAGATCGGAGTGCTGAGTTGGACTCCGACGGGGTTCATCGGCGAGATGTTCAAAACGATGAAGCCGTATGCACCGCCCCCGCCTCCTGGTTCGCAGCCGGCGCCTTTGTGGGGCGACGAGAACCATGTTCGTGATCTGCTCGGCGATGTTGCCGCAAGGAAAGACGTACTTCGTGTGGACACATTCAGCGGGCCGGAAGATTTCCGCGATTTCTTCAAGAAGAATTACGGCCCGACCATCGCGGTGTACCGGAACATCGCCGACGATCCTGACCGCACACAGGCGCTCGATCGCGATCTGCTCGAGTTGGCAAAGAAGTACGGCAGCGGAAGCGAGCCGTTCGTGATGGAGTGGGAGTACCTGCTTCTCACCGCGACACCCGATGAGGGCGGTGCATGATGACGACGGTCGAGTTCGCGCCACTGAAATCGGCGATCACGGGTTCTGTGTTCAGCCCCAGAGATCCGGAGTACGACGACGCCAGGTCGATCTGGAACGGGCAGATCGATCATCGTCCGGCGGTGATCGCCAGGTGCCGGTCGGCGTCGGATGTGTCTGTGGCACTTGCATTTGCCAGAGCCCATTCGTTGGAGGTTTCGGTCAGAGGCGGTGGGCATTCCTACCGAGGTACATCGGTGTGTGAAGGCGGTGTGATGATCGATCTCAGTGCGATCAACGTAGTCAGTGTCGCCCCGTCCGCGAAGCGAGCCAGGGTCGGTGGTGGTGCGACGATTGCCGACCTCGACGCCGCGACACAGGAACACGGATTGGCAGTGACCGGTGGAGTGATCAGTGATACCGGCGTCGGTGGCCTGACCCTCGGCGGCGGCATGGGGTGGTTGACGCGCACGCTCGGCCTGGCGATCGACAATCTGGTGTCGGCAGAGGTGGTGCTCGCCGACGGTTCGATCGTGCGGGCCTCCGAGAACGATCACAGCGACTTGTTCTGGGCGCTGCGCGGCGGCGGCGGAAACTTCGGAGTGGTCACCGAGTTCGAGTACCGTCTGAGCGAGATCGGTCCGGAAGTGCATCTGGGACTGTTCTTCTGGGGGATGGAGGACGGACCCGCAGCGCTTCGTCTGTGCCGCGAAGTGGTGCCTGCCCTGCCGAGAAATGCCGGAGCGATGGTTGCCGTCGGTTTGTCCGCGCCTCCGGCACCGTTTGTTCCGGATCAGTTTCACCTGCTGCCCGGATACGCGTTGCTGGTAGCCGGTTTCGGATCGGAAGAGGAACACTCGAACGCGATTGCGCCGATTCGAGAGGGCGTGCCGACGCTGTTCGAGTTCGTCACCCCGCTCCCGTACATCGGTTTACAGTCGATGCTCGACGAATCGGAACCATGGGGTGCATACGCCTATGAGAAGGCCTTGGACCTGGTGGATTTCTCCGACGACGTGATCGATGTTCTGACCGAGCAAGCGGGCAAGAAATCGTCGCCGATGTCCTTCATGCCGATCTTTCCGCTGCAGGGAGCTTTCACCTCCGTCGGCGAGGACGACACTGCGTTCGGTGGTTCTCGCACACCACATTACGTGTGCAACATGACGGCTACGGCCACCGATGCCGGGACACTGGAATTGGATCGATCGTGGGTGCGTGAGACCTGGGAAGCCTTGCGTCCGTTCTCGTCCAATCAAGGCGGGTACGTCAACTTCATGACCGATGTCGACGAGGACCGAGTGCGAGCGTCCTACGGTGCGGCGAAGTACGCGCGATTGTCCGCCGTCAAGGCGAAGTACGACCCGGACAACGTGTTTCACCTCAACGCAAACATTCTGCCCGCGTAGAGCGTCCGGTCAGGCCGTGAACACCAGGATGACGACGATCAGTGCGGCCAAGATGATGACGGCAACCATGCCTGTCATGGCGAGGGGAGCCCAAGCCACTACCTTGTCGCGGGTGCTGGCATCGGCGGGGCCGGTCGGTATCCGCGGCGGCCAGGAGAACATGTCCATGGGGCTGGGAACGTTCCGCAGTGGCGTGTTCTGTTGCACTGCAGGCAGTCCGGTGATCGTGGAGCCGGTCAGGCGATTGCGGCGGTGTGGGTCGGCGAGTTGTGTGGTGCGGTGAGCCCACGCCGGCACGGCGCCTTCGGACGAGTAGACGGGAGCGTCGATCAACTGCTCGATCGTGCCACCGCCCGTCGCGGCTGCAGCGAGCGCGTCGCGTGCCTGAGCCATCGTCGGCCGACGGGTGGGGTCCGGCTCGAGGAGCTGAAGGAGAACGTCGGTGAGCGGTCCGGACTTGGTGGGTCGGTAGATCTCGGCCTTGGCGACACGATGCAGTAGAGCGATGGCGTCCGAGTCGATGCCGAAGGGCGGTTGACCCTCGATCACCGTGTAGAGCGTCGACCCGAGTGAGAAGACGTCACTGGCCTCGGTGGGATCGTCGCCGCGGGCAACTTCGGGTGCAAAGTACGCGGGAGTGCCGGTGATGACCTCGTCCTGGGTGTCGGATACGTCGCTCTTTGCGCGGGCGATGCCGAAGTCACTGATCTTGACGGTGCCGAGAGACTTGCCTCGGTCGGCGATCAGGATGTTGCCGGGCTTGATGTCGCGGTGGACGATGCCGGCGGCGTGCGCCTCGGTGAGTGCCGCAGCGATCTGCGCGCCGATCTGCGCGACCTCCAGCGGTGGCAACGTGTCGGCCAGGTTCATCGCCTGGGCGAGGCTGCGGGCGGGGAAGTACTCCATGACCAACCACGGTTCACCGGACTCGATCGCGACGTCGTACATGGCGATGGAGTGGGGGTGGGTGAGCTTTGCGGCGTTCCTGCCTTCGCGCAATGTACGTTCACGGACCTCTTCGGCCGTTTCGGTGTCGAGGCCTTCCGTGCTTGTGACCTGTTTCACCGCGACGTCACGGCTGAGGAGGGTGTCGCGGGCCAGCCAGACGGCGCCCATGCCTCCGTCGCCGATCTTGGAGCGGAGTCGGTACCGCCCCGCCAGCAGGTATTCGGGCCCGATGCCCCTCCCGGTCTGCTCCTGAGCTGTCACATCTCAAGGTTAATGGATTGATGCCACTGTGACGCTCGAGGCTCCTGTGAACTGGGTTTTTTGCTCTGCTTGACGTGTCGGGGGTGACACGGTTTACTGAAAACGGTTCGAAAATATGTTCGAAATTGCTGTTCGTTGGATGCATGTCAGACCCGACTTCCCCGCGGTTTGCCGGCTGGTTATGGATTGCTGCCGAGTGAGTTTTTCCGGTGTTCCGGAGGATGGGGATGACCGAGGTGACCGAGTTGGTGGAGCTGTCGGCAGATGCGGCGGGGTTGTCCCGTCAGGATCGGCTGGCACAGCTCCGCCGACAGATCGCGTCCATTCCCTCTCGCGGCGATACGTCGTTTTCGGGACCGAGTGTTTCCGTGGCTGGTGTTTCCGGGACAAGTGCAGCAGCCTTCGAGAGTGTTGCCGACCGGGAAATGCCGGTCGTGGACCGCGCGCACAAGGCTGGTGTTCTCCCAGTGCCGGAAGGTATCGGGGCATTGCTACCGCAGGGCGGTTTGGTGCGCGGAACCGTGGTGTCCGTCGAGGGCGCTGCTTCCTTGCTCTTGGGATTGGTCGCGTCCGTGACGGCGTCCGGGGGGCATGTGGCAGTCATCGGGCAACCTCGACTGGGATTGCTGGCGGCGTACGAGATGGGTGCGCAACTGGAACGTCTGGCGCTCATTCCGGCGCCTGGGCCGGATCCGGTCGAGATCGCTGCTGTGCTGCTCGACGGTATGGATCTGGTGATTCTGGGATTGGCGGGTGCGTCGGTATCCCCGTCGCGTGCGCGAGCGGTGGTGGCGCGCGCCCGGAGCAAGGGCTCGACTCTTGTTGTCACCGAAGGTCACTGGGACGGGGCCGAAGTTCGGTTGGACGCTCGGGTTCATGGTTACGGTGGGTTCGGTCAGGGCCGTGAGTTGGGGCGTGGTCGGCTCAGTTCCCTGAGCCTCGCGGTTCGTGCTCGGGGGCGCTCGTTCCAGCCCCGGACCACGCGTCTGGACATCTGCAGTGCAGCCGGGCGGGTCGAGTGGGTACCTTCCCGGCCGGTCGAGGCCGTGTCGGAGCAGGTGGTGTCGTCGCGGGTGGTGTCACTGTGAGCAGAGTTCTAGCGTTGTGGTGCCCGGACTGGCCGGCGGTGGCAGCGGCAGCGCTTGCCGATCTTCCTGCCACGCATCCTGTCGCGGTCACCTCGGGTAATCGGGTGATCGCATGTTCGGCGACGGCCCGCGCGGAGGGAGTGCGACGAGGCCTGCGCCGACGCGAGTCGCAGGCCCGCTGCCCGGAACTGTATGTGGCGATGGCAGATCCGGAACGCGACGCCAGATTGTTCGAGCCGGTCGCCGCGGCCATCGATGCGGTGGCACCGGGCGTCGAGGTACTTCGTCCTGGTTTGTTGGTGCTCAGTGCGCGAGGTGTCAGTCGGTACTTCGGTTCGGAGGAAGCCGCGGCGGAACGATTGGTGGATCAGGCATCTGCTGCGGGCGTCGAGAGTCAGGTGGGTGTGGCGGATCAACTGTCCACAGCGGTCATTGCCGCGCGCCGGGCAGCGCTGGTGCCGCCGGGGGAGGGGGCACGGTTTCTGGCGCCGCTACCCATGCCGGAGTTGGCGGCCGAGCCCAGTCTGTCTGCGCCGCATCGCGGGGAGTTGGTGGATCTGCTGCGCAGGCTCGGGATCAGAACCATCGGTGCTTTCGCGGATTTACCGGCAGTGGACGTCGCTTCGCGTTTCGGGGCCGATGCGGTGCTCGCGCATCGTGCGGCGCGCGGTGAACCCGAGCGGCCACCGTCGGCGCGGACGCTTCCGCCGGATCTGGAAGTGGAGCAGCATTACGATCCGTCGATCGAGCGGGTGGATGCCGCAGCGTTTGCCGGGCGCGCCTTGGCGAGTCTCCTGCACGACAAATTGTCGGCTGCCGCAGTGGCGTGTACCCGCCTGTCGATTTCGGCCAGCACGGGCAACGGTGAAAATCTTTCTCGGACTTGGCGTTGCGCCGAACCTCTGACACCGGAGGGAACGGCCGATCGAGTGCGATGGCAACTGGACGGCTGGCTCACCGGGCGCAGTGGGACCCGGCCGACCGCAGGCATAGCGGTGTTGCGTCTGGAACCGGTGGAGGTGGTCAGTGCCGGCGCTTTGCAGTTGGGGCTGTGGGGCGGTGTCGGCGACGAGGAGGAGCGGGCCAGGCGAGCATTGGTGCGCGTGCAAGGTCTTCTGGGCGGCGAATCGGTTCAGGTCGGTGTCCTGAGCGGTGGTCGAGGGCCCTCGGAGCGAATTACCCTGTTGCCCTTGGGTGACGAGCGGGTAGCTGCTCATGATCCGACAGCCCCGTGGCCTGGTCGTCTGCCGCAGCCGTCTCCGGGGTCGATCTTCGTCGACAATCCCAAGGTATGGCTGGAGGATGTGGCCGGCAACGCCGTGTACGTCACTGAGCGCGGTGTCTTCAGCTCGCAGCCGGGAAGGCTGAAGTGGGGGAGCAAGGAATGGGCAGTGCAGGGATGGGCCGGGCCCTGGCCGGTGGACGAGCGATGGTGGGACGCAGCCTCGGCGCGCACGGCCGCGCGGGCTCAGGTGCTGTTGGAGGAATCGCGGGCGTTGCTGATGATCTGTGAAGGCGGTGGATGGTCGGTGGAGGGCGTGTACGAATGAGCTCGTAGGTACAGCCAGCTGTACCGGACATGGTCGAGTCGACTGTACGAACAGTAGGGGCGCTGGCGCCATCGCACCGACGCCATCGGGCGCCTAGCGTTGATGACATTCAAAAACTCACTGTTGCAATGGTTCTCGTCGTTGCAACTCTTCGCGAGGAGTGTCATGAAAACGGCGGGTCGAGCTGACGTTTCCGGAACCGATCGACTTCACTACGAGCCGATGGAGCTACGCGACGCACAACTTCTGGCATACGACGAGTCCGGCGAAGGCCGGATCGTGGAGGTGTTCGGCGATGTCGCCACAGCCGAGCACATCATGATCTTCGTGCCGGGCAACGACAACGGACTGGGAAACTACTTCGACGAGAACCGTCCGACAGGACCACGGGCGAGCGGATGGACACTGGGAAGGATGCTCCGAACGCTCGGGCCGAACGACCGCGTCGCGGTGATCGTGTGGGTCGGTTATCGGACGCCGTGGGGATTTCTCGAGTCGTTCTCCCGGACACTTGCAGAACTTGGTGCGATAGATCTGGCGCGGTTGACTCGTATCCTGCCGCGATCGGCGCATGTGACGCTCGTCGGGCACAGCTACGGGGCCGTGGTGTGCGGACTCGCTCTCCCGTCGGCGCGAGTGGACGATTGCGTGGTGCTGGGTAGTCCGGGGATGGGGACCAGTTCGCGCGAAGACCTGTGCTTTGCCGGAAATCTCTGGGCTGCGCTTGGTCCGTCGGACTGGATCCGCTACTTCTCACGCGTGAAGATCGGCCACATCGGGCACGGCCCGTCTCCAGTTCGGGCGCAGCACGGAGCCATTGTTTTCGGTACCGGTGCCGTTCGAGGGCATTGCGGCTACTTCGCCGATGCAAGCGAGTCGCTGCGAAACATCGCGAGGATCGGACTCGGTCGCTACGACGAGGTCACGCGACCAGGGGAGTTGCGGCCTCGGCTGACCGCGTCAGCAATCCGTGAGGACGGGTCTATCCTGGGAACTCGTGAGTGTCGCTAACGTACGAAGTGCCGGCGGGGTCCAGATCAGCTACCGCGATTCCGGCTCGCATCCCAGTGTGGCCGATCTGCCTCCGGTAGTCCTCGTGCACGGGATGGGCGGCGACAGCGGTACCTGGGACAAGTTCGCGCGGACCTTGCGATCACGCAACCGGCGAGTTGTCTCGGTCGACCTTCGCGGCCACGGCCGGAGCGCTCGTGCGTCGTCGTATCTGTTCGAGGAGTTCGCGGACGACGTCATGGACGTGTGTGATCATCTCGAACTCGAGCAGGTGGATCTGGTCGGCCACTCGCTCGGCGGGCACGCGGCGTCGTTGATCGCGCAGAAACGTCCCACTGCGGTGCGGAAGTTGGTCATCGAGGAAGCGCCGTTACCACTACGTGCGGGTGACCCGGAACAGGTGTTCGCGAGGAAATTGCCGAGTGTCCCAGAACTGTGGCACGCCACAACAAGTTTGGTGCGGCATCCGCGAGCCGCGTTGACGTTCGATCGCTCGATGACGCGGTCCGCGCTCGAGCAGTTCCGCCGACCGGATCCGCAGTGGTGGGATCGGTTGCCGCTCATCGAGGCTGACATGTTGTTCCTGCGTGGAGGTCTGGGCGGGATGGTGGATCCTGTTCGCCTCGACGCTGTTGCAGCCACCGTCGCACGCTGCGAATTGGTCTCTTTCCGTACCGGCCACAGTGTCCACCGCGACGGTCATCGCCAATTCGAATCCGTTGTGTTGCCGTTCATTTCCTGAAAGCGCAATACTCGATCGGTGATGCCACGAACCCATCCGAAACGTGTGTGGCACCGAATGTACTTCCATGCATACCAACGGCAACGACTGGTCCGCACACGAATACGTCGACGCGGTAGCACGATCCGTTCACGGTGAGACAGTTCGATGGCCGCAGGGCCCGAGCACGGATGCGGTGATTGTTCTCCCCGTTCATGCCCGAAACCATCCGGGGAAGAACGCAGTTCTGCTCTGGAATCACGACTTCGGTTGGTCGTGGGGCGTCGAGGAGGCTGATGTGCGAAGGACGATTTCGATAGTCGACACTCTCGGCATCGGCCGGACACCGGATCCGCTGCGCTGTGCGGATCGGGTAATCGAGCTGATCAGTCAGGCGGTTTGCTCGAGCATGTGTAGCGAACACTGATTCGGTCAACTCTGGGGCGACAACGCCTCCGAGAGGACGACGCACGTGAACCCAGAGAACGTTCCAGCCTCGCATTGTCATTCATTGCCGCGCCGGACGTTCCTCGGTGGCGTCGGTGCTCTTGTCCTCGCCGGAGTGGCAGACGTCGCAACCGGCGCGGTGAGCGCGGCGCCGGTACAAGCAGCGCCCGCCGATCGGTTTCCACAGAAACCCAACATCGTTGTCATCATCACCGATCAGGAACGCCGGCCGATGTACTGGCCCCAAGGCTGGGCTGAACAGAATCTGCCCAACCGCAAGAGGATTGCCGATCACGGGCTGAGTTTCGACCAGGCAGTGTGCAACACCGCGATGTGCTCGCCCAGTCGCAGTACGTTCTTCACCGGCCTCTACCCCGCGCAGCACGGGGTCACCAGAACGCTCACCGAAGGTGGCACTGTCTCACCCACCGAGCCACAGTTGCAGGTCTCCGAACAGAACATGGCAAAGCTGCTGGCGTCGGCCGGCTACAACGTCCAGTACCGGGGGAAATGGCATCTGAGCAAAGGCGTCGAGGGTGGTGATCCGACAAGCGAGGACGTGGCAGGATTCGGCTTCGAGGGGTGGATTCCGCCGGACGCGGGCCAGGACACCAATCCGGATCATTTCGGTGGCGGGTGCGCAGACCATGATCGCCGTGTCGCCGAGGAAGCTGTCGAGTTTCTCTCCGGACCCGCAGTCGAATCCGGACAGCCTTGGGCGCTGATCGTCTCGTTCGTGAACCCGCACGATGTCCTCGCGTACCCCCAGACGTGGAACGCGATGAACGGCACGTGCGACAACTACGGATCGGACGCGCCAGGCGCCTTCGAGCAGGGTATCGACTTGCCGCCCACCTTCGACGAGATCTTGGCGCTCAATCACAAACCGACAGCCCAGGTTCAGTCGGAACTGCTGTTGGCAGCCGGGCTCGGGCCGCTGCTCGGACCCGATCAGGCGCGTAACTACATCAACTTCTACGCCTATATGCACAAGGTGGTCGACGAACACATCGGCAGCGTGCTCGACGCGATCGAAGCCACTCCACAGATGCTCGACGACACGGTGATCGTTCGGATGTCCGATCACGGGGAGATGGGGATGAGCCACGGAGGTTTGCGGCAGAAAGTGTTCAACGCCTACGAGGAAACACTGCGCGTTCCACTGGTCATCAGCAACCCCTTGCTGTTTCCCGAACCCGTTCGCACCGACGCCCTGGCGTCGTTGATCGACGTGATGCCCACTCTCGCCACACTCGCCCAAGCGCCTGCGCGTCAATCGTGGAACTTCCTGGGTACCGATCTGACACCGGTCATCGTCGACGCTGCGGCGTATCCGAAAAGTCCCAGCGCGCAGGTTCAGGACACGATTCTGTTCACCTACGACGATCAGAACTGTGCGACGCCCGACGGTCAGAACATCGTCACGCAGCCCAACCACATTCGGTGCATACGCGAGAGCCGCTGGAAGTACACGATGTACTTCGATCCTGCGGGAGTTGCTGCGCCGCAATACGAACTGTACGACTTACAAGCCGACCCCTTGGAACTGAACAATCTCGCCAATCCGCTCAACATCGGTTCGTATCGGCCGGATCTGGCAGCCCAGATGAACGCCAAGCTCTTCGCAGTGATGGAGACCAAGGGTGTTTCCCTGAAGGAATAGATCGAATTTCGTCAAAACTGATTCACGTTTCAGTTCTGCGGGCATGCTGGTGGGGCATCTGTCTTCGGTTCGGGAAGAAGGAATGTCATGACTGTCACCTCGCCGGGGCGAGAAGGTTTCAGTTCTCTTCGGTCTGGAGGGTTGAACTGGGATTCGTTCCCACTCCGATTGTTCACCAAGGGAAACGCCAAATTCTGGAACCCAACCGACCTCGATTTTTCGCAGGATGCCCGTGACTGGCAGGAGCTGACCAGCGAACAACAGCGCAGCGCCACCTTCCTGTGTGCGCAGTTCATCGCCGGTGAAGAAGCCGTCACCGAAGACATTCAACCGTTCATGAAAGCAATGTCGACCGAGGGACGATTCGGCGACGAGATGTACTTGACGCAGTTCTGTTTCGAGGAAGCCAAGCACACCCAGGTGTTTCGGCTGTGGATGGACGAAGTGGGATTGACCAGTGACCTGCATTCCTACGTCGCTGACAATCCGTACTACCGGCAACTGTTCTACGAGGAGCTGCCGTCGTCGCTACGCATTCTCGAGACAGACCCCAGCCCGGTCAACCAGGTGCGTGCCAGCGTCACGTACAACCACGTCATCGAGGGCAGTCTGGCGTTGACGGGTTACTACGCCTGGCAGAAAGTTTGTGCGACGCGCGGAATCCTCCCTGGCATGCAGCAATTGGTGCGAAAGATCGGTGACGACGAACGACGGCACATGGCTTGGGGGACGTTCACCTGCCGAAGGCACGTCGCCGCCGACGATCACAACTGGGACGTCGTCCAGCAGCGGATGGGTGAACTCATGCCCATGGCCCTCGGAATGATCAACTGGGTCAACGATCAATTCGAGGTGCAGCCGTTCGGTTTGGACAATCAGGAGTTCCTCGAGTATGCCGCAGACCGCGCACAGCGCCGACTTTCGGCGATCGAGTCTGCACGCGGGCGCGACGTCGCCGAGATCGACCTCGACTATTCGCCGGAGACCCTCGAGGAAAAGTTCGGGGCAGAAGATGCCGCTGCGATGAGTGAGGCGGCCAAATGACTGCGAATTCTATTGGGGCCAAGCCGAGTTCTGGATGACCTCGACAAAATCGATGTGCCGAAATCCCGGCACAAAATGTTCGAGTACGTCAGCGTTCACCGTCCCGAACGTACTTTCGGGACGGTGCTTGAAGCCGTCGGTGAAGGCCTTCAAGATCTGATTCTTGAAATCCGGACGGGGGTGGGCCGCGGTGACGGCGTCGATGTCGGCCCGGTCGAGTTCGCTGTATCCGATTCCCAGTACATCGGTCTCCACACCCGCTGTCACCAAGGCGATTTCGGGCTCCAGCCGCGAGGGGACCGCGGGCGTCGTATGTAGAGCGATGCCTTCCCACACTTTGCGGATGTCGGTTTCGTCGACTTCGTAGCCGGTGAGGAATCGCCGCGCTTCGTCCGCGCTGTCCAATTCGAATCGCGCCGTACTGTCCCGGAATTTCTCGGTGAGCCCCAGGTCGTGAAACATGGCGCCGACGTATAGCAATTCAGGGTCGGCGTGCAGTCCCAAACGCGCGCCTTGCAGCGATCCGAAGAGGAAGACGCGTCGCGAGTGGTGAAACAGTAACTCGGACGCCGTATCTCGGACGAGTTCGGTGGCGTCGGCAGCCATCTTCGAATCGGGGATTTTCACACCGGCAATGATCGTGTTCATCGGTACCTGCTCTGCTCGTCGCTGCTGCGAATTTCTCGGTCTGTCCCAGTGTCGGTCGAACACGCACGCGGGCGCACCCTGATCTCGGCCATACTGTCCACAGATCAGGACGAAGGGGAGCGATCGTGACCGCAGTGCATCGAGTTGCCGTCCTGGTATTCGACGGCGTCAAACTGCTCGACGTCGCAGGTCCGAGCGAGGTGTTCGCAGAGGCCAATCGCGGCGGAGCGAACTACGAGTTGGTGATCTGCTCGGTGGGTGGACACGATGTCGACTCGTCGACCGGCATGCGCATTCCGGTCGACTGTGACGTCGCAGATTCCGGTTCCTTCGACACGTTGCTGGTCATGGGTGGCGACGTGTTCCCGTCGATGCCGGTGAGTCCGGAACTGCGTGAGGCAGCGAGCGATCTGGCGAGACGTTCGGGTCGGGTTGCCTCGATCTGTACCGGGACATTCATCCTGGCGGCGAGTGGACTGCTCGACGGACGCCGCGCAACGACGCATTGGCAACACACGGCAACGCTGGCGCGCGCCTATCCGCAGATCACGGTAGTTCCCGACGCCATTTTCATCCAGGACGGCACGGTGTTCTCGTCTGCGGGTGTGACCGCCGGGATCGACCTCGCGCTCGCATTGCTCGAGCGAGATCATGGTGCAGAAATGGCCCGACGTGTCGCACAGCTTCTGGTGGTATTTCTCCAACGTCCAGGTGGGCAGTCACAGTTCTCGCCGTCGTTGAGCGGGCCGCGGCCCCGGGTGCCCGCGCTTCGCGCAGTGGTCGAGGCGATGGCCGCCGATCCGGCGGGGGAGTACTCAGTCGACGAACTGGCTGCCCTGGCGCACCTGAGCCCACGGCATCTGACGAGGCTCTTTCGGGAAGAACTCGGTACGACGCCGGCCAAATACGTCGAGTTGATCCGTTTCGACTCCGCGAAAGCGCTCCTCGATGCCGGCCACTCGGTGACCGAAGCCGCGCAATTGGCGGGATTCGGCAGTTCCGAATCCCTACGACGAGCATTTTCGACGCATCTCGGAATCTCGCCGCAGGTGTACCGCCGTCGTTTTCAAGCTTTCGGCTGAGACTGACTTTCGTGCTTGCCTTGCGGCGGGCTCATGCCCTGCTTGTCGAGCCAGGCAAGGCTGTAGTCCGCGATCTCACGCCAGCCGTGGTCGATGGTCAGCGAGTGACCTCGATCGCCGAAGACCTTGTATTCGTTGATCGTCGGGGCCTTGGCGTACTTCTTGAACGAGCTGTCCGAACTGGCTTTCGGGACTGTGCGATCCTTGCCGCCGCCGATCATCAGGAGTGGCCCGCGGCGAGCGTTGAAATCTACTGCAGCGGGGCTGTGGGGCGCGAAGTTGGCGAGTGCTGCCTCGAACAACGGCCGACCAGGGGCGGGAATCGCATACTGCTCGAACAATGCGTCGGACTCGTCCTTGGACACGGCACTGGCGAAGGACTTGTGGAACGACTCTCTGTTGTGTGAGTACGCCTTCCGGTAGTTCCCGGGGTTGGACAGGACCGGGAAAACACTGCCCAGTTGAACGAGGGGAAGTTTCAACACCCCTTTGGGCTGAGCCGAGTCGATGGCAATTGCCGCGGTCGCCAACTTCTGGCCCAGCAGTTTCTGCGCGATCAAACCTCCGAACGAATGCCCCACCACGATCGGTGGTTCGTCGAGATCGGCTATCACCTTGGCGTAGTGATCCGTCACGTCCTCGATGCCGTGTCCCGCGATGTCTTCCGGGTGTTCACGCGTCTCACCCACGGTCGACGCGTCCCCTGGCCACCCCGGCGCCATCGTGGGGTATCCCTGCGCGTTGAAAACCTGCGCCCAGGGGTCCCACGTGGTCGGGTGCATCCAAAGTCCGTGGATGAACAGAACAGTCGGGTTGGACTTGGGCGACATGCGCGCTCCCCGCTATCGGACCGATGATCGATACGGAATGCCCGTTTTTCACAACCTCATTCACATTTTCGGCGAGCTCTTCCGTCGGGCCGTTCCGTTCTGTTGTGCGAAGATGGCACGATCGTGGCATGGCACCAACTGGATCTGCGAAGGCGATGGCACTGTGGACTACCGCTTTTGTTGTCTCACAAGCGAATATTGCTCGCCTACTCGGGCCGGTGGCTCCCAAAGTATTGGAAGTGCAGACGGCCTTCTCTGCTCGCCGGTACGTCGAAATATTGGACTCCATGGACGCAGAGGCCACGGCACGATTTCGTAGTCACTACTACCCCGACTTCGTACATCCCGCGATCTACGCGATGGCTTTGCGGTCAGCGGGCACGAGGCTCGGGGAGTGGGTTCCCCTTTCCCCGGCAACTCGGCGCGCCCTTGCCGTAGTGCCCGTACTGTCGGCGGCCGGCGACTACGTCGAGAACGTGGTCGGACTCCATTTCCTCGATCATCGCGACAGGATCACCGACTCGAGGGTTCGCGCCGCTTCGACCGTCAGTATTGCCAAATGGGTGCTCGCACTCGGAACTCTCGGATATTTGTCGCAGGGTTTTGTCAGAGTATGGGTATCGCGAAAATGAGGAGCACTGATGGCAGTCGAACTCGGCACCGAATACTTCGCTGACGGAGCAGAGTTCCGTCGATGGCTGTCCGAGAACCACGAGTTGGTCCCCGGCCTTTGGCTGAAAATGGCCAAGAAGACCTCGTCGCACAGTTCGATCGACTACGACCAAGCGTTGGACGTTGCCCTGTGCTTCGGCTGGATCGACAGCCTCGCACGGCGAATCGACGACGATTTCTTCGTACAGAAGTTTTCGCGACGCACCGCGCGGAGTCCGTGGTCCAAACGCAACGTCGAGATAGTCGCCCGCCTCGA
The DNA here is from genome assembly GCF_023221595.1 of Rhodococcus qingshengii JCM 15477. Taxonomy (NCBI): domain Bacteria; kingdom Bacillati; phylum Actinomycetota; class Actinomycetes; order Mycobacteriales; family Nocardiaceae; genus Rhodococcus; species Rhodococcus qingshengii. The sequence goes on from NZ_CP096563.1 coordinate 2,123,004, forward strand.
CGCTGCGGGACTTCTCGAGCCTTCCGGCATCGCCGAGATCGAGAAGGCCAAGGCCGACGGTCGATGGGATCGCGCGTACGAGGGATCAGCCAAGGCCGAGGTCCCCAAAGACTTTCTCGATGCGCTCGCGGAAAACCCGAAGGCTCGTGAGTTCTACGCGACGCTCAATTCCACCAACCGATTCACCATCGCGTACCGACTGCAGGAGGCAAAGCGTCCGGAGACGCGAGCCAGGCGGATCGAGAAGTTCGTGAACCAGCTTACGGAGGGCAAGAAGTTCTATTGAGCTGCCGCGTCACTGGGCCACAGGGACTTGCGAATCGACACCCAGCGAGGCTGACACAATGGGCCTCGTGATCGAAGCCGAAACCTGTTCCGCACTGTCTGCTGTCGATGAGCCGCTGGCAGGCAGCGCTGCCGTCGTGCAGGGCTGGGTATGCCTCGAATTCAATGCCGCGTGGGGTCGTGACGTGTTGGACGGTACGGCCTTGGGGGAGGAGCTTGCCGCCGAGCTGAGCCGCCGAGCCGATGCAGCGAACGTACGAATCATGTTCGTTCGGCGACCCGGGCGTACCGATCCGATGACTGATGGACACACCGTCCTGCTTGCGCGCTCCGATCCGAGCGACTCATGGTGTGAAAGGTTGCACATCGATTCGCCGATGGAATTACTCGACGTCGATTTCTTCTTGTTGGATGGGCCGCCACCAGGACTGGGCGAGCAAGTGACCGAGCCAGTCGTATTGGTTTGCGCACACGGCAAGCGCGACCAGTGCTGCGCTGTATTCGGCAGGCCGATCGCCGCAGCGCTGATGTCGTCCTTCGGACCCCAGGTGTGGGAGTGTTCGCATACCGGCGGGCACCGATTCGCGCCGTCGATGATCCTGTTGCCGAGCGGCAATACGTACGGCCGTCTGTCGGCAAGTGAGAGTGTCACGGCCGTGGAGGTGGCTTCCCGAGATCAGGTCCATTTGCCAGGCCTGCGTGGACGGAGTTGTTGGTCTCCTGCGGGGCAGGCTTCGGAAATTGCTGTGCGACAGCAAATAACCTGCGGAATCGACGACTTGGCTGTCATCGAGCAGGCGAGTGACGGGACATGCGTCGTCGCACATGTGGACGGCCGGCAATGGGCCGTGGAGACTGCAGTCTCCGAACTCGCGCCGCGTCCACCGAGTTGCGGCGCGGCGCCCAAGCCGGTCAGGCCGGTTGTCGTCACGTCGATTCGAGACCTGTGATTTCATCGTCGGTTTTCTACGATCAGTCTCGATGAACTCGGGTGTGGGTCATCGCTACTGCAACAGGAGCGCAATGACTGCGGGCGGTAATTGACGTTGTCCGAGGAGGTTTACGCGTTGGCATCCGTCGAGTTCGACTGCCATCCGCGTGCCGCCCGATCCGTCGGGACGAAGTACGTCGATCGAAGCGATGTGATGGGCGACGAGATCGCATGGGCCTGCAGGTGGCGCGGTGGATGCAACCTCCATCAGATCAGTACTCTGCTGGCGTGACAAGCGGATTCGGGACTCGGGCAGCGGCGGTTCGGTGGAATAGCGGCACACCAGTAGTCTGCCGACGTCGGAAATCGGTGTAGCCAAAGCTGTTTCCGTCAGTGGGCGCGCGTGAGTGTCTTCGTGTTCTGCCATGCGACTCATGTCAGCTTCAGTGGTCGTCGCGAACGGTTGTCCGATCGACTCCGCGCAGGTTCCGGCGTCATCGGAGGAGATGCCGTCGACCGGATGCTGCGCGCGGCTGATCTCATGTAGTTGGCTCAGGGCTGCGTGTGGTTTCTCTTGCAGTCCGCAGGGCGCGGTCGGCCAGGTAGGGCGTATGGCTGCTCCTGCTTCGTCTACCAGCCACAAACCGGCTGGCGGGACGAGACGGTACGCGCAGTCGGCCCAGACGTTGGCAGGAATCGACGAGACTGTTCGCGGAATGCATCGTCCACCGCGTGGATGTCCCCCTCGAGGCGTATGGAGTCGATGGTCAACCCACCGTCGGACGTTTCTCCGCGTTCGCATCGAACAACGGCAACGGGGCTGAAATCAGGAGGCGGGTAACCACTTCCCTCGGGGCGAAGTGCGATGCTGCTGTCGCGTGCCTCGGGGGCTACGAGCGCGGCGGTGATATCGGGGGCGAGGCAGTCTGCCCGATCGACCGCCGTCGCGACCGGTGGAGTGAAAGATTCATAGTCTCGAACGCCGGTCCAAACCAACGCAACGGCGACGACACTGACGACGACGATAAAGACCCCAGCTGTGAATCGTCCACTCATACATCGACACTATGTGCTTTTGCGATGGATTGAGGCGAAGTCTCGACCATTGCGGGTGCGACGTAGCATCGCTGCTATGACAGTCGATTTGGTTGCGCCTGACGAGGCCTTGTGGGTGTCCTGGTTGGAGTCGCGTGACGAGTGGGGTGGACCGCAGGCGGATCAGCCCGGCTCGGCCTTGGGAGTTGCGCAACGTCTGGATCTCGACCTTGCCTCCCGCGATGGGTTCGGGCACTGGGTGCAGGAGTTGTTGGCGCAGCCCGAGGCGTTGCCGGGGCCCGACATTGTCCCGGCAACCAACTGGTGGATCGTTCGAGACGGCAGGTATCTCGGTGCTATCCAGTTGCGGCACAGCTTGAATGAGTTCTTGGCCGATGTCGGTGGTCATATCGGCTATGGGGTCAGGCCGTCGGAACGCCGGAAAGGGATAGCGTCGGCTGCTCTGGGGGAAGTGCTCACGTATGCCGGCGACCCGGTGGGGCTCAGTCGCGTCCTGATTACCTGCGACGAAACGAACGCGGGTTCGCGTAATGTTATCGAAGGGTGTGGGGGACTTCTCGATAGCGTGCGCCCAGCTGATCAGTTGTCGCGCAACCTCGGCCATTCGGGAGACACGCTTCGCTACTGGGCGGCCACGGGCCGGTCAAGCGCCAGTTGACCGTTTTTGACCGTCAACGGGAAGTCGCGGTCGCAGGGTAGGCGACACGGGACGCGATGCTTTCGCTGAGGTCGTGGATTTCTGCGGCGAGGACGTCTCGGCTCTTCGTGTCCGACTCGTGAACGAAGGTTGTCGATCCCAGTGTGGCACCGCAATATTCGATGATTCCGCGTTCGATCTGTGTCCGGAAGGCCTCGTACACGCCGTGTCGGTCGAAACTCTCGGCGTCGTCACCTGCGACTGGAATCAGGTGGACGGTGAGTCGGTCCAGTTTCTTCACGAATTCGCTTCCCGGGGTGAATTCGTACGCCCATCCGCTGACGAAGACTCGATCGATCCAACCTTTGAGTAGTGCGGGCATCGACCACCAGTACATCGGAAACACGAGAATCAGATCGTCTGCACGATCGATTCGGTCCTGCTCGGCTACAACGTCGGCCGGGGGAGTCCCTTTGCCGCGGAACAGGTTCACATCGGCTTCGGCGAATCGGGGATCGAAACTCTCGGCATGTAGGTCCGCGAAGTCGACGTCGCCGCCCAGGTCGCGGATCGCGTCGGCGGTAGAACGGGCGACATGCTGGGTAAGTGACTGGGGATCGGGGTGGGAGACTACGACGAGTGTGGTCATGAGCGTCCTTCGGTAGATGGTGCGCTTATGTACTAAGAGTAGGTTACTATTGGTATATAGCGCAAGGAGGTGTCCGATGGCACGTACGAGACTGTCGCGAGCCGGCAGGTACGAACAACTCGTGGAGGTGTCGTGGGCGTTGGTGCGAGATGAGGGTGCGGACGCGCTGACCCTTGGTCGGTTGGCTGAACGTGCCGGCGTTGCAAAGCCAGTTGTATACAGCCATTTCGCCTCTCGCGCCGCGTTGTTGGCAGCCCTCTTCAAGGAATTCGACGATCGTCAGACGGTGATGCTCGAGGAGTATCTCGATGCCGCGGATGAGTCTCTGAACGGACGCGCGAATGCCATCGCCGACTCCTACGTCGGATGTTCGCTGGCGCAGGGGCGTGAACTGTCGGGTGTGCTTGCAGCGCTAGAGGGTTCGCCCGAGCTGGAGCGGGTCAAGCGTGAATCGGAACACGCCTATTCCGAACGATGTCGGGAGGTGCTGACTCCCTTTGGTGCGGGCGGAGGACTTGCGCAACCTTCGATGACCGCAATATTCGGTGCTGCAGAGGCACTCTCGCATGCGGCGGTAGCGGGAGCGCTCTCGCCCGACGATGCTCGAAGCGAACTTGCCGCACTGATAGTCGCGGTGGTCGGCCGGACCTGAGGTCACCGGTTATCTTGGTGCCCATCCAATTCGACGCGCTCACGCATGGATTCGGATATCGCTGTCAGAGTTCTGACGAACGCGTCGATCGCGGGAGCAAGTGGAGGTTTGCCGTAGGTTGCGACGGAGACAGTGCGTCGCTCGCCGGGAATGCGGTGTGCGCGGATACTCGGGTTCTGATGTGCCTGGAGGGCGAGGGCCGGAAGGGTGCTTACCCCGCTTCCGGAGGCGACCAGGGCTTGGACGGCGACGTAGTCGTCGGTCTCGAACTCGATCCGCGGATTGAATCCAGCTCGATTGCAAGCGGTGAGGAGGTGGGCTCGGCAGCTCGGGCAACCGGCAATCCAGGTCTCACCGGCGTAGTCCGTGATCTCGTTGGCGGCATCTGCATTCCGCGTAGAGGTGATCAGGTACAACGGATCTTCCAGCAAAGTCGTCTGCGCGACATGCTTGAGCCCGACTTCAGGGGTGTCCTCGTGCGCGAAGACAACAGCTACGTCGACATCGTTGTTACGAAGCAGTGCAAGTGCTTTGGGTGGTTCTGCATCAACGAGGCTGATGGACACATCGGGGTACTGGGACGTGAACGCTGCCATCGCCTGCGGAATCAAACTCGCCAGGGCTGACGGGAATGCGGCCAGTCGTACCCGCCCGGCCCTCAGTCCTGCGTACGTCTGGACTTCGGCTACCGCTGCGTCGACGTGGCCGAGGATCTCGGTGGCTCGCCGAACCAGCACTGCGCCGGCGTCCGTCAGGCGCAGTCCACGACCCGCTCTCTGGAACAGTGGAACCCCGACTTCCGATTCGAGCTGTCGAAGGTGGTGACTGATGGAGGGCTGCGCGTAACCGAGAGAATCGGCGGCGGCTGTCACCGACCCTTCCTGTGCAACAGCGACCAGGACCCTCAGCCGAATTAGATCGAGCATGCCAAAATCATAGAAGATTTCGATGCTTTGGACGAAAACACGTTTTGGATCTATGAATCGGTGTTTGGCAGGGTGAATCACATGGCACCGGCATCTGATCTCACGGCATCAAACCAGCTACATCCACCCGTATGGGCAGACATCGAGCGTGCCAGTCAGGTCGTCCGTCGGCATCTACCGGTCACGCCCCTGATATCGCACCCGACCTTGGGTGCGGGCTCGTGCAGCCAATTGTTCGTCAAACACGAGAACGTGCACCCCACGGGTGCGTTCAAGGTTCGCGGCGGACTGAACCTGGTGGCAGGACTGGATGAGGCGACGCGGGCGCGGGGGATTGTCGGCTACTCGACCGGAAACCATGCTCAATCCTTGGCGTATGCCGCGGCGGGTGCGGGCGTGCGGTGTGTGATCGTCATGCCGGTTGGGGCAAATCCAGTCAAGGCTCACGCTGTCCGCATGCTCGGAGCCGAGCTCATCGAGCACGGTGTGAACTTCGACGAGGCACGTGCTCATGCCGATTTCATCAGCGAACGTGACGGCCTGCGTCTCGTGAGCGCCGCCAATGAGCCGGCAATCCTCGCCGGTGTTGCAACGGCCTACGTCGAACTCCTCGAACAACAACCTGATCTGGACGCGGTGGTGGTCCCAGTCGGTGGCGGCAGCGGTGCGGCGGCGGCGTGTCTCGTCGCCAGTGCGCTTGCACCGCACCTCGAGGTGTTCGCAGTGCAGTCTGAGGCCGCACGAGCCGCACATGACTCGTGGAGTTCCGGCACGTGCGTCGAGCGCTCGAACACCACCCGTGTCGAAGGGCTTGCGACCGGTGCCGGGTTCGCACTCACTCAACGTGTCTTGCGTGAACGCCTCGGGGGATTCCTGCTCGTCACGGACGATGACATCACCCTCGCGCAGCGGGCGTTGCTCTACGACGCTCACACTTTGAGCGAAGGCGCCGGTGCGGCCGCACTTGCTGCGGTCTATGCGCATCCGAACACCTTCGCTGGCAAGCGCGTTGCTGTTGTCTGCACGGGCGCCAATGCCTCCGAGAATGAGATCCGCGGGGTCGTCGGCTGACCGATGGCATGATCGGAACCATGGGCCAGTTTGGTAGGGCGGCACCAATTTTGCATCGCGTATGTGTGTCTGGAACAAGATTTCGCTTCCACGATTCAGCAAAGTGAACAGGGTCGCATCTCGCGACAGCAAGGCCACCGTGGAGGAGACGTGATGCTGCCGACAATCGTCGTTCGGGACGGGACTGTGCTCGATGGTAGAGGGAGCCCGCCCAGGAAAGCGGATGTTGCGATCTCCGGTGACACGATCGTGGAAGTCGGAACGATCGGTGCTGTGCCGGGGGCGATCGACATCGATGCTCGCGGTTGCATGGTGGCTCCCGGTTTTGTGAATGTGCTCAGCCATAGTTACCTCACGCTGCAGCAAGACCCACGAGGATTGTCGGACTTGTATCAGGGGGTCACAACCCAGGTCTTCGGTGAAGGCGTGTCTCTCGGACCGGTCACGGGTTCGATGACTCCGGCGATGCTCGGATTGGGCGCGATTCCAACTGGGGTGCAATCACATTGGCCGAGGTTGCATGATTTTCTCGAATCCTTGGAGACGAACGGCGTCGGTTTCAACGTGGCGAGCTTCGTCGGCGCGGCGAATCTGCGCATGGTGGTTGCGGGTGTGGACAATCGCCTGTTGAGTGAACAAGAGCTGGCCGAAGCGTGTGCCCTGCTCGACGAGGAGCTTGAAAATGGAGCTCTCGGAGTGGGTTCGGCTCTGATCTATCCACCCGGAAGCTATGCGGATTCCGGCGAGTTGCGAGCATTTTCGCAGGTGCTCGCCAGACACGATGCCGTCCATATCTGCCATCTCCGAAGCGAAGGGCAGAGGTTTCTCGAAAGCATCGAGGAACTGGTCGATATCGCTCGAACGACAGGAGCGCGCGGGGAGATCTACCACCTCAAGGTTGCTGGTAAGTCGCACTGGCACAAAATGTCCGAGGCCTTGCAATTGGTTGAGTCGGCTCGCGAGGACGGTGTGCGAATCACCGCGGACGTATATCCGTACGAGGCGGGGAACACGCTGCTCAGTGCCGCGTTGCCACCGGAGTTTCGGTGTCGTGACACGACGGTCGGGCGCACGCACCTGAACTCGACCGGTGTCCGAGAGCAGATCCGCGAGAGGATCCATCGTGAGGACGAGGACTGGGAGAATCTCTACGCTGCGTCCGGAGGCGCCGATGGGGTGACGATCTTGTCCGAGGTACCGGCACTCGGGATCCGAGCGGGGGAAGCTCTGGGATCTATTGCTCGGAGGATGGGGCATCACGACCCGGTAGACACCATACTGGCTGTTCTCGACGCTCTCCCCACAGCCGAGGCTGCCTATTTCATTGCGTCGGAGGACAACACGCGAACTGCCTTCGAGCGTCCCTGGGTTTCGGTTGGTTCCGATGCCGATGCTCAAAGCACGGAGACCCTTTTCGCGGGGCAACCCGTCCACCCCCGTTCATTCGGAACTTTCGCCCGTATTCTGAGCCGCTACACCCGCGGCATTGGCGGGCAATCAGTCGAGGAATGCGTTCGCCGAATGACCAGCCTTCCTGCTGAAAACTTCGGTTTGGCGAAGCGGGGCTACATTGCGCCAGGGGGATACGCCGATCTGGCGATCTTCGACCCCTCGCAGGTAGAGGATCTCGCGACATACGACAACCCAAGAGTGTATGCGACCGGAATGCGGCACGTTGTGGTCAATGGGCAACCGGCACTGTCGGACGGGGTGCCGACGGGGATGCTTGCAGGGCGCGCACTTCGGCGCTCGCGCAACGGGTTCGATGCAGTGAGGTGACGAGCTGGCACCGGGGTCAGCTCCGGATCGGCGAAGCGGCCACTGCCGGGAACGACCCTTCAGCGGCCACTTCGCCGGACCACGTGAGAGCCCTCAGAATTTCGCCGGGGTTTGCGGAACGATCATGGCCACCAGAGCCGCCGCAGCCGTCGCGCCGACCAGGACTCCGAACGCGGCCATGTACGAGAACTGGTCCACCATCCATCCCATCACGAGGGGGGTGATGAAACCGGCGAGCTGTCCACAACCGTTGATCAAACCCATTCCGGAACCGAGGAATTCGGCAGGCAATGCCCGCAACGGGAGGGCGAAGATCGACATCGAGCACAGTCCGCTGACGCCCATCGCGAGGGTTTGATAGAACGTGAACATCGCGACGGTATCGGTGGTAGTCATCAAGAACAGCAGAATGGCGGAGGTGGCCATGCACGGAACGAGCAGAATGCGCGCGCTGTCGTGAAAGTACTTGTCCACCAGACGTCCACCGACGACGATGGCCAATGCCGTGACGATGAACGGGATCGCCGCGAAGATTCCCGTATCGATCAGCGAGAGCCCCTTTTCGTTGAGGAGGTAGCTCGGCACCCAGGTCAACAGCCCATATCCGGCCATGTTAGCCAGGCAGAACAGAAGTGCGAACTTCCAGACCGAAACGGACTTGAATACCGCGGCGCGTGAGTGTTCACTGGCGAGCGGTTGCAGTGCGGCCTCCGGATCTTCCGTGATCTCTGTGTCCAACGGCGCCGGGAGCACCAACCAGACGACTGTGCCGATCACGGCGCCGACTATGGCCACCAGCCAAAATGCGTCCCGCCAACCGACGGCCATGAGAACTGGGGCGATGATCAATGGTGCGATGCCGGGGCCCAGGTTGTTTGCACCGATCATGAAGCCCATGGCCGTGGCGCGAGTTTTCGGACGGGTTCGCTCAGCCAGAGCTTTGAACGACGCTGCTGGGAAGAGACCCTGGCTGAGCCCGAACATCGCACGCATGACCATCAGCGAGACGAGTCCCCAGGCGAATCCTGTCAGTGCGGTGAACACCGACCACAGGATCAACGCAACGATCAACAGTGGCCGGGGTCCGAATCGGTCGGCCAGCATGCCGCCGGGGACCTGCCCGAGCATGTAAAAGATGGCGAAGATCGACACGACTCCGCCCAATTGCGTATTACTGAGGGAGAATTCGTCTCCGATCATCGGCAGTGCAAGCCCGATCATCACGCGATCTATCATGTCGATCATCCAGATCGTACTGAGCAGCCCAACAGTCATAGTCGTTGTTCGACGAATTGACTTGTTGTCCAATATGTTTTGTATCGACTTGCCGCCGCTATGCGAGGGTTCCTCAACTGTGGCGCGTTCCGACTTCATCATGCCTCCTGAATTGCGTTGTGCCGCATGGACTGATGAAGTGTGGCAGCGGACACGTAGGCCGCATTGGTCCGTTCGGCCAATAACCGACCGAATGTTTCGTCGGGCGGTACAGCGTCACTCGGGTGAGATTCCGGGTGACGCTGTCACCAGAGCTTTAACTGCACAAAGCTCTGTCCACGGTGTCTACGACGTGTTGCGTGGCGGACGCAGTCGTGGGAAGAGCAGTCACCGCAAGGTTTACGGCGCGCCCGTTGTCGGTGATGCCGCCGCGGGTCTCGTAACCGACTATGTCGCCGCCATGGCCCCAGTAGACCCCGCCGCACGAGAGAGTCCTGCTGGTGAGGCCGAGGCCGTACTCGAGTCCGGTGGGCCCGCCGACGTGGACGGTGGTACGCATCTGGTCGAGTTCGGCTGCGGGGAGCAGTCGTCCGTCGAGTAGCGCGTAGAGGAACTGGTTGAGGTCCGAGGTGGTGGAGATCAGCTGCCCTGCGGCCCATCCCCACGACGGGTCCATCTCTGTGACGTCACTCAGTGGGCTGTCTGGTGCGGTGCGGTGGTATCCCTTGGGATGGGGACCCCGGATGGTCATGTCTCCCGGGGATGGGAAGTAGGTGTCGCGCAGGCCGATCGGCGCGAAGATACGTCGATTCATCTCCTCGGCGAGGGGGCGGCCGGTAACCTTCTGTACGAGTAGGCCGGCCAGAATGTAGTTGGTGTTGCTGTACCCCCAACTCGTTCCGGGCGGTGCGTCGGCGGGGTGTTGGAACGCGACGTCGAGCAAATCGTGGGGGTCGGCGTAGCGGTATCTGATCTCTTCGTCATTGACGTGTATTCCGTAATCGGGGAGTCCGCTGGTGTGTTGGAGGAGTTGGCGGATGGTGATGTTGTGGCCGTCGATCCCGTCTCCGCGGACGAGTCCGGGTAGGTAGGTCTCGATGGGGGTGTCGAGTTCGATCTTTCCTTCGGCGACCAGTTGCAGGACCACTACTGCGGTGAAGGTTTTGGTGTTGCTGCCGATTCGTATCTGGCCGTTGGGGGGTACCTCTGATCCGGTGGTCAGGTCACCGACTCCTGCGGTGTAGTTGTGGGAGTTGCCGTTTCGGTCTTGGATGCTTGCGAGGGCGGCGGGTAGTCCGTCCTCGCTCACCAGCGCGTCGAGGGAGCGTTGAACCGCGTCGGACTCGGTGGAGGAAGAACCGACGGTATCGGGACTGAGGGCGGATGACGGCGAGCAGGACGCCAGCGTCATGGCACCGAGGGCCGCCGCGGCAACGACCGAAAAGGTCCGGTGCCGTTTGCGGTCCTGCCGGCGATCTGAGGAAGGGAAGCCCTTTCGAATATTGTTACGCATCAGTAGAACTCCTGAGGATTGGTAGGTTCGGGACATCGTTCGCTCGGGAAGAATTGTTGTTCGATGTTGCGTGCGAAGTCGTGCACGAACATGTTTCCTTCACTTCTCGCACATCGCTGCGTCGACAACTCGCTGTGCTGCTACGAAGGCGTCCTCGCTCATCGGGATGTGATTGAGGGTGAGAGTCACAGCGCGTCCTGTGGTATCGACTCCGCCCGAGGTGCCGAAGCCGGGAATTCCGCCGCCGTGACCCCAGATCTCCTTCCCGCAGGAGCTGTTCACGCGGACTAGTCCGAGTCCGTAGCTGTCCTGCGGGCTCCTGTCGAACGGCACGGTGTGTCTCATCTCGGCGAGCCTGTCATTCGAGACGAGATCGCCGCGTAGCAAAGCCGTGAAGAAAGTGTTGAGGTCGGCGCCCGTTGCGACCATCGCACCTGCGGTGTCGGCCCACGACACGTCGCCATCGGTGACATCGACCTGAATGCCGTCAATCGGGTGATAGCCCTGTGCATGAGAACCGCGGATCTGTGTCTCGCGGGAGGCGGGAAAATAGGTGTCCATCAGTCCGAGCGGATCGATTATGCGGGTGGTGATCTCCTGCGCGGCAGGGCGTCCTGTGACCTTCTCGATGAGCATCCCGAGCAGAATGTAGTTCGTGTTCGAATAGACAGCCTTGTCTTTGGCTGCCGGGCCGGGTGGAAGAGACATCGCGATATCGACCAGTTCAGTGGGGGAGAAGTGCTCCGGTGGTTGTGCGCTTGTCCCCACCAGCAGCTGGCCGGGCTTGATGTCTTCCGGCCGTGCTCCGCCGGCGGCGAGGTAGTCCGTCAGTCCACTGGTGTGCTGCAAGAGATCTCGAATGGTGACTCGGTTGCCGTCGTTCCCGTTGCCTACGACCGTTCCGGGCAGGTAGTGCTCGATGCTCATATCGAGGTCGAGCAGTCCGTCGTCGACGAGTTGCATGACGACGGTCGAGACGAAGGCCTTTGTGTTGCTGCCGATTCGGACCCGCGCATCATCGGGGATAGGCTCGCCGGTGGCGGTGTTTCCCATTCCTGCACGAATGATGCGAGTGCCCCGCGACGGGTCGGAGATCACGAGTTGTGCGCCGGGGATCCCCTGCTCGATGACGCCGTCGAGCGCCTGTTGCACGGCAGCGTCGCTTTGCCGAGTGGAATCAGTGGAGTCAGTGGTGTCACCACATCCGCTCACGCCCAATATGAGGGCTGCAGCGGTGACTGCCGGAAGCACGGTGAGCAGGGGGCGACGTCGAAGGGTGGTCATTGGTTGTGGTCTCCTGTTCGTCGAATCTCGTGGTGAGTTCCACATGCAGAGAACAGTATTGACGTGCGTACGCGTCCTCCATGGTGCGAAGTGCAGTCTCTCGGTGGTGCGTGCCGGAGCGTACGGGGTGTAGCTGGCTGCACCTCGGAGTCCGGCGTCTCGCGGCCGATACTGTCGGTTTGACGAGCTATTTCGGAGTAGGCGGCCTTTGGTGATTGACAGGAGGCCTCAGCGACAAAGGGCGATATCCACCGCGTGTTCGAGTTTTCTCCGGGTGGCGTCGTCGACTACTTGCATGCTGACCGCGATGTTCGCTTCGCGTCCGTCGTCGGTAGCGCCCCCGCGTGTCTCGTATCCAGGGAAACTGCCGCCGTGGCTCCAGGACAGGCCGCCACACGGTAGCGGGCGGCTGACCAATCCAAGTCCGTAGCGGGCATCGGGTCCGAAGGTTTCCTCCGCGGGGACGGTAGTGCGCATCTGGTCGAGTTGGGCTGCGGGGAGCAGTCGTCCGTCGAGGAGTGCGTGGAGAAACTGGTTGAGGTCCGAGGTGGTGGAGATCAATTGCCCTGCGGCCCATCCCCACGAGGGGTCTATCTCTGTGATGTCGACGGGAGGCGCGTCCGATGACTCCCGGTAGTAGCCGCGGGGGTGAAGTTCCGAGATCTTCTCGTCGTATGGTTCAGGAAAGTATGTGTGCTGCAGATCGATCGGCGCGAAGATTCGCCGGTTCATCTCCTCGGCGAGGGGTTTTTCAGTGATCTTCTGTACGAGTAGGCCAGCGAGGACGTAGTTGGTGTTGCTGTACTTCCAACTCGTTCCGGGGGCGAAGTCGGCAGGATGTTCGAGCGCGATGTCGAGAAGTTCGCGTGGGTCGTAATATCGGACTTCGTCTTCCAGGTAGTTGCTGTAGTTGGGGAGTCCGCTGGTGTGTTGGAGGAGTTGGCGGATGGTGATGTTGTGGCCGTCGATCCCGTCTCCGCGGACGAGTCCGGGTAGGTAGGTCTCGATGGGGGTGTCGAGTTCGATCTTTCCTTCGGCGACCAGTTGCAGGACCACTACTGCGGTGAAGGTTTTGGTGTTGCTGCCGATTCGTATCTGGCCGTTGGGGGGTACCTCTGATCCGGTGGTCAGGTCACCGACTCCTGCGGTGTAGTTGTGGGAGTTGCCGTTTCGGTCTTGGATGCTTGCGAGGGCGGCGGGTAGTCCGTCCTCGCTCACCAGTGCGTCGAGTGAGTGTTGAACCGCATCGTGCCGCGCAGCGACGGTATCGGCGGACGACGAGCACGCACCGAGGGTGACCACGCTGAGAGTCATTGCGACGGAACAGAGGGCGCGGTGCCGTTTCCGGCTTTGTCTTTGGGGTGAGGGAGGCTGGCCCTGTCGACTGTGGCGGCGCATCAGTAGAACTCCTTGGAGAGATTGATCGGTCTGGACACGATCCTGTCTGCTGGAGGATTGGTCGCGCATCGCTCCGACGCGGGAAAACCATCTCCCTCGATCGGGGGAGGCCATCGCCGAGCGGCCCAGTCATACTTGTCGAATCATGATCACAGGACTACGACCGCTGATGCGGGGCTCTACATACTCAGCTGTACTTTTCGCCTTTTGTGGTGTGTTGGCAAGCCTGCCACTTCTGGTGGTTGCGATGTTGCCTGCTCTCGCGTGGCAATCCGCACCCGAGTTCGTCCGGGTGCTTTCGGTCCTGCTCATATGGGTGACTTTGGTAGGAGCACTCGGCCTGGTGCATCCTGTGCGACGCGCGCTCATCGTTACTGCCCGCCGACTGCTGCAGGTGTCGCTGCCGAGTCCAGCGCTCGGACACCGTACTCCTAACCTCTCGGACATTGATCGCTGGCGGGCCCCGCTCTGGATTGTCCTGCATGTCATGGTGGGTTGGCTGGCGGCGCTCGCGACCAGCGTCCTTTTCATCATGGGGATTTCGCTCCCGGGGAACTGGTTCGGCGGCACGGCGCGAATCAGTCTGTTCGATACGTCGGTTGACGTGACGGGTGGATGGACCTGGATCGTGGCGGCCGGCTGCCTCCTGCTTGCGGTAGGAATTTGTGTCCTGGTGGCAACACTGCTGAGATGGCTGGCGCCACGACTGTTGGGGCCGTCCACGGCTGAACGGCTCGCGCTGGCGGAAGAACGTGAACTGCAACTGGCCGAACGTAATCGGGTCGCTCACGAGTTGCACGACTCGATCGGACACACGCTCACCGCCGCCACGATCCAGGCGGCGGTGGCCGGCGAGGTGCTTGCCTCCGATCCTGCCGCGGCGAGGGCCGCCATGCGTAGCATCGAGGAGTCGACACGGGCAGCGCTCGAGGACCTGGACTACGTACTGGGTGTACTTCGCGAGGAGAGGCCTGGGGCTGTACCTTCTCGGACGCTGTCGGACTTGCCTGCGTTAATTGATCGGTTGCGGCATGCGGGGGCGGTTGTGGAGGTGAACCTGTCGGGTGACCTTTCACAGATCCAGGGGACACTCTCTCGCGCGGCGTACCGGATCCTGCAAGAGGGGACGACCAATGCTCTGCGGCACGGGGACAGCGGGCCGATCGAAATCACGGTGGCAGTCGGCTCGGAGAGCGTCGAGCTCAGAGTGGTCAACAGCATCGGGGCAGTGACCGGGGGAAAGGCAGACGTAGTTCGAAGATCAGGGCGCGGCCTGGCAGGTTTGGCCGAGCGCGTGCGACTCTTGAACGGTGAGTTCAAGGCTGGACCGGACGGAGCCCAGGGCTGGCGATTGAGTGTTCAGTTGCCGGTACGGGTGGCACGATGACCGAAGCCAATTGGAGTGAGGACGCCGCCAAACCTGCAAGCATGCCAGTCACCCTGCTGATTGCGGATGACGACGACGTTACCCGCAGCGGCCTGCGTATGCTGCTCGCAGCTCAGCCCGGGATTGTGGTCGTCGGCGAGGCTTCCGACGGTATCGAAGCAGTGGAGCTTTCGCGGCAACTTCGTCCGGATGTGGTGCTGATGGACGTGCGGATGCCGCTGCGCAACGGAATAGAGGCAACTCGGCACCTCCAGGCCGAGTGCACCGAACCGCCGAAAGTCTTGGTAATCACCACTTTCGAAAACGATGGCTACGTCACGGCCGCACTCAGTGCGGGCGCGAGTGGCTTCGTGCTGAAGCGGCTCCCAGTCCCGCAGATCGCAGCGGCAGTACGTGTGGTGGCGGCGGGCGAAGTGATCCTGTTCCCTGCCGCGCTACGCCGGATGGTTACGCCCCGCCCGTTGGTCTCCGCTGAGGCGTTCCCGAATGCAGCGCTGACAGCAAAGGAGGAAGAGGTATTGCGGTTGATGGCCACCGGGCTGTGCAACTCGGATATTGCTCAGGTTCTGGTTGTGAGCCTGGAGACAGTGAAAACGCATGTCGGGAACGTGCTGGCAAAGCTCGGTGCTCAGAATCGGACGCACGCTGTCGTCATCGCCTACGAGTCTGGTCTGGTGGTCCCGGGGTCAGGCACCGATACGGAACCCTGTGCAACTGGCGGTTGATTGCTTTTGTCAGCGTGACCCGGTGAGGATTCGCCGACTGAACCTACAGATCCGTTCCTCTTGCCGAAACGCTCCGAGGCGAAGTCACACCACCGGTCACCAGTGCGTACCGGGCACGAGTCGGGCGGCACGACGGCCGAGTTTGCGGATGCGCGAGCGCGAGTGGTGCTGTCGCGTCGGTGTTGCCGGAGCGTCTGCCGGAGTTTCCTTGTCTACCTGACCCTTTGCCGCCGGAGAGTCGGGGAATGCCTGGTACATCTGGTTGAGAATTCGGTCCTTGGTGTGCGGTGCGAACAGGGTTCCCAGATCGCCCAGGGTTCCGAGTGGTACGTCGATGCGTTTGGGACGGTCGATCAGCGCGCGGATCACCATTGCCGCAGCCTTTTCCGGGCTGGTGATCGGGCCGTTGTTGTATTCGCCGGTCGGAGCGATCATCGGTGTTTCGACCAGCGGCATGTGGATGGTCGTGAAAGTGATTCCGTCCGCCAGGGTTTCAGAGGCGGCTACGTCCGAGAAACCGTCGAGGGCGGCCTTGCTCGCCACGTAGGCCGAGAATCTAGGCGTTGCCGCCTGGACTCCCGCGCTGCTGATGTTCACGATGTGGCCGAAGCGGCGAGAACGCATGGTCGGTAACAAGGCGAGCACCAATCGCACAGCGCCGAAGTAGTTCACGGCCATCGTTCGTTCGTAGTCGTGGAAACGATCAGTGGAGTGGTAAATGCCGCGCCGGATGGATCGGCCGGCGTTGTTTACCAACATGTCTACGTGATCGTGTTCTGTCAGAATGCTTTTGATCGTGTGCTGGACCGACTCGTGGTCGGTGATGTCGCAGGGGTAACCGAACGCCTTGCCTCCGGCTGATCGAATCTCCTGTACTGCGGCATCGAGTTCGTCGGTGCGGCGTGCGATCAGGAGAACGGTGGCGCCCTTCTGAGCGGCGGCAATGGCCGATGCCTTGCCGATTCCGGAAGAGCCTCCGGTGATCAGAACGATCCGACCCACGAGTGGTCCTTCGGGACTGTTACGTCGTGCGCGATTGGGATCGAGGTTTGCGCGCCAGTACTTCCACAACACAGTGGAGTACGACCCGAACTCGGGGACCGCCAGTCCCGATCCGGCCAGGGCGGCAACGGTTCTCTCCGAGGTGAAGGTCGGCGCCATCGTCATGTTGTCGAGCAATGCTGCAGGCATGCCGATGCGATCGAGGAAGACCTTCCGTGCCGATTCTGCCGAGTCCATCGGCAAGGGCGAGACAAAGGGTTTGGCGATCACGCCCGGAAGGCTGAGTGCGGGCCGGGGTGCTCCGGCGGCCTTGGCGAGTCCGGCATAGATTTCGCGTACCGGTTGAGGTTTCGGATTCACGAGATGGAATGCTTCGCCGTCGTGGCCGGGCGCGTGCATCAATTCGACGAGGGCGGCGGCTACGTAATCGACGGGCACCATATTGGTTGCGCCGAGGTTGGGGATCGGGACGGGGAGTGCTGCAGGTAGTTTCGCGAGTAGCGCCAGTCCTGGAAACAAGTAGTACGGACCGTCGATCTTGTCCATCTCCCCGGTGACGGAGTTGCCGACCACGGCAGACGGCCGATAAACACGCCAGGTGAGGCCTTCTCGTTCTCGAACGAGCTTCTCGGCCTCGAACTTGGTTCGGTGGTAGGGCGTCGGAAAGCCTTGGCCGCAATCGAAATCGGTCTCGCTGAACGTGCCCGGATAGTCGCCTGCGACTGCGACCGATGACACGTGATGAAGGGTGGCTCCCAGTTTCGCAGCAAGTTCGACCACGGAGCGTGTGCCCTCGACATTCGTCGAAGCCTGCTCGTCTCCGGCGGTGATGTCGTAGATCGCGCCGAGGTGAAGGACGTGGTCGGCAGGTGGGGGAGAATCGATGCCCAGCCCAGGCTCGGTCAGATCTCCAATGAGCGGATGCACGCGATCGCCGCCGGGAATTGCCGACACCTGTTCTTCGAGTTTGGCGACAGAACCGGCTCTGACCAGCACATGGATCTGAGCAGTTTGATCACGCTCGAGCAGGAGTGGCAGTGCAGCTCGTCCGAGAAATCCGGTACCGCCAGTGACGATGTATGTGGCCATAGTCGGTAACTTACTCCAAAGTAAGATCAGCGGCTAGAGGGAAACGAACATCAATGCGTCATGACCCCGTCCTCGGCGTCGAAGTCGATGCCCGCGGAGATGATTCCGGAGAACAAGAACGCGACGGCAAGCGCAAGAGCGGGGATTGCAAGGATCCATTCGAAAATTGTCATGCTCCAAGTCTGACGAAATCAGCTTCGGAGAACATCGCCCTGCGGAGCGATTTAGACGATCGGGCAGTCATCCTCGAGGACGACTGCCCGATCAGGGAAATCCACTAGGTCTGTTGCTGAAGAGTTTCGGGCGCAGTGGGGTGCGCGCTCGTCCTTGCGTCGCGTGACGTGATTTCGGATGAGATGTGGGCGGCCGTTGTTCCGAGGGTGTGAAGGCCATGCTCCGTCCGCCAGTAGACCGGCGCACCATCGTCGAGGCGATGGAGTGGCCAGGCCGGCAAACCCTAGGCCGGTTCAGCGCCCGACAAGTCCTCGACCGCATACGGGGTCGTTCCTTCGAACAGAACACCGATCCCGAAAGGATCGGCCATCTCGAGCCTTGACTCAGCGAACCGCAGCAGCCAGGTTCCGTCAGCCCAGATCACCGCCTCAGGTTCGCCGAACAGTGACTCCGTGGCGTCCAACTCCACGAGTTCGGAGTGGCGGAGGCCGAACTGTGGCCCACGCAGCTGTTGACGCAGGTAATCGGCGGCGACTTCGGCAAACTCACCGAACCGGGCCATCACGGTCGCAGCGAGCTCACACACCGCAGACTCCGGCACGGTGGCCGGCTCGATAACCAGACTCACCGGCCTGGAGTCACCGACCCCCTGGACATCGATGATCGATGTCCAGCACGCCAACGAATCGTCCGAGTCGACACGCGAAAACACTGCTGAGCCGACCACAACACTCTCAGGTAAGTCATCCACGACCCCTAGTCAAACACGGCTCTCCGCAGGATCCCAGGCACTCTTCAGTGACATGATCCAGTCGCGATCAGTGGCCGATGCCGACCTTCGCGTGAACCTTTTTCAGCCACACAGGAGCCCACCAGTTCGCTTCGCCCATCAACTTCACGAGCGAGGGCACGAGCAACATGCGGATGATGGTCGCGTCGACGATCAGCGCGACGATCATGCCGACGCCCAGGAACTTCATCACTGACAGCCCTGACATTGCGAAGGCCCCCGTCACCACTATCAGGAGTAAGGCGGCAGCCGTCACGATGCGGCCGGTGCGCTCGGTTCCGAACTTGACCGCTTCCTCTGTCGTCGCTCCCGCGTTCTTGGCCTCGACCATCCGTGACATCAGGAAAACCTCGTAGTCCGTGGACAATCCGAAGACCACCGCCAGGATGAGCACGACAAACGTCGCCTCCAGCGGAGTTTGACTGACCCCGAGGAGTTCGACGCCGTGTCCGTCCTGGAAGACGAAGGTGAGGACACCGAAGGTGGTCGCGAGACTCAGGGCTGCCATCAGCACCGCCTTGATCGGCAGCACCACCGAACCGAACGCGAGGAACAACAGGATCAGGGTGGATCCGACCATGATGAGGATCATCACCGGTAGCCAGTGCAGGACGGCGTTGTTGCCGTCGTCGACCATGGCTTGACCGCCGCCGACAAGCAGCACCGTTCCGTCGGGAGCGGAGATCGCACGCAGATCTGTCACTGCGGCGCTCTGTGATTGGGGTGTAGAGCCCTCGCTGTAGAGAGCCTGAACCGCGACGAGTTGATTGGTGCTCGCGACGACGGTCGCCTGACCGATGCCCTCGACTTGACCGGCGGACTCGGCGATCGCTGCACCTTCGGCCGGGGTGAGAGTGTTCCCGTCCTCGGCCTGAAGGATCATCGTTGCGCCGTTTCCGGTTTGCGGGAAGTCGTTGACCAACGTGTCCATTGCGACGCGAGCGGGGTCGTTGTCCGGTAGTGCGGTGTACGAGAGTTCTCCCAGCCGGGCGCCGAGCAGCGGCGAGGCCATCACGAGCAGCACGGCCACGATCGTCACCGAGACTGCGACCGGACGCTTCATCACCCACGTGACGACGCGGCCCCAGAACTTGCGCGAGCGTTCCTCGCCGCGTTGCGCCGCATCCTTGCGCCATGTCAGGGCGTTGATGCGATGCCCCAGAATGGCAAGTAGCGCAGGCACAGCGGTCAGCGACAGGACGGCCGCGCTCAATACCGCAGCGATCGCGCCGAAGCCCAGAGACCGGATGACGGCCTGGGGGAATACGAGCATGCCGCTGAACGCACAGATCAGCAGTAGACCCGAGAACATGACGGTGCGACCCGCCGTCAGAACTGTCCGCTGAGCAGCCGCTCCCGGGTCCGAGCCCGAATTCAGTTCTTCACGGAACCGACCGACCACGAACAGTCCGTAGTCGATGGCCAGTCCCAACCCGAGAAGAGAAGCGACGTTGATCGAGAACGAGGACACATCGGTGATCAGCGTGAGGATTCGCAGAACCGCCAAAGCACTCAGGACACTGAGTACACCCACGAACACGGGCACGGCAGCAGCGACGATGCCGCCGAAGATGAAGACCAACAGCACCAGAGTGATCGGAATGGCGATGGCTTCGGCGACCACCAGGTCCTTCTCGAGCTTGGTGTTGAATGCGACGCCGACGACGGTGTTACCCGCGAATTGTGCCTCGGCACCTTCGACTTCGAGCTTCGGCAAGAGATCGGCGAAAGTGGCGGGCGTGACGCCCGAGTCCGGTGCCAACGTGATCGCAACGGCCGCCATGGATCCGTCGTTCGAGAGCAGGCTGGCCTTCGCTGCGGCGTCTGTTCCCCAATACGATTTCACCGAAGCGGTCGGCACTTCGGTTTTGAATTGGTCGACGGCGGCTGTCACTGCCGGCCCGATGTCGTCCAGAGTCTTGCCGTCCGTGGGCGAGTAGATCGCGATGATGTCCGGGGTCTGCGGTCCGAGATTGTCTTCGATGATGTCGGCGACCTTCGCGGAGTCGCTGCCCGGATCGATGAAGCCGCCCTGGCTGAGCTTGCCGAACACTCCGAGTCCCCACACCCCACTGATGAGAACTATCAGAACCGCGAGGCTCAGTACCCACCATTTCCGGGCGACGACGGTTTGGGCCCAGCGTGTCATGTATCAACTCCGGTGTGTGGGGGCGTCTGGCCAGATCGACTGTAGTGGGCGTTTGGTCTTGAATCGGAAACGTCATGCATACTGCTCGAAGCACTTGCAAGCCACGTGTGTGGGGGAAGCCGGTCCGAATCCGGCGCTGACCCGCAACGGTAGGTCGATTCTCGGTAGTCACCGAGTGTCGGCAAGCCCGATTACCCGCCGCGCGGTGTGCGACATCCATTCGTCGTGGTCTACGAAAAGGAAGTCCAGCAGGAGCTCTGGCCGAGGATCAGCGTGCGGGCGGAGTTGTCTGTCGGATTCTCATTCGTGGCTCAGAGCCCTTACGAGGTCCCCGTGTCACTTCAGTTCTCCCCGTCCCGCGCCGCCGCTGTTCTCATCGCGGTCGCCTTGGTTTCGGCAGGTTGTTCCAAAGGTCAGGAATCAGAGTCGGCGTCTGCTGCGGAATCCTTCGCACAGCCGGTGTCCGTGACCAACTGCGATCGCGAGATGACCTTCGATTCGCCGCCGCAGCGCATCGTGTCTTTGAACGGACACGTCACCGAAGCCCTCATCGAGATCGGCGCGGGTGATCGGATTGTCGGGCGGGCGTACAGCGACAACCCGCCAACTGCCGAGACCGCCGATGTATTCAACAAGATTCCCAGCCTCTCCGATACGTTCCCCAGCATGGAGCAGGTTCTCGACGTCGATCCGGACTTCGTGGTCGGAGGAATGACCAGTGCCTTCAACGAGAAGCAAGGCCGTTCCCGAGACGCTTTCGGCGAGCGCGGAATCAACACCTTCCTCTTCTCGGAATACTGTGGCACCGGGTTCCCCGACATCGGATTGCTCGAGAACGACTACACGCAACTCGGTCGAGTCCTGGGCGTCGAAGATTCCGCCCGCGAGGTCGCAGAGGAGATCAGCGATGGTCTCGATTCCGTCCGCGCTTCGGTCGGAGACGCGGCGCCGGTACCGACCTTCTTCTACGACAGCGGTGACCAGGTTCCGACGACCATCGGCGGAGTCGGCGTCGGTCAATTGGTCGCGGAATACTCCGGCGTCTCGAACATCTTCGCCGAAGGGACAAAGCCCTACATCGACGCATCGTGGGAAGCTGTTGCCGAGCGTGCACCCCAGGCGATCGTGGTCATCGACTACGGCGACAAGACAGCCGAGCAGAAGATCGACTTCCTCCGTGCCCAGCCGTTGATGGCGACCACCCCTGCTGTGCAGCAGAACCGGTTCGTCGTGGTTCCTCTCGCTGACCTGTTCGAGAGTTCACGGTTGGTGCGTTCGGCACAGACCATCGCAACAGCCTTCCATCCAGGCGCTGACGCGGCGAAGTGACCCGCACGCGTTACGGGTACGGCGCCCTGCTTGTCGGCTTGGCGGTCGCCTTGGCGATCGTCCTGGGGTTGGCCGTCTCCTTGGGATCGGTTCGCATTCCCGTCGGTGACGTCTGGGCGATAGTCGGAGCCCGTTTGGCGCCAGGGACTTTCGAGACGTGGTGGACCGCGGCGCGGGAGTCGATCGTGATCGACTCCCGCCTGCCACGTGCACTCACTGCCGCGGTGGTGGGTGCTTCGTTGGCGATGTCGGGCGCTGTTGCTCAGGCTGTCACACGGAATCCTCTTGCCGACCCGTATCTGCTCGGAGTTTCGTCGGGTGCGGGATTCATGGTGGTGCTCGTGTCGGTGCTGGGTTTCGGCGCCGGCCTCCTCGGGGTTTTCACGATTCCGGTCGCAGCATTCGTCGGGGCGATGATCCCGTTGTTTCTCGCACTGCTGATCGGCGGCCGGTATCCGCAGCCGACCGCGATCATTTTGGTGGGTGTCGCGCTCGCCCAGATATTCTCGGCGCTCATCACCTTTTGCATCCTGGTATTGGCCGATGATCGGCACGTGACGTCGGTGATGCACTGGATTGCCGGCGGATTCGGTGATGCACGATGGTCGACGCTGATCTTCCCGACGATCACACTGGCCGTCGTCGGCACAGCCCTTCTGTTCAGTTCGCGATGGATGGACGTTTTGCAGACCGGTGACGACGGGGCTGCTGCACTCGGTATGAACGTCCGACGGTTCCGTGTCTTGTCCTTGCTCGCGGTCTCCGTACTGGCGGGCGCAGCAGTCAGCGTTGCCGGTGGAATCGGTTTCATCGGTCTGCTGATCCCGCATCTGGCCGGCTTCATCGTCGGCACCAGAGCAATTCGACTGCTCCCTGCTGCAGCCCTGCTGGGCGCCGTCGCGATGGTTGCCGCGGATACCGCTGCGCGCTCGGTGGCACAATCCACTGAAGTTCCGGTCGGAGTGATCACGGCCCTCGTGGGTGCACCGATCTTCGTCTGGATGCTCTACCGGCAGTATCGGAGGCTCGAACAGTGACACAGGCCAGAACAGTGACACAGGCCAGAACAGTGACACAGGCCAGAACAGTGACACAGACCAGAACAGTGACACTCCCGAAAGACTCCGAAACTGCGCCCCTGCTCGAACTCGTCGAGACCCGGGCGCGGCTCGGAAATCGCGAAGTGTTGCGCGGCATCACTTTCGCAGTCAAGTCCGGTGAAATATTGGGCTTGGTCGGGCCGAACGGCAGTGGCAAGACGACGGCGCTGCGCTGCTGCTACAACGCTTTGACGCCGACAGGTGGCGCAGTTCTGATCGATCAAGTCGACTCGACGACGCTCTCGCGTAAGGACATCGCCCGAACTGTCTCGGCAAGTGTTCAAGAACCCACTGTCTCGGCAGGACTGTCGGTTCGTGAATCGATCGCGCTCGGACGAACTCCGCACCGCAGCTGGTTGGACCGAAGTACGGAGCGCGATACCACCATCGTGGACCGGTGCATCGAGCAGGTCGGTTTGGTCGAGCTTGCCGGACGAGACGTATCGACCCTGTCGGGTGGTGAGCGGCAACGTGTCTCGATAGCTCGCGCATTGGCTCAGGAGCCCAAGGTTCTGTTGTTGGACGAGCCGACCAATCATCTCGATCTTCGTCACCAGTTGATCGTGATGGAACTGCTTACCGAACTTGCGTCGGCGGGGCTCGCAGTTGTGGTCACGATGCACGATCTACGGTTGGCAGTCGAGTACTGCGACAACCTTGCCGTGCTCACCGAAGGTGAACTCCGCGCGTGTGGGTCTACGGTCGAGGTGTTGGACGAGCCGTTGTTGGCCGAGGTTTTCGGCATCAGGGCGCGAGTCGAACGCGGAGTACGTCCGCGGATGGAGATATTGGGGCTGGCATGACGGAATCGGTGGCCGGGATCTACGCCCGTATGGCAGTAGCTGTGCCGTTCTTCGACAACCTGAGCGCGTATCCGGATACGGTGCCCGCGGTGTTGATGACCGACCCCCAGTGGTTGGCAGCACGTGTCGCCGATACGGCAGAGCGATGGGGGAGTGCGGACAGTCGAGTGAACGGCACGTTGTGGTGGTACTCGGCCAGCTCGACGCTGACCGGCATTCCGATCGGAACCGGGATGGTCACCGGGTTCGCGGCCGATCCATCGTTGGACGGTGGGCGGATCTTCTTGCGTGACAACGGCTATCTGGGCGGTTTTGCTGCCGGATCGGTCATCCCGATCTCGCGGAGTGTGGCGGAGTTGGGCCACGCGATGTTCCGCTCGCTCAATCCCGTGATCGAGGTACTCGCCGAGGTGTCCGGCGTTCGGCAGCAGGCGCTGTGGGCGATCACGACGGACTCCATCGCCAATCGCAGCCTCGATGCCGCCGGTAATGCGCGGGAGCGCGGAAGTGCATTTGCGGCCGGTCTGATCGAAGTTCTCCGCGGTGAGAACCCGGGCATTCCGGTCCCGCGTTTCGTGGACGTGGATCGCAGAGAATCTGCTGTGCGCGTAAGTAATCCATTGACGCCGGTGGCATTCGGGCGACGCAGATTCACGCAGCGGGCGTCGTGCTGCCTGATCTACGAGGTACCCGGTGAAGGCAAATGCACCAGTTGCCCGAAGCGCGCACCCGAAGATCGGGTGCGCGCCTTGGCTGCTCTGGTGTGACTGTGGGTGGGCGGATTCAGGTGTTATCGGATCAGTGAGCTGCGACCTTGGAACGGTCGAGTCCCAGCGCGTCGGTCATCGTGAAGAACAGGTCGGTCTGGTCCGTGAGACCGCTGACGTTGGCCGCATGCGGGCCGAAAGCTGCTACGCGCAACTGAGTTCCGGTGTGTCCTTCGGACTCGACGGCCGGATCCTCGGACGTTCCGTAGCTGATCGTCATCTCCGAGCCGTCCTTGGTGGTCAGCTTGCGGGTCAGGCCGGGGTAGACGATTTCCTGGGCGCGCTCGACCGGGATGTTCTGGTCCTTGGCGATGGTGGCGATGTCGTCGGCGCTGACATTGGTGACGATCTGGCTGGTGTGAGCGTGGTCGGCTGTGACGATGACCAGGGTTTCTCCGTCGGTCTTCGCGAATTCGAGTGCCTTCTGCACAGCTTCGTCGAGGTCGACGGTTTCACCGATCTGACCGCATGCGTTGGCTGCGTGATCCTGCTTGTCGATCGAGGCACCTTCGACCTGGAGGAAGAATCCGTTGTCGTTGACCTTCAGTAGGTCGATGGCCTTCTGAGTCATGTCCGCGAGCTTGGGCACGTCGGAGGTTCGCTTGGGGTTGTCGACGCAGGTTTCGGCGGGTTGCAGGTAACCGTCACGGGTGGCGACGGAGCCTTCCCAGCGGACGGGCATGTTGCCGTCGGCGAACAAGCCGAGCACGGGTGCATCCTGATCGGCCTTGCCGACCTCGTTCATCTCGGCGGCGTTCTTCACCAGCTGGTAGCCACGGGCGGCGGCCTGCTCATTGAGTGTCTTGCCCTGCCAGTCACCGGCTTTCGCAGTCTCGGCGAAGGACTTGGCGCCGCCGGCAAAGGTGACGTCGGCGCGGGTGTCGAGGAGCTGTTCGCTGATCGATCCCTTGCCGCCGTTCTCGAGGGCGTTCTCCGGGCAGGACTTGGACGTCGCCTCCGGTCCGTAGCACTTGCGGCCACTGACGTGCGCGACCTGCACTGCGGGGGTGGCGTCCTGCACCTCGGCGGTGGAGACGTTGCCGGTGGCCTTGCCGTTCGCCTTGGCGATCTCGAGGACGGTCGACTGGGCCTGCCCCTTGATGTCGACGGAAATCGCGCCGTTGTAGGTCTTGGTGCCGGTGGACCATGCCGATCCGCTGGCTGCGGAGTCGGTGACGTAGTCGGGCTTGCCGTCCTTGGTCAGTGCGTAGTGCGTGTACTGGCCGGTGATCGGCAGGGCGTCGAGGCCGGGGAAGCTGCCCGCAGCGCCTTCGGCGTAGTTGCGTGCGGCGGTGATCTCCGAGTCGCCCATGCCGTCCCCGATCAGGAGGATGACGTTCTTCGCGCCGGAGGCATTGACGGCGTCGCGCACTGCGGCCGACTGATCACCGTCGATGCGACGAGCGCCACCGTTCGAGGACAGTTCGCCGGTCGCGGCGCGATCGACGGTCGCGCCGTTCGAGCCGGTGGCCTCGTCGGCGCTGCTGCTGCAGCCGGCAGCGGCCAGAACGGCGACGGCGCCGGCGACGGCCGTCAACCTACGTGTGTTGCGCGAGAACGACATACGAGTAGTACTCCTGGAAACAGTATGGATGGAGATTATGAACGCCGCTAATGATCTGGGGCGAAAGTGAACGGAGTGCAGACATGCGTACATCTGAATGTGACGAGACGGTGAGGGTTGAGATTCGCTCTGTTGACTGTGGGTGAGTGACCTGTCAGACTGAATCTGCATCGAACATCAGTTCGATGCATGTGGTGCGTCTTCCCTTTCGGCATCCTCGAGCAGTCGGTCGTCCCTGACGGCCGACTCGATCAGGTGCGAGGTCAGTGTGGGTTGGGGAAATGGGCCGCCGACGTGGTCCGAGATGGAACGGGTGCTTTCCGGACGACCCGGCCGTGTGGAACATGAGGATTTGTTTCCGGGCGATGGAAGCGACAGCCCCGCCTGGTCAAGAAAGCGCGGCGAGTACCACGCGGGCGAGCTCACCCGTGGTGCCGGTGTAGTTCCTTACGCAGAACTGCACGCTCACTCGGCCTTCAGTTTCCTCGACGGTGCATCACCGCCGGAAGAGCTGGTCGAGGAAGCAGTGCGTCTCGGGCTCGAAGCTATCGCCGTCACCGATCACGACGGCTTCTACGGCGTGGTGAGGTTTGCGGAAGCCGCACGTGAATGGGGAATGCGCACCGTGTTCGGGGCCGAGTTGTCTCTGGATTCGGTACCCAGAACCGGCACGGCAGATCCCGGTGGAACGCACCTCCTGGTACTTGCCCGTGGGCAGGAAGGGTATCGCCGGCTCTCGCGGGAGATCGCTGCCGCGCATCTGGCGGGCGGCGAGAAGGGCAAACTGCAGTACGACTACGACGTGCTGACCGAAGCGGCCGGTGGCCACTGGCAGATCCTGACCGGGTGCCGGAAAGGTCATGTGCGGCAAGCCTTGACGTCGGGTGGTCGCGAAGCAGCGGCGGATGCCTTGGGGGATCTGGTCGAGCGTTTCGGGGCGGAGCGAGTGTCGGTGGAACTCACTCATCATGGGTTGGCGGAGGACGACGAGCGCAATGCCGTTCTGGCCGAATTGGCGAGAGAGCATGGACTACGTACGGTGGCGACCACCGCCGCGCACTTCGCCGCTCCTCCGCGTCGACGCCTCGCCATGGCAATGGCGGCTGTGCGGTCGCGTCAAAGCTTGGACGAGGCAGCAGGATGGTTGGCCCCTACCGGCGGAGCGCACCTGCGGTCCGGCGCGGAGATGGCGGCACTGTTCTCGCTCTATCCCGAGGCTGTCAGTGGTGCCGCCGATCTTGGTCGTGAGTGCGCTTTCGATCTCAAGCTCATCGCGCCCAAATTGCCACCGTTCGACGTGCCAGCCGGGCATACCGAGGCGTCGTGGTTGCGTGAGCTCACCATGGTGGGGGCGCTGGAACGTTACGGACCGCCGGAAGGTGCACCGAAGGCATACGAACAGCTCGAACATGAACTTGCCATCATCGAGGGATTGAACTTTCCCGGATATTTCCTGGTGGTGCATGACATCGTGTCGTTCTGCAAGAACAACGACATCCTCTGTCAGGGAAGAGGTTCCGCTGCGAACTCGGCGGTGTGTTACGCGATCGGCATCACCAATGTCGATCCGGTTCGCAACAAACTGCTGTTCGAGAGGTTTCTTGCGCCTGAACGTGACGGCCCGCCGGACATCGACGTGGACATCGAGTCCGACCGCCGGGAAGAGGCGATCCAGCACGTGTACGCGAAGTACGGGCGTACGTATGCCGCGCAGGTCGCCAATGTCATCACCTATCGAGGAAAGTCGTCGGTGCGGGACATGGCTCGGGCGCTGGGCTTTTCGCAGGGACAGCAAGATGCGTGGAGTAAGCAGGTCGGCCGGTGGGGTGGTATCGACAAGAATGCGGATACCGATATTCCGCGTCCGGTACTCGAACTGGCGGCGCAGATCGAAGGCTATCCGCGGCACCTCGGTATCCACTCGGGCGGCATGGTCATCTGCGATCGTCCCATCGCCGACGTCTGCCCGGTGGAGTGGGCGCGGATGGCCAATCGCAGTGTCCTGCAATGGGACAAGGACGATTGCGCTGCCGCTGGGCTGGTCAAGTTCGATCTGCTCGGCCTCGGCATGCTCTCAGCTTTGCACTACATGATGGACCTGGTAGCCGAACACAAAGGCATCACAGTCGATTTGGCGCAACTCGATCTGTCGGAAACAGCGGTGTACGAGATGTTGCAGCGGGCAGATTCGGTGGGTGTGTTCCAAGTGGAATCACGTGCGCAGATGGCGACACTGCCGCGTCTGAAGCCTCGAAACTTCTACGACCTGGTAGTCGAGGTCGCGCTCATCCGTCCGGGGCCGATCCAAGGCGGATCAGTGCATCCGTACATTCGTCGGCGCAACAAACTCGAACCTGTGTCCTACGACCATCCGTCGCTCGAGAAGGCACTCGAACGCACGTTGGGGGTTCCGCTGTTCCAGGAACAGTTGATGCAGATGGCCGTCGACGTTGCGGGCTTCACGCCGTCCGAGGCCGATCAATTGCGTCGGGCAATGGGATCGAAACGCTCCACCGAGAAGATGGAACAACTGCGCGCGAGGTTCTATCAGGGCATGCGAGACCTACACGGCATCGGTGACGAGGTTGCCGACCGGATCTACGAAAAGCTTTATGCATTCGCTAATTTCGGTTTCCCGGAAAGCCATTCACAGAGTTTTGCCGCGCTGGTCTTCTACTCCTCGTGGTTCAAACTTCATCATCCCGCTGCGTTCTGCGCCGGACTTCTGCGCGCGCAGCCCATGGGTTTCTACTCGCCGCAGTCCTTGGTTGCCGATGCGCGCCGGCACGGAGTGCAGGTACACGGTGCAGACATCAATGTCAGCCTCGCGCATGCCACCGTCGAGGCAGGTGGATTCGAGGTTCGGCTGGGGCTGGGGGAAGTGCGCAACATCGGCGATGCACTCGCCGAGAAAATTGTCGAACAGCGCGACCTCGGTGGACCATTCACGTCGTTTCTCGATCTGACGGGGCGGGTGGAACTGACTACCGCACAAGCTGAATCGCTGGCGACCGCCGGTGCGCTAGCCAGCTTCGGTATCTCGCGTAGAGAAGCGCTGTGGGCAGCGGGCGCTGCGGCGGGGGAGCGCCCCGACCGCTTGCCCGGTATCGGTGCGTCGGTCACAGCTCCCACCTTGCCCGGCATGAGCGACGTCGAATTGGCGGCGGCGGATGTCTGGGCGACAGGAGTATCTCCCGACACGTACCCGACACAATTCCTCCGCCCACAGCTCGACGCGCTCGGCGTGGTGCCGGCGTCGAGACTTCTCGACATCCCGGACGGTGACCGTGTGCTGGTGGGGGGAGCAGTCACACACCGGCAGCGTCCGGCCACAGCTGCGGGCGTCACGTTCATCAACCTCGAGGACGAAACCGGCATGGTCAACGTCGTGTGTTCGGTGGGGTTGTGGGCAAAGTACCGAAAATTGGCAAATACGGCGCCGGCGTTGCTTATTCGAGGGAAGGTGCAGAATGCAGAAGGCGCTGTCACCGTCGTGGCAGACCGGATGCAGCTGATGGATCTGCGAGTTACGGCCAAATCGCGAGACTTCCGTTAACGCCTGATTCTGGCCACCATGTTAGTGCCGAGAGACAGTTTTGTGCCGAGAGGACAAATGTGGAGCTCAACTCTGACCTCCGAGCATATGGTGCGGGTCACATTTGCTCCCTAGGGTTGTCGCTTGAGCGCGATCGATTCACCACACGCAGCCGCGGTCAGTTGCCTTGCGCGTGAATATCGTCGCCTTCCAAACGCGCTGAACCAAAAGCACTTCGAGTCGAAGAGGAACTTCATGAGCACAGCGATTCTCGTCGCACACGTACACCCCGCCGATCCGTCTTCGGAGGATGCGTTCAACCGCTGGTACGACGACGTGCATATTCCGCAGGTCGTCGAACGAGTGCCCGGAGTTGTCTCCGCCTCCAGATTCTTCCTGGCGGATGTGCAGTTGCTGCCCGAGGATGCATTGCCCGCGCGCCGCTACCTGAGCATCTATCAACTCGACACGGAAGATCTCGCGGGCACCGCGCAGGCGTTGGGAAGTGCTTTGGGCGACGGAACTCTCGACATGTCCGAGGCCATCGCGACCACCGGCGACACCGGACCCGAATTGCTTTTCTACGTCCCGACCGAGAATTGAAGGGGAACGCTGACATGTCCGATCTTCTCGCGAACAAAGTTGCAATTGTCACCGGCGCAGGTGCCGGAATCGGCGCCGCCATTGCCCGGGCGTTCGGGGCGGAGGGCGCGAGGGTCGTGGTCTCCGACATCAACGGTGGCGCAGCACAGGCAGTGGCGGACTCGATCGACGGAGCTATCGCTGTCACCACTGATGTCACCGACGAACAGCAGGTCAAGGATCTCGTCGCCAGAGCGGTCGAAGAGTTCGGCGGACTGAACGTCGTAGTACCCAACGCCGGTATCGCCACCACGACCCCGCTGATCGAGACCTCGTTCGAGGACTGGCGGAAAGTGATGTCGGTCAACCTCGATGGAGTGTTCTTGACAGTGCGTCATTCGCTGCCCGCTCTCGTCGCATCCGGTGGCGGTTCGATCGTGAACATCTCGTCGATCTCGTCGACCACCGGCTCGCCTTTGATCGGCAGCTATGCCGCAGCCAAAGCAGCAGTTCGCAATCTCACCGAAACCCTGTCAGCCGAACTTCGCTTCCACGGAATCCGCGCGAATGCATTGCTGCCCGGATTCATCGATACCGACCTGGTCAAGAGTCACCAGCAGGATTTCGAGAATGCCCTCGGCCTCGAGTCCGGGGGATTCGACGACCTGATGGTCACGAAGCAGACGCGCTACGGCCGGACCGAGGAAGTTGCCGCCGCCGCAGTGTTCTTTGCGAGCGACCAGTCGTCGTGGTGCAACGGCAGCAGCCTGGTTCTCGACGGAGGGTTCACCGCTTCCCTCCTCTGAGCAGCAGAACCCTTTCCGAACGTCACCCGATCACCATTCGTGCGAGGATCCACACCATGACCAACCGCGCCGTGTACGTACTCCCGCCTGGAGGATTGAACAACCTCGAATCGAGGACGATCGAGACCCCGGGCCCGGGTGCGGGTGAGGTGACGATCGCGATCCACGCGAATTCGCTCAACCACCATGACTACCTCGTGGCGACCGGAGAGATAGCAACCGACGGTCCGCGGATCCTGTTGTCCGATGCTGCCGGGGAGGTCGTTGCGGTCGGAGACGGCGTAACGCAGTTCAGCGTCGGAGATCGCGTGATGAGCACCTATTTGCCGCATTGGCGGAGCGGCACACCGGATTTCGACGGATTCGGAAATTCGCCGGGTGACGGTGTCGACGGGTTCGCCCGCGACACCGTCACCGTGCCGGTATCTGCTGTGACAGTGATGCCGCGAAACTACACCTACGAGGAAGCCGCTACCTTGCCCACCGCGGGATTGTCAGCGTGGCGCGCACTATTTGCCGGAGTCCCGATCATCCCAGGGTCGTCGGTGTTGATCCCTGGGACCAGCACGGTGGCGCTGTTTGCCGTCCAGCTGGCCAAAGCTGTTGGAGCTCAGGTGATCGCAACGTCGTCGGCCCCCGACAAGATGGCACGATTGGTCGAGCTCGGTGCCGATCACGTGGTCAACTACCGTGAGCGCCCGGACTGGGGTTCGGAAGCGATGCGGCTCAGCGGCGGGATCGACCTCGTCCTCGACGTCGGCGGGCCGTCCACCCTCGGCCAATCTCTGGCGGCAGTCCGACCAGGCGGGCGAATCTGCGCGCTTGGCATCATGAACGGCCCCTCGTCGTCGATCGACCTGACTTCGCTACTGACCAAACAGGTCACCATCGAAGGTGTTCTGGTGGGCAGTCGTGCACATCAGGAGGAGATGGTCGCCGGGCTGGAGAGCCTGGCGCTTCGTCCCGTCATAGATTCTTCCTACAGCCTCGACCGCCTCGCTGACGCTTTCGAGCAGCAGAAATCCGGGCAGGCCTACGGCAAGATCGTCATCACAAACCCTTGATCGCTTGCCGGTCCCAACGGGGATCGGTGAGGATTTCCGCCGAGTCGCCGACAAATGCACGTGCGGCAGTCTGGTCGCCGCTCAGGGTGAATCTCAGCCACGCGGTGAGGTAGCCCCGGAATCCTTCGCCATCTGCGGCCCAATTGTGGCCGACGCCAAGCAGTCTGCCGCGGACCGCCGGCCCGGCGGTTTTGTCGAAGTACTCAGCTTGCGGATCGGCGGTGGAGACCGGGTCGTCGGCGCCGGTCATGAAGAACGTCGGTCCGGTCAACTGGGCCACGTCGATCACGTCGACAGGTCGCGAGGCCCACCACGGGTCAGGCAAATCGAGTACCGCCGTGGCGGTGATCAGATTCGCGGACTGGGTTGCCGCGTTGATCGCGCCACCGGCGCCCTGGGAGTGTCCGACCGAGGCAATGTTGTCGGTGTCGATCCGCTGGTGAAAAATGCTCTCAGCGTTGGTGTTCTGATCGACGACGTACTGGGCAGCCCCCAAGATCTCCGTCCCGTCGCCGGTGACGCTGCTGTCGGCCACCACAACGACAAAACCCCAAGAAGCGAGATGCTGCAGGAGCGCTTCGTACTCTTCGTAAGTCGCATAGCTGCCGTTGCCGAAGGTGACGACGGGATGCCGATTGCCATCAGACGACAAGCCGGCTGGGTAGAACAGTTGGTACCCGGGAACTGAATCGGCAGCCACTTCATGCGCACCCTTGGCTGCATACAGATCGCTGATCGATTCCGACGCGATGGATTCGGTGGTCGCGACTTCGGGAGTTGTCGGAACCCCCGCGGTGGCATGAGTGACGGCACCGGAGAGTGCCAGCAGACACGATGCAGTCACGACGGCGAACGAGTACGTGGTTCGAGAAGGCATGGGCACAAGTATGTCTTGTACGGTCGCGGTCGGTCAGGCCGAGACGGGTGTGTGCCGTTCTTCGCCGATTCGATCTCGGATGAGGAAGACGGCGATCACCCCGAAGACGACCAAGAGGACCGTCAGTAGAGAGGTGATGGCGGCGGCGCCGCTCACTTCCGTGGTCACCGAAGTGTCCAGCCCGCCGGTCGAGAGAATTGTGGTGGGGTCGGTGAGGCCGTGTAACACGATTGCGGCCCAGATCGTGCCCGTCACACGCATTGTCAGGTACATGCACATACCGAAACCGAAGGTGTAGACCACGGTGACCAGAACGGTTGACGCCTTCATCCCGGCGATGAGGTTGACGGTGTGCATGAGTGCAAACACCAGGGACGACACGACGGCGACAAAGCGTTCCCGGTGGCCGGCGTCGCGCAACATCTTCACTGCCAGGCCACGGGTGGCCAATTCCTCGGTCAGGCCGACGCCCGCACCGAGCACCAGCAGGGCGATTACCTCGCCGGTGGTCCAAGCGCTCCAATCGGTTCCCGCCAGATGCGCAACAATGGCGGCGACCACGATGATCGGACCGATCCACATCCAACCGCGCCCACGAATGGGTTGTGGGCCGAAGACGCCGCGCAGCCAGCCGACCTTTGTCGTGAAAACCAGCAGGGCGATCCCGCCGATCGCGATGGGCAATGCGACGCCGAGGAGGATGCTGGAGGCGCTTGCCACGACATTGTCCGTGTCGATCTGGTCTGCAAAAACCCTGGAGGTAACCTGCCCGACAGCAAGATAGAACGCCAGGTAGACGACGATCAGCAGGAGCACTTTCCATACGGTGGGGCGACTCCAAAAACCGGACTCTTCGGGAACCGTATTGGTCATTGTCAGATCGTAAAGGGAGCTGCACGAAAACGCGCGGGTACCGTCTATTCGGACAGCGGCGAACACGAAGGCAGGCGCAGAAGAAATGTTGGAAGTCGATTTGAATGCACTGGACACGGCTTTGGCAGCGGGTGAGCCGTTGATCGACGTCCGTGAGGCCGACGAGTTCGCTCAGGTCCGAGTTCCCGGTGCGACGCTCATTCCGCTCAGCGAATTCGTCTCTCGCGTGGGTGAAATTCCGGACGCGGAAACGGTGTACATCATCTGCGCCGTCGGTGGTCGGAGCTTGCAAGCCGCTGAGTATCTGCAGGCTCGCGGCATCAATGCCGTTTCGGTGGCCGGTGGAACGATGGCGTGGTACCAGTCGGGGCGCCAGGTCGAGACCGGCGAATAGTGCGTAACTGTTGGGGCAGCTCCCGTTTACGGAGCTGCCCCAACACGTCACTTCCGCCAGAACAGGTGGTGCGTCACGCCGCTCGGGCTCGGCACAACGTCGAGGTTGAAGCGGTCGAGTAACTCGTCAGGTGTCTCCCACAGTCGTAGACCGGATCCGAATTCGATCGGGGAGACAGCGATGTGCATCGTGTCGACCAGATCGGCGTCGAGGAATTCACGGATAGTGCTGACTCCGCCGCCGAGTCGAACGTCCTTGCCCTGCGCTGCCTCACGTGCCTGCGCGAGGGCCGTCGCGGGGTCGGCGTCGACGAAGTGGAATGTCGTGTCCGATAGCGTGAACGACGGCCGCACGTGGTGGGTCAAGACAAAAACCGGGGTGTGGAACGGTGGCTCGTCGCCCCACCAGCCCTGCCACTCGAGATTCTCCCAAGGGCCGCGGTAGGGTGAGAATTTGTTGCGGCCCATGATTTCGGCGCCGATGTTGTTGGAGAAGTCCCGCGTGAAATAGTCGTCGAGGCCTCGGCTGCCGCCGGGATCGGTGCGATTGGGCCAGCTGGCCGTAGCTCCTGCCCACGCAAACATTTCACCGTGGTCCAGGCCGAACGGGCTCTCGAAGCTCTGGTCCGGACCGCAGGCTATTCCGTCACTCGAAACGCCGAAATTCTGCACTCGCAATAACTGACTCACCGTGTACTCCTGCTCTCGACAATGGTCTACGTGAGTACAGACCGTACGGCGAGCCAAAACTCATCGGTGCGAATTCATGCAGCCGCCGGTAGAACTCCACTGCGGATCGACCGGACGGTCCTGACCGCGACGGTTGCCCAGATGGGGATCAGTACGGTCAGCAGGGCAAGTGCGATTCCCAGGATCAGGGTGGAACCGGTGGCGACTCCGAAGGCATTCGCTCCGACGGCACATGCTCCGATGGGGAAGGTGAAGCTCCACCAGCCGAGCGAGAAGTCCAAGCCGCGGCGCAGTGCGTGGATGGTGACGACGGTGACGGTGACAAACGCGATCACGCCGATGATTCCGACGACGGTTCCGTAGGCGATCCCGAATTCGTGCAGGGTGTCGGCATGCTCGGGGCTGAGTGCATGCCGTGAGGCGGCGGCCAACAGGTTGGATGCCGCGATCGACTGTCCGATCACGCCCAACGGAATCCACAGTGAGGGAATGGCATTGAACGGGATCACGTCGACGCCGGCCGAACGGTTGCGTGCGAACTGCCTGGCGACGGCTACCAGAATGCCGATGGCGGCGGTCAGCGCCAGAGCGAACAGGATGTAGCAGAAAACCAGTACCGCGATGCGTGGAGCGCCTTCGGGCATGTGGGTGCTGACCGCTGCGCCGGTGGTGGCCGAGACCATCGGAGGTACGACGGGCATGAGCCAGAACGGCATTGCCGTCGCCATCCCGGCATCTCGAACGAGTCGAATCATCATCACGACGTAGGTGACCAGGCCGAGTGCCGTGCCGAGTGTCCACAGTGTCAGCGACACGGTGATCGCCACGTCGTGGCCGAGGAAGTCCGGGCCGGTGATGCCGGTTGCGGATCCCACGGTCAGGAGTGCCATTGCGACGGCGCCGTAGAAGGGGAACATCGCGGGGCTGTGCAGGTAGGCGAGGGCCTGACATCGATGTTGTGACCAATGGGTGGCAAATGCTCCGATCAAGGCGCACAGTACGAGAACCGCCAGAACCCAGAAGATCTCGGAGACCAGTTTCAAGCCCTCGATCTCCGGTTCGAGCGAAGCGGCGGCCACCGACACGATTCCCGTTCCCATCGCTGCCGCGAACCAGTTCGGAGTGATGTGGGCGAAGGTGGAACTCGTTGTGGTGGTCATGTATTTCACTGTCGTCTCATCCGGTCCGTACCGGTAGACCGGTTGTTCTTGAATGCCCACAAACTCGCCTTGTGGGTCTAATCTTGGGACTATGTCGTTGTCTCCTCGGGTGCCGGAACTCAGTGCCCTCGACGTCCTCCTTTCCGTAGGGCGTCTGGGCAGCATGGGTGCTGCCGGCCGGGAGCACGGACTCAGTCAGCAGGCGGTCAGCGCCCGGGTGCGTTCGGTCGAACGCCAACTCGGAATCAAGGTGTTCGATCGAGCGGCGACCGGTGTTCGTCCCACCGCCGAGGGCGGTCTGATTCTCGAGTGGGCAAGTCACATCCTCGTCAGTGCCGAGGAAATGGCATCGGGAGTTGCCGCACTTCGCGGTGAACGTGATGCTGCCGTCACGGTTGCCGCCAGCATGACCATCGCCGAGTATCTGGTTCCCGGATGGACGGTCGCGATGCGGCACAAGTTCCCCAACGTCGTGGCGTCGGTGAGCTTGCACAATTCCTCGGACGTCTCTGCTCAAGTTCAGGCCGGCCAGGCCGATATCGGATTTGTCGAAGGGCCGGATGTGCCGTCGGCGCTCGCGTCGTGCGAAGTAGCGCGTGATCACCTCGTCGTGGTTGTGCCGCCGGGACACGACTGGGCGAATGGTGTGCCCGTTCCGGTCGAGGAACTCGCACGCACACCGCTGATTCAGCGCGAGTCAGGGTCCGGTACGCGCCTGACGCTCGAGAATGCTGTTCCCGATTGTGTGCCGCCGCTGCTCGAGCTCACCTCGTGTACCGCTGTCAAGGCTGCGGTGGTGGCAGGCAACGCCCCGGCTGTTCTGTCGTCGCTGGCAGTTGCCGCCGACCTGACGGACGGCCGACTGGTCGCGGTCAACGTCGACGGCTTGCGGATGCCGCGTCGACTCCAAGCCGTCTGGGATCCCGATCGCGGATTGCGCGGTGCGGCAAGAGATTTCCTCGATATAGCGCTCGGATCCAACACCGCTGTTCATTCACGCTGACGGCTACGGCCGCTATCGGACGGTGTCGATCCCCGCGAGGATGAGCTCGATGCCTGCCAGAAACTGTTCTCGGTCGTCGTGGTCGCGCAACTGCGCCGTCACCTGATTGAGGAACGGGTACTTCGCAGAGTCGAGTTCTTCCCATCGCGTGGCGACGCCCGCGAGGAAAGCGGACCGATCTGTCTCACGGGGGAGCAGACGGGCGCCCGCGGCGTACTGTCCGGCGAGACCGAGCACGTAGTTCAGGAGCGCGGACGCGCAGTCGAACTGTGCCGATTCGGGAACGCCGAGCGCCTGGAGTTGCTCGCCGAGACTTTCGAAGATCTGCATCACCGCTGATTGCCACGGTTCACGTGAGAGTTGGGTGCCGACCCAGGGGTGGGCGTCGATCGCGTCGAACACGCCGAGGGTGATGGTCCGGATCGCCTCCCGTGGGGCTGCGCCTTCGGTTGCACCGGTTGTCACGCGGGCGATGACGTCGTCGGTCGCCGCGGCGAGCAGTTCGCTCTTGTTGGCAACGTGCCAGTAAATCGCCCCGCTACCTGTTGCCAGGCGTGCGGAGAGTGCGCGAAATGTCAGCGCGGCTTCGCCCTCGTCGTCGAGGATCTCGATCGCAGCCTCGACGATTCGCTCCTTCGAGAGCGCATCCGTACGTCGTTCGGTCCGCTGATTCCTGGTCGCCATGCGAACCATCTTGACATATCTGGAACGCCGTTCCAAGATGTCATTGGAACGACGTTCCAATCGAAGCCTGAAAGGGAACAAACATGAGCAACTCGATAACGATCATCGGGGCGGGCCTCGGCGGTCTGACCCTCGCGCGTGTCCTTCACGTTCATGGAATTCGGTCGAAGATCTACGAGGCGGAACTGTCGGCAGAAGCTCGCACGCAGGGCGGTCAACTCGACATCCACGAACACAACGGTCAGGCCGCGCTCGACGCTGCCGGCCTTACCGACGAGTTCCGCGCGATCATCCACGCGGGCGGCGCCGCGTCGCGCGTACTCGATCAACACGCCGCCGTGCTCCTCGACGAACCCGACGACGGCACGGGAGCACGTCCCGAGGTGCTGCGCGGCGACCTCCGTCGAATCCTGATTGATTCCCTTCCGGACTACACGATCGAATGGGGACGCAAAGTCGACACTGTGCGCTCGCTCGGAGATGATCGCCACGAGTTGACCTTCGTCGACGGTTCGACAGTGACCACCGACTTTCTCGTCGGTGCAGACGGTGCCTGGTCGAAGGTCCGGCCGCTGCTCTCCGATGCGAAGCCGGAATACGTCGGCACCACGTTCGTCGAGACCTACCTCTACGACGTCGACGAGAAGCATTCGGCTGCAGCCGAAGCCGTCGGGGACGGGGCGATGTACGCGCCCGCACCAGGAAAAGCGATCGCCGCGCATCGAGAGGCGGGAGACATCGTGCACACCTACGTTCAGCTGAACCGTCCGGCGGAGTGGTTTGCCGGTATCGATTTCACCGACGCCGCCGCTGCGACAGCGCGGGTCGCGGCCGAGTTCGACGGTTGGGCACCGGAACTCACGGCGCTGATCACCGATGGCGAAACCGCTCCGATTCCGCGCGCGATCCATGCACTTCCCGACGAGCACCGATGGGATCGCGTGCCTGGGGTGACGCTCCTCGGTGACGCGGCGCACCTGATGTCCCCGTCCGGTGAGGGTGCGAACTTGGCGATGTTCGACGGCGCCGAACTGGGAAAGGCGATCGCCACGCACCCCGACGACATCGAAGGGGCACTCGCCGAGTACGAAGAAGCGATGTTCGTGCGCAGCGCATCCGAGGCCGCGGACTCGCACGTGATCCTTGATCTCTGCCTCGGTGAAGGCACACCGTATTCACTGGTCGATTTCTTCACCGGCGCTGCTTCCATATCCGGATAATGGGCGAATGCCTGTTGATTCCACTCCTTGGTCTGCCGCGATTGCGCACGTGAGCGGTCTCTCGAAGGGCGGCCCGTTGGATCGAAATCGCCGGGTGACGTTGCACTTTCATCCGGACCTCCCGTCTGAACGTGGTCTGACACTGGCCTCGATCGCACGTCAAGGCACCTATGTGACCCAGTTCGAGACTCGAACGAGCAACGGCGGACTGACGGCGCATCACGGCGGCGATCGTTGGCGTTGGGAGAGTCGGATATTCGGCGGAGCCTACGACGAGCGAGAGCCCTCGGAACGGCCGAAGTACGGATCGTTGAACTTCTCCGCCGATCCCTACGGGGCATCCCCTCGGTTCGGCTCGTCCTACTTCCGGCTTGCCGAGCACACACTCGACCGCACCACCTTCTGCTTTCCGGACAGCGTCTTCGAGCCTGATCTCTTCGGAACGGCCGAAGCGATGAGCTTGGTCGACGCCGCACGGGCTGCCGAGCTCGACGATCCGCTCGACCACTACATCGAGGCGCACGTCCACGGCGCCGTCGACATCGGAACGGACGTCGAGGCGCTCGTTCTGGATCCGAGTTACCGGGGCACACTGATCGAAGAGATCGCCCACTCGCTCACGTGCCCGGTGCTGTGGCACGAGGGATACGCGGTCGATGTCGACGAGATAGCCGAACATCCCGAATACCGGGGAGCGGCCGTGATCGACCTTGCCCGAGAAATTGCGCACGGCAGGCGGCTGACGCCTGCCGTACTGGGGCTCGCACGGGGTGCATCCTTCGATCCGCAGGACGTCAAGAAGGTTTGGCACTACATCGCTCGATTCGGCGGCAGAGCGTAGAACTGGGCATTCGCGTACAGCTGCCCGTCGACGACCGCCGGTCCCGGGACCGCACATCGGTCCGAAGGGCGCGGTGAGGAAAGAGTGATTGATACGCAACATCGAGCATGAACTCCCGAAACAACTGCATCCGAAGATAGAAGTCGACCTTGATCCTCGGTCGAAGGGATGCATGAATCGATGGGCGCTCAACTCACCACCACCAGTGTCGACACACTCTGCGCATACTGCGGGGTGGGCTGTGGTCTTGTCCTCGACATCATCACCGATCCCGAGACGGGTCGTCGGAAGGCTGCGAAGTCTTCCGGTCTGAAGACACATCCCACCAACTTCGGGCGTCTGTGCACCAAAGGCACCACGACCGCAGACATGCTCGCCGGCCCGGGGCGCATGGAATCTGCATATCGCCGTCCGCGCCGAGGTGATGCGATCGAAGCGGCGGACATGGCCGCAGTCATCACTGACACCGCCCAGCGCCTGCGGGCAATAATCGACGAGCACGGTCCCGACGCGTTTGCGTTGTACGTGTCCGGGCAGATGTCACTCGAAGCTCAGTACCTGTCGAACAAACTGGCCAAGGGCTTCATCGGGACCAATCAGATCGAATCGAATTCCCGTTTGTGCATGGCGAGTGCCGGCACCGGCTACAAGCAGTCACTCGGGGCCGACGGACCGCCCGGTTCCTATCAGGACTTCGAACACGCCGACGTGTTCTTCGTGACCGGCGCGAACATGGCGGACTGCCATCCGATCCTTTTTCTGCGGGTGCAGGAGCGGATCAAGGCAGGCGCGAAGCTGATCGTCGTCGATCCTCGACGCACCGCCACCGCCGACAAGGCGAACTTGTTCCTGCAGATCGCTCCCGGCACCGATCTCGCGCTACTCAACGGACTACTCCACCTGCTCGTCGTGAACGGCCACACAGATCCGGACTTCATCGCCGACTTCACCGAAGGCTGGGAGGTCATGCCCAGTTTCCTCGCGGAGTACACGCCTGCGAAGGTCAGCGAGATCACCGGTATCCCCGAGGCCGACATCCGCACTGCAGCGCAGTGGATCGGTGAGGCTGCAAACTGGATGAGCTGTTGGACAATGGGTTTGAACCAGAGCACCCACGGCACGTGGAACACCAACGCCATCTGCAACCTTCACCTTGCGACCGGTGCGATCTGCAAGCCCGGCAGCGGTCCGTTCTCGTTGACCGGTCAGCCGAACGCCATGGGTGGGCGTGAAATGGGCTACATGGGGCCAGGTTTGCCCGGCCAGCGTGCCGTGATGGTCGACGCCGATCGCGACTTCGTCGAGGACCGATGGGGGATCCCGCAGGGCTCGCTGCGCACCGACATCGGCGGTGGCACCATTGACATGTTCTCCCGAATGGCGGCGGGCGACATCAAAGCGTGCTGGATCATCTGCACCAATCCCGTTGCGACGGTAGCCAACCGCAAGACCGTCATCGACGGCTTGGAGAAGGCCGACCTCGTCATCACCCAGGATGCTTTCCTGGGCACCGAGACCAACGAATACGCCGATGTTCTGCTGCCTGCTTCGCTGTGGACAGAGTCCGACGGAGTGATGATCAATTCCGAACGCAACCTGACGCTCTTTCAGCAGGCACTGGATCCGGTTGGGCAAGCGCTGCCTGATTGGCAGATCATCGCCCGGATCGCCTGCGAGATGGGGTACGCCGAAGCGTTCACCTACACCTGTGCCGAAGAGGTGTTCGAAGAGATCAAGCAGTTCTGGAATCCGAAGACCGGCTACGACTTACGCGGCGTCACCTACGAGCGCCTCCGCAAGACATCGATCCAGTGGCCATGCCCGCCAGACAGTGATCAGGACCGTCATCCCATCCGATACGTCAATGACGGTGTCAGTCAAGGGCTCCTGATCCGCGAGGACGGCAGCACTCCGAGGCTCGCATTTCCCACCGCCACTGGCCGTGCGATGTTCTTCGCACGGCCGCACATGCTTCCCGCCGAAATGCCCGACGACGACTACCCCTTCCTGCTCAACACCGGTCGTCTCGCGCACCAGTGGCACACCATGACCAAGACCGGCAAGGTGGCCAAGTTGAACAAGCTCAACCCAGGTCCCTTCGTCGAGATCCATCCCGACGACGCCGCCAGGCTCGGCATCGTCGACCAGGATGCGATCGAGGTTGCCTCACGCCGCGGTCGCGCTGTGCTTCCGGCTGTTGTCACCGACCGAGTGCGTCCGGGGAACTGCTTTGCCCCATTTCACTGGAACGACGCCTTCGGTGAATATCTGTCCATCAACGCCGTCACCAACGACGCCATCGACCCTGCCTCGCAGCAACCGGAGTTCAAAGCCTGCGCTGTCACTATGACGAAGGTCGCCGTGAACACACCTGAAACAGTGCTCGCCGAGGCGGCGCTGGTGGCTCCCGCGCCAGCTGATCGGGCTTTGTCGCGAACCGATGTCCTCGCAGATGTCCTCGGTCAAACAGGAACACCTGCAGTGGTATTCGATGCGCTCCAGCAGAGCTACCTGGCCGGCCTTCTCGCTGCGTTGCGTGCGGACGCCGATCGCACTGCCGGGGTACCTACCTTGCCGTCGACGGCACCGTTCGATGCCGAAAAGCGGATGTGGGTCGACGGTGTTCTGGCCGGCCTGTACTCGCGGATCTCACTTCCTGACACCGACGGGCCTGCGTTGTCATCGAGTCCGAGTATTGGATCCGAGCGCGCGCCGATCGTGGTGCTCTGGGCATCCCAGACCGGAAACGCGGAAGAATTCGCTGCTGAGTGCGCCACTCGTCTCGGGGGAATCGGCTTGCCCGTGGTGATGCACGCGATGGACGAGTTTCCCGCCGCCGACTTGGCAGCTACCAGAGAGGTCCTGCTGATCACCAGTACCTCCGGTGACGGCGAATCTCCGGACAACGGCAGCGGTTTCTGGGATGCGTTGTCTGCTGACACGGCGCCCCGCATGTCCGAGACACGTTATGCAGTAATCGCTTTCGGCGACTCGAACTATGCCGACTTCTGTGGACACGGACGAAAGCTCGACGCCCGCCTTGCCGAACTGGGAGCCAGTCGTATCGTCGATCGCGCCGACTGCGAGCCCGATTTCGAGGACACCGCTGCTGGATGGCTGGAGGCGGTCACGGCTGAGCTTCGGAGCTCGGTGGCCGGCGAGACGACCGACGTTCTCGTTGCAAAGAAGAATTCTGGGACAACCGTTGCAGCCGAGCCGATTTCACCGGCGATGTCGCCGCCGCTGCGATACAACAAGAAGGCGCCACTGACCACAGCCTTGACGCGCAATGTCGTGCTCAACCGTCCGGGTTCTTCCAAAGACGTGCGGCAGTTGGGCTTTCACCTTCCAGGTGACACGGTCAGTTACGAAGCCGGCGACGCTCTCGGAGTCTGGCCCCGAAACAGCTCTCCGTTTGTCGACGAGTGGCTCACCCTTACTGGCCTCGACGGTGACGAGACCGTCGAACTGGGGCAGTACGGGGAAATGACGCTTCGCTGCGTACCGCGCTCACCGAGCGCTTGGAGATCACTCGAATCTCGACCGACATGATTCGATTCGTGCATCAACGAACCCGCGATTCGGACCTGGCCGAGTTGTTGAAGCCGGAGAATGTCTCCACGTTCAAAGACTGGTCGTGGGGACGACAGTCCGTCGACATTCTCGCGCAGTCGCCCGTTCGTGCCTCGACAGACGAATGGCTCTCGCTGCTCAAACCGATTCAGCCGCGGCTGTATTCGATATCTTCCAGTCCGAAGGAGAACCCACGCGAAGTGCAGTTGACGGTGTCCGCGGTGCGATACAACGTTGCGGGTGTCCCACGGCGTGGAGTGTGCTCGACTTACCTCGCCGACCACGCTCACGATGACGACATCGGTATCTACGTGCAGAAGTCGACCCACTTCCGGCCACCTTCCGATCCCGAGACCCCGATGATCATGGTCGGTCCGGGGACCGGCATTGCACCGTTCCGTGCCTTCCTGCATGAGCGGCGGGCATTGGGGCACACGGGCCCGAACTGGCTGTTCTTCGGAGAACAGCACGCCGCGACCGACTTCTACTACCGCGAAGAAATCGAAGAATTGCGGAAAGACGGATTCCTCACCGAACTCGACCTCGCGTTTTCCCGGGATCAAGCCGACAAGGTCTACGTGCAGGACCGGATGCGTGAGCGGGGTGCGCTGCTGTGGGAGTGGTTGCAGAAGGGAGCGCACTTCTACGTCTGCGGCGATGCCAACCGGATGGCCAAGGACGTCGACAGTGCCCTCAACGGGGTGGTCGCTCAACACGGAAAACTGGCTCCTCGCAGTGCCGAGGCATACGTGAAGGCTCTTTCGGCGGAGAAGCGCTATGTCCGGGACGTCTACTGACGTCGATCAGACAGCGCCCTTGAACCCGTGCTGACGCCAGGCCTCGTACGTCACGAGGGCGGCAGCGTTGGACAGGTTGAGGGACCGGCGTCCGGGCAGCATCGGGATACGCAGGCGCTCGGTGACGTGTTCATCCGCCAATACTTCTTCGGACAGTCCGGTGGGTTCGGGTCCGAACAGCAGGACGTCGCCGGGTTGGTAGGCGATATCGGCATACGACGTGGTCGCGTGCGCGGTGAAGGCGAATACGCGAGCGGGGGTGACGGCTTCCCAGGCAGCGGTCAGGTTTTCGTGGACCGTGACAGTCGCCAGGTCGTGGTAGTCCAAGCCTGCGCGCTTGAGCTTCGGCTCCGACAAGTCGAACCCGAGAGGGCCGACCAGGTGGAGTTCGCAACCGGTGCCCGCGACCATGCGGATCGCGTTTCCGGTGTTGGGCGGGATGCGGGGCTCGTGGAACATCACTCGGAACACTCGAGGAACTGTACCGGGCGACGTATCGGTGCCCACGTCCGTGAGAAGACCGGTCGGGAAGTGTGGGCGAA
Source organism: Rhodococcus qingshengii JCM 15477 (assembly GCF_023221595.1). Classification (NCBI taxonomy): domain Bacteria; kingdom Bacillati; phylum Actinomycetota; class Actinomycetes; order Mycobacteriales; family Nocardiaceae; genus Rhodococcus; species Rhodococcus qingshengii. The sequence goes on from NZ_CP096563.1 coordinate 2,167,919, forward strand.
TTGGTAACAAACCGGCCAGTCCGTGCGAATCTATTTCCGGCACTCTTCGCAGAACGGACATTTTGATGAACCCTCCCGCCGGTTGGAACCCCGACCCCTTCGACCCCACGATCGACCGTTACTGGGACGGTCAGCAGTGGACCGCGCAGACACGGCCCAAGGGCGTCGACGCACCCACTCAGGCTTTCGGCACTCCCACGCAGGTCTTCGGCGCACCCGGATCGGCGGTGCCGGACACTAGCGCCGAGGAAGGCAAGACGCGGCGTAAGTGGCCGTGGATCGCCGGCGCGGCAGTCGTGGGGCTGGTTGCCATCGCCGCGGCGACGGGCGCGGGCAAGTCGGAAGAATCGACGACGCCTGCTGTGACCACTTCTACGACAGCGGCGGCGACGACAACCAAAAGCACGGTCCCGTCGACGACGAAGACCACGACTTCGTCCCTCTTGCCGACGACGACAACGATCGTGCCGCCACCGACGACAACCACCGTGGCAATAGTGCCGCTGGTTCCGCAGGTCCCGGAGACCACGACTACGCCGTATGTTCCGCCCGCTCCGGCGTACACACCGCCGAAGACAACGGAACCGGCGTACGTTCCGCCGCCGGCCAAGGTGCCCGACGCGGGGGTGTATTACGCCAACTGTGCAGCCGTGCGAGCGGCCGGTGCTGCCCCGATCTACCGCGGCGATCCCGGCTATTCGTCCAAGCTTGATCGTGACGGTGACGGCGTGGCCTGCGAGACCTAGGCGATCGAACCGGTGTCGGTGCGGCGGGGCAGTATGGACGGCATGCTCCCCGAAGAATCCGACGATGTCGTCGGCGAAGACTATTCAGACGCGCGGCTGGCCGGGCAGAAGTGGCGTCAGCGCACTTTCACCAACTGCAATTTCCGAGACGCCGACCTCACCGGACTCACGACGGAGTCGGTGGTGTTCACGGATTGTGATTTCACCGGCACCGATCTGGGGGAGTCCGTGCACACGGGAACTGCGTTCCGCTCGTGCAATTTTGCCCGGACCAGCCTGTGGCACAGCACGTTCCGAAACTGCAGTCTGCTCGGGTCGACGTTCGACGGTTGCCGCATCCGGCCGTTGACGCTCGACGAAGTCGACTTCTCGTTGACCTCACTCGGCGGGGCGGACCTGAGAAAGATCGACTTCACCTCATGCCGCTTCCGTGAAGCGAACCTGGTTCGGGCCGACATGCGGGGCGCGGTGCTGGCGTCGGCGGATCTGTCCGGTGCTCGTACGGGTGGACTCAAACTCGAAGGTGCAGACCTGCGCGGTGCACGGATCGATCCGAGCCTGTGGACGTCCGCGTCCGTCGGAAACGCGCAGATCGAGTTGATGCAGGCGGTGGCGTACGCGTCGGCGCACGGTCTTGTCGTCGACATGAAGTAGCAGCGCCTAGCTCTCCAAGCGCTCCTCGAGGCGCACCGTCACCAGCTCGCCGGTCTCCTTGCCGATGGCTTTGCGAAGATCGGCTTTGACCGGCAGCTTGTGGTTACCGTCTCCCAACGCCATGAACGAACTCTGGAACGGATGTCCGTCGATCGTCCCGCGTACCTTGACCAGGCCGCGGGTGCCGAAGAACTCGGCGGACTCCGGCCAGATCACATAAGTCCACCCGCCCTTGGCGTCGCTCTTCTGCAGGGAGGCCGTGAATTCCTTGTCCAGCAACATGATGTCGGTCCTTTCGAACTCGTCCCAGTCGATCAGCGGATGAATTCCCGTGCGAGCAGATCCATCAGCAGCCCGTCCTTCCACACACCATGGCGATCTCGCGAATACTCGCGCATCACCCCGACGTCTTTGAACCCCACCGATCGGTAGCACGCGATGGCGACGGAGTTGTCGACTTCCGGGTCGATGACCAGACGGTGGAATGCGAGGTCGTCGATCAGGTGGGCACACAGCACGCGAATCGATTCGCGACCGAACCCTCGGCCGTGGAAGTCGGGATCGAGGAACAAGTCGAGCCCGGCGTGGCGGAAGTCGGGGTTGTCCTCCGCCTCATACCACTGGATGAAGCCGATCAGGTGGTCGCCGTGGAAGATGCTGTAGCGCGTGGTGCCAGCCTCCGGCGCTGCAGGCCAGTCGTCGTCGGGATTTTGCCACCAGTGCACGACGTCCGGGTGCAGGTGAATTGCTCGCAGACGGGCGTGATGATCGGGCGCGACGGGGGAGAGGAGCACCCTCGGGCCGCGTAGTTCCGGAGCCGTTGTCACTCATCGACCCTAACCTGGAACAATGGTCGCCGTGACTGCAACGATCCTCGACGGCAAAGCTACCCGCGACGAAATCTTCGAAGACCTGAAGGTGCGGGTGAGCGCTCTGAAGGCAGAGGGCATCACACCCGGCTTGGGCACCATCCTGGTGGGCGACGACCCCGGATCCGCGGCTTACGTGCGCGGCAAGCACAACGACTGCGCCAAGGTCGGTATCAATTCTTTGCGACGCGACCTGCCTGCCGACATCACGCAGGAGCAGCTCAACGCGACGATCGACGAGCTCAATGCCAATCCCGAGTGCACCGGCTACATCGTGCAGTTGCCGCTTCCCAAGCACCTTGACGAGAACGCAGCCCTCGAGCGCATCGACCCCGACAAGGACGCCGACGGCTTGCACCCGGTCAACCTCGGTCGACTGGTGTTGGGCAAGGAAGCCCCGCTGCCGTGCACCCCGCGTGGAATCCTGCATCTCCTGCGCCGCTACGAGGTCCCTATTGCAGGCGCACACGTGGTGGTAGTCGGACGAGGCGTCACAGTCGGTCGCCCGATCGGATTGCTGCTGACTCGTCGTAGCGAGAACGCGACGGTCACGCTCTGCCACACCGGTACCCGCGATCTCGCGGCCGAGGTTCGCCGCGCCGACATCATCGTCGCTGCCGCAGGCGTTCCCGGCCTCATCACCGCAGACATGGTCAAGCCCGGGGCAGCGGTCCTCGACGTCGGCGTCAGTCGCACCGACGACGGCCTGCGCGGCGACGTCGCAGCCGACGTCAACGAGGTCGCCGGCTTCGTCTCACCCAATCCCGGTGGTGTCGGACCGCTGACCCGCGCGTTCCTGATCACCAACGTGGTCGAGCGCGCCGAGCGGGTTCTGGCCGGAGTCTGAGTCCGATGTCCTCACTGGTCGGCCTCGCGAAGAAGAATCTGCCCATGCTCGCGGTCCTCGCCGTGATTGCGGCGGCCGTGGTTCTCGTGCTGGCCGACCGGTGGCGCCGCGGCGCCCTCGTCTTCGGTGTTGCCGTCATCATCGGAGCTGCCGCTCGGTGGTTCGTTCCCGAGAACCGTGTGGGGTTGCTCGCGGTGCGTGGAAGGGTCTTCGACACCGCGGCGATGGGCGTTATGGGTGTGCTGATCGCGACGCTCGCCCTGACCATCGATCCGCTCGGTACCGACTGAGAAGATCAGCCCCCGTAGAACGAGCGAATATCGATATCACTCAAAGGGATCCACTCCGGTGAATGTGCGGATGTCGACTTCTTTCCAGCCTTGACCGGTGCACTCCGTAACGTCACCGCAAGTGCAGGTTCCTCGTCGATTCGCCCGGCGAGGGCGTAGATCGCGGCGAGATGGTGAACGCACGGCGAGCGTCTACCTGAGCAGTCGCAGCTGGCAGTGCACTCCGAAAGATCAACGGCTACTGCGATATTTCGAGCCTGCAGTTCGGTGACGATGCTGTCCGGCAGTTCGCCGGTGGAGACGGATCTGTTCGCCTTTCCAGCCGAACGGAGAAGGCTCTTCACTGCAGCGATCTCGGATTTGGTCCAGAGCGGGACACCAATCGTCACTGACGAAGTTTTTGCCTTGGTGCTCACCTCGGCGACGACGGTCCCCGACGAGACGACGGTGAACTCCACGGAACCGTTGCGTGCCAGGGTGCGAGCCGTCGGCAGGGACGGGTTCGGACCGGACGCCGCGGTCCGCTCCACCGTGCGCAGCCACGCTCGACCCCAAGCGGTGACGCCGAATTCGTTGGCCATCAGATGATCACCGCGCCGTCGAGTTCGAGAAGTTCACGCAGTTCGGTGTCGGGGAGATCGGCCAGCGCGGCCTCGACGTTCCCGGAGACAGCATCGGCCACAACTCGTTTGGACTCGTGCATCGCTGCTATGTGATCCTCCACGGTACCGCCCGTCACCAAGGTGTGGACGTTGACGGTGCGTTTCTGGCCGATGCGGTGTGCCCGGTCGGTTGCTTGATCCTCGACGGCTGGGTTCCACCACCGGTCGTAGTGCACGACATGACTTGCGCGCGTGAGGTTGAGGCCGAAGCCGGCGGCGCGCAAGCTCAGAATCAGAACCGGTGGTGAATCCGTCTCGTTCTGGAACGCGTCGACCATCGCGTCTCGTTTGTCGGTGTTCAGGCCGCCGTGGAGGAAAGGCACGGCGCCGATTCCCAGTTCGGCTCCCAGGTGTCGCGAGAGCATCTCGCCCATCGTCCGGTACTGCGTGAATATCAGCGCGCGATCGCCGTCGTCGACGATCTCGGCGATCATTTCCGTTGCGCGGTCGAGCTTTCCGGATCTTCCGTAGAGGTCGTCCGTATCGCCGGTGACCTGCGCCGGGTGATTGCATACCTGCTTGAGAGTGGTCAGAAGCGCAAGGATGTTGCCACGCCGGGCAATTCCCGCGCCCAATCCGGAGTCGAACGCATCGGCAACTGCCGACCGGTAGATGCGCGCCTGTTCCGACGTCAGAGTGCACGAGACCGTGGAGAACTGTTTGGGCGGAAGATCCTTGGCCACTATGTCTTTGGTTCTGCGCAGAATGAAAGGATCGATCACCGCGGCAAGTCTGGTCGCCGCGGTGGCCGATCGACCGGATTCGATCGGGACGGCAAAGCGTTGACGAAACCGTGCGCGAGTTCCGAGGACGTCGGGGTTGGCGACGCGAAAGAGTGACCACAATTCTTCGAGGCGGTTCTCCACCGGCGTGCCGGTCATCGCTACCTTGACGTCCGCCGACAACTGCATTGCTGCTTTCGCGGCGAGGGAAGCGGGGTTCTTGATCTGTTGCGCCTCGTCGAAGACCACTGAACTCCAATGAACCGGGGCCAATTGGGCTGCGTCGGAACGCAAGACGCTGTAGCTGGTCAGAACCGTAGTGCCGGCGGGGATACGAGTGGGAAGTGCACGGGCGGCCCCGTGATGAACGTGCAGTGGCAGATGCGGAGCGAATCGCTCGATCTCGCGGCGCCAGTTTCCTATCACCGAGGTGGGACACACAACCAGATGCGGACCGTCGTCGGCGCGGATCGCGATCATCGAAATCGCTTGCAGTGTCTTACCCAAACCCATCTCGTCGGCCAAGATCCCACCACCCGAACCCGACAGAGCCGTCAGCCAGGCAACTCCCTGCATTTGATACGGGCGCAGAGTCGCCTGAATCTTTGCTCGGCGAAGACTCTCGATGGCCGCGCGCGCTTCCGTGAACAACCGCACCGTGGACGCGGCGCTTCGGATCTTCGTGTCGTCGCGCTCGATCGCGGCATGCGCTGCGGTCGGAATGTCATGTGCGCCGGTGTCGATGACGCGCTTCCATGCGAGCAGCGACGATCCGAGGTCGCCGCGACCAGCATCGAGGTTGTGGAAGGCGTCGATCGCGGTGGTGAGGTCGAGCAGTTGCGCTTCGACGTCGGTTGCTGTGATCGACTCGTCGACCGGGATCGCAAGCCTGCACACGCCCGGCGACCCGGTCGGCATCCCCAGTGCCGACAGCCGCGCTGCCGGGTCTGCGTCACCCCAGAACGCGAAGGACATGTGCTCGGGAATGTACGTAGCCTGCAGGCGCGTCGAGCATGGCTGATTCACGTTCGCCGATGCTAGCCGCGCCGGCTCACGTTCGCCAATGAGAATGTCGGGAAAACCCGCAGATCAGCTGTGGTTTTCCCGACATTGACGAATCCTGAAAACGTGGCTCTGTGCCGAATCAGCGAGCCGTACGTGCGAACTCCATCGTTCGGCGAAGCAGTCCGGCGACGGCGTCCGCCTCCGTCAGGAAGCCGTCGTGGCCGTCCTTGGACTTGAGAATCTCGAGGCCGCTGCACGTGGAAATTCCGTCGGCGATCTCCTCCTGCAAGCGAAGGGGATACAGCCGATCCGAGTCGACGCCGCCCACCACGACCGGTGCCGTGATCGATGCCAACGCCGCCGCAACACCGCCGCGTCCACGACCGATGTCGTGCCGGTTCATGGCCTCGGTCAGGAGGACGTACGTGCTCGGGTCGAAGCGGTCGACCAGCTTGTCTGCCTGATGTTCCAGGTAACTCTGTACGGCGTATCGTCCACCGTTCCAAGGATTTTCGTCGTTCTGAGCGGAGTTCTCGAAGCGTGCGTCCAGTTCGGACTCGGTGCGGTACGTCAGGTGCGCGATGCGACGGGCGATGCCGAGTCCGGTGCGAGGTGCCCGCCCCGTTCCGTGGTAGTCACCGCCCTGCCAATCCGGATCGGAGACGATGGCAGCGATCTGCGTCGTCTGGGTGCCGATCTGATCTGCAGTGGCCCGTGAACCGGTTGCGAGAACCAACGCGGAGCGAATGCCGTCCGGGTAGGTAACTGCCCATTCGAGGGTGCGCATGCCCCCCATGGATCCGCCGACTACCGAGGCCAACTGGTCGATCCCGAGGAGATCGACGAGCTTCTTCTCCGCCGCGATCTGATCCCGGATGGAGATCTCCGGGAACCTGCTGCCCCACGGCTTGCCGTCGTCGGCCGGCGAACTGGGACCGGTCGTGCCGCGACAACCACCGAGGACATTGGTTGCGATGACGCACCATTCGCCGGTGTCGATCGGTTCGCCGGGGCCGACCATCCCGTTCCACCAGCCGGGGGAGGGCTGATTCGCGGAGATCGGTCCGGTGACGTGTGAGTCTCCGGTCAGTGCGTGCTCGACGAGTACGACGTTGTCGCGGTTCGGGGAAAGCTCACCCCACCGCTGAACGGCGAGCGAAACCGATGGGAGCACCGCGCCGCTCTCGAGTTCCAAGGCACCGATGTCGACGAACCCCACCTGGCCGTCGGGTGGGGGCAGGAGGTCGATCCTGGGCTCCAATTCGTTCACGGTCACGAGTTTGCCACCGCTGCCAGGCCGACGGTGAGATCGGCGAGGATGTCGTCGATTCCTTCGATGCCGACCGCGAGGCGGACGAGCCCGGGTGTGACACCGGAGGCGAGCTGCTCTTCGGGGGTGAGCTGCGAGTGTGTCGTCGACGCGGGGTGGATGACGAGTGAGCGAACGTCACCGATGTTGGCGACGTGGCTGTGCAGCGTCAGGGCGTTGACGAACGTCTTGCCCGCATCGATACCGCCGGGCAGCTCGAAGGTGACGATGGCGCCGGTTCCCTTGGGCGTCAGCTGCTTTCCACGTTCGAACCATGGCGAGGAGGGAAGTCCCGCGTAGGAAACGGAGGCCACCTCGACGTGACCGTCGAGGAATTCGGCGACCTTCTGTGCATTGGATACGTGGCGCTCGATGCGCAGGCTCAAGGTTTCGATACCCTGCGCGATGAGGAACGCGTTGAACGGCGCCACGGCGGAGCCGAGATCGCGCAGCAGTTGGACGCGGGCCTTGAGTGCGAACGCCGGCGCGCCGAGGTCCGCGAAGGTGACGCCGTGGTAGCTGGGATCAGGCGTCGTGAAGTTCGTGTGGCGACCCTGCGTCCAGTCGAAAGTGCCACCGTCGACGATGACGCCGGCGATCGCGGTGCCGTGTCCACCAAGGTATTTGGTGGCGGAGTGAACGACGATGTCGGCGCCGTGTTCGAGTGGGCGAAGCAGGTACGGCGTCGCGACTGTGTTGTCCACGATCAACGGAAGACCGTTCTCGTGGGCCAGTGACGAGATACCGGGTAGGTCGAGGATGTGGTTCTTCGGATTGGCGATCGTTTCGCCGTAGAACGCCTTCGTATTCGGGCGAATGGCTTCGCGCCACTGCTCGAGATTGTCGGGATCCTCGACGAACGTGACTTCGATACCCAGCTTGCGAAGGGTGTAGTGCAGGAGGTTGTACGTGCCGCCGTACAGGTACGGGCTGGAGACGATGTGGTCGCCGGCCTCGGCGATGTTGAGGATCGCGATGGTCTCGGCGGCCTGACCCGAGGAGAGGAGGAGTGCGGCGACTCCGCCTTCGAGGGCAGCGATGCGCTGCTCGACGGCGTCCTGTGTGGGATTCATGATCCGCGTGTAGATGTTGCCCGGCTCGGCGAGGCCGAACAGTGCCGCAGCGTGATCGGTGCTGTCGAAGACGTAGCTGGTGGTCTGGTAGATCGGCAGAGCGCGCGCATTGGTGGCGGTGTCCGCTGTTTGTCCGGCGTGCACCTGCTTGGTCTCGAACGACCAGTTCGCGGTCGGATCCGAAGTTGCTGCGGCGTCGGCTGTGTTGTCGGTCATGATTTGTTCACTCCAGTGGTCTGACGGATAGATGTCGGACGGGGGCGAATGATCGCCGCCCCGTGCTGGGGTCTATCTACAAGTGCGACACATACTGAAATACCTCCGTGGGGCTCGGCCCGGTCTGGGGTCCGTCCCTGTCGGACCCGCGCTTGTCACCCGAATTGCGGTGGAACTGCGCGAGCAGATCCACGTCGGGAAACCTGGTCATCACCCGGGGCACCCCACCGCGGTTGGAGGGTTGCCGTCCAGCGAGCCGGGGCTTGACGCTGGCACTCATGACCAAGTCGGATTCTACCGGGAAGTGAGCGCAGTCCTGACACGGGGCGAAATGTGAGCCGCAACCGCACGCGAGGCAGAGCGACGCAGCCCACTAGCAGGCAAAAGTTACTCGCGAGTAGAGACCGATGAGTGGACCTGCCGGTTGCGGCCTCACGGGTTAGCAGTACGCTTGTCTTGTTTGGGACTCATCTCCCGAGATCAGTCCACACCGTCTAGGTTTGATAATCGAACCGTTCGCGGACCCACTCACAAAGTGTGACCGCAACCGTGTAACCAGGGAAACTTCCTAGGAGGACGCGAAGCACCCATGTCCAAAATCAAGGTTGAGGGCACCGTCGTCGAACTCGACGGCGATGAGATGACGCGCATTATCTGGCAGTTCATCAAAGACAAGTTGATCCATCCGTATCTCGATGTGAACCTCGAGTACTACGACCTCGGTATCGAGTACCGCGACGAGACCGACGATCAGGTCACCATCGACGCAGCGCACGCGATCCAGAAGCACGGCGTCGGCGTCAAATGCGCCACGATCACGCCGGACGAGGCACGTGTCGAGGAATTCGGTCTCAAGAAGATGTGGCGTTCCCCGAACGGAACGATCCGCAACATTCTCGGCGGCACGATCTTCCGCGCACCGATCATCATCTCCAACGTTCCGCGACTCGTTCCGGGCTGGACCAAGCCGATCATCATCGGCCGTCACGCATTCGGCGACCAGTACCGCGCCACAGACTTCAAGGTCCCCGGCCCCGGCAAGGTGATGATCACCTACACGCCTGAGGACGGCAGCGCACCGATCGAGCACGAACTGGTCAACTTCCCCGAAGAGGGCGGCGTCGTCCAGGGGCAGTACAACTTCACCACGTCCATCCGTGACTTCGCTCGCGCGTCGCTCACCTACGGACTGCAGCAGAACTACCCGGTGTACCTGTCCACCAAGAACACCATTCTCAAGGCGTACGACGGTGCCTTCAAGGACATCTTCCAGCACGTCTACGAGACCGAGTTCAAGGCTGAGTTCGATGCTGCAGGTCTGACCTACGAGCACCGCCTCATCGACGACATGGTCGCTTCCGCACTCAAGTGGGAGGGCGGATACGTCTGGGCATGCAAGAACTACGACGGCGACGTCCAGTCCGACACCGTGGCCCAGGGCTTCGGTTCGCTCGGCCTCATGACGTCGGTTCTGCTGACACCGGACGGAAAGACCTGTGAGGCAGAGGCTGCTCACGGCACCGTGACGCGTCACTACCGTCAGCACCAGCAGGGCAAGCCCACCTCGACCAACCCGATCGCGTCCATCTTCGCGTGGACCCGCGGGCTCGAGCATCGTGGCAAGCTCGACAGCACCCCTGAGGTCATCGGCTTCGCGCAGGCGCTCGAAGACGTTGTCATCAAGACCGTCGAAAGCGGCCAGATGACCAAGGACCTCTCGATGCTGGTCGGCGGCGATCAGGGCTACCTGACCACCGAGGAGTTCCTCGGCGCGCTCGACGTGAACCTGCAGAAGGCCATGGCCGCGAAGTAGATTCACCGCTTCACCTGTCAAATGGGACGTCTGGGAAACCGGGCGTCCCATTTGTGTTCGCGGTCTCACGTGAGTGAACTCACCCGCTCTCACTTGGAAGTTCAACCAGGTGTGAGACCACAATTGGTCAGTGACTTCGTCTACCCTCTCCCGTTCTGACACCTCGACACCCGGGGTTCGTTCCGCCAGAGGTCCGGCGATGCTCGCTCTCGCTCTCGGCGGTTTCGGTATCGGCACCACCGAGTTCGTCGCCATGGGGTTGCTCCCGGAAATGGCATCCGGACTCGGCGTCTCGGAACCCGTCGCGGGTCACGTGATCTCGGCGTACGCGCTCGGGGTTGTCGTCGGCGCTCCGCTGATCGCTGCACTCACCGCACGAGTACCGCGCCGCACCCTGTTGATCGCACTCATGGTCGCGTTCACCGTCGGCAATGCCGCCTCGGTTTTCGCGCCCTCGTACACGACGCTGATGATGGCCCGCTTCGTCGCCGGATTGCCGCACGGCGCGTATTTCGGAGTCGCCGCACTGGTCGCAGCTCACCTGGCCGAACCGGGAAAACGCGCGAAGGCCGTCGCTATGGTGATGATGGGTCTTTCCGTGGCCAACGTGATCGGTGTGCCGGTCGCGGCCTGGATCGGCCAGGCACTCGGCTGGCGCAGCGCCTTCGCCTTGGTTGCGGTGATCGGAGTGGCAACGGTTGCTTCGCTGTTCGTCTGGATTCCGCGGTTGGACGGTATGCCGGTGACGAATCCGATCACCGAACTCGGGGCACTGGGCCGCGTTCAGGTGTGGATGACCTTGATCGTGGGCATGGTCGGATTCGGCGGGATGTTTGCCGTCTACACCTACATCAGTACGACTCTCACCGACGTGTCCGGGCTTGGCGCTTCGTTCATTCCCCTCGCACTCATGCTGTACGGACTGGGTATGGTGGCCGGCAACTTCGTCGGTGGATACCTCGCGGATCGCGCACTGATGAAGGGCTTGTTCCTGTCGATGGGATCCCTCGTTGTGATCCTCGCGGTCTTCGTGATCGCCGTGCGCAATCCGTACACGGCACTGATCTTCGTCTTCCTCATCGGGCTCGCCGGGTCGTCGATGGTGCCTGGCCTCCAGACACGGTTGATGGATGTCGCCGAGGATGCTCAGACCTTGGCCGCGTCTCTCAATCACGCCGCACTCAACATCGCCAACGCCTTCGGAGCGTGGATCGGCGGCGTCGTCATCGCAGCCGGTTACGGGTACACCGCGCCGGCAGCGGTGGGGTCGTTGCTGGCCGTCGCGGGTCTCGTCGTGCTGGCGGTAGCGGTGATTCTGCAGCGTAGGGCCGCGCGCTGACCTGGGCGCCCATCCGCGTCGGTGGAATCGGCTACGGTGCTTGCCGTGCCACAAACTGCTGACTCCCACATTCTTGCGCCCCACACCATCACGTCCGTGAACGTCAACGGCGTTCGAGCAGCTGCCCGCAAGGGCATGCTCGACTGGCTGGAGAAGACGTCGGCGGATTTCATCTGCCTTCAGGAAACGCGTGCGTCGGACGATCAGCTTCGCGAGACTCTCGAACCAGCGCTCGGCAACGGATGGTTCCTCGTCTCCGCCGAGCCGTCCGCGAAGGGACGCAACGGAGTCGCGGTGCTCTCACGCACGGAACCTGACGCGGTGCGGATCGGTCACGGGGACGACGAGTTTCTCGACGCCGGTCGATACATCGAAGCCGACTTCGCGGATCTGACCGTCGCGAGCCTGTACCTGCCCTCCGGTGAGGCGCTCACGCCGAAGCAGGAGGAGAAGGAGCGGTTCATGGCGTCCTTCGCAGTTCACCTCGCTACCACCGCTGCGGCGGCCGAGGCTGCCGATCGTCACGTGGTGGTCAGCGGCGATTGGAACATCGCGCACACCGAACTCGACCTCAAGAACTGGAAGACCAACAAGAAGTCTTCGGGATTCCTCCCCGAGGAGCGCGCCTGGATGGATCTGCTGTTCGCCGAAGATTCCGCGTGGGTGGACGTCTTCCGCACCCTCCATCCGGGTGTCGACGGCCCGTACTCGTGGTGGTCGTACCGCGGAAAGGCATTCGACAACGATTCGGGTTGGCGTATCGATTACCAGGTTGCCACTCGCGGATACGCCGAGCGGGCCAAGGTCGCGCTCGTGGAACGCGCTGAGTCCTACGACCTCCGTTGGTCGGATCATGCGCCTGTCACCGTCTCGTACCGATAGAGACGCGTATGTCTGAAGGTCTGAAAATGCCGAGCGCAAAGACGCGCAACGCCATCATCACCGTCGTGGTGGCGGTGGTTGCGCTCGTACTGGCGGTCACCCTTTCTTCACGTGACTCCGACAGTTCGGCGTCGTCGGGTACGAAGTCCTCGAGCGTTCAGTCCTCGAGTGTTCAAGCCAAGCCCGGCGCCACCACCAAGGCTGCGCCGTCGAGTTCCGCGCCCTCGAATTCCGCTGCCAAGCCAACGCAGCAGACAAGCACCGATGCGCCGGCGCGAGTGCTCGCCACGCTGGTCGAGATCGACGCCGGGAGGTGGCCGGATTCCGCCAATGCGCCGGGCACCAAGGGCGGCATCACCTTCCGCAACAGCGAAGGCCGCCTACCCGCTGTCGGTGCCGGTGGCGGACGTGTCGTCTATCAGGAATGGGACGTGAACCCGAAGAAGAACGGCCAAGGACGCGACGCCGAGCGAATCGTCACCGGCAACGACGGTTCGGCGTGGTACACCCTCGATCACTACGACACGTTTGTGAGGATTCGCTGATGTCCGACTCGTCTACGGTCAGCGTGGCGCAGTGGCTGGATCCGTCTTCGGATGTGGCTTCGGTGGCCCTGCAGAGCGACCCGGCCGTCGCAGATGATCTTGCACGTGAACTCCGTGGCGAGAATTTCGTCGTTCGGGTGGTTCGCGGCGAGAACATGCGGACAACGGCGCAGGTCTTCGACGAGTTTGCGGCAGCCTTCCAGTTTCCGTCCCACTTCGGGCGAAACAAAGACGCTTTCGACGATGTCATGCGCGATCTCGACGACGTCCTCGGACTCGGCGCCGGATATGTAGTTGTGGTCCGAGGTGCGGGTTCTCTACTGTCCGAGCAACAGGATCAGTTGGAGTGGTTCCGCGAAACGATGGACTTCTACGCCGAAGAATGGGAACCCGTCGTTTTCCGGACCGTCTACCAGTTCGGTGCGGAGGACCTCACCGCCCACGGTGAAGACCTCGTCGAACTCGACTACCCGGGCACCACGCCACTGCACTGATTTCCACTCGTGAAAAGATCGGAACCATGTCGACCCCTGCAGAACAGAAGCCCACCGCAAAGCCTCGCGTGCTTTCCGGAATCCAGCCGACGTCGGATTCTTTCCACCTCGGCAACTACCTGGGTGCGCTGCAGCAGTGGGTTCCGTTGCAGGACGATTTCGACGCTTTCTACTTCATTCCGGATCTTCACGCCATCACGGTGACGCAGGACCCGAAGGAATTGCGTCGTCGCACCAAGGTTGCGGTCGCTCAGCTCCTTGCGGTGGGGATCGATCCGGATCGGGCGACGCTGTTCGTGCAGAGTCAGGTTCCCGAGCACGCACAGTTGGCGTGGGTCCTGAACTGCATCACCGGTTTCGGTGAAGCCAGCCGTATGACGCAGTTCAAGGACAAGTCCGCCAAGCAAGGCAGCGACAACGCCAGTGTCGGTTTGTTCACGTATCCGGTTCTGATGGCCGCGGACATCCTTCTGTACCGCCCGCAGCGAGTTCCGGTGGGTGAGGATCAGCGTCAGCACCTCGAACTCGCACGCGATCTGGCCGGCCGGTTCAACACCCGCTACGGCAAGGCGTTCGTCGTTCCCGAGCCGCAGATCATCAAGGGCACGGCAAAGATCTACGACCTGCAGGATCCGACCGCCAAGATGAGCAAGTCCGCCGCCAGTGCGGCCGGACTGATCAATCTGCTCGACGATCCGAAGGTGTCGGCAAAGAAGATCAAGTCGGCCGTCACCGACAACGAGCGCGAGATTCGTTTCGACCCGCAGGCCAAGCCGGGCGTCAGCAATCTGCTCACCATTCAGTCGGCTCTCTCGGGAGTACCGATCGAGACTCTGGTGGCCGGTTACGAGGGCAAGGGGTACGGCGACCTCAAGACCGATACCGCTGACGTGCTGACCGAGTTCGTCACCCCACTCAAGGCGAAGGTCGACGGTTACCTTGCCGACGAGGCAGAGCTGGATCGCATCATCGCGGCTGGAGCGCACCGCGCCCGTGAGGTGTCTTCACGCACTCTCGCCGCTGTCTATGACAAGGTCGGATTCCTGGCACCGAAGGGCTGACTTACGCGAATTCGGACTCACGACGCCTGACCGAACATGAGGGGGACGGCAATGGCTGACACGGACGACGACGCACCGAGCTTCCTCGAGAAGCAACGGGCAGCGCGACCCTGGCTCGATCATCTGGTTCGCGCGGCCGGACGGTTTCAAGAGCAAAAAGGCGACTATTACGCTGCTGGTATCACGTACTTCAGCGTTCTCGCGTTGATTCCGATCATGATGGTCGCGTTTGCAGTGGCCGGTTTCGTATTGGCCGGGCATCCCGAGTACCTGGAGTCGATTCAGGAGCAGATCACCAAGAGCATTCCGGGCAGCTTGGGTGACACCATCAACACGCTGATCGATTCGGCCATCGACTCGCGCGCGAGCGTCGGAATCTTCGGCCTCCTGGGTGCTGCGTACGCGGGTCTCGGTTGGATGGCAAACGTTCGAGACGCGCTGACGGCGATGTGGGAGAGCAAGCGCGAGCCGAAGGGTTTCGTACGTACCAAACTTGGTGACGCAGGGGCCCTCGTCGGTCTGGCTCTCGCCATGGTCGTCTCACTGGGAATGTCGGCGCTGAGCAGTGGGCCGGTTGCGACTCAGATCGTGAAATGGCTCAACCTCGAGAACATCACCGGTGTCGGCGTGGGGCTCAGAGTTGCTTCACTGTTGCTCTCACTCCTGGCGACGTGGGCGGTGTTCCTGTGGGTGATCGCCCGGCTGCCGCGCGAGCCTGTCACGCTGCGTAGCGCTGCGCAGGCAGCGGTTATCGCCGCGATTGTGTTCGAGATCTTCAAGCAGGTGGGTGCGATCTACCTCGCTGCCGTCACCAACGGACCAGCGGGCGTGGCATTCGGTCCGATCATCGGTTTGCTCGTGTTCGTGTTCACGGCGTCAAGGATGCTGCTGTTCTGCACGGCGTGGGCGGCGACGACCAAGGAAAGTATGGCCCTGGCGTTCGTTCCGCCGCCGGATCCCGCAGTGATCTCGCCGCGAATCGTTGTCAGTGACGGTGCTTCACCGTCTCGCGTGGCTGCGCTGATCGCCACGGGTGCGGTTGCCGGCCTGGGTCTTTCGGGCTTCATGCGTCGTCGGCCGCGCTAGCGCCTCCGACGGTTGAGGGCAACGGCTCCCGCCACCAGCGCGATCACCACTACTCCACCGACAGCACCGATGAGTATGCGGTCAGTGGTGTCGGATTCGGCGTCGGTAGCGGTGGGTGCAGCCGAGATCGAGCCTGGTGCAGCGGCAGACGGTGTGCGAGTGACATCGGGCGAGGCATCGTCGGTGGATCGGTCCGTCAACGAGCCGACGGTTGTGCTCGCGGGGAGTGCATATCCGTAGTCGAGTAGACGGGCAGCTTGTTCCCACGGACGGATCGGCTTGGCTTCGCCGCCCATCAATGTCACCAGTAGTTTCCGGCCGTTACGCTCCGCGCCACCCACATACGTGTGGCGGGCGTCGTCGGTGAAGCCGGTCTTGCCGCCCAATGCGCCGTCGTAGTTGTAGAGCAGTTGATTGTCGTTGGCGAGAGTGAATCCGGGGCGGTCCTGATCGTCGGGAATCGTCGGATCTTTGGGGAAGCCGGGAAATTCGACGGTCTCGGTATGGATCAGACCGGCAAACGTCGGATTCTGCAGGGCGGTATGGAAAATCACGGCCAGGTCGTACGGCGAGCTGCTCATCCCCGGGCCGTCGAGTCCGGATGGAGTTGCCGTGCGGGTGTCGAGGGCGCCGAGTTCGGCCGCGAGCGCGTTCATTTTCGACACGGCTGCAGCGTCACCGCCGAGTTGGCGGGCAAGAGCGTGCGCGGCATCATTTCCCGATGCCATGACCAGGCCCTGCATCAGTTGCCGGTTGGTGTACTTGCCGCCCTTGCCGATGCCGACAGCGCTACCTTCAGCGTCCGCGTCTTCGGCCGTTGCGGTGATTTCGGTGTCGAGATCGAGTTCGTCGAGCGCGACAAGAGCCAAGAGCATCTTGATGGTGCTGGCCGGTCGGTAGCGACCGTGCGGATCTTTCGCGGCGAGGACCTCACCGGTTTCGGCGTCCGCGAGTACCCATCCGGATGCCGCGATATCCGCCGGGAGCGGGGGAGCGCCGTCAGGGAGTACAACACCGCACTCGCCGAGCTTGTCTCCACCGACAGGGCTTTCCGGAATCGGGACAGCAGTCGGGGCCGTAGATCCGGGCGCGGGTGCTTCGGAGAGATCGATCGCCGGTGCCGGGCTACTCGTGAAAGGGCAGCTGTCGGTGTTGGGTGTTGTGAACGGCGCTTCGGTGGTGGTGGGCGGCGGCGGGGCCGGTTGGGCGCCGGCCACTCCCGAGGTCCCTACGACACCGGTAAACGCAATGCTCCCTGAGAGCACTGTTCCGGCTACTGCCACTGCACACTTTCGACGCCACATCATCGATATACGAGGGTATGCGAACCTGAGGGAACGTCCGAATCGCCACGCAAGCAGAGGGATCGAAAACAGGCGATTCGGTTTGTACATCGGTCATAGTGGACGATCGCCGCCGATGAGTTCCACCACCACGCAGAGTCTGTAACAGTGGGGTAGTCGGCTACTCGAATGGCGCACACGCACTGACGACAGGGGATCGGTATGGGCAAGATCGTGGTGACAGAATTCGTGTCCTTGGACATGGTGATGGAAGCTCCCGGTGGCGAACCGGGTTATGCGCACACTGGATGGGTCTTTCCGTACCAGGAGGGCGATCAGATGAAGTTCAAACTCGACGAAACCCTCGCCGCGGACGTCCTTCTGCTCGGGCGGCGGACCTACGAGAGCTTCGCCGGTGCCTGGCCCGAGCGCGAGGACGACCAAGGCTTTGCGGACAAGATGAACGAGATGCCCAAGTACGTCGTCACGAGTTCGACCGAACCGCTCGAATGGAACAACTCGACGGCGCTCGACGGTCCCATCGAGGAATCTGTCCCGAAGCTCAAGGAGCAGATCGACGGCGAGATCTTGGTCGCGGGAAGTCGGACGCTCGTCCACGCGTTGTTGCTGGCCGGTCTGGTCGACGAGCTTCGTCTGATGGTCTTCCCGGTCATTCTCGGGTCCGGCGGGAGAGTGTTCCCCGAATCGGCCGACAAGATCGTCCTCGAGTTGAAGGACGATCGTCGGTACGAATCCGGAGTTCAGGTACTGACGTACCACCCCACGGTCGCGTAGACCTCTCGAAAACATCTGTGGCCGAGACTCTTCGAGAGGCTCGGCCACGGATGTCTTGTCGGCTAACTGTTTTCGGGGAAGCCGAGGTTGATGCCGCCGTGGCTGGGGTCGAGCCAGCGACTGGTGACGGCTTTACCTCGCGTGAAGAAATGAACACCTTCTGTCCCGTGAGCGTGGGTGTCACCGAAGAGGCTGTTCTTCCAGCCGCCGAAGCTGTAGTAGGCCATGGGAACCGGGATGGGGACGTTGATGCCGATCATGCCGACCTCCACCTCGTTCTGGAAGCGTCGGGCAGCGCCGCCGTCGTTGGTGAAGATGGCGGTGCCGTTTCCGTACGGGTTGTTGTTGATCAGTTCGAGGGCTTGGTCGTAGGTATCGACACGCACGACGGAGAGGACAGGTCCGAAGATTTCGTCGGTGTAGATCGACATGTCGGTGGTGACGTGGTCGATGAGGGTGGGCCCGAGCCAGAAGCCGTCCGGTCCACCGTCGGCCTGAACTGTGCGTCCGTCGACCACGATGGTGGCGCCGTCCTTCTCCCCGGCATCGACATAGGACGCGACCTTGTCGCGATGGGCCTTGGTGACGAGCGGACCCATGTCGGAGTTCTTGGTGCCGTCACCGGTGACGAGGGGAGTGGTGCGTTCGACGATCTTGGCGACCAGTTCGTCGGCGATGTCGCCGACTGCAACCAGGGCGGAGATCGCCATGCATCGTTCGCCCGCGGAGCCGAATCCCGCGTTGACCATTGCGTCGGCGGCGAGGTCGAGGTCGGCGTCCGGCAGAACGATGGCGTGGTTCTTGGCGCCGCCGAGTGCTTGCACGCGTTTGCCGTTGGCGGTGCCGGTGGCATAGACGTACTGGGCGATGGGGGTGGATCCGACAAACGAAATCGCTTTGACTGCTTTGTTTTCCAGAAGTTCGTCGACGGCGAGCTTGTCACCTTGGAGGACGTTGAAGACGCCGGGGGGCAGACCGGCTTCGGCCCAGAGTTCGGCGAGCCAGATCGCCGCGGTGGGGTCCTTCTCCGAGGGCTTGAGAATCACGGTGTTCCCGGCGGCGATGGCGACCGGGAAGAACCACATGGGGACCATCGCGGGAAAGTTGAAGGGCGAGATGATGCCGACGGGGCCGAGGGGTTGGCGGATGGAGTAGACGTCGACCTTGGTCGATGCATTCTCGGTGTATCCGCCCTTGAGGAGATGCGGTATTCCGCAAGCGAATTCGACAACTTCCTGCCCGCGGCTGATTTCGCCGAGGGCGTCGGAGAGAACCTTGCCGTGCTCGGCTGTGATGATCTCGGCGAGTTCACCTTTTCGAGCATTGAGGAGTTCGCGGAAGCTAAACAGTACCTGTGTGCGCCGGGCCAGTGAGGTGTCACGCCAGGCGGGGAAGGCTGCGGCAGCCGCGTCGATGACAGCGCGGGCGTCCTCGAGGTTCGCCAGGGCCAGTCGGCCGGTGATCTGTCCGGTGGCGGGGTTGGTGACGGTGGCGGTGTCCTCGGACGTTCCGGCGAACGGCTTGCCGTCCAGCCAGTGCGCGATGACGCGAGTATCAGTGCTGGTCATGGTATTTCCTAGTGGTCTGGTGACTCAGGAGTTCGGGGAGGTGTACTTGGCGACGTAGTCGTTCATCGTCTCGCGCTGGTACCGGGAAACCTCGTGCGCGTTTTCGTTCTCGGCGAAGACGCTCGACACCATCACGGTGTTCTCACGTTCGTGGAAGCCGAGTTTGCCGAGACCGCCGAAGAATTCGTCCCAGTTGACGTCTCCGTCACCGATTTTGAGATGCTGATGCACTCGAACGGCATTGCCTGGCGGGTTGGTGATGTAGCGCAGTCCGTGGGAACGGTGATGATCCATGGTGTCCGCCACGTGAACGAGTCGGACCATGTCGCCGGCGGCCTCCATGATGGCGGGAAGGTCCCCACCCATGTGGAATTGGTGGCACGCCACGATCACCATGCCGAGGTTCTTGGAGTTCACACCACGGATCGTGCGGATCGCGGCTAGTCCGTCTTCGACAAAATCGTCCGGGTGGGGGTCGATCAGGACGTCGATTCCCTCGCGTTCGATGATCGGAACCAGTTCCTCCATCGAACGATAGAACGCACGCTCGGACTCTTCGGCCTTTTCGGGGCGGCCGGAGAATTCGGTGTTCATGACGTTGACACCGAGATCGACCGTGATCTGGATGGCCCGCTTCCAGTAGCGCACGGCTGCTTCGCGAGCGTCCTCGTCCGGGCCGGACCACCGAAGGACCGGGAGCACCGACGCGATGCCGACTCCCGCACTCGCGCAGGCCTTCCGGAACTCGGTGACGAGCGCGTCGTCGGCTTTCGGGTGATTGAAGAACGGGATCATGTCGACGTGCGGTGTGAGCTGCAGGTACTCGTACCCGAGATCGGCAACAACTCGGGGTAGCTCGAGTAGTGAGTAATCGTGATGGAAAGGTGTGGGGTCGAGTGCGACCTTCATCGCTAAGCTCCGGCCACAGAGTCGCGCGCAACCATGTCCACGACGACGCGCTGACCCGTCTCCAGAGACTTCACACCGGCGGCGCAGACAGCGGCCGCGGCGTACCCGTCCCAAGCACCTGGTCCGTCGATGTAGTTGCCGGTGCCGGCGCCCGTCTTCACTGCCTTGATCCACCGGGCGAACTCGGTGTCGTAGGCCTGCCCGAAGCGTTCGCGGAATCCTGGGGTGATCTGCCCACCCCAGTTGCCGGGCTTGGTCTTTCGGATCAGTCCCACGTCGAGTCCGATCATCGCGCTTCCGAGTTCGCCGACAACTTCGGTGCGCACCTCGTAGGCAACTCCGGTGGTGACAAACACCTCGGCGTCGACGTGTCTGCCGGACTCGGTCTCGAATATCGCGATCTGTGGGTCTTGAATGCCCTCGGGAGCAAGCGAATTCGCGGCCGGTCGGATGATCTGCACCGAGGTGATCTCTTCGTCGAGCAGGAATCGTGTCACGTCGACCTCGTGGACGAGTGAGTCCTTGACGATCATCGCACTGTCGAAGCCGTTCGGAACCGCAGGATTGCGGTGAGCGCAGTGCACAACGAGAGGGCGACCGAGATCGCCGCTGTCGATCAAATCCTTGAGCTGGGTGTATTCGTGGTCGAACCGGCGCATGAAACCAACCTGGATCAGTCTTTTTCCCAGCGCTGCTTCGGCTTTGACGATCGTGAGCGAACTGTCCGCGTCGGTGGTCAGCGGCTTTTCGCAGAGAACAGGCTTGCCCGCTTCGAGGCAGGCAAGAACCTGCTTCTCATGGGTCGGGCCCGGGGTTGCGAGAACAACGGCGTCGACGTCCTCGGCTGCGATGGCATCGAACGGATCGACGACGACGCGCGCCCCTGGCGTCAGTGCTGCGATTTCCTCGGCGCGGGCGAGAGAGTAGTCGTTGACGACGGTGACGCGGGCACCGCCGATTTTGTTGGTGATGCGGTCGACGTGATCGGCCCCCATGATGCCGACGCCGAGCACTGCGATCCGGAGATCCTGGTTGTCAGACATGCGGTGGTACTCCTCGATTGTGTTGCTCAGTTGAAACGGACGGCGGGGACGCCACAGGTGGACAGGTATTTCTGAGTGCGCGCTGCGATGGGCAGCGGTGTGTCGGGATGGCAGGGATACATGTCCTGCTCGACGATCGCGAACACGTCGATGCCGAGCTTCTCGATGGCCTCCAGAAGCGGCGGCATGTCGGGGATTCCGCGCGGCGGTTCGATCATGGCACCGAGTTTGACGGCCTCACCGAACGGCAGGTCCTCCGCCTCAACCTTGGCGACTATCGCCGGATCCACCTGTTTGAGGTGTAGGTACCCGATGCGCTCCGGATGTTTGTTGATAATTGCGAGATTGTCGCCGCCGCAGTAGCTGATGTGGCCGGTGTCGAGACACAGATTCACGAAACGCTCGTCGGTCCCTTCGAGGAACTTGTAGACGTTGTCTTCGATGTCGACGTGACTGTCGGCATGAGGATGGTACTGCGCCATGACGCCGTACTCCTCGAGCATTGCCTTCCCGAGAGCGTTCATGCCGTCGGTTTTCTTACGCCACTGCTCGGGCGTCAGATTGCGGTCTTCGAGTACCGCTCCGGTGGAAGGGTCGCGCCACATCTCAGGGATGACCACCACGTGCTTGCCGCCGACGGCTGCGGTCAACTTGGCGACGTCCTTGATCTGATTCCAGACGGCATCCCAGGAATCGTCCTGGTGCAGGTGTTCGAAAACGGTACCGGCCGAAAGCTTCAGGCCGCGGGCGCCGAGTTCGTCCGTCAACTTGGCTGGATCGGTCGGAAGGTATCCGAACGGGCCGAGTTCGATCCATTCGTATCCCGACGCGGATACCTCGTCGAGGAATCGTGTGTAAGGGGTCTGCTGTGGATCGTCCGGAAACCACACGCCCCAGGAGTCGGGGGCTGATCCGACGCGAATTGCGCTCATGTCTAGATTCCTTTCGCGGGCAAGCTTTATGGGGTGTGGTTGTGCGGAATTTTCATTCGGATGGACGGAGGTACGGTCGCTGGATCTTCTTCCAGGACTCGTAAGTTGTCCGTGCCTTCTTGGTGGACTCCAGTTCGGAGGTGGCCGATACCGGTACATCCCACCAGGATTCGCTGTCCGGGGCGCCGATCAGCGGATCGGTTTCGACGTGGATGACGGTGCTGGTGTCGCTTGCTTTGGCAACCTTGATCGCGTCGGCGAACTCGGCAGCGGTGTTGGCGCGGATGACGTCGACACCGAGGCTGGCAGCGTTCGCGGCCAGATCGACCGGGAGAACCCCTCCGTCGAGACGTCCGTCATTCGAGCGGTAGCGGTACTGCGTGCCGAAGCGCTGGGAACCCAGCGACTCGGACAGTGAACCGATGGAGGCAAATCCGTGATTCTGCACCAGGACGACGATGACCTTGAGGCGTTCCTGTACGGCGGTGACCAATTCGGTGGCCATCATCAGATAGGAACCGTCTCCGACCATCACGAACACGTCGCGATCGGGGCACGCCATGCGGACGCCTAGACCGCCGGCAACTTCGTATCCCATGCACGAGTACCCGTATTCGACGTGATACCCCTTGGAATCACGGGTTCGCCACAGCTTGTGGAGGTCACCCGGCATGGACCCGGCAGCGCACACCACGACGTCACGTGGATCGGACAGTGTGTTGACCAGGCCGATCACCTGATTCTGATTCAGTGACCCGTCGGCAGCGGGTTCGGCTGGGTTGTAGACGGATTCGACGATCGCATCCCAATCGCGAGCGAGGTCACCGATCCTGGACGCGTATTCGTCGTCCACCCGGTAGTCGTTCAGTGCAAGTGCCAGCGCGTCGAGTGCCTCACGTGCGTCGGCGACAACGCTGACTCCGCCCTGCTTCACGGAGTCCAGTGATGCGACGTTGATGTTGACGAAGCGAACGTCGGGATTGGTGAACGCGGTGCGGGACGCGCTCGTGAAATCGCTGTACCGCGTGCCGATACCGATGACGACGTCAGCCTCGGTGGCCAGTGCGTTTGCAGCCGTAGTGCCGGTGGACCCCACCGCCCCGACGGATTGTGGATGGTCGTAGACCAATGAACCCTTCCCCGCCTGGCTCTGCCCCACGGGGATTCCGGTTTGCGCACAGAACGCTGATAGAGAGTCGCTGGCCTGGCTGTAGATCACGCCGCCGCCGGCGACGATCAGTGGCTTGCGAGCCGAGCGGATGATCGCGGCGGCGCGTTCGATCACCGATCGTTCGGGGAGCGGGCGGGCCACGTGCCAGACTCGCTCGGCGAAGAAGGACTCGGGCCAGTCGAAAGCCTCGGCCTGCACGTCCTGCGGGATGGCGATGGTGACTGCGCCGGTCTCGACGGGATCAGTGAGAACGCGCATCCCGGCGAGCAGAGCGCTCGGCAACTGCTCCGGGCGCCATACCCGATCGAAGTATCGTGAGACCGGTTTGAAAGCGTCGTTGACTGTGACGTCGCCGCTCGACGGGAGTTCGAGTTCCTGTAAGACGGGGGCGCTGGCGCGGGTCGCGAAAGTGTCTGCGGGAAGGAGTAATACAGGTAGACGATTGATGGTGGCCAGTGCCGCGCCGGTGATCATATTGGTGGCACCGGGGCCGACGCTGGACGAGACCGCCCACGTCTGCAGGCGGTCCTTCATGCGGGCGTGCGCGACAGCCGAGTGCACCATCGCCTGTTCATTGCGGCCGAGCACGTAGGGGAGTGTCGGCTCACGGCCGGCGTCGAGATCCTGGATCTCGGCCTGCAAGAGTGCCTGCCCCAGTCCGGCGACGTTGCCGTGCCCGAAGATTCCGAAGCAGCCGGCGAACAGCTTGGTGCGCTGGCCGTCGCGTTCGGTGTACTGGTTGGCGAGGAAGCGGACGACAGCTTGAGAAACGGTGAGGTATACGGTCGGCTCGTCGCGAGGTGGACGATTGCCGGTTGCGTTATTGGTGGGTGCCACAGCTTTCACTTCCGTCAGTTGTGGGACTGCAACGGCAGTCGAGGGTCGATGTCCTGGTGATCCCAGCTTCCACGTAGCCAGGTGTGTTGCGGATCGTCACAGATGTTCCACGCCCGGATCTCGCCCGAACCTGCCATGACATTGAGGTAGTACATGTGGTGGCCCGGCGCTGCGATGGACGGGCCGTGATAGCCGTGCGGCACGAGAACGACGTCGCCCGAGCGGACTTCCTCGAGCACTTCGATAGGTCTCTCGGCGGTTCCGTACACGCGGTGGTAGCCGAAACCTTCGGTCCCGGTGGGGCTTCTGTCGATCTCGAAGTAGTAGATCTCTTCCAGGGCCGATTCGACGTCGCTGTTCTCGTCGTGCTTGTGGCTGGGATACGACGACCAGTTCCCGCCGGGGGTGATGACCTCACACGCGATGATGGAGTCGGCCTCGAAGGTGTCTGCGGTGGCGAAGTTGTGAACCTGTCGGCTGCAGTTCCCGGCACCGCGGAGCTCGACCGCAACTCCTGATGCGGGACCGTATCGATGGGGGAGCTTTGCGCCGGCGCGTGCTCCGCACAGAGCGAAGCGGCCCCCGTCAGCGCTGCTGACCGAGTAGTCGGCGTCGCGACCGACGTACGCGAAATCGCTCGGGCCGTCGAAAACCGATGCGCGGCCAGTGAGGGGAATCTCCGTCCCCTCGGCAACAACCACGGCCGAACCCGCCAGTGGAACGACGATGATCTCGTTATCGCCGGACTGCAGGTGGACGTCAGCGCCAGGGGCGAGTTCGAGTGTCCACAAGCTGGATTCGGTCCACCCGGCGGACTCCGGCGTGACCACTGTCGTGAAATCACCGTCGGCGGACGATCCGGCGGGGACGTAGTACTTGCTGAACATCTTGCTCCTGCCAGGTCGCTTCTAGTGGACGAGCTTGACTGCGGTGTCGACGGCCGCGGTGACGTCGCCGTCGGGTGGGTAGAGCAGCGCGCGTCCGACGATCAGTCCGCGCACGGACGGCAGCTGAAGTGCAGCGTCCCACTTTGCGTACGTTTCTTCCGGCGCGATCTGCGGATCGCCGCCCAACAGGAGCGTCGGGAGGGTGGTCGCATCCATGACGCGTTCCATCTCGTCGACGACCGGCAGTTTCATCCACGTGTACGCCGAGGTGGAGCCGAGACCTTGGGAGATGTGGATGGATTTGATGACGGCGTCAGGGCTGAGATCGTTGACCACCTTGCCGTTTACGCGACTGGAGAGAAACGGCTCGAGCATCGCGATCAGTCCGGCCGCGGCCAGTTCGTCCACGGCTTCGGCACATGCCGTCATGGTGGGCAGTGTGCCCGCGTCGTCGAGTGCGATGCGTAGCAGCATCTTTCCGCCGTTCATTCCGAACTTCGCGGTGCCCGCCGCGGTGTATCCCGTCATGCGGTCGTCGAGTTCGAAGCTTGCGCCTGCCAGGCCGCCGCGGTTCATCGACGAGAAGACGACCTTGTCGTCGAGGGCGCCGAGGAGGAGCAGATCGTCGAGAATGTCCGCGGTGCCGAGAACGCCGTCGACTCCGGGGTTGTCGAGCGCAGTGCGTAATCTGTCGAGCAGATCTGTACGACTGTTCATCGCTGTCGGCTTGCCACCGACAGACAGTGCCCCACGGGCCGGGTGATCGGCAGCGACGATCATCAGTCGACCATTGCCTCGAACAGTGGCGCGAGGAGTTCGCGCTGCCCAGGCCTTTTCGATGATCTGCGGATCGCTCGCACGCAGTTCCGTCACTTCGGCGTAGGTGGTGGCGAGGGGGCGGGCGGCGAGCTTGTCAGACATTGACTGCCTCCGTGGCTGTGGCTTCGGCGAGATCGTGGACTTCTTCGGCGGTCGGCATCGCAGTGGAGCATTCGAGCCGAGCTGCGACTATCGCGCCGGCCGCGTTGGCGTACCGCAGTACCTTCTCCAGCGGCCACCCGGCCAACAGTCCGTGGCACAGTGATCCGCCGAAGCTGTCGCCTGCTCCCAGCCCGTTGACCACGTCGACGGCGTTGGGCGGCACGGTGATCGACTGCTTTCGCGTTTTGCCGAGTACGCCCTTCGGGCCCTGCTTCACGATGGCCAGTTCGACGCCGAGGTCGAGAAGCGCGTCGGCGGCCTTGTTCGGATTGGTCTCACCGACCGCGATCTCGCACTCTTCGCGGTTTCCGACGGCTACTGTCACGTGCGCCAGAGCGCGCTGCACCTGAGTGGTTGCTTCCTGGGGCGTCGACCAGAACATCGGGCGGTAGTCCAGATCGAGGACCGTCAGCGGGCGTCGTTCGCGGGCTTCCCAGGCCGCGAAGTGTGCACTGCGACTCGGTTCTTCGGACAGCCCCGTCACAGTCGACCAGTAGAGGGACGCTGTTCGAACGGCGTCGAGGTCGATGTCTTCCGGGGTGATCCGAAGATCGGGCGCATGCGGCTTGCGGTAGAAGTACAGCGGAAAGTCGTCAGGAGGGAAGATCTCGCAGAACGTCACCGGTGTCGGGTACTCGGAATTGGTGACGACAAACCTGTTGTCGACGCCCAGACGTGCCAACTCGCGTGTGACGAACTTCCCGAAAGGATCGCTGCCTACGCCGGAGATCAGTGCTGCTCGCCGACCGAGGCGCGCGGCCGCCACCGAGACATTGGCTGCGCTGCCGCCGAGGAACTTGCCGAACGTCTCGACGTCCTCGAGTCCGACACCGGTCTGAAGTGGGTAGATGTCCACACCCGATCGGCCGATGGCAAGCACGTCGAAGGGTGTGTCAGGGATGTGTGACCCGCTCTGGTGAGTGTTGATGCTTGTCAAAACTGACTCCCGAGAGTTCGTGGTGGGTTGCCCACGCAGGGCACCGATGTATGACTGAAACTGTGCGCCGCGACACAGCGATTGTCAATAGTTTGTCTGGACATTATGACTTGCGGTCAAGTGAATGTTAGTGTTCGCATACACTGCCGAGAGAAGTAGCGTCGATACGGCGCCTTCCCAAGACAGATCGGAGTTGGCCGTGGTCGCAGCACTCGCCGTCGAGTTGGACCGCTCGAGCCCGGTGCCGCTGTATTTTCAGCTGGCACAGGCAATCGAGGGCGCTATTCTCGGTGGCGAACTTGCCCCAGGTGATCGCTTCGAGAATGAACTGGCGTTGGCCAAACGGCTCAATCTCTCACGACCGACCACTCGACGCGCGATCCAGGAGCTGGTGGACAAGGGACTACTTGTTCGTAAGCGGGGAGTCGGAACTCAGGTGGTGCAAAGTCCGGTGCACCGCCCGGTCGAGCTCACCAGCCTGTTCGACGACCTTGCGAGGGCCGGCCAGGCGCCGACGACCAAGCTGCTCGAGTTCACGGTGGGAGTTCCCGCCGAGGACGTTGCCGCGGAACTCAACCTCGAACCTGACGCCGAAGTGGCCACCATCAGGCGTCTGCGAAGCACCAACGGCGAACCGCTTGCCGTGATGACCAATTACATTCCGGTGGACATCGCACCCGATCCCGAGGAGTTGGAGACGCAGGGGCTGTACCAAACCTTGCGAACTCGCGGCGTTCACATCCGTGTGGCGCGGCAGCGAATCGGCGCTCGGGCGGCGACTCGCGAAGAAGCAGGATTGCTCGACGAGAAAGTGGGTGCTGCCCTCTTGACCATGAGCCGCACTGCATTTGACGATTCAGGTAGCGCCGTCGAGTACGGCAGCCACTGCTACCGAGCGTCGCGTTACTACTTCGACACCACCGTGGTCGACCGCTAGATCTCGATCCCGGTGACACGAGTACCCGCCTGACCGAGTCAGTGGGGGTGATTTGTGATCCCAGCATTTCTGCGATCCTTCGATCATTTGACCCGAACGGAGCCTCATGACAGGCATTTCAGTAGCAGTTGCCGGATTCGGATGGATGGGCCGCGTCCACACGCAGGCGTATCTGCGTCTGCGGCAGCACTATCCGCAGCTTCCCGTGATCCGCCTGGCCGCCGTCGCCGACGAGGTGCCTGGCAGAGGGGAGGAAGCAGCGGACCAGTTCGGTTTCGAAGCTTTCACCCAGGATTGGCGCGATATCGCAGCCGATCCGGCCATCGACGCGGTGAGCATCACGGCCCCGAACTTCTTGCACCGTGAAATCGGCGTCGCAATGGCAGAGGCCGGCAAACACATCTGGATCGAGAAGCCCGTCGGCTTGTCCACGGAAGACGCCAAAGCTGTTGCCGTAGCAGTCTCGAAGGCCGGTGTGCAGTCGACCGTCGGCTTCAACTACCGAAAC
The DNA here is from genome assembly GCF_023221595.1 of Rhodococcus qingshengii JCM 15477. NCBI lineage: Bacteria > Bacillati > Actinomycetota > Actinomycetes > Mycobacteriales > Nocardiaceae > Rhodococcus > Rhodococcus qingshengii. Next base: position 2,196,320 of record NZ_CP096563.1, read on the forward strand.
GCGCCGGCTGTGGCCCTGGCAAAGAGCCTGATCGACTCAGGGGAGTTGGGCACGATCACGCACTCGCGTTTTCGTTTCCTCAGCGACTATGCGGCCCACCCTGAAGGTGCTTTGAGTTGGCGATACGAGCGTGAGCGCGGCGGCGCCGGCGTCCTGGGCGACTTGGCTTCGCACGGCATCGATCTGATTCGTCATCTTCTCGGTGACGTCGACGCTCTCGTTGCGGATACTGCGATCTTCATCCCGGAGCGTGCGCGTCCGTCCGCCGCTACCAGTGGACATGCGCGGGCCAGCGGTGGGGAGATGGGGGCTGTCGAGAACGAAGACTTCGTCAGCGCACTGCTGCGCCTCGGGTCGGGTGGCCGGTGCACCCTCGAAGCATGCCGCGTCGCCGTGGGAGAGCAGAACAATTACGGATTCGAGATTCACGGCACGAAAGGTGCCGTGTTCTGGGACTACCGCCGGATGGGTGAACTGGGCACCAGCCTCGGCTCGAAGTACCAGGACCAATCCGTCACGACGGTTCTGGTCGGCCCCGAGTCCGGTGAGTTCGGCCGCTTCCAGCCTGGCGCGGCCAACGCGATGGGCTACGACGACCTGAAAGTGATCGAGGCCCGCAATTTCATCGCCTCGATCGTGGACGGAGCGCCGCAGGGCGCGACCATCGCTGATGCAGTCGCGTCCGCACAGGCTCTGGACGCGATGGTCGCCTCGGTGACCTCCGGCAGCTGGATTTCTCTCGGCTGATCGACAGCTCCTCCGAAAGGCTCTGGTGCAGTGACATTTCCCCGCGGACTGGCGCTGCTCGTGGCAGCAGCGCTGTTCATGGAGATGCTGGACGCGACGATTCTCGCAACGGCACTGCCGTCGATCGCCCAATCTTTCGGAGTTGATGCCGTCGACGTCAATGTCGCCGTTTCTTCGTACCTCCTGGTGTTGGCCGTCCTGATCCCGGCGAGCGGATGGATGGCCGACAGATTCGGAACGCGACGTGTCTTCATCTCTGCCATAGCCGTTTTCACGGTGGCGTCGGTGGGATGTGCACTGAGCACCTCCCTCCCGATGCTGGTGGGAATGCGTGCTTTACAAGGGGTAGGCGGCGCCATGATGGTGCCGGTGGGGCGGCTCGCAGTATTGCGGGTGACGTCGAAGGCGGAACTCGTACGGGCTATCGCCTACTTGACGTGGCCGGCGCTCACAGCGCCGGTTCTTGCGCCCGCTGTGGGTGGAGCCATCGTGTCGATCGCTTCGTGGCGCTGGATCTTTCTGATCAACGTTCCGATCGGGATCGTCGGGTTTCTGCTGGCATTGCGCATGGTGCCCGACATTCGGGAGGCGCAGAAACGGAGCCTCGACTGGCTGGGATTGGTGGTGATCGGAGCAGGCGTCGCAGTGCTTGTCGTGGCGCTCGACAACGTGCACAGTGCCGGAACCGACTGGCTACGAGTGGGCCTCGGGATCGTTGCGGCTCTGATCTTGTTGAGCTTGGCCGTCATTCACCTCGTCCGGTCGGATCATCCGCTCATCGCGCTCGGCGTCCTCCGACTTCGATCGTTTCGGCTCGTCGCGTCGAGCGGCTCGCTGTACCGGCTCGTGATCATGGGCGTGCCGTTTGTGCTGCCGTTGTTGTTCCAAGTGGGATTCGAAATGTCGGCGTTCAAGGCCGGTCTGCTGGTGATGGCCCTGTTCGCGGGGAATATCGCGATCAAACCGCTCACCACTCCGCTCATGCGCAGATTCGGGATCAGACTAGTTCTGGTGGGAAACGGAGTTCTGTCGGTGGTGTGCTTCGGTGCGCTGGTACTGATCTCGTCGACGACACCGGACGTCGTAATCGCTGTCGCACTGTTTGTCAGTGGCGCGTTGCGATCCATCGGGTTCACCGCGTACAACAGCTTGGCGTTCGCCGACGTCGACTCGGGTGAGCTGACCGATGCCAATACTCTGCATGCAACGCTGCAAGAGTTGGCGTCCGGTCTGGGTATTGCACTGTCCGCTTTGGTGATCACGCTCTGTACACCGTTGGCGGAGTCGGAGGATCTGAGCGGCGGAGTGCCGTTTTCTCTGACGCTGGGTGTTCTCGGGGCCATGCTGGTGCCGACGGTGATCGAGAGTTGGCGGCTCCCACGCGATACGGGTGCTGTGGTGTTGGTGCGCTGATGAAGCGTCTTCCGCCACCTTCATCATAACGCGGGACCCGGGGCTTGCGGCAAGGCCCCGGTGATGGTGCACACTCGTCTGCTGCGAGCAAGCAAAAGCCTTGCCCGAAGGAGGGGATCGCATGAGTGACGTCATCATTGTCGGTGCTGGACCAACTGGATTGATGCTGGCAGGTGAGCTCCGGCTGCAGGGCGTCGATGTCGTCGTCGTGGACAAGGACGAGGAGCCGACTCAGTTCGTCCGTGCCCTCGGCATCCATGTGCGCAGCATCGAAATCATGGAGCAGCGCGGGTTGCTGGACAAGTTCCTCGCGCACGGCCGCAAGTATCCGCTCGGTGGATTCTTCGCGGGGATCAGCAAACCGGCACCGGCGCACCTCGATACTGCGCACGGGTACGTACTGGGCATTCCTCAGCCCGAGATCGACAGGATTCTTGCCGAACATGCCACCGAAGTCGGTGCGGACATTCAGCGAGGGAAGCGCGTCGTCGCGATCCGTCAAGATACCGATAGCGTCACAGCGGAATTGTCCGACGGCACAACACTTCACGCGCGTTATCTCGTGGGCTGCGACGGCGGCCGCAGCACTGTTCGGAAGCTGATCGACGTCGGGTTTCCCGGCGAGCCGTCGAGCGCCGACACGTTGATCGGCGAAATGGACGTGACCATGCCGGCTGGTGAACTGGCCGCCGTTGTCGCCGAAATCCGGGAAACGCACAAACGATTCGGAGTTGGTCCCACCGGCAATGGTGCTTTTCGCGTCGTGGTACCTGCGGCCGAAGTTGCCGACGGTCGCGCGGTTCCCACCACCCTCGACGACATCAAGCAACAGCTACTGGCCATTGCGGGCACCGACTTCGGTGTGCACTCACCGCGGTGGCTCTCGCGCTTCGGTGACGCCACCCGTCTGGCGGAGCACTACCGGCGCGACCGGGTGTTCCTCGCCGGCGATGCCGCACACATCCACCCACCGATGGGCGGACAAGGCCTCAATCTCGGTGTCCAAGATGCCTTCAACCTCGGCTGGAAGCTCGCCGCCGAGTTCAACGGCTGGGCACCGGACGGCCTGCTCGACACGTACGAATCGGAACGGCGTCCGGTGGCTGCCGACGTTCTCGACAACACGCGCGCGCAGGCGGAGCTGATCTCCACCGCTGCCGGTCCACAAGCCTTGCGGCGCTTGATCTCCGAGCTGATGGAATTCGAAGACGTCAAGCGCTATCTGACCGAGAAGATCACTGCGATCTCGATTCGCTACGACTTCGGCGAAGGTGACGACCTACTCGGTCGGCGGCTGCGGAACATCGCGTTGACGCGCGGCAACCTGTACGACCTGATGCGATCCGGCCGCGGACTTCTTCTCGACCAGGGTGGCCAACTGTCCGTCGATGGTTGGAGCGATCGCGCCGACCACATCGTTGACACAAGCACTGAATTGAACGCTCCGGCTGTCCTGCTTCGGCCGGACGGTCATGTGGCATGGGTCGGGGATTCGCAGGCGGAGTTGGATACTCAGCTGTCCACGTGGTTCGGCCGGCCGGCCGGCGACGGGCCCCGTGTGACTCTTCGGATTCGGCAACCGAGCACCGTGGCGACTCGGACGCACTACCGTTGACGACTATGAGGCGAAGGTCAGCACAGGTTGCGGCTGCGGCAGCGGGCTCTGTGGGAGCGCTGATGCTGACAAGCTGCACGACCAATGTCGATGTACCGAAAACCTTTGCCGCCACGATAACGGTGACCGGTCAGGCAGAGCAGGCCGAGACGGTCTCTGGAGAGTGCGTGATCGACATGATTCGTGTTGCTCCGAACGACCAGATTCAGATTTTCGGGGGCAGCGGCGCTGCATCCACAAGGTCGGCACTCGAGGTCGAGGCAATCGATCAACTTCCCGACGGAATGAGCACCTGCTCCTACTCCGCACATTTTGATGCCGTCCCCGCAAACCAGAGAAACTATGAGGTGAGCTTGGGCCACTTCTCTCCGGAGTCCTTCAGCTCAGATGAGTTGGAGAACGGTGTCACCTATCAACTTCGCCGGCCCTGACTGAACCAGTTCTCCCTCGCGTTGTATCCGGTCCGACTTTCACTGAGCTCGCTTGGTGGTCCCGTCGCCTCCGCGCTGTCGAGCCTTACCGGGGTTGATGTGGAGCCGAACACCCTCGTAGGCGACTGTGTACGGCACATCGTCGTCGTTGTCCGGGTCGCCGGAGTCCGCAGGATCCGGAAGTTCCGCGATCTGTTCGACGACAGTCTGTGCTCGCGCCGCACCGGGATCGAACATCTCCTGAAACGGCCCGACGAACGACCCGCCCAAGCCCGCGGCGCCTTGCCCGAACAGCCGCCCACCCGAACACCGCCAACGGGCCGATCATGGCGAACAGCACTAACAAGTCCCACCCCATGCCACGAGCGTACCGACTGACCGGCATTGGGCGGTCCAAGTCTCGTCAGCGCTGTCGTCCCTCAGGCCATTCGTCTCTCGGACTGTGCCTTCAGCAACTCGGCCAGAAGGTCAGGCGAGATCCGCTCGCGAACCGCCTCCATCACTAGTTCGGCCTGCGTCTGAGGCGCGAGGCCGTCGATCGGTTGGTCTCGGTCCAGATTGGTCGGGAAGGCGTAGCCCTCGGCCGAGGCGGCGACGGCACAGCGAACGGACTCGTCGGAACCTGCTTCGCTGAGGGCGAGCAGTGCCGGATAGATCGCGTTGACGAGCGCGTCCCGGTCAATGGTTCCGAGGGCGCGACCGAAGGCTGACGACACCTGAAGAAGATTTGCCATGCGCAGGACGTCGGCGGATTTGTTGTGGCCGGCGGCGTGGAACAGTGCAGGGTTGAAGAAGACGGCATCTCCCTTCTCCAAAGGTAATTGGACGTAATTGGCCTCGAAGAACTCCTTGAACTCGGGACGCTCGAACGCGAGGTATCCGGATTCGAATTGTTGGGAGTACGGCAGATATTTCGTCGGGCCCGTCTCGACCGGCATGTCCACATGGGCGACTGCACCTTGCAAGGTGAGGGCAGGGGTCAAGCGATGAACGTGCGCTCGGAACTTCGCAGCGACGTCGCTCGACATGAAACCGAGGTGGTAGTCGCGATGTGGATTCTGTGCGGCGCCACCGGGATTGACGACGTTGACGTCCGACGTCACCTGATACATGGGGCCGAGCCAGGCTTCCGAAGCTAATGCGACAATGCTGTTTGCGTAGTAGTCGACGTAAGCCTTGGGATCTTCGAGCGCCAACTTCAGTTGTGCTCCCCAGATCCGGTCATTGGCTCCGGGTTTGGCGAAGTGATCCCCGGACGTCGCGCCGGATTCGTGTTGGCGCGCAATGAGTTCACGGAAGACCGCACTGGCGCGATCCAATACCTCCGCGTCGAACGCGCCTTGGAAGACCGTGATGCCTGGACCGGTGAGTAACGCGCGGGCGATCTCGTCCTGAATCTCCGCCCGGATTTTAGGATTCGACAATTTGTCGACCAGAGCATCCGAGCGGTAGAGAAGAACGCCGTCGGCCACCGAATGGGCGTACGGGTAATCGACGGGGTCTGTCTCGTGTGCGACCAGAGCGGCGAAGTCTTCGATGTTGCAATCTTCTCGGTGCAACCTACCCGCGAACGGCACGGTGTGGTCGGTCAGTGCTGGAGTCATTCGGGGGCCTTCCTGCGGAGTTCACGATGTGCTGTGACTCAAAGACTGCCAAGGAAAAGCCATCGAAACTACCCCTGAAATCCATCAAAAAGACCTCAGGAGGCGCTCCCCGTGGACTCGACCGGTGACGGAAAATCTGCGCGCTACGACGGGATCACGTTCCTGGGTGAGAGTTAGAGAGTGAAGGCGTTCCGGAAAGCAGTGAGTGCGGTGTCACTGTCTCCGGATGCCCAGCCCTCCAATCCGATCGTGCCGGTGTAACCCTGCTCGGCGAGAACGCGTGCGATGGCTGGGTAGTTGATCTCGCCGGTTCCGGGTTCGCATCGGCCGGGTACGTCGGCCACCTGAATCTCCCCGATGTTGTCACCACAACGCCGCACGAGTTCGATGAGGTTTCCTTCGCCGATCTGTGCGTGGTAGAGGTCGAGCATCATCTTGAGATTGGGGTGTGAGACGGATTCCACCAGTGCCAGAGTGTCTTTGGCTCGGGCCATCGGTACGCCAGGGTGATCGACGATCGTATTGAGATTCTCGAGGCAGAAGACGACTCCGGCGTCTTCACCCAGTCGCGCGATCTTCTCGAGAGCGCGTTGGGCCGTCAGCCACATCGCTCCCGTAGTTCGATACTGCGGGCGCGCGGCCTGTCCGTCGATCAGCTCGCCGGTATGGAAGTTCAGCCGAGGAACGCCGAGTTTCGCTGCCGGCGTGAGGCATAGCGCCGCTGTACGTACGAGTTCGGCGCTGCCCGCTTCGTCGAACAAATCGCCGTGAAGATAGCCGGTCATCGAGGAGAACCGAGCCCCGGTGGCGACCAGGGCATCGAGGTCCTTGTCTTGCCAACTCCAGATCTCGGCTGCGAACCCCGCCTCCGAGATCCGCCGAATGCGTTCGACGACAGGGAGTTCGGTGAACGTCATCTCGGCAGAGACCGCCAAATCGAAGGGGCTCACTGCGGCACCGACAGCAGCGATACGGGCAGTCCGGTTTCCACGGATTCTTTTGCAGCCAGTGCGATTTCCAGGGCGTTGCGAGCATCGAGACCGTCGACCGACGGCGCGCTGCCGGAGCGGATGCAGTCTGCGAAGTGCGCCAGCTGGGCAACATAGGCGTCGTGAAACAGTTCGATGTTCACCCGAGGTGTGTCGGCCCGAACGCCCGGTGAGCTGTAATGACGCATCGCGGTCCGCGTGACCTCGCCTGCACTCACCATTCCACCGGAACCGAAAACCTCGCCGCGAACGTCGTAACCGTAGGTGGCCTGGAAGTTGGCCTCGGCCGACGCGAAGGCGCCGTTGTCGAACCGCAACTGAACCATCGACGTATCGAGGTACCCCTGCTCCTTGTACTGCGGATGGACGAGAGCATCGGCCTGCGCGAACACCTCGACGACGCGTGCCCCCGGGTTGAGCCAGAGCAGGGCGTCGAAGTCGTGAATCAGTGTCTCGTTGAAGATGGTCCACGGCTTGACTCGAGAGGCGACGTCGGCGGTGATTCCCGGATCGCGAGTCAGAGAGCGAAGTAGCTGCGGTGTCCCGATCCCACCGGAGGTGATCACGTCGTGTGCCGCGGCGAAGTCGGCGGCGAAGCGCCGGTTGAAACCGACCTGCAGCGCAACATTGTTCGCGGCGCATGCGCCGATTGCGCGATCGGCGTCCTCGAGCGTCAATGCCATCGGCTTTTCGCAGAAGACATGCTTGCCTGCCTCCGCTGCTGCTACCACGAGATCGGTGTGAGTTGATGCGGGCGTACTGATGAGCACCGCTTCGACGGTCGGATCGGCAATCAGCTCAAGGGCGTCGGTGTACGCGCGGGCGTCGGGACTGACACGTTCGATCAACGACGCCGCAGCGCCGGGCGCAGGATCGGCGACGGCGACGAGACGGGTGCCGGGGATACGCAGCGCGACGGACTCGCCGTGGAAACGGCCGATCCATCCAGCGCCGATCAGACCGACTGCAACAGAGGCAGACATGGGGGCTCCGTTCGGAGTGAGGATGAGGAACTAGATCGTTCTAGTCCATGCCAGTAAAGCGCTGGTTGCCTCGTGCGTCAACGTTTCGGCGTGTATTCGCTGGAACGATCTAGTCTGTGGAGGTGAACAGTCGACGCCCCACCTTGCAAGACGTAGCAGACCTGGCCGGTGTGTCACGCGCACTGGTGTCCATCGTCATTCGCGATGTCCCGGGTGCCAGCGATGCGACGCGGGTACGGGTCAAGGCGGCCGCGGACGAACTCGGCTATCGACCCGACAACGCGGCGCGACTGCTGCGCCAGCATCGCAGCCGCCTGATCGGTGTCAGTTATGTTGCCGCGCAAACCTTTCACGCGGAGCTGCTCGACGAGATCTACGACGCAGCCGAACGCTTGCGCTACGACGTCGTTCTCAGTGCCGTCTCGGACCGCAGGCCCGGCTCGCGCGCCGTGTGCACCCTGCTCGACGACCGATGCGAGGCGATCTTGCTGTTGGGTTCGCAGGCGCCGGAATCGGAGATCGTCGACCTGGCGGCCAAGGTTCCCGTCGTCGTGCTCGCCCGGAAGATGCCCTCAGTACATGTGGACGTTGTCCGCACGGACGACGAGGCGGGCGCCGTGATGGCCGTGAATCATCTCGTCGGACTCGGGCACCGCTCGATTGTCCATGTCGACGGCGGACGCGGTCCGGGCGCCCAGGAGAGGCGTCAGGGCTACCGGAAGGCCATGCGGGCGGCCGGACTGGAATCGCGGATACTTCCCGGCGGCCTCACGGAGGAGTTCGGCGCGGACGCCGCGCGGTCGATGGTCGAACAAGGGATTCCCGGTGCGGTCTTCGCTTTCAACGATCGTTGCGCGCTAGGAGTCCTGGACGTCTTCTTGCGTGCGGGAGTCTCGGTGCCCGGCGACGTCTCCGTGATCGGATTCGACAACAGTGCATTGGCAGGTTTGGCGCACATCGATCTGACCAGTGTCGGGCAGGACACGGCGTTTCTGGGTGGCGCCGCGGTGGAGCGAATCTCCGAACGTCTCGACGCCGGAAGTGGACTCTTGGGCAGGGACATAGTCGCGCAACCACAACTTGTAGTTCGAGGTTCAACTGGACTCGTAGGGCGTTGACCTGGCGTTTCGACCTAAACTAGGTTGTCCGGTCTTTGATAAGCAGTCCTAATGTCAGAACAAACTATTGACATTCGACTGTGACGGGTATTACATCTTTCACATACAACCGAGCACCATCCGTTCGCGGGCCGTTGGTTGATGTCGAGAGGGAGTTCACATGTCGTTTCTCACGGGACGCAAGAGCGTTGCCGTACTGGCCGGAGCCTCAGTCGTGGTCTTGGGTCTGGCCGCCTGTTCCAGCACCGGCGGTAAGCCGGATTCTTCCGGATCCGGAATGGGCGCGGGTACGGCGGACACGCCCCGCGCCACCATTGCGATGATCACCCATGAAGTTCCCGGTGACACGTTCTGGGATCTGGTGCGCAAGGGCGCCGAAACCGCAGCGGCCAAGGACAACATCGAACTTCGGTACTCCGCCGATCCCGAGGCACCGAACCAGGCCAACTTGGTTCAGAGTGCGATCGACAGCAAGGTCGACGGGATCGCCGTCACGCTCGCGAAGCCCGACGCCATGGTTGCAGCGGTCCAAAGTGCCACCGCCGCGGGCATTCCGGTGGTCGCCCTCAACTCGGGCCTCGAAACCTGGAAGGACATGGGCGTCAAGGAGTACTTCGGTCAGGACGAGTCGATTGCCGGTGAAGCTGCCGGCGAGCGACTCAACACCGAAGGTGCCACCAAGGTGCTGTGCGTGATTCAGGAGCAGGGCAACGTGAGCCTCGAATCACGGTGCGCCGGTGTGAAGAAGTCGTTCAAGGGAACGACGGAGATTCTCAACGTCAACGGCAAGGACATGCCGTCGGTGGAGTCGACCATCACCGCGAAACTTCAACAGGACCCGGCAATCGATCGAGTTCTCGCGCTCGGTGCGCCGTTCGCATTGACGTCCGTGACGTCGGTCGGCAATGCGGGCAGCAAGGCGAAGGTCGTCACCTTCGACACCAACGCGGCGCTCGTCGACGCTATCAAATCCGGTGACGTGCAGTGGGCAGTGGACCAGCAACCCTTCCTGCAGGGCTACCTCGCCATCGATTCGCTGTGGCTTTACCTCAACAACGGCAACGTGATCGGTGGTGGCTTGCCCACCCTGACCGGACCCGCGTTCATCGACAACACCAACATCGACTCGGTCGCCGAGTACGCCAAGAACGGAACTCGCTGATCCGGGCGCACGGAGGGCTGAGAGTCCGCCCTCCGTGCGCCTGTCCAGCACGGAAGGGAAATCATGTCCACTCAGGCAGATCTCGACCTTGCCGCCCATAAAGTCGTGACCGATGAACGGGTGAAGGAGCAAAAGCGCATTCAGCGTCTGCTGCTCCGCCCGGAGATGGGTTCACTTGTCGGCGCCATCGCCATCTTCATCTTCTTCTGTATCGTCGCGGCACCGTTCCGTACGCCGGAAGCGCTTGCGACAGTGCTCTACTCCAGCTCCACGATCGGCATCATGGCTTGCGCGGTCGCCCTGCTCATGATCGGCGGCGAGTTCGACCTCTCCGCCGGCGTCGCAGTCACCACGTCCTCGCTCGCCGCGTCGATGATCGCCTACAACCTGCACCTCAACCTGTGGGTGGGCGCGATTCTGGCGCTGGTCGTCTCGCTCGCCGTCGGATTCTTCAACGGCTACCTCGTCATGAAGACGAAGATTCCCAGCTTCCTCATCACCTTGAGTTCTTTCCTGATGTTGACCGGTATCAACCTGGCCGTCACCAAGCTCGTGAGTGGTCAGGTGGCCACACCCAGCGTCTCCGACATGGCTGGATTCGATTCCGCCAAAAAGGTATTCGCGTCGTCGTTCTCGGTCTTCGGGGTGTCCGTCAAGATCACGGTCGTGTGGTGGCTGCTGTTCACCGCGATTGCAACATTTGTTTTGTTCAAGACCAAGATCGGCAACTGGATCTTCGCGGTCGGCGGCAATCAGGACAGTGCCCGCGCGATCGGTGTGCCGGTGACCGCAGTCAAGATCGGTTTGTTCATGACCGTCGGCTTTGCTGCCTGGTTCGTGGGCATGCATCTGCTGTTCTCGTTCAACACCGTTCAGTCCGGTCAGGGTGTCGGTAACGAGTTCCTGTACATCATCGCCGCAGTCATCGGCGGTTGCCTGCTCACCGGTGGTTACGGAACCGCGATCGGCGCTGCGATCGGTGCATTCATCTTCGGTATGACCAACCAGGGCATCGTCTACGCAGGCTGGAACCCGGACTGGTTCAAGTTCTTCCTCGGCGCCATGCTGCTCTTCGCGGTCATCGCCAACAACGCATTCCGCAACTACGCTGCGAAAAGGTGACACATGAGTACCACAGCTGAAGTTCCCGCTCTCTCGAACTCGGGCGGCAACGTGCCACTGATCGAGCTCAAGGACGTCGGTAAGCAATACGGAAACATCATCGCGCTCAAGGGAATCAACCTGCGCGTCGGTGCGGGTGAAGTAACAGGCGTGCTCGGTGACAACGGCGCAGGCAAGTCCACGCTGATCAAGATCATCGCCGGTCTGCACCAACAGAGCGAAGGTGAACTACTCGTCGACGGTGAACCGACAACGTTCCACTCGCCGAAAGAAGCTCTCGGCAAAGGCATCGCGACGGTCTATCAGGACCTCGCCGTCGTTGCGTTGATGCCGGTGTGGCGCAACTTCTTCCTCGGGCAGGAACTGCGCAAGGGCGGTCTGATCAAGTCGCTCGACGCCAACGCCATGCGCGCGACGACTCTTTCGGAACTGTCGAAGATGGGCATCGAACTACCTGACGTCGACGCACCGATCGGTAGTCTCTCGGGCGGTCAGCGTCAGTGTGTTGCCATCGCCCGCGCCATCTTCTTCGGCGCGCGCGTGCTGATTCTCGACGAGCCGACAGCAGCGCTCGGCGTCAAACAGTCGGGAATGGTGTTGCGCTACATCACCGCTGCCAAGGAACAGGGATTCGGCGTCATCTTCATCACGCACAATCCGCACCACGCGTACATGGTCGGCGATCACTTCGTGCTCCTCAACCGAGGCAGGCAGAAGCTCGACGCCAAGTACGACGACATCTCACTCGAAGAACTGACCAAGGAGATGGCGGGCGGTGACGAGCTCGAGACGCTGACCCACGAGCTTCGCCGCTAGATCAAAACCTCGCGACTACAGCCTCGGTTCGAATCGAACCGAGGCTGTAGTCGTTTCGTCACAGGATGGTCGTCGGCCGAACCCCGAGACCGGAATGCATGTACGCCTCGTCGATCATCGTCATGTTGGCTACCGCGTCGCCCGGCCCGATCGGCAGCGCCGAGACCCCGGACAGATGATCGGCGAACGCTTCGAGTTGATAGGTGTACGACGACTTCGTGCCCAGATGCTCGACGCTCGTGCGCCCACCGGCCGTGACGGAGACACGGTCGTCGATGTCCGGCTGCAGGAAGTTGTGCACCAGGACGTCTCCTTCAGTGCCGAATACTCGGAAGGTGAAGTGATACCGCTCGTCCAACATCGTGGTCACCACGGATGCCGTGGCGCCGCTGGGGTATTCGAGTTCGATGTCGAACCACGAATCGACCCCCGGAGCGTATTCCTCGTGGCGGGTCCCGGTCACCACTGGCGCACCGCCACAGACGTCACTCAGCGTCCGGGAAGCATGTAACCCGTAGCAGCCCAGGTCCATCAGTGACCCGCCTGCCAATGCGAGCTCCCACCGCGGGTCGTTCTCGGATGGTGTGGGCATCCGCAGTACGGTTTCCACCCGAGTGACCGCGCCGACTGTGCCGCTCCGAACCACATCCAGCAGGCGCCGGTTCACCGGATGAAAGAGGTAGTGGAACCCCTCGAGCAGCGTCACTCCGCTCACGCGCGCTGCCTCGGCTACAGCACGCGCTTCCACCGCGTTGCTCGAAAACGGTTTCTCAGTCAGCACGTGCTTGCCGGCCCGAACGGCGGCGAGATTCCACGGACCGTGCAGGCTGTTGGGCAGCGCGTTGTAGACGACGTCCACCTCCGGATCCGAGATCAGCTCGGCGTACGAACCGACCACCCGTTCGATCCCATGCTGGGCCGCATAGGCTCTGGCCCGCTCGGGGTCGCGTGCGGCAACGGCCACCAGGCGGTGCCCGGTGGCCGTTGCAGGTTTGATCATCGCGTTCTCGGCGATGCGTGAGGCTCCCAGAATGCCTATCCGCAGCGGGGTAGGTGTCACAGAACCGACCGCAGATACTCGACGCTCGCTCGCACATCGCGCACCGGTCCCTCGTCCGACGGCGCTTCGGCCAGAATGGTGTCCTGCTCGAGCACGTACCACCCGTCGAAACCGTGGCGCTGCAATATGGCTGTGACACCGGCGATGTCGACGTCGCCGCCACCGAGTGGACGGTACATTCCCGCCTTCACGCCGTCGGTGTAGGTGAGCTCACCACTGCGAACGCGTGATGCGAGGGCATCGTCGACGTCCTTGAGATGCACGTGGGTGATGCGCTCGGGAGCCTGACGCGCCAGGTCGACCGGATCGGTGCCGCCGATCAACAGGTGGCCGGTGTCCAGGCACAGGGGGATGGCCGAGCCGTCGAGCACTCGCAGGACCTCGTCGCGCTGCTCGATCATCGTTCCGACGTGAGGGTGGACAACTGCCCTGATTCCGCGCTCGGCCGCGGCGTCGGTGAGGCGATCGAGATTGTGTAGCAGGGTTTTCCAACTCTGCTCGTCCAGTTCCGGACGTGAATCGTAGCCGTCGGAACCCGTCGCGGCGGCCAGGACCAAAACTTCGGCACCCGAGGCGACGAAACCATCGAGGATGGGGGAGATGCCGGGAACCGGATCATGATCGCGATCATGCAGCAGTACCGGTGCGAACCCGCCGACTGCGCTCAGATCGTGATCCGCGAGCACCTTGGCCATTTCGGCGGGTGCAGTCGGCAGAAAGCCCTCCGGTCCGATTTCCGTTGCCGCCAGACCGACTTCGCGCATTTCCCGGAGGACTTGCGCAGGGTCGAGCTGGTAGCCCCAGCCCGGGACTTCGCACACGCCCCAGGAGATCGGTGCGCCGGCGATGCGAGGAGTGCTCATGTGTGTGCCTCATTCTTGTCGTGAAGGAACAGATCTTTGACTTCGGTGATCGTGACGGGCCGACCCTCGCGCAGAGAGTGCGTTGCAGCTTCGGAGATCCAGGCCGACTCGACCGCATCTGCGGGCGTGCACGGTGATTCCCGACGCCCGGCGACAACGCCGAGGAATGCTTCGAGTTCCGCACGGTAGGCGGACGTGAAGCGGTCCATGAAGAACGTGTACGGCTCCTTCGAGGGGAACGATGTTTCGGGGTCGAGAGAGCGGAGTGGCAAGCGGTCGTCCAGCCCGGCAACGACGGAGTCCGCCGAGCCGAGTACCTCGAGTCGGCAGTCGTAGCCGCGGCCGTTGTAGCGGGTATTCGACACGACCGCGATGGTTCCGCCTTCGAAAGTGAGAACCGTTGCGGCGGTGTCGACGTCACCGGCATCGGCGATCCCGCGATCACCCTGATTCGAGCCGGTGGCAAAAACAGTGGTGACTTCGCGGCCGCTGATCCACCGTACGATGTCGAAGTCGTGGATCGAGCAGTCGCGGAAGATGCCGCCTGAGTGTTCGATGTACGAGATCGGCGGGGGAGCGGGGTCGAGGGTGGTCGATCGGAGAGTGTGGATCCAACCGAGTTCTCCAGATCGAACCGCGTCGTACGCCGCCACAAATGACGGGTCGAATCGGCGCTGAAATCCGATCTGGACTGGTACCGACGTCTGCTCGGCAGTCGCGAGTACACGAACGGAGGATTCGATGGAGTCGGCTACCGGCTTTTCGCAGAACGTCGGGATGTCCAGGCGAACAGCGGCTTCGATCAATTCGGCATGTGAACTCGACGGCGCGGCGATCAGAACGCCGTCGATGCCTGACGCTAGAAGCGCGTCGGGATCGGCAGCGGACTCCACGTCGAGTTCGCTTGCCACGTCCGAGGTTCGACGTGCGTCGACATCGGTGACAACCAGTGCGTCGACGCCGTTTAGCGTCAGTAGATTTCGGGCGTGGTAGCTGCCGATTCGTCCGAGGCCGACGACTCCGATGCGAGCGCCCATCAGTCCAGCCCTCCGAAGACGTTCTGGTCCCAGTCGATGATCGAACCCGTCACGACTCCGCTGCGATCGGAGAGCAGGAAGACGACGAAGTCGGCGATTTCGTCGACCTGTCCGAGCTTGCCCATGGGGAGGGTGCTGCCCGCGCGTTCCTGCCAGTCGTCACCAGCGTCGTGAAAAGCTCTCTGCGTGAGGTCTTCACCCTCGGTCTGTGTCCACCCGATGTCGAGACCGTTGATCCGGATACGATCCCAGCGATGCGCATGGGCGGCGTTGCGGGTCAGCCCCGCCAGCCCGGCCTTCGCTGCCACGTACGGCGCGAGATACGGCTGCCCGCCGAGTTCGGACGTGGAGATGATGTTGACGATGGACCCGGGGACCGCACGCTCGCGCATGTCTTTGACTGCTGCCTGCATCGTGAAGAACGGACCGCGAAGGTTCACCGCGATGTGCTGGTCGAAGAGTTCTTCGGTGGTGTCGAGCAGCGTTCCGCGTGAAGTGAGCCCGGCGGAATTGACCAGAGCATCCACGCGGCCGAAGTGAGAGATCGTCTCGGCCACGCTGTCGAGCGCGGAATCCGTTTGTGCCACATCGGCTTCGATGAAGTGAGTTCCCGGAAGTTCTGTCTCGAGAGCCTTTCCGACGTCCGGGCGTCGGCCGGTGAAAGCCACCTGAGCGCCCTCACGGACTGCGGCGCGTACGATTCCGGCGCCGACGCCTTGCGAGCCGCCACTGACCAGTAAGACGGTGTCGGCCAGGAGTGCGGGCCTGGTTACGCCCGGCGTAGAAGTCATGGGTTTAGTCTGGCTGTGACGAAGACCTCGAGCAACAGCAAAAAACCATCAAATATCCATCATCGTGAGGTAGTTGTGGCGCATCGATTCAAAGTACGGGAGATCGCTCAGCAGTCGGGCCTGAGTGAGGCCACCGTCGACCGGGTGCTCAACGACCGTCCTGGAGTTCGCGACGGCACACGATCGGAGGTTCGCCAGGCGATCACGGACCTGGAACGTCAACGCTCGCAACTGAAACTGGTCGGTCGCACATTCATCGTCGACGTCGTGTTGCAAACTCCTGCAAGGTTTTCCGACGCCGTCCGTGACGCGCTCGAGGCCGAACTGCCCACCCTTGCACCCGCTGTAGTTCGTTCCAGGTTTCACTTTCGTGAGACCGGTTCGGTAGAAGCGATGACGTCGACGCTCGACAAGATTCGCCGGCGTGGCTCCCACGGAGTCATCGTCAAGGCTCCCGACACTCCGGAAGTCGTGGCGGCGATCGACCGGTTGGTGGCGGCAAGGATTCCGGTCGTCACGTTGGTGACCGACGTTGCCGGCAGCAGGCGAGCCGCCTACATCGGCATCGACAACCGAGCCGCTGGAGCCACCGCCGCGTACTTGATAGATCAGTGGCTGGGGGATCGGGAAGGCAACGTGCTGGTCAGCATGAGCAGTGGGTTCTTCCGCGGGGAGGAAGAACGGGAGATGGGATTTCGCTCCGCTATGCGCGTCTCGGCTCCGCATCGCCGTTTGATCGACATTCCGAACAGTGACGGTCTGGATCAGACGAGTAGGAAATTGGTGCGAGCGGCACTCGAATCCGATCCGCAGATCCGTGCCGTGTATTCGATCGGTGGTGGCAACCTGGCCACTGTCGACGCGTTCGAAGAACTGAACCGGGAGTGCAGTGTCTTCATCGCTCACGATCTCGACGGTGACAATCGAAAGTTGCTGGGGGAGAGGCGAATATCAGCGGTGCTCCACCACGATCTGCGGGCGGATGTTCGCACTGCCTGTCAGGTGGTCATGAAAGAACACGGCGCCATGGGCGCTCACTTCGGCTTTACGACGTCACCGGTTCAAGTCGTGACACCGCTCAACATGCCCCCGACATAGCTGTGCGCGGTCAAGGAGTCCGGAGACTCCCTAACCGCGCACAGGGCCGAAGGCCTGACTATCGAGCGAAGAGCAGTGCTCGCTTGACTTCCTGAATAGCCTTTGTCACCTGGATGCCGCGGGGGCACGCGTCGGTGCAGTTGAACGTGGTGCGGCAACGCCACACGCCGTCCTTGTCGTTCAGGATGTCGAGACGCTCGGAAGCGGCCTCGTCACGGCTGTCGAAGATGAACCGGTGTGCGTTCACGATGGCAGCGGGACCGAAGTAGCTGCCGTCGCTCCAGTACACGGGGCACGACGTGGTGCAGCATGCGCAGAGGATGCACTTGGTGGTGTCGTCGAAACGAGCACGGTCGTGCTGGCTCTGGATGCGCTCACGAGTGGGCTCGTTGCCACTGGTGATGAGGAACGGCTTCACGGCGCGGAATGCGTCGAAGAAGGGCTCCATGTCGACAACCAGGTCCTTCTCGACGGGCAAGCCCTTGATGGGCTCGACCGTGATGGTGACCGGCTTGCCGTCCTTGGGCAGCATGTCCTTCATCAGCAGCTTGCAGGCCAGACGGTTCACACCGTTGATCCGCATGGCGTCCGATCCACAGACACCGTGTGCGCAGCTGCGACGGAACGTGAGGGTGCCGTCGAGGTAACCCTTTACGTACAGCAGCAGGTTGAGCAGACGGTCGGTGGGCAGTGCCGGGACCTGGAAACTGTCCCAGTGCTGGCCCTCGCCCGATTCGGGATTCATCCGCGCGATCTTGAGAGTGACCATGACGGCCCCCTCGGGGACAGCGGGGAGTTTGGGTGCATCTACAGCAGGCGCAGACATCAGTACTTACGCTCCATCGGCTCGTAGCGGGTCTGGATCACCGGCTTGTAGTCCAGACGGATGTCGGAGAGCAGGCCGTCACCCTCCTTGTACGCCATCGTGTGCTTCATGTACTCGGCGTCGTTGCGGTCCGGGAAGTCCTCGCGAGCGTGGCCGCCGCGCGATTCCTTGCGGTTGAGGGCGCCGACGACGGTGACCTCTGCCATTTCGAGGAGGAAGCCCAGCTCGATGGCCTCCAGCAGGTCGCTGTTGTAGCGCTTGCCCTTGTCCTGGACCGTGATGTGGTTGTAGCGCTCCTTGAGAGCACGCACATCCTTGAGAGCCTGGGTGAGGCGCTCTTCGGTGCGGAAGACGGAGGCGTTGTTGTCCATCGACTGCTGCAGCTCGGTGCGGATGTCCGCAACGCGCTCGTGGCCGTGATCGGACAGGATGACGCCGACCCAGTCTTCGACCATCGCGGCGGGGGTTTCCGGCATGTCGACGAACTCGGTGGAGTTCGCGTACTCGGCCGCAGCGATGCCGGCGCGACGGCCGAACACGTTGATGTCGAGGAGCGAGTTGGTACCGAGACGGTTTGCACCGTGTACGGAGACACAGGCGCATTCGCCGGCCGCGTACAGACCCTTGACGATCTCGTCGTTGTTGCGCAGCACCTCACCGTTGATCTTGGTGGGGATACCGCCCATGACGTAGTGGCACGTCGGGTAGACGGGCACGGGCTCCTTGACGGGGTCCACGCCGAGGTAGGTGCGCGAGAACTCCATGATGTCGGGGAGCTTTTCGTCGAGAACTTCCTCGGGGATGTGCGTCACGTCGATGTAGACGTAGTCCTTGTTCGGGCCGGCGCCGCGGCCTTCGAGAACCTCGAGGACCATCGAACGAGCCACGATGTCACGCGGAGCGAGGTCCTTGATGGTGGGTGCGTAACGCTCCATGAAGCGTTCACCGTCGGCATTACGGAGAATGCCACCTTCACCGCGGACGGCTTCCGAGATCAGGATGCCGAGACCGGCGAGTCCTGTCGGGTGGAACTGGTGGAACTCCATGTCCTCGAGGGGCAGGCCCTTGCGGAAGATGATGCCCATGCCGTCACCGGTGAGGGTGTGCGCGTTGGACGTCGTCTTGTACATGCGTCCCGAGCCGCCGGTCGCGAAGACGATCGACTTGGCGTGGAAGATGTGCAGCTCGCCGGTCGAGAGCTCGTAGCAGATGACACCGGTGGCAACCGGGCCGTCCTCGGTCTCGGTGATGGCGATGTCGAGCGCGTAGAACTCGTTGAAGAACTCGACGTCGTGCTTGACGCAGTTCTGGTAGAGCGTCTGCAGGATCATGTGACCGGTGCGGTCGGCGGCGTAACACGCACGGCGGACGGGTGCCTTGCCGTGGTCGCGTGTGTGGCCACCGAATCGACGCTGGTCGATCTTGCCTTCGGGCGTGCGGTTGAACGGCAGACCCATCTTCTCGAGGTCGAGCACCGCATCGATGGCCTCCTTGGCCATGATCTCGACGGCGTCCTGGTCGGCGAGGTAGTCGCCGCCCTTGACGGTGTCGAAGGTGTGCCACTCCCAGTTGTCTTCCTCCACGTTCGCCAGTGCGGCACACATGCCGCCCTGGGCCGCGCCGGTGTGGCTGCGGGTGGGGTAGAGCTTGGTCAGTACGGCCGTGCGGGCACGGGGGCCAGCTTCGATTGCCGCACGCATGCCTGCGCCACCGGCGCCGACGATGACCACGTCATAACGATGTTCCTGCATGAAGTCTGTGCTCCCCTAGCTCGCCGAGATATTGGGGTCGAAGGTGAAGATGACGTACGTGCCCAGGCCCATGATCAGGATCATCGAGAGAACGAGGATCGTGGTCAGCCAGAAGCGCGTGGAGTCCTTGCGGGAGTAGTCCGCGATGACCGTGCGCAGACCGTTACCGCCGTGCAGCTGTGCCAGCCACAACATCGTCAGATCCCAGAACTGCCAGAACGGGCTGGACCAGCGACCTGCGACGAACGCGAAGTTCAGACGGTGAACGCCACCGTCGAGCATCAGCATGATGAACATGTGGCCCAGGACCAGAACGATCAGGGCGACGCCGGAGAAGCGCATGAAGAGCCATGCGTACAACTCGAAATTGTTCCGAGCCTTCGCGCGCGGGGACCGCGGGTTGTCCAGGCTTGCGGGACGGTCGTATGAGGTGCCCAGGCTCTTGGCTTCGGGTCCGTGAGTAGTCGCCATGTCAGTGCTCCGCAAACATGTTGATGAGGATGCGTCCGGCGCCTGGGATCATCACCAGGAACCAGATCGTCAGAATGGTCCAGAGCATGACGCGCTGGTACTTCGGGCCCTTCGACCAGAAGTCCACCAACATCACGCGCACGCCGTTGAGGGCGTGGTAGAGGACTACGCCGACGAGGCCGATCTCCATGAGGCCGACGAGGGGGTTCTTGTACGTGTCGATGACGGCGTCGTACGTATCGGGATTGACCCGAACGAGTGCCGTATCGAGAACGTGTACGAATAGGAAGAAGAAAGTAGCGACGCCTGTGATCCGGTGTAGAACCCAGGACCACATTCCGGGGTCGCCCCGGTAAAGCGACCTCGTGCGCTCCTTCTGAGGAGCGGCTTCAGTCGTAGTACTCATCGAGTGCTGTGCCTCCAACGTCATTGGTGGACGCGTCGAGCCTGCAGAGAGCTTCGATGTACCTCAGCCCGGGCTCGACGGGATCCTGAACCGACTTGACTCAGACTCTAAACCTATGTGAAACCGGGAACTAATCAGATGCGGGATTCGTACGCGTACCAAACTCTTTGTAAGGTTTGCCTTTCCAATCTCGCCGAGACGGTTTCGGCGTGGTTTCTGCATCCATTCAGTCGGCGTGATTGGATAACGAACCATGGGTGACATCGACTGGAAGTTGTTGCGGCACAACGCGCAAGTGGTCATGCGGCACGCCTATGCGCCGTACTCGGGGTACGCGGTGGGTGCAGCGGCCCTGGTAGACGATGGTCGGATCGTCTCAGGATGCAATGTGGAAAATGTCTCATACGGTTTGAGCCTGTGTGCCGAATGTGGACTCGTCGGTAACTTGGCCGCCACCGGGGGTGGCCGGCTGCTTGCCTTCACGTGCTGCGACGCGAAGGGCTCGATTCTGATGCCGTGCGGCCGGTGCAGACAGCTTCTCCTCGAGCACGGCGGGGGTGAGATGCTTGTCGACACGAGCAGTGGGTTCAAGCCGCTGAGCGAGCTGTTGCCTGATGCTTTCGGGCCGGAACAAGCAGAGGGGCTCCGCCATGTTTGACGCAGTTTCCATCATCGGCGCCAAGCGTGACGGCCGCGAGCTGTCGGGAACCGAGATCGACTGGATAGTTCAGGCGTTCACACAGGGGATCGTCGGCGACGAGCAGATGTCGGCGCTCGCGATGGCGATCTACTTCCGCGGAATGTCGCGAGCAGAGACGGGTCGATGGACCGAGGCGATGATCGAATCCGGCGGGAGGATGGACTTTTCGGACTTGCCGCTGCCCATCGTCGACAAGCATTCGACCGGTGGAGTGGGGGACAAGATCACCCTTCCGCTCGCACCCCTCGTCGCTGCCTGTGGTCTTGCAGTCCCGCAGTTGTCGGGCCGCGGACTCGGCCACACCGGTGGAACTCTCGACAAGCTCGAGGCCATTCCAGGTTGGCGAGCCGAGCTCACGGCGACGGAGATGGTCGACATTCTCTCGGATCCGAAAATCGGCGCGGTGATCTGCGCTGCCGGAGCGAATCTGGCCCCCGCGGACAAGAAGCTCTACGCGCTG
The DNA here is from genome assembly GCF_023221595.1 of Rhodococcus qingshengii JCM 15477. Taxonomy (NCBI): domain Bacteria; kingdom Bacillati; phylum Actinomycetota; class Actinomycetes; order Mycobacteriales; family Nocardiaceae; genus Rhodococcus; species Rhodococcus qingshengii. Next base: position 2,217,783 of record NZ_CP096563.1, read on the forward strand.
CGCGACGTGACCGGAACGGTGGAATCCATTCCGCTGATCGCAAGTTCGATCATGAGCAAGAAGATTGCCGAGGGAACCGGCGCCCTGGTGCTCGACGTCAAGGTCGGTTCCGGAGCGTTCATGAAGGACCTCGGCGACGCGCGAGAGTTGGCACGCACGATGGTCGAGCTTGGCAACGACGCCGGCGTGCGTACAAGCGCTCTCATCACCGGGATGGACACCCCGCTCGGATTGACGGCGGGCAACGCCCTCGAGGTACGTGAATCCGTCGAGGTGCTGGCAGGCGGCGGGCCGTCGGACGTCGTCGAGCTGACCCTGGTCCTGGCGCGGGAGATGCTGTCAGCGGCCGGGATCGACGGTATCGACCCCGCCGACAAACTGGCCGACGGCACAGCCATGGACCGGTGGCGCGCGATGATCGCCGCCCAAGGTGGGGACCCACACGCGACGCTGCCGGTGGCCCGGCACAGCGACGTCGTCACCGCGGACCGAGACGGCGTACTGACCCGACTCGACGCCATGGCGGTGGGCATCGCGGCCTGGAAACTGGGAGCCGGACGCGAACGGCAGGGCGAAGCCGTTCAGGCCGGTGCCGGCATCGAGATGCATGCAAAGCCTGGCGACGTGGTCCGTGCCGGGCAGACGCTGATGACATTGCACACCGACACTCCCGAGAGATTTGATGCAGCGCGACGAAGCCTCGGCGGTGGATGGTCGATCGGGACCGATTCCGACACCGTTTCGCGACCGTTGCTCATCGAGCGAATTGTGGGTGATTCGCGTTAGCGTTGGCGAATGAACGCACCGGAGTTGACCACGATCCGCAGCGCACCCAAAGTTCTTCTCCACGATCATCTCGACGGAGGACTCCGACCCGAGACCGTTCTCGAACTGGCCGAGCAATGTGGCTACGACGAGCTGCCGGCGAATACGGCATCCGAACTGGCGCAATGGTTCCGAACTGCCGCTGACAGTGGATCGCTCGAGCTCTACCTCGAAACGTTCGCGCACACAGTCGCCGTGATGCAGACCCCCGAAGGGCTTGCACGGGTGGCACGTGAGTGTGCCGAGGATCTGGCCGACGACAACGTCGTCTATGCCGAGGTCCGTTTTGCGCCCGAGCAGCACCTGGAACAAGGCCTGAGTTTGGACGAGGTCGTCGAGCACGTTCTCGAAGGTTTCCGGGCCGGCGAATCCGCTGCCAGGGTCGCGGGACGGGAGATCCGCATCGGCTGTCTCCTGACGGCGATGAGGCATGCCGCCCGGTCGCGGGAGATCGCCGAACTCGCGGTGCGATTCCGGGACCGCGGAGTGGTCGGGTTCGACATCGCCGGCGCCGAGGCCGGAAACCCACCGAGCCGGCACCTCGACGCGTTCGAGTACATGCGTGATGCGAACGCTCACTTCACGATCCACGCGGGTGAGGCTTTCGGGTTGCCGTCGATCCACGAAGCCATCGCCTTCTGCGGAGCGGATCGGTTGGGCCACGGCGTGCGGATCGTGGACGACATCGACGTAGGAGTGCAAGGTGGGGCAGAGTTGGGTCGGCTCGCGAACTACGTCCGTGACATGCGCATTCCCCTGGAACTGTGCCCGAGTTCGAACGTGCAGACCGGAGCCGTAGCCGCCCTGGCGGACCATCCGTTCGGACTCTTGGCGGACTTGCGCTTCCGAGTGACCGTCAACACCGACAACAGGCTGATGAGCGACACCACCATGAGCCGGGAAATGGCCGCGTTGGTCGAGACCTTCGGTTACGGATGGACCGATCTCGAACGCTTCACCATCAACGCGATGAAGTCGGCCTTCATCCCGTTCGACGAGCGCCTCGCGTTGATCGACGACGTCATCAAGCCGGGCTACGCCGTGCTCATCGGCTAGATGACGTGCGCCCGACTACTCAGATCGAAGCCGGGCCTCGAACTCGCGCTCGAGTTCGCGCCAGGCCTCGGATTCCTTGGTGAACGGCGCACTCGGAGCCATCCGCGACGGATCGGGGTTGAGGAGGTACGAGACGTACCAACCCAGCTCGTTCGACGCGGACAGAGCCTCCTCGGTGGAGTCGTCGTCGGCGAAATCTGCTGCATCGGTGAACAATTCGACGGCGAGTTCCAGCTGCTCGGCATCTACGACGTCCGGGCCCTGGGCGAGGTCGTCGGCGATACCGGGCAGAACGTAGACGTTCTCGTCCGTGACCTCGATTTCGAGTGAACCGTCGACGGCCGCATTCTGAATTTCGCCGTACGTACTGACCTGCGAGAGATCGTGTTCGTGGTTGTCGGCGAGGTAGCGAGCGAGTGCGCGCTCGCTACGGAAGACGGTGATCAGTCCGTCCTTGCCGAGGAAGATCGCCTGATCTCCCATGTAGCAGCGCAGAGTGTAGAACGTCTCGGCCGAGGTGATGATGCGGATCGGGTCGACACCGACCTCGCCCCAGAAGGTCTCGACTTCGTCTTCGTCCTCTTCGAGGTCGTCTTCGTCGAATTCCTCGTCCTCGCCCTCCTCGGCGACATCGTCGGCGTCGACGGTGTTCTCGGCGGCAGCGAGCAGTTCAGCTTCGGCGACCGCCACAGCAGCTGCATCGACCTTCGGGGAGGTGACCACCTTGTCGATGGCGTCGAGAACGGCGTCCCAGTCCTTGACGATCGCAGCGCCGACCTGGTCCCACAGCTCCAGGCCTTCGCGGCCTTCGAAGGTGCCGGCGCCGGTGGCAAGCGCGCCGAGTACCGGATGGCCGCTGAAGAAGCGGATGACCGCGTCGAGTTCGCACACCTCACCGATGTTGCGAGCCATGTTCAGGGTGTCTTCGAGTTCCGAGACCACCAGTGCCTCAGGGTCACCTGCGGCCAGTTCCGGCACGCCGACGAAGTCGAACGTGAAGTTCTCTTCCGGTTCCAACTCGGCTGCCGACAGTCCGGAGACGACGGCCCACGCCGGATGCTCGACCAGGTCGTTGTCGGAGTCCGTTCGGATGAAGGCCGCGAGTTCCGCGACGGAGGAGAACCCGTAGAGGTCTTCCTCATGGCCGAGAAACGCTTCCCACTCGTCGTCGCCCTCGCGCCAGCGAGGTGCCCACAAAGTGACGAGGTCTCCGTCGGTGAGTCCGATTTCGATAGGGACGATGTCTCCAGCCATGGGCGGAAGCCTATCCACCGCAGCGCGAAAGGCATAGCGGGGGTTCGTCACGTTTGTTTTAGGGCTACTCGGAGCTCACTGACCAGTCGCTCGCGTTCGTCGTTGGACTGTTGAACTGCCTGGTGAATCGTGGCCACCGTCAATGCGGCCACCGTCTGAGAATTCATCGCGGTGATTGCGTCGGTGATCCGTAGGTCGACCAGAGCGCCCAGCCCGTCGACAGTCGCCGTGACTATCCCACCCTCGCTCGAGACGACTACCCGAAGAGCGCCGACCCCGTCGACGGCGTCCTGCAAGAGTCCCGTCCGGTGTTTCGCCAGCTCCATGATTCGATCAATCTCGCTCATATCGAACGCATCCAGCTCGACGGAAGGTTCTGGCCCTCGGCGGCGTCGACATCGGCCAGTTCGTCTCGGGTCGGGAGACCGAGCCGATCGAGGATCGCTGCCGGGACTCCGGTCTCCTCGAGCTCCACACGATGGCGGGCGCCGGCTTCGATTGCTGCATGTGAGCACAGCGTGAGTATCTGCTGCGCCAACCGCTGCCCGCCGTACCGCAGTTCGTCCTGGCTGATCCTCAGGTCCACGGGCACGGCGTGCTCCGTGGCGCGGACCGCGATGGTTCCGTTGCGGTTGACGGCTACGGCTGTGATGATCGGCGGTGATTCGCGCTTGTTCTCGGGCATGATTCCCTGTCATTCCGTCGGACGGTAGAAGCCGTGAAAGCCCATGCCGCTGTTCGTGGTTCGGATGGCGCTGATCTCGACAGGATCGCCGGCTTCGACCATCTGACCGTTGCCGATCACCATGGCGACGTGTCCGTCCCAGACCGCGAGGTCGCCCGGCATCAGATTGTTCTGATCGACCTGGTTCCCGATTCCCTGTTCCTGAGCCAACCTCGGAATATCGACTCCGGCCTGGCCGTACGCCCATTGCGTCAGACCACTGCAGTCCAGACCGACTCCGGGTGTCGTGCCTCCCCAGGCGTACGGGACACCCTGTTGAGTGAGCGCGTTGCGTACGGCAGCAGCGGCCTCGGCGTTCGGTGCGGTGGCAATCGAGCCGTCGGGAAGTTCGACCTCAACGCCACCGACGGAACCGGAACCACTTGCGGAACCGGAACCACCGACGGAACCGGAACCACCCGCCGACTCGGAGACCCCAGGTGCGGGATCGGGTATCGGGACGGACGGGACGAGTGCGGACATCTTGTCGGTCGACCCGGCCAGCTCACCGCGTACCCGCTCGATAACCGATACCGCGCGTCCGAGGTGCTCCAACGCGGCCGACAACAACATCAATTGGCCCGTCGGTGTCATCAGCGTCGGCCCGGCCTTGATCGCGAGTGTCAGAAACGACTGGAGAATCTCACCGAGTTCGGTCATTCCCGCGTACACGGACGTTGTCGCTTCGTCCACGACGCCGGCGATGTCGTTTCCGCGATCGGCGAGGTTTCGCGTCGACGTCTGCGTCTGCTCGGTTTTGGTCACCGCAGCAGTGAGAGCAGTCGACGAACTCTGAGAGGACGCCAGTTCGCTCAGTGCCGCGCTTCCCAGTTGGTAGGCGATCTCGAGGGCGTCCGTGGCGATTCGGATGCCGACGTCGGGTCCACTTGCGCTGGGGACACCAGTCCCGACAGTGTCGACCAGGTCGATGATCGGTCGTGCGAGTGCGTCGACGTCGATCATGAGCGTGCGGCTTCAGCGAGAGTCCTTCGTACCGATTCCTCGGAGTCGAGATAGACGGCGTGAGCGTCGCGGGTGGCTGACTGGACGCTGGAGATCACAGCGGACAGTCGATCGATGTCGTCGATGTGCGCTTGCTGTGCTCGGCTCGCGACATCGACGAAGTCGCCGCCGATCAGCCCCAGCACAGTGGACAGAGCCAAGTGATCGCCACCCGCCGCGTCCTGTCGAGCTTGCGCGACGTTGTCGGCAACAGTGCCCAACTGCGTGGCGAACTCCGCGATGCTTTCAGTGTCCAGATCCAGATTTGTCAACTTGTCTTCCCCCCGTTGCGCTTACTCCCTCTTGGACGCCGCGCGGGGTGCTCCGGTTCCCGAGGAACTATTCTGATGGTCATGCAAACGCACGTAGTCGACCATCCGCTCGCGGCGGCCCTCTTGACGACAATGCGTGATGCACGCAGTGAGAACGCGACTTTTCGTTCCGCACTTCGCAGGCTCACGCACATGCTGGTCTACGAGGCCATGCGTGACGCGGAGGTCGAGGAATTTCCGGTCGACACCCCGGTAGCAGCGACGACGGGCATCCGGCTCGCGAAGCCGCCGTTGTTGGTACCGGTGCTGCGGGCCGGTCTGGGCATGGTCGAACAGGCGAGTGCGCTGATTCCGTCGGCCGGCGTCGGCTTTGTCGGAATGGCACGTGACGAAGAGACTCATCAGCCGGTTCCGTACCTCGAATCCCTGCCGGCGGATCTGTCCGGGATCCCGGTGTTCGTGCTCGATCCGATGCTCGCCACCGGTGGTTCGATGGTGCACACCATCGACTTGCTGGTTGCGCGTGGCGCGACGGATGTCACGGCAGTGTGCGTCGTGGCCGCTCCGGCCGGCGTCGACGCGCTGGCAGCGTCCGGCCACCCGGTTCGTCTGGTCATCGCGAGCATCGACGACGGACTCGACGAGAACGCTTTCATCGTCCCCGGTCTCGGTGACGCCGGCGATCGGCAGTTCGGACCCCGCTAGAGCGAAAGGGCGAAGGTTCGGAGTTCGGCCAGCCGGGCCTTCGCCTGCTCTACTGCGTTCGCGAGGTCGGCGCGGTTCGCCACCGGGACGACAACTTCGAGATAGCACTTGAGCTTGGGCTCGGTTCCGGACGGTCGCACCACCACGCGGATCGACGGCCCGTCGAATATCACTGCGTCAGTGCGCATACCACCGCGAACCAGGGACAAGTCCTCGGTCGTGACCGGCTCACCCGCGAGTTGGCCAGGCGGATCGGCGCGTAGCCGTTTCATCATTTCCGCGATGTCACTCGAGTCCTCGACGCGGCGGGATACTTGGTCCCCGCGGTGCAGTCCGAATTCGACGGCATAGTCGCCCAGAACGTCCAACAGGGTTCTGTTGCTGCCCGCGAGGGTGGCAGCCAAGTCGGCCACCAGAACGGCAGCCGAGATTCCGTCCTTGTCCCGCACCACATCCGGATCGACGCAGTGCCCGATCGCTTCCTCGTAGGCGTAGACGAGTCCGTCGCCGGCGCGCGTGAGCCACTTGAAACCGGTGAGTGTCTGCGCAAACCTGGCTCCGCGGGCTCTCGCCAACTTCGAGAGCAGGGTCGAGGAGACGATCGTCGTCGCCACCAACGAATCTTCGGGCGCCGTGCTCAGTACGTGGTCGGCCAGGAGCACCCCGGTTTCGTCGCCGCGCAACATGCGCCACTGATCACCGTCGCGAACTCCGACGGCGCAGCGGTCGGCATCCGGGTCGAGTGCGATCGCCAGATCCGCGTCGACACTTCGGGCAAGGGCGAGCAGGCGGTCTGCGGCGCCGGGCTCTTCGGGATTGGGGAACTCGACGGTCGGAAACGTGGGGTCGGGATCGAACTGCTCCGCCACGACGTGCAGGTCCTCGAATCCTGCTGCTCGCAGAGCCGCGGTCGCAGTCTCACCCCCGACGCCGTGCATTGCCGTGAGCGCAATCCGGATCGAGCGGGCGTCGCCGTGCGGGAGGGTCGCGATGCGGGCGATGTACTCCTCGACCAGAGAATCGTCGGCCGGAATCACCGATGCTCGCGCGACGTCGGCGGCACTACCGATGCGAGCGATCTCGCTCTCGATTTCACGATCGGCGGGGGAGACGAGTTGCGCTCCGCCCGAGAGATACACCTTGTAACCGTTGTCGGCGGCAGGATTGTGGGAGGCGGTGATCTGGATACCTGCCGCTGCCCCGAGCCTGCGCACCGCGAACGCCACCAGCGGTGTCGGCAGTGGGCGGGGGAGCAGGGCCACCTCGAACCCGGCCGCTGCCATGACCTCGGCGGCGGCCAGAGCAAATGCCTCTGAACCGAGCCGGGCGTCGCGGCCGACCACAACGCGGGACCCGCCCTGGCAGCGAGCTGTCAGCCAGGCCGCCAGACCGGCCGTGGTCCGGATGACGACCGCGAGGTTCATGCCGTTGGGTCCGCCGCGTACCGGCCCGCGAAGCCCAGCAGTGCCGAACGTCAGCGGTGAGGAAAAGCGTTCGGCCAGTTCATGTTCGGAAAGGGCGGCTAATTCTGCGCGGGTAACTGGGTCCGGATCGGCGTCGATCCACTCGTTGACGTTCAGCGGTGTCACAGCTGCTCGACCAGTTGGCGCAGCAGCACTCCCATCCGGGCCGCCGAAGCTTTGCCTGCCGCCAGCACCTCCTGATGGTCCAGTGGGGCGCCCGTGATTCCGGCGGCCAGATTGGTGACCATGGAGATGCCGAGAACGCGGGCGCCGAGCGCGCGGGCCGCGATGGTCTCGTGAACTGTCGACATGCCGACCAGATCGGCGCCGAGTGTACGAAGCATTCGAATCTCGGCCGGAGTCTCGTAATGCGGACCGGGAAGCCCGGCGTAAACACCCTCGGCAAGGTCCGGGTCGATCGAGCGAGCCAGCGCCCGCAGTTCCGGCGAGTAGGCGTCGACCAGGTCGACGAACTCTGCGCCGACGAGGGGAGAGCGGGCCGTCAGGTTCAGGTGGTCACTGATCAGCACTGGTTGTCCCACTGCGTAGTCCTCGCGGATACCGCCGGCCGCATTGGTGAGGATGACGGTGTCGGCGCCGGCAGCAATGGCTGTCCGGACCGGGTGGACGACGGTACCGAGATCGTGGCCCTCGTATGCGTGCGCGCGCCCGAGCAGCAGCAGGACTTCGGTGTTTCCGACGCGCACCGAACGAATGGTGCCCGCATGGCCGAGAGCGGACGGTGGGGCGAAGCCAGGAAGATCCGCCATCGAGACTTCGGCTGTCACGTCCGCACCGGCGTCGCCGAACACGTCTGCGGCATCGGTCCACCCCGACCCGAGCACGATGGCGACTGACGGTGACGAAGAGCCAGTCATGGCGGACAGAGCAGCGGCGGCGGCCTCGGCGATCGTTCCCATGTGAGCAACCCTACTGAGGAGTCGGGTCGGTTCGCCGGGTGAGTTGGCGGGCGTTACTCTCCCATCCATGCCTTATCTCGAACGCGACGGCGACGTATTCATCCTGTACCTCGGCAACGAGGGCGAAACGGACAACGAGAACCGCTTCGGCCCCGAGTGGATCGACGCTGTTCACAGCAAGTTGGACGAGGTCGAAGCGCACGAGGGTCCCGCAGCCCTGGTGACCACCGCGACGGGCAAGTTCTACACGAACGGTCTGGACACGACGTGGATCTTCGGCAATCTCGACGGTCTGCCCGGCTACCTGGACAAGGTCCACACCATCTACAGCCGTTTGCTGACCTTCCCGATGGCCACGGTCGCGGCCGTGCAGGGGCACGCGTTCGGCGCCGGCGCCATGCTCGCGTCCTCGCACGATTTCCAGATCATGCGCGCGGACCGCGGCTTCTACTGCCTGCCCGAGGTGGGACTGAACATGCCGTTCACTGTCGGGATGTCTGCACTGCTGAACAGTCGTCTGCCCAAGCAGACGGCAGTCGATGCCATGACGACGGGGCGTCGCTTCGGCGGTGCCGACGCACTTGCTGCGGGCATCGTGCAGGAAACGGTCGACGGCGACGGAGTGCTCGCCGCTGCTGTGGCCAAGGCGTCGGCACTGACGTCGACTCACGGCAAGAACTTGGCGGGAATCAAGGCAGGCATCCACCGCGATGCTCTTGCAGACCTCGCTCAGGTGACTGACAAGAGCAACTTCTCCTTCGGGTGAGACAATGATCGCGTGAACCAGAATGTCGACAGCGCAGTCAGGTCCGTAGAGGCCGATCTGATTGCGCTGTCGCATTCGATTCACAGCGACCCGGAACTCGCCTTCGAGGAGTTCCGCAGCGCTGCCAAAGTGTCGGACCTGCTGGCGCAGCACGGTTTCGCGGTCACTCACGGGATCGTCGATCTGCCGACGGCTTTCGATGCCACCTACGGCAGCGGAGAGTTGGTCATCGCGATCTGCGCCGAGTACGACGCGCTGCCCGAGATCGGTCATGCCTGTGGGCACAACATCATTGCCGCCGCCGCGGTCGGGGCCGGCATCGCGTTGGCTACCGTGGCCGACGAACTGGGGATCACCGTCCGAGTGATCGGTACTCCCGCGGAGGAAACCGGTGGCGGCAAAGTTCTGATGCTCGAGCGTGGTGCATTCGACGGCGTCGGCGCGGCCATGATGGTTCATCCAGGGCCGATCGACATCATCGGTGCGACCTCGCTGGCCTTGGCGGACATCGCCGTGAGTTATCACGGTCGCGAGGCGCATGCGTCTGCTGCGCCGGAGTTCGGTCGTAACGCCGCCGACGCAGCGACGCTCGCTCAGGTGGCGGTCGGACTGTTGCGTCAGCACCTGCAGCCAGGTCAGCAGATTCACGGAATCGTCAGTGACGGCGGCACGGCTCCCAACATCGTTCCGGCTCGGTCCGAATTGCTCTACTACCTGCGTGCCGAAACGGCCGCGTCGTTGGCCAATCTGTCCGAGCGTGCCGACGCGTGCTTCGCCTCGGGTGCACTCGGCACTGGGTGCACCCACGAAATCCGCACGGTATCGCCTACTTACACCGAGCTGACCCCCGATCCGTGGCTGGCGGCGGCGTACCGTGAACAGATCGTCGATCTCGGGCGGGTGCCACTGGCAGCGGAATGGGAGCGCTCCCGTCCACTGGGTAGTACGGATATGGGTAATGTGACCAATGTGATTCCGGGAATTCACCCGGTCATAGGCTTGGATTCATCGGGGGCGGTGACACATCAGCCGGAGTTCGCGGCTGCGTGTATCACCACCTCCGCAGATCGAGCGGTAGTCGACGGTGCAATTGCGTTGGCCCGCACTGCTGTCCGGGTAGCGTCCGATCCAGAACAACGCGCCCGTCTGTTGGAAGGGGTAGATCGCCGGTGAACGCGGCAATCGACACGTGGATTCACGCGCACACCGACGACCTCGTCGCGTGGCGTCGACACATCCATGCCAACCCGGAGTTGGCTCGCCGCGAATACGCGACCACCGAATTCGTCGCCACCCGCCTCACTGCCGCTGGATTGTCGCCGAAGATCCTTCCCGGTGGCACCGGTCTCACGTGCGATATCGGACCGGAGGGTCCACGAATCGCACTGCGCGCCGACATGGACGCTTTGCCGATGCAGGAGGCGACCGGAGCGACGTACTCGTCCACAGTCCCCGGTGTGTCCCATGCGTGCGGCCACGACGCCCACACCACCATCTTGCTCGGCGCCGGACTGGCTCTGGCCACGCTGCCCGAACTTCCCGTCGGGGTTCGGCTGATATTCCAGCCCGCCGAGGAAGTCATGCCTGGCGGAGCACTCGACGTCATCGCCGCGGGCGCGCTCGACGGTGTGTCCAGAATCTTTGCTCTGCACTGCGATCCGCGACTCGAGGCAGGCCAGGTCGGAATGCGCCTGGGCGCGATCACCTCTGCTGCCGACACGATCGAGGTCGTCCTCGACTCTCCGGGTGGGCACACGTCGCGGCCGCATTTGACCACGGATCTGATCTACGCGCTCGGCACCGTCGTGACCGGGCTGCCAGGAATGCTCAGCCGTCGTATCGATCCGCGTACCGGAACCGTCATGGTGTGGGGCGCGGTCAGCGCAGGTCAGGCGCCCAACGCGATTCCGCAGACCGGCATGATGACGGGCACGGTACGTACCGGCGATCACGACACCTGGGAGTTGCTCGAACCGCTCGTGGAAGAAATCGTCCACGGACTGCTCGCACCCACCGGAGTTCGCTACCAACTCAACTATCGTCGCGGAGTGCCTCCGGTCGTCAACGACGAGGTGTCCACTCGGATGTTCGAGGACGCCATCGCGACCGTCGGACAAGATGCTTTGGCGGACACCCCGCAATCCGGTGGTGGCGAAGACTTTTCGTGGTACCTCGAAACCGTGCCGGGTGCCATGGCGCGGCTCGGCGTGTGGTCGGGTGAGGGCGATCAGCTCGACATCCACCAACCCACTTTCGATCTCGACGAGCGAGCACTCGGCGTCGGTGTGAAGGTTCTGACGAGCCTGGTTCTGGGATAGTTCCGGTTCCCGTCGGGGGTACCGTTTTTCGTGTCGTTCGAGTGAAGGTACGGGCATGTCCATAGGTGTGGGAGTGCGAATCGGCACATTGGTGTCGACGGCTGTCGTTGCGTCGAACGATCCGGGTTCGGCCGATCCGGTGGTATTGGTTCGGGACACGATCCTCAATCAACGCAAGGACGGAACGACGGTGCTCGGTGGCACCGAGCAACTGGGGGCCGGCCGTGAGTTCGCCGAGAGCTGGTCGGGCTTTGTCGGTCGCGTCGGGGACCCGAGTGGCGTCGCGGGAACTGCCGATACTCGTTACCGCGCCGAGGATTTGGTGGCGACCTCGATTCGCTGTCTGTTGCAGGAATGCGAGCCGCTGCCCGATCGTGGTGGTCGAAGCGGGGGAGCGCCCGACATCGTCGCGACCTACCCGTCACGCTGGGACTCGTCGACAGCGGCCCTCATGCAGGATTCGCTGGTCTACGCGGGCCTCGAACGAGTCACACTCGTCTCGGATGCCGAGGCCGTGTCGGCGTGGTTCGAGTCGGAAATCGCGGCACTCGCCGGCACGCTCATCGGCATCTATCACGTGGACGACACCGGGGCAGCGGTCACCCTCGTGCGTTCTGGTGTCGCGGCCGGCCGTGCATTCGGCTTTGCCGGCGACGGGAGTTCGCCGAGTTCACGCCTCGCGACGGCTCTGGGTGCGTTCGGTTGGATGCCGGAGAACCTGGACGCCGTAGTCGTCACCGGTGACGGCGAACCGGCGACAGACAAAGCGGCCATGATGTCCATAGCGGCCGGGATTGCCGAAAAGCTCGGTGTCAGATGTGAACTCGGTCCCGGACCTGAGCAGTCGGCTGCGCTGGGAGCCGCAATTCTGGCTGCCGGATTCACCTCGACGTCGCACACTATCGTGCCGATCGGATTGCCGCCTTCACACGACGTGACCGAGGTGTTCGACACCCTGGGACGCGAGAAGGTGGCGGCAGAAACCGCTGCCGGGGTGGCGACCGCCGAGCCGGAAACTGCAGTTGTCGCAGGCGAATCGGAGTCGCGCGGTTCCAAGCGTGTGCTCATCGGCGTGACGGTTGTGGTGGTGCTCGCAGCACTGGCAGTGCTCGCGTATTTCCTGCTGCTTTGAGCAGGACAGCTATCTAATCGGTAACACCGTTACCCGGACCGACATTGCGGCTGTTTCTCGTCCGCAACTCTCGTACGTACTCGGCCGGCGCTCCGGCAATCTCGGCAGCGTCGGCCATCACACCGATGTAGCGGGCCGACGGCAGCCCGCCTTCGTACGCATCCATGACGTAGAGCCACGCAAGTACCGCGTCGCCGGCGGTGTCGACCCGCACGCGGATCTTGCGGTGCAGACCCAGTTCGGCACCTTCCCAGCGGTCCAGACTCACTTCGTCCTCTTCCGGGACGTCGTAGAGCACCACGAAAACACTGGAATCGGGATCTTCGACCACGGTGGCGAGAGCACCCTCCCAGCCGAGGTCCTCGCCGCTGAAGGTCAGGCGCCAGCCTCGCAGCCACCCTGTCCCGGACATGGGGGAGTGTGGGCAGCGCAACAACATCTGCTCGGGATGCATGTTGGAACCGTAGGCGGCATAAATCGACACGGGCGCAAGCCTAAACCGTGGTCCGAGGGTGTGGCGAAGCGGACCACCGGACGCAAGTAATCTGGTACAAGCACTGCGCGACACGTGGTGCTCGAATAGCGTGACACTGGTCGACGGGAGACCCCTGCCGGCCACGCGAGGACTTGGAGGACACATGACCCGGATCGTGATCATCGGTGGCGGACCCGCCGGCTACGAGGCGGCACTGGTAGCCGCGCAGCACGGGGCCACGGTCACCCTGGTCGATTCGGACGGCGTCGGCGGTGCGTGTGTGCTGTTCGACTGTGTCCCGTCGAAGACGTTCATCGCGTCCACCGGAATCCGCACCGACATGCGTCGTGCATCCGACCTCGGCATCACTCTGGATCCGGAGCAGGCTTCGGTGTCACTGCCGAAGATCCACTCCCGAGTCAAGAGTCTCGCGTTGTCCCAGTCCTCGGACATTCGCGCACGGTTGCAGACGGTAGGCGTCGAGGTTCTCTCCGGCACCGCCGAACTGACCGATCCACTCCTCGGTATGGCAGCACACCAGGTTCGCGCGACGCTCGGAAGCGGCGAGCAGAAGACCATCGACGCAGACGTCGTGTTGATCGCCACCGGCGCCAGCCCCCGCATCATCCCGGGAGCCGAGCCCGACGGTGAGCGAATCATGACGTGGCGCCAGCTCTACGACTTGGACGAGCTTCCCGAGCACCTGGTCGTGGTCGGTTCCGGTGTCACCGGTGCCGAGTTCGTCTCCGCGTACACCGAGATGGGCGTCAAGGTCACGCTCGTGTCCAGTCGCGACCGTGTTCTGCCCGGCGAGGATGCCGATGCGGCGCTCGTGCTCGAGGACGCCCTCGCCGAGCGCGGTGTCACCCTCGTCAAGCACGCCCGCGCGGACGCCGTCGAGCGCACCGAGAAGGGCATCGTCGTCAAGCTCTCCGACGGCCGCACGGTCGAAGGAAGCCACGCTCTGATGACCGTCGGTTCCGTCCCCAACACCAACGGTCTCGGCCTGGAGCGGGTCGGCATCGAGTTGGACAAGGGTGGATACCTGCGTGTCGACCGGGTCTCGCGCACCACGGTTTCCGGTATCTACGCCGCCGGTGACTGCACCGGACTGCTCCCGCTCGCGTCGGTGGCTGCGATGCAGGGACGTATCGCGATGTACCACGCACTGGGTGAAGGCGTCAGCCCGATCAAGTTGAAGACCGTCGCGTCGGCCGTCTTCACACGCCCCGAAATTGCAACGGTGGGTGTTTCGCAGGCAGCGATCGACAACGGAGAGGTGCCTGCGCGCACCGTCATGTTGCCGCTCAACACCAACCCGCGCGCCAAGATGTCCGGTTTGCGTCGCGGATTCGTGAAGATTTTCTGCCGCCCGGCTACCGGCGTGGTCATCGGCGGTGTTGTGGTCGCACCCACTGCTTCGGAATTGATCCTGCCGATCGCGATCGCCGTACAGAACAACCTGACGGTCAACGACCTGGCGCAGACGTTCTCGGTGTACCCGTCGCTGACCGGATCGATCACCGAGGCTGCTCGTCAGCTCATGCGTCACGACGACCTGGACTGACAACCGACCAGAGTCTTCTTACAATGTGGGAACTCTGTTTCACATACTGAAGTATTGGTGGGATAGTCGAGATACCGACCGAATCAAGGGTCGGTATCTCGGCGCTCTCCCGCCCCGTTGACCCAGGACGGCTCAGGGTGTTTTTCCTCTGACCTTCATTCTGCGTGCCTGGGAGCTTCATATGACACACGCCGCGCTGTCCGCTCGCATGGACGGACTCCGTAGTTCTGCAATTCGCGATCTGCTCACCCTGACTGCCCGGCCCGACGTCATCAGCTTGGCCGGCGGACTGCCCGATCCCGATTTCATTCCGCGGGAGCGAATCTCGAAGGCAGCCCACGACGCACTCGGTGACCCCTCGTCCGTTCAGTACGGCGAGACCTCCGGCCTGCTGCGCCTCCGTGAGGTGATCGCCGAGCGCGAATCATCCAAGATCGGGCGGACACTCGACGTGTCCGAAGTCGTGATCACCCACGGTTCTCAGCAAGGTTTGAGCTTGCTCGCGCAGGTCCTCCTCGACGCCGGTGACGTCGTGGTCGTGGAGGAACCGGCATATACCGGTGCGCTGCAGGTCTTTCGAACGGCGCAGGCCCGTCTCGTTCCCGTCCAGCTCGACGAGGACGGAATGGACACCGACGCGCTCGAAGCGAAACTCGACGCCGGTCTTCGGCCCAAAGTTGTTCACACCGTGAGCAATTTCCACAACCCGCGCGGCGCGGTGCTTTCGGCGCAGCGGCGAGCGCACTTGGCGGCACTGGCGGACCGATACGGGTTCTGGGTTCTCGAGGACGACCCGTACGGCGAACTGTACTTCGGCGAGAAACCGCCCGCACCGCTGGCGGCGTTGTCGGACAGGGTGATTCGGCTGTCCAGTGCGTCCAAAGTGTTGGCACCGGCGCTGCGCGTCGGCTGGCTGCACGGCGACCGAAAGGTCTGCGAGGCGGTCGAACTGATCAAGCAAGGCGCTGACCTGTGCGGGTCTTCGCTCACACAGCAGATCGCCGCAGACCTCTTCTCCGACGTCGAATGGTTCGACGCGCATCTCGACGTGCTTCGAGCGGGGTACGGCGCGAGGGCGAAGGCGTTGGTCACGGCCGCCGAGACGGAATTGAGTGGGCGTGCACGCTTTTCCGAGGTCCGCGGCGGGATGTTCTGTTGGATGGATTTCCTCGACGACGTCGACACCACCGAACTCCTGGGTGCCGCGCTCGCGCATGGCGTGGCATTTGTCCCAGGTTCGGCCTTCGCGGTCGAAGCGGACCTTGGTCGAAGCGCTCGACTGTGTTTCGCGACGTATCCCGAAGCGGTGCTGGTCGACGCCGTCGGCAGGCTCCGGGACAGTGTCACCGCAGGTACAGCCTGACTTTGTCGATAGTGTTGCGGAGCAGATCGATCTCCGTACCGGACGGCGGGGTGGTGACGGTGACGTGGTCGGCGACGGCCAGATCCCATCCCGTCGCCTCTCGCACCTGATCGACCGAGATGCCTTCGTGGACACTGGTCAGCTCCAACTCGCCGCCGGGGCCCTGGTGTGTCAGGACACCGAGGTTGGTGAACACCTTTGTCACTCCTGCACCTGCCGGCATGATGCCCTTTCCGCTGGCGTGGGCGCGGGCGGGGCTGGGTGAGGTGCAGAAGTCGAGCGCGGCCGGAAAGGAACTGAGGTCGTGGCGACGCATCACGACGAAGATCTCGGCCGCGTTCGCGATGATCTCGACGGCCCCGCCTGCTCCGGGCAGTCTGACCGTCGGGTTCTTCCAGTCACCGATGAAACTTGTGTTCAGGCTTCCCGTTCGATCGATTTGAGCGGCCCCGAGAAAACCGACGTCGACGTTGCCACCTTGCAGGACATAACCGAAGAGTGCGGCCATACTGAGCACGGATTCGGCGCCGGAGACCACGACGGAGTCGGCGATACCTTCGGCCATCGCCGACGGATGCGCGCCGCACACTCCGGATTCGTAGATCAGTTCTACGTCCGGATTCGACGTGTGGCGCGCGAGATCGACTGCGAGCGTGGGGAGCCCGACTCCGGCGAAGACCCGGCGCTTACCCGCCAACTCGCGTGCCGCGACGGCGACGATCGTTTCGGTGGAGGTGGTGTTACCGCTGACAATCGTGGTGGTCACAGTCTGCTCCCGTAGTCGACAGGTGTGGAGAGTTTTGATCCGACCTCGAGATCCGACCAGTAGTCAGCTCCGAGCTTGGCGAGATATTCGTCGTGATCGCCGAGTGTGTACACCCACTCGTCGAGCCAATTTCTCAGCAACGAAGGGTCTTTGGAAATCTCGGTCCAGCGTCGGTAGAAGCCGCAATCGCGGTCGTAGTATCCCTGTGCGTACGACGGGTGCGCGCCGCGCGGGCAGACGACAACCGCGTCGACGGCGTGCGAGGGAATCAGAGTTCGGCTCGGATCTGACCTGATGACCTCGTCGTCGACAAGCTCTTCCACAACGACGATCGCCTTCTTCGCGGCGTACACGGCTTCTTGCTGCACCCCGGCGATGCCCCAGATCTGTGCGTTCCCGGACGTGTCCGCTCGCTGTGCGCCGATGATCGTCACATCCGGATTCAACGGCGGCACAACGTAGACGCTCCCGCCTCCGTACGGATCCTCGACGAGTCTCAGTTGTGGGTTGAGTGCGGGTAGATCACTACCTGCGTACGACCGCAGCGGGAAGAAGGGAAGTCTGGCCGCTCCCGCCTGATACCGGCACACCATGCCGTAATGGCTGTATTCCTCGACTTCGAGGGGGAGCGGGTCCTGGTTCTCGATGCGTCTGCGTAACTCGTACAGAGAACCTGCGGAGCCGCTGGCGAAGAACGAGGCAACCAGCTTTCGGACGCAGCCGGCGGCGACGAGTTGATCGGAAACGATGTCCGGCGTCATCCGGCAGAGGGTGAGGTCCCTTCTGCCCTGCCGGATGATCTCGTGTGCCGCGGCAAAAGGAATGAGATGCGAAAATCCCTCCAGCGCAACGGTCATCCCGTCTTCGACGTATCGGCCGACGGCCTCTTTCATCGAGAGGGTCTTGTCCACGTGTGTACCTCTTCTTGTTCTTTCGCGCACTCGGTCGGTTTCGGAACTTGACATGTTCGGCCGGTGTGGCGCAACAATGTCGGGTGGAAATTCATCAGATCAACGCTTTTCTCGCGGTGGCTGAGGAGCTACATTTCGGCCGTGCGGCGCAGCGGCTTCGGATTGCGCAACCGCCGCTGAGTCGAACGATCAGGCAATTCGAGAAACAGCTCGGTTCGCCGTTGTTCGATCGGAGCACTCGAACTGTGCGGCTCACTGCTGCCGGTGAAGCGCTGCTGCTTCCGGCGCGCGAGATTCTGGACGCGTGCCGGATGGCCGAGATCGCGGTGTCTGCGGCAGGCAAGGGAACGACAGGTCGCGTTCGCCTGGGTTTCGCGGGGACTTCTTCGCATCTGCTCGTCGGGCGGTGGGCGAAATTGGTGAGAAAGACCAATCCCGGTATCGAATTCGTGCTCGACAGTTCTGCTTTCGCGAACGAGGCGTTGTTGATGCTGCTCGATCGACGACTCGACATCGGGATGGTGCGGTGGACCGTACCGCCGCTCGGGATCACGTCGAGATTGATCGCCGAGGAGAACTTTCTGGTGGCCATGTCCAAAGACCACCCGTTGGCGTCGAGGGACTCGGTTCGGTTGATCGAATTGGAGTCCGAGAATTGGGTGACGCTTCCGGCGGAGCCAGGTTCGATTCTGCGGGAGTCTCTGCTCACTGCCTCGAAGAACGCAGGGTTCCTGGCTCGCATCGTGCAGACGGCACCGGATTCGATGTCGTTGATCGCGCTGGTGTCCGCGGAAATCGGATGCTCGTTGACCATTTCCTCGGTGGCCCAGAGCATCGTGAATCCTGATGTTGTCTTTGTTCCGGTCATGGACCCACCTCCTCCTCTTCAACTGCGTATCGCCTGGCGAGAGGGAGACGACAGACCTGCACTTCTCGAAGTGTTGAAATTGTCCGAGCAGGCGCTGCCGTCCCTGGCCTAGACGGTTGCCCGACCGGTAGGAATCTCACCCGCTTCGGACTTCGGCGAGTTCGCAATATCGACAAGAGTGTTTTCGAGTTCGAGTTCGTCGTAGTCCGCTTGTTCGGCCGTCGAGAGTTCGCCCGCGTTGTAGCCGGTACGTCGGAGCAGGAGCAGGGTGCAGATCAGCGAGACAAGGGCGTACAGCCCGGATACGATCGCGACCCCGACGATATTGCCTGACGTGTTGAGCATCCACTGCGCCAGTACGGGAGTTCCGCCGCCGACGACAAGGGAACACAATTGGTACGCCGTCGACAGACCGGTGTAACGGATGTTGGCGGGGAAGGCCCGAGCGAGAACGCCGGCGATGGCGCCGTAGAACATCGAGTGCGGGATCGTGGCCAGACACATCGCGACGACTGCGATGGTGAAGTTCCCGGTTCGGATCGCGAAGAACATGGCGGGCATGAGGACGAACTCCGGTATCACCATCAGGCACATGGCTTTTCGCATGTCGATCTTGGAGACCAGGACGGCACCGAAAGGTTGGACGATGAACTGCACGACGAGCGCGATCGCGATGGCGGCCAGGAAGGTTCCTCGATCGTATCCGAGTTCTTTTGTAGCCCAGGACAATGCGAAGGTGTTCTTGAAATAGGTGACCTGGGCGAGGGGGAGTGCGCCGGCGCCGAGGAGAACCAGTACCCAGTGCTTGCGCAAGACTTCGGCGAGCGGAAGCTTGACGACCTTCTTGCGTGCGAGAACGGCCTTCATCTCGTCCGACTCTTCGAGTTTGAGGCGAATGATCATCCCGAGAATGACCAGCACCGCCGAGATGATGAACGGGATGCGCCATCCGTACAGGAGGAACGACGGCGTCGGCATCGAGGACAGAAGGAAGAACGCGATGGTGGCCAACAGATTTCCGGCGGGTGAGCCCTGTTGGGCGAACGCGGAGTAGAGGATGCTCTTGCCCTTCGGTGCATTCTCGCTGGCAATGAGCACTGCGCCGCCCCACTCGCCACCGACCGCGACTCCTTGGATGACGCGAAGGGTGACCAGACCGATCGGCGCCCAGATCCCGACCTGTGCGTAGGTGGGGAGGAGTCCGATGCCTACCGTGGCGACACCCATCATCATCAAGGTGATGACGAGAGTGTTCTTGCGTCCGATCCGGTCGCCGAGGTGACCGAAGATGATCCCGCCGATCGGCCTGGCGAGGAAGCCTGCCCAGAGTGTGATGAAGGCGAGGAGAGTTCCGACTCCGTTCGGGAGAGTGTCGGAGAAGAAGATGTCGCCGAATACCAGGGCAGCGGCAGTGCCGTAGATGTAGAAGTCGTACCACTCGATAGTGGTTCCGATGAACGAAGCGATACCGGCTCTTCGCGCCTTGGCGTTGATCTCCTCGGAACTGCGAGTGGGTGAACTCATGCGTGGCGACCTTTCTCTGCAACATTCGCGGCGCCGAAACGTGGCGTGCCTGAATGAGATTCGCAGAGTGGTGTAGGTCACGTCCAATACCAACTTGGTCGCCTATTGATACCTCAGGAGTATCAATGGGCGACCATGATCAGCTCTTCCGGTATGGAAGGATCGGGGTGATTACTCGGACCAGTTGTACGTCCGCTCGACGGCCTTGTTCCACTCCGCGTACAGCCGTGACCTTTCGGACTCGTCCATCGCCGGTTCCCAGGTTTGGCCGACGGCCCAGTTGTTGCGGATGTCTTCGGTGTCGGCCCAATAACCGATGGCGAGGCCCGCTGCGTATGCAGCACCGAGAGCTGTCGTTTCGTTGACCACCGGGCGGATGACGGGAACTCCGAGGATGTCCGACTGGAACTGCATCAGGGTTTCGTTGACCACCATGCCGCCGTCGACCTTCAGTGCGGACAGTTCGACTCCCGAATCCGCTCGCATGGCGTCGATGACCTCGCGGGTCTGGTATGCCGTCGCCTCGAGCGCTGCGCGGGCCAGGTGTCCCTTGTTGACGAAGCGCGTCAGACCGACGATGACACCCCGGGCATCCGGTCGCCACCGAGGTGCGAACAGCCCGGAGAACGCGGGCACGAAGTAGGCGCCGCCGTTGTCGTCGACACTTGCGGCGAGCGGCTCGATGTCCTTGGCGTTCTGAATGATTCCGAGATTGTCTCGAAGCCACTGGACCAAGGAACCCGTCACGGCGACGGAACCTTCGAGTGCGTACACGGCAGGGGCTTCGCCGAGTTTGTAGCAGACGGTCGTCAGTAGTCCGTGCTTGCTGTGCACCGGCTTCGTGCCAGTATTGAGAAGCATGAAATTGCCGGTGCCGTAGGTGTTCTTGGCTTCACCCTCGGAGAGGCAGGCCTGGCCGAATGTGGCTGCCTGCTGGTCACCGAGGATTCCGGCGACCGGCACACCGGCGAGATTGCCGCGTGGACGTCCTGTGCCGTAGACCTCTGAGGAACTACGGATTTCCGGGAGCATCGACATCGGGATTCCGAAGTCCGCACAGATCGATTCGTCCCACTGGAGGGTCTCGAGATCCATCAGCATCGTGCGTGACGCATTGGTGACATCTGTCACGTGGACGCCCTCGGTCAGGTTCCACACGATCCACGTGTCGACAGTGCCGAAGCACAATTCGCCGGCCTCCGCTTTTGCTTTCGCACCGTCGACGTTGTCGAGAATCCAGCGGATCTTCGGCCCGGCGAAGTAGGTCGAGAGTGGTAGTCCGGTCTTGTCTCGATACTTGTCCGGACCCTCGTCGCCGCCCAGTTCGACACACAGTTGATCCGTGCGCGTGTCCTGCCACACGATCGCGTTGTAGATCGGCTTACCCGTCGAACGTTCCCAAACGACGGTCGTCTCACGCTGATTCGTGATTCCGACGGCAGCGATGTCGGCCCGCGTGAGATCGACCTTCGCGAGAGCGCCGGCCACCACCTCCCGAGTGTTGATCCACAGCGCCACCGGATCGTGCTCGACCCAACCTGCTCGCGGGAAAATCTGCTCGTGTTCTTTCTGCGCAACGCTCACCACGGCGCCGTCGTGATCGAAGATCATGCAGCGGCTCGACGTCGTGCCTTGGTCGATGGCGGCGATGTATTGATTCACTGTGCTCCTAGGTTCGGGCGTGTTCGCAGTAATCCGTGCGCTGTCGCAGTATGTGGATCAAGCTACTAGCCTGTAAACGGATTCGTCGTCGACTTACAGGAGACCGGGTTGAGTAAGCAGCAAGGTGCGCAGTTTCTCGGCCCGCAGCAGCGCGAAGCTGCTTGGGAACAACTTCAGACCGAGCAATTCGACGTCGTCGTGGTGGGCGGTGGTGTCGTCGGTGTCGGAGCGGCCCTCGATGCGGCCACCCGCGGGCTGAAGGTTGCGTTGGTCGAGGCCCGTGACTACGCATCCGGTACGTCCAGTCGCTCGTCGAAGATGTTCCACGGCGGTCTCCGCTATCTCGAGCAACTAGAATTCGGCCTCGTTCGTGAGGCGTTGCGTGAGCGCGAACTCTCGCTGACCACGCTCGCTCCGCACCTGGTCAAGCCGCTGAAGTTTCTGTTCCCCTTGGCTCACCGAGTGTGGGAACGCCCGTACATGGCCGCGGGAATCTTCCTCTACGACCGGATGGGCGGCGCCAAATCGGTCCCCTCCCAGAAGCACTTGACGCGGGCGGGCGCACTGCGCATGTCGCCGAGCCTCAAGCGCAGTTCACTGACCGGTGGCATCCAGTACTACGACACCGTCGTCGACGACGCTCGGCACACCATGACCGTTGCACGGACCGCCGCCCACTACGGCGCGGTTGTCCGAACGTCGACGCAGGTCGTGGGATTTCTGCGTGAAGCGGACCGGGTCTCGGGAGTTCGTGTTCGCGACTGCGAAGACGGCCGTACCGCGGAGGTCAAGGGTCACGTCGTCATCAATGCAACCGGTGTCTGGACGGACGAAATCCAGGCCCTCTCACGTCAGCGCGGACGGTTCCGGGTGCGAGCGTCGAAGGGCGTACACATCGTCGTCCCGCGCGATCGCATCGTCAGTGAAGCCGCCATCATCCTGCGTACCGAGAAATCGGTGCTGTTCGTCATTCCGTGGGGCAGTCACTGGATCATCGGCACCACGGACACCGACTGGAACTTGGATCTCGCTCACCCAGCGGCAACCAAAGCAGATATCGACTACATCCTCGGCCACGTGAACTCCGTTCTGGTCACGCCGCTGACGCACGCCGACATCGACGGTGTGTACGCAGGCCTGCGTCCGCTGCTCGCCGGTGAGAGCGACGAGACGTCGAAGCTCTCGCGCGAGCACGCCGTTGCCCGTGTGGCTCCAGGCCTGGTCGCCATCGCCGGTGGAAAGTACACGACGTATCGGGTCATGGCGGAAGACGCCGTCGATGTCGCAGCAGAAGACATTCCGGCGCGAGTGGCGTCGTCGATCACGGAGAAGGTGCCGCTCGTCGGCGCCGACGGATACTTCGCGTTGATCAATCAGACTGTGCAACTGGGCGAGCAGTACGGCTTGCATCCGTATCGCGTCAAGCACTTGCTCGACCGCTACGGTTCACTCATCACGGAGGTCCTCGAACTCGGCCGACAGACGCCGGAGTTGTTGCAGCCCATCACAGATGCCCCCGATTACCTTCAGGTCGAGGCTGTGTACGCCGCCGCGGCCGAGGGTGCATTGCACCTCGACGACATCCTGGCTCGCCGCATGCGCATCGCAATCGAGTACCCGCATCGTGGTGTCAACTGTGCGCAACAGGTTGCCGGATTGGTTGCCCCGATTCTCGGTTGGGATGCCGCCACCGTCGAGCGCGAGGTCGACACGTACCGAGCGCGCGTCGAAGCGGAGATCGAGTCGCAGACCCAGCCGGACGACGAGTCGGCCGACGCCTTGCGCGCCGCAGCGCCGGAGTCTCGGGCCGAGATCCTCGAACCCGTCGTCGTGGTGCCGGATCGGGTCTGAGTCGCCCGTCGTTTGTTCTCGGTCTGTCGCGGGTAGGCGGATGTCGAATCACCACCCGTGTCAGCACAGACCGGTCGAGCGTCGCCCAGGAGGATCCCAATGTTCGGTAGTCGGTCGAGATCTGCTGAGGAACACATAGCCACTGCTTATCTGGTCACTCACCTGTGCGGAGCGATGGTAGGGCTGCAACTCTCGCGGTCACTCTCGGACTCGTACGGCGCGTGGGCCGACGGTGAGCTGGACTCGTTGCCGGGTGAGCTCGAGTACGAGATCGAGCAGCTGCTGCAACTGATCGAGGACACCCAGGGCATATCTCTGCCGCGGTACTCCAAGATCGACGCGACGGTCAATCGGATCAGGCGCCTCGTCCATGTCGACGCCATCTGGCGCAACCGTCTCGTGAAGCTGGCAACTCTCGAGATCATGCGGACCGCTCTGTGCGGCAAGAGTGCGATGTGGGAGGTCCTGAGAGACATTCCGGCCGGGGAGACGGAGGAGCAGTACCGCGAGCTCAACGACCTGGTGTCCAAGCAGATCACCACCGTCACGGCTCTGCATCACCGCGCGGCTACGGAAGCTTTTCAGGGGACGGACGGGCGGGAATCGGCGAGCGGCGGCGACCCCATCCGCTCGAGTAAGTAAGGTTTGTACCGTTCGGTGAAGAATTCGATGAACGGTAGACCCCGAGGTGTATGGAGATGGCTGAGCGCGACCAAGCACTGACAGAACCCACGGCAGTGTTCGCGGCGTTGGCGGAGATCCTCTACTCCGCCGCAGACAGCGCCGAGGTGTACTCCGCGATCTGTTCGGCGGCTGTCGAGTTGATTCCCGGTTGCGATCACGCAAGCCTGATGCTGCGACGGGGAAACACCAACGTCACGGTAGCGGCAAGCGATGAGATCGCCGAGCATGCAGACGATCTTGAACGTGCGACTGGTGAGGGGCCGTGCATCGACGCCCTCGACACGGAGGCGCCGCAGCTCGAGTCAGATCTTCGCACTCCGAATCAGTGGCCCGAGTTCGCTCGGAAAGTAGTGGCAGAGACACCCATTCGTGGCTCGATGGGGTTCCGACTGATGGTCGATCGTCAGAAGTTCGGTGCCCTCAACCTCTTCTCCGACACTCCGGGAGCATTCACGGAAACTGTTGCCGACCACGCGATCATGTTGGCATCGTTTGCATCCGTGGCCGTCACCGCACTGAACCGAGGAGAGGATGCCGACTCGCTGCGGCGAGGCCTGGCGAGCAGTCGCGAAATCGGTCAGGCCGTCGGTCTGCTGATGGCATTGCATCGGGTGTCCGACGACGAGGCCTTCGACATTCTGGTGCGAACCTCGCAGAACATGAACGTCAAGATCGCCGAGTTGGCGCGCAAGGTCATCGTCCAGCATCGTTCGACTCTGGACTGAGGGCTTCGTTCGCCCCGGGAGAGCCGAGGAGTTGAGATCGCTTGCGATCCACCGTCTCTCGAAGTGCCGTCACCACCGCTGCGACTTCCGGTCGGCGCAAGGATTCAGAACGAGCCACCAACCAGTACGAAAGTCTGACTTCGATGTGAGCCGGCAGCACGCGAATCAGATCGTCGTGCTGCTCGGCCATGAAGCAGGGGAGCAGGCCGATGCCGGCACCCGCGCGCGTTGCCTCGATGTGGACGAACACGTTGGTGGACGTGACGGCCTCGCGCATGGAAACCGTGAGCTTGCGGGCCAGATCGAGTTCGTCGACCTGCAGCATCGAGTCGATGAAATACACGAGCGAGTGTTCGGCCAGCTCTTCGGCACTTTCGGGCACTGCATTCTGACGTAGATACTCTCGGGAGGCGTACAAACCCAGCGCGTAGTCGGCCAGATGGACGGCCTCGGCGCGGTGAACTTGAGGTTTGCCGACAACAACCTCGATGTCGAGCCCCGAGCGTATCTGCGACGCCTTTCTGGTCGCGACGACTATCTCCACGCTCACGCGAGGATGGCGTCTGCGAACCGCTGCGCCGGCGGGGGCCGCGATGTATGCGCTGAAGCCGTCGGTGGCCGAGACCCGCACGACGCCGTCGAGTTGCTGCTGACCGGTGGAGTCGAGCGCCAGTTCGTTCACCGCGGCCTCGATGCGCTCGGCCGCGCTGAGAGCTTGTCTGCCCAGGTCGGTCAACTCCCAGCCGCCGGACGAGCGGGCCAGTACACGGCCGCCGAGGTTCTTCTCGAGCGAGGCGATGCGGCGCGAAATGGTGGTGTGGTTGAGGCCCAGGTCGTCGGCGGCGGTGTTGAAGCGGCCGGTGCGACCGACCGCGAGAAGCACCAGTAGGTCGTCCGGGCTCAGTCCGAGTGTCATATCTGCATTTTTGCACCTATATGGTGCGAGATTTGTCATTGTCGTGCCAAGAATCTGCACCGATACTCATCGAGTCACAAAAAATGTGCGAGCGGTCACATTCCTGATCGTGAAGATCAGGCGAATCGCGAACTGAAGACGAGGGAGTCCACGATGAGCGTCGACAACATGCCGAAACCCGAGAGCCAAGCCCCACCATCGGGGCTGAAGAAGGTGGTCGGCGCCTCGATGGCGGGCACCGTGGTCGAGTGGTACGAGTTCTTTCTGTACGGCACGGCGGCCACGCTGGTCTTCAGCAAAGTCTTCTTTCCTGGCGGCGGCAACGAGCTGGATGCGATCATCGCGGCTTTCATCACCTACGCCGTCGGATTCGCCGCCCGGCCACTCGGCGGAATCGTCTTCGGATATTTCGGAGACAAGTTCGGCCGGAAGCAGTTGTTGCAGTTCAGTTTGCTGCTGGTCGGTGCCGCGACCTTCCTGATGGGCTGTCTACCGACATACGGTCAGATCGGCTACTGGGCGCCGGCACTGCTGGTCACGCTGCGCTTCATCCAAGGATTTGCTGTCGGCGGCGAATGGGGTGGGGCGGTACTCCTTGTCGCCGAGCACAGCCCGAATCGATCTCGCGGGTTCTGGTCGTCCTGGCCTCAGGCCGGCGTACCGATGGGCAACCTGGTGGCCACTGTCGTGCTGTTGATCCTGACGTCGACGCTCTCGGACGAATCCTTCATGAGTTGGGGCTGGCGCGTTGCCTTCTGGCTCTCCGCGGTGATCGTTCTGGTCGGGTACTACGTTCGGACCAAGGTCACCGACGCTCCCATTTTCATTGCGGCGCAGAAGGAAGCAGAACTGGTCAAGGCAACCTCGTACAGCGTTTTCGAGGTGGTCAAGCGTTACCCGCGCGGAGTGTTGACCGCGATGGGCCTGCGTTTCGCCGAAAACGTCATGTACTACCTTGTGGTGACATTCTCGATCACCTACCTCAAGGTCGTCGTTCATGCGGACACGGCGCACATCCTCTGGTGGATGCTGATGGCACATGCCGTGCACTTCGCAGTGATTCCGTTGGTAGGCAAACTGTCCGACACGATCGGTCGACGCCCGGTGTACATGATCGGCGCCGTCACCGCCGGAACATGGGGATTCTTCGCCTTTCCGATGATGAACAGCGGGCACAATGCAGTCATCTTGTCGGCAATCATCATCGGGCTTGTGTTCCACGCGTTCATGTACGCCGGCCAACCCGCGATCATGGCCGAGATGTTCCCGACCCGGATGCGCTATTCCGGTGTCTCCCTGGGATATCAGGTCACGTCGATCGTGGCAGGTTCACTGGCTCCGATCATCGCGACCGGACTGCTGAGCAAGTTCGACTCCTCGGTCCCCATCGCGATCTATCTCCTGCTGGCATCCCTGGTCACTATCGTCGCAGTCGTTTTCGCGCGGGAGACCAAGGGAATCTCGCTCGAGTCCGTCGATGCCGCCGACGCACGAGTGCTCGCCGACGAGCGGGCCGGTGTTTCCGCATGACGCTCTCCGGCAAAACGGCACTGGTCACCGGTGGTGCCAGCGGTATCGGCGAGGCGTGTGCTCGACTCCTTGCCGCCCGCGGCGCCCACGTCACCGTCGCTGATCTCGACGACGTCGCCGCGAAGGCGCTGGCCGACGAGATCGACGGCACTGCGTGGGCCGTCGATCTCCTCGACACCGACCAACTCGTGGATCTGGCACTCGAGACGGACGTACTTGTCAACAACGCCGGCATTCAACGGGTCAGTCCCATCGAGGATTTCGACGTCGAGGACTTCCGGAAGATTCAACGCCTCATGGTCGAAGCGCCGTTCCTCCTGGTCAGAGCGGCCCTGCCGTACATGTACCGCAAAGGATTCGGGCGCATCGTCAACATTTCCTCGGTCCACGGGCTCCGCGCTTCGGCATTCAAGAGTGCGTACGTCACGGCAAAGCACGGACTCGAAGGGCTGTCGAAAGTTGTTGCGCTCGAAGGTGCCCCACACGGTGTCACCAGTAACTGTGTCAATCCGGGCTACGTCCTGACACCACTCGTGCGATCCCAGATCTCCGACCAGGCAAAGGTTCACGGAATCAGTGAATCCGAGGTTGTCGAGAAGGTGATGCTCACCGAGAGCGCGATCAAACGGATGGTCGAGCCCGCAGAAGTGGCATCGCTGGTGGGGTGGCTGGCATCGCCCGAGGCGTCGATGGTGACGGGGGCTTCGTACACCATCGACGGCGGGTGGAGCGCCAGCTAGATCACTGGGGCTGCTGTGTTGTTCAAGCTGCCGGGTTCAGGCTTCGGGAATCTCGATTCCGAACTTCTCGCGGGTGATGACCTCGGGTTCGGGACCGCCGCGAACTCCGGTGTCGAGTGCGTCGATTGCGGAGAGTTCTTCGGCGGTGAGTTCGAAGTCGAACACGTCGAAGTTCTCCGCGATCCGCGAGGGAGTCACCGACTTGGGGATCACCTGGCGGCCCTGCTGGAGGTGCCAGCGCAGCATCACCTGTGCAGGCGACTTGCCGTGAGCGGTCGCGATGGCGCCGATGGTGGCGTCCTCGAGGGTCGAGCCGTGGGAGCCGTCGCGGTAGAACGTGATTCCGCCGATCGGTGACCATGCCTGAGACAGAATCCCGTGATCGGCGTCGGCCTCGAGCAAAGTCGACTGCCTGAAGTACGGATGAACCTCGATCTGGTTGACCGCCGGCACCACGGACGTTGCGTCCAGGAGTCGGGTGAGGTGATCCGGCATGAAGTTACTGACTCCGATGGCGCGGACCTTGCCGTCGGCCAGAAGCGTTTCCAATGCCCTGTACGCGTCGATCGTGCGCTCGAACTCGCTCGGCAACGCCTGATGGAGGATCAGGAGGTCGAGTTGTTCGACACCGAGTTTGCCTGCGCTCTTGTCGAGGGCATGCAGAGTCTCGTCGTATCCGTAGTCGGTGATCCAGACCTTCGACTCGACGAAGATGTCCGCGCGATCGAGTCCGGATCGCCGGATCGCCTCACCGACGCCCTTCTCGTTGCCGTAGGCCGCGGCAGTGTCGATATGGCGATAACCCGTCGACAGCGCGGACTCGACGGCGGCGAGTGTTTCGTCCGGCGGCGTCTGGTACACGCCGAAGCCAAGCGCGGGGATGTCGACGCCGTTGTTCAGTTTCAGACTCGGGATTCTCATGTCGTCCACGGTAGCGGCGGCCGGGGGTTCGGCGGGAGTGACTGCTCAGCCGGGTAACGGCAGTACCCCTTCAGGCCTGGGGCTTCGCGATCGGGGGACTCGTCAATGAGTGAGCACTATCTTCAACCCGACTATGAGGGTGGCGACGGCAGCGAGGCCGAACGCTGCCAGATGGGTGTTCGTACTGACTTTCTCGCCGTGCAGTCGGCTGATCACGTAACTGGTGGAACCGATCCGCAGGATCAAGACGATTTCCGCGATCAACTGCGCCGTCCGTGGTTCCAGGAAGTTGAACCACGCCGTCGCGAGAATGACGACAGGAACAACCGCAGAGGTGAGGATCGGGACGGAATCGCGAAGAGAGTCGATTCTCTCCGCGGTCGTCAGTCGGCGATCGTTGCGAATGCTCTCGCCGACTCCCTCGGCAAATGTGTGGGCGATGTATGTCGACAATGCCGTGCCGACCACAATCGCGGCGCCGAGCGATTCCTGAGATTTCGTCACCGGTATGAGTGCGGCGAGGACAAGAATGTTGCCGTAGATGTACGCGGTGGTCCTCGCCGCCACACGTTCTTGTCCCAGCGGCGCACCGTGAGACGTGATCGGACGGTTCAGCAGGGTTCGCAGGTCCCACTCCATGTTCAGAGCATGGCAGATCAGACCCTGGGGCTGTAGTGCATCGGGTTATCTCGCTGCTCGAGCGGGGGCAGGTTGCGCGCCGGTGTGTGGACCAGTGGTGCATCGGCGGGGATTCGGCCGTCAGCTCGATCCCATCCCGCGCGAGCACGTGGCTGATACCGGTATCGCCACGGCACCAGACGGAAGACGGCGTTGACGGTGCGGCCGACAGCGTTGTGAATTTTCTGATCGCGACTGGTCCACGAGTAGCCGAGTAGGTCTCGAACCGGTTGGTCGTACATTCCGACCGTCAGCCACACGAATCCGCGGGCGAGGGGGATTCGGGCGAGCCGCCACAACGGATCGGGTAGCCACGTCATGTACGGGGGCTTGCCGAGTCCCGACAGGTCGAGGACGTCGCGGGTCGCCTTGTTGTCTTCGAGTACGTTGCGGCACATGTGGTCCCAGTACTCCTGAAATGCTTCCCAGGTCTCGGGAACAGGGCGCATGCTCATCCCGTACAGGCGGTACCACTGAATGTGCTCGGTGAAGAGCTGACGTTTCTGGGCCTCGGTCAAGCCACCGGAGAAGTTCTCGGCAGTGACGATGGTGCCCATGAAGAATGTTGCGTGCGCCCAGTAGAAAGTGTCGGGATCAAGTGCGTGATACCGACGCCCCAACTTGTCGACGCCCTTGATTCGTGTGTGATAGCCGCGGACTTCTTCGGCTGTCTGCTGCGCGCGATCGCCGTCGAAGACCACGCCTGCAATGGGATACAGCGAGCGGTACAGCCGTTCCCAGCGCTCGTCGAAGAACTGCGAGTGCTCCTCGACCCCGGCGCCGAGACCAGGGTGCATGTTTTGCATCGAACCTGCCCAGACACCTTGGAGCATCCCGCGCCAGTCGCCGAAATACTTCCAGGTCAGGGAATCCGGACCGAGGGGAACCGGGGTGCTGCTGTCGTCAAGTTGACTACGCATGTTGTCAGATTAGGATCGACAACAGCGGTAGTCAAGGATCGAATACCGGGTGCATTGAAGAACAAGTGTCGGCGAAGTGGGGAAGTTGTGAGCATCGAAGAACGCAGGGCCACTCGAAAGGCGACGTTGTTCGACGTCGGAGTGACACTGCTCGGTGCCGTCGACGGTCCGTCCGTCAATGTGCGTGCGGTCTGCAAGGCCGCCGGTTTGACCGAGCGGTACTTCTACGAAAGCTTCACCGATCGCGATCAGTACGTTGTCGCGGTCCACACGTTTGTCGCCGAGCGTGCGCAGTCGGCGCTTGCGTCGGCAGTGGAGTCGGAGACGACATCCGAGGCCGTCGCCACCGCTGCGGTCGACGCTTTCGTCAAGCTGATGGTCGACGATCCGGCGATGGGGAGAGTGCTCCTGATCGCCCCGCTCTCGGAACCCGTCCTGAGCGGCCGCGGTATCGAATCGATGCCGGCGTTCGTGGACCTCGTGTACGACCAGTTGTCCGAGATCGCTGATCCCGTGGACAAGCAACTGGTGGCAGTCGGACTGGTCGGGGCGTTGTTCACACTGTTCATCGGTTATCTGGACGGCACGATCGTCGTGGACCGTGATCGATTTGTCCGCCACTGTGTCAGGCTGCTGATCAACGCCAATCAGGCGTGAAGGGCTGGCAGGCCGGGCAGAAGAAGATATTTCGCTCGGTGAGCTGATCCGGTCCGAGGGTGTCTTCTCTGATGCGGGTTCCGCATCGGCGGCACGGTTTTCCGCGCCTGCCGTACACCCATGTCTGCCTACCTGGACGGGTGTCGCCGGTCGTGACCCGGATGCGACGCGACTTGTTGACGTTGATGGTGCGAAAAGACAGATCCACTATCGCGTCGAGATTCCCCGCGAGATGTGTCGGCGTTTTCGGGTGAATACCTCGTAGGAAGCAGATCTCGTTTCGGTACACGTTGCCCAGTCCGGCCATCACGCGCTGATCCAGGAGCGCGATTCCGATCGGTACGGAGTCGGCGGCCCGAAGATTTCGGGCGGCCACGGAACTGTCCCAATCGGTCCCGAGCAGATCCGGTCCGAGATGTCCGACGGCCTCCTGTTCCTGCCCGAGTTCGAGGATCTCGGTGATTCCCAGTGAAAAGCCAACTGCTACAGAGTCTTCGGTGGCCAAGATGATGCGCGCTTGATGGGCGGGTCGGCGCCAGCGCTCGCCGGGGCGATAAATCTGCCACTGACCTTCCATCTTCAGATGCGTGTGAATGGACGCTTCGCCCACTCGGATCAGGAGATGTTTTCCGCGGCTGGCGACGGAATCCACGCGATGGCCCGACAGATCAACCGTGGCGTAACGAGGAACGCGGACGTCGCAGGTGGTGAGTACCTTCTCGGCCAGGGCAGCGCGCAGTTCATTGGCGGCCCGCCACACGGTATCGCCCTCAGGCATGGTCGCCGCACCCACACTTCAGGATCTCAACTTCCACGATCTCAATCATCATGACCCCAATCCTCATGACCGCAACCGGAATCCGCGAGGGGTGGCCGCGAAGCCGGCTTCGACCAGGACCGGAGCAAAATCGTTGCCGTGGATGGTCTCTCCGTCGACCTTCTCAACTACCAACTTGTCGATGGCGCGAGAAGTCACCTTCTGAGCAAGTGACAGTGCTGCCAGGCGCAACGTTCCGCCGTCGTCGGTGAATGTCAGGATCGTGCGACCGCCGCGCTCGACGAACAGAACCAACTCACCCTCCACCAGAACTACCAGTGCGCCGGCTTTTCGTCCGGGTCGGTGTCCTGGTGACTCTTCGCCCCCCGACGCCGGCCACGGCAGCGCCGCGCCGTACGGGTTTGCCGGGTCGCACGCCGCGAGAGTGACTGCAGCCGAGGAGGTGTGGCGCCCCTCGATGGAATCACCGAACGTCCGCAAGCGGTCCACCACGGGAGGCGTGGAGAATTGAGCGCCGCCCAGGGTGTCCACGAAGTATCCGCGTCGAGCGCGCCCATTGTCCTCGAACGTGCTCAGTACCTTGTAGATCAACGCGAAACCGCCCGGCACGTTCTCGCTCATCACCGAACCGCGGGTGACGACGCCGTATCGTTCGAGCAGCAGATCAGCCGTGGCGTGTGCCCGGATAGTGGGGTCAGGTTCGATACCTGGCAGCTGGAACCACCGACCGGAGGCGGTTGCCGGTCCCGTGCGCGCGGGCGTGGAAGCGCGGGCCATTCCGCGGTACGGACGGGCCCGCGGAACACGGCGAGGTGATCGGTGACTGGTTGTTGTTCTGGTGGTGTCGGAGAGAAGTGCGCGCAGCGGTGCAACGGTGTCGTTACCGATGTGTCCGAGCCACACCAACTCCCACAGCGCCGTCGTCACCGCACTGTCGACCGTGTCCGCAGCCGACTCCGTAGTTCGCAACGCGTCGACCAACTGGCGGAAGAAGTAGGCACCGCCGCCGGACAGCAGGTCGAGGATGCGCTTCTGCAGTTCCGAGACGTCGGTGTCGGCGGGTGAATTGAGCGTGATCGGTGCCAGGTCGGCGGGGTGCAGCACTACCCACCCGTCCTTGCCCGAGATAGCTCCCGATCCGGACCACAGGACTTCACCCGTCGACGTGAGTTCGTCCAACATCGCGGGAGAGTAGTCGGCAACTCGGCTCGGCAGGATCAACGATTCGAGAGCGGACGCCGGAATCGGGACGCCGGCAAGTTGATCGACCACCGTTGCAACACCGTCGATTCCTCGCAGCGTGCCGCCCACGTGCTGCCAACTGGGAAGGAATCGCCCGAGGGTCGCGGTGCTGACCGGCTCGACCTCCTGCCGTGCCGCGGCGAGCGAGCGTCGCCGCAAGCGACGCAGGACCTCGGCGTCGCACCATTCGCTCCCGGTTGCAGACGGGCGGAATTCACCTTCCAGGACCCGCTTTTCGAGCGCGAGCCGACCGAGAACGTCACGCGCGACTGATACTCCGAGACCGAAGCGTGCAGCCGCGTCGGCGAGAGTGAAGGGACCGTGGGTGCGGGCGTACCGGCTCAAGAGGTCGTCGAGTGGTTGATCGACCGGCTCGATGAACGCGGCCGGAACGCCGATGGGTAGGGGAACGCCGAGTCCATCGCGAAGCCGCGCTGCATCTTCGACGACGGTCCACCAGCTCTCGCCCGCATACGAGACGTGGAGGGCGCGTTTGTCCGTAACCAACTTCTCGAGCCATGAGACCGGGTCCTCGAGACAGCGTTCGGTGACTTCTTCGGTGGTCAGCGGGCCGAGCATGCGGAGGAGGTCGGCAACACCCTCGAGGTCCTTGGCCTTTCGGTCAGGGACGAGCCGTTGCAGTTCACGTTCGGCCTGCTCGATCACTCCGGCGTCGAGGAGCTCGCGTAGTTCGACGCGGCCGAGGAGTTCGGCCAACAGCGTGGAGTCCAAGGACAAAGCGGCGGCGCGTCGCTCGGCGAGGGGGCTGTCGCCCTCGTACATGAACGCACCCACGTAGTTGAACAGGAGCGCACTGGCGAACGGAGACGGAGAGGCCGTCTCCACCTCGACGATTCGAATCTGCCTTTTCTCGATCTTGCCGAACAATTCCTTCAGTGCAGGCAGGTCGTAAACGTCCTGCAAGCACTCGCGTACGGTCTCGAGCAGGATCGGGAAGGTCGGGAACTTGCGGGCGACGTCCAGCAGTTGCGCCGACCGCTGACGCTGCTGCCACAGTGGTGCACGTTTTCCGGGATTGCGGCGGGGGAGAAGCAGTGCGCGGGCGGCACATTCGCGGAATCGGGAAGCGAAGAGCGCGGAGCCGCCCACCTCTTGGGTGACCAGATCTTCGATGTCCTCGACGTCGAAGGTGAACAGTTCGGCGCCGGGAGGTTCGTTCTCGGTGTCGGGGAGTCGGATGATGATGCCGTCGTCGGAGGCCGTCGGGCTGGAATCGACGCCGTATCGTTCCTGCAGGCGCGCCCCGATGGCGAGGGCCCACGGTGCGTGAACCCGTTGGCCGTACGGGGAATGCAGCACCAGACGCCAGTCGCCGAGTTCGTCGCGGAAGCGTTCGACCACCAGGGTTCGATCCGACGGCACCTGCCCGGTGGCATTTTTCTGCTCACCGACGAGTTGGATCAGATTGGTTGTGGCGTTGTGATCGAGCCCGCCCACGCGACAACGCTCGACGACGTCGGCTTCGTTACCCAGCGCGGTCTCTCGAACGAATTGTCCCAACGCCTGTCCGAGTTCGGCGGGGCGACCGAGTCCGTCGCCGTGCCAGAAGGGCAAACGACCCGGCATGCCGTAGGCGGGGCTGACCAGAACCCGATCGAAGGTGATCTCCTCGATCCGCCAACTGGTGGCGCCGAGCGCAAAGACGTCGCCGACCCGGGATTCGTAGACCATTTCCTCGTCGAGTTCGCCGACGCGGGACGCTTTCTCGCCAACCATGTAGACGGTGAAGAGGCCGCGGTCGGGGATTGCGCCGCCGGAAGTGACGGCCAAACGCTGCGAACCCGGGCGGCCCGTGAGCGTGTTGGACTCACGATCCCAGACAAGGCGAGGACGTAACTCGGCGAACTCGTCCGAGGGGTACCGCCCCGCCAGCAAGTCCAGAGTCGATTCGTACGCCGAACGGGGAAGCGTTGCAAAGGAACCGCTTCGGCGCACCGTCTCGAACCAGTCGTCGACGTCGATCGGTTCGAGAGCGGTGGCCGCAACAGTTTGCTGAGCGAGGATGTCGAGGGGATTGGCCGGAACGGCCATCGCTTCGATCTTGCCTTCGACCATGCGCTCGACGGTCACCGCGCAATGAATCAGGTCGGTGCGATGCTTGGGGAAGACGACGCCTCGCGATATCTCGCCGACCTGGTGGCCGGCGCGACCGACACGTTGCAGGCCGCTGGCAACAGAAGGCGGTGCCTCCACCTGGATGACCAAGTCGACGGCGCCCATGTCGATTCCGAGTTCGAGACTGCTGGTGGCGACGACGCATCGCAATCGACCCGATTTGAGGTCGTCTTCGATGAGGGCTCGCTGGTCTTTGCTGACCGATCCGTGGTGGGCGCGAGCAAGGAGGGGTTCTGCGCCGTAGTTGACCTCGGTGGGAGCCCCGATCTGCGCGGGCGGGCGAGATGTTTTCTCGACGGCCAGACCGATGCGTTCTGCATGAATCTCGTTGAGCCTGGCTGTCAATCGTTCGGCGAGGCGGCGAGAGTTGGCGAACACGATGGACGATCGGTGGTCGAGAACGAGGTCGACGATCTGTTCCTCGACGTGGGGCCAGATCGAACCGGCTTGCGGGGTGGGAGATTCGGAACCGTCGTCCGGCGTCGCGATCCCCAGTTCGGTCATGTCCTCGACGGGAACACGGACCGTGAGGTCGAAGGTCTTGGCGGCAGGCGGAGCCACGATTCGGATCGGTGCCGAACCGGCGAGGAACCGCCCGATCTCCTCGTGCGGACGGACAGTGGCCGACAATCCGATGCGTTGCGCCGGACGCTCGAGCAAGCCGTCCAGGCGTTCCAGTGAGAGCGCGAGGTGAGAGCCGCGCTTGGTGCCCGCCACCGCGTGAACCTCGTCGACGATCACGGTGTCGACACCGACCAGTGTTTCCCGGGCAGCGGAGGTGAGCATCAGGAACAACGACTCAGGCGTGGTGATCAGGATGTCCGGGGGTCGTTTGATCAACGAGCGCCGATCGGCCTGGGACGTATCACCGGAACGGACACCGACGGTGATCTCGGGCGGAGTGAGGCCTAGACGCTTCGCCGTCTGCGTGATGCCGACCAGCGGCGCGCGAAGGTTCCGCTCGACGTCCACACCCAGCGCTTTGAGCGGCGAAATGTAGAGGACTTTGGTGGCGCGTTCGCCTTCGTCCTTGGCGGCGAGTTGATCGAGGGCCCACAGGAACGCCGACAATGTCTTGCCGGAGCCGGTGGGCGCGACGACAAGTGTGTGAGAGCCACTCGCGA
Source organism: Rhodococcus qingshengii JCM 15477 (assembly GCF_023221595.1). NCBI lineage: Bacteria > Bacillati > Actinomycetota > Actinomycetes > Mycobacteriales > Nocardiaceae > Rhodococcus > Rhodococcus qingshengii. The sequence continues at coordinate 2,254,258 of NZ_CP096563.1, forward strand.
TGGATTCCCAGGCGCCGAGCTGCGCAGCAGTCGGAGCGCTGAAAGCGCCGCCGAACCACTCGCGTGTGGCGGGCGAGAACCTACCGAGGACGTTGGTCACGACCACCATATTGCCCCTTCCCACCGACAGCGTGTTCGTGCCTGCAGCCGAAGCGCAGAGCATACTATTTGCCCTGTTATAGCGATTCTCTTGTTATCGAGAAGGCGAGTGCCTGATGGAAGCAGTCAAGATTGTCCTCGAGCTGGCGGTAGTGCTCGGGGCGATTGTCATGGGTACCAGATCGAGCGGTGTCGCTCTCGGTCTGTGGGGCGGCGCAGGTGTTGCCGTCCTCGTGTTCGTCTTCGGAGAGGACGTCGGCAGTCCGCCGGTCGACGCTCTCCTCATCGTCCTGTCCGTCGTCCTCGCGTCGTCGATGATGCAGGCGGCCGGTGGTATCGACTGGATGGTCACCATCGCGGCCAAGTTGATCGAATCTCGCCCGAAACAGATCACGCTGATCGCGCCGTTGGTGTCATTCCTGTTCTCGGTCGGTGCCGGCACGTCCAACATCCTCTACCCACTGCTCCCCGTCATCTACGACGTCTCGTACAAGAACGGTGTGCGGCCGTCACGACCGCTGTCGCTGTCAGTTGTCTCGACCGGTGTGGCGCTGGCGTGTAGTCCGGTGTCCGCGGCAATGGCGGCAATGGTCACGCTGACCGACGTGCCGCCTTACGATTTCGAACTCATCGACATCATCAAGATCACCTTCCCGGCTGCTGTTGTCGGCATCATCCTTTCCTCCATCGCGGTCAACCGACTCGGCAAAGATCTCGACGACGACCCGGAGATACAGGCGAAGATGAAGTCGGGCGAATTGGCCGGACCTGGTGCAGCCTCCAAGACCGAACTCGTCTCGACGAAGACCGGACGAAACGCGGCACTGATCTTCCTCGCCGGCGTCCTGGCTATCGTGATCTTCGGCCTGTTCAAGGGGATTCGTCCCGAAGCTGCCGACGGTACTCCGATGGGGATGACACCGATCATCGAAATGCTGATGTTCGTCGTGGGTACGTTGATCCTGCTGGTGTGCCGCCCGAATGTCGCCGACGTGCCGTCGTCGACGGTGTTCCGTGCCGGTATGGTCTCGGCCATCGCGCTGTTCGGTCTGGCATGGCTGACGGACACGTTCATCAGCGCCCATTCCGAGCTGATCACGAGCACCGTCGGCGACTGGGTCAACGCCGCGCCGTGGATCTTCGCGCTCGGTGTCTTCCTGGTCTGTGTACTGACGACCAGTCAGTCGACCGCTACGAGGACCATCGTGCCGATCGGTCTCGCTGCCGGGATTGCACCCGGTCTGGTGAGCGGAATGTGGGCCGGAGCGTTTGCCGGCGTCTATCTGTTGCCGACAAACGGTTCGCAGATCGCGGCTGCGAACTTCGACCTCTCGGGCAGCACGAAGCTCGGTTCCAAGCTCGTCGACCACTCGTTCTTCCTGCCGACCATCATCTTGGCCGTCACGACGATTGCGGCCGGCGCGTTGTTCGGAGTGGTGCTCGGTTGAGTATTGCGGCTGAGTCAGCCCTGAGTGACAGCGCTGAGTCAGCTGTTGCGGTAGTGGTCCCAGCTCGCCTTGCACGCGTGAGCGAGCTGGTCCACCCGTTCGGCGTCGGGTGTAGGCCAGTCGACGCCGGGTTCCATGATGTAGGCGGCCAGTTCGTCTCCCAGTAGGAATTCTCGTTTGAATTCGGCCTGAACCGCGCTCAACGTGATCCCGGCTTCGGCGGCGCGGGCGCTCAATTCGGCGAATCTCGCTCCGGCTCGGATGATTTCGAAACTGCCGAGGTACGGCTGATTGAGAGCGACCGCATCCGGATCGTCGACCTGAAATCCCTTGCGATGTGAGACCGCAAGTGTGCGAATGAGCTCCGGATCCATCGTCACGGGATTGTCGCCGCGTCGATTACCGTCGTGATCGCCACGATTGGAGAGTGCGACGACGTCGGGGAGTCGATCTGCTTCCGGCCGTTCGACATTGACGGCGCCGTCCCGCCGGGTGGTGTGGTTCATCGTGTCGTGGAACGACAACGTCGTGAACGATCGACCGAGTTCGAAGCTCTTCTCCACCATGGCTTCGATCAGTGTGTCGCGAGTTCTTTCGTAGACACCCAAACCGTGTTCGGCTGTCTCGGTGAAGGTCTCGGCGAGGTTCTTCCAGCCCGCGTCGTCGGTCGGCTCGAGCAGCAAGGGGTAGAACGAGAAGGTGACAGGGCGAACTGCGTCGACGCCGGTGAGGTCTGCTTTGTTGCCTGCACCGGCCTTGTGGACGCGGGCGAATGCTTCGCGCAGTGACGCTTCCAGGTTTTCGGGCTTCGCACGGTTGGGATCGCGAATCATGCGAGGGTGCGGATTCTCCACGTATACGATGCGCGAATCGATTTCGGCCCAACGGCGCACGATGGGACTGGTGGACATGTCGGTGAAGTCGAATTGCAGCCGCTGTGTGAACTCGGGTGCGAGAAAACGTGAGAGTTCTGCTGGAATCGCGGAACCCGAGTGTGGGCAACTGACAAGAAGGTCGGCGTCGGCGATGGCGTCGTCGAGACTGCGGGAGTCACGATCGGCATAGAACGTCAGGTCCTCCGCCGTGAACACGGTTCCGGCCGGGATGAGTACTGGTTCTCCACTGGTCATGAATCCCAGCGTAATCGAGTACAACCTTGCGTACTCAGTATCCGGTGAGTCGTTCCACGAGAGCCGTTTTGATCTCCGGGCGACCAGCCGCGACAAGAGTGAAGGTGGCTTCACGCATGAGCCGCTCGGGGGTGTTGCTGCCGACCAGAGCGCGGCTTCCGGTCGCAGTCACGAGTGCGGCCGACGCGCGTATCGCAAGTTCCGACGCTCGGGCGCGGGCGGCCGACATGTCGCCGCCGTCGCGCAGTGCTGCATCGAGATCGGCGCGCGCCCGGGTGGCTTGTTCCTCGAACGCGTCGGTGTCGACTCCCAGATCCGCGAGTTCGGTGACAGCACGGCGGGTGATGCCCATGGCCATCGCGCCGTTGAGCCACAAGCCGGGGAGCTGGGTGCTCTGGAATTGTTCGTCGCTGACGACAGCACAGACGTCGGTATCGGGAATTTCGAAAGCGTCGAACACGATTCGGACGGTGTTGCTCCCGCGCGCCGCGATCAGTGGAAGCTCCTCGATCGTCAGACCCGGGGCCTCGCCTACCGGTACGACGGAATGAACGATGGAATTGTCGAACTCGTCGCGCGCCGACACCAAGAGAACATCGACGATGCCCCAACCGGTGACGAAGGGTGCGATCCCGTCGAGGACGTAGCCGTCGTTCACCCGCTTCGCCCACAGGAGCGGTGGGCGGGGGATGGCGCCGGCATAGGCAACCCCACCGCGAATCGTGCCGGAAACCAGACCGTCCCAGTATTGCTCGCGCAGAGGTGCATTGGGACTCGCCGCCAGGGCTCCGACGACGCCGTGATGCTGCATCCAGGTGAACGTCGTCGCGAGGCAACCGCCGCACAAGGTTTCGAGGACCTCGACCAGTTCTTCGCTGCCGGGGCCGCCGTCACCGAGGGCGGCGATGCCGTAGAAGCCGTCAGCGGCGAGCGCGTCGAAATGGCTGCTGGGGATTTCTCCGTCGGCGTCGACGCTGTCGGCGACGGGAAACAGAACGGTATCGGCGATCTCACGCGCAAGTTCCGGCCACTTGGTCACGCTGTCAGGGTAAGCCGTGAGCGGGGGTTGTGGTGTGGAACCGAAACCGAGCATCTAGAACGAGGGCGGCGAACTCACGATGAGGAATCTCGCCACCGCGTCGGTGCGATTGAACCACCGGTGCGGGATGGTCGAGGTGTAGAGGAGGGTGTCGCCTACGTGAAGAACGTGATGCTCGTCCAGTCCCACCTCGACCTCGACAGATCCTTCGAGAACATGAATGAACTCTTCGCCGGCGTGCTCGGTGTGCTCACCTGCCTCGGAATGAGGTGCTGCCGTGATCTCGTTGGGTTCCATGGTCCGTGAGCCGGTGGAGCAGAATCGAATCACCGAATCGTGTGCCAGTTCGAAGGTTCGCCCCTCGCCGGCGCGGACGAGGCTGGACGGAGTTCGCTCACCCTGTGCCAAGAGTGCGTGCGCCGTGGTGCCGAGCGATTGCGCGAGGCGATGAAGGTTCATGACACTGGGTACTGCGTGGCCGTTTTCGGTCTGGCTCAGGAAGGGCTGCGACAAGCCCGACTTCACGGCAACCTCGCGCAACGTCAGTCCGGCTTCTTTTCGCGCCGTCCGCACGGCAGCCCCGATTGCGGTCGCTATCGCCTTCTGGTCGTCGTCCATGTGCCGAAGATAGCAGTGCTCTGGTGAAAGTTTTGATTACACAGACGAAACAAATTCGACCACGGTAAGAAATTATCGACGTGCTGAATAGTCCCGTACACGAAACACTTCCAGCTTCGGACGGAGATCGGCGCATGGCCATCCATCCTGTCGACCAGCGGCTCCCATTTGCCCGCCAGTCTGCTTTTGCTCTTCAGCACGTCCTCATCATGTACACCGGCTGCATCACGGTTCCGCTGGTTTTCGGTGCCGCCGTAGGGCTGGACCGCAGCACAGTCGCGATGCTGATCAGCGCGGACTTGCTCGTTGCAGGCATCATCACGATCATTCAGAGCCTGGGCGTCGGGAAGGTCGCCGGTGTCCGGCTGCCGATCGTCTGCGGGGCGACCTTCGCCGGGCTGACGCCGATGATTCTGATCGCCAAGGAGTACGGCCTGCAGGCGGTGTACGGGTCCATGCTGGTCGGTGGCGTAGTCGGCATTGCCTTGGCCGTGCCGTTCGCCAAGATCGTCCGATACTTCCCACCCCTGGTTACCGGCGTCGTCCTCACAGTCATCGGCATCTCGTTGATCGGTGTCGCAGGAGGACTGATCGTCGGAAACGACCCCACCTCCCCGTCGTTCGCCGACCCGAAGAATCTGGCGCTGGCTGCCGCAGTCGTTGTGGTCGCGGTGGCCTTCATCTGCCTCGGCCGCGGGATGTGGACGCAGCTCGGTGTACTGATGGCGCTGGTGATCGGCACCGTGATCGCCATCCCGATGGGCCTGATCGATCTGAGTGGCGTCGGCGGCTCGGCCTGGGTGGGCTTCCCGATGCCGTTCCACTTCGGCGCTCCGGAGTTTCCCGTCACCGCCGTGGTGGCGATGAGTATCGTCATGGCAGTCGTCTTCGCAGAATCGACGGCGAGCATGCTGGCGGTCAGCGAGATCACCGGAAAGCCTTTGAAGAAAGCAGATCTCGCACGAGGGCTGGTGGCCGACGGGATGTCGGGAGTTCTGGGCGGAATCTTCAATGCCTTTGTCGACACCGTTTTCTCGCAGAATGTCGGCGCCGTTGCCACGACCCGGGTGTACAGCCGGTACGTGACCGCTACCAGCGGTGCCATTCTGATCGTCCTCGGCCTCATCCCGCGAATGGGTGAAGTGGTTGCAGCCCTGCCTGATCCGGTGGTCGGCGGCGTCGGAATCATCTTGTTCTCCACTGTCGCCGTGGTCGGAATCAACACGCTGCGCAAGGTCGATCTCAGCGACCCGATCAACACCACGATCGCCGCTGTATCGGTGGGGATCGGTATTCTTCCGGAATTTGCGGAAGGGATGTTCGAGCGATTCCCCTCCTCGGCTCAGATCCTCCTCGGTAGCGGCATCACCTTGGCTGCGGCCTCGGCCTTTTCGCTCAATCTGCTGTTCAATCACACCCGACTCGGTGAACTCGCGAGGCGATCGCGAGAGAGCCTCCATGCCACTGCAAAATCTGAACCCGCCACCAGCTCTGCAGGAGACGCCAGTGTCACAGTCCCAGTCTGATCCCTTCGAAGTGCCCGTCGTCGACATCTCGCCTTACGTGCTCGGTGGTGCCGACCAGGACAAGGCGCGAGTGGCTGCCGAAGTCGACCATGCTTGTCGGACTGTAGGTTTCATGCAGATTCGGGGCCACGGTGTTCCGGCCGCTGTTTCTTCCGGCCTCGCCGAAGCGATGGACGACTTCTTCGGGCTGCCGATGGAGACGAAGTCGGGCTACCGAATCGAGGGCGCGAATCGTGGGTACAGCCCGCCCAAGAGTGAGTCGCTGAGCCTGAGCCTCGGCGTCGAATCCGCGACCAGAATGAACGACTTTTTCGAGGCCTTCAACGTCGGAACCGAAGCCCGATCATTCACCGAACTCGAACTGTCGGAGGACGATTACGGAATCAACCTGTGGCCCGCAGTGTCTGGTTTCACGGAGCGGGTGGAGAATTACTACGCCCATGGCGAGCGGGTGGCACGCACACTGACCACCATTTTCGAAGACGCGCTCGGGCTGACCCCAGGATTCTTCGAGTCGATCACCGACCACTCCATCGACGTACTGCGGATGAACAACTACGCGTTACCCGAAGGGACGGTGACGTTGGACGGTGAGTTGAAGGGGATGGGCGAACATACCGATTTCGGGCTGGTCACCGTGCTGTGGGCGGATCAGGTCGAAGGTTTGCAAGTACTCGGGAGCGACCGACGCTGGCACGATGTCTGGCCGCACGACGGCGCGCTACTGGTCAACCTCGGGGATCTCACCGCGCGACTGACCAACGACAGGTGGATGTCCACGCTGCACCGAGTTGCGCCTCCGGTGGTGAACGGCACCATCAAGCGCCGGCGATCGGCGGCCTTCTTCCATGACGGAAACGTCGACGCGGTGATTGCGACCTTGCCGAGTTTTCAGGACGACTCCGGCTTGGAGTACGAACCCATTACCGTTCGCGATCACATCAAGGCCAAATTGGCCGGGTCGAGGCAGGGGAAGTCCAACGCCGCCGCAGGTCGTGAGGCGGCTCGGGTACTTTCGGCTGCGGAGCTCGAGGTCAAGCAGTGAGTGCACGGAACATCGTCCTGATCCACGGAGCATGGGCCGGCGGTTGGGTCTGGGATCGTGTGTGTGGCCCACTGAAATCGGCCGGCTTCAATCCTGTTGTGGTGGAGCTTCCCGGCTCGGGAAGTTGGAACTCAGACGACGTGATCGATCTCGATGTCGTTGCCGAACATGTTGTGGCAGTTGTCGAGTCCTTGGACGGGCAGTGCGCCCTCGTTGGTCACTCCGGCGGTGGCATCGTGGCCTCACAGGTGGCTGAGTTGCTGCCTTCGCGGGTAACGGGTCTTGTGTACGTCGCAGGGATGATGCTTCCATCGCAGACGGACTTCGGGATGCTCTGCATCGAACTCGGTCTGGAAAGTCCGGTCGGGATCTCACGTTGGTTGGTCCCCGCCGACGACGGGGATGCGACGGTGATACCGCCCGAAGCCGGCGCCGCTGTGTTCTTCCACGAAGCGCCGGTGGCTGATGCGATCTTCGCCGCGCGCATGCTCGTTCCACAACTGGAGTCAGCCCGCCTGATGGCACCGGTCTGGACGGAAGAGCGATTCGGAACCGTGCCGAGGTTGTATGTCGAATGCACGCTGGATCGAACCGTGCCGATCGAGGCTCAACGCGCCATGCAGAGACTTGTCCCCGGTGCCCAGGTGGTCAGCCTGGGCACCGACCATGCACCGCAGTTGTCGGCGCTCCCGGAGTTGATCGACGCGATCACCGATTTCGCCCGGCAGGTGTTCAGCCGAACTCGACCCCTTGAGCCAGCGGAAGCTGGTCCGAGTAATTGACGGTATTGGTGGCTCGGCGCATGTATGCCTTCCACGAATCCGAACCCGATTCGCGTCCGCCGCCAGTCTCCTTCTCCCCGCCGAATGCGCCGCCGATCTCCGCACCGGACGTTCCGATGTTCACGTTCGCGATGCCGCAATCGGAGCCGTCGGCGGCGAGGAAGCGCTCTGCTTCTCGCTGGTCGAGTGTGAAGATCGAGGACGAAAGTCCTTGAGGTACGCCGTTGTGCAGCGCAATGGCGTCGTCGAAGTCGGTGTAGGTCAAGACGTAGAGGATGGGTGCAAAAGTCTCCGCCCGCACCACCTCGGTCTGTGCGGGCATACGAACGAGGGCAGGTGTCACGTAGAACCCGGAATCGCCGACGCGGTCCCCGCCACACACCACAGTTCCGCCGTCCGCGCGTGCGGCCGAGAGCGATTTCTGCATCGTCTCGAACGCGGCTTCGTTGATCAGCGGCCCGACCAGAACACCGGAATCGAAGGGACTACCGACCTGGAGTTGCGCGTACGCGGACGCAACGCGGTCGACGACGTTGTCGGCGATCGACTCGTGAACGATGAGCCGGCGCAGTGAGGTGCAGCGCTGCCCGGCAGTTCCAGCGGCGGAGAAGACAATTCCGCGCACGGCAAGCTCGAGATCCGCCGACGGCGTGACGACTGCGGCGTTGTTTCCACCCAGTTCCAGGAGACTTCGTCCGAAGCGCTCGGCGACCCGCGGAGCCACGGCGCGGCCCATCCTCACGGAACCGGTGGCGCTGACCAAGGCCACGAGTGGGTTGTCCACGAGAGCCTCACCGACGTCACGTCCGCCGACGACCAACTGGTGAACGTCGATCGGTGCTTGACAATCCGCGAGCGCGCGTCGCAGGAGCGCGTCACATGCCAGCGCGGTCAACGGAGTGGTTTCCGAAGGCTTCCAGACGACGGCGTCGCCGCACACGAGAGCAATGGCGGTATTCCACGACCACACCGCGACGGGAAAGTTGAACGCGGAGATGACTCCGACAACGCCGAGAGGGTGCCACGTTTCCGTCAACCGGTGTCCGGGACGCTCGGACGGCATGGTGCGTCCGTAGAGCTGCCGGGAGAGACCGACGGCGAACTCGCAGATGTCGATCATCTCCTGTACCTCGCCGAGAGCCTCCGAGGTGACCTTCCCGGCCTCCAACGTCACGATTTCCGCGAGGTCATCCTTGTGTTCGGTCAGTAGGCTGCCCAGCCGGCGCACGACCGCGCCGCGCGCCGGAGCGGGGACGGTGCGCCAGGTGAGGAACGCGCGATGCGCCGCGTCGACGGCGTCGTCGACCTCTCGGCCGGAGTGCTGCCGAACGGTACGCAGTTGCGTACCGGTGATGGGGGTTCGTGCGCTCAGGTCGCCGGCGGGCCACTCGACACCGCACGCGGCAAGGGCGCTTTCGGCGCGATCGGCGAGGCTCGAAGAATCAGGCAGGTTCACTGGGGAGTCCTCTGTTGTTGTGGGCGGGAGGCAGCACGGCACGTGACGCCTCTTGTTGTGCGCGGTACAGCTCGAACGGATCTTCGATGGTGCGGTCGATGGCGCCCTCCAATCGATCCTGCCCGTATTCGGCGCCGGGCGCATCGGAAACGAATCCGGTCACGGAATCGAGATTGGATGCGAAGATCCCGGCCGCGGAGGCAGGTAGGAAGTCCTCGTAGACGATCGGGTCGCGGACGACAACAGTTCCTTCGTTTCGGTACGTGAAGTACGCCAACCCCGCGGCATCGAGTTCGCTTTCGGAGTGCGGAAATTCGCTGTCCCAGTCGGCGTCCTCGGGCGTGGCGATCAGTCGGTCGTAGATCGCTCGCCCGCTGCGGGTCAACGCGATTCCGCGTGCCTCCACCTCGCCGAATCTGACGCGGACGGGCTCAGTGGTGACCGATCCGTCGTGCTGACGGAAGAGTCTGTCTTCGGCCAATGCACGAAACGACGTCTGCCGCAGAAGTAGTGGTGGTCCGCTCCATCTCGGCGGGCCTTGGATGCGGTCGATCATGGTGATACCGCGCTCGGTCATGCGGCGGTACAACTCGTCGATGTCGAGCACTCGCGGGGTGAGGTGATTGACGTGGGTCGAGCCCTGCCCCGCAATGTCTGCAGCGACAGGCGAGATTGCGGCGAGTTCGCGGTACCAGCCCGCGTCGATGGGATCGGTGCCGAGCCGAAACGCCGAGGTCGCTGCATCGACGAACTGTGTCGCCTCGGGCTCCGTCAGGCCGCCCTCGCGACTCGATTGACGTGCCCACTGCAGAAGTTCGGGAGAGAACAGGGTCCGGCGACGCAGAAACCCGGTGATCCGACGCTCGAGGTCGGTGTCGAAGAACCTGGAATCGGAACTGGTCAGCACCGAGGTGAAAACGCGGAACGGGTTCCGGGCGAGTTCGGCGGGATCGGTGGGGCGAAATGCCGTCGAGACAACGGGAATGGGGGAGTCGGTGAGCCGGAGGTCGTAATAGCCGACCGGAAACATACCGAATCCGCCGAAGACGGTGGCTACGTCACGTAGTTCGTCGAGAGTCCCCAGTCTGATGGCGCCGTGACGCTCGGCGCTGACTCTCGCCAGGCTGCCCAGGCGCTCCGCAGAATCCGGATGTTCGGCGGCAAAATCACGGTTCACCTGCATCGTTACATCTACCAAGGTGTTGTAAGCGGGGACCTCGTCGCCATACATCTTGGCGAGGGCCGCTGCGAACCGTGCACGTAGCTCCCAGGTTTCAACCATACGAATGTCCGATTGCGTTAGCCTGCGCAGGTGCGAGAAACAGAAACCAGTGACGTTGCCGGTGTTCCGGTCGACGAAACCGATCGACTTTTGATGCGTGAATTGGTCTTGGACGGCCGTGCCACTCTCGCGAGTCTTGCTGAGAAGGCTGGACTCTCGATCTCCGCAGTCCAGTCGCGAGTGCGTCGTTTGGAATCTCGCAAGGTGATCCGTGGGTACTCCGCGAAGATCGATCCGGAGGCACTCGGTCACAATCTGTCCGCATTTGTCGCCATCACTCCTCTCGATCCCTCGCAGCCCGACGATGCGCCTGCCCGCTTGCGTCATCTGCCGGCGGTCGTCTCGTGTCACTCGGTAGCCGGGAGCGAAAGCTACGTCCTCCTGGTCCGGGTGGCGTCACCTCGGGCGTTGGAGCGATTGCTGCAGGAGATTCGTACGGCAGCCAACGTCAACACACGAAGCACCATCATCCTACAAACTTTTTACGACGAATGACGCTTGTTCAATAACTTTTACGGTCCTCTATCGACACTCCCGGAAAATTGACATAGCCTTCGCGTATGAGTACTGCGATGCGAGACTTCGGTGACAGTGCGCTCTTTCCGGTCTACGACGTGTTGAAGGCCAGCATCCTCGTCGACGGATTCGATCTGATTCTCGACGTCGAAGGGTCGCGGGGTTCCTATCTCCGTGACCTGCGAGACGGAACCGAGTATCTGGACATGTTCGGTTTCTTCGGCTCTTCGGCCCTGGGTATGAATCACCCTGCGATCGCAGGCGACGAGGAGTTTCAACAGGAGTTGGCTGTCGTGGCCTCCAACAAGCCGAGTAACTCCGACATCTACACCGAACCCATGGCGCGCTTCGTTGCGGCTTTCGCTCGGGTACTGGGGGATTCGGCACTCCCACACTTGTTCTTCGTCGACGGCGGAGCCCTGGCGGTGGAAAATGCACTCAAGGTTGCCTTCGACTGGAAGAGTCGGTGGAACGAAAGCCGCGGGTTGTCAGCAGATCTGGGGACAAAGGTCCTGCACCTGACCGAGGCTTTTCACGGCCGCAGTGGTTACACGATGTCGCTCACCAACACCGAACCGGGCAAGGTCGCGCGATTCCCCAAGTTCGACTGGCCACGTATCGACTCGCCGTACCTGGCAGACGGCCGCGATGTCGAAGCTGCGGAGAGGCAAGCTCTCGATCAAGCGCGCCGAGCTTTCGCCGACAACCCCGACGACATTGCCTGTTTCATCGCCGAGCCGATCCAGGGCGAGGGCGGCGACCATCACCTCAGGCCGGAATTTCTGCAGGCGATGCAGGAGTTGTGCCACGAAAACGACGCCCTCTTCATTCTCGACGAAGTACAGACCGGTTGCGGAATCACCGGAACTGCCTGGGCCTACCAACAATTGGGTCTGAGTCCGGATGTGGTGGCGTTCGGCAAGAAAACGCAGGTGTGCGGAATCATGGCCGGCGGGCGCGTGGATGAAGTGCATGACAACGTGTTTCACGTCAGTTCTCGGATCAATTCGACGTGGGGTGGCAACCTCACCGACATGGTTCGTGCCCGGCGGATACTCGAAGTCGTCGAGCAGGACCGACTGATCGACCGCGTGCGATTCACGGGTGCGCATCTCCTTGCCCGGTTGACCGAAGTCTGCGGGCGGTACGCGGCGGCAACCGAGCCGCGCGGTCGTGGCCTCATGTGCGCGATCACTCTGGAAGACAGTGACCTTCGCGATCGCGTCGTACAGCGACTGCGTGAAGACGAGCACGTGATGATACTGCCCACCGGGAAGAGGGGAATCAGATTCCGGCCCGCGCTGACGGTGACCACCAGTGAGCTGGACGACGCGGTCGACGCGGTCGAGCGCGTGCTCGCACGCGAGACCTAGGGCCTCTGTAGCTGTTCCCACACTCGATCCGGTGTCATCGGTGTGGAGTACATACGCACTCCACACGCGTTGGCAATCGCGTTTGCCAACGCCGGTGCTACAGGATTGAAGGGGGCCTCACTCATCGATTTCGCGCCGAAAGGCCCGAGCTTGTCGTACGTGTCGGCAAACAGTACTTCGGTGATCGGCAGATCCCCGATCTGGGGAACGTGATAATTGCGCAACTGCGGATTGATCACCCGACCTTCTTCGATGACGATCTCCTCCGACAGCGCAGCGCCGAGCGCTTGTCCCACACCGCCTTCCACCTGCCCTCGCAGTTGTGCCGGGTTCATGACGGTGCCGGCATCGGCGGCCTGAACCGACTGCAGGATCTTCACCCGGCCGGTGTTCGTGTCGACGGCAACGCGAAAACCGTGAACGTTGAACGAGACCGAGCGCGGTGTACCGTCGTGGCGACCGTCAGCGGCGAGCGGGCCACCTTCGAGTAGCGTCGCGAAATCGAGGCAACCGTGGGATGTTTCGACACCGTCCGGCGAAAGGTCGTCGATCTGCGCGCCGCGACCGCTCGATCGCACCGCACGGGTCAGTATCCGCTCGCGAAGGCGCTCGCAGGCGATCAGGAGCGCCTTTCCGGCGACCACCGTTCCCGTCGACCCGAACGCTCCGGTGTCGTATCCGCCGGCATCGGTGTCGGATTGAACAATCGTGATGCGATCGACTGTCGTCCGCAATTCGGTGGCCGCGATCTGTTGGTGAATCGTAGTGGTTCCGTTGCCGAACTCAGCGGTGCCGATGTTCACGACGTACCGACCGTCGGCCTCGAGCGCGACGGTGGTGTCGGAGAAGTGACCACGCGGCGGGATCGTCGCGATCATGGCAATTGCCATGCCCCGACCGATCCGCCAACGCGACCCAGTCGGTGCAGCCTCTCCGCGTCCGCTTGACAGTGCACTGTCGACGAGGTCGATGCACTGGTCCAGCCCGTAGCTGCCGAACTCGAGATCACCGTCCTCGACGTGCCAGTCGACAAAATCGTCTCCGGGAACGACGACGTTGCGCCGCCGAAACTCGAAGGGGTCCATGCCGAGACGATCCGCGAGCTGATCCATGGCCGACTCGACGGCGAAGATGATCTGGCCGAGCCCGTAACCACGAAAGGCCCCGGAGGGAACGTTGTTCGTGTAGACCGCTTCGGCGTCGACGCGTTTGGTCGCAGCGCGATAGACCGCCATGGATTCGGCGCACCCATGGAACATGACTCCGATCGAATGGTTCCCGTACGCCCCCGCGTCGGAAAGCACGTCGATAGCGAGCGCAGTGAGAGTGCCGTCGGCGTCGGCTCCCGCACGCACCGATACTCGCATCGGATGCCGTGACGGTGCGATGGTGAACTGATCGCTTCGGCTGAACTCGTAGGCTACGGGCTTGCCGGTCTTCAAGACGGCCAGTGCGACCAGATCCTCGGTGAGTAATTCCTGCTTCCCGCCGAAACCCCCGCCTACCCGTTTTGCGAACACCCGGATTCGGCTGCGATCGAGATCGAAGATGTGGGCCAATTCGTCCCGAACCAGAAACGGCACCTGTGTGCTGCTTCTGATGACGAGACGGCCCTCCTCGTCGAGCCACCCCACTGCGCCGTGAGTTTCCAAGGCCACGTGCTGGACTCGCGCAGTTTTCCACGTACCTTCGACGACTGCAGTCGCATCTGCGAGCGCACGGTCCAGATCGCCGACGCCATCGTGAAGCGCGGCAACCACGTTGCGGGGGGCCTCGGCGATCCGCGAGCTCTCGTCCTTGTCGCCGTGCAGGAGTGGAGCGCCGGGGGAACGCGCCAGATCTGGTTCGAATACCGCGTCGCGTACCTCATAGTCGACTTCGATCAGCGAGAGTGCACGTTCCGCCTGCGTCGGGGTTTCGGCGATGACCGCGGCTACGCGCTGGCCGCGGAAACGGAGGGTGCTGTCGAACACACGCGTGTCGTCCGGATCGTCGTTGCGGTCCTCGTGCCGGGCGGTCGAGAACAGCACGTCCGGACTGTCATGAAAAGTGAGGACCGCGGTGACGCCCGGCGCCGCTTCGGCTGCTGCCGTGTCTATCCGGCTTATGTGTGCGTGTGCGTGCGGACTGCCGAGTACTGCGACGTGAAGCAGGTCGACCGGCTTCTCACCCGGGGAGAAGTCCATGGTGTACTGCTCGGTTCCCGTGACGATGCGCGCGGACGCCGGTGCTGCGATCGAACGCCCTTGTGCCCCGCCTATTTTGGCGGTCTCTGTATTGGATGTACCGGCGAGAGCGTCACGAATGGACCGATAACCGGTGCAGCGGCACAGGTTACCTTTCATCGAGCACGCGAGATCGGATTTTTGCTCGACCGACAACGCTGATGCGGTGACTACCATTCCGGCTGTACAGAAACCACATTGGAATCCGCCCGCGTCCACGAATGCCTGTTGAATGGGGTGAAGTTTCTCCGGGGTTCCGAGACCGGAGGCGGTGACGACGTCGCGGCCGTCGATGCGATGGGCGGGAAATATGCACGAATGGGTGGGGTGTCCGTCGACCAGCACCGAGCAGGCGCCGCAGTCTCCGGCATCGCACCCCTTCTTGACGGAGTTCGCTCCGTGCTCGCGGAGGAAGGTTCGCAGGCACTGTCCTGGGCGGGCCTGGTCGTCGCGCGGAACTCCGTCCACCGAGTACTTCATTCCAGTTCACCTCGGATTTCTTCGGCAAGAAGCTCGGTCATCGCCTTCCGCCACGGCGCAGTTCCATGGACATCGGTGAAGTAGGCGTCTTCCGGAATCCTGCTGCGCAACGCATCCGCAAGTGCTGTGGCGTCGGGGAGTTCGTCGAATTTCAGAGCGTACGGACGGCGGGTCGCGGCGGTGATCGCCAGCGTGAAACCGTCGGCGCCGCAGCGTCCGGCCACGGCTACGGCCGATCGCCCGAGTGACGTCTGAGCCAGCTTTCGCATCGCGGTACGTGCAGTCAATGCATGCACGGGAATCCGGATACTGCGGATGATCTCGCCGGACCTGAGTACGTTTCGAGAATCGTCGATAACGAAATCGACTACGGGGAACGAGTATTCGGTACCGTCCGGACGCCAGATCGTCAGTTCGGCATCGAGAGCGGTACACAGAGTCGTCATCGCTCCGGCCGGGAAGGAGAGCGCGATGTTGCCGCCGACTGTCGCGTATCGCAACACCTTCCACGATGCGAGTAGTGCGTCAGCGCAGTGTTGGAACAGCGCTGCGGCGCGCCAGGATGCGGGAAGTTCGGCGCGGCACAGTTCCTCGATGGTGCAGGTGGCCGCGATCTCGAGACCGAGATCACCGACCGCCACAGCTTCCCAGTCGAAGCCCGCAAGGTCGACAAGGGTGGTCAGGTGCGGCTGCGGTTCCGAGTACAGCCAGGTGCCGCCACCGATGAACCCGATGCCGGGTGACGCACAGGGGAGTTCGGCGCGGGTCCGCGGCACCAGAACTTCGTCGACGCTGTGCAGGTCCATCGCGACCTCAAGCCTTTCCGAGTAGATCGCGGTGTGCGCGTGCGACATCCGAGGCCACGACGTCCTCGTCGACGGTGGTGACTCGTCCGTCGGCAACTACGATTCGCCCGTTGACGAGCAGTAACTTCAGCGGGGGAGTCGAGCCGAGTACGAGCGCCGCCACCGGATCGGTGATGCCGGCATGCGCGACGGTGTCGAGTTTCCACACCGCCAGGTCGGCAAGTTTTCCGACCTCGATCGATCCGATTTCGCCCTCGCGGCCCAGAACTCGTGCGCCGGCGATCGTTCCCAATTCCAAGGCTTTTCGCACCGTCATCGTCTGCGGTCCGCCCTTCGCGCGAGCAAACAGAAGTGCATGACGAGACTCCTCGATCAGGCTGCAAGCTTCATTGCTCGCCGCGCCGTCCACGCCGAGCCCCACGGTGACCCCGCCGTTCACCAGATCGGCGGCACGGGCGATACCGGCTCCCAGGCGCGCGTTGGAGGTCGGGCAGTGCGCCGCCGCAGTTCCGGTTCGCGCCATCGTCTCGATACCGGCGTCGTCGAGATGGACTGCGTGGGCGTACCAGACGTCCGGGCCCACCCAGCCGACTCGTTCCATGTATTCGACCGGCGTGCAACCGAAATGCTCGCGGCAGAATCTCTCCTCGTCCAGTGTCTCGGCCAGATGCGTGTGCATACGCACGCCGTTTTCGCGGGCCAGCGTCGCGGACTCGCGGAGCAATGCCTCCGTCACCGAGAAGGGTGAGCAGGGAGCTACCGCGATCTGCAGCATAGATCCGGGATTCGGGTCGTGCCAACGGTCGATCACCGACTGCGTGCCGGTCAGGATGTCATCGAGTTTTTCCACGACGTGATCCGGTGGCAGGCCGCCGGAACTCTGGCCGAGATCCATCGACCCACGACAGGGGTGGAATCGAAGGCCGACCTGCGCAGCCGCGGTGATCTCGGCCTCGAAAACGTCGCCGGCGTCGCGGGGAACGACGTAGTGGTGGTCGGTGGTGGTCGTACATCCGGTTTTCGCCAACCACGTGAGGCCGCCGGTGGCCGCCACGTGGACGGCGTCGGCGTCGATACCTGCCCAGACGGGGTACAGGGTGGTCAGCCACTCGAAAAGCGTCGAGTCCGCGGCCAGGCCTCGGGTGATCCATTGGTAGAGATGATGATGTGTGTTGACCAGACCCGGCGTGATCAGGCAACCACTCCCGTCGATCACCTGCGCACCCGGGTATTCGGGTGGCGTTCCGGCGCCGACGTCGACGATCTTGTTGCCCGAGATCACCACATAGCCGTCGGAGTACTCGGAGCGGTCGCCGTCCATCGTGACCACATGAGCGCCCGCCACGACGAGTGTTGCCCCGAGAGCTGATTCGGTCACGACAACCAACCGGCGTAGGTGGTCCACGACGGCCCCGCGTCTGGTGCGTCGGATCGGCTGACCGCAGCTTGGATCAGGCCGTACGGACGATCCGCAGCGTGGAACACCTCGTTGTCGTTCTCCACTCCGAAGCGGCCGAGTGCATATTCGAAATGATGCTTGTTGGGTGCGGACAGTCGAACCTCCGCGATGATCGGGAATTCCTCGAGGATTGCCTTGCCGATGTGGAAGAGCGTCTGCTGCAGGGCAAGTGAATGTACCTGTGCGAACTGCTTGACGATCTGTGCCTTGATGCCCGCGTAGACCGATTCCCAGTCGACGTCGGTGGTGACGAATCGCCACTGGGCGACCAACGTCGTCGCCATGACGCGGTCGTCGGTCGGCTCGAGAACGGTGTACGGATCTTCGAGAAAACCCGAGAACTCACTACCAGTCGATTTGAGGATCACCAGGTCCTTCAGGCCGCCGATCACCCATGTCCCGGTATCGGAGATGGTGATCGACGCCGTCCGAACTTCCTGACCCTTCCGAATCCAGGTGTAGTCGTGCTCGCTGCCGTCGACAATCGCACGCTCCCAGGCGTATTCCTCGATCTCGATCCGCGCGCCACTGACCGGTTCGATGTCGTCGACGAAATGACGGGCGAGTTCGAGTCCGTACGTCTCGATCGAGATCAGACCCTTTTCCTTGGCGTAGGAGTAGGCCGTTTGTTTCTGCGTGTCGGTCGGCAGAACCTTCGATTGATCACCGGTGAGGTATGCGTCGGCGAAATCCCCACGCAGGCAGGTGGAGACGTTGATGTCGTGAATTTCGTGACGGGGGGTGTCTCGATAGATTCGGACTACTCGATTTTCCGCTTTGCCGTACTGGTGACCCGATAGTTCGATCGATCCGCTCAACCGTTCGGTGTTCGTACTGCCGGTTGTGATGTTGCCGGTCGTGATGTTTTCGGTAGTCACGTGTTCAGCTCCCGCGATAGGTGGAATAAGCAAAGGGCGACAGCAACAGTGGGACGTGATAGCCCCGTGCCGTGTCGTCCACCCGGAAGGTCACTGTCACTTCCGGGTAGAAGTTTTCTTGTCCGTTGGTCTCGAAATACGTTCCGGTGTCGAAAGTCAGGGTGTAGTGACCGGCGGTCAGGCCACCGGGAGCAAGTTCGGGGATGCGGCCGTCGGAGTCGGTCTCCGCAGTGGTGACGGAGGCGCCGTCTCGATCACGAAGTTCGACGCGAATCCCCGCCGCGGGGTTGCCCGTCGTCGCGTCGAGAACGTGCGTGCTGAGGGTCTTGCTCATGCTGTGCCTCCGGCGAGTGCATCGATCAGACGGGCGAGTCTGATCCGATTGATGGCGGCCAATTCGGTTCGAAGCACGGAACGCTCGGTCGCCGGGTCGTTTCGGAGACGACCTCGAAGGATGTCGAGGAGCTCCGTTCCAGATTTCCCCGACGCGCAGACCAGGTAAACATGGCCGAATGTCTCTTCGTACTCGGCGTTCTTCCGTCGAAGTTCCGCGAGTACGTCTTCTGTCGCCGACGAGACTCCCGACTGTTCACGGGTAGAGGCCGCGCTCTCGCTTCGCTCACCGATTCGTGGGTGGCCGGAGAGAGCGTCGTCGATCTCGGACTCGGGAAGCTCGGCCAGCACCGCATCTGCTTTGTCGAACAGAGCTTCCAGATCGGCGAACGGGCGAGACGAGGCGATTTCCTGTGCCCACACGGCGGAATGGCAACACTCGAGCAGCGCCGCGACTGCCTGGTGGTCACCGAGCGCATCGAAGGCTCCGAGACCACTGGAATTCGTTGTAGGCATGTCCACAGGATTACTTGAGCATGTTACGGATCTGTAGCGCAGCAATTACGGGAGATGATGTGTCTCGATCTTATTTCTCCGGCTGCTCTTCCCCGATCACGGTTTCTCGGCGACCGATACATTCTCAGGTATGACCGATACTCCGAAGCTGTCTTCCGTCGTACCGTCCCTGGCGAACCTCCGAGACATCGGTGGCTCCGAATCGAGCTTCGGTGGCACCGTCCGCACCGGGAGCGTGTTTCGTTCCACCGATCTGGCATCGCTCAGTGCGGACGGTGCACAGACCCTCGCCGATCTGGGCATCGTCACGATCTACGATCTGCGCACCGAATCCGAACGCGAGACGGCACCGGATCTGACGCCGGACGGTATCCGAGAAATCGGCCTGGACGTATTGGCGGACAAGCAGTATCGCGCCATTCCGGCTCAGATGCAGCAGATGATCGCCGACCCGGCGTTTGCTGCCGAAGCATTGGGCAGCGGCCAGGCGCTCGAGTACTTTCAGGGAAGTTACCGCGATTTCGTGACCTTGCCGAGTGCGGTCGCGTCGTACCGGCAACTGTTCGTCGACTTGGCCCAGCCGCCCAGCTCGCCGGCACTCATTCACTGCACCACGGGCAAGGATCGGACGGGTTGGGCCGCCGCCGCGTTACTTCTGTTCCTGGGCGCTTCCGAGGACGCGGTCTTCGCGGACTACCTCGAAACCAACAAGATTTTGTTGCCGATGTTCGCGCCGCTCCTCGAGCGATTCGAGGCCAAGGGGATCGACCCGACCCTGCTCGAGGGTGTCCTCGGTGTCAGGCGCGAGTACCTGGAGGCGTCGATGGCAGAGCTCGCGCAGGTACACGGATCCATCGAGGCGTACTTCACCGACGGCTTGAAGATCGACGCGTCGACCCAGGACCAATTGCGGAGCAACCTGCTCAGCTGATCAGGACCTGCTCGGCTCGTCTCGGCGGGAAGTTCGTCGCCTCGTCACGAGGCTGACGATACCGATCCCGATGGCGATGCCGAGCAGGTCGGCGCTGCCGTCCCAGATCGAACCGGAACGCGAAATGGGCAGCGCTGCTTGAAGAACCTCGGACGTCGCGGCAAAGATCAACAACCACACAGCCGTGAGCCACACCGGGATCCGCGCGTGCAACGAGGTGATCGCCAATACCGCGAACATCAGCGTGTGAGTGATCTTGTCGGTGTTCTCCGGGCTCGAGGGCACGGTGGAACCCGGGGAGAAGAGCATGATCAGGGCAATGACCACGGCGATCGCCAACGGCCAGTATCGGTTGTTCTTCAATTCGTCTGCCCCTCGACGACGACGAGTCCGAGTGCACCTTCGGCGAATCTGGTGACGGCGTCGGCGGCCGTCGTGAGCGCCTCGGTGTGCCCGTCGCGGGCCCAGCCGGTGAGCAGGGCGGTGGAGTCGAGAGGCGTCAGAACGACCTCGGCGAGAAGCTCACCGGTGTTGGGTTGGCACACTGCCCAGGAGTAGACGCTGTTTTCGTGCCACTGAGCGCTTCGCTGACTCACGTAATCGGGGTCGGTGATACCACCATCGGCAAGGGCGGGGCGGTCGTCCACACGCTCGTCTGCGCGTAGTGCGCGTAGATACCAGCCGCCTGCGTTGATCTCGATCGGCTCCATCAGTCGGAGTCCCGCTCGCGGCGGCGCTTGGCTTTGCGTTCCCGGTCGGTACCGAACAGCAGTGCACCGGCCAGGGGAATCGCGAGGAACCACAACCAGGTGCCGGTGACGAAGAACAGGATCACCGCGAGAATCGGGACGACGGCCATGACGCGACCGGACCAGTCGGGGTTGAAGCCTCGCTCCGCCGGTGCGTCGGGAGGCGTCACCATCGACAGGGGAGCGGTGCCGGGCGCTTGGTAGTTGCCCGGAAGATCGGCGAACACCGGAACGAGTTCACTGCGAGTTGTTGCGGCACTGACGATTCCGCTTCTCTCGTCGAACTCGGTGACGGTGAGGCGGCCTGCGGCGAAGTGCTCGCTCAGGAGATCGAGTGCCTGCTCGCGTTCTGCAGTGCCGATGCGAATGTCGGGGACGTCAGCCATCGTTACAGCCTACTCAAACGACTGTGCGCCTTTCCGGTAGTGGGGACTACCGGAAAGGCGCACGGGGCCGGAGGCCCTACTTCAGTTCTGCGAGAACCGTTCCCTGCGTGATTGCTGCACCCGGCTCGACGGACAGTCCGGTGACGACACCGGCCTTGTGCGCGTTGACGGGGTTTTCCATCTTCATGGCTTCGAGAACGGCGATCAGATCGCCTTCTGCGACTTCCTGGCCTTCGGTCACTGCAACCTTGACGACGGTGCCCTGCATCGGAGCCGTGACAGCGTCACCCGATGCTGCACCTCCGCCGGCGCCGCCGCGCTTGCGCGCCTTCGGCTTCTTGCGGATCGCACCGGAGGCAGCGCCGCCGCCGTTGCCGAGCGAGAACTGGCCCGGGAGGGAAACCTCGACGCGACGTCCACCGACCTCGACGACGACGTTCTGACGCGGCAGAGCCTCGTCCTCGTCGTCTACGGGAGCACCGGCGCCTGCGTACGGCTCGATGGGGTTGACCCAGTCGGTTTCGATCCACTTGGTGTAGATGTCGAACTTCTCGCCGTCACCGATGAACGCCGGGTTCTCGACGATGTGGCGGTGGAACGGGAGAACGGTCGCGAGGCCGTCGATCTCGAACTCGGCCAGAGCGCGCGATGCCCGCTGGAGGGCTTCTTCGCGGGTGGCGCCGGTGACGATGAGCTTGGCGAGCATGGAGTCGAACTGTCCGCCGATGACGTCGCCGGCAACGACACCGGAATCGACGCGAACGCCGGGGCCCGTGGGCTCACGGTAGACGGAGACCGGGCCGGGGGCAGGCATGAAGCCGCGGCCGGCGTCTTCGCCGTTGATGCGGAACTCGAAGGAGTGTCCACGCGGGGTGGGATCTTCCTTGATGGAGAGTTCTTCGCCGTTGGCGATGAGGAACTGCTGACGCACGAGGTCGATGCCCGCGGTCTCTTCCGTGACGGGGTGCTCGACCTGCAGGCGGGTGTTGACCTCGAGGAAGGAGATGGTGTCGCCCTGAACCAGGTACTCGACCGTTCCGGCGCCGTAGTAGCCGGCTTCCTTGCAGATGGCCTTGGCGGATGCGTGGATGCGTGCACGCTGGTCGTCCGTCAGGAAGGGAGCGGGAGCCTCTTCGACGAGCTTCTGGAAGCGACGCTGCAGCGAGCAGTCGCGGGTACCGGCGACGACGACGTTGCCGTGCTGGTCGGCGATGACCTGAGCCTCGACGTGGCGGGCCTTGTCCAGGTACTGCTCGACGAAGCACTCGCCGCGACCGAAGGCTGCGATGGCCTCACGGGTGGCCGACTCGAACAGCTCGGGGATTTCCTCGATGGTCTGGGCGACCTTCATGCCGCGTCCACCGCCACCGAAGGCAGCCTTGATCGCAACCGGGACGCCGTATTCCTTGGCGAATGCGACGACCTCGTCGGCGCCCTTGACGGGATCCTTGGTGCCGGCTGCCATCGGCGCCTTCGCGCGTTCTGCGATATGGCGTGCTGTGACCTTGTCGCCGAGGTCGCGGATGGACTGCGGTGACGGACCGATCCAGATGAGGTTCGCGTCGATGACGGCCTGGGCGAAGTCGGCGTTCTCGGAGAGGAAACCGTAGCCGGGGTGGATGGCGTCGGCGCCGGACTTCTTGGCTGCGTCGAGGATCTTGTCGAACACGAGGTAGGACTCGGCGGACGTCTGTCCACCGAGGGCAAATGCCTCGTCTGCGAGCTTCACGAACTGCGCGTCTGCATCGGGCTCGGCGTAAACGGCAACGCTGCCGTAGCCGGCATCCTTGGCCGCCCGGATGACCCGTACCGCGATTTCACCGCGGTTCGCGACAAGCACCTTCGTAATGTGCGCGCTGGCATGACTGGGCACTGAGCCTCCTGTGGTTCGCATAGTCTGTCTCCGCGGTGTATTCCTCTGGGATTTCACCATCGGGGGATTGGCATCACTTCGGAGTGTATGCATCGCTTCGGCGCTGGTTGTAACCGGATCGCTAAAGCCCACTCCGGCTTAGGAAACGGTTTCGAAAACTACCGATGAGTAGCTGTCGGAGGCGGCGGCGTCCGGTTCGGTGACGATTTCTTCGATGGTCCGGCGCAGTGCGGCCACGTAGGCGTGAACCGCGGCGTTCGCCGTCTCGTTGCCTGGGTACCTGACCGCGAGGTTGAGTCCCTGGGGTGTGCGGTTGATCCAGATGTAGACGTCGTGCGTATATGCCTTGCTTCGAAGTGCTCTGGCGTTCCATTCGGGCCACTGTGCGGCTTCGGGCACGAAGCGAACGTCCATGTAGGACACGACGAATCGCGGTCGGATCGGGGTTTCGAGGTGCTCACCGATCCGATCGAACGGGACAGCTGCGGCAGGCTTGACCGAAGCGATGGATTCGGCGGCGCGTGTCGCGAGGTCGCCGAACGAACAGTCCGATCCAACGGCGAACTCGACCGGGCACAGTCCGACGAACCAGCCGAGCGCACCCGCCCACTCCTGAGCGCTGCGGGTGTGAACTGGCGTCACGACCTCGAATCGATCGGATCCCGCGACTTCGCGACCTACAGCGGCAAGTCCGCCGAGAAGTCCGGCGAAGTACCCCACGCCGGTGGCTGCACACGTCGAACTGAAGGCCTTGGACTGGTCGGCGTCGAGCAGCCAGGTCGACAGGCCGTTCTGAGAATCGGTTCCACGGTCACCGATCGGTAGCGGGAACTGGGGTAGACCGTCCGTGCCGAGAGCCTTTCGCCAGATCTCGACCGCAGCCTTCTCGGCTTCCATGTCGGCCATCTGCTCGCGTTCGACGGCACCGAAATCGACGTAGCTGCCCACCGGAAACAGATTTGCAGCACTACCGGTCGAGGCCTCGCGGTACAGAGCAGCGATCTCGTGAGCGACCAGCACGATCGAGAACCCGTCGATGATCGAGTGGTCCGCCGCGAAGAACACGGTGAACGGACCGTCGCCACCGCGGGGCGTCAACGTCGCGAAGACGTACGACGGCCAACTGTGCGGGGACGCGTAATCGTCGAACAGGCGGTGAAGGTGGTCGAAGTTGTCCTGGCTGGACGCGTCGTAGCCGTGGCTGACGACCCCGATGTCGATTCCGCCGAGCGGGACCGTGTGCCGGGTGATCTCGCCGCCCGAGGGTTCGAGGACGGTATGCGAGCGCAGAACTTCGTGACGGTCGATCCACCGGCCGAGAGCGACTCGGAACGCATCGACGTCGAGCGGGCCGGAAATCTCGAAAGCTGTTCCCAGCCAAGACTTGTCGCCTGCGCCTGCAGCGGAACGGTTGAGATGTGCCTCGTGAATGTAGGAGACGGGCCGCGGATCCGGAACCCAGGGCCCGGTTGCGCACGGCAACCATTCGACGAGTGCGCCGGCCGGAATCGCATAGTCGGCCAGTTCGGTGAACTCCATGTTTTCAGCCCCGCAAGTGCCGCTTGATGCGCGCGAGCATGGCCGACATTCCGCGCAGACGGAGCGGGCTCACGGCTTCTGCGAGACCGAGCGCCGAATAGAAGTCGTCGGGTACACCGAGGATCTCGTCGGCGCTGTGGCCGTCGAGCCCCTGCGCGAGGATCGATGCGAAACCACGCGTCGTGGGAGCCTCGGGGGGAGCGCTGAAGTACAGACGGACGTTGTCGCGATCCGAATCGTCGACCGAGAGGAAGAGCGGCGACTGACATTCGGGGACCGGCTCCATCGCGCTCTGCTCGAGCTCCGCCGGCAACGGCGGCAGCTCTCGGCTGAACTCGAGAAGAAGGGTGAGCTTGTCCGAGGCGCCGACGGCCGCGAAGTCGTCGACGATCTCGGCCAGAGCCGAAGGAAGAGCGCTCATGACGCCGATACAGAGGACGGAACGGCGCCGGGCTCTTCGCCCTGGACGATCGGGACGCGCACGGCATTGCCCCACTCGGTCCATGAACCGTCGTAGTTACGAACGTTCGGGTAGCCGAGAAGATGAGTCAACACGAACCAGGTGTGACTGGAACGCTCACCGATGCGGCAGTACGCGACGATGTTGTCGTCGGCCGACAGGTCGCCGTAGATCTCGCCGAGTTCGGTACGGGTGCGGAAGCGGCTGTCCGGTGCCGCTGCCTTCGCCCACGGGATGCTGAGCGCGCTGGGAATGTGTCCACCACGCAACGCACCCTCTTCGGGGTAGTCGGGCATGTGGGTGCGCTCGCCGGTGTACTCCTGCGGAGATCGCACGTCGATGAGCGGCCCGTCGCCCAAGTGCGCGAGAACGTCGTCCTTGAATGCGCGAATGGGAGCGTCGTTGCGCTCGACGACCGGGTAATCCGTTGACGTGATGTCGGGAACGTCGAAAGCGGTGTCGCGGTTCTCGGCGATCCACGCATCGCGGCCACCGTCGAGAAGACGGACGTCCTCGTGGCCGAAAAGAGTGAAGACCCACAGTGCGTAGGCCGCCCACCAGTTGCTCTTGTCGCCGTAGATGACCACGGTGTCGTCGCGGCCGATGCCCTTGCGGTTCATCAACTCTGCGAACTTCGCACCGTCGATGTAGTCGCGGGTGACCGGATCGTTGAGGTCGAGATGCCAGTCGATCTTCACGGCTCCGGGGATGTGGCCGACGTCGTACAACAACACGTCTTCGTCGGATTCGACAACCTTGAGGCCCGGCGCACCGAGATTCGCCGAGAGCCATTCCGTCGAGACCAACCGGTCGGGATGCGCGAACTCGGCAAACGCGGTTGAGGGATCGGGGGCAACGGGCACGGGCGTACTCCTGAAGACGAATCGTTCGGTTCGAACACGGACTTGATCGATTCTATGCGCTGTGCGCAAGGTGAGACGCCCGGAAGCAGGTTCTGCCTGCTCGTGCCCGTTGCCGACCCTAAATCCTCGGTGTTCCTGCTCCGACGCTCGAATCTCTCAATTGTTCGGTGACACTTCCGATCGGCGTCACGCCCCGGGCGCAGACTTCTCTCAGAATCCGGTCGAGTTCGGTGAGGAAATTCACCATGGTTTCGTTTGCCGTCTCGGTATCGGGAAAGCGTGAACGCAGCGAGAGACCACGGTTCGTTCGCGAAATCCAGAACTGGGCATCGTCGGCGACCGTCACATTGCTGATGTGATGGGCGTTGAGGAGATCATGATCGTCTGTGCCGGGTAGTTTGCGGTAATCGATGTACGACACCATGAAGACGTCGGTGCGCGTGCGTCGAATCTTGTCGCCCAAAGCATCTCGAACCTGGGCCATGGTGACGCCCTCGAGCGTCAACGCAACTCGGAACGACGCGTGCGTATGTGCAAGGGATGCACCGAAATCCGCGTCGGGAGTGATCTGGACCGTGATCGGCGCGCTGGTGGTGAGCCAGCCGATCGCGTCGGCCCACCGCGGATCTTTGCGGATGTGAAGCGGAAATTGCAGCGGAAGCGTCGACCGCCCGGTGTACGAGTGGACGGAAAGTCCCATCGCAGTGAGGATTCCGGTGAACACGCTACCGCCGGCGGATAGGCAGATCTCGTCGAACGTCGCCGTCAGCTCCTCGTCGAGCAGCACGCGCACATCGGCGCCCTGCGGCGCGGGCTTTCCGCCCTCGACGCCGAGATCCAAGGGGAAACTCGGTGATGTGCCACCGCAGATCTCGTAGAACCTTGCCCACTCTCGGATTCGAGGGTCGTTGTCGACGGGAAGCAGAGCGTCTGCCTCCAGTTCGCAGTACCGCACGAAACTTCCCGGGTCACCCAGTCGGCTCATCACTGCGTCGACGGCCTCGTGGTCGGTCAGATCGGGTAGGGCGATCAGTCCCTCGTAGATCTGTCGCAGTTCCCCGAGAGCGATGACCAACGAGTAGCCGTCGACGAGTGTGTGATCGAACGCGCTCAGGACCGTGTAATGCTCTTCGCGTTCGACCGTGGCAAACGTGTATGCAGGGAAGGTCAGTGGATCGCATACCGTCGTGAATCGCTTCTTGAGATGCGCTCGGAGGTCTTCGGTCGAATCGAATTTCAGAGGTTCCGAAGTCTCGATGTGTGTGCCGTCTGGATCGAGTCCCATTCGGGTGGTGGTGAACTCGCCCACCTCGAATCCTGTGTGCAGAGTGTCATGGCGACTGATGAACAGGCGCAGCGCGAGGTCGAGTGCAGGCCGATTCAGTTCTCCGGGAAGGTCGAATGCGGCTGCCATCCACACACTCCGGCCCATGCCGTGTGTTCGCGCAGTCTCGAGGTGAAAATGCTGGTTGTACGACGGTGGTACTTCCGACTCGGTGACGGCGCCGTCCGCGGGCTGAAGCGACCATTCGGTGACGATTCCGGGGTCGAGTCCGTATCGATCGATCGAGGTGACATGCATCAGGCCACTCCCTCTGGTGCCACGAACGAGTAGTCGCCTTGAGCTGCAACAGTTTTGATGATCTTCGAGACATGCTCGGCGAAGCGGGTGGCCGATTCGTGGGCAATGGGGGTGTCGGGGTGAGACACGGCGATCCAGGTTCCGGTGTGCATCCGGTTGATCCACATCGACGCGATCTGAGTCTCTTTGCCGCCGACGATTCCCGTTGCCTTCGTCTCGGCGTAACTGTATGGATCCGGCATGCGTCGGCCGTCGATGTACGAGACGATCGGCGGCGGGGTGAGCGTCTTCGACAGTCCGCCGGGTGCGGAATCCGACTCGGCCAAGCTCGACAGAACCAGATCGATGACCTGCTGCACAGAGACATCGAGGAGTGCCTTGCCGTCGTGGTACCCCTGCTGCCCGAGCTTTGCCAACTCGGTGAAGCGTCGCTTGTCGTCGACGTCGATGCCGACCGGGATCAGGTTGATGTACCAGCCCTGCGCAAACGAGTCGGCCTCGGTTCGTGTGCTGACCGGCGAGAGGGCGATGTACTTGTCGCGTCCGGCGAGTTCGAATTCCGCAATCGCGAGCGCGGTGAACATTCCGCCGATGAAGTTGGCGCCGTTGGCTTTACAAACCGCACCGAACTTCTCGCACTCGATGTCGTCGGCCAGGTCGAAGCGTGAACCGATAGCCGGTTTGGGCGCGTCTTCGGCCCCGAGTGGGAGCGGAAATCCGGGGAACGAGCCGCCGCTGCGCATGAGGTAACCGAGCCACTGGTGCACTTCGGGTGACTGCATCGTCAGTTCGGTTGTTCGCTCGCGTTCGACGCGACCGAACTGTGCGTAACTTCCGGCCGGCCCGAGCTCGGGATGCGATCCGGTCGTTTCCGCGGCGTAGAGCTGACGCAATTCTGCGTACATCAGCACCATCGAGTTCATGTCCGAATGGGCGTGGTCGACTGCATGGAACAGGGTGAAGCTCGGATCGGCTTCGAGGTCGGCATGGTGGTGCTCGACGGCACCGAACACGAATGCCGGCCACTGCAGCGCGCTGGTTTCGGTGGCGAACTTGGTCGCGACGAGCGCGCGGATCGCCTCGGATTCGGAGACGTCGTCGCCGACGCGGTACTCGAGTTCGATGCTTTCGACCGGCACCACGTGTCGACGGACCTCGAACGAGGTGTCCGCAGCGTCGGTGGTTGCTTCGTCGAACGAGAACCAGCTGTGCAGCGTGTCGTGGCGACGGATGTAGCGCTGAAGTGCTCGCGTCATGGCGTCGCGGTCCAGTGTTCCTGCGAAATCGAAGGCGATACCGATCCACGGAGACTGCGGATCGCCCTTCTCTGCGGTGACGCGGGCGCGTCGCAGGTGGCGATCCTGCATCGTGGTCGGGGGTAGTTCTCGGTCGATCTCGGCTTCGGCGGCTCGTTGAGCGGAAGCATGCGTGACGCCCCATTCGATTACCCGCCCAGGAAGCGGGTGCCAATGGGTGATCAAGTTCAGATCCATCGAGTAGAACTCCTGCGTGTGTCGTCGAGAAGCCTGCTCTGAAAATGGGCAGACGACGAACTATCCCATCTGGGGGACTGAATTGTCCGAAATACTACAATCTAAACAAGAACAGGTTCTAGAAGCGTTGTGTTCGATTAGGATCATTCGGTGCTTCCGGACCCTTTAGGTGACGCTGTCGGCGCCGACCACAAGGGCGGGCGGCGAGCTGGTTCTCTGACGCCCTGGCTCGGGTTGGCGACGAGTCTGGCGGCGGCATTCATGCAATTGCTCGACGCGACCATCGTCAACGTCGCGCTTCCGAGTATCGCCGTCGATCTTCAAGCAGGCGTATCGGCGCAGTTGCTCATGGTCAGCGTGTACATCCTGGCTTTCGCGTGTTCGTTGATCACTGCAGCGCGGCTGGGGGACCTGTTCGGCCGTAGAGTTGTTTTTCTGACCGCCCTGTCCGTATTCGTGGTTGCCTCGTTGCTGTGCGGGCTCGCGCAGAGCGCGACGATGTTGATCGTCTTCCGGGGTCTGCAAGGATTGGCGGCCGGTTCGATGTCCGCCCAGACGTTCGCCATCATCTCGGGTCTGTTTCCGAAGGCCAGGCATCCGCGAGTCTTCGGGATCTACGGTGCGACCATCGGGCTCGCAACGGTCAGTGGGCCTCTGATCGGCGGGCTGCTGATCGAGTGGAATCTGTTCGACTGGGGCTGGCGCCTGATCTTCTTCGTCAACATCCCGATCGGCATCGCCGCCTTGATTCTCGGATATTTCCATCTCGTCGATGCTCGCGCTGAGCATGTGCGCTCACTGGACCTCATCGGCGCCGCACTGTCATCACTGGCGCTGTTCCTGCTGATCCTTCCCCTGGCCGAGGGAAGGGCGCGCGGATGGCCCACAGGTCTTGTCGTAATGCTCGCGATGTCGGCGCCGGTGGCAGTGGCGTTTGTGCTCTACGAATCGCGTTTGGCGAAACGAGGCGGCGATCCGGTCCTTCGTCTCGAGCTTTTCCGCGACCGAGCCTTCACAATCGGCGCGGTTCTTGCGTTCGTTTTCTTCGGAACCCTGACTTCCTTGATCTTCACCATCAGTCTCACCCTTCAGTTCGGCTTCGGGTTCTCCGCATTGCGAGCGGGCGTCATGACGCTGCCGTGGGCCGTCGGAATGGGCGTGGCGGCGGTTCTCTCATCGGCGGTGTACCGGATGCTCGGAAACCGTGTTCTGATCCTGGGGATGGTCGTCTTTGCCGGCTCGCTGATCGCGCTGTCGATCATCCTCGAACGCGAAGGAACCGATCCACGCTGGCTCGCGCTCGCCGGTCCGCTGCTTCTCGGTGGCGCAGGTCTCGGACTGTTCGTGGCACCACTGCAAACCGCGATCCTTGCGACGGTCGAACCCGCGCACGCGGGTTCGGTGTCGGGACTGCTTCCTACCGTTCAGCAGGTTGGCAGCTCCATCGGACTGGCCTTGATCGGAGTGGTGTTCTTCTCGCTCGTCGCGGGGCAAGCTCCGCAAGCAGTGCAGGGGGAGCGGCCCGAGTACGTTGCGAACCTTGAAGCTGCCGGCGTTGGTCCCGGCCTGATCGACATCGCCGAAAAGGCCTTTGTCGATTGCGCAACAAGCCAATTGGCATCCGGAACACCGATGGAGGTGGCGCCGGAATGTCGCCGGGACGGCTCCGCCGGTGCCGGGGGTCAATCCGTTCAGGTGGCAGTTGATGCCGCGTACGCATCGACTCGCGCGGCGGCCGGCGAAGCATTTCTCCAAGCGCAGCGCCGTGTGCTCGCGATCATCGCAGCAATTGCGCTCGGTATCGGATTGGCGTCGACTGCTCTGCCGCGGGTCAATTCGCCGGTCTGAAAATTGCCCTTGACTCGAACGGGTGTTCGAGTACCCTGTATGCAGGGGATCGGGGGATTCAATGAGTGTCTTGTTGTCGGATGTGGTGTCTGGTTCTGCGGTGGGGTTACGCGGACGGTTGTGGCAGTTGTCTGCTGCTGAGTTGCGTGCTGCTGCTGTCGAGGCGAGTGCTGAGATTCTGCGCCTCGAGGCGGTTCGTGTGGCCGTGGTGGACGAGTTGTCGTTGCGCCCGGATGATCAGGTGATTGCCAGTCGCGGGGTGGGTGCGTGGTTGGCGGCCAACACGATGTTGCAGGTTCGGGACGGGAAGAAGATCGCCGCGTTGGGTGCGGCTTTGCGGCCGTTTCCGGCGGTGGCGGCTCGGTTCGATTGCGGGGATTGCTCGTTCGATCATGCCGTGTTGATCGTGGCGTTCTGTGAATCACCACCGAAAGGCATGCCGGAGGAAGCACTACCGAAGTGCATCGATCTGTTGTTGGCTGCTGCGTCGGGGGTGGAAGCGACGACCACGAAGGTGCGGAACGTGATCGCGACCTTGGAGCGGTTGTTCGAATCGGATGAGATTCCGCCCGCCGAAGATGTCGACCGGAACGAGTTGCGGATCGCGTCGACATTGAACGGTCGGGTGGTGGTGCGCGGTGATTTCGACGCCCTCACCGGCGAAATGCTGCTGTCGGCGTTGTCGAATCTGACGATGCCCACCCCGGCACCCGATGGAACCCCGGATGCTCGGTCGGCGGCGAAACGCACGGCCGACGGGTTCACCGAACTGATCCGCCGCTATCTCGATTGCGCCAAGACCGGTACCGATGGTGGTCAGCGTCCGCACGTGAATGTGCACATCAATGCTCGTGATTTGGCGGAGCATCGGGATTGTGCCGCACAGTCTTCGGATTCGGGTGATGACGGCTCACTGGAGCTGTCCGATCTTGATGTCGGGCACATGCCCTGGCTGGGACCGCTGTCGGTGTCGCAGACCAGGCTTCTCGGGTGTGATTGTTTCCTGTCCACCGTGCTGCTCGACGATCACGGCGCGCCGTTGGATGCGAAACCCGGGAAACGGGTGGTCACCGCGGAGCAGCGAGTGGCGTTGATTGCCCGAGACAAAGGCTGCGCGTTCCCCGGCTGCACGTGTGTGCCCGCGTGGACTGATGCGCACCATATCCGGCACTGGGCGAACGGCGGCCCGACGGTGATGAGCAACCTGGTCCTGCTGTGCCGTTCGCATCACCGGTTGATGCACCGGAAATCCGGGTTCGTCGGGAAATGGGATATCCGGATCGGTGTCGACAACAAACCGTGGTTCATTCCGCCGCCCTCGATCGACCCGCAGCAGCACCCGCGGCCGGCGAACACCACCTTCAAAACCTGAAGGGTCAAACCTTTTCGGTGACAACAAAAACGACCAGCTTCGCATCGGCATGGACCCGATGCGGGGCTGGTCAGTGGTGCTTGGAGAAAACGTGCTTGGAGAAAACGTGCTTGGAGAAAACGCGTCAGAAGATGCTCTGCGTGCGCCAGAGATCCGAGACGGAAACCCCGACACGCTCGAGAAGTGTTCGTACCAAAGGTAATCCGATACCGATGACACTCGAGGGATCACCCTCGATTCTCTCCACGAACCAGCCGCCGAGACTGTCGAGCGTGAATGCTCCGGCGACTTGGAGCGGCTCGCCCGTTGCCAGGTATGCCTCGAGATCCTCGGTGGACGGTTGCGCGAAATGAACCACTGTTGCGCTGTGATCCGAGGCCATGCGGACGATGCGGCCGTCGGCGACGCGTAGGACACAGTGCCCGGTCAAGAGAGTGGCGCTGCGTCCGGCCATTGCGGCCCATCGCTTACGGGCGATATCGACGCTGCCTGGCTTGCCTTGAAGTTGCCCGTCGATCAGGAGCATCGAATCGCACCCGACAACGACTACGTCGGTGAGATTGTCGGCGGCAAGACCGGGAACGATCTCGGCGGCCTTGGCCTCCGCCAGTACCGTCACGACTTTTTCGGGGGCGGCGTCGGGTCCGAGGTTGTCGGCGATCTTGTCCTCGTCGACGCCGGAGACACGCACAAGCGGCGAAACCCCGGCCGCCCGCAGAACTGCGAGGCGAGCCGGGGACGCTGAAGCTAGAACCAGTTGAGTCACGTCAGCAGAGTGATCGTCAGCTGCGACGGATCGCGGGGTTCAGGTACGCGTACGGCGAGAACGGCGCACGCGTGCGGTGGAACTGAGTCGGATCGCCCCAGGTCTCCGCGGGAACGTTCGACTCGGGAGCTTGACCGCTGCCGGCAGCCGCAGCAAGCACGCTGACCAGTGCCGCGATCTCGACGTCGGTGGGCGAACCCTTGACGATCTTGATGACCGACGCGTCGGAGGTCGACGTCTCGGTCAGCTCCGTGAGCGAAGCATCCGTCGCGGTTCCCTCGACGACCGCACCGTTGGTCGGTGCAGTCTCCGCCAGTGCGACATCTTCGCTGAGAATGTCCTCGGTGGTTGCGGTCATAGGGGAATGTTCCCATGCTTCTTGGGCGGAAGGGAAACGGCCTTGCGCTCTAGCAGTCGCAATGCGGAAACGATTTGTCCGCGGGTGTGCGACGGAGGAATGACAGCGTCGACGTATCCGCGCTCAGCGGCGACGTACGGGTTGACGAGTGTGTCCTCGTACTCGTTCTGCAGCTTGAGGCGCAGTGCATCGACGTCTTCGCCGTTCTTCGCGGCTTCGAGAAGCTGCTTGCGGTAGACGAATCCGACTGCTCCGGATGCACCCATGACGGCGATCTGAGCGGTCGGCCATGCCAGGTTCACGTCGGCGCCCATGTGCTTGGAGCCCATGACGTCGTACGCTCCGCCGTAAGCCTTGCGGGTGATGACCGTGATCTTGCCGACCGTTGCTTCTCCGTATGCGTAGAGGAGCTTCGCGCCGCGGCGGATGATGCCGTTGTATTCCTGCTCGGTTCCGGGGAGGAAGCCGGGAACGTCGACGAGGGTGATGATCGGGACGTTGAACGCGTCGCAGGTACGCACGAAGCGAGCGGCCTTCTCCGAGGCGTCGATGTCGAGGCAGCCCGCGAACTGGGTGGGCTGGTTGGCGACGATGCCGACCGAGCGTCCGTCGACGCGACCGAAACCGACGATGATATTCATCGCGCGCTCGGCCTGGACCTCGAGGAACTCGTCGTCGTCGAGGATGCGACGGATGACCTCGTGCATGTCGTACGGCTGGTTGGCCGAGTCCGGGATGAGGGTGTCGAGTTCGATGTCCTCGGCGGTCAGGCTGTCTTCGATCGAACCGACGATGGGGTCGGTGATCTCGCCGCGGGGAGCCGCTGCCTGGTTGTTGGACGGCAGGTAGCTGAGCAGGTCCTTGACGTAGTCGAGTGCGTCCTGCTCGCCGGAAGCGACGTAGTGGGCGACGCCGGACTTGACCATGTGGGTGCGAGCACCGCCGAGGTCTTCCATCGTGACGTCTTCACCGGTGACCGTCTTGATGACGTCGGGGCCGGTGACGAACATCTGGGAGGTCTCGTCGACCATCACGACGAAGTCGGTCAGTGCGGGGGAGTACACGTGGCCGCCGGCGGCGGGTCCCATGATCAGTGAGATCTGGGGGATGACACCCGAGGCCTGGACGTTGCGGTGGAAGATCTCGCCGTAGAGGCCGAGCGAGACGACGCCTTCCTGAATGCGCGCGCCTGCACCTTCGTTGATGCCGACGAGGGGCCGTCCGGTGCGGATCGCGAGGTCCATGACCTTGACGATCTTCTCACCGTAGATTTCGCCGAGCGATCCGCCGAAAACGGTGGCGTCCTGTGAGAAGACACAGACGTCGCGGCCGTCGATGGTGCCGTAACCGGTGACGACGCCGTCGCCGACCGGGCGGTTGTCAGCGAGACCGAAGTTCACACTTCGGTGCCGTGCCAGTGCGTCGAGTTCGACGAAGGAGCCCTCGTCGAGGAGGGCGGTGATGCGCTCGCGGGCGGTCAGCTTGCCTTTGGCGTGCACCTTGTCGATGGCGGCTTCGCCGCTCGGTGCCTGCGCCTGGGCTTGGCGATTCCGCAGGTCCGCGAGCTTTCCCGCGGTCGTGTGGATATCGGGTGCGGCCGCCGCCTCCGGCGCGTTCGGCTCTTGGACAGTGGTCATGGACGTGAGCTTAACGAGAGTGCGTGGGGGGCTTCGAAGGCAGGTCCGATTGTCGCTGTCTTGCAGGCTCAAGCTACTGACCAGTACATTCTCGCCGTCGTCATAGGCTGGGGCTATGTGGACCGACTTGAACCGACCGCCCCTCGACGGCAATGCCCTACGACGCGCACTCGTGCGCAGTGACAACGACGACGCGCGCGTTTTCTGGAACCGCCTCGACGTTGTCGAGGAGACCGGTTCGACGAACGCGGATCTCCTTGCGCGAGCGGCAGATCCGGATGCCGACCGTCACGTTCTGATCGCCGAATATCAGGCGAGTGCCCGTGGCCGTCATTCGCGCACGTGGGTGAGTCCGCCGCAAGCGCAGATCTCGATGTCGGTTCTGCTGTCGATGCCCGGAATGAATCTCGCGGACATGGGTTGGCTCCCGCTACTGTCGGGAATCGCGGTCGTCGACGCGCTGCGCAACGTGGCCGAAGTGCCCGCAGAACTCAAGTGGCCGAACGACGTTCTCATCGGTGACAAGAAGGTCGCCGGCATTCTGGCCGAGGTGGCGAGGACGGCGCCCGATCCCGCGGTGGTGGTGGGGATCGGGCTGAACGTGAGCCTCGGCGTCGAGGAGCTGCCCGTCCCGACCGCTACGTCACTGCTGATCGAAGAAGCATCGACTGTCGACCGCGACACTCTCGTTCGCGCAATCGCCCGTGAATTGGCGACGCAATTCCGTGCTTGGGAATCGTCGAAATGGGATACATCTGTGTTGGCTGCCGAATACCGGCAGCGCTGCGGGACGCTGGGCAAACGAGTCCGCGCGGTTTTGCCGGGCGACAAGGAGGTGTTCGGTATCGCGACCGACGTCGACACTTCCGGACGCGTCGTCATCGAAATCGAGGGAACAGATGGGGAGACCTTTGCGGTCGCAGCAGGTGATATCACGCACCTTCGCGCCGCCCCGGTCACCGAATCGTGAACGTTGCCGGATTTTCTGGCACCAAAGTGCTAATTTTTGGCCCGGACCGGTTTTCGAACCAACCGTCCGTCCTTCATTTCACTCAACTGCGGGATTTACCGAGCTGCCTAGGGGCGTCATGACCACACCGATCGTTGTTCCGACCGAAGCCGAGACGGCCGAGAGCGCTCGCCGCGTACTCACCGGCGTGACGGTGCTGCTCGGTGTCCTCACATTGGGCCTGGGTATCGCGGTACTCGCGTGGCCGGATGCCACCCTGTTCGTGGTCGCGGTTGTCATTGCGATCCAGCTGTTCGGATTCGGAATCGTTCAGATCATCCGTTCGTTCGCGGACGTGACGGCTTCGGGTGGAACTCGCACGCTCGTCGCGATCTCCGGCGCGTTGGCAGTGCTCCTCGGATTCTTGGTTCTCCGTAGCCCTTTGCAGACGGTGGTTCTGATCGCGTTGGTGATCGGTGCCTGGTGGGTATTCCGTGGCGTTCTCGATCTGGTCGACGCGGCGTCCGGGCACACCGTCGATCGCGGTCTGTCGATCGTGCTCGGAGTCATCAGCATCGTCGCGGGTGCAATCGTCCTTCTGCAGCCCGAACTCTCGCTCGACGTCTTCCGCATCGTGGTCGGCGTGTGGATGGTGCTGTACGGCATCATCATCGTCGTGACCCCGTTGGTGCTGCGAAAGATCGCGCAGCCCTGAGCGTTGCCCTGAAGGCGGGTGTGCCTGAAAGTCGGTGTGCCTGAAAGTCGGTATGTCTGAAAGTCGGTGCGGGGTGGCAGACTTCCCGTCATGGGATATCCCGAAGACGCCCTCGCTCAGGACGAGGAACTGATACTGCATCGCCATCCTCATTGGAAGATGTTGGTGCTTCCGGCGCTGACGTTCGTACTTGCGACGGCCGTCGCCGGTTTCTTGTTGGGCCTCGCACAGACGAGATTGGACGGCACGGCTCGCACCGTGTCGTCCATTGCCGTCGGAATCATCTGGCTCGGTGTCGTGGCCTGGCGATCGGTTGCGCCGTTCACGGTCTGGAAGTTCACGCATTTCATCGTCACCGATCGGCGAGTGCTCATCCGCCACGGAGTGCTCACGCACACGGGTATCGACATTCCCATGGGACGGATCAGCAATGTTCAGTTCCGTCACGGCCTGATCGATCGAATGCTCAAGACCGGAACTCTGGTCATCGCATCTGCCAGTGACGATCCGCTCGAGTTCGACGACATTCCTGACGTCGAGCACGTTCACGCCCTGCTGTATCACCAGGTTTTCGATTCCATGCAGCAGCCACCATCGCAGGCACCGCAGTGGCCGTCAGGTGAAAACGACGACCCGAACGATCGAAATGGCTGGTAATCAACGTGCAAAGGCGTGTTGTCCGTAGTCTGTTCGTGTGACTGCCGTATTGCTAGCCGAAGACGACGAGGCCATTGCTGCACCCCTTTCCCGCGCCTTGGGGCGTGAAGGGTATTCGGTGACGGTCGAACCGACCGGACCCGCTGCGTTGCAGCAGGCGCTCGAAGGTGATTTCGACCTGTTGATTCTCGATCTCGGCCTTCCGGGCATGGACGGCCTCGAGGTCTGCCGACAGATTCGTGCGCATCGCACCTCGCTCGCCGTGCTGATGTTGACCGCCAGGACCGACGAAGTCGACTTCGTGGTCGGGTTGGACGCGGGCGCCGACGACTACGTCAGCAAGCCGTTTCGTCTCGCCGAGTTGATGGCACGTGTGCGAGCACTCCTGCGTCGCCACGGTGGCCGCGAGGACACGATCGTCGAGGTCGGTGGCATCAGGCTCGAGCCCGCGGCACGACGCGTACTCGTCAACGGCTCCGAAATCGCCTTGGCCAACAAGGAATACGAGCTTCTGCGGGTCCTCCTCGAGCACGCCGGGGAAGTGGTCTCGCGCGATACGATCCTTCGTGAGGTGTGGGGCGACGTCGAGCTTCGTGGATCGAAGACGCTCGACATGCACATGTCGTGGCTGCGCCGCAAGATCGGCGACGAGGGCCCCGCCGTGGAACGCAGGATTGCCACCGTCCGCGGTGTCGGTTTCCGAATCAACACCGACTAACTTCTCGAGAATCAGGAACTGCCGGCATGCGGCGTCGCATATTGCAGTCGATTCTCGCTGTCGTGATCATGACGGCGTTGCTGCTGGGGGTTCCGCTGATCTACACGGCGTGGCTCTGGGTGGAGGACGTGACGCGAAGTGATCTCCGGGTGCGCCTCGACCGGATGGCCGCTGAGGTCATCGCGCAAGAGGGGACGAACGGACTCGTCGAAGGTGCGTTGAACACAGATTCGCTCAAGGTTCTCACCCCGAACGACGGGCGCCTCGTCGTCGTGTATCCGACCGTCGTCGACGGCGCTGCACGCGTCGACGTCGGTGAGGCGACGGTCAAGAACGCACTCGTCGAATCGCTCGCGATGGGAACGTCCGGCTCGTTGCGCCTCGAGGTGCCGTCGGAGAACCTGCGCACCCAGCAGAAACAGGCGGTGATGGCTGTCGGCGTGCTCGTGCTTCTGTCCATCACGGCAGGCACCGTGGTTGCTGTGGTCACTGCGCGTCGGCTTGCCGATCCGCTGCAGGATGTGGCCGACCGGGCGGCGCGCCTCGCCGAAGGCGACTTCCGGCCGGATCCTCGTCGGCACGACATCCCCGAACTCGACCGCGTGTCCGACGTCCTCGATGCGGCAACCGTGGAGATTTCGGTGCGGCTGCAACGAGAGCGCGCGCTGGTTGCGGACGTCTCGCATCAACTGCGCAGTCGACTGACTGCAGTGCGGCTGCGCCTGGACGAGTTGTCCGTTCACGAAGATCCTGACGTCGTGAACGAGGCCGAGGAAGCCATGGCGCAAGTGGACAGGCTCACCGACGGAATCGACGACCTGATTCGCTCGTCGCGCACCAGTGGGTCATCGGCGAGTCTGGTGTCGGTAGTCGGCGAGCTGGAACAGGTGACTCGCGACTGGCAGGCTCAGTTCGACGGAGAGGGACGCAGGCTGCGCCTACGCGGCGATCGCACGGTGATGGCTGCGACCACAGGTTCGCGTCTGCGTGAAGCTGTTTCCGTTCTGGTCGACAATTCGTTCGAACACGGTGAAGGCACGTGCACGGTGTCGGTGCGATTGATCGACGGTACGGGTCGCAGTTCGTCTCGCCGTGACTCGATGGTGTGCGTCGAGGTCACCGACGAAGGCTCCGGTGTGGAGAACGATCTGGCGCCGCACATCTTCGACAGAGGATTTTCGGGGGCGGGGTCCACCGGCGTCGGGTTGGCGCTCGCACGTGCACTGATCGAAGCCGACGGGGGCCGCCTGGAACTGCAGAGGCGTAAGCCTGCCTTGTTCGCCGTCTTCCTGCCGGTGGCCAACACGGCGCCGACCGCGGACGTCGTTCCGCACCGCGAACCGCGCTGACCGAAAGGTCGGCGCAGACGGAAAACTCAGGAGTGCCCGAGCTCCTCTTCGGCATCAGGAATTACCGGGTCAGGCGCCGTGGTTTCGGATAACGCTGTGGTTTCGGACAATCCTGTGGTGTCGGACAGCTCGAGCGGTTCCGGATTCTCGTCGGGAAACACGAACTTGCGGAAGGCCCAGAATCGGAACGCCATCTGCAGCAGGTTGCCGATGACATATGCACTGATGAAGTCGGCGATGTTCTCCGTCGCCAGGCTGACTTCGGGTACGCGCAGGTTGAAGACGTAACTGGAGATGTACAGCGGGATGAAGCTGATGACGACACCGATAGCGCTGATGATGAAGAACAGCGCAGCTTCGTGCGCTGGTTCACGGCCACCACGGTTCTTGAACGACCACTCGCGGTTGAGAATGTACGACGCGATCACCGCGACGACGCCGGCGATGATCTTGGCCGTGATCGGCTTGGATTCGAGGATCGACAGCTTGAGTGTGTAGAAGATGCCCGAGTCGATGAGGAAGGTCGTTCCGCCGACGATCGCGAATTTGATCAGCTCGCTGTGACGCAGAGCGATGTCACGAAACGGTTGGGGTATGCGGGCAATGACCCCGTCGACAAATGGCACAACAGATGAGTTTACGAAACGAAACCGCGTTACCACCAATTTGCCGCGGATTCATCAGCAGAATCACAGATTGGGAACGCTGAATGAACGGGCGAACGCGGCACATGACAACATAGAGAGCCGTGACCGGCAACAACGATCCCGCGCAGATCCCCGCCCGCCCGACCACCCCTCGACCGGCAAAAGCATCCATGCCCGTCGTCACCATGATCGGTGGCGGACAGTTGGCCAGGATGACTCACCAGGCGGCGGTGGCCCTGGGCCAGACGCTCCGAGTGCTCTCCGGGACTTCGGACGAGCCGGCAGCTCAGGTCAGCCCCGACGTCGTGCTCGGCAGCCACACCGACCTCGATGCTCTCCGCCGTGCAGCGGTCGGTTCCAATGCACTGACCTTCGACCACGAGCACGTGCCGACCGAGCACCTCGAGGTTCTTGTTGCCGAAGGCGTGAACGTTCAGCCGCCGCCGCAGGCTCTGATCTTCGCTCAGGACAAACTGCTCATGCGTCGCAAACTTGCCGAACTGGGCGCACCCGTACCCGCGTACGCCGAAGTGACGTGGGCGGAAGACGTCGTGCGTTTCGGCTCCGAACACGGTTGGCCGCTCGTCATCAAGGCAACACGCGGAGGCTACGACGGCCGCGGCGTCTGGATCACCGACGATCAGGACGAAGCAGAAGCCATCGTCACCGAGCAGCTGAACAAGGGTGTTCCGCTGATCGTCGAGGAAATGGTCTCGATGCGTCGGGAGCTGTCCGCCATGGTGGCGCGGTCGCCGTTCGGACAGGGCGCTACGTGGCCGGTCGTGGAAACGGTTCAGCGCAACGGCCAGTGTGCCGTCGTGATCGCACCTGCCCCCGAGCTTTCGAGTGCCGTTGCCGAGGAAGCTGAACAGTTGGCGCTGCGCATCGCGTCGGAGCTCGGTGTGGTCGGCTCCATGGCCGTCGAACTGTTCGAGACGACCGACGGCACTCTCGTGGTCAACGAGTTGGCGATGCGCCCGCACAACTCCGGTCACTGGACGATGGACGGCGCCCGCACCTCTCAGTTCGAGCAGCACCTGCGCGCGGTTCTCGACTACCCGCTCGGAGATACGTCGCCGATCGCGCCGGTCACCGTGATGGCCAACGTTCTCGGTGCGCCGGAAGCTCCCGAGATGACGATGGACGAGCGCGTCCATCACCTGTTCGCGCGGATGCCTGACGCGAAGATCCACCTGTACGGCAAGGGTGAGCGCAAGGATCGCAAGATCGGACACGTCAACATCGTGGGCGTCGCCGGATCCATCGACGATCCGAATTACGTTGCCGCAGTTCGGGAACGCGCCGAGCGCGCAGCACATTGGCTTTCGTACGCAGTTTGGACCGACGGATGGGATGTACACGGTGAGTGAGAGCGCGCAGGTCGGCCTGATCATGGGCAGCGATTCGGATTGGCCGACCATGGAAGCTGCAGCCGAAGCTTTGGCCGAGTTCGGTATCCGCTTCGAGGTCGGTGTCGTCTCGGCGCACCGCACGCCTCAGCGGATGCTCGACTACGCCAAGGAAGCTTCCGGCCGCGGAATCAAGGTCATCATCGCCGGTGCCGGTGGCGCCGCGCATCTTCCGGGCATGGTTGCCTCGGCCACGCCGTTGCCCGTCATCGGTGTTCCGGTGCCGCTCAAGTACCTCGACGGTATGGATTCGCTGCTTTCGATCGTCCAGATGCCGGCCGGCGTCCCGGTGGCGACAGTGTCGATCGGCGGCGCTCGCAACGCCGGTCTGCTGGCTGCTCGGATTCTCGGTGCTTCGGATCCCGCACTGCAGCAGCGGATGGTGGCGTTCCAGGAGAGCCTCGAGTCGATGGTGCTCGACAAGGACAAGGCGCTCCGCGAAAAACTGCTGGGCTGATCTTCTCGTGTGTGCACGACGCGGGCTGCCGCTGATCCGAGCGAGTCGGGGCAGCGCGCAGTCCGCGTTCGTCACCCGCGTCGCCCTGCTGTACGCCAGGATTCTCGGCGCGG
Organism: Rhodococcus qingshengii JCM 15477; assembly: GCF_023221595.1. Lineage (NCBI taxonomy): Bacteria > Bacillati > Actinomycetota > Actinomycetes > Mycobacteriales > Nocardiaceae > Rhodococcus > Rhodococcus qingshengii. Next base: position 2,296,140 of record NZ_CP096563.1, read on the forward strand.
ACATCCGCTTCGACGACGAGTTCGGAATCTTTGTCGCCTCCGGACTGCGCTGCGGGTTCGCCAGAGGCGGAACAACTCTCGGTGGTGTATATCTCACGCGGCGGAACACGACTCGATCCGTCCTTCGTCACGAGGCCGTTCATGCAGACCAATGGGCCAGGTACGGAATCATATTCGGGTTGTTGTACCTGCGTGAGGAACTGCGTCATCGCGGGCCGCGCAACCGCTTCGAAATCGAGGCCGGTCTCGAAGACGGCGGTTACCGCACCTGAGTGAAAGCTCGTCAGTAAAAGCTACTCTTGGCGGCATGGCTCGTTTTCCGACTAGTGAACGCTTCGTCCGCTGGAGCGCGGAACATGCTCGCGGTGTGGACATCTGCATTGCGACGGTTGCCGCACTGTTCAGCGTTGTCGTTGCGGTCGAGGCGAGTCCGCTGGCGGTGTTCATCTCGCTGGGTATGACCGTTCCGTTGGCGTGGCGACGCTCGCGCCCCGAACTCTCCGGCATGGTGATCGCAGGGTTCGCAGTTCTACACGTGATTTTCATCGGCAACACACTGCTCGCATCGGCCGTTGTCGTCCCCATCTCCCTGTACGCGCTGGCCGCCTATGGTGCTCGGTGGAGTTCACTCACCGGGCTGGTGCTCGCGTTGCTCGGCTCGATTGCCGGGACTGTTCGATACTTCGGCTACGACGGAATCCCGGTGTCCTCGCAGGTCATGCAGTCCGTGGCCGTCATGATCTTCATGCTCGCGGTCTGGGCGTTCGGTGATTTGCGTCGAGTTCGTACCAAACAATTGGAAGGTCTGACCGAGCGCGCACGGTTGCTCGAACTCGAGCGTGCGCAGGAAGCGGAAATCGCGACGATCAGCGAACGCTCGAGGATTGCGCGCGAGATGCACGACATCGTCGCGCATTCGTTGACCGTTGTCATCGCTCAGGCCGACGGTGGACGCTACAGCGCGGCCAAGGATCCTCAGGCTGCAATTCAGGCACTCGAAACAATTGCCTCCACCGGCCGCCAAGCGTTGACCGACATGCGATCGCTGCTGTCCGTCCTGCGTGAGGACACGCCCCGTGATTTCTCGGTGATCCCGGGCGCCGGCGACATCGACAGTCTCTTCCACGAGTTACGCAGCAGCGGACTCGACATCGCCGTCAGCGTGACCGGGGAACCACGCGAACTCTCTGCGGGTGCGGGGTTGACGGCGTATCGCATCGTGCAGGAATCGCTGACGAACGTTCTCAAACATGCGGGGCCTGGAGCACAGGCGAGCGTCGAGATGACTTGGGCTGAAACCGAACTCGTTCTCGGTATCACCGACGACGGACGAGGCGGCAGCGCCGCGCTGGTCGAATCGTCACCAGGCGGACAGGGACTGATCGGAATGGCCGAGCGAGCCAAGCTGCACGGAGGCAAAGTGACCGCCGGACCGAAATCAGGCGGCGGATACAGCGTCCGGGCCGTCTTGCCGTACGAACGAACGTCTGGGTAGGTCTTGAAACGTCCGAAGGTCTTAAGGTGAGTGGCATGGACGAACACGTGGCTCCGATCGCAGTGGCACTGATCGACGATCAGCAGCTGGTCCGCGCAGGTTTTCGAATGGTCATCGACTCACAGCCGGATCTGTCGGTGGTTGTCGAGGCTTCGGACGGTCAGCAGGCGTTGACCGAGTTGGCCGCCCGTCATGTCGACGTCGTTCTGATGGATGTCCAGATGCCGAAGATGGACGGCATCGAGGCGACTCGTCGGCTCCTGGCCGACCCCGATGCGCCGAAGGTCGTGGTGCTCACCACCTTCGACAACGACGAGTACGTGATGTCGGCTATCCGGGCGGGCGCCAGTGGTTTCCTGCTCAAGGACGTGCCACCGGAGCAGTTGCTCGACGCCATCCGCACCGTGCACCGCGGGGACGCGGTGATCGAAGCCCGGGCCACTCGGCGACTGCTTCAGCACGTCGGACCGCTCCTGGAAGGCTCGGCGCCCGAAGCGCAGTTGCCCGAAGAGTTGACGCCGCGCGAGGTCGAGGTGCTCGAAGCCATGGCGTACGGGCTGTCGAATTCGGAGATCGCTGCGAAATTCCACGTCTCCGAGACGACAGTGAAAACCCATGTCGGACGGGTTCTTTCGAAGACTCATTCTCGTGATCGTGTACAGGCAGTCGTCTTCGCCTTCCAGATCGGACTTGTCCGGCGCGCAGATCTCCTCGGCACCGAGGGCTGACACGCCGCCCTGTCCAGTCCTACCCCGGGATGACACCGGGCTCTCCAAGATCGCCCCGCACTCCGACGCGGAGACCACTTGCGCTGCAATAACGTCGATTCCGTCATAGCGAGAAGCTTTACGGAGGGCAAAAAATGCATGCGCACACCACGACGGAACCAGCCGCAGTGCCGGCGATCACTGCCCGCGGTGTCACCAAGGTGTACGGCACCGGTGAGACCACGGTTCACGCGCTCGGTGGAGTCGACGTGGACTTCGGTCGCGAGCGGTTCACCGCGATCATGGGCCCGTCCGGCTCCGGAAAGTCGACGCTCATGCACTGCCTGGCCGGACTCGACACGGTCTCGGGTGGGCAGGTTTTCCTGGGCGACACCGAAGTCACGAAACTCGGCGACACGGAGCTCACCGAACTGCGACGCGAGCGAATCGGATTCGTCTTCCAAGCGTTCAACCTGCTACCGGTGCTCACTGCTCGGGAGAACATGCTGCTGCCGATGAAGCTGGCAGGTAGTGAACCCTCGCCCGAGTGGATGGACGAGGTGATCGGCAAGCTGGGCCTGTCGCAGCGTCTCGATCACCTGCCGCACGAATTGTCGGGCGGTCAGCAGCAACGCGTAGCCGTCGCCCGCGCACTACTGCCGCAGCCCGACGTGATCTTTGCCGACGAGCCCACCGGCAACCTGGATTCCCGTTCCGGGACAGAGGTTCTGGGACTCTTGCGGACCAGTGTCCGGGAGACCGGTCAGACCGTCGTCATGGTGACGCACGATCCGGTGGCGGCGTCGTACGCGGATCGAGTCGTGTTGATCGCGGACGGGCGTATAGCCGGAGAGATCGACCATCCCACCGTCGACTCGGTGATCGGTGCCATGCGAGCTCTCGGTGCCGACGACCTGGCCGATGTTCCTGCAGTTTCGGGTGCACTGCGATGAGAGGTCTGGCTTTTGCGCAGGCGCGGGCACATGCCGGGCGCTATGTGGCGTCGATACTCGCGGTGGTGATCGCCGTCGGATACATCGTCGCGACTTTGACCTTGAGCTCGACGGTCGACGCGAGTGTGAGCAAATCACTTGCGACGCAATACGAAACCACAGATGTCGTCGCGTCCGGTCCAGGCGTGACGGAAGCTCTGCTGAGCGCGGTGCCGGGCGTCTCGGCGGTGGCCGACGACGTGTCGACGTATGTTCGTGTCGACTCCGAGGCAAAGGGCGCGTCCTACGGGGATGCGCTCTCGATTGCCGACAATCCCGAATTGCGTTGGGAGAGGGTGTCGGAGGGATCGATTCCGGCCGGTCTGGGGCAGGTGTTGGTGAGCGCGGACTCCGGGATACCGATCGGTGCCCGAATCACAGTCACGGCACGGGATTCGACGGTCGGTGCCGCCGCACCCACCGCGGAGATAGTCGGACTGGTCGACCTCTCCGGTTCGGCGCAACGACTGGGCGGGATCAAGATATTCACCACCGCCGAGCAGGTGAGCGCGTGGGCCGGTGACAGTGCCGAACGTGAGTTCCGTGTCGCCGGTGACGGTTCACGCTCTCAGCAAGAACTCGTGGATTCGATCTCGAGCGCGTTGCCCGCGGACTCCACCGTGCTGACCGGCGACGAAGCCACAGACAACGCCGCAGCCGAATACATGGGCGGCACCAAGATCCTCAGCACGGTGTTGCTCGCCTTCGGCGCCATCGCCGTTGTTGTTGCCGCGCTGGTGATCGCCAATACATTTGCCGTGCTGCTCGCGGCGCGCACTCAGGAACTCGCGTTGCTGCGATGCGTCGGCGCCACGGCCAAACAGGTTCGCCGGAGCATTCGCAGTGAAGCCGCGGCGGTCGGCGTGATCGCCTCGGTGATCGGCGTCGGACTCGGTGTCGGACTTGCCTGGGCGATCGGTCGCGTAGCAACGGCCGCAGATGTGCCGGTTCCTCTTTCGTCACTGAGCGTCACCCCGGTGACCGTGCTCGTCGGTCTTGCCGTCGGCATCGTGATGACGATGCTCGCTGCATCTGCGCCCGGGCGGGCGGCAACGAGGCTCTCCCCGCTGGCAGCACTGCAGCCGATGGAGTCCAAGCCCGAGAGCGTTCAGGTATCGGTGGTGCGCCGGGTTCTCGGCGTCGTGACCCTGCTCGCGGGCATCGCGATGACCGTCCTGGGAGTGACGAATCAGCAGGTGCCGGCGGCAACCGCCGGTGGACTGTTCTCGTTCCTGGGGATCGCGGCACTGTCCGGTCGAATCGTGCCTGCACTGATCAATGCGGCCGGCGGAGTGTTGGCGAGACTGATCGGTCCGGTGGGAAGCCTGGCAGCAGGCAACGCCGGTAGGAACCCACGCCGCACCTCGGCGACGGCCACCGCATTGTTGATCGGTGTTGCCTTGACGAGCACGCTCGTCGTGGGAATCGCGACGGTCAAGGAAGCCGCACCCGCGGCGATGGACAGTCAATTCCCCGTCGACGTCATGGTGAGCAGTTCAGGTTCGGCACCGCTTCCCGCAGGGTTGGGCACAGACATCGCCGCGGTCAACGGTGTCGGCGCGGTGAGCGGTCTGGACAAGGCCGAACTGACGATCGACGGGCGCGGTTCGTTGGCCGGATTCGGCGTCGACGCTGCTCGGGTGAAAGATGTTCTGCGTACCGAGATCTCGGTACCTGCGGCCGGTCAGTTGGTGCTCTCGCCCGCTGACCTGACCGAATACAAGCTCTCGGCGGGCGATACGGCGACGGTGCGTGGGGATCGCGGCGTCGTGAACGTCAGCGTGGTCGAGGGCGTGAAAGGTCAACCAGCACTACTGGATCGAGGCGATCTCGGTGCAGCGGCCACCGCGCCGACCACCGATTCGTACTGGGTAAGGCTGGGGACGGATACTGACGAACAGGCTTTGGCCGCCACCGACCGCATCACCGAACTGGCACGCCAGGAAGCGCCGGGCAGCGATGTTCAGGGCATGACCGAGATGCGTTCAGCTCTCGATTCGATCCTCGACACCGTGCTCATGGTGGTTGCCGGATTGCTGTCGGTAGCGGTGTTGATCGCTTTGATCGGCGTCGGAAACACCATGGCACTGTCCGTTCTCGAACGGCGCCGCGAATCCGGACTGCTTCGCGCACTCGGACTGACCAAGAAGGGAATTCGAGCCATGTTGATCTGGGAAGCGCTGCTCGTGGCAGGAGTCGCATCGGTGATCGGAGTGCTGTTCGGGATGGTGTTCGGTGTAGCCGGTACCGCATCGGTATTCGGGATCGAGGACGTCGCCCTCAGCGCAGTGCCGTGGGTGCAGTTGGTAGCCATCGTGTTGATCGGCGGAATCTGCGGTGTGATCGCGTCACTGCTCCCCGCTAGGCGGGCGGGGCTGGTGTCACCGGTGACAGCTCTCGCGAGCTAGCGTTCAGAACTGTTTCGTGACCTTCTCGGTGCCCACTCGGCGCGCGGTAGCTTCCGCGTCCGGGTGGGCCACCTGCACGAGTGAGGCGCCCGCGGCGAGAACTGCCAGAAGCCCGTCGATCAATTCGTCTGCCGTGTCCCACGTGCGACTGGAGAGGACACGATCCGTCGACACCAATTCGACGTTCTTCGCCGATGCCCGTGCCGCGTCGATCGTGTCCGCTACGGACCGGCCTTCGAGCGCCGAACCGGCTCCGGCGCTACGGAACTGGTCGCCGTGCACACGGATGGAGGTTGCGTAGTCGGCGACGCCGAGCGGAAGATCGCTCAAACCTTTGCCGAACGCGTCGAGTGAGAGTGCGGCTACCTCCGGTACGTCCGCAACATCGTCCAGTCGGTCGGCAGTGACGAAAGCCAGTTCGGCGTCGGCGTCAGGGGAGAGGACCACCTCACCGCCTGCCCACCACACACCCAGCAAGACGGCGACGCTCTGCCAGTGCGCGGGAAGCAGCACGGCAACTTTGCCGCCCGGCGCGAGAGCGAACTCGTCGCGGACCATATTCGCTGTCTTTGCCGCCCAGTTGGCCAGAGTGCTCGCAGACAATTCGATGCGCTCGCCGGTGGCGTCGTCGTAGTAGGTCACGCGAGGGCCGGCCGGGTCGGCAGCCAGGATCGGTCCGAGGAGGGCGTCGGTCAGGTTGTCTACAGGCGAAGGCACGTCGTCAGCTTACGCAGCCGTTCAGTTCACACAATTTTTCAGTTGACACAGCGCGGGCCGTTGGAGGCCGCGTCGATCGGCGGGCCGGGAGGGGCGGGAGTGGGGCTGGTCTCGGTGGTGCTCGACGATTCAGTCGTGCTTGTCGCTCCTTCGGACGGGGATACCGCGTCCGCGGACTGCGGGCCGCTGTAGTCCTCGGCAATGACAACCCGAACCTTGCCCGAGGACAATGACGAATCCGCCTTGACCGTAAGACCGCCGAGTGCCTCGGCGACCGCGAGTGCTGCGTCGTCGTCCGCGGACTTTGCGAACACCGTCGATTCGGTGACGTCGGAGCCGGTGTTGTTGCCGACCTGACCCTGCTTGTACCCGAGGGCACTCAACGCTTCGGAAACCCCGCTGGCCAACCCTGGGATGTCACTGGCGTTTGCGACGTCGACCGTGAGCGAGGACGCATTCACCGTGGTCGGTGCTTCGGAGGTCTCCTCCGAGTCCTCGCTGTCGGCGCCGACCAATCCGGCGATGTACTTCTTGACGGCCTTGGGATCGACCTTGACGATGGACTCGCCGTAATCGGTCATGCCGTTGATGTCGAGAACGGGAATGGTCTCGAATTGCACCTTGCCGCCGGCCAGATTCTGCAACTGCTTGGCGAATTCGATGATGTCCCAGTCGTCGTCGATCACGACGGAACGCTGGACAGCCGAGGTCAGCTGGCTGAGCTTGCCGGGGTCACTGAGGGTTTTTGCGCTGAGTACCTTGCTGACGAGAGAAGCCATGAACACCTGCTGGCGAACGATCCGGTCCAGGTCGCCGCGAGGAAGATCGTGTCGTTGTCGCACGAAGCTCAGCGCGTCGGCACCGTCGAGTGTCTGTTTCCCGGCCGCGAAATTGGCTCCGGACATCGGTTCGTCTACCGGCGCGTTGAGGCACACGTCGACTCCGCCCACTGCGTTGGTCAGCAGGACGAATCCGAGTAGTCCGACTTCGGCGTAGTGATCGACGGTGATGCCGGTCAGATTCGCCACCGCTCCGATGAGCGCGGTCCGGCCGGCTTCCGTCGACTTCTTGTCTGCGTCGCTGTCGGACGACCCGTTGTTGACCAACTTCAGCCGTTCGGTTTCCTTGGTGGCACCGAACGCGGCGTTGATCTTCGACATACCGATACCCGGGACGTTGACGTACGCGTCGCGGGGAATCGAGATCGCGGTCGCGGAACTCCCGTCGTTGGGGACGCGGATCAAGATGATGGTGTCGGTATTGGACGCAACTTCCTCACCTGCGCGCAACGAGTCGAGCTCGCTTTGTGAGAGCGGGTTGCCGTGCGCGTCCGTTCGACTGTCCGTTCCCACCATCAGAATGTCGATGGCGCCGTCCTTGCCGCCACCGAGGCCGAGTCCGCTGGCAGTGGCAAGGCTGTTTCTCAACGAGTCCACACCCCGCCACGCGAACCCGGTGACCAGCAGTACGAGCACGGACAGCACCGCGACCGCTATGCGAGCCGGGCTCGTCTTGGTCCGAATCGGCGCAGGTCGTGGACGCGCGCGGCGCTGCGGTTGCTGGTGGGACACCCCTTCAGGTTACTGGTCCGATGCTCGGCCGCGGGTACCTCGACGCGGCGTGCCAGACTCAACCGTGTGACGAATATCCTGCTCACCGGCGCCCGAGGGCAGCTCGGAACACGTATCGATGCTCTCGCAACGTCGGCGGGTCACACTGTGACGGCCGTCGGTTCCCGCGAGCTCGACATCACCGACAGCCGCGCGGTCGACGACTTCGTCTCGCCTGATTCGGTGCTGATCAACTGCGCTGCGTACACGGCCGTCGATGCTGCCGAGACCGACCAGGAGGCGGCGAGGGCGGTCAACGAGATCGGACCGCGGAATCTCGCGCAAGCCTGTGCGCGGGCGGGTTCGCGGTTGATCCACGTTTCGACGGACTACGTCTTTCCGGGCGATGCAAGCTCGCCATACGACGTCGATGCACCGACCGGTCCCGCGACGGTCTACGGCCGAACCAAACTGGACGGCGAGATCGCTGTTCGAGAGTCGGGGGCTGACGCGGCCGTTGTCCGAACCGCGTGGGTGTATTCCGGTGTCGGCACGGATTTTGTCGCCACGATGAGAAGGCTCGAAGCCGAACGCGAATTCGTGAACGTCGTGGACGACCAGATCGGGTCACCCACGTACAGCGTCGATCTGGCCGGCGGCATCGTCGAACTCGCGCTGCTGGACTTCACGGGTGCGTCGACATTCCACGTGACGAACGGCGGGCAAGCAAGTTGGTACGAGTTGGCGCGAGCTGTTTTCGAGGAGATCGGCGCAGACCCTGCTCGGGTGCGCCCGTGCAGCAGTGCGGAGTTCGTACGCCCTGCCCCGCGCCCGGCATATTCGGTCTTGTCCGAGCGCGCGTGGGTTACCGCGGGAATGACGCCGCTGCGTCCGTGGCGAGAGGCTCTGCACGCCGCTCTGGCGTGAGCATTGTTCGGGACAGTGGCCGCGGACGGCTAGGCTGACCGGCGTGAGTCCCAAGCTGGCCGTGGTAACGGTGACCTACTCGCCAGGCGAGCATCTCGAGAATTTCTTGAGCACGCTCGCTGTGGCGACGACAGAAAAACCCCAGGTCATCATGGCCGACAATGGGTCGACCGATGGTGCCCCCGAGGCCGCCGATGCCAAGTACGAGCATGTCCGTCTGCTTCGAACCGGCGGAAACATCGGGTACGGGGGAGCGATAAATCGGGCTGTAGCGGAGATCGATTCGTCGATCGAATTCGTCGTGATTTCCAACCCGGACGTCCAATGGGCACCCGGTTCACTCGACGAATTGGTGGCTGCGGCAAATCGGTGGCCAAGGGCCGGTGCACTGGGGCCGAAGGTCCTCGAACCGGACGGCAGTGTCTATCCGTCGGCGCGAACGGTGCCCGACATCACCTCGGGCGTCGGGCACGCGTTGCTCGGTACCGTATGGCCGAAGAACCCGTGGACTGCTCGTTACCGTCAGGAGAACGAGGCCGTCACCGAGCGTGCAGTGGGGTGGCTTTCCGGGTCGTGCCTGCTGGTGCGACGCGACGCCTTCGACACCATCTCCGGTTTCGACTCTCGTTACTTCATGTACATGGAGGACGTGGACTTCGGTGACCGCCTCGGAAAAGCCGGGTGGCTCAACGTATTCGTCCCCTCGGCCGTCGTCACCCATGCCAAAGGCCATGCGGCAGGACGTCATCCGGAACTGATGTTGCCTGCCCATCATCGCAGTGCGTACCAGTTCCAGGCTGATCGCCATCCGCACTGGTGGCAGGCTCCGCTACGACTTGCCTTGCGCGGTGGCCTCGCGGTGCGATCCAAGATCGCCGTAGCTTCTGCAGTTCGCGAGCGCGCTCGCACCGACAACTCGACCGACAACCCATCAGTTTCGAACCACGGGGGAAAATGATGTCCGATCCGAATCCGACCGACGCCGTAATCCTGGTAGGCGGCAAGGGCACTCGGCTGCGTCCGTTGACGCTGTCGGCGCCCAAGCCGATGCTTCCGACAGCCGGCCTTCCGTTCCTGACGCACCTGCTCGCCCGCATCGAGGCAGCCGGAATCAAGCACGTCGTGCTCGGAACGTCCTTCAAGGCAGAGGTATTCGAGGACTACTTCGGCGACGGCTCCAAGATGGGCCTCGAGATCGACTACGTCTTCGAGACCGAACCGCTGGGCACCGGTGGCGGAATCCGCAACGTGCTGCCGAAGTTGCGCGGTGACAACGTCATGGTGTTCAACGGCGACGTGCTCGGTGGCACCGATCTGAACGGCATTCTCGAGACCCACGAGAAGACGGACGCCGACGTGACCCTGCATCTGGTTCGTGTGGGAGACCCGCGAGCATTCGGTTGCGTTCCGACCGACGAGGACGGACGAGTCTCGGCATTCCTGGAGAAGACTCAGGATCCGCCGACGGATCAGATCAACGCCGGTTGCTACGTCTTCAAGCGCGAGATCATCGAACAGATCCCCGAAGGACGACCGGTATCGGTCGAGCGCGAGGTGTTCCCGAATCTCCTGGCCGAGGGCAAGCGGGTGTTCGGCCACGTCGACTCGTCGTACTGGCGTGACATGGGAACCCCCGAGGACTTCGTTCGCGGTTCCGCCGACCTGGTGCGAGGTATCGCACCTTCGCCGGCTCTCGAAGGTCCGCGCGGCGAGTCGCTGGTTCACCCCGGAGCCGGAATCGCGCCGGGCGCTGTTCTGATCGGCGGCACGGTTGTCGGTCGAGGCGCAGAAGTTGGTGCAGGCGCTCGCCTCGACGGTGCAATTCTCTTCGACGGCGCCGTTGTGGAAGCCGGGGCGGTGGTCGAACGATCGATCCTCGGATTCGGCGTCCGTATCGGACCCCGAGCGCTGGTCCGCGACGCTGTCATCGGAGACGGCGCGGACATCGGTGCGCGGTGTGAATTGTTGCGCGGCGCACGCGTGTGGCCGGGGGTGACGCTGCCGGACGGTGGCGTGCGCTTCAGCACAGATGTGTGATCGTTAGCTGACCTACTGGAATACTGGCGGGTATGACTTCTCTTCCGAGCCGTTACGTTGCCCTCGGTGACTCGTTCACCGAGGGCGTCGGCGACGCCGACGAACGATTCCCCAACGGTCTGCGCGGGTGGGCAGACCGAGTGGCCGAGCAGCTGGCGGTGAACAATCCCGACTTCCGCTACGCCAACCTGGCGATTCGTGGTCGCCTACTCGGACCGATCATCGACGAGCAGTTGGAACCCGCTCTGGCGTTGAAGCCCGATCTGGTGACCATCTACGCCGGCGGAAACGACATGATGCGTCCGAAGCTCGACATCGATGCGATGGTCGCCCGCTACGATTCGGCAATCGGTCAGCTCACTGCATCCGGCGCTCGGGTTCTGATGTTCACCGCGTACGACACCGGATGGTCCGCCTTCTTCGGCAAGCTCCGCGGACGTCTGGCGATCTACAACGAGCTTGTTCGCGAGGTGGCCGACCGCCACGACGCGACCCTCGTCGACTTCTGGCGATTCTCCGAATATCAGGACCTTCGGATGTGGGACTGGGATCGCCTCCACATGTCGCCCTCCGGGCACGAGAACATGGCGACGCGTGTGCTCGACGTGCTCGGCGTCGAACACGGATTGACCCCGCCCGATCTCGGGCCTGCGCCGGTTCTCACGAAAGCCGAAACTCGTCGCGAGGATCGTCAATGGGCGCGAGAGTTCTTGGTGCCGTGGGTAGCTCGGCGCGTGAAGGGAACATCTTCGGGCGACGGCGTGAGCGCCAAGCAGCCCCAGCTTTCTCCGATTCAGTCCTGATTCTTGCGCTGACGGGCGAGCGCGACCAGGTGGTCGATGGTCTCGCGTTCCGCTGTAGGTGGGAGCGCGTCCACCGGCCACCATCTGAGGTCGGTGGACTCTGCGCTGCGGACGATATGTGAATTGTCCGGCGCCACAACAAGAAACCGTAGATCGAGATGGCGAGTCGGTACTCCGAGTGAGCACGTGATCGGATGCGTGTGGGCGGAGAGTAGGTCCGCGTCTATCCGAACGTCGTGAATTCCGGACTCCTCGCGAGCTTCCCGCAATGCCGCATCTACCACCGTCTCGTCGTCGGGCTCGCAGTGGCCGCCGAGCTGAATCCACCTGCCCACCTTGGGATGCAGGGTCAGCAAGACGTGGCAGCCACTCTCGTCGAGAACGAGAGACGACGCGGTGATGTGTCCCGGTGCGTGGCGACGAAGGCAGCCGTCCGGAGCCGAATCGAGGAACGCGAGCATCGTGTGCCGCAATGATTCGTCCGCTTCGGAGGACGTCTCCCAGCCCTCCAGGACGCCCTTGGCGGAGGCGTGCAGCGATTCGGCTGACATGGGACCTACAGCTCCACCAACGCGTCCCCGGGGGCGGAGACAGAGCGCGGAGTCAGTGGTTCGAGGGGGTGCCCGATTGCGATGGCACCGAGTGGCTGCCAATCCGCCGGGAGATCGAGTTGTTCGCGTACGAGATCGGCGGCGAAGATCGTCGATCCGATCCAGCAGCTTCCCACGCCGCGGGTAGCCAACGAGACCAGCAGTCCCTGCACTGCCGCGCCGGCGGCGACCGTGAACATCGTCGACTCCGCCGCGGTTCGTCCGGCATCCGGATAACTGTGTGCGCCATCGGGCACGCAGAAGGGAATGACGACCTCGGGGGCGTCGAACAGGATGTTTCCGCGGGCAACCCGGGCCTCGACGGATTCGTCACTGCGACCGTCGGCGCGAAGATCGGCGGCCCACTTCTCGCGCATCTGCTCGAGAAGAGCCGTGCGGACCGACTCCGTGCGTAGCCACACGAATCGAACCGGTCTCGTGTGGTGCGGTGCGGGAGCGGTGAGTGCCTCGGCGATCGAGCTGCGAATGATCTCCGCGTCGACGGGATCACTTGCGAACTGTCGGACCGATCGACGCAACAGCAGCGCCTGGCCACGGCCCATCGCCGTAGCTTCCTCGGTGCCCAGCCAGAACAGATCGTCCGGGCCGCGGCGAATCAGATCCTGGCCACTCGAACCGTCGTCCTCGAACCGAAGCCCACGAACGACGGCGACGGGAACGCCGCCCAGCTTGCCCTTGACCAAGTCGCCCGCAGCGGCGATTTCGTCCGCGATCGCGATCTCGGTGACGATCAGATCGTTGCCCTGACTGTCCTGTGCTCCGAGGTAGCCGTGCAGGACCGGAATGCCGGAGGAACCGATTGCGGCGTCGGTCTGCCCGTTGCGCCACGCACGACCCATCGTGTCGGTGACGACGACGGCGACGGACTTGCCCGTGCTCTCGAGAATTCGGGCGCGCAGACCCGCAGCGCTCGCATCCGGATCCACGGGGAGCAGCGCCAATTCGGCACCGTCGACGTTGGAGCCGTCGATGCCCGATGCGGCCTGCACGATTCCGAGTTTGTTCTCGGTGATCAGAGTGCGGCCCTTGCGTGCCACGACGCGGACGGCTTCCTGATCCACCAGGAGGCGTCGTGCCGCGTCGCGCTCTTCCGGATCGGTCGGTGAGGAAACGATGCGACCCTCGACTTTGGAGAACACCTTGCTCGTGACGACAACGACGTCGCCGCTCTCGAGCCACGGCGTCGCGTCGACGACAGCGGTGGCCAAGTCGTCTCCGGGCCGGAACTCGGGAAGCCCGAGCACTGGAATGACTTCGATTGCGGCGCCGGGGGAGTGATCACCGGGAGAGTGATTTCTGTCGCGGCTTGCTTCGGTTCCGGGCTCGGTCACAGTTCGACTCCGGCGATCTCGAAAGCCGTGCGAACCATTTTCGCGGTCTCTTCGGGGGACGTCATCAAAAGTGGGATGCTTCGCACGTCCACCCCGTCGATGTCGGCCGTGTCACCTTCGTCGACGAGCCAGCCGTCGAGAATGCCGTTGATCGAACGAGCTCCGTAGTGGCGACCGATCGCCTCCGAAGTCGTCTCGACCCCGATCACCTCGAGGCACTCGTCAGCCATGCCGCGCAACGGTTTTCCGCCGATGACGGGGGAGAGGCCGACAACCTTGGCCGCGGTTGTTCGCAGGGCACCGCGAATGCCGGGCACCGCGAGGATTGCGCCGACGCTCACGACGGGATTGGACGGTGCGATCAGCACGATGTCGGCACCGTCGATCGCCTCGACCACCCCTGGCGCGGGCTTGGCCTGCTCGGCGCCGACGTGAGCGAAGCTGTGCGTTTCCACCTGTGCCCGATGGCGTACCCACCACTCCTGGAAATGAATCGCCTTCTGCTCACCGTCTTCCGGATCGGTGATCACGACGTGTGTTTCGCTGCGGTCGTCGCTCACGGGAAGCAGTGCGACACCGGGATTCCAGCGATTGCACAACGCTTCGGTGATCGCGGACAACGGATATCCCGTGCGGAGCATCTGGCTGCGAATCAAATGCGTTGCGATATCGCGATCTCCGAGGCCGAACCAGTCCGGCTTCGCGCCGTACGCGGCGAGTTCTTCTTTCGCATTCCAGGTTTCGCCGGCGTGCCCCCACCCGCGTTCGGTGTCGATGCCGCCGCCGAGTGTGTACATACAAGTGTCCAGATCGGGGCAGATGCGCAGACCGTGCATCCACACGTCGTCCCCGACGTTGACGACGGCCGTGATGCGATGTGGGCCTTCGTATTTCTCGAGGGATTCACCACCGGCGATTCCGAGCGCGTTTTGAACACCTTGAAGGAAACGGGCCCCGCCGACGCCGCCAACCAATACAGTCACGTTCACGACAACAGAGCCTAGGCGGTCGGCGCGTCGTCGTGTCTGGCGGGCAGAAGGTCCCGTCAATTGAGGGCCGGAATACTAATGGATTCATCTCGTTTAGCTTGACCGCGACACGCTGGACGTGTGTAATCTCAAATGTGTCATTCCAACCGCTACTTGTGAGTTCACTTGCAGCGGGGCCGGTTTCGAACACAGTTTCGAACGGTCGACGGGGTGGGGTTGAAGATGGAGTGAAAATTCTGCGCTATTACAGGTGAGGAGGCGGAACGATGCCCAATGAAAATGTCGAGATCAGTTCTCTCGCAATGACAGTAAGCGACGAACCGCAGACCGATTCCCGAGCAGGCGCAGCGGAAGGTGCCTGCAGCAGTGAGTTCGACGGTATGAGTACTCGGCCAGTGCTGAGTCTCGTCACCGGCTTCGAAGAATTGTTCGACACCATCGAGGATCAGTGGCAGGAGCGTGCTCTCTGCGCGCAGACCGATCCCGAAGCGTTCTTTCCTGAAAAGGGAGGATCGACGAGGGAAGCAAAACGGATCTGCCTCGGTTGTGAAGTTCGTGACGAGTGCCTCGAGTACGCGCTCGCGAACGACGAACGGTTCGGAATCTGGGGAGGGTTGTCCGAGCGCGAGCGTCGGCGACTCAAGCGGGGGATCATCTGATCTGCTGCTGAATCGGTTCTGTCAGCGTCGGGGCTGACGGGCGGTCTTCGAAAGTCTGACCTGCAACGGGGAATTGCAGGTCAAGCAACGACTGTTTTGTTCTTCGTGTGGATTTACTTCTTCGTGTGACATCAGTTTTTTCGTCTGACAGTGCGTCAGTCCTCGTCGGGCAGTATCAGTCCTCGTCGGGCAGCGTGGGGTCGATGACCTGTGGGTCGACGCCCAGATACGTGCCGACTTGATGGACCAACACGTCGTGCACCAGATCCGTGAGTTCTTCCGGATCCTTCGCTCGCTGCTCCAATGGGCGGCGAAACAGCACAATTCTTGCGCGAGTCGTATTTCCGTGACGGTCGATTCCGGCCGGAATCAGTCGTGACAGTGGAACCGGGCCGTCTGCGATGACCTCCGGCGGCCATGTGACGGACTCCGGATCGTGCGCGTGAATCTTCGGAACTTCGTCCACTGCGATGTCGAGTTTCGTCAGCCGGTCGTGCCATGCGAGGTCGACGGGAGAGAAGGCGTCGAGCACCAGGAGATCGAACTTCTCCGCGCGGGTACGCCTGGCGGGCACCTCCGGGGGAAGTAGCGGTCCGCGCAGGCCACGGCCGTGTCGCTCGATGGAACGAGTGGTGACCGAGCGTCGGCGGCGGGCTTGTGGCATGGCGCCAGATTACGACAGGAGAAACTGCTCGGTGTGTCCGAGTAGGTTCCGGACGTGGGGAGGGCTAGGCTCCGTACCTGTGAGATCTCTGCGTCGCTGCTGCCGCCCCGGGTGCAAGAACCCCGCCGTCGCGACGCTTACGTATGTCTACTCGGACTCCACTGCGGTTGTCGGGCCGCTGGCAACCGTCGCCGAGCCCCATTCATGGGATTTGTGTGACACTCACGGCTCTCGAATCACCGCCCCCAAGGGGTGGGAACTCGTCCGCCACGAAGGCGGATTCGCGTCGAGTACTCCCGACGAAGACGATCTGACCGCTTTGGCTGAAGCTGTACGTGAGGCCGGTCTCGGAGATCGCAGCAAGTCCAACGTCGATGCAGATGAGGACATACGTCCCGCAGCTCCGAGTACTGCCCGTACAGGGCGTCGTGGACACCTACGCGTTCTGCCCGACCCGTCCAACTGACGCGAGATTCGTCGCCGTAGACGCTAGGCTCGACCGAGTACTTCCACACCCGAGTACTGCGAATCTCCGGACGCCATGCGCCCGGACGTTCCCGTCTGTGAGGGTGCATGCACAAGGAGAGTTTTCAGTGGGGCGAACAGCCGAGTCGGTTGCTGCAATCATCAAGGCGTACGACGTACGCGGTGTGGTCGGTGAGCAGATCGACGAAGATTTTGTCCGCGACGTCGGTGCGTCGTTCGCCCGCCTGGTCCGCGACGAGGCCGGCGCCGCCACGACGGTTGTGATCGGCTACGACATGCGCGCATCGTCGCCCACACTGTCTTCGGCTTTCGGTGACGGCGTGCTTGCTCAAGGGCTCGACGTCGTCTACATCGGATTGGCGTCGACCGACGAGCTCTACTTTGCATCCGGTTTGCTGAACTGCCCGGGCGCGATGTTCACGGCGAGCCACAATCCCGCCAAGTACAACGGCATCAAGATGTGTCGGGCCGGCGCCAAGCCGGTCGGTCAGGACACCGGCCTCGCAGTCATCTCCGCCGAGGTCGTCTCGGGTGTTCCCGCGTACGACGGACCGGCAGGCACCGCCAGCACCAAGGACGTCCTCGAGGAATACGCGAGCTACCTCCGCGGATTGGTCGACCTGGCTGCGTTGCGCCCGCTGAAGGTCGCAGTCGATGCAGGCAACGGTATGGGTGGCCATACCGCGCCGGCCGTATTCGGGCCGATGCCCCTCGACGTCCTGCCGCTGTACTTCGAGCTCGACGGCACGTTCCCCAACCACGAAGCCAATCCGCTCGATCCGGCCAACCTCGTCGACCTGCAGGCCTACGTGCGCGAAACCGGAGCGGACATCGGCTTGGCGTTCGACGGTGACGCGGACCGTTGCTTCGTCGTAGACGAGAAGGGCGACCCGGTCTCGCCGTCCGCGGTGACGGCACTTGTCGCCAAGCGCGAACTCGCGAAGGAACCGGGCGCGTCGATCATCCACAACCTGATCACGTCACGGGCAGTGCCCGAACTGGTCGAAGAACTCGGCGGCGTCGCTATTCGTACCCGAGTCGGCCACTCGTTCATCAAGCAGGAGATGGCCGAGACCGGTGCGGTGTTCGGCGGCGAGCACTCCGCTCACTACTACTTCCGCGACTTCTGGGGCGCCGACTCCGGCATGCTCGCGGCGCTGCACGTACTCGCCGCACTGGGCGAGCAGGATCGTCCGCTCTCCGAGTTGATGGCGGAGTACACCCGCTACGCGGCCTCGGGCGAGATCAACTCCACCGTGGCTGACGCGGCAGATCGTACGGCCGCTGTACTGGCGGCATTTGCCGACCGCACCGAGTCGGTGGATCGCCTCGACGGTGTCACGGTCAGTCTCGAGGGAAATGCCTGGTTCAACTTGCGCGCGTCCAACACCGAACCACTGCTGCGACTCAACGTCGAAGCACCCACGTCCGCCGATGTCGACGCATTGGTGAACGAAATTCTGGCGATCGTCCGGGCTTGAATCCGAGTCTGATCGGTTTGTCGGTGAGCCGAAGCCCTGGGATAGTTGGGGGACTATCTCAGGAACGACGGCCTCGGGAACGAGGGCTTTGCCACCACGGACCGCGTGGAGCTGGAATGCTGGATGGTGCGGGAACTGCTAACGGAGAAGGGGGTGCGGTGAGATGACAGCGCCGATGCCGCTTCTCGACCTCGACGACAGCGAGGGTTTGTCAGCTGCCGATTCGGAAGGGCTACTGCGGTCTGTAGCCATGGGCGGCGCACAGATTCGGGCCACCGCGTCGGCCGTCGGTGAGGGTGTGATCTCCCGATTGGCCGGTCTGCGTCCGCGCAGCGTCGTACTGATCGCCGGCGCGGGTGGCGCCCGGCACGGAGCCAGGATCGCGCTTGCTCTCGTCGGCGATTCGGTCGGTTGCCCGCTCCTCGTTCTCGACCGGACGCCGTCGTGGGCCGGGCCGTTGGACGTGGTCGTCGTCGCCGGTGACGATGCCGGTGATCCACGCCTCGTCGAATCCGTTGACAGTGCCGTACGCCGCGGCGCCGAGGTTGTTGTCGCCGTTCCCGACGAGGGGCCCATGCGAGCCGTGGCGGCCGGGCGCACCATGCCCTTGCCGCCGCGGCTCTACGCCTCGCCCCGGCACACGATGACGCGGTTCCTCGCCGTCTTCCTCGCGGTTGCCGCCGAAATCGAGGGCAAGGGATCGATCGAGGACCGTTCGGCGGTGCTCGGTCGAATCGCCGACGCAGTTGATGCGGAGGCGCTGCGGGACGGACCGGCCAACGAGGTATTCCACAACCCGGCCAAGTCGTTGGCCACCAGGATGAGCGGCCGGCGAGTCGTTCTGTGTGGAAGTGGTTCCGTGACAACAGCACTCGCAGAGTTCTCGAGCGTTGCGCTGATGAGCTCCGGCCTGAACGCCGCTGCCGCCGAGATGTCCGAGGTGATTCGTTCGGCGCGTGCACTGTTCGCGCCGGACGCAGCTTCACGTGATTCGGTGTTCCACGACCCCTTCTTTCACGATCCGCAACTCGACGGCGCGCTGCCGACCCCGCCGGTGCGGGCGTTCGTCTTCGCGACCGAATCCACGCGCGGGGAGGCGAGGCGCCGGATGGACGCACTGGCTGACGCCGACCTGGTGGTTGCGGCAGACGAAGACCAGACCAACGTGGTCATATCGGAGATGGAGCAGGTATTCGTGTTGGCGTCTCGAGTATACATGGCCGCGGCGTACGTGCAGTTGACGGGCGGTGCGAAGTAAGTGCGTGAACTCGAAGGTGCACTTCGTTCTTACGCGTGGGGCTCGCGAACGGCAATTGCCGAACTACGCGGTCTTTCGACTCCGTCGAATCATCCCGAAGCGGAATTGTGGTTGGGCGCGCACCCGGGTGACCCCGCGCGCGTGATCACCGAATCCGGAAGCGAGTCGTTGCTCGAGGTCCTGCACCGCGAGCCCGAACGCGAACTCGGCCGTGAGAACCTCGAGGCATTCGGTGAGCGACTCCCATTCCTGCTCAAGCTGCTTGCGGCGGAAGAACCGCTGTCACTTCAAGCGCACCCCAGCGCCGTTCAAGCCGACGAGGGTTTTCGTCGTGAGAACGCACTCGGCGTTCCCATGGAATCGCCGATTCGCAACTACAAGGACGGCAGCCACAAGCCCGAACTCGTTGTCGCGCTCAGCAGATTCGAAGCGCTTGCCGGATTCCGCGAGCCGACGCGGACTGTCAAACTGCTGCGCGCTCTGGCCGTCGACGAGTTGGAGCCGTACATCGGTCTGCTCGAAGGCCAACCCGATTCCGACGGACTGCGGGCGTTGTTCACGACATGGATCACGCTGCCGTCCACGGTGCTCGGGACCTTGCTCCCTGCCGTACTTGCCGGGTGCATCACCTACGTCGCGCACCACGACGCCGAATTCGTGACCGAGATCCGCACCGCGCTGGAATTGAGCGAGGCGTACCCCGGCGACGCCGGTGTTCTGGCGGCACTGCTGCTCAACCGCGTCACCCTCGAGCCCGGCCAAGGACTGTTTCTCGCTGCCGGCAATCTCCACGCGTATCTCCATGGACTCGCGGTCGAGATCATGGCCAACTCCGACAACGTTCTGCGTGGTGGGCTGACACCGAAGCACGTCGACGTGCCCGAATTGCTGAGGGTTCTGGACTTCGTCGGGGCCGATATCGAAGTGCTCGATCCGGCCCCGTCATCAGGATCAGGTCAGTCAGGATCAGGTAGATACGAGTACGTCACGCCGGCGCCCGAATTTCGTTTGACGCGTCTGGAGTTCGACGCTAATTCCACGGACATCGCCGTCGACGCTTCAGGCCCGCGGATTCTGATCTGCACCGACGGCGCGGTCACTGCGACGTGCGGCACTGACACTCTCGACCTCGATCGAGGCCGAGCGGCGTGGATCGCTGCCGACGAGCCCGCGATACACCTGAGCACACGGACCCCGACTGCGCAGGTTTTCAGTGCCGTAGTCGGAAACTAGGAGACATTGTGTCGGCTCATGGTGGCAAGAAGGCAATTCTGGCGGCCCTCGGAGCCAATGCCGGAATTGCCGTAGCCAAGTTCGCCGGATTCTTGATCACCGGATCGTCGTCGATGCTCGCCGAATCGGTGCACTCGGTGGCCGACACGTCCAATCAGGGTTTGCTGCTCCTCGGGCAGAAGAAGGCAGAACGTGACGCGGATCAACTGCACCCGTTCGGCTACGGGCGCAACCGATACTTCTATTCGTTCGTCGTTGCACTGGTGCTCTTCACCCTCGGTTCGCTGTTCGCGATTTACGAGGGTATTCACAAGATTCAACATCCGGAAGAACTCAATTCGGCTTTCGTGGCAATCGCGATTCTTGTCATAGCGATTTGTCTGGAGGGCTACAGCTTCCGGACCGCAGCGAAGGAATCACGACCGCTCAAGGGAAATGCGTCGTGGTGGAACTTCATCCGAACCTCTCGTAGCCCGGAACTCCCGGTTGTGCTGCTCGAGGACACCGGCGCATTGATCGGTCTCGTCCTTGCACTCGGCGGCGTCGGCCTCACGATGGTGACCGGAAATCCGGTCTTCGACGGCATCGGAACTCTGTGCATCGGTGTCCTGCTCGGCATCATCGCGATCATTCTGATCATCGAAATGCAGTCGCTGCTGATCGGTGAGGGCGCAACGGCGGTGGAGACCGAACTGATCCTCAACGCCCTGGTCGACGGAACTCGTATCGAACGCGTCATTCATTGCAAGACGCAGTACCTCGGTCCCGAGGAGATCCTTGTTGCTGCCAAGGTTGCGGTGCCGATCGGATCGACGATCTCGGACGTGGCGACGGCGATCGACGAGGCCGAGTCTCGCGTGCGCGCTGCAGTGCCTGCGGCGCGGGTGATCTACCTCGAGCCGGACCTGGATCGTCTCAGCGCAGGAGATCGCCCTGAAACAGATCTACAGGCTCCCGACAAACCCTGAACAAAGCTGCGCCTGCGGGCTTAGGCTGATGCCATCTCTCTACTTGCCCATGGTGGGACCTGCTGGTCCCCAGCAAGGAGGCGGCAATGGCTGTCAAGGACGAGCAGGCCGGATCTGGACGGTCGAAGCTGTTTCGAACCAAATCGATCGAGCAGTCCATCAAGGACACCGACGAGCCGGAAACCAAACTCCGGAAAGAACTGAACTCGTGGGATCTCACGGTGTTCGGTGTCGCAGTCGTCATCGGTGCGGGCATCTTCACACTCACGGCTCGGACGGCGGGAAATGTCGCCGGGCCGTCGGTCTCGCTCGCGTTCGTCATTGCCGCCATCGCCTGCGGACTGGCAGCGCTGTGTTACGCCGAATTCGCGTCGACGGTCCCGGTTGCCGGTAGCGCGTACACGTTCTCGTACGCGACGTTCGGCGAATTCGTCGCCTGGATCATCGGCTGGGATCTCATCCTCGAATTCGCCTTGGCGTCTTCGGTGGTCGCCAAAGGCTGGTCGCTGTACCTCGGCGAAGTGATGGGCTCACGCAGCCCGATCGTCGAATTGGGGCCGATCTCATTCGACTGGGGTGCGGTGCTGGTGATCGCTGTCATCACGATCCTGCTCGCGACCGGCACAAAACTCTCGTCGAGGGTGTCGCTGGTGATCACGGCGATCAAGGTCGCGGTGGTGTTGCTGGTGATCGTCGTCGGCCTCTTCTACATCGACACCGACAACTACTCGCCGTACATTCCGCCGTCGGAGCCGGGCTCGACGGGAGAGGGCATCCACCAGTCGTTGTTCTCGTACGTGACCGGGGCCGGTGGCAGCACGTTCGGGTGGTACGGATTGCTCGCGGCAGCCAGTCTGGTGTTCTTCGCGTTCATCGGCTTCGACGTCGTCGCCACGACGGCGGAGGAGGCGAAGGAGCCGCAGAAGGCGCTGCCACGCGGCATCCTGGGTTCTCTCCTGATCGTCACGGTTCTGTACGTGGCGGTGACACTGGTGCTGACGGGGATGGTGAAATACACCGAGCTCGAGGGCGATACCTCCAACCTGGCAACGGCATTCGCTTTCCACGACATCACGTGGGCGAAAAACGTCATCTCGTTCGGCGCTTTGGCCGGTCTCACGACAGTGGTGATGGTGCTGATGCTCGGGCAGACCAGGGTGCTCTTCGCGATGGCACGCGACGGTCTGATGCCACGACGCCTGGCACCGACCGGCAAGCACGGAACCCCTGTGCGGATCACGATCTTGGTCGGCGTCGTGGTCGCGGTGCTCGCCGGCGTTTTTCCGATCGGCACCCTCGAGGAAATGGTCAACATCGGCACACTGTTCGCTTTTGTTCTCGTCTCGATCGGGGTTCTCGTGCTCCGTCGGACGCGTCCCGACCTACCTCGCGGATTCAGGGTGCCGCTGGTCCCGCTGGTCCCGATTCTGGCCGTCCTCGCGTGTCTGTGGCTGATGTTCAACCTGTCGGTGGAGACCTGGATGAGGTTCGTGGTCTGGATGGCCCTCGGCGTTGTCATCTATTTTGCCTACAGCAGACAGCATTCGATGATCGGGAAGCGTGAACGCGGCGAAATCGAGTAGATGTACAAAGTTTATGATTTGTCTATCACTTGTACAAAATCAGTAGTATTGTCTACCTCATAGTGAACTGACTCACAGTTTTCGGGTCGGTCCGAATCGAGGAGGTAGACCGTGTCGACGCACGTGGACTCGCAATCCGGCCAGACGCTCCCGCCCGAGCAGTGGCGTGACAAGAAGAGATACCTCTGGCTGCTCGGCCTCGTGCCGCCGACGGCGGTCTTCATCGCCGTCGGATTGGTCGCGTTGTTCAACAGTCTCGGATGGAATGCGGTCTCGCCGGTGTGGTGGTGGATCGGGCCGCTTCTCGTCTACATCCTGCTCCCGATCCTCGACGTCTTCTTCGGCCCGGACGGCGAGAATCCGCCGGACGAAGTGATGGAGCGCCTCGAGAACGACAAGTACTACCGGTATTGCACCTACATCTACATACCGTTCCAGTTGGTCAGCCTGGTCCTGGCCTGCTACCTCTGGTCGGCGACCGATCTGTCCTGGCTCGGAATCGACGGGGGACTTGGGCTGATCTCCAAGATCGGTCTGGCGATCAGTATCGGTTGTGTCGCAGGAATCGGGATCAACACCGCACACGAGCTCGGTCACAAGAAGGACGATCTCGAACGCTGGTTGTCGAAGATCACTCTGGCGCAGTCGTTTTACGGCCACTTCTACATCGAGCACAATCGTGGACACCACGTGCGCGTCGCCACGCCCGAGGATCCGGCGTCGTCTCGCTTCGGTGAGAGCTTCTGGACCTTCCTGCCGCGCAGTGTGTGGGGATCTCTGCGCTCGTCGTGGTCCCTGGAAAAGGCCAGACTCGATCGACTGGGTAAGAAGCCGTGGACAATTCGCAACGACGTCCTGCATTCGTGGTTGATGTCCGTCGTACTGTTCGGTGTCCTCGTCGCCGTCTTCGGCCTCTCGGTACTGCCGTTCCTGGTGCTGCAGGCCGTGTTCGGATTCTGTCTGCTCGAAACCGTCAACTACCTCGAACATTACGGACTGAAGCGTCGTCGTCTGGACAGCGGGCGGTACGAGCGTGCAGCACCGGAGCACAGTTGGAACAGTGATCACATCTGCACCAACATCTTCCTGTATCACCTCCAGCGTCACAGCGATCATCACGCGAACCCGACGCGTCGTTATCAGACGCTTCGAAGCATGGACGGTGCGCCCAACCTGCCCAGTGGGTACGCGAGCATGATCATCCTCGCCTACGTTCCACCGCTGTGGCGAAAAGTGATGGATCCCAAAGTCCTTGCGCACTACGGCGGCGACATCACCCGCGTCAACGTTCAGCCGTCCAAGCGTGATCGCATCCTTGCTCGGTACGGAGCAGCGTGATGAGCAGCTATCGATGCCCGGTCTGTGAATACGTCTACGACGAATCGAAGGGTGCACCACGAGAAGGGTTTCCGGCGGCACGCCGTGGGATGCCGTGCCGGACGACTGGTGCTGTCCGGACTGCGGCGTGAGGGAAAAGCTGGACTTCGAGCCGATGCCGGCAAATGCGGGGAGTGAATCATGAACGACTACAAGCTGTATCAGTGCGCGCAATGCGGCTTCGAGTACGACGAGGCAGTCGGCTGGCCGGAGGACGGTATCGAACCGGGCACTCGCTGGGACGACATTCCCGAAGACTGGAGTTGCCCGGACTGCGGGGCGGCGAAGAGCGACTTCTTCATGGTTGAGGTCGAACGACGGTGAGATGCGTCGGCGACGAACGGACCTAGGTGCGGCGGTAGTGTCGTCACCATGACTTCGACGCCCACTCGTCTGCCGCAGAAAGAAGCGTCGCGCCTGCTGCTGCGTACGTCGGTGCTCGATTCGATGCGTGAGTTGTTGACCGAGCGCGACTGGTCCGAGGTGACGCTGACGGTTCTGGCCAAGCATGCCGGTGTGAGTCGTCAGACGCTCTACAACGAGTTCGGCTCGAGGCAAGGGCTTGCCGAGGCGTACGCGCTTCGCCTTGCTGACGGCTTCGTCGACGCGGTGGACGAGGCCATGGTGGCGAACGACGGACGTGCAGTCGAGGCGTTGACGGCGGGTTTCGGATCGTTTTTCGCCTCCAGTGCAACCGACCCGTTGGTGATCTCTCTGCTCACCGGTGAGGCCAAGCCGGACCTGCTTCGCCTGATCACCACCGACAGTGCGGTCATCATCGAGCGCGCGTCGTCGCGGCTTGCGGAGAGTTTCCAGCGAGGGTGGATTCAGGCGTCACCCGCCGACGCCGGAATTCTGGCCAGGGCGATTGCGCGTCTCGGGCTGAGCTACATTTCGATGCCGCCGGAGTCCGAGGCTTCGGTGGCGGAGGATCTGGGCATACTGCTCGGGCCGTTCATCGACGTGGCGCGCGAGGGCCGCGCAGTAGAGGGCCGCGCAGTAGAGGGGCGGGCGGGAGAGGGCGTCTAACCGATAGCCTGGTACACCGATAGGCTTGTGCAGAGTATGCACGTCAACCAGGAGAGGCAGATGACGACCTCAGTTTCAACAACGCCCGTGGCCGAGAGCCGTAACGGCATCGACTTCAAAGTTGCAGATCTTTCGCTCGCGGAGTTCGGTCGCAAGGAAATCCGTCTGGCAGAGCACGAGATGCCCGGCCTCATGGCGCTTCGTCGCGAATACGCAGAGGTGTTGCCGCTCAAGGGCGCTCGCGTTTCCGGCTCGCTGCACATGACCATTCAGACCGCGGTGCTGATCGAGACGCTGACCGCGCTCGGCGCCGAGGTCCGCTGGGCTTCATGCAACATCTTCTCCACGCAGGATCACGCTGCCGCCGCCATCGTCGTCGGTCCGCACGGCACCCCGGAAGAGCCCAAGGGCGTTCCGGTTTTCGCCTGGAAGGGTGAAACCCTCGAAGAGTACTGGTGGGCAGCCGAGCAGATGCTGACCTGGCCGGGTGAGCCTGCCAACATGATTCTCGACGATGGCGGCGACGCCACCATGCTGGTGCTCAAGGGCGCACAGTTCGAGAAGGCCGGCGTCGTCCCGCCGACGGACGACGACCAGGATTCCGACGAGTACAAGGTCTTCCTTGCACTTCTGCGTCAGTCCCTCGAGTCCGACAAGGGCAAGTGGACGGCAATCGCCGAGTCCGTCCAGGGCGTCACCGAGGAGACCACCACGGGCGTTCTGCGCCTGTACCAGGTTGCCGCTGCCGGTGAACTCACGTTCCCCGCTATCAACGTCAACGACTCGGTCACCAAGAGCAAGTTCGACAACAAGTACGGCACGCGCCACTCGCTGCTCGACGGCATCAACCGCGGCACCGACGTTCTGATCGGCGGCAAGGCTGCGCTGGTCTGCGGTTACGGAGACGTCGGCAAGGGTTGTGCCGAGGCACTTCGCGGCCAGGGCGCTCGCGTCGCGGTCACCGAGGTCGACCCCATCAACGCCCTGCAGGCGCTCATGGACGGCTTCGAGGTCAAGACAGTCGAGCAGGCCATCGGCTGGGCCGACATCGTGATCACGTCCACCGGTAACAAGGACATCATCACGTTCGAGCACATGAAGGCCATGAAGCATCAGGCCATCCTGGGCAACATCGGTCACTTCGACAACGAGATCGACATGGCCGGCCTCGAGAAGTCCGGCGACGTCACGCGGATCAACATCAAGCCGCAGGTCGACGAGTTCACGTTCGCCGACGGCCACTCGATCATCGTGCTGTCCGAAGGCCGCCTGCTCAACCTCGGCAACGCGACGGGCCACCCGTCGTTCGTGATGAGCAACAGCTTCTCCAACCAGGTCATCGCGCAGATCGAACTGTGGACGAAGCCGGACGAGTACGACAATGAGGTCTACCGCCTCCCGAAGCACCTCGACGAGAAGGTCGCCAAGATCCACGTCGAGGCACTCGGTGGCACGCTGACCAAGCTCACGAAGGATCAGGCAGAGTACATCGGCGTCGACGTCGAAGGCCCGTACAAGCCCGAGCACTACCGCTACTGACCCGGTGATTCGTCACTGAGGATGTAGTGTCCGCCGTCCCCCGGTCTGCGCGAGCAGGCCGGGGGATAGGCTTGTCCGCCGTGGGAACACTGGTGGCATTGGAAGGCCTCGACGGCGCTGGAAAGCGAACGTTGATCGGCAAAGTGGAGAGCGAACTCCGCCGCGGCGGCACGTCGATCGCGACTCTGGATTTTCCGCGGTACGGGAAGTCGATCCACGCGGATCTTGCTGCCGAGGCACTCAAAGGATCGCACGGAGACCTGGCTGAATCCGTGAACGCGATGGCAGTCCTGTTCGCCCTGGACCGCGCGGGTGCGGCGGATCGGATCTCGGACCTGTTGTCCGCCAACGACATTGTTCTCCTCGACCGCTACGTGGCGTCCAACGCCGCCTACAACGCGGCGCGCGCGCATCAGGGCGTGGACGGCGAGATGGTCGCCTGGGTCCGTGAATTGGAGTTGGGTCGACTCGCTCTTCCCGCTCCCGATCTGCAGTTGTACCTCGACGTACCGGTAGCTCTGGCCGAGCAGCGTGCCCGCTCGCGTGAGGCCGAGGACGCGTCGCGTCAGCTCGACGCCTACGAGCGCGACGGCGGCCTGCAGGCCAGAACCGGTGAGCTCTACAAGCAGTTGGCAGCGACGGACTGGGTCTCGCCCTGGTGGATCGTGGGGCCGGAGACGGACCCGGGCGAACTGGCGCGCAGGCTCGCGGATTTCGCGTGATCGGTCACCCTTGCGGCCGGGATTCGAACTTTCCGGCACAGTAGAGGGAAAGACGCGGCACGCCGCACGGCCTCGTAACGGTCTGATTCATCGCTCCGAGATGCAACGATAGGGATATGAAACCAAGGATTCTGGTTGTCGACGACGACACGGCACTCGCCGAGATGCTCACGATCGTGCTGCGTGGTGAGGGTTTCGATCCCTACGTGGTAGGCGACGGAACCCTGGCGCTCGCGGCAGTGCGTGAGACCCGGCCCGACCTCGTCCTGCTCGATCTCATGCTTCCCGGAATGAACGGGATCGACGTATGCCGAGTTCTGCGTGCGGATTCCGGCGTGCCCATCGTGATGTTGACGGCCAAGACCGACACCGTCGACGTCGTACTCGGCCTCGAATCCGGTGCGGACGACTACATCATGAAGCCGTTCAAGCCGAAGGAGCTGGTGGCGCGGGTGCGTGCTCGCCTGCGCCGCACGGAAGAGGAGCCGGCCGAGCTGCTGAGCATCGCCGACATCGTGATCGACGTTCCGGCACACAAGGTCAGCCGCGGCAGCGAGCAGATCTCGCTCACACCACTCGAATTCGACCTGCTGGTCGCATTGGCGCGCAAGCCGCGCCAGGTGTTCACCCGTGAAGTCCTCCTCGAGCAGGTGTGGGGATACCGCCACGCCGCCGACACCCGCCTGGTGAACGTGCACGTTCAGCGTTTGCGCGCCAAGGTCGAAACTGATCCCGAGAATCCCGAAGTGGTTCTGACGGTCAGGGGGGTCGGCTACAAGGCCGGACCGCCGTGAGCGGAGTTTCCAGGTGGCGTCGTCGTCTCAACCGACGGCTGACGCCATTTCTGCGGTGGTGTCACTCGATGAGCAACACCCTCGCGCACACGTGGCGACGCTCGCTCCAATTGCGAGTGGTCGTCTCGACTTTGACGTTGTCCTTGATCGTCATCGTCATTCTCGGTGTCGTGCTGACCAGCCAGATCACCGATCGGCTGTTGGAAACGAAGATCACCGCGGCGACAGAGGAAATGGACCGAGCCCGCGGCATCGTCGAAGACCAACTCGCGGGCGTCGACGATTCGACGGCGCTCAACGTTCAATTGGAAAGCGCTGCATCCGGACTGACGAGCCGTCGAAACCAGACCTCGGGCCAGGCCTCCGGGTCGGCCGGCACCTTCGACCCGGTGCTCATCGTGCCAGGGGACGGGCCGCGCCAGCCGACGAGTTCGGGACCGGTCGATCAGATCCCCGACAACCTTCGCGAGTTCGTCAAACGCGGCCAGATCAGTTACCAATTCGCGACAGTGTCCAACCCGAACGGTTACTCCGGACCCGCGCTGATCATCGGTAGCCCCACCGCGTCGTCGATATCGGGACTCGAGCTGTATCTGATCTTCCCGCTCGCCAGCGAAGACCGAAGTCTGTCTCTTGTTCGAAGCACCCTGCTGATCGGTGGAGCCGTGTTGCTGGTGCTCTTGGCGGCGATTTCGCTGTTGGTTGCCAGACAGGTCGTGCTTCCCATCCGATCGGCCTCGCGAATCGCAGTGCGTTTCGCAGACGGCCGACTCAAGGAACGAATGCCGGTCCGCGGCGAGGACGACATGGCGCGCCTGGCCATGTCCTTCAACGAGATGGCCGAGAGTCTGTCCAAACAGATCACCCAGCTGGAGGAGTTCGGCAGTCTCCAGAAACGCTTCACCTCCGATGTCAGCCATGAACTCCGCACACCTCTGACCACGGTCCGGATGGCCGCCGACCTGATCTACGACGGCAGCGAGAACCTCGACCCGATGCTGCGTCGGTCGTCGGAACTGCTTGTCGCCGAGCTGGACAGGTTCGAGGGGCTTCTGGCGGACCTCCTCGAGATCTCCCGCCACGACGCCGGTGTCGCGGAACTCGCATCCGAACAACTCGACGTGCGTATGTGTGCGCGAGCGGCCGTTTCCACGGTTCGCCATCTCGCCCGCGAATCCGGCACCGAACTGATCGTGGACATGCCCGACGAGCCCGTCATGGCAGATGTCGATCCGCGCCGCGTCGAACGCATCCTGCGAAATCTCCTGGCCAACGCCATCGACCACGGTGAGGGGAAGCCGATTCTGCTTCGCCTTCGCGCCGACGACAATGCCCTCGCCTTCATCGTCCGCGACAGTGGCGTCGGGTTGCGTCCGGGCGAGGAGAAGTTGGTCTTCAACCGGTTCTGGCGATCGGACCCGTCCCGCGTGCGCCGCAGTGGCGGCACCGGACTCGGCCTCGCGATCAGTGTCGAAGACGCGAATCTGCACGACGGCAAGCTCGAGGCCTGGGGCGAACCGGGAGTCGGCGCCTGCTTCCGGCTGACGCTCTCGCGCACCCGTGGCAAGAAAGTCGTGTCGAGCCCACTGCCTCTCAAGCCGACGACCACAAAGTTCGTCCGCACGCCGAGCGAAGCCGACATCGTCGCCGATACCGTCGGCGAGGTCACGTCGTCCCTGCCGACTCCGCGCGAAACTGACTCACGGAACGAGTCCAACGGTGGGGATCGATCATGATCGGAACCCGCCGTCGTCTGGCACTTCTCGCAACAACGCTCAGCGTGCTGTTGCTGACCGGCGCGTGCGCGAGTTTGCCGGAATCCTCCTCGCCGCAGGCAATCGGAACTCTGGCAACCGCTGTGCCCGGAACCTCCGTCGAATCACCGGCCTCGGGGCGAGAGCCGGACCTGCTGGTACGTGACTTCGTCAAGGCGAGTACCGATCCGTCCAACCGGCACGCCGCAGCCCGTCAGTACCTGACCAAGGACGCTTCGGCGCGTTGGGACGACGCGGCAAGTGCTGTCATCGTCGACAAGGTCGATGTGCTCTCGGTTTCTCGAACCAGCACCGAAGCCGTCTACACGATTCGTGTGAACAAGGTCGGTCGCCTCGACCCGGGAGGACTGTACGTTCCCGAAGAGGGCAGCTTCGAAGCGAGGATGACCCTGGCGTTGACCGACGGCGAATGGCGGATCAGTGATCTGCCTCCCGGCGTGATCATGGAGCGTCCGCAGTTCCTCGGCGCTTACCAGCGGAAGTCGTTGTTCTTCCTCGACCCCACCAGCCAGACGGTCGTCCCCGATCTTCGCTGGATCTCCGGCGGGCAGGACCAGGTGGCGGCTCAGCTGATCGGTCTGATGATCGACGGACCGAAGGCAGCGCTGGCGCCGGCTGTGCGAAACGAACTGGGCAATGGCGTGTCGGTGATCGGTCCGATCACCAAGGCCGACGGTAAGCCGGGACAGGTCGGAGTCGGTCTCGGTGGTGTGCGCATCAACTTCCGCCTTGACAACCCGATGGATGCTGCTACTCGCGGTTTGTTTGCAGCACAGGTCATTTGGACGCTCGCCAACGCCGATGTGGCAGGGCCGTACGTTCTGGAGATCGACGGCGAACCGCTGGACGCGGCTCATGCCGACGGCTGGACCACCGCCGACGTCGCATCCACCAACCCACTGGCCACCACGAGTGCAACAGTCGGACTGCATGCACTGCGCAACGGGTCACTGGTGAGTGTCACCGAACAAGAGGCGACTCCGGTGCCCGGTTTCGCGGGCAATGCGGGCAACCTCACGGCGGCTGCTCTCTCACGGGACGGCAAGTTGGTGGCAGCCGTCGCGGACACCGCTCGGCCGGATCCCGGCACAAGATTCGACTTGTCGCTCGGGACATACGGCGAAGGGTCCGTTCCGGTACTCGAAGGCAGCGCCATCACCAGGCCTTCGTGGGAGTTGGACAACAACGCGGTCTGGACGGCTGTGAACGGCAATACCGTCGTTCGGGTCGTCCGTGAACCAGGCACCGGCCGGGTGTCGGTCACCAACGTCGACGTCGGGGCCCTGACGTCGGTCGGTTCCACGATCTCGGAACTGCGTCTGTCGCGGGACGGCGTGCGAGCGGCGATGATCATCGACGGCAAGGTCTACCTGGCTGTGGTCGTGCGCACCGCCAGCGGGGTCTACGCCCTGACGAGTCCACGCGCAGTGGCCTCCGGCTTGGGCAGTACCGCGCTCTCACTCGACTGGAGCAACAGCGACACCATCGTGATCGCGCGCAGTGGAGCCGACATACCGGTTGTCCAGGTCGCGATCGACGGCTCACGGATGGACGCGCTGCCGAGTGGAAACCTGACCGCTCCCGTCACCTCCGTGGATGCATCGCCGACCACCGAGTACGTCGCCGACGCGCGTGCGGTGTTCCAACTGAACAACAACGACCCCGCCGGGGATCGCCGCTGGCGTGAGGTGACCGTGCTGACCGGACAGAAGGCGATTCCGGTTCTGCCTGGCTGACGCCTCTGCGCTCTGGTGAATGTCTG
Source organism: Rhodococcus qingshengii JCM 15477 (assembly GCF_023221595.1). Classification (NCBI taxonomy): domain Bacteria; kingdom Bacillati; phylum Actinomycetota; class Actinomycetes; order Mycobacteriales; family Nocardiaceae; genus Rhodococcus; species Rhodococcus qingshengii. Next base: position 2,328,037 of record NZ_CP096563.1, read on the forward strand.
CGCTCTGATGCATGTCGGTGCTCAGGTTCATGATTCGGCCATGGGGGACAAGAAATTCGGTGCCGGTCTGCTCGACCTGCTGTTGCCACGCGAGTGTGGTGGGTGTGGCCGCTCGGGGACTCTGTGGTGCGGTGAGTGCGCGGAACTGCTGCGCGATCATCCGCTTCAACTGAGTCCGCGCGTGGATCCGGGCGTGCCCGTCTGGGCACTCGGCCGCTACGACGGCCCCAGGCGGCGCAGTGTGATCGAGATGAAGGAACGGGGTCGTCGGGACCTCGCGATGCCTCTGGGGATCGCTGTGGCCGACGCGTTGGCCACTCTGGAACGGTGGGGCGAGCTCGGCAGCGGGGGTCGTCCGCCGATCGTGCTGGTGCCGGCTCCCACGCGCGCCCGAGCGGCGCGATCTCGCGGAGGTGATCCGATTCGCCGGATAGCCGAAAGTATGCGTGGAAAGCGGGAAATTGGTTCTGTCGCGGGTCGTCCGGTACGTGTCTGTCCGATTCTCCGGATGACGCGAGGTGTACGTGACTCGGTGGGACTGTCCGCGGCCGACCGGGTGACCAACGTGAACGGTCATGTGTCTCTCGACACCACTGCGATCTCTTCGATTGCCGGGGACAGTGACATCGTCCTGCTCGACGACGTCCTCACCACGGGAGCGACTGCGGCAGAGTCGGTTCGGGCCCTCTCGCTCAGTGGGATTCGGACAACTCTCGTGCTTGTCCTTGCAGGGGCTTAGATGAATTTCGTTGGAACAGTGGCACTCGCGCGCGTTACGTACTAGCGTCGGCGGCACACCCGAAAATACTGGTAGGAGGTGGTACTTCGATACTGGTGCCGGGCGGATCCCCTCTCGGTACTTGCAGAATTTGCCGCCGCCCACCGTGGGGCGGGGCCGTAATTGGGAGGTACGAGTGACGACCCCTTCGCAAGCCTCGTTTTTCATCGAGGACGCCACCATCGAGCGTTCCGAGAATGCCGCAGCTCCGAGATCCGACGTCGTAGTCAAGGGACGAAATGTCGAGATCCCCGATCACTTCCGAATCTACGTTTCGGAAAAGCTGGCGCGACTCGAACACTTCGACCCCTCCATATTCCACTTCGACGTGGAACTCCAACATGAACGCAACCGACGACAGGCCAAGAGTTGCCAGCGCGTCGAGATCACCGCTCGAGGTAAAGGCCCGGTGGCCCGAGCCGAAGCGGCCGCAGACAGCTTCTACGCCGCCTTCGAATCGGTGATCGACAAGCTCGAGAGTCGCCTCCGTCGAACCAAGGACCGCAAGAAGGTCCATTACGGCGACAAGCGACCGGTGTCCGTCGCGGAGGCAACCGCCTCCCTCGTCGACGCAGACTCACTCGGAGTCACACCGGACATTTCGCTGAACGGTCAAGAGCCGGACGAGTACGACGGCCCGGGACGCGTGGTCCGCACGAAGGATCACCCGGCCGAGCCGATGACCATCGACGACGCTCTCTACGAGATGGAACTGGTCGGACACGACTTCTTTCTCTTCCATGACAAGGAGTCGGACAAGCCGTCCGTCGTCTACCGTCGTCACGCTTTCGACTACGGATTGATCCGCCTGACATGACCCAATCGGTGGTGGGTTTGCTCGCTCGCCGCCGGTAGCGCCTACCATGGAATCCGGCCGGAGTTTTCGGACCCCGGCCGGATTTTCAGTGTGTGACCCCCTGTCGCCGAAGATTGAGGACGAAGAAGACTGTGCCGTCGCTGTCGCTATCGAAGCTGCTCCGTGTTGGTGAAGGTCGCATGGTCAAGCGGCTCAAGCACATCGCCGAGCATGTGGAATCTCTGTCGCCCGATGTCGAAGGCCTGACAGACGAGCAACTCAAAGCCAAGACCACCGAGTTCCGTGAGCGCTATGCCGCCGGGGAAACTCTCGACGAGTTGCTGCCCGAGGCATTCTCGGTTGCCCGCGAGGCGTCGTGGCGCGTGATCGACCAGAAGCACTTCCACGTGCAGATCATGGGCGGCGCGGCCCTGCACTTCGGCAACGTCGCCGAGATGAAGACCGGTGAGGGCAAGACCCTGACCTGTGTTCTTCCGGCATACCTGAACGCGATCGCGGGTGACGGCGTCCACGTGGTGACGGTCAACGACTACCTCGCCAAGCGTGACTCCGAGTGGATGGGCCGCGTTCACCGCGCCCTCGGCCTCGAGACCAGCGTGATCCTCTCGGGTATGACGCCGGCCGAGCGCCGCGTCGCCTACGCAGCCGACATCACCTACGGCACCAACAACGAGTTCGGGTTCGACTACCTGCGCGACAACATGACGCATTCGTTGGACGACCTGGTCCAGCGTGGCCATGCGTTTGCCATCGTGGACGAGGTCGACTCGATCCTCATCGACGAAGCCCGAACCCCCCTCATCATCTCGGGCCCGGCCGACGGCTCCAGCAAGTGGTACAGCGAGTTCGCGCGCATCGCGCCGCTGCTGAAGAAGGACGTTCACTACGAGGTCGACATCCGCAAGCGCACCATCGGTGTGCACGAGGCGGGCGTCGAACTGGTCGAGGACCAGCTCGGTATCGACAACCTGTACGAAGCCGCGAATTCGCCGCTGGTGAGCTACTTGAACAACGCGATCAAGGCCAAGGAGCTCTACACCAAGGACAAGGACTACATCGTCCGCGACGGTGAGGTCATCATCGTCGACGAGTTCACCGGCCGCGTGCTGGTCGGCCGCCGCTACAACGAGGGCATGCACCAGGCGATCGAGGCCAAGGAGAAGGTGGAGATCAAGGCGGAGAACCAGACCCTTGCCACCATCACCCTGCAGAACTACTTCCGTCTGTACGACAAGTTGTCGGGCATGACGGGTACCGCCGAGACGGAAGCTGCCGAGCTTCACCAGACTTACACGCTCGGTGTGATCCCGATCCCGACCAACCGTCCGATGGTCCGAGTCGACAACGGCGACCTCATCTACAAGACCGAGGAAGCCAAGTTCGACGCGGTGGTCGACGACGTCGTCGAGCGCCACGAGAACGGCCAGCCCGTCCTGATCGGTACCACCAGCGTCGAGCGCTCGGAGTACCTGTCCAAGCAGTTCACCAAGCGCGGCGTTGCCCACAACGTCCTCAACGCCAAGTTCCACGAGAAGGAAGCGACCATCATCGCCGAGGCCGGTCGCTCCGGCGCGGTCACCGTCGCGACCAACATGGCCGGCCGCGGTACCGACGTCGTGCTCGGTGGTAACCCGGACATCATCGCGGACATCGCGCTGCGCAAGAAGGGCCTCGACCCGGTCACGACGCCGGACGAGTACGAGGCGGCTTGGGACGCAGTCCTGGACGAGGTCAAGGCTGAGGTCAAGGCAGACGCCGAGAAGGTCCGCGATGCCGGCGGCCTGTACGTCCTGGGCACCGAGCGTCACGAATCGCGCCGAATCGACAACCAGTTGCGTGGTCGTTCCGGACGTCAGGGTGATCCCGGCGAATCGCGGTTCTACCTCTCGCTCGGTGACGAGCTCATGCGCCGTTTCAACGGTTCGGCACTCGAGTCGATCATGACGCGCCTGAACCTGCCCGACGACGTCCCGATCGAAGCCAAAATGGTCTCGAAGGCCATCAAGAGCGCTCAGACCCAGGTGGAGCAGCAGAACTTCGAAATTCGCAAGAATGTCCTCAAGTACGACGAGGTCATGAACCAGCAGCGAACGGTCATCTACAAGGAGCGCCGCCAGATCCTCGAGGGTGAGGACATGGAAGGCCAGGTCGAGCAGATGATCACTGACGTGGTCACCGCCTACGTCGACGGTGCCACCGCCGAGGGATACGTCGAGGACTGGGATCTCGAGCAGCTGTGGACGGCGCTGAAGACGCTGTACCCGGTCGGCATCGATCACAAGACGTTGGCAGGGGAGGACGGCGCAGGCATCAACAGTGACCTGAGCCGTGACGACCTGCGAACCGCTTTGCTCGAAGACGCCCACGCGGCGTACAAGAAGCGCGAAGCCGAGATCGATGCGATCGCCGGCGAAAACGGTATGCGTGAACTCGAGCGTCGTGTCTTCCTCTCGGTCCTGGACCGTAAGTGGCGTGAGCATCTCTACGAGATGGATTACCTCAAGGAGGGAATCGGTCTGCGTGCGATGGCCCAGCGCGATCCGCTGGTCGAGTACCAGCGCGAGGGTTACGACATGTTCATCGGCATGCTCGACGGATTGAAGGAAGAGTCCGTCGGATTCCTCTTCAACCTGCAGGTCGAGGCAGCTCCGGCGCAGCCCGCAAGTGGAATTTCCGTCACCGCGGGCTCTGCCGCCGCGGCGTCCGCCACGGCGCCCAAGCCGCTCCCCACGCAGGAGGCTGCGGCCAGGACAGCCGGAACTGCCGCCCCGACGGCGTTGCGCGCCAAGGGACTTGACGACGAAGGTCCGTCGCGTCTGACGTACACCGGCCCGGACGAGGACGGCAAGGCAAAGGCAACACGTGACTCGGCTGCCGACACCGGCGACGGTGCCGCCTCTCGTCGCGAACGTCGTGAAGCCGCACGGACGCAGTCGAAGAGCAATCGAGCTCCGAAGTCCAAGCGCAAGCGCTGAGGTATTAGCGCAGTCAGTACTCGGCAGGCTGGACGGTCACACCACGTGTAGTGCGGTGACCGTCCAGCCTGTTTCGTCTGTGTGGTCGATCCGGCCTGCGACGGCAAAAGTCTGCGTGCCTCGTGTGTACGTCGCACAGACTTCGGCGGTACTCTCCGACACTGCTTGAAGGTGGGTGCGGTGAACGGCCGCGCCGCCCAGCTTCCGGGCCGAGAAATCCGAAGTGTAAAGTCTCGCAACAACTTCCAGGGCGGACGGCGTCAATACGCCTTTGAGCTGCCGTGGATTTCGTCGTCGGTCGACGGTTTCGAGAACCAGACGTAGTGATCGGTTCCAGAAGATGTCGGCACCTACCAGTCGCGGTTCCGGAGCGTGAGTGAACCCGGTACTGGGCGACGTTCCGTTGTGTGGCGTCTTTCGCGGGCGACGCAGCATCCGGTCTGTTCGGCACTGCGTTCGGTCTGGCCGGCACTTTGGCCGCGACAGCACGACGGTATGCGGGTGAGGCTCGAATTGCGGCGCCGGCTCGAGAACGATCTTGCAGTCCTGCTCCATGACATCCCCCCGGATGATCCTGCGTCCGAGACAGCTGTCTCGGACTTCGCTCCCCCGAGCGATGGTGAGAAGCATGACACGAATCGCTCGAGATGTCGCCGTGATCACCATCGCGACTTAGGGTGATGGCGTGCGGGGACTTCTGTTGGATGTCGGTGGCGTGCTGTTCGGTCCGGGATCGGATCTCGACGGCTTGAGTGCGGTCGTGCGCGCGGTGAAGGCCCGCGGAATCGTGACGGGAATCGTCAGCAACGATCCCGGCGGCGCCAGTGCTCAGTGGTTGCGGGATCTCGGCGACGGGGTCTTGGTCGACGACGTGATCTTGTCCGGTGATGTCGAGATGGCAAAGCCCGACGCCGAGATCTATCTGTTGGCAGCGAGTCGTTTGGGCGTCGAGCCGGAGGATTTCGTTTTCGTGGATGATCTCGAAATCAACGTCCGGGCGGCTGTGGCCGTCGGGATGGTCGGGGTCCATCACGTCGGCTCGGAATCGACCATCGAGGAGTTGTCGATTCTGTTCGATCTCGGCGAAGGAGGGGACACGAAGCCATGGTGAACAGACTGACGACTCAGGATGCCGCTTTCTACTTCCTCGAAGCCGGGACGACGCCGATGCATGTCGGCTCGTTGGGGATCTTCAGGCAACTGCGAAACGGGATCGATCACGAGGAGTTGCTTCGACTTGTCGAAGAGCGGCTCGGATCGGTTCCGCGGTACCGACAGAGAGTTCGCGAGGTGGCGTTCGGTCTGGCCCGCCCCGTCTGGGTGGACGACTCGGATTTCGACATCACCTATCACGTTCGCCGATCTGCTCTGCCCAAACCGGGCTCCGACGAACAGCTGATGGATCTGATCGCGCGGCTGACGTCGAGACCACTCGACAGCACGAGGCCGTTGTGGGAGATGTACCTGGTCGAGGGGCTGACCAGAAACAGATTTGCCATCTTCACGAAGTCTCATTCGTCGTTGGTGGACGGCGAGGCGGCTCCCGAGATCAGTCAGGTGATCTTCGATCCGGAGAAGAATCGAGCGCCAGGCCCCGAAGAATTGTGGATGCCCGCCAGGCCGCCGAGCGATACCAGCTTGTTGGTCAGTGCACTGGCAGATCTCGTGACGAGCCCGGGGGAGGGGATCGCGCGGGCGCGTGCAGCGTTCAACGACGTGACCACGTCCGTCACCGAGGCAGTGAGTGCACTCGGGAAGCTTGCAGAAGTGGTTCGAACGGCGACCCAGGTGGCCCCGGCGAGCCCGCTCAATGCCACCATCTCGCGCAATCGGCGCCTTGCGGTGGCCAAGACGTCTCTGGAGGACTATCGACGCATTCGTGCGCGGTACGGGTGCGAGATCAACGATGTGATCCTGACCGTCATCGCGGGTGCGATGCGGAACTGGTTGCTCTCGCGCGGTGAACCGGTGACCGAGGCGACCATCGTGCGAGCGATGGTGCCCATGTCGGTCTACACCGACGGCCCGGAGAGTCCTGACGTCGACGATCCGCAAGCGCCCGGACATGTTTCCTCGTTCCTCATCGACCTGCCTGTCGGTGAACCCAACGCGGTGGTTCGGCTCTCGCACGTGGCCCATGCGACGGAGGCATTCGCGCGTCAGGGTCGGCGGGTCACCGCGCAGACGATGGTGCGAATGTCCGGGTTTGCGCCGGCGACGCTGCATGCGATGAGCTCGCGTGCGGCCAGCAGTCTGTCGCAGCGAATGTTCAACTTGATGATCACCAATGCGCCAGGGCCGCAATTTCCGCTCTACCTCGGTGGGGCTCGGATGCTCGAGATGTATCCCGTGTCGCCACTACTCAAGAATCAGACACTCAGCATCGCCCTGACGTCGTACGACGGAAATGTCTACTACGGTTTGAATGCCGACCGTGACGCGATGTCGGACGTCGACGTCGTTCGTTCGCTGATCTTCGAGTCACTCGAGGAATTGACGGATGCGAGTCGGTGACGAACGAGCATGAAGGTGGTCTCATGAGGGTGTACGTACCGGCGACGGTCGAGATTTTGCAGCAGTTGGTCGCAGATCAGGAGTTCGACCCGATGAGCCGGACGGCTTTTGCGGTCACCCCGACTCTGCGTGAGTCGTACGCGGCGGGGGACGACGACGAGTTGGCCGAGGTCGCCATGGGTGAGGCTGCGCGTGCGTCGCTGCGGCTGATCGCCGGAACCGAGGGTGACGTCACCTTCCGGCGTGCTGTCGTTGCCGCCGACGTCGACGATGCCGATGTGAAGTTACGGCCCGATCTCGACGATTCGGTAGTCCGATTGGCGGGTCCTGTCACGATGGCTCAGGTTGCATCTGTGCATGTCGACCTCGAACAGGCAGAATCGGACATCGAGCGCGCTGCTGGCATAGTCGACGCGGCGGATCTCGGTGACGCCGATGCCGAGTTCACGCTCGGTGACGCGGAGGACCACGAGTTGGCGTGGTACGCCGCGCAGGAGTTGCCGTTCTTGCTCGACCTGCTGTGAATGTGCTTACCGTGAAGTAACCTACGGTACCGTAACCTGATAACCTACGGTACCGTAGGCAGTGGGTTCGGAAGGTGAGAGGTGGAGGTCTGATGGGTCTGAAGGACTGGATCGAGGCACCGGCAGCGTCGGTAGTTCCGGCAGCGCGGTCGAAGCTCAATCTGCTTCGCGGTGCGGCGGCTCGGCTGACCACACCATTGCTTCCCGACGACTATCTTCACCTCGCGAATCCGTTGTGGTCCGCGCGCGAGCTGCGTGGTCAGATCGTCGAAGTCCGGCCCGAGACCACGGACTCGGCGACCATCGTCATCAAGCCGGGTTGGGGATTCGACTTCAACTACCAGCCGGGGCAGTACATCGGCATCGGTCTGCATATCGACGGCCGTTGGCATTGGCGGTCGTACTCACTTACCTCGCCTCCCAACTGGGAGAACAAGCGCATTTCCATCGCGGTCAAGGCCATGCCCGAGGGCTTTCTCTCCAGCCACCTCGTCAGCGGGGCCGTGCCGTCGGGAACCATCGTTCGACTGGCCACGCCTTCGGGCAACTTCGCGTTGCCGGATCCGCCACCGGAGAAGATCCTGTTCATCACCGCCGGCAGTGGCATCACTCCGGTCATGGGCATGTTGCGGACGATGAACCGGCGCGGTCAATTGCCCGACGTCATGCACATCCACTCGGCTCCGACGGAATCCGACGTCATGTTCGCCGACGAACTCACAGCACTGCACGCCGAGCACGAGGACTTCGTGAGCCACGTTCAACTCACGCGCCGTGACGGAAAGTTCAAACTCAGTTCTCTCGACACGGTCTGCCCCGACTGGCGTGAGCGCCACACCTGGGCGTGCGGGCCCCTCCCGTTGCTCGACGAGCTCGAAGACGTCTGGAAGGCGGAAGGCATCGAGGATCGACTCCACATGGAGCGGTTCGCCGTATCGCGCATCGACGCTTCGGCCGACGGTGGCACGGTCACGTTCGAGAAGTCGGGTAAGACGATCACCGTCGACGGTGCGACAACGCTTCTGGAGGCAGGCGAGCAGTCCGGTGCCTTGATGCCGTTCGGTTGCCGCATGGGCATCTGCCAGACGTGTGTCGTACCTCTCGTTGCCGGCCACGCGATCGATCTACGCTCGGGGAAACAGCACGCGGAGGGCGAGCGCATCCAGACGTGCATCTCCGCCGCCGCCGGCGACTGTACGCTGGACGCATAGCTTCTAGGCACACGGAGGACCACGGTGGCCATCACCGATATCAAAGAGTTTTCGCACCTCACCGAGGCCGATGTCGAAGCTCTCGGACGTGAACTCGATCAGATTCGACTCGACATCGAAGACTCTCGTGGGATCCGGGACGCCCGCTACATTCGTCGCGTCATTCGCGTCCAGCGGGCGTTGGAGCTCGGCGGGCGTATCGCATTGTTCGGCAGTCGGTACCGACCGGCATGGTTGGTCGGCACGACCCTGCTGAGCCTGTCGAAGATCATCGAGAACATGGAGCTCGGGCATAACGTCATGCACGGGCAATGGGACTGGATGAACGATCCCGAGATTCACTCCGTCTCGTGGGAGTGGGATCAGACCGGTCCTTCCGAGCATTGGAAGCGCGCCCACAACTACCAGCACCACACGTACACCAACGTCGTCGGCATGGACGAGGATCTCGGTTTCGGGATTCTGCGTATGACTCGTGACGAGCCGTGGAAGCCGATCAACCTCTTCCAGCCGATCGCCAACGTGATCTTGGCGGCCACGTTCGAGTGGGGCATCGCACTGCACGACCTCACGGCGGCAGCCGAGTTGGAGGGCGCGGAAAAGGGGCAGCTGAACTCGCAGGCGAACAAAGACTTCGCGCGCAAGATCTTTCGTCAGGTGGGCAAGGACTTCATCTTGTTCCCGGCGCTGACGGGGCCGGCGTGGAAGTCGACCATGTCGGCCAATGCGACCGCGAACCTCGTGCGCAACCTGTGGGCGTACGTCGTCATCTTCTGTGGCCACTTCCCGGACGGTGCCGAGAAGTTCACGGTTGCCGAATTCGAGCAGGAGACTCGTCACGAGTGGTACCTGCGCCAGATGCTCGGTAGCGCGAACTTCAATTCCGGCAAGCTCATGGGACTCATGAGCGGCAATCTGAGCTACCAGATCGAGCATCACGTGTTTCCCGATCTGCCGAGCAACCGCTATCCCGAAATCGCTGTGAAGATGCGTGCATTGTGCGAGAAGTTCGATCTCCCGTACACCACCGGTTCGCTCTTCAAGCAGTATCTTCTGGCTCTGCGCACCATCCACAAGTTGGCTTTGCCGGACAAGTGGCTGACCGCAACCTCGGACAATGCTCCGGAAACGTCTTCGGAACTGCGGTTCCGCGACTCGGGATTCCGGGACGCAGCCATGGCGATGGTCGAGGACCTTCGTACCGATCCGATCACCGGTAAGCGTCTCGGTTTGTTGACCGCACTCAAGTCGCAGGCCCGTTCCCGCATGCCGAAGCGCCGGAAGTGATATAGGTTACATCGGGAAAAACCTAACCTACGGTGCCGTAAGTTACGCTACAGTAGGTGCAGTTGATCTGAACGATTCGAATCGATGATCGTTCTGCACTTACTACTTTGCGCCTAACTCACTGCTAGGAGGCTTTCCATGGCGATTGCAGATGTCAAGGAATACGCACATCTCACGGACGCCGACATCGAAGCGCTCGGCCGCGAACTCGACGCGATTCGTCGCGACATCGAGGAGTCGCGCGGCGAGAAGGATGCGCGATACGTGCGCAACGTCATTCGTCTGCAGCGTTCGCTCGAAATCGGCGGCCGCGCAGTGCTTTTCGCCAGCCGTCGTCGTCCGGCGTGGCTCGCCGGAGTTGGCCTGCTGACGCTCTCGAAGATCATCGAGAACATGGAACTCGGGCACAACGTGATGCACGGGCAGTGGGACTGGATGAACGACCCGGAGATCCACTCCACCTCGTGGGAGTGGGACGTCACCGGCCCGTCTGCGCACTGGAAGCAGACCCACAACTACCTGCATCACAAGTACACCAACGTCCTCGGAATGGACGACGACGTCGGATACGGACTCCTCCGCGTCACCCGCGATCAGCGCTGGAAGCCCTTCAACGCCGGCAACCTGGTCTACAACACGCTGCTCGCGCTGTTCTTCGAGTACGGCATCGCCGCACAGCACCTCGAGCTCGGCAAGGTGGCCAAGGGCCGCGCCGACAAGGAAGAGACGCAGCGCAAGCTCCGTGAGGTCGGCGAGAAGATCGGCAAGCAGGTCCTGCGCGACTACGTCATCTACCCGGCCATCACCGGCCCGGCGTGGAAGAGCACGTTGTCGGCCAACTTCACCGCCAACACTCTGCGGAACGTGTGGACCAACGCGGTCATCTTCTGCGGCCACTTCCCGGACGGTGCCGAGAAGTTCACCAAGGAAGACATCGACAAGGAAACGCAGGCTCAGTGGTACCTGCGTCAGATGCTCGGCAGCGCCAACATCGAGGGCAGCGCGCTCATGGACTTCATGACGGGCAACCTGAGCTACCAGATCGAGCACCACCTGTTCCCCGATCTGCCCAGCAACCGCTACAAGGACATCGCGGTCACGGTGCGTCAGCTCGCGGACAAGTACGACTTGCCGTATACGACGGGCCCGCTTGCCGTGCAGTACGCCAAGTCCTGGCGAACCATCGCCAAGCTGTCGCTGCCCAACAAGTACCTCAAGGACACCGTCGACAATGCGCCCGAGACGGCGTCGGAGCGGATGTTCGACGGCGAACTTACCTCGACTGTCGATCCCGTGACCGGGCGTCGCAGTGGCCTCAAGAGCGCCATCGCACGTAAGCGCAAGAGCGGAAAGCTGCGCAGCCTCCTCGGCCTGCGCTGATCGTCGACTGCGCTGACCGTAGACAGCAAGCGGCCCGACACCATTCGATGGTGTCGGGCCGCTTTGCTGTTCTCGCCCGGAACGTCGCTCGGGGGCGCTCAGTACTGATCGTTGGACTTGATCGCTTCCAGCAGTTGTCGCACAGCGACGACCCGTCGAGCTGATTTGCCCTCCAGCAGGTCGAGCTTGCATTCGGGATCTGCCGGCGGTCCGAGGTGCGTGCATCCGCGCGGGCAATCCTCGATCGCCGCAGCGAGATCCGAGAACGCCGCCACCACGTTCTCGGGCGAGATGTGCGCCAGACCGAACGAACGGATGCCCGGGGTGTCGATCACCCAGCCGCCACCGGCGAGCGGGAGTGCCACCGATTGCGTCGACGTGTGCCGGCCCTTGCCGACGCCGGATACGATGCCGACCGCTCGATTGGCATCGGGGACAAGGCGATTGACCAGTGTCGACTTTCCGACGCCGGAATGTCCGATCAGGGCGGTCAACTTGTGCTCGAGGATCTGCGTCAGTTCGTCCAGGGGATCGTCGCGACCGGCGACGACCACTTGGATGTCGAGGTCGGCGAACGTGCTCGCGAATTCCTCCGGCGGTTCGAGGTCGCTCTTGGTCAGGCAGACGATCGGCGTCAGGCCACCCACGTAGGCGGCGACCAGTGCGCGCTCGACGAAGCCGGTGCGCGGTGGGGGATCGGCGAGTGCCACGACGATGAGTAACTGCTCCGCGTTCGCGACGACGATACGTTCGAAGGGATCGGTGTCGTCGGCGGTCCGTCGTAGAACCGTCGAACGCTCGGAGACCCGGACGATGCGCGCCAGGGTGTCGGTTTTGCCCGACAGATCGCCGACTATGTCCACCTGATCGCCGACGACGATGGGGGTCCGGCCAAGTTCGCGGGCGCGCATCGTGACGATCAGCCGGTCGGGATCGCCGCCGAGGACGCAACCCCAACGGCCACGATCCTTCGACACCACCATCCCCGATTCGGCCGAGAGATGTTCGGGCCGAGTCTTCGTACGGGGGCGGGATCCGCGCCCGGGGCGTACCCGGACGTCGGACTCGTCGTACTGCCGCGGACTCAGAAGCTTGCCTTCGGTGTCGCCGGCGAACTCTCGAGCATGTCGAACCACATGTTCTCGAAGCCCGGCAGTGTCTTGGCCGTTGTTCCGACATCGTCGACCTCGACACCGTCGACGACCAGGCCGATGATGGCGCCGGCTGTTGCCATGCGGTGGTCGGCATACGAGAGCCATTGTCCGCCATGGAGTTCCGCGGGAACGATCGTCAGGCCGTCATCGGTTTCGGTGACGGAGCCGCCGAGTTTGTTGATCTCGTCGGCGAGGGCGGCGAGACGGTCTGTCTCGTGCCCGCGCAGGTGCGCGATTCCTCGTAGATGCGAGGTGCCCTCGGCGAGAGCGGCCAGGGCCGCCACGGTGGGGGTCAGCTCTCCCACGTCGTGGAGGTCGATGTCGATGCCGCGCAGTTTCTCCGGGCCGCGGACGGTCAGGACACCATCGGCGAGAGTGACGTCGGCCCCCATCGAGGCGAGGATCCCGCGGATCGCGTCGCCGGGTTGCGTCGTCGACGACGGCCACATCGGGACGCTGACGGTTCCGCCGGTCACTGCGGCAGCGGCCAGGAACGGTGTGGCGTTGGAGAGATCGGGTTCGATCGCCCAGTCCACGGCGCGCACCGGCCCCGGTGCCACACGCCAGGTGTCCGCGTCACCGCCCGTGGCTGGCGTCGTCACGGAAATTCCGGCCTCGCGGAGCATCTCGACGGTCATGTCGATGTGTGGCATGGACGGGACGGGCTTGCCGTCGTGGTGAACGGTGACACCCTCTTCGAACGCAGCAGCCGAGAGCAGGAGACCGGAGACGAACTGCGACGAACCGGATGCGTCGATGGTGACCGTCCCGCCGCGTAGGGATCCGGTTCCGGTGACGGTGAACGGGAGTGCGTCACCCTCGATCCGAGCGCCGAGACCGCGCAGTGCTTCCAAGATGGTGCCGAGCGGTCGTGTGCGTGCTTGCTCGTCGCCGTCGAAGTGGACGATGCCGTCGGCCATCGCGGCGAGTGGCGGCAGGAAGCGCATCACGGTGCCGGCCAGGCCGCAGTCGACTTCGCCGCCGCGCAGGGGTCCAGGGGTGATGCGAAGCGTGGTCGCATCACCGGCTTCCTCGACGCCGATGCCGAGGTTACGCAGAGCTGCGATCATCAGGTCGGCGTCACGGCTGCGGAGCGCACCGGTGATCGTGGACGGGCCATCCGCAAGTGCGGCCAGAATCAGAGCTCGATTGGTGATGGACTTGGATCCGGGCAGCGTCACCACTGCATCGACGGGTGCTTGGGCCCTCGGGGCGCTCCACAGACTCAGACTCACATGGTCCATCTTCTCTCATCGGTGGGGGAATGGTCGAAACCGTGCCACCCTGGGTGTCATGTGCGGAAGGTATGCGACCACAGCGGACCCGGCCACCCTGGCGGTGGAACTCGATGCGCTCGACGAGACCGACCACTCGGCGCCCGTCGAAGCCGATTACAACGTGGCCCCCACGACCGAGGTGTTGACCGTCGTCGAACGCCACGATCGGGAGAACCCCGACAGCGATCCGACCAAGAGGATTCGGCGGATGCGGTGGGGATTGGTGCCGTCGTGGACCAAGGAACTGGGCAAAGGTCCGGTCCTGTTCAACGCCCGCGCCGACTCGCTGGCGGAGAAGCCGGCGTTTCGGACCGCCTTCAAGTTCAAGCGTTGTCTGGTCCCCATGGACGGGTGGTACGAGTGGCAGACCGAGGCCACCGGCGGCAAGAAGGCAGCGAAGATTCCTTACTACATGCACCCCGACGACGGATCACGGCTGTTCATGGCGGGCGTGTGGTCTGCCTGGCGGGACCCGAGGGTCGAGAACGCGAGCCCCGTTCTGAGCTGCTCGATCGTCACGGTCGACTCTCTCGGTCACCTCGAGCAGGTTCACGACCGCATGCCCCTCGCCCTGCCTCGTGACCGCTGGGAGGCGTGGCTCGATCCCGACAACACCGTCGATTCGGCTCTGCTCGAACCGGTACCGGACCTCTTCGAGCGGATCGACGTCGATCGAGTCCGGCCGCTGGTCAACAGTGTCAAGAACAACGGGCACGAGTTGATCGAGCCGGACGTCGACCGTGCCGGCGAGCAGATCAGCCTGCTCTAGCAGTCAGCCGAGAGCCCAGGTGACGGTCACTTCGAACGAGACCTGCTGGGTTCCCGGGGCGAGAACCATGTCGGACATCGAGGCGTCGGGAGCGCGCATGGTCTGACCGCCACTCGTGTCGTGTGCCTCGGTGATGGTCACGACGTTTTCGAGCGACGTCCCGGACAGATCCGCGTACTGCTCGGCACGGTTCTTCGCGTCCTCGAAGGCACGGGTGCGAGCGTCGGCCAGAAGCTGAGAGTCGTCGTCGATGGCGAAGGCGACGTTACCGAGCCGTGCCGCGTTTCCGCCCGCCGCGATGCCGGCGTCCAGGACAGAAGAGGCCTTGTCGAGATCGCGGACGACGATTCGTACCGAGTTGGTCGCCCGGTAGCCGGTCACGTTGCCGCCGACGAACGGTCCGCCGCTGGCGTCGTACTGCGGCTGGACGGACAGATCGCTTGTCTGCACGTCCTCGGGGGCAACCCCGGCGGCGACTATCGCGTCGATCATCTGACGGGCCTTGTCATTCGCCTCCGAGACCGCTCCCGATACATCCGGGGCAACCACCTCGATGCCGATGTCGGCATTGAGGATGTCCGGCGCCCCGCGGACCTGCCCTGATCCGACTACCGTGACTTCCTTGGCGGCATTGTCCGAACTCCCGCAGGCCGTCAGCGAGACGGTGAGGGCTGCCGCTGCAGCGGTCAGTGCAAGAGTTTTCAGGTGTGGTCGCATGGTGAGACCGTAGCGACCGGATACTCAGCCCGCCGTGATTTGCGCCGTGACCGCGCCACTGAGCTGCGTGAGGTCCGTCGGAGCCAGCTCGATTTCGAGCCCGCGTCGGCCGGCGCTGCAGAGAATGCGGTCCCAGTCGAGCGCCGACGCATCGATCACTGTCGGCAGTTTCTTGCGCTGGCCGAGCGGTGAGATACCGCCGAAGACGTAGCCGCTCGAGCGCTCGGCTTCGGCGCGATCGGCCATGACGGCTTTGCTCGCACCGAGGGCAGCGGCTGCAGCTTTGAGCGAGAGCTTGTCCGGGACCGGCAGGACCGCGACGGCGAGCTTGCCGGTGTCGAGTTTGACGACCAAGGTCTTGAAGATCTGGGCGGCCTCGACGCCTGTCGACTCTGCCAGTGCAGTGACCGCCTCGTCGCCGAAAGATTCGGCGCGAGGATCGTGGTCGTAGCTGTGGACGCGGTGCGGTGTCTTCGACTTGTCGAGAAGTACGGTCGCAGGGGTCGCTGTTCCGGCCATGAGGAACACCCTATGTGGATCGCCGAGAGGTGCATTCGACCAGGCCGGGAACAGAGTCGCTGACTCCCGTGTTGGTACCAGTTGATGAAACTTGTCCCGAGAAGCGAAGGAGCGACCGTGCTGGCTGTGTGTGAGCCACCACCGGCCCGTGGGTCGGATCTTCAGTTGGCGGTAACCTTGATCCCTACGGCTAGTGAAGGGATCAGAGTGCTGGAACACGACCGGCCCAAGGACGAACCGTCAGGGGTAGCTGAACCTATCGACGGCGCAGTGTCCGAAACGCCCGAAACTGCGGATGAGTTGATTGCCCGGTTCGAGCGCGACGCGCTCCCGCTGCTCGACCAGTTGTACGGCGCTGCCCTGCGCATGACGCGGAATCCGGCTGATGCCGAGGATCTCGTGCAGGAGACGTACGTCAAGGCGTACACCGCTTTCCGTTCGTTCCGTGCCGGTACCAACCTGAAAGCCTGGCTGTACCGGATTCTCACGAACACCTACATCAACTCGTACCGCAAGAAGCAGCGCCAACCCGCGCAGTATCCGACGGACGAGATCACCGACTGGCAGTTGGCCGCCACCGCCGAGCACACTTCGACGGGGCTGCGATCGGCCGAGGTGGAGGCGCTCGACGCGTTGCCTGACGACGACATCAAGGCGGCGCTGCAGTCGCTTCCCGAGGAATTCCGTATGGCCGTGTACTACGCCGATGTCGAAGGATTCCCGTACAAGGAGATCGCGGAGATCATGGGCACACCCATCGGAACGGTGATGTCGCGACTGCACCGTGGTCGCAAGCAATTGCGTGGTCTTTTGGCCGATGTCGCAAAAGACCGGGGATTCAATCGGGACGGCGCGGTCGACACAGCCACAGTCGCAGCCACCGAGACGGAAGGTGTCACACGATGAGTGAGCAGGACGAATTCGAAAGGCTCGACTGCTCGGCAGTCATCGCCGACGTCTGGTTGATGCTCGACGGTGAATGCGACGATTCGAGTCGTGCTCGCCTGCAGCGTCATATCGACGATTGTGGATCGTGCCTCGAGGCCTACGGGATCGAAGAGAAGGTCAAGAGCCTGATCAACCGTAAGTGCGGCGGAGACCATGCGCCGGAAAGCCTGCGTCAGAGGCTCACCGTCGAGTTGCGTCGGACCATCGTCATAACGACTACCGAAACCGACAGCTAGTCCGTCAGCGAAGATCTGAGCGGCAGCAGTCGGAAGGCAGTAACGCCGAGGGGCGGGGAAGCAATGCTTCCCCGCCCCTCGGACGTTTTGTTGCGCTACATGTCAGGCGTTTGGACGCTTGCCATGGTTAGCGGCGTTGCCCTTACGGCTGCGCTTCTTACGACCACGCTTACCCATGATTGGTCTCCCTTCTGTTTCTTTCGCGTCATTGTTTCACGCCGATGCCGGTGTGGTTCCATTGGCAGGTCGATCGAGTGATCCGTCGACGTATTTTCGTGGTCAGAGTGCAGTTCCGACAGAAGTGAGGTTCACGATGGCAGAAGACGTGCGCGCCGAGATGGTTTCGACGGTCTACCAGGTCGTCGTGAGCGAGGGAGACGTCGTTGCGGACGGCGACACCCTGGTCATCCTCGAATCCATGAAGATGGAGATTCCCGTCCTGGCCGAGGTTCCGGGAACGGTGACGACGGTGGGCGTCAAGGTCGGCGACGTGATTCAGCAAGGCGATCTGATCGCCGTGATCTCCTAAGCCGGACGATGTCCACTCTCAGTGACCTCCTCGCCGAACACACCGATCTTCCCGGTGCGGCGGTCGACCATCTCCAGCGCGTCGTGGGGGAGTGGCAACTGCTCGCCGACCTCTCCTTTGCCGACGTTCTCTTGTGGGTGGGCACCGAATCGGAGAAGAACCGATCCGAGGGGACGGTCATCTGCGTCGCGCATTGCCGGCCGACAACGGCATCGACGGCTTTTCCGGAGGATGCGGTCGGAACGGTCGTTTCCGAGTCCGAGCACCCGCAGGTTCTTCGCGCTCTCGTGGAGGGCCGCGTCGTGCGCGGGGAAGACGAGACGTGGCGTGAAGGAATGCCGCCGCGTCGGGAAGCCGTTCCGGTGCGTCTGGACGGGCGAGTCATCGCTGTTCTGAGCCGCGACACCAACTTGTCGCACCAGCGAGCGCAGAGTCCGCTCGAGCTCGCGTATCTCGATTGCGCCGAAGACCTGTGTCAGATGATCAGCGACGGAACCTTCCCGATCCGAGAATCGCGCTCCGACACGAACTCGAGCCCACGTGCGGGCGACGGCTTCATCCGTCTCGATACCGAAGGCACAGTCGTCTATGCCAGCCCGAACGCGCTCTCGGCCTATCACCGGATGGGTCTGAGTTCGGATCTGGTGGGTCAAGACCTCGCAGCGCTGACCCGTTCGTTGGTCACCGACCCGTTCGAGTCTCAGGAAGCTGCGGGATACATCCGAGATACGTTGGCGGACAAGCCCGGTCGCCGTATGGAGATCGAGGCGCGCGGGGCGACCGTTCTGCTGCGGGCCCTGGTTCTCAAGCCTGGCGGCCGGCATGTCGGTGCTGCGGTCGTCGTCCGCGACGTCACCGAGGTCAAGCGTCGTGATCGCGCTCTGCTGAGCAAGGACGCAACCATCCGCGAGATTCACCATCGAGTGAAGAACAATCTGCAAACCGTCGCGGCGCTTCTGCGTCTACAGGCCAGGCGAACCGGCAACGACGAAGCGCGACAAGCGTTGACAGAGTCGGTGAGACGCGTGACGTCCATCGCCCTCGTTCACGACACCTTGTCGATGTCGGTGGACGAAGAGGTGGATCTCGACGAGGTGATCGACCGGTTGGTTCCCATGCTCTCCGATGTCGCGGGAGTAGGTGTGCCGGTGACGATTCGGCGTGAGGGCAGTTTCGGAGTGTTCTCCGCCGAGCGCGCCACCCCGCTGGTCATGGTGCTGACGGAGTTGGTGCAGAACGCGATCGAGCACGCTTTCGATCCGGGCGTGACCGGCACGGTCACACTCAGTGCCGAGCGTTCTGCACGCTGGTTGGACGTGATCATCCACGACAACGGGCGCGGCCTGCCGGAGAACTTCGACCTCGAGAAGTCCGATCGCCTCGGACTCCAGATCGTGCGGACTCTGCTGGGAGCCGAGCTCGGTGGCTCGCTCGGACTGCACCCGGGAAGCGGAGGCGGTACCGACGCGGTTCTGCGTGTGCCGCTCGGTAGACGTTCTGCGCGTTACTGATTCGAGCAGCGTTAGCGATTCGAGCAGACAAAAAGCCCGGCACCATGTGGTGCCGGGCTGTCGTCTTCGACTGTGCAGAGGGGCTGTTCTCCGCCGCGAGTCGAACGTCTCGGTTCTACCTAGACGGAAGTGCGTGCACGGGTACGTGCGTTACGACGCTTGAGTGCGCGACGCTCGTCTTCGCTCATTCCGCCCCAGACGCCTGCATCCTGGCCGGACTCGAGAGCCCACGACAGGCACTCGGCGGTGACGGGGCAGCGGTTGCAGACAACCTTGGCATCAGCGATCTGAGCGAGGGCCGGTCCACTGTTTCCCACAGGGAAGAACAGTTCGGGATCCTCGTCGCGACAGATTGCGTTGTGGCGCCAGTCCATCTTTTTTCGCTCCTTAATTGGGTGTGTATTCACACCATTTGGTACCAATGAGTTTGTGTGTGCGTCATCAATGTTTCCGCACTGTTACTTGTGAATGCTTTCACGAACTCGCGGTATGTCAATAGGTTTGAACGGGTTCGTGGGCCAACTCACTAATTTGTGACACACCTGACGGCCACCTGGGCGTCACCGGCATTTTACCCGATTTCGACCTTTTGGCACCAGAGTTTTTGCAGGTCAAACGTGTTGCCTGACTCACGTCGCAATCGGTGCGAACACTTCCAGTGCATCCGGGACCGAGGTGAATTCGACCTTTTCACGAAGTCCGATGTAGTCGCCGTCCATCTGGAGTCCGATCGGTCGCGACGATTCGATGGTGATTGTCGGGACGTCGTCGGTGCGTAAGAGGACCTTCGATTTCGGCTCCGCGCCGCGTGCGAGTAGTTGCCGCACAACCCGCAGGGACGGCAGAACTTTGGTGCTCGTCATGGCGAAGATGCCGAGTCCGCTGTCGAAGGTCGTTCCCGGATTGGTGTGGACGGGACGCTCTTCCAGATATGTCCACGGGCTCGAGTTCGAGACGAATGCGTAGTGGACTCCGGAGACGGGATCCTGATCGGGAAGGTGGACGGTCAGCGCTGGTTCGGCTCGCTTGGCACGGAAGAACGCCGCGATCGCGGTTCGGACATACCGGGCGGGTGTGGCGGCGTCACCGTTCTTACGGCTGGCGTCGACGGCCTCGCACACATCGGCGTCGAGGCCCATTCCGGCGTTGAACGTGAACCAACGGTTGTCGCAGTGTGCGAGCCCGATTCGGCGCCTGGTCCGTTCGGAGAGGAGGTCGACGAGTTGGTTCGTGGCGTCGATCGGGTCGGCGGCAATACCGAGTGAGCGCGCGAAAACGTTTGCCGAGCCTCCCGGGACGACAGCGATCGTCGGGATCGGACCGACCGGAACCGATTTCATCGACGCGGGATGCGGTGACCCGAGCAGTCCGTTGACCACTTCGTTGACCGTTCCGTCGCCGCCGTGGACGATCACCGAGCCGAAGCCGTCTTCGTGGGCTTCGCGCGCCAGTTCGGCGGCATGACCCCGATGTGTGGTGTGCGCCACAGTAAGTCGCACCCGACTCTCGAGGGCGTGTGCCAACAGGTCACGACCGGCAGCGGTGGTGGAGGTGGCATTGGGGTTGACGATCAGCAGTGCGCGCACGGGGCATGAGCCTATCCGGTGTCGTGTTCTAGGCTGGCCTCGTGCCGAATACCGCCAGTCCGAACGCCCTGCCCAAGACAGTCACATGGGCAGGTGCCCTCGTGACGCTGCAAGGGCTGGTTGCCGCCGGGTTCGCGATCGTCGCAGTGATTCGCGGTGCAACCGGCCACGATCAGAGCGTCACCAACGGATACGGATTTGCCGCGTGGGTCGCGATCCTCGGCGGCGCGGTGTTGGCTGCCGGTATCGCTTTGCTGACGGGCCGCCGGTGGGGCCGGGCAATCGCCGTCGTCGCTCAGCTGCTGCTCCTGCCGGTCGCCTGGTCGCTCCTGACCGATTCGCATCAGGTGCCGCTCGGCATCGTTCTGGGTGTCGTCGTTCTCGGCGCTCTGGGCTGCCTGTTCTCGGCTCCGACGTCTCGATGGATGGCAGCGGAGTACGGAGCGTACGCAGACGAGGTGTCGCCGGAAGAAGGACGCCCGGACGAGACCGACGAGCCGCGGGACAAGTAGGACGGAACGCCTACCCTGCTTCGGTCCTACTCAGCTTCGGCGGCGAGAGCTCCGAGGTGGGTGCCGGTCAGGCGATACGTGGTCCACTCCGTCTTCGCGTCGGCACCGAGTGACTCGTAGAACTTGATCGAGGGGGTGTTCCAGTTGAGCACCGACCAGGACAGCCGGGTGTAGTCGTTGTCGGTGCACTCCTTGGCGAGCGCGGCTAGAAGAGCCTTCCCGTGGCCTGATCCGCGCTGACTGGGCTTGACGTACAGGTCTTCGAGGTAGATGCCGTGAGCGCCGTCCCACGTCGAGAAATTGCGAAACCACAACGCCATGCCGACGACGTCGTCGGCCGAATTCACAGCGACGTGCGCGAAGGCCGTCGCGGCCGGCCCGAACAACGCCTCGCCGATCTGTTCCGCCTTCACGGTGCACTCGTCGAGGGCCTTCTGGTAGTCGGCCAACTCGTAGATCATGTCGGTGATCGGCTGGACGTCTGCGGGCGTGGCGCGTCGGATCATAGGGAGAATCTTAGGCCTCAAGCCTCGACGAGCGGCGGCACGTTGTGATGGACGAGGTGGGTGGCGCCGTGCTCGTAACCGAGAACCGAGTAAGCGCCGGGGGACAAGGCGAAACGCTTTCCTTCCGTCACCGGGAGCTCGAGCCAGCGGGCGATGAGTGCGCGTGAGAAGTGGCCGTGCCCGATCAGGATCACGTCGCGTTCGGGTAGTTGCGAACGCACCATCGACAGCACCATGTCGGTCCGGGCGTGGATCTGATCGGCCTGCTCGCCGCCGGGGCACGGGTGCGTCCAGACGGTCCAATCGGGCACCGTTGCGCGGATCTCGGGCGTCGTGAGGCCTTCGTAATCGCCGTAGTCCCATTCGGACAGTGCATCCCAGGTTCGCTCTTCCGGCAGGCCGGCGAGATCACCCGTCAACTGTGCGCGCAGCCGCGGACTCGTCAGAATCATGGGGTTCCGGAGGTCGAGGGTTCGCAAGCGATTTCCGGTCGCGGTTGCCTGCATCTCGCCGAGCGGAGTCAGCGGAACCTCGGTCCGGCCCGTGTGTTTCCCGGTGCGTGCCCACTCGGTTTCACCGTGGCGCATGAGTACGACGCGAGCACCGAGGGGGATCGACGAGGGGGCGGACTGGGAGGTCATGTCGACCATCATTGCAGGCTGCCTCGCGTGTGTAGCTCGCCTCCTGGCGCGAAGTGCGCAAGGATCTACGTGTGACGACGGTTCTCGCAGTGGCGAATCAAAAGGGCGGCGTGGCTAAAACCACTACCGTCGCTTCTCTCGGTGCGGCTTTGTCCGCGCTCGGACAACGAGTTCTGGTGGTGGATCTCGACCCGCAGGGCTGCCTGACGTTCTCGCTCGGACACAACCCGGATCGCCTCGAGCGTTCGGTCAACGAGGTCCTGGCGGGTGATCTCGACGCGGTCGACGCCGTGCTGAAGACGGACGACGGTATGGATCTCCTGCCGGCCACGATCGATCTCGCGGGCGCCGAAGCGCTGCTCCTGATGCGACCCGGTCGAGAGTTCGCGCTCAAGCGGGCGCTGTCTCCGCTCCTGGGCTCTTACGACGTCATCATCATCGACTGCCCACCGTCGTTGGGTGTGCTCACACTCAACGGATTGACTGCGGCGCAGTCGGTTCTGGTTCCACTGCAATGCGAAACCCTCGCACACCGCGGCGTCGGACAGCTGCTGCGTACGGTTCGTGAAGTCCAAGCCATCACCAACCCGGATCTTGTTCTGCTCGGCGCACTTCCGACTCTGTACGACGCTCGAACCACGCACAGTCGCGACGTGCTCGCCGACGTCAGCGACCGCTACTCCCTGGCCGTTCTGGCGCCTCCGATCCCACGCACCGTCAAGTTCGCCGAGGCGTCCGCGTCGGGCGCGACGGTCCTCGCCGGACGAAAGAACAAGGGTGCGGATGCCTATCGTGAACTCGCGGACAATCTCGTAAAGCATTGGGCTGGAAACGAAGTCGTGACTTTCGCGCCGGAGCTGGCGATCTGAGGAAGGTGAGCTTCTAGCGCAGCGCGAACAAGGTATCGCCGCGCTGTTCCAGAATCGTCTCGCCCGCACTGGCGAGCACGATCGGTGTCGCCGTCTCACCGCGGTCGACTGCGATCATGCGCTGCACCGCTCCGTCCGACGGACTGACGGCTGCAATGCCGCCCGGAACGGGGATGAGCATCTGACCGGCAACCATGCTTCCGGGTCCGGACGTTCCGTTGACGATCCACGTCGGAGCCAGATCGCTCAGGCGCAGGTTGACGGTCTGCGAGCCGGTCCACCACGTGATCGAAGCCTTGTCGGCGTGGGTGCGGGCGCCTTCGGTCACCGTTCCCTCGATCGGATAGTCGACGATCGGATTGCCGGATCCGTCGAAAATGGTGATGCGAGAAACGGTTCCGTTGGCGGCAGGGAGGTAGACGGCCGTCTTTTCGCCGGCCACGGCAAGCAGGCGGGCGCCCTCGGAGTCGAGGAGAATCGCGGATCCGTACTCTTCGGGTTCCTGGGCGTCCTTGGGTGCGGGATTCATCACCGTCAACCTGTTGGAGGCTTCACCGGGGCAGCGCTCGAGTACCGAGACTCGGTTGGCGCTCGACGCAGCGTCGAGCAGCGTGCATCCGGTGCGGGGTTGCTTGTTGGGGTTGACCTTCGCGTCGACCCGGCCGTACTCGAGGGTTCGGACGAGGTCCGAGCGCCACAGCTCCATTCGCTCACTGCCGCGCGAAATCAGGTAGGTGCCGTCCGCTGAAAGGCTGACCGCAGAATCGGCGTCGCTGTTGCGCTGGTCCTTTCGGGCGCCGGTGTCGGCGACCAGCGACGTGACCTGAGAGCAACCGCGATCGTCCTGATAGACGCTGACGACGCGATCCCACGAACCGATCGCGCCGCACAGCGGAATGTTGCGCGCGTATCGCCATACTTCTTCGCCCGTTGCCGGATCGCGGCCGATCACCTCGGAGCCGTCGGCGGTGACGACGGCATTTCCGACGGTGATCGGTGCCGTCGAGTCGGCACTGGGAGATTCCCACGTCTGCTTCAGGATGTCGGGTAACAACACCGACGTCGACAGAGGTGGGAGTGGAGATTCGGCGGTGACCGAGGTGGTTCCGCGCGCATCACTGCGCAACCACACAACGGTCACCGCCACGATTACGGCCAGCGCGATTGCCAGCGCACCGATCACATCTGAGCGAGTACGCCTTTCGGGAGCCAGCACATCGGCAGCTTACTCTGCGGCGCCTGCTGTCGCGGAAGCCGCGGGGCGACGACGCCGACGGCGACGCGGCTTGGCCGCTCCGTCTTCGTCCGAGTTCTCGGCAGCGGTTGCCGCGGGTGCCGAAGGGGGAGCTGTGGTGGCGCCGGCGGTGGTGGACGTCGGGGCGTCGGTCGAAGCGCCGGCGCGGGTGCGGCGACGGGTCCGGTTGCGGCGGGGAGCGGCCTTCTCTTCGTTGCCGTCCGAGTCGGTCGACTTCGGCGCGTCTGCTTTTTCCGTTGCTGCCTTGTCCGTTGCTGCCTTCTCAGGTGCGGCCTTGGCCTTGCGAACAGTGCCCTTGGCATCGGCCGGAATGGACAACTCTTCGTAGAGGTGCGGCGAGCTGGAGTAGGTCTCGACCGGGTCGGGGATTCCGAGGCTCAGTGCCTTGTCGATGAGCTGCCAGCGAGGGATGTCGTCCCAGTCGACCAGCGTGACGGCGATGCCGGTGCGTCCGGCGCGGCCGGTACGACCGATGCGGTGGACGTAGGTCTTCTCGTCCTCGGGGCACTGGTAGTTGATGACGTGGGTGACGTCGTCGATGTCGATACCGCGGGCAGCGACGTCGGTGGC
The DNA here is from genome assembly GCF_023221595.1 of Rhodococcus qingshengii JCM 15477. Classification (NCBI taxonomy): domain Bacteria; kingdom Bacillati; phylum Actinomycetota; class Actinomycetes; order Mycobacteriales; family Nocardiaceae; genus Rhodococcus; species Rhodococcus qingshengii. The sequence goes on from NZ_CP096563.1 coordinate 2,353,122, forward strand.
GACCAGAACGTCGACCTTGCCGTTACGGAAGCCCTTCAGCGCCTTTTCACGGGCGATCTGTCCGAGGTCACCGTGGACGGCACCGACGGAGAAGCCGCGTTCCGCGAGATCGTCGGCCACCTTCTGGGCTGTGCGCTTGGTGCGGGTGAAGATCATCGTCGCGCCGCGGCCTTCGGCCTGCAGGACGCGGGCGACCATCTCGGCCTTGTCGAGCGCGTGTGCACGGTAGATGTGCTGGCTGGTGCGATCGTGCACCGCGGAGGATTCGGCCTCTTCGGCGCGGATGTGCGTCGGCTGCGTCAGGAAGGTACGAGCCAGGGTGATGATCGGGCCGGGCATCGTCGCGGAGAAGAGCATCGTCTGACGCTTGTCGGGGACCATGCCCATGAGGCGTTCGATGTCGGGGAGGAATCCCAGGTCGAGCATTTCGTCGGCCTCGTCGAGGACGAGAACGCCCACCTTGCCCAGGATCAGGTGCGACTGGTTGGCGAGGTCGAGCAGGCGACCCGGGGTGCCGACGACAACGTCGACGCCCTTCTGGAGTGCCGAGATCTGCGCCTCGTACGGACGGCCGCCGTAGATGGGCAGAACCTGGAGACCGCGGTCGCCGACCCGGAGGTACTTGCTGGCGTTCTCGAGGTCGCGGGCAACCTGGATGCACAGCTCGCGGGTGGGAACGATGATCAGAGCGCGGGGCGTGCCGTCGAGAACAGCTGTGCCGTTCTCGGCGGTGACGATGCGATGCAGGAGCGGGACGCCGAAACCGAAGGTCTTGCCCATTCCGGTGCGGGCCTGACCGATGAGGTCGTCACCGGCGAGAGCCAACGGAAGGGTGAGTTCCTGGATGGCGAAGGTGCGCTCGATGCCGATCTCGTTCAGTGCGCGGACGATTTCGTCGCGGACACCGAGTTCGGCGAAGCTCGGGGGTACATGGGTGTCGTCGAGCTGGACGGAAACGGTGTTCTCGGTTGCTTCGTCTTCGTGGTCGACAGTGATCTTGCTCAGGGGACTAGCCTTTCCTCGTGGCGGTACGCACGCACAAGGTAAGGGGCCAGGCCGTAAGTCGGCCGATGTCGATGCCCTCTTTTTCTTCGGTCATGCCTACGCCTCAGCACTGAATTCCACTCGGACGAATTCGAACCGTCCGGAGATCTCGGCGAAGCGGGCGACAACCGTCGATGCAGGTGCGCGCACATTATCGGTGGGGTTCGTGTGAATACAGCCGTCCCGGCTAACCAATTGGCCCGGGGGAACTGGCGAACTCCCAAGACCATTGTAGCTGCACGTTGTCCGTCCCTCGCGATGACATGTCGAAGATCACCGAATCGGACATGCGGTCCTTGCCGGTCGCGTCGGCCGTCGAAGCACTACAGTTCGTAGTCATGGGCGCACACGATCTTGATGCTTCGACGGACGCTGGAACCGGAGGCCGAGTCGCTTCCGATCACCCTGGCGTGATCGATTTGTTTGCCGTTCTCGCGTATGGCGAGATTTCGGCGTTCTACCGTTTGGCGGAGGACGCACAAATGGCACCGGACCTGCGAGGCAAGGTGGCGTTCGCCAGCATGGCCGCCGCCGAGATGGACCACTTCGAGACTCTGGAAACGGCGTTGACGGAACGTGGCCACGAGATCTTCGCCGTCATGGACCCGTTCGTTCGAGCTCTCGACAACTACCACGCGTCGACGACACCGTCGACGTGGCTGGAATCGCTCGTGAAGGCGTACGTCGGCGACGGAATCGCTGCCGACTTCTATCGCGAGATCGGGCACTCCCTCCCGGCGGATGTCGCGGAAATCGTCGAGGACGTGCTGTCCCAGACGGGCCACTCGGAGTTCGTGGTGCTCGAGGTGAAGGCAGCAGTGGAGGCCAGTACTCGCGCCAAGGACCGGTTGATGCTGTGGGGACGCCGTCTTCTGGGCGAAGCAATCACGCAGGCACAGTTCGTGCTGGCGCAGCGTGAAGATCTCACCGATCTGGTGATCTCCGCCTCCGGCGACCTCAACGGAGTTGTCGCGTTGTTCGACGGCATGCAGGCAAAGCATGCCGAGCGGATGGCGATTCTCGGACTCGTCTAGGTGCCTGTTCGCTCTGGGCACAGCGTGCAGAGGAGCGTGGGCGGTCGTTGCTGCATTAGCCTTGCGTCGACAACGGATGTAATTCACGAACAGTTCGGAGGTTGACCGTGGAGGTCAAGATCGGTGTAATCGACAGCCCGCGTGAGCTCATCGTCAACAGCGAACAGACCCCTGACGAGGTCGAGACACTGGTCGCGGCTGTCCTCGGTGGCCGCGAGCCGGTTCTGGCTCTCGTCGACGACAAGGGCCGCAAGTTCCTGGTGCAGGCTTCTCGTGTGGCGTACGTGGAGATCGGTCCGTCCGATATCCGCAAGGTCGGATTCGCGCCTACCGTCTGACGCGTAGCTGTAACAGCAGAATGGGCGGGCAGTCGTGAGACTGCCCGCCCATTCTCGTTCGGGTTCCGGTTACTTCGTTTCGGCTTGCAGCGGCACGTGTGAGAGACCGCCCCACGCGAGGGTCACGGTGATTTCCACGGCTTCTTCCTTCGGGATCGGCCGCGCGGCCTCGAGCCAGTACCGCGCAGTGAACTGGCTGGCACCGACAAGACCGACCGCAAGGATGCGCGCGCGGTACGGATCGAGTCCGGAATCCTGACTCACCAGGTCGAACACGGCGTCGACGCAGGCTTCGGTGGCTTGTTCGACGCGTGTCTGGACCTGAGGTTCGCCCATGATGTCGGACTCGAACACCAGGCGGAAGCCCTGGGAGTCGTTGTCGACGAAGTCGAAGAACGCCTGGACCGCGGCGCGGACACGCTGTTTGTTGTCCGTCGTCGATCGCAGGGCCTGGCGTACACCCGAGATGAGGCTGTCGACGTAACTCTGCAGGACAGCGACGTACAGTTCGAGTTTGCCTGGGAAATGTTGGTACAGAACTGGCTTGCTGACACCGGCACATTCGGCGATCTCGTCCATGCCGGCCGAGTGGTACCCGTTCGCAACGAATACCTCACTTGCAGCTGCGAGGAGCTGGAGGCGGCGCGCATCGCGGGGGAGGCGGGTGCTGCGACGTGTTCCGGCAGGCTTGCCAGCCGTTGTACCGCGATCGGAGTCAGTCCGATCCGCGAGTTCTGTCATGTCGCTTCCAATCTGAGCAAAAGTAATTCGGTCGGCGCGCGGATCCGCGAGTCGCGTGTGCGTACCCGCCAGTATCCTCCGTCACACCGGTCGTAGCCGAATGAACGATACCGTGTGTCGCCCGGGCGAGTCGCGCGTGCCTCGGTGAGCGAGACCAGCGGTCTTTCTCGTTACAGGACGGGCTGCCATGACACGCCAGGACCAGCAAGTTTCGGTCAGCCCGGGCGAGCGACTTGCCGTGTGTGAGATTCTGGACGACGTGACTGACCCAGGGGGACCGCGCATGCGTGGACGAACTACGCAGAACCCTGAACGTGAGGAACGTCGAATGCGTAGCGGAACTGGAGCGCCTCGCGACGAACGTCGGCCGGAGGTGCCGGATGATCGTGCCTACGGCGAACGCGACTATCGCGGCATTTCCTCCCATCAGCCTTTGCGCGCCCAATGGGATCCGACCAAACGAGAAGTGGGCCGAACCCCGCGTAATCCGCGACCGGACCGGGCAGCGCGAAAGCAGAGCAAGCTCGGGCGCTTCGTCTCGACCTACGGTTGGCGGGCCTACGCGATTCCGGTTCTCGTGGTGCTCACCATTCTTGTGATCGTCGATGCGGTACGGCCGGACGCCACAGACTCCGCGAGCAAGACGTCGGCCACCGCCGACCTCGCGCACAGCACCGACGGAACCGATGTCATCGGTGCCCCACCGGCCGGAGACGGAACTTTTGCCTCGTCGATACCGTCCGGTGCCCTTCCCGACGGTGGTCCGTTCACCGTCGCGGGGGGTGGAACGTGGCACGTCGTACCAGGTACGACGGGCAAGGTCGGACAGGGAACCGAACGCGAGTTCACGTACACGGTCGAGATCGAGGACGGCGTCGACACGACCGGCTTCGGCGGAGACGAATCGTACGGACGCATGGTCGACCAGACACTGGCCAATCCGAAGAGTTGGACCAACGATCCCAAGGTCGCGTTCCGGCGCGTCGACGCCGGCGAGCCGGACTTCCGGATCTCCTTGACCTCACAGATGACGATCCGCGAAGGCTGTGGATACGAAATCGAACTCGAAGGATCCTGCTACAACCCGAGCATGGACCGAGTCCTGCTCAACGAACCGCGATGGGTGCGAGGCGCCATTTCGTTCCAGGGCGACATCGGCTCGTATCGGCAGTATCAGATCAATCACGAGGTCGGCCATGCCATCGGATACGCCGCTCATCAGCCGTGCGAGACCGAAGGCGGACTCGCACCGATCATGATGCAGCAGACCTTCGGAACCGCGAACAACGACATCGCTAGGCTTGATCCCGAGGGCGTCGTTCCGATGAACGGACTCACGTGCCGCTTCAATCCGTGGCCGTACCCCCGAGCGTGACCGGATCGAGAATCCCTGATCTCGTCTTGAACTAGGAGTGTTTCGCGGTGTCTGCAACACCCGTCGTATTGCCACCACTGGTGGAGCCGGCATCCCAGTTGAGCCGGGAGGAAGTTGCCCGATACAGCCGGCACCTGATCATCCCGAACATAGGCATGACCGGTCAGAAGCGGCTCAAGAATGCACGAGTCCTGTTCATCGGCGCCGGTGGATTGGGTTCACCGGCACTGCTCTACCTCGCGGCCGCAGGAGTGGGCACCATCGGGATCGCCGAGTTCGACGAGGTCGACATGTCGAACCTGCAGCGTCAGGTGATTCACGGACGCTCCGACGTCGGACGCCCGAAGGCGCTCAGCGCGAAGGAGTCGATTCTCGAAATCAACGAGCACGTCGACGTCCGGTTGCACGAGTTCCGCCTGGACAACTCCAACGCGGTCGAACTGTTCTCCGAGTACGACCTGATCCTGGACGGTACGGACAACTTCGCGACGCGGTACCTCGTCAACGATGCTGCCGTCATCGCGGGAAAGCCGTACGTGTGGGGCTCGATCTACCGCTTCGAAGGGCAGGTCTCGGTCTTCTGGGAAGACGCCCCGGACGGCGCGGGACTGAACTATCGCGATCTTTACCCGGAGGCGCCGCCGCCAGGCATGGTCCCCTCGTGCGCCGAGGGTGGTGTGCTCGGAGTCCTGCCCGCGACCGTCGGTTCGATCATGGCGACCGAGGCGGTCAAGCTCATCACGGGGATCGGCGAACCGCTTCTCGGACGCCTGATGATCTACGACGCACTTGCGATGACGTTCCGGACGATCCGCCTTCAGCGTGATCCGACCCGCGTGCCGGTCACCGCCTTGATCGACTACGACGCGTTCTGCGGTGTCGTGTCCGAAGAGGCGAGTGCCGCTGCTGTCGGTTCGACGATCACGGCGCCCGAACTGGAGGCCATGATCGGCGAGGGACGGTCGATCGAGCTGGTCGACGTACGAGAACCGGTTGAATGGGACATCATGCATCTGCCGGGGGCCGTGCTGATCCCGAAGGACCGCATCCTGTCCGGTGAAGCTCTGGCGACGTTGCCGCAGAACAAGCAGATAGTGCTGTACTGCAAAACCGGCATTCGTTCCGCCGAGGCATTGGCATTTCTCAAGAACGCCGGTTTCTCCGACGCGGTCCACGTTCAAGGCGGCGCGATCGCCTGGGCGAACCAGGTGGATGCGAGTCTGCCGGTCTACTAGGCGCGCCTCGCGGGAGGCGGCGCCGCGCACCGGTAGCGTTGGGGTGTGAGCACAGGCCAACCTCCCCAGCACGTGTGCTCCACCTTCGGCCTCCGTGAAGTCGATCCCATCCCACTCGGTGCGGATTGGGACGGCGGGTGGCTGTGTGGAGACGTCGTCCTTTCAGCAGTCGCGGATCATGCCCGCGCAGCGTGGTCGGCGAAGGTGCGAGAGAACCTCGAAGTCGACGGCGTTCGGCTGGCTCGACCGGTGCGTTCGACCGACGGTCGTTACGTCGTCTCGGGCTGGCGTGCCGACACCTTCATCGTCGGATCGCCGGAACCACGTCACGACGAAGTGGTCTCGATGTCCTGCCGACTGCATGCGGCGACGGCCTCGCTCGAGCGCCCGCGCTTCCTTGCGCAACCGCCCGTGCCGCCGTGGGCCGAGGTCGACGTATTCGTCGCCGCTGATCGCGCGGCATGGGAAACGGTTCCGCTGAGGATCGCGAAGGGCGTCGAGCAACTCGAGACGCCCACTCCTGACGGTCGCAAGAGTCTGGAACTGATCGCCGGGCTCGCTACTTTGCGTAAGCCGGTGCAGAGCCCGGACCAGCTCGTGCACGGCGATCTGTTCGGGACAGTGCTGTTCTCGGGCAGTATGGCGCCCGGAATCACCGACATCACGCCGTATTGGCGGCCGGCTGCGTGGGCCGCCGCCGTCGCTGTGGTCGACGCGATCTCGTGGGGCGGTGCCGACGAGGCACTGGTCGGCCGGTGGGAAGATCTCCCCGAGTGGCCGCAGATGCTTCTACGTGCGGTGATGTTCCGCTTGGCGGTTCATGTTCTGCATCCTCGCTCGACGGCGGACGCGTTCCCGGGGTTGGCCCGTACGTCCGACATCGTGCGCTTGCTGCTCTAGATCGGGGCGCCGGTACCGAAGTCCGAGACCAGGCCCTCGAACAGCTCGCGTGCGGCGTTCGAGGCGGCCACGGTGTTCCCGTCGACGACAGCGTTGACGAGGTTTCCGTGCTGCGAGTGGAATCCTTCGCCGGTTGCATCGATGTGCTGTTGGATCGTGGTCTCGATGACCGGGAGCAGGGAGTCGTAGAACTCCAGGTAGACCTCGTTGTGGCTGGCCGCGACGATTGCTCGGTGCAGGGCGACGTCCGCGGTGGTGGCAGCGTCGACGTCCTGACCCTCCCATGACGCGGTGCGAAGCTCGAGTAGCCGCGTCAGTTCGGCGATGTCGTCTTCGGTTCGCCGTGCGGCGGCGAGGGTGGCTGCAGTGATGTCGAGTGCGCGCCGAAGTTCGAGTACATCCCGCTGGTGGGCACCGGCAAAGTAGTTGCCGAGAGTGCCACCGAGGTCGGAGACGGCAACGACGTAGGTGCCCGATCCCTGACGACGTTCCAGCATTCCGGCGTGTACGAGCGCCTGGACCGCCTCGCGCACGGTATTGCGACCGGTCCCGGTCAGCTCCGACAGTTCCGGTTCGGTGGGGATTTTTGAACCGATCGGCCAGGTTCCGCTCCGGATCTCGTTGCGGAGTTGTTCGGTGACCTGCGAGATGAGACTTGCGCGTCGAACGGGTTGCACGTGGTTGTTTCCTCGGGTCCGGGTAAGTGGTGTGAATGTGACGTTAGATTACCGCGCTTGTGCGAGTTCGTCCGGTCATCCTATGATTTGCCGGTGACTGCTCAACTGGAGAGAACCGAAACCCGCTCGTTGATACAAGGCCGTGTGCTCGTCTTCGCTGCGATTGCGATGTCTGCGCTCGTACTTCGACTTGCGGTGACCTCGTTCTCGCCCTTGGCGGCCGAGATTCGCGACGAGATCGGCTTCTCCGCCTCGATCGTCGGTGTCTTCGGCATGGTTCCGACCGCAATGTTCGCCATCTTCGGTCTCGTCACTCCCGCCATCGCGAAATGTATCGGGCTCGAGCGAACGGCCCTCGTTGCGATGCTCATGGCCGGCGTCGGAATGTTGTTGCGCGCCATGATGTCTCAGACATGGTCGTTGCTGGCCCTCTCGGCTCTGGCACTGGCAGGCATGGGAATCGGCAATGTCGTGATCCCACCGTTGGTCAAGCGGTACTTCTCGGATCGCCTCGCCACCATGAGTTCGGTCTACATCGTGGCCGTGCAGATCGGCACCATCGTTCCGGCGTTTGTCGCAGTCCCGGTTGCCGACGCCTTCGGGTGGCGGTTCTCGATCGGCTGGTGGTCCGCCTTCGGCTTCGCCGCAGCAGTGCCGTGGTTGATCACCCTCGCTCGCTCGCGCAAGGCTCGCGCGAACGAAGCCGGGTCCGTCGAGAATGCATCGGATTCGGTTGCGGCAGTGGCAGAACAGCCACGCGGTCAGGTCTGGCGTTCTCCCGTGGCCTGGGGGATGGCCGGCATGTTCGGCATGACCTCACTGATCACGTATTCGATGTTCACGTGGATTCCCTCGATCCTTCGTGACGCCGGAGCCAGTGATGCCTTCGGCGGAACGATGGTCGGAATGTTCTCGGTGATCGGGCTCGTCGCAGCTTTCGGTGCACCGACGCTGTGCGCCCGCATGGCCAATCCCTTCCCTGTCGTGATCGCGTGTGCCGTCTGCTACCTGGTCGGCATGGGCGGGCTGTACTTTGCCCCGATGGCGGCGCCGGTCGTGTGGGTTGTCGTCCTGGGCCTCGGTCCGAGCACGTTCCCGATGTCGCTCACGCTGATCAACCTGCGTACTCGTTCGCACATCGGTTCCTCGGCACTGTCCGGCTTCACCCAGGGCATCGGCTACTCCGTTGCCTGCCTCGGTCCGCTCCTGTTCGGCGTTTTCCACGACGTGTCCGGTGGATACGCTGCGCCGTTCGGCCTGCTCGTCGTCGCTGTGATCGTGGTGCTCCTGGGCGCCTACCAGGCATGTAAGCCTCGGATGCTCGAGGATTCCTGGCACGCACCTGCGAAAAACTAGCTCACACCCGGTCTTGTTACCGGGTGAGGATCAATTGACTTCGCGGTCATCGCACGCAGCACCGGCGCAATAACCGTTTTCTACCTTTGGGTCTCCAACATATTCAGGAGGCCCTGGTGAGTCATTACATCGAGCATTGGGATGCAGAGGACGTCGACGCCTGGGAATCCGGCGGCAAGGACATCGCGAAGCGGAACCTGATCTGGTCAGTGGTAGCCGAACACGTCGGCTTCTCGATCTGGTCGATCTGGTCCGTGATGGTGTTGTTCATGCCGACGGATATCTACGGCATCGACGCGGCCGGAAAGTTCTTCCTCGTCGCAGTGCCCACACTTGTCGGGTCGGTCCTCCGCATTCCCTACACGGTTGCCACCGCACGGTTCGGCGGTCGTAACTGGACCGTCATGAGTGCGCTGTTCCTCTTCGTGCCAACACTTCTCACGCTCTACCTGATGATGAACCCGGGTGCGTCGTACACCACGTTCATGTTGGTAGCGGCCACTGCAGGTATCGGCGGCGGCAACTTCGCGTCGTCGATGACAAACATCAATGCCTTCTACCCGCAACGCCTCAAGGGGTGGGCGCTCGGTCTCAATGCCGGCGGCGGCAACATCGGTGTGCCGATGATTCAGCTGATCGGTCTGCTGGTGATCGCCACCGTCGGTAACCGCGCTCCGTGGATCGTCTGCGCCGTCTATCTCGTGTTCATTGCGGCCGCCGCCGTCGGTGCCGCGCTGTTCATGGACAACCTGGGCAACCAGAAGTCGGACCTGCGCTCCATGGCCAAGGCACTCAAGTTCTCCGAGTCGTGGGTGATCAGCTTCCTGTACATCGGTACGTTCGGTTCCTTCATCGGATTCAGCTTCGCCTTCGGTCAGGTTCTGCAGATCAACTTCCTCGCCGGCGGTGCCACTCCGGCCGCGGCCGCGCTGCATGCAGCACAGATCGCCTTCATCGGCCCTCTCCTCGGTTCGATCGCTCGCCCCCTCGGCGGCAAACTGGCCGACCGGATCGGCGGCGGCAAGATCACCATGTGGACGTTTGTCGCCATGGCATTCGCGGCATCGATACTCGTGACGGCCGGAACGATGGACGACAACACCGCCGGCGTCGCCAGCGCCGGGATCATGGTGACATTCGTTCTCGGCTTCATCGCCCTGTTCCTGCTCTCGGGCATCGGAAACGGATCCGTCTACAAGATGATCCCGGCGATCTTCGAGGCGAAGGCTCAGAGCTTCGATCACATGGATCGAAGCGAGAAGGCAACGTGGTCGCGCAGTATCTCCGGCGCTCTCATCGGATTTGCCGGTGCGGTAGGCGGTTTGGGCGGCGTCGGTATCAACCTGGTGCTGCGCGCGTCGTACAGCAGCCCCGCGAAGTCGGCGACCATGGCCTTCTGGGTGTTCCTGGCCTTCTACATCGCCTGCATCGCAGTCACCTGGTTCGTCTTCCTGCGCAAGCCGTCGACGCTGACCACAGACGTCGACGAGGCGAAGGTCGCAGTCACGGCGTGAGCGGTCCGCGGAATCTCAGAACTATCTCGTACCTCAGGAAGTAGGCGTCATGAGCAAGTCGGTTGTTGTCATCGGACACGGAATGGTCGGACACCGATTCGTCGAGGCACTGCGTTCGCGCGACGAAGCGAACAACTGGTCGGTGACCGTACTCTGCGACGAGCAGTACGCAGCGTACGACCGAGTCGGGCTGTCCTCGTACGTCGGAGCGTGGGACCCCAAGGAATTGGCACTGGCCGGCAACGATTACGACGGCGACAGCCTGGTCGACCTCCGTGTGGGGGAAGGCGCGCTCTCGATCGACAAAGATGCACGCACGGTCACGACGACAACCGGCGAGACGATCTCCTACGACGCTCTGGTGATGGCGACCGGTTCGTATCCGTTCGTGCCACCCGTGCCGGGGCACGAGGGCGACGGATGTTTTGTCTACCGCACCCTCGACGACCTCGACGGTATCCGGGCCGCCGCCGAGAAGGCTGGTCCTGGCGCTGTCGGCGTCGTGGTGGGCGGAGGTTTGCTTGGACTCGAGGCCGCAAATGCTCTCTCGCTCATGGGAATGACGGCACACGTCGTCGAACACAATGCGCGATTGATGCCGATGCAGGTCGACGAGGGTGGTGGCGCACTGCTCGCTCGCCTCGTCACCGAACTCGGGCTCACTGTCCACACCGGTGTCGGGACGGCGGGAATTTCGCAGGCCGACAATGGAATCGTGGTCGAACTCTCCGACGGCTCCACCATCGACGCGTCGCTGCTCGTCTTCTCCGCCGGAGTACGTCCGCGTGATCAGCTGGCCCGCGACGCCGGCATCGCAGTGGGGGAGCGCGGTGGCATTCTGACCGACCTCGGCTGCGTGACGTCGGACGAGAACATCTATGCCGTCGGCGAATGTGCTGCGGTGGAAGGCCGTTGCTACGGTCTGGTCGCTCCCGGTTACACGACGGCCGAGATCGTGGCCGATCGTCTGCTGGGCGGCGCCGCGGATTTCCCGGGCGCGGACATGTCCACCAAGCTCAAGCTCATGGGCGTCGACGTCGCCAGTTTCGGTGACGCGATGGCGACCTCACCGGGCGCCCTCGAAGTCGTCCTCAGCGACGCGTCCAAGGGGACGTACGCAAAGCTCGTGGTCTCCGACGACGCGAAGATCCTGCTCGGCGGCATTCTTGTCGGTGACGCATCGGCCTACGCGTCGCTGCGCCCGCTGGTCGGTCGCGAACTACCCGGTGACCCGGCGACATTGATCTCGCCTGCGGGGGAGAAGCCGGGTGCAGGCTCGCTGCCCGACGACGCCGAGGTGTGCTCGTGCAACGCCGTGACGAAGGGAGCCATCTGCGGTGCAATCGCAGCCGGCGCATGCGACATCGCTTCGGTGAAGGCGTGCACCAGCGCCGGAACCACTTGTGGCGGTTGCCTTCCCACCGTGAAGCAGCTGCTGGCCGATTCCGGCGTCGTGATGTCGAAGGCACTGTGCGAACATTTCGCGCAGTCGCGGGCCGAGTTGTTCCAGATCGTCCAGTCGACGCAGACCAGAACCTTCTCGGCGCTGATCGCCAAGTACGGCAAGGGCGCCGGTTGCGACATCTGCAAGCCCGTAGTCGCTTCGATTCTGGCATCGACGGACTCCGATCACATCCTGCACCGCCAGCAGGCGTCGTTGCAGGACACCAACGATCACTTCCTCGCGAACATCCAGAAGAACGGTACGTACTCCGTGGTACCTCGGATGCCGGGCGGCGAGGTCACGGGTGAGCAACTCATCGTCATCGGAGAAGTGGCGCGAGACTTCGGCTTGTACACGAAGGTGACCGGCGGTCAGCGCATCGACTTGTTCGGTGCCCGCGTCGAACAGTTGCCCGCGATCTGGAAGCGCCTCGTCGACGCCGGGATGGAATCGGGTCAGGCGTACGGCAAGTCCCTCCGGACGGTCAAGAGTTGCGTCGGTTCGAGTTGGTGCCGCTACGGTGTCCAGGATTCGGTGGGTATGGCCGTCGACCTCGAGAATCGCTACCGCGGTCTGCGTTCGCCGCACAAGATCAAGTTCGGCGTCTCGGGTTGCGCCCGTGAATGTGCCGAGGCGCGAGGCAAGGACGTCGGCGTCATCGCGACGGAGAACGGTTGGAATCTGTATGTGGGCGGTAACGGCGGACAGTCGCCCAAACACGCTCAGTTGCTTGCCGGAGGCCTCGACGACGCGACCTTGGTCAAGTACATCGACCGCTACCTCATGTTCTACATCCGTACTGCCGATCGCCTCCAGCGCACGGCGCCGTGGGTCGAATCACTCGAAGGCGGACTCGATCACCTCAAGGCCGTGATTTGTGAAGACAGCCTGGGTATCGGCGAGGAACTCGAGGCACTGATGGCCAAGCACGTCGAGGGTTACCAGGACGAATGGGCCGGTGTGCTGGGTGATCCGGAGAAATTGTCGAGGTTCGTCTCGTTCGTCAACGCACCGGAAGAAGCCGACCCGACGGTTGTGTTCGACGAGACCGGAGTGCGCAAGGTTCCGGTCCTGATGGGCATGCCGAGCATCCCCACGCGCCGGTAATAGTCGCGTAACCCGTGGGAAACACGGGATCCGTAGAAACGTAGACAAGAACCCGCGCGACGTTGTCGCCGGATCGACAGGAGGACTTCGATGAGTGTCATCGATGCGCAGATCGCCAAGCTGGATTCGGATCGACTCGAATGGACGTCGGCCTGCCCGCTGAGCCATCTGATCCCTGGACGCGGAGTTGCCGTGCTTCTTCGCGGCGGCGAGCAGGTGGCGCTGTTCCTACTCGAGGACGGCACACTCCGGGCTGTCAGCAACTTCGATCCGTACGGCCGCGCCGCGGTGATGTCTCGCGGACTCGTCGGCGACCGGGACGGTGAGCCGATCGTGGTCTCGCCACTGCTCAAGCAGGCGTTCTCGCTGGTCGACGGCCGGGCGCTGGACGACTCGTCGGTTGCGCTGCCGGTGTACGGCGTTCGCGTGTGGGCTGGAGTCGTTCAGGTACACAGCTTGCAGATGCAGGGTGTTCGCTCGACTGTCGCCGATGCAGTCTCGTGAGTGACGACATGCCGTTGGCTGGATTCACGGTAGGTATCACTGCTTCGCGCCGCGCCGAGGAGTTCGCGACCTTGCTGACTCGTCGGGGAGCGGATGTCGTTCACGCTCCGGCGATTCGAATCATTCCGTTGGCCGACGACCGTGAGCTCGAAAGGGTGACACAGCAGATCATCTCGGATCCTCCCGAGGTGGTTGTCGCCACCACCGGGATCGGATTCCGGGGTTGGCTGGAAGCAGCCGACGGGTGGGGTGAGGCGGAAAATCTCGGATCCGCGTTGGGCTCGGCTCGTCTGCTCGCGCGAGGACCGAAGGCCAAGGGAGCAATCCGCGCGGCCGACCTTCGTGAGGAATGGTCACCGGCATCCGAGTCTTCCGCCGAGGTGCTCGAACATCTTCTGGCAGAAGGTGTCTCGGGAAAGCGGATCGCTGTACAACTGCATGGTGCGACCACCGAGTGGGAGCCGATTCCCGACTTCTGTCAGGTGTTGCGCGAGGCCGGCGCCGAGGTCATCGCGGTGCCCGTCTATCGATGGGAACCGCCGGAGGATCCGACGCTGCTCGACCGGATGATCGACGCCATAGCGTCAGCCGGAATCGACGCCGTCAGTTTCACCAGTGCACCGGCCGTAGCCTCGATGTTGATGCGCGCCGACAAGACCGGGGATCTCGGAGACATTCTCGACGCGATGCGGGGTCCGGTGGCGGCCATGTGCGTCGGCCCGGTCACCTCGGCGCCGCTCGAAGCGTTGAATGTACCGACCACAGCCCCGGCGCGGGCACGTCTGGGCGCGCTCGCGAGACACATCGTCGACGAACTCCCGCAGCGAGCCAACAAGATTCAAGCCGGCGAACACGAAATCAGCATTCGCGGCGGTTGCGTAGTCGTGGACGGTGAAGTGAAGCAATTGCCGCCGGCTGCGATGTCGTTGATCCGCACTCTCGGTGCCAGCCCCGGTCGAGTCGTCTCCCGCGACGAACTGCTGGCTTCTCTTCCCGGCGGCGGCGGCGACACCCATGCCGTCGAGACCGCCGTCGCCCGATTGCGCGCGTGCCTCGGCGCGCCCAAAGCCGTTCAGACGGTGGTCAAGCGGGGCTATCGACTTGCCCTCGACCCCGGCGACTACGTACAGAATCCCGGTGACTATGCAACGCGATGACGATGTCCTCGTCCTGGTAGCTCATGGCACGCGTAGTGCACGTGGCGTGGAAATGGTTGCCGCACTGGCCGACGCCGTCGGCACGGGCGTCGGACGCACGCGCGTTGCCTTTGTCGATGTGCTCGGTCCGTCACCTTCGGAAGTCCTCCGGGACACTCCGGGGCGAGCGATTCTCGTACCGGCGTTCCTGGCGTCCGGCTACCACGTTCACACCGATGTTCGACGCGAAGTGGCGATCAGTGAGCACTCGGCTGTGAGTGTGACGCCCGCACTCGGACCCGATCCGGCGCTTGCACGCGTGCTGCTTCGGCGCTTGACCGAAGCGGGGTGGAATCCGGGTGACGCGACAGTGCTTGCTGCCGCCGGGTCGTCCGATGCGCGGGCGCTGCGAGACGTCGAGCGTGCTGCGCTGATGCTTGCCGAAGCGGCGGGGACTCGTGTCGACATCGGGTACATCGCGACCGGGGAGCCGAAGGTAGCCGATGTTGTTGCAGCAGCACGCGTTCGCGGCGCGAAGCGAGTTTTTGTCGCCTCGTACCTCCTCGCGCACGGGCTGTTCCACGAAAGGTTGCACGCTGCAGGAGCCGATGGTGTGACCGAACCGCTCGGCGTCGATCCGGGAGTGGTGGACCTTGTCGTGAATCGGTATGAGAGTGCGCGAAGGGAACTAGTATCGCTGCATGACGTCTCACTCCGTAACGCCGACGTATGCCGACCTGGTCGCAGCAGTTCGTGAATCCG
This sequence comes from Rhodococcus qingshengii JCM 15477, assembly GCF_023221595.1. Classification (NCBI taxonomy): domain Bacteria; kingdom Bacillati; phylum Actinomycetota; class Actinomycetes; order Mycobacteriales; family Nocardiaceae; genus Rhodococcus; species Rhodococcus qingshengii. The sequence goes on from NZ_CP096563.1 coordinate 2,368,289, forward strand.
ACGTCAAGGCACAGGCTCTCATCGGTGCACTGACCGAAGAGCAGGCGCGGGAGCCCTCCGGGCTCCCCGGGTGGAGTCGGGGACACGTCGTGACGCACATGTCGCGCAACGCCGACGCGCTGGGCAGATTTGTTGCCGGCGTGCAGGGCGGCGAATCGGGGGAGATGTATCCAGGGGGGCCGGATGCGCGCAATGCTGCAATCGAAGAGGGCGCAGATCGCCCGGCTGAATTGTTGGCCCTCGACTACCGCTTCTCGGGAACGAGGCTGGTCGACGCGTTGTGCGAGATCCCGACAGATCGACTGGACACACCGGTGCCGTGGCGCAAACCTGTGACGGCATTCGATCTACCGATCCTGCGCTGGAACGAGATCGAGATTCACCTGATGGACCTCGACATCGGTTACACCTGCCACGACTGGCCTGCCGAGTTCGTGGAATTCACTCTCGCCAGTCAGTTGGGCGCACTCGAGACGGCGGTCCCGGGTGTACGAGTGCCGTCACTGTCCGACGCGGAGACCTTGGCCTGGTTGGTTGGGAGGCCGACGAGGGTGGGGCTGCCGACTCTCCCTGCCTGGCCGTTCTGAGATGCAGCCGTTCTGAGATGCAGCCGTTCTGAGAGTTAGAACAGGGTGGGGGCGCTCACGTCGTTGCGTGCTTGGGCCAACCGCGCACTCCACCTTTTCACCAACCACATCTCGACGATCTCGGGTTGGGTGCCGGCGGCATAGGCCCAGCTGTCGAGAAGTTCGCAGTACCGGCGGTAGCGACGCGTCGTGAAGCCGGTGACGGAAGGATCCTCGAGCCAGCCCTCGTGGATGAGCGTCGAGACTCCGTACTGGTCGATCATCTGAGCGCGTCGGCCTTCGTCCTGTACGCCCACTGCCCACATGAAAGCGGCCATCAGCGATACCCCGACACCGGGGGTGAGTGGCCACCCGGACCAGGTGTCGCGCCGGACGACGGGCATCGACTTGTTTTTCGAGCAGTGATCGAGAATGGCTGTGATCTGGGTCAGCGGATCCTCGTCCTCGCGGTGATGGGGATTGAAGACGTTGGGGAACCGCCGTGTGAAACGTCGGCTCTCGTGCGAGCCCTGCCAGGCCGCGCAGAGAAACAGTAGTCCGAGGCCGTCGTGCTGGGCGACAACGAGATCGCTCGACGGGCGAAGGTCGTTGCGTTGAACGATGGCTCGACCTTCGGTGATCACTTTGCCGTCGAGATCACGCCCGCGCAGGCTGATGGTGTGGCCGGCGTCCTTCAGGTGTGCGTTCCACCAATCCAGGTCGACGGTGGCTTCGTCGTCGAGGACGTGCAGTGGAAAGGTGCGGGAGCGGCACCACTCGACCAATGCGTCCGGCGGTTCGAATCCTTCGTCGACACGATTCATGGCGCGATGATCCCACGAGTCGCCGACAGTAATTCGTGCGACGCGCAGTCCACCGTGATGGAACCGGACACTCGCGGTACGCTCCGCTCATGAAATTCGCGTCCTCGCAGGTGCGGTCGGCGCTGTGGACGGTAGCCATCGCTTTGGCGGCCACGAGTCTGAGCGGATGTATCGGTGCCGTTGATCGGATGGATTTCGACAATCAGATGCGCGAACGTGGCGGTGGGATGACGTCGGAGTTGGTGCGAGGCGGGTTCGACAGCCTCGCACATAGATACGGCGTCGACGCGGTATCGGTGACCAGCATCGACATCAGCCCGATCGAGACGCTCGGAGTCACCGTTCGAGACCCCGGGAAGCCGACCCAGCTCGACAGATTCTCTTTCGACGGAGTCATTCTCGGCGAGCCCATCCCCGTGCAAGTCAGTGTCACCGACGATCTCGATGCACGATCGTTCACGCTGGATCAAGTGCCGGCATTGACGAACCTCGAGAAGTTGGTCGACGACGCGCTGGAGAACAGCGGTGTCGACGACGGCGAAGTCACCGGGATCTCGGTCAGTCGCACCGAGGCGATTCGCGCATCCGTGATGGTGGAATCTCCACGCTCGCGGGCGCTGGTGGTCTTCGAGCCTGACGGAACTCCCTTCCTGGTGCACCCGCTGTGAGCCGCCGTATCGCTCCGTTGCTGATCTCCGTAGTGGTGATCGTGGTCGTGGGAATCTTTGCTGCACTACTGTCTTCGGTGATCTGGCCAGGACAGGTCGCTCATTTGGCGCCGATTTTCTGTGAAGCTCCCACATCGAGCGCGATGGTCGTCTCGGATACCTTTTCCGACGGCGACGGTACGTCCACCAATTTCACGCTGTATTGCGTCGGACCGCGCGGTCAGACCGTTGATGCCGGGTGGCTGCTGCCGTTCTTGGTGCTGTGGGGCGTGTATTCGCTGGTGCTTGCGATAGTGGTCGGCGTGGTCGGGGTCAACCGGCGTAGGCGCCCAAACGACTGACCCGATCAGCGTGGGAGGACAACCACTTCGGCGACGGCATCGTCTTCCGCGTGTGGCGGAACGAGTGCAAACGCGGAGCGCCCGATCAACCCCGCCAGGTGTGCGGTACGTACAGACGGTTCGGCGCGCCAGCGACCGTCGGCGGATTGTGTGACCGGCAGTAGGCGTACCGCATCGGAAGTCACCGCAGCGGCGTTCTCGATGATGCCGAGCAGTGGCGGTGGGGTGTCGCTTCCCGTCAAGGCGGCCACGACGGTGGGCAGCATCGTCAACAGGGTGGTCACTGCGGCGTACGGGTTGCCGGGGAGGCCGAGAACCACCCGACCACTGGGCAGGACAGCCGTTATCTGAGATCCGCCCGGGCGCGAGGCGACTCGCCCGACAATCGTGCGAGCGCCGAGTCGATCGAGCGCACTGCGCATTTCGTCGGCAGCGCCGCCGCCCGTGGCACCAATGACAACAAGCAGGTCCTGTTCAGTCGCATCCGCCAGTACACGCTCGAAACTGTCGGCCGTGTCCCTCAGGTGCGAATCCGCCACGCACCGTAGGCCGTTGCTTTCCAGTAGGTAGGGGAGAATCCCACCGACGGAGTCGCGGGTCTGACCTTCACGCAGTGGACCGGTCCGCCGGATCTCGTCGCCGGTGACTATCACGCGTGCCCGTACCGGACCACGGACGAGGGCGTCGAACACTTCACCGCTGGCAGCTGCGGAGACCACCGCCGGAGTCACCGCGGTACCAGTCGGGGCGATCGTGAATCCGGTGGTCCAATCTTCCCCTCGTGGTCGAGCGTCGTTGCGGTGCGGCGCATCCGGCAGTCTCCGTACCATCCGAGATGGCTCGTCGACGGACAGATACTCGTCACGAATCACCGAGGTGACGCCGAGGGGCAGGTGTGCTCCCGTGGCAATGCGAATCGCTTCGCCTTCACCGAGTTCGAGTTGCCCGTCGGCGCCCGCGATACGGATCTCGGTGCGGATTCGCCAGGGACCCTCGCCGGAGACGGCGTACCCGTCCATCGCCGAGACATCGGATCGAGGAAGATCACCCAGGGCGACGAGAGGCTGCGCGAGCGTTGCTCCGAGACTGTCGGCGAGGGCGGCCCAGTGTGGTGACAATGCTGTCAGTGAGTTCCTGACGGCGGCGCGGGCTTGCTCGATCGTCAGGCGCGGATGGTTTCGCGCGCGGTCGATGTCCGCCGGTGTGTCGCAGTCAGTGGTACCAGTGACACGCAGCGTCGAGAACGGCTCGGTGACAATCGCTTTCATAGGTTGATTCTCCAACCCCGAACTCTCCCGCAATGTGGACAGGCGTTGCCGGAGCTCGCGAAATGTCCACGCGGAGAGCAGGAATTGGGTTCGGTTGTTCTCGTCCACGGCACACGTCACCGGACTGTCCGTCGACGTGGCAGCTATCAAAGCGTCGACTGATACGGCCTCGATGTGCGGCAGATCGGACGCCAGGACCACCACCACGGCGTCGTCGGGTAACCGGGTCGCAGACAATCCGGCCCAGATCGCCTCGACAGGGCCGGCTCCGGCCGGAGTTTCCTGAGTTTGAGTGATGCCAGGATCAAGTTCAGGGCGATGTGGACCGACCACGACGACGGCGTCCAGATGCGCCGTCGCTGAAAGCGCGATGTCGAGGAGCCTGCGGCCGTGAACGAGCAGGCCGGGTTTGTCGACACCACCCATTCGGGTCCCGCGACCACCCGCCAGAATGAGGGCGGCGGTCGGCGGCGTGACGGTCATACCTCCATGCTGCCCCATCGCCCGCGTCACGACGACCGGTGACACGTGAATCAGAAGTGATACCGAGCTTTCTTCAGGTCGATCCGACCGTCCTTGATCGGCACGCCTTCGAGTTCGAGCTTGGCGATCTGACGATGAGCCAGGTGCGCCGACGGTTTGCCGGAGGCGCCGAGAACCCGATGCCACGGCAGGTCGGCAGAGTCCGTTCGCATGATCCAACCGACCGTGCGAGCGCTGGAAAGTCCTGCAGCATCAGCGATATCGCCGTATGTCGCCACGAAACCGGCCGGAATCGACGCGATGAGGCGCCGTACCTCTTCGATCTGCTCTTCGGTGGTGGCTGCCATGTCGGTTCCTTCAGAGCATGCTGCGAACGAGGGCGGCGACTTCGTCGGCCCGTACGTGCGGGACCATGTGGTCACAGTCGAATTCGACACCGGTCAGATTTTCACCGAGGTGCTCGGTGAGTGCTGCCCGGAGCTCGGCGGTGACGTACGGCGGTTGGACCTTCATCGCCTGAACCAGCACGGTGGGCATCGACGACGGAGGCAGCACGATCGGGCGAGCGAGTTCGCCCCACCCGGTCACGATCGCGGGCGTGGACAGGCGCCAGTTGACGCGTCCGTTGCCCAGTTCGATCAGGTGTTCAGCCATCTCGACGTCGAGGTCCTGGGTGGGAACCTCACCCCACGAGCCGTGAATCTTCTCGGAGTATGCCTCTGCCGCATCGGTGTAATCCGGTGAGCCGATTGTGAGTTCGGCCACTTCCTGCATGAAAGTCGGATCCAACCCGATCGCCGGGTCGAGCAGGACGAGCCCACGAATGCGTTCCGGTGCGGTGGCCGCGAGGTGCAGCGCCAGCATTCCGCCGAAAGAATGCGCGACGATCACCACCGGTCCGGTGGCATGTTCGTCGAGCGTCTCCAGCAGGCTCGCCACGTGGGATTCGATGTTCCACGGAGGAGCCCAGGTGGAACGCCCGTGACCGCGTAGATCCGGCGAGATCCAGCGCGCTTCGGGCAGTTGGTTCTCGGCCATCGACTGCCAACGTCGGCCGTGACCGGTCAGACCGTGCAGCGAAAGGATCTCCGGTGCCCCGACGGGTCCGTAGAGATACGTATGGAGTGCAGACACGAGGTCAATCATGCCGGATGCAGGCGATGTGTGAGTTGTCGGTGCGCTCTGGTGGAATGCCTGGGTGAGTGAGACGGCAACACGCAGCAAGGTCACCATTCCGCGGGCGCGGTTGGTGCACCGAACTGCGCCGTCTCCGATACCCCGAACGTGGGACGAAGGGACGGCCCGGCTGTTCGCGCCGCCGTCCGAGGATCCGTTCCAACTCGCGTTCGGCCCTGTTTCATTCGGCTCGGGGGCCGCCTGGAGTCCCTGGCAGGTACTCGGCAGCCCCGGAACCGGCAAGACGTCCCTTCTGGTGGATCTGGCAGTGCAGAAGATCTCCGGTGGCGAAGATCCTGAATCGGTCCTGGTGCTCACCCAGTCGCGCCGGGCAGCGACGCAGGTCCGCGAGCAGATCACGGCCGGGTTGCTCGGGTACGAACAAGAACGCGGACCGCAGGCAACTCGTGAGCCGTTGGTCCGCACCGTTCACTCGTACGCCTTTGCCGTACTCCGGCTTCAAGCCGCAGCGCACGGCAACGCGCCGCCACGCCTGATCACCGGCGCCGAGCAGGACTCGGTGCTCCGAGAGATGTTGCGCGGCGACATAGAAGACGGTGCGCTCCGGTGGCCGGAGCGCCTGCGACCCGCATTGGGTTTGAACGGCTTTGCCGTCGAACTTCGAGATCTGATGTTGCGAGCGAACGAGCGCGGACTCGGCCCCGAAGATCTGGTCAAGCTCGGCAAGAAGCGTGGACGTCCGGAGTGGGTGGCGGCCGGGCGGTTCGCCGAGGCCTACGAGCAAGGCGTGCTGCTGCGCGGCAGTGTCGGTGTCGAGGCTCCGGAGGCGACGGCGCCGGCGCTCGACGCGGCCGAGTTGATCGGTGCGGCATTGACCGCGTTCGCCACCGATCCCGAATTGCTTCGCTCCGAGCGCGCTCGGATCCGGCACCTACTCGTCGACGACGCACAACATCTGGATCCGCAGGCGGCGCAACTGGTTCGGCTGATCGGAACCGCAACTGCGGGCACGGTCATCGCCGGTGATCCCGATCAGTCGGTCTTCGGGTTCCGCGGTGCGGATTCGGCGTTCCTACTCGGACTCGCCGAGCGCGGAGACGAGCGCCAGATCGTCCTGCCCACCACGTTTCGCAACAACGCCGACGTCGCGTCGATCGCGGCGAAGATCGCTGCGCGGCTGCCCGGCAACCTCGCTCATCGCATCGCGGTTCCATCCGATCTCGCCGATGAGGACCCGGGGCGGGCGTCGGTGCGGGTTCTCGGTACGACGGCCAAAGAAGCGGCAGTCGTCGCAGATACCTTGCGCCGGGCGCATCTGCTGGACGGGATTGCTTGGTCCGACATGGCCGTCATCGTTCGGTCGGTCCCGCGCACTCTCGCCCCTCTCCGGCGAGCCCTGCTCGCGGCCGGGGTACCCGTCACGACCGCTGCCACCGAATTGCCGCTGGCCAGGCAACACGGAGTGTCCGGCCTGCTGCTGGTCCTTCGGGCGCTCGGCGGCGATCAGTTCACCGGCGACGAGGCGCTTGCCCTGATGGCCGGTCCCATCGGCGGCGCCGAGCCGGTCACCCTGCGCCGGTTGCGTCGTGGCCTGCGCCGGGTCGAGTTGGCATCGGGAAGCGATCGGGACTCCTCGGAGTTGTTGCGGCTCATTCTGATCGACGAGGATCGTGCGCAGTCCAAGCGCCTCATGGGCAAGTTGACAGACGTCGAAGCTGCGGCACTCAATCGCGTGCTGTCGGTCCTTCGCAAGGCCCGAGTGCCTCTCGAGCGAGGTCTCGGGGTCGAAGAAGTTCTGTGGGCAGCATGGCAGGCGACGGGGCTGGAACGACGCTGGGCGGCTGCGTCGGCGCGCGGCGGACCTATCGGCTCACAGGCCGATCGAGACCTCGACGCAGTCGTCGCACTTTTCGACGCGGCCGCCAACTACGTCGACCGGTTGCCGCGTTCGCAACTCGCCGGTTTCGTCGACTACTTGACCAGCCAGGAGATACCGACCGACTCGCGGAGCCGATCGGTCATCACTCCCGACGCCGTCACCGTGGTCAGCGCTCACGCCGCGGCGGGTCGCGAATGGGCGGTCGTGGCGGTGGCGGGTGTGCAGGAGGGACTCTGGCCGAGTTTGCGGGCACGCGGATCGCTACTGCGTACCGAAGCGCTGATCGACCTGGTCAACGGAGTCTCCGACGGCAGTGACTCGGCTGCCGAACGACTCTCGCGAACCGCACCGCTTCTGGCCGAAGAACGCAGGTTGTTCCTGGTTGCCTGTAGCCGTGCTCGTCGCCGTCTGCTGATCACCGCAGTCGAATCGGCTTCGGGGGACACCGACTTGGTGCCTTCGCGGTTCGTGGACGAACTGATCCGTGGTGACGCGTACTCGGACGATCCGTCCTCCGATCTCGACGTCGTTGCACCCGAGACCGGGGATACCCGGGTTCTGTCGCTGCCTGCACTGGTCGCACAGCTTCGCAGCGTCGTGTGTGATCCCGACATCGCGCATTTCGACCCCGAGAAGCATTCCCGGGCCGCTCGCCAGTTGGCACGTCTGGCTGCTGCCGGGGTACGCGGCGCGCACCCGGATCAGTGGTACGGCACAGCCGAGCCGAGTACCGCTGCTCCCATGTGGCAGCCCGAGGACGGACCGGTTTCACTATCGCCGTCCACCATCGAGCTTCTCGAAACATGCCCTCTCCGATGGGTGTTCGAGCGTCATGGCGGCAGCGACGGAGACAACACTCATGCGATCGCCGGTACGCTGGTCCATACCTTGGTGCAGGCATTGGCCGGCCGGATTCCACCGGATCAGGTCGAGAAGGCACTCGAAAATGCCTGGGAATCCATCGATCTGGGATCGCAGTGGTACTCGCGCCGCGAACTCAATCGAACTCGGGAGATGCTGGCGACGTTCACCGCCTGGATGAACGCAACTCGCGGTGAACTGACCGAAGTCGGCGTCGAGGTCGCGGTCGAGGGGGTCCTCGAACCACGTGAGGAGGGAGCGCCTGCGGTCAAGCTTCGTGGCCGGATCGACCGGCTCGAGCGCGACACCGAAGGCCGTCCGGTGGTTGTCGACGTCAAGACTGCGCGAAACCCTGTCAGCAACGAGGCCGCGCAATCTCACGCGCAGTTGGCGGCGTACCAGGTCGCAGCGGCCGAAGGTGCGATTGCCGGCGAACCGGCCACACAACCCGGCGGTGCACGCCTGGTATTCGTGGCCAAGTCCAACAAGAAAGACGGTGCGGCGCAGCGAGTTCAGCCGCCGCTGACGGCCGAAGCCGTCGAGATGTGGCGAGACGTCATCCACAACGCAGCGGCAGCGACCCAAGGGCCGCAGTATCTGGCCAGGGTCAACGACGGATGTAGACATTGCCCGGTGCGCTCGAGTTGCCCGGCACACGACGAGGGACGACAGGTGAGTAACTAAGTGGCTGCCGCGACGCAGAAGGCACGCCGACCGAAGATCGATCCTGTCGACCTGGCGGTCGCGCTCGGTCAACACCCGCCGACGCCGGAACAGGCGGCTGTCATCGCCGCACCGCTCGGTCCGACATTGGTCGTCGCCGGTGCCGGTGCCGGTAAGACCGAGACGATGGCTGCACGCGTCGTGTGGCTGGTGGCCAACGGCTTCGTCGATCCCGAGGCCGTTCTCGGATTGACCTTCACGCGCAAAGCGGCACAACAGCTCACGTCGCGAATCCGCAAGCGCTTGGCGCGACTGGCGGGTTCGGACGTTCTGCGGGCACTCGACCCGACCGGCGGAGTGCGTTCCCGGATTCTGGCCGGGGAACCCGAAGTCAGTACCTACCATGCTTACGCGGGACGGTTGCTGTCCGAGCACGGACTGCTGTTGCCGATCGAACCCTCGGCGACGCTGTTGTCCGAGACCGAACTGTGGCAGGTTGCGCACCGCGTCGTGAGCGGCTGGGACAGTGATCTGGACACCGACAAGAATCCGGGGTCCATCACCGAAACCGTTCTGGCCCTTGCCGGTCAGTTGGCGGAGCACCTGGTCGACCCCGAGCAGTTGCTCGAGGCTCACACCGAGTTGGACAAGCTGATTCACACTCTGCCCGCCGGTCCGAAACAGCGGGGTGGGCCGAGCAAAGAGCTGTTGAATTACCTTGATGTGCAACACAAACGCATCGAGCTACTGCCCCTCGTTGCCCGGCTGGGTGAGACGCTGCGACGTGAAGGCGCATTGGATTTCGGCAGCCAGATGTCGCTGTCGGCCCGTGTCGCCTCCGAACATCCCGAGGTCGGGCAAACCGAGCGTGAGCGCTTTCGGGTAGTTCTTCTCGACGAGTACCAGGACACCGGTCACGCTCAGCGAGTGTTGTTGTCCTCGTTGTACGGTGGGGGAGCCGACGGCCGGTTGGCGCTGACAGCCGTCGGCGATCCGATGCAGTCGATCTACGGTTGGCGAGGCGCGTCGGCGGCCAACCTGCCACGGTTTGCAACCGACTTCCCGCTTGCCAACGGAAAGCCGGCTCCGACGCTCGAACTGCTCACCAGTTGGCGTAACCCGCCGGAGGCTCTCGAACTGGCAAACCTGTCGTCGACACCGTTGCGCCGACGCGGTGTGGCCGTCAGCACACTTCGTGCGCGGCCGGGAGCCGTCGCCGGAGACGTTCGACTGGCGCTGCTCGGAGACGTCGAACAGGAACGTCAGTGGGTTGCGGAGAAGATCGCCGAAGAATACGAGGCGGCACGTGCCGAAGACCGCCCGACGCCCACGGCAGCGGTGTTGATCCGCCGCAACGCCGATGCTGCCCCGCTGGCCGAGGCTTTGCGGTCCAAAGGTCTGCCAGTCGAAGTGGTCGGACTCGGTGGGCTCCTGCACACACCCGAGGTGGCGGACGTGATCGCCATGCTCCGAGTGGTCGCCGATCCGCTGGCGGGCAGCGCCGCCGTTCGGCTGCTCACCGGAGCGAGATGGCAGATCGGCGCGAAGGACCTCGCCGCACTCTCGCAACGCTCCCGCGAACTTGCCATCTCCGCCGGATACGGAACAGCGGGTGCGGTCACCGACGCCGAGGCGCTCACCTCGGCAGTTCAGGACGCGCTGCCGGGGGAGAACGCCGAGCAAGCAGGATTGGTCGATTCGATCTCCGATCCAGGACCGGCAGAACGTTATTCAGCTCTCGGGTACACACGCATCAACGCGATAGCGGCAGAGTTGGCGTCGTTGCGCGAACGTATCGGCCAGCCGCTCACCGAACTGGTGGCGGAGGTCGAGCGGGTGCTCGGTATCGGAATCGAGGCAGGCGCGCGAACCCGAGTCGGTGTCGTCGGGACCGCGGGCCGCGAGCATCTCGACGCATTTGCCGACGTCGTCGCCAATTACGCGACGCGTCCAACAGCCAATCTGCCCGGGATGCTCGCATTCTTCGCGGCCGCCGAACAGATCGAAAAGGGCCTCACTCCGGGCGAAGTGGAGGTGGCGCCGGATCGCGTGCAGATCTTGACCGTGCACTCGGCGAAGGGGCTCGAATGGGAAGTAGTGGCGATCCCGCATGTCAGCGACGGGGTGTTCCCCTCGTCCACCGCGTCCGGATCGTGGCTCGGGGCGCTCGCCGAACTGCCACCGTCGTTGCGTGGTGACCGGGCCGTCGACGCGGATTCGGCCGACGGAGTTCCGGTGCTCGACCTCGAGGAGCTGTACAACCGCAAGGACCTCGAGAACGCGATCACGGCGCACAAGAAGGCCTTGTCCAACCGTCGACTGGACGAGGACCGGCGACTGTTCTACGTCGCGCTGACCAGAACCGAACGGGCGCTGTTCATCTCGGCGCATCACTGGGCGGAATCCGGTTCGGAACCGAAGGGGCCTTCGGAGTTCCTGGACGAGCTGCATCAGATGGTCACGGCCGAAAACGATGCCGATGAAGAAGACTCACGCGGTGCGATCGGCGTCGTGGAGGAATGGGCGCCTGCACCGGAACCCGACACCGAGAACCCGTTGGCCTCCACACCCCGTACTGCGCAGTGGCCGCCCGACCCGCTGGGTGCGCGTCGCGGCGCGGTCGAGGCCGGAGCCGCGAGCGTCCTGTCCGCACTTGCATCGCTGCCGCAAGACAGCGAAGAGACGGAAGAACCGGAGGACGATCCGGAGAACTGGGCCTCGGACGTCGACGTTCTACTGGCCGAGCGCGAAGCCCGGGCAAACGCGCGTGCCGAAGTGATTCTCCCGGCGCAGCTTTCGGTGACTCAGCTCGTCGACCTCAAGGCAGATCCGGATGAACTCGCGGCACGGCTGCGTAGACCACTGCCGTACCCACCGAACCCGCTCGCGCGGCGCGGCACGGCTTTTCACGCCTGGATCGAGCGAAGGTTCGGTGCGACCCGACTGTTGGATCTCGACGAACTACCCGGCGCCGCGGATACCGGCGCGGGTCCCGAGACCGATCTGGTGAAACTTCAGGATGCGTTCCTGCGGTCCCCGTGGGCCAATCGCAGCCCGATCGAAGTGGAAGTTCCTTTCGAAACATCCATTGCCGGAACGGTTCTCCGCGGTCGGATCGACGCTGTGTTCGCCGATCCCGACGGCGGATGGACGGTGATCGACTGGAAGACCGGTGCCGAACCGTCGGCCGCTAACGAGGACGCTGTTGTGATGCAGTTGGCCGCGTATCGGGTGGCCTGGGCCGAATTGATGTCGGCCAGAGCCCGTTCGGCGGGGCGCAACGAACAGTTTCCGGCCGACAAGGTGCGGGCGGCGTTTCACTACGTTCGATCGGGTCGCACCATCGCACCCGAGAACCTGCCGGACGGTGAGGCTCTCGCTCGCCTCATCCGAACGGCAGGCGCGCAAGATTAGCTTGCGTTTCGACGAGCCTTGAGTGCTTCGGTCACCAGCGGAACCTGCAGGGGAAGACGTGCGATCGAACCGATCTTCTGCGGTGTGGACGTCTTCGGGCTTCGGCACCAGTCGATCGCCATCTGGATGTTGGCGGGGAACACGGCGACAAAGAGCGCGGCGGCAAGGCCCGCGCCGAGCTTGCGGGTCTTCGGCACGGCCAAGGCAGCGCCGATCGCCAGTTCCGCGACGCCGGACACCTGGGTGTAGGTGCGGGCCTGTCCGGGAAGCTGGCGGGGAACGGTGCTGTCGAAGAAGGAAGGCGCCACGAAATGCATGGTGCCGGCGCCGAGAAGGAGGGCCGACAAACGAAGAGCGGCCGCTTGGCTGGGAGTGGACGTCGAACCGGTGAAAGGCATTTGCCCAGCCTGCCTCACGGTGGACCTTCTTGCCACTACCGGCGCCACGACCCGCGCGCTATTCGGCGCCCGAGTTCCGAAGTCGATCTTCGAGGGTTACGCTGCCTGCCGATGTCCGTGTAGGTATTTCGTAAGTTCGAGTGAGAGAGTCGATGTATGGCCGGTAAGCTCCGGGCGCGTTTGACCAGGTCGGAAGCATTGACCGATCAGCCTGACTTCGCCCTTGTCGGGGTGCTGCGCATTCCCCAGCTACAGACAAGTCCGGCGCGGGCCATCTACAAGCGAGTTCTCATCGCGTTGGGTGCTCTCGGCGCCGCCGTGTTGATCGTGTACATCGATCGCGCGGGATACCGGGACGCACAGGACAACGAGCTGTCGCTGCTCGACTGCATTTACTATGCGACGGTTTCGCTCTCGACCACCGGCTACGGCGATATCACTCCGTTCACGCCGTCGGCGCGCCTGGTCAACGTCCTGTTGATCACGCCACTTCGGATCTTCTTCTTGATCGTGTTGGTCGGAACCACACTTTCAGCTCTGACCGAGAGTTCGCGTCAGGCGTTCAAAATTCAGCGTTGGAGGCAGCACGTGCGTAATCACACCGTCGTCGTCGGATACGGGACCAAGGGGCGGACGGCAATCGAAGCAATGCTCGGTGACGGTGTACCGGCGTCGGAGATCGTGGTCGTGGACACCGATCAGACCGTCCTCGATTCGGCGGCGAGCAAAGGCCTGGTGACGGTATTCGGTTCGGCGACGAAATCGGACGTACTTCGGTTGGCAGGTGCGCAGAATGCGTCGTCGATCATCGTGGCAACCAACCGTGACGACACCGCAGTGCTCGTGACGCTGACAGCCCGCGAAATCGCGCCGAAAGCCAAGATCGCCGCAGCCATCCGTGAAGCCGACAACGCGCATCTTCTGCGTCAGTCCGGCGCAGACTCCGTCGTCGTGTCCTCGGAGACGGCGGGTCGACTCCTCGGCATCGCGACCACGACGCCGACCGTCGTGGAGATGATCGAAGACCTGCTGACTCCGGAGGCCGGATTCGCGATTGCCGAGCGTGCCGTCGAGCGCGACGAGGTCGGCGGCTCTCCGCGTCATCTCTCCGACATCGTGCTCGGGGTCGTTCGCGACGGCCGTCTGGTTCGCGTCGGTTCGCCCGAGGTGGACGCCGTCGAAGAGAACGATCGACTGCTCTACATTCGCCGCGTCACGAACTGAGTGTTACCGAGCTTCGTGCGCGCAGTAATGTCGTGAGCGTGAACGACTTCCAGCTGACCGAAACACCTCTGCTCTCACGCTCGAGCGTCGGCCGCGCCGAGGAATTGCGGTCGGACGCCGCTGCACTGACGACGGGTTGGGCGGACGCACTGCTCCTCCGTGTGAATTCACGGGGTCAGGTCAAGGTGTCGCCGGAAGGTCAATTGGTCTTCGCCGAGGCAACCGAGTTGGGGCCCGAACCGGTGCGCGGCGCGGTCTTCCTGGGAATTCGGGAGAATCGCCACGTCTGGGCGGTGCGGGTGTCGCTGCTGGCGGGCACTTTGTCTGAATTGCGGATGCTCGGCGGAACACTCGACGACGCGGACGCCGGTTTGTTGACCGGTGCCGTCGCGATTCTCAACTGGCACGACAGTGCCGGATTCAGCGCTATCGACGGCGCACCGAGTGAACCCACGATGTCCGGCTGGTCACGCATTTCCACGTCCACCGGCCACGAGGAGTTTCCCCGAACGGATCCGGCGGTCATCTGCCTGGTGCACGACGGCGGCGATCGAGTTCTACTCGCGCGTCAGCCGACCTGGCCGCAGCGCCGTTTCTCGATTCTCGCGGGATTCGTCGAGGCCGGGGAGTCACTCGAAACGTGTGTTGTCCGCGAGATCAAGGAAGAAGTCGGTATCGACGTGCACAGCGTTCGATACCTCGGGAGCCAGCCTTGGCCGTTCCCTCGCTCGGTGATGTTGGGCTTCGCCGCAATCGGCGACCCCGCCGCTCCGCTGCTGTTCGCGGACGGCGAGATCGCCGAGGGCACCTGGTTCACGAAGGACGAGGTGCGCGCCGCTCTCGAACTCGGCGACTGGGGTTCGGAAGCGGACGCGCCACTGTTGCTGCCCGGGTCGATCTCCATCGCTCGCGGAATGCTCGAGAGCTGGGTCAAGTAGCAGCCGGAGAAGGTCTACAGACCCAGAGCCTGCTTGACCTGGTTGAGCGACGGGTTGGTCGCAACGCTGCCGTCGCCGTACTTCACGGTCGGAACGACGTGATTGCCACCGTTGACGCTGCCGACGAAATCGGCTGCTGCCGGATCGTTCTCGATGTCGATCTCGGTGTACTCGATCCCCGACGCGTTGAGCTGCGTCTTGAGGCGACGGCAGTAGCCGCACCACGTGGTCGAGTAGATGGTCAGGGCAGGCGCATTTTCGGTAGAAGTCACGGCCGATATAACACCACGACCGAGAGCGTTGTTCCGTATCGGCCCGTGTTCTCTTGCCCACATACCGTCGGGCGCGGCGAATGGAGTGTCGGAACGTCCTGCCATGATGGTCCCCATGCCTGCGGACACCGGACTGGATCCAGAACAATCGGCCGCCGTGCTCGCGCCACGCGGCCCGGTATGTGTCCTCGCGGGCGCTGGAACAGGCAAAACCCGCACCATCACGCGCCGGATCGCTCATCTGGTTGCCGACGGTCACGTGTCGGCCGGTCAGGTGCTTGCCGTGACGTTCACCGCTCGTGCGGCCGGGGAAATGCGTGGACGTCTCCGTGAGCTGGGCGTCGGCGGGAGTGGGCCGCAGGTGCAGGCTCGAACTTTTCACGCTGCTGCTCTCCGTCAACTGAAGTACTTCTGGCCGCAGGTTGTCGGCGACACGCCGTGGCGTCTGCTGGACCGAAAGTTCGCGGTTGTCAGCAGTGCCGCAGCCCGGGTGGGATTGTCCACCAGCACGGAAAGCGTCCGCGACCTCGCCAGTGAAATCGAGTGGTCGAAGGCGTCGCTGATCGCGCCGGAGGATTACCCACGCGCGATCGCCAAGATTCGCCGTGAGGCACCGGTCGATGCCACCAAGGTGGCCCAGGTGTATGCCGCATACGAAGAGCTGAAAGCACGCGGCCAGGACGGCATGCTGCTTGATTTCGACGATCTCCTACTGCACACGGCGGCAGCTCTCGAAGAGCATTCGACAGTCGCCGACGAGTTCCGCGAGCGGTATCGCTGCTTCGTCGTGGACGAGTATCAGGACGTCACCCCACTGCAGCAGCGTGTGCTCGACGCCTGGCTGGGCGACCGAGACGATCTGACCGTGGTGGGCGATGCGAATCAGACCATCTACTCCTTCACCGGAGCCACCCCCAACTATCTGTTGGACTTCTCCCGGAAATTCCCCGAAGCGACCGTCGTTCGGCTCGAACGGGATTACCGCTCCACCCCTGAGGTCGTGTCGTTGGCGAACCGCGTGATCGGTGCCGCGCGCGGGCGGATCGCCGGGACGCGTCTGCAGCTGATCGGGCAGCGCGCGCCGGGGCCTGAGCCGGAGTTCATGGAGTTCGACGACGAGCCGGCCGAAGCACTCGGCGTTGCGCGGGCGATCAAACGGCTGATCGCGGCAGGCACCCCTGCGGCCGAGATCGCTGTTCTGTACCGGATCAATGCTCAGTCGGAGGCGCACGAGCAGGCCCTGACGAAGCTGGGCATTCCGTTCCAGGTGCGCGGTGGAGAGGGCTTCTTCACTCGCACCGAGGTACGTCAGGCGGTGGCAGCGCTGCGTCAGGCTGCTGGACGCGACGACCTCCCCGAAGGTGCAGACAACGGCGAAGCACTGGTCTCACTCGTCCGCGCTGTGCTCGCGCCGCTCGGCCTGACCAACGAAGAGCCTTCGGGTACTCAGGCACGCGAGCGCTGGGCTTCGCTCTCGGCTCTCGTGGCGCTCACCGAAGAACAACTTGTCCACGAACCTGAACTGACGCTCACCGGGCTTCTACAGGAGCTCACGGCCCGAGCCGAGGCGCGGCACCCACCGACCGTGCAAGGTGTGACGCTGGCCTCCCTCCACGCGGCCAAGGGGCTCGAATGGGATGCGGTGTTCCTGGTCGGCCTCAACGACGGCACCCTGCCGATCCAGCACGTTCTCGGCGACGCCAATTCGGGCGCCGACGACGTCGCGGTGGAGGAGGAGCGTCGGCTTCTGTACGTGGGGGTTACTCGCGCTCGCGAGCATCTGCAGCTGTCGTGGGCATTGGCCCGCAATGAGGGTGGACGCAAGTCCCGTCGCCGGTCGAGGTTCCTCAACGGGCTCATCCCCGAGGACTCGCCGGCTTCGCGCGTCGCCGCGCCGTCGTCGGGGAACAAGAAGCGTCCGCGCTGCCGCGTATGCGGCAAACCGTTGATCGGGACGTCGGCGACCATGCTCGGGCGCTGCGAAAAATGCCCGTCCAATGTCGACCTGGAATTGCTCGAGCACCTCAAGGCCTGGCGTCTGGACAAGTCCAGAGAACTCAAAGTTCCGGCCTATGTCGTCTTCAGTGACAACACACTGATGGCTATTGCCGAACAACGACCACAAGATAATCGTGGACTGGTTTCGATCCCTGGAATCGGGCCGAAGAAACTCGACAACTTCGGGGAAGACGTACTAGCTGTCATTCGCGGTGAACTGCGAGCGGCAACACTCGATATCTGACAACACATCCGAATCGACAACGGTGAGTTACATAACCGCAGGTCAAAAATAGGTTGTGCAGATTCGGCAGATTCTCTACTCTGGTTTTCAGTGTTACGGGGCAACCTGTGCGCAGAAACTATCCGGACCGACACGAAATGGAGGTGGCAAAAAAATGACGAACTTGATCTCTTACGAAGCGTGCGCAAGCGCAAAGTTCGCTGTTGCCGCCCCCATGCTGCCGCGTGCAGCGGGATGGGCGCAGCATGCGCTCCGCCTGCGCCCTCAAGCAGCAGCAAAGAAAGCAGCTGTCGAGTCCGTGTTCTTAAGCCATCGAGGTATTTCTCGGTAGGACACATCCGTTCACTTACGGCCACGGACCCGCAGCCCCTGCGGACCGTGGCCTTTGTGTTGGATAGCCCTCTTCATCTGGTTTCCGACTCGGCTCAGGTTCGCACCCATCGAACCCATATCGTGCGACACAGTTTCGCATCCGAGCACTAGGAGACCGAGTTGTCTGCCCAGACAATCCGCGTGGAATCCGAAAACTCCACCACTGCAGTAACTTCCACCGACGTCACTTCGGCTGCAGTCACGTTCATCGAGGTCGCGTCCACCCGCCGCGACTTGCCGTGCCGGGCATCCAACCCCGATCTCTGGTTCGCCGAAGCTCCGGCCGAACTCGAGCAGGCCAAGGCACTGTGCGCGCAGTGCCCCATCCGTTCCCGTTGTCTCAGTGCGGCTCTCGACCGCGCCGAGCCATGGGGGGTGTGGGGCGGCGAGATCCTCGATCAGGGGGCCGTCATAGCGCGCAAGAGACCGAGAGGGCGCCCACGCAAGCAACTTGTGTGCGCGTGAGAGCCCTATTCGGCGGAGCCGGTGTCTTATTCGGCGGAGCCGGTGTCATCCAGAACCGGCTCCGCAAACCCTGGCAACCAACGAGTCAGGATTTCCATGTACGGGGCATATGCGTCCAACTGGGCGCATATGCCGACCGAACCGAGAAGAACACGGAAGATCATCAAATACTCGGCCGGAAGGTTGAGTGCACGGGCCGTTCGGAACTGCGCACTGTTGAAGTCAGCGGCGGTTCCGGCGGCCTTTTGCAGCCATGCCCGAGTGAAGTGAAATGACTCGGTCTGGATCGGGTCGGTGAAGGGTCGCAGGTAATCCGCGATCTCCTTGTCGGTCACCGTGCGTCCGGGGATCACGAAACCGTTGGCGCGCAACAACTCCGTCAACTCGTCGAATTGTTCCTCGACAGCCAAGCGCACCATCGTGCCGAGAACCCGTGGCAGTCCGTTCGGGAACGGCGCAGCAGCACCGAAGTCGATGACGCCGAGTCGGCCGTCCTCGAGAAGCATGAAATTGCCGGGGTGCGGGTCACAGTGGAGCAATCCGACACGGGCCGGAGACGCGAAGTGGAATTCGGCGAGTAGTGCACCGGCCGCATTGCGCTGCTCCGGCGTTCCACTCTCGATGATTCTGGTCAACGGGGTTGCCGTCATCCATTCGGTCACGACCACTTTCGGCGCGCTCGCCACGACGTGCGGGATCACGAATTGGGGATCTCCGTCGAACTCTTTGGCAAAAGCTCGCTGATTGTTCGCCTCGATCCGATAGTCGAGTTCTTCCTCCGTGCGCGCGGTGAACTCCTCGATCACGGGCCGTACGTCGACACCGGGCATGACCGAACCGAAGAGACCGGCAAATCTGCCCAGGGTCTTGAGATCGGCGCGTAGAGCTTCGTCGGCGCCGGGGTACTGAACTTTCACGGCTACGTCGCGGCCGTCCGCCCAGACGGCTCGGTGAACCTGCCCGATGCTTGCCGACGCGGTCGGTTCGTCGTCGAACGACTGGAATCGGTCGCGCCACTTGGTTCCGAGTTGCTGGTCGAGCATCTTGTGTACTTGCTTGGTCGGCAGCGGTGGGGCAGCGGCCTGAAGCTTGTTCAGCGACTCGCGGTACGGCTCGGCGAATTCCTCCGGAATTGCCGCCTCCATGACGCTGAGCGCTTGGCCCAGCTTCATCGCGCCACCCTTGAGTTCGCCCAGCACCGCGAACAATTGCTCGGCGGCCTTCGCGCTCAACTGCGCGTCGATCTCGCCTTTGTCGCCGCCGGCGAGCTTGCGTCCGAAGCCCATGGCGGCGCGACCGGCCATCCCCAGGGGGATGCTCGCGAGTTTGGCAGTACGGGCAGAACTCTTGCGTGGGATCTCGGACACCACACCATCATGTCTGACTGGGGCGTCCTTTGCCCGAAACAGGTGCCAGGTATTGGCAACTGCAGGATATTTGCCGAGGCCAGCGCCTGGTTGTGATCCGATACGGACGGAGCGCGATCTCGAGCGTCGACGACAGACTCGCCGCATGCGTCGCCGCTGTCTCCGATAATGCGGAGTCGATCTCGGCCAGGGCCAGCGCGACACTTGCATGGATCATCGCCGATTCCGCGTGGCCTGCGCTGCCGAGTAGCTGCGCGGACAGATGAAGCCAATGAGGGTCGAGTTCGGATCGGAGGATGTCTGCGCACCGCAGGCAACTCGACTGACCAGGCAGGACAAGAGGACCGACCACACCGTTGCCGTCGCGGATGCGGACGGAAAGGTGGGGGAGTCCACAGCGAACGAGATCGCTGACCAGACGAGGATCAGTCACGACGTCGTCGCTCAGGACCACCAGTTGTTCGTTCCACGTGCGCACGACGTCGGTGTTGCGATACCCGCGCGAGCGACGCGTGCTGACCCCGCCGGTGACCAGTGCGCGCTCGATGGCGTCAGAGAGCGGACCGACACCGTGAATCCGGACCGTCGCGGTGCTTCTGCGGGCAGTGTGGGCGAAACCGGAATCGGCGAGTTGCTCGAGCAACTCCTCCGTCACGGATATGGGAATCCCGAGCCTCGACGCTTCCCAGAGGATGTTTGCGCGGGATCTCGAGCCGTCCATTTTGCGCAGGATCGACTTCACCGCGCGATCGTCGACCCCGACAGGCAGAGTCAGCAGGACGGCACGTCCGGGGGTCCATCCCAGCTGCAGTCGACCATCCGGGCGCGACAGAACAGCGATCCGCGGGTCCCATCGAGGTCCCGCGGATCGCTGTGAAGTGCTGTCTTGTCTGGTGTCGTCGTGTGTGTGACCGGTCATCATTCGATGCTGGCACGACGGGCCCTCGGCGAGTCCCCGTCAGCGGCAGTTATCCACAGGCGGTCATCGCGGCTGATCTGCGAAAATCGGTCGAGAAGGGATTACTTCTCTTCGTCGTCCTCGCGGGTCTTGTCCATCGCTGCCTCGGCCGCACGCTCTTTTGCCTCGACGGCTTCGAGCTGGGCTATCGGGTCGTCGAAATTACCGGCTTCGCCGGCGCCGAGGACACGGGCGACAAATCCGTCCGGTGCGTCGAGATCGCTCGAATCGGGCATCAGGTCGGGATGCGACCAGACGCCGTCGCGAACGTCCATACCGGCTTCCGCGGTGAGCTTCTGCCACAAACCGGCCGCTTCACGGACCTTGCGAGGACGAAGTTCGAGTCCGACCAGCGTCGCAAAGGTCTGTTCGGCGGGGCCGCCGGTAGCGCGGCGACGCCGCAACGTCTCACTCATCGCGGCAACACCAGGCAGTCGCTCGCCGAGTGCGGCGGTGACGACCGTCTCCACCCAGCCCTCGACCAGCGCAAGCAGAGTCTCGAGACGTTCGAGAGCGGCTTTCTGCTCCGGTGTGTTCTGCGGCTCGAACGTGCCCTGCTGCATCAACGCTTCGAGCTTGCTCGGATCGGTGAGAGCGGATGGATCGAGGTCCTTGGCGAATTCTTCCATCGCCGAGAAGTCCATGGTGATTCCGCGGGCGTATTCCTCCACTGTCGCGAGAACACGCTGGCGCAGCCACGGAACGTGACTGTAAAGGCGCTGATGAGCGGCTTCCCGCGCGGCGAGGAAGACCAGAACTTCCTGATGCGGCTGTTCGAGACCCTCACTGAAAGCCTGAACCGCAGCCGGGAGAAGGGCCGCGGTGCCTTCGGGGCCGAGGGGCAGGCCGATGTCAGTGGAGGAGAGCACCTCGGTGGACAGTTGGCCGAGTGCCTGGCCCAATTGCGAGCCGAACGCGAGTCCGCCCATCTGGCCGAGCATGCCCAGCATCGGGCCAGCCATCTGCTGTGCTTCGGCCGGAAGACCCTGGACCCACATGCCCGCTACCTTCTCGGCCACCGGATCACAGAGTCGCTTCCAGGTGTCGATCGTGTTGTCGAGCCAGTCGTTCGGAGTCCACGCAAGAGTGCGGCTCGCTCCGGCAGGGAGCGTTGTCGCGGCGTCCAGCCACATCTCGGCCAGGTGCGCGGCGTCGGCGATCGCCTTGACGTTGCCCTCGGTGATCGGTGTGACCGATCCGATCTGTTGGCGTGCCAGCTTCTTGGCGATGTCGTAGTTGACCGGGCCGGACGTACCGCCCTGGCCCATCGACGAGCCCATTCCGCTCAGCATCTGCCCGAACTGGGTGAGCATCTGGCCGAGCTGAGCCGGATCGAATCCCTCACCGCCCGCGCCGAACCCGAACGGCATGTCACCACCCCCGAACGGATTGCCACCCGCCGCGTTCTTGTCGCGATCGGGATCGTCGTCGGAGTTGGAGAAGCCGAACGGCATATTGCTCATACCTCAACGGTACAAGGCTCGAGCGGTCGGAGTCGCCCTCCGAGTCACGCTGACGGCGAACACGCACGGCGCTCAGGCGGTGCGATCGGTGCTCCGGAGCCTTCGCGCTTTACTCTGGATCAGGTGAATCGACGGATAGTGACGCTCTTGGCCGCACTCGCACCCATCGTCGTGTTGGGAGTCGTCGGAACAATGGTCACTGTTCCTTATGTCGCACTCGGTCCGGGCCCCACCTTCAACACGCTCGGCGACGTCGACGGTAAGCCCGTCGTGGACATCCAGGGGACCGAGGTCGATCCCACCGACGGCAACCTCAACATGACAACGGTGTCGGTTCGCGACGGTCTCAACATCTTCGAAGCGTTCGGACTGTGGGCGAGTGGCAGCAACGGACTCGTCCCTCGCTCGGAGATCTATCCGCCCGAGAAGTCGAAGGAAGAGATTCAGCAGGCCAACACGGCCGACTTCCAGCAATCCGAGGACAGTGCCGAGTTGGCGGCACTGCACTTTCTCGGCAAGCCGGTGGCACTGACTGTTTCGAAGGTGACTCCGGACGGTCCCGCTGCGGGTGCCCTGCAAGAAGGCGACGTCCTGGTCAAGATCGGCGACACTCCGGTAACCACCATCACCGGCGTTCAGGACACGGTCGGTGCGATCGCGCCCGGCACCGCGATCGACGTCACCGTCCTTCGTGAGGGTGTGGAGACCGTTGTGCCGGTCACCGTCGGGGCGCGGCCCAACAAGCCCGAATCGGGTTACCTCGGCGTCACACCCAGCGAGGTCCCGGACGTTCCCTTCACCGTGCAGTTCAATCTCGCCGACATCGGCGGTCCTTCTGCCGGACTGATGTTCACACTGGCCTTGGTCGACAAGCTGACTCCGGGGGAGCTCAACGGCGGAAAGTTCGTAGCCGGAACGGGCACCATCGACTCCGACGGCGAGGTCGGTCCGATCGGCGGCATCAGGTACAAGTTGATCGCCGCGTCCCAAGCCGGTGCTGAGACCTTCCTCGTGCCGGCCCAGAACTGTGACGAGGCGAAACAGAATGCGCCGGACGGGCTTCGACTCGTCAAGGTCGACAACCTGCCCGGCGCAGTGGACTCACTCGAGAGCCTCAACACGGGCGGCGACGCACCCCGCTGCTGAAAGCTGCCTGGCCGCCGACGACTCTGTCAGTCTTCTTCGACCTCGTCGAGCGTCGCGTACAGGGCGTGCACGAGGTGAGGTGCAAGACCGTCGTAGGTGAGCAGTTCCAAGTCACCGTACGGATCCGCATCCTCGTCGGGACGCATCTGTAGGAGCGACAGCGAGGGACCGTCACGGAGCACGCCGACGAACAGTCGAGCCTCGCGTCGATCGGGATGCGCGTTGGCCGTCAGCCGCGCGACCTCGTCCGCCGCGTGCTGATCGGTCAACACCGGCGCCGTGGCGTGGTCGAGATCCGATTCCGCCTCGGGCGGCAGGACGACGATCTCCTGCACCAGGATGCAACCCTGCACGGACTCGGGCCAATGCGTCGTCGCCAGGAACTCGTCGAGTGCCCGTGAACCGCCGATGATGTCCTCGGGAAGCGATTCCTGTTCGATCGGTGTGTATTCGGCGCCCTCGGCGAGTTGGTCGAGCAGTCCGGGTTCGGCCGCGGCGAGCATTTCGGTGGGTACCAACGCGTACAGCTTCGGCGGCTGATCCCAGCCTTCGGCGTCGATGTGGTCGACAACTTCATGAACGCACCGGGCGAGGGCACTCGGTGATCTGCTCATATTCTCTTCACTCACACGTTCATCCTCCCACCTTCTGTCCGGCTCCCCGCTCTCCGTGTTGTCAACCCGTGACCGTTGTTACGTAGAGTGGTCGGAAACGGCCAAGTCCACTCGGGCGTGGCCGCAGTGATCGATGCAATCGGTTGCGACGCCACGGCGTCGCCAAATCTTGGAGCGTGGCACGTGGGCATGCGGCCCCCCGCAGGTTTACCCTCTCTGTCCAGACGCAGTCGAATCTTGTTGGTGGTGGCTGTCGTAGTGGCGGCCTTGCTGCTCGTGGGGCCGCGACTGATCGGCATGTACACGGACTGGTTGTGGTTCGGCGAAGTCGGCTTCCGCGGTGTCTTCACCAAGGTTCTGCTGACGCGATTCGTGCTCTTCCTGGTCGTCGGAATTGTCGTCGGCGCCATCGTGTGGCTCGCGATGCTTCTCGCGTACCGCGCACGCCCGGTGTTCGTCCCGGTCTCCGGGCCCAATGATCCGATCGCGCGCTACCGCACCACCGTTATGTCGCGTCTTCGTCTGTTCGGCGTGATCATTCCGGTAGCGATCGGCATCCTGTCCGGTCTCATCGCGCAGGCCAACTGGGTCACTATCCAGTTGTTCCTCAACGGCCAGGCATTCGGTATCACCGATCCGCAGTTCAACATGGACGTCAGCTTCTACACGTTCGATCTGCCGTTCTACCGTTTCGTTCTCAACTGGTTGTTCGTCTCGATCCTGCTGGCTTTCGTGGCAAATCTGATCACCCACTACGTTTTCGGTGGAATCAAATTGGCCGGACGAGCGGGGACGTTCACTACCGCCGCTCGTGTGCAGTTGGCTGTTCTGGCCGGCACTTTCGTGCTGTTGAAGGCCGTCGCCTACTGGCTCGATCGCTACTCGTTGCTTTCGAGCGGCCGTAAAGAGCCGACGTTCACCGGCCCGGGATACACGGACATCATGGCTGTGCTCCCGGCAAAGCTGATATTGATGTCCATCGCGATCATCTGTGCTTTGGCTTTCTTCGCTGCGATCTTCACCCGCGACCTTCGTATCCCGGCTATGGCCGTTGCTCTGCTGGTTCTCTCGTCCGTGCTCGTAGGCGCAGTCTGGCCGATGATCGTCGAGCAGTTCTCCGTCAAGCCCAACGCGGCGGACAAGGAGAGTACGTACATCGAGCGGAACATCGCGGCCACCAGGCAGGCCTACGGAATCACGGACGACAAGGTCACATATCAGCCTTACTCGGGTGACGGCGACGCAATTCCGCGCGAGGTGCCGGCAGACGTCACCACTATTGCCAATGCTCGTCTCCTCGATCCGAACATTCTGTCGCCCACTTTCACCCAGCAGCAACAGCGTCAGAACTTCTACGGGTTCCCGCCCTCGCTCGACATCGATCGCTACGACATCGACGGTGAGATGCGCGACTACATCGTGGCGGCGCGTGAGATCTCACCGAACAACCTGCAGGGAAACCAGACGGACTGGATCAACAAGCACACGGTCTACACCCACGGCGACGGCTTGGTGGCCGCTCCGGCGAACAAGATCACTGCGCCGGTCCTGGACCCGACGAAGGACAACGCGAACAACAACAATGCGGGCTACCCGATCTACACGGTCAGCGACATCGCCTCGCAGGACGCGGGAACACAGGTCATCAAGGTCGATCAACCGCGCATCTACTACGGCGAGGTCATCGGTCAAGGCGCTGACGACTACGCAATCGTCGGTGGTGCCGGTGGTTCGGAAGCTCGCGAATACGACACGGAGCAGACCAAGTACACCTACACCGGTTCCGGCGGCGTCTCCATCGGAAACTGGGTCAATCGCTTGGCTTTCGCGGCGAAGTACACGGAGAGGAACATTCTCTTCTCGGGTGCCGTCGGTTCGGATTCCAAGATCATCTACAACCGTGATCCTCGCGATCGCGTCGGTCAGGTTGCTCCGTGGTTGACCACTGACGGAGATGCGTACCCGGCCGCAGTCGACGGCAAGATCGTCTGGATCGTCGATGCGTACACCACGCTGGAGAACTACCCGTACGCACAGCGCAGTTCGCTGGACGGACTGGTCGCGGACAGTGTGGATGCAACGACCGGTCGTTTGTTGCCGAAGAAGGAAGTCTCGTACATCCGCAACTCGGTCAAGGCAACCGTCGATGCCTACGACGGCACCGTGACGCTCTATCAGGTCGACGACAACGACCCGGTACTCAATGCGTGGAAGGGTGTGTTCCCGGACACGGTCAAGCCGCAGAGTGATATCTCGGACGATCTGCGGGCACACTTCCGCTATCCCGAAGACCTGTTCAAGGTTCAGCGGGAAATGTTGGCGAAGTACCACGTCGACAATCCGACCGAGTTCTTCACCAACAACGCTTTCTGGTCGGTGCCCAACGAGCCGACGGTGGAGAATTCGAAGGAAAATGAACCGCCGTACTACGTGATGGTGGGGGACCAGGAAACCGGCGCGCCGTCGTTCCGGCTCACAAGTCCGATGGTGGGATTCCAGCGAGACTTCCTGTCGGCTTACATCACCGTGAATTCGGATCCGAAGGACTACGGCAAGATCACTGTTCTGCAGTTGCCCGTCAACAAACAGACGCAGGGTCCGTCACAGTCGCAGAACTCGATGATCTCGGATGCTCGCGTGGGCTCGGAGAAGGCACTGCTGGAGAGAACCAACACGATCCGATACGGCAACCAGTTGGCCTTGCCGATCGCAGAGGGTGGAATTCTCTACGTCGAACCCATGTATACCGAGCGAAGTAACACAACGACTTCGTTCCCGCAGCTTTCCCGAGTTCTGGTGAGTTACCAGGAGTCTGCGAAGGCTGGCAGCAGGGTTCGTGTCGGTTACGCATCCACGTTGGCCGAGGCGCTCGATCAGGTCTTCGACAATGGTGGAGCCGCGGGTGCTGCCACCGCACCGGGTGGAACTGCCACGACGGAACCGCCGGCGGGAACCGGGACCACCCCCGCGCCGACGGCGCCGACGACGCCTACAGGTCCGGCATCATCGGAAGATGTGTCGAAGGCTCTGGCAGAGGTCAACGCTGCCATGGATGCATTGAAGTCTGCGCAACAGACTGGTGACTTCAGTGGTTACGGAGCCGCGCTGGATCGCCTGCAGAAGGCGGTTGACGCTTACCAGGCGCTGCCGCCCAGTTAGTCGACCTCGTTCGTGAGTCACAGAAGGCCCGCCATCCGACCGGATGGCGGGCCTTCTTGTGTTCTCAGGTGAAGCTGTACGAGCTGAATCAGCGCAGTGCTGCAACGATCGGTGCGTTGGCATCGGAGAGCTGCTGGAACTGTGCGGCGAAGCCGTACTGGCCGGCGAGGTCACGAGCGGTGTCGTAAGCCTGCTGTGCGGCGGGCTTGAGCTCGGCCGGGATCTCGATGGCGGGAGCAACTGCGGGTGCCTCGGCGACGGGAGCCGGTGCTGCGGCGGGAGCTTCTTCGACTGCAGGCTCGCTCGCGACGGTCAGACGCTGGCCGCAGACGGGCCATGCGCCGGGGCCCTGGCTCTGCAGGGTGTTCTCGGCGACGCGGATCTGCTCTTCCTTGGAAGCGTTGGCGGGCGAGCCGGTGCCACCGTTGGCGGTCCAGGTGCTCTGCGAGAACTGCAGGCCGCCGTAGTAGCCGTTTCCGGTGTTGATGTTCCAGTCGCCACCGCTCTCGCACTGTGCGACGCCGTCCCAGTTGTGGGTGGCTGCGGAAGCGGTGCCGGTGCTCATGGTGAGGGGCACTGCGACAAGTGCGCCGGCTACTGCCAATGTGCCGAATGCACGCTTGCTGATGCTGGTGTACGTCATGTCGGGGTAAATCCTCTCCGCGCTTGCTGACATCGGCGGGCCTGCGGGTCGGCGATGATGCTGACTTTCCCGGGCGCTTGTCTCTCCGTGTCTCTGCCCCTCGAAGGTTTCGGGGGTTCCGATCCCGCGGGGCAGAGTGGAGCAGCGGCGGGTCGGCGTTCGCCCGGTTGATTCGGGCCGGGACCGACCGTACGGGAGCGTCGAACGAGGGTCGATTCGGAGCAATGATCAGAACCTGTGGATGGTTCTCGGCGAGGCGGCGTGAGTGGGCGCACCTTCCCGGGAATGATCTGAAATTCCATCAGCTCTGATCAGGACCGGCGTTGGCGCGCTGGTTCGGGAAGGTACGCCCATGCTCACGGTAGTTCAGGATCAGCAATCCTCCAACGACGACAGCGGTGTTGGTCGGTCGTTGCTTGACGAGATCGTTCGCGACGGTGCCCGGCAGATGCTCGCGGCGGCGTTGGCCGCCGAAGTCGCCGCATACATCGAGCAGTTCGCCGAGCATCTCGATGAGCACGGCCGGCGGCTGGTGGTCCGCAACGGCTATCACCACGAGCGTGACGTGCTCACCGCGGCGGGGGCGGTGACGGTGACCGCACCGCGGGTCAACGACCGCCGTGTCGACGCCGAGACCGGTGAACGGCAACGGTTTTCCTCGGCGATCCTGCCGGCGTGGTCACGCAAGTCCCCGCAGATGACCGAGGTGTTGCCGCTGCTGTACCTGCACGGGCTGTCCAGCGGCGACTTCGGTGCGGCGTTGGAGCAGTTCCTCGGCACTGGTGCCGGGCTGTCGGCCTCGACGATCACCCGGCTGACCGCGCAATGGCAGGACGAGGCGAAGGCCTTCGCCGACCGGGATCTCTCGGGCACCGATTTCGTGTACCTATGGGTCGACGGCATCCATCTCAAGGTCCGCCTGGAGCAGGAGAAGCTGTGCTTGCTCGTGATGATCGGCGTCCGCGCCGACGGCCGCAAGGAGCTCGTCGCGCTCACCGATGGGTTCCGGGAGTCCACAGAGTCGTGGGCTGATCTGCTGCGCTCATGCCGACGCCGCGGGATGACCGCCCCGGTGCTGGCCGTCGGTGATGGGGCGCTGGGGTTCTGGAAGGCACTGCGGGAGGTGTTTCCGGATACCCGTGAACAGCGCTGCTGGTTTCACAAGCAGGCCAATGTGCTTGCTGCGCTGCCCAAGTCGGCTCATCCAGGTGCGACCGCGGCGATGCGGGAAATCTAC
Organism: Rhodococcus qingshengii JCM 15477; assembly: GCF_023221595.1. Taxonomy (NCBI): domain Bacteria; kingdom Bacillati; phylum Actinomycetota; class Actinomycetes; order Mycobacteriales; family Nocardiaceae; genus Rhodococcus; species Rhodococcus qingshengii. Next base: position 2,396,891 of record NZ_CP096563.1, read on the forward strand.
AACGCCGAGGACATCGACAAGGCCCAGGTCGCGATCAAGGCCTTCGAGGTAGATTACGGCGCGAAGTACCCCAAGGCGGTCGCCAAGATCGTCGACGACGCCGACGTGCTCCTGGAGTTCTACCGGTACCCGGCCGAGCACTGGATCCACTTGCGCACTACGAATCCGATCGAATCGACGTTTGCGACCGTGCGGTTGCGAACCAAGGTCACCAAGGGCCCTGGGTCACGCGCAGCGGGGATTGCCATGGCCTACAAGCTGATCGACGCCGCACAAGCCCGCTGGCGGGCGGTCAACGCCCCCCATCTGGTCGCGCTGGTCCGTGCCGGCGCGGTGTTCCACAAAGGCAAGCTGCTCGAACGACCCATCGACATCTCACCCGCTGAGCCCGACGAATCAAGCGAAACGGAGGTCGCCTGAAACACCCTCATCCACAGGTCTTGACAATATCTCGTCGATTCGCAATTTTCCGGACTGTCTGGTCTGCTCTCGACCCAAAATTTTAGCGTTTGTGCTGGTAGAGCCTTTCCGATGCCGTTTCGACGTACGTTCGTTACATGCTTGTTATGTGTTGATGCTCACGGGCATTTTGTGAACCCAGTCACCCGATTCTTCGACTTTCAGGCGTGTATTTCGCTCCAGCGCAGGCGATTTGCGTTCCGTTCACCTGCTCGTGTAACTTTGTCCATGCATCGCGGGGTGGAGCAGCTCGGTAGCTCGCTGGGCTCATAACCCAGAGGTCGCAGGTTCAAATCCTGTCCCCGCTACTAGAAAAGGACCGCCGCACTGGATTCCAGTGCGGCGGTCCTTTTTTGTGCGCAGCCGTCGTAGGGTGGCGACGTGCGACTCTCGAAGATTCTTTTGGCGATGGCGGTGACTACTTCGCTGGTGACCACCGCTCTGGCGTTCTCGGCAGGAAGCGCTGCCGCCGGTGGGCGGATCACCGATGCGAAGCGCGTGGTCTTCATCGTTCCGGGGCAGCAGCTCTACAACTCGGGAGAAACGCACCAGGCGACCTACCGCGCCCTCGACAAGGCACTGAGCGCTGCGGGCTACGAGACACACTTCGTCGACGCACCCGGCAAGATGATTGCGGCCGACGCCGAGCTGATTGCCGATTCGATTCGCTCCTACGCTGCCGGCGCTGACTCCGTCGGGGTGATCGCGCACAGTGCGGGTGGACTGAGCTCCCGGTACTATGCGAAGTTCCTCGGTGGCTCCGAAGTAGTGGATTCATTCGTCGCCATCGGTGCGCCACAGTACGGTAGCCCCGGTGGCTGCGTACAAGGCCCTGCCGACGGTTACGACACCTGCATGTTCTCCGAAGTTCTCACCAAGCTCAATGCCGGTGAGGACACTCCTGGATCTGCCTACTATTCGGTGGTGCAGAGTTCGGGCGAGTGGGCGGACGGTCGGTTGGACGGGGGCCAGTGCCGGGTGTACGTCGATGGCGTTCCCGGGGCCGGAACCGGAGGAGACCACCTCACCGAGCTCGAGCATCCAGAGGTCATCTCGGGAGCGATCAGCGCTTTGGGGCGCGACTGTGTCGGTACGTTCGTGGACGAGAACGACGGCGACATCACCTGGCCTGACACACTGTTTCCGTCATTTCGGTAAAGCTTCAGGTCCGGGTTGTTCGGACGAGTAGCCCGGCTACGTGTGCGCTCGCGGCAGTCCTCGCCCCCAAGGCGTCACCCGATTCGATGGCCGCGACTATACGTGCGTGCTCGGTGACGGCGATCCGCCGATTGAGCTCGAGGCTCCACATGTCCGAACGGTAGAGATGTGACTGTCCATCCAGACGATGCAGGGCTTCGCTGAGTGGGTGATTGCATGCAGTCTCACGAATCAAGGTGTGAAACTCGAGGTCGAGCTTCGAATCCCGACGCTGATCCGGCGGGCTCTCGAGAAGTTCGCGTTGCACCTGCACCATCTTGTTCAGCTGTGACACGGTTTCGTGCGTGGCATTGGCCGTGGCGTTGAACGCCGCGAGACCGTCGAGTACCTCACGCACCTCGAAGACCGCGCGCAGAGACTCCGCGTCCAGCGAATCGACTTTTGCACCCGCATTCCGTGTGTGGACGGCGATGCCCTCGTAGATCAACTGCTGCACGGCCTCGCGGACCGGCGTTCGACTGACATTGAGCTTGCTCGCCAGCGCGGGAACACTCAGTGGTGTCCCCGGCGCCAGCTCTCCCGAAAAGATCAGTTCGCGAAGTGTCTCGTGCACGGACTCGGTGAGCAAAGCTCGTTCGGTGGTGGTCATCTTGTCCTCACTTCGATCCTGCACGATGTCGACGGTACCCGGGAGCGCTATCCAGCGGCGCGCACCCGGTCAGCGCTGCGACTGTCGACGTCGGGCGCCGTCGCGCCTTTCAGTCCGGCCACTTTGGCCGCGATGTTCTCAGCGATCGTGATTGGCGGGTATCCCACTTCGCCCGGTGTGAGAGTCCCTGGCAGTGCTTCGATGACGGCGTCGTAGTTCCCGTCGAAAAAGAATGCGGCAGAGCGACGTCGGATGATCTGACCATCGACGATAGGTGGGTCGACTCGGTGCACTGTCGAGCGCCATCGGTCGTTCGTCCAGCGTGCCATCGCGTCGCCGAGGTTGATCAAGAGTGCGCCGTCGGCAGGTTGGACGTCGTGCCATACGCCGTCGGCACTCAGAACTTGAAGGCCCGGAACTTGATCTGCCCACAGGATGGTCAAGATTCCGAAGTCGGTGTGAGCGCCCATTCCCGTCATGTCGCCGGAGATGCGGATCTCGCCCTCGGGCAGTGCGTAGTTGTTCATCTTCATCGCGTCGATCGAATGGTCGAGCATCGAATCGAAGTACCCGGGCTGCAATCCGAGAGCGTCGGTAAAGGCGCACATCAGGATTCGTGCCAAGCCCTGGGAATGACGGAAATACTCTTCGATTGCCGGTCGGAATCCGGGCGCGGCCACGGGCCAGGTGTTGGCGGCGTAGCTGGACTCGGGTAGGTCGACGCCCGGATAGTCGCTCACCTCTGTGCCCACGACTATTGCTTCGTAGAAATCGTTCATCTGGTTCGCAGCGGCGACGCCCAGGCTCATGCTGAGTGATTCCGATTTCGGTGGTGAGTAGCCGCGGTTCTCGGACGAGGGACGGCGATAGTTGTTCTTCACCGTCAGTGGGAGAGCAAAGAACTCGTCGAGAGCGTCGGCCAGTCCTTTGGTCGCCGATCGTGGAATGCTGTGTCCGACAATCTGTATGAATCCGACCTCCCGGCACGCGCGATCGAGTTGAGCTGCCACTTCCGCACAGGCAGTGCTGTTGGTGGCGTTTGCAACCGCTGCCTCGCCGCGGAGGTACGGGCTGATATCGATCGTAGGAATTTCGAAGACAGGAGTTTCGTGGGTCATTTAAAGTCCTTGCGGCCGGACGTGTGCCACTTACCGACGAGCACACGTGAGAGGAATCCAAAGGCAGAGAAGACGAGGACACCGAACACCGACGCGATCACGATCGCGGCGATCAGATCCTCGGACTGAAGGCGGCTTCGGTAGACGTCGAGCAGCGTTCCGATCCCGGGTTGTCCTTTGGCGAAGAACATGTCGCCGATGATGGCACCGACGACAACAAGGCCGGAGGCGGTGCGGATGCCGGTGAGAATAGCCGGCATTGCCGCTCGCAGTTCGAGTTTCACCAATCGATCCCAACGGGACGCGCGGCCGAGGGTGAAGAGTTCGTGCAGTCCGCGATCGACCGATTGCAATCCGAAGTGTGTGTTGGTGATGATCGGGAAGGCTGCGATGAGAACACACACCAGGGTACGCGCGGTCATACCGTAGCCGAACCAGAGCCCGATGAGGGGGACGATGGCGAGGATGGGAATGACCTGCAGCACAACGGCATAGGGATAGACGATCCGCTCGATCCACTTGGCCTGGCTCATCAGCACGCCGGTTCCGACGCCGACTGCCACCGCGACGACGAAGCCGACCAGTGCTACCTGTGCCGTCACTGCGAGGGCTTCGAGCATGGGCGAGAGGTGCTTCCAGTCGAGTAGCGACTTTGTCAGTACTTGACTCGGCGGCGGAAGGAGGAATCGACGTTCAGGGGAGAGAACGAGGTAGCTGACGATCGACCACGCTGCGACCGCGCCGGCAAGTGAGAGCAGCGGATAGAGCAGGAAGGTGCCGAGCGCTCTCATTCGAGAGGGCCGTCCGGGCTGTGACTGTGCTCGCGCAGCGGTCGCAGAATCAGTGCGAACGGCGGAATTGCGTGCGGTGGTGCCCTGTTGCACTGCAAGGACTTCGGTCATCGTGAGCTCCCATGGAGACTGGCCGAGATCTCGGCGACGTGTTCGGTGTATCGGGCGTCGTAGCGCAGTTCCGGGCTACGCGGGTACGGGAAATCGATGTCCACGACCGAATGGATTCGTCCGGGCCGGGCGGTCATGACGACCACCTTGTTTGCGAGGTACACGGCCTCGGATACCGAGTGCGTGATGAACATCGAGGTGAACCCCTTGTCGGTGTAGAGCCTTTGCAGCTCTACCTGCATCTCCAGTCGTGTCATCTCGTCGAGAGCACCGAAAGGTTCGTCGAGCAGCATCACAGCAGGTGCGAGGGTGAGCGCACGCGCCAACGAGACACGCATCTTCATTCCGCCCGACAACGCGTTGGGCAGTTGTTTCGCAAAGTCCGCCAGGCCCACTGCGCGAATTGCCTCGTCGGCGCGCAACTTTCGGGCTGCTTTGTCGCCGCCACCGAGTTCGGCGGACAATTCGACGTTGGCCTGCACGGTTCGCCAGGGGAGGAGAGTCGGCTCCTGGAAGATGAAGCCAACTGATTCGGTGTCGAGGGCAACCGCGCCGCTGGTCGGTCGCTCGAGGCCGGCCGCCATGCGCAACAAAGTCGACTTGCCGCAGCCGGAGGGTCCGACCACGGCGACGAAGTCTCCTCGCTCCACGTTCAGATCGATGCCGTCCAGCGCGACAGTGCCGGTATCGAACTTCTTGACGACATCGGAAAAGACCATCTGCATCGGTGCGGTGAGCTTGCGAGCGTCGGCATCCTGCATCGTGTTCGCGAGTTCCATCTGAGCCTCCGGTTCAATATCGCATGCAAAAGTTCTTCAAGATGTATGAACCATCTTGAATTGCATGTATGTCGCCTAGATTGCTGAATGTAAATGTGAGGTGACATTGCAGGTGAAGCGAGAATCCTGGCGCGCGTTACCTGATGGAAACAACTAGTCGATTGCATGTAATCCATGTGCTGCAGAATGTGCACATCGGATCATCCTTCCTGGTTCGCCCACATCCCAATTGTTTTCACGAAGGAGACGCTGTGTATTCAAATCGCAAGGTGCATTCCAATCGCAGAAGTGTGGGAGCGGCCGGCGCGGCACTGGCCATGTGTGCAGCCATCGGATTGACTGCGTGCAGCTCCAGTGAGGCTGAGACGGCCAAGGCTGAATCTCTCGAACCAGCTGCCGAGGCTCAGAACCTAGCGGGTCTCTGTCCGGAAAACGTTGTGGTTCAACTCCAATGGCAGCCGCAGTCGGATATGGGAGCGCTCTTCGAGATGCTTGGTCCCGGCTATTCGGTCGACACCGACGACAAGTCCGTCAGCGGGACTCTTGTCGCCGGAGGGAAGGACACCGGAGTCGACTTGACCTTGCGGGCCGGGGGACCGGCAATCGGGTTCCAATCCGTCAGCTCCCAGATGTACGTCGACGATTCGATCACTCTCGGCTTGGTGCACGGCGATCAGGTGATCGCGGCAGCGGCAAGTCAGCCCGTTGTGGCCGTCACGCCATTGCTCAAGTACAGCCCGGCAATCCTCATGTGGGACAAAGAGTCTCATCCGGAATGGGCGAGTGTTGCCGATATCGGCAAGTCCGACGCGAGTGTCGTCGTTTCCAAGGAGCAACTGTTTCCGCAGTGGCTCGTGGCGAAAGGCCTACTGAAGCAGTCTCAGCTCGACACGAGCCACGACGGAGCTCCCTCGCGATTTGTCGGTGACCCGACCATCGCTCAGCAAGGATTCGCGAATTCGGAACCGTACACGTACGAGAAGGAGACGCCGGCGTGGGACAAGCCGGTTTCCTATGACCTGCTGAAAGATTCGGGTTTCGACATCTACGCGTCCAATGTTTCCGTTCGTGCCGACAAGGTCGAGACACTCTCCCCGTGTTTGAGCAAGCTGGTTCCGATCATTCAGCAGGCCACCGCGGACTACATCACTGCGCCGGATACGGCGAATGCTGCCATTGTCGACGTCGTCTCGCAGGACGTGTCGTTCTCTCCCTACACCGAGGGTGAAGCAGCGTTCAGTGCCCAACTCTTGAAAGAGAAGGGCCTGATCGCGAACGAGGCGGACGGATCCGTCGGCACGTTCGACATGACGCGAGTCGCTCACACCGTCGAAGAACTGAAGCCCATCCTGAACGCCTGGGGTGCGGCGATACCGCAGTCATTGACTGCAGAAGCGATCTACACCGACAAGTTCACCGATCGGTCCATCGGAATCCGCTGAAGGAGCTGACAGCAAATGACTTACGACATGACAGAACTCAACCGCGAGACCCGCATGGGTGGCCTGGGCACGGAGACCACCGACCGCGAGGTCCGAAGAATCGATCTCTCGGATTTCGAGAACCGGCGCAGCGAGATCGCCGAGGAGTTGTGGTCGGCAGCGACCGACATCGGATTCTTCCAAATCGTCAATCACGGGATCGATCTGGACCAGGTCCGCGAGGCCTTCGCGGCGGCCGAGCGATTCTTTGCACTGCCCACCGAGGTCAAAGCGCAGTATCCGCTCAAGAAGGGTTTCAACTCCGGCTGGGAGAGCATGACGCAGGTGCGTCCGTCCATCGGAACACCTGATCAGAAAGAGTCCTATCAGGTGACCCGCCCGCATATGGGTGATCTGTGGCCCACTGCAGACGAATTGGGCGGATTCCGCGAAACGATCCTGGACTTCGAAGCCAAGTGCTGGGGCATTGCGATGGACCTGTTGTCGTGCTTCGCCGAGAAGCTGGGATTCGAACGAGACTTCTTCACCAGGGCACATGACCCGTCGGTGGACACCTACCAGAGCACGCTGCGACTACTCCACTACTTCCCCCTTGCCGCCGACGCAGATGTCGAAGGGATGTGGCGTGCCGGAGCACACACCGATTTCGATTGCCTGACATTGCTTTTCCAGCGTGACGGTCAGGGCGGCTTGCAACTGTGCCCGGGCAAGGAGATGGACACCCAGGAATGGACGTCGGTGGTGCCGGCTGAGGAAGCAATCACCTGCAACATCGGCGACATGCTGATGAGATGGAGTGATGACGTCCTGCCGTCGAATTTTCATCGAGTCAAGAGTCCCGGAGTCACCGACTATCGGGGAGCCCGCTACAGCCTCGCGTTCTTCGCTCAGGCGAACCGCGACGTGACCATCGAGGGGCCGGCGGGCAAGTACCCGCCGATCACTGCCGAGGACTACATCGACCAGCGAGTACGCGCGAACTTCGCGCGTTGATCCGTATCCGTTCCGTCACACACTTTCAGGAGAACTGGCGATGACTACCGCGCCCAAGAACATGACCGACGCGATCATCCGGGACGTGACGTTGTACAGCGGCGGGCAATGGCTGACCGGCCACGACGTCGTCGTCTCGAATGGGGTGGTCGAATCGATCGAGAAGTCGACCGGCACCGCCACACCTGGAAGTGTGGACGGATCGGGGGCGTATCTGATCCCTGGGTTCGTCAACACCCATACGCACCTTCAGCAGTCACTGATGCGTGGGATCGCCGAAGGGACACCGCTTCTCGAATGGCTACTCGCGGTCGCAGAAGAGTCGGTTCAGATCACGCCGGAGCGCGCATACACGGCCACTGTCGCAGCCTCGCTGGAGGCATTGCGCAGCGGTACGACCACCCTGGTCGAACACATGTGGCCGCATCCGTCCAGCGAGGTTCACGACGCTGTGATCCGGGCGTTGCACGACACCGGGATTCGTGCCGTACTGGGACGCGGAACCGCAGACCGGGCGGACAAGACGAGGAAGTGGGGCTTCGATCCGCGGCTCATGCAACCACTCGGAGACGTTCTCGCACATACGGATCAGATGATGCGCGACGTCGCAGGTTCCCGCGTCGACGTGGCAGTCGCGGTACCGAACCCACGTTCGCTGACCCCGGATGGGATGTCGGAAGTGCGTGAGTTCGCGCAGGCTCGCGACCTGACGGTCTCGATTCACCTGCTCGAGACGCAGACCGACAACACGATGTGTACCGAACACGCGGGCATGAACGCGGTCGACTACCTGGATTCCCATGGGTTCTTGTGGGACCGGGTGCTGGCGGTCCACTGCGTCGAACTCGACGACCGTGGTCAGAAGGTGCTGGCGGAGCGCGGCGTCGGAGTGTCGTACAACCCCGTCAGCAACATGCGGCTCGGTAGCGGAATCGCGCCCGTCCCGAGTTTCCTCGACGCGGGGATCGCGGTGGGGTTGGGTGTGGACGGCGCAGCCAGCAACGATACTCAGGACATGCTCGAGACGCTGCGCACCGGCGCCTATGTGCAGCGAGCCGCGCGCGGCCGTGCCGACCTGCTCGGCTTCGAAGCCATGATCGACATCGCATCCGGCGGTGCAAACGCAGCACTCGGTCTGCCGGCCAGGTCCGGCGGGATCTCCGTGGGCGATCCCGCCGACCTCACCATGATTCGGTTCGAACGCGACTTCGGTTGCCTCCCGGTGCGAGATCCGGGTGCGTCCATTCTCACGACGGGCAGTCGTCAGATAGTGGACACGGTGTTGGTTGCGGGCGAGGTCGTGCTCCGCGACGGGCACTCGACTCGCGTCGACGAGGCGGAATTGATCCGCACGCTCAGCGCTTTGTGACTGTGCTCAGTCTTCGCTGATCTCCATCTCGATCAGGACGCGGCGCAACAGCTTTCCGGTGGCGTTGCGGGGAAGTTCGTCGATGAAGACGATCTCGCGGGGAACCTTGTAGCGCGCGAGATTCGACCGGACGTGATCCTTCAGCTCGTCGGAGTTCTGGTCGGCGCCGTGGGCGACGACGACAAAAGCTCGCAGGCGGTGCCCGAAGTCGGCGTCCTCGACTCCGATGACTGCCGCTTCCAAGACGTCCTCTCGATCGGCGAGCAGGTTCTCGACTTCGAGCGGGTAGACGTTCTCGCCACCGGAGACGATCATGTCGTCGTCGCGGCCGTCGACGAAGAGGAGGCCGTTGGCGTCGAAGTGTCCGACGTCGCCGGTCGAGAGAAGTCCGTCGATACGTTCCTTGTCGCGCCCGTCGGTGTATCCCTCGAAGCTCAGCCCGCTGGCGACGAATATCCTGCCGATCGTGTGTGGGGTGGTGATCTTCTTGTTGTTCTCGTCGAACAGTTCGACGTGACAGGTCACCGGAGCGCGGCCCGCGGTTCCCGGCGCAATGGTCAGATCCTCGGGAGTCGCGACCGTGGCCACTGCGACCTCGGTGGATCCGTACAGGTTGTAGAGGACGTACCCGAACGAGGCCGTGACTCGCTTGCACAGGTCGGGTGAGAGTGACGAACCTGCCGAGAAGATGATCTTCAGGTTCGACGTGTCGTACTTGGACAGCACGTCGGGACCGAGGTCGATGATGCGAGTGAGCATCGTCGGGACCACGACCAGGCTGTCGCACTTGTACTGGGCGACAAGCTTGATCGTGTTCTCCGGATCGAACTTTCGATGCATGACGACGGTCTGGCCGAGCGCCAACGCGAGAGCGAACTGCGAGACACCGGTTCCGTGGAAGGCGGGGGCCGCCATCATCATGGTCTGTCCGCGGCGCAACGGCACGCGGTCGAGGAACTGCGCCGACGCGAGAGGGGAGGTGTGGCCACGCGGCGCACCCTTGGGAGTTCCCGTTGTGCCGCTGGTGAGGAGGACGAAGCCACCGTTCTTCTCGGGTGCCGGCACCGACGACGTGGTGCGTCCGGCGATGGCCTCGTCGAGAGTAGCTGCCGTGGAACCGTCAGCGGCCGTGCCCTCTGGCCAGGAACGATAGACGACGACGTCGTCCGGCAAGGCATCGGCGATGTCCGCGAACTCGTCGTCGTAGACGAAGGCGACCACCTTCTCCCGCGCGGCGACGTCCACGAGTTGGGGCCGAGCGAAGCCCGTGTTCATGAGAACGAGCTTCGTTCCGTTCTTCGCTGCCGCCAGCATGGTCAGGACCAAGCCTCGATGGTTACGGCACATCGCACCCATGACGGAGTCGGAGGTGATGCCGTCGGCCTGCCACGCCCGGACCAACGCGTTGCTCTGACGCTCGAGCTCGGCATAGGTGATGGGGCCGCGCTCGTCGATGATCGCCACCGCGTCGTAGCCGTTCTCGGCGTGTGCATGGACCGGCCCGGCAAAGGGTCCGTACTTGTCCACGGCTGCAATGGATTTGAGTCCGCGATCGAGGCGAGGGAACGGAACGAGTCCGGCTCGGAACATGACCCCCGCCGCGCCGATGGTGTCAGTGACCTTGGTGACCAATCCGGGCATACGTGAACCTCTTCCGAGCGTCGTTGTAGGACTGATTACACACTAATGCGCAATCAGGTTTCGGTGGTGAAGTTTCACGATGGCGACCGAGCACTCCGCCCCGCCACCTCGAAAGGTGGCGGGGCGGAGTGTTTCGGGATCTGGTCCGTGCGACCGTCACTTCAGTTCGGCGGACGACTTTCCGAGCAGGCGGCGTGCGACGATCAGCTGCTGGATCTGCTGGGTGCCCTCGAAGATGTCGAGAATCTTCGAGTCGCGGCCCCACTTCTCGAGCAACGGGCGCTGCGAGTAGCCGTAAGTGCCGGCCAACTCGACTGCCTTGAGCGTCACGTCGGTGCCGGTGCGGCCGGCCTTCGCCTTGGACATGGACGCTTCGAGCGAGTTCGGCTTCTTGTTGTCGGCCATCCACGCCGCGCGCAGAGACAGCAGGTACGCGGCCTCCCAGTCGGCTTCCAAACGGATGAACTCGGCTGCAGCTGCATGCTGGTTGTAGACCGGTGTGTCGTAGGAGATCTCGACACCGGCTTCGGTCAGGATGCCGCGCAGTTCTTCGAGAGCTGCGCGTCCGACGCCGACGGCCATGGCTGCAACGAGGGGCCGGGTGTTGTCGAACGTCTGCATGACGCCGGCAAAGCCCTGCTCCACGTTGACCTCCGGGCTGCCGAGGATGTTGTCCGCGGGAATGCGGCAATCCTGGAGCAGGAGTACTGCGGTGTCGGAGGCCTTGATGCCCAGCTTGTGCTCGAGGCGAGCAACGCTCAGGCCCGGTGCGTCACGCGGAACGACGAACGACTTGATGGCCGCTCGGCCCTTCGACTTGTCGACCGACGCCCACACGACGATGTGCGTCGAACGCTCACCGGCGGTGACGAAGATCTTCTCGCCGTTGAGAACCCACTCGTCGCCGTCGAGAACGGCGGTGGTGGTCACGGCGGCGGAGTCGGAACCGAAGCTCGGTTCGGTGATGGCCATCGAGGCCCACACCTTGCCGAAACGTTCGAGCTGTTCGTCGGTTGACACTGCGGCGATCGCGGCGTTGCCGAGCCCCTGGTAGGGGATCGAGAGCATGAGTCCGACGTCGCCCCAAGACGTTTCGAGCGAGTTGAGGAGCGCAGACATGTTGCCGCCGTTGGCGTTGCCACCCTTGGCGCTCGCGTCGGACCGTCCGCCGCTGGCACCGCCGATGTCTCCACCGGAATCGGAGAGGCCTTCGACCATGGCGGCCATGGTGTCGAGCTCGACGGGATACTCGTGCTCAGCGAGATCGTACTTACGTGAAATGGGTCGGAAGATCTGCGCCGCGACCTGATGTGCCTGGTTCGCTGATGCTTTGAGCTTCTTGGGAAGTTCGAGGTTGATCATCGTGGTTCTCCTGGAAGTTCAGCGGCGTCAGATGAGGACGATGCCCTCGGCAACGCCGATGGCACGGAGGTCGCGGTACCAGCGCTCGACCGGGTGCTCCTTGGTGAACCCGTGTCCACCGAGGAGTTGCACACCGTCGAGGCCGATCTGCATGCCCTTCTCGGAAGCCAGCTTCCGGGCCAGAGCGGATTCGCGAGCAAAGGACAAGCCCTGCTCGGCGCGTGAAGCGCCCCGAAGCGTGACCAGACGCAGTCCGTCGAGTTCGATGCCGATGTTGGCGACCATGAAGGCAACCGCCTGGCGGTGGCTGATCGGCTCGCCGAACGCTTCGCGCTCGTTGACGTACGGAATCACGTAGTCGAGAACTGCCTGGCTGGTTCCGACGGCCATGGACGCCCAACCGAGGCGAGCCAGGCGAATCGCGTCGGCGTATTCGGCCTTGCGCTGCTCGGCGTCACCGTCGCCGAGCAGTGCGGACTCCGGCACAGCGACATCGGTGAGGATCAGGCGACCCAGGCCTGCGGCGCGCAGTCCCATGCTGGGATCTGCTTCGACGACGAGTCCCTTGGTGTCGGATTCGACGATGAAGAAGGACGGCTTGCCGTCGAGTTCTGCGGCGATGACGAAGAGTTCGGACGTAGCGGCGGCGGGCACCAAGCTCTTGACGCCGTTGAGCTTGTAGCCGCTGGGGGAGCGCACTGCCTTGGTCTGCAGGGCAAACGGATCGAACAGTGCGCGTGGTTCGTTGACCACCACTGCTGCGCCGGGGACCTGCTCGCCGGTGAAGGCCGGAAGGTAGGTCTTCTGCTGCGCGTCGGTGCCCCACTGCGTCAGTGCGACTGCCACACCGCTCGGTGCGAGGATCGGAAGTGCAAGTCCCATGTCTCCGTGCGCAAGTGCCTCGGCAACAAGAGAATTGGTGACTGCGCCGCGATCGGCGGCTGCTCCGTCGAGTTCTTCGGGAACGTTGATCAGCGTGATACCGAGCTCGGCTGCGCGCTTGGAGAGATCGGCGGGTGCCTGCGCTGCGCCGTCGGCGTCGTGCGCTGCGGGACGCAGGATCTCGGCCGCGAACTCGCGCACGGTCTCGACGATCATCTTCTGGTCGTCGTCGGGGGTCAGATCGAAGTAGTCGGCGTTCTTGCTCGGGTTGTCGGGCAGGCGCTTGGGTGCGCCGTTGCCAGAGACCTTCTGGAATCCTCGAGTGGCGGCACCCAGGGTTTTGAAGCCCGTCTTGGTGCCCTCGTAGGTCACGCGATCGATGGTCTGACGCAGATTGAACTTCTCGGCCAGTTCCGAACCGGTGATCTTGGTAAGCACACGCATGGCTGCGCCCATGGCGTCGCGTTTGATCGGGTTCAGGCCGACGGCGGACGTGTCGCGGGGCGCACCCTTGGCGCCGCCGCGCTGCGCGCCCGATTCGCTGCGCTGAGCGCTCTTGTCGGGGGCAACACTGTCTTGCTTGGTCATGATCACCAGCTGTTTCTCGGTGTTGGGGCGTTGGACGATCCTTATCTTACTCATCAGTAAGGTCTGTTGTCGAGAAACCGCGAAATGATGCGCGTCATAGGCTCGAGGGGTGAACCGGACAGAGGTGCCAGATCGGATACAGCGGTACGTGCGCTACACGCCGTTGGTGGTGGTCCCGTGCCTGTTGATCGCCAGCACGTATCCAGGGGAGTATCGAGTTCCCCTCACCTACTGGATTCTGTCGATGCTGTCGGCGCTCGCCTTCGCCGTCGGCCGTCGATGGCCGGTCTTCGCGTCCCTGGTCATCTCGGCGCTCGCCGTTCCGATGTTGGTCGCCGACGCCTGGGGGCTGTCCGAGCTTGTTCCGTATCTCGGGGCGGTCGCCGTCGTCGACGTCACGATGCGGGCCGAGCGTAGAGAAATGGTTGCCGTATCGGCAGCAGGATGGTGCGGTTCGGTGCTCGCGGGTATCTGGTTCGAATCTCACGAAGCGTTCTGGTCTGTCACGACGGCTGTGAAAGTGCTTGCGTACGTGGGGTTGCCACTGCTGCTCGGGCTGTATCTACGCTCGCAGCGTGAATTGGCCGCGAACAATCTTGCGCAGACCCGCGCTGCGGAGCGCAGTGCGCTCGCCCGCGAACTGCACGACCTGGTTGCGCACCACATGGCATCGATCGTCCTGAGAATCGGCGTGGCTCAACATGTCTTGGCGCCCCAGGACGAGGCCGTGCGTGAGGTCCTCGCGGATGTGCGTGGGACTGCGTCCGATGCGCTGGCCGATATCCGTCGCCTCCTGGTCGCACTTCGTGATCCTTCGCTCGGTGAGGTCGCTCTGGTCGAGCCGGATGCCGTCGAGGCGGAAATCGAGGCGGCGATAGATCGTGTGCGTGCGGCGGGTTTCGAGGTGGAAGCAGTCTTCGATGCCCAGGAGAATGTCGAGTCAGGCGCAGCCGATCTCGACGCGATCGGGAGGCTGACGTTGTTGCGGGTGATTCAGGAATCACTGACCAACGTCATGAAGCATGGCGACAAGAAGGGGCTGGTATCGGTCTCGGTCGGTCGCGAAGACAGCCGGTTGCATGTCAGGGTTGTCAACGACGTCGAGGGATCGCCTCGGAGTGCAGGTCATGGCCTGGTGGGAATGCAGGAGCGTGCGGAGTTGGTCGGCGGCGAGATGACCGCCGGCACCAACAGTGACGGGAAATGGGAAGTGCACGTGAGTATTCCGCTCGTTGTCTCGGGCGATGTCTCGTGATCAGCGTGCTGATCGTCGACGACCAGCGACTTGTGCGCGCCGGTTTGCGGATGCTGTGCGCGGCAGCCGAGGACATGACCGTGGCCGGTGAGGCGTCGAACGGCGTCGAGGCGGTAGCGCTCGCTGCAGAATTGGATCCCGACGTGATTCTGATGGACTTGAGAATGCCCGGACTGGACGGGATCGGCGCCACGCAGCAGATCGTCAAGGCCGGTCGTCGAGCGCGCATCCTCGTGCTGACCACCTTCGACGACGACGATCATCTGTATCCCGCACTCGCCGCGGGGGCTTCGGGATTCTTCGTCAAGGACACCGAACCCGCCGAGTTGCTCGGTGCCATTCGGCGGATCGCCGAGGGCGAGATGGTGTTCACTCCGGAACTTCTCCGCCGCGTTGTGGATCGAGCGGTGATCGGTGGTATCGCAGACACTGCTGCGACGGAGAAGGTTCCGTTGACCGATCGCGAATCGCAGGTCCTCGCGCTGGTGGCAGAAGGGAAGAGCAATCAGGAGATCGCGGACACGCTGCATCTCGGTGTCACCACGGTGAAGACGCACGTGGCGAACCTGATGTCGAAGACCGGTTGCGACAATCGGGTTCGCCTCGCCGTGTACCACTTGCAGAA
This sequence comes from Rhodococcus qingshengii JCM 15477, assembly GCF_023221595.1. Classification (NCBI taxonomy): domain Bacteria; kingdom Bacillati; phylum Actinomycetota; class Actinomycetes; order Mycobacteriales; family Nocardiaceae; genus Rhodococcus; species Rhodococcus qingshengii. The sequence continues at coordinate 2,412,113 of NZ_CP096563.1, forward strand.
CTTTCAGTGACCGGAGTGCGAACCAGACGAAGGCATCGGCATGTCCATCGGCATGTCCATCTGCATCGGAGCCGCCTTCTGTCCCGGTTCGAGGACGAGGAATTGGCCCATCATCCCTTGGTCCTCGTGCATCAGCAGGTGGCAGTGGAACATGTACGGGAAGGTGGGATCGGTGTACTCGGACCACTGCAGTGCGACGCGAACCCTGCTGCCCGGCGGTGTGTAGACGGTGTCCTTGAGTCCGCGCAAGTGCGGCGGGGGAGTGCGACCGTCGACGTCGAGGATCTGGAACTGGACGTCGTGGACATGGAAATTGTGTGGCCAGTTGTCCTTGTTGGTGATCGTCCACACCTCGGTCGCGCCGACCTCGGCCTCGAAGTCGATGCGGTTCATGTCCATTCGTTGCCCGTTGATCATGTACCACTGCAGATCGAAGGTTCGGGAAACGCTTGCCTTCGACGGATCCAGACGCGGCAGTACGGCCAACTGCGCCGGGAGAGTCGACCGTGACGCGCGGCTGGCAACGCCCCGCAGTTCGAGGATGTCGAAGCGGTCGTTCATGCCGAAGTTCTCGGCGTCGGAGGAACTCACGCCACCGCCGTCCTCGATCGGGAACGACACCAGTGTGGTCGTCGCACCGGGGTCGACGCGAACCACGATCTCGGCTCGTTCGCCGGGGCTGAGCTGAATCCGCTTGATCGCAATAGGTGATTCGAGCAGTCCGCCGTCGGTGGCAATCAGATCGAACGTGCGGTCGTCGGGGAACCCCAGGTTGTAGAGACGGCCGGAAGAGCCGTTCAGAATGCGTAACCGGACGACCCCGGTGGTGACGTCGAGGTAGGCGTCGGAGATGCCGTTGGTGACGATCGTGTCGCCGAGCAGGCCTATGTCGGTCGGATCCGATTCGTCGAAGCTGCCGTCGGCGAGGAATCGACGATCCTGGATGATCAGCGGAACATCGTCGACACCATAGGTTTTGGGGATGTCCAACGCCCGCGTGTCGGCGTCGTCGATCAGGAACAGTCCGGCGAGACCGCGCTGCACGTGCCGTTCGGTGGATCCGTGCGGGTGTGGGTGATACCAGAGCGTCGACGCCGACTGGCCGATCGTCCACGCCGGTTCCCAGCGTCCGCCGGCTTCGATGGTCTGGTGCGGGCCGCCGTCGTATCGGGCGGGCAGATGCATGCCGTGCCAATGGACGGTCGTGGGCTCTGCCAGTGTGTTGTCGATCGTGAATGCGACAGATTCTCCGCGTTCGGCGCGGACGGTCGGCCCCAGAATGGATCCGTTGAAACCCCAAGTGTCGGTGAGTTTTCCCGCGACGATCTCGGTGGTCCCGGCACCGGCACGAAGTGTGAAGTGGCGAACACCGGCGTCGTCGACGGTGGATTCGGCAAGCGGCGGAATCGGTAGCGGACGCGAAGTTCCGGCCACCGCCAACGTGGCGCTCTTCGCTGCCGGGTCGGCGCCGCAGCCCACCGCGAGCCCGAGGGGCGCTGCGGCCAGACCGAACAGAATCGTGCGCCTGGAAATCCGGTTCATCGTTCTCCTGGAAGTAGTGCGTGATCAACTACTTCCAGTCAACGGGCCGAGATGTCGTGCCGAATCCTGCCGGCGGGCCTGTCGGAACTCCTCCCTCGGACCCTTGCGGCGGGTGGGATGTTCTGGTACTCGGGTGTTACCGCAGGCGGGCCAGAACGTCTTCGTGCAGCAGTCCGTTGGTGGCGACCGCGCTGCCGCCGTGCGGACCTGCGCCGCCGTCCAGATCGGTGAACGCGCCGCCGGCCTCACGCACCAATACGTCGAGCGCTGCCAGATCCCACAGGGAAACCTCGGGTTCGGCAGCAATGTCGACGGCGCCTTCGGCCACGAGGCAGTAGGAGAAGAAGTCCCCGTAACCGCGCACGCGCCAGACGTCGTCGGTGAGTTCGACGAACTGATCGCGAATTCCGCGGTCCTTCCACCCCGAGAGGCTCGAGAAGCTCAGGCTCGCTGACTCGCTGCGATCGACGGCGGATACCTGGATCGCCCGCGCATCACTGTCCCCGAAGGAAGTATGTGCACCCAAACCTGTTGCAGCCCACCATCGCCGATTCAGTGCAGGTGCGCTCACGACGCCGATGACCGGGACGCCGTCCTCGAGCAAGCTGATCAGCGTGGCCCACACCGGTACGTTGCGGACGAAGTTCTTGGTCCCGTCGATGGGGTCGACCACCCACTGTCTGCCCTCGAAGACTGCGTCGCCGCCGAATTCCTCGCCGAGTACGGAATCCGCAGGACGATGCTCACCGAGCGTCGCGCGCACTGCTCGCTCGACAGCCAGATCGGCGTCGGAGACGGGGGTGAGGTCCGGCTTGTCGTCCACTCGAAGGTCGAGGGCGCCGAAGCGGGCGCGAGTGATCGCGTCAGCCTCGTCGGCGATACGGAGGGCGAGTGCGAGGTCGGATGCGCGATCGGTCACGGGTACACAACCTACCGGCTCAATCGGGGAGGACCTCGTTCAGCTTTCCGGTTGCGACGTCGAAGACGAATCCGCGTAGGGAGGTCGTCGCGGTGACGAACGGACTGTTCTCGATGCGCTTCAACGACTGACGGACGTCCTCGTCGATGTCGGGAAACGATTCGGCAGCCCAATTTGGTTTGATGCCGATCTCGTCCTGGATGGATCGCTTGAAGTCGTCGTCGGTGAACGTCAGCATTCCGCAGTCGGTGTGGTGGATGAGGATGATCTCGGTAGTTCCCAGCAGACGCTGGCTGATGGCCAGGGATCGGATCTCGTCGTCGGTGACGACTCCACCCGCATTGCGGATGACGTGCGATTCACCTTCCTTGATTCCGAGCACCCGATAGACGTCGATGCGGGCGTCCATGCAGGCGAGTACGGCGACGTGTTTGCTGGGTGGGAGGGGGAGCGGTCCGGTGAACTGCTCGGCGTAGGCGGCGTTGTTCTGCAGGTATTCGTCGGTGACAGTCATCGTTCCAGTAGGTTCCCTCGGAGCGAGGTTGGCAAGGCTTCCAGCCCCGGTGATCCCAATACGTGACGGGCGGCAGGGCCGAGGTCGGCACCCGGTAGCCTTGAGAACCGTGCATCCCGACGTAATTGCAGACCTGAACGCCCTCGACACCACCCTTCGCACCTGCGAATCGGTTGTGGACGTCGAGGAGCTGCGCCGACGCATCGACGAGCTCGAGCACCAGGCAGCCGACCCGGGTCTGTGGAACGACCAGGAACACGCCCAGCAGGTCACCAGCCAGCTCTCCCACGCGCAGGCCGAGCTACGCCGGATCGTGGCACTACGCGAGCGACTCGACGAGATGCCGATCCTCTACGAACTGGCCGAAGACGAAGGCCCCGACGCGGTGGCAGACGCCGACGCCGAGCGCGCGAGCCTGCGAGACGACATCGCGGCGATGGAAGTCAAGACCATGCTCTCGGGCGAGTACGACGAGCGCGACGCGCTCATCAACATCCGCTCCGGTGCCGGCGGTATCGACGCTGCAGACTGGGCCGAGATGCTCATGCGTATGTACATCCGCTGGGCGGAGAAGCACGACTACGGCGTCGAGGTCTACGACACGTCGTACGCCGAAGAAGCCGGACTCAAGAGCGCGACGTTCGCGATCAAAGGCCCGTACACGTACGGCACGTTGTCCGTCGAGATGGGCACCCACCGGCTCGTTCGCATCAGCCCCTTCGACAACCAGGGGCGTCGTCAGACGTCGTTCGCCGAGGTCGAGGTACTGCCGGTCGTCGAGACGACCGACCACATCGAGATCAACGAGAACGACATCCGCGTCGACGTCTACCGCTCGTCCGGTCCCGGCGGCCAGTCGGTCAACACGACGGACTCCGCCGTTCGACTCACGCACATCCCGACGGGAATCGTCGTCACCTGTCAGAACGAGAAGTCGCAGCTCCAGAACAAGGTGTCGGCGATGCGCGTCCTGCAGGCCAAGCTGCTCGCGGTCAAGCGTCAGGAAGAGCGCGCCGAGATGGATGCGCTCAAGGGCGACAGCGGCAGCTCGTGGGGCAACCAGATGCGCTCCTATGTTCTGCATCCGTACCAGATGGTCAAGGACCTGCGTACCGAGTACGAGGTCAACAACCCGTCGGCAGTGCTCGACGGCGACATCGACGGGTTCCTCGAGGCCGGCATCCGCTGGCGCATGAGCGAGAACCAGTCCGCATAGCGTTCGGATACCGAAAGGCACGATGACTTTACTTCGACCTGGGCAGAACCTGCTCGATTGGCTTCAAACCACCGGTTTGTCCGTCCTCATGACCGTGCTCGGGGCGATGATTCTCGCCCGGTTGGTCAGTTGGGGAGGCAACAAGGTCACCGACCAGATCGACTCCAACTATCAGTTGGGCGATGCGCTGGTTCGTTCCGAGGCGACCAAGCATCGTCACTCGGTCGCGCAGGTCATCACCTGGGTGGTCATCACGTTCATCTACGTGATCGCGACGCTGAAGGTTCTCGACCAACTGAACCTGCCGATCGGAAGTCTCGTCGCGCCGGCGACCGTTCTCGGTGCGGCGCTCGGTTTCGGTGCACAGCGCGTCGTGCAGGACATTCTTGCCGGTTTCTTCATCATCACCGAACGTCAGTACGGCTTCGGTGACACCGTGCGACTTGCGATCACCGGCTCCTCCGACGACGCCGAAGGTGTGATCGAGGACGTGACCCTGCGCGTGACGCGGATGCGAAACTCCGACGGCGAGGTCATCACCGTTCCAAACGGCCAGATCGTGAAAGCGACCAACCTGTCCAAGGATTGGGCACGCGCCGTCATCGACGTTCCGGTTCCGGCGACCGCCGATCTCACCCGGGTCAACGAGGTGCTTCGCCAGGTCGGAGTCGACGCGATGGCCGACCGCGGACTCAAGAAACTGCTGCTCGACGAGCCCACGGTCATGGGCGTCGAAAGCCTGGAGGTCGATCAGGTCAACGTGCGGATGGTCGCGCGCACACTCCCTGGAAAACAGTTCCAGGTCGGACGCGCTCTTCGCGTCCGCGTCGCCGCAGCACTGCGACGTCAGGGGATCACGGTGTCACCGGATCTGCACACAGTACGGACCGAGGAGGCGAGCGAATGACCGATCAGGAACCGCGCCGCGGACTCGACCGACTGTTTCACCTGGACTGGCTTCCGTCCCGGATTTTCGGCGGCCGGATGCGAACCTCTACCTTCATTCTCATCGTGGCGTGGATATTGACGTATCTGTTGCATACGTATCTCAATCCTGAGGACCCGACCGCAGTGACACCACCGCCCAGCGTGGACACGTCGCAGACCGAGCCTTACGTCGCGCCCTCGGTCAAACCGTCGACGACGACCCCCGTGCCGTCCTCGACCGAGCCGACGACTACGTCCGAGACCCAGTCTCCGGAATCGAGCACGGGCAGCTCAGGTTCTCCGACGCCGACTTCGGGTCCCGCGCCTGCGCCGGGCAACGCCGAACAGTCCGCGACCACGGTGCCGACCACTCCGGCGACGACGACCGTTCCCCAACCTGGCGCGGCGATGCAGGCACCGACGTCTGTGCCGCAGTCACCCGCGACCACCGGTGCCGGATAAGGACGAGGGTGCTCGCGCGTGGCGCCAAGGTCACCGTTAGATAACGGCTAGACTGGCTAGTTGTGATCAGCATGAAGAATGTGTCGAAGTCCTACAAGGCCTCCACCAGGCCGGCGCTCGACAAGGTCAGTGTGGAGGTGGAGAAGGGGGAGTTCGTCTTCCTCATCGGCCCCTCCGGCTCCGGCAAGTCGACGTTCATGCGGTTGCTGCTCAAGATGGAGTCGCCCACGTCCGGCGACATCGAGGTCGCGGATTTCCACGTCAACAAGTTGGCGGCCCGCCGCGTGCCGAAGCTTCGCCAGAGCATGGGCTGTGTGTTCCAGGACTTCCGCTTGCTTCAGCAGAAGACGGTCTCCGAGAACGTGGCCTTTGCGTTGGAAGTCATCGGCAAGCCCCGCAACGTCATCGCGCGCACTGTGCCCGAGGTTCTCGACATGGTCGGTCTGGCCGGCAAAGCCGATCGACTGCCCACCGAACTTTCCGGCGGTGAGCAGCAGCGCGTCGCCATCGCCCGCGCATTCGTGAACCGCCCTCTCGTGCTGCTCGCCGACGAGCCCACCGGCAACCTGGACCCCGAAACGAGCCAGGACATCATGCTGCTGCTCGAGCGGATCAACCGCACCGGCACCACCGTCGTGATGGCGACCCACGATCACCACATCGTCGACTCCATGCGTCGACGCGTCATCGAACTCGATCTCGGCAAGGTGACCAGAGACGAAGCGCGGGGTGTGTACGGCGTCGGCAGGTAGCGCCGACTACGACCACACGTCCCGTACGCCCACCGGTTGTCGTGAAACAACCGGCCTCTCGAAAAGGAATCGGATTCCCCGATGCGCGCCAGCTTTATTTTCAGCGAAGTCCTGACCGGCCTACGCCGCAACATCACGATGACCATCGCCATGATCTTGACGACGGCGATCTCCCTCGGACTCTTCGGCGGTGGTCTGCTGGTCGTGCAGATGGCAGGCAAGACCCAGCAGATCTTCCTCGAACGAGTCGAGGTGCAGATCTTCCTGACCGACGACATCTCTTCGGCCGATCCCGGTTGCGAGCAGGAGATCTGCAGTTCGTTGCGCAAGGAACTCGAGCAGACTCCGTCCGTCGTCGCGGTTCAGTACCTCAACCGCGAAGACGCCGTGAAGGACGCCACCGAGCGCGTGTTCAAGGACCAGCCCGAACTGGCAGCGCTGGTGAGCCCCGACAGCTTCCCGGCGTCGTTCAAGGTCAAGCTCAGTGACCCGGAGCGGTTCGGCGTCATCAACGACACCTTCGGTTCGAGGCCCGGCGTCGAGAGTGTGCTCAATCAGCGCGAGTTGGTGGACCGACTGTTCAGCGTGCTCGGTGGAGTGCGCAACGCAGCGTTCGCGATCGCGATCGTCCAGGCGATAGCGGCCATCCTGCTCATCGCCAACATGGTCCAGATCGCCGCGTTCACGCGTCGTACCGAGGTCAACATCATGCGGTTGGTCGGCGCGACGCGTTGGTACACCCAGCTTCCGTTCCTCCTCGAAGCCGTCGTGGCGGCCTTGATCGGTGCGGTGCTCGCCATTGCCGGACTGTTCACGGCGAAGAACGTCTTCATCGACGGGGTCCTGTCCGACGTCTACGAAGCAAACATCGTGGCGCGGATATCCAACAGTGACGTGCTGTTCGTCTCGCCGATCCTCGTACTTGCCGGTGTCGGAATGGCCGCGGTGACGGCGTACGTGACGCTGCGTCTGTACGTCCGCGAATAATCGGTTTGCACGAGCTTCTATGCTGGAACAGCAAGAACCATTCGACAGCAAGACAGCGGACTGAGAGGCCCGGACAGTGAAGGAAAAGGGCCGCAAGGTCATTGCGACCAATCGCAAAGCACGCCACAACTACACGATCATCGACACCTACGAGGCCGGAATCGCGCTCGTCGGGACCGAGGTCAAGAGTCTGCGTGAAGGCAAGGCGTCGCTCGTTGATGCGTTCGCCACCGTGGACAACGGCGAAGTGTGGTTGCGCTCGTTGCACATTCCGGAGTACACGCAAGGCACGTGGAACAACCATTCGCCACGTCGTACCCGAAAGCTCCTGCTGCACAAGCGTGAGATCGAGCACCTCGTCGGCAAGACCCGCGAGGGAAACCAGACGCTGGTCCCGCTGTCGATGTACTTCAACGACGGCAAGGTCAAGGTCGAACTCGCACTGGCAAAGGGTAAGCAGGACTACGACAAGCGCCAGGACATGGCCAAGCGCACCGCCGAGCGCGAGGTGACCCGCGAGCTCGGTCGTCGTATCAAGGGCATGCGCTGACCTCCATCCTGCTTGCCCTCGTGGCGGCAGTTGCCTACGGAGTCAGCGACTTCGTCGGGGGAGTTGCGTCACGACGAGTTGCCGCACTGCGTGTGGTGATCGTCTCGTATCCACTCTCGCTCGTCATCGTTCTGATCGCAGCACCTTTCGTATCCGGGACGCTGACGCCGAACGGTCTGATCTGGGGTGCGATCGCGGGCGTCACGAGTGGTCTGGCGGTCTGGTGGTTCTATCTCGCGCTGGCAACCGGCCCCATGTCGGTGGTCTCGCCGCTGACAGCTGTTCTGGTGGCGGGCATTCCGGTGCTCGTCGGCTTCGCTTTCGGTGAGCGGCCGGGGTTGATCGCGTACCTGGGTATTGCCGTCGCGCTGGTCGCCGTCGTCCTGGTCAGCCGCGAGTCGCCTGACGACACCGCGGGTGAGGTTGCCGGCGGAATCGCCCTCCGCTTCACCAGACAAGTGGCTCTTCTGACCGTCGGAAGCGGTGGCGCATTTGCACTCTCGTTCATCGCACTTCACCAGATCGGCGAGGGCAGCGGGCTGTGGGCGTTGGCCGTATCTCGAGGTGCCGCGACCGTCGTGGTGTGGTTGGTCGCGCTGGCGGCCGGTCACTTCGTTCTCCCACGAGGCGAGCCACTCAAGCTCGCGGTGTACGTCAGCGTCCTCGACGTCGTCGCGAACGGGACGATGATCTACGCCTTCCAAGGCGGAATGCTCTCACTGGTCAGCGTGATCGGTTCGCTGTATCCGGCTGCGACGGTTCTGCTCGCCATGGTGATGCTGGGCGAGCGGGTAAGCCGCGTGCAACAAGCGGGAATGCTGTTGGCGCTGGCGGCAGTCGGCATGATTGCCGTCGCGGGCGCCTAGATTTTTTCGAGTTCCAGCGTTTTCAGTCCTAGCGTTTCAGCCGCGTCTGTCGGCCGGCGCTGCGCGTAGGTGAACCCGCTCGCCTTGTTTTCCGAAGAGGCTGATCGCCTCGGCCGGCCGTCCGTCGGCAGCACTGATGCGGTGCGGGATGTGCGTGTCGAACTCGGCGGCCTCGCCTGCCCCCATGATGAAATCCCGGTCGCCGAGTTGGAGTCGGATGCGCCCGGACAGAACGTAGACCCACTCGTAGCCCTCGTGGAATCCCGGTTCGCGATCGTCGTCGGTGGGCGAGATGATCATCTTGTAGGCCTGCAGATTGCCGGGTTGACTGGTCAGCGGAATGACCGTCATACATCCGACCGTTCGAGGTTCTTCTCGAACGCGGGGGTCCTTGATCTTGCTGTTCACCAGGTCGTCCAACGGGACGCCGTGTGCCTTGGCAATCGGCAGCAGAAGCTCCAAGTTGGCTCGGCGAGTACCGGATTCGAGTCTCGACAGTGTGCTGACGCTGATGTCGGTGGCCTCCGACAAATCGGCCAGGGTCATCCCGGACTGTTGGCGCAACGCACGTAGGCGAGGGCCGATGCCGGCTAGTACGGCTTCGAACGATGGTTCGGTCATGCACTCATTTTGCCAAAGTGGCAACAGTGTTTGTCAAGACTGCGTTCTCTTGTCATTCTGGATTCATGACGCAGAACTCATTCGACGTAGCAGTAATCGGAGCCGGTGCGGCAGGCCTCAACGCCGCACTCATTCTCGGTCAGGCACGCAGGTCCGTGATCGTCTTCGACAACGGATCGCCACGGAACGCGGCCGCCGACCACATGAACGGATTCCTCTCCCGTGACGGCATGAACCCGGCAGAATTGTTGACCATCGGCCGAGGTGAGGTCCGCAAATTCGGCGGCGAGTTCCATGACGGCACCGTTGTCTCCGTGACACGGGACGGCGAGAAATTCTCGGTAGAACTGGCTGGCGGCAGCAAGATTCAGGTGCGCAAGGTGCTTGTTTCGACGGGTCTGACGGACCGCCTACCGGTAGAACTCGATGTCTTCGGCGAGCGTTGGGGCCGCGATGTGTTGCACTGCCCGTACTGCCACGGGTACGGCGTGCGTGATCAGCCGCTCGGCGTGATCGCCAAGAGCGCGGAATTTGCGATGCACCAGGCGCTCATGGTTCGCCAGTGGTCCGATGACGTGGTTCTCTTCCTTCATCGCATCACCGAACTGAGTTCCGAAGATCGGGAAAAGCTTGCGGCTCGCGGTATTTCGATCGTCGAGGGTGAGGTTGCCGGTCCCGTCGTCGAGGATGATCGGTTGGTGGGCGTGCGGTTGGCCGACGGCAGTGTGGTCGCGCGTTCGGCGGTCTTTGTCGGTGGCGCCCTCACGATGGACCCCAACGATGCGATCTTGCGCGCATTCGGTGCGCAGCGCGCCGAGACGATGATGGGCGATTTTGTCACAGTCGACATGATGGGGGCCACAAGCGTGCCCGGCGTGTTCGCCGCGGGCAATGTCGTGGACCCGGGTGCCCAGGTCATCATGGCCGCAGCCGCCGGGGCGAAGGCCGGAGCGGGGATCAACATGATGTTGACCAACGACGACCTCGAGGTTGCACTCGCGCTTCGCAGTTGAATTGTGCGTAGCGTGGGGTGATGGACGCAGTGAGAGTGTTGATCACGGGTGCGACCGGATACATCGGCGGACGTCTTGCCCCTCGCCTGGTCGAAGAGGGTCATCGAGTTCGAGTGGTGGTGCGCAGCCCGGAGAAACTACGCGATGTTCCCTGGCACGATTCGGTGGAGATCAAGCGCGGGGATCTGACCGACAGTGCCACCCTCTCAGGTGTTTTCGACGATATCGACGTGGTCTACTACCTCGTTCACGCCATGGGTGGGGGAGGGTCGTTCTCGGATATCGACAAGCGAAGCGCGGAGAACGTCGCCGCCGCTGCCCGCGATGCGGGGGTGCGACGGATCGTCTACCTGGGCGGGCTTCATCCCTCCGACCGAGAGTTGTCGACTCACTTGCAGTCCCGGCTCGAAGTCGGTCGGATCCTGCTCGACTCCGAGGTTCCGGCGGTTGTGTTCCAAGCTGGAGTGGTGATCGGATCGGGTTCGGCGTCCTTCGAAATGGTGCGCCACTTGACCAATCGGCTTCCGGTGATGACCACACCCAAGTGGGTGCACAACAACATTCAGCCGATCGCGGTGCGTGACGTACTCCACTATTTGATAGCAGCCGCGGCGACGACGCCGGAGGTCAACCGCGCCTTCGACATCGGTGGGCCGGATGTCATGCAGTACGGCGAAATGATGAACACCTACGCCGACGTCGCTGGATTGGTACGCCGACGCATCCTCGTCCTGCCCGTCCTCACCCCGCGTCTGGCAGGTCACTGGGTGGGATTGGTCACGCCGATCCCACGAGGTTTGGCGATGCCCCTGATCGAATCCCTGCAGAACGACGCGGTGATGCACAATCACGACATCGACGGCTTCATCCCGCCTCCCGCCGAGGGCCTCACGCCGTATCGAGAAGCGGTGCGACTGGCACTTCGAAAGATCGACACCGGTGAGGTGGAGACGGCGTGGTCCGGTGCAACGATTGCGGGCGCTCCATCCGATCCTCTTCCATCCGACCCGGATTGGGCCGGCGAAGCGGTCTACGTCGATCATCGCGAACGTGACTGCGCGGCGGATCCGAAAACCCTCTGGTCGGTGGTCGAGTCGATCGGCGGCGAGAACGGTTGGTATTCATTCCCTTTGGCGTGGGCCATTCGGGGGTGGATGGACCGCGCGGTCGGTGGTGTCGGACTGCGCCGGGGCAGGCGGGATCCACGCCGGCTCAACACGGGCGAAGCCCTGGACTTTTGGAGGGTCGAAGAAATCGATCGAGGCAAGTTGCTCCGATTGCGCGCCGAGATGAAGGTCCCGGGCGGAGCATGGTTGGAGTTGCGAGTATCAGAAGGCCCAGCCGGTGCCGACGGACGGCCGGTGGGTTCCCACCTCGATCAACGCGCGGTCTTCTTCCCTCGCGGGCTCGCGGGTCGGGCGTACTGGTATTCGATCCTGCCTTTCCACGGAGTCGTCTTCCAGGGGATGATCACCAACATCACCGGTGCCGCCGAGCGTGAGATGGCTGCAGTGCAGGAAACGGGTGCAGTGCAGGAAGCGGGTGCAGTGCACGAAACGGCTGGGGCGAAGGACACGGAAAGTGCCGCCGATTAATTGGTATGACTTCCGAACTTCGGCGCGTTATAGTGAATAGCCCCACGAAAGACGCGGGGCACACACGGGGCTGAACGGTTTCGACTGCGTGTGTTGAGTTAGGGGAAGCGTGTCGGTGCAGGCAAGAGACCACCGTAAGCGTCGCTGCAAACCTATAAGCGCCGATTCCAATCAGCGCGACTACGCTCTCGCTGCCTAAGTAGCGAAGCGTGTCTGTCAGCCCGGGGTTGCCCTCGACCCGGTTCCTGGCATCAGCTAGAGGGCTTTACTGTTCGGCTCGGTCACGGAGTCGAATGGGACATCAAACAGTGACTGGGATCGTCATCCTGGCTTGTTCGCGAGACCGGGAGATCCAAGTAGAGACTTAGCGAACTGCACACGGAGAAGCCCTAGCGATTCAACGTAGGACCCGGGTTCAATTCCCGGCAGCTCCACAACAGGTCGGGCCGGAGAGCACACGCTCTCCGGCCCGACCTTTTTGCTGCCTTTTTGCTGCTGTCTTGCTGCGGCACGCTGCCGTGTGGCCCGGGCCTTCTTGCGATCAGGAGCCGAAGAATCCCAGGTCGACCGAGCCGACGAAGCCGGGAGCTTCCTTGGCCAGCGGCTTGCCGTCCAGATCGGCAGGCAATGCAACGCCCAGGCTCTGGAGGATTGTCGGGGTGATGTCGGCGATCGTGTACGAGTCTGTGTTCTTACCGGCCGCGTATCCCGAGCCGCGTGCTATGACGAATGTCGTTGCTTCCGCGGGTGTCTGACCGCCGTGCCCACCGGCGGGCTTGTGCCCGTGATCCGCAGTGACCAGTACAGTCCACTTCTCGCCGGTCTTTGCTGCGCGCTGATCGACGGCATCGACAATCTTGCCCACCTGAGCATCGACCGAGGCGATGGACTCTTCGTACGCAGCGCCGTTGGTGCCGCCGCTATGTCCCGCGCCGTCCACCTGATCGAGTTGGGTGAAGATCAGGTCAGGTCCCTTGTCTGTGATCTCGCGGGCGACGGCGTCTGCCGTCGCAGCGTCGGTGGCCGCTCCGGAACCTGCATCGGCCGTGGTGACGACAACGTCGGCTTTCGGTGTCCCACTGGAGGCGATGTTGTCGATGCCGCCCCAGGTGGAGATCGATTCGGTGAGGAGGGAGGGCTTTGCTGTTTCCAGCCGGGTGAAGACGCTCGGGTAGAGGTCGAAGCGGGCGCCCGCGTAGGTGTTGTCCTTGACTCCGTGCTTGGTATCCCAGACTCCGGTCAGGATGGTCGACCACGACGGTCCGGAGATGGTGGTGTGGCCGAGGATGGAAGATTCTCCGCTGGTTCCTTCGGCGATCAGCTTCTGGAGACGGGGAGCGTCGGCGGTCTTGATGTGGCTGAGCATAGTGCCGTCGAGGCCGATGACAACTGTCTTCTCGGCGGCCGACGGATTGAGGTCGGATGATCCGGGAATTGCTGCAGCGGTTGCAGTTCCGGCTGCTACCGCGCCGGCGACGAGGAGTGTGATAGCGGCTGAGGTGCGTGCGATTTTCTTGGTCACGCTAAGCATCTTGCGATAGGACTAGACCAATTGCACTACCTGGATGTGAGGGTTGTCCTGTTGTTCACGGCAGATTCAGATTGGACTAGACCAATGTTTCCTCAGGCGGCCCAACCGTCGAGGATGACGCTGACCGCGTGATCGAGGTGAAGGGGCTCGCCGTCCCATCTTGGGATGATCGCGTCGTCGGGTATGTCTCCGCGCAGTAGGCCATCAGCGAATCCCTCGGTCGGTGGTGCTGGGTCGATGACGTCACCATTGGCGTAAAGGAACTCGAACTTCTGCTCGCCGAGAGCAGTGATCGTGAACTGGCCGTCATGCAGCGCGCGGTGGCAGGTGCCGCACAGCATGATCAGATTGTCCAAGTCCGTATTTCCGCCGCGTCCCCAGAATTTCACGTGATGTGCGTGTAAGAAGCGAGTCCGCCCGCAACCCGGTGTGCGGCAACATCCGTCGCGGTAATTCAATGCCAGCATTTGTTTGGCGCTGACGACGCGGGTCCTTCGGCCCAGATTCAAAACGCATCCCTCCTTTGTCGTTCCCAGGCGAAGTTTCGCGTTGCAGAGCACTTCCTCGGCGGCACTTTGGGGGAGCGCGGGTCCACTCGGTACACGGACGGTGTTCGCTTCGTGGAAGAACGCAACTTCGTTCGCGGCGGCCTTGGACGTGCGGTCTGTGACTGCGGCGGTGGCGAGCTCTGCCATCGCGACGAGTCCTGGTCCGATATTTCCGGCCGGGTTCTTTGTAGCCTTCTCGTCGACAGGGCGGATGGCAGCGGTTCGGGTGCGTTCACGTTCCGCCACCGCCAATGCTGCGAGGATTCGGGCGCCGTCCTGTGCGGGCAGGCGTCCTTTGATGACAAACTCGCCCGTATCCGAGTCCCAATGCCAGCGGACCTGAAGATGTTCGGGCGCTTTGCTTTTGCCGGATTCATTGTCGGTTGCATTACGCAGACCTGCGGCGAGACGATCGATCTGGGCTGCGGGCGCCTCGCATCCGAACCGAACCATCTGCTGTTCGTTTGACGGCGTGGTGACCCGGGTGAGTGCGCGAACCTTCGAGTAGGACAGCCGGCCTTGCTCGAAGGCCTTCCGCATCTCGGGCAAAGGTCGGAGCGCTTTGGCGACGCGAACATATTCCCTGCCGGTGTGCAGGCTCATTCCACATTTCCACGACAGCCAGTGGGCGCATGAATGCAGTCCAGGGCCGGACCAGCCGCGGTCTTCGTCGAACTTCGACAGGAGGGTGAGGAATCGAGCCGTGGCCGCCGCGATCTGGCCGGCGAGAGCGCAGATTTCGGAGCCGAGTTGCTCTACGTCGCTTCGGGTGGAATCCGGCGTTTCTTCATTGATCGGTGCCGCGGTATCGGTCAGTTCTGCGGTATCGGTCAGTGCTGCGTTCATCGTTGCCCCCCGGCGCGTGTCCGACAATGTTTCGAATGTACGTTCGATGATAGATGCCAGTACCGACACACATCCGTGGATGAGGACGGAAAGCGTCCCCGCGGGGACGTCTAACCGCTGCCGATCGAGTACTCGGCGTAGGTACCGACATCCTCGAAGCCGACGTTTCGATAGAGCTGTGCGCCGTCGCTGGACGCCTGAAGTACAGCGGTTCGGGCACCTCGCTCGCGGGCGATGTCGAGTGCGGCAAGGGTGACCGCCGAGCCGAATCCGCGTCGGCGCGCCGTTTCGAGTGTGACGACCCCATACAGTCCGGCGACGTCGGCGGCAAAATGGACCTCGGCTCCGGCGACAGGCTGGGAGTTCGCGTATCCCACGACAAACGAACTCCGCGAGCGCTCATCGAGGATGTCATCGGCGGTGTCTTCGAAGAAACCTATTACTGCGGTTGAGGGCGGCGACCAATTGGCGGCCATCACGGCGGCATAGTCGGCGAGCTGCGAACGAGTCGTCACTCGCTGAACGCACAGTTCTGCGACAGGCGTTGGGCGTGGGACGACGTCCAAGTCTGCCGTCATTGCTCTTTCTTCCTCGGAGCGCACGCAGCCGAGGGCTGACAAGCGAGCGCCGAGGTCAGAGGGCTTGTCGCGCGGACCCGTCCACCAGGAGAACGGACGACCGGTTGCTCGAAGCCACGCGAGTACGTCGAGTAGTCGTCGGTCTTCTTCCGGGCCTTCAGCAGCAGGTACAGCGAAGCGCGCACCAGCGATGATGTTGAAAGTGTCGTCGGTGAGGCCGCTGTCTGCGACGACAACATCTGCAGAGACCGTGACCGATCCCGTCGGCAAGTGTTCATGCAGGTGGCAGGCATGGGATACCAAGTTGGCGTCCATGGCGTCGAGGACATCGCCGACGAGTGCTTTACGATTCACAAAAGAAATTCTACGAACCCCATCCAAATGGTTTTCGGCTCCGAATGCCGTGTATGACGCCCAACCGACGGCAACAGCAGGACGGTGACCAGCACCTGGTGGTGCTAGTGCTGCCTGGAGGAAAGGTATCGAGCCATCGCCCGGCTCGCGCCTGGCATCTGTCCAACCTTCGGATGTGCCCGTTCACCGCTCAGCTTCGCCTCTCCGGTGTGAAAGCGGTGCAGGCTCGCTATCGAGTTCGAGGTTGGAACGGTGCCGAGCGCAGTCCGGTCGCCGACGCCCGCGCCGCACTCGACGCGATAACGAAACGTAATTCACAAGCTCGGGTGATCCTGCTGGGGCACTCGATGGGCGGACGGGTCGCCGCCGAACTGTGTGGCGATCCGGCGGTGGTCGGTGTGGTCGCGCTGGCGCCGTGGTGGCCCGATGGAACGTCGGTGAATCTGCGTTCGGACACACCACTGTCAGTCCTTCACGGCACGGCTGACTCCTGGACCGATCCGGAGGTGTCGCGGCGAAAGGTCGACGAACTGCAGGCGTCGGGTAAGAGCGCTGAATGGATCGGCATCGACGGCGCAGGCCACTTCATGCTCCGTCGGGCGGCGACTTGGCATCGCCTCGTCGCGGATGCAATCGCAGGAATGAGTCGCGGGGTAGCCGCAACAAAGATGGGAGAACGACGATGAGTTCCGACAAGCGCAAGGTGGCCGTCGTCGGTAGTGGTGTCGCAGGTCTGACAGCGGCGTGGGTGCTCAGTAAGGACAGTGACGTCACCCTCTACGAAGCGGATTCACGGCTCGGCGGGCACGCGGACACCCATTCGGTCACCGACCCGGAAGGGCGAAGCCTCGCCATCGACACGGGGTTCATCGTCCACAACGATCGCACCTATCCGACATTGTTGCGATTGTTCGCAGAACTCGATGTGCCTACGCAGGAATCCGACATGAGCATGTCGGTCAGGTGTGGGGGGTGCGGGCTCGAGTACTCGGGAGGCCAAGGTTTGCGCGGCGTTCTCCCGACGCCGGGGCTGCTGGTGAACGGCAGTTTTCTGTCGATGCTGATGGAGGTCAAGCGCTTCCATCGCCGTGCCCGCGCATTGCTCGACAACACGGATCCGTCGGCACCTGACCAGACGCTGGGAGTGTTTCTGCGCAGCGGCCGGTTCTCCGACTACTTCACCGCTCACTTCATGACTCCGCTCGTGTCGGCAGTCTGGTCGTGTGATCCCGGCTCGGCCCTGAAATATCCCGCGCGGTACCTGTTCTCGTTCCTCGATCACCACGGAATGCTGAGCGTCACTGGATCGCCCACCTGGCGAACAGTCACCGGTGGATCGGGCGAATACGTTCGTCTCGTCGCCAAAAGTATCGGGGATATCCGCCTGAACACGCCGGTTCGCGCCGTCCACCGGTTCGACGATCGCGTCGACATTCGTGACGGCGACGACCAGATCCAGACCTTCGACGCAGCCGTGGTCGCAACGCATCCGCAGCAAGCGCTGAAGATTTTGGCGGATCCGACGCCTGTCGAATCCCAGGTCCTCGGTGCAATGCCGTACTCCGTCAACCACACCCAACTTCACACGGACGAAAATGTGCTGCCCGGCAACACCAATGCGCGCGCGTCGTGGAACTACTACATCCCTGAATGCAACGCGAAGCCGGATCACGTTCTGGTCAGCTACGACATGACGAGGTTGCAGCGGCTGCCGGAGACCGGCCGGCGCTACCTGGTGACGTTGGGGGGAGACGAAATGGTGGCCCCGGACTCGGTGATCGATCAGATGACCTACGAGCATCCGCAGTACACACCCACCTCCGTCGCCGCTCAAGCGCGGCTTCCCGAGTTGGACTCGGACGTGCTCGCGTTTGCCGGTGCGTACCACGGATGGGGCTTCCACGAGGACGGTGCACTCTCTGGCCTGCGCGCCGCCGAACGCGTCGGAGGTCGGTGGCCGTGACCGCACCCATCACGCCGTCCATCGTTCATACGAGCATTCGGCACGTACGAACGGAGCCGTTGCACAACGAGTTCGAGTACCGAAGCTACAGTTGGCTCGTCGACGTCGACGATTTGCCCGAGCTCCCGAAGGCTTTGCGGCCCTTGGCGAAGTTCGACGCCGGGGATCACCTCGGCGACCCCACTCGATCGATTCGTGCCAACGTCGAGACTTTTCTGGCAACCAACGGATTGGAGTTCGCCGGCGGTCGCATCCTCATGCTTGCGAACGCGCGTGTGTTCGGCCATGTGTTCAACCCGCTGAGTGTGTTCTGGTGTCTGAACGACGACGGCAGTCAGCGGTGCGTCGTTGCCGAGGTTCACAACACCTACGGCGAGCGGCACTGCTACCTGCTCGAAACCGACGAACGTGGCGCGGTTCGCACGTCCAAAGAGTTCTACGTATCTCCGTTCAACGATCTGGACGGCGAGTACCGGATGCGACTTCCGCTACCCGACACCGCGCTCGCGCTCTCGATAGTTCTGGCCCGTGACGGCAAGGCGCCCTTCGTGGCCACGGTGTCCGGTCGTTGTGTGCCGGCGACGACGCGCGAGATCGTGCGCAGTGCGCTCGCCATCCCGCTGGCTCCGCTCCGAGTCGCTGCGCAGATCAGATTTCAAGGAATCCGGCTGTGGGCCAGGCGCTTACCCATCGTTCCCCGACCGCAACATCACCCGCAGGAGGCAGTGCAATGACCACAACCACTCTCGGCACCGAACCTTCCGCTCACACGATCGAAACCGAGCGGTGGCCGGGCGTCGCCACCGTGCCGAGCGGGCTCAAAGTGCGGGTTGCATCACCGGTTGCCCGCGCCCTGTTCCACAAGGCGGTCGCACGTTTGCCGCTGCGTGTCCAGATGCCCAACGGTGAGTTCTCCGGTGGCGGTAGCCCCGATTCGCCGTTGATGGTCATTCACCGCCCAGACGACTTCGCTGCTCGTGTGGGGGACAGTGGTTTGATCGGATTCGGCGAGTCTTACATGGCGGGCGATTGGGAAGCATCCGACCTCACTGCGGTCCTGGAAGTCTTCGCCTCCCGCGTGGCGACGCTCATTCCCGACTTCCTGCAGCGGCTACGAGGCCTATACATTCCGAAGCAGCCTCGCAGTGAACGGAATTCGACGCAGAACACGCGCTCGAACATCTCCCGGCACTACGACCTCTCGAACGAGATGTTCGAACTGTTCCTCGACGACACCATGACGTATTCCAGTGCCCTCTTCGAGGATCTGTCGGTAGGGGCGACCCCGTCGTGGGACGTGTTCGCAGCGGCGCAGCATCGGAAGATCGATCGACTGCTGGATGGCGCAGGTGTCGGACCCGGTTCGCGAGTGCTCGAAATCGGCACAGGCTGGGGAGAATTGGCGATCCGAGCTGCCCAACGGGGAGCGACGGTGCGCTCGGTGACACTTTCGGTCGAACAGCAGGAATTGGCAGCGAAGCGGATAAGCGCTGCGGGATTGGCAGATCGCGTTCAGGTCGACCTTCTCGACTATCGGCAGGTACAGGGGGAGTACGACGCCGTTGTGTCGGTCGAGATGATCGAGGCCGTCGGCCACCAGTACTGGGGAAGCTACTTCCAGACGATCGACGCCCTGCTGGCGCCGGGTGGGCGCGCGGCGATCCAAGCCATCACGATGCCGCACGATCGAATGCTCGCGACCCGCAACACCTACACCTGGGTGCACAAGTACATCTTCCCCGGCGGATTTCTCCCGTCGGTGCGGGCGATCGAGGACGTCACCGAGCGCATGACAACCCTGCGGGTGCGTGAGCGGATGTCGATGGGCGATCACTACGCGCAGACGTTGCGACTGTGGGACGAGCGATTCAGCGCTCGCACCGACGAGGCGTCCGCGCTCGGGTTCGACGCAGTGTTCGCGCGCATGTGGCATTTCTATCTCTGCTACTCAGAGGCGGGGTTTCGGTCGGGGTATCTCGACGTCCAGCAAATTGTTCTCGATCGGAGGAACCAGCGATGACCGCCACGATGGATCGAACGGCACAAGGTACCGGCGTTGCGGGTCGTCTCTCGGACATCCTCAGTCCACTTGTCGGCGGCGAACTTCCGGTGCGGTTGACTGCATGGGACGGCAGCACAGCAGGTCCGGAAGATGCTCCGAAAGTGACGCTCTACAGCCCGAATGTGCTGCGACGCTTGCTCTGGAATCCCGGCGAGTTGGGGGCTGCGCAGGCGTATGTTCTCGGTGAACTCGACGTCGAGGGCGATCTAGGCGATGCACTCACACACGTGTGGAAGGTGTCTGCCGAGCGGGGGCTCGGGTCGATTACCCCGACACCGTCGCTCGTCTTGGCCGCGGTCAAGGCTGCGCGATCCTTCGGTGCTTTCGGGAGACCTTTGGCTCCGCCGGCGTCGCAGGCTCAGGTGAAGGGGCGCCTGCACAGCCTCGCCCGCGACCGCGAGGCGATCGGGCACCACTACGATTTGTCGAACGATTTCTACCAATTGATCCTCGATGAGAACATGGCGTACTCCTCGGGCTATTGGACTTCCGATGCACCGGACTACACGCTCGAAGACTCACAGACAGACAAGCTGGACCTGGTGTGCCGCAAGGTCGGTCTCGATCGAGCGCGAGGCTTGCGGTTTCTCGATGTCGGCTGTGGTTGGGGCTCGCTCAGCCTGCATGCAGCGCGGGAGTACGGCGCCAGGGTTGTCGGAATCACGATCTCGGCGGAGCAGAAGGCTTTTGTCGACGCGAAGGTCCGCGCGCTCGGTTTGGAAGACTGGGTCGAGATTCGCCTCCAAGATTATCGAGAGATTCCAGACGGTCCCTTCGATGCGGTCGCTTCCATCGAGATGGGTGAGCACGTCGGTGAGGACAACTATCCGACCTACGTGAAAGCGCTCCACGACAATGTTATTGCCGGTGGCCGTGTGCTGATTCAGCAGATGTCCCGCACTGGCCCGCACCCCGGGGGAGGTCCGTTCATCGAGTCGTTCATCGCGCCGGACATGTACATGCGGCCCGTCGGTCGCACTGTTGCGATGATCGAGGAAGGTGGACTCGAAGTGCGGGACGTCCACGCCCTGCGTGAGCACTACGTGCGGACCGTCGACGCGTGGATCGAGACCTTCGAATCGAACTGGGATCGCGTCGTGGATCTCGTGGGTGTCGAAGTCGCCCGGGTGTGGCGTCTCTACCTCGTCGGCGGAGGAATGGCATTTCGGGACGGCAGGATGGGCGTCGATCAGATTCTGTCGGTCCGGCCGCACGGTGATGGTCGATCGGGTATGGAACCGGTACGGCCGCAGTGGGTGTCGCGGCGATGAACGGATTCGACTGGGGCGCGTTCGGAGTGGTCACACTCGCGAGTCTGCTGGCGATCGCCGTCGGAATGGCGGTGACAGCCACGATCGGTGTACGGATCGGGCGCCACAACGTTGTCGACGTGTCGTGGGGCGCCGGCTTCGTTCTGATCGCGCTCGTGTCCGCGATAGTGGGAACCGGCGACCTCTGGCGCCGGTTGCTGATGCTTGCGCTCGTGGCGATCTGGGGTCTGCGGTTGGCGACGCACATGGCGATTCGATCGCGTGGCAAAGGTGAAGACCCGCGGTACGAAGAAATGCTCGGACGAGCGACGGGTAATCGAACGCTGTATGCGATCCGCAAGATCTATCTCACGCAGGGGATTTCGTTGTGGTTCGTCTCCCTGCCGATCCAGGTCGCAGCAGTGTCGAACGGCAGCTTCGGACTTCTTGTCGTACTCGGAATCGCGCTGTGGATTGTCGGCGTCACGTTCGAGACGGTCGGCGACCGACAGATGGAGGAGTTCAAATCCGATCCGGGCAGCCGTGGCCACATCATGGATCAAGGTTTGTGGGCATGGACGCGGCATCCCAACTATTTCGGCGACGCGTGTGTCTGGTGGGGGATCTTCCTCGTCTCGGCGTCCGTGTGGCCGGGGGTGTTGACCGTCCTCTCACCGATCGCCATGACGTACTTCCTGGTCTTCGCCACCGGAGCGCGGTTGCTCGAGCGACACATGGAACAGCGTCCGGGCTATCGCGAGTATCAGCAGCGGACAAGTTACTTCATTCCTCGCCCGCCGAAAGCCCGCTCCGGGACGTAGGCTCTTTCGGGTGAGGCCAGAGCATGGGTGATCTGAAACTGCCGGCTGCGGTATGCGCGGTTGCCGTCGGCGGAGGGTTGGGCGCGCTCAGCCGCTACGGTCTGGGGGAGCTCTTTCCCCACATCTGGACGACTCTGGTCATCAACGTCGTTGGCTCGTTCGTTCTCGGTGTTCTCGCGGCCCTGCTCGTGCACAACAAGGTTGGGTACCTCTTTCTCGGCACGGGCTTCTGCGGCGGCTTCACCACCTTCTCGTCCTTCGCGGTTCACGCCGTGACGGAGAGTCCGTGGCGATCGATTCTCTATGTTCTCGGGACGTTGATTCCCGCGATCCTCGCTGCAGCACTGGGCAAAGGGTTCGGTGAACGCTGGATCCGCGCGCGGGACGGAGCGTCGGCATGACAGTTCTCCTGGTGGCGCTCGGCGGCGGCGCTGGTGCGAGTGGCCGGTACCTGTTGGCGCGGTATGTGCCCGCGTACAAGGGATTTCCGGCTGCGACGTTCGCCGCGAACGTGATCGGCTGCTTCCTCCTTGGATTGTTCACCGGGGCAGCTCTTTCCACCGAGATGGCCGCACTTCTGGCGACCGGCTTCTGCGGCGGCTTGTCCACCTATTCGACCTTCGCGACCGAGAACGTCGGGATGATCGAGAGGCGCCAGACGGCGCTTTCTCTGATCTACATCGTCCTCAGTCTGATCGTGGGACTGTCCGCTGCGTGGTTGGGAATCCAGATCACGGATTGACGGATCCGGCGCCGAGCGTGCACGCCACGCGGCCAGGGTAGACAATTGTCCACAGTCGCGTCGACACAGTGGTCGACCACCGGGCCGAGGGGGATTCGTGGCGCACGAACGAGCAGGACAAGTGGCTCTGCCAGAGGATCTGATCAATGTTCCTCATCTGGTCACCGCGTATTACACGCGCACTCCGGATCCCGAGAACCCGATGCAGCAGGTACTTTTCGGCACTTCAGGACATCGCGGTTCCAGTCTCGACTCGGCGTTCAACGAAGCTCATATCCTGGCGACAACCCAGGCGATCGTCGAGTACCGCGCTTCGCAGGGAATCGACGGCCCGCTGTTCATCGGCCGGGACACACATGCGCTCTCGGAGCCTGCCTGGCTGTCGGCCTTGGAGGTCCTGGTCGCCAACGACGTCGTCGTCCTCGTCGATTCACGCGACGCCTACACTCCCACCCCGGCTGTCAGTCACGCGATCCTGCGATACAACTCGACGGGTCCGGAGGCCAAAGCCGACGGCATCGTCGTGACACCGTCACACAATCCGCCTCGTGACGGCGGCTTCAAATACAACCCGCCGCACGGCGGGCCCGCGGACACGGATGCGACGTCGGTTATCGCCGATCGAGCGAACGAGCTACTGCGCAAGGGGCTTTCCGGGGTACGGCGTGTGACGGCGGCACAAGCGCTGGACCGCGTCGAACGCTACGACTTCCTCCGCTACTACGTCGAAGACCTCCCCAGTGTCCTCAACCTCGACGCGATCCGCGATGCCGGAATCACGATCGGTGCAGACCCCCTCGGCGGGGCAAGCGTCGACTACTGGGGCGCGATTGCCGAAACTCACCGACTCGACCTCGAAGTGGTGAATCCTCTCGTCGATCCGACCTGGCGGTTCATGACGCTCGATACGGACGGCAAGATCCGCATGGACTGCTCGTCGCCCGACGCGATGGCGTCGCTGATCGGGATTCGGGATCGCTACGACATCGCGACCGGAAACGATGCGGACTCCGACCGCCACGGCATCGTCACTCCCGACGGCGGTTTGATGAACCCGAATCACTATCTGGCCGTTGCCATCGAGTACCTGTTCGCGAACCGGCCAGGTTGGGGCGCAGATACCAAGGTCGGCAAGACCCTCGTGAGTTCCTCGATGATCGACCGTGTCGTGAGCAGCCTGGGCCGCGATTTGCTCGAGGTTCCGGTCGGGTTCAAGTGGTTCGTTCCCGGATTGCTCGACGGGTCTGTGGGATTCGGCGGCGAGGAAAGCGCCGGCGCGTCCTTCCTCCGACACGACGGTTCCGTCTGGACGACGGACAAGGACGGCATCATCCTTGCGTTGCTCGCGTCGGAAATCACCGCGGTGACGGGAAAGTCTCCGTCAGCGCACTACGCCGCGTTGGCCGAGAAGTTCGGGAGCCCGGCGTACGCACGGATCGATGCGCTCGCGACACGCGCACAGAAGGCAGTCTTGGCAAAATTGTCTCCCGACCAGGTGAGTGCGACCGAGCTGGCGGGTGAACCGATCACCGCGACACTGACTGCCGCGCCCGGAAACGGCGCGGCGATCGGTGGTCTCAAGGTGACGACGGAGAACGCGTGGTTTGCAGCGAGGCCGTCCGGCACGGAGGACGTGTACAAGATCTATGCCGAGTCGATGAAGGGCGCCGATCATCTGGCTCAGGTTCAGGCAGCGGCCAAGGACTTGGTGTCCGGCGTCTTGAAGGCGAACTAGCCCGCGGACCGCTCAGGTCGCCCGGCTAGAATTCCGGGCGACATGAAAACTCGTGCAGCCAAGCTGCCACAGGAAATTTGGGTACTGGTCGCCGCCAGCTTCGTCATCGCCCTCGGATTCGGGTTGGTCGCCCCGGCACTACCTCAGTTCGCGCGCAGCTTCGACGTATCGGTCACCGCCGCCACGATCGTGATCTCGTCTTTCGCTTTCATGCGGTTGGTGTTCGCGCCGATGAGCGGCACTTTGGTACAGAAACTCGGTGAGCGGCCGGTCTACATCGTCGGCCTTCTCATCGTCGCGGTCTCGACCGGTGCGTGCGCTTTCGCGGGGGAGTACTGGCAACTTCTGCTGTTCCGGTCGTTGGGCGGCATCGGGTCGACCATGTTCACGGTGTCGGCCCTCGGGCTGATCATTCGCATGTCACCGTCGGACAGTCGCGGCCGCGTGTCGGGTCTGTACGCGACAAGCTTTCTCATGGGATCGATCGGCGGCCCGCTGGTCGGCGGTGCGCTGTTGCAGTTCGGTCTGCGGATGCCGTTCATCATCTACGCAATTGCGTTGGTGATCGCCGCGCTCGTTGTCTTCGTGAGCCTGCGTGGATCTCATTTGGCGTCACCGGACAAGGCTGTCGATGTGAAGTCGATGACTCTCACAGAAGGCCTCCAGTCTCCGGTGTACCGGGCAGCGCTCGGATCGAACCTCGCCTTCGGTGGCGTGATCTTCGGAGTTCGCGTTGCCATGGTTCCCCTGTTCGTCGTCGAGTTCCTCGGCCGAGACCCCTCGATTGCGGCCTACGCCCTGACGATCTTCGCCGTCGGCAATGCGTTGGTGTTGATCGTCTCCGGACGACTCTCGGACCGCTTCGGACGCAAGCCCTTTGTCGTGAGCGGCCTACTCATCTGCGGTCTGGGAACCATCGCAATGGGATTCACCGACAACCTCGTGGTGTTCTTCGCCATTGCCGCAGTGACTGGTGTCGGCTCCGGCCTCATGAGTCCGGCCCAGCAGGCCGCGGTTGCCGATGTTGTCGGATCGACGGCCCGAGGCGGACCCGTTCTGGCGGTATTCCAGATGATGTCCGACATCGGTGGGGTAGTGGCGCCGATTTGTGCCGGGCTGATCGCCCAACATGTTTCGTACTCGGCGGCCTTCGCGGTGATGGGAGCCGTAGTAGTCGTGTCGGCGACGGGGTGGTTGTTCGTTCCGTCGCGAACGAAGCCCGTCGAATCCGTCGTCGAAGATCTGACTGATGTGACGGTGCTAACGGATACTCCTGCGCGGACAAACCTAGACTGACCGGGCATTCTGTACTCTCGATCGGGTGGCAATTCGCATCGTGAGTCTTGTGGCCCGATTGGGTTTGGCGGCCGTTTGGCTGATTTCCGGGGGACTCAAGTTCTTTGATCCCGTTCAGACGAAGATCGCGGTGCGCGCCTATCAACTATTGCCCGAGTCACTGGTGGGTCCGGTGGCGACGGCTCTTCCCCTGGTCGAAATAGTCCTGGGCCTGCTGATCCTCGTCGGGTTGGCGGTGCGAGCATCCGCTGCAGTCTCGGTGGTCATCCTCACGGTTCTCATTGCGGTGATCATTTCGGTGTGGGCCAGGGGATTGTCCATCGACTGCGGATGTTTCGGCGGCGGAGGTGCAGCCGACGTCGGCGCTTGGGACTATTCGAAGGAGATTCTCCGCGACCTGGGCTTCTTGGCACTTGCCGTCTGGCTGCTCGTGTTCCCGCGTTCGCCACTCGCATTAGGGCCCGGATCACGCGCGGCGTTCTCAGTGGATACTCAGTCTTCAGTGGCAAGGTAAGCAATCGGTAAATCGTTTCGACGCACGAAGGACTGCATCAGCGTGAGCACCAAGAGCAGCAAGAACAAATACTCGCCGGAACCGGTCTCGAGCCGCTCCACCTACATCATCGGTGGCCTCGCGGTGCTCGTGATCGCGGCCCTCGTCATCGGCGGTGTCTTGTGGACGAACAGCAAGAACAAGCCCCAGAACGACGGTTACGGCTCCGTGCAGAGTTCCGAAGTTGCTGTCACGGTGCAGGACAACGGAGTGGTGCTGCTCGGCAAGCCCTCCGCCGCGACAACCATTGATCTCTTCGAGGATCCGCTGTGCCCGGCCTGTGCTGCTCTCGAACACCTCAGTGGCCAGGCTCTCGCGGCCGCCGTCGACAACGGTGACGTCGCCGTGCGATACCACATGCTGAACTTCCTCAACCGGGCCTCGGGCAGCGGTGACTACTCCACACGGGCCGGCGCTGCGCTCCTGTGCGTTGCTCAGGGCGGCGACGCGATCGCGTACTCCGCATTCCACAACAAGCTTTTCGCGACCGACACGCAGCCGGCCGAGGGCGGCAGCAGCGACCACACCAACGACGACCTCGCCCAGATCGCTCGTGATGCGGGCGCATCCGAGGACGTGGCAACCTGCATCTCTTCCGGTACCAACGTCGAAGCCGCCGCGGCCAATGCCGCAGCCGCCAGCCAGGCGCTCAAGGATGTCGGGTCGAACGGGACGCCCACGGTAGTGGCGAACGGCAAGATCGTTGACACGGGCAGTAGCGACTGGGTTTCCAAGCTCTCCTCCTGAGTTGAAGCGGCCGCTCGGACGAGGAGCGGCCGCTTCGCTCTGACCAGGCGATTTGTTGCCCAGGAGTCAAGTGGTGTAACTTTCTTCCAGCGAGCGGAAAGCAGTAAAGCCGCTTCGAGTTCGACTGTTAGAGTGAATTGAATACGGGGCTATGGCGCAGCTGGTAGCGCACCACACTGGCAGTGTGGGGGTCAGGGGTTCGAGTCCCCTTAGCTCCACCAAAAAAGACCAGGTCAGAGGATATTCCTCCGGCCTGGTCTTTTCGTATTCGAGGATGTTGTCCTAACTCTGTCCTACGGCCTCAGAAAGTGCGGCCGAAGCGGCCACTAACCGATCGTTCGACACTCGCCCGTAGACCGCCTGAGTCATCCGTTCCGAGTGGCCGTGCCAGGCAACGACTACGTCGGCGGGGACTCCGGCTGCGCGCATACGTGACACCGACGAATGCCGGAGGTTCCGCAGCGTGATCTTCGACAGTCCGGCCTCGCGGCGCTGCTGTGCGAACATTCGCGAATACTCCTTAACTGGTAATCCTTGGACCTGACGCCGATGAAATCGTGGGCGGTTTCCTGACCGATCTCGGTCAACCACTCGACAACCTGCACGACGACATCGCCGCTCAGCGTGTGGTCGGGGAATTGCTCGACGTACTGCACGATCTGGAGGTAGTCGCGCGGCGAGCACGCCGTCAGATCGACAAGGCTGAGCAGCGGCGAGCAGCGTTTCACCAGCGGATCACACACCGCGATGATGCGGCTGACCGTGAGGCAGCCGAGCGGGAGCAGCGCTGCGCCGAGGAATCGGCAGCGCGTAAAGCGCTGGAGGACAGGATCTCTCGGGTCAGACTGTGTGCCGAACAGCACGGCTTGATCCTGGAGAAGGTTCCGAATTACGACGCCGTCGGTGTGGAGCGGTGGCGACTGGTCACCTCCGAACGAGGTAACCGACTGCTTCCGCACCGCTTCGATGATCCAACCGCCTGGCGCGCCCTGGAAGTCTTGTCCGAGGTGGACGGCAATTCGTGGTGCTACCTGAAAGCGAGGGACCACTCCGACAAGTCGAGCAATGGCTCACCCACCACTGAGGGTTGCGGGGGATGTAGCCAGCTGTTCAGGTGAGCGGCGACCCTTTCACCTGAACAACGTTGTTCGCTAACCGGGTGAAATGTGAAATGTAGTCTGTGAACCGTGCCCAAACGGACAAACGAGTTCCAGGAAATCGTCGCAATCATTCATTCCCATCTCAGTGCGGGTGCGACAGTCACGGAGTCGAAGATGCTCAGAGATCTGGACTCTGGGAACTTTAGGGAAGTAGATACGTGCATCGAAAGCGTGACTGCTGGACATCCGGTCATAGTGAGCATCGAGTGCCGAGCCCATAAGCGCCCGCAAACAGTCAGTTGGGTGGAAGAAATGCATAGCAAGCATCTGAGGCTTCCCACAAATGTCTTAGTTCTCGTTTCGTCGTCAGGGTTCACCCGCTCAGCGATCGAGAAAGCTCGACAATTCGGGATCACTACCGCAGTTCCTGGAGAAATCGAACCGGGAAGGTTCGGCACCGAGGTGGTGGGGAAACTCGACGCGATCTGGATGAAATCCTTCACTCTGACCGTGGGGAAGGTGCGCCTGTGGGTCGAGGAAAGCGCTGACCGCCCGGCCGAAATCGTGGTGCCCTTTCTCGATACCTCACTCTTCTTCGAGGATGGGGACTTCGCGATGTCGGCACAAGATCTTGCGCAAGGATTCATGAGCTCGGTCGACCTGGAGAACGATGCGATGCGCGATGCGCTTGGTGACGAGGAGTTTTTCACCATCGGACGCGATCCGGCTACGGCAATAGAGCCGGAGTCGGGTGAAGCAGTCGATCTCTACCTGAAGAAGGAGGAGCCGACCGGAAACTACTTGCGCAAGATCACCCGTATTGAGATCACCGGTCCGGCGGAAGTCACTGTCGCAGAGATCCCTCTCACTCATCGTGAACTCAACGGAACCGGCTATTCGGCTGGAGCTGCAAAGCTCGGTGATCGGGCGGTGTTGGTAGTCGCGACAGAGACACCAAGCGGCGAAACAAGCCTCACCGCACGATTCGACGCTCCCTAACTAGCTGTCTCGGCTTACTCCATCCCAGGTAGGAAACTGTTCAGGCCGTGTGCGGTCCGTCGAAACAACCTTCCATCGTCCTAACGGCTTGGGCACGCCGCCGCCGCCGAACTTAAATCGAGTTTGTCTCTGCCACCATTTCCGAGCGGAACTCAACCGGTACCACTGCCAGACCTGCACGTTCGGCTCGACGAGATTGGACCGTACAAACTCGCTGCGAACGTGGTCCCGCGCGAACAGCCCCCGTACCTGGGACTCGTTGTGTCCGATGCCAAACCACACTCGGCCGGAATCGTCGTCGTAGACCTCAATCTCACAACGCAGCGGCTCGCTGGTGTTATCGAATCGGTCGGCCGACTGGCTGAGGTCCTTCCATTTCGGCTCCACTTGATCGTCCACCCACAAGTAGGTCCGAACGTCGTATCGAGTACCGAAACCGGAAGCATGAACCGACGGCTCGAACTTCCGCAAACCTCGGTCGCCGTTGATATGTGTCACCACCCCTGACCTGTTGCTCTGAAACATCAGCGCTTGAACGTCCGCTGTCCGGTTTCGTCGGTGCTCTCTGGTGTCCCGCAACAAGGCCACGAGCGCCACGAGGAGCGCCAGAACTGCGATCAGTATTGTCACCATCTCAGTTCGCCATCGATCCGCCTTGGAGGCACTCAGCCGCGTAGTCCATAGACCCGTCGCTGTAAATGCCGGTGCCCGGCTGGTAGAGCGAAGCATCAGCGCACCCGACGAGTTCGCTACCGCCAGTTCCTGTGGCTCTGCCTTCGGAATCAATCGAATTGGGGTACGGGTTCGGCAGCTTATCGACTGGATTCGTCGTCGGTACGGATTGCGGAGCTTCTGTCGTGGGCTTCGGTGCCGAGGCGGTGCTTTCAGCTGTGGCGGTGACCAGCGTTCCCTCCGGCACCCGCCACTCGATCCGAACATCTTGCCCGCTGAGATTGGACTGATAGCCGATGAACCGCGCCGTGTGCGGAATGTCGAGTGTCACCGCGCCGTCGGCGGAAGAATTGGCGGGTAGGTCGATGAACTTGCTACTCCCCGGGCTCGAACAGGGATTCGCGTCAGACAACGCGATATTCTTGACGACTTTGCCGCCAGCGTCGACGTAGTAGAAATCGGAAGGCCACAGCCACTCAGTGCTTGGCGCAGCACCGATCTCAATGAATGCGGAGAATCGATTCTTGCTGACGAGTCCAGGATGCTCACTGTTGAGCGGACAGCCCTCGATCGAGAGAGCTGTGTCGGACACGGCGAGCAAGAGCGCGCCGGTTTCATCCTTCACCTCAGCTCGCTGGCCGAGGTCGACCTCGACAGCCCCACGCTTGTTCGTTAGATCGGCTGAGGCCGTGACGGACTGCGATGACGCTTCGGGGCGCGCCGCGCCGTCGTCGGTCGATGAACAAGATGTAGCGAGGACGCTCGCCGCGATGGCACTCAACAACAGTGCAGGTACACGAGGATTCATGCTCAGATCAAACCAGACCAACTGGACGCATTGTCTCAAGAGGTGCGATCGACGTCGGCAGTCAGGACCATCGAGGCGCGGGCGTCATCGCCTGAGCGTGTCCTACTGCTGTCCTAGGACACCTGACTACTGCGGCACACGTACTAGACACATCAGACGGAAAAGACTGAAAGCGTGGACGTTTCGGAACGCACTGAACGCACGCTTACAGGTCGATTCACACTGGCAGTGTGGGGGTCAGGGGTTCGAGTCCCCTTAGCTCCACCCGAACAAATGCTCTGCACCAATCGGTGCAGAGCATTTGTTGTTTCGTGCGCAATACTGTCCGCGGTGAGGCTTGATCATCCCGTGCATTCTCGGCATGGGGACCGTCGGCGGAACGGAGAACCATGAGTGCACACGTGGCGATAATCGGGGCAGGATATGCGGGCGTCATGGCAGCGAAGCGACTGCTGCGAACTCGGTCGGACATCACGGTGAGCGTCGTGAATCCGCGCCCACACTTCGTGCAAAGAATCAGGCTCCATCAGATGATTGCGGCTGGCTACGACGCGACGGTCTCGTTCGACAGGGCCTTGCCGCGTACTGCACACCGAGTATTCGGGACGGTGACGGACATCGACGCCGCGGTCAGCAGGCTTACCCTCGACGACGGCAGCGTGCTCGACTACGACTACTTGGTCTACGCAGTCGGAAGTAGGCAGTTACCCAGCACTATCGGCGGGGCGGCGGACCACGGGTTCAGCGTCTCCGAATTCGAGGACGCGGTTCGCCTCGAATCCAGAATGGCGACACTCGACGGGAAGGCTACGGTCTGCGTTGTCGGCGGCGGTCTCACCGGAATCGAGACTGCCGCAGAATTGGCTGAGCAGCGAAGCAGCCGAATCACTTTGGTGACCGGAGGAATCGTGGCCCCGGATCTGTCAGAGCGTGCGCGATCTGCAATTCTCAGAACATTGACCGATCTTGGGGTCGACATCGTCACCGAATCCCGGGTTACACGGATTGACGGTTCGTCCTGCGAGCTTGCGGGAGGCGCACGGGTGGAGGCAGATTGCACGATTCTCGCGACAGAATTCGGGGTCCCCGATCTGGCGCGCCGAAGTGGCCTTCCCGTCGACGGTCTCGGTCGTCTGAAGGTCGACGACCGACTCGAATGCTCGTCCCACCCCAAAATCGTCGGTGCGGGTGATGCTGTCGCAGTCGGTGATCTTTCACTGAGGATGAGTTGTCAGGCTGCGATTCCCTTGGGAGTCCATGCGGCCGAGACGATCCTGCATCGACTCGAAGGTTCCGCGCCGCGCCCGGTGGCTCCGAAGTTCGCAGGCCGGTGCATCAGTCTCGGGAGGCGGCGAGGTGTGTTCCAGCGGACCACTCGTGTCGACGACGCAACGGGCATGTTCATCGCAGGCAGGGCGGGTGCGTTCGTCAAGGAACGAGTGTGTTCATCGACGACCGACTGGGCACTCACTCCGCGCCGCTCTTTCTTCTACAGCTGGACATGAGCAGCGCTGGTCACGCTCGATCACAGACTCGATCGATGATCGCCGCAGTCTTGCGGACGTACGGTTGGCGGACGACGTCTTCGTGGCACGCGTCGACGTCGTCGAAATCCAGTGAGCCTGTGGCAATGAGTGACCAGATCTCGCGTCCACGGTTGTTGGTGGCTCCACGGATCACGGTGACGGGCGCGGCGCATGCTCGTATCCGATGCTTCCGGAGCGCCTGGCCTCCGATGTAGAGGAACACGGTCCACTGGGTGGCCGGCGGGTACTGCAGAATGCCGGCGAACAGCGTGCGGATCCACATGGCCGCGACGGTGCGTCTGGTCGGCTTCCAGAGGGCATTGGTGGATGGTTGTGGTGCAAGGTCGACGATCGACGGATCCAAAGTGATGCCCGCTCGACCAGCCAGTCGTGCGGCAGCCTCGGTGGAGATTCTGGTGTCGAGAACGGTGACGTGTTCGACAGTGTCACCTGACTCGGACAGCTGTGTCGCCATTTCCAGCGCCACGTAGCCGCCGTACGAGTATCCGGCGAGGAGGTATGGCCCGGTGGGCTGAATCTTCTTGATTTCGAAAATGAAACGGCGGGCGCTTGCTTTCACCGACCGGTCGGGTAGTCCGCGAGATTCGAAGCCGTGTGGCTGAAGTGCGTAAACCGGCCGATCGGTGTGAAGCGCTTTCGACAAGGTGGACAGCGTCGTCGATGGGCACCCCGCTCCGTTCATGATGAACAGCGGTCGCCCGGAGCCTTCGAGCTTCAGTGGCACCATCGTGTTGTGACAGACGCGATCATCGGGATCGATTCTGCGCCGATCCACCAGCGCTGCAAGGTCTTTGACGGTACTGGCGGCCGCGAACTCCGCCGCCGTGATCCGGATCCGGAACATGTCGTGAATCTTTGCCACCACTTCGGTTGAAGCAAGCGAGTCGCCGCCGAGTTCGAAGAAGTCGTCCTCACGGTCGATGGAGTCGATACCGAGAATCGACTCCCAGATCGAGGACAACCACAATTCGGCGGGCCCGGCGAGAGTCGGTGGAGTGGACCGCACCTCGACGGAGGGCAGCGCTGTTCGATCGACCTTTCCTCTTTCGTTGAGGGGCAACGCCGGCATCAGAACAAAATGTCGGGGGAGCATCCAGGCCGGCAGATATGTCGCCAATTCGCGCCGCATCTCGGCGCCCGACCGTGCCATCACGGCTTTGGTCAGGACCACGTAGGCGACGATCTCCGGTCGATCGTTCTCGAGGACGACGGCCACGAAAACATCGGCGACGCCGGGAATTCGACGAATATGCGCCTCGACTTCCATCGGTTCCACCAGGTAGCCCCGAATCTTGACGGCGTCGTCGACGCGTCCCCGAAGTTGCAGTTCTCCGCGTTCGTCGATGCGGCCCCGGTCACCGGTCCGGTAGATGCTCACTCCGTCGCCCAGGCGCGTGAATCGTGTTGCAGTTCGATCCGGGTCGCCGTGGTATCCGTCGGCAAGATCACTGGAGACAACCTGAATCTCTCCGATCTCTCCGTCGGGGAGAGGCACGCCGTTCACATCGACGATCTGTACGTCCTTGCCGTCGCGAGCACGTCCGGCCGGTACCACTCCGACGGGTAGTTCGGAATGTGGTGGGAACGCGTTGTACGCGACGACACCGGTCTCGGTGGTGGCCAGCCAGTTGACGTACGTGACGCGAGCGAAGCCGTGACTGCGATGGCGCGCGTAGTCCTCGCCGTGAACTGCTTCCCCGTACGTTACGACGACGCGTAGGGAACCGATCGAATCATCATTTGCTGCATCGCAATCGAGATCCGACCACGCCCGCAGAAAGGACGGCGCACAGTGCGTGGTCGTGATCGAATTCTCGATCAGCCAGTCGTCGATTCCCGAGACGCCGTCGATACGTGGATCCCAGCAGAAGACCGTGACTCCGTTCATCAGGCCCATGATCAGGGCCGTGATTCCGGCTCCGAAACTGACGGGCAACAGGTTCCCGATGTGATCATCGGGTCGCAGGTCGATTGCTGCG
Organism: Rhodococcus qingshengii JCM 15477; assembly: GCF_023221595.1. Taxonomy (NCBI): domain Bacteria; kingdom Bacillati; phylum Actinomycetota; class Actinomycetes; order Mycobacteriales; family Nocardiaceae; genus Rhodococcus; species Rhodococcus qingshengii. Next base: position 2,446,208 of record NZ_CP096563.1, read on the forward strand.
GCAAGTTCGTCGGCCTTGTTCAGGCACATGGAGTGGCTCAACACGACTCCCTTGGGTGCCCCGCTGGTGCCTGACGTGAACGCGATCATGGCAGGGTCGGAACTCGATGGTTCCAACGCGCTGTCGAATCTGAAGCCCGTCGCAGCAGACTCGTCGAGTATCGACTGCAGCGCGACGGCGCCCGAGGTGCTCATGATGTGCGCTCGGCGGGCCTCGGGGAGTTGTGGGTCGATCATGACCAAGGGCCGACCGGAAATCAGAGTGGCGAGGATGGCGGGCACCGACTCGGCCGTTGGTTCGAGATCGACCGCAACCGGGCGTGCCCCGTGTGACCCACGTAGGCGAAGTTCGCGGACCAATGCGTCGGTCCGGAGTTCGAGTTCGGCGAAAGTGATCCGGTCGCGCGGAGTCACGACGGCAACGGCGTCGTGCTGCATAGAGGTGACGCGGCGCCACCTCGACTCGATCGTCTCGTCGATGACTGCATAGCGAGTGCGTTCTAGACCTAAGTCGACAACCTTCATCACAGTAGCTCCGTCCGACTTTCAGCTATCTTTTAGCAAAGACTACATAAGGTTTGTGAAGTAGGTCCATAACAAACCAAAAGTAGTTTTACATACCGCCCCATCCTCCAGTCCGTCAGCTCCGAATGTCTTGAGGAACCAATGCCGATCGAGCGTTGTGCAGACGAGGAGCAGTGACATGAAGTGGTCGGGGCGAAGTGCGATTGCGATTGCGGGAGTGTGCGCCGCAGTGACGATGTTTTCGGGAACCGCGCAGGCGAGCCCAATCTGGGAACCCTTGCAGCCGGTGGCGAACCTGGACGTCGCGCGCTACGTAGGGGAATGGAACCAGGTGGCGGCGATTCCTCAGCCCTTCAACCTCGCGTGCGCGAAGGACACCCGGGCGAGTTACGGGATTGTCGATTCCACGAACGTGAGCGTGAAGAACACGTGTACGACGTGGACCGGTCAAGCCAACGAGATCGTCGGGAATGCCCGGGTTACCGATCCAGCAACGGGTGCCCAGTTGCATGTGAGCTTCCCCGGGGTGCCCTCACAGGAAAGCTTGGACGGCCCACCCAACTACATCGTCACCTACATTGCCGACGACTATTCGTGGGCACTGGTGGGCGATCCGCTCAGGCTTTCCGGGTTCGTGCTCTCACGGTCGGCGGTCATCGACGCGGCAGGCTGGAGTGAGATCCGCCGGGTCGCCGAATCCCGTGGATACAACGCATGCACGATCCTGACGTCACCGACCACCGAGGGCACGTCGGACATCCGTCCGCTCTGCACGGTGTGAGTCTGCTGTCAGCGTGAACCTTCCGGAGCCACACTCCACTACGATCACTGATCGGTACGTGTGGTTTCGGAAGGTTGTGTGGTGGCGAAGAAGCAGATTCCCGTAATAGTCGTCGCAGGCTTTCTCGGTTCGGGCAAGACGACGCTGCTCAACCATCTTCTGCGTAACAACGACGGTGTACGCATCGGCGTGATCGTCAACGACTTCGGCTCCGTCAACATCGACTCGATGATGGTCGCCGGTCAGGTCGATTCGATGGTCTCTCTCAGCAACGGCTGTTTGTGCTGCGCTGTCGACGTCTCGGACATGGACGAGATGCTGAACAAGTTGGCGCACCGGCAGTCCGGGATCGACGTGATCGTCATCGAGGCCAGCGGGCTTGCCGAGCCGCGGAACATGATTCGACTCGTCCTCGGAAGTGAGAACCCGTCGGTCGTCTACGGCGGCCTGGTAGTCCTGGTCGACGGAGCCAATTTCTCCACCGTTCGCCGCGAACATCCCGAGCTCGATCAACATGTCCGCCTGGCAGACCTGGTGGTAGTCAACAAGATCGACAGCGTTCCGGTCGCCGAACGCGAGCGATTCACGGCCGAAATTCATAAGTTGAATCCGCGAGCGCCGATGGTGGAAACCTCGCACTCGCGGATAGACCCCGCTCTGTTGTTCGATACCGGCGAGGTGACCCCTCCGGCTCCGGGCGATCAACTGAGCCTCGACGAGCTCCTGCGCGACGGGCACGACGACGATCACGAGGACGGCTCGTGTCACCACGATCACCTGCACCACCGCTACGAATCGGTTGATTTCGCATCGGAGACGCCTCTCGATGCCAGGGCTCTGACGCACTTTCTCGAGAATCAGCCGTCGGGTGTTTACCGCATCAAGGGCTTCGTGAACTTCGAGATTCCGGGCTACACAGGAAAATTCGAGATCCAATCGGTGGGTGATCATGTCCGGATCACGCCGCTGCGATGGAAGTCGGGCGAACCTCGAACCACGCAACTGGTCGTGATCGGTACCGGGATGGATTCGGGGGCGGTCGGCAGCGCGCTCCGCGCCTGCGTGCGCGAAGAAACGGTCGAACCGCACCCCGACGCCATGCTGGGATTGCACCGCTATACCGTCGGGGCGTGAGTGAATCAGCTGTATCCGTGTACGAAGCGATTCGGCGACGGCGAGACGTTCGCGCCGAGTTCTCGGGAGAGATCGTCCCCGACGAAACTCTGATGCGCATTCTCGACGCCGCCCATCGCGCGCCGAGCGTGGGAAACACGCAACCGTGGGATTTTGTCGTCGTTCGTAATCCGGAGACGCTCGACACCTTTGCGGCACACGTCGCCGATGCCCGGGTGAAATTCGCGCAGTCCTTGCCCGAGGATCGCCGCTCGACGTTCGACCCCATCAAGATCGAGGGAATCGCCGAGAGTGGTACCGGCATCGTCGTCACTTACGACCCGTCGCGCGGTGGCCCGAACATCCTCGGCCGTCATACCGTCGACGACACCGGGCTGTTCTCGGCGGTACTGGCAATTCAGAATTTGTGGCTCGCCGCGGTAGCCGAGGAGATCGGCATCGGCTGGGTTTCGTTCTACGACGAGAAGTACCTCACCGAACTCATGGGCATTCCGTCACCCGTTCGCCCCATTGCGTGGCTGTGCGTCGGGAAGGTGACCGAGTTTCAACAGGTTCCGGATCTCGAGCGCTTCGGATGGCGACAGCGCCGGCCATTGGCCGACGCTGTCCACTACGAAACCTATTGAGTTGTACCGGGTGGCCTAGCGAGCGGGACGGCCCCCGGTGGAGCCTGCGGTGCGAGCGCCGCCGCCGGTGCGGGGACGGCGAGCGCCGCCGCCTGCATGTTCCTGACGAGCAGCTCCGCCGGTGCGAGCACCGCGTGACTGACCGCCCTGTCCGGAGCGAGCCTGACCCGAACGTGCTGCGCCGCCGCGTCCACCCTGGCCGGCGGGACGCTGCCCGCGTCCACCGTTCGGCTGGGCAGGAGCCTTCGGAGCCGGCGTGACGTGCGGTGCGATGTCGCCGACCAACTTGACGACGTGCTCGGAGTTGGCAGTCGAACGGACCGGGGTCACCTTGATGGCTGCCTTGCGCATGAGGATCGCAAGATCCTTACGCTGCTCGGGCAGAACCACGGTGACCACGTCGCCGGCGCTGCCTGCGCGAGCGGTGCGACCACTGCGGTGCAGGTAAGCCTTGTGCTCGGCCGGCGGATCGACGTGGACGACCAACTCGACGTCGTCGACGTGGACGCCACGCGCTGCGACGTCGGTGGCGACGAGGACGCGCGCTTCACCGGCGGAGAATGCCGCCAGGTTACGGTCGCGAGCAGCCTGCGAGAGGTTGCCGTGAAGGTCAACGGACGGGATGCCCGACTCGGTGAGCTGGCGAGCCAACTTGCGAGCCTGGTGCTTGGTGCGCATGAACAGGATGCGACGACCGGTACCGGAAGCGAGCTTCTCGACCAGAGCCTTCTTGGCTTCGACGCCGTCGACGTCGAACACGTGGTGCGTCATTGCGGCGACGGGGGAGTTGGCCTCGTCGACCGAATGCATGACCTCGTTCTTGAGGAAACGCTTGACGAGCTTGTCGACGCCGTTGTCCAGCGTTGCCGAGAACAGTAGACGCTGCCCGTCCTGCGGGGTGGACGAGAGGATGCGGGTGACGACGGGCAGGAAGCCGAGGTCGGCCATGTGGTCGGCCTCGTCGAGCACGGTGATCTCGACGGCGTCGAGACTGACGAACTTCTGCTTCATGAGGTCTTCGAGGCGACCGGGGCAGGCGACGACGATGTCGACTCCGGCCTTGAGAGCCTGAACCTGGCGGTGCTGCGAGACACCACCGAAGATCGTGGTTACGCGCAAGTCGTATGCGGCGGCCAACGGTTCGAGGGTTGCGGTGATCTGGGTGGCGAGCTCACGCGTCGGTGCGAGCACCAGGCCGAGCGGTCGACCCGGACGACGCTTTCCTCCGGACAGTTCGCCGGCGAGGCGGGAGACCATGGGGATGGAGAACGCGAGGGTCTTGCCGCTTCCGGTCTTTCCGCGGCCCAGTACGTCGCGCCCCGAGAGAGTGTCGGGGAGGGTGTCGATCTGGATCGGGAACGGAGAAGTGATTCCGCCGTCTTCGAGAGCTTTCACCAGCGGTGCGCGCACACCGAGGGCTGCGAAGGTGGTAGCGGGCGTAGAGATGTCAGACAAGTGTGTTCAGAGCCTTTCGGGCACGTGTTCGTGCCCGGATGCCGACACGGGAATTAACCGGTCGAACAATCAAGCACAGTGGTGGCGGCGCTGCCGGTCGGCAGGCTTCTTCGCCGTAAGAAGAGCGGGTGCATTGAGCACTCAGCAAGAAAATTTGCGTTCTACGACGCTGGATGCCCGATTTCAGGCACCTAGTGATCGCAACTCTACCTTCCCGGAGCGTTCGACCTACAACCCGACCCATTCGGAGACGCCGTTCGCGAAGTGTTGCCGCTTCCAGATCGGTACCTCGTGCTTGATGCGCTCCACCAGTTCGGCGCACGCGGCAAACGCCTCCGCTCGATGCGGCGCGGCGACGGCGGCGACCAGTGCGAGATCACCGATCTCGAGGTGACCGACGCGATGGATCGCAGCAACCGGCAGGCCGGTCGAGGCCGCAACCTCTTGGCAGCACGTCTCGAGGAAGCGTTCGGCATCCGGATGCGCTTGGTACTCCAACGCCGAAACCGCTTGACCTCCATCGTGATTGCGCACCGTTCCCGTGAACACCACAACAGCGCCGTTCTTCGGACCGGCAACGGCGGCGTCGACGGTGTCTGCGTGAATCGGTTGCTCGGAGATCCGAGCCAATAGCTCACTCATCGTGCGCTCCTCCGCCTGCGACCTGCGCGAGCAGGTGATCGATGATGGGTCCGAGGACGGCGAGACCGTCCTTCACTCCACCGGGAGAACCCGGAAGATTGACGATGACCGTCGTACCTGTGAGACCTGCCACACCACGGCTCAGCGACGCGTGCGGTGTCTTCTCGAGGCCCTTGGTCCGGATCGCTTCTGCGACGCCGGGCAACTCACGGGTCAAGACTGCCCGGGTAGCTTCCGGGGTGGCATCCGTGGGGGAAGCCCCGGTGCCGCCGGTACTGATGACGAGTGACGGGGAGCCCTCCTTGGCGTCAGCGATGCCCGCCGCGATGTCTGCGTCGGCGTACACAAGCGGTCCACGTACCTCGAAGTCCCGTTCACGTAGCCAGGTCGCGATCGTGGGTCCGGTGGTGTCGGGTCTGGTGCCGTTCGCACCGCCGGTGGAAGCCACGAGGACGGTCGCGGACCGTGCCGAGGTGAAGGTGTGCGCCGGAGCTGTCTGTGCGTTCTGAGTGTCGCGGGTCCAATGTCCGCGCTTACCACCGTCTTTGGTGAGCAGACGAACACCGTTCATGGTAGCTCCGGGGTCCACCGCTTTGACCATGTCGTGCAAGGTCAGGCCGGCTACCGCGACGGCGGTGAGTGCTTCCATCTCGACGCCGGTCTGTCCGCGAGTCTTCGCCGTCGCCTCGACGGTGATCGATGTTTCGGTGAACCCGAATTCCACCTTGACCGACGAGAGCGCGAGTTGATGACACAGCGGGATCAGTTCGGAGGTCTTCTTCGCACCGGCGATTCCGGCGATGCGCGCGGTGGTGAGGACATCAGCCTTGGGCATGCCGTCGGCGCGGACGAGGCGAACTACCTCGGCGGTCGTGACGAGTTCGCCGGCAGCGACGGCGATACGCGTCGTCTCGGCCTTGGCGCTGACGTCGACCATGCGCGCTCGGCCCTCGCTGTCGACGTGTGTCAATTCGGTCATCAGTGTCCTTTGAATCAGATCGAGTGAATCAGATCGAGGAAGTCGAGAGCGGGACGACGTCGACGAGATCGCCCGCGCCGAGCTCGGTCACGGCGGCGGGGATGTCGATCAGGACGTCGGCCCACGCCATGGCTGCAACAAGGTGCGATCCGGGTCCGGCAACGAGTTCGATTCCGTCCGCAGTTCTGCGTGCCCGCAGGAACTGCCGCTTGCCGTCCACCGAACGCAGCGGTGCAGTCAACGGGAGTCGCTCGCGCGGGATCTCGGGCAGGCCCGCGGCCCGGCGCAGTTCGCCCCGTGCGAAGACCTCGAAGGAGACCATCGTGCTCACCGGGTTGCCCGGGAAGCTCAGTACCGGCACTTCGTTCACCACTGCAGTGCCTTGCGGACCGCCCGGCTGCATTGCGACGTGGCCGAAGTGTGCTCCCAGAGGCGTGAGAGTTTCCTTCACCACCTCGAAGTCGCCCATGGACACTCCGCCGGAGGTGAACACCAGATCAGCGACCGAGGTTGCGTACGAGAGCAATTCGCGGAACTCGGCGGGGTCGTCGCTGCTTCGGGCGACGGATACGACATCGGCGCCGTTGGCTTCGGCCAATGTTGCCAAAGCTGGACCGTTGGAATCGTAGATCTCACCGGGTTCGAGAGTTGTTCCGGCACTTTTCAGTTCGGCGCCCGTCGTAATTATCGCGACCCGTGGCTTCGTGTAGGTGTCGAGCGAGGCCAAGCCCACAGCACTCAGCGCGGCGATATGGCGAGGTTCCAAGTGTGTTCCGGCCGTGACCAGTAGCATTCCGGCGGTGATGTCGCTGCCACGTTCGCGTACGAATTCGCCTACCGACCTGCCCCGTTCGATCGTGACGACGTGCTCGGTGACACCCGTTGTGTCCTCGACCGGAACAACGGCGTCGGCACCCTCGGGGAGCGGAGCACCGGTCATGATGCGAAATGCCGATCCTGGAAGGTGTTTCGGTGGTTTTCCGCTTCCAGCGGCGATCACGCCTCGAACCGTCAGTGTGGTCGGAACCGAGGCCACAGAAGCAGCATCGACGGCATACCCGTCCATCTGCGAGTTGCGGAAGAGTGGCAGGTCTACCGGCGATGCGATATCCGAGCAAGTTATGCGCCCCAACGCTTCTGCCGTCGGAACTGCCGTCGGAGAGAGGGTGTGCAGGCCGGTGAGCAATCCGGAGATGTGCGACGCGTGTTCCTCGACCGAACGCGCGCTCATGACAGTAACCTCGACAACCTCGACATGTTTTGATCCTAGGCGGTGTGGTCCGTCCGACACACGGAGTACGGCTTTCGGTCATACTGGAGCAATACGGAAGTTGGTGAAGTGATGACAGTGGTCTCGATGGGAATTCCCACCGTGCGGTTCGACGCTGCCTCCCTCGCCGGTCGTCCCGAGACGGATCTCCTGGTCGACAGGTTCGGGCGTGTTGCCAGAGATCTGCGAGTCTCGATCACCGAGAAGTGTTCACTTCGTTGCACGTATTGCATGCCGGAGGAAGGCTTGCCGGCCATCGCTGCGGAAGATCTTCTGAGTGCCGACGAGATCATTCGAGTAGTCGGAATCGGCGTCGAACGAGTCGGTATTCGCGAGGTGAGATTCACCGGCGGCGAACCGCTGATGCGTAGTGACCTCGAAAAGATCATCGGGGGGTGCGCCGCGCGCGTGCCAGGAATTCCACTTTCCATGACTACCAACGCCGTTGGGCTCGAACATCGTGCGGCGAAGTTGGCTGCAGCTGGTTTGACTCGCATCAATGTTTCCCTGGATTCGGTTGATCGCGCCCATTTCGCTGAATTGACGCGTCGAGACAGGTTGCCGTCCGTTCTCGCGGGAATTCGAGCGGCAGCTGCGGCCGGGCTCGCGCCACTGAAGATCAATGCGGTGCTGATGCGTGAAACGCTCCACGGCGCGGCGGATCTTTTGCAGTGGTGCCTCGAAGCCGGCGTCGAATTGCGCTTTATCGAGCAAATGCCTCTGGACGCAGACCATGCATGGGCACGCGAGAACATGGTGACCGCGGCTGAATTGTTGTCCGTTTTGGGAAGCCGTTTCGAATTGGAAGCAATCGGCCGTGAAGATCCGTCGGCTCCTGCCGAAGAATGGCGTGTCGACGGGACCACGATGACGGTAGGGATCATCGCTTCCGTGACCCGCTCGTTCTGCAGTGAATGCGATCGGACGCGAATGACCGCAGAGGGAACAATTCGGTCATGTCTGTTCAGTGACCGTGAAGTTGATCTGCGTGCCGCGCTCAGGGCCGGAGCAAGTGACGACGAACTAGCGGATTTGTGGCGCGGTGCGATGTGGAACAAGTGGGCTGGGCACGGCATCGACGCCGCGGACTTCGTTCCGCCGGAAAGAAGTATGGGAGCGATCGGTGGCTGATCCGCATTCGATCTCGGTTCGTTACTTTGCTGCTGCAGCGGATGTATCCGGTTGCCGTAGCGAGGTAGTCGCCATCTCGCCTGACAACACACTTGCCGAGTTGGTGGCGGTGCTGGTCGGGCGATACGGACCGGAGATGGAGCGAGTGCTGTCGGTCTCGGCTTTCCTCGTCGGTGACGAGTTGACCCGCGACGTCTCTCGAGCCTCCGGTAGCGCTGTCGATATTCTTCCGCCTTTCGCTGGAGGCTAGTTCGAGAATTGCCGGCGTAGCTATTTGTGGGCTGCCGACGTATTGTCCTTTTTCGGTTTGCCGGTCCAAATATTCATATCTTGATCACTCCAGCTCAAGTGGCATCTATCTCCGTTTTCTCCATTGTTGGTCAATTGTCCAGCATTGGTCGTTTTGTTTAGTTTCTCCTACTTTTGGGGGAGCGAATGCACTTCGAATTGCCAAGGTGAATTGTCATCTGTTTGGATGACAAAAGAAATACCTTCGCTGTTGGTAATTGTCGACATGTGTTAATTTTGGCGCAATTCCACTCGGGATATGTGAAAGGTATTTCAATGTCGATTAATTCCACGCGCCGTGTCGGAGTCGTCGTAGCACTCCTCGGGGCAGCTGCACTCACCGCTCCGGCAATTGCTACTGCGCTTCCGTCCACCGGTTCTCTCGGCTCTTCTGCGCCGGAAGCCTCCTGCTCGACCCTGTCCACCGAAGCGACGCCGAACGGTTGGGGCATCCCGTTCACCGACGAGAAGGATCAGACCGCGTCGTACTCGGCCGACAACGTTCTCGACAAGGACGGCTCACTGAAGCTGGCCGTTGACGGTACCGGCGATCGTTCGGTTTCCTACCATTCGGCCGGCGGTATCAAGCTGTCCGACGCAGTCGGCAAGGCGATCGGCTTTGCCGAGCGCGCCGCCACGCCGACTGCGGCGTTCCAGCTCCGCCTCACCGGAACGACCGGCGGAAAGTTCGAGAACGGATTCACCACCCTGGTGTGGGTCCCGGGACCCGACGCCACGCCGACAGCTGACGGCGGCGTTCACGCGGATCTCCAGAAGGGCGTGTGGTGGAGCACTCAGAACATCGACGGCGCCAAGGACCGCGTGTCAGTGCCTTTGGCTGACATCGTCGCCGCGAACCCGAACGCGGTAGTCGACCACTACGGCGTCAGTGTGGGCACCGGTTCCGCCGCCACGTCGACGCTGGTCGATGCAGTGCAGTTCAACGGATGCACCACCAACTTCGCGAAGAAGGATCCGGCTTCGGGAACGGGTTCGCTGGGCGACGTCTTCGGCAGCCTGTTCGGTAGCTAGTCGCTGGTAAGAGCTCTGGTAGGAGTTACTTCCACCAGTCATCGAGGGGTGTGACCGGCACCGTGCGCTTGTGACGAGTGTTGGTGAACATCTTCTCGAGCTTCTCGGCTACCTCGGAGGAAACGTCCTTTCCTTCGAGGTAGTCGTCTATCTGTGAGTACGTGACGCCGAGGGCAACTTCGTCGGGTAGCGCGGGTCGGTCGTCCTCGAGGTCGGCGGTCGGCACCTTGCGCCACGTGCTCTCGGGTGCGCCCAATTCCTGCAGCAATGCAGCGCCCTGGCGTTTGCTCAAGCCGGTGAGCGGCGTGATGTCGACACCGCCGTCACCGAATTTCGTGAAGAAGCCGGTAATCGCTTCTGCGGCGTGGTCGGTACCGATCACGAGGTAGCCGAGCTGACCGGCAATCGCATACTGGATGACCATTCGTTCGCGCGCCTTGATGTTGCCGCGGACGAAGTCGCGCAGTTCGCCGTTTCCCAGCGCCTCGGAGGCCTCACGGGCTGTCGCGTCGGCGCCAGGCTTGACGTTGACCGTGAGAGAGCGGTCCGGCTTGATGAAGCCGAGCGCGATCTGAGCATCGGATTCGTCGGCCTGAGCGCCATACGGGAGTCGAACGGCGACGAACTCGGCCTCGAGGCCCTCTTCGCGAAGTTCCGTGACCGCGCGTTGGGCGAGGGCTCCGGCGAGCGTGCTGTCCTGACCGCCGCTGATTCCCAGAACGAACCCTTTGGCGGGGGTCGAGCGCACGTAGTCCTTCAGGAACTGGACTCGCGCGCGAACCTCCGCTGCGGCGTCGATTGTCGGCTTTGTGCCGAGTTCTTCGATGATGCTTTCACGCAGTGTGGCCATGAATGGACTCTAGCGATGTGAGCAGGCGCGTGCAGTGCCACCGTATCCGGGGCGGTACGGTCGCGCACATGAGTGCGAACAACGTTCTGGTGGTCAGTGCGACGAAGTCGGAAGCGGCATACGTGCCGCAAGGATACGAACTGCTGATCACGGGGATTGGAAAGGTCAGTGCTGCAACAGCAGTCGCCTCTGCTCTCGCGCGGGACGAGCGGGATGATCTGCCGCTGGTCGTCAACATCGGGACAGCCGGTGCGCTGCACGCGCACCACGGCGGCCTCTATGTTCCCGGCGTCGTCATCAATCACGACATCAGCAGCACCGCGATCCGAGCGCTGGGGCACGACGTCGCGGACCGTTTGGTGCTCGCCGGCGGTGACGACTCGGTGTTGGCGACCGGCGACGCATTCATCGCCGACGCTGCAACCCGGGACGCCCTTGCACAGCGAGCCGATCTGGTCGACATGGAGGGGTTTGCCATCGCATTCGCCGCGCAGGCTGCGGGTGCTACCTGCCGACTCGTCAAACACGTCAGCGATCACGCGGACGACTCGGCCTTGGACTGGCCCGCGATGATCGATGCCAGCGCCCGCGAGTTGGGGCGCTGGCTGCTCGACAACGTCTGATCGAGCCTGCAGCGTCTGGTCAAGCCTGCGCAGTCAGTATCAATCCGGTGTCGTCGGGCTTGCGCAGGGTCAGCGTGTCGGCGTCGACGGTGTAGCTCACTTCGCCGTCGAGCACCGCCAGGATCTGGCGCTCGATGTCCATGTTCTCCTCGGGGCAAGCCATACGCGTGGTTGCCATCGGCGTGAACGTGACTGTGGTGTCGGACGTCTGGGCGCTTCCGGTCATGCGATTGCATCCGGTGCTCCCGCTGACCGAACCGTCTGCGGCAATCGTCAGTTCGGGAGCTGACGTCTCCAGAGCCAGGCTCGTACTGATCGCATCGGGACTGATGAGGGACGTGACAGTCCACGTCGTGCCCTGCAGCGGTCGATCCGGCGTGACGATTTTCTTGTCCTGCAGGGTGACTGTGGCGTCCTTCGATGTCAGGACGAGGGTGTCGCCGTCGAGGCTCCACGCCGGCGCAGCGGTCAGCAATGTTGTTGTCCAGGAGTCGGATTCGGCGATGCCGGGAGGGCAGCCCATCATGGTCGACGCCATGGTGCCGGTGGTCAGCTTGCCGTCGGTGAACTCGACCGAACCGTTTGCCGTGTTGCATCCGGCGCTCGCGGACACTCGACCGGCCTGGCTGAAGTCGAGAGTCAGCGGGCCGCCGCCGGGAATTTGTGTTCCATCCACGGAGGTCGAGATGAACACACGACCGGAGGGATCCGTCTTGTCCTCGGGGGAGTCGGACGAAGCGGAGCAACCGCTTACCGCGGCGATGGTCAGGAAGCCGATGACGGCAGCAGCGATGCGCATGGGCTCACATTAAGCGGTGGGACGGATCGGGGGAGTCAACATCGAGTAACGCGCCGGGCAAGGTCTTCCCAGCCGGCGGCCAGACGCTCGGTGGTCATCCCGAGATCGCGCACCTGATGAAGGACGAGCGACGCTTCGAGCGGTGCCAACAGTGCTGAAGCGAGCAGATCGAGGTCGCCCTCGACGCCGGCTCCTCGAAGAAGCCCGAGGACGTGAGCGATGCCGAGAGCCCGGGCCGGACCGCCGAAGCGGTATTCAGGAGCGTTTTCCGCCGCTCGGAGGACTTCGCCCTGTACTTCCACCATGGCAATCCGGGCTCGTCCGAACGCGATGAGGCGCTCGATCGGCGGCGCGCCCGGACCCAACGGTGGGGGGCCGAACATGAATGCCTGCTGCAGTTCTCGCTCGGTGTGATCGAGCAGTGCCTGCATCAGTCCCGATCGATTGCCGAAGCGCCGAAAAACTGTGCCCTTGCCCACACCGGCCCGGCACGCGACAGCATCCATCGTCACTGCGTCGACACCTCGCTCGGCAACGAGGAGGGCTGCGGCGTCGAGCAGAAGTACGCGGTTACGTGCTGCGTCACCGCGCTCGACCGGCGCGGCGCCGATCTGGGGGAGGGGGATTGCGCTCACGGGATCAGGTTACAGGGCCGGGGAATGTAAGTGGACCGCGGTCCGTTTAGTTGATATAACTTTCAACCGGAGCCACCAACCGCACCACTCTCGAAGGAAACTCGCTATGTCACAGACCAATGTTCTCGTTCTCGTCGGCAGCCTGCGCGCCGGATCCGTCAACCGCCAGCTTGCCGAGACGGCTGTGTCCGCCGCACCCGAGGGTGCCACGCTGACGGTCTTCGAAGGCCTCGCCGACGTCCCCTTCTACAACGAAGACATCGACGTCGAGGGTGCTTCCATCCCCGCTGTCGACGCACTGCGCGCCGCTGCGAGCGACGCGGACGCGTTCCTGCTCGTCACCCCCGAATACAACGGCACCATTCCCGCAGTTCTGAAGAACGCCATCGACTGGATCTCGCGTCCGTACGGTGTCGGTGCAGTCAAGGACAAGGCTGTCGCAGTCATCAGCGCTTCGCCCAGCGGCAACGGCGCCAAGTGGGCACACGAAGACACCACCAAGGCAGTCCGTATCGCCGGCGGCAAGGTCGTCGAGGACACTGCACTGAGCATCGGTGGGACCGGCGCACTGTTCGGTGAGCTGCACCCGCGTGAGAACGCAGAGGTGCTCGCTCAGGTCTCCAAGGTCGTCTCCGACCTCGTCGACGCCGGCAAGCAGCTCGTCAACGCGTAATCCGTTTCACGAGTGAGGGCCATGCCGGAAGGTATGGCCCTCACTCGTATGCGCGCTAGAGCCCTTCGCGTTCCATCGCGTCGTCGACCGCGTCGCGAACCGACTCGAAATCCTTGCCGGCCATCATCGCTTCGCCCATCGCAGCATCGATACGGTCGGCGACGGCGGCGTACCGACGCTCCCAGTTCTCCTTGTCCTCCCGCCAGTAACCCATCACGTGCATGCGGTTTGCCGGGATTTCCCATGTTCGACGCAGGTGGGTGCGGATGCGTCTGGCGGCCGCGGCCTCGACTGCACACCAGATGTAGCCCTCGCCGGGGGGCAGGGGAGCGCCGGCCAATTCGGCGAGCAGCGAGTCCGATTCCTCGATCCATCGGTAGTGAGCGTGGGCGCGCGTCGTGAACGTCTGCTGTTCACTCGGCGCGGGTACCTGCGCGATGACGTGGATCGGTAGACCGTCGGGTGCTTCTTCGAGAATTCGCCCGATCGCGGGCAGAGCGGCGTGATCGGCGACCATCAGCAGCCAGTCGCAACCTGCCGGCGGCGTGAACCACCCGCTCGCCGTCGAGAGGTGAACGGTCTCGCCCGGTTGCGCAGTCGCGGCCCAGAGTGCCGCGCCGCCGTGGCCGTGGAGAACGAAGTCGATCTCCAGTTCGTTCTTCGACGGCTGCCAGCGCCGGACCGTGTAACTACGGGCGTGAGGGGGATCGAGGGGGAATCTGACGAGCACCCGTTCGTCCGGGCTACCACTCGTCTCGAAGTCGCTCAGGCCCTCCCCGCCGAAGGTGATTCTGCGCATCAACGGTGTCACCTGCTGTGTTCTCGTCACGGTTGCCTCGTGGCGTGGAGCCTCGTCCTTCGGGGGTGTTTCCACGACGCTCATGGTAGGTCCGTGGCGCGGCTCCGAGAGGCTGGCGAGCACAAAAAGAAACTGTGACGCGCGACACGCCGACGCGCCGGGAAATGAAGGCGCTGAACTGGGGCGACCTGGGAATTCCAACGATGTGACTCACAACATCTCGCGTTATGTGTTTCTGTCGGCCACTAGGTGTAGTGTCTTGAGCACTGAGAGACCACAACGCGGAACGCCTCGAGCGAGACTCCGGCAATCGGTCGTATCGGTGCTGAACATCACTACATCGGCCTTTGTTGGCTAAGCGAAAGAGGGACTCTCATGAGCATCACCGTCTACACCAAGCCCGCTTGCGTTCAGTGCAATGCCACCTACCGCGCCCTGGACAAGGCCGGTCTCGAATACAACGTCATCGACATCACCGAGGATGCCGAAGCCCGCGACTACGTCATGGCTCTCGGGTACCTCCAGGCACCCATCGTGGTTGCCGGTGAAGATCACTGGTCGGGCTTCCGTCCCGATCGCATCAAGACCCTGACCGTCGCTGCTTGAAGCGCCGCAGTGTCGGCGGTGGACACCTCCGCCGACACATCTGAGTAGTTCCGGGCACCGTACAAGAAAATGGTGACAACCGATGACTTCGCTGGTCTATTTTTCCAGCGTGTCGGAGAACACCCACCGATTCGTTCAACGTCTCGGCCTGCCTGCGACACGTATACCTATCCATGACCGTGACGGCTCATTTCGTGTAGACGAGCCCTATGTGCTGATTCTGCCCACCTATGGTGGCGGGGTCACCGTGACAGGGCGCGACACCAGTTATGTACCGAAGCCGGTCATTCGTTTTTTGAACAATCCACACAACAGGTCGTTGATCAGAGCAGTGATCGCGGCGGGAAACACCAATTTCGGTGAGTCCTTTTGCTATGCAGGGAACATCATTTCCCAGAAATGCCACGTTCCTTTTCTGTACCGGTTCGAACTCATGGGCACTGCCGAGGACGTCGACCGGGTACGAGAAGGCTTGGGGGAGTTCTGGAATCATCTCGAAACAGAGAAGGAGCACGGGCAGTGGCGCCAACCATCACTGACACGATCGCGGCAGGAAGCGTAGAGCGTGATGCGCGCGGCGGCGATTCCACCAACGGTCTCGACTACCACGCACTCAACGCCATGCTCAACCTGTACGGCGCCAACGGTGAGATCCAGTTCGAGATGGATGTCGCTGCAGCCCGTCAGTACTTCTTGCAGCACGTCAACCAGAACACCGTGTTCTTCCACAACCTCGACGAGAAGCTGGACTACCTCGTCGAGGAAAACTATTACGAGCCCGAGGTTCTCGATCAGTACTCACGTACTTTCGTGAAGTTCCTGATCGATCACGCGTACGCCAAGAAGTTCCGCTTCCCGACGTTCCTGGGTGCATTCAAGTACTACACCTCCTACACGCTCAAGACCTTCGACGGTAAGCGCTACCTGGAGCGTTTCGAAGATCGTGTCTGCATGGTTGCGCTCACCCTGGCCGCAGGCAACGAAGACCTGGCCGTCGAACTCGTCGACGAGATCATCGCCGGACGCTTCCAGCCCGCCACCCCGACGTTCCTGAACTCGGGCAAGAAGCAGCGCGGTGAGCCCGTGTCCTGCTTCCTGCTTCGTATCGAAGACAACATGGAGTCCATCGGTCGCTCCATCAACTCGGCACTGCAGCTGTCCAAGCGCGGTGGCGGAGTTGCCTTGCTGCTCACCAACGTTCGTGAGCACGGCGCACCGATCAAGAAGATCGAGAACCAGAGTTCGGGTGTCATCCCGATCATGAAGCTTCTCGAGGACTCGTTCTCCTACGCCAACCAGTTGGGTGCGCGTCAGGGCGCCGGTGCTGTGTACCTGCATGCGCACCACCCCGACATCTACCGGTTCCTCGACACCAAGCGTGAGAACGCCGACGAGAAGATCCGTATCAAGACGCTCTCACTCGGCGTCGTGATCCCAGACATCACGTTCGAACTGGCGAAGAAGAACGAGGACATGTACCTGTTCTCGCCGTACGACGTCGAGCGCATCTACGGAGTTCCGTTCTCCGACATCAACGTCTCCGAGAAGTACTACGAGATGGTCGACGACAAGCGAATTCGCAAGTCCAAGATCAAAGCTCGCGAGTTCTTCCAGACCGTCGCCGAATTGCAGTTCGAATCGGGCTACCCCTACATCATGTTCGAGGACACGGTGAACCGGGCAAACCCGATCGAGGGCAAGATCACGCACTCGAACCTGTGCTCGGAGATCCTGCAGGTTTCGACGCCTTCACTGTTCAACGACGACCTGTCCTACTCGAAGGTCGGCAAGGACATCTCCTGCAACCTGGGTTCGCTGAACATCGCGAAGACCATGGACTCGCCCGACTTCGCCAAGACCATCGAAGTGTCGATCCGCGGATTGACGGCAGTGTCCGACCAGACGCACATCTACTCGGTGCCGTCGATCGAGCAGGGCAACAACGACTCTCACGCCATCGGCCTCGGTCAGATGAACCTGCACGGATACCTCGCTCGTGAGCGGATCTTCTACGGCAGCGAAGAAGGCATCGACTTCACGAACATCTACTTCTACACCGTGCTGTTCCACGCACTGCGTGCGTCGAACAAGATCGCCATCGAGCGCGGCTCGTACTTCAAGGGTTTCCCGGAGTCGAAGTACGCCTCGGGTGAATTCTTCGACAAGTACACCGATCAGGCTTGGGAGCCGGCAACCGACAAGGTTCGCGGACTCTTCGCCGATGCGAAGCTGCACATCCCCACTCAGGACGACTGGCGTGAGCTGAAGGCTTCGGTTCAGAAGCACGGTATCTACAACCAGAACCTTCAGGCCGTCCCGCCGACCGGCTCGATCTCGTACATCAACTACTCCACCAGCTCCATCCACCCGGTGGCGTCGAAGATCGAGATCCGCAAGGAAGGCAAGATCGGCCGCGTCTACTACCCGGCGCCCTACCTGACCAACGACAACCTGGAGTACTACCAGGATGCCTACGAAATCGGGTACGAGAAGATCGTCGACACCTATGCTGCCGCAACGCAACACGTCGACCAGGGCCTGTCGCTGACGCTGTTCTTCAAGGACACCGCAACCACCCGCGACATCAACAAGGCGCAGATCTACGCGTGGCGTAAGGGCATCAAGACGCTGTACTACATCCGTCTGCGTCAGATGGCACTCGAAGGCACCGAGGTCGAGGGCTGCGTTTCCTGCATGCTGTAAAGGGCTCCGCGCCGTGCGCCTTTTCGGTAGTGGTTACTACCGAAAAGGCGCACAGGGGTATCAGGCCGGCGGGCGGCCGGGACCGTGCATCTTGCCGGCATTCTTCGGCATTCGACCGTGCTCGGTGAGTGCGCGCCGAAGGAGAAACTCGATCTGGGCGTTGGTACTTCGGAGATCGTCGGCGGCCCAGCGGGCGAGGGCGTCGTGTACCGCTGGGTCCAACCGAAGAAGGATCTTCTTACGCTCGGATCGCGGAGCTGGATCCGTGGCCATGTGGCCTTTCCTTTACTGGTAGAGCGAACCGGTGTTGAGCACCGGTTGTGCGTCGCGGTCGCCGCACAGCACGACCAGAAGGTTACTGATCATCGTGGCCTTGCGTTCCTCGTCGAGTTCGACGACGTGCTTCTCCTCGAGCTGCTTGAGTGCCATGTCGACCATGGACACCGCGCCTTCGACGATTTGCTTGCGGGCGGCTATCACAGCACCCGCTTGCTGGCGCCGAAGCATCGCGCTGGCGATCTCCGGTGCATACGAGAGCCTGTTGATGCGTGTCTCGATAACTTCGACACCCGCCGCACGCACGCGGGCGTGAACCTCCTCCGACAAGGTGGTGGTGATGATATCGGCGTTCTCGCGCAACGAGACTCGGCCTTCGGCGTCGTACGGGTAGCTACCGGCGATATGGCGGACGGCCGCCTCGGTCTGTACGGAGACGAACTCCTCGTAATCGTCCACCTGGAACGAGGCGAGCGCTGTGTCGGCCACCTGCCAGACGACCACCGCCGAGATCTCGATGGGATTGCCGTCGGCGTCGTTCACTTTCGCCTGACCGGTCTCATGGTTTCGGATGCGCGTCGAGATCGATCGACGGACCGTCAGCGGATTTGTCCATCGCAGTCCCGGCGTGCGCAAGGTGCCGCTGTACGAGCTTCCGAGAAGTTGCAGAACTCGGGCTTGATTCGGTTGCACCAAGGTCAGGCCCATCAGGAGGGGGAGTGACGCGATGAACAGCACCACTCCGACCGGAATCAGGGCGAAGAGTCCCAGAACTCCGCCAACGACGGACAGCGCGATTCCGGCCAGGAAGAGAAGGACGCCGCCGAGGAGCATCCAGCTGCCGGACAGGTCCCAGCCTGGGCGTTCGGCGATCGTTGTGGTGGCGACACCGGTCGGTTTCTCGGCCACGGTGGGTGTGCTGGTCATGCGAGACTCGCTTTCCATCGGTAAGTGATATTTAATTGATATCACATTTTTTGTACTCGTGGAGGGGCGCGTGCGACACATGTTGTTGTGTTGGCATCGCGGACCCGACACAACGGGTAGTGTTCAGGCAAGCCAACATTCGGCAGTATCTCTCTCGCTAGGTAGGAATTATGGTCAAGCTGGTCAGTCGCGTTTCCGCCATCAACTGGAATCGCGTCCAGGACGAGAAGGACGCCGAGGTATGGGATCGCCTCGTCAGCAACTTCTGGCTGCCCGAAAAGGTGCCGGTCTCCAACGACATCCCGTCCTGGGGAACGCTGACCGCGCAGGAGCAGCAGCTCACCATGCGCGTCTTCACGGGCCTGACGCTGCTCGACACCATCCAGGGAACGGTCGGCGCCGTCAGCCTCATCCCGGACGCGATCACTCCCCACGAAGAAGCGGTGTACACCAACATCGCCTTCATGGAATCGGTGCACGCGAAGAGCTACAGCTCTATCTTCTCGACGCTGTGCTCCACCCCCGACATCGACGACGCGTTCCGCTGGTCGGAGGAGAACCCCAACCTGCAGCGCAAGGCGCAGATCGTTCTCGACTACTACAACGGCGAGTCGCCGCTCAAGCGCAAGGTCGCATCGACGCTCCTCGAGAGCTTCCTCTTCTACTCCGGCTTCTACCTGCCGATGTACTGGTCCTCGCGAGCCAAGCTCACCAACACCGCAGACCTCATCCGCCTCATCATCCGCGACGAGGCCGTGCACGGGTACTACATCGGCTACAAGTACCAGAAGGGCCTCGAACAGCTCACCGAGGCCGAGCGTGAAGAGCTCAAGAACTACACGTTCGAGTTGCTCTTCGAGCTCTACGAGAACGAGGTCGACTACACCCAGGACCTCTACGACGGCGTCGGTCTGACCGAGGATGTCAAGAAGTTCCTGCGCTACAACGCCAACAAGGCGCTCAACAATCTCGGCTACGAAGGCCTCTTCCCGAAGGACGAGACGGACGTCAATCCGGCTATCCTGTCGGCACTTTCACCGAATGCGGACGAGAATCACGACTTCTTCTCCGGCTCGGGTAGCTCCTACGTCATCGGCAAAGCCGTCAACACCGAAGACGACGACTGGGATTTCTAGAGAGCGACCTACACGCCGAAGCCCGACTCCTGCACACGCGGGAATCGGGCTTCGGCCGTGTATTGGGAGCGGACTAGCGCTGAAACCACGCTTCCGGCTTGTCCAGCAACGCTTTTGCGAGGCGCAGACGCGAGGTTTCCGTCATGTCCGAAGGCAGTGCGCTCGGCGCGAACCACGCGACCTCGAGGTTTTCGTCGTCCGCCACGTGTGCATCTCCGCCGGTCCACCTGGCCAGGAAACACACGTCGAGGTACTGAGTCACGTCGCCGTTGGGGTACGTAATGGGCTCTGTGACATCGACACTCGTGATCCGAATCAATTCGGCGTCGACGCCGGTTTCTTCCTTCGCCTCGCGCACCGCCGCCGCCGACGGTTCCTCCCCAGGCTCGAGAACGCCGGACACGACGGCCCACTGACCGTTGTCGGCGCGGCGGGTGAGCAGGATCCGGCCGTCGTCGTCGCGGATCACGACGCTCACTCCGGACAGCCAGAGCGGCGCATGACCGACCTTCTCGCGCAGTGCAACAATGAATTCGGGGATCGGCATGATCAGAACCCGAACTTCACGGCTGGGGCGAACCGCTTCGAATGTCGGAGTTGTGGTTCGTTCCGGTCAGCTCGCATATCCGTTCAAGGTTCCCTTCAAGTCCGCCAATACGGCACGGGCAGCAGTCATCCCGTTTCCGTTCCAGATGTCGTCTTCCGCTACGAACACACGTCGGTCGGTGGCAGCGGCGAGGTCCTGCCACTGGTCGCTCTTCATGACCTCGGTGCCGTAGCTACGACCGTTCGGCCCGTCGAAGAGGACGTAGATCAAGTCCCCTTCGGCGGCGCTGAGATCGTCGGCCGGAATCGGTGCCGTGGTCGCATCGGTCAATCGCTGCGCCGGTGGGCGCCGGACGCCGACGTCGCTGAGGATCTGTCCGGCGAAGGATGCAGGGCCCTCGATCTGCAGGTCCTTCGAACCGAACCGAACCACTGATGCCTGCGTCTGCGATGCATTCAATGCGTCGCCGAGCTGCACGACGTCCTGCTGGTAGCGGTCCAGCTCCGTCGCAGCCGCGGACGAACGGCCAAGTGCCTGGCCCGCGAGGGCGAACTGCGCTTTCCAGTACACGGGATCCGAGCCGGCGAACACGGTGGGGGCAATGGCGTCGAGTTGCCCGTACAAACCGTCGGACGCCGGACTGGACCCGAGGATCAAGTCCGGCGCGGCGGCCTTCACGGCGTTGACGTCGGGTGCGCTCACGGGGCCGACGCTCGGAATCTCCGAGATGCCGAAACCGAGGTACGACGGTTGAGGCGAGTCGACACCGGTCGCGGCGCCCACTACCCGCTCCCACAGACCGAGGGCGCACACGGCGTCCATCGAGACGCTGTCGAGGACCACGATCCGTTGGGGATCGGAAGGAACCTCGGTTTCACCCGCAGTGTGTACGACTCGACGCTTCACCCCGGGGCCCGCTCCCGGGTCGGCTTGCGTCGGCGTCGGGCACGCGGTGGCGGTGTCGCGTTCGATGCCCATCACGCCGGCACCGGCGATCGACGTAGTGGTCCGGACGATGGTGCTCGCGGGATCGTCCGACGAGTCGGACGAGCAACCACCGAGGACGAGCATCGTGGCGGCGATCCCCAGGATCGAGACACGACGAACGGACGTGCGGGCGGTCGTGCGTGAGAGAACAGACGTGCGTGAGAGAACAGACAAGTCGACGGCTTCCTGTGTGAGCGGGCGCCGTTCAGGTTAGCTGTTCGACTCAGCTGTTCTGCTTGTCCACCTCGAACGTGTCCGAGAGGTCGTCGAGGATCATGTGGGCGCCCTGGATGCTGACCGGCGACATCCAACGTGAATCGTCCACGTCGACCTTGCGTCCTCGAAGGGTCTGCCACAGCGGGCTCTCGAGGAACGGCTTCGCAGCTTCGGCGCTCTTGCCCTCGGCGTCTTGCCAGGTGCTGATGAAGATGACGTCCGCGTCGGCTTCGTTGATCAGCTCGGGGCTGATCTTCATCATGATGTTTCCGGCATCGGCGGGGTCAGGTCCCTGGTTGTCCGGGCGCTTCAATCCGGCGTCCTGAAGGACGATGCCGCTGAACGAGGTGGTGCGGTAGAGGCGTGCCGTCGGTTCACCGGCGAATCGGACTACCGAGATGACCGGGTTGTTCGCCTTCTCGTTGATTTCCTTGCCGACGGTGGCTGCGCGGGTTTCGTACTCGGTGATCTTCGCCTCGGCCAGTGACTCCTTGCCCAGCGCTTGACCGACCAGGCGGATGTTGTCCTTCCACGTCGGGCCGGTCGTCTGAGTGAAGACGGTGGGTGCGATTGCGGAGAGCTGCTCGTAGTTCTTCCCGTCGCGGACCTCGGCGGAGATGATGAGGTCTGGCTGCAGTGCGGCGATCTTCTCGAGGCTTGCACTGCTGACCGTGCCGACCGAGACGGCGTCCGCGGCGAATTCCTCCCGCGAGGATCCGAGGTAGTCGGGAAGACCGGGCTCGCGGTAGTCGACGTAGCCGACGAGCGGGGATTCGAGGAGAAGGACGGCGTCGGTGAAGCTGTTGTCGAGCGCGACGATCCGCTGGGGTGCTGCCGGGATTTCGGTGCTTCCACGGAAGTGTTCGATCGTGCGGGGGAATGCGCCCGACTCGGTCGAGGTGGTGGTTGCAGCGGGCTCGTCGTTACTCGAGCAGGCTGGAACGACCAAGGCGATCGAGGCTGCGACGGCTACCAGCGCGGCGCGGCGGGGAAAGAATTTCACTGATTGGCTCCTGAGATGAGTTAGGCGAGGGTGACCTTATCAGTGGAGGGGTTGGCCGAAAACGGACACCGACCGAATTCTTTGACGCGCACGACACGCCGATTCGGAAGTGGGTTCGGACTCCCGGGGGAACATAAACCGCAGGTCGTTCGTCCGGTGCCGTGAAAAACGGATGCTCGAGTACGACGCAGAGTAGGACCGGGTCGCGGTGCCTCGGAGTCACGGTCTACGATTCGATGAGCGCAAGCCAGAAGCCGTTGTCCGCAGCCCGGGCGACGGACCCTGCGGGCGCAACCAAGGGCTCTTTGACGGAGTCTGCGGAGCGACCAAAGGCACATTCAGGAGGATCAGTGACTGCCGTAGCGCCCCAGCCAGTCCCCACGATAGCGCCGGCCAGGCCTTACCCGCCGCGGCAGGGACCCAAGGGCTCATTCATTTTCAAGATGATCACGACCACCGATCCCAAGGTGCTCGGAATCATGTACTTGGCGACTTCCATCGCCTTCTTCCTCATCGGTGGCCTCATGGCGCTGATGATGCGTGCCGAACTTGCTGTACCCGGCATGCAGTTCCTTTCCAACGAACAGTTCAACCAGCTGTTCACCATGCACGGCACGATTATGCTGCTGCTGTACGCGACCCCGATCGTCTTCGGCTTCGCGAACTACATTCTTCCGCTCCAGATCGGTGCACCCGACGTCGCGTTCCCGCGCCTGAACGCGTTCAGCTACTGGCTGTACCTGTTCGGTGCGATCATCACGACGGCCGGATTCGTCACGCCCGGTGGCGCAGCAGACTTCGGTTGGACGGCATACACGCCGCTGACCAGCGCGCTGCACAGCCCCGGCGTCGGCGCCGACCTGTGGGTCTTGGGTCTGGCCGTCGCCGGCCTCGGCACCATCCTCGGTGGCGTCAACATGGTCACCACCGTGATCTGCCTGCGCGCACCCGGTATGACCATGTTCCGCATGCCGATCTTCACCTGGAACATCTTCATCACCAGCATCCTGATCCTGCTGGCGTTCCCGCTGCTGACCGCTGCATTCATGGGCTTGTTCGTCGACCGCCATCTCGGTGGGCACATCTTCGACCCGGCAACGGGCGGTGTGCTCCTGTGGCAGCACCTGTTCTGGTTCTTCGGTCACCCCGAGGTGTACATCATCGCGCTGCCGTTCTTCGGCATCGTCTCGGAGATCTTCCCGGTCTTCAGCCGTAAGCCGATCTTCGGCTACAGCGGCCTGGTGTACGCAACGTTGGCCATCGCCGCTCTGTCGATCGCAGTGTGGGCCCACCACATGTACGCAACCGGCGCTGTTCTCCTGCCGTACTTCTCGTTCATGACGTTCCTGATCGCCGTGCCGACAGGTGTGAAGATCTTCAACTGGATCGGCACGATGTGGAAGGGGCAGTTGACCTTCGAATCGCCGATGCTGTTCTCGATCGGCTTCCTGATCACCTTCCTCTTCGGTGGTCTGTCGGGTGTCATCCTCGCGAGCCCGCCGCTCGACTTCCACGTCACGGACAGCTACTTCGTCGTCGCCCACTTCCACTACGTGGTCTTCGGCACGGTCGTGTTCGCCACGTACGCCGGTATCTACTTCTGGTTCCCGAAGATGACCGGTCGCATGATGGACGAGCGCCTCGGCAAGTGGCACTTCTGGACCACGTTCGTCGGTTTCCACGGCACGTTCCTCGTTCAGCACTGGCTCGGTGCCGAAGGTATGCCGCGTCGTTACGCCGACTACCTGCCCTCGGACGGGTTCACGGTTCTGAACTCGGTGTCCACGATCTTTGCCTTCGTACTCGGTGCCTCGACGCTTCCGTTCATCTGGAACGTCTTCAAGAGCTACCGCTACGGCGAGGTGGTCACCGTCGACGATCCGTGGGGTTACGGAAACTCGCTGGAGTGGGCAACCACCTGCCCGCCGCCGCGTCACAACTTCACCGAGTTGCCGCGCATCCGTAGCGAGCGTCCGGCGTTCGAGCTGCACTACCCGCACATGGTGGAGCGGATGCGCGCGGAAGCGCACGTCGGCCCCGGCCACGGCGGGAAGAACGCCAGCACCGTGCTCGAAGATGCTCGTCACGAGCCGCTCACGGTCGGGGACGAAGGCGACCCCGGAACCGACAGCCGCTCCTGAGCGAAGTAACACACTGAAGTAATCAGCGAAGGCCCCGCCCGAGTAACGGGTGGGGCCTTTCGCTTGGCACAATAGTGACGATCAAGACGCGAACGAAGAAACGATCGGAGTTTTCGGTGGGTGCCTCTGACACCACTGTTCTGGTGACTGTGACCGGGCCGGACCGCCCTGGCGTCACCTCGGTACTGTTCGCGGCGCTGTCGCGGCACGATGTGCGTCTACTCGACGTGGAGCAGGTGGTGATTCGAGGTCGACTGACACTCGGTGTCATGGTTGCCTGCCCGAACGATCCCGAAGCGCTTCAGGAAGAACTCGAACAGGCGATGGCGACGGTCGGAATGAACGTCGACATCGAAATCGGTGCCGATCCCGGACGGCCCGCGGTGTCCACCCACGCGGTCGTTGTTCTCGGTAGCCCGGTCAATGCTCGCGCAATGCGATCGGTTGCACGCGAACTCGCGAAGCAGGGCGCAAACATCGATTCCATCCGTGGTGTCGCCGACTATCCGGTCACCGGCCTCGAACTCAGCGTCAGCGCGGCCGATACGGCGGACGGCGACGCGAAGCTGCGCACCGGACTCGCCGAGGTCGCCGCTCTCGAAAACGTCGACATCGCGGTCGAGCGCGCAGGTCTCGCTCGCCGGGCCAAGCGTCTGATCGTGTTCGACGTGGACTCGACGCTCGTCCAGGGCGAGGTCATCGAGATGCTCGCCGCGAAGGCCGGCGTCGAGGACGAGGTCCGCGCCGTCACCGAAGCTGCGATGCGCGGCGAGATCGACTTCACCGAATCACTGCACCAGCGTGTGGCGACACTCGCCGGTCTCGACGCCTCCGTCATCGACGAGGTGGCAGAGAGCATCGAACTGACGCCGGGTGCGCGAACCACGATTCGCACCCTGCGCCGTCTCGGATTCCACTGCGGCGTGGTGTCGGGTGGCTTCCGGCAGGTCATCGAAGGCCTCGCACACGAACTCGAACTGGACTTCGTGCACGCCAACACCCTCGAAATCGTCGACGGCAAGCTGACCGGACGTGTGATCGGTGAAATCGTCGACCGCGCCGCGAAGGCCGTTGCGCTGCGCAAGTTCGCCGATCAGGTCGGTGTGCCGATGGAACAGACCGTCGCCGTCGGTGACGGTGCCAACGACATCGACATGCTCAACGCCGCGGGCCTGGGCGTGGCGTTCAACGCCAAGCCTGCGTTGCGGGAGGTCGCAGATGCTGCGTTGTCGCATCCCTTCCTCGATGCTGTGCTGTTCATTCTCGGTGTGACCCGCGACGAGGTCGAGGCTGCGGACGCCGTCGACGGTGGCGTGCGACGCGTACCGATTCCATGAGTTCCGATCCAGCATTCAGTTCCGATCCAGCTGTGATGTCCGGCCCCGATTCGCGCTGGCGCGAGCGCCACGCGGTGCTGGCTGCTGGGTACGGAGGGCGAGACGATCCCGCGGATCCGGCGCTGGTGTTGGCGATGCCGATCGTTCTGCACATTCCGAAGGCAGACCCGCCCAAGCGCACCGCACTGCTCGAGGCTGCGGCAACGGCGGCTGTGGCGCTGTGTCTGGACGAACGCGTCGGGTTCACCGAAGACGGGGAACCCGGCCCCTGGCACGAGGACTATTCGGCGTGGGTGGGTGCCCGGATTCGGAAGGTGTCTCGTCGAGCGCGAGGAGCGCAGTGGCTCGCCGCGCAGGAGGTACCGGGAATCACCGTCGATGTGGATGGCGCGCAGGCGCGGGCTCTGGTTCCCGGGCCGGTCGGAGAACTGGACCCGCGAATCAAGAAGTTGCAGATCGGTGGGACCGATCTCGAGCACGACGAGCCTGGCCCGCCGGAGCCTGGTCTTCCGGTGCTGTGGATCGACTCGGCGCTCGAGATGACGGTAGGCAAGGCGTCGGCACAGGTCGGGCATGCCTCGATGTTGTTGGCGGCGGCCATGTCCGAGAAACAGTGCTGGGACTGGGCGCAGAACGACTTTCGCTGCTCAGTGCGCGACGCGAGCCCGGAACAGTGGGCCGAAGCAGTAGTTCGGCTGAAGAAGTCGGAGGCCGTCGCGGTTCGTGACGCTGGTTTCACGGAAGTGGCACCAGGCTCCATGACAGTCATCGCGGTTCCGTAGAGACGCAACCGACCAGTCCAGTATCGGCAACTTGGCTATGGATGAACAGTCCAGTGGCCATCAAGATGGTCGAGTGTTGATACGGAGATTCGCCTCGCTGTTCGTCGGTCTGTGGTTGTACGGCTTCTCGATGGCCATGATGATCACAGCCGGTCTTGGTCTGGATCCCTGGGATGTTTTCCATCAGGGTGTGGCCGAGCACGTTTCGCTCAGTTTCGGCGTGATCACTGCGATTACCGGTGCGGTGGTACTGCTGCTCTGGATTCCGATCCGTCAGCGGCCGGGATTCGGAACGGTCGCCAATGTCGTTGTAATTGCCATCTCGGTGGATACCTCACTGGCCTTCTTGCCGGTCTTTGATTCCATGCCAGTTCGAGCCGTGATCATGGTCGCGGGAATCCTCCTCAACGGACTGGCCAGCGTTCTCTACATCGGCGCGGGCATGGGGCCGGGCCCCCGCGACGGATTGATGACCGGACTGGTCGCTCGCACAGGTCTGTCGGTCAGGCTCGTGCGTACCAGCATCGAGATCGCGGTCCTCACGACCGGATGGCTCCTCGGTGGAACCGTCGGCGTCGGAACAGTGTTGTACGCCTTCGGGATCGGACCGACCATTCAATTCCTCATCAAGGTGCTGCCGGATTCCATGACAGCAGCGGTGACCGGAGGACGTGTCACGGAACGTAAGGCCAAGACCGTGGGGCCGGTCAGCGAAATCTCGGTGCCGACGGGAACTTCGGCCGTGGAGGCAGGTTCTCCGGTGGGTGAAGCCGAATCGAACGATGCAGTCAAGGTGCCGTCGAACCATTCCGGAGTGCCGACGGTGACCTGAACCGGTCCACCGGAATGCAGGATCAGGAGCCAACTGTCGTCACCGAGTGGGCGCCCGGTTCGAGTGTGAGACCGAACGTCGGCTCCGTCGATCCAGGCCTGCAGCGTTCGGTGACTCTCGTCGTACCATGCGGTGTCGTCGAACTCGACGCCGGCAGCGTCGAACCAGACGAGGTCCGGGTGCTCCAGTCTTCTTCTGCCTTCGAAGAATTCGGGCTGACGCAACGCCGGTGCCGTTCGGCGTAATCCGAACGCTCGGGAGACGAACTGCACCAACGACTGATCGGCCGCCGTCCAGTCCAGGGCCCACGAATCGGCTGGGGAGGCAAGTGTGGGAACACAATACGCGTTGTTGTTTCCGCCGAGACTGTGGCCGAACTCGTCTCCGGCGGTGAGCATCGGTGTGCCTGTCGACAGCACGAGCGTGGCCAGTAGCGCCCGTACATGACGTGCTCTGGCGTCCTGAATCTCGGGATCGGTGCTCGGGCCTTCGATTCCGTGGTTGAACGAATCGTTGTGATCGGCGCCGTCACGATTGTCTTCACCGTTGGCTTCGTTGTGCTTGTGGTTGTACGCGACCAGATCGGCGGCGGTGAACCCGTCGTGCGCTGTGACGAAGTTGATCGACGCCCAGGGGCGACGGCCGCTGCCGGCAAAGATGTCCTCGGAACCGGCGAGGCGCGACGCGACCTTCCGGACGCTGGAGCCGCCGTTCCAGAACTGGCGAATGGTGCTGCGGTACTTGTCGTTCCATTCCGACCATTGGAGTCCGAAGTTTCCGACCTGGTAACCGTCGGCAGTGGCATCCCACGGTTCGGCGATGAGCTTGCACCGAGTCAGTACCGGATCGGAGGAGATGGCGGACAGGATGGACGCCCGCTGGTCGAAGCCGCCGCCGCGCGGCCTACCCAACGCGCTCGCAAGATCGAATCGGAAGCCGTCGACACCCATTTCGGTGGCCCAGTAACGAAGGCTGTCGGTGATCATGCGGACGGCGATGGGGGAGCAGGCGTCGACCGTGTTGCCGCACCCGGTCAGGTCGATGTCGCGGCCGTCGCCGTCGAGAAGGTAATAGCCGGGGCCGTCCAAACCTCGCCAGCTGACACTGATTCCGTCGACACTCTGCTCGCAGGTGTGGTTGTAGACGACGTCGAGGACGACCTCGATGCCTGCCGCGTGTAGTGCGTCGACCATGATCCGGAACTCGGTGACTTCGCCGCCCGGAGTTGCCGCGTATCCGGGATGCGGGGCGAAGTACGACGCCGTCGAGTATCCCCAGTGGTTGCGCATCCCTCGCTCGCGGACGCTCTGTTCGGTCAGAAACGCCTGTACGGGAAGCAGTTCCACGGCAGTGACGCCGAGTGAGACGAGGTGATCGATCACGGCCGGTGCCGTCAGGCCGAGGTACGTTCCGCGGTGGGCGGCGGGTACTCCTGGATGACTGGCGGTGTACGCGCCCACATGCAGTTCGTAGATGACGCTTTCCTCCCACGGCGTCTCGAGGCGGGCTCCGGCGGGCGCGAGGCCGGGAGTCACCACGGACAGCGGCACGTGGCCGAGCGAGTCGACCGTCGACGGGTCGCCGAAGGGATCGTCGGCGTACGACAGGAGGGCACGGTGATCACCGAGATCCCCCTCGATGCGGCGCGCCCACGGATCGACGAGCAGCTTGTGTGGATTAAGTCTCAGCCCGGCGCGCGGATTCCACGGGCCGGACGCCCGAATTCCGTAACGCTGCCCCGCACCGATCCCGGAGATGATTCCGTGCCAGATTCCGTACGTGTGTTGCCGAAGTTCGACGCGATCTTCGTTTCCGTCCTGGTCGATCAGGCAGATGTGGACGCTCGACGCGGCCGGGGCGTGGACCGCGAACTGGGTTCCGGAGTCCACGATGTTGGCGCCGAGTGGGAACGGAGACCCGGGCGTCGGGGGGTGAGTTTCGATGAGAGGCGACACGCAAGATGATCCTGCCGTGAACGGCCGGAGAATGTGCGGGAAGATGTTCGGGTGCCGCTACCTGATCCAGATCTGCTCATCGATTTCGACAACGTACTCATCCGTCGGGGAGGGTCCACTCTCGTGGGGCCCGTCACCTGGAAAGTGGAGCTGGACGAGCGATGGGTGGTGCTCGGACCCAACGGTGCCGGCAAGACCTCGCTGCTGCGCATCGCGGCCGGTGAGACTTTCCCGACCAGTGGTTCTGCCCACCTCCTTGGCGAAGTGCTCGGCAAGGTCGACGTCAACGAGTTGCGCCCGCGAATCGGTTTGTCCTCGTCGTCGTTGGCGAACCGCGTGCCCGGCGACGAGAAGGTCAGCGACCTCGTCGTGTCGGCGGGCTACGCCGTTCTCGGTCGGTGGCGCGAGGAGTACGAATCCATGGACACCTCGCGCGCTGTGGAGATGCTCGAAAGCCTCGGCGCCGAGCACCTGGCGGATCGGACGTACGGGACGCTTTCCGAAGGCGAGCGCAAGCGCGTCCTCATCGCGCGAGCCTTGATGACCGATCCCGAACTTCTTCTCCTGGACGAGCCCGCCGCCGGGCTCGATCTCGGTGGACGTGAGGAACTTGTGGCAAGACTCGCCGAACTGGCTGCCGATCCGGACGCCCCGGCTACCGTTCTGATCACCCATCACGTCGAGGAAATCCCGCCGGGATTCACCCACGCACTCCTTCTCAAGGAAGGGGAGGTCGTCTCTCAGGGCCTTCTGGACGACGTCATCACCGCCGAAAATCTGAGCGCGGCATTCAGCCAGTCCATCAGCCTCGACAAGGCGGACGGCCGATACTTCGCGCGCCGCGCGAGACCGTCCGGAGCTCATCGCGCGTGAGCTTCAGTGGGACCTGAAATGCGGCCCAGATCACAGATCGCGTAGGTTCGCGAAGCATGGCTAACGAGAATGCAAACGCTGTCCCCGAGCCCAAGGATGCGTCGACCGTCATCTTGGTGCGCGATGCCGAATCCGGTATCGAGATCTTCCTGCTTCAACGAGTACAGGGGATGGCGTTTGCCGGGGGCATGACGGTATTCCCCGGCGGCGGCGTCGACAAGTCCGATGCGACGGCCGAGGTCGAGTGGGCCGGACCGTCGGTCGAGTGGTGGGCCGAGCGGTTCAGCACGGATGTTGCTCGGGCGAAGGCTCTCGTCTTGGCTGCGGTGCGGGAAACTTTCGAGGAGTGCGGTGTCCTGCTGGCCGGCCCCACGGCTGACACGGTCGTCGCGGACACGGCCGGCTATGCACAGGACCGAGTAGCTCTCGAAAAGCACGAGCTGTCGTTCAGCGATTTCCTGAAGAAGGAGAACCTGGTCCTGCGCACGGATCTGCTGCGGCCGTGGGCGAACTGGATCACGCCGGTGGGCGAGACCCGCCGCTACGACACGCGCTTCTTCGTCGCAGCGTCACCGACCGGACAGATCGCGGACGGGGTCACCTCCGAGGCCGCCGAGGTGCGTTGGCAGAGCCCGCAGGACGCGCTCGCGCATTGGCGGGAGGGTGGCAGCATCCTGTTGCCGCCGACGTGGAGTCAGCTGACCGAATTGGCCAAGTTCAGTTCGGTGGCGGAGATACTCGCAGCCGAGCCGGAGATTCCCGTCATCCTGCCTACGTTGATCACCGACGAGGAAACGCTGCGCGTCGAGTTCCCGAACCAGGACGGTTACTACGTCGCCGGGCCGCATCCGTGGTCGGTCAAGGCGGCAAAGTAACCTCTCGACCATGGCTGAATTTGTGACTCTCGAGGTTTCCGAAGGCATCGGCACCATCCGTCTGGCGCGTCCGCCCATGAACGCTCTGAACCGTCAGGTTCAGGACGAGTTGGCTGCTGCCGCACACGCTGCGACCGTCGACAAGGCAGTCAAGGCCGTCATCGTCTACGGCGGCGAGAAAGTCTTCGCAGCCGGTGCCGACGTCAAGGAAATGGCCGAGATGGATTACGGCCAGATCCGTGACGCGATCGGCGGCATGCAGGCCGGACTCGGTGCCGTGGCGTCCATCCCGAAGCCGACCGTTGCCGCGATCACCGGATACGCACTCGGCGGTGGACTCGAAGTTGCACTCTCGGCCGATCGCCGGATCGTCGGAGACAATGCCAAGCTCGGAGTTCCGGAGATTCTGCTCGGAATCATTCCCGGTGGCGGCGGAACGCAGCGTCTGGCTCGTCTGATCGGTCCGGCCAAGGCCAAGGATCTGGTCTTCACCGGCCGTTTCGTCGGGGCTGACGAGGCGTTGGCCATCGGTTTGGTCGACGAGGTCGTCGCTCCCGACGACGTGTACACCGCGGCCCGGACATGGGCCTCGCAGTTCGTCGGGGGAGCGTCACGTGCGTTGGCTGCTGCCAAGGCAGCCATCGACGAGGGTCTGAACACCGACCTGGAATCCGGGCTCAAGATCGAGCAGCATCTGTTCGCCGGATTGTTCGCGACCAAGGATCAGGCGATCGGCATGGAGTCGTTCATCGCGAACGGTCCGGGCAAGGCCGAGTTCACGGGCGAGTAGGCTCCCCTAAACTAGAACTTGTTCATCTCTTACCAGCGAGTAGGATAGCCGCCATGACAGCCAGCCCGAATGACGACGCAACCGTCACGCCGCCCGCCGCTACCGACACCTCGGTAGTCGACCCCGCGCCGCGGCCGCACGCCACGGCCGAAGAGGTCGAGGCCGCTCGTAAGGACACCAAGCTCGCCCAGGTGCTCTACCACGACTGGGAAGCCGAAACCTACGACGACAAGTGGTCCATCTCGTACGACGAGCGCTGCATCGACTACGCACGTGGTCGTTTCGACGCCGTCGCGGGCGATCAGCCGCTCCCGTACGAGCGCGCGCTCGAACTCGGTTGCGGCACCGGATTCTTCCTCCTGAACCTGATGCAGGGTGGAGTCGCCAAGACCGGTTCGGTCACCGACCTCTCGCCCGGTATGGTCAAGGTCGCACTGCGCAATGCCGAAAGCCTCGGCCTTCCGGTCGACGGCCGTGTTGCCGATGCCGAGACCATTCCGTACGAGGACAACACCTTCGACCTGGTGGTCGGCCACGCCGTGCTGCACCACATTCCGGACGTCGAGAAGTCGCTCCGTGAGGTCCTTCGTGTCCTCAAGCCCGGCGGACGTTTCGTCTTCGCCGGTGAGCCCACCACTGTCGGCAACTTCTACGCCCGCTGGCTCGGCCGCGCGACGTGGGAAGCAACCACACGCGTGACCAAGCTGCCGTTCCTCGCAGACTGGCGTCGTCCGCAAGAGGAACTCGACGAGTCTTCTCGTGCAGCAGCTCTCGAAGCTGTCGTCGACATCCACACGTTCGACCCCACCGACCTCGAGAACATGGCGAAGTCTGCGGGCGCCGATCAGGTCCACGCTGCCACCGAGGAATTCGCCGCGGCGCTTCTCGGCTGGCCTGTCCGTACCTTCGAAGCGGCTGTTCCGCCGGAGAAGCTCGGTTGGGGCTGGGGGCGTTTCGCTTTCGGTGGTTGGAAGACACTCAGCTGGGTCGACGAGAAGGTGCTCCGCCACGTCGTTCCTCGCGGATTCTTCTACAACGTCATGATCACCGGCGTGAAGCCCGGCAACTGAATTGGGTTATGACTTCACCCTCGGCGACGTCGACTATCTCGGAAGTGATTCCGGCGTAGCTGCCTTGGCCGAGGTGGATCAGCTCGAACTGTCCACGCGTACGCGTCTGGCCGACATCGGCCGGACGCGTACGCGTTTCGGTGATCACATGCCTGCGCTCGTGGACACCGTCCTGCTTCGACGCAAGGCCGTTACGAAACTGCCCGGCAGTGATCAGTGGTTGTTCACGGACGACGCGATGCAGCAGGCCACTCCCGGTGTTGTGGCGGCGCACCGCGCGCAGCGTCTGATCGGGCGCGACGTCCACGACGTGACGTGCTCCATCGGCGCCGAACTGCATGCCTTGACCGGAGTTGCGCATCGCGTGATCGGCAGCGACATCGATTCCGTTCGCCTGGCGATGGCACAGCGCAATGTGCCGAGCGCAGCGTTGCTGCGGGCCGACGCGCTCCGCCCGACGACACGCGACACCGTCGTACTGGCAGACCCCGCACGGCGATCGGGCGGTCGCCGCACTCACGATCCGGCAGCGTTGATGCCACCTCTACCGGACCTCATAGAGGCGTACTCCGGCCGTGATCTCGCGGTGAAGTGTGCTCCCGGACTCGATTTCGACAATCTGGGCTGGGACGGGGAAGTCGAGGTCGTCTCGCTCGACGGCGGCGTCAAGGAAGCCTGCCTGTGGTCGACGGGACTGGCCGAGTCCGGCGTCACGCGCCGAGCTTCGGTGCTTCGCTCCGACGGGAGCGGGTGGGCGATCACCGACGCCGAGGACGACGTGATTCCGGAGCAAGCGCCGGGGGAGTGGATCATCGACCCGGACGGAGCGGTAGTGCGCGCGGGCCTCGTGCGCCACTACGCGGCCAGACACGGCCTCTGGCAGCTCGATCCACGCATCGCTTATCTGACCGGTGACAGCGTCCCTGAGGGAGTTCGCGGATTCCGGATCCTCGAGCAGATCAAGTACTCCGAGAAACTGCTCAAACAGACACTGTCCAAGCGGGACTGCGGTGTGGCCGAAATCCTGGTGCGAGGAGTCGACGTGGACCCGGCAGTGCTGCGTCCACGGCTCAAGCTCAAGGGCTCGCTTGCGCTGAGCGTCGTGATCGTACGGATCGGGCGATCGGCGTCGGCCTTCATCTGTGAGGCATCCCGCTAGCTCACTTGAAGACGAACAGTTCACCGATTGCGCTGGGCGTCAACACTTCGCCCTTGGGGCCGATCGAGGTGCCGACGGTGAAGCCGACTGCTCCCGGCAACGTGTCCTGATCCACCGTCTCACCGGTTTCGGTGTCGAAGGTGATCAGGCTCAGTCCGTTCTCACCCTCGCGTACGACGGTGTATCCGGTGTTGCCGGCGGTCTGCGCCGGAACGCCCAGTTGCAGAAGGTCTTTACGTTCCCAGGCCAGTTCGGCGTGATCTCCCTCGTCGCGCACGGCAAGGAGGTGGCCCTTGTCGCCGCCGGCGGGAATGATCAAACCGTCGTCGGACGTCGAGGCACTACCGGCCGAGTTGAAGCCGATGTCGTAACTCCACCTGGTGTCACCGGTTTCGGCGTTCACTGCCCAGAGAGATCCGTTGTTGTCGGTGGCGTAGACGGTCTTGCCGTCCTTCGACAGGTCCGGGCTCGACGCCGTTCCACCGGGAAGCGCGTCGGTGGACCACTCGCGGGTGATGGACGGATTGTCGCCGCCCGTGTACTTCATGGCGACCAGATCGGCTGCCCGAGAACTGGGTCCGTAGAAGGTGAAGTAGAACTTGCCGGTGCCCAGGTCCACTGCCGGGGTATTGGCCACCGGGCAGCCGGACGTGCCGAGGAAGCACTCGCTCAAACCCTTGTTGTCGGGAATGAGTTCTGCATTCGCGCCCTGGTCGATCGACGGCGGCGGGATCAGGTCGAACGACGGAACCACTTTTGCGCCGGTCTGCGGGTTGAGCACGTTGATCTGACCCAATTGGGTGATGAACAACAGGTTTCCGTCGCCGGTGAACTGTGACGAGAGAGGAGTGCCCACAACGAGCGTGCGCCAACGCAATTGACCAGTCTCGGTGAAGGACATCATCGCGCCGCTCTCGCCGACGTAGACATTGGTGGCCGTGTCGACGATGGGTGTGGACGCGACTACTCCGTCGTTGAGTCGAGCGCACCACTTCTTGCGACCCGTATCCATCTGGAACGAGAAGAGATTGCAGCCGTTCTCGGTGCGCGCGGTGACGAAGCTCTGACCGTTCGCGGCCACCGAGGCGTACGCGGCAACCGGACCGCCGAGAGGGCGTGACCATGCGAACTCGACATCGCGTGATCCGGTGACCGGGCTCGTGTCGCTGTTGCGGGCGTCGGCATGCATGGCCGGCCAACCCGCCGACGCGTACCGGTCCACCCGTCCGTCGTCGCTGCCGCAACCGGCGATCAGGGCCGCAGCGATCGCCGTCGACACCATCACGGACGACCGTAGGACCCGCCGCATCACAATCTCCCTGCCTTCACTTGATCAAGAGCCCTCGGTAACTGCACAAGCCCGGACCAGAGACTATCCCGACCGGGGCAACGTGACGGGGCACACCCCGAGGGTCGGTGAGTCGGCCCCACGTAGGCTGAACACTCATGACGAGCATGTGGGGCGCACCGTTGCGCACTCGATGGCGGGGATCACGCCGAGGCGACAGCGATCAGGCCAAGTTCTTGACGGTCGATTCCCTCAAATGGGTTCTGGCGAACAAGGCGTACACACCCTGGTATCTGGTGCGGTACTACCGTCTCGCCAAGTTCAAGATGGCCAACCCGCACGTGATCCTGCGCGGCATGGTGTTCCTCGGCAAGAACGTCGAAATCCATTCCACCCCCGACCTGTCCCGCCTCGAGATCGGGCGCTGGGTGCACATCGGTGACGGCAACGCGATCCGCTGCCACGAAGGCTCGCTGCGCATCGGCGACAAGGTCGTCTTCGGCAAGGACAACGTCGTCAACACGTACCTCGACATCGAAATCGGTGCGTCGACGCTCGTAGCCGACTGGTGCTACATCTGCGACTTCGACCACCGCATGGACGACATCAACACCCCGATCAAGGACCAGGGCATCGTCAAGGGCCCCGTCCGTATCGGCCCGGACACGTGGGTGGCAGCGAAGGTCACCGTGCTGCGAAATACCCGCGTCGGACGCGGTTGTGTCCTCGGGGCGCACGCCGTCGTCAAAGGCGACATCCCGGACTACAGCATCGCGGTCGGCTCGCCCGCGAAGGCGGTCAAGAACCGCAAGTCCGATTGGGAAGCCGGCGCTGCCGATCGTGCAAAGTACATCGCGGCGCTCGAGGACATCGCACGCAAGAAGGCTGCTGCGGACGCTGCCGACGCGTCGTCGACGTCGTAGCTCACTTTTTGGCAGAACCAGCGATTACTTTCGGCGCCGCCACCGGTCTGTATCGGTATCGGCGCCGAAAGTCTGCGCCGGTGAAAGGAGTGCCGACATGAGCGAACAGACACCCGAATGGGTCGTGGCGCAGCGCCGCGAACTGGTGGGATTTCTCGAAGGCCTGAGCACGGAGCAGTGGAACGCGCCGACCCTGTGCGAGGGGTGGCGGGTCCGCGAAGTGATCGCGCACATCACCATGCCCTACCGATACTCGGCGCCGCGATTCGTCGTGGAAATGGTCAAGTCACGCGGAAACTTCAACAAGATGTCGAACCGGCGAGCGCTCGCCGATGCGTCGGAAGTCGGTGAGCGACAACTGCTTGCCTCGCTTCGCGACAACGTTGCACACCCGTGGAAGCCTCCAGGCGGCGGCTTCGAGGGTGCGCTCTCGCACGACGTGATCCACGGTCAGGACATTCGCGTGGCACTCGGCGACGATTACGTGGTGCCCGAAGACCGGCTCACTCGTGTGCTCAGCGGACTCTCGCCCAAAACCGTGAAGTATTTCGGAACTGACCTCGACGGCGCTCGGTTGCGCGCCGACGACCGAGACTGGACGTACGGTGCCGGCGCCGAGGTTCACGGGGCGGCGCAGGATCTCCTGCTCGTGCTGTGCGGCCGGATGCTGCCACCAGGCCATCTGCTCGGGGATGCGAGTTCTCGTTTCACCGCGCCACTCCCGACCCCCTGAGATCAGCACAAAGCGAGCTCAGCGACCGGGCAGCGGACGCTCGGGGATCTGCGGACGGGCCAACGGCTGTCGCACCCGACGCTTCGCGCCCGCGTAGACGTGAGCAGTCTCCTCGGCGACCTGATGCCAGTCGAAGTCCGATGTCAGGCGTGCGCGGGCGGCCACTGCCCGTTCCTGTGCCCCGGCGGGATCGTCGA
Organism: Rhodococcus qingshengii JCM 15477; assembly: GCF_023221595.1. NCBI lineage: Bacteria > Bacillati > Actinomycetota > Actinomycetes > Mycobacteriales > Nocardiaceae > Rhodococcus > Rhodococcus qingshengii. Next base: position 2,483,805 of record NZ_CP096563.1, read on the forward strand.
GTACCTCGCGGACAGCCGAGGTGAGCCCGGCGATGTCGCCCGGTTGGAAGGACATCCCCGTCACCCCGTCGACGACGGCTTCGCCCAGTCCGCCTGCGGTGGACGTGATCAGCGGAGTGCCGGCCGCCGCCGCTTCGAGGGCGATGATCCCGAACGGCTCGTAGCGCGACGGCAGGACGATGGCGTCCGCTCCGTGCAGCCAGCTGAGCAGTTCCGTGTGATCGAGGTTGCCGAGAAAGTCCACCGCCCGCGCGACGCGGTGCGTGCGTGCCTGTTGGTAGAGCCAGGTGAACTGGGTGCCTTCGCCCGCGATCGCGAGGGTCGTGCCGGGGTGGCTACGACGGATTCGGGGGAGTGCTGCGATGGCGTCCTGCACGCCCTTCTCGTATTCCAGGCGGCCGACAAAGAGGAGTTTCGGCGGTCCGGATCGCGGTCCACGTTCGCGAAAGTTCCACGTGGTCACGTCGATTCCGTTGCGGATGACGGTGATCGGCGGCAGCGTCGGGCCGTAGAGCTCGGTCACTTCTTCCTGCATGGACGCCGAACAAGTTATGAGAGAGTCGGATTCGTTTGCCAGCCACCACTCGACGGAGTGGACCTGGCGGTTGATGCGTCCGGAGATCCAGCCGCTGTGGCGACCCGCCTCGGTGGCGTGAAGTGTGGAAACCAGTGGGACATCATAGAATTCGGCCAGGGCGATCGCCGGATGTGCGACCAGCCAGTCGTGCGCGTGCACGACGTCGGGCTGCCAGCCCTCGCCCACTCCTGGCTTGTGCAGCGCCATCCCGGCACGGACCATCGCGTGACCCATCGCGAGGGTCCACGCGAGCATGTCCTCGCCGAAGACGAAGTGCGCGGGGTCCTCGGCCACTGCGACGACAAGGACGCCCTCGGAAATGTGCGTGATCGTCGGGTGCGTCGACGCATCCGTTCCGGAGGGGCGACGCGAGAGAACCACGACCTCGTGGCCTGCAGCAGCCAACTCGGTGGCGAGATGGTGGACGTGTCGACCGAGCCCGCCGACGACGACCGGTGGGTACTCCCACGAGACGATGAGAATTTTCACGACGGACTCAGTTCTGTGTCAGGTAGACGGCGAGCATCCAGTCCCGGGAACAACCCGTCGGCGCGATTCCAGCCTTCGGCGAGTCGCACGGCGACGGCATCGCGGCCGGAAACGAGCGCTTCGGAGATTTCCCTGGTCGCATGGGCGTGCTTGTGCGCACGTTCGCGGGCGTACCCCGCGGCCGAATCCTTGCTCACCATGAATGCCCAATCGCTCGAAACTGTCATCAGTGTCTCGCGAAGTACCTGATCGTTGACCCGGTTTCGCAGTTCCGGTCGGCCGGGTGCGTTGTCGCGTCCGCGAGACTTGTCCACGGTGGTGAGGGCGGTATCGACCACCTCGGAGTTCAGTTGCACCAGGTCGGACACCTGATCGCCGGCCCAGACACGCCAGTCCTTACCCGATCCCCAGGACGAATCCTCGAGTTGAACGGGTTCGCCGACGTATCCCGATGCCTTGGCGTCGGCGAGGGTGCCGACGCGAATTCCGGCCTCGGGAAGCGCGCGCAGGAGTTTTTCGAGCCACTGCGGACCTTCGTGCCACCAGTGCCCGAACAGTTCGGTGTCGAAAGCTGCGACCACCAGGGCGTCGCGGCCGATGCGGGTGGATTCACTGCGCAGACGCGCGCGAACGGTTTCGACGAAGTCGGCAACATGCTTGTCGACGGCGGCCGCAGCGAGTTCGGGGTCGTACGGCAACTTGTCGGCGGAGTCGACGGTCCGTCCGGTGACCCGCGACGGCTTGAGACCCGTCTCGTGGTCGTAGGTGTGGAAGTCGCGGTAGGCGGCGTGACCCGGATATCCGGACTTGGGGGACCAGACGCGGTAGCTGACCTGCAGGTCGCGGCCGAATGCAACTACGTCGGATTCTCGAACCGGGCGGCCGAGGGACGTGTCGCCGCGCAAGGCGGGGCCGTCGACCATGAAGTGGGTGACGCCCGCTTCGGCGTACCCGCGCTCCATGCCCGGGGTGTACCCGCACTCGGGTCCCCAGATCCCGGTCGGAGTGTGATTCCACCGGGCATGCGCGTCGGCGAGACCTTCGCGGAGGGAGAACGCCCGCAAGCGAGGATCGAGCAGCGGTTGGAACGGGTGGGCCAGCGGCCCGCCGAGAAGCTCGAAGGCCTCGCGATCGATGAGGTCGCGGAACACCGGTGAGGCGCCGTGCTGCCAGTGCGTCTCGAAATCTGCGAGAGCGGCAGCTGACGCCCGGTGTTCGCGCGCGCCGAGTTCGCGGTGCGCCGCGTCCGGCATGCCGGCAGCCTCGTGGGCGCGGATCTGCCAGTTGCCGAGCCAGTGATGCATCCCGGCGAGGCAGTGGGGATCGTCCAACTGGGCCGCGAGTACGGGCGTGATTCCCAGCGTCAGCAGGTGCGATCGGCCCTCGTCGGCCAGGCGTCGTAGCGCGGCGGCGAGCGGAATGTACGACGCAGCCCAGGACTGGTAGATCCATTCCTCGCCGACTGGCCATCTGCCGTGGTTGGCGAGCCACGGCAGATGGGAGTGCAGAACCAGGGCGAACATCCCCGGTTCGGTGACGGGTGTTGCGTTACTCACTCGCCGGTTTCCTTCACGGCAATAGCGACGAGGTCGAGGCTGTCGTCGATGTCGGGTTCGCTGATGCTGAAGTCGTCGACGGTGATGCCCTCGACGTCGCGGGTGAGATCTTCCGGCCAGGGCTCGCCGGCCAACGCGCGGTCGATCTGCGCATTGATGAACGATCCGCCGTGCTTGGCGTCGAGTTCCTTCAGGCGCGAACCGTGGTGGACGCCGGTCATCAACTGAACGCGGAATCCGGCGTCTTCGAGCAATTCGGTCATTTCGGAGGCGTTGAGCTCACGAGTGTGGAAAGGGTTGAGCGGCGTGTCGCGGCCGGGGGAGAAGGTGATCCGGTTGGGGGTGCTGATGAGAAGTTCACCGCCGGGAGCGAGAACTCGGAAGCATTCGCGTAGGAACTGACCCTGATCCCACAGGTGCTCGATCACCTGGAAATTGACGACGACGTCAACCGAGTTGTCGGCCAGTGGAAGCTCGGCGAGGTTGCCGTGGAGCATCTCGACGCGGGGGTAGCGGGCACGGACGTGCTCGACCGCGGAGATGTCGTAGTCGAGGCCGGTAACCTTTGTTGCGACGTCCGCAATCATGTTGGCGCCGTAGCCTTCTCCGGAACCGGCCTCGAGGACTCGGCGGTTCGTGCAGCGCTCCAGAAGTGCGCGGTACACCACTTCGTGGCGTCGGAACCAGTAGTTCTCCTCGGGGATTCCTGGCACGGTTCGTTCGCCCGTCAAGGGCAGGGGTGCGTCCTCGTGGTTGCTGACACTCGTTTCACTCACCCGTGCGAGATTAGTGCCATCCGAGTAGAACGTGTTCGCCGTGGTCCAGATCACTGCTGTCAATTCCTGTTCGTGCCGTTATGGTGGACGAGGTTCCACGTTAAGTTACCCACCGGTAACTTAACGTGGGGTAATCTAACGCACAGCCGACGTGAACCGAGAAATTCGCCCGTAGGGAGACCTGTCGGACTCTCTTTTCGGACGCTCGGACTGCGCGAGCACCACAGACGATTTATCAGGTGAATTACACACAGGAGGTCGACGAAGACCCATGACGAATATCGTTGTTTTGATCAAGCAGGTCCCCGACACATGGTCCGAGCGCAAGCTGACCGACGGCGACTACACGCTTGACCGTGAAGCCGCCGACGCAGTCCTCGACGAGATCAACGAGCGCTCCGTCGAAGAAGCACTCCTCATCAAGGAAGCTCAGGGCGGTGAGGTTACGGTGCTGTCCGCAGGTCCCGACCGCGCCACCGACGCTATCCGCAAGGCTCTCTCGATGGGCGCCGACAAGGCCGTCCACATCAACGACCCGGCACTGCACGGCTCCGACGCGATCCAGACCGCATGGACGCTCGCTGCTGCTCTCGGACAGATCACCTTCGAGAACGACGAGCCTGCCGACCTGATCATCGCCGGCAACGAGGCCACCGACGGCCGCGTCGGCGCTGTTCCGGCCATCATCGCCGAGTACCTGGGCATCCCGCAGCTCACGCAGCTGCGCAAGGTCGTCGTCGCCGACGGCAAGATCACCGGTGAGCGCGAGACCGACGAGGGCGTCTTCGGCCTCGAGGCTTCGCTGCCCGCGATCGTCTCGGTCACCGAGAAGATCAACGAGCCGCGCTTCCCGTCCTTCAAGGGCATCATGGCCGCGAAGAAGAAGGAAGTTCTCGTCTACACGCTGGCCGACCTCGGAGTCGACCCGGAGACCGTCGGAGTTGCCAACGCCGGCACCACCGTGACGTCCTCCACCCCCAAGCCCCCCCGTACCGCTGGTGAGCGCATCGTCGACGAGGGAGACGGTGGCACCAAGATTGCCGCGTACCTCGTCAGCAACAAGGTCATCTGATCGCGCCCTTCTAGACATCCAGCAGAAGAACTCAGGGAGAGTTAAGTCATGGCAGAAGTACTTGTGCTCGTAGAGCACGCAGAGGGTGCGCTGAAGAAGGTCAGCACCGAACTCATCACCGCTGCACGCGCACTCGGTGAGCCGTCGGCAGTTGTCGCCGGCCCCGCGGGCACCGCAGCAAAGCTCGCCGACGCTCTGGCAGCAGCCGGCGCCGAGAAGATCTACGTCGCCGAGTCCGACGACATCGACGGCTACCTGGTCACCCCCAAGGTCGACGTTCTCGCCGCTCTGGTCGAGTCCACCAGCCCGGCAGCAGTCATCACCGCAGCCGGCACCGAGGGCAAAGAGGTTGCCGGTCGTCTGGCCGCACGTCTGGGCTCCGGATTGCTGACCGACGTCATCGAGATCAAGGCTGACGGCACCGGCGTCCACTCCATCTTCGGTGGCGCGTTCACCGTCGAGGCCAAGGCCAACGGCGACGTTCCGGTCTACTCGGTTCGTCCGGGCGCAGTCGAGGCTGCTCCGCAGGCCGGCGCAGGCGAGCAGATCACCGTCGAGGTTCCGGCCCAGGACGAGAGTGCCGTCAAGGTCACCTCGCGTGAGCCCATTGTCGGCGGCGACCGCCCGGAGCTCACCGAGGCGTCGGTTGTCGTCTCCGGTGGACGTGGTGTCGGCAGCGCGGACAAGTTCTCCGTCGTCGAAGAGCTGGCCGACTCCCTCGGCGCTGCAGTCGGTGCTTCGCGTGCCGCTGTGGACTCGGGTTACTACCCCGGACAGTTCCAGGTCGGTCAGACCGGTAAGACGGTCTCGCCGCAGCTGTACATCGCGCTCGGCATTTCCGGTGCCATCCAGCACCGTGCCGGCATGCAGACGTCCAAGACCATCGTCGCGGTCAACAAGGACGAAGAGGCACCCATCTTCGAGATCGCCGACTTCGGCATCGTGGGCGACCTGTTCAACGTCGCACCGCAGCTCACCGAAGCTGTGAAGTCCCACAAGGGCTGAAAAGCACAAACTGCTGTGCGCCTTTATCAACCCCCCGCGGTTGATAAAGGCGCACAGTGCTTTATTCACCCGGCCTGCATCGGCATGTCACTTCGTCGATACCGAGACGCCGTTCGCGCTCGATAAACCTTGCGCATGACAATTACGTCAGTCCTTCGCTCCGCGAGTGACAATCTCGGCCGTGAGGTCGCCCAGCCGAGATATTCCCTGATCGTCTCCTCCGACCGCGAGCATCGTGTCGCTGCGCAGCGCCTTCGATACCGAGTGTTCGCCTCCGAGCCAGGCTTCTCCCTCCCCGCTTCGGCCGGGGTGTTCGAACTCGACGCCGACGCCTTCGACGAATTCTGTGATCATCTACTCGTTCGTGACAACATCACCGAGGAGTACGTCGGCTGCTACCGAATGCTGCCGCCGGATTCCGCCGCGGCGGCGGGTGGGTATTACACCGCAACCGAATTCGACATCTCCGCGCTCGATCCGGTGTCGAACAGGATCGTCGAAATGGGTCGCGCGTGCGTCGATCCCGCGCACCGCACCGGATCCGTCCTGAGCCTGATGTGGTCGGGCATCCTGCACTATCTCGAATTGACCGGATACGAGTGGGTGATGGGCTGCGTCTCCGTGCCCGTCTTGCCGAGCCCCGATTCAATCGCCGGCGCCGATGTCCGCGGCGTCCGTGACTTCGTGATGAACAAGCACGCCAGTCCGGGGTCGCGGCGGGTGATCCCACGAAACCCGGTGGTCCTCGGGGGTCTGACGCTCGACGAGATCGCCGCACCGGAACGCGTGACGATGCCACCGTTGCTCCGTGGTTACTTGCGGATGGGCGCGATGATCTGCGGGGAACCTGCTCACGATCCCGAGTTCGGTGTGGCCGATTTTGTTGCGCTGCAGGGCCTTCACTCCGCCAACAAGCGCTATCTGGAACGGCTGCGATCGGCGGCCGCCGCACACGAGTCGGGGATCGGCTGATGACCGCGGCGGTGCCGTACTGGGTGCCGACGAGCCCCTGCGGCGACGGGTGCCTACCCGCGGACGCACCCGGTGTGTCGAGTATCACCGTGATGGCCCGCGGGGTCATGGTCGGTGCCGCACTGTTGACTGCGCCTGTGCTTTCGGCCGGCTGGCTGCTCCCGCGCACCTGGCGTACTGAGATGCAACGCGGATACTCGCGCGCGTTGCTTCGTTGTCTGGGGATGAAGCTGACGGTCGACGATCAGCGGTTGGGGCGCGCGGAACCTGACGGGGTCATGGTTGTCGCCGGTCACGTGTCCTGGACCGATGTCCTCGTCGCGAGCGCCGTTGCTCCGGCCAACTTCGTCGCCCGCGCCGACCTGCTCGACTGGGCAGTGCTCGGCGGTCTCGCGCGCCGGATGCGCGTCGTCCCCATCGACCGCGCTCGCCTGCGTGAACTCCCCGGAACCGTCGACGTCGTTCGCGAACGCCTGCAGCGAGGTGTCCGGGTGATGGTGTTCCCCGAGGGAACGACCTGGTGCGGGCGGGCGTACGGCGGTTTTCGTCCGGCGATGTTCCAAGCAGCCGTCGACGCCGAATGCCCGGTTCAGCCGATGGCGATCCGCTACGAGAACGCCGACGGTTCCCTGTGCACCGGACCCTGCTTTGTCGGCACCGAAACGATCGGTCAGTCCATCCGTCGGATCCTGCGTCAGAAGAACGTCGAGGTGAAGGTCAGGCTGGCTCCGCTCGAGGAGGCAGGGGAGTGTCGAGCCGATCTCGCGCAGCGATGCGAGAGAGCCGTACGCGGCGTCGACATCATCGATCTGGCAGCTCACGACATCTTCGACCCCGCACCGGAACTCGTGACACAAGCCGTGGGACAAATCGATCCTTCCCCGGCGATGAGCGCTTAGCCTGCTGAGCGAGGCTGGTCGAACTCTCGTGCTGGGCTATCCTTGTCAAGCCATGACTCTGCCTGCACACAGTGCCCACGCCGGATTTCCGGTGTACCTCGATCATGCCGCCACGACTCCGATGTCGGCAGCCGCTATCGAGGCGATGACCGATACCTTCAAAACCGTGGGTAACGCGTCCTCGCTGCACGGCTCCGGCCGTGCGGCCCGGCGCCGCGTCGAGGAATCGCGGGAATCGATCGCCGCCAGCCTGGGTGCGCGGCCGTCGGAGGTCATCTTCACCTCCGGAGGCACCGAGAGCGACAATCTCGCGGTCAAGGGCATCTACTGGGCTCGCCGTGACGCAGACCCGCGACGCACTCGCATCCTGGCCAGCTCCGTCGAGCATCATGCTGTGCTCGACGCCGTCGAGTGGCTCGAGCAGCACGAGGGCGCGCGCGTGACGTGGTTGCCGGTCGACGAGAACGGTGTCGTCGATCCGCAGACCTTGCGTGACGAGCTTTCCGTCCACGCCGACGAGGTAGCACTCGTGACGGTGATGTGGGCCAACAACGAGGTCGGCTCGATCATGCCGATCGTGGAGTTGGCGGAGATTTCGGCTGAGTTCGAGATTCCGATGCACAGCGACGCGGTTCAGGCCGTTGCGCAATTGCCGGTCGATTTCGCGGCGAGCAAATTGTCCGCGCTGAGCATCGCGGCGCACAAGTTCGGTGGTCCGCACGGCGTCGGCGCACTGCTGCTCGGACGCCAGGTTCCGTGTGTGCCGCTCCTTCACGGCGGCGGACACGAACGTGATCTGCGTTCGGGCACTCCGGATACTGCGGGCGTTGTCGGGATGGCTGCGGCGCTGCGCGCAAACGTCGAGAACTTCGATTCCAGCACAAGGGAATTGGCGCAGTTGCGTGACCGTTTGATCGACGGAGTCCTGGAGATTCTTCCCGAGTCGGTGCTCAACGGCCCGACCGGATCCGATCGGCTTCCCGGTAACGCGCACTTCACCTTCCCCGGCTGCGAGGGCGATTCGTTGCTGATGCTGCTCGACGCCGCCGGTATCGAATGTTCCACCGGTTCGGCCTGCACCGCCGGTGTGGCCAGAGCCAGCCATGTCTTGATCGCGATGGGCGTCGAATCGCCCGTCGCGCGTGGCTCACTGAGATTTTCGCTCGGACATACGTCGAGTGTCACCGATGTGGACGCGCTCATCGCTGCGCTTCCACAAGTAGTAGAGCGCGCTCGGGCCGCCGGTCTTGCCGGTGCCGGTTCGCGTGGAGGGGATCGCTGATGCGAGTACTCGCAGCCATGAGCGGAGGTGTCGACTCCGCTGTCGCCGCCGCCCGCGCTGTCGCCGCCGGACACGACGTCGTCGGCGTTCATCTTGCTTTGTCCACGGCGCCGGGCGCATTGCGGACGGGTTCGCGTGGATGCTGCTCGAAGGAAGATGCCGGCGACGCCAGGCGCGCCGCCGACGTTCTCGGAATACCCTTCTATGTCTGGGATTTCGCCGATCGCTTCAAGGAAGACGTGATCGACGACTTCGTGGCGTCGTACGCAGCGGGTGAGACCCCCAATCCGTGCCTGCGCTGCAACGAGAAGATCAAGTTCACCGCACTCGCCGACCGTGCAGTCGCTCTCGGCTTCGATGCCGTGGCGACCGGTCATTACGCGCGCCTCGAAGACGGCGTCCTACGCCGGGCGGTCGACGCGGACAAGGACCAGTCGTATGTCCTCGGTGTGCTGACGGCTGATCAGCTTTCGCGAGCGATGTTCCCGATCGGTGACACACCGAAAGAACAGATCCGCGAGGAAGCCGCCGAGCGCGGTCTGGCTGTGGCGAACAAGCCTGACAGCCATGACATCTGCTTCATCCCGACCGGCGATACCCGAGCATTCCTGGGTGCGCGCATCGGCGTTCGTCCGGGAAGCGTCGTCGACGCCGATTCTGGTGAGGTCCTCGCTGCACACGACGGCGTACACGGCTTCACGATCGGACAGCGCAAGGGCCTCGGCGTCGAAGGTCCCGCAGGTGACGGCCGTCCGCGGTACGTGACCGCGATCGAGCCCGAAACCGGAACGGTGCGAGTCGGTTCGGCCAAGAATCTCGACGTCTGGGCCATCTCGGCGCAGCGTGCGATCTGGACCTCGGGCCAGGCGCCGGAGGGCCCCGTCGAATGCATGGTGCAGGTCCGTGCGCACGGCGGACTTGCGCAGGCCGTTGCGGAGGCCGTCGACGACGGTACTTCGGGCGGCGGCATCTCCATTTCGTTGCGCGAACCACTGACCGGCGTCGCGAAGGGCCAGGCCGTCGTGTTGTATCGCCCCGACCGCGAACTGGGTGACCAGGTCCTCGGCAGTGGCACCATCTCGGGCACCGAATCCGAGCCGAACACACTGTGACGCAGCAGGTTTCCATCGGTGGTCTCGTCACCGGAATCGGATCCTGGCCGGGCACGGATGCCCGCGAAAGTGCCGCAACCATCCTCGGTGAGCTGGGTGGTTTCCCGCATCTGGTGGAGTTGCCGAGCCGCGGTCTCGGTGCTGACATGGTCGGCCGGGCGGGGGCAATTCTGGTCGACATCAACCTCGACGCCTCGACCCGTGCCTATCGAGTCGTGCCTCGGAGGGGCAATGTCGCGAAGCGAGCCGAGGACTTTCTGAATCAGGATCTCGACGCGCTCGAGGAAGCCTGGGAGTCGGCGCGCTTGGTCGGCGGAGACCACGTCGTCAAGCTCCAAGCCGCCGGCCCGCTGACACTCGGCGCCGAGATCGAAGTCGCAAACGGTTCGCGAGTTCTCGTCGACCGCGGTGCGCTCCGCGACATCGCAGAATCACTCGGTGAGGGTCTCGCGCGTCATGCGGCCGAGGTCACTCGCCGCACCGGCGCCGCAGTGGTGATCCAGTTGGACGAGCCGCAGATCGCGGCAGTTCTGGCCGGTTCGCTGCCTGGGCGCACCAAGATGGAGAGCGTTCCGGCACTGCCGGAACCCGAGGCACTCGCCGTACTCGACTCGACGATCAGCGGTTGCGGACTGCCCACAATCGTCCACAGCTGCGGCACAGACATGCCGTGGGATCTACTGAGGCGAAGCCAGGCGTTCGGCGTGAGCTTCGACATGTCGCTCATCGGCTCACGCGATCTCGACGGTATCGGCCAGTTGTTCGACGCCGGCAAGGAATTGGCGCTCGGTCTGGTTCCGTCCGTGGAGCCGGAAAAGCCGGTGACGTGGAAAGAGTGTGCGATGCCCGCCGTCACACTGGTAGATCGTCTCGGCTTCTCGCGTGAACTCCTGCAGACCCAGGTCGCGATCACTCCGCGTTGCGGTCTTTCGGGTGCGAACCTCGACTGGGCTCGTGCCGCCCTTCGGCTGTGTACAGACGTCGGAAAGGCATTGGTGGACGATCCGTCGGCGTTCTAGTGTGTGCGTTCCGATGTGAGTCGTGTGGTGTGTCGGTGTGAACCGATAATCTTCTAACTGTGACTGAAACCGCGGATGCAATGCAGCCAGCCCCCAACGAGGCGCGCGAGCAGTGGACGGAGCTGGCCGAAGAGGTACGCCAGCATCAGTTCCGCTACTACGTTCGTGATGCGCCCGTCATTTCGGACGGTGCATTCGACACATTGCTCGGGCAGCTCAATGCTCTCGAAGAGCAGTACCCGGATCTGCGAACTCCCGACTCTCCGACGCAACTCGTCGGTGGCGGATTCGCGACGGACTTCACGTCCGTCGACCACCTCGAGCGGATGCTCAGCCTCGACAACGTCTTCGACGAGTCGGAGCTCCGAGCATGGATCGCCAAGGTAGAGCAGGAAACCGGGCCGGAACTGCACTATCTCTGTGAAGTGAAAATCGATGGTGTCGCCCTCAATCTCGTCTACGAGAACGGCAAACTCGTTCGTGCCGCAACCCGCGGTGACGGTCGTACGGGCGAGCTGGTCACGCTCAACGCCTTGACGATCAACGACATCCCGGAGCGCCTTACCGCCACGGACGAGTACCCGATTCCGAGCCTGCTCGAGGTGCGTGGCGAGGTGTTCTTCCGCCTCGAGGACTTCGCAGCACTCAATGCCTCCCTGGTGGAGGAGGGGAAGGCGCCGTTCGCCAATCCGCGCAACTCCGCGGCGGGCTCCCTGCGTCAGAAGAATCCTGCCGTCACCGCGCGTCGCCGCCTCGGAATGATCTGCCACGGGTTCGGGCGCATGGAAGGTTTCGAGCCGGCCTCGCAGTACGACGCCTACGTGGCCCTCGCCGCCTGGGGTCTGCCGGTGTCCACGCACACCTCACGGGTGGTCGGCGCCGACGCCGTGGTCGAGAAGATGAAGTACTGGGGAGAACACCGCCACGACGTCGAGCACGAGATCGACGGGTTGGTGGTCAAGGTCGACGAGATGTCGTTACATCGACGTCTGGGCACCACGTCGCGCGCACCACGGTGGGCGATCGCGTACAAGTACCCGCCGGAAGAGGTCACGACCAAGCTCCTCGACATCCGGGTCAGTGTCGGACGTACGGGTCGTGTGACGCCGTTCGCGTACATGGAACCCGTCACGGTGGCGGGTTCCACTGTGTCCTTGGCCACGCTGCACAACGGCTCGGAGGTCAAGCGCAAGGGTGTGCTGATCGGCGACACCGTGGTGTTGCGCAAGGCCGGAGACGTCATCCCCGAGGTTCTCGGTCCCGTGGCAGACGTTCGTGACGGTACCGAGCGCGAGTTCGTCATGCCGACACATTGTCCCGAGTGCGGCACGTTGTTGGCACCCGCGAAAGAGGGCGACGTCGACGTGCGATGCCCCAATCAGCAGTACTGCCCGGCGCAGTTGCGCGAGCGCGTGTTCCACGTCTCGGGGCGCGGTGCATTCGACATCGAGGTGCTCGGGTACGAGGCCGCGACCGGGCTGTTGGAGGCGAAGGTCATCGGCGACGAGGGCGATCTCTTCTCACTCGACGCCGAGAAACTGATCGAAGTTCCGATCTTCCGCACCAATGCGGGATCCCTGTCCGCCAACGGAAAACGCTTGCTGGCCAACCTGGATTCGGCCAAGGACAAGCCGCTGTGGAGAGTGCTTGTGGCACTGTCGATTCGGCACGTCGGCCCCACTGCCGCGAGGGCGTTGGCCGGCGAATTCGGCTCGCTGCAACGCATTCGGGAAGCCTCGGTCGACGAGTTGGCTGCAGTGGACGGCGTCGGATCGACTATCGCCGCCGCCGTCGTGGAGTGGTTCTCCGTCGACTGGCATCAGCAGATCGTCGACAAGTGGGCGTCGGCCGGAGTACGCATGGAGGATGAACGCGACGATTCGATTCCGCGCAATCTCGAGGGCCTCTCGATCGTCGTCACCGGTTCGCTCGAGACCTACTCGCGTGATCAGGCGAAGGAAGCGATTCTGGTGCGCGGCGGTAAGGCGGCAGGGTCGGTCTCGAAGAAGACTGCGTTTGTCGTCGTCGGTGAAGCGCCCGGTTCCAAGCACGACAAGGCGGTCGAATTGGGTGTGCCGGTGCTCGACGAAGACGGCTTCCGGCGGTTGCTCGAAGATGGCCCGGATGCGGTCGCTCCCACCGATTTGGACGAACCAGAGTGACTTTGTCCGATTTCTGAGATTGGTGTGCTGGGTGCGATAGTGACGCCATGATCGAGATTCGTGAAGTTCTACCGGCTGAGTTCGAGACCGTCGGGGAGCTGACTGTGCAGTCGTACGTGGGTGGCGGATTTGTCGCCGGCGGATCGCCGTACGCGGAGCGCCTGCGAGACACCGCAACTCGGGTGGAGCAGGGCCGGGTGCTGGTTGCGGTTCTCGGTGACGAAGTCGTGGGCTCGTTGACGATTGCAGAACCCGGCACGCCCTTCGCGGATGTTGCGCAGAAGGGCGAACTCGAGTTCCGCATGCTCGCAGTCTCGCCGCAAGCTCGGGGATCGGGCGCCGGAACCGCATTGGTTCGCGCAGTGATCGCCGAAGCCTACGACCGCGGCGATCACTCGGTGGTCATCTCGACGCAGCCCGAGATGGTCGATGCCCGTCGTATCTACGACCGCAACGGTTTCGTCCCCGATCCCGAGCGGGCGTGGGAGCCGATTCGCGGTATGGAACTGACCGTCATGGTTCGCGGCCTGGCCTGATCAGCCGGCCTGGTCAACCCAGTACCGTCGCCACGATTCCTGCGAGGTAGCCGAGGCGGGCTATCTCCGAAGGGCGGAATTCGGGCCCACCGGGACGACCGAGCATGAGGACTCGTTTGCCGGAGCCGAGAGGTGCGGCAGCGAGGCTGGTGTTCATGTCGCGCCATACGTCCGGAACCCAGTCGGCCTCGCCGTCGAGGGCGGTGGGCTTGTCCAGTGGCATCCACGGAATGTCGGTGGCGTGGGTTTCCGGCGCGCCGGCACTACCGACGACGCGGTACGCACCGTGCTTGCCGATGTCCGCGACGACGCACCAGCCGACTCGCAGTACACGCGGCGCGCCGTCGACGAGGACCTGTAGTCGATCGTTTCGGGCCGTCGCAACGGAATCTATGAGTTCGAGCTCGCGGTGAGTGTCGAGAATCCCGGCGTAGGGGCGGATCGAATCGACCAGCACGTCCGGTAGATGCTCGGCAGCGGTGATCAAGGTGTCGGGCAGCGCGCCCGGTTCGACGTCGACCACGAGGTCGTCGATGGCAAAACCGTCACCTCGTTCCACGACGTCGAGGGAGAGGATGTCTGCGCCCACGGATCCGAGAGCTACGGCGAGCGCGCCGAGGCTGCCTGGTCGATCGGGCAGTTGGACGCGAAGCAGGTACGACACGTGCGTGCCTTTCGCTGATCGGTTCTCGCCCGGATCACGTCGACCCGGGCCTGACTCATCTTTGCACTTGCCCAACCTGCGATGGTGGGCGCCGCGGCGGCGTCACGCCAGATGCACATGCTTGTCACACGAGCGAAACACACTGCGGGCTTTCGGCGTGGCGATCGACACAGTGAGCGTGCTCGTCGTTCGATACAGCGGGCGTGCTTACAGGTCTGTCGCGGCGAGCAACTAGGCTGGACCGGCAATGTTCACGTCCTCTTCCGAAAGGGGCCCCGCGGTGCCTGCCATCTCCCGTGACGAGGTCGCGCACCTCGCGCGGCTGTCCAGACTCGCCCTGTCCGATGCCGAACTCGACGAGTTCGCCGGTCAGTTGGATTCGATTCTCAACCACGTCAAGGTGGTCACCGAGGTTGCGGCCGACGACGTCCCGCCCATGGCGAATCCCAATGCCGTCACCAACGTGACGCGCCCCGACGTGATCGTGCCCGGGTTGACCCCCGAGCAGGCATTGTCCGGAGCACCCGCAGTCGAACAGGATCGCTTTGCGGTTCCGCAGATCCTTGGAGAGGGCGAATGACCGATCTGACCACGCTGGACGCCGCTGAGCTTGCCGGCAAGATCCACTCGCGTGAGGTGTCCTCCGTAGAGGTCACGCAGGCGCATCTCGACCGCATCGCGGCCGTCGACACCGAGTACCACGCCTTCCTGCACGTTGCAGGCGAACAGGCTCTCGAAGCCGCCGCAGCAGTGGACAACTCGCTCGCAGGCGGAAACGAACCAGCTTCGGCACTCGCCGGCGTTCCGATCGCGTTGAAGGACATCTTCACCACGACGGACATGCCGACCACCTGTGCGTCGAAAATTCTCGAAGGCTGGGTCGCGCCGTACGACGCGACTCTGACCTCCAAGCTGCGCGCTGCCGGCATCCCGATCCTCGGCAAGACGAACCTCGACGAGTTCGCGATGGGCTCTTCGACCGAGAACTCGGCCTTCGGCCCGACGCGTAACCCGTGGGACGTCACCCGCATCCCCGGTGGCTCGGGCGGCGGTAGCGCAGCGGCGCTCGCGTCCCGTCAGGCCCCGCTGGCCATCGGCACTGACACCGGCGGTTCGATCCGTCAGCCCGCTGCGGTCACCGCGACGGTCGGAACCAAGCCGACGTACGGAACTGTCTCACGCTTCGGACTCGTCGCGTGCGCGTCCTCGCTCGATCAGGGCGGTCCCTGTGGCCGCACCGTGCTCGACACCGCTCTGCTGCACGAGGTCATCGCCGGGCACGATCCGCGTGACTCCACGTCCATCGACGCCCCCGTGCGTCCGGTGGTCGCTGCGGCACGTGAAGGTGCAGCCGGCGACCTGCGCGGCGTCAAAGTCGGTGTGGTCAAGGAACTTCACTCCGACAGCTACCAGCCCGGCGTCATCGCTTCCTTCGACGCTGCTGTCGAGCAACTCAAGGCTTTGGGCGCCGAAGTTGTCGAGGTTTCGTGCCCGAGCTTCGAGCATGCGCTCGCGTCGTACTACCTGGTGCTGCCCAGTGAGGTCTCGTCCAACCTGGCTCGCTTCGACGCCATGCGCTACGGACTGCGTGTCGACGACGGCAACATGAGTGCCGACCAGGTCATGGCGGCAACCCGCGCTGCCGGTTTCGGTCCGGAGGTCAAGCGCCGCATCATGATCGGCACCTACGCACTGTCCTCGGGCTACTACGACGCCTACTACGGTTCGGCGCTCAAGGTTCGTACGCTCATCGCGCGCGATTTCGACAAGGCCTACGAGAAGGTGGACGTACTGGTCTCGCCGACCAGCCCGTTCACGCCGTGGAAGTTGGGGGAGAAGGTCGGCGATCCGTTGGCCATGTACCTCTCGGACCTGTGCACGTTGCCGACCAACCTGGCCGGACACTGCGCGATGTCGGTGCCCTCGGGCCTGTCCGCGGACGACAACCTGCCGGTGGGCTTGCAGATCATGGCGCCCGCCATGGCTGACGAGCGCCTCTACCGTGTCGGTGCGGCCTACGAAGCTGCACGCGGCCCGATCGCGACTGCAGTCTGACCTGTTTGCTGTGCGCCTTTATCAACCCCCCGCGGTTAATAAAGGCGCACAGCAGTTTCAGGAGCAAGTTCTCAGGGCCGTCCCCTGATCGGTTCCGTAGCGATGGCCGTGACCGGCGGGGACACCGAGCGAACCGAGCATGTCGACGGTGGTCTGCAAGAACGTGACACCCGGGATCCACTGCGGGATCGGTGCATCTTGCACGGCACGGCTCAGATCCGGCTTCTGCGTCGCGAGGGCGGGGGACCACCACACCACCGGGTCGGAAGTGTTCGCTAGGACGGTTGCGCCGTCCGTCCGTGTCGCGCCGGCCGGGGGACCTGCCCACAACACGTCGCACGGGACGATGGGACTGCCCTCGGACAGTGCGGCGCTGCCGCCGACGGCGCCGAGGCTCTGTCCGTAGAGGAACAGGTCCGGTCGATCCTCGGCGGGCATAGCGGCAATGTGGCTGCCGACGGCGGTGAACAGAGCGGTTGCCGATTCTTCGGCATCGTCGCGGCTGAACAGGAATGTCGCCCAACTGGGTGCGTCGGAGTATTGCTGCCCGACTATTGCGACGTCGCCGCCGAACCGTTGCTCGATACCGGCGACTGCATGCGTGTCGATCCACCCCGATCCGGTCGGAACGGCCACTACGACGCTGTTGCGGGCAAAGCCGCCGACGCGATCGAGTTCGCTCACCGCGAGAGCGGCACGTGATGCAGTGTCGGGTGCCGAATCCAAACCGGCGTAGACACGCACCGAGTCTTCGCCTGCTGCGACGAACTTGCGTCCCTCCGCGCCCATCGACGTCCACGAGATGAGCGATTCGGAGCTGCCTGTCGCGGAGGCCGAAAGTGGCTGTGTCAGAGCGGTGTCGATGTACGCGTTGGACTTGTCGAACGAATCGGAGAGACCGTTCCACACGGCGGGACCGACTACCAACTGCACTCCGAGAACACCCATGACCAGTGCGCCGACGCTCCGCGCGAAACCCATCCACCGCAGCGCCTTCGAAATTCCGATCCCGATGCCCCAGAGACCAAGTGCGGTCAGTGCTGCAATGCAACCCGCCTCCGCCCAGTGGAGAAGTCCGGCAGACGGTGCGCCCATCGCCGCTCGCAACGAGTTCTGCCAACCGGCGGCGGCGAACATCGCAACTGCGGTGCCGGCAGTCGACAACCCGAACGCGGTGATGCGCCAATGACGTTCGTCGAATCGGGCCTTGACCCGGTCGGGGACGAGCCGACGGGCTACCGCGGAAAACGCCCACATCGCCAGTAGTCCGGCCGCGACGAGCAGACCGCTGAACACCCCTTGTAGTACGGCTGATCGCGGCAGGAGTCCGGGAGCCAGCGAGATGGCGGACATCGCTGCCACGGCGACGCTCGTGGACACGCGGGGGAGTGCGAGCGCCCCGACTCGGGCGAGGACGGGGGTCCGTGACGCATTCAGAACGCTCATGCTGCAATCGCTTTCGGGGAGTAGGAGAACTCGTTCGACGGGTCGAGGCGCCGCGATCGCATCAGGGTGAAGCCGAAGGCGGAGACTGCCAGAACACCGGCCGTGCCGTAACCGAATCCCGATTCCGCGACCGGCGTCAGATAGCTTTGGCGCCAGGAGTTTCCGTTCACAGCCGTGACGGCTACATCGGCCATCGCGAAGCAATACCCTCGTGAGAGAAAGGACGTGCGGTCTTCACACGCGGCATGCATTCGCTGGTCGAGCTGACCGTCGAGGACCTGACGTGCCCACGGCCCCAGTTCCGTTCCATGCGAATGCGCGTAGCGGAGTAGGTCGTAGCCGAGATCGTGCGCTTTGCAGGCCGAGTCGAATTCGTCGGGAAGTGGGACCGGCGACGAGCAGTCGCCGTGGGGATTGGCGAGGTATCCGTCGACGACGGCGGGGGTGTAACCGGCGAATGCCGCAAAGTCCGCCGGGATGGTGGTCGCAGCGTCAGCGGCATCCGCAGTAGTCACGGTGGCGATCGCCCTGGATGCGTTCGAATTCTCGGTGCGGGGCGACTGGGCTCCGCTCGCTCCGGCAGTGACAGTGATCGCTGCCGTTGCAGCCAGCGCCAGGGCAGCCCAGGTGCCGGCGCTTCGAGAGAGGTCTTTCACCCGTGTGATCCGCATGCCGTTCACGCTATGAACGGACAATCCTGACGGTCATCGCTCTGTGGAGGGGTTCTCCGACGCGCATTCGGGTGAGAATTCCCTCCCCTGTGATACCTCGGAGGTAGGGGGATCTCACTCTGCAGTATGAGGACTTTCGGGGTTCGCCTTCATAGGCTTGACGAGTGATCAAGGTCCGTAGGAAGAACAAGGGTGCACCGGATGTGCCCGCGCCGACATACGCCACCGCCGGGTCGATGCTGTCCGGCCTCGACGGGGCGGTCGTTCATTCGGAGAAAGTGCGTCGGGCAACCAGTTTCGTGGCCCGCGGTCAGTTCTGGAACATCGTCATCGTAGCGATCACTCTGATCCTCTATTCGATTGCCTGGCCGACACTGCAACTGACGCATCATGTTTCGCCGCCGATCATGCCCTTCGTCGCCGCGTTGGCTGCATTTCCGTTCGTCCTGATCCGGATCAACGCTCCGTTGGGGTGGGCGGTGTCGGCGGTCTCGGCGTTGATCATCCCGTTGGTGTTCGACAACACTCCCGGTTACGACTACCCGTGGCAGGTCGTCCACATCATCGTGCTGATGTCGTTGCTGGCCGCAGTGAGTCTGCGGGCGCCCATTCAGGTTGTCGGTGTCGCCTGGATCGCCACAGTGCTGCTCTTCCTCGGCAACGCCCCGGGAAGCGACGGCGCCGGTTGGGCTGTCGGGCTGAGTGCCCTGGTCGTCTTCTGCCTGTTGATCCGCTGGTTGGTTCTCTCGCGCCGCCAGTTGGCCAAGCAGGAGGAAGTCAGTGAACTCGAACGCACTCGACGCACGATCCTCGAGGAGAAGGCGCGGATCGCGCGCGACTTGCACGACATCGTGGCCCACCACATGTCGATGGTGGTCGTGCAAGCTCAGAGTGCGCCGTACAGACTCGATGCAGTCACTCCGGAGATCCGAACCGAATTCGAATCGATAAGTGAGACAGGGCGAGCAGCGCTCAACGAGATTCGTGGTCTCCTCGGAGTCCTGCGCAGCGACGGGGACACCGTGGTGACGGCTCCACAACCGGGCGTCGACCAGTTGGACGACCTGTTGCTCGGCAGTACCCGTGCCGGTTTGCCGGTATCGTGGCGAGTCGACGGCGATCGAGCGTCGGTCTCGGAATCCACGGGCCTTGCGCTCTACCGGATCATTCAGGAGTCGATCACCAACGCGGCCAGGCATTCGCCAGGCGGACCCATCGAGGTCGCCGTGGCCTTCGGTCCGCAATCGGTGAGCGCGCTCGTGAACAACGGACCTTCGCCATTGGGTGGCAATCAGCACTCGGCGTCGGAAACCACTGGTGGCAACGGAATCCGCGGAATGCGCGAGCGGGCTTCGGCGGTGGGCGGCATGCTGCTGGCAAACCGGCGACAGGACGGAGGGTTCGAGGTCCGGGCCGAGTTGCCGTCGATGCCCGCCTAGGCTGTCCGAGTGCCCATCACAGTATTCATCGCAGACGACCAGGCGATGGTTCGACAAGGGTTCGGAGCCCTACTCTCCGCCCAGCCCGACATCAGCGTGATCGGCGATGCGCCGGACGGCAAGATCGCCGTCGCCGAGGTCGCGCGATTGCGTCCGGATGTGGTCTTGATGGATGTTCGCATGCCCGAGATGAACGGACTCGACGCTGCCCGCCAGATTCTGTCCGCCGGATGGGAACCGCCGGTGCGAGTCCTCATGCTCACCACTTTCGACATCGACGACTACGTCTACGAGGCCCTGAGCGTCGGAGCGAGCGGGTTCATGCTCAAGGACGCACCGGCTGAGGAACTGATTCGGGCGGTACGCGTCGTTGCCGAAGGGCAGGCCTTGCTGGCGCCGACGGTGACTCGGCGTCTGATTGCCGATGTGACCAGCCGGCGGGCGGCCCCGCGCGCACGGCCCGCAGCGCTGGACGCCCTGACCCCGCGTGAGCGCGAGGTCCTCGAACTGATCGCCCGCGGATTGTCCAACGTCGAGATCGCCGAGCGGCTGTTCGTCGCCGAGCAGACCGTCAAGACCCATGTCGGGAAGGTGCTGTCGAAGCTCGATCTGCGCGATCGCGCCCAGGCAGTCGTGTTGGCGTACGAAAGCGGGCTCGTCACGCCGGGTTAGTGGCCCCGTGCGGCGCGGCGTTGCGGCTCGGCAACGCCGCTATCCTGCGGCAATACGGTGACTGGGGGAAGATGGACACCAAGATCCACAATCCGGTCACGAGAGGTGCTGCACTATGCGAATCGGAATCCTCACGGGCGGCGGCGACTGCCCGGGCTTGAACGCGGTCATCCGCGCCGTCGTACGTACGTCGGCCGGTCGTTACGGCAGTACCGTGGTCGGATTCCGGGACGGCTGGCGAGGATTGCTCGAGGACCGCAAGGTCCCGCTCGACTCCGATGACCGCATCAACCGCATCCTCACCCGCGGCGGCACGATCCTCGGCACCGCTCGCGTGAACCCCGACAAACTCCGTGCGGGCCTCGATCAGATCAAGCAGACTCTCGACGACAACGGGATCGACGTCCTGATCCCGATCGGCGGCGAAGGCACACTCACCGCGGCCAGTTGGCTTTCCGAGAGCGGCGTACCCGTGATCGGTGTGCCCAAGACGATCGACAACGACATCGATTGCACTGACGTGACTTTCGGTTTCGACACCGCATTGGCTGTCGCCACCGACGCCATCGACAGGCTCCACACCACGGCCGAATCGCACCAGCGCGTCATGCTCGTCGAGGTCATGGGCCGGCATGCGGGCTGGATCGCGCTGCAGGCCGGGCTGGCGTCGGGGGCACACCTGACTCTGGTTCCGGAACAGCCGTTCGACGTCGACGAGGTGTGCGCGATGGTCAAGAAGCGCTTCCAGCGTGGCGACTCCCACTTCATCTGCGTCGTGGCTGAAGGTGCGATGCCCGATCCCACGTCGATGACTCTGCGCGAAGGTGGCATAGACGAGTTCGGCCACAAGATCTTCACCGGTGTCGCGCAGCAGCTCGGAAACGAGATCGAGCGCCGCATCGGCAAGGAAGTTCGCACCACCGTCCTCGGGCACATTCAGCGCGGTGGCACCCCGACGCCGCACGACCGCATCCTCGCCACTCGCTTCGGCGTTCATGCCACCGACGCAGCTCACCGCGGAGATTTCGGTCAGATGGTCGCGTTGCACGGAACGTCCATCGACCTCGTTCCGCTCGCCGAGGCGACCCGCAAACTCAAGACGGTGCCCAAGGAGCGCTACGAGGAGGCAGCCGCATTCTTCGGCTGAGCCGCAGACGCATAAACTGATCACCATGACTGCTGTCGATGCGCCCGACATCCTCGATTACGACGAAGTACTGACCAAGTACGAGCCTGTGATGGGTATGGAGGTGCACGTAGAACTCGGCACCGCGACCAAGATGTTCTGCCCGTGCCCCACCGAGTTCGGTGCCGAACCCAATACCCAGGTGTGCCCGGTCTGTCTGGGCATGCCCGGTTCGTTGCCGGTGGTGAACGCAGCCGCTGTCGAGTCCGCGATCCGGATCGGCCTTGCGCTCAACTGCTCCATCACGCCGTGGGGCCGATTCGCACGCAAGAACTACTTCTACCCGGATCAGCCGAAGAACTACCAGATCTCCCAGTACGACGAGCCGATCGCAACCGAGGGTTACCTCGACGTGATCCTCGACGACGGCACGACGTGGCGCGTCGAGATCGAGCGCGCCCACATGGAGGAGGACACCGGTAAGTCCCTCCACGTGGGTGGCGCTACCGGTCGTATCCACGGTGCCAGCCATTCGCTGCTCGACTACAACCGTGCGGGCGTTCCCTTGGTGGAGATCGTCACCAAGACCATCCACGGTGCCGGTGAGCGCGCCCCCGAGGTTGCTCGCGCGTACGTCACGGCGCTTCGTGATCTGCTGAAGTCCCTCGACGTCTCCGACGTCCGCATGGATCAGGGATCGATGCGCTGCGACGCCAACATCTCCCTCATGCCGATCGGTTCCACCGAACTGGGGACCCGCACCGAGACCAAGAACGTCAACTCCCTCAAGAGCGTCGAGGTCGCAGTTCGCTACGAAATGCGCCGTCAGGCAGCAGTTCTCGACGCCGGCGGTGAGGTCATCCAGGAGACCCGCCATTTCCAGGAAGGCGACGGCACCACCGCAGCGGGACGCCGGAAGGAAACGGCCGAGGACTACCGCTACTTCCCGGAACCGGATCTCGAGCCCGTCGCTCCGAGCGCCGAGTGGGTCGAAGAACTGCGCGGTACCTTGCCGGAGCTTCCCTGGATTCGCCGTGCGCGGATCCAGAAGGACTGGGGAATCTCCGACGAGGTCATGCGCGACCTCGTCAACGCCGGTGCCATCGATCTGGTGATCGCGACCACCGAGGCCGGTGCTTCGCCCGAGGCAGCGCGCTCCTGGTGGCTGTCCTACCTGTCACAGCAGGCGAACACCCGTGGCGTCGAACTCGGCGCTCTGCCGATCACCCCGGCGCAGGTTGCCCAGGTCGTAGCTCTCATCGACAGCGGCAAGCTCAACAACAAAGTGGCTCGCCAGGTCGTCGATCACGTCCTCGACGGCGAGGGTGACCCGGAGCAGGTTGTCGCGGCCCACCCGGAGTTGGTCGTCGAACGTGACGAAACCAAGCTCAAGGCAGCCGTCGACGAAGCGCTCGCAGCGAACCCCGACATCGCGGACAAGATTCGCAGTGGCAAGGTGCAGGCCGCCGGAAAGATCGTCGGCGACGTCATGAAGGCCACTCGTGGACAGGCAGACGCGGCTCGTGTGAAGGAACTTGTCATCGAGGCGTGCAGCTAGCGCACACTGAATTTCTGACACTGATGCCCGGCCGAATCGAATTCGGCCGGGCATCAGTGTTTTTCGCTGTCGTTTTGCCGCTGTCGGTCTACAGACCAGGGACCACAACCGCGCGGCCGCTGAGCGTTCCGGCGGCCAGTCGTCGATACGCTTCGGCGCCGTTGTCGAGACTGAAGGTCTCCACCGCGATGTCGAAGATGCCGGCGTGCGCCAGGTCGATCAATTCGATCAGCTCGTTGCGGGCACCCCAATACGGAACTGTCACCGAAGCCTCGTAAGGACTTTGGAAGAACCCGACTTTGGCATGGGCCTGCCCGTCGCCGATCCCGACGATCGTGACGTCCGATCCGACGCCGGCGACAGCCATCGCGGTGTCGATGGTGGGCTGATAGCCGACGAAGTCGAGAACCAGTGCGGCGCCCTGACTTCCGGTGATACTGCGGACGTTCTCGGCCGCGTCCTTGTCGGACAGAACCACTTCGTGAGCGCCTACCTTGGTTGCCAGTTCGAGCTTGTCCGCGCTCACGTCGAGTGCGATGACGGTTGCTGCCGAGAGGTGGCGGAGGAGTTGGATGGCGACATGGCCGAGACCGCCGGTACCGATGACGACGGCGTACGAGCCACCGCGAAGTTTCGGCAGTGAACGCTTGATCGCGTGATACGGAGTCAGACCGGCGTCGGTCAGCGGCACCGTCTTGACCGGATCGAGGTCGCCGATCGGGACGAGGTGGCGAGGTGAATCGACGATCATGAATTCGGCCAACGCGCCGGGTGCACCGAGACCAGGAGGATTGATGCCGAGTTCTTTTGCTCGAGAACAGTAGTTTTCGAGTCCTTGCGAGCAGTGCCAACAGCTGCCACAGCCCCAGGGTCCGTAGACGACGACATTGGTTCCGATGTCGAGCCCTTCGACGCCCTCGCCGACGGCGGCGACCCGGCCGGCGCCCTCGTGGCCGAGCGTGAGAGGAAGGCCGTAGGTGTACTGCTCCTCGGGCAGGCTCATGATGAAGTCGTCCGAGTGGCAGACGCCGGCAGCGGTGACTTCCAGGAGCACTTCACCTGGACCGGGCTCGGGTTTGGGAATCTCCGTGAGTTCGGGTTCTGCGCCGATTCTCGTGTACTGGATTGCCTTCATACCGACTCCTTTGTCGTGGTTGGGCCAACCGGTCCTGGCAAATGCGTGGTGTTTAGCCCCGCTAACAAAAGAGTACGCATCTGTGCATGTTCGGTCACGGGATCCGTGACCGAACAGACATGGCGGCTCAGTCGATCCCGCCGCTGCCACTCGGCATCGGGATCTTGACCACCTTGTCGTCGTTCGGACCCGGCTCGCCCGCGGTTTTGTTTATCGTGCTCGCCCACATCAAACCGTCGGATCCGAGTGCCAAACCGCCCAGCTGGCCGTACGTGTCTTTCGCCACTGCCGACGGCGCGGTCGTAACTGCTCCTGTTCCTGGATCTGCGGCCAGCGCCGAGATCGCTTTGCCGGCCCCCAGCGCGACAGCTACCACTCCCTGCGCCGCGATGCACCCGCCGACTCCGGGTCGGTCGGGCCACGTCCACGCGGGGGATGTCACCGTGCCGTCGGCGCCGACGCGTTGGAGGCGATCCTCGAGAGTGGTTCGGTCCGTGACCCACGTCGCGATTCCCGGATCGACGCACACGCCGCCGCCGTTTCCGATTCCGGACAGAACAACTTCCGGGCGAGGCGGCGCAGCGTTGGGTGTCAGCGATCGGACCCGCAAGAGTTTCCCCGCCAACGAGGCGGGATCCTGAGCAACCGCAGGGTTTCCGGTATCGCCTGTCAGAACCATGAGCTGGTCCGGGGCCGCGAACTCCAGTGACCCGCCGTTGCCGCTCGCGCCGCGCGGGATTCCACCGAGTACTTCCTTGGCGGTGTCACCCGGAGCGATGCGGACCACCCGGTTGTCCGTTCCGGTGGTGACGTAGGCATAGATCAGGTTGTCTTCGACAAACGTGGGGGAGAGTGCGATGTCGAGAAGGCCGCCGTCACCGCTGCCGTCGACGTCGATCTTGGCTACCTCGACCGGTGTCGTGTTGGGAGCTACCTGCATGATCCGGCCGGTCCGCCGTTCGGCGACCAGTCCGGAGTTCCCGTCCGGGAGTGTGACGAGCCCACCCGTGGTGTCGAGACAGGTTGCGATCACGGCGGTGTCGGCATCCTGACACGGTCCGAGGGGGCCGGTCCGCGGCGCCGGCGGCGTGGTCGACGGCGGCGGGTTCTCCGGCTGCACTTCCGCGCTGGCCTGGTTGGTCGGTTCGGGTGTGAACGGCGAGGCAGTCGATTCGTCGAAGTCGGCGCAACCTGCGAGCAACGATGTCCCGAGCACCAGCGCCAGTGCGCCCAGCGCTGCATGCCTACCCGTAGTCATGCCCAAGACGTTACGTAATGCACGGCAGATGCCGCCACGCCGGACCAAGGTTCCCCGTCGAGTTCGTGAATCGGTCATAGGCTCACCTACGTGACTGACGAGCGAAAAGATCCCAGCGAGTTGTCGGATGCGGACAAGCCGACGGGCAATGTGTCCAGTCCGTATGATTCGCCCACCGAACAATTTCCGACGGTGAGCGCCAAGAATCCGTTGCCGCGGACCGACGACGATCTCGATTTCGGTTCCACGAACGCGAACTCCCTGACCGAACAGATACCGACATACCGAGCACCTGGCGCGGATCAGCCGACCGTGGCTCTCGAGCGTGAGACGGCGTACGACGCTCCGATCGCCGCCGTCCCCACCGCCGAAGCCGTGGCAGGTACAACTGAGTCTCCGCGGGGCCGAGGCACTCTCGACCTCGGGTTGCTTGCACTGCGATTGGCCGTCGGTGGAACTGCGTTGGTGCACGGTCTGCAGAAGTTGACCGGTGTCTGGAACGGGCCGGGGCTGAACGGGTTCGAGTCGATGCTGGCGGACGCCGGGTTCCAGCAGGCGAAGTGGATGGCGATACTCGGCGCCGTCGGTGAAGTCGCAGGTGGCGCCCTCCTGATCCTCGGGTTGCTGACTCCCGTTGCGGCAGCGTCGGTTCTGGCGGTGATGATCAATGCGTGGGCGCTGCGTCAGGCGAGCGCACCCGGCCTGGAGTACTTCGCCCCGGCCGGGACCGAGTACGAGATGCTGCTCGGAATCTGTGCGGGCGTCATCATTTTGACGGGACCAGGTCGTATTGCGCTCGACGGTCGTCGTGGCTGGGCAACTCGTCCGTTTATCGGATCGCTCGTGGTTTTGATCCTTGGTATCGCTGCCGGCGTCTGCACCTGGATCTTCCTGAACGGTGCCAATCCGCTCATCTGAAACTCGCGCCGTCGAACAAACGAACCGCCGCTCTCCGAATCGGAGAGCGGCGGTTCGTTTGTGAAGGATCAGTCCTTGACGAGTACCGGGTCGGCGTTCGCGGACGGGATGGCCGTTCCGTCCTTGAGCTTGCGACCGAGGACCGACTTGCGGTGACCGTAGGCGAAGTACACGAGCACACCGATGGCCATCCAGACGAGGAACCGGATCCAGGTCTCGACCGAGAGGTTGAGCATCAGCCAACCGCAGGCGAGCACGGCGACGATCGGAACGAACGGCACCAGCGGGACGCGGAATCCGCGCGGCAGGTCGGGGCGGGTGCGGCGAAGGACGATGACACCGACACAAACCAGGACGAAGGCGAACAGCGTTCCGATGTTGACCATCTCTTCGAGCGTGCCCATCGGGAAGAAGGCTGCCAGGACGGCGACGATGCCACCGACGATCAACGTGATGCGCATCGGGATGCCCTTGGCGTTGGTCTTGGCCAGGCTGCGCGGCATGAGTCCGTCACGGGACATGGCGAAGAGGACGCGGGTCTGGCCGAGCATCATGACCATGACAACTGTCGTGAGGCCGGCCAGGCCACCGAAGTTGATGGCGGTTTGTGCCCAACCGATTCCGTTGGCCTCGAATGCGGTTGCGAGGGTGGCGCTGGAATCGCCGACCAGCGGACTGCCGTCCTTGAGTTCGGTGTACTTGACCATGCCGGTCAGTACGAGCGTGACGGCAACGTAGAGAACCGTGACGATGGCGAGCGAGCCGAAGATTCCTCGCGGCAACGACTTCTGCGGGTTCTTGGTTTCCTCGGCGGTGGTGGCGACGACGTCGAAACCGATGAAGGCAAAGAACACGAGGCTGGCGGCTGCGAGCAATCCGTAAGCGCCGTAGCTGCTTCCGCCTGCGCCGGTCAGCCAGGAGAACAAGGTCTGATGGATTCCGCTTGCAGAACTCTCGGTTCCTTCGGACGGCGGGATGAAGGGGGAGTAGTTCTCCTTCTTGATGTAGAACGCGCCCACGACGATGACGAGCAGGACTACTGCGATCTTGATCGCGGTGATGATTGCGGAGACTCGCGAGGAAACCTTGGTGCCGATCGCGAGGATCAGCGTGATCGCGCCGATGATAAGCAGAGCGCCCCAGTCGAAGCTGATCGAACCGATGTGGGCGGTGGTGCTTCCGCTGGCCCCGATGACGTTGCCGAGGTACAGCGACCAGCCTTTGCCGACGACGGCGGACGCGAGAGCGAACTCGAGAATGAGGTCCCAGCCGATGATCCAGGCGGCGAACTCCCCGAACGTGGCGTAGGAGAACGTGTATGCGCTGCCTGCGACGGGGACGGTGGAGGCGAACTCCGCGTAACACAGCGCGGCGAGGCCACAGGCGATGGCAGCGAGAACGAATGCCAGTGAAATGGAGGGTCCTGCGACATTGCCTGCGGTTCGAGCAGTCAGCGTGAAGATGCCTGCGCCGATGACGACGGCGACTCCGAATACCGTGAGGTCCTTCGCGGTCAGTTCCTTCTTGAGCTTTGTCTCAGGCTCGTCGGTGTCCGCGATCGATTGCTCGACGGATTTGGTGCGCCATATGCCGACTCCGGGCATGTATTGCTCCTTGGTTGTTTCCCGTCGACCTTGTGGGTGACGGGCGGTGGCTGACTGTCGTCGTTGTGATGTGCGTCTCAGCGACCTGATGAGGGAACCACTGGTGAGCGCCGTGTGCAAGTCGGCTCGCTCGAACTGACCGAAATGATCACCTGACTGAAAGTCATCCCCCCTCATGTATCTGAATTGATCAGCTGGTGTCTGAAACCCTACGTCCAAGTGAATTCGCTCACGAGCCGGACGCGCGATTCGGTCTGAAATGTCTGATAGCTCATATCGTTCCGTTGGTGCTCCGCGTGTCGCCCGACTATTCGGCACCTGTCGGTCGGTCTTGCTGTCGATGAGTTGCACTGTCGCTGTACCAGCACGTCCCATTTCACCCGTATCGGGGCGACAGGCGAGAGGACCACCGCGTACCTGGATCCGGTCGAGCGTCCATCACGCGTCGTGGCAGAGTGTGTCGGCGACGGGATGATCGGATTGGGTTGTGGTTCAAGCTCATACAACACCGGAGGAAGTACGGCGTGTTCGGACGCAGTCGGTCCCGCGTTCTTCTCCGAAGTGACATGAACCCGACTCTGTCGACCCTCTGCCGTGGCCCGTTGGCGAGCATTCTCGTGGAGCTGAGTTGGTTGCCGCACGTGCGGTTGCCCGAAAACCTTGTGTGACTGTCACATCGGCTACGGGCGTCTCGAGCCGCACGAGCGCTGACAGAAAAAATCCCCGGCCGAAAAGCGGCCGGGGATTTTTTCGATTCGTGGCAGAACTTACGGAACGTAGCGAACCGCGCCCTTGTCGGCGGACGTCGCCAGAGCGGCGTAGGCGCGCAGTGCTGTCGTCACGGTGCGCTGACGATCGACCGGCTGCCACGGGCGCTCCGAGGCCTCCATCTTCGCGCGTCGCTCGGCGAGGACGTCGTCGTCGACCAGGATCTCGAGCGTGCGCGAGGCGACGTCGATGCGAACCTGATCGCCGTTCTGGACGAGACCGATGATTCCGCCTGCGGCAGCCTCGGGGGAGATGTGACCGATGGACAGCCCGGAGGTTCCGCCCGAGAAACGACCGTCGGTGATCAGCGCGCATTCCTTACCGAGGCCTGCGCCCTTGAGGAAGGCAGTGGGGTGCAGCATTTCCTGCATGCCGGGGCCGCCCTTGGGGCCTTCGTAGCGCACGACGAGAACGTCGCCGGCCTTGATCTTCTTCTGCAAGATGACCGAGACGGCTTCTTCTTGGGATTCGACGACGAGCGCCGGGCCCTGGAAGGAGAACAGTTCCTCGTCGATGCCGGCCGTCTTGAGGATTGCGCCGTCGAGTGCGATGTTGCCGCGCAGGACAACCAAGCCGCCTTCGACGGTGTAGGCGTTCTCGACGTCGCGGATACAGCCGCCGGCCGCATCGGTGTCGAGGGCAGACCAACGGTTGTCCGTGGAGAACGGTTCGATGGTGCGCACGCCGCCGGGAGCCGCGTGGAAGAGTTCGATTGCCTCGTCGGTTGCCTTGCCGGAGCGGATGTCCCAGTCGTCGAGCCACTGGTCGAAGCTCTTGGTGTGCACGGTGGACACGTCGGTTTCGAGGAGTCCGCCGCGGCGAAGCTCACCGAGCAGGGCGGGGATTCCGCCGGCGCGGTGGACGTCTTCCATGTGATAGTCCGAGTTGGGAGAGACCTTGGACAGGCACGGAACCTTTCGGCTGATCGCGTCGATGGTGTCGAGGTCGAAGTCGACCTCGCCTTCCTGCGCCGCAGCCAGCGTGTGCAGGACGGTGTTGGTGGAACCGCCCATGGCGACGTCGAGAGCCATCGCGTTGCGGAACGCTGCCGGGGTCGCGATGTTGCGCGGCAGCACCGACTCGTCGCCGTCGCGGTAGTACTTGAGGGCCGCCTCGACCACGGTGGTGCCCGCACGAGAGAAGAGTGCGTGACGAGCCTTGTGAGTTGCCAGCGTGGAGCCGTTGCCCGGCAATGCGAGGCCGAGGGCCTCCGTCAGGCAGTTCATGGAATTGGCGGTGAACATTCCGGAGCAGGACCCGCATGTCGGGCACGCGCTGCGCTCGACCTCGTCGAGGCCCTCGTCGGACACGGCATCGTTGGCAGAGGCGGAGATCGCGGTGATGAGGTCGGTGGGGGCTTGGGCCACGCCGCCGACGACCACTGCCTTACCGGCCTCCATCGGACCACCGGAGACGAAGACGGTCGGGATGTTCAGGCGCATCGCAGCGTTGAGCATGCCGGGAGTGATCTTGTCGCAGTTGGAGATACACACCAGTGCGTCGGCTGTGTGGGCGTTTGCCATGTACTCGACCGAGTCGGCGATGATCTCGCGGCTCGGGAGCGAGTAGAGCATTCCGCCGTGGCCCATTGCGATGCCGTCGTCGACTGCGATGGTGTGGAACTCACGAGCGACGCCGCCGGCCGCACTGATGGCCTCGGCAACGATCTCGCCCACGTTCTTGAGATGCACGTGGCCGGGTACGAACTGGGTGTACGAGTTCGCTACGGCGACGATCGGCTTTCCGAAGTCGGAATCCGTCATTCCTGTGGCGCGCCACAGGGATCGGGCTCCGGCAGCATTACGTCCGATGGTGGTGGTGCGTGACCTCAACGGGGGCATGGGCGTGTTCCTTATGTGATCGTTGCTGGTCCACTCAAATAGAAGCGAGGGCCTTTCAACGCTACTCGCGTGCTACGGGCGCTTCTCTTCGGGCTGGTCCTGTGTGTTCTCGACGAGCTCGGATTCTGCTTCTGCTTCTGCAGCTGCTTCTTCCTCTTCGGCTTCCTTGGCGGCGAAGGCTTCTGCGGCGGATGCGTAGGGATCGGTGATGCGGCCGCCGCTGGCGATCGCGATCTCGGGAAGCCTGACGAAGCTGACCGCAGGCAGGGTCACCTCGGTTCCGTCGGTGAGTTCCGCGCGCGCCCAACTCCGCTTCGGGAAGCGGAAACCCTTGACGTCGTCCCAGGCGAGGGTGCGCTTGGAGAACGTCGAGCGGACCTCGAGGCCGTCAGGGCTGACGGTGGTGCGCAGTCGCGCGACGAGATAGACGGCGATGATCGGAAGGATCAGCAACCAGCTGAAGGCGACGGGCCACCCGAAGATCGGGAAGCTGACCGCGAACAGAAGGAACGCGCACGCCATGTAAGCGAGCTGCGAAATGCGGATGACGTGCCGAAGTGGTTTCGGCGTGTGGGATGATTGAGCCGGTGGCACGGGCTGCTGCGAAGTTGACACCTCTACATCTTCGCATTGCAGCCGATGTATCTCAGATTCTGGGACGGTCGACTCACCAAGTTTGCCGTTCGCGACTAGCGCCTCTACTGTCGAGTGCGTGAAACAGAATGAGTTGCTCGTAATCGGCCGGCGCGTCGTCGCCTGAGTCGATTTTTCAACTCACCAGATAACGACGCGCCACCCTCGCTCAGCAGATGCTGACGGGGGTTTTTTGTTGCCCGGAGCCAGAATCAGAGGATTTCCCAGTGAGCGCACCAACAGCACGGCCTCAACCCACGCCGCGCAAGTCAGGGACACCGAGCCCGACAACCGCGGCTGCCGCAACCCAGACGGCCAACCGTCGCCAGCTTCCGCCTGAGCGGGTAACCGGCGCGCAGTCTGTGGTTCGAGCCCTCGAAGAGCTCGAGGTCGACACGGTATTCGGCATTCCCGGCGGTGCCGTGCTCCCGGTTTACGACCCACTCTTCGATTCGGTCAAGGTCCGCCACGTGCTCGTGCGCCACGAGCAGGGTGCAGGCCACGCTGCCACCGGTTACGCCCAGGCGACCGGCAAGGTCGGCGTCTGCATGGCCACCTCGGGTCCCGGTGCGACCAACCTGGTCACGCCGCTGGCCGACGCGCAGATGGACTCCGTTCCGATCGTCGCGATCACCGGGCAGGTGGCGCGCTCGCTGATCGGTACCGACGGCTTCCAGGAAGCCGATATCTCAGGCATCACGATGCCGGTCACCAAGCACAACTTCCTGATCACCGACGCGATCGACATCCCGCGCATCATGGCCGAGGCCTTCTACCTCGCGGCCAGCGGTCGCCCCGGCGCCGTCCTGGTCGATATCCCCAAGGACATCCTGCAGTCGCAGACCACGTTCTCGTGGCCGCCGGAGATGCGTCTGCCGGGCTACCGCCCGGTGACCAAGCCGCACGGCAAGCAGGTTCGTGAAGCTGCACGTCTGATCGCCGACGCCAAGTCGCCGGTTCTGTACGTCGGTGGCGGCGTCATCAAGTCCGACTCCTCGCCGGAGCTGCTCGAATTGGCCGAGCTGACCGGTATCCCCGTCGTCACCACGCTGATGGCCCGCGGCGCGTTCCCGGACAGCCACGACCTCAACTGCGGTATGCCGGGAATGCACGGCACCGTTGCCGCAGTCGCCGCTCTGCAGCGTAGCGATCTACTGATCACCCTCGGTGCGCGTTTCGACGACCGCGTCACCGGTCAGCTGAATTCCTTCGCGCCCGACGCCAAGGTCATCCATGCCGACATCGACCCGGCCGAGATCGGCAAGAACCGCTACGCGGACGTCCCGATCGTGGGCGACTGCAAAGAGGTCATCACCGAACTCATCGAGGCGATCCGTGCCGACATGGCCACGGGCACCACGTTCGACCTCACCGAGTGGTGGGCGTACCTGAACGACATCCGTCGTACGTACCCGCTGAGCTACGACCGTCCCACCGACGGTCAGCTGAGCCCGGAGTACGTCATCCAGACCGTCGGCAAGCTCGCAGGACCGGATGCCATCTACTGCGCCGGCGTCGGTCAGCACCAGATGTGGGCCGCGCAGTTCGTCGGCTACGAGAAGCCGCGCACGTGGCTCAACTCGGGCGGGCTCGGCACCATGGGGTACGCGGTTCCCGCAGCCATGGGCGCCAAGATGGGTATGCCCGACACCGAGGTGTGGGCGATCGACGGCGACGGCTGCTTCCAGATGACCAATCAGGAACTCGCAACCTGTGCCCTCGAAGGTATCCCGATCAAGGTTGCCCTCATCAACAACGGCAACCTCGGCATGGTGCGTCAGTGGCAGACACTCTTCTACGAAGAGCGCTACTCCAACACCAACCTCGGAACGCACGGCGCCATCCGCATCCCGGACTTCGTGAAGCTCGCAGAAGCATTGGGCTGCCACGGAATTCGTGTCGAGCGTGAAGAAGATGTCGAGGCTGCGATCCGTGAGGCGCAGTCCATCAACGACAAGCCTGTCGTGATCGACTTCATCGTCACTGCCGACGCACAGGTGTGGCCGATGGTCGCTGCCGGAACGAGCAACGACGAAATCATGGCGGCCCGGGGCATCCGGCCGCTGTTCGACGACGACGAGGCAGTTGCCGAGCCCGCCGTCATCCACGAAGCCATGTCACGCGAGCAAGCCGGACCCGCCGCGGGCACAGGGGAGGATCAGAAGTGAGCACCAGTCACACCCTCAGTGTTCTCGTCGAGGACAAGCCAGGCGTGCTGGCTCGCGTCTCCGCACTTTTCTCCCGCCGCGGATTCAACATCGAATCCCTTGCGGTGGGCGGAACCGAGATCCCCGAGATCTCACGTATGACCATCGTCGTCACGGTCGACGAGTTCCCTCTCGAGCAGGTGACGAAGCAGCTCAACAAGCTGATCAACGTCATCAAGATCGTCGAGCAGGACGGTGAAGCATCCGTCGCTCGCGAGCTCGTGCTCATCAAGGTGCGCGCTGATGCAAGCGTGCGCACGCAGGTCATCGAAACGGTGAACCTGTTCCGCGCCAAGGTGATCGACGTCTCTCCGGAGTCCGTCACCATCGAGGCGACCGGTACTCGGTCCAAGCTGGATGCACTGCTGCGGATGCTTGATCCGTACGGTATCCGGGAGATCGTTCAGTCCGGGGTCGTGGCAGTCGGTCGAGGGCCGAAGTCGATCACGGCCACCCGCTAGTACTTTTAGACACGTAAAAATCCAAGGAGAGGTTGAGAACTGTGGCAGTCGAGATGTTCTACGACGACGATGCCGATCTGTCGATCATTCAGGGCCGCAAGGTTGCTGTGATCGGCTACGGAAGCCAGGGCCACGCCCATTCGCTGAGCCTGCGTGACTCGGGCGTCGATGTGCGCATCGGCCTCAAGGAAGGCTCGAAGTCGCGTGAGAAGGCTGAAGAGCAGGGGCTGACGGTCGGTACGCCGGCAGAGGTTTCCGAGTGGGCCGACGTCATCATGGTGCTCGCACCTGACACCGCGCAGGCGAGCATTTTCACCAATGACATCGAGCCGAACCTCAAGGACGGCGACGCGCTGTTCTTCGGTCACGGCCTGAACATTCACTTCGACCTGATCAAGGCTCCGGAGTTCGTCACCGTCGGCATGGTCGCCCCCAAGGGCCCCGGCCACCTGGTGCGTCGTCAGTTCGTCGACGGCAAGGGCGTTCCCGCGCTCATCGCCATCGACCAGGATCCCAAGGGTGAAGGACAGGCTCTCGCTCTGTCCTACGCCAAGGGCATCGGCGGAACCCGCGCAGGCGTCATCAAGACCACGTTCAAGGAAGAGACCGAGACGGACCTCTTCGGCGAGCAGGCCGTGCTCTGCGGCGGCACCGAGGAACTGGTCAAGACCGGTTTCGAGGTCATGGTCGAGGCCGGCTACGCGCCCGAGATGGCGTACTTCGAGGTTCTGCACGAGCTCAAGCTCATCGTCGACCTCATGTACGAGGGTGGCATCGCCCGCATGAACTACTCGGTGTCCGACACCGCTGAGTTCGGTGGATACCTCTCCGGCCCGCGCGTCATCGACGCCGACACCAAGGAGCGCATGAAGGCGATCCTGGCCGACATCCAGTCCGGCGAGTTCACCCGTCGTCTGGTTGCCAACGTCGAGAACGGCAACACCGAGCTCGAGGGCCTGCGCAAGGCCAACGCCGAGCACCCCATCGAGGTCACCGGCAAGAAGCTGCGCGACCTGATGAGCTGGGTCGATCGTCCGATCACCGAAACCGCGTAATTCGCAGTTTCACGCTCCACGTCTCCACTGGCCTGATGCCGCGCCGGTTCAATTACGTTGAACCAGCGCGGCATTGGGCCGGAGTCGTTTTCCGGGTCGTCTGAGTCCGGATTCATATTCCATCGAGAATTTGCCCGCGAATGTGTCCACTATGTGGTATTGCCTACCGCGTTGTGGATTCCAAGTGAGCGCGCACTAAACTATCGGTGGTTAAACCACCTTCACACCCACCTAATCAGGGAGTTTGCACGTGAGCCAGCCTGGCCGTCCCGTTGTTCTGATCGCCGACAAGCTCGCGCCGTCCACAGTCGAGGCGCTCGGTGACGGTGTGGAGGTGCGTTGGGTCGACGGACCCGACCGCCCGGCGCTGCTCGCCGCGGTACCCGAGGCCGACGCGATTCTCGTCCGTTCCGCCACTACCGTCGACGCCGAGGTTCTGGCTGCCGGCACCAAGCTGAAGATCATCGGCCGCGCCGGTGTCGGCCTGGACAACGTCGAGATCCCCGCAGCCACCGAGCGCGGCGTGATGGTCGTCAACGCACCGACCTCCAACATTCACTCCGCTGCCGAGCACGCTGTCGCGCTCCTCATGTCGACCGCTCGCCAGATTCCCGCAGCAGACAAGACCCTGCGTGAGAACACCTGGAAGCGAAGCAAGTTCAACGGTGTCGAGATCCTCGGCAAGACCGTCGGTGTCGTCGGACTCGGCCGCATCGGCCAGCTCTTCGCGCAGCGTCTCGCTGCGTTCGAGACCACGATCATCGCGTACGACCCCTACCTGCCCGCAGCGCGCGCAGCGCAGCTCGGCATCGAACTGGTCACCATCGACGAGCTCGTCGAGCGCGCCGACTTCATCTCCGTGCACCTGCCCAAGACCAAGGAAACGGCCGGCCTGATCAACGCCGAGCGCCTCGCCAAGGCCAAGGACGGCGTCATCATCGTCAACGCCGCTCGCGGTGGTCTGATCGACGAAGATGCGCTCTACGACGCACTCGTCTCCGGCAAGGTCCGAGGCGCCGGTCTCGACGTGTTCAGCACCGAGCCGTGCACCGATTCCAAGCTTTTCGAGCTCGACAACGTCGTTGTCACCCCGCACCTCGGAGCATCGACGTCCGAGGCTCAGGACCGCGCAGGCATCGACGTGGCCAAGAGTGTTCTCCTCGCTCTGGCAGGCGAATTCGTTCCCGAGGCTGTCAACGTCTCCGGCGGCCCCGTGGGCGAAGAAGTTGCTCCGTGGCTCGAGCTCGTCCGCAAGCTCGGTCTCCTCGCTGCGACGTTGTCGCCCGAAGCTGTGCAGACCGTGCAGGTTGTCGCCACCGGCGAGCTGTCTGCCGAAACCGTCGACATCCTCGGACTGGCTGCACTGCGCGGTGTGTTCTCCGCCAGCAGCGATGAGGCTGTCACGTTCGTCAACGCTCCGGCACTGGCCGAGCAGCGCGGCGTGACCGTGTCGGTCGAGAAGCACTCCGAGGCTCTTGCTCACCGCAGCGCGGTCGAGGTGCGTGCAGTTGCCGCCGACGGCACGGTCACGTCGGTCACGGGCGCACTCACCGGTCTGCAGCAGGTCGAGAAGATCGTCAACATCAACGGACGCAGCTTCGACCTGCGCGCCGAGGGCCACAACATCGTCGTTCACTACAGCGATCGCCCGGGCGTTCTCGGTGTCCTCGGCACCGTCCTCGGAAACGCGGGCGTCGACATCCTCGCAGCAGCACTGAGCCAGGATGCCGAAGGCGAAGGCGCCACTGTCATCTTGCGCGTCGATCGCGTCGTCGGTGACGCCGAGGTCGAGGCAATCGTCTCGCAGCTCGACGCTCGCGTCGCCCAGGTCGACCTTTCCTGATTGTTTTTGCTGTGCGCCTTTATCAACCGCCCGCGGTTGATAAAGGCGCACAGCTCTACTGAGATGAGGACTCCATGAAGCTTGCGGTCATTCCGGGTGACGGAATCGGCGTCGAGGTCACAGCCGAAGCGCTCAAGGTGCTCGGCAAGTTGGTTCCGGATCTGGAAACCACCGAATACGATCTCGGTGCCCGTCGCTACAACGCCACCGGCGAGTTGCTTCCGGCGGACGAGCTGGACCAGATTCGTCAGCACGACGCAATCCTGTTGGGCGCCATCGGTGATCCGCGGATCGTCGCACCCGGCATCCTCGAGCGTGGTCTGCTGCTGAACATGCGCTTCCAGCTCGATCATCACGTGAACCTTCGCCCCGCACAGCTGTATCCGGGTGCGCTGTCGCCGTTGGCGGCCCAGCCGGAGATCGACTTCGTCGTGGTTCGTGAAGGCACCGAGGGTCCGTACACCGGAAACGGTGGAGCGATCCGCGTCGGCACCGATCACGAGATCGCAACCGAGGTGTCGATCAATACCTGGTTCGGTGCCGAGCGCGTGGTGCGTTACGCATTTGCCTTGGCGCAGACCCGGTCCAAGCACCTCACCTTGATTCACAAGACCAACGTGCTCTCCAACGCGGGCGCAATCTGGACGCGTGCAATCGAGACCGTCGGTGCCGAGTTCCCGGACGTCGAAACCGCGTACTGCCACATCGACGCGGCCACGATCTACATGGTCACCGACCCGTCGCGCTTCGACGTGATCGTCACGGACAACCTCTTCGGTGACATCATCACCGACCTCGCCGGCGCCGTAACCGGTGGCATCGGTTTGGCCGCAAGCGGAAACATCGATGCCTCGGGTACCAACCCGTCGATGTTCGAGCCCGTACACGGCAGTGCTCCGGACATCGCCGGCAAGGGAATCGCTGATCCCACCGCCGCGATCCTCTCGGCCGCACTGCTTCTTCGCCATCTCGGACGCGAGGACGACGCCGCTCGGGTCGAGGCTGTGGTCGCTGCCGACCTGGCTACCCGCGGCGAAGGTCCCATCTCCACAACGGAGATCGGCGACCGGATCACTGCAGCGCTGTAAGGAATTCTTTCACGAGACTGACGCGCGTAAGCCTTGCGGCTTGCGCGCGTCAGTCGTTTCCGGCACCCCGATAGACTGGCCGGCATGCGTCTTGGTCGAATTGCCAGTCCCGATGGTGTTGCGTTCGTCAGTATCGAAGGTGAAGAGGATGCCCTCGTCGCCAAGGAAATTGCGGAGCACCCGTTCGGGAACCCCACATTTACCGGCCGAAGTTGGCCGCTCGCCGATGTTCGTCTGCTGGCTCCGATTCTCGCCAGCAAGGTGATCTGCATCGGCAAGAATTATGCAGATCACATCGCGGAGATGGGCGGAGAGGCTCCCGCGGACCCCGTGATCTTCCTCAAGCCAAACACGTCCATAGTTGGCCCGGGTGCCCCGATCGTCTTGCCTCCCACCTCGAACGAGGTGCACTTCGAGGGTGAACTCGCGGTCGTCATCGGTCAACCGTGCAAGGACGTTCCGGCGGCGAAGGCGTTGAGCGTGGTCCTCGGTTACACGATCGCCAACGACGTGTCGGCGCGAGATCATCAGCGTCACGACGGGCAGTGGACGCGCGCGAAGGGCCACGACACTTTCTGCCCACTCGGCCCCTGGATCGAAACCAGTCTGGATGCGTCCGACGTCGATATCAAGACCGAGGTGAACGGCCAGGTCAAGCAGGACAGCAGCACGGCTTTTCTCCTCCACGACATTCCGAAGATCATCGAGTGGATCTCGGCGGTGATGACTCTCTTGCCTGGCGACGTCATCCTCACCGGCACCCCCGCCGGAGTAGGCCCGATCGTCGACGGCGATTCCGTGTCGGTCACGGTCTCGGGGATCGGCACGCTCACGAACCCGGTGACCGCCAAGAGCTGATCTGACCCGGTTCGTTCAGTCACGCGACTACGGAGGCCCCATCCAACCGGATGGGGCCTCCGTCGTGGTGTGAGGTCGAGAGGTGTCTGTCGCAGAAAAGTTGCAAGATGGTAACTATCGCCAGTGGATTGATCGGGATTGCCAACCGACTCGAAGAAATCAGGCTCCGGGACTGACCTGCGGGTTTCATGACCCAGGCGAAGCTTCGCCTCTGATCCTCCTGGCGTTATGTCGGATTTGGCCAGTTTGGGAGAGTTCGCCATACGGTTTGCTGTCGCGGCCCGTAACAGACCAAATTCCCTGAAATGTAACGCTGAGCAGTAGGGTGACCGATAACTGGATAGAAGCCGATGGGGCAATCGAGTGGATTGCGCAGAAACGCGGTGATACATGACGACCTTCGCGGAAGCCTCCCGGACAGCGGCAGGGCAAGCGCGGAACGGGCAGCGGCCGGTGTGGCGAGACAAGAAGCGCTACCTGTGGCCACTGGGTTTGCTGGTTCCTCTCAGCCCGTTCGCTGCGTGGTTCCTGGTCGACAAATTCAGTCTCGGGCTCTTCTGGGCCATCGGGGCGTGGCTGATCGTCATCGTCATTCCCCTGATCGATCTCCTGGCGGGCGAGGACGGTAACAGCCCACCGGACGAAGCGATCCCTGAATTGCAAGAGGATCGTTTCTACCGCTGGTGCACGTACTTGTTCCTGCCCCTCCAATACGTCGGGCTGGTGTTCGTCGCGTGGTGTTGGGTGAACGCGCCGATGGCGGCGGGGGAGAAGTTCGCGCTCGCGATGACTGCCGGCGTGGTTGCCGGTGTGGGGATCAACGCGGCGCATGAATTGGGGCACAAGAGTGAGAAGCTCGAGAAGTGGCTCGCGAAAGTAGCGCTCGCGCAGTCCTTCTACGGCCATTTCTACGTCGAACACAACCATGGTCATCACGTCCGCGTCGCGACGCCGGAGGATCCGGCCAGCTCGCGGTACAAGGAAAACTTCTGGTTCTTCTTGCCTCGCAGCGTCATCGGCGGCCTGCGCTCGGGATGGCGGATCGAAAGCGCTCGTCTGAGGCGTCAGGGGAGACGGACGTGGAGTTACCGCAACAACATCCTGAACGCGTGGGCGATGAGTGTGGTTCTGTTCGGCAGTCTGATCGCCGCGTTCGGCTGGGAAATTGCGCCGTGGCTCGCCGTTCAGGCAATTGCAGGCTTCACGTTCCTCGAGACCGCTAACTATCTCGAGCACTACGGCTTGCTACGTGCGAAGCGGCCTGACGGCTCGTACGTCCGGTGCTCGCCCGAGGACAGCTGGAACAGCGACCACGTCGTCAGCAATCTGTTCCTCTATCAACTTCAGCGTCACAGCGACCATCACGCGAATCCGCGTCTGCGGTACCAGAGCCTGCGAAGTGCGGCCGAAGCGCCGCAACTTCCAGCGGGTTACGCAGTCATGATCGTCTGCGCGTGGGTGCCGCCGCTGTGGCGAAAGGTCATGGACAAGCGACTGCTGGCCTACTACGACGGCGACATGACACGCATCAACGTCCTGCCGGGTAAGTGATCGGCCGGATGGAGGAAGGGCTGCCGGACTAACCTGTAGTACGACCATCCATCATCGCCGAGCCAAGTGAGCCATGACCAACAGCGAAGTACGCGTCCGTTTCTGTCCGTCACCCACCGGAACCCCGCACGTGGGTTTGGTGCGCACCGCCTTGTTCAACTGGGCATTCGCACGACACCACGGCGGCACATTCGTGTTCCGTATCGAAGACACCGATGCGCAGCGCGACAGTGAAGAGTCCTACCAGGCCATCCTCGACGCCCTCCGCTGGTTGGGGCTCAATTGGGACGAAGGCCCGGAGGTCGGTGGGCCGCACGCACCGTATCGCCAGTCCGAGCGTCGCGACCTGCATCTCGACGTTGTTGCCAAGTTGCTGGCCGCGGGCGAGGCCTACGAGTCCTACTCGACGAACGAGGAGGTCGAAGCGCGACACAAGGCGGCCGGACGCGATCCGAAGCTCGGATACGACAACTTCGATCGCGAGCTCAGCGACGAGCAGCGCGCTGCCTACATCGCCGAGGGGCGCAAGCCCGTCGTCCGCCTCCGGATGCCCGATCATGATCTGACCTGGAACGACCTGGTGCGGGGCGAGACCACGTTCAAGGCAGGCACCGTTCCGGACTTCGCGCTGACTCGCGGCAACGGCATTCCGCTGTACACCTTGGTCAACCCGGTCGACGACGCGTTGATGAAGATCACCCATGTACTGCGCGGCGAAGATCTGCTGTCCTCGACTCCGCGTCAGCTCGCGTTGTACGAGGCATTGATTCGTATCGGTGTCGCCGATTTCACACCGTCGTTCGGGCACTTGCCTTTCGTGATGGGTCAGGGCAACAAGAAGCTTTCCAAGCGCGATCCCGAGTCCAACCTCTTCATCCACCGCGATCGGGGCTTCATTCCCGAGGGATTGCTGAACTACCTGGCTCTGCTCGGGTGGAGCATCGCCGACGATCACGATGTCTTCTCGCTCGACGAGATGGTTGCGGCCTTCGACGTCTCCAAGGTCAACTCCAATCCTGCCCGCTTCGACCAGAAGAAGGCCGACGCGATCAATGCCGAGCACATTCGTCTGCTCGAGCCGGCCGACTTCGCCGGTCGTCTGAAGTCGTTCCTGGTGGAGCACGGACACATCGGCGCCGACGTCGACGAAGCGACGTTCACTGTTGCGGCGGACCTCGTGCAGACGCGCATCGTCGTCCTGTCCGACGCGTGGGATCTGCTGAAATTCCTGTTCGTCGACGAGGCGTCGTTTGCTCTCGATCCGGCCGCGACGGCAAAGAACTTGAAGGAAGATGCCGGTCCGGTTCTGGACGCGTCTCTTGCGGCGCTCGATGCCATCTCAGAGTGGTCGGCGGCCAGTATCGAGGAAGCACTCAAGAAGGCCCTCATCGAGGATCTGGAGCTCAAACCGCGTAAGGCCTTCGCTCCGGTTCGGGTCGCGATCACGGGCTCTCACATCAGCCCTCCGCTGTACGAGTCGATGGAATTGCTCGGTCGTGAGGTCTCGCTCGCTCGGTTGCGCGCCGGTAGGGCAGCGGTAACCGCCTAGATCGGACGGTCTTCCGGCCGAAAATGAAGCAAAAACCTCCTGTGACCATACGATTTGGTATTTGGGGCAGGGGTACTGGTAATCTTCTTTTCGGCCGGAGACGAGCCGCCGAGCACAACAGCGAAGCGGATCGAGCAAGGC
Source organism: Rhodococcus qingshengii JCM 15477 (assembly GCF_023221595.1). Lineage (NCBI taxonomy): Bacteria > Bacillati > Actinomycetota > Actinomycetes > Mycobacteriales > Nocardiaceae > Rhodococcus > Rhodococcus qingshengii. Next base: position 2,525,803 of record NZ_CP096563.1, read on the forward strand.
TGGTGAGCAAGACCTTGGGGTATGGTGTAATTGGCAACACAGCGGTTTCTGGTACCGCCATTCTAGGTTCGAGTCCTGGTACCCCAGCGGAAATCCGGTCGATTTTGTGGCCGGACTCAGACAAGCTAAGCTTGCTGAGCATCCAAGAGCAAGACTGAAATACCACGTTTAAAAAGCGTGTCCTGGCCCCGTCGTCTAGCGGCCTAGGACGCCGCCCTCTCAAGGCGGTAGCGCGGGTTCGAATCCCGTCGGGGCTACAAAGGAAAGACCCTCCGATCATTGATCGGGGGGTCTTTTCGTATGTGCGGGAAATGTTTCCGGCGATGCGAAAAACGATCACCCCCAGTCGAATTCGACTGGGGGTGATCGTCATCTCACTCTGTTGTCCGCGATCGGTTATCCGCTCTTACGGCGGAACTCTCGCTTGTGATCGGCCGGGCCATGCGTGTTGTGGACCTTGGACTGTCCGTCGCGATGGTCGGTCGATTTGGCGTTCTGATGATTCTTCCGTTCGAGGGCCTCACGGAACTTTCGTTTGGTTTCCTCCGATTGGGATTCGGGTTCGGACGGGGTGTTGCTGTCGAGATCGCTCATATGCTCACTCCTTGTTGTTGGGCCTGTTGGTGAAACTACGCCGGCCCGAATTCGATTGCTCGTGATTTTTCCGCTCACGAATCTCAGGGCTGCGGCGGCGGTGCGGTAGAGCCGGAAAGAGGCATCGCAGGCATCCCGAGCTTGCGGTGATCCCACGAACGAGTTCGATCGGGAACGAACCGTACCGCGACGCGCTTGTGGAGCATCGCGTCGACGGCCGGGCGGAGATCGTCGGTGTACGGGCCCGTGTATCGCTCCCAGACGCTGATTCCCACAGCGAAGAGGGCTTCCGGATCTTCGACGATGACCCCGGTACCCTCCATCGAGACTCCTCGGAGCGTGTCGTACGTCTGACCGTCTTCGATCAGGACGGACATTCGGGAGTCCCGGCGAAGGTTGACGGCCTTCTGCGACTTGGCTTTGGTCTCGAACCAGATTTCGCCGTCGACTATCGCGAACCACATCGCGATCAGGTGAGGCATTCCGTCGGCGCTCAACGTCGCCATCGTTGCCGTACGGTTCTTTTCGACGAAGCTCGAGATTTCGGCCTCGGTCATCGTGATCTGACTACGCTGCTTTCCTGCCATGGTCGCGTCGTACTCCTACGTGCTCGAGGATCTGAAGGCCTTACTGTGTCACGAATTACAGACGCTTGTGGAGCGCTTCGGCAGCTGCGAGAAGGTCCGCCGCCCAGCGAGCTCCCGGTCGTCTACCCATCCGATCGATGGGGCCGGAGACCGAAATCGCGGCAATGACAGCGCCTGCCGAGTCTCGGACGGGAGCCGCGACGCTGGCGACACCCGGCTCACGTTCGGCTGCGCTCTGTGCCCAGCCGCGCCGGCGAACCTCGAGGAGCACTCGTTCGCCGAAGGACGCATCGGCGAGGACGGTCCGTTGGGTTTGTGGATCTGCCCATGCGAGAAGGACCTTGGCGCCGGATCCGGCGTTCATCGGCAGTCGGGCTCCGACGAGCACCGTGTCACGCAGGCCGGTCGGTGGTTCCATCGACGCGACGCAGATGCGTTGTGTGCCTTCGCGACGGTACAGCTGGACGCTTTCGCCGGTGATTTCGCGAAGGCGGGGGAGGATGAGTCCGGCCGCAGCAATGAGTGGATCATTAGCGGTGGCAGCGAGTTCGGCGAGTCCGGGCCCTGGGCACCACTGACCGTCCGAGTCGCGAGTGAGGAGTCGATGGACTTCGAGACCGACGGCGAGTCTATGGGCGGTCGCGCGTGGCAAACCGGTTCGTGCACAGAGTTCGGTGAGGCTGCACGGTTCCTCAGCTACTGCATGAAGCACGCCCATTGCTTTGTCCAGGACGCCGATGCCGCTATGCTGTCTCATAGGTCGATACCAGTTTCTCGCATAGTGGGATGCTACCGCATTTCCTGGAGGGATAGCGCATTTCCTCGGGACAGTCTGCATCTGCTGTGAAGGCTGGGGACCTACTTCACGCGCGGCGGGCCAGCCCGTAGTCCGCCGACGCGAGGCTACGTACAGAGGTGGAAGACATGGCACAGAAAGCACGCACTCTCGCCGAGAAGGTGTGGGACGACCACGTTGTCGTGAAAGGGGAGGGGCAGGATCCCGACCTCATCTACATCGATCTCCACCTCGTTCACGAAGTGACGAGCCCCCAGGCATTCGACGGACTTCGCCTGGCGGGACGCCAGTTGCGCCGTCCCGACCTGACGATCGCCACCGAGGACCACAACGTTCCGACGATCGACATCGACAAGCCGATCGCAGATCCCGTGTCGAAGACTCAGGTCGACACCTTGCGCCGAAATTGCGAGGAGTTCGGAGTTCGCTTGCACCGCATGGGCGATCTCGACCAAGGCATCGTTCATGTGGTCGGACCGCAGCTCGGCCTGACGCAGCCCGGAACCACCGTGGTGTGCGGCGACAGTCATACGTCGACGCACGGCGCATTCGGTGCGCTCGCAATGGGAATCGGCACCAGCGAGGTCGAGCATGTGATGGCAACGCAGACATTGTCGTTGCGCCCCTTCAAGACCATGGCGATCACGGTCGACGGCGAGCTGCCTCCCGGCGTCACGAGCAAGGACTTGATCCTCGCAGTCATCGCCAAGATCGGCACCGGCGGCGGCCAGGGCTACGTACTGGAGTACCGCGGCGAGGCCATTCGCAAACTGTCGATGGAAGCTCGTATGACCATCTGCAACATGTCGATCGAGGCCGGAGCCCGCGCGGGCATGATCGCACCGGACGAGACCACTTACGAGTTCATCAAGGGCCGTCCGCATGCACCGTCCGGCGCAGAGTGGGACGAAGCCGTCGCCGCGTGGGAGTTGCTCAAGACCGACGAGGGCGCGGAATTCGACAACGAGGTTCACATCGACGCAAGCGCATTGACGCCTTTCGTCACGTGGGGAACCAATCCGGGACAGGGTGCGCCGCTCGGCGACCGTGTGCCTGATCCCGAACTGATCGTCGACGAGAGCGAGCGTCAGGCAGCCGAGAAGGCGCTCACCTACATGGGTCTCGACGCCGGTATGCCGCTTCGGGATGTTTCTGTCGACACCGTGTTCGTCGGATCGTGCACCAACGGACGAATCGAAGACCTGCGCGCAGTGGCGGAGGTGCTCGAGGGTCGCCATGTGGCAGAGGGCGTTCGGATGCTCATCGTTCCCGGCTCGATGCGGGTGCGGGCTCAAGCCGAGAGCGAAGGTCTCGGTGAAATCTTCACAGCGGCAGGGGCTGAATGGCGCCAGGCCGGTTGCTCGATGTGCTTGGGAATGAACCCTGACCAGCTTGCTCCCGGCGAGCGTTCGGCATCGACGTCCAACCGGAATTTCGAAGGCCGACAGGGTAAAGGCGGCCGGACCCATCTGGTTTCCCCGCTCGTCGCGGCTGCCACGGCGGTCCGCGGAACGCTCTCGGCACCGGCCGATCTGGTCTGACCCACTTACCATCTCGAGGAGAATTTCGATGGAATCCTTTACCACGCACAAGGGTATCGGCGTCCCGCTGCGACGCTCGAATGTCGATACCGACCAGATCATCCCTGCCGTGTACCTGAAACGGGTGACGCGCACCGGATTCGAGGACGGGCTGTTTGCAGGCTGGCGTACCGACCCCAACTTCATTCTCAATCTGGCTCCGTACGACGAGGGAAGTGTCCTCGTGGCCGGTCCCGATTTCGGCACGGGCTCTTCGCGTGAGCATGCCGTGTGGGCTCTCTCCGACTTCGGATTTCGGGTCGTCATCGCATCCCGGTTCGCCGACATCTTCCGCGGAAACGCCGGAAAAGCCGGTCTCGTAGCGGCACAGGTCGAGCAGAGCGACGTCGAATTGCTCTGGAAGTTGCTCGAAGAGCAGCCCGGATTGGAATTGACAGTAGATCTCGAGAATCGGACCGTCAGCGCCGGAACTACGGTGGTGCCGTTCAATATTGACGACTACACACGGTGGCGTCTGCTGGAGGGTCTCGACGACATCGGACTGACATTGCGGCAGGTAGACGCGATTTCCGAGTTCGAAAAGTCAAGGCCTTCATGGAAACCGACTACCCTTCCAGCCCGAATTTCGCAGGGCTGAACCGAAATCCGCAACTCCGCGCGGGAAGAGAAATAGGTCACCATTTCGCAGTCACGTTGAATGAGAATTGGCGTGGCACATAGACTCTTGCCGTTATCAGGTTTACCGTGGTTCTCAGTCGGTCCGACGGTGGACCACAATTAGCGGAGGAATTTCAATGAACAAGGCAGAGCTCATCGATGTTCTGACTGAAAAGCTGGGTTCGGACAGGCGCACAGCGACCGACGCAGTGGAGCACGTCGTGGACACCATCGTCCGCGCCGTCCACCGTGGCGAGAGCGTGACCATCACCGGCTTCGGAGTCTTCGAGCAGCGTCGTCGTGCAGCACGTGTTGCACGCAACCCGCGTACGGGCGAGACCGTCAAGGTCAAGCCGACGTCGGTTCCGGCGTTCCGTCCGGGTGCGCAGTTCAAGGCTGTTATCGCTGGTGGACAGAAGCTTCCGGCCACCGGCCCGGCAGTCAAGCGTGGCGTAGCAGCACCGGCCACCAAGGCTGCAGCCAAGAAGGCTGCTGCCAAGAAGACCGCAGCCAAGAAGGCTCCGGCCAAGAAGGCTCCGGCCAAGACCGCAGCCAAGAAGACGGTTGCCGCGAAGGCTCCCGCCAAGAAGGCTCCGGCCAAGACCGCAGCCAAGAAGACGGTTGCCACCAAGGCTCCCGCCAAGAAGGCTCCGGCCAAGACCGCAGCCAAGGCTCCGGCCAAGAAGGCTCCGGCCAAGAAGGCCCCCGCCAAGACCGCAGCCAAGAAGGCTCCGGCCAAGAAGGCTCCGGCCAAGCGCGCAAAGTAGTCGCGTTCGGGTGAAAAACCCGATGCCGTAAGACAAAGAGGTGCAGCCGCGGATCAGATCCGCGGCTGCACCTCTTTTTTGCTGTCTGGGAGAAGTGTGAATTCTCCTGTGTTTCAGTGCTTTGCAAAACTACCGAATCGAGCTGGGGGTCGGTTGGTCCAAATCCCTCAGGAGTTGGCGACTTTGGGGAGCGGGCTGTCGAGGTGATCCGCGGCTACCAGACGGCCGTCGAGGAACGAGAGCACCCAAGTGCTCGCCTTACGGTTGCGCGCCGAGGGCAGTGTTACACCGGCCGTATCAGCCCACCAGCGCATCAAATCGGGGATGACGCCTCCTTGGCTGCAGATTACGGGAGTGCCCTCCAGTGCGGCGATCTGCAGCGCACGCGCCCTGGCGGCGTCGGGATCGGCCTCGTAACCTTCTTCGGTCAGAAGAGGTTCCGTCGAAATCTCTACACCCAATGCCTCCGCCAATGGCATCACAGTGTCGATGCAGCGCGTACGGTCAGCCGCGAAAACCGCATCGGCTCCGAAGATTTTCAGCTGTTCGACCAAGGCGGCGGATTGCTCTTTGCCCTTGGCGTCGAGTGGACGCAGATTGTCGTCGCCCTTGTATCGCTTACGGCTTCCAGCTTTTGCGTGGCGGACGAGTAATACCGTTTTCGTGTCAGGCCGAAGGGAAACGAAGCGGCGAAGAATCATTCGATCCATCGGGTAGGAAAGATGATCGGCTACCTCGGTGACCGGAAGCCAATAGAGAACATCCACTTCGCTATTCGGCCCGAAATCTCCGTCCACTGCTTCGGCCGACCAGTATTCGACCCGTTTGAGTTTGCGATGTCCCGGGATCGGGTACGTCACGCCACCGAGGTGCCTTCCGAAACGTCCGGTGATCGAGGTCTCTTCGCGGACCTCGCGAACTGCTGCGGTCAAGAAGGTCTCGCCGGGATCGAGCTTTCCTTTGGGGAATGACCAGTCGTCGTACTTCGGTCGATGTACGACGGCGATCTCGATGGCGGAAGGATCCTGAGGAGCCTTCCGCCACAGAACCGCGCCTGCGGCAAAGATGTTGGCTTTGACCGGCTTGTCGCTCATTGTGTGATCCGAGCCCGTCAAGACCCGCTGGCGGTGCGGCTGCGCATCAACGACTGTTGATGCTCACGTACGTCCTCACCGCGTTCGGGGGCAGCGACCCAACTCCCGTCCGGATGCAGTACCCAGCAGCGAGTTCGGGGATCGAGTGCGGAGTCGAAGATGTCACCGAGTTGCTTCGACAGTTTCGGGTCCTTGACCTGCACCATGACCTCGACGCGGCGATCGAGGTTGCGGTGCATCATGTCTGCGCTGCCGATCCAGAATTCGTCGGCCGAGCGGAAATGGAACATTCGCGAGTGTTCGAGGAAGCGTCCGAGAATGGAACGTACTTCGATGTTTTCGCTGAGGCCGGGAACGCCCGGCTTGAGCGCGCAGATTCCGCGAACCACGATCTCGACGGGGATACCGGCCTTGGACGCGCGGTACAACGCGTCGATGACCTGCTCGTCGACCAATGCGTTGGCCTTCAAGCGGATACCGGCATCGCGGCCTGCGAGCTTGTGCGCGATCTCGTTGTCGATCCGCTCGATGATCCCGCGGCGAACCCCGTACGGCGCTACGAGAAGGTTGCGGTAGCTCGTCTTTCGGGAGTATCCGGTCAGCGAGTTGAAGAGGTCGGTGAGGTCTGCACCGATCTCCGGTGCTGCGGTGAGCAATCCGACGTCCTCGTACATGCGCGCGGTCTTCGGGTTGTAGTTGCCCGTGCCGATGTGGCAGTAACGACGAATGGTCGAGCCCTCTCGTCTGACGACGAGGCACGTCTTGCAGTGAGTCTTGAGACCGACGAGACCGTAGACGACGTGAACGCCGGCCTGCTCGAGTTTGCGTGCCCACTTGATGTTGGCCTGCTCGTCGAAGCGGGCCTTGATCTCCACCAGCGCGACAACCTGCTTGCCCGCTTCGGCGGCGTCGATCAGTGCATTGACGATGGGGGAGTCGCCGGAAGTGCGGTACAGGGTCTGCTTGATCGCGAGCACCTGGGGGTCGGCGGCGGCCTGTTCGATGAAGCGTTGAACGCTTGTGGAAAACGAGTCGTATGGGTGGTGGACGAGCACGTCGCCTTCGCGCAGGGTCGAGAACACGCTCTTCGGAGTCTCGCGTTCACCGAACGCCGGATGCGTCGCCGGGACGAACGGAGCGTCTTTGAGAGCGGGGCGGTCGACGGCGTAAACCTGCCAGAGGCAGGACAAGTCGAGGAGACCGGAAACCTCGATCACGTCGGCCGGATCGACGTCGAGTTCACGCAGAAGCAGTTCGAGCATGTGCTCGGTCATGTCGTCGGCAACTTCGAGGCGAACGGGTGAACCGAAACGACGACGCGCCAATTCACGTTCGAGTGCCTGCAGCAGATCCTCGTCCCGATCTTCTTCGACCTCGAAATCGGCGTTGCGTGTGATTCGGAAAGCGTGATGTTCGACGATTTCCATTCCGGGGAACAGCACGTCCAGATGAGCCGAAATCAGTTCTTCCATCGGGAGGAAAGAATCGATGGTGGACGAAGATGTCGTGCTCTTGACTCGCACGAACCGGCCGACGTTGTCGGGAACCTTGACGCGAGCGAAGTGTTCGCCGCGGGTGACGGAGTCCTTCACTGTCACGGCGAGGTTGAGGCTCAGTCCGCTGATGTAGGGGAACGGGTGGGCGTGATCGACTGCCAACGGCGTCAGTACCGGGAAGACCTGCTCGTGGAAATGCGCCGAGAGCCGGCCGTGATCGTCGGCACTGAGGTCGGCCCATCGAACGATTGAAATGCCTTCTGCCGCCAGGGCAGGGCGGACCGAGTCGAGAAACACGTGTGCGTGCTTGTCGGCGAGTTCCTGGGTGCGACGCGCGATGAGCGCCAATTGTTCGCGTGGGGAGAGGCCGTCGGCGGACCTGACCGACAGTCCCGTCTCGTCGCGGCGCTTGAGTCCGGCGACCCGGACCATGAAAAATTCGTCGAGATTGGAAGCGAAGATGGCGAGGAACTTTGCGCGTTCGAGCAACGGCAGTGACTCGTCGGCGGCCAATGCGAGAACACGGGCATTGAAATCGAGCCAGCTGAGTTCGCGGTTGAGGTAACGATCCTCGGGAAGTCCGACGAGCAATTCGGGTAGCTCTGCCTTGGTAGCTGCAGGGGGAGCGCCCGGGATGTTGGTGGCGACCGCGACGGCCTGAGATCGCGGCGAGGTGGCCGCGCCGTTCTCGTGCCGGCCGGAGCTGTGGTCTCCGTCCGACTGGTCTTCGGAAATACGGTTTTCGAGTGCTTCGCCATTGCTCACTCGTCGATCATCCCCCACAATCGCGCGGTCCGACAATCGATGAAAGAAAATTCATCGACTGTTCGACGGCGTGGCCTTGAGTCTGGTCAACGAAGCCGATGTCGCGGGGCCTACTCCCAGTGCTCTCACAGTGCCGAGATCGGCATGGGTGTCGACGTCGGTGCGCAGTCCCGGCCATTGGCCGTTGAGTGGACGAGCACCTGAATTGGCATGTCCAAGTGCGGATTCCGGCCCGAACCGAGGGTCGAGTGCGCTTTCGCCGCACGCAAACAATGCGGAAGTGCCGGTGCCGTGGTGATCGACGACGACTGAACGTCCGCCGCTTCGGGCCGCGGCCACGGCCTCCGTCAGTTCGCTCGGTTGCATGGCGGGCAAGTCGGCTTGCAGCACAACGAGGTCGACCACTCCGCGCTTGGCTCGGATATCGGCGGCCGCTGCACTCAACGCCGCGTTGAGGGTTTCCTCCGTGCGCGGTGTTGCGCCGTTGGTTCGGGCGCCGTCGGGAGCTGGATCGGCGTAGACCGTCACGCCGACGGAATATGCAAGGGCGGCAACGGTGGGGTCCGGGGTGACCACTGTGACGCTGTCGATGGCCGAGACGGCTGCAACTGTGGCGAGGGTGTCGTGAAGCATGGCCAACACGAGGTCTGCACGCGCGTCCGAGTCGAGTTCGCCCGCGAGGCGGGACTTGGCCGATCTCAAGGACTTGACGGCCACTATCGCATGCATGGGGCGTTCGATCTCCGTGCGCGCATGCGGTGTCTCCACGGCGTGTGGGTACGGGGGTTCCGCGCTGTCCATCCCTCGATCTTGCCAGTCATCACGCTCGGTGTCCGCGGCTGCCCACCGCAGTGCACCACAGGCGATACTCTGTGCAGACGATTTTTCTGGCGGCGACCCGCTTCGCCGGGTAGACGGGGTGAGCGTGTGAGTAAGGCAGCTGTATTGGGCGCAGGTTCGTGGGGAACGGCGTTGGCGAAGGTGATGGCCGAGGCCGGAACCGACGTGACGATGTGGGCCAGGCGTGAAGAGGTCGCGAAGCGCATCGACACCACGCACGAGAACAGCGACTATCTGCCAGGCATTGCTTTGCCTTCGTCGATTCGCGCGACCCACCACCACGAGGAGGCGATGGCAGGTGCTGACTTCATCGTGCTGGCGGTTCCCTCGCAGTCGCTACGAGCAAACCTGGAGCAGTGGAAAGGCTCGATCGGGCCCGATGCGACTCTGCTGAGTCTGGCCAAGGGTATCGAGACCGGGACGCTCATGCGCATGAGCCAGGTCATCGTGTCGGTGACGGGCGTGGAACCGGGGCGCGTCGCGGTGCTCTCGGGCCCGAATCTTGCACACGAGATCGCCGGCGGGCAACCCGCGGCGACGGTGATCGCCTGTTCGGATTCCTCGCGTGCCCTCGCTCTCCAGGATGCTTGTGCTACCGGCTATTTCAGGCCGTACACCAACTCCGACGTCATCGGATGCGAGATCGGTGGTGCGTGTAAGAACGTGATCGCGCTGGCCTGCGGCATGGCCGCCGGCAGTGGATTCGGCGACAACACGGTCGCCAGCATCATCACCCGTGGGCTCGCCGAGACGATTCGTCTCGGCGTTGCGCTCGGCGCCAAGGCGTCGACTCTTGCAGGCTTGGCGGGTGTCGGTGACCTGGTAGCGACATGCACGTCCGAGTTGTCGCGAAACCGGACGTTCGGAGAGCGGCTCGGACGAGGCGGGTCGATGGAGTCGGCACAGAAGGCAACCAACGGTCAGGTCGCCGAGGGCGTGAAGTCGTGCACGTCGGTACGCGCACTCGCTGCCGGATACGACGTGGAGATGCCGTTGACCGACGCGGTCCACCGGGTGTGCCACGAAGGCATGGCCGTCAGCGATGCGATCGGTCAGTTGCTCGGACGCCGGACGAAGCCGGAATGAGTGAAATCGGTGTGGGTCGCTTCGAGGATTACGGGGATTCGACGCGCAGCGTGAGCGCCGTCGCGCGCGAACACGCCGCGGGTCAGCCCATGCAACTGGGCCCGATATTCGCTGCGCCGTACCAACTTTCGGCGGACGAAGGTTCCGAGTCCGATACCTATGCACGTGCGTCGAACCCGGGTTGGCGGGGACTCGAATCCGCGCTCGCGGCGCTCGAGAGAGCGGACCACGCCCTCGTCATGGGATCGGGGATGTCCGCGATCACCGCTACCTTGCGCAGCGTCCTCGTCGCGGGGGATACCGTCGTCGTGCCCTCGGACGGGTACTACCAAGTGCGGTTGTACGCGAACGAGCGCCTCGCGCCGTTGGGAATCACCGTTCGCGAGGTTTCGACTCTGCAGATGGGCGACGTGAGCTTCGTAGATCTGCTCGACGCGTCACCGGGCCGCGTGGTCGTCGTCGCCGAGACGCCGTCCAACCCGGTGCTGGACGTGGTCGACCTTCGCGTGCTCGCCGACGTGTGCCACCGTTCGGGTGCGCTGCTGATCGTCGACAACACGACCGCGACACCGCTGGGTCAGCGCCCGCTCGAATTGGGTGCCGACGTCGTGGTGGCCAGCGGTACCAAGGCTCTCAGCGGGCACAGTGACCTCCTGATGGGTTACGTCGCCACCTCCGATGCGGCAGTGAGTCGGCGAATCGAGCGTGAGCGACTTCTCTCGGGAACGGTGCTCGGCCCCTTCGAGACGTGGCTTGCGCACCGGAGCCTCGGCACGGCAGGCCTGCGATTCGGGCGTCAGTGCGACAACGCGCTGGCGCTTGCCGAGATGTTGGTAAATCACAAAGCAGTCCGGTCCGTTCGTTACCCCGGCCTTCGCGGTGACCCGTCCTATGCAACGGCATCCGGTCAGATGAATCGATTCGGCGGATTGGTGAGCGTCGAGTTGGATTCGGCTCAGGCCTTCCACTCGTTCGTCGAGGCGAGCGCTCTCGTCACGGCTGCTACCAGCTTCGGCGGGATCCACACGACGGCGGATCGCCGTGCGCGCTGGGGCGATCCGGTCAGTGCGGGGTTTGTCCGAATCGCTTGTGGCATCGAGGACACCGCCGATCTCCTGGCCGACATCGAGCGCGCACTCGACGCGTAAACGGGCCGGGTCGACGAAATCGGTCCGGCCCGATCGCGTGCCGCAGTCGATTCGGCGGTACGGTTTGACGCGTGAACAGCAGTCGTACCCGCGTGGCCGTGATCTTCGGTGGCCGGAGCAATGAGCATTCAGTGTCCTGTGTTTCCGCCGGAAGCGTCCTGAGCAACCTCGACCCCGATCGGTACGACGTCGTACCGATCGGCATCACCGTCGACGGTTCCTGGGTGCTCGGTTCGAGCGACCCCAGTTCCCTCGCGATCAGCGGGCGCGCGCTGCCGTCGGTCGACAAAGACGGAACGTCGGTGGTCCTCAGCGCGGACCCCACCCGCGAGGGCGAGGTCATCTCCTTCGACGGCTCCGACGCCGGTGCTGTGCTCGCGTCGGTCGACGTCGTGTTCCCCGTTCTTCATGGGGCTTACGGCGAAGACGGCACGATCCAGGGTCTGCTCGAACTTGCCGGGGTTCCGTACGTCGGACCCGGAGTTCTGGCCAGCGCCGCCGGCATGGACAAAGAGTTCACGAAGAAGCTTCTTGCTGCTGAAGGACTTCCCGTCGGAGTGCAGGTCGTGCTTCGACCGGGAACCGCAACGCTGACCGAAGAGCAGAAGGCGGAATTGGGCCTTCCGGTTTTCGTCAAGCCCGCTCGTGGAGGCTCGTCCATCGGCATCACTCGGGTGAGCAATTGGGACGGTCTGGACGGGGCGATCGCTCATGCACGCCTGCATGATCCCAAGGTGATCGTCGAAGGCGCGATCATCGGCCGCGAGGTGGAATGCGGCGTCCTCGAATTCCCGAACGGCGACGTCAAGGCGAGTGTGGTCGCCGAGATCCGGATGCCGGATTCCGACGCCGATTCGGACGCGTTCTACGACTTCGACACCAAGTACCTCGACGACGTCTGTGAATTCGACATCCCCGCGAAACTCGACGAGTCGGTGAGCGATCAGATCAGGGAGCTTGCTGTCCGCGCGTTCAAGGCACTCGATTGCCAGGGACTCTCGCGGGTCGATTTCTTCGTCACGGCTGACGGCCCGGTGATCAACGAGATCAACACGATGCCCGGGTTCACTTCCATCTCGATGTACCCGAAGATGTGGAACGCCACCGGAATCGATTACCGCACTTTGATTTCGACTCTGGTCGACACCGCCGTCGCTCGCGGCACCGGCCTTCGCTGATCAGGGAACCGCGACCGGCGCCGGGTCGAGAGGCTTCTGTTCGAGAGTCGCCGTGATGGTGTCGGAGATTTCCTGAATCGGCGTCGGACCGGTCCCGTCGGGGATCGTGATACCGATGTATTCACCGCGGTCTACGGCAAACCAAGTGCTCGCTGCCAAACCGATGTCGGTTCCCGAGACCTGGAACCACTGGACACCGTTCACGACCTGTAGTGCTGCAGCCTGGTCGAACTCGGACGGACGGTCGAGTCCGCAGCGCAAGACGATCGGCTCTCCTTCGCTGCGCTGCCACGCTGCCGCACCGGCCGGAGCAGGTTCTACCAATTCGGCTTTCGTGAAGTCGTCGATCTTGTCGGGGAGCGCGCCGAGAAGGGAAACGCAGGCCGGCGACTCCGCTGCCGGTGCCGGCACGGGTCCCAATGCAACCGGCGAGAGTTCAGGGTTGTTTCCCGCGACGACGGCCGCGATCACTACTCCGACGATCAGGGCTACCGGGAGTGCGATGGCGGTGGCGATCAGCGCCGGACTGCGGCGCTCTGACGGATCGTCGTCGCGGTCGGGGTCGATGTCGGCGTTGTCTGCGGTGGAGGTGTTTTCTGCCATGCTCAGTTCTTCGCTCGGGTCCTGGTCCAGTCGATCAGCGGTCTTGTCACTTCTGAGAGCATGTCGGTGAATCGGTAGGATTGCCGACACACGCGTGAGCTTGCAGAAGCATTCACGACCACAGCTAGAAGGTACCGCAGGCCGCTTACGAGCGAATTGCGTCGGCATTGGAGAGACTCATCGCATCATCGGAGTTCACTGCATCATCAGAGTTCACTGCATCATCGGAGTTCGGGTCGGAGCCCACTGTCGAGCAGGTGGGGGAGTTCGACGTGATCGCGCGATCTCTTCTCGGCCGAATCCAACCGGTCACCACTGAATTGGGGCCGGGTGACGATGCCGCCATCGTGACTTCCGGAGACGGCCGTGTGGTTGTCTCGTCCGACATGTTGGTCGAAGGTCGACATTTCCGAATGGATTGGTCTTCACCACGCGACATCGGCCGGAAGGCAGTGGCACAGAACGCTGCTGATGTGGTCTCGATGGGAGCGCGGCCGACGGCCTTCACGGTGTCTCTGGGGTGCCCGTCTTCGACACCCGTCGACGTGGTCGACGCAATCTCCGCGGGAATCTGGGACGCGGCAACCGATCTGGGCGCCGGTGTGGTCGGCGGTGACCTGGTCCAGTCACCGGTGATCGTGGTGTCGGTGACCGTGCTCGGCGATCTCGGTGGCCGTGCGGCAGTTCTGCGTTCGGGAGCAAAGATCGGTGACAAGATCGCGGTCGCCGGGTGGTTCGGTTGCTCGGCCGCAGGGTTGGCACTACTGCTCGACGAAGCCGTGCTCCTCGACAAGCCCGCAAGCTTTCCAGATTTGCTTGCCTCTCATCGTGTTCCGAATCCGCCGTATCAATCGGCATGGGACGCCGCAGAATCAGCACATTCCATGACGGACGTGTCCGACGGATTGATCGCGGATCTTCGACATCTCGCAAAGGCCTCGCACGCGCGGTTCGACATCTTCTCGGCTGCGGTTCCGACCTCACCGGATGTCGCATCGGCGGCCGAGGCGCTCGACGTCGATCCGCTGGACTGGATCCTCTCCGGTGGTGAAGATCACGGATTTGCAGCAACTTTCGGGCCTGAGGTCGAGATTCCGTCGGGTTGGATCGTGATCGGTGAGGTTGCCGCCGGTTCGGGCGTGAGCGTCGACGGTTCGCTTCGCGAGAGCGGCGGGGGCTGGCACAGCTTTTCGACCACCGGTACCACCGCGGTATAGGTTGCTTTCATGGCTGTATACGCACTTGGAGACAGAGTTCCGGACATTCATCCGGACGCATACGTCCACCCGGACGCGGTGGTGATCGGCGCCGTGACTCTCGCAGCGGGTACCTCGATCTGGCCGCAAGCGGTATTGCGTGGTGACTACGGAACCATTTCGGTGGGAATCGGATCGAACATCCAGGACGGAACCGTCATCCATTGCACCGCCATCGATGCGACTGTCATCGGTTCCGGTTGCGTCGTGGGCCACAACGCGCACATCGAGGGATCGACCATCGAGGACCATTGCCTGATCGCGTCGGGGTCAGTTGTTCTCAACGGAACGGTGATCGGGACGGGGTCGATCGTCGCCGCGGGTGCGGTGGTGGCCAACAAGATGCAGGTTCCCCCGCGCAGCATGGCACTCGGTGTCCCCGCCAAGGTCCGTGCGGGATACGAAGTTCCGCTCGGCCACCTCGACGGAAACGTCAAGATGTACGCAGCCAATGCGGCGTACTACCGCGACGCGTTGCGCAGGCTCGACTGATGGCGCCGCTTGCAGAGATCGTCGATCCAGGGTGGGCGCGGGCACTCGAACCGGTCTCGGAGCAGATCTCCGCGATGGGTAAGTTCTTGCGCGAAGAGATCGCTGCGGGACGGGAGTACCTGCCGGCGGGAGAGAACGTCTTGCGTGCATTCACGAATCCGTTCGACGACGTTCGGGTGCTCATCGTCGGTCAAGACCCCTATCCGACGCCCGGTCATGCTGTCGGGTTGAGCTTTTCGGTTGCCCCGGACGTGCGGCCGGTTCCGCGAAGTCTCGGTAATATCTACAAGGAGTATCACCAGGATCTCGGGTTGCCGATACCGCCGAACGGCGATCTGACGCCGTGGTCGAAACAAGGTGTGCTGCTTCTCAATCGCGTACTCACCGTGCAGCCGGGTCAAGCCGCTTCTCATCGTAAGAAGGGCTGGGAGCCGGTGACCGAGCAGGCTATCCGCGCTTTGGTGGCGCGGTCGTCACCGATGGTGGCGATCTTGTGGGGTCGTGACGCGGCCACTCTCGCGCCGATGCTGGGCGACACACCGATCATCGAATCAGCGCACCCGTCACCGCTTTCGGCTTCGCGCGGGTTCTTCGGTTCGCGCCCGTTCAGTCGTGCGAACGAACTCTTGACCGGACTCGGAGCTGACCCGGTGGACTGGAATCTGGGCTGATCGAACGGTGTCTGCACGAACCGGCCTGCCGAACGTCGAGTCGCGACGTTCGGCACGGCAGTTCGACTAGGCCTGCTTTGCGGAAGTGAAATCGGGCCGACGCTTGTCGACGAACGCGTCGACGCCCTCGCGTCCGATCGGGCTGTTCGCTGCGATGGCGATGGACGCGGCTTCGGCGTCGAGTTGCTCGGCGAGCGAGTTCGTCCGCGACGAACGCAGCAGTGCTTTGATTCCCGAGTACGACGTACTCGGTCCGTTGGCCAGAGCGCGGGCGAGGCGAGCTGCCTCTTCTTGGACCTCGTCGTCACCGACGAGTCGGGTGAGGATCCCCAGGCGGACGGCTTCGTCGCCACCGATCACCGAATCGTTGAGAAGAATCTCGCGAGCGCGTGCCACGCCGACGATGCGTGGAAGCGTCCACGACATTCCGCCGTCCGGGGTGAAACCGATGGAGGGGTACGCGGGGCGAAGCTTGGTGCCGGTGCCGCCGATTGCGACGTCGGCGAGGCAGACCAGGCTCATTCCGGCGCCGGCAGCCCATCCGTGGACCCCGGCCACCACTGGAGCGGTCGCAGCGTCGAGCGCGCGAACGAACACGTGGAAGACGCGGGCAACCTCGGCGACGTACTCGCCGCGGTCAGGGGCTGCGGCGAACGCACGGACGTTGCCGCCGGCACAGAAGTTTGCGCCTTCGCCGACCAGAAGGATGCTCCCGATGTCGTTTCCGACTGTCTCGAGCGCCTGCGCGCCCTGAACCAGTCCTTCGTCGTCGAGGGAGGTGCCGTTGGCGGCGGTGGAAATGGTGATGCGGAGTACGCCCTCGTCGAGGGTCACTTTGCTCAGGTCATCGATGGAAGTCACTCAACGCACATTACGGGTGTCCGACAGCCATACGAAACACGGGGACACATAGATACAGCCACATAGATATAGATACAGCTCTGCCCCCGTCACCGAAGTGACGGGGGCAGAGCCTGCAATAGTTTGTGCTCGGGCAATCAGCCCCGAGCGACCTTGCCTGCCTTCAGGCAGGAGGTGCACACGTTGACCTTACGGGTGTTACCCGGGGCAACCTCGGTACGAACAGACTGAATGTTCGGGTTCCAGCGACGATTGGTACGCCGGTGCGAGTGCGAGACCGACTTACCGAAGCCGGGCCCCTTGGCGCATACGTCGCAGACGGCAGCCATAGTCGCGAACTCCTTGTTAGAAATGAATATTGAAGTGGTTACCCTACACGGTAGGGCAGCCAGAATTACAATCCGAATATACTCGACTTCGAACTGATCCTTGACCGCTCACTGTGCAGCCGAACGTGAAAACAGTCAATCAGCAACAAACAAAGTGCAGCATTATTTCGTGTAGCCCGTTCGAGGCAACCGTGTAAGAGTAACCGCTTCCGGCCCGAATGGCCAAACCGCCCGGTAATGACGGTTGCGCAGAAGCGTCGGACTACCCTCGACTGCACCGATCACCGATCTCTTTTTCATCGTCAGTCTTTCCATCGTCGAGGGGAACCGTCAGTGGGGGAAGTGCAACGCGTCGCCGAAGAAGCGGAATCCGTCGCGGACGGACATCTGCTGCGGCGCTGGGCCCGCCGGGCGGTCGACAGCCTCCAGAAACGTCGCGGTGAGATCAACAACCTCAACGTCTTTCCCATCCCTGATTCGGATACCGGCACCAATCTGCTGTTCACGATGCGGGCTGCACTCGATTCCGCCGAGACGATCGAGGACGACGTCCGCAGTGCGGGCCGCGTCGCCAACGCTCTGGCTCGAGGCGCCGTGTCCGGTGCTCGCGGTAATTCCGGAGTGATCCTCTCCCAGGTGATCCGGGGCATCGCCGAGAGCGTTCAAGGTGAGCACATCGACGGCCGTAGCTTCGCGAACTCGCTGACCACGGCGACGACGCTGGCCTCTCGGGCTGTCTCCGATCTGGTGGAAGGCACCATCGTCACGGTATTGCGTGCATCGGGAGAAGCAGCGCAGGAGTGCGTCGACACCAGGACACCGAGCGGCGAGGATCTTGCATCCGTGGTTGCCGCCGCTGCCGACGCCGCTGCGGTCGCACTGAACAAGACGCCGGAGCAACTGGACGTTCTCGCGTCCGCCGGGGTGGTCGATGCCGGGGGATTCGGTCTGGTTCTGATCCTCGACGCCTTTGTCGAGGTGCTGACCGGGAAGCCGCAGGTTCGCGAAGATCTGGGGACGCCGGACCCGAGGTCGAGCGCAGTTGTCGACGTCAGCGCATTCGATCACGATTGGGCTCACAAGAGCCCGATCGAATGTGGTGATCACTCGGAACAGGATTTCGAGGTCATGTACCTCGTCGACGACTCCGACGACGATCGCATGACGGCGCTGCGCACGCGGCTGTCCGTCCTCGGAGATTCGACGGTCATCGTCAGCGACGGTTTCGGCGGCTGGTCGGTGCACGTGCATTGCTGCGATGCCGGTGCAGCCGTGGAAGCCGGCCTCGAGGCCGGGAAGGTTCACGGTATTCGCATCAGCAGTTTTCTCGTCGACGAACGCGACCAGTTGGTGGCACGGGCGGAGAGGCGATTCCCCGGGGCCGGCGCGCGCGGCGTACTGGCCGTCGTTGCCGGTGACAGCGCGGCGGCGTTGTTCGAGAGTGAGGGTGCGACGGTTCTTCGGTGCGACGATGCGCCGGTGACACGCGCACAACTGCTCGGCCGCATTCGTCAAATGGAACGCAGCGAAGTTCTGGTGCTTCCGAACGGAGCTTTGACCGCTCAGGAACTCGTCGCAGTCAGTGCTGCTGCACGCGATCCGCTTCACCAGGTTCTGCTGCTGTCGACGTCGTCGATGGTCCAGGGCCTGGCAGCACTTGCCGTTCACGACCCTCAGCGCAACGTCGCCGACGACGGCTTCACGATGTCCGAGGCGGCGGCCGCCACGCGATGGGGATCGTTGCGGATCGCGGTCGAGCGTTCGCTGACCTACGTCGGGACATGTGATCCGGGTGACGCGATCGGTCTGATGGGGCACGAGGTGGTGCTCATCGGTCCCGACGTCGCGGAGTCGAGTGCGCGACTGGTCGACCTCGCGCTCGGATCCGGTGGCGAACTCGTGACCCTACTCATGGGCGCAGACGCGCCGGACGACCTGGCCGGGCAGCTCGAGGCGCACGTCGTCGCGCACCACCCGGGCGTCGACGTGCTCGTCTATCAGGGTGATCAGCCGGGTGACCTGTTCCAGTTGGGCGTGGAGTGATCGAACCGGGTCTGTCGGTGACTGCTGATATACGAACACATGTGCTTACCGCGACACTGTGCTGGAGGAACTGATGGCGACGCTCGCCGACCCACTCGATCGGCTGCTGGGAAAGAAGACCGCGGACGCGCTCGACGAGGCATTCGAGATCCGCACCGTCGAGGACCTGCTGCGTCACTACCCACACCGGTACGCGTCGGCAGGCAAGGAGCTTGCCGAGAAGGAGCCGCCCGAGGGTGAGCACATCACCATCATCGCGCGGGTGGCGTCGGCGGCCGTCGTGAAGATGAAGAACCGTCCGGGGCAGATGTTGCGAGTATCGCTGGCGACTGATTCGCAGACCGTGGACGTCACGTTCTTCAACCCGCAGAAGGTGCGGCACGTCATCAAGCCCGGCGTTCGGGCGATGTTCTCCGGGACGGTGAAGTACTTCCGCGGCAAGTGGTCTCTCACTCATCCGAGCTACCTGATTCTCCCGGAACCTCGTGTCGGCGAAGAGGATTCGGTAGTTCCGCTTGCGTCCATCAAGGGAGCCGGTGACCTTGCGGGCCTGGCTCGCGCAAATCAGGATCCCGGCGCCGAACTCGATCTGTCCGTCTTCGACCGCGCATTGATCCCGCTGTACCCGGCGACCCGCGAGGTCGAGAGCTGGACCATCATGCGGTGCGTGCGGCAAGTGCTCGACCAACTCGATCCGATCGAGGAGCCGTTGCCCGCCGAGACTCGGGCCGAGCACGGATTCATCGGTTTGGACGAGGCGCTGCGCACCGTTCACCTGCCAGATACCAAGGAAGACATCGAACGAGCACAGGATCGTCTGCGTTTCGACGAGGCGCTGTCTCTGCAGTTGGTCCTCGCGATGCGTCGTCACGACAATTCCGAGCGTGTGGCTCCGGCCTGCGCTCCGGTCGCCGGCGGGATCGCGGACCAGTTCGAGGAGATGCTCCCGTTCACTCTGACGGAGGGACAGCAAGCAGTCGCGGAGGAGATCTCCACCGACCTTGCCCGCCCACACCCGATGAGCCGCCTTCTTCAGGGCGAGGTCGGGTCAGGCAAGACGATCGTGGCTCTGCGCGCGATGCTGCAGGTCGTCGATGCGGGTTATCAGTGCGCGTTGCTCGCACCCACCGAGGTCCTGGCAAATCAGCACGCGCGATCACTGCGCAAGATGATGGGCTCGCTGGCTGCAGGTGGTGAACTCGGTTCTGCCGAACATTCCACCCGTATCGCCCTTCTTACCGGCTCGCTGCCAGTCGCTGCGAAGCGCGCAGCTCTGCTCGAAGCCGTGACCGGCGACGCCGGGATCGTCATCGGTACCCATGCGCTCATTCAGGACAACGTCGAGTTCTTCAACCTCGGCATGGTTGTCGTCGACGAGCAACACCGCTTCGGCGTCGAGCAACGTGATCAGTTGCGATCACGTGCCCGTGAAGGACTGAGTCCGCATCTGCTGGTGATGACGGCAACGCCGATTCCGCGAACCATCGCCATGACCGTGCTCGGCGACCTCGAGGTCTCGACCCTGCGAGAGCTTCCACGTGGGCGAACCCCGATCAAGAGCAGTGTCGTGCCCGCGAAGCAGAAGCCGCAGTGGGTCGATCGCGCATGGGAACGAATCCGTGAGGACGTCGCCGACGGCCGTCAGGCGTATGTCGTGTGCTCGCGGATCGGTGACGGCGAGCAGGGTGCAGGCGAAGATCAGTTCACCGAGGAGAAGCAGCCCGAGACCAAGTCGGCGGTTGACGTCTTCGAAGAGCTGTCGAGTGGTCCGCTGGCCGATCTGCGAGTCGGGTTGCTGCACGGTCGACTGCCTTCCGACGAAAAGGACGTGGTGATGAGCGCGTTCAACGTCGGTGACATCGACGTCCTCGTCTGTACGACCGTTGTCGAAGTCGGTGTCGACGTTCCGAACGCGACGGTGATGGTGATCGTCGACGCCGAGCGGTTCGGCGTCAGTCAGCTCCATCAGTTGCGTGGCCGCGTCGGTCGAGGGAAACATCAGGGACTGTGCATCCTCGTCACCGGAAGCAATCCCGGGGGACCGGCGTACGAGCGGCTCTCGGCGGTGGCAGCGACCAACGACGGGTTCGAACTGGCTCAACTCGACCTCGCGACCAGACGTGAAGGAGACATCCTCGGTGCGGCGCAGTCGGGCACAACCTCGAATCTGCGGCTGCTTTCCCTCATGGCCCATGGAGACATCCTCGAGTCCGCCAGGGAGTTCGCTCAGGGAATCGTCGACTCCGATCCGTCGCTCGACGGTCATCCCGCCCTCGCTTCCATGGTGACCGCCGCCCTGGACTCCGACCGGATCGAGTACCTCGAGAAGTCGTGAAGGGTATGACGACAAGCTGAAATCGAATAGCACGAGGACCGCCGGGTTGGTTTCTCGATTCAGTCCGAAATATGAGACTCCGCATGTAGACGCAAGATGAAATCGGGGTAGTTTTCTCGAATGTTCTCCAAAGTGCTCGTCGCGAACCGCGGCGAAATTGCGATCCGTGCCTTCCGCGCCGCCTACGAACTAGGTGCCGGAACCGTCGCGGTGTTCCCGTACGAGGATCGGAATTCGATCCACCGTCTCAAGGCAGACGAGAGCTACCAGATCGGGGAGAAGGGTCACCCCGTTCGCGCGTATCTCTCGGTCGAGGAGATCGTCGCCGCCGCCAAGAGCGCCGGAGCCGACGCCATCTACCCCGGTTACGGTTTCCTCTCCGAGAACCCGGACTTGTCGGCGGCGTGTGCCGAGGCAGGCATCAAGTTCGTCGGCCCGTCCGCCGAGATCCTCGAGTTGACCGGAAACAAGGCTCGGGCCATCGCAGCGGCAAAGGCCGCCGGTCTCCCGGTGCTCGCGTCTTCGGAGCCGTCAGCGGACATCGACGAGTTGCTCGCAGCCGCCGAGGACATGACCTTCCCGCTCTTCGTCAAGGCTGTCGCAGGCGGCGGTGGGCGCGGAATGCGCCGTGTTGCGGAGCGCTCACAACTCAAGGAATCGATCGAAGCCGCAGCGCGCGAAGCGGAATCGGCCTTCGGCGATTCGACGGTCTTCCTCGAGCAGGCCGTCATCGACCCCCGGCACATCGAAGTGCAGATCCTCGCCGACGAGCAGGGCAACGTCATCCACCTCTTCGAGCGTGACTGCTCGCTGCAACGTCGCCACCAGAAGGTGATCGAGCTCGCTCCGGCGCCCAATCTCTCCGAAGAGTTGCGCGCCAAGATCTGTGCCGACGCCGTCGCCTTCGCGAAGGAGATCGGATACACGTGCGCGGGCACCGTCGAGTTCCTTCTCGACAAGCGCGGCAACCACGTCTTCATCGAGATGAACCCGCGAATTCAGGTCGAGCACACCGTCACCGAAGAAGTGACGGACGTGGACCTGGTCCAGTCGCAGCTCAAGATCGCGTCCGGTTCGACGCTTGCAGAACTTGGTCTGTCACAGGAGACGATCAAGCTTCGCGGCGCGGCGCTGCAGTGCCGCATCACGACCGAGGATCCGGCAAACGGATTCCGCCCGGACACCGGCCGTATCACCGCGTACCGCACCCCGGGCGGAGCCGGTATCCGCTTGGACGGTGGCGCCACACTCGGCGCCGAGGTCGGAGCGTACTTCGATTCCATGCTGGTCAAACTCACTTGTCGCGGTCGCGACCTCGAAGCCGCTGTGGCGAGAGCTCGCCGCGCGGTCACCGAGTTCCGCATTCGTGGTGTCTCGACCAACATTCCGTTCCTGCAGGCGGTTCTCGACGACCCGGACTTCCGGGCGGGACGCGTGACAACCTCCTTCATCGAGGAACGTCCTCAGCTGCTGACTCTGCGTTCTTCGGCAGACCGCGGCACGAAGATCCTGACCTACCTCGCGGATGTGACTGTCAACAAGCCGCACGGGGAGCGTCCCTCGGCGGTGTACCCGCAGGACAAGCTGCCCAAGATCGATCTTTCGACACCCCCTCCTGCCGGTAGCCGTCAGCGCCTCCTCGAACTCGGACCCGAAGGTTTCGCGAAGGCACTGCGTGAGCAGAAGGCAGTCGGCGTCACCGACACCACCTTCCGTGACGCGCACCAGTCGTTGTTGGCCACGCGAGTTCGAACCAGCGGACTGCTCGGAGTAGCGGGGCACGTTGCGCGGTTGACGCCGGAACTGCTCTCGATCGAAGCCTGGGGCGGCGCGACCTACGATGTGGGACTTCGCTTCCTGCACGAGGATCCGTGGTACCGGCTTGCCGCACTGCGCGAGGCGATTCCCAACATCTGCCTCCAGATGCTTCTTCGCGGTCGAAACACGGTGGGCTACACGCCGTATCCCGAAAAGGTCACGCGCGCATTCGTTCAGGAAGCCACCGACACCGGCATCGACATCTTCCGAATCTTCGACGCGCTCAACAACGTCGACCAGATGCGCCCTGCCATCGACGCGGTGCGTGAGACCGGAACGGCTCTCGCCGAGGTGGCGTTGAGCTACACCGGCGATCTGTCGGATCCGAACGAAACGCTGTACACGCTCGACTACTACCTGAAGTTGGCAGAAGAGATCGTCGATGCGGGCGCTCACGTGCTCGCGATCAAGGACATGGCGGGCCTGCTGCGCGCTCCGGCGGCCACCAAGCTCGTGACGGCGCTACGCAGCAACTTCGATCTTCCGGTTCACGTCCACACGCATGACACCCCCGGTGGACAGTTGGCCACGTATTTCGCCGCGTGGCAGGCGGGCGCCGACGCAGTCGACGGTGCTTCGGCGGCACTGGCCGGAACCACCAGTCAGCCTGCGCTCTCGGCCATCGTTGCCGCCGCTGCGCACTCCGAGTTCGACACCGGGCTGAACCTGCAGAACGTGTGCGACCTCGAACCGTACTGGGAGGCGCTGCGAAAGGTGTACGCGCCGTTCGAATCCGGACTGCCGGCGCCGACGGGACGTGTGTACACGCACGAGATTCCGGGCGGCCAGCTCTCCAATCTCCGGACCCAGGCCGTTGCTCTCGGTCTCGGCGACCGGTTCGAAGAGGTCGAAGCCAAGTACGCCGACGCGGACCGCATGCTCGGGCATCTCGTGAAGGTGACGCCGTCGTCGAAGGTCGTCGGCGACCTCGCCCTCCACCTTGTCGGCGCCGGCGTGCCTTCGGAGGAGTTTGCCGCAGATCCGGCGAAGTTCGACATTCCCGACTCCGTGGTGGGCTTCCTGCGCGGTGAACTCGGTACGCCTCCCGGTGGTTGGCCGGAACCGTTCCGCAGCAAGGCACTCGAAGGACGTGGCCAGGCCAAGCCCGAAGCGACGTTGTCCGCTGAGGACGAGGTGCTGCTCGAGGGCTCGTCGAAGGACCGTCAGGCGACGCTGAATCGTCTGCTGTTCCCCGGCCCGACAAAGGAATTCCTCGAACACCGCGAGAAGTACGGTGACACGTCGCGGCTTTCGGCGAACCAGTTCTTCTACGGTTTGCGGCGCGGCGACGAACACCGCGTCGAGTTGGCTCCCGGCGTTGAGCTGATCATCGGTCTCGAAGCGATCTCCGAGCCCGACGAGCGCGGCTACCGCACTGTCATGTGCATCCTGAACGGTCAATTGCGCCCGGTCTCGATCCGCGATCGCTCCATTGCCAGTGACGTACCGGTGGCGGAGAAGGCCGACAAGAACAACCCGGGCCACGTGGCTGCACCGTTCGCGGGTGTCGTGACGCTCGCGGTGAAGGAAGGCCAGAAGATCGAGGCCGGCGACACCGTGGCCACGATCGAAGCAATGAAGATGGAAGCGGCGATCACCTCGCCGCGCGCCGGCGTCGTCTCTCGGATCGCGATCAGCGCCGTCCAACAGGTCGAGGGCGGAGACCTGCTGGTAGTCGTCTCGACGGGGGAGAGCGCCGCAGAGTGACACGCATCATCTCGGGACTCGCGGGCGGTCGACGCCTGCGAGTCCCGCCGAGCGGCACCCGTCCGACGTCGGATCGGGTTCGTGAGGCGCTGTTCAGTGCTCTCGAAGCGCGCATCGATCTCGAAGGGTGCGCGGTTCTCGACCTCTTTGCGGGTTCGGGTGCTCTCGGCCTCGAGGCGCTCTCGCGGGGAGCCGAGCACGTTGTTCTCGTGGAATCGGATGCCAAGGCTGCTGCCGTCATCAAGGCGAACATCGGCACTGTCGCGTTGCCTGGGGCGACGGTTCGCGCCGCTCCGGTTGCGGCCGTGGTCTCGGGTCCGAGCGCGCGTGAATACGACATCGTGATCGCGGACCCACCGTATGCGGTGACCGACGAGGCCGTCGTGTCCATGCTCACCGATCTGCAGGCCAACAAATGGGTGGGGGAGGGCACGATCGTGGTACTCGAACGATCGTCGCGCTCGCCGGAGACCGTGTGGCCTCAGGGCTACGAGCCGATCAAGGCCAAGAACTACGGTGAAGCCCGCATCGAGCTGGCCACCTGCTACGGTCTGGACTCATGACTGGCGCCGTCTGCCCCGGATCCTTCGACCCTGTGACCAACGGTCACCTCGACGTAATCGGAAGAGTTGCTGCGCAATTCGACGAGGTCGTGGTCACCGTGCTGATCAACAAGAGCAAGCGTGGCATGTTCACGATCGACGAGCGGATCGAGATGCTCGAAGACGCGACGAGTCACCTGCCCAACGTTCGCGTCACGTCGTGGCACGGATTGTTGGTCGACTACGCGAAACAAGAAGGTCTCAGCGCGATCGTCAAGGGTCTGCGCGGCGCGAATGACTTCGATTACGAGCTGCAGATGGCTCAGATGAATCAGAAGCTCACGGGCGTCGACACACTGTTCGTCGCCACGAATCCGACGTACAGCTACCTGTCGAGTTCTCTGGTGAAGGAAGTCGCGACTTTCGGCGGCGACGTCTCCGACATGTTGCCGGCCAAAGTGCATTCTCGGCTACTCGCACGTATCGCCGAGCGAGCAGCCGAAAACAGCTGATCCCCGACACACCGACCACGACGACACCCCGTTGGCCGTTCTTCCGGCAAACTTGGACAGGAACGGGCACAGGTCCGAGTGGACCGGTGACGATGTGGGCCGATTTCGGCCGGTAGAGATTGGGGTTGCTTGTGTACCGCGTATTCGAGGCACTGGACGAACTGGTCGCAATTGTCGAAGAGGCGCGCGGTGTTCCCATGACCGCAGGGTGTGTTGTGCCTCGCGGTGACGTACTCGAGCTACTCGACGACGTCCGGGACGCAATTCCGAGCGAGCTGGACGACGCTCAGGACGTCCTCGATCATCGCGACAAATTGGTCGGTGACGCGCGAGCAAACGCCGAGAAGACGGTCAGCAGCGCCAATGCCGAGGCAACCTCGACTGTGGAGAACGCACGCGACGACGCCGACCGGATTCTGTCCGATGCCAAGGCTCAGGCCGATCGCATGGTTGCCGAAGCGCGTGCGCACGCCGATCAGTTGGTCGAGGACGCCGAAGCAGAAGCGGAACGGACCGTCACCGACGGCCGTCGTGAGTACGAGGCCGTCACCGGACGGGCGCGTGCCGAGGCCGATCGGATGATCGAGTCCGGCCAGGCCTCGTACGAACATTCGGTGGCGGAGGGAACGGCGGAGCAGGCTCGTCTGGTGTCGCAGACCGAGGTTGTCCAGTCAGCTCACGCGGAATCCGCGCGAGTGATCGACGCCGCTCATGCCGAGTCCGACAGGATGCGTTCAGAGTGTGACCTGTACGTGGACACCAAGTTGGCCGAGTTCGAAGAGTTCCTCACCGGAACGGTTCGATCGGTCGGGCGTGGTCGTCAACAGCTTCGAACGGGTTCGGGGGTTCCCGACTACCAGGACGACGATCGTCGTTCCGAGCGGCGCCGATAGAGCAGACAAGTCAGTCGAGGGTGGGTCGTCCGATATGGGGCGGCCCACTTTTTCGTGGATCGAATTGGGATTTGCCTTGTAGCTGCCGTATTGTGGAGTGGTTGCCCATACCAGTTTCAACAGTTAGGTGAGTTCTCTTTGTCAACGCATCGTCGTAGTTCGTCGCATCAGTCAAGTGATGCGGGATTTTTGCTGGACACGGTCAAGCTCGGTCGTCGTCCAGGGTCGATGCGTACCGTCGAGAGAACAATTCAGTCCCCGAACCGTATCGGTCTCGATCTGATCGCGATCGAAGCGGGCGCGGACATAGATCTCGATCTTCGTCTCGAAGCAGTGTCCGAAGGCGTTCTCGTCACCGGAAACGTGCACGCACCCACCAAGGGTGAATGCTCGCGGTGCCTTGAACCTTTCACCGACACCGTGGACATCTATCTCACGGAGTTGTTCGCTTACCCGGACAGCACCACCGAGGAGACGACGGAAGAGGGAGAGGTCTACGCGGTCGAAGACGACGAAATCGACCTCGAACCGGTCATCGTCGATGCAGTCGGGCTGGCGCTTCCGCTCCAGCCTCTGTGCAGTGACGATTGCCTGGGATTGTGCTCAGAATGTGGCATTCGCCTGGCGATTGCGGAATCTGGGCATGGGCATGACATACTTGATCCTCGCTGGGCTGGTCTCGCGGCCAAATTTGGCGTGGAATCAAACACCAGCGAAAATCTTGTGATCACCGAAGCCGAGGAGAAGTAGAAGTGGCTGTCCCCAAGCGCAAAATGTCGCGATCCAACACGCGGTCGCGTCGTAGCCAGTGGAAGACCACTGTGCCCACCCTCGTTACCTGCCCCAACCGTGGCTGTGGCGAGCAGACCCTTCCCCACATCGCATGCCCGTCATGCGGTACTTACAAGGGCCGCCAGGTAACCGCTGCTGTCTAGTTCTCCCCGGAGAAAGACTATGACGAGCGAAAATACAGTTTCAGCCGCCGGCGGCGAGGGCAATCACGACAAGCTCCTCGCCGCTGTCGGCGTAGATATAGAGCCCGGTCTTCTGACCCTGGCTCTCACGCACCGCTCGTACGCGTACGAGAACGGCGGACTGCCCACGAACGAGCGCCTCGAGTTCCTCGGGGATTCCGTTCTCGGCGTCACGGTGACCGAAAATCTCTACCTGTCCCACCCGGACAAATCCGAAGGTGATCTGGCGAAGATCCGTGCCAGCGTGGTCAACATGCATGCACTCGCCGAGGTTGCCAGGACTCTGGGTGAAGGTGGACTCGGAGCACACCTGCTGCTGGGTAAGGGCGAGGAAATGACGGGCGGCCGTGACAAGCCGTCCATTCTCGCCGACGGTATGGAGTCGATTCTCGGCGCCATCCACCTGCAGCACGGCATCGAGACTGCGCGACGCGTCGTCCTCGATCTGTTCGACGATCTACTCACTCGCGCACCGCTTCTGGGCGCGGGTCTGGATTGGAAGACGAGTCTGCAGGAACTGACCGCAGAACACGGTGCCGGAGTTCCCGTTTACGAGATCACCGCCACAGGACCCGATCACGACAAGGAATTCACGGCCACCGTTCTCATCAGTGGCAAACCCTTGGGTGTCGGTGTCGGTCGTTCCAAGAAGGAAGCCGAGCAGAAGGCAGCAAGTTCGGCATGGAAGACGATGTCGGAGAATGCCGCTGCTACCGCAGTCGCTGCTGACGACACGCCTGATCTTGCCGGCTGAGTTCACTCTTGCCTGAGCTTCCCGAAGTCGAAGTCGTTCGCCGCGGCCTACAGTCTCATGCTGTAGGTGCGGCGATCGAGGCCGTCGAGGTACTCCATCCCCGCGCGATCAGGCGCCACATTCTCGGTTCCGAGGACTTGATCGGCCAACTCACCGGGCAGACCATCGCTTCGGCAGAGCGTCGCGGCAAGTACCTGTGGCTGGTTCTCGAGCCTGCCGGTGTCGGACTGGTGGTTCATCTCGGGATGAGCGGACAGATGCTGGTCCAACCCCCGACAGTCGACTGGGAAAAGCACCTACGCATTCGGTTGGCCCTCGATTCCGGGGCCGATCTTCGATTCGTCGATCAGCGGACCTTCGGTGGTTGGTCGATTTCACCCCTCGTCGAGGTCGACGGAACGATGCTGCCCGAGTCGGTGGCGCACATCGCCCGCGATCCCATGGATGCGGCGTTCGATCTCGAATCCGTCGTGAAAGTCCTGCGGGGCAAGCACACCGAGATCAAGCGCGCGATTCTCGACCAGACGGTGGTCTCCGGAATCGGAAACATCTACGCCGACGAATCATTGTGGCGCGCCAAGATTCACGGCAACCGAATCGCCGAAACGCTTACCAGGCCCAAACTTCGAGAACTGTTGACCGCGGCACACTCGGTGATGGGTGAAGCGCTCGATCAGGGCGGTACGTCCTTCGACGCGCTGTACGTGAACGTCAACGGAGAATCGGGCTACTTCGACCGGTCGCTGTCGGCGTACGGGCAGGAAAACCTCCCGTGCCCACGATGCGGCGCGCCGATCAAGCGTGAGAAGTTCATGAATCGATCGTCGTTCAGTTGCCCGCGGTGCCAGCCGACCCCGAGGGCACGGCGAATCGCCTAGGTCTCCCACCCCTTCGGTTCGGCGGAGTGGCAAGATTGCGTCATGGCTGAACAGACTCCCGACACCACTGCAACCGCCCCGGCTCACACGGAGCTTTGGGTCGAACGAACCGGAACCCGCCTCTACACCGGCAAGAGTTCGCGCGGCGCAGAGGTTCTCATCGGCTCCGAATCGGTGCCAGGAGTCTTCACGCCCGGCGAACTCCTCAAAATTGCACTGGCCGCATGCACCGGGATGAGCTCCGACTTCCCGATCTCGCGCCGGCTCGGTGACAACTACGACGCGACGGTCCGAGTGTCCGGAGCCGCCGATCGTGAAAACGAGGTCTACCCGCAGCTCGACGAGGTCCTCGAGCTCGATCTCAGCGAGTTGGATGCCGAGGCACAGCAGCGCCTCATCACTCTCGTCGAGCGTTCCGTGGACAAGGTATGCACGGTCGGGCGCACGCTCAAGGCCGGAACGAAGGTCACTCTGTCGTTCGACACGGAAGCCTGATGTTCCGCGCCGGCAGCGTTGTCGCTGCGATCGCACTGGGTTCCGTTGTGGCGCTGAGTGCTCCGGCGCAGGCCTCGGTCCCGGCCGACCGCTCGGCCGGTAGTTGCGGCACATGGACGTCGAGCGTCGTGGCGACTGGTGCCGGAATGCTCGAGAATCTCGAATTCGACGGCAGCGGATCGATGGTGTTGTCGCAGTCGGCTCTGATCGGGCCGGGTGCACTGCTGAAAGTGGCGCCGGACGGAACACGGACAACTTTGGTCGGTGACGTCACCGGACCTGGCGGTCTGGTCGCGCGTGAGGGATCCGTGTACTTCACCACGGGCAACTCGACTGTCTCGGGACTGTTCGGAATCGCCGACGGCAGCCTCCGCAAGGTCGACGTCGCAGACGGGTCGGTGACAACGATCGCCGACGGTCTGGTGATGCCGAACGGGCTTGTGCAGCTGGACGATAACCGTTTCCTCACTGCCCGCACACTCACCAGGCCGGGGCTCACGGTCGTCAACAGTGACGGAAGCAGTTCGATCGTTCGTGAAGACCTCGGCACCATCGACGGCCTCGCACGCTCCGGTTCGACGATCTACGTGAGCACGACCTTCGACATGGTCACCGCCGTCCACATCCTCGACGCAAACGATCTGGGCGGGCCGGTGCGAACGATCACGCTCCCCGGGTTCGGTCCGGCAAACATGGCGGACGATCTGACCGTCGGACCGGACGGCGCGTTGTACGTCGCATTCAATGCAGGCGGCAAAGTTGTTCGCGTCGATCCGGATTCGGGATCTTCGTGTGAGATCGCCTCGGGTCTGCCGTTCACATCTGCGGTCAAGTTCGGCGCCGGACCGGGCTGGGATCCCAACGCGCTCTACACCACCGGATTCCTGGGTGACGTTCACCGTCTCGAACGTGTGGCGGGCTGAGCGCCATGGCTGAAGCAGCGCCTGTGCGGTTGACGGCGTGGGTTCACGGATACGTTCAAGGCGTCGGGTTCCGGTGGTGGACCAGGGCCCGCGCACTCGAACTCGGATTGATCGGATATGCGTCCAATCAGCGTGACGGTCGAGTGCTCGTCGTGGCGGAGGGCGAACGCACGCAGCTGGAGCGATTGGTGGAGCTGCTGCGCTCGGGTACTACCCCAGGCTCGGTGGATCTCGTGGTCGACAGCTGGGACACCGCCAGGGGCGACCTGACAGGGTTCGTCGAACGCTGACCTGTTTGGCGGTAAAGTTTCCCCCCATGCACCTCAAGAGTCTGACACTCAAGGGATTCAAATCCTTTGCGTCGGCAACGACTCTTCGGTTCGAGCCGGGAATTACCTGTGTGGTCGGCCCGAACGGCTCGGGTAAATCCAACGTCGTCGATGCGTTGACCTGGGTGATGGGCGAGCAGGGCGCCAAGGCCCTGCGCGGCGGCAAGATGGAAGATGTCATCTTTGCCGGCACCTCCGGCCGCGCGCCGCTGGGCCGCGCCGAGGTGACCTTGACCATCGACAACGCCGACGGGGCGCTCCCGATCGAGTACTCCGAGGTGTCGATCACGCGCCGGATGTTCCGCGACGGCGCGGGGGAGTACGAGATCAACGGCTCGTCCTGCCGTCTGATGGACGTCCAGGAACTGCTCAGCGACTCCGGCATCGGCCGCGAAATGCATGTCATCGTCGGGCAGGGACGGCTCGCCGCGATCCTCGAATCCCGTCCCGAAGATCGACGCGCCTTCATCGAAGAAGCCGCGGGAGTCCTCAAACATCGCCGCCGCAAGGAAAAAGCGGTGCGCAAACTCGATTCCATGCAGGCCAATCTCGCTCGCCTCAGTGACCTCACCGCGGAACTGCGTCGGCAACTCAAACCGCTGGGACGCCAAGCCGAGGTTGCTCGGCGAGCACAGACGGTCCAGGCTGACCTGCGTGATGCAAAGATGCGTCTGGCCGCTGACGATCTGGTGACCCGTCGAAACCAGTTGAACGACCAGGCGCAGGACGAGAAAGCGGCCCGTGAACAGCACAACCAGGTGGCCGCTGCGCTCGACGAGGCCAACCTCGAACTCGGGCGCCAGGAGCAAGCTCTCGCTCGTCTGACTCCGGGATCGGAAGCGGCTGCACAGAGTTGGTTCCAGCTTTCCGCGCTTGCCGAACGCGTGAACGCCACTGTGCGCATCGCCCGCGAGCGTGCGCGTCATCTCGACTCCGAACCCGTCGGCAACCGCGGCCAGGACCCGGACGAGATGGAGGCGCGCGCCGAACGTCTTGCTGCCGAGGAGGCCGAACTCCTCGAAGGCGTCGAAATCGCGCGAGCGGCGTCGGAAGCTGCTCGGGACCAGCTCGCAGCCACCGAAGATGCTGCAGCAGAAGCGGAACGGGCGCACATGGCGGAAGTTCGTGCCGTCGCCGACCGCCGTGAAGGTCTCGCTCGACTCTCCGGTCAGGTCGACACTCTGCGTACCCGCGTCGAATCCGTCGACGCGGAAGTGTCTCGGCTGACCGAGGCGATCGACGAGGCTCGTCTGCGTGGCGATGCCGCACAGGCCGAGTTCGACACGGTGCAAGAAAGCATCGGGGACCTCGACGCCGGTGAAGTCGGCCTCGATACCAATCACGAACGCGCCATCGAGGCTCTCGAGATGATCGACGCGCGCGTCGAAGAGCTTCGTGAGGAAGAAAAGACGAGCGGGCAACGCATCGCTTCGCTCCGGGCGCGCATCGAGGCACTGTCGATGGGTTTGCAGCGCAAGGACGGTGGCGGCTGGCTGCTCGAACACCGCGGCGACGACGGCATCACCTCGCTGGTCGGATTGATTCACGTCGAACCCGGCTACGAGGCCGCGATCGCCGCCGCGATGGGGCCGGCAGCAGACGCCGTCGTTGCGCATTCGCTGGACTCGGCTCGCTCGGCTGTCACAGCACTGGCCGATCAGGACGGTGGGCGTGCATCACTGATCGTGAGCGGTGAACCGGCGATCAAGCGCGAGGCCGAGATCGCGCCGGGTAGTCGTCCGGCCGTCGACGTCATCGACTGCCCTGACGAGTTGCGTGCCGGATTGACCGCCATCCTCGATGGCGTCGTCCTGGTCGAGACTCTCGATGACGCGATTCGAGTTGTTGCTGACCACAAGGGAATTCGCGCAGTGACGCGTTCTGGCGATCTGCACGGTTCGGGGTGGATGATCGGTGGCTCGGATCGGCAACCGAGCACGCTCGAGGTGCAGGCGGCGATCGACGCGTCAGCAGCGGAACTGGCGGCAACGGAGAGCCGATCCGAGGAACTCGACGCTGCGCTGTCCGGCGCTCTGGCCGAACAAGCCGCTCGACGCGAGACCGCGGAGCAAACTTTGGCAGCGCTCAACGAGTCGGACGCCGCCATGTCCGCCATCTACGAGCAGTTGGGCAGATTGGGGCAGGCAGCACGAGTCGCCCACGCGGAATCCGAGCGGTTGACCGCCCAGCGAGTGCGTGCCGAGGAGGGCCGCGGGGAGTCGCTGACAAAGCTCGCGGATCTGGAGGAACGTCTGCGCGTCGCCGAAACCGACGGCAGTGCGCCGGGACACGGCGCGGAATCGACCGCTGCCGATCGTGAAATGGCCGCAGCAGCGCTCGCCGAAGTGCGCATCGTCGAAATGGATGCTCGCCTTGCCGTCCGCACCGCCGAAGAGCGTGCGGAATCCGTACGCGGAAAGGCCGATTCGCTTCGGCGTGCGGCCGCCGCGGAACGAGAAGCGCGGATTCGCGCCGAGCGGGCTCTGCGCGCCAGAGCGCACGCTGCGGAAGTTGCAGCTGCCGTCGCCGAGTCGGGACAGCGCGTGGCGGCCGAACTCGAGACCGTCGTCGCCGCGGCTCTTGCTCACCGCGACGAGTTGGCTCGGGCCCGCACCGAGTGCACGGCCAAGCTGGATCAGGTCCGCGAGATAGTCCGAGCACTGACTGGACAACTCGCTTCGCTCACCGACGCCGTCCACCGCGACGAGGTAGCGAAGGCACAGGCAGCGCTGCGCATCGAACAACTCGAGGAGTCGATCCTCGATCAGTACGGTATCGGCCTCGACGATCTGATCGCCGAGTACGGGCCCGAGGTCGAACTGCCGCCGACCGCTCTCGAAATCGAGGAGTACGAGCAGGCCAAGGAGCGTGGGGAGCAGGTCACCGCCCCCGCTCCGCTTCCGTACGACCGCGCGACTCAGGAACGGCGCGCCAAGCGGGCCGAGAAGGACCTCGCCACCCTCGGCAAGGTCAATCCGCTGGCGCTCGAAGAATTCGCAGCTCTCGAGGAGCGGTACACCTTCCTCTCCACTCAGCTCGAGGACGTCAAGACCGCACGCAAGGACCTTCTTGCTGTGGTCGCAGACGTCGACGCACGAATTCTGCAGGTGTTCACCGAGGCCTATGCCGACGTCGAGCGTGAGTTCGTGGGAGTGTTCGAGAAATTGTTTCCCGGGGGAGAAGGGCGGCTGGTCCTCACCGATCCCTCGGACATGCTCACCACCGGCATCGAAGTCGAGGCGCGTCCGCCCGGTAAGAAGGTCAAACGGTTGTCGTTGCTGTCGGGCGGCGAGAAGTCGTTGACCGCGGTGGCCATGCTGGTCGCGATCTTCCGGGCACGCCCGTCCCCGTTCTACGTGATGGACGAAGTCGAGGCGGCGTTGGACGACACCAACCTGCGGCGGCTGATCGGACTCTTCGAACAATTGCGGGAGAAGTCGCAGTTGATCGTGATCACTCACCAGAAACCGACGATGGAAATCGCCGATGCGTTGTACGGCGTCAGCATGCGCGGCGACGGCATCACCACCGTGATTTCGCAGCGACTTCGCGGTCAAGACATGGCCTCGACGTAAGCCCTGCTCACTTTCCGGGTCGGAGCCTGAAACAATGGGCCGGTGACTACCCAGGCTTGGATCATCATCGCGGCTGTAGCGGCCGTACTACTCGTCGTTCTCGTTGCCGGATTCCTGCGCTACCGCAAGGGGCAGGTATCGCTGAAGGCGCCCGAGACGAAGCCGGAGCTCGGCGCCCCCGAGAAGGACAAGTCAGGCGGCTACAAGGCCGGTGGCGGGTTCAACTTCAGTCAGGGGTCGACGGCAACGGCGCCACCTCCGGTGGTTCCGACACCGCCGGTCGCCGAGAAGCCGCCCGTCGTCGAAGAACCTGTCGTCGAAAAACCGATCGTCGAAGAACCGGTTGCGGAGAAGCCGGCCGTTGTCGAGGAGCCGGTTGTCGAAGAACCCGCTGTTGTCGAGGAACCGGTTGTCGAAGAGCCGGTAATCGAAAAGCCGGTCGTAGAAGAACCAGCGGTAGCAGAACCTGTTGTCGAAGAACCTGTCGTTCCCGAACCTGTCGTCGTTCCCGAACCCGTCGAGCCTGCACCGCGCGTGCTGGACGAGATCGACCCGACCGAGGGTCGGTTGGACCGACTGCGCGGGCGCCTTTCCCGCTCGCAGTCAGCAGTCGGCAAGAGCTTGCTGGGTCTGCTCGGTGGCGGCGATCTGGACGAGGACTCGTGGGAAGAAGTCGAGGACACCCTCCTCATCGCAGACCTCGGCTCCGCGACCACGGAAAAAGTCGTCACGAAGCTTCGTGAGCAGATGGCGGCCCGCAGCGTCCGGACCGAGGCTGCCGCCCGCGCCCTTCTGCGCGAGGTGTTGATCGCCGAACTGCGTCCCGAACTGGACCGCTCCATCCGCGCATTGCCGCACGATGATCACCCGGCTGTTCTGCTCGTCGTCGGCGTCAACGGGACCGGCAAGACAACGACCACCGGCAAGCTGGCTCGCGTGCTCGTCGCCGACGGTCGTCGCGTCGTGCTCGGTGCCGCGGACACGTTCCGCGCCGCCGCCGCCGATCAGCTCCAGACGTGGGCCGAGCGTGTCGGCGCTGAAGTTGTTCGTGGCAAGGAGGGTGGCGATCCCGCTGCGATTGCCTTCGACGCGGTCTCACGGGGCATCGCGGACGGCGTCGACGTGGTCCTGATCGACACCGCCGGCCGTCTGCACACCAAGACCGGTCTGATGGACGAGCTCGGCAAGGTCAAGCGGGTTATCGAGAAGAAGGCCTCGGTCGACGACGTTCTGCTGGTTCTCGATGCGACGGTCGGCCAGAACGGATTGGCGCAGGCTCGAGTGTTCGCGGAGGTCGTGGACATCACCGGCGTCGTACTGACCAAGCTGGACGGAACCGCCAAGGGCGGAATCGTCTTCCAGGTTCAGCATGAACTGGGTGTGCCGGTGAAGTTGGTCGGCCTCGGTGAAGGTGCCGACGACCTGGCGCCGTTCGAGCCGGGTGCGTTCGTCGACGCCCTCCTGGGCTGACGCCCCCGTGCGCCTTTTTGGTAGCGCGAACTACCGAAAAGGCGCACAGGGTCGGTAGAACCCCCTGGCGAAACCTGTTTGCAACAAAGTTGGGCAATTGGTTCACGTCTGCGAAACGCGACAGCGCCATGGACGAAACACCAGCCCAGCACTCTTCTCCTTAACGACGTGCTGCCCGGCACGTGCGACTAGGAGGTAGTAAGTGAGTACCGACGATTTGTTGGCGAACTCCGGTAACGCCGCATGGATGCTGATGGCTGCATCTCTGGTCTTGCTGATGACACCCGGCCTCGCTTTCTTCTACGGCGGGATGTCTCGGTCCAAGTCCGTCCTGAACATGATGATGATGTCCTTCGGGGCCATGGCCGTCATCGGCGTCATCTACGTTCTGTGGGGATGGTCGATGTCCTACGGCACCGAGAACATCGGGGGCATTTTTGCCAACCCGTTCGAGTTCTTCGGCCTCAAGAACAGCATCACCGATGCTGACGGCAACTTCATCGCCGGCGCCTGGGGCTACCCCAACGTCATCGACATCGCGTTCCAGGTGACATTCGCGATCATCACCACCGCCCTCATCAGTGGTGCCCTGGCCGAGCGGGTCAAGTTCGGCACCTGGCTCCTGTTCTCGGGTATCTGGGTCACCGTCGTCTACTTCCCGCTCGCACACATGGTGTGGGGCGGCGGACTCCTCTCGGGTTCCGAGGACGGCATCGCGGCAAAGCTCTTCGGCACCACGGTCAACGACGACGGAGTCACCGTCGCCAACGTCGCTCCGATCGACTTCGCCGGTGGCACAGTCGTTCACATCAACGCGGGTATGGCCGGTCTGGTCCTCGCACTCATAGTCGGCAAGCGTCTCGGCTTCGGCAAGACCGCCTTCCGTCCGCACAACCTGCCCTTCGTGATGCTCGGCGCCGCACTCCTCTGGTTCGGTTGGTTCGGCTTCAACGCCGGCTCGGCATTCGCCGCCGACGGTAACGCCGGTCTCGCCTGGGTCAACACGACCACCGCGACGTGTGCCGCAGTCCTGGCCTGGCTCGCTACCGAGCGTATTCGTGACGGCCACGCCACCAGCCTCGGCGCAGCGTCCGGTGCGGTCGCCGGTCTGGTCGCCATCACCCCTGCTGCCGGTGCGCTCAACCCGGTCGGTTCCATCTTCCTCGGCGCTGTTGCCGGCATCCTGTCCGCTCTCGCAGTAGGCCTGAAGTTCCGCTTCGGCTTCGACGACTCGCTCGACGTCGTCGGTGTTCACCTTGTCTCCGGCCTGTGGGGCACGATCGGTATCGGATTCTTCGGCACCGCAACCGGACTCTTCTACGGCGGCGACTACAAGCAACTGGTGGTTCAGATCGTGATCGCACTCGCAGCCCTCGTCTTCACCGGCGTTCTGACGACGATCATCGGCTTCGCACTCAAGCCCCTGGGCTGGCGAATCTCGGCCGAGGACGAGGCACGCGGCATCGATGAGACCGAACACGCAGAGACCGCATACGACCTCGCGTGATCAGCACGTGATTAAAGTGAATTCAGGCACTTCAGAGTTTGGAAAGGGATGAGCACATGAAGCTGATCACAGCAATCGTCAAGCCGTTCACGCTCGAGGACGTCAAGACCGGACTCGAGCAGGCCGGAGTGCTGGGTATGACAGTCAGCGAAGTTCAGGGCTACGGCCGACAGAAGGGCCACACCGAGGTGTACCGAGGCGCGGAGTACTCCGTGGACTTCGTACCCAAGGTCCGGGTCGAGGTCGTCGTCGACGACGCGGCCGTGGACAAGGTGGTCGAGGTGATCGTCGAGGCCGCTCGAACCGGCAAGATCGGTGACGGCAAGGTGTGGGTTTCGCCAGTCGAGTCGGTCATCCGGGTTCGCACCGGGGAACGCGGTGGCGATGCACTCTGACCCGAAAGGGTCCGAGAACTTCGGCCCTGGTTCCGTCGCGAAAGCGACGGGGCCAGGGCCGGTCTCGTCAGGGGGATCCGACGAAGCTGCGGACCTGGCCCGCGCACGCAAGGCCCTACTCACCGGAGGCGTCAAGAACAGGAGGCTCGACGCCCCCGCGCTGCGACATGCACTGGTCGATCTGCACGAATTCTGGTTGACCACCAAGGGGACCGAACTGGGCATCAAACCGGATTGTGGGTTTGCCATCGTCGCCGTGGGTGGTCTCGGCCGACGCGAACTGCTGCCGTATTCCGATCTCGATCTGATTCTGCTGCATGACGACATGGACCCGGCGGTCGTGGCCCAGGTTGCGGACAGCCTGTGGTACCCGCTGTGGGACGCGCACATCAAACTCGACCACAGCGTGCGGACGCTTCCGCAGGCGCTTCAGGTTGCGGCCACCGACATGACGGCAGCACTCGGAATGCTCGAAGCACGCCACATTGCGGGCGACGTGGAGCTGAGCAACTTGTTGATCAGTGGTGTCCGACGACAGTGGCGCATGGACATCCGCAGCCGATTCGACGAATTGATCACCCAGACCCGTACGAGGTGGGAGCGCAGCGGCGAGATCGCCCATCGCGCCGAACCGGATCTCAAGAGCGGTCGTGGCGGGCTGCGAGACGTCCAACTGCTCAACGCCCTGTCCATCGCGCAATTGACCGACGGGATGCCGGGGCTGGGACCCAACTCGCCCGGCGGCGGTCTGGCACTTGCGCACAGGCGGTTGCTCGACGTGCGCACCGAACTTCACCGCGTTGCCGGTCGCGCCCGCGACCAACTGCGAGCACAGGACGCCGACGAGATCGGTGCGGCGCTACGGATCGGTGATCGCTTCGATCTGGCGCGACTTCTCAGCGAATCGGCGCGCACCATCAGCTATTCGGTCGACGTCGGTATCCGTACCGCCGGAAACTCCTTGCCCCGGCGTGGTTTGTCGCGGCTGCGTCGCGCGCCGGTGCGACGGCCACTGGACGAGGGCGTCGTCGAGCATGCCGGCGAAGTAGTTCTGGCGCGCGATGCGAGACCGAAGAAGGATCCCGGTCTGGTGATGCGGGTCGCGGCAGCGGCGGCCACCAACGGCATGCCGATCTCCGCGTCGACGCTCAATCGCCTGGCCGACAATGCCCCCGAATTGCGTGAGCCGTGGCCGAAAAATGCAGTCAACGATCTCTTGGTCGTGCTGGGTTCGGGATCGCGTGCGGTTCCGGTGATCGAGGCGATGGACCGGACCGGGCTCTGGGGTCGACTCCTGCCGGAGTGGGGGACCATTCGCGATCTTCCGCCGCGCGACGCCGTCCACACGTGGACGGTGGATCGGCACCTGGTCGAAACCGCCGCGTATGCAAGCGGATTCACCACTCGCGTCGCTCGGCCGGATCTGCTCATGCTCGGTGCGTTGATCCACGACATCGGGAAGGGGCGAGGGGGAGACCACAGCGTCGTCGGTGCCGAATTGGCCACCGCGATCGGAAATCGCTTGGGACTCTGGCCTTCCGACGTCGCGACGTTGACGGCGATGGTGCGCTACCACTTGCTGTTGCCGGAAACCGCCACCCGTCGCGACCTCGACGATCCGGCAACGGTGCAGCGAGTGGTCGACGCACTCGAGGGAGACGGGACCCTTCTCGATCTCCTGCATTCGTTGGCGGAAGCGGATTCGCTGGCCACCGGGCCTGGTGTCTGGGGCGACTGGAAGTCGTCGTTGATCGGCGAGCTGGTGCGTCGTTGTCGTTTGCTGATGGCAGGGGAGGAGCTCCCGCAACCCGATCCACTCGCTCCCGAGCAATTGGCCATCGCCGAGGAGGGCGGGGTTCACGTCTCGCTCGTTCCGGCCGAGAATGCGCACACCTACGTCGTGACCGTCATCGCGCCCGACGCTCCCGGGCTGCTGTCTCGGGCTGCCGGAGTTCTGGCGCTGCAGTCCTTGCGGGTGCATTCCGCATCGCTGGGGTCGCATGCAGGTTCGGCGGTCAACTCGTTTGTCGTGACGCCGAGGTTCGGCACACCCCCGCAGGCGGTGCTGCTCCGGCAGGAATTGATCCGGGCTTCGGCCGGTGAACTGAATTTGCTCGAACTTCTCGACGCGAAGGACGAGGAGGCACGGGCAGAGCAGTGGGACGACCCGATCCAGACCAACAAGGATTCCGCGGTTCCGGTGCTCTATGCGCAGGCGCCACCGCGGGTCATCTGGTTCGACGCGCCCGGTGACGGTCAGGCGATCCTCGAATTGCGTACCGAGGACCGCGTCGGCCTGCTCTGCCGACTGGCCGCAGCACTCGAACACAGTGGAGCCGACATCCGGTGGGCGAAGGTCGCCACCTTGGGTTCCTCGGTGGTCGACGCGTTCTGCCTCGACTTCGGTGAGGCCGATACCCGCGCGGCGCGAGAGCGCGTCGAGGAGGCGGTGCTGGCGGTGGTTCCGGTGCCACAACCCAAGAAGAAAGAGGATTGACGGACCGGTTTCGGCAGTTACGCCCGCATCGGCTGGGATCGGTGCGGGCGTAGCGGCTAGGCTGGTGCCCGAGAATATCCATGGCTAACTCGCACGACCTTCAGGAGCGCACTCGGTGTTCGAATCCCTTTCCGACAGATTGACCGGATCTCTCAAGGATCTGCGTGGCAAGGGTCGTCTGTCCGGCGCCGACATCGACGCTACGGCCCGCGAGATCCGCCTTGCCCTGCTCGAGGCCGACGTCGCGCTTCCCGTAGTGCGCAGCTTCATCGCCAAGATCAAGGAACGCGCCAAGGGCGCCGAGGTCTCGGGTGCACTGAACCCGGCTCAGCAGGTCGTCAAGATCGTCAACGAAGAACTGGTCGAGGTTCTCGGCGGTGAAACCCGTCGACTGCAGTTCGCCAAGACGCCGCCGACGGTCATCATGTTGGCCGGTCTGCAGGGTTCCGGTAAGACCACGCTGGCCGGAAAGTTGGCCAAGTGGCTCAAGGATCAGGGGCACACGCCCCTCCTCGTCGCCTGTGACCTTCAGCGTCCCGGCGCCGTCACTCAGCTTCAGATCGTCGGTGAGCGTGCAGGCGCCGCAGTCTTCGCGCCGCACCCCGGCACCTCCATCGGCGGCGGCGAGAACGCACTGGGCGTTTCCGCGGCCGACCCCGTCGAGGTCGCCCGCGCCGGCGTCGAAGAAGCACGCAACAAGCATTACGACGTCGTGATCGTCGACACCGCCGGTCGCCTCGGTATCGACTCGGAGCTGATGGCGCAGGCCGCCGGTATCCGTGACGCCGTCAACCCGGACGAGACCATCTTCGTCCTCGACGCCATGATCGGTCAGGACGCGGTCAGCACGGCCGACGCGTTCCGTGAGGGAGTCGGCATCACCGGTGTCGTCCTCACCAAGCTCGACGGCGACGCCCGCGGTGGCGCCGCGCTGAGCGTCCGCGAGGTCACCGGCCAGCCGATCCTCTTCGCCTCCACCGGCGAGAAGCTCGAAGACTTCGACGTCTTCCATCCCGATCGCATGGCCAGCCGGATCCTCGGCATGGGCGATGTCCTGAGCCTCATCGAGCAGGCCGAGCAGGTTTTCGACGCCGATCAGGCCGAAGCGACCGCAGCGAAGATCGGTTCCGGTCAGCTCACCCTCGAAGACTTCCTCGATCAGATGATGGCCGTCCGCAAGATGGGCCCGATCGGCAACCTCCTCGGTATGTTGCCGGGTGCCGGCGGCATGAAGGACGCGCTGGCCAACGTCGACGAGAAGCAACTCGATCGCATTCAGGCCATCATCCGCGGTATGACGCCGGCCGAGCGCGACGATCCGAAGATCATCAACGCCTCACGCAGACTGCGCATCGCGAACGGTTCGGGCGTCAAGGTTTCCGACGTCAACCAGTTGGTGGACCGTTTCTTCGAAGCCCGCAAGATGATGGCTGCCATGGCCGGCCGTATGGGTATGCCCGGCGCGCGTAAGCAGGTTCGCAGCAAGAAGGGCAAGAAGGGCAAGAAGGGCGGCAAGGGCCCGACGCAGCCCAAGATGCGCGGAGGATTCCCCGGCATGGGCGGATTCCCGGGTATGCCCGGCGGAATGCCGGCCGGTATGCCCGACCTGTCGAACATGCCCAAGGGTCTCGATCAGTTGCCGCCCGGACTGGAAGGCATCGATCTCTCCCAGCTCAAGCTGCCCAAGAAGTAGTCGGTGGCTGCGCTTCATCTGCGGGGTATCGGTCTGCCCGATGCCGAGCCGATCGAATTGTGGATCGTCGACGGGCTGATTTCCTTCGAGTCGGTGTCCGGTGCGGAGACGATCGTCGAATCGGGTTGGATCACACCGGGTCTCGTGGATGCGCACTGTCACGTCGGTATCCGCTACGGCGGTGGCGGCGGCGAAACCGTCGACGGCTTGCTGGGGCAGGCGAAGACCGAACGTGACGCGGGCGTGCTGTTGCTTCGTGACGCCGGATCGCCGGTCGACACCAGGTTCATCGACGAGCGCCTCGATCTGCCGCGGATCATTCGCGCAGGTCAGCACATCGCAGCACCGAAGCGGTACATCCCGGGCCTGCCGGTCGACCTGGACGACGAATCTCAGTTGCCGGCCGAGGTGGTGCGGCAGGCACGCGCCGGTGACGGTTGGGTCAAGCTCGTCGGGGACTGGATCGATCGTTCCATCGGCGACCTCGCCCCGTTGTGGAGCGACGAGATTCTGGTCGAGGCCATCGCTGCCGCCCATGCCGAAGGCGCAAGGGTCACCGCTCACGTCTTTGCCGAGGATGCTCTGCCCGGCCTGATCAACGCCGGCATCGACTGCATCGAGCACGGCACCGGATTGACGGACGCGACCATCGAGTTGATGGTCGCTCACGGCACGGCCTTGGTTCCGACGCTGATCAACATCGCAACTTTCCCCGAGATCGCGGACTCCGCCACGCGGTATCCGATCTACGCGGCGCACATGCGGGATCTGCACGCTCGTCGACATCGGACGATCGGTGCCGCTCACGAGGCCGGGATTCCGATCTATGCCGGAACGGATGCCGGCGGATCGATCAGGCACGGGCGGATCGCCGACGAGATCGCCGAACTCGAAGTTGCCGGTTTGACGGCGCATCAGGCGCTGGGCGCAGCCTGCTGGGACGCGCGGAGTTGGCTGGGTGCGCAGGGGATCGAAGAAGGAGCGCCCGCCGACCTGGTGGTTTATTCCGAAGATCCGCGCGGAAACCCCGATGTGCTCGCGAAGCCGATGCGTGTGATCCTCCGCGGAACCCACGTGAGTGGTTAGGGAGTCCACGCACTCTCGAAGCGCGCACAGGGTGGTTTCCGAACGAGCCCACCCATCTGGCACAATGGACCATTGTTCGTCGCAACCGGTTACGTACCGCTGCGACGGTCACAGGATAGAGGCAAAACCGGGCTCACAAATCGTGTGGGTCGCTGAATTGCACGTGACATGC
This sequence comes from Rhodococcus qingshengii JCM 15477, assembly GCF_023221595.1. Classification (NCBI taxonomy): domain Bacteria; kingdom Bacillati; phylum Actinomycetota; class Actinomycetes; order Mycobacteriales; family Nocardiaceae; genus Rhodococcus; species Rhodococcus qingshengii. The sequence continues at coordinate 2,569,162 of NZ_CP096563.1, forward strand.
GCAGCACTGTTGTGCGCGCTGAAGGAGAACTGCAGCTGTGGCTGTCAAAATCAAGCTCACCCGCCTCGGCAAGATCCGCAACGCTCAGTACCGCGTTGTCATCGCCGACTCGCGCACCCGTCGTGACGGCCGTGCGATCGAGACCATCGGCAAGTACCACCCCAAGGAAGAGCCCTCGCTGATCGACATCGATTCCGAGCGCGCTCAGTACTGGCTGTCCGTGGGCGCACAGCCCACCGAGCCCGTCGAGGCACTCCTCAAGATCACCGGTGACTGGCAGAAGTTCAAGGGCCTGCCGGGCACCGAAGGCACCCTGCGCGTCAAGGAAGCCAAGCCTACCAAGCTCGAGCTCTTCCAGGCTGCGCTCGCGCAGGCCGAGAACGAGCCGGTTGCAGAAGCAATCACCCCCAAGAAGAAGAAGGCTGCAAAGGCTGACGAGGCCAAGGCAGAAGACACCGCGGCTGACGCCGAGGCTCCCGCTGCAGACGCCGAGGCTGCTGACAAGTGAGTGCCGTCGTCGCTGATGCGGTAGAGCATCTCGTGCGTGGCATCGTCGCCAATCCCGACGATGTGCGCGTCGAGCTGATCACCGGACGTCGGGGACGGACCGTCGAGGTGCACGTGCACCCAGACGATCTCGGCAAGGTCATCGGTCGGGGTGGCCGCACTGCGACCGCTCTGCGGACCTTGGTCTCCGGCATCGGTGGCCGCGGTATCCGTGTTGATGTCGTCGACACCGATCAGTAGACGGCAGTAAACAGGTGGAACTCGTAGTCGGTCGTGTCGCGAAGTCGCATGGCATCAAAGGTGAATTGGTAGTCGAGGTTCGTACAGACGAGCCCGAGGATCGTTTTGCCGTAGGTTCCGTGCTGCGTGGGCGCAAGCCGCGCGAGTCCACACTGAAGTCGTACACAGTGGAAGCCGCCCGGGATCATTCCGGGCGGCTTCTGCTGCGCCTCGAAGGCGTCAGTGACCGTGGCGACGCAGATGCGTTGCGCGGCACACTGTTTGTCATCGACAGTTCCGAACTCGAGCCTTCGGATGATCCGGACGAGTTCTACGATCACGAACTCGAAGGACTGAAGGTCGTCCTCACGGACGGTGCCGAGGTCGGTTCGGTCATCGAGGTATTGCATTCCGCCGCAGGCGAATTGCTTTCGATTCGCCGTACCGGTGAGGCATCCGGCGAATTGCTGATCCCGTTTGTCGCCGCCATCGTCACCTCGGTGTCGATCGCCGACGGTGTCGTGGTGATCGAGCCTCCCGAGGGACTGCTCGACCCGGACTTCGGCGACAAGTCGAACAGCGACAATTCGAACGCCGACAGCGACTGATCGCTTGTCATGCGTCTCGATGTAGTCACCATCTTTCCCGAGTATCTCGAACCGCTTCGTGCTGCCTTGCTGGGCAAGGCAATCGAACGTGGCTTGATCTCGGTCGACGTCCACGATCTTCGGTCGTGGACCCATGACGTACACAAAGCCGTCGACGATTCCCCGTACGGCGGCGGACCCGGCATGGTCATGAAACCCACCGTCTGGGGCCCGGCACTGGACGACGTGATCGGGCGCTCCGATTCTTCCGGCCCGGATGATGCCGAGACCATTCTGGTGGTGCCCACTCCCGCCGGCGTCCCGTTCACCCAGGAGACCGCGCACCGCTGGTCCAACGCCAAGCACCTCGTCTTCGCCTGCGGCCGATACGAAGGTATCGATCAACGGGTTTTCGACGACGCCGCCAAGCGGGTCAGAGTCGAAGAAGTCAGCATCGGCGATTATGTCCTGATCGGCGGCGAAGCAGCCGTGCTGGTGATGGTCGAGGCTGTCGTGCGACTGATGCCCGGCGTTCTCGGCAATCAGCTTTCACACCAAGAGGATTCGTTTTCCGACGGCCTTCTCGAAGGGCCTAGCTACACTCGCCCGGCTGTGTGGCGCGACCTCGAAGTTCCGCCGGTGCTTCTCTCCGGTGATCACGCGAAGATCAAAGCGTGGCGCCATGAGCAGTCGCTGCAGCGCACGGCCGAGCGTCGACCGGATCTTCTTCCTTAGGTATTTCGCTTCAACCAGGTGATGCTTGCGCCGTCGTCGAGCGATTCGGTTGCAGTCGGTGTGAACAGTGCCGGCTCGAAGTTACTTCTGATCATCGGTATGCCTGCGCCGGCGACTACCGGATACCTCTTGATGATCAACTCGTCGATCTCCGGTAGTAGTTCGCCGGCGAGAGTTCCGCCGCCACACAGCCAGATATCTTGTCCTTCTTCCTCTTTGAGAGATCTGACTACCCCAAGCGGATCGGCGCGAACGATGGTGACGGGGGGATCCTCGTCGTCAGGGATGGTTGTGGAGACGACGAACTGACGCAGGTGCGCGAAGGGGCTTTTCACTCCGGCGGCAAGCCCGGGCTCGTAGGAGCCGCGGCCCATGACGACCGTGTCGAAGGTCCTGTTGGGAGCGTCCTCGATTCCGAGAGCGGGCCGCACATGCGTTGGCACGGTTTCAGGATATCGATCGCATATCCAGGCCGTGATCTGTTCGGAGACCGGGAGGAAATCGAATTCGCCACCAGGCCCCGCGATGTATCCGTCGAGGGAAGCTCCCACGTAGTACACAAGCTTTCGCATATAACGCTCCGTTCGTAGTACTATGTTTGTAGTGGTTTAACTTAGGGTCGTGTCAGGAGTGATGTCAAGTGCGAAAGAACCCGGAACGCCGGCTTGCCCTGATCGACGCGGCAATCGAGGTGTTGGCCCGAGAGGGTGCTCGAGGCTTGACGTTTCGAGCCGTCGACGCCCAGGCAGCAGTGCCGAACGGGACAGCGTCGAACTACTTCTCCAATCGCGACGACCTGCTCACTCAAGCGGGTGGCCGGATCTACGAGCGACTGATTCCGGAGGACCTCGAAGGGATGATCGATCCCGTCAACGGCACCGATCGTGAGCGCCTGGTGACGCTCATGCTCGACGTGGTCGAGCGCGTCACCTCGTTCGGAACGGGTTTCCTCGCGCTCATGGAGTTGCGACTGGAGGCGACGCGTCGACCGGACCTGCGAGCGGTGCTGACCGTCCGCATCCGAGAAGACTTCGATCTGAACGTAGCCAATCATCTGGCGTCGGGCGTGCCGGGTGATGCGATGACCGTTCGCCTGCTCTATTTGTCGCTGAACTGGCTCGCACTGGATCGACTCACATTGCCGAACCTGTTCGGAGAGGAAGATATTCGGACGATCGTCGAGGCAGCGGTGGATCGAGCGCTACCCCGCGAATCGTAGAAGGTCAGTGCCGTTCGGCAGGTTTGCGGCGGAACGAGAAGTATCGATGACCGAAGAAGCTCACAGCCGCAACGATCAACATGACAACCGCCTGGGCGGGAAGCGGCGGGGCATGCAGAATCGACACCGCGATTGTTCCGAGTATCAGATTCAGCACCAGGCCACCGGAATTGACGACGATGAACGCTCCCAGGTCGCGTGCCACATGTCCGCGGACGCGGAAAACCAGAGTCCGATGCAGAACGAAAGCGATGAGCACGCTGATGGAGTACGCGCCGATCACAGCCACTTGATACAGATCCTTGTTGTCGAGGATCAGTGACCAGACCACGAAGAGCACGTATCCGATCGTCGTATTAGCCACTCCGACAATGGCAAATGCGATGGGTTGATGCTTGACCACCCGAAGCAGTGGGCCGGGATTCTCGGGTGATGCGATGTCTTCGGTCATGAAGACTCGGTTTTCACGGTGTTGATCCCGTCCTTGCGTCGGGTCCGCAGATACATCCACTCGAGCACGCCGAGTCCGAGGACTCCGGCGACCATCGAAGCGCCGCCGACCTTCCATCCCGGGGGACGCCACGTCAGGACAAGCTCTGCGTCCTTCGTCCCGGCGGGAATGTCCACGGTGACAAAGGACTTCGCGACGACGTCGATCGGAACAGGCTGACCGTCGATGCTCGCCCGATATCCGGGCCAGCCGAGCCGTGCGAACACAACCTTGCCGCCGGTCTCCGAACTGACACGAAGGGTGCTCGACATGTTCGATTCCGCGATCGACGTAGCCTCGACGCCGTGGGCGTCGGCGATGCGTCCGTTGCGTGTCGAGACGGGGCCGTCGACGCGTTCGAGTACCGAGATGTAGTTCTCGTGTCCGGGGTAGTCGACCCATTTCCATCCGTCGGGAGCCGGGTTCTTGCGTGCATCGGGGTAGAGAGCGTTCTGCAGTACGACGCGGTCCACGTTCATCAGGTCGACGATGGTGCGGCCGGTGGTGGGTTCGACGGTGAATGCGCGTCGGAAGGCGTCGGGGCAGACGCTCATGTCCCAGCGCATGCAGAGCAGGTCACCGAAGTAGAAGTGCCCGTTGGGGGTGTAGCCGCTGGTGTAGGTCAGTTCGAGGTCTTTGGGGTAGTTGCCGAAAGCCAGGGAACCGTACGCTCCGTCGAGGGTTTTGTCCCCGGGTGCGATGAGTGCACGGTCGCCCAGTTGCAGTGTCGTGCCGTCGAAGTCGGGGAAGGCCTCTTTCATCTCCGAGCGGGATTCGGGCAGGTTCCAGCTCATCGGGGTTGGTTGCGCGGCCCGAACCTGGGCGTAGGCGATGGGGGAGACCGCGACGATCGCTACGAGGCATGCGAAAGCAGTGCCCATGGTACGGCCGAGCCAGACCATCGCGGCGCCGAGTGCGGCAACGAGCAGGGCCGAGATCACATGCCATTTCGCGAGCCCGGGAGCTGCCGAGGCTGACCGAATCAGAAGCAGGCCCACGAGGATTCCCGCTGCAACGCAGCGCCCGCGCAACTTGTCGGTCGTGGCGTAACGCCCGAGCAGGATGCACACCAGAAGCAGGAGTCCGATGGCCACCATCGGAAGTACGCGCGCGGGCCACCGCAGTGGGCCGATCGTGCTCGGCCCGGCAGTCCACATGAGTACGGCGACCGTGAAGATCCCGACGGCGGTCAATTCGCGTGCCGCGGCGCGTGCCTTGCCCCAGTCGATGAATGCCAGGGCGGGTATGAGGAACCAGGCGATGTAGACCATGGGCATGGTCTGGATGTATCCCCACCACGAGGTGAACGCGGGCATCGTGCTCGGCAGGCTCGCGTTCAGCGATTCCGACCACGGGACGGCGAGGAATGCATCGTTCTTGACTTCGGATGCACCGCGCCAGGTGACGTCCGCGGTGAGCAGGCTCGGCAGATACGTCGCGAGACCGGCCAGAGCGGCACACGCGGACACCGCCAGAAGCCGCAGTGACGGCAGCCAACGCCGCTGATAGACAACTTCGCCGATTGCGACCGCGCCGATCATCAAGCCGGATTCGACTGCGGGGAAAACATATTGGACCGACATCGCGAGATACAAGAACACGAAGGTCGGGATCGGACCGCTCTTACCTCGGGCGTAGCGGATTGCCGACGCCCACGCCTGAACCATCCAGGCAGTGCCGGTGAAGGCAGTCATCCAACTGGCCGAGTCGAAGAACAGCAGGAAACCGGTGAACGGAATCGAGACGCCGGCGACGGCAGCCCACGTGGGCTTCGAGCCGTACTCGAGGCAGATCCGATAGACGCCGAGTGCAAGGATGATCGCGAAGATCAACTTCACGATCGTCGCGTACAACGCCAGGTTGTCGAAGGACGGTGCGATCAGGTCGATCAGGAGTTGCGGTGGATTGAGAAGGCCTGCTTCCTCGATCGCGTAGTTGCCCGCCATCCAGTTCTCGGGGACGAGCACCGGGAGGTGTCCTTCTCGCAGACTGCGGCCGAGCATGACCCACAGCGGCGCGTATTGGGACTCGGTGTCGTCGGTGTAGAAGTGACGAGCATTCGCGAGCACCACGGCCAGATAACCGGCGATGACACCGATCGCCGTGACGGCGCCCCACTTGTACACGTCTGCCCGGGCGAGAGTGCGAGTTTCCACCACGAGTTCCAGACCTTAACAGGGCAGGTGGGGCGTACGGAGACGCGAGCGCGTCACGCGCCGCCGGCATCCGAAGTCAAGACATCTCTGCGTGTTAAAGTTCGCGACGGTGTGGGCCCGATCGTGCCTGTCTCTCGGCGCCAGTCGAGCCCCCTGAAGGGAGTGGAAGCGAGTGCACTCGATTTCCGTCGTAGTGCCCGTTTATCAGGGCGAAAAGACGATCACGGCGCTCGTCGAGGAGTTGGACGGCCTGGGCACACCGAGTGCGACGCCCGGTGGTGCGCAGTTCTCCGTCGACGAGATCGTGCTGGTTCACGACAACGGCCCGGACCGCTCCGACGTCGTGTTACTCGAATTGGAGCGCCGTTTCGAGCAGGTGCGTGTCGTGTGGCTCAGCCGCAACTACGGCCAGGACGCGGCGACCATCGCCGGCATGGCCGCTGCAACTGGACAGTGGATCGTGACGATGGACGAGGACGGCCAGCACGACCCGGTGCACATCGGGGCTTTCCTCGACACCGCGCTGACGGAGCGATCCGATCTCGTGTATTCCAAACCCACGAACACACGCCCGCACGGATTCTTGCGGAACCTGACCTCGCGCGGCGCAAAGATCGTCTTGGCGACGGTATTCGCGTTCCCTGATTCGACGAGATTCGAAAGTTATCGCCTGATCCGCGGTGACATCGGCCGACAGTTGGCCGGCGTCGCGGCCAACGGCGTGTATCTGGACGTTGCGCTGACGTGGGTTGTCGGTAACACGGCCACGGCGCCGGTGGCACTTCGAGCCGAAGGCCGCGAAGAATCCGGGTACAACTACCGCCGTTTGTTCTCGTTGTTCTGGAAGATGGTGTTGTGTAGCGGAACACGCGGTCTGCGGCTGGTCAGCCTGCTCGGAGTCACCCTGGCGTCGGCCGGTGTGATCATGGCCGCGGTGATCTTCATCGGGGCCATGACCGGCGACAACAATGATCCCGAAGGATGGGCGTCGATCATCATGGCGCTGCTGGTCTGTTCGGGTGCGATCCTGTTCTCGCTCGGACTCATTGCCGAATATCTCGGTGTGGCACTGCACGTCCTTGTCGGAAAGCCGCTGTATCTGACTGTCGACTCCCCGCGGCCCGGAACCTCGATCGATCGGCGTAGTCGTGAGCACTGATCGCATCATCTTCTCCCGCCCCTATCGGGCATCGAACGAATTGTCGAATCTGGCAACGGTTCTGGAGTCCGACCACATTCACGGTGACGGACGTTTCACCAAGTCCGCGACTGCAGCGCTCAAGGCGATCACCGGATCCACGCATGCTCTGCTGACCACCTCGTGCACGCATGCACTCGAATTGGGTGCGCTGCTGCTCGAATTGGGCCCGGGCGACGAGGTAATAGTTCCGAGCTTCGCGTTCAGTTCGGCGGCAACCGCCGTCGCGTTGCGCGGGGCCACTGTTGTTTTCGTCGACATCGATCCGAGTACCGGCAACATCGACCCGGCGTGCGTCGCGGCGGCGATCACCGAACGCACCAAAGCTGTACTGGTCATGCATTACGGCGGAGTCGCCGCGGACATGGAACCTCTCCTCGACCTCGCGGAACTCCACGGCGTTGCGTTGATCGAAGACAACGCTCACGGACTCGGCGGAAAGTGGCGCGGGCGCTCGCTCGGCACCATCGGAACAATCGGAACGCAGAGTTTTCACGACACCAAGAACGTTCACTGCGGTGAGGGCGGCGCGCTGTTGCTCTCTGACGATCAGTTGATGACTCGCGCCGAAATCATCCGTGAGAAGGGGACCGACCGTGCGCGTTTCCTGCGCGGCCAGGTCGACAAGTATTCGTGGCAGGACATCGGGTCGAGTTATCTGCCCAGTGAACTCAATGCCGCCGTCCTCGACGCACAACTCTCCGAGTTCGACGCGATTCAGGCGGCCAGGCATCGCGTCTGGGATGCCTACAGCGTGAGTCTGGGCGAGTGGGCGGCCGCGAACGGTGTCGTGCCCATGGCGGTGCCTGATGATCGCGAGCACACTGCGCACCTGTTCTATCTCAAGATGCCGACCGAAGAGAGCCGTGACGGCTTGATTCGGCACCTTGCCGGTGACGGAATCGTGGCGCCGTTCCACTACGTTCCGCTCGATACGAGTGCGGCCGGTGTGCGCTACGGACGAACACCGCAGCCGTGCGTGCGTAGTGCCGAGTTCTCCGCGTCGATCCTTCGACTGCCGCTGTGGCCCATGCTCACGTTCGAACAACAGGACCGTGTCATCGGTTCGGTGCTCGAGTACAAGCAGGCTTGAGGACGAACACGACCGCGTGGATCGAATCAGGGCCCGGAAGCTTCGGGCATCGCCGAATCCGCGGTCGTGGATGCCGCTGCCCAGTCGTCGATGCTTCCGCTCGGGAAGAGAATCTGCGTGACGCCGGTGACCGTGTCGCGAGCGTGCAATGCACTTTCGTCGTTGACGGCATCGGTGAACGAGGTGTCGGGATAGAAGCTGTCCTCATCCGTGTACTGGACGTCTTCTCGCGAACCGATCGCGATGATGTATCGGTTGTCGTCACCGACGATGCCGGTGGATAGATGGATCCACTTGTCCTCGACACAGCACATCCAGCCCTGTTTGACTCCTATGACAGGCTCGCCGAACAAGGCCTCGGGCAATCCGAACCTCTGGTCGTAACCGTCGGTTCCTTCGGGAGTGGATTGCCGCAGGTACTCGACGAACTGCTCGACCCGTTCAGGTCCGAGTTGATCGGAGTCGTCGAGGACACCGCTGTAGAAGGTGACCAGGTCACGTGTCGTGGTTTCGGTGTTCCACCACATTCCGTCCCAGGGCGGCGTCGTCGCGGTCAGTGCGTAACGCTCGGCGACGCGGGTGATCACCTCTTGGCCGCCGACCTCGTCCCACAGGAGGTTGGCTGCGGTGTCGTCGGAGGATTCGAGCATCGCCGCCATGAGGGTGCGATCGTCGTCCGTGATGGGTCGCTCACCGCGCGCATCCTGATGAAGTAGATCCTCGGCGATGAAAAGTTTTGCCACCGAGGCTGTTTCGATCTGCTGGTCACCGGCGACGTCGAGGTACTTGTCCGAGGAGCGGTCGAGGATGGCGATGGAGACGTCCGCACCACGCCCGAGCGCAGCCACCTGAGCCTGTCCCAGACGGCCGTCGAGGGTCTCGGCTACCGGAACATTGGTGTCGGGAAAGGCGGGGGTCTGCATCGGATCATCCGGGTTCTGTCCACCGCTGCACGAAGCCGCAAAAGTAACTGCGGCCACCATTGCGGCAATCCGGACGTACCGCGTACTCATCTGTTTCCCCCGGTAGCCCTGACACGGCACTGTTGCCGATCTTCTTGTCTCAGGATAGCGGTAGGGTCGGATCTCGTGATTCTCAAGACCGTGAACCAGCGCATTGCCGAGGAACTCGACGTCCGCGAAGGCCAGGTTGCAGCAGCAGTCGACCTTCTCGACGGCGGAGCCACGGTGCCCTTCATCGCCCGGTACCGCAAGGAAGTCACCGGCACGCTCGACGATGCCCAGCTGCGACTCCTGGACGAGCGGCTGCGGTATCTCCGCGAGCTCGACGACCGTCGTGACGCCGTGCTCACGGAGATCGACTCTCAGGGCAAACTCGACGATCAACTGCGCGGTCAGATCATGCTGGCCGAGACGAAAGCGCGGCTGGAGGACATCTACCTCCCCTTCAAGCCGAAGCGGCGCACCAAGGCGCAGATCGCCCGCGAGGCCGGCCACGAGCCCGTCGCCGATGCTCTCATCGGAGATCCCACCACCGATCCCGCGAAGTATTCGGACGAGCAGCTCGACGGTGCCCGGTCGATCCTCGTCGAGCGCTTCGCCGAGGACGCCGATCTGGTCGGTGAATTGCGTGAGCTGATGTGGAATCGCGGCCAGGTCGTCTCCTCGGTCCGCAAGGGCAAGGAAACCGATGGCTCGAAGTTTGCTGACTACTTCGAGTTCTCGGAACCGTTCTCCAAATTGCCCTCGCACCGCATCCTCGCCGTCCTGCGCGGCGAGAAGGAAGAAGTGCTGTCGCTCAACATGGCGGCAGACACCGAAGAACTCGCGCCGGGGGAGCGCACGGTCTACGAAGGCCGCATCGCGTCGCGGTTCGAGATCGCCGACCGTGGTCGGGCCGCCGACGGGTGGCTTCTCGACACCGTCAAGTGGGCGTGGAAGACGAAGTTCGCCGTCACGCTCGGTATCGACACTCGGATGCGTCTGCGGCAGTCGGCCGAAAAGGACGCCGTCGACGTCTTCGCCACCAACCTCAAGGATCTACTCCTCGCAGCTCCCGCCGGCGCCCGACCCACCATGGGACTCGACCCCGGATTCCGCACCGGAACGAAGGTTGCCGTCGTCGACGGAACCGGCAAAGTTGTTGCCTACGAGACGATTTACCCGCACCAGCCGCAGAACAAGTGGGACGCGGCTCTCGCGACGCTTGCCGGACTGGTCGCCGAACACGGCGTCGAACTGATCGCCATCGGCAACGGCACGGCCTCACGCGAGACCGACACGCTCGCTACCGAACTGATCAAGAAGACCGGCGCGCCCAACCTGACCAAGATCGTCGTCTCCGAGGCAGGCGCATCGGTGTACTCGGCTTCGGCCTACGCGTCGCAGGAACTTCCCGACCTCGACGTCTCGATTCGCGGTGCGGTGTCCATTGCGCGTCGCTTGCAGGATCCGTTGGCGGAGTTGGTCAAGATCGATCCCAAGTCCATCGGCGTCGGTCAGTACCAGCACGACATCACCGAATCGCTGCTCTCGCGTTCCCTCGACGCCGTCGTCGAGGATGCCGTCAACTCGGTCGGCGTCGACGTCAACACCGCGTCCGTGCCGCTGCTTGCTCGGGTGTCCGGAATTGCAGGATCCCTTGCAGAGAGCATCGTCGCGCATCGGGACCAGAACGGTCCGTTCAAATCCCGCAAGGGTCTCAAGGATGTCTCCCGCCTGGGACCCAAGGCATTCGAGCAGTGCGCAGGCTTCCTGCGGATCACCGACGGCGACGACCCTCTCGACGCGTCGAGCGTCCACCCGGAGGCATATCCGGTGGTTCGCAAGATCGTCGCGAGTGCAGGCGGGGACGTGCGCACCGTGATCGGAAACTCGCAGGCACTTCGATCGGTCAAGGCGTCCGACTACGTCGACGAGCGATTTGGTCTACCGACCGTCACCGACATCATCTCCGAGTTGGAGAAGCCGGGACGAGATCCACGACCCGAATTCAAGACCGCGACTTTTGCCGCAGGTATCGAGAAGGTCGCGCATCTCAAGCCCGGCATGACCCTCGAAGGCGTGGTCACCAACGTCGCAGCCTTCGGTGCCTTCGTCGACATCGGAGTTCATCAGGACGGTCTGGTTCACGTCTCGGCGATGTCGCACAACTTCGTCAAGGACCCACGCGAGGTCGTCAAGTCAGGTGACGTCGTCAAGGTGAAGGTCCTCGAAGTGGACGAGGCACGCCAACGCATCGGGCTGACGCTTCGTCTCGACGACGAGGTGGGAGCGCCCCGCAAGTCCGAAGGCCAGCGAGGTGGGCAACCTCAGCGGCAGGGCCAGCCGCAGGGCCAGCGTCAGGGGCAGGGTCAGCAACGAGGAAATGGCGGACGCCAGGGCGGACGCGAGCAGCGACCGGACAACCGCGCGCCTGCTGCCGGGTCGATGGCCGACGCTCTGCGCAAGGCGGGCTTCGGCAAGTAAATCCGTCCGCCGGGTTTTCGAAGTCCGTATCGTCACAATCGAGTCGGTTGGCGGTATGAATCCGATCAGGGTCGGATCATGAATTCGGTGAAGGGAGGACAGTGATGCGGGAGTGGCTCGAGCGCGAGATCATCGCCCATGGCCGATTGCCGTTGCTGTTCTTCCTGCTCGGGTTCCTGTCCGCCTTCCTTTTCATCCGCCTCAGCGTCCGGATGATTCGCGCGCAAGTGAAATGGTGGCCGGGCAACATCGCGCCCGGAGGCCAGCATGTGCATCACGTCGTGTTCGGTGTGATCGCCATGATGATCTCCGGTGGTGCGTTGATCGCGGTCTACGTCGATGGTTCGCAGACCACCGGTGCCGTCCTGGCGGCGATCTTCGGTATGGGTGCTGCGTTGGTGCTCGACGAGTTCGCACTGATCTTCTATCTGAAGGATGTGTACTGGTCCGAACAAGGTCGGACCTCGGTGGATGCGGTCTTCGTCGCGATCGCCGTGACCGGCCTGGTGCTGCTGGGTTTCCGCCCGCTCGAACTTCTCGACGTCGCCGGATTCCGTGAAGAACGCGATCCGTGGATCAAATTGGTCTTCGTTTTCGTCGCGTTGATCAACTTCGCCTTGGCAGCCATCGTGATTCTCAAGGGGAAGATCTGGACGGGGCTCGTCGGTCTGTTCGTTTTCCCGTTGCTGGTAATCGGAGCGGTCCGCCTGAGCCGGCCGGGTGCACCGTGGGCTCGCTGGCGGTACACGCGCAAGCCGAAACGGATGAACCGCGCGCTCGAACGCGAACGGAAATGGCGTCGGCCCGTCATCCGGGCCAAGATCTACGTCCAGGATCTGATAGCCGGATCGCCGAGCGTCGAACATGCGATGACCGCGGCCGAGCAGGAACTGGACCACACCATCCACGCAGCTCCGCCGCCACCGATTTCCCCGCTGGTATCCGCGTCTGGCACAATGGACGGGTTGCCTGGACCAGGCAGCAGCACTTGATCTGGGCACGAACCAGACGAGCGCCGTTTCGGGAGACCGAAACGCGTGCCGCTCGGTTCCTCTGCTCCTGCGAAATACAAGGATGACATATGAACACCCTGGACTTCCTGGACAAAAAGTCGCTCCGCGACGACATCCCTGAGTTCCGTCCCGGCGACACGCTCAACGTGAACGTCAAGGTTATCGAAGGCTCCAAGGAGCGCGTGCAGGTCTTCAAGGGCGTCGTTATTCGTCGCCAGGGCGGCGGCGTTCGCGAGACCTTCACCGTCCGTAAGGTCTCCTTCGGCGTCGGCGTCGAGCGCACCTTCCCGGTTCACAGCCCCACGCTGGCCTCCATCGAGGTTCTGACCCGCGGTGACGTCCGTCGCGCCAAGCTGTACTACCTCCGTGAGCTTCGTGGCAAGAAGGCGAAGATCAAGGAAAAGCGCTGATCTTTCCGATGAGCCCGGCACCGCGTACGCGCGGTGTCGGGCTAATCTGGTTTCTGTGGCAGATTCTTCGAAGGAGCAGGCATTGTCGTCCGGACCCGAGAATCACGAGGGATCAAGCGGTTCCGCGGAACCGACCTCACATCGGCCGCAGAAGAAACAGCGATCGTTTCTGCGAGAACTCCCTGTTCTGATCGGCGTAGCGCTGGTACTCAGCATCGTCCTTCAGGCATTTGTCTTCAGAGTTTTTCTCATCCCATCCGAGTCGATGGAACCGACACTGCACGGCTGTGCGGGATGTACCGGTGACCGCATCGTGGTGGAGAAGATCGGATACCGCTTCGGCGATCCGGAACCCGGCGACGTCGTCGTCTTCAAGGGACCCGATTCGTGGAACACGAAATATGTGTCCAATCGGTCCGACAACGTTGTCGTCCGCGGTATTCAAGAGGTCGGTTCGTGGGTCGGCCTCGTTCCGCCGGACGAGAACGACTTGGTCAAGCGAGTGATCGCTACCGGCGGCCAGACCGTCGAATGCTGTGACGATCAGGGCCGAGTCCTGGTCGACGGCAAGCCGCTCGACGAGCCGTACATCAAGATGGATTTCCCGTTCACTCCGGGAACGCAAACGTGTGACACCGAATTGAAGTCGGGCCGCTGCTTCGGACCGATCACCGTTCCCGAGGGCCACGTGTGGGTCATGGGTGACAACCGCAGCAATTCCGCCGACTCGCGCTACCACGTCGACGACGAGTTCCAGGGAACCGTCCCGATCGACAACATCATCGGTCAAGCTCGTTTCATCGTTCTTCCCCCGTCGCGAATGGGCGGCATCGATGCGCCTGATATTCAGGGCAACTGAGTTGTCGGACCGCACACATGGATTCGCGTAGTTCCGAGTAGGCAGAGACGGTGAGTAGTTGGCCCCCTCGCGTTGTCATTCGCAGATCGGCAGGTCTGCGGACGATGGAGTCTGCGTTGGCGCGAACCGGACTCGGTCCGGTGGCCGGCGTCGACGAGGCCGGGCGCGGAGCGTGCGCTGGTCCACTTGTCATTGCAGCGTGTGTCCTGGCGCCGAAACCGCAAGCAGCCCTCGCGCGGCTCGACGATTCGAAGAAGCTGACCGAACGTGCGCGCGAGGAGCTTTTCCCGGCGATCAAGCGCTTGGCGTTGGCGTGGAGTGTCATCTCTGTTCCCGCTGCGGAAGTCGATCAGATCGGCATCCACGTCGCCAACATCGAGGGGATGCGACGAGCAGTTGCGGGCCTCGACCTCGAACCGGGCTACGTTCTCACCGACGGATTCCGGGTTCCGGGTCTGACGGCTCCGTCGCTACCGGTCATCGGCGGTGACGGCGCCGCTGCATGCATCGCCGCGGCGAGCGTTCTCGCGAAGGTGACCCGAGATCGTGTGATGACCGAGATGGACGACACTCATCCGGGATACGGCTTCGCGATTCACAAGGGATACAGCACGCCACTGCACATGGACGCACTCGACGAGCTGGGGCCGTGCCCTGAGCACCGCATGACCTATGCCAACGTGGTGGCTGCGGGAGTCCGGTTGGAACAACGCGCGGGCCGTACGGGATGATGGACGTTCAGACGAACTGGGAGGACTGGCTAAACCGATGAGTGCCGAGGATCTCGAGAAGTACGAAACCGAGATGGAGCTGTCGCTCTACCGTGAATACCGGGACATCGTCGGACAGTTCTCCTACGTCGTGGAGACCGAACGACGTTTCTACCTGGCCAACACGGTCGAGTTGCTGCCCCACAATTCAGACGGGGAGATCTACTTCGAGCTGCGGATGTCCGACGCCTGGGTGTGGGACATGTACCGCCCGGCGCGATTCGTGAAATACGTACGCGTCGTGACCTTCAAGGACGTCAACATCGAAGAGCTGGACAAGCCGGATCTGCGCCTTCCTGACTGATCTGCGCTTGCCGGACTGATCTCGACAACGAAGTGCCCCGCCGATATCGGCGGGGCACTTCGTATTTCGCGGAGTTGTGCGGGGTCAGTTGCCCTTGACGTTCACAATCTGACGCAGCGTGTGTCGAATCTCGACCAAGTCCTTCGCGTCGTCCATCACGACGTCGATGTCCTTGTACGCACCCGGGATCTCGTCGAGGAACGCCGCGGAACGCTTGTATTCGATGCCGACCATTGCCTTGTCGAGATCTTCGATGGTGAAGGTCTTGCGTGCCTGGTTACGTCCGTACACCCGACCCGCGCCGTGGGGGCTGGACTTGAACGACGGTACGTTTCCCTTCCCGACGACGACGTAACTCGCCGTCCCCATCGAACCGGGGATGAGCCCGGGCGTGCCCTCGTCTGCCTTGATCGCACCCTTACGGCTCAGCCACACACCCCTGCCCATGTGGAACTCCTTCTGGGTGAAGTTGTGGTGGCAGTTGATCCGCTCGACTTCGTCGATGATCGCGGGTTTGCCGTCTCCCATGAAGTGCGCGAAGTCCTTCACGACGCGGTCCATCATCTCTTCGCGGTTGAGCAGAGCGAAGTGCTGAGCCCAGTTGAGATCGGTGATGTACGAGTCGAATTCGGGCGTCTTCTCGACCAGGTAGGCAAGATCCGGATCGGGAAGGTTGATGTACCACCGCTCGCACAAGTCCTTGGCGATCTTGATGTGATGCTGCGCGAGCTTGTTTCCGATACCGCGGCTTCCCGAGTGCAGGAACAGCCAGACGCCGTCGCTCTCGTCGAGCGTCACCTCGATGAAGTGGTTACCAGAGCCCAGCGTTCCGAGCTGAAACCTCCAGTCGTTCTTGAACTTGTCGTAGAAGGACAGGCGATCGCCCGCCATCGCCTCGAGTTCTGCGATGCGGATTTTCGCCGTGTCGCTCAGCGTCTTGTTGTAGACACCTGCCGAGAGCGGGACGGAGCGTTCGATGCTGTGGCGAAGTACGGTCAGGTCGCGGCCTTGAAGGTCGCGTGCGCTGAACTGGGTTTTGACCGCGATCATTCCGCAGCCGATATCGACTCCGACGGCGGCGGGCATGATTGCGCCTTCCGTCGGAATGACCGAACCCACCGTCGCTCCCGCACCGAGGTGCGCATCCGGCATAAGCGCCAGATGTGGACGGACAAAAGGCATCTGGGACGTACGCAGCGCTTGCTCGCGAGTGTTCTCGTCGAGTATCGATGCCCAGTTCCACAGCCTCTTGGTGATCTTCTCCATCAGATTTCTCCCACATAGTTCACAGCCGAACCGATCGGTCCGGTGTGTCGTGCAGGAATGACCATGCGCTCGGTCAGTGGTTGTGTGCAACCCCTTTTCAGGTTCGCAGGCCGTCTGCGAGTTCGTAGATTCGTCCGACGTACTTCTCCTGGAAGGCTTTTCGGGCAGCATCTGCTTGTTGCCGTGCGCCCATCTGGGAGTAGAGGTACTCGAGATGAACCAAACTCTCGCCGATGTCGACGCGTCGCTGGTCGAGAACCGTCAGCTCGTCGACCAGTCGAGCCAGATCTAACGCGGTGTCCGGTACCTCGTCCATGGTGATCCTCGATGTCCGTGAGTGCTTCCTGACCCCGAGACTAACACTCTTCGAACATATTTTCGATACCTGCCCTGTAGTTTACTTCGACAACGTGGCTGTCAGTTGGTCGATGGCATACGGAATGCTCAGGACGGTATTGCCGGACATCGCCGCGCCGACGGGTGGATCTGCGGTGTACCGCACGACCATCGCATTTCCGCTCTTCACGGCGGGTAGTCGCTGGTAGAGCGTGTTGCCGGCGAGGGCCTTCTCTCCCTCCGGGTCGGCCATCACGATCAAACGATCAACGGGTTCGAGGATGTCGTATCGCTCGTTCGGCATCCAGTCGCCGAACTGGTCGCCGACGAATGCGTCGACGGTCGCGGGGAGGGTGAACCCGAGTGACGAGAGGAAAATGCCGCGTGGATCGTGCGACGAGAACACGTAGCCCTCGGGAGTGTCGAGGTTGACGATCGTTGCGGTTTGCCCGGCAAACTCCGGGTGTGCAGCGCGGGCGGCGGCAAACGCGTTTTCGGTATCCGTGATCAGTTGCTGAGCTTGTGGTCCTTTGCCGAGGGCGCGCCCGGCGGTGAGCGTCATGTCGGTCCACGGCGTTGTGTACGCGTCGTAGTCCTTGCTCTGCGCGACAGTCGGCGCAATCGAGGTCAGCTTCTTGTAGGTTTCCGTGTCGATGTCGGCGTACAGCGCGAGGATCAGATCTGGTGCGAGGGAGGCGATTTGCTCGAAGTTGAAGTCTCCGCCGCTGTTGATGTAGGTCGGAGTTTTCCCCTTCCAGTAATTCTTCGTCCACGGCCAGCTTTCATCCATGCCGGACCCCCACCATTCGGCCATGCCTACGGGTTCGACTCCCAAGGCGAGCAGTGGTTCGTGATCGGTGTATCCGAGTGTCACTACCCGCTGCGGTTCGGCATCGATTGTCGTCGAACCCTGTGCGTGCTCGATCGTCACGGGGAATGCGTCGTTGCTCTGGGTCGCTGATGCGGTGTCGAAGCCTTGCGAGGTTCCACAGGCGGTCGAGAACCCGATGATCGCGGCCGTCGTGAATAAGGCGGCGAGGATTCGGGTGCTATGTGAGGGCACGTGCATGCTCCTTCGAAGTGGTGGGCGAAGTGATCTGAGGTCCGCGTGAAGTGCTGAGCTGGTCGCGTCAGCAATAAAGTGAGGCTAACCTTTGCAGGATCGTCGGTCCATCCTTCAGGATGGACTCGGATACGCCCAGAAAGACGCAAAATGTCCACTATCGAGTACTCGACTCGCCCAAAGTCCTTGCTAGCGCTGCCCGATAGTCGCGGACGGACATTCAAAGATTTTCAGGTCTACACCAACGTCGTCGAGGGCGTGACCGCGTACGGGGCTCACCGCCACCCGGAGCATCAGATCGCCTGGATGAGTGAAGGGACGATGCAGATTGCTGCCGGGGGCAACGTGTGGCACCTGCACAGCGAGCACTTGGTCTGGTTGCCGGGCACCGTTCTCCACGACATGACGCTTCTGTCGGCGGGATGCATGATCGCGGCCTATGCGCGTCCGGATCTACGCCCTGGCGGGCCCAGGTGGACTCAGCCACTTGTTCTCGAAGTCGATGCTTTATCCGCTCAATTGCTGCGCCATCTCGCAGATCGGACCATCGACGATGCTCGGCGGTTGATGAGTCAGGAGTTGCTCTACGACATTCTTGCTGCCGCGCCCGAACGGCACGACGTCCTCGCGGTTCCTCGCAATGCTGCGGCGAGTTCGGTTTCTGCCCGCATCCTTGCCGATCCGGCAGACTCGCGAACATTAGGGGAGTGGGCGGGTGAACTCGGGGTCAGTTCCAAGACTTTGATGCGTGCCTTTGTCGCCGATACCGGGATTACCTTCGGACAGTGGAGGACTCGCGCCCGAATGTATGCGTCGCTCGAGATGCTCGCGCGGGGTGAGGGTGTCAACGACGTTGCCCCGCAGGTGGGTTACCGAACCAGTAGCGGGTTCATCGCCGCATTTCGGGAAACCTTCGGTACGACGCCGGCCCGGTACGGCGGAAAGCTGACGCGGTGATTTGCTGATGATTTCTTGAACTCGGTTGACGGCAAAGCTTTGTTCGGCAACGTAGAAATGGGCCGAGTTGCCAGCATGTGCTGGTGGCTCGGCCCATTTACTAATCTGAACTGAGTCAGCTCATGTTGCCGAGCACATTGCCCAGGACGCCGCTGATGACATTGGTCATCGACCCCTGCGGGTCGGTCAGGGAGCCGAATACCTGGCCCGATCCGGAGTTGAGCGAGCCGAAGCCCATGTCTTCGAGGCTTCCGGCGCCGGCCTCGACGGGGTTCGGCTGCCGGATGGTGACACACACGCCCATCGGATTGATGTCCCAGTCGCCCGCCGCCAGCACAATGTTGGTGCCGGCGCCGCTGTCGAGCTGAGAGCCGACAACTGCGTTATCGGGAACCTTGTAGGTGGTCTCCAATGCGATGATGCCGCCACCAGCAGTGGTCCATCCGCCGCCCTTTGCCACCACGGAGTTGTTGCCGACGACGACGGTCTTGGTGACGTCGTCCCACTTCTGGTCGCCGATAAGCCATTTGACGTTCAGGCGAGCCTTGACCAGCTGGAATCCTGCCGGGTGGAAATCGCGGATCTGATTGACGAGTGCTCCCGAACCGGAAACCTTTGTCAGGTAGGTGACCGTCTGTCCCGGGGCGACCTTGCCGTCGCCGACAACCTCCTTGCTGACGGTGTACGGCGTCCCGAGGGAACCGGCCCAACTGTCGGTGGCCGACTGGTTGAGCGCGCATGCCGGTGCTGCTTGCGCCACCGAGGCTCCAAGTCCAACAGTGACGCCGGCGGCGATGAGAACGAGGGATGTAGTGGTTGCTACTGCGTGGCGAAGTGAGCGGCGGGCCATGTAGAACTCCATTCAGCGGGGTGCGTGACGGTTTGAGCAAAACTGTAACTAGTTCTACTGGACTTTCGTCCAAGATGTGGCTGATTTCAGAAAATTGTCAGGTTTCGGGTCGCCGTTGGTGTGTCGCGCTGCCGAATTCCACAGGTTCCGAGTTGTGAACAGGTTGTTTTCGGATGGCTTGGTTTTGTGGTGGTGGGTCGAGGGTGGTGGTTGGGACGCGCTTCGTATGGGGCGGGCGCGCGGTCGTGTGAGTGGTGGGGGCTGCGATGGCGAGGAATATGGCGTTGGGGGCTCGGGGCGAGGATGTGGCTGTCGAGTTCCTGATCGATGCGGGTTTGGAGATTGTCGAACGCAATTGGCGTTGTCGGTACGGCGAGTTGGATGTGATTGCGACGTCCGGTGATCGAATTGTGTTCGTGGAGGTGAAGACTCGGTCGGGTGTCGGGTACGGGAGTCCGGCGGAGTCGGTGACGTTCGCGAAGCAGCGTCGGATTCGGGTGTTGGCGATGCAGTGGCTCACTGATTCGGGTCGGTCGTGGTCGAGGGTGCGTTTTGATGTGGTGGCTGTGTTGATCGGTCGCGACGGTGTGCCTTCGGTCGAGCATTTTGTGGATGCGTTCTGATGGCGTTGGGGCGGGCGCATTCTGTTGCGGTCAGTGGTGTGGACGGGCAGATCGTGGAGATCGAGGCGGATATCGGGCGCGGGTTGCCTGCGGTGCATTTGGTGGGGCTGCCTGATACGGCGTTGCACGAGTCGCGTGATCGGATTCGGGCCGCGGTGACCAATTCTGGTGAGGAGTGGCCGGACAGCAAGGTGATTTTGGCGTTGTCGCCGGCGACGTTGCCGAAGGTGGGCAGTGTTTACGATTTGGCGTTGTCGTTGTCTGTTCTCGATGCGGCGAAGAAGTTGCCGCGGAAGTTGTTGCGGGAGACTGTGTTTTTGGGGGAGTTGGCACTCGACGGTCGTTTGCGGACGGTGCGCGGTGTGTTGCCTGCGGTGCTTGCGGCGAAGCGGGCGGGATGGGGGACTGTGGTGGTTCCAGCTCGGGCGTTGGCAGAGGCGGGCCTGGTCAAGGGGATCGAGGTGCTGGGTGCCGATGATTTGTCTGCGGTGATCGGGTGGTTGCGTGGTGAGTTGGCGCTGGCTGTTCCCGATGTCTTCGAGCGCGCTGATGTGGTGACGGCGCGGGATCTGAGTGAGGTTGTCGGGCAGACGGATGCTCGGTGGGCGATAGAGGTTGCTGCGGCGGGTGCGCATCATTTGATGTTGACGGGTCCGCCGGGGATCGGGAAAACGATGTTGGCGCAGAGGCTTCCGGGGATTCTTCCACCGTTGACGGAGGGGGAGTCGTTGGAGGTGACGGCGATTCATTCGGTGGCGGGGGTGTTGCCGGAGGATCGGCCGTTGATCGATATGCCGCCTTTCATTGCGCCGCATCACAGTTCGTCGGTCAGTTCGCTGGTGGGTGGTGGTAGTGGGATGGCTCGTCCTGGTGCGGTCAGCCGCGCCCATCGCGGCGTGCTGTTTCTCGACGAATGTGCCGAGATCGGGGTGAAGGTGCTCGAAGCGCTACGCACGCCACTCGAAGACGGGGAAGTGCGAATCGCCCGGCGGGACGGAGTGGCGCGTTATCCGGCGCGATTCCAGCTCATCCTGGCCGCGAATCCGTGCCCGTGCGCGCCGCCCCGAGACGCGGATTGCGTCTGTGCGCCCGCGGCACGTCGCCGATACCTGGGTAAATTGTCCGGCCCGTTGTTGGACCGGGTCGACATTAGAGTCCGGATGCAGGCGGTTGCAACCGGAGCGCTGATCGACGAAGTGGGGGAAAGCACCAGCGATGTTCGTGCGCGCGTGGCGGCAGCTCGAGACACTGCGGCCCAGCGGTGGAGTGAGTACGGGTGGCGGACCAACGCGGAGGTACCAGGGCCGGCGTTGAGACAGAAGTTCAGACTCTCGCGTGCGGCGCTGGCGCCGGTGGAACGGGCGCTACGTAAAGGGGTGATCACAGCTCGAGGGGCGGACCGAGCGTTGCGGGTTGCCTGGAGTGTCGCCGATCTGGCAGGTGAGGCGATGCCCGGACCAGATCAAGTTGTCACCGCACTCGACTTCCGCGACAGGGGATTCCAATGACTGCACACGACCCACGACTACTTGCCTGGGCATATCTGTCCCGCGTCGTGCAAGGGCCCAGCGCGTATATGTCCATGTTGATCGACGAGCTCGGGGTCGAAGAAACTGCGAGGGCGGTTCGCAACGGCGATCTGCCACCCGCGATCGAGGAGAAGACGCGAGCCCGCGCTCACATCGACACAGCCCAACGAGACCTCGACCTGATGGAGGCGATGGGTGGCAGACTCGTAACACCGAACTGCGCCGATTGGCCGGCGTGGCGAATGCTTTCCTTTGACGGACTCGATCCCTCCGGGGGTGAGACGGCACCATTTGTGTTGTGGGTGTTGGGGTCCGGGGATTTGGTTGATCTGACCGAGAGATCGGTTGGAATTGTGGGCACGCGGGCATCTACTGCGTACGGCGAACACGTGACGGCAGAGATTGCCGGTGACCTGGCTGTCGACGGGTGGACCGTGATTTCCGGGGCGGCCTTCGGTATCGACGGGGCCGCGCACCGCGCTGCATTGGGCGTAGGTGGAACCACACTGGCTGTCTTGGCCTGTGGGGTCGATCGAGCGTATCCGTCAGGGCATGCGCGACTACTCAAACAGATAGCGAGTTCGGGTGCAGTGATAAGTGAATATCCACCGGGCACAACACCTGCAAAGTTCCGGTTTCTGGCAAGGAATCGACTGGTAGCTGCGTTGTCGGATGGAGTAGTGGTGGTCGAGGCGGGTTGGCGCAGTGGTGCACGCAATACCGCCAATTGGGCTCGGAAGTTAGGCCGTCCCGTGATGGCGGTGCCCGGACCGGTTACCTCGGCATCGTCGACCGGATGCCACCGGATGATCCGAGAAGGTGAAGCGCAACTCGTTTCCAATGCCGTGGATGTAGTCGAAGCGTCAGGCCCATTTGGTGTCGGGGATTCCGCGGAGGATGCGGCCGCGACGCGTGACATCGACGCATTGCGAGGCAATTCTCGATTGGTATACGAAGCATTGCCGGGAACGGGGTCTCGCAGTACGCGTGAGTTGTCCGAGGAATCGGGATTGCTCATAGCTCAGGTTCGTGCCACTCTTCCTCTGCTCGAACTGGAGGGATTTGCAAGTTCTGATTCGAGTGGTTGGTTTCGGACGCGGTAGTACGTGAACTACTTCTGCGCCCGTCAGACCATGCGTGGCGATGCTCACTAATCGTTTGCGAAGACCGTGAATCGTCAATACCCGCAGCGCATCGGAAATGGCACGTCAGGGCTATTTTTCACGAATTTGCTCGACTGTGTGCAATGTAATTCTCGATGCGTTTCGCCGACCCGACCTGCAAGTTCGACGGGTCTCAGGAAAGCCTCAGGTCAATGTGCATGGAAGTCCGATTAGTCTGGATCACGATGACGGCGGGCATTGATTGACACCCGGCATCCGAGGGATGAATGTGCAGAATTTTCAGGGTCGTGTTCGGTCGAGGCAATGCCGCTAACCCGCTGCTAATTCGGACCATTGAGTCTGTTCGGAAACGGTGAAGGCTTTCGAACTTCTTTTGTTCATCAACGCTCTATCTGTGTATTGTGAAGGAGAATTGAATCGATCATTGAAAGAGGAGTGCAATGGCTGAGAAGCTGATTCGGCAACTCATCGACGACCTTGATGGTAAGCCGATTGACGATGGATTCGGTGATCGAATTGAGTTCTCTTACCAGGGAACGGATTACGTGATTGATCTGCGCGCCACCAATGCAGAGAAGTTCGACGCTGCGGTGAAGCCGTTCGTCGAGGCTGCTGCGAAGGTGAGCGGGAAGCGCGGCAAGAAGGCTCAGGCTGCATCTCCGCAGGCCACATCAGGTTCCGGACGCTCCAAGGAGACGCTCCAGGCCATCCGTGACTGGGCAGGTAAGAACGGTTACGAAGTTGCTCCGCGTGGGCGTATCAAAGCGGAAATCATCGACGCTTTCGACGCTGCACACTAGATTGAATTAAATACACCTCTGGCTCTCGGCGAACTCGCCGGGAGCCAGAGGTGTATTTTACTGTTGCTTTGCCGAGTTCTCGGACAGCTTTGTCCGACAGGTCGTCCGTGTGAAGCAGATCAAATAATTCGTCTAAACAGCACCGAATTTACCCAGCAGATTGGTCGGTTTCTTTCGCTCTGTACAAAGGTCGACAGAGCGCTGTGTGGAGTCGCCGGCGAGGTATTTCGCCCTCGTGCTGCAATTGTCGTGTACATTAGTTAGGTAACACTAACTTTCGGAAGGATCTTTCTGTGGCCAAGCCGACAACTGCATTGACGGTTCTGCGGACCGAACAATTGACCCCCCATATGGTACGAGTGTTTCTCGGGGGACCAGGCTTCGAGTCGTTCACTCCCAGCGAATACAGCGATTCCTATGTAAAGATCGAATTCGGCACTCCTGATCAGCCGACACTGCGCACCTACACGATTCGTTCGTACGATCTTGATGCCAAAGAGATTGCAATCGATTTTGTCGTCCACGGCGACATGGGTGTCGCAGGTCCGTGGGCCGCGTCAGTTCAGCCGGGCGCTGAGATTACTCTGCGGGGACCTGGTGGCGCGTTTTTGCCGTCACCAACCGCTGATTGGTATCTCTTCGTCGGAGACGAGACCGCAATACCCGCTATTTCCGCGTCGATAGCGCGATTGGCGCCGAATGCGGTCGGCTACGCCGTTGTCGAAGTCGGGGGACCGGAAGACGAAATCGCGCTCGATGCCCCAGAAGGTATTGCCGTGACCTGGCTACATCGCGGGGCATCGTCCGATGCGGTCGGCGAAGAATTAGCGGGCGACAACGCTCCGGTTGTCGCCGCGGTCAAGGCACTCGAATGGTTGCCGGGCGAACCGCACGTGTTCATTCACGGTGAAGCACAAGCCGTCATGCACAACCTCCGACCGTACATTCGCAAGGAACGAAATGTCCCGGCGTCGGCTGCTTCTATTTCCGGCTATTGGCGTCGTGGTCGCACCGAAGAGGGCTTCCGGGTCTGGAAGTCCGAACTCGCCGCGGCCGAAAACTAACTCGCGGCGGCCGTGCCGCGAGTCAGCAACACGAGCGCAACGGCCGCGAGAACTCCGAAGGTGGGAATTGCGATTGCCATCGGAACTGCCGTGTCTTCTCCCGCAATTCCCACCAACGGCGAAACCAGCGCCGCCAAGCCGAACTGGCCCGCTCCCATCAGCGCTGAACCGGTCCCGGCCGCGTTGGTGACCTCTCCTTGGGCGAGAGCGGTCGCATTGCCCATGATGAACCCGATGCTCGAAATTGCCACGAACAGTGGGACCAAGATCAACCAGGTATTCGTGGAACTGAAAACCACGCTGGTGCAGAACAATACGGCGCCGCCCATGAGGAGTAGGCACACCCCGAAACGCAGCAGCGTGCGTGCTCCGACGCGACCGAGCAGGCGAGTGGTGATCATCGCTGCCGTGACCATTCCGGTGGCGTTCACTGCGAACGCGATCGAGAATTGTGACGGACTCAGCCCGAGAACGTTCTGAACGACGAACGGTGACGCGGAGATGTACGCGAACAAGGCGCCGAATCCGAAGACGAATGCGAGCGCATATCCGAGGTAGTGCCGATTGCGGACCACGTATCGCAGATTCGAGATCAGGGCCTTCAATCCGCCGCCGTGGCGTCGCTCGGGCGGAAGTGTCTCGGGAACGAGCAAAACGACACCAGCCACCATTACAGCGCCCGCGACCGCCAGGACCCAGAAGATCCCGCGCCACCCGACGGGGCCGAGAAGTGCGCCGCCGATCAGTGGCGCGACCACGGGAGCGATACCGCCGATGATCATCATGATGCTGAAGAGCTTCGCTGCGTCGTCGCCGCGCGCTCGGTCGGCAATACAAGCGCGGGCAAGAACGATGGCAGCGCCTCCACTCAAGCCCTGGACGAGTCGTGCACCGATGAGAAACTCGATGTTCGGCGCCACCGCGCATGCCGCGCCGCTCAGTGCCGTGATGATTGTCGCGGCCAGCAGTATTCGTCGCCTGCCAAGTCCGTCGGAGATCGGACCGATGATCAGCTGGCCGATTCCGAGGCCTGCCATGAAGGTGGTCAGCGTGAGCTGAACGCTGGCCGCAGTAGTGTCGAGTGCATCCGCCATCAACGGTAGGCCGGGCAGGTACATGTCGATGGACAGTGGAGCGATTGCGGAAATCAGTGCCAGTACGCACAACATCTTCACAGGAATTGCTCGATTCACCGATCAACCCTATCGGCGAGGGAGCTTGCAGTTTCAATCGCGGCGAGCGAGCGTGTGTTCATGACTGACGCATTGCCGGCGAGCTTGAGCGTTCACCTCGATGCGTATGCCGAGCACCTCCGACTGAGCCGAGGCCGGTCGGAACACACGATCCGCGCCTACGTCGGTGACGCGCGGGCATTGCTGACCCATTTCTCCGCGGGTTCGGAGAATGCAGATCTCGACCGCCTCGACCTAAGTGTCATGCGTTCGTGGTTGGCCGCCCAGAATGCCGTAGGAACAGCCCGTACGACGGTAGCTCGACGGGCTTCTTCGGCGCGTGGGTTCACTGCGTGGCTCGCGCAGACCGGACGCATTTCCGTCGACCCGGGCACACGTCTGGCGGCTCCACCCGCTCGCCGGACGCTGCCGACGGTGCTGCGTCAGAGCCAGGCCCTCGACGCAATGGATGCGGCGGAAAGCGGTGCGCAGCAACAAGAGCCGCTCGCCCTGCGAGACCGACTCATCGTGGAATTGTTGTACTCCACCGGAATTCGCGTCGGCGAGTTGTGTGGACTGGACGTCGAGTCGGTCGATGCCGATCGACGATTGCTTCGTGTTCTCGGCAAGGGGAACAAGGAGCGGTCGGTGCCATACGGCCTGCCCGCAGAATCGGCACTGAACGGCTGGCTGGAGCACGGACGACCCGCGCTGTGTTCGGATCGGTCCGGGCGAGCGTTGCTCCTCGGAGTTCGAGGCGGCCGGCTCGATCAGCGTCAGGCGCGTTCGGTGGTCCACGAAACCATGGCTGCAATTCCAGGGGCTCCCGACATGGGTCCGCACGGGCTTCGGCACTCGGCTGCGACACATTTGCTGGAGGGTGGTGCGGACCTTCGTGTGGTCCAAGAACTCCTCGGTCATGCGAGTTTGGCGACCACTCAGCTGTACACGCACGTGTCGGTCGAACGGCTTCGATCCGTCCACGATCAGGCCCATCCGCGCGCCTGATTTGTGGAGCGACGCGAGTTCTCGGCTGGTATTTGGTAGCGTCGCAGCTCAGAAGAGTGAACAATCGGCAAAGTTCGATCGTCGTATCGAGACACTCGATTACATGCGATATCCGGGGGATTCGTGAACCGCCAAGATGTGAAGCACCTGCCGAACAGCGGCCAACCAGCCTGGCTGTCCGAATCGCCGCAACCGGCTCCCGAGCCGGCGCCGACGCCGGAGCCTGTGGCGCGACTGCAAGAGGTCTGGTCCACGCCACCGCCACCGTCGAGCCAACAGCAGGTGACAAACCAGGATCTGGTTGCCGAAGCTTTACTGAAACGCCCGAAACGGACGCCGCGTGGCGGCTGGCGTAGGGGATTGCATCGTGCGACCGGAGGTGTGGTCAATCTGGGGGATTCGACCAACGAACAGCGCAACCGTGCACTGGCCGCCCGAATCGAGCAGCCGATCCGCAACGACTACCGAGTCGCTCTGCTCTCGCTCAAAGGGGGAGTGGGCAAGACGACGGTCACGGTCGGACTCGGTGCGACGTTTGCTTCGCTGCGTGGTGACTGCGTCGTGGCGGTTGACGCCAATCCCGATTTCGGGACCTTGGCACAACGTGTTCCGCTGCAGACCAATTCGACAGTGCGCGATCTGATTGCTGCTAGACCGGACATAAAGAGCTATTCGGACGTTCGAGTGCACACATCCCAGTCGTCGAGTCGTCTCGAGGTGCTGGCGAGTGAGCAGGATCCGGCGATTTCGGAGGCATTCAGCGAGGCCGACTATCGCCAGGTCATCGACATCTTGCAGGTCTACTACAACATCATCCTCACTGATTGCGGTACCGGGATCATGCACTCGGCGATGAACGGCGTTCTCGATCTTGCCAATTCGTTGGTTCTGGTCAGTTCGCCGGCAATCGACGGAGCGCGCAGTGCGGCGGCAACGCTCGATTGGCTTCAGTTGCACGGATACGGCCATCTGGTCGAGCGGACCGTCGTCGTCATCAGCGCCGCCCGACCAGGGTCGAGCGTCATCGACATGGACGCGTTGGTGGACTATTTCATGCGTCGATGCCGCGCCGTCGAGGTCATTCCTTTCGACGAGCATCTCGCGGAGGGGTCGGTGATGGACCTCGAATTGATGCGACCGGCCACCAGACGAGCGTTCATGGAACTGGCAGCGATGGTGGCCGACGACTTCGCGGACGCTGTGGGTCGGCACGCCGTCTCCGAGTGGCACTGATTCTGCGACCGATTTCTGCGACCGATCAGCCTCCTTTCAATGGCTTGAGCCTGAGCGGTTGCGACCGAACCAGTCCGAGTGGATCGAGATACTCGCGTCCTCTGCGCAAGCCCCAGTGCAAACATGCTTCGACAGCGCACCCTTCGTGCCCGGTTTCAAGGGTTCCGATCACTGACCTGGCTGCGACGCGTTCACCTGTGCGAACGACTGCGGTGACGGGTTCGTAGGTCGTGCGTAGGCCGCCGGAATGATCGATCGACACCGTCGGCTTTCCGGCGACCACTCCCGCGAACACCACGATGCCGTCGCCGGCCGCGAGGACGGATTGGCCGGCGCTGCCGCCGAGATCGACCCCGCGATGACCCGGCAGCCAGTTCTCGGCCGGTTTGTCGAAAGCGCGTTCCACGTGCGGCCGAGGAGCGAGCGGCCAGTCGAATCGCGTGTCTGCTGACGCCGTGCCTACGGCGACACAGCAGGAGATCACGGCAAAGACCACGCCTCGTCGAGCTCCGCGCAACATCGTCATTCCTTGATCTTGCGTGGAGTAGCGCACGCTTCAATGCAGATCAGACGGGTAATCCACAAGGTAGCCACCGATCCACAACCGCCGGTTCGGTCTGTTGCTTCCGGGGTGGTTATGGCATCGGGGGACGAGGACGTACACTTGTCGAGCGGTCTGTGCTCGCACAGTCCGACTTCGCGCGCCCGCGCACGTTTTCCGGCCTCGGCTGGTCCTGGTTCTCACGAAACAGGTCCGACGGCCGTGCGGGTGCCAGGGCAGGGATCACCCGATCGCCTGCATCAACCGGATTGAAAGTTTGAGGTACACAGCCATGGCTGTCGTAACCATGAAGCAGATGCTCGATAGTGGAACCCACTTCGGACATCAGACTCGTCGCTGGAACCCGAAGATGAAGCGATTCATCTTGACCGACCGCAACGGCATCTACATCATCGACCTCCAGCAGACGCTGACGTACATCGACAAGGCGTACGAGTTCGTCAAGGAGACCGTTGCCCACGGCGGCACAGTTCTCTTCGTCGGTACCAAGAAGCAGGCGCAGGAGTCCATCGCTTCCGAAGCGACTCGCGTCGGAATGCCCTACGTCAACCAGCGTTGGCTCGGCGGCATGCTCACCAACTTCACCACCGTTCACAAGCGTCTGCTTCGCCTCAAGGAGCTCGAGGCAATGGAGCAGACCGGTGGATTCGAAGGTCGCACCAAGAAGGAAATCCTCATGCTCACGCGTGAGATGACCAAGCTGGATCGCACCCTCGGTGGTATCCGCGACATGGCCAAGGTTCCTTCCGCGGTGTGGATCGTCGACACCAACAAGGAGCACCTGGCAGTTGCCGAGGCTCGCAAGCTGAACATCCCGGTCATCGCGATCCTGGACACCAACTGCGACCCCGACCTCGTCGACTACCCGATCCCGGGCAACGACGACGCCATCCGTTCCGCAGCACTGCTGACCAAGGTTGTCGCTTCCGCGGTTGCCGAAGGTGTGCAGGCACGTGCAGGACTGAGCGCCGACAAGGACGCGAAGCCCGAAGCCGGCGCAGGCGAGCCCCTCGCCGAGTGGGAGCAGGAACTGCTCTCGCAGGCAGCTCCGGCCGCAGAGGCTGAGGCAGCTCCGGCTGCAGAGGCTGAGGCAGCCCCCGCCGCAGAGGCACCGGCCACCGAGGCCTGATTCGTTGAAACCGGCCCTGACCAAGAGTTCTTTTGGTCAGGGCCGTTTCACCGTTAGGCCCGAGCACCACCGTCAGGCCGTGCTTCACCGTTAGGCCGTGCTTCACCGTTAGTCCTAGGTCCGAAACAGACACATGAGGAGGCTCGCTAATCATGGCGAACTACACCGCCGCTGACGTCAAGCGGCTCCGTGAGCTCACCGGCTCCGGAATGATGGCATGTAAGAACGCACTCGCAGATGCAGACGGCGATTTCGACAAGGCCGTCGAGCAGCTGCGCATCAAGGGCGCGAAGGATGTCGGAAAGCGCGCAGAGCGCACCACCGCTGAGGGTCTCGTCGTCGCCAAGGACGGCGTCATGATCGAGATCAACTGCGAGACCGACTTCGTGGCCAAGAACGACGAGTTCATCAAGCTGGCCGACGAGATCGTGACCGTCGCTGCTGCTGGTAAGCCTGCTGACCTCGACGCTCTCAAGGCGCTCGAGCTCGACGGCAAGACCATCGACACCGTCATTGCGGAGCAGTCCGCGAAGATCGGTGAGAAGCTCGAACTGAGCCGCGTCGCTTCCTTCGACGGCCCCGTTGCCGTTTACCTGCACAAGCGCAGCTCCGACTTGCCGCCCGCTGTCGGCGTTCTCGTCGAGTACACCGGTGAAGGCGATGCTGCTGCTGAGGCCGCTCGCGGCGCTGCAATGCAGGTCGCAGCACTCAAGGCGAAGTACGTCACGCGTGACGAGGTTCCCGAGGAGATCGTCGCTTCCGAGCGTCACATCGCCGAAGAGACCGCCCGCGCAGAAGGCAAGCCCGAGCAGGCACTGCCGAAGATCATCGAAGGCCGCGTCAACGGTTACTTCAAGGACGTCGTTCTGACCGAGCAGTCTTCGGTCACGGACTCCAAGAAGACCGTCAAGGCGATCCTCGACGATGCAGGCGTGACCATCAAGCGCTTCGTGCGTTTCGAGGTCGGCGCCTCCGCTTAATTCGGAGCCCGCACACATGGACCCCGCCTGAAGAGCATTTGCTCTACCGGCGGGGTCTACGTGTACCTGGGGCCTCCGATGAGGCAGGATGAGAGTGCCTCGGGACGAGTCCCGGGGGCTTTCCTATGCCGCGGTGTCCGATTCGGCGGCAGAAGAAGAATGAAGGACCTACAAGGTCTTGTATCGAACTGAGGAGAACAATGTCCGAACCAGCCAACGAACGTCCAGGATTCAAGCGGGTCCTGCTCAAACTCGGCGGCGAAATGTTCGGAGGCGGCAAAGTCGGTCTCGATCCCGACGTGGTCACCAAGGTGGCTGAGCAGATCGCAGAGGTCGTTCGATCGGGCGTACAGGTTGCAGTGGTCATCGGCGGCGGAAACTTCTTCCGCGGAGCGGAACTGCAGCAGCGTGGCCTCGATCGCGCGCGCTCCGACTACATGGGCATGCTAGGCACCGTCATGAACTGCCTCGCTCTGCAGGATTTCCTGGAGAAGGCGGGCGTCGATTCTCGCGTGCAGACGGCCATCACCATGGGCCAGGTCGCCGAGCCGTACCTCCCCCTTCGCGCACGCAGGCACCTCGAGAAGGGGCGCGTAGTCATCTTCGGTGCCGGGATGGGTATGCCCTACTTCTCGACTGACACCACTGCTGCGCAGCGCGCGCTGGAGATCGGTGCCGAGGTAGTGCTGATGGCCAAGGCTGTCGACGGCGTCTACTCGGCCGACCCGCGTCTCGACCCGGACGCGACGATGTACGAACAGATCACGCACCGTGAGGTCATCGAACGTGAGCTCAAGGTCGCGGACGCGACGGCATTCAGCCTGTGCATGGACAACTCGATGCCGATGATGGTGTTCAACCTCCTCACCGAAGGAAACATCGCTCGCGCGGTGTCCGGTGAGAAGATCGGCACCCTGATCAAGTCGTGAGTGACACCCAAAAAATGATGCAGAACAACATGGAGGAACAGCCGTGATCGATGAAGCGCTCTTCGAGGCAGAAGAGAAGATGGAAAAGGCTGTCACGGTAGCCAAGGACGATCTCGGCTCGGTTCGCACCGGACGCGCGAACCCCGGTATGTTCTCGCGCATCGTGATCGACTACTACGGTTCGATCACGCCGATCACGCAGCTCGCGAGCATCAACGTCCCCGAGGCCCGCATGGTCATCGTCAAGCCGTACGAGGC
This sequence comes from Rhodococcus qingshengii JCM 15477, assembly GCF_023221595.1. Classification (NCBI taxonomy): domain Bacteria; kingdom Bacillati; phylum Actinomycetota; class Actinomycetes; order Mycobacteriales; family Nocardiaceae; genus Rhodococcus; species Rhodococcus qingshengii. The sequence continues at coordinate 2,601,033 of NZ_CP096563.1, forward strand.
CTCGCAGCTCAACGCGATCGAGACGGCGATCCGCAACTCGGATCTCGGGGTGAACCCGTCCAACGACGGCAGCATCATCCGCATTTCGGTTCCGCAGCTCACGGAAGAGCGTCGACGTGAACTGGTGAAGCAGGCCAAGTCCAAGGGCGAGGATTCCAAGGTCACGCTGCGCAACATCCGCCGCAAGGCGATGGACGAACTCGGCCGGATCCAGAAGGACGGTGAAGCCGGCGAGGACGAGGTCGGTCGCGCAGAGAAAGAACTCGACAAGACCACGGCGAAGTACGTGCACACGGTCGAGGAACTCGTCAAGCACAAGGAAGCAGAGTTGATGGAGGTATAGCCTCCTCATTTGCAGTGTTTGTCGTCGGGAGTAGATCAGGGAGTTTGGGTGCACGCACAAGAGGGAACCGCCGGTGGTCCCGTCACGGACGGGCCTACGGGCGGCGCTGAGGGCGCGCAACCGCCGAAGTCGAAGGCGGGCAGGAACCTACCTGCCGCCATCGGCGTCGGAGCTGGCCTCGGCGCCTTGGTCATCGGCACTTTGATCTTCCTGCCCCCCGGATGGATCGCCGTCGTTGCGATCGCGATGTTCATCGCGACGTGGGAGGTCACCACGCGGCTTCGTGAAGCCGACATCGAGGTGCCGCGAATTCCGCTTCTCGTCGGCGGGCAAGCCACGATCTGGCTCGGCTGGCCGTGGGGACCGGTCGGGGTGCTCAGCGGATTCACCGCGACCGTCCTGGTATGCATGGTGTGGCGGTTGTTCGACCACGGCCTCAAGGCGACCCCGAAGAACTTCCTGAGAGACACCTCCATCACGGTGTTCGTTCTGGCGTGGATCCCGCTGTTGGCGTCATTCGGTGCGTTGATGGTGCTCGAAGACGACGGCCCCGGTCGCGTCTTCGTCTTGATGATCGGTGTCGTGTGCTCCGACATCGGCGGCTACGCGGCTGGAGTGCTGTTCGGGAAGCACCCGATGGTGCCGGCTGTGAGCCCGAAGAAGTCCTGGGAAGGATTCGTCGGCTCCCTCATTTTCTGCGTCATCGGCAGTCTGCTTTCGGTGACGTTGATCCTCGACGCGAATTCGATGATCGGCGTCCTGCTCGGTGTCGTCCTGGTGGTAGTCGCGACGGTCGGCGACCTGATCGAATCGCAGATCAAGCGTGAACTCGGCATCAAGGACATGGGAACCTTGCTTCCCGGCCACGGCGGAATCATGGACCGCCTGGATTCACTCCTGCCTTCGGCATTTGTCACCTGGCTGATTCTGTACGCACTCGTCTGATTTCTCGTGCGTGATTTCTTCTCCGGCCGATCCAAGCCCATTCCCAGTCCGAACATCTGGCATTGGCCGGACGTCTACGAGGTCGAGAACCGCGCGCAGGACGTCGACGGTTCCCTCTGGGCCGCGATGGGAGCCCAGGTCGACTGGTCTGGACGCGATGTCGTCGATGTCGGCTGTGGGGCAGGGTTCCATCTACCGGAGTTCGCTCGTACCGCGCGTCGTGTTGTCGGAGTGGAGCCGCACGCACCGCTGGTGAAGGCCGCGCGGGAACGAACCTGCGATTCGGCGTCGATCGACGTAGTCCAGGGTTCAGCAGAGTCCACGGGTCTGGTGGATGCTTCAGTCGATCTCGTTCATGCCCGTACGGCGTACTTTTTCGGCAAAGGCTGCGGCCCGGGAATTCGTGAAGCCATGCGGATCCTGAGGCCAGGGGGAGCCCTGCTGATCGTGGATCTCGATGTGAGCGCCGGCCCGTACGGGGAGTGGATGAGGGCGGATCTGCCCAAATACGATCCCGCGGCGGTCGAAGGATTCTTCGAGGCTCAAGGGTTCTCGCTCACGCGTGTCGACGCCCGGTGGGAGTTCGAGAATCGAGACGATATGCGGCGGGTACTCGGAATCGAGTTCACCGAGAAGACTGCCGAGCGTGCGTTCTCGCAAGTGACAGGGCTTGCCTTCTCGGTGCGATACCGGATCCATGTTCGGTCCAAACCACGATCACTCGAACTTGCGTGAAGGCGGGCTCAAAAGACGAACGTCAGGCGCTCCGACTTGAGCGCCTGACGTTTTCTGCACCGATTCAGTAGTAAAAAAATCAGTGATCGGTGGGGATGTGGAACAGGGTGGCGAGCTTGTGAATCTTCTTCGCCTTGGCGAGCTTGGGCAAGTCGCTGCCGTCGCGCACGCGTGAGCCGTCTTCGCCGAGATCGTCGATGACATTCTGAGCCCAGATCGCGTCGGCTACAGAGGGACTCAGTCCTGCGTTGACGGGGGCAGTCTGCGCGGTGGTCATGCAGAGTTTGCCGGCCATGCCGAGTGACAAGGTGATCGCACAGTCTCGGGCGAGCAGATCCAGATCGGGGCCGAGCGTGGGACCGTCGATCGGCGGAGCGATGCGTGCCGCGCGGCTGGCGATGGTGAGCCGCGAACGCGGGTACGACATCGACGTGGGGGAGTCGTCCATCCCAGTGTCGCGCCGGAAGTCGCCGCTGCCGAATGCGAGACGGAAGATGCCGTCAGTGCGTGCGATCTCGGGCGCAGCCTCGAGTCCCACCGCGGATTCGACGAGAGCAAGAATCTTGGTGCCGTCGGGAAGTCGCTCGGCCGTGGCGTCGGCCTGCTGACCGCTTTCGGTCTTTGCGAGCATGACACCCTCGAGTCCGGGGAGGCCCGCGAGTACGGCCAGATCCTCTTCCCAGAACGGTGTCGTGGCGTCGTTGATCCGAACCCAGGCGTGATTGTGTTCGCTCAGGAATGCGGCGACATCGCGGCGGGCAGCTGGTTTGTTGGGTGCGGTGACGGCATCCTCGAGGTCGAGAATGACGGCGTCGGCCGCACTCGCGAGTGCGGCGTCGAAGGTGTCCGGTTTGGACGCGGGGACGAGGAGCCAGGATCTTGCCTGCTGCGGGGCAATTCGCGAGGTCACAGGTCTCTCCATGTGAGTAGTCACATCAGGGCCTTTCCGGTGATTTCCACGACATCAATGATGCCTGCTGGCCCATCGATCGACCCAATTGCGTAACTAGATTTCAGTCACATCTGCCGCTTCGCTGCGCGCCGGATCTGAATGATGCGAACGCCGCCTGCCAACGCCATGATCAATGCGCCCGCGATGGCGGAAAGCAGGATCGTGATTCCGAGCGGAAAGTCGATCTGCCAGGCGAGGATCTTGACGGAGACGCTCTCGAGGTTCTGCAGGATGAACACCAGCAGTAAGATCAACACGATTGCACCTATGACCAGGCCAACCCAGGTCGTGGCGGCTCTGGTTCGGTCGGTGACCGACGTTCCGGTCGGCACCGGTTCAGGCGCCGGTGTCGGTTCCGGATCGTGTTTTTCCACTGCCTTGTTCTCGTCCACCTTCGGAAGTTCCGGATCGGGGCCGAAACCGTCGGCTGGGCCGTACACGGGGGAATTCGACGGATCCTCTGGTGTGGTTGACATGACATGATCATCACTCAACCTGCGCGAAGTTGCACGGGTAATCCGGCCACAATCGGGTGGCAGTGGGGTAGCACCCCAAAACAATGGGACAATGGTGTAACTATGGCTGCCTCTCTTCCCCTCGTTTTCACTGCACCCAAGCGCGGAATGCCTCCACGGCACCTCGCCGATCTCGATTCCGCCGAGCGCAAAGAAGCGGTGAAAGAGCTCGGCCTTCCGGCTTTCCGGGCCGATCAGCTGGCGCGCCAGTACTACGCGCGGCTCGAAGCCGATCCGGAGAAGATGACCGATCTCCCCGCATCGGTGCGCGAGAAGGTGGGGGAGTCGCTGTTCCCGACCTTGTTGACCCCGATCAAGCACCTCGCGTGCGATTCGGGCGACACTCGCAAGACCCTGTGGAAGGCACATGACGGAACGCTGCTCGAAAGCGTCCTGATGCGTTATCCCGATCGGGCGACACTCTGTATCTCGAGTCAGGCGGGCTGCGGAATGGCCTGCCCGTTCTGTGCGACGGGTCAGGGCGGCCTCGACCGCAACCTCTCGACCGCCGAGATCGTCGATCAGGTTCGCGAGGCAGCGGCCGCCATGCGCGACGGCGAAGTCGCCGGCGGCCCCGGACGCCTCTCGAACGTCGTGTTCATGGGTATGGGCGAGCCTTTGGCGAACTACAAGCGTGTGGTGGCAGCGGTACGACGGATCACCTCGCCTGCACCCGACGGCCTCGGCCTGTCTCAGCGGTCCGTCACGGTCTCGACCGTCGGCCTAGCTCCCGCTATCCGCAAGCTCGCTGACGAAGGCCTGAGCGTCACGCTGGCGGTATCGCTGCACACACCGGACGACGAACTGCGCGACACTCTTGTCCCGGTCAACAATCGCTGGTCAGTGTCGGAGGTACTTCAGGCTGCCCGGTACTACGCAGACAAGACCGGTCGCCGTGTGTCCATCGAGTACGCGATGATCAAGAACGTCAACGATCAGCCGTGGCGCGCGGACATGCTGGGCAAGAAGCTGAAGAAAGCACTCGGCGGGTTGGTGCACGTCAACCTGATTCCGCTCAACCCGACTCCGGGCAGCGAGTGGGACGCGAGCCCCAAGGACGTCGAGCGTGAGTTCGTGCGTCGGGTCATCGCCCAGGGCGTCTCGTGCACGGTGCGCGATACGCGCGGTCAGGAAATCGCCGCAGCCTGTGGCCAGCTGGCAGCCGAGAACTGAAACGTTTCAGGCCTGAAACACGTAAAGAGAAGGCCTCCACGAACTTTCGTTCGTGGAGGCCTTCTCTTTGTCAGGTTTCTAGCGCGGGCGGCGACGGATGACGATGTCGCGGACCAGAATGAAGATCATCAATCCGGCGGTGCCGATGAGCCACAGATCCTCGACCTTGCCGTGATGGTTTCCGATCATCATCAGAAGCAGGAATATTGCGAAGAACCATCCGAGGAAACGGAAAAACTTGAGTCCTTCACCACTCCACCCCCATGCGGCAGAGGGAACCTCGGCCTCATCGACGTGCGAGACCACGACGGGGGCGCTGGACTTGACGTCCAACTGGGTATCGGCCACGGTCGATCCTCCTGCTCATTCGGTTGCACTACTGCCCAATATGGTGACATACGACTGCCTGTCGTACGTAGTTGGGCGTCGATAAGGTTGTTCTCAGGTGTTATCAGGAACAATGGGCGAGTGCAGGAAACCACACGTACCCGCGTCCTCCTCCTCGGCAGTACCGGTTCGATCGGTACCCAAGCGCTGGAGGTCATCGCTGCCAACCCCGACCGTTTCGAAGTAGTCGGTCTTGCAGCGGGCGGCAACAACGTCGAGTTGTTGGCCGAACAGATTCGTGCAACCGGCGTCACGGACGTCGCCGTCGCCGATCCTGCAGCGGCATCGGCGCTGGAATCGGTAACCGCCCGTTCGGGACCGAGCGCCGTGACGGAACTGGTTCGGGACAGCGGTGCCGATGTTGTCCTCAATGCGCTCGTCGGTTCTTTGGGACTCGAACCGACACTGGCGGCTTTGAACTCGGGAGCGCGCCTGGCGCTGGCGAACAAGGAATCGCTTGTCGCCGGCGGAGCGCTGGTGACGAAAGCCGCCGCCCCCGGTCAGATCGTGCCGGTCGACTCGGAGCATTCGGCGCTTGCCCAGTGCCTACGTGGTGGAACAGGCGACGAGGTGGCCCGGTTGGTTCTCACCGCTTCGGGTGGGCCGTTCCGTGGCTGGAGCGCCGAGGAGCTCGAAAGTGTGAATCCGGCTCAGGCAAAAGCGCACCCCACCTGGTCGATGGGCCCCATGAACACCCTCAACTCGGCAACTCTGGTCAACAAGGGCCTCGAGTTGATCGAGACGAACCTGCTGTTCGGGATCGACTACGACCGCATCGACGTCACCGTGCATCCGCAATCGATCGTGCACTCCATGGTGACCTTCTTCGACGGATCGACGCTGGCACAGGCGAGTCCACCGGACATGAAGCTCCCGATCGCTCTCGCTCTCGGCTGGCCGGACCGCATCGAAGGTGCGGCGTCGGCATGCGACTTCACCACCGCCTCCACCTGGGAATTCGAGCCGCTCGATTCGTCGGTGTTCCCAGCCGTCGATCTGGCGCGAAGCGCAGGAAAATCCGGAGGTTGCTTCACCGCGATCTACAACGCGGCCAACGAAGTGGCGGCTCAGGCATTCCTCGACGGTGTCATTTCCTTCCCGGCGATCGTCCGCACGGTGGCTGCTGTTCTCGACGATGCAGGTCAATGGTCCGCAGAACCGGTTACCGTGGACGACGTTCTGGCCGCAGACGGCTGGGCACGCACACGAGCGCGTCAGCTCGTGAAGCAGGAGGGCTAGAGCTTTCATGGTTTTTGCACTGGGCGTAGTGCTGTTTGCCCTCGGCATCGGCGTGTCCATCGCCCTGCACGAAGCCGGTCACATGTGGACGGCCAAGGCTTTGGGAATGAAGGTTCGCCGCTACTACATCGGCTTCGGACCGAAAATCTTCTCGTTCCGTCGAGGTGAGACCGAGTACGGCCTCAAGGCGCTGCCGCTGGGCGGATTCTGCGACATCGCGGGCATGACGGCCCTCGACGAGATGACGCCTGAAGAAGAGCCGCACGCGATGTACAAGAAGGCGGCGTGGAAGCGCGTCGTCGTCATGTCCGGCGGTATCGCGATGAACTTCATTCTCGGGTTCCTCCTGATCTACGCATTGCTCCTCGGTTGGGGTCGAACCAGTACGGAGCCGGCACCGCCTGTTGTCAAGGGCGTGACGTGTGTTGCTCCGACGCAGCTCGGACAGGATCAGGGGTGGAAACTCGCGGATTGCACCGGTACCGGCCCGGCGGAGGCAGCCGGAATTGCTGCCGGCGATCGGATCGTCGCGGTGGACGGTCAACCGACGGACACTTTCGCCAAGGTTTCCGCGGCGATCCGCGACAAGTCCGGGACAGTCACGCTCACAGTCGAGCGCGGCGACGAGACTGTTCAAGTTCCGGTCGACGTATCGCCGGTTGAGCGTTACGTAGCCAAAGACGGCAGCACAACGCCGGAACTGGCAAAGGTAGGCGCTGTCGGAATTGAGGGTGTCAGCAATCTGATCGAGTACAACGCGCTCACTGCTGTTCCGGCGGCCTTCGACTTCACCGGCCAGATCATGGTCGACTCGGTAAAGGCGTTGGCTGACATTCCGTCGAAGGTGGGGGCTCTGTGGGAGTCGATCACGGGCGGCGAACGCGCCCAGGACACACCGATCAGCGTGGTTGGTGCCAGCGTGATCGGCGGTGAAGCGGCGGACCGTGCACAGTGGGCGACGTTCGTCGGACTGCTCGCATCGATCAACTTCTTCCTCGGTGTTTTCAACATTCTGCCGCTGTTGCCGCTCGACGGCGGTCACATCGCGGTGGTCTTCTACGAGAAGATCCGTGATTGGTTCCGCGCCCGCCGAGGCTTGATTCCCGGCGGCCCGGTCGACTACACCAGACTCCTTCCGATTACTTACGTATTCATCGTGATCGGTGGCGCGTTCATGTTGCTGACACTCACGGCTGACATCGTCAATCCGATCAAGATCTTCTGACCGTGTGAGAAGGGTGACGGTTGCCGCGCGGTAGTGCGGCGATCGCCCGGCTAAACTTGCAGTGAAGCTATGAAAGAAGGCACAGACGTGACCATCCCTATCGGACTGGGAATGCCCTCGGCACCCGCAGCGATTCTTGCTCCTCGACGCAAGACACGGCAGCTGCAGGTCGGCACGGTAGGTGTGGGCAGCGATTTCCCCATCTCGGTGCAGTCCATGTGCACCACGAAGACGCACGACGTCAATGCAACGCTGCAGCAGATCGCGGAACTGACCGCGTCCGGTTGCGACATCGTTCGTGTCGCCTGCCCGCGTCAGGAAGACGCGGACGCTTTGTCGATCATTGCGAAGAAGAGCCAGATCCCGGTTATCGCCGACATCCACTTCCAGCCGCGCTACATCTTCGCGGCAATCGATGCGGGATGCGCTGCGGTGCGCGTCAATCCGGGCAACATCAAGGAATTCGACGGCCGTGTCAAAGAGGTGGCCAAGGCTGCCGGTGACGCAGGCATTCCGATCCGTATCGGTGTCAACGCGGGATCGCTCGATCCTCGGTTGATGGAGAAGTACGGCAAGGCGACGCCCGAAGCGTTGGTCGAGTCCGCGCTGTGGGAGGCCGGGTTGTTCGAAGAGCACGGCTTCGGTGACATCAAGATCTCCGTCAAGCACAACGATCCGGTGATCATGGTCGAGGCTTACCGCCAACTCGCCGCCAAATGCGATTACCCGTTGCACCTCGGCGTCACGGAGGCAGGGCCGGCGTTTCAGGGCACGATAAAGTCCGCGGTCGCCTTCGGTGCGCTGCTCGCGGAGGGTATCGGCGACACGATCCGGGTTTCGCTCTCGGCCCCGCCGGCCGAGGAAATCAAGGTCGGTAACCAGATTCTGCAGTCTCTGAACCTGCGTCCCCGCAAGCTCGAGATCGTCTCTTGCCCCTCGTGTGGCCGTGCACAGGTCGATGTCTACACCCTTGCCGACGAGGTCTCTGCCGGCCTCGAAGGCATGGAGATCCCGCTGCGCGTGGCAGTCATGGGTTGCGTTGTGAACGGACCGGGCGAAGCGCGTGAGGCCGACCTCGGTGTGGCGTCCGGCAACGGCAAGGGCCAGATCTTCGTCAAGGGCAAGGTCATCAAGACGGTGCCCGAGGCACAGATCGTCGAGACGTTGATCGAAGAGGCGATGAAAATTGCCGAAAGCATGGAGGGTGACGCCTCGGAGGGTGCGCCGGTCGTCACCGTGAGTTGAGTGATTGCCGGATGAATCTTCCCCGTCGGTGTCAGGTTCGTGGCAATCTGAGTGCATCATGATCGGGTAGTGATATTCGTGGACGCGCAGTCGAGTCGAGGGGGTTGACGGATGCTCAAACTCCTCGGAGCCAAGCAGGTCGGAAGTCGAGATCTCGAAGACGTCCGACGGGTACTCGACGCCGATCCGGTGGCGGCCTGCATGATTGCCGCGCGCGTCGAAGAATGCGGCGTCGACCCACGAATGATTCACGGCGAGCTGTGGAGTCGAGGCGGGCCGTTGTCCTCACTGTGCTTTGCCGGGGCGAACCTGGTTCCGCTTCGAGGCGATCCGGATGACATTCGGGCATTCGCCGACCGTGCCTGTCGGATTCCGCGCATGTGCTCGTCGGTGGTCGGCCGCGCCGAATTGGCGTTGCCGCTGTGGGAGATGCTCGAGCTCGACTGGGGAACTGCGCGGGAGGTTCGCCCCGAACAGCCGTTGCTCGCGGTTTCCGAGCCGCTGGCGTGCCCGTCGGATCCACTGGTCCGGCAGGTTCGCTCGGACGAACTCGAGATCTATCTGCCTGCCGCGATCGCGATGTTCATCGAAGAGGTCGGAGTCGACCCGCGTGCCAACGACGGTGGGCGCGGATACCGGCACCGTGTCGCTAGCCTGATCGCCGCTGGTCGAGCGTGGGCGCACATCGAGGACGGCCAGGTCGTTTTCAAGGCGGAGGTCGGTTCGATGTCTGCTCGCTGTGGCCAGATCCAGGGTGTGTGGGTCAACCCGGAATTTCGTGGGCAGGGCTTCGGCGTGACCGGTACAGCGGCTGTAGCGGAGTCGATCATGGCGACCGGTCGCATTGCGAGCCTGTACGTCAACAGCTTCAATACGATTGCGCGGTCGACCTATTCGCGGGTGGGGTTCCGACAGGTCGCGACCTTCTCGACGGTGCTGCTCGACTGACCGTACAAGCTGCGTGCAATGGTCGCGCCTACGCTGGGTGGAGCATTTGTCGCCCTACTATGGGGCTCGATGAACACTCGGCATTTCTCTCGTAGTCGCTCGGCCCAACTGTTGGCCTCCTGCACCGTGATTTTCTTGGCGGTGGGGATCAGTTCGTGTACTCCGAAACCCGCCGGCCCCGAGCCCGTCGCGCAGCAGTTCCTGAGTGCGTTCGGTGACAGGGATATCGACGAGGCAGCAAAACTGACGGACCGGCCTGACTCCGCGGGTCCTGTATTGAGTGACACCTGGGATGCGCTCCAGGCCGAGTCGATGACTGCCGAGACCACGTCGGTGAAGATGAACGGTGACACAGCGACGGTCGGCTACACCTACGAGTGGCACCTTCCGAAAGACCGCGTGTGGACGTACGACGGCGAGCTGCAGATGGGACGCAAGGACGGCGACTGGTCCGTCCGGTGGAGTTCGACGGACGTTCACCCGCGCCTCGGTGACAAGCAGACGATGTCGTTGCGGGCAACCGCGGCGCCGCGAGCGCGGGTCAACGAGCATTCGGGCACGGATGTCCTGGTGCCGGGAATTGTCTACCGAGTGAAGTTCGATCGCTCCAAGAGCAACGACATCATCGGTTCCGCAAACAATCTCGCAAGTGTTCTCGGTCGGTTCGATTCTTCGCTGACGGGTCAATCGATCGCCGAATCCTCGACGGCCGTCAAGGGCGACTATCTGGTGACCCGCCTGCGCAGTGACGACTACGACCAGGTATCGGCGCAACTGGGAGCCATCTCGGGAGTATCTGTCTCGGACGAATCGGATCTCGTCTCGACGGACCCGGAGTTCGCGCCGGACCTTCTCGGGCAGATCAAGAAGACGATCATCGACGAGGTCGACGGCAAAGCCGGCTGGAGTGTCGTCACGGTCAACCAGAACGGCGTCGACACCGATGTGCTGACCGAGACTGCGCCGCAACCTGTTCCGTCGTTCAGTATCAGTTTGGACCGCAACATTCAGATCGCTGCTCAGCGTGCCGTGAACGTGAACAAGGATCAGGCGATGATGGTGGTCATCGAACCGTCGAGTGGGGCGATCCTGGCTGTCGCACAGAACAAGGCAGCAGACCGCGACGGACCGGTCGCGACGATGGGTCAGTACCCGCCCGGTTCGACGTTCAAGATCATCACGGCAGGCGCCGCAATTTCGACCGGTCAGGCGACCCCCGACACGATGGTGCCATGTCCTGGCCGGATCGAGATCGGTGAGCGCAGCGTCCCCAACTACAACGAGTTCTCACTCGGCACGGTGCCGATGGCAACGGCCTTCGCGCGTTCGTGCAACACGTCCTTCGCCAAGCTGGCCAGCGAGATGCAACCAGACACGTTGACCACTGCCGCAGCGCAGTTCGGCATCGGCCAGGACTACAACGTGGTGGGATTGCCGATCGATTCCGGTTCGGTGCCGCCGGCGTCGGACCTGGTGCAGCGGACCGAAGACGGGTTCGGTCAGGGAAAGGTCGTGGTCAGTCCGTTCGGAATGGCGATGGCAGCGGCGACGGTCGCGAACGGTTCGACTCCGGTGCCGCAACTGATTTCAGGGCGCGAAACCACCATCGACGGTGAGCGCCCGGCGATCTCGCCCGCCATGGTCGACGGCCTGCGCGGAATGATGCGACTCGTGGTCACCAGCGGTACTGCAGAACGCGTCGAAGATCAGGGTGAGGTGTACGGCAAGACCGGGGAAGCCGAGGTCGAAGGGGGATCGCACGCGTGGTTCGTCGGCTATCGCGGGAACCTGGCCTTCGCGACTCTGGTTGTGCGGGGCGGAAGTTCGGACAACGCCGTCGCAGTCACCCGCGACATGCTCACCGCCCTGCCTGAAGGCTACTGACCCGTCAGGGGAGCAGTCCCAACCTCCGGGCGGTCACCACGGCTTCGTGGCGTGAGCTCGCGTCCAGCTTTCCCATCGCGCTTCGCAGATAGCTCTTGACTGTTTCAGGGCGAAGGGAAAGCCGTTGGCCGGCTTCGATGTTGGTGCAGCCGAGTGCGACCTGAGAGAGAACATCCACTTCACGCGGTGTGAGCGTGACGTCGGATTCGGCGTCGGCGGTGGGACGCAGCAGGTTGGCCAAACGCTGGGAGAGTCCGCGGAGTTTGGTCTGCAAGTCGGTGTCGGTGACGGTCTGGGCGACACTGCGTAGTTCGGCGTGGACTCCGCGGATCTCTTCCGAAGACATACCGTCGGCGGTAGTCGCGGCGGCGGCCTGCAGTAGTTGCAGGCGACGATCGACTTCGTCGCGGATGGCGAACTCCATCCCGAGACGCCGGGATGCGCCGACCATGACGTCTGCTGTGCGGTCACCCAACGGAGCGGAATCGCGGATCGCGGCGTAGAGCACAGCGCGCGATTTTCCCGAAACCATGACCGGAACGGCGATGATCGAATGCAGGCCCTCGCTGAGAACAGGACGGTCGAAGTGATGAGTGATGGACTGCGAATTGCCGTAATCGTTGACGGTGATCGGTGAACCCTGGGCTACGACGCGTCCGCCCATGCCCGAGCGCGGCGGGATGGCCAAGCCCTTGAGGTTGTTGGTGCGGGTGCCGACGAATTCGCTCAGGTGCAGGGTTCCGTCCTGGACCTCGCCTCCGAACAGCACGGGAACAACGCCCTGAGCTGCGATTGTTCGGAGTTCACCTCGCATTGCGTCCCCGTCGCGGGGGCGCAGAAGTGACGAAGCATGTCGGTTCACGCAGGTACCCCTTTCTGGGGGTAGTGAAGTTCTCTTGTGAGCTAGATCATAGGGGGTGAACAGTACGTATGACGAGCCGCCAACGTAACCGGTCGGGCCAACCATACGACGATCGATAAGGAGCAAGTTGATGAGCACCGATCCCACCGCACGGGTGCGCGAGCTGCTGGACCAGTACGACACCCCGCATGCCAGCGCCGCAGAATTGCTCTGCGATCGGCATCCCGCGGATGGCGTTGCATTCACCGTCGTCGAGGCAGACCTTAGCTCGGTGGACCTCACTTACGGTCATCTACGTGAGCAGTCGGCGCGTTTCGCGGCAGCTCTGGCCGACCTCGGAGTCGAGCCGGGTGACAACGTCGCGACCTTGATGGGTAAGTCTGCGGACCTGGTGGTCGCGCTCCTCGGTATCTGGCGCCGCGGAGCGGTCCACGTGCCCTTGTTCACGGCGTTCGCTTCGCCGGCCATCGCTTTCCGCTTGACGGCCAGCGGCGCGAAGGTGGTCATTTCCGACGCCAATCAGCTCGAGAAGCTCGCGCCGGGAGAGGACATCCCCGCCGACGCAGCGTGGCAGGTCATCGTCGCGGGCGGCGCGGCCGGTGACGAGTTGGACTTCGACGCACTTGTCGCAGCTCAGGATGCCGAAGACCCGAAGGGCGCTGCTCAGGCAGTCGGCGGCAACGCACCGATGGTGCAGTTGTTCACCAGTGGCACCACGGGAACACCCAAGGGCGTGCCGGTTCCGGTGCGCGCGCTCGCCTCGTTCCACGCATACCAGGAGTTCGGCCTCGACGTCCGAGAGGACGACGTGTTCTGGAACGCCGCAGACCCGGGCTGGGCGTACGGGCTGTACTACGCGTTGCTCGGCCCGCTTGCCGCCGGCACGCGAAGCTTGCTGCTGCACGCCGGATTCTCCGCGCCGCTGACGTGGCAGATCATCGAGAAGTTCGGTGTCACCAATTTTGCCGCCGCTCCGACTGTCTACCGCAGTCTGCGTGCCGACAAGGCTCCCGTTCCGGAAGGCATCTCGCTGCGCCGCGCTTCCTCGGCCGGTGAGCCCTTGACTCCGGATGTTGTTGCGTGGTCGAAGAACTCGTTGGGCGTCGAGGTCCGTGATCACTACGGCCAGACCGAGCACGGCATGTTCATCGTCAACGCCTGGGCCGACGGACTTCGCGACGATGTCCGTCCCGGATCCATGGGCCGTGCGTTGCCGGGTTGGTCTGCCGCTGTGCTGGAAGACAATTCGGATGACATCGCACCGGCCCGCACTCAGGGCCGCGTGGCGATCGATACTCACAACAGCCCGTTGATGTGGTTCACCGGGTACGTCGATGCGCCGGAGAAGACGAAGCAGCGATTCAGCGAAGACGGCCGCTGGTACATCACCGGTGATGCGGGAATGACGGACGAGGACGGATTCTTCTTCTTCTCCTCGCGCGACGACGACGTCATCATCATGGCGGGCTACCGCATCGGTCCCTTCGACGTCGAGAGCGTGCTGGTCATGCACGAGCACGTCATCGAGGCCGCCGTGGTGGGCATGCCCGACGAGTTGCGTGGTGAGGTTCTCGAGGCGTTCGTCGTTCTTCGCGAAGGTGTCGACGGTGACGACGAACTCGAGAAGGAACTGCAAACCCTGGTGAAGAAGAAGTTTGCAGCGCACGCATACCCACGCACGGTGCACTTTGTTCCGAACCTGCCCAAGACCCCGAGTGGCAAGGTTCAGCGGTACATCTTGAGGAAGGGATAAACCCTGCTGTGCGCCTTTATTAACCCCCGGCGGTTAATAAAGGCGCACAGCAAGGTCAGCGCCGACGAATTCTGCCGACCACCATGAGGGCGACCAGGGTGACTGCGAGCAGCAGTGTCGTATTTGCTGCGGCAAGAAATACCTGGCCACGGTCGGTGAGTCCGAAGATGCTGACCGGCAAGGTCTTCCATGTCGCCGGGTAGACCATGACCGTTGCGCCCAGCTCACCCATCGACAGTGCGATGGAAAGCCCGGCGGCCGCACCCAACGCTGGGAGCAGCAGCGGTAGCGTTACCCGTGTCAGCACCCGCACCGGGCCGGCGCCGAGTGATTCGGCAGCTTGACGGTAGGCGGGATCGAGCCGTTCGAGCGCGGCCGATACGGAACTGAAGGCAAAGGCAAGCACCAAAACCGTGTGAGCGAGAATCACGATCCACTTGGTGCCGCCGAGCAGTAGCGGGCGCTCGTTGAAAGTGATGAGCAGACCCAAGCCGATCGAGACCGACGGAACCGCAATCGGTAAATGGAATACGGCATCGGTGATGCGCCGCAGCCACATCGGTGCCTCACGCGAGGCCAGCGCGGCCCACGTTCCGACGATCAATGCCAATGCCCCCGCGATGAATGCAGTCTGCAAACTGACGATCAGGCTGGCGAAGTGCTCATCGGACAGCGCCGTGGAGAAGTTCTTGCCGCCGAGATTCGACGGGAGTGGACCGGTCCACGATCCGGCCAAGGCAGCCGCGACGACGGTGGCGATGGGCGCGACGAAAACCACCGCGACGACCAGGGTGAAGAATCCGAGTACGAGGGCCCTAGAGCTTCGTGTCCACAGCAGCACGGCTGCCTCCCATCAATCTGTTGAAGGTGAATCGGTAGAGGCAGTACAGGCCGAGTGAGAGTGCGACCTGGACCGTCGCGATCACTGCCGCGCCGGGCAAGTCGAAGGTGACAATGCCGCGGGTGTAGATGAGGACCGGCAGAGTTACGACGTCTTTAGCCCCGGTGAAGAGCACGATGCCGAATTCATTCAGCGTCATCAGAAGCACGAGCGATCCACCGGCCAGGAGGGCCGGCCACGCTTCCGGCATCACCACCTGCCGCAGAACTCGGACGGGTGACGCGCCGAGACTGGCTGCCACGTCGAGTTGTTCACGCGGAATCTGGGTGAACGCTGCCAATAGCGGACGCACGACAAAGGGTGTGAAGAAAGTGATTTCGGCCGCGATCACACCGAACGGAGTGTTGAGGAAATTCAGTGGGCCGCTCGCATCGCCGGTGATGCGGACGATCAAGGCGTTGACGGCGCCGGCTGTCCCGTACAGGAACGTGAACGCCAGCGTGATCAGGAAAGACGGCAGGGCGAGCACCGTGTCGATCAATCGCCCCACCACCTTGGATCCGGCGAACGGAACGAAGGCAAGCACCAAGGCGAGGAAGGTTCCCAGGATCAGGCAACCCAGGGTCGACGCCACGGCGATTTGGATGGTCCGCCAGAGCGCGGTTCTGAACAGTTCCGAACCGAGCACCGAAGACCACGTGGACAACCCGGTGCCATCTGCGGTGCTCAGAGATTCCGTGAGGACACGTGCGGTGGGATAGACAGCAAACACGAGGACAAGAAGCAGTGGTGGCAGCGTCCAGCCGATCCGGCGCCACGCGATCGGGTCTTTGTGCTGGGGCGCAGCGGTTTCGGGGCGTTCCAGGGTTGTCGTCATGGGTGGCGATCCGCCGGAACCAGGACACTGCCGTCCGTGGGCAGGACGACGCCCACTTCGGTGTCGACCGGTCGTTCGTCGTGCCCTGGAACATCCGCGTCGACGCGGACATCGTCGAGGCCACGTACAGCCAGCGTCAGACGCGTCGTGGAACCGCGCCAGACGCTCGAGACGATGCGCGCCGGGAATGATCCTCGTGCGCCGAGGCCGGTTACGGCTACCGCGTGTGGACGAACACACAGGTAGGCGTCCATGTCGGACTCCCATTCGATGTGCCCGATCTCGGGCTGCGGGGCGTGAGCAGTGAACGGCGTGCCACCGATCGAGACCAGCGCGGAGGTGCCGATGACGCGTGTGACGGTGCAGGGCAGCAGGTTGGCACCCCCGAGGAACGCCGCGGTGAAGCTGGACGGCGGACGTTTCCACAAGGCCTCAGCGGTGTCGATGTCCGCGAGTCTGGCGTTGCGCATCACTGCGATTCGGTCTGCGAGCGCCAGGGCTTCACTCTGATCGTGCGTCACATAGAGCATGGCTGTGTCAGGTAGTGCTGCGCGCAGTCTCGCCAGTTCGCCGAGCATGCTCTCGCGAAGTTGAGCATCCAGGGCGGCCAACGGTTCGTCGAGGAGGAGTACTCCAGGGCGAATTGCCAACGCTCGGGCAATGGCGATTCGCTGCTGTTGACCGCCGGAAAGTTCACGGGGAAGCCGCTTTCCGTACGCCGACATCCCGACCATGTCGAGGGCTTCGGCCACGCGAGGGCCGATCTCCGACCGCGGCACGCGATGGGCTCGGAGTCCGAAGGCTACGTTTTCGGATACTCGCATGTGCGGGAAGAGAGCGTACGACTGAACGACGACGCCGATACCGCGTTGTGCGGGAGGCAGATTGGTGATGTCTCGGGTGCCGAGCTTGACGGAACCGGACGTGGGGCGGACAAATCCCGCGAGGGCCTTCAGAGCGGTCGACTTGCCGGATCCACTGGGCCCCAGCAGTGCCACAGTTTCACCCGGCGCCACTCGTAGATTGAAATCGACGAGTGCATGGGTTGCGGTCTTCCCGCGGCCGTAGGCGACGTTGACGCGATCGAACGTGATGGCCGGAGCAGAATGTTCGATCGCTCCGTGAACACCGACGGTCTCGGGGAGCGTCCGCCCCAGTCTGGTTCTTGCCATGATCAGCTCCCGGTGGCTTTCTGGTAAGCGGCGATGTCGGCGTCGAGCGAGCTGAGGACGTCGTTCCAGTTCGGGGTCCACACGTTGACGCCCTGCAGAACTCCGGAAGGCGTGTTCTTGTCGGTGGATTCACCGGCAGCGCTTCGGACGTCCTCGCGGACCGATACGCCGAGTGCATCGGTGGCGACGGTCTTCTGGGATTCTTCGGAGAGCAGGAACTCCATCAACTTCTTGGCTTGTTCGCTGCTCGGTGCGCTCTTGGCGAGGCCCATCACGTAGGGCAGTGCAATGGTGGTGCGAGTGCCGTCGGCTCCAGCGGGGAAGAAGATGTCGAACTTCGATCCGTCGTCGGTGATGGAGGCGAGGTTCATCTGGACGTCACCGTTGGCGACCAGCAGCTCTCCGTTACTGACCTTGGGCTGGAGCTTTCCGGTGGAAGACGAGGGTCCGACGTTGTTGGCCTGGAGCTTTCCGAGGTAGTCGAGTGCTCCTTCCTTACCCATCAGGTGCTGGAGCAGCAAGAGCACCGCGGTACCGTCGCCGGCCTGGCCGGGCGTGGAGTACTGCAACTTGCCCTTGAACTGGTCAGTGAGCAGATCGTCCCAAGATTGTGGGGCGGGTGATGCAGTCGGATTGGCGATGAACGAGAGGTAATTCTCGACGACGGGTACGTACTTGCCGGCGTCGTCCTTCTCGTCGGTAGGAACGGCGGAGGTGTCGATTCCGCTGGGCTCGAGCAGACCTTGGGCGTCGGCCTTCTGGATGAACGGGGGCAGCGTGATGATCACGTCTGCCTGTGGGTTGGACTGCTCCTTTTCGACGCGGGAGACGACCTCGCCGGATCCGGCTTCCACGAGGTTGACGGCGATACCGGTCTGCGCGGTGAAGGCGTCGAATCTTCCCTTGTACCAACCGGACAGGCCGTCGGCGCTGTATACGGTGACGGTCTCGGTGTCTGATCCGGCAGCAGTGCCGGTGCCACCGCAGGCAGTGGTGAACGAAAGAACGGACACGGCGAGAGCGGCCGCAGCGATGCTCGGGCGTAGACGCATGACGATTCCTTTTTCGGAGGTGAGATCAGGAGTGGGTGAGGAGTTCGGCGAACTCCGTCACGGACGGGACGATGTGGGTGGCTCCGGCGTCGCGAAGCTGTTGCTCGTCGTGTGCGCCGGTCAGAGTTCCGGCGACGATGGATGCGCCGGAACGAATGCCGCTGAGCACGTCGTTGGACGTGTCGCCGAGTACGGCGATCTGGTGGACGTCGTCGATCGAAAGTTTGAGCAGGGCAGCCAGAATCAGGTCCGGGTGCGGTCGACCGCGACCGGCCTCGGCGGGGGAGAGGGTGAGATCGGCGAGGGTTTCCCAGCCGAGCGCGACGAGGAGTTTGTCCTGCGTCGATCGGCTGAACCCGGTGGTCAAGGCAACTTTGATGCCGGCCTCGCGCAAAGTGGTGATGGCTTTCTCGGCGCCGGGGATCGGCTCGGCCAGGCCCTGGTCGATGAGGGAGTCGTACGTGGTTTCGAAGGCGGCGTTCGCGGCCTGGGCGCGGTCTTCGTCACCGAAGATCGCCCGGAACACGACGATCTTCGACTGGCCCATCGTGTCGAGGACGTACTGGCGAGCGGCGTCGGCTTCCGGGCCTTCGGCGGGCAGTCCGCCGGCTTCAGCGGCGGCAGCGAAGGCGCGAAGAACCAGTCCGTCGTCGGCGACGGTGGTGCCGGCCATGTCGAGAACGGCAAGGGTGATCGGAGACATGAGAAGTCTTTCTTGTCGGAGAGATTCAGAGACCGAGCTGGTCGGCGGTTTGTTCCGCCAGTGCCGGGCCGAGCGTCATACCGCGGCCACCGGGGCCGGCAACCACCCAGACGTTGTCGGCGGCTTGTGCGCGGTGAACAAGTTGTGAGGGGTCGATGCACTGGCTGTAGACGCCCGCCCAACGCTTGACGATTGGCGGAAGATCGCGTCCCAGAAGTGTTTCCACGACTCCGGACAGATGGCGATAGGGCGCCTCGTCGACATCGAAGTCGAAGGGTTCCTCGTATTCGTGGGTGTCGCCGATGGTCAGCCCGCCGTGCAAGCGCTGCACGCACAGGAGTTGCATGCGGTGCTCCTCGGCAGTCGGTTCCTGCGGCTGCACTGTACGGAGGTGATCGAGGGCAGATCCGGCGAAACCCGGGTAGTAGCGGAAGCTGTCACCGTCAGCGATTGCGGTGGTGAGCTTTTCGCCGAGTGGGGCGCTCTGCATCATCTGCAGGCGCACACGGCGCAACGGGAGATCGCCGGCGAGATCGCGAGCCAATCCGCCGAGTGTTGCTCCGGGGCAGACGATCACGAGATCGGCGTCGAAGCTGCGACCGTGGTCGTCGCGGATGTGTGCGCCGGAGGTGGTCGTCGTGATCTCGCGGGCTTCCGTTCCGGCGTGGAAGGTGTAACGGCCAGTGGATTCGAGGTAAGAACGGATGGCGGGGAGCGCTTGCCGTGACTCGACAGCGGCGTCCAGCGTGCAGTGCAGTCCGCCGAGAAACTTGCCCCGGAGCGCGGGGTTGACGACGCGAACGGCGTCGGGATCCAGAAGCGCGAACCCTCGGTTGTCGGCGTCCGGCCGAGAGAACGCTTCCTGCGCGACCGCGACCTCCTCCTCGGTGCGCATGAGGGTGATGGAGCCGGCTGGGCGGTATCCGACGCCGGGGACACGGGCGGCAAGGTCTGCCCACAGTTCGCGCGAGCGCAGCGCAGCTTCGAGTTCGTGCGGGGCTCGCCCGGATACCCAGACGAGGCCGAAGTTCCGTACCGTGGCACCGCGGGCTTCGGGCTCACGTTCGAGATGGATGACGTCGTGTCCCCGACGGATTGCCTCGTCGGCGTGCGCCGTTCCGAGGATCCCTCCGCCCACAATCAAAATTCGCATGTAGAGATAGTGACGTTTGGTCTAGACCAATAGGGGGAATCGAGACGAACTCCAGGTTAACAATTGGTATAGACCGAATTCTTGTACGCTTGCGCCATGAATCAGCAGACGTCCACCGGGCCGGGGACCTCGAGCGTCGTGATCGAACCGGAGTTGAAGTACTACCGGGTGCGCACCGAGATCGAGACCATTCTCAGTGGGCTCGAGGAGGGCGACGCAGTCCCGTCCGAGCGGGAATTGGCGGCGCGGTTCACAGTCGCTCGCGAGACGGTCCGTCAAGCGCTTCGTGATCTTCTTGTCGAAGGGCGAATCGAGCGGCGGGGGCGGGGCACTGTCGTCGCGAGTCCGAAGTTGGTTCAGCCGCTATCGATTCGTTCCTATACCGAAGGTGCTCTGAGCGCTGGGCGAGTACCCAGTCGTAAGGTTGTGACCTTCGAACGAATGTCGGCCGACGACGGTCTCGCCACGGAATTGGGTATCGAACCAGGTGACAGCGTCGTTCATCTCGAGCGTGTTCTCTTCGCCGACGGAGAGAAGATCGGACTCGAATCAACGTTCCTGCCGGACAGCAGGTTCGGTGAGATGCTCGACGCTTTCGATGCGACGACGTCGCTGTACGCGGCTATCCGTTCCATCGGCGTGGTCTTTGCCTCCGCAACCGAACGGATCGAGACGGTGCTCGCTTCACCGCGGGAGGCAACCCTCGTCGAGTCCACCACCTCGATGCCGATGCTTCTATTGCACCGGACGTCTGTCGACCCGGACGGTGTGCCGATCGAGCGCGTTCGTTCGCTCTACCGCGGCGACCGTATTGCCTTCTTGACGACTCTTCGCGAGTAGGAGGGGCGTCGAGGGGGTCTGCTGTTACCGGGAACGATAGGCACTCCCAGGCCCGTGGAATCTGTTCTGTACTGGACTCCATCAAACGGGAGGACAGTGAACATGGGTGACAAGAAGGTCTGGTTCGTAACCGGCGCAGGCCGGGGGATGGGAGTCGATATTGCTCAGGCGGCTCTTGCCGCCGGGCACGCGGTGGTGGCAACGGGGCGTGATGCGGACCGTGTTTCTGCAGCGATCGGTGCGCATGACGACCTGTTGGTGATTGCCTTGGACATCACCGACGATCAAGCCGCATATGCTGCGGTGGACACGGCAGTTGCACGATTTGGTGGAATCGATGTACTGGTGAACAACGCCGGAAACTTCTACGCCGGGTTCTTCGAGGTTGTCAGTCCGGCGCAACTTCGCGCTCAGATGGAGACCAACTTTTTCGGGCCGATCAATGTGACACGGGCGGTGTTGCCGGTAATGCGTAGGCAACGGAGTGGACGTGTCGTGACTGTCAGCTCGCTTGCGGGCCTGGTTGGTCAGGAGTTTTGCGCAGCCTACGCGGCGTCGAAGTTTGCGCTGGAGGGTTGGATGGAATCATTGCAATTCGATGTCGAACCGTACGGAATCGGGACGATGATCGTGGAGCCGGGATTCTTCCGGACCGAACTGCTTGTCGAGGGTGCGTCGTCGGTCTGGCCGGAATTGTCGATAGACGATTACGACGCTCGGACCGGCGAGACCGTCGAAGCGTGGAAGAGTATGAACGGTGCCCAGGGCGGGGATCCGGTGAAACTTGCCGCGGCACTTGTGGCACTTGTCGATTCGCCGCTACCCCCACGTCGTTGGGTCGCCGGTGCCGATGCAGTGTCCGTGGTTGAGCAGAAAGCCCACCAACTACTCGATCAAGTTGAAGCCCATCGCGGTTTGTCCTCGTCGCTTGCCCACGTGGACGTGACGACCTGATCCGAGTTTGTCAGGTCACGGGAGTGAGGTGAACATGTCCACGAGCCCCTGGGGTGCGTTCTCGCCGAAGCACATGTCCAGTCCATCAGCGGACTGTTGTGCCGCCGCGGCGCTGCGTGGGAATAGGCGCTCTTCGTAGACAGCTAGCCCTTCCTCCGTGCTGCTGTGCGACGCGATCGCCTGGCCGAGTTCCGCGCCGTCGAGCATTGCCAGGTTCGCACCCTCTCCGGCAAACGGCGACATGACGTGTGCCGCGTCCCCGAGCAGAGTGACCCCGGGAGTACGGCTCCAACTGTGGCCGATGGGAAGGGTATGGATGGGGCGAGGGGTCAGCGAGCTGTCGGCTTCGACGATCAGTGAACGCAGTGACTCGTCCCAGTCCGAGAAGTGTTCCAGCAGAACCTTCTTCGCGATGTGATCGTCGGAGAAGTCGACACTCGCTGCCCAGCTCTCGGGAACTCGCAGGGCGGCATAGATGTGCAGACTGTTGTCGGTCTCACGGTGGGCGAGGAAGCCCTTGTCGGCACTGAGTGCGAACATCATTCCGCCGCCGACGGTTTCAGCGGCATCCACGTGCTGGTTGTCGGCGTCGTGAAGGTCGAACTCCACGAAAGATATTCCGGTGTACGCAGGAGTGTCGTTTGAAACCAGTGGACGGATTTTCGACCACGCACCGTCGGCGCCGACCAGGAGATCGGTGGTGAAGTGGGTGCCATCCGCGAGGTGAACTTCGTGTCGACCATCCGGCAACGGATGAGCACTGCGGACCTTGGCTCCCCAGTGGAGTGTTTCCTTCGGAATTGAGCTGAGCAGTAGGTCACGCAGCTGGCCGCGGTCGATTTCCGGGCGGTCGCCGTCTCCGGTGTCCTGCTCGCTCAGGTGCACGACGGCATTTCGATCGAGGACGCGTGTCTCTTCCCCGCCTTGATGAACGAGGGCGCGGAACTCCTCATAGAGGCCGGCGGCACGAAGCGCGATCTGACCCGAGTCTTCGTGGATGTCGAGCATCCCGCCTTGAGTTCTGGCTGTCGGTCCGGATTCGAGATCGAATACCGCCGAATCGATTCCGCGGAGATGGATGACTCGGGCGAGGGTGAGGCCGCCGAGGCCGGCGCCGATGATTGCGATGGGGTAGTGGTTCATGGTGGGTTCCTAAGAAGTGAGTGGGGTGTTCTCGATGCCCGTGATGAGCGTGCGGAATCCCCAGGAGAGGCGCGCGGTGGGTTCACCGGCAAGTAGAGCTGTTGCATGGCCTGCGACGAGTGGGTGCGTCTGCGGGTTTGCGTTCTGGATTGCGTCGGTCAGCGCGCTCCATTGGGCATCCGCGTCGGCGGAATTGTTCGGCGCAGAGTGTTCGGCGGCAGTGGACGTCGCGTACTGCAGTAGCAAGTCCACGCCCCACGCGGCCTGACCTGGAGGGACTTCGCCTTCGTCGAGCAATGCCAGCAGGCGCTCGAGCAGGCGCACGTAGTGAACTCCGCTGGGCCGGGAAACGAGAGCCGACTGGGCGAGGCCGGGATGATCGAACAGCACGGCCGTGTACGAGGTCAACACCCGTTCAAGGCGAGCTTGCCAAGTGCCGGAGGAATTTTCGGCGAGGTCCACGACTCCGAGGAGTTCGTCGAGAACCGCGGCATGCAGTTCGACTGTGTTGCGCACGTACACATACATCGATGCCGGCCCGGTGTCGAGTTCG
Organism: Rhodococcus qingshengii JCM 15477; assembly: GCF_023221595.1. NCBI lineage: Bacteria > Bacillati > Actinomycetota > Actinomycetes > Mycobacteriales > Nocardiaceae > Rhodococcus > Rhodococcus qingshengii. Next base: position 2,624,527 of record NZ_CP096563.1, read on the forward strand.
AGGGCGAGTCGACGCATCGTCAATTTCTGCAAGCCCTCCGACCGCAAGATTTCCACCGCGGTACTGACGATGCCCTCGCGTGTCAGAGCGGGTTTGGCCGGACGATTGCGACGGCTCGACGGACTTGTTGGCTGAGTGGGCATGATTTCACCGTACACGAACATGTTCGTAACGAACATGTTCGTTGAGTCACGTGCTGATGTCACGAATCACATGCTGATGTGAATGGGCTACATGCCCGTACCGCCGGAGAGCATTGCGATCGTCAGCAGGATGCCGCCGACTATGCCCACGAGCGGGCTATCGCTGTTGAGTGGCCAGTCGTTCAACGATCCCATGAGCGCCTCTTTCGGGTTTCGATCTGTCGACGGTCGAGCCTATCGACAGATCGAAACCCGAGATGTCACTTTCGTCCGAATTGTGGATCGGACCCGAGGTGATCAGCCGTAGACGTTGCCCGGGCTGATCAACTTGGTGATCGGCACCATCAAAGCACTGGTCAGGTCGGTCTCTCCGTCGATGTCGGTGTTGATGAAGACGACCAGGGTTGTGTCCTTCTCGGGCAAGTAGACCGAGACTGTCTTGTAGCCGGGCAGGCTTCCGTTGTGACCGATCCAGCCGCCGCTGTTGAACAAACCGAGTCCGTAGCCGGAGCTGTCGTCCCCTTCGCTCAAGCTCACGGTTTGCAGGCGCTGCTTCTGAGTGGCGTCGGTCAGGAGATCGCCTTTGGCCAGCGCCGGAACCCAGATGCGCATGTCGTCCAACGACGAGATCATTGCACCCGCGGCGCCGCCCCACGACGGATTCCAGTCCGTCGCCGCGGTCACGGCTCCGTCGAGCGTTTGGTTGGTGTACCCCTGAGCGTGTGGTGTCGGGAACGCGTTGGTGGTGGGAAAGCTGGTGTGCTCCATTCCGAGTGGTGTCGTGATCTTGGTGTCGATGACGTCCGACAGTGTTGAGCCGGAGACCTTTTCGATCACCATGCCCAGCAGAACAGTGTTGGTGTTCGAGTAGTCGACGGTGGTCCCTGGTCGAAGTTGGAGTGGGAGGTCCTTGATGTATCCGACGAGTTCCTCCGGTGTGAAAGTTCGGCGGGGATCCGAAAGATATTCCATCACAAACTGTTCGGACGTCGTGTAGTCCACGAGGCCGCTGCGCATTCCTGCCAGGTGACGCAAGCTGATCGCATCACCTTCCATGACGCCGTCGACGTACTTGGAGATCGGATCATCGAGACCGATCTTTCCCTCGTCGACCAATTGCAGCAGGGCGGTCACGGTAAATGTTTTGGTGACGCTGCCGATCCGGTGGTAGAAGTCGGTTTCCATCGGCGCTTTGGTTGCCGTATCCGAGACTCCTGCAACCTTGACGTAGTTGCCGTCGGGCCCCCAAATGCCCACCATCGCACCGGGAATCCCGGTCGAATTCACCGCTGCGTCGACGATCGAATCGAGCTGGTCGGTGATGGTCGAGTCCATGATCTTGTCGGATGTGTCTGTGGATTTGTCCGTGCTGCAGCTGATTACAGCTCCGACAACCATGGCGCTGCACAGGCCGACAAGCAGGATGCGTCTTGCTCCGGTTTTCATGAGTCGAACTCTGCCCGTCCGAGGGCACTCACACATCGACCCCGGGTACGGCAGACGCAGTCCCCAGGTACCTCCTCAACCGGTACCGGGGGACTACGGAACCCTGGCCTGAACCCTTGGCTTGGGTCAGATTCCGCCGTCGAAGAACGCCGCCAGCGCGGGTGCCGGGTCTGCCGCGGTGCCCATATTTGCTACGCCGACAACGATCAATCCCAGCGTGAACAGTGCAGTGAGAAGACCGATCGACCCCGACACGAATCTCGTCCGTCGCTCGGATCGCGCCGTTCTCGCGAAGCGTGCCCACACGACCACAGTCACGGTCAGTGATATTGCTGCCGCGATCAGCGCGATCACCGCCATGGCCAAGTGATACCGCGCGAAGTCGCTGATCATCAGTTCGAGGACAGGGCTTTGCTGGTTTCCGGTGCCCGTCGACTGAGCGAGCTGTTGGCGGACCTGCCCGACAGTGTCGCCAAGTGCCCCATCCGCCTGGGCCACGGGCAACATCGAGATCAGCGAAGAGAAGGGTGCAACGACACCTTGGATATTTGCCATCACGAGTACCGAGGAAAACATCGCGAGGAGCGTGACCAGCCCTCCCGCCGAGGCGAATGCGAGTTTCTTTCCAGCCGTCAGAGGGCCGGCGTTCACGAACGACGCCTTGAGCATCCGGCCGAGTGCGAGCAGAACCGACAGCAGGATTACCGCGATCACGGCCTTGGCCACGTGGTACCGCAGCCAGTAGTCGACAGCGGACTCCAAGCTCGGCGAGAAGGCTTGGACACCGGAACTCCAGTATTCGACGAACGCGGCGCGGACCGTCTCGACGAGTTCTCCCTGGTCTGCGTACCCATCACCCGGCCTACTCGTCAGCATGCCCGGGGCGAGAACGAAGGCAGCGGAGAAACCGGCGACCAACGCGATCAACGCGGCGATCTTGCGACCTGAGGACTGCGTCGAGCGCGACGGCCCCGCAGTGTTGTGCCGTGAAGAATTGTGCAGTGGGATTCCTCCAGCGTGATGAGCGATCATCTGGTCACCGTCCACAAAGTCATGTCACCGAGTGTAGAAATCGGTACACCGGACTTCATCGTTCGAGAGGATGATATTTCCGGCGACGGCGTCCGCCCGCCCTCGCCGCTGCCGTCGACATCCTCCTCAGCACTCGACGACATTGACGGCGAGCCCGCCTTCACTGGTTTCCTTGTAACGCACGGACATGTCGTTTCCGGTTTGGCGCATGGTTTCGATGACGGTATCGAGGCTCACCACATGCGTCCCGTCACCGAGGTATGCGAGCTGAGCTGCGGTGACTGCAGTCGAGGCGGCTACGGCATTTCGTTCGATGCAGGGGATTTGGACCAGGCCACCAACCGGATCGCAGGTCAGCCCCAGATGGTGTTCCATGGCAATCTCAGCTGCATTCTCGATTTGTCGTGGTGATCCGCCCATGACAGCGCACAAGCCGGCTGCCGCCATCGCGCAGGCAGCTCCGACCTCGCCTTGGCACCCCGCCTCCGCGCCCGAGATCGAGGCATTCGCCTTGATGATCGATCCGATTGCGGCAGCGGTGAGGAGAAAGGTTCGAACGTCGTGAACGCCGGCGCCCGTAGCGCGTATGTGGTGATAGAGCACCGCCGGCACGATGCCCGCAGCGCCGTTCGTCGGAGCCGTTACCACGCGGCCACCTGCTGCATTTTCTTCGTTGACCGCCATGGCGTAGACGGTCAGCCACTCGCGTGAGGAGGGGGCGCAGTTACGTTGTTCCAGTTGAATGTTCGCAGACCGTGCTCTTCGGCGAACTCCGAGACGCCCGGGCAATACACCTTCGGTCTGGGTGCCGCGTTCGATGCATGTGCGCATCGCGGACCAGATCGCGTCGATGCCGGTGAATGCCCGATCCTGGCCGTGCATCGCGATTTCGTCCGACAGTGCCAACTCGGCGATAGTTCCGGAGCCGCATTCCGCCAGTAGCTCTTTCGCGGTTCGATAGCGTGAGTTGATCGAATGCGCGCTTGCTTGCGTCTCCGTTCCGGCGCGCAGTACGAATCCGCCACCGATCGACAGATATGTACTCGTACAGACGATTTCGCGACCGCTTAAGGCGGTCAGTGTCATCGAGTTGGGGTGCCCGTGACGGCGAACGAGCGGCTCGAACACCATGTCCTCGTGAGTGAACACAACGTGCCTGAGTGAGCCGCCGACGAGCTTCACCGATCCGCCGTCCGAGAGCTCGGCCCAACGCCCGTGAACGTCGTTCGGCTCGCACGTTTCAGGATCCAACCCACGAAGTCCCGCGATCACCGCGTCGGGAGTGCAGTGCCCTATTCCGGTGGCGGCGAGAGAGCCGTGCAGATTGCAGCGAATACGGTCGACCGACGCGGTCACGCCGGCGTCGGAGAGCTCGCCGACAAAAGTGCGGGCGGCTCGCATCGGACCGACCGTGTGTGAACTGGAGGGCCCGATGCCGATGGAGAAGAATTCGAGCGCGGAAACATAGACGCCGGTGGTGCTCATTCGGCGCTCGTGACGGTAGTCGCTCCTGACTCGCGCTGGGCCGCAATCGTCAGGAGGTTGGAGCGCGAGTCCCCGGTGGCGGCTCGGATCACAGTGCGCGCCATTGCAATTGCTCCGTGCAGAACAGCTTCGTCGCCCGCTGCGGAGCGGGCATCAGCGGCAAACTCGATCGTGTGAGGAACTCCGGTAACGCCGCGTAACGCGATCATCGGGTGGATCGAGGGAACCACCTTCGACACGTTGCCCATGTCTGTCGAGCCGCCGGTCAGGGGAGTTCGGGCGGCCGCGGTGCGGCCCAGGCTCGCGATCTCCTCGTCCCAGATCGTCGCCAGCACGCGATGTTGAACAAGCTCCTCGTAGCGCGGTTCGGCGCGTTCGGTCGACCAGGAGCAGTCGCTGGCCACAGCTGCGCCCTCGAAGCAGGAGAGCATACGACGCTTGGCGTCCAACAGCACGTCGAGTTCTGCGGCCCGAACTTCCGCTCGCACCAACGTCGAGGCCGGAATGATGTTTGTTGCTTCGCCGCCGTGCTCGACATAGGCGTTGAGCCTGACGTCGGACGGAAGTTGTTGACGGAGAAGTCCGATGGCGACCAAGGCGATCGTGGCGGCGTCACCTGCGTTGATGCCCTTGTGTGGCGCAGCGGCCGCGTGTGCGGCTCTTCCGGTGTAGGTCACGTCGAACCGGTCGACTGCCTGCGTTCCGGTGACGGTGCAACTGACGTCTTCACCTGCAGCGCCGTGGACCATGATCGACATCGCCGCGCCCTCCCATGCGCCACGTTCGAGCAGCAAGACTTTCCCGCCGCCATGTTCTTCGGCCGGCGTACCGAGAAGGACGACGGTCAGGCCGTGTTCCTCCGCGACCTCTCCGAGCGCGATCGCTGCTCCCAGTCCGGCAGCGGCGATGACATTGTGTCCACACGCATGACCGATGTCGGGAAGGGCGTCGTACTCGGCGCAGACGACGACGCGGAAAGGGCCGGAGCCCCGCACCGCTTCGAATGCCGTCTCGAGGCCGTAGGCGGCGCGAGTAACCGTGAAGCCGGCTTCCTGCGCGGCGTCCGCCAAGAGGGCCGACGCATGATGCTCTTCGAATGCCAGCTCTGGGTGAGCATGGATCGTGTGGCTGACGTCGATGAGGCGTGATGCCCACTTCTCGATCGTGCTCGAAACCGAGTCTGTGCGGGTGCGGGGGTCAGCGATGGACATGGGTATTGGTTCCTTTCAACATCTTTGGTTCTCAGCGTTTTCGGGTGCAGTTCTAGTGCCAGAGGCCCAGCGCGAACTCCGCGACGACCACGGAAAGTAGGTAAGAGGCGAGGATCGCGACGATTCCGACGGGCACGATCTTCCAGCCGATCGTCTTGAGCAAGGGAAGGTCCTTGCCGAGGCTGAGACCTGCGACAGTCAAGGTGAGGGTGCAGATCGAGAGAAAGTCGACAGTCCCGACGGTGCTCGAGACGAAATCACCGATGGGGGACCACGGTGTTGTCGCCAAGGCGCCGATGGTGATGATTGCGATCATCGCCGCGATCTTGCCGCGGGTCAGGCGGGCCACGCCGACGCCCAGGAGCAACAATCCGGTGAGGATCAAGTAACCGACGATGATCGATCGAGATACGCCACCCGCTGCGATCGAGGAGACGATGACCCCACCGACGAACAGAATCGGAACGATCGTGGTCAGCGGCACGGTGACGCTCGGCGCAACCGCTCGTGGGGCAGTGTCGGCTTTCCGTTCGCTGGTCGTCTTCGAGCGCTTGGTGAGTGCGCCGTAGATTCGATCAGCAAGGGGGAGTGCGACATACATGCCGACATACACGCCGAGGAGGCCGGTGATGATGTTGGATGTGGCCGCCACGGCGAGTACCTGGTCGGCCATCTCGGGGTGCGCCGAAACGACGCTGGCGGCAGCGGCAGCCATCATCGAGCCGGATCCGACGCCGGCACCCATCGCCAATGCGAGGGGGTCGAAGATGTTGAAGGATGTAGCCAGTGACGCAATCAGGCTGATCAGCACGGCACCGAACAGAGTGCCGAAGACGTACATCGACAGGACTCCACGGTACTGGTCGGAATCGGGGCCGTAGCGTTCGCTGACCATCGCGAAGGAACCCTCGCGGTCGATGGAGAAGGTTGCTCCGACGGTGGCCGGCCCCATCCGAAGGAGTACCGCCAGCGGGAGTGCGAGAGCGATAGTGCCGAACAAGTGCCCCAATTCCTGCAGTAGCAGTGCGGGGCCCGCCTCGAACAACAATTGGATGTTCGGGCCGATGGTGAAAGACAACCTTGCACAAAGCAAGAGAACAGCCAGGCCCATGATTGCCGAGGCCGCAGCCTGAAGGTCGAGGCCGAGTGGTTTCCACTTCTGGCTCGAGACGACACCGCCGGCAATCAGTCCCCACACCATGGGCAGGATCGTGATGGCGGCAGCGCCGACGGGAATCACTGCGGGGCCGATCAGTTGCGCGCCTGCCGCAAGCCCGAGGAGCAGAATCACCACGATCCACAGCCGTGGCGACCGCATGGCGAAAACGACTTTTTGCGTCGCGGTTTGATCGCTGACTGGGGAATCGTCATGCGAGACAGGGAATGCTTCGGTCATGTCGGTGTCTTTCTCGAGGGGGCGAACGAACGCAAGAAGTAAGGGTTCTCGAGGCTCAGGATTTGGTGGACTATTGATGTGATGAAGTTAGGATCGACGCGTTTCGATCCTGTTTCGGTGCAGCATTCTTCTGAAAGTGAGGTCCTCGGTGCAGGATCAGATGCTCAAGGACGACGATCTTCGGCTGTTGAACGCACTGCAGATCAGGCCGCGAGCGTCGTGGTCCGAGCTTTCACGCGCGATCGGTTCCGACCCGGTCACCCTGACCAGGCGTTGGGAGCGTCTGCACTCGCAAGGAATAGCGTGGATCGCTGCGTACCGTGGTGGACCCATCGTGTCGGCGACCGCACTTCTCGAGATCGAATGCGCACCGGCACAGACCATGAGCGTTGCCGAACAGATCGCGCACGATCCCGAAGTTCTCACAGTCGATCTCACAACCGGCAATCGGGATCTGCTCGTCACGCTCACCTGCACTGACCTCGATCAATTGTCCAGGTACGTGTTGGAGCGAACACAATCCCTGCCGATGATCACCGCGATGCGAACTCAGATCGTGTCCTCGGCGAACTCCGACGCGAGGAACTGGCGTCTACGTGCTCTCGATGCGGAAGAAATTGCCGCGCTCGAGTCGGCCCCGGCGGGAAAGATTCGTGGTGTACGCGCCGGCGAAGAGGAACAGTCGCAGCTGTTCGACATTCTTTCTCGCGAACCACGTGTCACCGTCTCGGCACTCGCTGCGGCCCTCGGAGTCACGCCGGCTCGCGCTGGGGCGCTCCTTTCTCACGAGCTGTCGACGGGGCGACTGGTCGTCCGCACGGAGATTGCTCGGCCCTACTCCGGCTGGCCGGTCTACGCCTGGTACTTCTTACGTCTCGACGGGCGAAAGGAGGCAATTGCTCAGCGCCTTTCGCACCTGCGTGAGGCGAGGCTTGTTGCTTCTACGATCGGCAGCTACGACATCGCATTGGCGGTGTGGCTGCGCTCGATCGACGACGTGCAGCGTCTGGAAGGTTATCTCGCCGACCAGTTTCCGGGCGTATCCGTGGTGGACCGGTCGATCGTCCTGCGTACGCCGCATCACCTGCATCGGACGATCGATGTGTCGGGTCGAAGCATGCCGAAGCACGGGTGATCCGCAACGCGTTCGCGCGGGTCGGGTGCTCTCCGACTAGTTGGGGATCGCCACGTCGACGATCAAGCCGAAGTGATCGGAACCTTCGATGTCGATCCGCTCGAGTGACTTCGCCTGTCCGCCCCGCAGAAGTACATGGTCGATGCCGACGATCGCGGGAAATTTCTTGTCCGCCGGATAGGTGCGCACGATGCCTACTCCCAATTGGTCTGCGGCATCGGAGTAGCCGACATCGAGGAGGTCACGGAATTGCTTGTGCGTGAATGTGGTGTTGAAGTCGCCACTGACGATGACGGTTTCCTCGGCGGCAGCAGCGTCGAGCGCGTTTCGCAAAGTGCTCAGCTCGGCAGTCCACACGTCGGGCGGGGTCACGTACGCCGGTCCGGGGTGAACCGCCAGAAGGGTGAACGGAGTCGAGAAGCCTACTTCGGCAACAAGATTGGTCGGTCCGAATCCGTTCAATTCCCGAGTGTCCGTCAGCGGATAACGGCTGTAAATACCGGCGCCACCCCCGCCGGCCTCGTCCGGTACCAAGTAGTGATGCGGCAGCAGTTGCTCGAGTCCTTGATCTCTGAGAGAGCCTTCGAGTGATGTGGTCAGTTCCTGAACCGTCAGGACGTCGACTGCCTTCTCGCGCACCGTCGCAGTCAAACTGGCGGGATCTGCCTGCCCGAAGAGAAGGTTTGCTTGCATTACGCGCAGAGTCGGCCCGTCGATTTCGGAACTGTTTGCCACATACAGTGGACTGATCACCGACGCGCCCACCGCAATCAGTACCACCGAGATCGCCAGCAGGATCCAGCGGCGAAAGACCAGGCATATCAGGGACGCTGCGAGTGTGACCGCAAGCAGTATCGGGACGAAGGAGGCCACGGCGATCAACGGGTTGATCGGCTTGGTGGAGTACAACGCGATCAGCGAGACAACGCCGACGGCGATACCGCCCACGCCGGCGACCTGAGCGATACGGCGTGCCGGAACATTGTCCGTCGTGAATCCCATACCAAACGGTACCCAATGCAGCCACGGTTCCCGACTGCCTGGCGTTTGTCAGTCGCCGGTTCGGGTGCGGAATGCGTTCACGGCGGCTTCGACGGTCGGGTAGAAGTGCGTCGAATCGAATCGATCCCCGACTCCGAATCGGATGAGTCGATCCTTGATCGGACCTTTCATCTCTGCGAATGCCAACCGAATTCCTTTGCCTTCGAGGAATGTATCCAGATCGACGAGTTCGTCGACTGCCGTTGTGTCGAGTCCGGTGATCGGTTCGGCGGCTATAACCACCCAGTCGACCGGATCTGGCGCCTTGGCGACGACGGAGCGAACGTATTCGTCGAAGATCTCGCCGTTCGCGAAAAACAGTGGCGCGTCAAACCTCACCAACACCAGGCCGGGGATGCGATGCCCATCTGGATGGCGTTCGATGTCGTGGAATCCGGTGGGTTCGCCCGTCTCGACGAGTTCGGTTCGATGTGGCTGCCATACCTGCGCGATGACCGCTGCGAAGGACAGTCCGATCGCAACAAGGATGCCTTGTAGCACACCGACCAGGGCGACGCCCAGAAACGCCGCGACGGCGAGGCCGAATTCCACGGTGCTCATGCGCCACATGCGGACCATGCCGCCCACGTCGATCAGTGCACACGCGGCGACGATGACGACGGCGGCCAGTGTTGCATCGGGCAGATATGCCGTGAGTCCGGGAGCGACGAGGACGAACACCAGGACCGCGAGCGCCCCGACGACGCCGGCCAATTGTGTGTGCGCCCCACTCTGTTCGGCTACCGGAGTTCGTGACCCGCTCGCCGAGATCGGAAACCCGCCGAACAGTCCGCCGGCCACGTTCGCGACACCGATCGCCTTCATTTCGGTACTGCCGTTCACGTCCTCGCCGTGGCGGGCGGCGAAGGTGCGCGAGAGAACGCCGGTGTCGGCGAAGGCAATCAATGCGATACCGGCGGCGGGCCCGATCAGATGGCCGACGTCCTGCCAGGTGACTCCACCGACGGAAGGGAGGGGGAGTCCTTCCGGCAGTGCGCCGACCATGCCGATGTCATCGGTGAGACCGGCGGCAGCGGACAAGACTATGGCCGCGACAACGGCCACCAGAACGCCGGGAACAACAGGTACCCAGAGCCGGAAGGCGACTATGACGACTAGCGAACCGACACCGATGGCGGCAGCGAGGGGGTCGACGTCGCCACCCACCAGGGCCTTTGAGATCCCGCCGATTTCACCGAGTAGACCGGACGCGTCGACGGAGAATCCGAGCAGCTTGGGAATCTGACCAACTACGACGACGAGTGCAATGGCGTTGAGGTAGCCGAGGCGGATCGGTTTCGAGAGGAGTTCGGTCACGAAGCCGAGACGAAGGAATCCGCCGATCACGAGGATGAGTCCGACAAGAATGGCGAGAACACCGGCTAGTGCAAGCGCATTCTCCGAATCGCCGACCACTGCCAGCGGTATGACCGCGGCGGCAATCAGCGGCGCCAGTGACGAATCAGGTCCGAGTACAAGGATTTTCGAGGGCCCGACTACCGCGTAGGCGAGCAAAGGCACGATGGTGGCGTACAGCCCGGCGTACGCAGGCAACCCGGCGGCCTCGGCGTAGCCCATGCCTGCCGGGATGAGCAGGGCAGTCAAGACGAGTCCGGCAGTGACGTCTGTTCGCAACCACTCGCGGCGATACCCACGGGCAGTCGCGACGCCCGGTAGCCGACCTAGACTCTCCGCCCACATCATCGTTTGATTTTCCTCCCTCAGTGGAGCGAACGGGCGCGCTCGGGGGCAACCGCGGTGGTCGCAGGGAGTGGCGCAGGTGCCTGTGCGAGGCGGCGGCGTCGAATTGCCTTGTCCAACTCGACGACAACCGGGATGATCAGCGACCAACCCAGGCAGGCGAGCCACTGGGCGCCGGTCAGTGAGGTTGTCATGAGGAGGTCCTGGAGGACGCCCGCCTCGACGGCGAATACGGTCACGACCGTGGGGATCGTCAAGATCTTGATGGCACCGAGAACCGGTGGAACCACGCCGGACTCGGGATCACGCCGCATGGTAAGCCCCGCGAGAATCGAACCGAGAGAGAGCACTACGAATGCTGTGGTCATGGGAACATTCGCCTCGGAAGTACTCATTTCACCGGGTGCGAGAAGCATCGCCGCGAGTGTCACGGCAAATTGCAGGACACCGTACGCGAGCCACTGAGCGACTGCGCTTCGATGTGCGATCGGCATCTTGGGATCGCGCGGAGGCTTGTTCATCAGATCCGGTGGCGGCGGGTCGAGCATGATCACGGCGACGGGGAACAGTGTGATGAAGAAGTGCTGGAACAGCACCATCAGTGGCGTCAGTGCCACACCCTCGTTGATGTTGAAGATGCTCGCAGCGAGGAAGAGGAGAACCAAGGAGAAGAGTTTCGACATCTGGTAGCGGATGTACGAGACGATTTTTCCGTAGATGTTGCGGCCCAAAGTGATCGCGGTGATGAGGGTGCCGAAGTTGTCGTCGGTGAGCACCATCTTGCCCGCCTGTTTGGTCACCTCACTGCCCGAGCCCATGGCGACGCCGATGTCTGCCTTCTTCAACGCGGCGGCGTCGTTGACCGCGTCTCCGGTCATCGCGACGACGGCGCCACCGCTCTGCATGACATCGACCAAGCGAAGTTTGTCCTGCGGAGTGACGCGGCCGAACACGTGCAGGTTCGGCAACGCGGTCGACAGTTCTTCATCGGTCATCGCTTGCAACTCGCCGCCGCCCACCGAGCCCGGGCCGAGTCCGAGTTCGGCACCGATCGCTGCGGCGGTGGTGGCATGGTCGCCGGTGATCATGCGGACCTCGATGCCGGCCCGGTGTGCGGTTCGCACCGAATCGACCGCCTCCGGACGCAGCGGGTCGATGATGCCTGCCATACCGACAAACGTCAGGTCCTCGACAAAGGACATGGGGTCGGCCACGACAGCATCTTCCCGTCCGTCGAGGCGTCTGACCGCGAATGCCAGCACCCGAAGACCCTTTTCGGACATGGACTGATTTGCTGCCGTGAGTTCGTCTCGGACTTCCTCGATCGGGACCTGCCGACGGCCGGGGAGAAAGGCCGAAGAACACCGAGCGAGGACGACATCGGGTCCGCCCTTGACCAATCCGACGAACTGACTTACGCCGTCGACTTCGAGATGGTGGTACGTGGCCATGAACTTGTACGCGGAATCGAACGGAACCGTCGCCACCCGCGGGTAGGTCCGTCTGGTCAGTGGGGCGTCGGCACCGATCTTTGCCGCGAGCACCACGAGCGCGGCCTCGGTCGGGTCGCCGACAACTTCCCCGGAATCGGAAACCGTTGCATCGCTGTCGAGACACAGTCCGTATGCGAGAAGGGTGAAGTCGGGCGGCGCCTCGCCGGCAACCTGCGTGATCCTTCCCGCTTTGGCGTAGCCTTCGCCGTCGACCGTGTACCAACGGCCGTGGACGTACAGCGATCGGACGGTCATCTGGTTCATGGTCAGCGTGCCGGTCTTGTCCGAGTTGATTGCACTGGTCGCGCCGAGTGTTTCGACGTCGGTCAGGTTCTTCACGACGGCCTTGGCGTCGGCCAGTTGACGGGCACCGTAGGCCAGCATCGCCTGGACGAATGTTGGCAGGCCGGTCGGAATCGCGGACACTCCCATTGCGATACCAAGGAGCAGAAGCGTAGTCAGGTCCTGCCCACGAAGGAGCCCGATGACGACGATGACGATCACTGCCGTCCACGCGATGATTCCGAGAAGTTTGGTGAGAGAGTCCAATTCACGTTGAAGTGGCGACTTGCCAGGGGCGACCGCCGACAACATCGACGCGATCTGGCCTATCTGCGTCTGCATCCCGGTCTCGGTGACCACCATGGTCGCCGTGCCGCGGGTGACCGAGGTGTTCTGGAAGACCAGATTGCTGCGGTCTCCGAGCGGAATATCCGCGTTGTTCAGCGTATTCGGGTCCTTCGGTATCGGCGCGCTTTCCCCGGTCAATGCGGCTTCCTGCGTCTCCAGGGTGGTGGTGGCGAGTAACCGTCCGTCGGCAGCGATGATGTCTCCTGCCTCGACTTGGACGATGTCACCCGGCACCAGTTCGGTAGCGTCGAGTTGAATCAGGTTCCCGTCACGAATGACCCGTGCTTGGGGCGTCTGCATCTTGGCGAGGGCGTCGACGCTGGCCCGTGCCTTCAACTCCTGTCGAGTTCCGAGGACGATGTTGAGCACGACGAGCACCGCCACCACGATTGCTGTCGGCACTTCACCGATGGCGATGCTGACCGCGGCCACGGCGACGAGCATCAAGTTCATCGGATCTTTCAGCTGCAACAGCGCGATCGACCACGTCGACGGCGGTGGCGTCGAGGTGATTTCGTTCGACCCGTAGCGTCGTCGCCGTTGGTCGGCCTCATCCGACTGCAGTCCGCGCTCCGGGTCCGACTGCAGTACGGACACGACTGATTCGCCACTCTGCGCATGCCACGGCGTGGGGCTCATGACCGCACATCCTTTCCTTGGCGATCGTCAATACCGGGTCGGAATCCAGTGCAGCGGTTGTTTGGGCGTCTGGTAGCCGTGAGCCTTCTGCCGTTTCGGTAGGGTGATGTCCGTAAATTGCACGGGCTCGTAGGGGATCTGACTCAGAATGTGGCTGATGATGTTGAGTCGTCCGCGTTTCTTGTCATTGTTGTTTGCGACATACCATGGCGCCCAGCCGGTGTCGGTGAAGCGAAACATCTCGTCGCGGGCACGCGAGTAGTCGTACCAATGACTGAACGACTTCAGATCGAGATTCGACAGCTTCCAGATCTTTCGAGGGTCGTCGATCCGGCTCTGCAGACGTAAGAGCTGCTGTTCTTCGCTGACCTCGAGCCAGTACTTGAGCAGAATGACTCCCGATTCGACGATCGCGCGTTCGACGGTCGGAATGAGCTGGAGAAATTGATGTGCTTGTTCTTCGGTGCAAAAGCCCATTACTCGTTCTACACCGGCACGGTTGTACCAACTTCGGTCGAAGATGACGATCTCACCGGCAGCCGGAAGATGCGGGACGTAGCGCTGGACATACATCTGCGAATGCTCTCGCTCGGTCGGGGCGGGTAACGCAACGACCCGGAACACTCGCGGACTCACTCGCTCGGTGATGGCTTTGATGACACCGCCCTTCCCCGCGGTATCTCGACCTTCGAATACGATGCAGACCTTGGCTCCAGACGATTTGACCCACTCCTGCAAAGCCACGAGTTCGCCGTGCAACGGCTTGAGTTTGCGGCGGTACACCTTGTTCTTCATCGGCTTTTCTGCCAAGGGCGGCGCGTCGTCGGTAAGGGTCGACGGGGTGTCGTCGTGAAGAATCCGAGCGTTCTTTCCCACTTCCACTCCCTGGCATCATGAGCGCAACGCGAGCGCGCGGGGAACCGTCCGCCCTTATGTGTATGCCCCATATTCGGTGAACCTATTCTCTTCGCAATCGAGACCCGAATCGTGTTGTTTTCGAACCCTTTCCGAGTCTTGACGTGCTCGGCTGGACGGACGACCATTAATGGATGACTGGCGACGAAGAGTTGCTCCACGTCGAGCGGGTGATCACTCGCCTGATTTCCCGCTATCCCGCCGTTCCTCCACCGGAGATCGAAAACAGAGTGCGAACAATTCACCAGCGTTTTGCGGGATGTCGGATCCGCGACTTCGTGCCTCTTCTGGTCGAAAAGGCGGCCAGACAAGAGATCTCGGATCGGAGAATAGTGATTCCGATAATGGATGAGCGGTCGGCGAGTCTGAACTCTCTCGAGCTGTAGCCGGAACGGGGATCGTCGGCGCATACTGAAATGACCTTGGACCAGGGAGTTCTGGCCGAATGCAGGAGCTCAGGCGCGGAACGTCAGCCTCCCGAACTCCTGATGTGTAAAACCGAGTACAGGGAGCGTTGACATGGAAGGCTTCTGGGAATTCTTCTGGTTCATCTTCGTCTGCTTTGCCTTTGTGGCGTACTTGAGCGTGTTGTTCTCGATCATCACCGACTTGTTCCGTGATCACGAGACTTCGGGCTGGGCCAAGGCGTTGTGGATGATATTCCTCTTCGTCATTCCATTCCTGTCCGCGATGATCTACGTGGTCGTCAAGAATGACGGAATGACGAGGCGGTCGATGGAAGCCGCTCAACAGCACATACACGCGCAGAGTGATTACATTCGAAAGGTCGCCGGGAAATCGCCGACTCAGCAGATCGCCGACGCCAGAGAGCTTCTCGACTCAGGCGCGATCAACGAAGAGGAATTCCAGGCTATCAAGGCAAAGGCGCTGGCGTAGTTTTCGTATCTTCTGCCCCGGGCCTGGCGTCGTCGGTTCCGCCGTCGTCAGGCGCGGCGTCCTGCGCGGCGGCGCGTGCGGGACGAACCAATACTTCCAGTGCGACGAGAGCAACGAGCGCAATGACGACGATCCAACCAACGACCAATCCGGTGGGGTAGCGCCAGAAGAGCAGCAACAGTGCGGCGATGCCGATGATGGCACAGCGCAGTGGGACACGAAGCTGATTGGCCCACCGCTCCACCTGATTCGGCGTTCGGCCGCTTGCAGAATGCCGGACGAAGTCCAACGCCTGCCCGTAGCCTCGACGAACGGCGATCGCCGACGACGACCCACCGATCAGGTAGGCGCCGAGCCCCACCACCACACCGAGGACCGCAACCGCGCGAAGGCTCGTCCGAAGCGGAACCAGAACTGTGTCGATGACAGCGGTGGCGGCGTCTGGCGAGAGGATATCGGTAGGGACACTGTCGAGGTAGATTGCACGTCCGATCAGAATTCCGATCGCAAGAACAAGCATTCCCAACGCAATCGACAGACCGACCAGGGACAGCGTACGAAGCCTGCGACCGGTTGGCGCAACGGCGACAGCGGCTGCTGCGCAAGCGATTCCCAACCACGGCAGCACCGCCGAGACCTTGTCGAGTGCCGAGACGGCTCGCTGCGCCTTCACCAGCTCGGGGGACTGGAAGAGAACAAACTCCTTGTCCACGGACGGGATTTTGTCTGCGAAAGCGAAGCCGCGGTCGGTCAGCGCCGTTTTCACCCGGTCGATGATCGTGCTCAGTGAAATGCTGACCGTTCCGCTCTGGTCGACCTCGACCGAGTCGGGTCCGTAGTTTCCGGTCATGACGGCGACGAGGGAGTTGTGCGCCGCTCGGTTCGCCTGAATCCAAAGGTCTTCGAACTGCTGCGTCCGAACGAGCGAGGCCACTGTGTCGTGGACGAAACTCTTCGCCTGGCCGGCGATCACCGGTGCCAAACCCACCAACGCCTGGTCCACGCGAGGGGCGTTGGCTTCGAGATTCGACACGTCCGTCAATGCTGTGAGTGCCTCGGTGGTGAGCCCTTCGACGTCGACGCGATCGAAGATCTCGTCCGTGACTTGATTCGTGATCTCCGCTTGCACGGCTGGATTCTCACCCAGTGGCGCTACCGTGCTGACGTAGCGGTCCGTGTCGAGGATCTGACTACGTACGAAGCGGGTGGTTACCGACAAGACTGCGAGCAGTGCGACCAGCACCAGCAGGATTGTCACCGCGGTCCACCGCAGCCCATGTCGAGGTGGTCGGGAGACTTTCTCGACGGTCGTTTCGCGGGCGCTGGGAGTCTGCTCGCGAAGTGTTGCTACCTCTTCGCGCAACCGGGCTAGTTCGGCACGTTCGTCCTCCT
Source organism: Rhodococcus qingshengii JCM 15477 (assembly GCF_023221595.1). Lineage (NCBI taxonomy): Bacteria > Bacillati > Actinomycetota > Actinomycetes > Mycobacteriales > Nocardiaceae > Rhodococcus > Rhodococcus qingshengii. Next base: position 2,641,083 of record NZ_CP096563.1, read on the forward strand.
GGAGTGGTCCGTCGCTCGTGCCGTTTGCCATGATGGTCCTCCCGGGACGGAAACTACTGGCGCACAGTTGAAATGCTGAACTGCGAAGATGATTCGGCGGGTGACCTCAGATGACCTCGGGATTCCAGGTCGCGACGGCCCAGATGACGAATACGTCGAGCGCGATGATGATGATCGACCACCACGGCGAGTGGGGTAGCCACAGGAAATTCGCGAGGATCGACAGAGAACAGATGACTATCGCGCCTACCCGTGCCCACGTCGCGCCGGTGAAGAGCATGATTCCGACAGCGGTGACGAGCACACCGAGTACGAGGTGGATCCATCCCCACGAAGTGAGGTCGAATTGGTACGTGTATTCCGGGCCGACGACTGTCACGTCGTCCTCCGATATCGCCGAGATGCCTTGGAGGATTTCGAGCACGCCGACTGTGATGAGGAGAACGGCTCCGCCCAGCGCGCTTCCTTTTGCCACACCCTGCTTTACCAGTGAATCCTCGGACATGACCGCCCCTAGATTTCAAGCGCGAAATAGCCTGGCATATTTCCCTGTCCCGACCTTTTACGGTGGTGAAGTAGCCCGTCGGAGGGCAAATCAAACATTGAGCGCTGCACAGCATTGCGATATTCATTCGCCTACGAATTCGAAAGAACCTACCGTGACGGCATGGATATGGCGGACGTAGGTGTGGCGATGAGGCCTGCACCGGGTGTGATCCGGACGGACCGGCTGGTGCTCCGTACCTACCGCCCAGGCGATCACCGGGATCTTCTCACCTTCTACGGGCGCAGCGACGTATGCCGATATTTGCTCAACGAACCCTGGAGTCTCGCGGAGGCTCGGGAGGCCGTGCAGACCAGAATGTCTCGCCGCGACCTGGCATCGGGCGCGGTGGCACTTGTTGTCGAGTACGGGGGCCGGGTTGTCGGAAGCGTGAGTGCTTGGCGAGTCGAAGAATCTGATTGCACAGCCGAAGTCGAGCACACCGCCGAACTCGGGTGGGCATTTTCGCCCGAGTTCGGCGGCCGAGGATTCGCGACGGAAGCAGTGACCGCTCTGATCGACCTCGCGTTCGCGACACCCCGATTGCGCCGCGTGGTCGCGCGAATGGATTCGAGAAACGAATCCTCGGCGCGACTCGCGCAGCGGATCGGTATGAGGCGAGAGGGACATTTTCGGCAGAACGCGTGGATCAAGAACGAGTGGACCGACACCGTGGTTTTCGCGACACTTCGCGGTGAGTGGCCTTCAGTTGCTTGATCAGACCGAGCGGGCTGCTATTTTGCGACCAGTTCGGTCAACTGTGGCACGAGTTCGTCGGTCGCCCACGGAACACTCAGAAGGCTGACGTACATTGTCGCCGCAGTCAGGCGATTGTCGGTGATCCACAGGTCCTTGCCGTTGGCGATGACCGGCCACCGCGAGAACAGAGTGTTGGCCAATGTGCTGTCGACTTCCGACTGATCGCTTGCCCAACCGAGATACACGTCGGTGTCGATCGTGTCGAGCTTTTCCATACTGATGCCGAAAAGGAACGAGTCGCCGGCAAAGTTCTTGGCGCCGTTCACCACGTCGGGAGCGACTGTGAGCCCGAGGTTTTCGACAAACTTGACGCGCGGATCGTCCGGACCGTAGATGGCGGTTTCGGTTTCTCCTTCACGGATGTAGGAACCGAAGGCGAAAGTGACTCCGTTGAATTCGGGATGACTCGCCTTCGATTCCTGGACCGATTCCTCAACCGATTTGATCAGCGCCGCGGTCTGAGCGGGACGCCCGAGTGCCTTGCCGACATCGGTGGCGAGGTTTTGCCACGAGCTGGGCTGATACGGCTTGGTGTCGTACGGGAGGGTCGGGGCGATCGAGCTCAGGCGCTGGTAATCCTGCTCGGAGAAGCCCGAGTACGGGGCAAGAATCAGATCAGGCGCGGCATTGAGAATCTGCTCGAACAGTAGCTCGCCGCTGTCGGAGTAGTACGGCGCAGGCGTGGGCAGCGTCTGGCCCGACTTTTCGAGTTCGGCGCGGGTCCACGGCAGGAACCCGTCGGCGTCGCCGGCCCAAGAGTCCTTCTGCATCGCGATCGGAGTGACACCCAGGGCGATGACCGTGTCTGCCGCTGCGGAATCGAGGGTGAGGATCCGTGTCGGCTCCTTGTCGATGGTGGTCCCGCCGAAAGCGTGCTTGATCGTCACGGGATAGGCGCCGTCCTCGACGGCGGATGCCGATGAATTGTTTTCCTGGGCGTCCGATGACGACTGTGTGCAGGCGGTCAGAGGCAGTGCCGCCGCCAGCATGAGCGCAACAACGATTCGTCGCCTCCGCTGGGGACGAATTCTCTGACGGGCAGATCTGAACACGCGAAACTCCTCGGGATTGATCAGGGAAGTGCTTGCACGACTCAGCGCAGTACGCACGTGAGAGCAGGCTTACCTAAGTGAATGTAGGGCGCGTGCGTGTAGCGAAGGGGCCAGCCGATGTCGACAACAGGTCAGGCTCGAGTCAGTTGACAGCGGCGAGCGCATTGCCGGGGGTGTAGCCGACCGTCTTGCGAAAAGCGGCGATGAAGGAACTCGACGTCCCGTAACCGACACGGCGGCTGACGGCGTTCACACTCATTCCGGTCCCGAGCATGCCGAGGGCCGTGCTCATGCGAACCAGAGTGCGCCACTGCGCAAAGCTCAAGGCGAGTTCCGCGGCAAAAATCCGGGTGACCGTACGTCGGCTGAGATTGAGAACGTGAGCCCACTGATCGAGTGATCGATCGTCGGCGGGATCCGACAGCACTTTGTCGACGAGCATCCGTAGCCGCGGATCTCGGGGGATCGGTACGTCGAAGTGAGGTGCCGATGCCGGGGTGAGGAGATCGACACAAACCTGCTGTGCCCGAAGGCGTTGTTCTGCAGGCATTCCGGTGTGGGCGAGGTGTATCAGCAGTGCCCGGGCTGCCTCACTCAGTGTCACGATGCACGGTTCGTTCCAGGCGGGAGTCCACAGCTCGGGGGTGAAGAGCGTGGCGCGGAATGCGACGTGGGGATTTGCCTGACCTTCGTGGAGGACCCCGCGGGGGATCCACAGGCCGACGCCGGGCGTGACGGTCCAGAGTTGATTGTCGATGATCATGTTGACGACACCGCGGTCGGACCAGATCAGTTCGTGCTCGACGTGAGCGTGCTCTGGCCACCGGGTGATGTGGTCGGTCTCGACGATGTACGTCGTGAGTTGGAACGGCGCCGGGACGGCGCGCGCCATCGGAGTGTGGCGGTCGGATTCCCGTAAGTGGGAATCGTCGTCCAGCTGTGGACCGTCGGCGATTTCACGAAGGGCAGGGATCAGCACCGTGGACTACCTCCAGAGCAAAGTTAGGTAAACCTTACACTGATGTGTGCAGCGATCAGTGACTCGCACCGAGTTCGATGAGAAGCACGCCTGCCGCGATGAGGCCGATCCCGACCATCATGAGCCTGGTCAGCGGTTCGCGAAAGAGAATGCGGGATGCGATTGCCGTCAACGCCACTCCACATGCGGTCCAGATTCCGTATGCGACGCCGATGGTGAGGCCCGCGTCGAGCGCGAGGGTCAGGAAGGCGAAAGCGGCGAGATACCCCACGGTGACAACCGCGAGCCATCGTTTGTCGCTGCCGTCCTGCGACGCCATCCGTAGTGACAACGTCGCGGTGACCTCGGAAATAATTGCAGCGATCAGAAATACGAAGGTCATGCTGGGTCCGCCGGCCCGCTGTCGGCGGCAGCCTGAGAGCCGAGTTCGACGCACAGCACTCCGCCGATGACCAGTGCAATCCCGATGCCCATGGTGGCCGTCAGAGGATCTCCGAAAAGGAAAGTTGCGAATACTGCGGTCAGGACAACTCCGGTTGCGCCCCAGATTCCGTATGCAACACCGAGTCCCATGCCCTCCCGCAGGACGAACGACAAGGCGGTGAATGCTGCGAGATATCCGCCGACGACCACGATGTACCAAGCCGGGTGATCGAGGGCGGCGCGCAACGACAGCGTCGCAGACACCTCGGTGAGGATCGCGGTGATCAACAACAGCCATTTCTTCACGGTTGGGATTCTGTCAGGCTCCACCGATTCCGGTCGCGCACTACGGTTGAGACATGACGTGCGTACTGCTCGGTGGAATCCGCAAAGGTGACATCCGCCACGACGCGTCGGGTGGCGATGTGGCCGCAACTCCGATCCTCGACTGGGGCCACGACGACGTGGCCCGCCTCTACGAGGACATTGCAGAAGGTGCGATCCAGTCGGCGCAGGAGTTCCTGGTGTCGGCGCATCGCAGCGTCGCTGCAAATATTCGGCCGGTGTACGGCCTCGACGACCGGCAACCCGTCTCGGTGACATTGAGTCGAGGGCGCGGATCCTGCAGTCAGAGACTGGCTATCGTCGAAGCGTTGGCTCGCCGCCGAGGAATCGCCACCCGAGTACGCGGTCTCGTACTACGCGGGGAATTCTGGTACCCGAGATTTCGGCGTCTACATGCGGTGATTCCGAAGTCAGTGCTGCTGGCGTGGCCGGAATTTCTGGTCGACGGACGCTGGCAGGACATCTCCGAGATCGTTTCACCTGCGGTGGTCTCAGCGCTCGAACCGTTCACGAGCACCGGCGAGGAGACACTGTTCGACGCGATCGGACGCGCTCCGATCAGTTGGGGCAAGTCTGTTTCGTGTGATTGCTTGGACTTCTCCGAATTCGTCGACCGCGATCTGGGCACCTTCGAATCTCGCGACGTGCTCTTCGAGGAATTCGGACAGACGATGTCGACCCCCGTCAGAATTCTCGTCGACCCGGTTTTCCGGAACTGGAGTGCATCCGGCTGACGCGCGACGCGAGGTCTAGGCTGTTCTGCATGTCTGTGCGTACCCCATTGGTCCCTGGAACCGTCTCTCCCGTCCTCGCTGTGCCCTCGAAGATCGAGCGGCCCGAGTACGCGTGGAAGCCGACCGCCAAAGAGGGCAACGAGCCCTGGGTTCAGACGCCGGAAACGATCGAGGCGATGCGCATCGCCAGCAAGATCGCTGCAGGCGCGCTGCAGGAAGCCGGCAAGGCTGTCGCTCCCGGTGTCACGACCGACGAACTCGACCGCATCGCACACGAGTTCATGCTCGACCACGGTGCATACCCGTCGACGTTGGGCTACAAGAGCTTTCCCAAGTCGTGCTGCACGTCTCTCAACGAGGTGATCTGCCACGGAATCCCCGACTCGACTGTGATCCAGGACGGCGACATCGTCAATATCGACGTCACCGCGTACATCAACGGGGTACACGGCGACACCAATGCGACATTCCTCGCCGGTGACGTGTCCGAAGAGAACCGCTTGCTCGTCGAGCGCACACACGAGGCAACGATGCGGGCCATCAAAGCCGTCAAGCCCGGCCGCGCGCTCAACGTGATCGGACGTGTCATCGAGTCCTACGCCCATCGGTTCGGGTACGGCGTCGTCCGGGACTTCACCGGACACGGAATCGGCGAGACCTTCCACAACGGCCTCGTGATCCTGCACTACGACGAGCCCGCGGTCGAGACGATCATCGAACCGGGCATGGTCTTCACGATCGAACCGATGATCAACCTCGGTGGTATCGACTACGAGATCTGGGAGGACGGTTGGACCGTCGTCACCAAGGACCGTAAGTGGACGGCGCAGTTCGAGCACACCTTGGTGGTCACCGAGACCGGTGCAGAGATTCTCACCCTGCCTTGAGTTCGGAGATGCGCGGCGCTTTGCTGGTAGCCGGCACTACTTCCGACGCAGGCAAGAGCGTTCTTGTGGCCGGATTGTGTCGCATGTTGGCGCGTCGAGGCGTCCGAGTGGCGCCGTTCAAGGCGCAGAACATGTCGAACAACTCCGTGGTCACGCTGGACGGCGGAGAGATCGGCCGTGCGCAGGCACTTCAGGCGCGTGCATGCGGTCTGGAGCCGAGTGTTCGATTCAATCCGGTGCTGCTCAAGCCTGGAAGTGACCGCACGTCGCAATTGGTTGTTCGGGGCAAGGCGATGACCACAGTGGGTGCTCGCGACTACATGCAGCATCGGCAGTGGCTTCGCGCCGTCGTGGCCGAAGATCTCGAATCGCTTCGATCCGAGTTCGACGTCGTGATCTGTGAAGGCGCCGGTTCACCGGCCGAAATCAACTTGCGCGCAACGGATCTTGCCAACATGGGATTGGCTCAGGCTGCGCGGATTCCGGTCGTCGTCGTCGGTGACATCGATCGCGGCGGCGTCCTGGCCCATCTGTTCGGGACCGTTGCTGTGCTCTCGCCCAGCGACCAGGCATTGATCGCGGGATTTGTGATCAACAAATTCCGCGGTGACGTTGCACTGTTGGAACCCGGACTGGAACAACTGCGCAGCCTCACCGGTCGACCCACTCTCGGAGTGATCCCGTTTGCCGACGATCTTTGGCTCGACGCCGAGGATTCGCTTGGCGTCACCGGCAATGCCCCGGTAGGGCGCCCGGGCCCACCCGTCGGTTCGGCCTGGCTCACCGTTGCTGCGGTTCGGCTCCCGCGTATCTCCAACTCCACGGACGTCGAGGCACTGGCATGTGAACCGGGCGTGGCAGTTTCGTGGGTGACCGATCCGTCGCGAATTCGCGACGCGGACCTCGTGGTGATCCCCGGTAGTAAGTCCACCGTGAGTGACCTCGAGTGGTTGCGAAGTACCGGCCTGGCCGACGAGATCGTCGCGCGAGCAGGTCGCGGGCAAGCAGTCCTGGGAATCTGCGGCGGTTACCAGATGCTGGGTAATTCCATCGTCGACGACGTCGAATCAGGATCAGGGACCACCGCGGGACTGGGTCTGCTGGACCTCGATGTCGAGTTCGCTCCGGACAAGGTGCTGGCGCAGATGACCGGTACGGCAGACGGTATCTCGGTGTCCGGGTACGAGATTCATCACGGACGCGTCGTGCGCAACGGGGACCACCCATTGCTGGCGGACTCGAGCGGTATGCCGGAAGGCAGTGTGCGAGGGCCTGTTCGAGGGACACACTGGCACGGTCTCCTGGAAAGTGACGACTTTCGGCGCAGCCTGCTGCGTGAGCTCGCGGTTCCCGGTTTTGTTGCTGCACCCGACACCGCGGTTGCCGCGGTGCGAGAACAACAACTCGACCTTCTCGCTGATCTCGTCGAGCAGCACCTCGATCAGGATCTACTCGAGAAACTGATCAACGGTGGGGCGCCTATCGGGCTCCCCGTCATTGCTTCCGCACTCGAAGCCTGAGAGCGCTCCCGCGGGTGTCGACGTGGACGCGGTAGAATAGCCAGGCCTCACTCCCGCGACGGCTCCCTAGTAGGAGTGTGCGCGGTGACAGATCAATTCGACGGCTTGCTGACGGACTTCAGTGACGAGGTGCTGGTCGACTCGGCAATGCTCGGCGATCACGCGGCCTTCGACGTCATCGTCCGCCGATACGGCCCGCACTTGTATCGATTTGCCCGTCGACTGCTCGCGAGCGAGAGTGACGTCGACGACATCGTCCAGGAAACCTGCGTCGCTGCGTGGCGCCAACTTCCGGGGTTTCAGCGGCGCTCGAGCGCCAAGACCTGGTTGTTCGCGATCTGTTCTCGCAAGATCTCGGATTTCTATCGAAAAGTCGGCTCCTGCGCCGCCGATCTGGACGAACTCGGGGAAGAAGCTGATCCCCGTTTGCGTGATCCGAGCGAAGAAGTCTGCGGCACAGCATTTCTCGACGCCCTGGAATCCGAACTCGATCGCCTGCCACTGCGTCAGCGTGCTGCCTGGGTCTTGCGAGAAGTGGAGGGCATGACGTATCCGCAGATCGCTGTTGTCCTGGAACTGAGTCCGGACGCGGTTCGTGGCCAGCACACTCGGGCGAGGCGGAATCTCGGTGTCGCACTCGATCGATGGCGATGACGACTCGGCGGTTTGCCGGGGTCTGTCACCGAACTCACTCTCCTTGGTGCCCGTGAAACTGGAAGAATGCTTCGTCGTGGATACCGCTTTCGACCCCAGAGGCTTCGACCCGAGAACCGAGGATTCGGTGCCGTCGGTACTGCCGGACGATGCGACGGCAACTGGTGCTGACGTCGCCGTCGAGGCTGCGGAAACTCGGCTGACGGCACGTGCGGTCAGAGAGTTGCTGGCAGCGCTCGGGGGAAGTATCGGCGACGAGGACGAACTCGTGGTTCTGCTCCAGCGCGCCGTCGAAATCGCGAACGACGCCATCGACGGCGCCGACAGCATCGGCGTCACCATCGATCTTGCCGGGCAGACCTACACCGCCGTTCACACCGATTCGCGGACCCTGCGCGTCGACATCGAGCAATACGACGCCGGCGACGGACCATGTCTGCACGCGGCTCGAACCGGTGAAACCGTAGTCGTTGATTCCGAGACCAGCGCAGAACGCTGGCCGCGGTTCGCGGCGGCCGCGAAGGACGAAGGGATCAAGTCCTTTCTCGCGGCGCCGCTCTTCACGCCGGATCAGCGACTCGGTTCGTTCAACCTGTACGGACGTGCCCCAGCGGCCTTCGACAGCGTCGACGCGGAAGTCATGGAGATTCTCACGACAACAGTCTCACGCGCGATCGGAGACTTCTCCCGTTTCAAATCTGCCAAGGCGGTAGCTGACGCCCTGCAACGCGCGCTCGAGACTCGGGCGCCGATAGAACAGGCCAAAGGCATGCTGATGGCCATCCATCGGATCGACGCCGACACCGCATTTCACATGCTGCGCAGGCAGTCTCAGACCACGAACACCAAGTTGCGTGACGTGGCAGCCGAGATCGTCGAGACGTATTCCGCGCCGCCTACCGCGGTCTAGTTCGACGGAGACCGACGTACGGCCTCGAGCGCGACGACCACGCTCGCGGCGACAACCACGTGCATCAGCGCGAGCGTGACCGTGCTGGCGGCGTCGAAGTCCGCGGCGATCGTCAGGGCGATGGTGCCGAGCGCAAACACTGCACCCACGACCTGAGCGATGCGGATGATCGGCTCCCACTTCAGTGAGATCAACATTGCGAGCGACAAACCGACCAGCAACGGCACTACCGTAAGTGTGATGACCCCGCCGGGAGCTACGCTCGCCATCTTTCCCTGATCTGTCATCTCGAACGATCCGCCCGATGCCAGGCCGATCAGCCACAGGATCAGGTTGGCGACGAGGGCCATGACCGTGGCCCCGAGTACGGCGCGCGGCTTGGTGAGGTGGAGGTTGTGTGCGGTTGAAGCGATTGCAGACATGATGTTCTCCCGGCTCGATGCGATGGTCTTGTGACGTCGCTCTGGTGAATAGACCCGCCGGCCGGGAGAAACTCATCGCTGGTGGTTACCGGGGGTCGTCTGTCGGCACGGCGGTGCCGGTGACCGCGATACCGCCGTCGACCGGGATCTCGACCGCGAGAACGCTGGGTCGCCCGACGTGTCGGCCCTGGTGGATGGTGATCCGCCGCGGAGTGGCCGCGGGTTCGAGTTTGCGCAGGTAACCGCCGGTCGACGCCGCTGCGGACCCGGTCGCGGGATCCTCGACGATGTTTCCCACCGGAAACAGATTTCGAGCTTCGAAGGTGTTGTCGTCGAGGGGATGCAGGATCGTCACCGTGCCCGCCCACCCCTGCGCGTCCATCAGAGTTCGCATTGCGGATGGATCGAAGGTGAACTCGTCGAAGGCTGCCTGATCACGAAGTACGACGATCGGGTGCGTGTTGCCGGCGTACGAGAGCATTGCGGGATACCGCGCGTCGAGCGCAGACGAATCGACGCCGATGAGCCCGAGCAGTGCTGTCAGTACAGCATGATCGATCGGCGAGACCGATGGTTCGACGCTGGTGAAGGTCGCGGTGGACGTTCCGTCCTCGTCGGTCGCCGTGTCGATGGATACCGGTCCGATCGGTGTTTCGAATGTGAAGGTTCCGTCACCGTCTCGCTCGGTGAGAGCGATGGCCGTCGCAATAGTGGCATGACCGCAGAACGGTACTTCGGCGATAGGGGAGAAGTACCGGATCCGGCTGTGGCGCGGGTTGCCTCCGAGTACCGGTTCGATGAGGAACGCCGTCTCGGCATACCCGACTTCGGCTGCAACAGATTGTAATTCGGAGTCGTCGAGTCCACGCGCGTCGAGCACTACGCCGGCCGGATTACCGCCGGCCGGATCCGAACTGAACGCAGTCAGTCGGAGGATGTCGTGAGAAGTTGCCATGTCGACCATCTTTGTCCGCTGTCGTCCATCGGGGGAAGACACATCGCGCGATTGCGGTCCGCGATCTTCGAACTGGACTGCCTCCGGAACAAACCGGCCGCACGGCGTCGTTGGTGCAGATATGAGCAATGACACAGACACCGACGACGCGTTGTTCGCACTCGTGGCCGAGGGAAAACAAGGTGTGTTGGCAACCGTCAAGCGTGACGGCCGCCCACAGTTGTCCAACATCATTTACCGCTGGGACGTCGAGTCGAAGACGGCTTCCGTGTCCATCACAGCTGATCGCGCCAAGAGTAAAAATGCGATCCGCGATCCGCGGGTTTCCCTCCACGTCAGCGCGCCCGACTTCTGGAGCTACGCCGTGATCGAAGGACTTGCTGTGGTGACACCCGCAGCGGCCGATCCTCACGACGAAGTGTCGGACGCCCTGGTCGAGCTGTACCGGGACATCAGCGGCCAGGAGCATCCCGATTGGGAGGAGTACCGCGAAGCGATGGTGGCAGAGCGTCGACAGATCCTCACGGTGCGCGCTGATCACGTCTACGGAATGACGGGGCTCCCCAAACCGTCCGGTACCTAGAGCCGCGCCCCACTGGAGTTCGGCCCACCCCCACTTTCGAGCGAACGGTACGTCCGTCGCCTCAGATGCGCCGAAAGCCACTTTCGCTCCGAGTGGAGGCGGTACAGAGCGAACAAATCGGACTCGCCGCCGGTGGTGAGAGTGTATGAGTGGTCATACTTCTGTCGACTCCAGGGTCCTCCACTGTGTGGATCGCGTACCGTTTCCAGACATGGAATTGACTCGAGTAGCGGTGGGCAGTGGTTCGTGCACCGTTCGGATCGACGGGCCGGTCAGCAAGCATGCGGTACTCCTGCTTCCCGGCAAGGGCGACCCCGTCGACTTGTACGACGATGTGTGTGAGCGACTGCACCATTCGGATCTGCGGACCGTCGCGGTGGAATCGATCGAGAATCTCGACGAGACCTCGGCAGTGGTACTTCTGGACGAGTTGAACATCGCCTGGGTGAACCTGGTCGGTCACCGGGAGGGCGCCGATCTCGCGTGGCTGTTGGCTGCACGTCAGTTCGGCCGCTTCGCGAGTTTGATCGCCGTGGACCGTGGACATCCGTCGGCCAGCGATATTGCCGGCGTACCGCCGGTCGAGGTTCCGACCACCGTAGTCGTGGGCAGTGGAGGTCGGGCCATCGCCGACGCCAGCGGTCGTTTCGTGTACTCCGACTTCCGCGTGACGGAACTTCCGGGTGTCGACGACGTCGTCAAGTCGGCACCGGCCGAACTCGCAACCGAGATCGTGCTGCGTACCAGCCCCTGGTGAAACTCTGACCGACGAAAAGGCGGGCACTCCCATTGCGAGGAGTGCCCGCTTTTTCGGCGTCATAAGGGCTGCGGGGCTCAGATGTCGAGGCCGAGCAGCGCGTTCTCGACCACTTCGGCCAGGGCCGGGTGGATCCAGTACTGGCCGCGCGCCATGTCCTGAGCTGACAAACCGAAGCTCATCGCCTGAATGAGCGGCTGGATGACGGTCGGAGCCTGCGTACCCATGACGTGGGCGCCGAGGATGCGTCCGGTGCCGCGCTCGGCGATCACCTTGCAGATGCCCTCCTGATCCTCCATCGCCCAGCCGTACGCGACGTCGCCGTAAGCCTGCACCTTGACGGTGATGTCGAGCCCGGCGTCGCGAGCCTGCTTCTCCGTCATTCCGACGTCGGCGATCTGCGGGTCGGTGAACACGGCTGCCGGTACGAAGCGGTGATCGGTGCTGCGAAGCCCGGACGTGTCCTTCCACGCGTCCTGGAGCAGGTTGTGTTGAACAACGCGCGCTTCATGGTTGGCGACGTGCTTGAGCTGGTACGGCGAGGAGACGTCACCGAGTGCGAAGACGCCCTCGGCGGTGGTGCGTTGGTATTCGTCGACCACGATCGAGCCCTTGTCGTCGAGTTCGACGCCGGCCTTGTCGAGACCGAGTAGGTCACCGTTCGGCTGACGACCCACCGCGACGAGGAGAACGTCACCGGAAACGACTGTGCCATTTGCCAGTTCGACGGCGATGTTGTCGCCATCGCCGCGTACCGACGTGAGGGGGGAGCCCAGATGGACGTCCCACTTCTGTTCGGCCAACTCGGTGAAGCGCTCGGAGATCTCGTCGTCGAGGTGCCGCAGCAGTCGCTGGCTGCGACCGATGATCGACACGCGAGAACCCAACGCGGAGAACACGTGTGCGAACTCGGTGGCGATGAATCCGGAGCCGACGATCACGAGGTGCTCGGGAAGTTCGGGCAGTCGCATGATGTCTTCGTTGGTGTAGTACTTCACACCACTCGACGCGATCTCGTCCGGGATGATCGGACGCGAACCGGCTGCGATGACCACCTGGTCAGCGGTGATCGTCTCGCCGGTTCCGGTGTCGATCGTCTTGTCGCCGGTGAACGTGGCGTGGCCGCGGTAGACGGTGGTGTTGGGACTGTCTTCGCTGCGGTACCGCTCACCACCTGCAGAAATGGGATCGATGCGGCCGAAGACGCGCTTGACGATGTCGGACCAACGAACGCCGTCGAGCGTGGCGTCGACGCCGTACTTCTCGGCAGTGGTGACGGTGCGTGCCACCTCGGCGGCGTAGACGAACATCTTGGTCGGGATACACCCGACATTGAGGCACGTTCCGCCGAAGGTGCCCTCTTCGAGGATTGCGATCTTCTTGCCGTCGAACCGCTCGTCTGGCAGCGAGTTTCCGGATCCGCTGCCGATGATTGCAAGGTCGTAGTGCGTCACTGCGCGATCTCCTGTGTGTTGCTTGCTGTGCTTGCCGAATTTTCTGCGGCCGGCGTGAGGTGGCCGTCGAGCCACTCCAACCACAGGTCGAGTTCGGAAAAGGCTGTGGCCAAGGGCTTCTCGGTCGAAAGGAACACGTCGTGACGGGCGCCGTCGATCGGGACGATGGTGGTGCGATCGCCGAGGCAACCGGCCCAACGTGCGATCTGCTTGACGTCGAGCACGGAATCGGCGAGGTCGACGCTCGGGTTGTACGCCTTCGCGAACTGCGACTTCTTCGAGCGCAGAATCAGCGCGGGCACTCCGATGTCTAGGCCGCGGTGAAGTTTTGCGTGACCCGCTCGGACGGCCCGCATCCAGCCGAAGGTAACGGGGCAGCCTGCCAGTGGCTTCCAGTCGAGGTTGTAATCCCAGACGCCGTTGGCCGAAACATGAAGACTGGAACCGTAAGTCGGTAGCCCAGTTCCCGGGATCACCGTCTTCGCCGATACCCGTCCGAGCGCATCGATCGCCGTAGTACCGACGTTGCGCACCACTGAGGGACCCTGAAGGTCGAACCAGGGGCTGTTGAGTACCAGCCCGCAGATTCCGGCGCCGTCGCTGCCACCGGGCTTGCGCTGCAAACGGTTCAGCCAGAGCGGAACGATCAGACCGCCGGTGGAGTGCGCCATGAGCAGCACCTCGCTGCCCTCGGTCTCGCTGCGGACGATGCGCAGCGCTTCGTTCAGTTCGGCGTCGTAGAGCGCAAGGTCGGAGACGTAATGAGCTGTGTGCCCCGGTTTGAGGGAGCGGCCGCACTTACGCAGGTCGAGTGCGAAGAAGGCGTAACCCTGCTCGGCAAAGTGCTCGGCGAGGTGCTTCTGGAAGAAGTAATCGGTGAAACCGTGCACGTACAAAACGGCACGGTGTGTCTTCACCGCCTCCTTCTGCGGTTGGTAGCGGACCAGTGTTGCGTCCACCTCGCCTTCGCCGTCCGGATCCGTTCCGAGCGGGATCGTCAGCTGCTGATATCCGTCACCGAGGACGTCTGGAACCCAAGTAGTCACAAATCACAATCTAATCGTCGTTTCGAGTGCGCGTTGTAGAGCACAATTGGGGGTGGTGAACCGCGCGTGTACGCACGGGTAACCTATTCGGCGTAACACAGCAGGCGGATGCGCGCACGGCTAATGACAAGGAAGTCGATTCTCCAGTGTCGAATCAGAACGCGGTAGAGACGAAGACGGATGTAGTGCTCGTGGGCGCAGGCATCATGAGCGCCACGCTGGGTGCATTGCTGCGCCAGCTGCAGCCCGATTGGTCGATCTCGACCTTCGAGCGGCTCGATGCCGTCGCAGCCGAGAGCAGCGACCCCTGGAACAACGCGGGAACCGGTCACTCAGCCCTGTGTGAGCTCAATTACACACCTGAGAACTCGGACGGCACGGTCGACATCAAGAAGGCCGTCAACGTCAACGAGCAGTTCCAGGTGTCACGCCAGTTCTGGGCACACGCGGTAGAGCAGGGCGTCCTGACACAGCCCAAGGAATTCATCAACCCCATCGCGCACGTGAGCTTCGTTCACGGTGAGGCCAACGCCAAGTACCTCCGTGCTCGTTACGACGCACTTGCCGGCCACACGCTCTTCCGCGGTATGGAGTACATCGACGATCCGGCCGAGTTCAGCAAGCGTTTGCCGCTCATGGCCAAGGGACGCGACTTCTCCGATCCCATCGCCCTGAACTGGAGCCAGGACGGCACCGACGTCGATTTCGGAGCGCTCACCAAGCAGCTCATCGGCTACATCGGCAAGACCGGCGGCAAGATGTACTTCGGCCACGAGGTCACCAACCTGACGCAGAACTCGGACAAGTCCTGGACCGTCAAGGTCACCAACCGTCGCACCGGTGAAAAGCGCACCGTTCGCTCGCGCTTCGTGTTCGTCGGTGCCGGTGGCGGCGCCCTGCACCTGCTGCAGAAGTCGGGCATCAAGGAAGCCAAGGGCTTCGGTGGCTTCCCGGTCAGCGGTGCCTTCCTGCGATGCACCAACCCCGAACTCATCGACCAGCACAGCGCCAAGGTCTACGGCAAGGCTGCCGTCGGCGCCCCGCCCATGTCGGTGCCTCACCTGGACACCCGTGTCATCGGCAACAAGCCGGGTCTGCTGTTCGGTCCCTACGCTGGTTGGTCGCCGAAGTTCCTCAAGCAGGGTCGCGTCACGGACCTGCCCGGCTCGGTCAAGCCGAACAACATCCTCTCGATGCTCGGTGTCGGTGTCAGCGAGCTCGGCCTGGTCAAGTACCTGGTCAGCGAGCTTGCCAAGAACGAAGCCGGTCGCATCTGGGATCTGCGTGAGTTCGCGCCCAAGGCGCAGGCCCAGGACTGGGAACTCATCACCGCGGGCCAGCGCGTCCAGGTGATCCGCCGTGCCAAGGGCAAGGGTGGTGTCCTCGAATTCGGTACCGCTGTGGTCGCCGCTGAGGACGGTTCCATCGCCGGTCTGCTCGGTGCTTCGCCCGGTGCGTCCACGGCCGTCCCGGCGATGCTGGACGTACTCGAGCGCTGCTTCCCGACCGAGTTCCAGGGTTGGAAGGGCAAGCTCCGCGAGATGGTTCCGTCCATCGGCGTCAAGCTCACCGACAACGAGGGCCTGTTCAACCAGGTCTGGGATTGGTCCTCGAAGGTTCTCGAGCTCGATTCCGCCGGTGCTTCCGAGTCGGCTCCGGTCGCGGATACCGCCGCGACTGTGTGATAGTCCAACCCATGACGGCAACAGCAGCTTTGAAGCGTTCATGGGCACTCGATCTCGACAACAAGACGTTCTACGAGTTGTTGAAGCTTCGAGTGGAGGTCTTTGTCGTCGAGCAGGCTTGCCCGTATCCCGAGTTGGACGGGCGGGACCTGCTGACGGAAACACGCCACTTCTGGCTCGAGCAGGACGGCCAGGTGGTGTGCACGCTCCGGCTGCTCGAAGAGCACGACGACGGAAACAAGAGCTTCCGAATCGGACGCCTCTGCACGTCGCGTCAGGCGCGCGGCCAGGGTCACACGACCCGTCTCCTGCAGGCCGCACTGGCCGAGGTCGGCGAAGCGCCGTGTCGGATCAACGCCCAGACCTACTTGGTCGAGATGTACGCCAAGCACGGATTCAAGGCTGACGGCGAAGAGTTCATCGAAGACGGCATCCCGCACACCCCGATGCGTCGTGGTGGGGGAGAGCCTTTCGTGGCCGTCAGCTAGTTTGTCGGAGAATTGACCCTGGTCGGCTCGTGGGAAAGCGAGCCGACTAGGGTTTTTTCGATACCGAATGTTCGCGGGGAAGTCCTGTTCGATCCAGGCGCGGTCCCGCCACTGTGAAAGATCTCTCCTCTACCGATAAACCGGGAGATCTCAGCCAGGTTGCCGCGACATTCGAGTGCAGCCAAATTCTCGGCGAGGAAACCGAGAGGTGGAGGGATATCGACGTGCGAAGTGAAGAAGATCGACCAGTGGCGGGCTTCCCGTTCAGTGCTGTGGTCGGCCAGGATCAATTGCGATTGGCGCTGATCCTGTGTGCGGTGCATCCAGGGATCGGCGGGGTCCTGGTTCGCGGTGAGAAGGGAACTGCCAAGTCGACGGTCGTGCGCGCGCTGACTGCGCTGCTGCCCGCGGTCGACGACGCCGGAACGACACGACCGGCCCGCTTGGTCGAACTGCCCGTGGGCGCCACCGAAGACCGGGTGATCGGTTCGATCGACCTGGAGAAGGTTCTGCGTGACGGTGAGCGCGCATTCCAACCTGGACTGCTCGCCGCCGCTCACCAGGGTGTTCTGTACGTCGACGAGGTGAATCTGCTTCACGACCACCTGGTCGACGTGCTTCTCGACGCCGCGGCGATGGGCCGGGTTCACATCGAGCGTGACGGCATCTCCCATTCGCATCCGGCCAAGTTCGTACTCGTCGGCACGATGAATCCCGAAGAGGGAGAACTGCGTCCGCAACTTCTGGACCGTTTCGGTCTGGCTGTCGACGTCGCCGCTTCCCGCGACGTCGACATTCGCATGGAAGTGGTGCGTCGCCGACTCGACTACGAGCGTGACCCCGAGGCATTTGTCGCTCGGTACGTATCCGCCGATGAGGAGTTGGCGTCCGAAATCCTCACGGCGCGTGAGAAATTGGACTCGGTCGAGCTGAGTAACCGCGAACTGCGTCGTATCGCCTCGCTGTGTGCGTCGTTCGACGTCGACGGTATGCGCGCGGACTTGGTGCTGGCGCGCACCGCGACGGCCCACGCTGCCTGGCGCGGCGACAGTGAAGTCACTGCGGAGGACGTACGAGTAGCGGCGGAACTGACGCTGCCGCATCGCCGCCGCCGCGATCCGTTCGACGAGCCCGGCTTGGATCAGCAGCAGTTGGACGATGCGCTCGAGCAGGCCGATCAGGATGCTCAGTCGCAGGTAGAGGACGACGCGCGCGACGGAGAGCCCGAACCTCCCGAAAATCACGAAGACCGTGGCCCGGAAGATGGCGGCTCCGATGACGGCGGTCCCGGAGACGAAGGGCCGGACGACGACGGCCCGGACGACGACGGCCCGGACGACCCTGACGGACCTGGTGGGGGAGTGCGCGCCACCGATCGTCCCTCGGCTCCACCGGCCGGCGAATTCAAGGCCAAGCTCCTCGAAGTTCCGGGAGTCGGTGAAGGTGCACCGGGACGACGCTCGCGGTCCATGTCGTCCCGTGGACGAGTTGTGCGGTCCACGCGGGAGCGTGGGCACGGATTGCATCTGACGAGCACGGTCTTTGCCGCAGCCGAGTCTCAAATTGCCCGTGGTCGCACTGCTGGACGGTTGCGGCTGGCACCCGCTGATCTCCGCGGCGCGATACGTGAAGGGCGAGAAGGCAATCTGATCGTCTTCGTTGTCGACGCGTCGGGGTCGATGGCAGCACGCGACCGCCTCTCCGCGGTCACCGGTGCGGTTGTCTCGTTGCTCCGCGACGCCTATCAGCGCCGCGACAAGGTCGCCGTCATCACCGTCCGTGGTCGTGAAGCGGAGCTCGTACTGCCGCCGACATCTTCGGTGGACATCGCTGTCCGTCGCTTGCAGTCGATGCGTACCGGCGGCAAATCCCCACTCGCAGAGGGATTCCTGCATGCTCGCGAAGTGGTTCTGCGTGAACGACTTCGTGACCCGCAGCGTCGCGCCCTCGTCGTCACACTCACCGACGGCCGGGCTACCGGCGGCAAGGACGCGCTGCACCGCGCCCGCGTCGCCGCGCATCTTCTCGCCGACGCGTCCGTCGCGTCCATCGTCGTCGACTGCGAGACCGGCCTCGTGCGTCTGGGGTTGGCGGCCGAGTTGGCGCGAGAACTACGTGGCGGATACGTCCGCCTCGCCGAATTGTCAGCGCAGCAGGTCGCGGGTGTCGTCCGCGCCGCAGCCTAGATCCCAGCTCAGGAGTTCACGATGCCCAAGGGTGTTCCCGAGACAGTTCCCGACGACGGTCTGACCACGCGTCAGCGTCGTAACGCGCCGGTACTTGCCGTGCACACCGGCGCGGGAAAGGGTAAGTCCACCGCCGCTTTCGGCATGGCGCTGCGTGCCTGGAATCAGGGGTTCGACATCGGCGTGTTCCAGTTCGTGAAGAGTGCCAAGTGGAAGGTCGGAGAGGAAGCCGCGTTCCGCGCGCTCGGAAACCTGCACGACGAAACCGGCGTCGGTGGGCCGGTGCAGTGGCACAAGATGGGCGAAGGTTGGTCATGGACACGCAAGGCCGGTAGCGAGGAAGATCATGCTGCTGCCGCTGCGGAGGGTTGGCAGGAGATCGCGAGAAGGCTTGCGAGCGAGGAACATCGATTCTATGTCCTCGACGAGTTCACCTATCCGCTCAAGTGGGGCTGGGTCGACGTCGACGAGGTCGTGCAGACACTGCGCGATCGTCCGGGCAACCAGCACGTTGTCATCACGGGACGCGACGCCCCGCAGGCGTTGATCGACGCCGCCGACCTCGTGACCGAGATGACCAAGATCAAGCACCCGATGGATGCCGGCCGAAAGGGCCAACGGGGCATCGAATGGTAAGTCCTTCCACTCCGGCCGTGGTGATCGCCGCTCCTGCCTCGGGTAGCGGAAAGACTACGGTGGCAACGGGATTGATCGGCGCGCTGCGACGGTCCGGTAGCAGCGTTGCACCCTTCAAGGTGGGGCCGGACTACATCGACCCGGGTTATCACGGACTCGCGGCAGGGCGGCCCGGACGCAACCTCGACACTGTTCTGGTGGGCCCGGATCGCATCGGACCGCTCTACCGGCATGGAACCGCTGGTTGCGACATCGCCGTGGTCGAAGGCGTCATGGGTCTGTTCGACGGGAAGATCGACGAGGCAAACTCGCAGCCGTCGGCGGAGGGATCGACGGCGCAGGTCGCGTCGATCCTCGGTTCGCCGGTAGTCCTCGTGATCGACGCCCGTGGGCACAGTCAGAGTCTGGCCGCCGTACTCCACGGCTTCGCGACCTACGACGCAGGTGTGCGCATCGGCGGCGTCATTCTCAATCGCGTCGGGAGCGCTCGTCACGAGCAGGTGTTGCGTCATGCGTGCGACAAGGTCGGCGTCGCAGTGCTCGGAGTTGTGCCACGGTTGACGGAACTCGAAGTTCCCTCCCGGCACCTCGGCCTGATTCCGGCGGCCGAGCACGGCGCCGCCGCTGTGGCCGCAGTGGACGCGATGTCCGACTTGATTGCCTCGCACGTCGATCTGGGTGCTGTTCGCGCACTCGCCGCCTCGAACGTGAGTGCAGCTGCATGGGATCCGGTTGCCGAGGTCGGCGCACACGCAGAGTCTCGGCCTGTGGTTGCCATGGCGGGCGGCCCTGCCTTCACCTTCGGCTATGCCGAGCACCGGGAGCTGTTGACCGCCGCCGGCGCGGACGTGCAGGTGTTCGACCCGTTGCGGGACGAGCTTCCTGCGGGAACTGCCGCTCTTGTCCTTCCTGGCGGGTTCCCGGAAGAGCATGCGGTGGACCTCGCGGCCAATACCGTTCTGCTGCAGCAGGTTCGTGACCTGGCGGACGGCGGCGCACCGATCCACGCCGAGTGTGCCGGTCTGCTCTACCTCGCTCGCAGCTTGGACGGTCACAGCATGGCCGGTGTTGTCGGGGTGGATGCGACGTTCGGGAAACGCCTGACCCTCGGGTACCGCGAAGCAGTGGCGATCAGCGACTCCAGCCTCTTCGAAGCAGGCTCCCGCGTCACCGGTCACGAGTTCCACCGAACGTCTCTCGTCTCGGCAGACGCGGACGGTTGCGGAAGTGCGTGGGGGTGGCGGCCCTGGGACGGCGGCAGTGTCCGCGAAGGATTTGTTCGCGGCGGCGTCCACGCGTCGTATCTCCACACTCATCCGGTGGGGCAGCCCGAATCGATCGCGAAGTTCGTCGATGCCGCACGGGGATGACCTCTGTATCGGCGTGGGATTCACGACGAGTGTCACCGCGAAGGACATCGTCGCTGCGGTGAAGGCTGTGCCCGCGGCGCAAGGGAAGATCGTGGTACTCGCCACTGTGGCGGCAAAAGCTGAGTCTTCGGCTCTTCTGACAGCGGCCCATGAACTGAACGTCCCGATTGTGAGTTTCGCCCCGGACGTACTTGCGCGAGTTCAAGTTCCGTCACCATCGCCTCGCGTCGAGAACGCCGTCGGAACGGCAAGCGTCGCGGAAGCGGCTGCGATCCTCGCGTCCGGGGGCAGCCGACTTGTGCTGGCCAAGACTGCCAGGGATGGAGTGACCGTGGCCGCGGCCCGTAAAGTTCCCTCCAGCTTGACCAATTCTGACAACGAAACGGAGTGCGAGTGAGCGAGTCCACCGCAGACGAGACCAACTACCTGGTCGGCCTCAACCTGACCGATCGACGCGTGGTCGTGTTCGGTGGCGGCACTGTGGCTCAGCGCCGACTCGGACTGCTGGTCGCCTCTGGTGCCCGCGTTCACGTCATCAGTCGCGCGTTCACTCCAGCCGTCGAAGGTATGGCCACTGCCGGTCAGATCACGGTCGAAGAGCGCCCGTACGCCGACGGCGACCTCGAAGGTGCGTGGTACGCCATCGCCTCGACCGACGAGCCGGAAACCAATGCGGCGATCGTCGCCGAAGCGGAGCGTCGCCACATCTTCTGCGTGCGCGCCGACAACGCGAAGCACGGCACCGCCGTCACTCCCGCCAGCGCCGAGTACGACGGTATGAGCATCGGAATTCTGGCGGGCGGCGATCACCGTCGTTCGGCAGCCGTCCGCACCGCCGTCGTCGAAGGTCTTCAGTCGGGCGTGCTCGCCGATACGGCCGAGCCTGCCGCTGCGGGTGTTGCTCTCGTCGGTGGTGGCCCCGGTGATCCCGATCTGATCACCGTGCGCGGACGCCGTTTGCTCGCCCGTGCCGACGTCGTCGTGGCCGACCGATTGGCTCCGCCGGAGTTGCTCGCCGAACTGGGTCCGGACGTAGAGGTGATCGACGCCGCGAAGATCCCGTACGGCCGTGCCATGGCTCAGGAGGCCATCAACGCCGCGCTGATCGACAACGCGAAGGCAGGCAAGTTCGTGGTCCGCCTCAAGGGCGGGGACCCGTACGTCTTCGGACGGGGATACGAAGAACTCGAAGCGTGTGCCGCTGCCGGCGTTCCGGTGACCGTAGTGCCCGGAATCACGAGCGCGATCTCGGTCCCGTCGGCCGCAGGCATCCCGGTCACCCACCGCGGCGTCACCCACGAGTTCGTCGTCGTCAGTGGGCACGTGGCTCCGGATCATCCGGATTCGCTGGTCGACTGGTCGGCGCTGGCCAAGTTGCGCGGCACGATCGTGCTGCTCATGGCGGTCGAGCGCATCGATCAGTTCGCGAAGGCACTCGTCGACGGTGGACGCCCGGCAACCACGCCGGTCACCGTCATCCAAGAGGGCACGCTGCGCACCCAGCGTGAACTTCGGGCCGATCTGGCGACCGTTGCTCAGCGCGTCAAGGACGAGGAGATCAAGCCTCCGGCGATCATCGTGATCGGGCCGGTCGCGGGCTTTTCCGTCGACGCTGGGTAACGTGAAGTCTTGTGTCTGACTCCCCAACATCTGAAACCGCTTCGGCGAATGCCCCGGTAGCGACTCGAGTCATCGGGCTTGCCATCATCGTCCTGAGTGGTTTGCAGATGATGGTGGTGCTCGACGGTACTGTCGCGAACCTCGCTCTGGCGCCATTGCAGGCCGACCTCGGGCTGAGCGACAGCGGCCGCAACTGGGTGTTGACCTCCTACGCGCTTGCGTTTGGTGGGCTCATGCTCCTCGGTGGTCGGCTCGGCGACGCGTTCGGACGCAAGAAGATGTTCATCGCGGGAGTCTCGCTGTTCACGGTGGCGTCGTTGCTCTGTGGACTCGCCCTGAACGAGGGCATGTTGATCGCAGCGCGGGCGCTTCAAGGTGTCGGCGCAGCCGTGGCGTCGCCCACTGCCTTCGCCCTTGTTGCCACGACTTTCGCCGCGGGTCCGGCTCGTAATCAGGCCATCGCGATTTTTGCCGCCATGACGGGCGTCGGATCGATCGCCGGTCTGATCATCGGCGGCGCATTGACCGAGGTGTCGTGGCGTCTGATCTTCCTCATCAACGTCCCGATCGGCATCGCGCTCGTCGGCATGGCGTTCCGCGCCCTTCGCGAGACGAATCAGACGCGTCTGGCTTTGGATGTCCCCGGCGCGATCCTCGCGACCCTCGGTTGTACCGGTGTTGTTTTTGCTCTCACCGAAGGCCCGGAAATGGGATGGGGGAGCATCGCCGTCATCGGTGCATTGGCGGCCGGATTGGTCGCCCTCGCCGCCTTCCTCTTTGTCGAGCGAACTGCAGACAACCCGCTCTTGCCCTTCTCGTTGTTCGCCGATCGCAACCGTGTCGCGACGTTCCTCGCCATCTTCTTCGTCGGTGGCGCGATGTTCAGCATGACGGCCTTCGTCGCACTGTTCGTGCAGGACATCATGCAGTATTCGCCGTTGCGTGCCGGTATCGCGTTCATTCCGTTCGCGTTCGGATTGGGCGCCGCCGCTTCGGTTGCTTCCAAGCTCGCCGTGAAGGTTCAACCCCGCTGGCTGGTCCTCACCGGCGTCGTGATCATGATCGTCGGACTCCTCTACGGCTCTACTCTCGATTCCGACTCCACCTACCTGGCCAACTTGTTCGTGCCCGTGATCGGGATCGGATTCGGTATCGGCCTCGCGATGGTGCCCTTGCCACTGTGCGCGATCGCCGGTGTCCCGGAGACCGAGATCGGCCCGCTGACCGCAATCTCCCAAGTTGCCCAGACGCTCGGTGGACCATTGGCGCTGTCGGTGATCGGTGCAATGGCGACGTCCAAGACGCTCTCGCTCGGCGGCACTTCGGGCAAGGCAGCGGACATGAATCCGGCGCAATTGATCGCACTCGGAGAGGGGTACACCTTCGCACTTGTGGGCTGCGCGGTCTGCGCCGTGTTCGCCGGTATCGCGGCGCTGTGCATCAGGTTCACACCTTCTCAGGTAGCCCAGGCTCAGGCTGCGGAGAAGGCAGCTCAGGGAATCGCCTGATCAGTCCTGTTTTTCCGCTTCGCTAGCCGATACGATCGTTGCAGGACGTGCCGAGAGTCTCGACGGATCGGGGTGCCGTGATGCGGATCGCGGACATATTGCGAAACAAGGGCAACAGCATCGTCACGATCGACGCCCACACGACGGTCAACGGGCTGCTGTGCGATCTTGCCCGCCACAACATCGGAGCCATGGTGGTGGTCGACGACGACGCGGTGGTCGGCATCATCTCCGAACGCGATGTCGTTCGACGCCTGCACGAGCGTGGCCCGGACCTTCTCGGGATCCAGGTTTGCGAGGTCATGACCGCTCTGATGTACACGTGCGTTCCGGCAGACGCAGTGGACAGCATTGCCGCGATCATGACCGAGCGTCGAATCCGGCATCTGCCGGTGATCGAGGATGGCAACCTCCTCGGCATCGTCAGTATCGGCGACGTGGTGAAGAGCCGCATCGACGAGCTCAAGAGCGAACGCGATCAGCTCGAGTCGTACATCGATCAGGGCTGATCGATAGGTTGTCGCACGGTCACTACTCTCGTGTGATGGCCGCATTCCAGGAATCCACAGCAGACACGGTCACCATCGTGGCCGGCCTCGAGAGCACGTTCGCCGACGAACTCGGCGCTCTGACGGTGCCGTGGCAAGGTGCTGCCGCCCCTGACCCGCAGTTGCTCGTGGTGAACGAGCAGCTGGCTGCGTCGTTGAGATTGGACGTAGCAGCGCTGCGAAGTGTGGACGGGATCGGCGTCCTGTCCGGGTCGACGGTGCCGGTCGGGGCCACACCGGTGGCGATGGCGTATGCGGGTCATCAGTTCGGTGGGTACGCACCGATTCTCGGGGACGGTCGGGCGTTGTTACTCGGCGAACTCGTCAGCAGTGCCGGGCAGCGAGTGGACTTGCATCTGAAAGGCTCCGGGCGCACACCGTTCTCTCGGGGCGGCGACGGGTATGCGGTCGTAGGGCCGATGCTGCGCGAATATCTCGTCAGCGAGGCGATGAATGCCCTCGGTGTCCCCACTACACGCGCGCTGTCGGTGGTGGCGACGGGCCGAGACGTTCGCCGCAACGGCGCAGAACCCGGTGCCGTGCTTGCACGGATCGCGTCGAGTCACCTACGCGTTGGGACCTTCGAGTTCGCGGCCCGGCAGGGCGAGGTCTTGCAGCCGCTCACCGACTACGCGATCGCCCGGCACTACCCGGAGCTGACCGAACTTCCGTCAACGGGTACACACAATCGCTATCTGAGGTTCCTCGAGGCGGTCGTCGAGGCGCAGGCGTCACTGGTGGCGAGGTGGATGCTCATCGGTTTCGTGCACGGGGTCATGAACACCGACAACACGACAATTTCGGGAGAGACCATCGATTACGGTCCGTGCGCCTTCCTCGACGCATTCGATCCGGCGGCAGTGTTCAGCTCGATCGACCACGGGGGCCGCTATGCGTTCGGCAATCAGCCCGCTGTACTGAAGTGGAATCTGGCGCGCTTGGCAGAAACACTGTTGCCGCTGATCGATTCCGCACCCGACAATGCGATTTCCGCGGCGTCGGCAGTTCTCGAGACCTTCGACGAGCGCTACGAGGGACACTATGCGGCCGGTCTCGCGGCAAAGATCGGTCTGGCCCAGCCGTTTGTCGATCGGGCGCTCGTCGACGATCTGCTGACGTTGTTGGCGGAACACGGAGCTGATTGGACAGGCAGTTTCCGCGCACTCGCGGACGAATTGCGCGGAAATTCGGCGCCTCTCGACCAACTCGTGCCACGGGAGCACATCGCGCCCTGGTTGCAGCGGTGGCAGGGAGCCCTGACCGAAAACGGACAAGGGGCCGCGGAGACCGCGAGCGCGATGGATCGCGTCAACCCGCTGTACATTCCGCGTAATCATCGGCTCGACGCTGCCCTGCGCGCCGCGACCGACGGCGACCTCGCTCCATTCGAGAAGCTGCTGGAGGTTGTCACGCATCCATTCGACCGACGCGACGAGTGGGCTGACTACACCGAGGCGGCTCCGCGGTCTTTCAGCGAGACGTTCCAAACCTTCTGCGGCACTTGACAGACGAAGCCATCAATCCGTCAGGATGATCAGTTCACGCTCCGACGCGATTTCCACCCGCAGGCCGGCCTTCGACGCCACCCGCGCGACACCCTTGATATCGGTCGGTTCGGCGCGCGAGACCACCAGCGCACGGGCGAGCAGACCCTTGTGGTGCTTGTTGAAGTGACTGACCACCGTCCGGGTGCCGTCCGGCTTCTCGGTGAGGACCGTTGCGATCAAGGCGTCCGGAACAGGTCCGAGGTCTTGGTAGGTGCCGGATCGTAGATCGATGACAAGGCCGTCGGCTTCGGCGGCCAGGGCCTTCGGCAGCTCCGGCTTCCACAGCGAGCGCAGCGTCCCCATCCCCGGCAGCTTGGACCCGCCAGAGAGGCGGTAGGCGGGGATCAGATCTCCTGCGCGGACAGCACCGAACAGAGCGGAACCAATGGCGATCCGATCGAGCGCC
Source organism: Rhodococcus qingshengii JCM 15477 (assembly GCF_023221595.1). Lineage (NCBI taxonomy): Bacteria > Bacillati > Actinomycetota > Actinomycetes > Mycobacteriales > Nocardiaceae > Rhodococcus > Rhodococcus qingshengii. The sequence goes on from NZ_CP096563.1 coordinate 2,667,101, forward strand.
TTCGCCTTCTGGGCGCGGGTGAACGACTTTGCGTCGAGGGCGTCGAAGAGCACGCCGGTGTAGCGCTGTAGTGCGGGCCGCGTCGCGGACACCCACAGCTTGGCATTGCGCTCCACTTCGTCTGCTTGCGTCGGGCCGAGCCCGAGCGCTTCGCACGACGCCTCGACGTCAGCGGCCAGATCGACCAGCGTCTGAACCAGCAATTCGCGCGTTTCGGTCAACTGGGGCATCGACAGTTCGGCCAGATCGAGGGGCGCATCCTTGCCGCCGTCGGACTTGGTTTCTGAGGGAGGCAGCAGTACAAGCACGCTGTAACCGTACCGAGGCCCGCTCGGCCGACTGCGGCGACTATCCTTACACCTCGTGATTACCCGTCTGTCCCACCTGTTCCTGCGTACCCTGCGTGACGATCCCTCGGACGCCGAAGTTGCCAGCCACAAACTGCTGGTTCGTGCCGGCTACGTGCGTCGTATCGCTCCAGGCGTCTACTCGTGGTTGCCGCTGGGATTGCGGGTGCTGCGCGAGGTAGAGCGTGTCGTCCGTGAAGAAATGAATGCAATTGGCGGACAGGAAATCCTGCTGCCTGCGCTGCTCCCGCGCGATCCCTACGAAGCGTCGAACCGCTGGACCGAGTACGGCCCCAACCTGTTCCGCCTCAAGGACCGCAAGGGCAACGACTACATGCTCGGCCCGACCCACGAGGAGCTCTTTGCTCTGACGGTCAAGGGTGAGTACAACTCCTACAAGGACTTCCCGGTCACCCTGTACCAGGTGCAGACCAAGTACCGCGACGAAGAGCGTCCGCGTGCCGGCATTCTGCGTGGCCGCGAGTTCCTCATGAAGGATTCCTACTCCTTCGACCTGACCGACGAAGGCCTGACGGAGTCGTACCAGGCGCATCGCGGTGCCTACGAGAAGATCTTCACGCGTCTGGGCGTCAAGTACGTCATCGTCTCGGCGACCTCCGGTGCGATGGGCGGCAGCGCGTCCGAGGAGTTCCTTGCCGAGAGCGAGATCGGCGAAGACACCTACGTGCGCTGCCTCGAATCCGGCTACGCCGCCAACGTCGAGGCCGTCAAGACTGTCGTTCCCGACTCGATTCCGTTTGACGGGCTGCCCGAAGCCAAGGTGTACGACACCGCGAACACACCCACCATCGACACCCTGGTGGACTGGGCGAACGGCGCTGATCTCGGCCGTACCGTGACCGCCGCCGACACTCTCAAGAACATCATGGTCAAGACCCGCCTGCCCGGCGGCGAATGGGAACTTCTCGGCATCGGCATCCCCGGCGACCGTGAGGTCGACGAAAAGCGCCTCGAGGCTTCGCTGGAGCCGGCCGAGTTCGTGATGATCACCGAGACCGACTTCAAGAACAACCCGTTCCTGGCCAAGGGTTATATCGGCCCGAAGGCGCTGCAGGCCAACGGAGTTCGCTACCTTGTCGACCCGCGCGTCGTCGACGGCACCAGCTGGATCACCGGCGCCGACGAAGACGGCAAGCACGTGGTCGGCCTCGTTGCCGGTCGCGACTTCACCCCTGACGGAACCATCGAAGCCGCCGAGGTTCGTGACGGCGACGCCTCTCCCGATGGAGCCGGCACGCTGGTCTCGGCTCGCGGTATCGAGATCGGGCACGTCTTCCAACTCGGCCGCAAGTACACCGACGTCTTCACCGTCGACGTCCTCGCCGAGAACGGCAAGCCCGTCCGCCCGACCATGGGTTCGTACGGCGTCGGCGTCTCGCGTCTGGTGGCCGTCATTGCCGAGCAGCACCATGACGAGAAGGGTCTGCGTTGGCCCGCTGAGGTCTCACCGGCCGACGTTTACCTCGTCATTGCGAACAAGGACGAGACCGCTCGCGAAGGCGCCGAAGGCCTCGCCGCGCAGCTCGACCGCGCGGGACTCGAAGTGATCCTCGACGACCGCAAGGCATCGCCGGGCGTGAAGTTCAAGGACTCCGAGCTGATCGGTGTTCCGCTGATCGTTGTCGTCGGCCGTGGTTGGGCCGACGGCAAGGTCGAGATTCGCGACCGCTTCACCGGCGAGAGCCGTGAGATCGACGCCAATTCAGCGATCGAGGAGATCATCGCCGCAGTTCGCGGCTGATTCGAATAGCTGTCCGGGCCGCCGCAGTCACCTTCCGAGGTGTCTGCGGCGGCCCTTCTTTTCTGCCACAATCGTGGCTATGGAACGCGAACCGGATTGGGCAGAAGTCGACGGCTATCTCGTTTCCACGTTGGTAGGTGAAGATCCGGTTCTCGACGCGGCACTCGCCGCCAATTCCGAGGCAGGTCTCCCGCCCATCGACGTGGCGCCGAACCAGGGCAAGCTCCTCAACCTTCTGGCGCGAATGTGCTTGGCGCGCAATGTTCTCGAGATCGGAACGCTCGGCGGATACAGCACGATCTGGCTCGCTCGCGCGGTCGGTCCCTCGGGCCAGGTCATCACGCTGGAATTCGATCCCACCCATGCGGATGTCGCTCGGGCGAATATCGAGCGTGCCGAACTGGCTGACCGTGTCGACATCCGCGTCGGCGCTGCGCTCGACAGTCTCCCGTTGATCGCGAAAGAAGAGTTGGGACCTTTCGACTTGGTCTTCATCGACGCCGACAAGGAGAACAACACCGAGTACGTGCGGTGGGCGTTGGCCCTTTCGCATCCCGGAACCGTCATCATCGTGGACAACGTGGTGCGTGGGGGACATGTGTCCAACCCGGATATCGACGACGAGCGCGTCAAAGCGAGTCGAGCGGTGTTGGAGATGATCGCGGCCGAGCCGAAACTCGACGGCACCGCCATTCAAACCGTGGGTTCGAAGGGATGGGACGGGTTTGCCGTTGCAGTAGTGAACGAGTGAGCGCAGACTCGAAGCGGTGAGGATGCTGGGGGCAGCAAAGGCGGCATGGCGATGGGTGCGCAGTGCTCCCGGTACCTACGTCTGGTTGCTGGCCCTGCTGTTCACCACGCTCTTCCTTCGGCATCTGCCCGACAATGTCGAGGAGCGTTTTCTCGGCAAGCGCTCGACCAATCTGCATCACCTGGCCGAAGACCCGCTGCGAGTCCTGTTCTCGAGTGCCTTCTGGCTCGAAGGTGGCGGTTGGTTGGGATACCTGGTTCTCTTCACCATCTTTCATGCAACGGCTGAGCGTTGGCTCGGGACGTGGCGGTGGCTGTGTGTTGTCGTCATCGCCCACGTCGGAGCCACGTACATCAGCGAAGGTGTTCTGTACGAAGGTATTCGGCACGGATACGTGGCGGAGTCGGCGGTCAACACTCTCGACGTGGGTGTGAGTTACGGTCTGGCCGGCGTCATGGGGATTCTGGTATATCGAATCGTCGATCCGTGGCGATACGTCTATCTCGCGGGGTTGCTGCTCTTCTATGGTGTACCTCTGATTTTCGCCACCAATTTCACCGCCATCGGCCACATGTCTGCGTTGTTGCTCGGGTTGGCGTGCTACCCGATCACGCGCGCTCGGGCCGGCACGTGGAATCCGATGGACCTGTGGCATTCGCGAAGAATCGCAGGTCTTCCATGAATCGCACCGCGGAAAGTTACCCGCTGGTAGTTTAGCGTCATCGACGAAAGGTAATGACGTGTCTGGCACCGATGGATTGCTCTTCAACCCCCATACTTACGACCCCGCTCAGTTCGATCCGGAGACCCGCCGTTTGCTGCGAGCCACCATCGAATGGTTCGAGAGCCGCGGTAAGAAGCAACTGCTTCAGGACGACCTCGACGCCGTGTGGGTCTCCGACTTTCTCGAATTCGTCGGCAAGGAGAAGTTGTTCGCGACGTTCCAGACTCCGGCGGCATTCGCCGACGGTGACGAGAACCGTCGTTGGGACGGTGCCCGCAACGCGGCCTTGAGTGAGATCTTCGGTTTTTACGGACTCGCTTACTGGTACGCCTGGCAGGTCACGATCCTCGGACTCGGACCGATCTGGATGAGTGACAACGACGCTGCGAAGAAGCGTGCAGCGCAGGAACTTGCCGACGGTGGTGTCATGGCGTTCGGGCTGTCCGAGCGCGACCACGGCGCCGACGTGTACTCCACCGACATGCTCCTCACTCCCACCGACGGCGACGTCGCCTTCCGCGCGAGCGGCGAGAAGTACTACATCGGAAACGGCAACGTAGCCGGAATGGTGTCTGTGTTCGGGCGTCGTACCGACGTCGAGGGCCCCGAAGGCTACGTGTTCTTTGTCGCCGACAGTGCACATCCGAACTATCAGCTAGTGGACAACGTCCTGCGCGGGCAGATGTATGTCAGCAATTTCCGCCTCGACGATTACCCGGTGCGCGAGGAAGACATTCTGCACACCGGCGTCGCCGCATTCGAGGCCGCGCTCAACACGGTCAACGTCGGAAAGTTCAACCTCTGCACCGGCTCCATCGGCATCACCGAGCATGCGTTCTTCGAGGCAATCACTCACGCGCAGAATCGAATTCTGTACGGCAATCCCGTCACGGATTTCGCCCACGTTCGCGCCGCCTTCGTCGACGCGTACTCACGTCTGATCGCGATGAAGCAGTTCAGTGCGCGGGCGGTCGACTACTTCCGCAGCGCCAGCCTCGAGGACCGTCGCTACCTGCTGTTCAATCCCATGACCAAGGCCAAGGTCACCTCCGAAGGTGAGAAGGTGGTCGGGTTGCTGCACGATGTGATCGCAGCCAAGGGATACGAGAAGTCCACGTACTTCCGCGAGGCAGCGCAGATGATCGGCACGCTGCCCAAGCTCGAGGGCACCGTCCACGTCAACGTCGGCCTGATTCTCAAGTTCTTGCCGAACTATCTGTTCAACTCGGCGCAGTTCCCGGAGATCGTCACGCGCGACGACGCCGCCGACGACGAGTTCTTCTGGAACCAGGGGCCTACCCGCGGCGCTGCGAAGATTCAGTTCCACGAGTGGAAGCCCCTCTACGAGAAGCACTCTTCGATTCCGAACGTCGCCCGTTTTTACGAGCAGGCGATCGCGCTCACCGAATTGCTCACTGCTGCAGCGCCGGACGCGCAGCAGCAGAAGGATCTCGATTTCATGCTCAACGTCGGGCACCTGTTCTCTCTCGTCGTCTACGGTCATCTGATTCTCGAACAGGCCGAGATCAGCGGGCTCGACGCCGACGTTGTCGATCAGATCTTCGACTTCCAGATTCGTGACTTCTCGGGATACGCGATCGCGCTGCACGGAAAGCCGTCGTCGACACCCGAGCAGCAGAAGTGGGCCCTGGCCGCGGTGCGGAAGCCTGTTGTCGACAGTGAACGCTTCGACCGGGTGTGGCAGCAGGTCAAGGCGTACGACGGTGCATACGAGATGCGCGCATGACCGCGCCGGTGACGCGCGAGCAGTTGATGGCCGTCGTGGAGGGATCCCCGAAAGCCGTCGGCGCGCATGACCGCTCGACCTGGGTGGCCCTGTTTGCCGGCGACGGACAGGTCAACGACCCTGTAGGTTCACGTCCGCACAACGGTCAGGCGGCGATCGAGAGTTTCTACGACACGTTCATCGCCCCCAATTCGATCACCTTCCATGTCGAGCGCGACATCGTGTGCGGCCGGACGGTGTGGCGCGATCTGAGCCTCGCTACCGAGATGTCGACCGGAGTCGTTCTCGACGTTCCGATGCACTTGCGCTACGACTTGGTGGGGGAGCCCGATTCCTTGCGGATCGGAACCCTCTACGCGCATTGGGAATTGGCGACGATGTTGAGCCAGCTCGCGACTGCTGGTGTGGCGGGGGTGAAGGCGGCCGCGAAGTTGACGCCGCAGTTGCTCTCGAACCAGGGGATCGGCGGGGCGCTCGGGTTCTCGCGCGGCATCTTCGGCGTCGGAGACAAAGGCAAGAAGGCAGCGTCGCGGTTCCTCGATGCGGCCGCTGTCGGCCGAACGCCGCCGGTACCCGTCGAGCTTCCGGCGGGGACGCAGTTGTCCAACGCTGATGTCAACGCTCTGCTCACCGGCGTGACGAAGAGCAAGATGCTGGTTGCCGGTCGCACCGTGACGGCGAGCGTCATCGTGTGCGGGGAACCGGCCATCGCATTATTCGGCTTCGAGGCGAGCGGTCATCGACTCAATCGGGTGCGTTTCTTCACCGAGAGCTGACATAGAGCCCTCCACATGCAGGTCAGGCTCGGCGCGCCACTCCGGCGCGCCGAGCCTTCGCTTTTCTGAGAATTGTCAGATCGCCCCGAGATCCGCAGACAGCCAGTGCTGCGGATTCATGTAGATCGCTACCTGTTCGCCCAACTGCGATCGCGCGAATTCGAGATACCCGTCGACCTTGTCCGGAGCCAGGTAACGCCGCGAGACTTCGACCAGCATCTCGTCGGTGCCCGGAACGATCTTGTCGACGGATCCGCTGACGCTGACGTAACGGATTGTCGGATCGAGCCTTTCGGCCATCAACGAGAAATGCCCGGCCGACTCTATGAGTCGTGCCTTTCGCGAATCCTTGCCCGTGAGGATCCATGGTTTGCCACCGGGTGAGTACAGGTACCAGATCGGGACGGTCAACGGACCGCGCTCGGTGCCGTCCGCCACGGACAGCGCCCCGATGTGGGGTTCGGCCAGGAACTGTTCACGCTCATTTTCGGAGAGTGCCATTCCTCGAGATTACCGCGACGTTTGACATGGCGTTGTGACTCCGTACACAATCGATGTGCTCATTATGAACAGGCGTTCGCAATGCGAACACGTTTCGATCCGAACTACTGGATCCCAACCGGTCGCGAACGCCCACAAGCAGTGAATGTCGAGGATCCGATGACCGCACCGCATACGCAGTCGAGTTCAATCACCGGTTCGCCTGGGGCGCGTGCCGCAATGTGGGTAGCACCGTTGTGTTGGATCGCTGTGCTTCTGGACGGATTCGACCTGGTCGTACTCGGCGCGGTCATTCCTTCGCTTCTCGACTACGACGCGTGGGGTTTGAGTACCGGCACGATCACGATGATCTCGACCTTCGGGCTCATCGGCATGACCATCGGCGCCCTCGTCATCGGCACTCTCACCGACGTCATCGGTCGACGCCGCGCGCTGCTGTACGCCGTTGCCGCATTCTCGATTCTGACTCTGTTGTGCGCAATTGCGCCCAATCCGTTCATCTTCGGGCTGCTGCGCTTCTTTGCCGGTGTGGGGCTGGGTGGCGCCCTACCGACGGCATTGGCTCTGGTCAACGAATTCTCGAAGAAACAAGGCGGTGGATCTGCGTCGACCATGCTGATGACCGGCTACCACGTCGGCGCCGTTGCCACCGCAGCGCTGGCGCTCGTCGTGATCGAACCTTTCGGTTGGCGAGCGATGTTCGTTGTCGGCGCACTTCCTGCCGTCGCCCTGATTCCACTCATGTTGCGGTATCTGCCGGAATCCCCGTCGTACCTTCTCGCTCACGGAAAGCGTGCCGAAGCCGAGGAAATCGCTGCCCGTTACGGAGTCGAACTCGAGATTGCGCCCACGTCCGAAGTTGAGCGCGCCGAAGCCGCCAATCCCGTTCGCGCACTGTTCTCTTCGAAGTTCCTGCGCAACAGCATCGCCATCTGGATCACCAGTTTCATGGGCTTGCTGCTCGTCTACGGATTGAACACATGGCTTCCGACGATCATGCGTGAGGCCGGTTACAACCTCGGGGCGTCGTTGACGTTCCTTCTGATCCTCAATGCCGGCGCCGTCGTCGGACTCTTGATCGCCGGGGGCGTCGCGAACAAGATCGGCCCGCGGACTGCAGCCATCGTGTGGTTCGCCGGAGCTGCACTGTTCCTGGCGCTTCTGAGTGTGAAGGTGTCGTTCGGAATCTACGTGATGGTCTTCCTCGCCGGATGCTTCGTGTTCAGTGCGCAGGTACTGGTCTACGCCTTCACGAGCGCCAATCACCCACCTCAGATTCGCGCGACCGCGCTCGGATGGTCGGCAGGTGTCGGCCGGGTCGGTGCGATCTGTGGCCCGATCCTGGGCGGAGTCCTCCTGGGCGCGGGTTACGCCGTGCCGTGGGGCTTCTACGCTTTCGCGCTCGTCGGACTGCTCGGAGCAATTTCTATCTCCTGCACACGGGTGCGCACCTGAAATACCAGTTTCGCTGGTTGGCGTGCTGCTGCTATCGTAAAACATGAGTATGAAGAGTAGCGCTATCGTCGCGCCGCAGGCACCGCTACCGATGCCATCGTCTCGATCCGGTTTGTGGTGGGGCTTGCTCGGTGTGCTGGCGTTCTCGTTCACCGTTCCGCTCACGCGGGTCGCCGTCGCGGATCTCGACCCCCTGTTCGTCGGCGCGGGCCGCGCCGTCGTTGCCGGGGCCCTTGCGATTGTGATGCTGTCGGTTACTCGCGCGACGCTTCCGACGCTTCGGCAGTGGTTGCGCATCGCACTCGTGACTGTTGGTGCGGTACTGGGGTTTTCACTGTTCACCACGTTTGCGTTGCAGACATCGCCGGCGAGTCACGCGGCAGTCGTGATCGGGCTACTTCCCGCTGCGACCGCGGTATTTGCGGTCGTCCGAGGAAAAGAGCGTCCCAGTAAGGGATTCTGGTGGGCAAGCGCCGCCGGCGCGGTATCGGTCGTAGGGTTCGTGGCGATTGCAAACGGCGGACTCGGCTCGTTTCATCTCGCTGATCTTCTTCTGTTCGCCGCGGTTGTGTGTGCAGCGCTGGCATATTCGGAAGGTGCGTTGCTGGCCCGCGAGATCGGGTCGTGGCAGACGATTGCCTGGGCATTGATTCTCGGACTGCCGGTCACGATTGCGTTGACGGTGGCGTCCATGGCCCAGGCTCCGGTCTCTGCCGATGTGAATTCGTGGCTTTCGTTTGCCTACCTGGGATGCGTGAGTATGTTTCTCGGGTTCTTTCCTTGGTACCGGGGTCTGGCGATCGGTCCCATTTCCACTGTGAGCCAAACACAGTTGGTTCAACCGGTGCTCAGCATTGCCTGGTCGGCGCTGATACTCGGTGAGACGTTGTCGCCCTCGATCGTGGCCGGCGGTGTCGTCGTCATCGGGTGTGCCTGGCTTGCCCTGAAGGCGCGAGTGGCAGCGCCGCGTGCTGTGCCGGCACGCGACGCGACCACTGCTACTGATGAATCAGAAAAGCGGGCCGCCACCGAAGGCACTGCGGTGTGACGCCGGTTGTTTCCCGTTGGCGTCGGTGATTCCGTACTCGACGGCCGTCTCGGCGGTGATCAGTGTGTGACCGCTGCGCGCGTTCACTTCTGGATCGTTGGCCAATGCAGTGATGACTTGGCCGACGAATTCCGGGGTTTCGGCCTCGGCCAGTGAGAAGCCTTCGAAGCTCTCGATCCCACTCGCCTCCATCCGCTCGTTGCGGATCAACCCGAGCCAGAAGGAAAGTGCGGTGACGCCGGTCCCCTTCAATTCGACAGCCATGTCCGCGGCCATCTTGTCCAAACCTGCCTTCGACATCCCGTACAGCACAGAGTGCAGGTACCCGCGGGTGCCGAACGACGAGATGTTGCCGATCACTCCACTGCCCCGGGGAACCATCAACTTCGCCGCTTCCACCGAAGCAACGTAGTGGGCGCGCAGTCCGATTCCGATCAGCGAATCCCAATCGTCGATCGGCCTCTTCCAGAACGGATCGGCGAAGCCTGCATAACCCGCCGGGTTTGCCCAGACGTTGTTGACCAGAAGATCGAGGCGGCCTGACTGTTCCTCGGCGATGCGTGCAAACAGGTCGACGATCTGTTGATCGTCGGCGTGATCGCACTGCACGGCAATGCCGTGACCACCGCGCTCGGTGATCTCGGCTGCGGTGCGATCGAGTGGGCCGTCGTCGCCGACGGTTCCTCGGGCCGTCACGTACACCGTCCATCCGTCGCTTCCCAGCGCGAGGGCAATGCCCTTGCCGACGCTCCGGCTGGCACCGGTTACGAGCGCAACTTTTCCGTTCGTCGTCATCGCGGCCCACCCAACGAACCCTCGGCGATGTCAGCGTCCGGAGAAAGGGGAGTGGTGATCGACCACGTCTCCGTGAAATGGCATTGACTCATTTTCCACATACCGTCCTCGATCACGTACTTGTCGTCGTATTCGCCGGTCATCAACTTCTCGGTGCGCCCGACGGTGTCGATCTGGCGGAACTGCAGAGCCCATCGCCCCACCGCCGACGTCTCCGAGGTCAGTGTGATGTCGGGATGCAATCCGTGATGCATGTCGAGGACCGCGTACCGGCCGTCGACCTTGCGAAGAGCGATCTTCTCGAAGATGTCCGCCATCGGCCCCGCGTCGTCGAAGGCGCCGAGGCGGCCGTAGTCGATCGACGCTCCGGAACGGATGAAGCTGTTGCGGAACCCAACTGGATCCTTGGCATCACATGCTCGCCAGTAGCCGTGCTTGAGCTTCTTGATTTCCTCGATCTGTTCGAGCGCGTCGAGGCGTTGTGCGAGATCCAACGTCGGTCCTTTTCGTCTGGGTTTCCCGGAGACATGTCGGATCGACTGTAGGGTGTCCTCAGTCACATGTGTGTAGTTTTTCCCAGTGACCGGTCAGGAATCGGTGTCGGTTTCGCTCGAGGATTCGTCGCCGGTGAGCGTGATCGCAGTCGAGTCGCTGAAGACGCTGCCCCAGAGCTCGCCGAGGGCTGGATCTTCTTCGGCGTGTTCGGGCGCCATCATTGCGAGCAGATTGTTGATCAGCATCCCGTTCGCGATGAACAAACGCGCTTGCTCGGGTGTGCAACCGGTGCGCTCGCGCAGCAAGGTGTAGATGCCGGACATGGCGTTCCGGGAGACGGCGGCGACATCATCGGTGCTGGTGGCGAAGCCGTGCAGCATGACAAGCAGTAGATCTCGGTCGAGAACCAGCTCGCCGTAGGCGGATCCGAGTTCGGCCCAGAACTGCGGATTGCTCGGATCGATCGTGACCGTATCCAATTTGTCGTTGAAGGTGCGGACGATTTCGTCGAGCGCGCGCGTGAACACTGCGTGGAACAAATCTGCCTTGGTTCCGAACATGCGCACGACGTAGGGCTGCGAGACACCGGCTTCCTTGGCGACGGCGTCCGTACTGGTCCCCGAGTATCCACCCTTTGCGAATGCTCGCGTTGCCGCGGCAAGGACCAACGCGCGACGTTCCGGTGCGCTCATCCTGCGGGTACGTGGTTCAGCTGCACCGATCGACATGTTGACACGTTATCACCGGATAGCTTAGTTTCGACTTAAGTAATCATTCGATGCCTTAAGGCACCTTCACTCGAGGAATCACGATGACCGTTTTGACGAAGTCCGGATCGGACGCCGCATCCGGGTCGGAAAGCAGTGGAGGACGTAAGGTTCCGATCGCGATAGCGATGGTTGCTGCCTCTCTGCCCATGTTCATGGCCACCCTCGACAACCTCGTGATGACGAGCGCGCTGCCGGTGATCGAGAAGGAGCTGAATGCGTCCGTCGGGCAACTTCAGTGGTTCATGAATGCGTACACGCTCTGCTTTGCGACGCTGATGCTTTCGGCGACGACGCTCGGCGATCGGTGGGGGCGCCGCAAGATGTTCGTGTTCGGGATCGGGCTGTTCACGGCGGCGTCGATTGCTTCGGCGTTGTCGACGACACCGAGCCTGCTCATCGCGGCCCGAGCCTTTCAGGGCGCCGGCGCTGCCGCGATCATGCCGCTCTCACTCACTCTCCTCGTGGCAGCGGTACCGGAAGCCAAGCGTGCCATGGCAATCGGCGTGTGGGGTGGCGTCTCCGGCCTGGGGATCGCGATGGGTCCCGTGGTCGGTGGAGCGGTAGTCGACGGGTTCTCGTGGCAGGGCATCTTCTGGATAAACGTGCCGGTTGCGATCGTCGCTGTTCCTCTCGCGTTGTACGCGCTGCGCGAATCGACCGGTCGCACACAGCCTCTCGACCTTCCCGGTGTCGCACTCGCCGGACTCGGTGTGTTCCTGGCGGTGTGGGGGATCGTTCACGGCAACGACGACGGCTGGGGATCGCTTGGAGTAGTTGCGTCGTTGGTCGGGTCCGCAGTCGCGTTGGCACTGTTCGTTCTTCGCGAGATGAAGACCTCGCATCCGGTGATGCCCCTACGTCTGTTCCGTTCACGCAGCTTCTCGATGGCGAACGTCATCGGCTTGACCTTCTCGATCGGAATCTTCGGGGCGGTGTTCCTGCTCTCGCAGTACCTCCAGATCGTGATGGGCTACAGCCCGTTCCAAGCAGGCCTGCGGACGCTTCCGTGGACGGCAGCGCCGATGATCTTCGCGCCTCTCGCCGGTTTTCTGGCGCCGAAGGTCGGGCTCCGTTCGCTTCTGCTGACCGGTCTGTTGCTCCAGGCCGGAGCATTGTTCTGGTTGGCAGCGTTGATCGGTCCCGACGTGACGTACGGGTCGCTGGTTCCGGCTCTACTGATGGCGGGCATCGGCATGGGCCTGACCTTCGCGCCGAGCTCGACGGCGGTACTCGTCGACATGGACGAGCCTGATCACGGAACGGCCAGTTCGACCAACTCGACGCTTCGTGAGATCGGTGTTGCACTGGGAATCGCGGTTCTCACTGCAGTCTTCCTTGCCGCCGGCGGTGCCCTCACGCCACTCGGTTACGGAGATGCGCTGACACCTGCACTGCGCGTCGGCGGTTGCTTCGTATTGGTTGCGGTTGTCGCGGCGTGGTTCGTGCCCTCGCATCGCAAGGCCTGAGCACTGCTGTGCGCCTTTATTAACCGCCGGGGGTTAATAAAGGCGCACAGCAGTTACGAAGCCGGGTCCCCCGGGAACGCTGAGGTGGCCGGAGCGGTTCCCAGCGCGGACCGCCATCCGGCGCCGCGGATTGCCGCATCGGTCAGGCCGTCGATTCCGAATGTGCGGAGTTGGTCGGTATCGACCTGTTCGACGAATGCCCGGTAGGTCACGGCGGTGTCGGATTCGATCTGTGCTGCCAGTTGTGCCGCGGTAACGGCGTCCGTCACCGGAAACGGGATCTCGTACGCTGCCGCGGCTGTCGGCGGGGTCACGCCCGCGTCGGTCGACAGGGCAACCAGCGCATCACGTCGTGCGCGGTGCGCTGCTGTGTGCGTGGCAACCTCGTTGACACGGGCAGGATTCGAAAACGCGGCAACCACTCCGTAAGCGAAGATCGCGGCATTCTCTGATTCGATTGCGGTCAGCAAGGCAGAACTCTCGGATCGACGGGTGTGCGAAGTGATCACGGAAGCAACACCGCAACCTGAGTCGAGCACGACGCGCTGATCGAACCGAGCAGGCCCGCGCGATAGCCGGACATCGTCCGAGCGAGATCCGCGGCACTGCGCGCCGAATCGGCCAGCGAGGTACTCAAGGTTTCGACGCCCGTAGGAGCGTTTGCGACCGAGGTCGACGGGGGCGCTGTGGTCGCAGAGGCGCCGCTGCCCGCTGCTCGCGCAATCTCGGCGTCGAGTTCGAGTGCATGCGCTGTGCGTTCGGCGCTGATCGTGGTCAGTGATGCCGACTTGTCCGGCGCGAGAGCGATGGCGGCGGTTGCGGCTGCCGCGTCGGAGCGGGCTCGATCGGCTTGGGCCGTCAGCTGGTCGACTTCTGCAGCCGCCTCCGCTGTGCCGTTGTCGGTGCAGGCGGACAACGAGAAGGCCGCAGCGCCCAACGCTGCTGCGGTTCCCGTCATCTTGAGCGCACTCCGCCGGGAGAGTGGGGTAGTAGTCATGGGCGTCAGCACCAGTCCATCGTGCCAGGTGGTCGGCCGATCGTTCGAATCCGCGTGACGTGTTCAAGTGTGACGTGCGTCGGGCACTCTGGTCACGGAGACGCGCAATGAGCGGTACTCTTGGATGCTTGCAGCATGTGGCACCTGGTGTCTTTTCATGCTCGCAGCCGCCCACGTCGACAGTCGACACAAGTCGGACAATCGACGACAACTGAAATGAGGAGTTCGCGAGATGCCGGTGCCATCCAGGGAGAGGGTGATCGAGCTGATCTCCGAACTCGTGCACGCCCAGGGTTACGACGTCGAAGACGTTGTCGTGACCAGTGCGGGCAAGCACAGCGCGGTGCGCATCATGGTCGACAGCGATGCCGGGATCGAGCTCGATGCCGCCGCGGAGATCAGCAGACTCGTTTCGGAACTTTTCGACACCCTCGAGGAAATCGGTGAAACGCCGTACACCCTCGAGGTGACCTCTCCGGGAATCGATCGCCCACTGACGCTCGATCGTCACTGGCGTCGGGCTCGCGGACGTAAAGCGCGAATCGATCTGGCCGGCGAGACCGTGGTGGGCCGTATCGGAACGTTGAACGGCGATTCCGTGGCAGTTGTCATCGGTGGCCGTGGCGGACTGACCGTGCGCGAGATTGCACTGGGCGACGTTCAAAAGGCTGTAGTTCAGGTGGAGTTCTCGAAGCCCAGTGAGGCGGAGTTGGAACTCGCGGGCGGCATCCCGGAGGGGCGCGCAGTTCCTTCGGATGCGGTTGACCTCACCGAGGACTCGGGCGTGGACAGTGTCGAAGACGACGAAGCAGAATTAGAAGACGTAGAAAACGAAGAAGGGTTCGACAAGTGAATATCGACATTGCAGCGTTGCGAGCGATCGAAGCCGAAAAAGGTGTCTCGATCGAAACTGTGATCGCCACGATCCAGACCGCGCTGCTGACGGCGTACCGCCACACCGAGGGGCACAAGCAGAACGCTCGGATCGATGTCAACATCAAGACCGGTTCGGTGCGAGTGATGGCGCACGACACCGATGCCGACGGCAACATGATCGGTGAGGAGTGGGACGACACTCCCGAGGGATTCGGACGCATCGCGGCCACCACCGCGCGCCAGGTCATCCTGCAGCGTCTGCGCGACGCCGAGCACGAGCGCAGTTTCGGTGAGTTCTCGACCCATGAGGGTGAAATCGTCGGCGGTGTCATTCAGCGTGACACGCGTGCGAATTCCCGCGGAATGGTCGTCGTCCGAATCGGCAGCGAATCCAATGGCGCCGAAGGATTGTTGCCGCCTGCAGAACAGGTTCCCGGCGAGAACTACGAGCACGGTGAGCGCATCAAGTGCTATGTCGTCGGGGTTGCTCGCGGAGCCCGCGGCCCACAGATCACCCTCTCGCGGACCCACCCGAACCTGGTTCGCAAGTTGTTCGCACTCGAGGTTCCAGAGATTGCGGACGGCAGCGTCGAGATCATCAACGTCGCGCGCGAAGCGGGGCATCGTTCCAAGATCGCCGTCGCCTCACGTGTGCAGGGGCTCAACGCAAAGGGTGCATGCATCGGCCCGATGGGTCAGCGCGTCCGCAACGTCATGAGCGAACTCGCGGGGGAGAAGATCGACATCATCGACTTCGACGAAGATCCCGCGACGTTTGTGGGCAACGCACTTTCCCCGTCGAAAGTGGTCTCCGTCACTGTCGTCGATCCCGAGGCTCGTGCGGCCCGTGTCATCGTGCCCGATTTCCAGCTTTCGTTGGCCATCGGAAAAGAGGGTCAAAATGCCCGCCTGGCTGCGCGGTTGACGGGTTGGCGTATCGACATTCGTAGCGATGCGGCACCCGTTGGCGACGCGTCCGACCGGCCCGCCACGTCCAACGGATAACGGTGGAATGCAGTGATCGAGACGGTTCGGCGGTAGAGTGGACAATGGTTCGACGTGAGTCCTCGGATTCGGCGCGCGTGAAACCCGGTTCGCCGGTAAGAACGTGTGTGGGATGCAGGGAACAAGGGTCGGCTGTCGATCTGTTGAGGGTCGTGGTTGGTGAGCAGGGGCCGGAGGGTTCCCCGCTCGTCCCCGACGTATCGCGAAGACTCCCCGGTCGAGGTGCATGGCTGCACCTGGATCCGAGTTGTCTGAGCCTGGCAGAGCGGCGCCGAGCATTCAGCAGAGCACTGCGAGTGTCCGGAAATCTGGACACGTCCGCTGTCGACCAGCTGGTCGACGCAGTTCACACAAAAGCAGTACCTCTCGAGAAGAACAGGCACAAGCACTCATGAGCACACCGTGAAGCACCAACGATGAACGTCCATCGGCGATAACCCGAGGTCGTGCGGGACCCACATCTGTGGGATGCCTCCTGCTCGACCTCATCAGTGAGGAGAGCAGTGGCAGGCAAGGCCCGCGTGCACGAGTTGGCTAAAGAACTCGGTGTCACCAGCAAGGAACTACTCGCAACGCTCAAGGAGCAAGGCGAGTTCGTGAAGTCTGCGTCATCCACAGTGGAGGCGCCCGTCGCCCGTCGTCTGCGGGAGTCATTCCCGTCGGCAGGCGGAGCAGAAACCAAGTCCGAGACCGGCGCAGCCGCTCCGGCGGCTCGCCCCGCGGCAAAGCCCGGCGCACCGTCGCCGTCGGCTGCAAAGCCTGGCGCACCGCGTCCCGGCCCCAAGCCGGCCGCACCCGCACCGGCTGCTCCCGCAGCTCCGGCCCCGGCAGCCCCCGCGGCTCCCGCAGCCGCTGCTCCGGCAGCACCGTCAGCGCCGTCAGCGCCGGTCCCCACCCCGACGTTCAACGCTCCGAAACCAGCACAGCCGGCACGTCCGGCTCCGGCTGCTCCCGCAGCGTCGGCACCGGCAGCCCCCGCGGCTCCGGCCGCACCGTCCACCGGCGCAAAGCCCGGCGGACCGCGTCCGGGACCGAAGGCACCTCGCGTCGGTAACAACCCGTACTCCTCGGCACCCGCCGAGCGTCCGGCACCTCGTCCGGCTCCCGGCGCACCGCGTCCGGGCGCAGGTCAGGGCGGTTCTCGTCCGGCTCCGGGTCAGGGCGGTCCCCGTCCGGCTCCCGGTCAGGGTGGACCTCGTCCGGCTCCGGGTCAGGGCGGTCCCCGTCCGGCTCCCGGTCAGGGTGGACCCCGTCCGCCTGCAGGTCAGGGCGGACCCCGTCCCAGCCCCGGCTCCATGCCTCCTCGCCCGAACCCGGGTGCAATGCCTGCTCGTTCCGCTCGTCCCGCGCCCGGTGGCGGCGGACGTCCGGGTCGTCCCGGTGGCGCTCCCGGTGGTCGTCCGGGTGGCGGCGGCGGTGGATACCGCGGTGGCGGCGCTCCCGGCGCCGGTGCTGGTGCAGGTGCTCCCGGTGGAGCAGCTCCGGCCGGTGGATTCCGCGGTCGTCCCGGCGGCGGTGGCCGTCCCGGTCAGCGCGGCGCAGCGGCAGGTGCATTCGGTCGTCCCGGCGGAGCAGTTCGCCGTGGACGTAAGTCGAAGCGGGCGAAGCGCGCCGAGTACGAAAGCATGCAGGCTCCCGCAGTCGGCGGCGTCAGGCTGCCACGCGGCAACGGCGAGACCATCCGTCTCGCTCGCGGCGCATCTCTGTCGGACTTCGCGGACAAGATCGACGCGAACCCCGCAGCACTCGTGCAGGCGTTGTTCAACCTCGGTGAGATGGTCACGGCAACTCAGTCGGTCAACGACGAGACGCTGGAGCTGCTCGGCGGCGAAATGAACTACGTCGTGCAGGTCGTCAGCCCGGAGGACGAGGATCGCGAGCTGCTCGACAGCTTCGACCTCACCTACGGCGAGGACGCCGGCGGAGAAGAGGACCTTGAGTCCCGTCCGCCTGTGGTCACCGTCATGGGCCACGTCGACCACGGTAAGACCCGTCTGCTCGACGTGATCCGTAAGGCGAATGTCCGTGAGGGCGAAGCCGGCGGCATCACGCAGCACATCGGTGCCTACCAGGTGCTGACCGAGCTCGAGGGCAACGAGCGTCTCGTGACGTTCATCGACACCCCCGGTCACGAGGCCTTCACGGCCATGCGTGCCCGTGGTGCCAAGGCCACCGACCTCGCGATCCTTGTTGTCGCAGCCGACGACGGCGTCATGCCGCAGACGGTGGAAGCGATCAACCACGCCCAGGCGGCCGACGTGCCGATCGTGGTCGCGGTGAACAAGATCGACAAGGAAGGCGCGAACCCGGACAAGATCCGGCAGCAGCTCACCGAGTACGGACTGGTGGCCGAGGAATACGGCGGAGACACCATGTTCGTCGACATCTCGGCGAAGCAGGGTCTCAACATCGACGCACTGCTCGAAGCAGTGCTGTTGACGGCCGACGCTTCCCTGGATCTGCGCGCCAACCCGGACATGGACGCGCAGGGTGTTGCCATCGAGGCGCACCTCGACCGTGGCCGCGGCCCCGTCGCTACCGTGCTCATTCAGCGCGGAACGCTGCGGGTCGGCGACTCGATCGTTGCCGGCGATGCTTACGGCCGCGTCCGCCGCATGGTGGACGAGCACGGTCAGGACGTCCACGAGGCACTGCCTTCACGTCCGGTCCAGGTCATCGGCTTCACGTCGGTCCCCGGTGCAGGCGACAACCTGCTCGTGGTCGACGAGGACCGTATCGCTCGTCAGATCGCGGACCGTCGCAACGCACGTAAGCGCAACGCGCTTGCAGCGAAGAGTCGTAAGCGCATTAGCCTCGACGATCTCGATGCAGCTCTGAAGGAACATTCACAGCTGAACTTGATCCTCAAGGGTGACAACTCGGGAACCGTGGAGGCCCTCGAAGAGGCTCTCCTCGGAATTCCGATCGACGACGAGGTGCAGTTGCGCGTCATCGACCGCGGTGTCGGTGGCATCACGGAGACCAACGTCAACCTGGCTGCTGCGTCCAACGCGATCATCATCGGCTTCAACGTCCGCGCCGAAGGCAAGGCAACGGAGCTGGCGAACCGCGAGGGCGTCGACATTCGCTACTACTCGGTGATCTACCAGGCCATCGACGAGGTCGAAAAGGCACTCAAGGGTCTGCTCAAGCCGGTGTACGAAGAGGTCGAGCTGGGCAAGGCAGAGATCCGCGCCATGTTCCGTTCGTCCAAGATCGGCAACATTGCCGGTTGCTTGGTCACGTCGGGCAGCATCCGTCGCAACGCCAAGGCACGTCTCATCCGCGACAGCAAGGTCATCGCCGAGACGGTCACCATCTCCTCGCTCAAGCGGGAGAAGGAAGACGCTACCGAGGTTCGCGAAGGCTACGAATGTGGTTTGACCGTCACCTATTCCGATATCAAGATCGGTGACGTTCTCGAGTGCTACGAGCTTCGCGAGAAGCCGCGCGACTGATTATGTCGACACGGGCGTTGGGGCGGACGCACGTGAGTACTAGCTGACATGGACTCTCTCGGACTTGAACATACAAGTCCGAGAGAGTCCATTCGGCTCTGTATAGGGGGAAAATGTTTGTAGGGGCACTGGAGTTCGACATCCTTTTCGGCGATGTCCACTCACTCAAGGAAAAGCGTTCGATGCTGTCGCCGATCCTGACGGAACTCCGTCGATTCGGTGTGAGTGCAGCGGAGGCGGGGGAGCAGGGACGCCTGCGTCGTGCGCTCGTGGGCGTCGGTGTGGTCAGTTCGTCCGTCGATCACCTGCACGATGTTCTCGATCATTGTGAGCGAGCGGTCGCTGAGCGTCCGGAGATTCAGTTGCTGGCTGTGCGAAGGCGAATCTTCGGCCCGGAAGACTGAGCGTCATCGAGCGGTGTCGATGAGCCACTCTTCCAGACGCCGTAACGAATCGAGTTCGTCGGCAAGGGATTCGGTGGCTTCGGGACCAACTGTGGCGGTGTTTGTGCTCACGCTCGACACATGCGACAACTGATCTCTACCGATGGTGATTTGGTTGCCGGGTAGCCGATGGACGAGACTGTTGTCGGTAATAATTCTTGTTAACCAGAACTTTGATCGATCGAGTCACCTCGATTCGAGTGGCCAGGTAGAGGAGACTGACAGTCATGGTAGATCCAGCCCGGGCACGCAAGTTGGCAAAGCGTATTGGAACCATCGTCGCGACGGCGATCGATCACGAGATCAAGGATCCGCGACTCGCATTCGTGACCATCACGGACACCAAGGTCACCAACGATCTGCACGACGCGACGGTGTACTACACAGTCATGGGCGAGAAGGTCGATTCCGCACCCGATGTGGAAGCCGCCGCCGCAGGTCTCGAGAAGGCCAAGGGTGTTCTGCGCTCGAAGGTCGGTGCCGGAACCGGAGTTCGCTTCACACCGACTCTGACGTTTGTCGCCGATACCGTTCCCGACACCGCGCGTCATATGGAAGAACTGCTGGCCCGTGCCAAGGCCGCCGACGACGAGGTCGCCAAGGCGCGTGAGAATGCACAGCCGGCCGGAGATGCAGATCCGTACAAGGAGCCGCGAGTGGCTTCGGACGAAGACGAGGCGTCGCCAGATGTTCGTGAAGCCGACTGACGCGCACCGAGAATGACGATCACCGCACTTTCGGACGTCGACCCCTGCGAGGCGAAGTTCGCTCAGGTGGCCGAGGTTCTCGAATCGGCACACACGGTGACAATTCTCTGCCATGTGCAGCCGGATGCGGACACGATCGGCAGCGGACTTGCGCTCGGTCTCGTTCTCGAGCGTCGGGGCATTTCGGTGCAGGTCGCGTTCAGTCGGCCGTCGGCGCTGCCCGAGTCGATGCGCGATTTCCCCGGTCTCCACTTGCTCGTGGCGCCCACTGATGTTCGGGAAAGTGTCGATGTACTGGTGACGGTGGATGTCGGCAGCGAGGGCCGTCTCGGTGAGTTGTCGAGTCGACTCGCCGGCGCGAATCGCACGATCGTCCTTGATCACCATCGCTCCAATTCCGAATTCGGAAGCATCAACGTCGTCGACGAAACCGCGGCCTCGACGACGGCACTCATCGCACGATTCTTCGATGCGTGGGGAGTCGCGATCGATCGCGATATCGCGCACTGTCTCTATGCCGGACTGGTCACCGACACCGGCTCCTTCCGGTGGGGAGGTCCGCTTCCGCACGTGCTCGCGGCGCGTTTGCTGGCGACCGGCATCGACGGCGACGCGATTGCGCGAAAGCTGCTCGACACCCATCCATTCGGGTGGTTGCCGATGCTGGCTTCGGTACTCGGGTCCGCGGTGCTGGTCCCGGAAGCCGCGGACGGCCGTGGGCTGGTGTACGCGGTCATCCGACGCAGTGACATCGGCGATCTTCGCTCCGAGGAGATCGAGAGCGTCGTCGATATCGTGCGAACCACTTCGGAAGCCGAAGTTGCCGCAGTACTTAAAGAGTCGGTTTCCGGAAGCTGGTCGATCTCGTTGCGTGCAAAGTCGGCGATCGACGTGTCGGCGGTCGCTGAAAGTCTTGGTGGCGGCGGACATCGGCTGTCGGCCGGATACACGTCGACCAGTTCCAGCGACGAGATTGTTGCCGCGCTCGTCGCGGCACTCGGCTGAATCCGCGGCATTGAGCGAATCTGACGCCACCTCGGCGGGATCTTCGGCAGCTGATTTCGACGTCACTGGGCGTCGAATCTTTTCCCTGGCGTTTCCGGCGCTCGGGGTACTGGCGGCCGAACCCCTCTATCTGTTGTTCGACATCGCCGTGGTCGGCCGACTCGGGGCGCTTCCGCTGGCCGGATTGGCAGTCGGTGGTCTGATCCTGTCGTTGGTGAGTACGCAGCTGACCTTCTTGTCGTACGGCACCACGGCGCGGGCCGCACGGCTTCACGGGGCGGGCCGCGAGCGCGACGCGGTGGGTGAGGGTGTTCAGGCGACCTGGCTGGCGGCCGCGATCGGCCTGGCCTTGGTCGTGATCGTGCAGGTGATCGCCGGCCCGCTGACTTCGGCGGTGGCCGGGACTCCCGACATCGCCGCGGCTGCGGAAAGTTGGCTCCGGATAGCGGTGTTGGGTGTTCCACTCATCCTGGTGGCCCTGGCCGGCAACGGCTGGATGCGCGGGGTTCAGAACACGGTGCGACCGCTGCGGTTCGTCCTTGTCGGCCTGGGTATTTCGGCGGTGTTGTGTCCGATTCTGGTGCACGGCTTGCTCGGTGCTCCGCGTCTGGAACTCGAAGGATCAGCTGTTGCGAATCTGGTGGGCCAGAGTGTTTCGGGTGTGCTGTTCGCCTGGGCGCTCTTTCGTGAACCCGTTTCGGCTCGACCACATTTTGCGATCATGCGGGCGCAGATGCTGATGGGCCGTGACCTGATTCTGCGCAGCCTCGCATTCCAAGCGTGTTTCGTTTCCGCGGCTGCAGTGGCGTCGAGGTTCGGTGCGGCTGTAGTCGGTGCGCACCAAGTCGTCCTCCAACTGTGGAACCTGGTTTCGCTCCTTCTCGATTCCTTGGCGATCGCAGCTCAGACGCTGATCGGAGCGGCGCTCGGCGGTGGATTCGCAGACGCGGCGAAAAAGATGACCTGGCGGATCACCGCATGGTCGACGGTATTTGCCGTGGTGCTCGCGATCTTCTTCGCCGCCGGCCACTCCGTGGTCCCCGGACTCTTCACGTCCGACGCCGAGGTGCTCGGTCAGATGTCGATCGCATGGTGGTTCTTCGTCGCGATCATGCCGGTGGCGGGAATCGTCTTCGCACTCGACGGTGTTCTACTCGGCGCCGGGGACGTGGTGTTTCTGCGCAACGCGACCATGCTGTGCGCAGTTCTCGGGTTTCTGCCCGCGATCTGGCTCTCTCTCGCCTACGACTGGGGGCTCGCCGGAATTTGGGCAGGGCTTACCGTGTTCGTAGTACTTCGGATGGTCGCGGTGTCGTGGCGAGCGTTTTCCGGCAAGTGGGCAGTGACAGGTCCGGCGACGGCGAAGCGCGGAAGTTCAACTGAGGAAGCAGAGGGATCGTGGCAGCAAAGCTGATGGCGGTGAGCGACATTCATGTCGGTCACAACGGCAACAAGCCGATGACGGAGGAACTGTTCCCGGATTCGCCTGACGACTGGCTCATTCTCGCCGGAGATGTTTCCGAGAAAACTGACGACATTCGGTGGGCGTTGAAGCTCCTTCGCAGCCGATTCGCAAAAGTCATCTGGATTCCGGGCAATCACGAACTGTGGACGACCGCCAAGGATCCGGTTCAGATTCACGGAGCGCCGCGCTACGAGTACCTGGTCAACATGTGCCGCGAACTCGACGTCATCACACCCGAGGACCCGTTCCCGGTGTGGGAGGGAGACGAGGGACCGGTCACGGTCGTCCCGATGTTTCTTCTCTACGACTACTCCTTCCTGCCGGAAGGTGCGCGAGACAAGGAACACGGGCTCGAGATCGCGCGTGACAAGAACGTCGTCGCCACCGACGAGTTCCTACTCTCACCGCAGCCGTATGCGACGCGCGACGCATGGTGCCGGGCGAGGATCGAGTACACCCAGGCGCGGTTGGATGCGCTTCCCGAAGGCACAAGAACCGTTCTCGTGAACCATTTCCCGATGGTCCGGCAGCCGACGGACGTGCTCATGTATCCGGAGTTCGCACTGTGGTGCGGAACCACCGCTACCGCCGACTGGCACGTGAAGTACAACGCGGTGTGCTCGGTGTACGGGCACCTGCACATCCCTCGAACCACCTACTACGACGGCGTCCGCTTCGAGGAAGTCTCACTCGGATACCCGCGCGAGTGGCGTCGGCGTGGACTGCCGGAGAAGTTGTTGCGTCAGATTCTTCCCGTTCCGGAGTACCCGCCGGGAACGCTCAACAAGTGGGGTGGCCACTTCAAGGTCACGCCGGAGCAGGAAGCCGAAGTCGAGCGCATGCGCGCCGCACGCTGAGAGGTATCGCTACGTGATCGAACAGATTCTTCCCGGTGGAGTTGCGACGGCCGAGGCCTTCGTCGATCCGCCCGGTCTGGTTCCGCACCCCAGTGAGGAAGCGTTGATCGGCCGCGCGGTCGAGAAGCGTCGTCGTGAGTTCGTGACCACCCGGCACCTTGCGCGTCAGGCGATGGGCAAGCTCGGTGTTCCGTCTGCCGCTGTCATGCGCGGTGAGCGTGGTGCGCCGCTCTGGCCGCAGGGAGTGGTCGGGAGCCTCGCCCATTGCGACGGCTACCGCGGCGCTGTCCTGGCGTACTCCATGCAGGTCCGCTCACTCGGTATCGACGCCGAACCGCACGGCCCGCTGCCGGACGGGGTATTGCCCGCGGTCAGCATCGAGGCGGAACGAACGTGGTTGGACACTCAGGAAACCGGCGGTCCGGTGCACTGGGATCGAGTGCTCTTCTGCGCGAAGGAAGCCACGTACAAGGCGTGGTTTCCACTCACCGGGCGCTGGTTGGGTTTCGAGGACGCCCACATCACGTTCGAGGCGGAGTCGGAAACGTCCGGCACTTTCAACTCGCGTCTGCTGGTCCCCGGTGAGGCGACGTCCGGTCCGCCGCTCACCTCTTTCGACGGCAGGTGGTTGGTGTCGGACGGACTCATCCTGACGGCAATTTCGGTGCAGTGAGCGCGACTGGCAGAATCGGCACACGTGTCAGCTCGTGAAAAGCCTTCCTCCGGTCTTGTCGGCGCCGGAATTCTGATTGTCGACAAAGAGGCGGGTATCACCAGCCACGACGTGGTCGCTCGGTGCCGCAAGTTGTTGAACACCCGGAAGGTGGGACACGCCGGGACGCTGGATCCCATGGCGACCGGTGTTCTCGTTCTCGGCGTCGAGCGTGCGACCAAGTTGCTCGGACTCCTGGCGCTGACAACCAAGGCGTACTCGGCGACCATTCGCCTCGGGGCAGCGACGGACACGGACGATGCCGAGGGGGAGGTCCTGACCTCCGCAGACGCTTCGCAGGTGACGGACGCGGAGATCGCGGCGATCGTGGCCACGCTGACCGGGGACATCAAGCAGATCCCGGCAAGCGTGAGCGCTATCAAGGTGGACGGTCAGCGCGCACATGCTCTGGTGCGTGCGGGAGAAACCGTCGAGCTGGCGCCGCGCCCGGTAACGGTGTCGACTTTCGAGGTTCTGGCTCGGCGAGATGTCCCGGGTGGCTTCGTCGATCTGGACGTCGACGTGGAGTGCTCGTCCGGTACGTACATCCGCTCGCTTGCCCGCGACCTCGGTCGTGAATTGGGCGTCGGCGGTCATTTGACGGCATTGCGCCGCACCCGCGTCGGGCCGTTCACTCTCGAACATGCGCGCACGCTCGAAGATCTCGCGGATCAGCCGGGTGTGAGCCTCGACATCGATCAGGCCGCGCAGACGGCTTTTCCGCATCGGCAGATCACGGCGGAGGAAGCCGAGGCGATCAGCCAGGGGCGCTGGCTCGAGCCGATCGGGATGAAGGGGATCTGTGCGGCGATCGATCCCACCGGTCACACGATTGCGCTTCTGCAGGAGAAGGGTCGACGCGCCAGTTCGGTGATGGTCGTGCGACCGGCGACGCTTCGCGGGTGATCGTCCGCGAGCGTGTCGACGGCGACCTCGACGGTTGCGTCGATGCGCTGGCACAGGTCCACGAGTGCGACGGATATCCGAACACGTGGCCGCAGAACCCGCACCGCTGGCTCAGTTCGCCCACGGTGGTAAAGGCGTGGGTCGGTGAGAGCGACGGTCGTGTTGTCGGTCATGTGGCCGTCGACAGCGAGGTCGCAGGTGCGCCCACAACCGCGGGATCGATAGCCGTGTCGCGATTGTTCGTTCATCCTGGCTCACGTGGAAACGGCCTCAGCGATGCGCTACTCGATGCCGTGACGGATTTCGCAGCCGAGAGTCGGTTGGAACTGGTGCTCGACGTCGTCGACGACGCTCTGCCGGCGATCGCACTGTACGAGCGTCGAGGGTGGGTGTACGTCGACGAGAGGCTCGCCGACTGGACCCGGACCGACGGCGTCCGGCCCGTGGAACGCCGATACCGACTGCCGCTTTGACTACCTCGGCTAGACGAGCCAAATTGCTTGAGCGACTGGACTTCCCAAGTCGATGGTGTTGGGGCTGTCGCCGAGTCGAACGGACACTGTCCCGGCGAAATCGCGGCGCTCCTCGACGGTGATCTCGACATCGAGACTGACGCCGACGGAATCGAAGTACCGGAGCATTTCGGGATCGGAATCGGAGATCCGGGCAACGCGGCCCCGCTCACCGTTGGCGAAGTCGCTGAGCTGGCGGGCCGGGGGAGTCGGCACCGAACCGTCGGTGGCGGGAATGGGATCACCGTGCGGGTCACGTTCGGGGAAGCCCAGTTTGGCATCCATCCGCGAGATCATCAGATCGGAAACGGCGTGTTCGAGGACTTCGGCCTCGTCGTGGACTTCGTCCCAGCCGTACCCGAGTTCCTGAACCAGATAGGTCTCGATCAACCGGTGGCGCCGGACCATGGAGACGGCGGCCGCGCGGCCACTGTCGGTCAGGGCGATGGATCCGTAGCGGGCGTGATCGACCAGGCCCTGGTCCGAGAGTTTGCGGATCGCCTCGGACACCGTCGAGGCCGAGACGCTCATTTTCTCGGACAGGAGCTTGGTGGAAACCCGCTCGTGGGACCACTCCTGGATCGTCCAGATGACCTTGAGGTAGTCCTGGGCCACCGACGAGAGTGCGAGCGTGTCGATTGCCGCGTCCTGCGCCGAAGTGCTGTCGCCATCCGACGTCGATGATGCTTCCGAGGTTCCGGTCTTGTGAGCTGCCACAACGCTTAGCTTAGGCTACGAAATCCGGAACTTCCGTACGTGAGCGGCAGCACAGCGGTGATTCGCTGGGCGGGTCCGAACGTGACCCGCCGCCGGTGGACCCGTAGGCTGCCAATCGTGCTGAGATGGCGTGGTCTCGACGAAGTTCCGGCCGATTGGGGTCGTTGTGTGCTCACTATCGGTGTGTTCGACGGTGTGCATCGTGGGCATGCCCAATTGATAGCGAGAGCGGTTACTGCTGCCCGCAAACGTGGTGTTCCGAGCGTGTTGATGACGTTCGACCCGCATCCCATGGAGGTTGTGCGGCCGGGTAGTCATCCAGCCCAGTTGACGACGCTGCAACGGCGTGCGGAATTGGCTCAGGATCTGGGCATCGACGTGTTCTGCGTGATGCCGTTCACCGCTGATTTCATGAAGCTGACGCCGGAGCGCTACGTCCACGAGATTCTCGTCGAACGTCTACATGTCGCCGAGGTCGTGGTGGGGGACAACTTCACCTTCGGCAAGAAGGCGCTCGGCAATGTCGATCTTCTTCGTGAAATGGGCGCTCGCTTCGGCTTTGCCGTCGACGGCGTCCAGCTGCTCGCCGAGCATGCGGTGACGTTCTCGTCGACCTACATCCGCTCGTGCGTCGACGCAGGCGACATGGAAGCGGCTACCGAAGCTCTGGGCCGTCCACATCGTGTCGAAGGTGTGGTCGTCCACGGTGACAAGCGTGGACGCGAGTTGGGGTTCCCGACGGCCAACGTTGCACCGCCGATGTTTTCGGCGATTCCGGCCGACGGCGTGTACGCGGCGTGGTTCACGGTGCTCGGTGCCGGCGAGGAACTCGGAACCGTCGTTCCCGGTCGCCGATACCAAGCCGCGGTGTCTGTGGGTACCAATCCGACCTTCTCCGGCCGGACCCGAACCGTCGAGGCATACGTTCTCGACACCGAAGCAGACCTGTACGGACAACACGTCGCGGTCGACCTGGTTTCGCGGATTCGCGGTATGGAGAAGTTCGACTCGATCGAGTCGCTCATCACGGCAATGAACCGAGATGTCGAACGCGCACGCCGGATTCTGAGTGAGGATGCAGAACGCAGCGTCGGTTGAGTTCCTCCTGTGTCAGTGGCGGCCGCCACATTCGCTCCAGGTGGGCGAGAGCGCCTCATTGCTGCTGGTAGGATCTTCTCTCGGTGCGTGC
Source organism: Rhodococcus qingshengii JCM 15477 (assembly GCF_023221595.1). NCBI lineage: Bacteria > Bacillati > Actinomycetota > Actinomycetes > Mycobacteriales > Nocardiaceae > Rhodococcus > Rhodococcus qingshengii. The sequence goes on from NZ_CP096563.1 coordinate 2,694,587, forward strand.
TGCGGTTTGCGGTGGCCGCGCCCGATCTAGTTCCTTTCACGCAAACGTCATCACAGGAGTGAATCAAGTGGCATTGACCACGGAAGAAAAGAAGGCCGTTCTCGGCGAGTACGGCTTGCACGAGACCGACACGGGATCGCCTGAAGCTCAGGTGGCAATGCTCACCAAGCGCATCACCGATCTCACCGAGCACCTCAAGACCCACAAGCATGACCACCACTCGCGTCGTGGACTGCTCTTGATGGTCGGTCGCCGTCGTCGTCTGCTGAAGTACGTGGCAAAGACCGACGTCGCTCGCTACCGCACGCTCATCGAGCGTCTCGGCCTGCGTCGCTAGATTTTTCTCACGACGCTGATCGAAAGCAACACGGCATGCTTCGGTTTGCCGAACACTCCGTCAGCCGGCGAAGCCACGCATATACTGGGCTTCGCTGGCTTTCGGCGTTAGCTGCCGCAAGGCAGTTTCCGCTGTCGGCGCTATGCACAGTTGTCTATGCGCAGTTGTTTATGCGCAGTTGTGCAGTGCGCAGCCAGCACACCGTATGCACCAGAGAACGTGGTGTCGGTTGTCGGTAGTGGTTCTCCGGACCGGGCAAGTGCCCGAAAGCTCCGGCGGACTTCGATCGACGGCCGCCCGAACGTCGTGACGTCCCGAAGCAGAAATCGCTCGCATCGCAAGGAGCGTCTGCAATTCAAGAGGGGGACGTCCCTCGGTGCGCAGTTTCCACCAGGAGGGTGGAAACGCCCGCGCGGGTACGGCGAAGACGAGAGGGAAGTGAAGAGAAAAGAATGACAGAGAATTCCGTAGTAGAGGTCGACGAAGGCGTGTTCGAATCCACCGCCGTGATCGACAACGGGTCCTTCGGTACCCGCACCATCCGTTTCGAGACCGGACGCCTTGCTCAGCAGGCCGCCGGCGCCGTCGTTGCTTACCTGGACGACGAGACCATGCTGCTGTCCGCCACGAGCGCCAGCAAGCACCCCAAGGAGCACTTCGACTTCTTCCCCCTGACGGTGGACGTCGAAGAGCGTATGTACGCAGCGGGCCGCATCCCCGGTTCGTTCTTCCGTCGTGAGGGACGTCCCTCCACCGACGCGATCCTGACTTGCCGCCTCATCGACCGGCCGCTGCGCCCGTCCTTCGTCGACGGTCTCCGTAACGAGATCCAGGTCGTCGTCACGGTCATGAGCCTCAACCCGCAGGATCTGTACGACGTCGTGGCCATCAACGCCGCTTCCGCGTCGACGCAGATCGCGGGCCTGCCGTTCTCCGGACCCGTCGGTGGCGTGCGCGTTGCACTCATCGTCTCGGACGAGAACAAGACCGGCCAGTGGGTTGCATTCCCGACGGTCGATCAGCTCGAGAACGCCGTCTTCGACATGGTCGTCGCCGGCCGCGTCGTTTCCGGTAGCGGTGACAACGCCGACGTCGCGATCATGATGGTCGAGGCCGAGGCCACCGACAACGTCATCGCGAAGATCGCCGACGGCGCTCAGGCACCGACCGAGGCCATTGTCGCCGAGGGCCTCGAGGCCGCCAAGCCGTTCATCGCACGCCTGTGCGCTGCACAGGCAGCACTTGCATCCAAGGCTGCAAAGCCCACGGGTGACTACCCGGTCTTCCCGGCGTACCAGGACGACGTTTTTGCTGCCGTCGAGGCTGCTGCGTCCGAAAAGCTCAATGCCGCACTGACAATCGCCGGCAAGCAGGAACGCGACGACAAGATCGACGAGGTCAAGGTCGAGGTTCTCGAGCAGGTTGCACCCAACTTCGAAGGCCGCGAGAAGGAACTGGGAGCAGCGTTCCGCTCGCTCACCAAGAAGCTGGTTCGCCAGCGCATCCTGCGCGATCAGTTCCGCATCGACGGCCGCGGCGTCACGGACATCCGTTCGCTGTCCGCCGAGGTTGCGATCATCCCGCGCGCACACGGCTCCGCACTGTTCGAGCGTGGCGAGACCCAGATCCTGGGTGTGACCACTCTCGACATGGTGAAGATGGCTCAGCAGGTCGACTCGCTCGGTCCCGAGACCACCAAGCGCTACATGCATCATTACAACTTCCCGCCGTACTCCACCGGTGAGACGGGCCGCGTCGGTTCGCCGAAGCGTCGCGAAATCGGTCACGGTGCACTGGCCGAGCGCGCTCTCATGCCGGTTCTGCCCAGCGTCGAAGAGTTCCCTTACGCGATTCGCCAGGTCTCCGAGGCTCTGAGCTCCAACGGTTCCACCTCGATGGGCTCGGTGTGCGCGTCCACGCTCGCACTGCTCAACGCCGGTGTGCCGCTTCGCGCTCCGGTTGCCGGTATCGCCATGGGTCTGGTTTCCGACCAGGTCGACGGCGAAACCCGCTACGTCGCGCTGACCGACATCCTCGGCGCCGAAGACGCCTTCGGCGACATGGACTTCAAGGTCGCAGGTACCAAGGACTTCGTCACGGCCCTGCAGCTGGACACGAAGCTCGACGGCATCCCGTCGCAGGTCCTTGCCGGTGCACTCTCGCAGGCCAAGGACGCACGGACCACGATCCTCGAGGTCATGGCGGAAGCCATCGACACCCCGGACGAGATGAGCCCGTTCGCTCCCCGCGTGACGGCCATCAAGGTCCCCGTCGACAAGATCGGTGAGGTCATCGGCCCCAAGGGCAAGATGATCAACTCCATCACCGAGCAGACCGGTGCCAACATCTCCATCGAAGACGACGGCACCGTGTTCGTCGGCGCCACCGATGGACCGTCTGCACAGGCCGCGATCGACATGATCAACGCCATTGCCAACCCGCAGCTCCCCAAGGTCGGCGAGCGGTTCCTGGGCACGGTCGTCAAGACCACCGCCTTCGGTGCCTTCGTTTCGCTCCTGCCGGGACGCGACGGACTGGTGCACATCTCGAAGCTGGGCAGCGGTAAGCGCATTGCCAAGGTCGAAGACGTGGTCAACGTCGGATCCAAGATCCGCGTCGAGATCGCCGACATCGATGCTCGCGGCAAGATCTCGCTGATCCCGGTCGAAGAGGGCAACGACGAGGCTGCCGCTCCGGCCGCCGACGAGGCTGCTTCCGAGTAGATCTCACTTCGTACTCTGATGCGGCCCCGCGCGGATTTCCGTGCGGGGCCGCATCTGTACTGTCTGTAGACACAGAGCCTGTAGATACCTGATTGACCACTTGCACCGAGGACTGCTGAACCTTTTCATGGCAAAGACCACTCCCAACACCACGCGCAGCCGCAGCGCTGTGCTGAAATCGCCGATCGATGCGACTCCCGAATCCGGAGTACAGCGCACGGTCCTTCCCGGCGGCCTGCGCGTCGTCACCGAGTTCATTCCCGGTGTGCGTTCCGCCTCCGTCGGTGTGTGGGTCGGAGTCGGCTCGCGCGACGAGCAGCCGAGTGTGGCCGGTGCCGCGCATTTTCTCGAGCACCTGCTGTTCAAGTCGACGCCGTCACGGACGGCGTTGGACATCGCGCAGGTCATGGATGGTGTGGGCGGCGAACTCAATGCATTCACGTCGAAGGAACACACCTGTTTCTACGCGCACGTGATCGACGACGACCTTCCGATGGCGGTTGACCTTGTCGCCGACGTCGTGCTGCGAGGGCGTTGCAGAACCGCGGACGTCGATGTCGAGCGGCAAGTAGTGCTCGAAGAGATCGCGATGCGTGACGACGATCCGGAAGACTTGCTCGGCGACGCGTTCCTGACCGCGTTGTTCGGCGATCATCCTGTCGGCCGTCCGATCATCGGTAGCGTCGAATCGATCGAGTCGATGTCGCGCAATCAGTTGCATTCCTTCCATGTTCGGCGTTACACACCGCAGCGGATGGTGCTGGCCGTAGCGGGAAACGTCGACCACAAGCAGGTAGTGACGCTCGCTCGCCGTGCATTTGCCGGACATCTCGAGCGCGGGGTCAAGCCCGCGCCGCGGCGCGAAGGCACTCTGCGGTTGCGCACGATGCCTGAACTGAGCTTGACCCACCGCGACAGCGAGCAGGTCCACCTTGCGCTCGGGGTACGCGCGTTCGGCCGGCACGAGGGCCATCGCTGGGCGCTGTCGGTGCTCAACGCCGCAGTGGGCGGTGGGCTGAGTTCTCGTCTGTTCCAAGAGATTCGGGAGAAGCGCGGGCTTGCGTACTCCGTCTATTCGGGCGTCGACACCTTCGCGGACACCGGAGCGTTCTCCGTGTATGCAGGTTGCCAGCCGGAGAACCTCGGGGAGGTTGCCACGGTGATCCGCGAGGTACTCGCGAACGTGGCGACGGACGGAATCACCGATGCCGAGATCGCCCGCGCCAAGGGATCGCTGCGCGGCGGATTGGTTCTGGCACTGGAAGATTCAGGCTCACGCATGAACCGTATCGGTCGCAGCGAACTGAACTACGGCAACCATCGCAGTGTTGCGCAGACGCTCGCAACCATCGACGCAGTCACCTCCGAAGAGGTGCTCGAGGTGGCGCAGGTGCTCTTGACGAGGCCGTTTGCAGCCGCCGTCGTGGGTCCGTACAAGCGGGTTCGTGACCTCCCCGCGTCGGTACGCGGGATCGTGGGCAAGTAGTTCGAACTATCGAAATCGGGGTGTGCAGTTGAAGATCCGTGGTGCAGTGCTCGAAGAGATCGGCCGGAAGCGTCCCTTCGCAGAGTCGACTCCGATTTCGATTTCGGAACTCGACCTCGAATCCCCGGGCCCGGGTGAGATCCTGGTCAAGATCGAAGCTGCCGGGCTTTGTCACTCCGACCTCTCCGTGGTCGACGGCAATCGGGTACGACCGGTGCCGATGTTGTTGGGCCATGAGGCGGCAGGTCGAATCATCGAACTCGGCGACGGAGTTGATTCGTTGTCGGTGGGCACCCGCGTCGTGATGACTTTTCTTCCACGGTGCGGTGAATGTGCGGGATGCGCCACTGACGGCCGGATGCCTTGCACGGTGGGTAGCGCTGCCAACAACGACGGCAGTTTGCTCGGTGGCGCGCATCGACTGCGGCGCTCCGGCGAGAACGTCAAACATCATCTCGGTGTTTCGGGTTTCGCGACGCATGCTGTGGTCAACGCCAAGTCGGTTGTTCCCGTCGACGACGACATCCCGGCCGAAATTGCAGCCGTACTCGGTTGTGCGGTGTTGACCGGTGGGGGAGCGCTCCTCAACGCGGCGAAGCCTCGCCCGGCAGACACCGTGATGGTGGTCGGCTTGGGTGGCGTCGGGATGGCCGCAATCCTGACGGCGAGGGCACTCGGGGTCGAGAACGTCATCGGTGTCGACGCACTGGAATCCAAGCTGGCTCAGGCGCTGGAACTGGGCGCGACCGAGGTCTTCACACCGTCCGGCCTGTCCGAGAGTGGCGTTCGCGCAGACATCGTCGTCGAGGCCGCGGGAAATGCTCGGGCCTTCGAGACAGCGGTGGCTGCGACGGCAGCGGGTGGCACGACCGTCACGGTCGGGTTGCCGGCGCCTGACGCGCGCTCGTCGATCTCACCTCTCGGACTGGTCGCCGAAGCGCGGACCATTATCGGCAGCTACCTGGGATCTGCGGTCCCGTCCCGCGACATCCCGATCTACGCGCAGTTGTGGCGCGACGGGAAGCTGCCGGTCGAGAAGCTCATTTCCTCGCGAATCGAATTGGCCGACATCAATTCGGGTATGGACGAACTCGCCGACGGAAAAGCAATCCGACAGGTCATTATCTTCGACGCGGAGTAGGTGCACGTCGGTGTTATGCAGCGGAAATGAGGCGTTTGCGCTCCCGATTCCCTCCCGAGTCGCCACGGAAAATCGTTACCCGTTGTAACGCTCCTCTCGTACTGGACGACTACTCGAATGACGTTGCGTGACGCCCCGGGGGTCGGTCGTACGTTTTCCAAAAGTTGATTGGGGAGAAGATATGCCGGTTCGTGGGTTCTTTTCGCGACATCGAATACTGGCGGGTGCAGTAGCGCCCGCAGCGCTCGGCGTGGCCGCACTGGTCGCGGTCGCAGTTGCCGTGGATTCTCCGCAATCGCAGACGATCGAGACCGAATTGACCGCGTCTGTCACCGAGTGTCACGACACGGTCGGGATCGGTGTCGCCGGTCGCGGTGACACGCCGGTCGAGGGTACGACGAAGATGCTCGTCGGTGCGGATGGAAAGACACTCCTCCCGGCGGCGCTCACAGACGACTACAGCAGCCACTGGGTGGACCCGGTACTCAAGGCGCCCGCCGGGTCGGTCAAGGACGGCTCGTACGCCTCGGTCTACATTGCGTACCCCGCCAACATGGACAGTTACGAAGAAGCCGTGACGACGGGCGCGGACAACACGCGAGCGGTCATGAAGGCGATCAGTGCCGCATGCCCGAACACGAAGTTCTCGATTGTCGGCTACAGCGAGGGCGCTGACGTAGTGCGCCGCGTGGCGATGGACATCGGCTCGGAGTCGAGCACCTCCGGCATCAATCCGGACAACGTCGTCGGTGTGGTGATCTTCGCCGACGCCGGTCGACTCGCGGGCGAGGGCCCGTTCCCCGGCGCGAAAAACCCCTACATGAACCCTGACGGTTTCAACGAGCAATATCAGGACGGTAAGAACACCGCTTCCGGATCTGGTGCACTTCCAGGTACCAGTGGGGACTTCGGGGCCCTGAAAGGCAAGATTGCGTCGTTCTGCTCTGACGGCGACCTCACCTGCGCAGCCCCCGAGAACATTTCACTCCTGATCCTGGCGGCAAACGTCGGTCGGCAGCTCAACGTCGACCAGTTGCAAGCGCAGAATCTGACGCCCGCCACCGGCATGGATATCGCGGTTGTGATGGGACGCGTGATGTTCGACGCGTTCAACGACATCTCGAGCAATCCCACCTGGATGCAGAGCGACGAAACCTTCCTCGATGTCTTGCTGAAGGTGTCCGACCCGGCGTACAAGCCGAGCGAGGCCACCACCAAGCCAGTCGCAAAGGACTCGGTTTCCACGGAGGAAGTGTCGCCGTTGGCGTACCTGCCGCAGAAACTGTTCAAGGAAATCGTCGGCCTCATCGCCACGAACCAGAACACGATCCCCGTCGTCATGAACGATCCGTACGGCCTCACTTTGGGCCCGGACGTCGGTCACCACTTCGACTACTGGCGTGATTCGGATGCTGCAAACGGCAAGCCCCTGACGTCAGCGGAGTATGCAGCGGCGTGGCTGACTTATCTGGCCAAACAGGCGCAAGACGGCAAGCCGGTCGATTCGTCGGCGAAGCCGACCGCAGAAGAGATGGCGGATGCCATCGATGCCTTGGCTGCTTCGCCTTCGGTTACCGACTCGGCCAAGCCCACCACAACCACGGGCGCAGCTGCACAACCCGCACCCGCAGGTTCGGGATCTGCAGCACCGGCACCCGCGGTGCCGACGACGTCATCGGTTGCGCCGGCCGCGACGCCGAGTGTGACGTCGACCGTGGCGCCGTCGACTTTGGTCCAGTCGAGTGCACCGCCCGCCGCGACCACGGCGACGACAACATCGACGACAACGACGACACAAGCTGCAGCCGGCTAGAGGTTTCCGTTCGTCAAAAACGCTGTCACAGGCTGCGATCCGCAATTAGTTGCGGATCGCAGCCTGTTTTCGTGTACGGGTTACGCACAACGACCGTTGGTGCTTATCGTGGAAGGGAGGTTTCCGGATCACGAATCGTGGGTTTCACCGTGCACGAGCTGTCCATTGCGCAGAGTGTGGTCGAAGCCGTGTGTGAGCGCGCCGGCGAGCGACGAGTATCGAGCGTGCGGCTTGAAGTAGGGCAACTCTGCGCGGTGGTTCCACACTCTCTGCTGTTCTGCTTCGACGTCGTCACCGCGGGTACTCACGCCGAAGGTGCCAGCTTGCACATCGATGAGATTGCAACCAGCGCGCGATGCAAAAGCTGCGGCGTGATGTTCTCGCCGCCCGACATGTTCTTGCTGTGTGAATGCGGCAGTGCTGATGTCGAGGTGCTTGCCGGCCGAGAGTTACGGATCCTGTCGATGGAAGTGAGCTGAGCATGTGCGCGACGTGTGGGTGCGGGGACACCACAGGACCTCGGGTGTCGGTAGTCGCAGACGGAGAACACGAGCAGGAACACGACGGTCACGGGCACGGTCACGAGCATGACCATGAGCACGGCCACCCCGACCACACCGTGATTCTCGAGCAGCAGGTGCTCGCCAAGAACGACGGCATTGCGGTTCACAATCGTCAGTGGATGCGGAGCCGCAGAATCACGGCGCTCAACATCATGAGTTCCCCCGGCGCGGGGAAGACGACATTGCTGGCGCGAACTATCCGGGAGCTCGGATGTCAGCGACCGATAGCCGTGATCGAAGGTGACCAGGAAACCCGGCTCGACGCCGAGCGGATCCGAGAGACCGGCGCGTCGGTGGTGCAGGTGAATACCGGGGCCGGATGTCACCTCGATGCCGCGATGATCGACCGCGCACTGCGCGCCTTGGATCCCGCTGAAGAATCGCTGCTTCTGATCGAAAACGTCGGAAACCTGGTGTGCCCCGCGCTCTTCGACCTCGGCGAGGAAGGCAAGGTTGTCCTAATTTCGACGCCGGAGGGGGTAGACAAGCCGAAAAAGTACCCACACATCTTCGCTGTCGCGGACCTCGTGGTGATCAACAAGATCGACTTGCTCCCGTACGTCGAGTTCGACGTCGATGCCTGCGTCGAGCAGGCGAGAATACTCAATCCTGCTGTGCGCGTTGTTGTTTTGTCTGCCACGACAGGTGAGGGCATGGACGAGTGGTACGAGTGGATCGGTAGTCGTTCGGCGATTTCTCCGGTGGCCGTTGACAACTGATCTGCTCGGGTAGTTAATGAAATGAGTGGGTGCCACGCAAGTGGGCCGAGGTTCGACTCCGGTGGCGTCAGCGTTTCGGTGCCGCGGCAATTCGAGGCCACAGAGTCTTGAGGCCATAGCGTGTCAGGCCAGTCGCGGCGCTGAGAGTCAAGGCGCAAGTGCACCCGTGAAAGCGGCTGACATGGACACACAAAAATCGACTGCTGGCACCACGGCGGAACCTGCCTCCGAAAGCGCAGCTACCCCCGCAAGCGCAGCGGCCAAAGCGGAAGAAACTCTGATCCACGTGCTGTGGATCAATGCCGGTCTCAGTTGCGACGGAGATTCGGTGGCGCTCACTGCAGCCACGCAACCCAGTATCGAGGAGATCGCGCTCGGCGCCTTGCCCGGCCTGCCGCAGGTAGCGGTTCATTGGCCGCTCATCGACTTCGAATGCGGACCGCAGGGTGGCGCTGACGATTTCCTGGAGTGGTTTTGGAAAGCCGACCGCGGAGAACTGGAACCCTTTGTTCTTGTTGTCGAAGGATCGATACCGAACGAGAAACTTCACGACGAGGGGTATTGGTGCGGCTTCGGGAACAATCGCGAAACCGGCCAACCGGTCACCACGAGCGAATGGCTCGACAAGCTGGCACCGAAAGCCACTGCGGTAGTTGCGGTCGGTACGTGCGCGACCTACGGCGGCATACATGCGATGGCCGGCAATCCGACCGGTGCGATGGGCGTGCCGGACTATCTCGGGTGGACCTGGAAATCGAAGGCGGGCATCCCGATCGTCTGCGTTCCCGGGTGTCCCATTCAGCCGGACAACCTCTCCGAGACCCTGACCTACCTTCTGTACATGGCCACTGATCAGGCGCCGATGATTCCCTTGGACGAATCCCTGCGCCCGCAGTGGCTTTTCGGTGCCACCGTACACGAGGGCTGTGACCGTGGTGGGTACTACGAGCAGGGTGAGTTCGCGACGGAGTACGGGTCACCGAAGTGCATCGTCAAACTCGGATGTTGGGGACCGGTCGTGAAATGCAATGTCCCCAAACGTGGTTGGATCAACGGAGTCGGCGGGTGTCCTAATGTCGGCGGGATCTGCATCGGGTGCACGATGCCGGGATTCCCCGACAAGTTCATGCCGTTCATGGATGAACCACCTGGCGGCAAACTCTCCACCAATGCGGTGGGAATGTACGGGTCCGTGATCCACAGTCTCCGCCGGATCACCGGAAACACGTTGGACAAGGAACCGCACTGGCGCGAGCGCGGGTCGAAATTACTCACCGGTGCGACGCGTACGTGGTGACCGACCGGATACATTCAAATCAGTTCGTGAGCAACGTCTCTGGGAGGCACTGCAATGACGGCCATCGTTCCCGAACCCACCTCGACTGCAGACCGCGACGGTCTTGTCGAGATGGCGTGGGACCCCATCACCCGAATCGTCGGCAGTCTGGGTATCTACACCAAGATCGACTTCGCCAATCGCGAAGTGGTGGAGTGTCACAGCACGTCGTCGATCTTTCGCGGGTATTCCCTGTTCATGAAGGGGAAGGACCCGCGCGACGCGCATTTCATCACCAGTCGTATCTGCGGCATCTGCGGTGACAATCACGCCACATGCTCGTGCTACGCACAGAACATGGCGTACGGCGTCAAGCCGCCGCATCTGGGCGAGTGGATCGTCAATCTCGGCGAGGCCGCCGAGTACATGTTCGACCACAACATCTTTCAAGAGAATCTTGTCGCCGTCGACTACTGCGAGAAGATGGTCTCCGAGACGAATCCCGGTGTGCTGGCGCAGGCAGAGAACACGCGCTGCCCGCACGAGGAGCAGCACGGGTATCGCACGATCGCGGACATCATGCGGACTCTCAATCCGTTCACGGGTGAGTTCTATCGCGAAGCGTTGCAAGTCTCGCGTTCGACTCGCGAAATGTTCTGCTTGATGGAGGGCAGGCACGTTCACCCGTCGACGCTCTATCCCGGCGGCGTCGGCACCGTCGCGACGATCGAACTGATGACGGACTACATGTCGCGGCTGATGCGGTACGTCGAATTCATGAAGAAGGTCGTGCCGATGCACGACGACCTGTTCGACTTCTTCTACCAGGCGATGCCTGGTTACGAAAAGGTTGGCCTGCGGCGGACCCTGCTGGGTTGTTGGGGATCGTTCCAAGACCCCGAGTACTGCAATTTCTCCTACAAGGACATGACCGACTGGGGCCGGAAGATGTTTGTCACTCCCGGTGTGGTTGTCGACGGAAAGTTGGTCACCACGGATCTGGTGGACATCAACCTCGGTATCCGGATCATGCTGGGCTCCTCGTATTACGAGGACTGGAGTGATCAGGAGATGTTCGTCAAAACCGATCCGCTGGGTAACCCGGTCGATCGCAGGCACCCGTGGAATCAGCACACCAACCCTCACCCGCAGAAGCGGAACCTCGAGGACAAGTACAGCTGGGTCATGTCACCGCGATGGTTCGACGGAAAAGACAACCTTGCTCTGGATACGGGCGGGGGAGCATTGGCTCGTCTGTGGAGCACCGCTCTGGCCGGCCTGGTCGACATCGGATACCTGGAGTCGACCGGACACAGTGTGAAGATCAATCTTCCGAAAACAGCACTGAAGGGTCCTGTCTCGCTCGAGTGGAAGATTCCCGAACATGGCAGCAATACCCTCGAAAGAAACCGCGCGCGAACGTATTTCCAGGCATACGCAGCCGCGGCTGCCCTTCATTTCGCCGAGAAGGCGCTTGTCGAGATCCGGGCCGGCCGGACCAAGACGTGGGAGTCGTTCGAGGTCCCGGACGAGGGTATCGGTTGCGGATTCACCGAAGCCGTCCGCGGAGTTCTCTCACACCACATGGTGATTCGTGACGGAAAAATCGCGAACTATCACCCGTACCCACCGACACCGTGGAATGCGAGCCCGCGCGACAGCTACGGAACCCCCGGCCCGTACGAGGATGCCGTGCAGGGTCAGCCGATCTTCGAGGAGAACGATCGAGACCACTTCAAGGGCATCGACATCATGCGGACCGTGCGTAGTTTCGATCCCTGCCTGCCGTGTGGTGTTCACATGTATCTCGGCGGTGGCAAGACCCTGGAGAAGTTGCACTCTCCGACGCAGTCCGTGACCGGGGAGTGATCGATGGAGCAATCGGCCGACTACTGGCGCGGAGCAGGTGAGCGCATCGAGACGTTGTTGCAGGCCAACGCCGGCGCAGGCCCGGTGGCGAGAGATCGCGCCGAGCAACTGGTGCGTGAGGTCGTGCAGTTGTACGGCGCAGCACTCGAACGCACCGTCGCTCTGGCAGATCCGGCCACGATGGATGCGATGGTTCGCGACGATCTGGTGTCCAGCCTGCTACTGGTGCACGGACTTCACCCGCACGACGTGGAGACCCGCGTCCGCACTGCGCTCGACAGCGTGCGTCCGTACCTCGGTTCGCACGGAGGCGACGTCGAACTGATCGAGGTGGCGGACGGCGTAGTGCGACTACGGCTTCTCGGAAGCTGTAGCAGTTGCCCTTCGTCCTCGGTGACCCTCGAAACCGCGGTCCAGGACGCGGTGCAGGCGGCGGCACCCGAGACCACCGGAATCGACGTCGAAACACCGGATTCGCATGAGCTGAAGTCGGGTGTGATTTCGGTCGAGTCCCTGTTCTCGCACGTTCACGCCGACGGGGGAGGTACGCACTGGGTGGAGGTCCCCGAATTCGCCGAAGTCGAGGTGGGAGAGGTCGCGGGCTTCCGCGTGTCGGGCACCGATCTGTTGGTCTGCCGCTCCGGTGACGATCTGTACGCGTATCGCGACCGTTGCCCGGTGTGTGAGCACTCGATGGCGGGGGCTGTGCTCGAACGCATGATGGGCCGTCCTGCCCGAGACGCCGCTGTCCTCACCTGTCCGACGTGCTCTGCCCACTTCAGTGTGTACGGGGCGGGAGCGCGGGTGGGCACCGGCTCCGAGCACCTGGCGCCTGTGCCGGTGCTGATTCGCGACGGAGTGCTCTCGGTCGCGCTTGCTGACGATTCTGTGATACCGGTGACCTAGCCGTGAACGCAGCCCGGTCATGAAAGTCACTGTGGGAGAGGTGCTCACACGAATCGCCTCGTCGCGTGTCGTTCCGACCGGACCGAGGTGTGAGATGTGTGCGGCGGGCATAGGCGACGAACACCAGCACGTCGTGGACGTACAGGTCCGGAGCCTGATGTGCGTGTGCCGACCCTGCTATCTACTCTTTGCACCGGTCGACGCGGACCTTCGATACAAAGCGGTTCCCGATCGGTACCTCGAGTTTCCGGACTTCGACCTCGGCCCTGGCCGGTGGGAGTCTCTGGAAATCCCCGTCGGCCTGGCATTCTTCTTCCGCAACTCACTCCTCGACAAGTACATAGTCCTCTATCCGGGACCGGCCGGAGCTACCGAATCCGAGTTGCCCATCGACTCGTTCGAGACTGTGCTCGAGGAGAATCCGGGGCTCGCGCAGATGCGGGCCGACGTCGAGGCGTTGATCGTGTCGGTGCCCACGTCAGGACAATCGCCGAGATGCTTCGTTGTTCCCATCGACGCCTGTTACGAACTGGTGGGACGATTGCGCACCGTGTGGCGCGGATTCGACGGTGGCCAGGATGCCGCACGCGCAGTGGACGAGTTCTTCGGGCGCGTCGAGGCGCGAAGCAGGTCGGCATGACTGTTCTCGACTTCTCGATCGACAACATGGAGGTGGAACCGTACGCGGTTACGCCGAATCTGACGGTGAGATTGAGAATGTCGGAATCCACCGGCACGACCGTCCGTGCGGTGGCTCTGCGCGCGCAGGTACGAATCGAACCACACCGCCGACCGTACTCCGACGCCGAAGGCGAAGGTCTGCGCGATCTCTTCGGTCCGCGGGAGCGTTGGTCGAGTACGCTGCGCACCTTCCTGTGGATGGAATGTTCCACGGTCGTTCAAGGATTCACCGGAACAACGGTCGCGGCCTTGCCCATGGCGTGTACGTACGACTTCTCGGTGACGGCGTCGAAGTACATGCACGCACTCGGAGACGGAACGATTCCGATCGTGGTTCTACTGAGCGGCACGGTATTCACCGACGGACCGCGTGGGTTCTCCGTGCAGCAGATCCCGTGGGACAGATCTGCTGCCTACGAATTGCCGGTCGACGTGTGGAAACAGCTGATGGCTGCGCATTATCCGGCGTCTGGTTGGGTACGCCTCGACCATGAGACGATTGCCGATCTCGTGCGGTTCAAGGCAGCGCACGGCCTCACGGACCTCGATTCAGCCGTGCGGCAGTTGCTGACGGCGAGCCAGGTGCCGCGATGACTCGAACGGGGATGGATCACGACGTTCGGGCCGTGGCCGACGCCGTCCTGTACGAGGGATATCTTCTCTATCCCTACCGGGCCGGCTCGGCGAAGAATCAATCCCGTTGGCAGTTCGGGGTTCTCGGACCGCCCGGCGCCGCCGAGGTCGGAGTCGGCGAGGAACCGTCGATGTCCGCGCAATGTCTGCTCGGCGAATTCGAGCGGAACGGCGTCGAAGTTTCTGCGACTGTGAGATTTCTGCACCACCAGTCGCGGACGGTTGAACGACTCGGCGCCGGCGGGGCGTGGATCCCGGTCGATCGGTTGGTAGTCGGCGAGCGGGAGTCGATCTCGTGGGACGAAGCCACCGAGTCCGAGATCGTGTTGGGTCCGTGGGGTCTGGACGAACTCGAGGCCGGCGTCGAAGAAACCTTCTGTGCGGCCGGAGTTGTCGAAGGAGAGACTTTGTCGGACTCTCGGGGCAGGGTGGTCGGACGGATCGTTCGGACACGGCTTCCGGTCAATGGCCTCTTGGCAGTGAGCGCCTCCGCCGGGGACGGACGCACGGTGATTTCCGTGGAGATCATGAACGCCACGAGCGTCTACGCACGGGACAAGGGCACGGCCACCGCGCAATCGATGCTGGGGACTCACGTCATTGTGAACTGCACAGGCTCGAGGTTCCTGTCGTTGTTCGAAGAAGCAGATCACTCGGAGCAGTTGCGGCAAAATCGCTGTTATCCGGTGCTTGCGGGGACCGAGGACCCCACTCACCCTGGCACATCTCCCACCGTTCTGGTGTCACCGATCATCCTGTACGACTTTCCCGAGATTGCGCCGCAGAGCGAGGGATCTCTCTTCGACTCGACCGAGATCGACGAAATTCTCACCCTGAGAATCCTTGCCATGACCGACGAGGAAAAGGCGCGGGCGCGAGCTACCGACTCCAGAGCTGCCGACATCATCGACCGATGTGAGCGATTGACGGACGACGATCTAGCCGGCCTGCACGGCGTGCTGCGAGATTCGAATGCCGGTTCTGATCTGATACCCGAGGTGCCTGACGGTGTGGACTGGTGGACCCCGGAAGCCGACACCAGTGTTCAACCACGCACCGACGCAGTTCTGATCAACGGCGTCCGTGTCTCTGGTGGAAGTACGGTTCGGCTCCACCCCTCACGCCGCGCTGATGCTCAGGACCTGTTCTTCGACGGCCGGATCGCCCACGTCGCCACCATTCATGAAGACGTGGACGGCGACATTCATGTTGGGGTGACACTGTTGGACGATCCGGCCGCCGATCTGCACAACTGGTACGGCCGCTACCTGTACTTCGCGCCGGACGAGATAGAGCCGATGCCGCGCGACAGCGCGTGACGTACTCACAGCTATCGAACTTCACCGCTATCGAGAGGAGAACTCGCCATGAGGAGCATGGGATTGCTGTCGACGGCACTTCTCGGCGCCACCGCGATCGCAGCCGCGATCGTCCTGGTGGTGTCGATGCCGGACATCCAGCGCTATCTGCGAATGCGAAAGATGTAAAGCGCTGTGCGCGTGCTGATTGCAGGTGTCGGAAACATTTTTCTCGAAGACGACGGATTCGGCCCCGAAGTTGTTCGGGCGCTGCAGCATGAGAATCTCCCATCGGGAGCTCGCCTGGTCGACTACGGGATTCGGGGCGTGCATCTGGCGTACGACTTGTTGGAGTCGTGGGACGCCCTGGTCCTGATCGACGCCTTACCGGCGACCGGAGTCCCGGGCAAGCTCGCGATCATCGAAGTGGACCCCGAAAGTGAAGGCCCGCAAGGAGGTTTCGACGCGCACTCGATGCATCCGAGTTCGGTGTTTGCCAGCCTGCAGGCCCTCGGCGGAACACTCCCGCGGACGTTCGTGGTGGGGGCACATGCGAAATCGATCGGCGACGGAATCGGATTGAGTGCGGAGATGCGTGATTCGGTAAGGCAAGCCGCTTCTGCGGTGCTGGCACTCGTCCGGTCCATCGACGTGGACTGTGATGCCACCACACTGGGGCCGGAGGTGTGAGTCATGTGTCTGGGGATTCCGGGACGGGTACGCGAACTACTGGACGGATACGGAGGTCAACTCGCTCTCGTCGACGTGGAGGGGGCACCACGCAAGGTCAACATCGGAATGCTCGACGAAGGCACCGTCACGGCAGGTGACTGGGTGGTGATCCACATGGGCTTCGCAGTCGAGAAGGTCGACGAGCAGGGAGCTCGCCACGCTCGGGCCGGCCTCGAACTGATGGGCCGTGGTGGCCACGACGGTGAGGTAGTCGACTCCGATACTGGTAACGGCGAGGTCGGGACATGAAGATCGCCTGCCGTGTCATCGTTCGTGGCGTAGTCCAGGGGGTGGGCTTCCGGCCGTTCGTCCATGCGACCGCCACCGAACTGGGACTGTCGGGTTCGGTGGGAAATTCTGCTCTCGGTGTCGTGATCGACGTCGAAGGCGACGGAGAGACAATCGATGCATTTGTCGCTCGGGTGCGAAACCGCCCCCCACCGCTGGCACGGGTGGAGTCGGTAGAGCGCGAGGACTCGCGGCCGGTTGGTCGTGAGGGGTTTCGCATAGTCGAGACGGATGCGGGGTCGGTCGGGCGAACCTTGGCGCCGGCGGATGTCGGGATCTGCGACGACTGCCTCCGGGAACTGACTGATCCGAGCGATCGGCGATATCGTCATCCATTCATCACCTGCACCAACTGCGGTCCGCGATTCACGATCATCGAATCGCTGCCCTACGACCGGGCCGCTACGACGATGAAGCGATTCCCGTTGTGCGCGAACTGTGCGGCGGAGTACGTGGATCCCGCCGACCGCCGGTTTCATGCGCAACCGATTGCCTGCCCGCAGTGCGGTCCAACGCTATCGTTCGTGGAAGGGGACGCGCCCGCCGTGACCGGTGAGGGTGCACTGCTACGAGCCCGATCCCTACTGCGAGACGGGAAGATTCTTGCTGTCAAGGGAATCGGAGGATTTCACCTGGCTTGTGATGCCCGCGACGACCGCGCGGTTCACGAGTTGCGTGAACGCAAGCATCGAGCAAGCAAGCCGTTGGCGGTGATGGTGCGCGATGTGCCAGAAGCCAGAGAGTTGGGTGTGGTCGGTGATGCCGAGGCTGATGCCATGTCCTCGCGCGAGCGCCCGATTGTGCTGGTTGCCAAAGCGTCTGGATACGCGCTTTCCCCCTTGATTGCCCCCGGCATTCCGGATATCGGAATCATGCTGGCCTACAACCCGATTCAGCATCTTCTTCTGGGTTTGGCCGGAGAAGAGGCGGGCCCAGCGGTGTTGGTCATGACATCGGCGAACATCGGCGGTGAGCCGATTCTGTACTCCGACAACGATCTCGAACGATTGGGTGACCTGGCCGACGGGGTATTGACCCACAACCGTCCGATCTTGATGCCGTGTGACGACTCGGTGATGCGAATAGTCGGCAGTGGAAGACAGTTGCTTCGTCGCTCGCGCGGATATGCTCCGCTGCCCGTCACCGCGCCGTTCGACGTACCGCCTACCTTGGCGGTCGGGGCCGACCTGAAGAACACCTTCTGTCTTGCCGAGGACGGATATGTGTGGCCGAGTCAGCACATCGGAGACATGGGCGACCTCGCTGTCATCGACAGTTTTGCTGCGTCGGAGAGTCACTTCGAATCGATCACGGGGGTGGTGCCGCACCAGATCGCCTGTGACGAGCATCCTCGGTATCGCTCGTCCTCGTGGGCTCGCAGTCGTAGTGGTGACCGACCGGTGCGCATCGTCGGGCATCACCACGCACATGTGGCTTCCGTGATGGGGGAGAACGGCCGGGACGGGAGCGAACCAGTTCTCGGAATAGCGTTCGACGGCACCGGCTACGGGGCGGACGGCGCAGTGTGGGGAGGGGAACTACTGCTGGCGACGTACAAGGGTTATCGCCGTCTCGCGCATCTGGGATACGTACTGCTGCCCGGTGGCGATGCCGGAGTGGAACGGCCGTACCGAATGGCGCTCGCCCACCTGTGGCATGCCGGGTTGGACTGGGAATCCGACCTCGCGCCCGTGGCAGCCTGTCCGCCCCGAGAGCAGTCGGTCCTACTTCACCAGATGGAAACCGGTTTCGGGTGCGTGGACACCTCGAGCATGGGGCGGTTGTTCGACGCAGTCTCCTCGCTGACCGGGGTCCGTCAGAGGGTCGACTACGAAGCGCAGGCTGCCATCGAGTTGGAGGGGGTGTCGAGGGGAGTCGACAGCGCCGGTTCGCGGTACACCTTCGATTGGACGCAGTCGGACGACGATTCGTGGACAGCAGATCCGCGGTCGGTCATTCGGGCTGTTGTCCGCGATCTCCGGGAGAAGTTGCCCGCTGAAGTGATCGGCGCCCGTTTCCACGAATCCGTAGCGCACCTGGTGCTCGAGTGGGCAATTCGTGGCCGGGAACTGGCGGGAGTGGACGAGGTAGTACTCACCGGAGGTGTCTTTCAGAACCCTCTACTGCTCGTTCGGGCGTGTGCTCTGCTCTCAGACGCTGGATTCACGCCGTTGACAGGACTGGAGTTGCCGCCGAACGACGGCGGTCTCGCCTACGGCCAAGTGCTGGTGGGGAGTTCGTCATGAGGTCAGGAGTTGTGTCATGTGCCTAGCCGTACCGGGACGTATCGAGTCCCTGGAGGAACGCGACGGAACGACGATGTCGGTGGTGAACTTCGGTGGCGTCCGAAAAGAAGTGTGTCTCGAGTACATTCCGGGCGCCCAAGTCGGCGAGTACGTCGTGGTGCACGTCGGATTTGCCATCCAGCGACTCGACGAGGAATCCGCTCGCAGCACGCTGGCGGAATTCGAGCACCTCGGCGTACTGGAAGAGGAATTCGGTGACGGGTTCGAAAGGGCTGCCCGGGCCGCGGGGATCGAACCGAAGGAGACGGAATCATGAAATATCTGGACGAGTTCTCCGATCCGGAACTGGCCGGCAAACTGCTGGATCAGATCCGTGCGCTGGCCACACGGCGATGGGCGATCATGGAAGTGTGTGGTGGTCAGACACATTCGATCATCAGACACGGCATCGATCAATTACTTCCCCAACAGATCGAGATGATCCACGGACCCGGATGCCCGGTCTGTGTCACCCCGCTCGAGATCATCGACAAAGCTCTCGAAATCGCGGCAAGACCCGATGTCATTTTCTGCTCCTTCGGGGACATGTTGCGAGTTCCGGGGAGTTCGTCGGATCTGTTCCGCATCAAGAGCGCCGGCGGTGACGTGCGGGTGGTGTACTCACCGTTGGATGCACTGACTATTGCCAAGGAGAATCCGGGCCGGCAAGTGGTGTTCTTCGGGATCGGATTCGAGACCACCGCGCCGGCCAACGCCATGACCGTCTATCAGGCCAATCGCCTGGGTATCGAGAACTTCTCGCTACTCGTTTCGCACGTTCTGGTCCCGCCGGCGATGGCCGCGATCATGGATTCGCCAGAGTGCCGCGTGCAGGCATTTCTGGCGGCCGGGCATGTGTGCAGTGTGATGGGAACGTCGGAGTACCCGGCGCTGGCCGAGAAGTACAAGGTCCCGATCGTCGTCACCGGATTCGAGCCGCTGGATCTGCTGGAGGGCATCCGAAAGACGGTGCTGCAGTTGGAATCGGGTCGATACGAGGTCGAAAATGCCTACGCCCGTGCCGTCACCGCGCAGGGCAACACCGCAGCGAAAGCGATGCTCGAGGATGTGTTCGCCGTGTCGGACCGGACGTGGCGCGGCATCGGATCGATCCCGGACAGCGGTTGGCAGCTGGCACCGAAGTATGCGTATTTTGATGCCGAAGAGCGTTTTTCGGTGACCGATATCCACACTGACGAGTCGAGCGTCTGCCGTTCCGGAGAAGTGTTGCAAGGTTTGATCAAGCCACACGAGTGCAGTGCCTTCGGGAAGGAATGCACTCCGCGGAATCCGCTCGGTGCCACGATGGTGTCGTCCGAGGGGGCGTGCGCCGCGTACTACCTGTACCGGCGCCTGGAACTTCAGGAGGCGGGTCATGCCGGCTGAGGAGACCGCTGTCGTGGACTTGTCGGCGTGGGTCTGCCCACTGCCGCTGCGTGATTCGCCGAACATCGTCATGGGGCACGGTGGTGGAGGAGCGATGTCCGCCGAGCTCATCGAGCACCTGTTCCTGCCCTCGTTCGGAAGCGCTGCCGATGCAGAACTCGGTGACTCGGCCGTATTCGACGTCGGCGGGGTGCGGCTCGCGTTCTCGACCGACTCGTATGTCGTCAAACCCATGGTGTTTCCCGGCGGAACTATCGGCGATCTCGCTGTCAACGGAACGGTGAACGACCTGGCGATGACTGGAGCGCAGCCATTGGTGATGTCGACGGCATTCATCCTGGAAGAAGGGACCGCACTGACCGACATCGCGGGAATCGCTAAGGCGCTCGGTGAGGCCGCGCACGTTGCCGGCGTTCGGCTGGTGACGGGTGATACCAAGGTCGTCGATGCCGGTCACGGAGACGGAGTCTTCATCAACACCGCCGGAATCGGGATTGTCGCCGACGGGGTGGACATCAGCCCCACTCGCGCACAAGTGGGTGACGTCGTGATCGTCAGCGGCGACATCGGCGTTCACGGCGTGGCCGTGATGAGTTGTCGCGAAGGTCTCGAATTCGGGACCGAAGTGCGCAGTGATTGTGCGGCCCTGAACGGCGTGGTGGCCGACATGATTGCCACCGGCGTCGACATCCACGTCCTGCGCGACCCTACGCGGGGCGGAGTCGCCGCGACCCTCAACGAGATCGCTCAGGCGTCGAACATCGGGGTTGCGCTGGTGGAGCGAGATCTGCCGATTCCCGCTGACGTGCGCGACGCCTGTGGGCTACTCGGCTTGGATCCGTTGTACGTCGCAAACGAGGGCAAGTTGATCGCTTTCGTTCCACGCGAAGATGCCGCCCTGGTTCTGGAAGCGATGCACGGCAATCCACTGAGTGTGGGAGCCGCCGTGATCGGGGAGTGCGTGGCCGAACATCGCACAATGGTGGTGGCGCGTACGGCATTGGGAGGCAATCGGGTAGTGGATTTGCCGGCAGGTGAACAACTTCCTCGGATCTGCTGATGACTGCCGTCGGTATGAACGGGCCGGCATTGTTTGCCCGCTACGCGTATCCGCCGAACGAGTTGGGTTACTGCGGACCCGACGATCCTTCAGTGCTGCTTCGTCTGGCCAGCGGCAACTCGGGCAGCGGCGACCGTGATCACGCTCGTCAATTCGACGGTGCGTGGCCGTACCTCGAGGCATTGGCTGTAGGAGCGGGCATCGACGACCCCCTGGATCCGCGAGTGATCGAAGCCTATTGGGTGGGAGGTGATCTCCTCGACTCTCTCGATTCGGGGAAGTTGTTACAGCACTTGAGGGGGGCATTCGGTGAACGCGAGAACACCGGGTTCCTCCCCGTCCTCGGGGGTCGGGACCGCGCGCTCGCGCACCACAGTTTTCACGTATTTCTGGTGTATCCGTGGGTCAAGCTTCTTCGGAAGCGCGGTGCGGTCCCACTGTCCGTCCTCCAGAACTGCCGGATCAGATGGGGAGTGGTCGAGGACGTCGGCGAGGAGCATGCATTGGTGGTTTCGTCCCCGCTCGAGTTCGACGGTGAGCAACTCGCACGCGGCCGACCGGCAACGCAGAGAGTGCGGTGGAGGGTCGAGGGCAACGCGCTTGCGGCGATGCCCGTCCCCGGCGCTGTGGTGACGATGCACTGGGATTGGGTGTGCGACAGGATAACGGCAGAGCAATCACGTGCATTGGATGCCGCGGAAGACTCGGGATTGCGGATCGCGAACCGAATGCTGTCGACCGATATGTGATCGTCAGTTCCCCTCCAGGACGGAGGCTACGGTGAATTGGGGTAGCGCGGTAACGGACAGCGCACTGTGGTTGGCAGAGGCATATGCGATCACGGTAGTGGTTCTCGTCGTCACCGCGCTGCTGCTTGCTCGGTATACCGTCTGGGGCAACCAGTTTCGGCGAATGGCTTGGCCCTACTTCGATCCCCGGCGCACCGTCATTCCGCTGTCGATTCTCGCGTTACTGCTGCTGCTCACGATATTCGGTGTCCGCGTGACGGTGTTGTTCTCGTACTGGTACAAGGATTTCTACGACGCCATTCAGAACCTTGACGAAACCGCTTTCTGGCACTACCTGCGAGTGTTCGCGATATTGGCCGCAGTCCACGTCGCTAGCTCACTCGTCGTCTACCTGGTAGGCCAAACACTCGATATCAATTGGCGCAGTTGGCTCAATGACACATTGACCGACGATTGGCTCGACGGCCGCGCCTACTATCGCGGAAACTTCCTGGAGAACCCGGTCGACAATCCGGACCAACGTATTCAGGCAGACATCACCGCATTCGCGACGTCGTCCCGCACGTTGTCCATGGGCGCCGTCGCCGCAATGGTCTCGATCGTCAGCTTCACCAAGATCCTGTGGGATCTGTCCGGTCCCTTGACTGTTTTCGGTGCCGAGATTCCGCGAGCGATGATCTTTCTCGTCTACATCTACGTGTTGGTGACCACGGCACTCGCATTCTGGATCGGCCGGCCTTTGATCATGCTGAACTTCTTGAACGAGAAACTCGGCGCCAGCTTCCGGTACGCGTTGGTTCGACTACGGGAGTACGGCGAAAGCATCGCCTTCTATCGCGGAGAGAACGTCGAACGACGCACGCTCGGACTACGTTTTGCTGCAGTGATCCGCAATATGTGGGCGATCGTCTTCCGGACGCTCAAGTTCAGTGGCTTCAATCTGGCAGTGGATCAGACAGCGGTGGTGTTTCCGTTTCTGGTCCAGGGATCTCGATTGTTCAGCGGGCAGATCACTTTCGGCGACGTGATGCAAACTGCTCAAGCATTCGGCCAGGTGCACAATTCGTTGTCGTTCTTTCGAGAGTCCTATGCCGATTTTGCAAGTTTCCGGGCCACACTGATCCGTTTGACCGGGCTCGCCGATGCCAATCGACGTGCCCGCGCACTTCCCGTGCTCGACGCGTTCTCCGCTGGCAGTCATTTGGTTGTTCGGGGACTCGACGTGCGCACGCCGGTTGGTGAGGCGTTGATCTCCGAACTCGACATGTCACTGGGGCCCGGCGATGCACTGCTGGTGAAGGGTCCGTCGGGTAGCGGCAAAACCACGCTGCTCCGCAGCATCGCGCAGTTGTGGCCGTACACAAACGGTTCCGTGACCACCCCGGTCGGAGACGTCCTGTTCCTCTCACAACGGCCATACCTACCATTGGGTTCTCTGCGCGCGGGTTTGGCATATCCGGACCAGTTGCCCTCAGGTCAGCCGAACACCGGGCGCTCGGACTTCGACGACCGCAGGCTCCACGACGCGCTCGCCGAGGTGCATCTCGCACATTTGATCGGTCGGCTCGACGAGCCGGCTGATTGGACTCGAATTCTGTCGCCGGGCGAACAACAACGGTTGGCGTTCGCCCGAGTCCTCCTGATCCGACCGCGAACCGCATTTCTCGACGAGGCGACATCCGGAATCGACGAAGGCCTCGAGTACACGCTCTACGACATCCTTCGCCGTGAACTGCCCGACAGCATCATTGTCAGCGTCGGGCATCGCAGCACCCTCGACGTTTTTCACAATCGACAACTCGAACTGCGCGGTGCGGGACACTGGACTCTCGCTGATCACGAAGGCTGAGAAAACTTTCGACAGTCGGATTCTTGCGACAGGATTCGGCCGGGTTACCCGCCGCGCCGCGATCGATCGGAGACACGGACCGTCACGAGGTCGAAGGGTTGCGGAAGTCGTTTGTGCGCTGGAGCACCCAGGCCGCAATCCTGGTGCGCGAGCCGTACCCCAGTTTGTTCAGTATGTGATCGACGTGGCCGTCGACAGTGCGCTGAGAAATGACCAGCTTGTCCGCGATTGCTCGGTTGGTCAGGCCCTGTGCGACGAGTTCGGCCACCTGCTGCTCCCGCGGAGTCAGCACTTCGTCGGCCGCCGATTTCGGTGATCCACCGGGCGGTTGCTCTCTCAGCGCGCGGGCCGCTGCGTCGTCGAGAGTCAGAGCTCGTCCATGAGCGAATGCTGTTTGAAACACCCTGTCTCCGATCCGGTTACGAGCCTCGGTCACGCTGTTTTCGTGGTACGGGACCATGCTCCTGAAGGTGTCCATCGGGCTGCCCGTGGCGGTGAACAGCGTGTCGGCAGCTCCCATCAGTGTGGCTGCCAGCTTTGTGTCCCGGTCGACAAGCGTCCACGCGATTTCCTCGAGGCACCATGCACATCCGAACTGGTTACCCAGCCCTCGCAGCAATCGGAGAGAATCTTCGAGTAGCTCGATACCGCGAGCGTGGTTGCCATGACGCCACAGGGCGGATCCGTAGTCCGACATCGTCATCGACCGCCACAAGATTTCGCCGCGCGATTCGGTGAGGGCCAACTCCTCCTCGTAAATACTTGCAGCCCGGTCGGTTTCGCCGAGTGCGTCGACGACGAAGGCGAACCAGTAGAGCGCGGGTACCAGACGGGCGATGTCGTCGTTTGCCCGGAATGCTGCGACAGCCTGCTCCAGGTACTCGGCGCCGCGCACGAGATCGCCGTCGGCGACCGCTACGAATCCGAGCGTGTACCGCGCCAGTATGCGTCCGTCGTCGTTCCGCTGCATCTCGGCCTGTCGCCGAGCCTCTTCGGCAATGCTTGTCGCCGAAGCGATATCTCGTTGGAGGGCTGCCAGCAGTGCGCCTGTCGCGGCGGCCTCGACTACCGCCTCATCGAGAGTGCCCTCGGTCAGTTCGGGCACCTCGGCCAGGGCGCGACCCAACCAGTAGCGACCTTCGTTGAATCGACCACGTGCAAGCCAGTAATCATGCAAGGCACTTGCGGTACGCAATGTGGCTTCGACCGAGTCGGGTTCGGTCAGACCGAATTCCAACGCGGTGCGCACGTTGGGTAAGTCGCGGTCGATCCGCGTCATCCAATCGATTTGGTGCGGCCCCGTCCAGTCGACTCCGGCGCGGAAGACGAGTTGCCTGAACCACTCACTGTGCCTGCGCTGCAGCGAGACCCACTCGTCGACTGACACCAGTTCACGCCCGTAGTCGCGAAGAGTCTCGAGTAGGCGGTAGCGGACGTAAGAGCCGTTTTGTTCACGGATGAGGATCGACTTGTCGACAAGGGACATCACGAGATCGCCCAAGTCGTCGTTCTGTGCTTCGTCGGCGAGAATTCCTTCGACGGACCCGAGATCGAAGCTACCCGCAAATACGCTCGAGTTCGCCCACAACGACTTCTCCGGCGGCGTACACAGAGCGAAGCTCCAGTCGATACTCTGTGCAAGCGTTTGTTGACGCGCTGGAGCGTTCCGGCTGCCCCGCGTCAGCAGTTGGAAGCGGTCGTCGAGTTTTTGCAGGATCTGATCGACCGACATCGCCCTCAGTCGGGCAGCCGCCAACTCGATCGGCAGTGGTAGTCCTTCCAACCGGCGGACGATCTTCTCCACAGCCGCGCTGTTCTCGCTGGTGATGCGGAAGTCCGTCACGGAGGAACGTGCCCGCTGCTCGAACAGCATCATCGCATCACCATCACGGGTGTCGGTTGGCGACGGCGCCTCGGTGGGAAATCGCAGAGGCGGCACCCGTAATACCATCTCGCCGGGAATGTCGAGCGGTTCTCGGCTGGTCGCCAGAAGTGCCAATCGGGCACAGCACCGGAGAAGTTCGGCGGCGGTGTCGGCAACCCAGCCGATGAGGTGTTCGCAATTGTCCAGAACAAGCAGGACACGTTCGTCGACGAGACGGCCGATCAGTACCGATCGCGGTGACCGCGTAGATCGGTCTTGTACTCCGAGTGCGGCAAGAATCGTCTGATCGAGAAGTGCCGGCTCCCGCAGTTCGCTGAAGTCGACGAACCAGACGCCCCCGGGGAACGCACGGGAGGAATCATCGGCGGCACGGAGCGCCAAGCGGGTTTTGCCGACCCCACCCAGGCCCGTAAGGGTCACAAGCCGGTAGTCCGATAGCAGGCGTCGGACTTCTTTGGCCTCGGACCGACGACCGACGAAACTGCTCAGTTCGATCGGTAGGTTTCCTCGTTTTGCCGCCATGAGAATCGCGCCGAATTTGTACGTCCTGAGTGGATTGACCCCACACAGTGTACGCGGAATCGCGTGTGCGAAATCTGTCAAGGCACCACCGGTGTTCGCCCGTGATTGCCGTTGGGCCGAAGCTTTTCGGTGCATGACGTGGAATAGCGAGCACTTTCCACCGACGTAGTTCGCGCCTCATTCGAAAGGGATGAGAGGCGCATTTCATCTTTCTGGCGCACTTACGATTCGGGCATGAAACGTGTGTGGGAAGGTGTGCGGCGCTACGGCAAAACGCTGCACTCGGTCGGGTTGTCGTTCGGTCTGGTGTTTTTCGTCCTCTCGATGAGCCCGTCCCTCTTACCGCGCGCGTGGTACCTGCAGGGCGTGGCAACCGGTATTTCCGTCGCCACCGGGTACGGCATCGGTGTGAGCGTGGCGTGGATGATCCGCAAATGCGGAGTCGAACCGAGATGGTCGGACCGGACCAAGCGGATCGGTTGGGCCGTACTCGCCGTACTGGCAGTGATATTGGTGCCTCTGTTTCTGATCTTGGGTTCGTGGTGGCAGCAGATCGTCCGTGATCTGGTCGAGGCGCCTCGCGTGAACCGGGCGAACTATCTTCTGGTGCTGCTGATTTCGCTGGTGGTGTGGTTGACCTTGTTGGAGGTGGGTCGTGGTCTGCGGTATCTCACCAGAGGGCTCGCTGCCGTTGCTCTGCGGTTTGTTCCCAAGGAAGCAGCGAAAGTCGCGAGCTTGGTCGTCGTCTTCGCGTTGGCGATCTTCGTCGTCAACGGTGCCCTCTACAACGGGCTCATCGCTTTTGCGAACTGGAGTTTCTCCGGCGCGGACAACGACACGCCCGATGGTATCGACCAGCCTCTGATCGCCGAACGCAGTGGTTCACCCATGTCTGCCGAGGCATGGGATTCGCTGGGCAAGGAGGGTCGCACTTTCATGGGTAGCGGGCCGTCTGCGGTGCAGATTTCCGCGCTGACCGGCCGGGACGCGAAGCAACCCATCCGCGTGTACGCCGGCCGTGAGTCGTCGGATTCCGTCGACGGTGTCGCGCAGCGGGTCGTCAACGAACTCGAGCGCACCGGCGGCTTCGACCGTGCCGTCCTGGCAGTAGTGACCACCACCGGCCGCGGCTGGGTGAACGACGACGTGGCGTCCGCTTTCGAATACGTCCAGGGCGGCGACACCGCCATCGCGGCGATGCAGTACTCGTTCCTTCCCAGCCCTTTGGCATTCATCGCCGATCGCGAAACCCCGATGGCCGCAGGCCGGGCGCTGTTCAACTCTGTCTATGCGAAGTGGATCGATCTGCCGCTCGACAAGCGCCCCAAGCTTGTCGTTTTCGGCGAGAGCCTCGGATCGTACGGGGGGCAGGCCGCGTTCGCGGGAGCACAGGACATGGCGACGCGGGTGGATGGGGCGTTGTGGTCGGGGACTCCGAACTTCACCGCTCAATGGCAGGAGATCACCAGCAGTCGTGACTCCGGCTCACGGGAAGCCGTGCCGGTGATCGACGACGGGCAGTCGATTCGTTTCGCTGCCTATCCGGAGGATCTCGAACTGGATGCGCCGTGGAACGACTCACGCGTCATGTACTGGCAGCACGCCAGCGACCCAATTGTCTGGTGGTCTTTCGACCTGCTTCTGAACAAGCCGGACTGGCTTGCCGAGCCTCTCGGCCGTGATGTCGATCCGGGAATGACGTGGATACCGTTCGTGACATTCTGGCAGGTGACACTCGACATGGTCTTCTCGGCGGACGTTCCGCCAGGTCACGGGCACAACTACGGTGCCGAGGCGGCGGACATGTGGGCGCGGATCCTGCACCCCGACAACTGGTCTCAGTCGGACACCGACGCGATTCGCGGCGCTCTGACGAACGACTTTCAACCCACCAAGTAGTAGTGCGGAGTGCGGACCTCGTGACGGTCTCTCGTCGTTGGACCGGGAGTACTCGCTCTAGATCGTTCTATCACTGTTTGTCAGCTATCTAACAAGGAGCGCGATGCATTCATCAAGAACACTCGTAGCTGCGGTGGCGCTGAGCGCGATCACTGTATTTGCCGGGGCTGGGTCCGCGGTTGCCGCGCCGGCGGTCGGATCTGTCGATTTCGGTTCGTCGAGCGGATCCGGATCAGGAACCGGTTCGGCTAGCGGATCCGAATCTGGTTCTGTCGATTTCGGATCCGGCGGACCGGACGTCGAGCATCCGGTGTCGACCTGCTTCTGGTCCGTGCCGATCAATCCCGAGCGCGCGGACCCACAGCTCAACTACGCCTTTCCTGACACTGCGGCGATTTACTGGGCTGCGCAGTTCACAATCCCCGAGAACGCCGAGTTGGTTATCCGAGGGCAGTATGCGCATGCGCGCTATCAGTCGTTGAACTCGTACAACGCGGCAACCGCGATGCCGACCGCCGTCCTCAATGACATTTCGACAGCTCCCGACGCAGGTTCGCGCAACACCTATCTTCCCGGTGCCGATCGATCGAACGAAAGTGCCAGGTCGTACACGGCTTCCGTCCTCAACGAGGCCTCGCCTGTTGAGCCGAAACCCAACACCTTGTATGCCGGTGTGCCAGGTCAGGACCGGATAAGCCTGCTTTATCGCATCTACCTGCCGGACAACGGGCGTGATCTCACCGGCGGCGTTGGACTGCCTGAGCCAGAGCTGCACCTTCCCGGTGGTCAAGTGCTGCGGGGGCAGGATCTGTGTTCAGCGGTCGGTGCGGACAACGGAATCTTGAAGCCGGCTTCGCTGCCGTTAGACACGTACAAGGCATTGCGTGACCAACCGGGCAAGCCTGCGACATTCCCTTCCGAGCAGACACCAGTCTGGCGGGCGTACTACAGCGCCGAGTTCACGCTCGGCTGTACCTATCTCGGCAAATGCGATGGCACACCCCAGCGGGTGGGCGGGCAGTACTCCAACATCGACAACAGCTACGTCACAGCCGAAGTCAACCGTGGGTTCGGCGAAGTTCTAGTACTTCGGGGAGAGTTGCCGAGGACTCCGAAGACTACAGGCGGCGCAAAGAATCTCGACAGCGCGGTCGACATGCGGTTCTGGTCGATGTGCAGCAATGAATCGCTGGCAACGACGAAGGTAGCGACGTGTCTGTTCGACGAGCAGATGGCCACTGATGCGGATGGTCGCTACACGATTGTCGCGTCGCTCCCTGAAGACCGACCCGCAAACGCTACGAAGGAATGTGGGGTGTCATGGCTTTCGCTCTCGCCGGCCGGTGACGGCGCAGGGCATCCCGACGATTCCCTCTTGATCATGCGGAACATGCTGCCGGCCAAGGACTTCAGCCACGCTGCACACGATACCAAGACGCCCGGCGACGAGAAGGCCGTGATGGGAGAGTATTTGCCGGACGGGCAATATACGTCCAAGCTCGCGTTCGAGGGCAGTGGCTGCGCGAAGTAACCCGTCTTTACGCGTGAGGTCACTACTCGAGATTGTGTCTGGTGATCCTCCTCGATGATGTCGGCTGCGCTCTGCTGCGAGCGCAGCCGACACACCGTTAGCCAAGTCTTTTCGCGATCTTCGGTGGGGAATCGAGGCCTGCGGTTCAGGCACTCATCCCTTTCGAATGAGGCATCAACTACGCAGGCGCTCGCAGTGTCAGCATTGTCGCGCAGCGGTATCAGCTGTGCTCTGTTGTCCGCCGTGGCGGACAGGGGCGCCTTTTCTCGCCTACCGCCTATCCTGCTTGCTGCAATCAGAAATGAGTTTTGACATGGGTTCCGTTGTCGGAGAACTTCTCCCATTGGCCGTCGGTGTCGCCGTGTCGCCGGTGGCCGTCATCGCCACTATCTTGATGTTGCTCTCCAAGCGAGCGGGTAGCACCAGCGCCGGGTTCGCGGTGGGCTGGTTACTCGGAATCTTCATCGCTACAGTTCTTTTCGTCATCTTGTCCAGTGTCGTCAGCACGTCAGACGACGGACCGTCCGCCACGGTTTCGTGGATCAAACTAGCTCTCGGTGTCCTTCTGTTGGCCGTCGGGGTCAAGCAGTGGCGGGGGCGCAGCGGCGAGCACGAAACACCGAAGTGGATGCAAGCCGTCGACGAGATGACCGCGGCCAAGGGATTGGGCCTTGGATTCGCGCTCGCCGCGATCAACCCGAAGAACCTGCTCATGTGCATCGCGGCCGGAGTGTCGATCGGCTCGGCGTCGTTGGCGACCAGCGGAGCGATCACCTCGATTCTCGTATTCACGGTCATCGCCAGTTCAACTGTCGCGATCCCGGTCATCGGATACCTGGTGGCTGCTGATCGCCTGCGAAAGCCATTGGCCAATCTCAAAGTCTGGCTCCAGGACAACAACACCACGGTGATGAGTGTGTTGATCTTGGTCGTCGGAGTTGTTCTGATCGGCAAGGGAATTGGCGGAATCTTCTGATACCCGCTCTTTCGCGTGGTGTGAACGCGCGATTCCCGGATGATCGTTCGATCAGGCGCGCTTGACCGCGTAGTCGCCGTCGGCGTGACCGATCAGTTGCCATCCGCCCTCGATCGGGGACAGTCGGACGTCGGAGAGATTCGTGGTCTCGAGCTGTGGCCGGTCGGTGCCGGGGTACCAGGCCTCGACCCGTCCGGTGCCGCTCCCGTCAAACCCGTCACGCGATACCTCCGTCAGCGTGCCGGGCGCTGCCCGCGGATACGCTCGCGAGAGTGGCGCGGCGAATCCCTCTACGAGCCCGAGTGATTCACCGGACGGGCAGTCGATGCGATTCAGATTTCCCTGCGGCTGGTGGGTATTGCCGTCGCGAACCGGGTGGGGGTCACCGCACGCTTGTGTCCACGACCACCACGCGCCGCCCATCCGGTACCTGTCGGTGGCATCGACGAAGCGGTCGACGTCTGCTCTCTGCTCGCCGGCATCCCCGAACCAACCCCATTCACCCGTCCACAACGGGGCGTCGTACCAGGCGGCAGCGCGGTCGGCGATCTTGAACCCGTCTTCGATTCCGGGAAATTCGCTACTGACCGTTATCGATTCGCTGTAGAGATGGGGCGAGAAGACCACCAGAGGATCGGTCAGGTAATGGCGAGGGGGCAGCGCGTCGAGGCCGAAAGCCGACCAGATCGCGCTGGGCTCGAAGAACACGAGGTGTGGAAATCCTCCTGCTTCGGCCTGCCTGATGGCGTGGGTGGCCCGCTTGTAGAACTGCCCGATCTGATCAGCTGCCGTGAATGGATCGCGCAGGCCGGGGTTCGGTTCGTTCAACAGGTCGTATCCGGCTACAGCTGGTTCGTCTTTGAACTCGGCAGCCAACCGCGCCCACGTCGCGACGAGGCGACTCTGGATTCCTTGCTCGTCGTCGTAGAACGCCTGGAAGGCATGGGCGATCGCGGGTGCGGCTTCCCTGAGTCCACCGATGTTGCAGGTTGTCCATCCGCCGGTCAGGGTTGCCCACTCGGGTGCGCCGTCCCAGCCGACTCCCGGCCGCATGAATGACGGGCACGACTGGTCGCTCGGGGTGCCGACGTACGGGCCCCATGCATCCTGATGCATGTCGAGAACGGTGTAGATGCCGTGGTCTTTTGCATCCTCGACCGCTACTCGAACGCGGTCGACGTACGCAGTGTCGAATGCACCGCGGATCGGTTCCAGGAGGGACCACGCGACGTTGAGTCGGACGACGTTGAAGCCCAGCGCTGCCATCTGCGCGAAGTCCGTTCTTCCCAGCGGCGTAACGGTGGGTAGACCGGTGCCGTTGGTTGCGTAGTCATTGAGACCGTTGGCGTTCACGCCGCGGAGCAACACCGTTCGTCCGTCGACGTCCTTGATCGTTCGATCTGCGACGGTCAGTTGGGGGAGAGTCCAGCCCGGATCCGGTGGTGCAGCGTTCGCCGCCGGAGTTGCAATCTGGAGGACCAGGATTGCGAGGGTGGCAAGCAACAGCGCACGCATCCATCGACCTTTCTAGACAAACGTCCAATTCCGAGTCGAGGCTAGCGTGAGAAGACCTCTTTCCGGCGCGGTTTGCTCATACCTGTCACGGCCCCGCGTTGCCGAGAACACGTCGGACACGTGCTCCTGCTGGAGGTGTCATCATTGTCGACAAGTCTCGACCCGAGGGAGCCCTGGTGAAGCTTGCATTGACTGATCTGATCGAACAAATGCCTCGTGACGATTTGGCGAGTACGCGAGCGTTCTATGCGTCGCGGCCTGCCGGTGTCGGTCCGAGTTCCCTGCAGGAACTGCTTGTGGTGCGAGCATCCAGGGTGGTTGATCCCACGGCGAGCCGGGCTGTTGAACACACACTCGACATCGAGGGCCGATCCGTTTCGGTACGCGTAGTCACTCCGAAAGACGGCGATGTCAACGGGGTCTATCTGTATCTTCCGGGTGGGGGTTTCTACATGAGTTCAGCGGCCAGCGCTGACGCCCGAAGCATGAGACTTGCCGACGAGGTCGGGGTGGTAGTGGTTACCGTCGATTACCGGCTTGCACCGGAATTCCCTTGGCCGGCAGCGCCGGACGATTGTGAGGCAGTCGCCTTGTGGCTGCTTGAGGTCGCTGCCGAACGGTTCGGGACGACCAGGCTCGCCATCGGTGGCATGTCGGCGGGAGCAACCTTGGTGACGACGACGTTGCTGCGCCTTCGTGATCGAGGTCTGGCCAAGGCATTTTCGGGTGCGGTGCTGGAAGCGGGCACGTACGACGTCAGTGCCCAGACTCCCGCGGGCCGCACCATCAGCGACGAATACTTCATCGAAGCCTACGTCGGCCATGTCGATGATCGCACTCTTCCGGATATTTCTCCGACATTCGGCGACCTCAGCGGCCTGCCGCCGACCCTCGTTGTCGTTGGATCAGAAGACGTGGTCCTGGCAGAGAACCTTGCCATGGTGGCGCGACTGTCGGCGGCCGGAAACGACGTCGACTTGCGTCTCTATCCTGATGTCCCGCATGGATTTACAAACCATCCAACGCCTGTTGCCCGCCGCGCTGCGTCGGATATGGGTGCTTGGCTTCGGAATCGACTCGACTCCGACCCCGCGTGACAAGCACGGGCGCGGCCGCGGTCTGTCGTTCGAACGGGCCCGGCGTGGTCGATGGCGACGCAGTGACGGGCAAGAGTTTCTTCCTGCCGGATGGCGGCTGGCCGGGCACCTGAACACATGTCCGGTTTCTGGAGCAAAGTCGGGACGAGGAGCGTGCCACCCTTGTAATCTCGCACGGGAGTTTGCGGGGCGCGGGGTATCCCGCACAGCGAATGAGAGGATGAAGGTGACAACTGTCTACACGCGCCGCCGAGGGGCGCGCCCTTTCGGAATCGCCCTCGCTGCGCTGGTCGCTATGGGTGCGGCCCTGACAGGCCCCACACTCGCCTCCGCTTCGAGCGGCGACCTGCAATTGGGTTCGAGTCAGTTCGGATCGTCCGGGGAGCAACCGCCGCTGCCGGAGATCCCACCGCCGTCCGCGGCCGAGATCAGGCTCGACGAGGCGCGGAACTTCCGCGATATCGGCGGGTATCGGACTACCGACGGCAGGACCGTCCGGACAGGCCTGGTGTTCCGTTCCAACAAGCTCAGCTCGCTCAATGAGACTGATCTGGCAAAACTCACCGCCGCGAACCTGACCCTCGACGTCGACCTGCGCAACGCCTCCGAACGTGCGGAGGATCCCGATCGGATCCCCGCCGGGGTCACCTACCAGGTCGCCGACGTCGTCAGTATCGAACACGGCATCGCGTTCCACGAGTTCGTTCCCCTGACCCTCGGTCGCGCGTTGATCGACGGCGCAGTCAAGGGAACCTCGAACATCGGCCAGAGCATCGGCTACCCGTTCATGGTCAACTACCGTGGTTCCGATGTCGCCTTCCGTGACCTGCTGACTGCGATCGCGAACAACTCCGACGGCGCAACCGTCTACCACTGCAGTGCAGGGAAGGACCGCACCGGTTGGGGTACCGCGATCCTGCTGACCATTCTGGGTGTCCCGCGTGAGTTCATCAGTGCCGATTTCATGGCGTCGAACACGTACCTGGGCCGGGACGACGCGGTGGACCTGTCGTGGCTCGATGCGGCGTATGCACAGGTGGACCGGCTCTACGGCGGTATGGATACTTACGTACGGGAGGGCCTCGGCGTCGACCAGGGCACTGTCGACTCTCTGCGCGCCAAGCTTCTCCTCTAAGCGGAGCTCCACGCCCGGCTTCTTGCCTACTCGGACCTTCTTCTGTCCCAGTGCGACCTGTGGTTGCGGGAGCGCGCGATTGTGTGGCGCCGCTCCTGGGGTGGGCCCGAGGTTTCTTGGCCGTGTGCGATCACCAAGTGGCGCAAGAACTTGGCGCGCAAGAATCACGACTGGTCATGGACTCGACGCTGGCCAATTGGTCAGCATCGAATCGAGAGCCTCGAGGATTCTTGCCCAGCTTTCGGCGCTGTCCGGTGCACTGTGGCTGAACGATCCACCCAGCTCGAGGCTGGCGTACCCATGAAAAACGCTGCCGAGCAACCGAACTGCGTGGGTCTGATCGAGATCGGTGAGGTTGTACCCGCGCAGAATCGATCGCATCATCTGCGAGTGTCTGAAACCCGCGCTCGCGGCCGCGGCCTCCGGGGTGAGGCGCATCTGTGACGCGGCGTACCGACCAGGGTGTGACCTCGCGTAGTTGCGGTACACGTTCGCGAAGGCGGTCAAGGCGTCGCGGCCGGACCGACCGGCCACGGCGTCGGCAGCCTGGTCGGCCATCTCTTCCAAGGCAAGCAGCGCGATTCTGGTTTTGAGGTCGTTCGAACTTTTCACGTGCGAGTACAGGCTTGCGACCTTGACGTCGAACGCTCTGGCGACCGCCGATACGGTCACCTGCTCGAAGCCCACCTCGTCGGCCAATTCGGCGCCCGCCACGGCGAGGCGTTCGGGTGTCAGTCCTGCGCGAGGCATGTCCGTTGGTCCTGTTCGTCGAGAAGTGAAACCGCTTGCCTAAATAGTATAGGCAAATTACTGTGTGCTGTAGTTAAAACCTTCGCAACTTATCTACAGGTGAATGAGATGAACAGCCAGAGCAGCTGGATTACTACCGTAATTTCCGAGGACATCGTGCGCGGAGCCCTCGAGCTCGAGCGGACCGAACGCGGTGTGCTGACACACCGTCTGCCTGCCAGAGCTCGCACGCAATTCGCTGACGGGCAGATGGCAATGGCGCAATCACAACCGTCCGGAGTGCGGCTGGTGTTCCGAACCAGCGCTACGGCCATCGAACTCGACACTCTGCCCACGAAAATGATCTACATCGGTGCTCCGCCGAGGCCGCAAGGGGTGTACGACCTGATCGTCGACGGCGAACCAACCGGGCACGCAATCGCTGAGGGTGGCAACACGGTGACGATCGACATGGCGACCGGTACCGCTCAGAGACAATCCGGACCCGTCAGCACCATCCGCTTCGCGGACTTGCCCGCGCGATCCAAGACCGTCGAGATCTGGTTGCCGCACAACGAAACCACCGAACTTGTCGCATTGCGAACCGACGCCCCGCTCGAACTCGCAGTCGGCACGAAGCGTGATGTGTGGCTCCATCACGGAAGCTCGATCAGTCAAGGCTCCGGCGCTGAAAGTCCCTCCCGCACTTGGCCTGCTCTCGCAGCCTCCCTCGGCGGCGTGGATCTGATCAACCTCGGGTTCAGCGGCAGCGCTCTGCTGGACCAGTACGTCGCCCGCGCTATGCGAGACACTCCTGCCGACCTCATCAGCATCAAGATGGGCATCAATCTGGTCAACTCCGACGTGATGCGCCTGCGGGCCTTCACGTCGGCAATGCACGGCTTCCTCGACACGGTCCGCGACGGTCATCCAGTGGCTCCACTGCTGGTCGTCTCGCCTGTCTATTGCCCGATTCACGAAGACACGCCTGGACCTGGTGCATTCGATTTCGACGCGCTTGCCAGAGGCGAAATGCGATTCGTTGCTACCGGCGATCCCGCCGAGCGCGCAGCCGGAAAGCTGACGCTGCGCTCTATTCGGGAAGAGTTGGCGCGCATCGTAACCCAGCGATCGGCGGATGATCCCAATCTGCATTACGTCGACGGGTGCGATCTCTATGGTGCGGCCGAGAACGAAGAGTTGCCGCTTCCCGATCAGCTCCATCCGGACGCTGCGACGCACCGTCTCATCGGCGAACGCTTTGCCCAACGGGTATTCGCAGACGACGGCGCATTCGCACGCACGGTGTGATCGCGCAATCTGGTTCGATCGGATTTCACACGATTTGACCCTGACGTAGCGTGAGGGCTCACGATGGCTTCATGACCGATACTTACCCGGCATTCGACATCAGCCCCGTCCCTGTCCCCACTACAGACGCCGTGCCTCCGGAACAGTTCCGAGGTCTCTACGGTATGCCGATGTTCGTGTCGGTTCCGACTTCGAATCTGGCCGAATCGGCCGACTTCTGGATCCGTGGGCTCGGTTTCTTCGATCTCTTTTCGGTTCCTGATCGACTGACGCACCTGCGGCGCTGGGCATTTCAAGACGTTCTGCTCGTGCCCGGCGAATGTGCAGATTCACCACCGTCCGTCAGTGTGAGCTTTGCGTGTGTGCTGAGTCAGATGGACCAGATAGCA
Organism: Rhodococcus qingshengii JCM 15477; assembly: GCF_023221595.1. Lineage (NCBI taxonomy): Bacteria > Bacillati > Actinomycetota > Actinomycetes > Mycobacteriales > Nocardiaceae > Rhodococcus > Rhodococcus qingshengii. The sequence goes on from NZ_CP096563.1 coordinate 2,731,370, forward strand.
CAGGCGTGTGAGGAATTGCGGCCCGGATGCACCAGCGGTCCACATCTGAAGCCGTGGAATTCACTGGAGTTGGAGATTGTGACACCGGAGAACGCGCGCGTGATCATGACGGCCGCTCGTCCGTACGACCCGAACAGTGCCGAGGCCGAGCATCTGCGAGGGATGGGAATTGACGGACCCGACGACTGAACCGAGGTCTGACGCTGTGGCCTCCCGAACCGCGTCTGTCAGACTGGATCACGTGACGGACCAACTCTTCGGAGACGAGGCAGACAGTGCTCTCACTGTCGGTGCTGCCGCATCACGACTAGGCATAACCGTACGTACCCTTCATCATTGGGACGCAATCGGTTTGGTGCGCCCGTCCGGGCGCAGTGACGGGGGCTACCGGCTGTACACCGACGCGGACCTCGGCCGCATCGGCCGGGTGCTTGTCTACCGTGACGTGGGTTTGTCGCTCGACGAGATCGGGATATTGCTCGATGCGCCCGCAGCCCACGTGGACGAGACGCTGCGTGGGCAGCGCGCCGAGTTGCGGCAACGGATAGCCGACTTGGAGGAACTGGGCGAGTCCTTGGATCGCATCATCGATGCCAGGAAGTCGGGTGTGCTGTTGCCGGCACACGAGCAGGTGTCGATCTTCGGCCGACACTGGCAGCCGTCATGGGGGCCGGAGGCGCACGAGCGTTGGGGTGACAGTGCGCAGTGGGCGCAGCACGCGGAACGGTCGGCGGGTAGGACCGCTGAGGATTGGCAGAAGATCGCCGACTGCGTCGAGACGCTCAACGAAGATCTGGCGCTGGCCTGCCGATCCGGTGTCGAACCGGGAAGCGCCGAGGCGAATTTGCTGGCAGAACGGCACCGAGCGTCGATCGGGGTTTACTTCGACTGCACACATTCGATGCAGGTGTGTCTGGGACGGATGTACGTGGCCGATCCGGGATTCACCGCGTTCTACGAGCAGGTCGAGACCGGTCTGACAGTGTGGCTCCGCGCTGTCATCGATGCGAATGCTCGGGCCAACGGGGTTGTCCCCGAATCGGCGACGTGGGTGTGAGTGAGCTGGTGGTCGCTCGTCAGTCCAAAGACGCACACGCAGTGCACCACGGTCGGCCGTCGACTCCGGGCGCACGATGGGACACTGCGATGCGCGCGGCCAAAATGCAGCTTTCGTTGTCGTGATAGACGTCGAGATCCGAAGGAACCGTCGAGTGGAACGCCGGGACCTTCATGTCTACCTCCGTTGTGGCTCGCCAGGGAGTTGGCTCGTTGCGGCAATCCTCCCACCACAGAGATCATCTCGCCTGTCGGCAGAAGCAGGGCCGTTGCTCGGCCAAATTGCCAGGGGTCGACACGTGCGGTCCCGTCCGCGCGATTGTGCAGCCCCGCAGCGACTTACAGGTGTGGTTACTTGGTCGCCCTGCCTTCCGAACAGATGCGCACTGCGCGCGGGGTGTGATCTTCGACGGCGCTCACCGCAGAGAATCCCGCAGGGATAGGCTGGACGGATGCGTGGAGAGTACAAGGTTCCTGGTGGAAAACTGGTCGCGGTCGACGTCGAGGTGGCGGACGGTCGGCTGTCCGAAGTCGCAGTCTCGGGGGACTTCTTCCTCGAGCCCGACAGCGCGCTCGACGACATCAACGCGGCGTTGCGCGGAATGCCCGCCGACTCGGATGCAGAACAGTTGGCGCATGCCATCTCCACTGCGCTCGACGAGTCCGTCTCGATGATCGGCTTCACGCCGCAGTCGGTCGGCATCGCGATCCGGCGCGCACTCGGCCACGCCACGAGCTGGGCGGATCACACCTTCGACCTCATCCCGCCGGTGGTTCTCGATCCCGCGATGCACGTCGCGCTGGACGAGGTCATCGCGCGTGAGGTCGCATCGGGTGAGCGTCCGCCGACATTGCGTTTCTGGGACTGGGACTCGCCCTTGGTCGTGATCGGATCGTTCCAGTCCGTGCGTAACGAGGTCGACTCCGAGGCGGCTGCGCGGTACGGCATCGGGGTGGTGCGCCGAATCTCCGGTGGCGGCGCTATGTTCATGGAACCGGGCAACTGCATCACGTACTCGTTGGCAGTACCGGCGTCATTGGTCGAGGGTTTGAGTTTCGAGCAGTCCTACGCGTTTCTCGATCAGTGGGTCATGGGAGCGCTTGCCGAGGTCGGTATCAACGCTCGGTATGTGCCGCTCAACGATATCGCCTCGGACAAGGGCAAGATCGCCGGCGCCGCTCAGAAGCGATTCGCGTCCGGCACTGTGCTCCATCACGTGACCATGGCCTACGACATCGACGCTGAGAAGATGACGCAGGTGTTGCGAATCGGACGAGAGAAGATGTCGGACAAGGGAACCAAGAGTGCGGCCAAGCGCGTCGATCCGCTGCGTTCGCAGACCGGAATGACGCGTGCAGCAATCCTGGAGTCGTTTGCGCAGCACTTTCGAGGTCAATACGACACCCACGACAGCGATTACACGGACCCGGAGTTGGAGCAGGCGCGCAAGCTGGTGGACACGAAGTTCAGAACCGAAGAGTGGACTCACCGCGTCCCGTGAAACCGAGAAACCGGGACGAGACCCGAGCGGTCTCGTCCCGGTCGCCTAGGTAGCCGGAGTCGCTGAGTTTGCCCCGAGGAGCTCGGCGTCGGCCGTCTCGGAGTTCCGCTTCGGAATGGTGAAAGTTGCGCTCACGCACAGGATTGCGATGACGAAGCACGCCACTGTGTACCAGAGGTTCCCGATGGGATCTCCAGCGCTGGTGGAACCGTCGACCGCGTCGAAGAAGTCGGGAAGCGCACTCGCCCACAGGACGGCCATGACAACCAGGTACACCACGCTGTAGATCTGCACGAACCTGTTGGTGTGTGCAGGAGTGTTCGATTCTGCCGAGCGCAGGTGCGTCCATTGGCGGACGAGAACCACGATCGCGACCACTGTGAGGACTGCAAGTTCAGCGGCGTAGAGGAACCCGCGGACAGTGTCGCTTCCCATACCGAAGACCGTCGCCGGGAGCGGGAGAATGAACGTACCCAGCGAGGCCAGCAGGCCGATCACGATGGTGCGCCATACCAATTGAAGTCCGGAGAAGTGCTTGCCGGCATCGACATGCCGTCCGACGAAGTACTGGACGCAGAATGCCAACGACATCGGCCACAGCGCGGCGAAGACGACCACGCTGGGAAGTGGAACCGCGTCGAACATGGGTTGGTTGATCGGGTTCGACGTCGACCACTCCCACCACCGCAACTGGGGCCCCAGGTGGTCGAAGATTTCGTAGAACGCATGGTGGACGAAGCCGACGCAGACAGCGCCCAGTAGTGGACCGTATTTGCGGAAAACGCCGAGCATTCTGACTATTTCGAAGGCCAGCGTCGCCATCAGTGGATAGATGGCAACGATGTACAGCGGCAGTCGACCCCACATGAAGTCGACGGTGAACACGTTGTGCGCGAACATCGTGTCCACTTGTTCTTCGATGCCGAACGCCGCCGGGAAGTACAGCGGAGGCTCGATGATGAACAGGTAGGCGGTGGCGCCGAACCAGAGAACCAGATTGGTGGGGTCGCCGTTGCGGCGCAACCGCACGATCGCCAGGACCAGTGCGAGCACCGAGCCGACGATGATGGTCCATTCGAGGACGGGCAGGGTCCAGTTCTCCAGCGCCGCCGGGTTACGGAACTCGACGAGTCCACCTGCTTCCTGACAGGAGAAACCGAGTTCTGTTGCGAGCTGGGAAAACGTGGGGGAGCAGTGTTCTGCCATCAGTTGGCCCCTGACGTGATCGACTCGGCTTGTGCCTGAGATTCGGCGGTGTACCAGCGTGTGCAGTCGTAGCCGTCGTCGTAACGCTTGAACCACTGGTCGGCGAGTGCGGGGAGTTTCTCGTGGTCCGGGTTGTGATTGGGCATCTGGCTGCGGAAGACACCGCCGAGTGCAACGAGTTGTTCTCCGAGTTGAAGGTGATCGAAGGCGCGAGGCATCGTGCCCTTGGTCAGATACGGAGCGAACGACGTCAGAATCTTCTGCTTGGTGCGGTGGGTGGCGAACATCGACAGTGAGTCGACTTGCCGCTCGGAGAGCGGAACGTGCTGGTTGAAGCCTGCGCAGGCGATACGAATCACCTTCATCACGTGCGCGAAGATCGACGGTGCCATCCGCATCCGGTAAAGCTCGCTTCCGACAACGGAATTGAAGATGATCAGAGCCGAGCTGCGATGCTCGACCTCCTCGACGAAGTGCCAGATGAACAGCGACGCGACGCGGTCGTCTCCCGGGCGGAACAAGGTCGCCTCGTTGTCGAGCATCAGCTTGAACACCGGAGTGAAGGTCGCCTCCAGGTCCGCGGTGTATGCAAGCCGGTAGTTCAGCGAGGTCGCCTCGGTCAGTAGATCGAATTCACCGATCACAGCGTCGAGCGTGTTCTGTAGTCCGGGGTAGCGCCTGATCAGAGCCTTCACATGCTGGCGGTGCGCGGTCGAGTGATGGCCTTCCTGACGCATGAACGCCACGGCTTCCTCGGCCACTTCAGGATCGCTGATCCGCGACTTGGTCTGCATGATCATCTTCACGATCATCTTCTCGAAACCGATGGCCAGGAACGAGACCGCGTTGGACATGCTCGACCAGGCCGGATTCTCCGGGTTCCACAGGAAGGGAACGTCCTGATCCTCGAATCCGAAGTCCATTTTTCGGGGTTGAAGGTTGGTCACTTGTCGAACCTCGTCTTTCGGAGGGGCTGGTCAGGTGGCCGCTCTGGCACTCGAAGCCACGTGTGGCGGTAATCATACATATTGGTGTGCAGTTGTATGTTCACTTTCGGCGAGGGGAGTGAATTCGAGGGGCGCAGATGCAAAACCTGCCTGTGTTAGCCTGTGGCTCTTGGACTTCGAGCGCAAAGACATGGTTCGAGCCTCGTTCGAGCGAGGAAGTGGGCAGTGGCACGAAGGCGTGGGTGGGGCGGCAATCCACCGGACAGTGACGAAGATGCGTCTCGTCGCATTGTCGAGGCCGCGGTCGAGTTGATCGGACGGACGAGTTCGGAAATCAGCATCGGCGACGTCGCCGAGTCACTGGGCGTGATCCGGCAGACCGTGTATCGATACTTCCCCAGCGCTGACGCTCTGATGCGGGCAGCTGCAATCGCGTCGGTCGACGGCTACCTCGATCGGCTCACCACACACGTGAGCGGCATCGAAGATCCCGTCGAGGCGATGACCGAGGGTGTCGTCTACACCCTGACCCAGGTCCACCGAACGCCGCATCTCGGCATTCTGCTCACCAGCACGAATTCGAGTCTTCATCCCGAAGGTCTGACCTCTCAGGAGGCGCAGGCCTTCGGAATGGCGATGATCACCCGCTTCGACGTGGACTGGGTGCGTTTCGGATACGACGACGCATCACTTCAGGAACTGGTCGAATACGTCCTGCGGACGATGCAGTCGTTTTTCCTCGCGCCCGGCGACCCGAAGCGGAGCGACGAGGAACTGCGGCGATACCTACGGCGCTGGATGGGTTCTGCGATCATCGCCCAGGGAAATTCTGTCAGCGGTGATCCGATCAGCGCAGAACCAGAGTCAAAACAACCGCGCTGACGCACGCGGCGATGACGACGATCAGCGCGAACAGGTCGGCGAGCTGAGGGCGCTTGGGGTACGCCGCGATCAAACCGGTGCCCCCGCGAGCGGAGATCGCTTCACCCATCTCGGCAGAGCGCCGAATTGCCACCGACATGGTCGTGGTGATCAGATCGACTATCGAATTGTCGGCAGCGCTGTTCACCACAGCTTTCGGGCGTAGTCGTCGCGCCGCCACCAGGGTGAGCATCTCGTCGATCAAGAGCGGAAGTGAACGAATGCAGAGGGCCGTCGCGATCGCCCACTCGTCGACCGGGATCTTGAGGAATCGCAGCGGTCTACCGAGCGTTGCCAGTGCCGGCGCCACATCGCTCATCGACGTGGTCCATGCCAACATCAGTGAGACGCAGAGCAATACAAGACCGAACGTCACAGCTTGCAGGTAGATGAAGACTGCGTCGAGGCCGATCGGAAGATTGATCAACGCGCCGAGCAGGATCAGCGCCCACAACCACCACGGAGGTCGCGGAACTGCAGTCGGGGGGATGCGTCCGATCACCGCGGTCAGCAACAACAATCCGAGTACGACGCCGATCGCCGGCCAGGACGGAGCGGTCACGACCACGATGCTGACGAGAACGACGGCAACGATCTTCGTTCCGGCCCACAATCGGTGGATCGGCGATGAAGTCGGGACTTCGCGCAGAAGTGTTGTCACGTCGTCGATCCTTCCAAGGCGCTGCTGGCGGCAGGGTCGAGGATGCGACCCTCCGACAGTCGAATTGTTCTGCTGCACACGGCGTCCATGCCGTCGACATCGTGGGAGATGACGACTACTGCGGTTCCGTTCCGACGAATCCACCTGAGTACGTTCAGGATTTCGTGTCGACCGGGTGGATCGAGACCGGCCAACGGTTCGTCGAGGATGAGTACCCGCGGTTGGCGCACGAGGAGACCGGCCAGGACGACGCGTCGCATCTGTCCGCCGCTCAACTCGTCGATGCTGCGGCCGGCGATGTGACGGTCGAGTCCGACGGCGTCGAGCGCCCACGAGACTTGCACCGATCCGATCTCCGGACCTCCGGCGGCCTCGATGTCTTCGGCGACGGTTCGGCGTTGCAGCTGCAGTCGCGAATGCTGGAACGTGAGACCGACGGTGCCGAGTTGGCGTGAGACGGGTTTGCCGTCGAAGACTGCGGTTCCCTTGCTCGGTGCGATCAAGCCCGCCATGATCCAGGCCAGAGTCGATTTACCGGAACCGTTGCCGCCCAGAACCAGCAGCCCGTCGCCGTCGCCGATTGTGAGATTGACGTCCGACAAGGCGCGCCGCGACCACGGAGTCCGGTCGTTGTACGTGTGGGTGACATCGGTGAGTTGGAGGACAGCTCGAGTGCTGACCGGCCACGGCGCAGACGGAGGACCCCCGAACGTCGACGTCATCCAACCTGGTTGGTGATCGATCTGCCGTCCGCGTTGTAGTTGAATCACCCGATCTGCGTTGCGGGTGTCGGCGTGGTGATGGGTGACCAGTACCACGGCCATCGGGTGGCGTCGCGGAAGTTCGGCAAGGAGCGAGACCAATTCCTCCCGGCCGGCCTGATCGACCATCGCGGTGGCTTCGTCCGCGATCAGCAGAGCGGGGCGCCGCGCCAGCGCGGCTGCAACAGCCAGACGTTGCATCTCGCCACCGGACAGCCCGGAGGTCTCACGCATACCCATGCCCGCGAGTCCCACCTCGGCCAGCAGTGCATCGACGTCGGGATGCGACTCGGGGGGGAGCCCCCAGACGACGTCGTCCGCGACGCGGGTTCCGAGGATCTGGCTTTCGGGTCGTTGGAGGACGACGGCGGTTCCGCCGTGTCGGCCGAGACCGGCGGACCCGGGTCTCGTCAGCGTCCCGACAGTCGGCGCGCGACCGGCGAGCAACCGGGTGAGTGTGGACTTGCCCGAGCCGTTGTGGCCGACGACGGTGACGAACTCTCCTCGTCGCACGGTGAAGTTGACGTCGACGAGGGCCGGTGTCGTTGCACCCGGATAGGTGAAGCCCACGTGATCGAAAGTGACCGGCAACGGATCGATCGGACGGTCGTCGGGTGCTGTCTGGAGCGGGTCGGCCGAAGGGAGTGCAGCCAATCGGTCGAGGACGGCGCCGAGGACGAAATAGGAGACGACGGTACTGAGGACGATTCCGGAGATGATGGACACGCCGATCCACAACCACCAGTAGTCGATGATCGAGCCGATGCTGTTCTCGATCCATTCGGCTGCGCCGACGAGTGTGGGGGCACGCTTCAAGATCTCGGCCACGCCCAACGCGGTGTTCTCGAGCGAGGTCAACAACAAGGTGCGCAGCGGAGCGAGAACAAGCAACAGGACTATGGAGAACAACGCCAGCGCGGGCCCGATGACCAATGACGACAGCAATGCGGAGACGAAGCCGAGACCGCGCCGCTTGACCGTACCGATGATTCCGCCGAGGAGAGCGCTCAATGCGACCGCCGCCGCAGATCCCGAACCCGCCGCGACGAAGGCGACTGCCGTAGCCGAGATACCGGCCGTCGTCACGGCGCGGACTCGGAAGCGCTGGGCAACAATTCCCATCGGAACGGCGGCCACGAGGTTGAGGGCGCTGGCCATGGGGATGACCGTGGCAATGACGGACAACGCGACCGTGAATCCGGCCATGACGGCACCCGTTGCCAACTCGAGTGGTCGAAGGTTGCCGGTTTCGCGGACTTGCGGACGGTTGCTCACTACGTCCAGTGTGCCAGTGGTGACATAACTCCCGCCCGACTGATGGTGAGCGCATCGGGGTGATTGCGTAGGCTTCACCTCAAACAATGCATCGGACGGAGCGTGGAAGACGTGAGTGCAGCACCCATCAGGGTCGGGGTTCTGGGAGCCAAGGGCAAGGTCGGTCGAGCGATCTGCGAGGCAGTGGAAGCTGCTCCCGATCTGGAACTCGTCGCTCAGGTCGACACCGGTGATCGCATCGAGACGTTTGTCGACACCCGCACTCAGGTAGTGGTCGATTTCACGCACCCCGACGTCGTCATGGGAAATCTGGAATTCCTCGTGGCCAACGGAATTCACGCAGTGATCGGCACCACCGGTTTCGACGAGTCCAGGCTTGCGACTGTGCAGTCCTGGCTCGACGCCCAGCCGGCAACGGGTGTTCTGATCGCCCCGAACTTCGCCATCGGTGCTGTGCTGTTGATGCGCTTCTCGGCTGCCGCGGCGCGCTTCTTCGATTCCGTCGAGGTCATCGAACTCCATCACCCCAACAAGGCAGATGCTCCCTCGGGCACCGCATACCGAACGGCCGCGATGATCGCCGAGGCTCGCGCGGAAGCAGGCGTGGGACGCAGTCCTGACGCCACCACGACCGAGCTCGAGGGTGCGCGCGGAGCGGACGTCGACGGCGTCCGGGTTCACTCCGTGCGGATGGCCGGACTGGTCGCGCATCAGGAAGTGATTCTCGGAACTCAGGGCGAGACGCTGACCATTCGCCACGACTCGATCGACCGGAATTCGTTCGCGCCGGGCGTTCTGCTCGGTGTCCGCCAGATCGGCTCGCGTCCGGGTCTGACGGTCGGTATCGATTCCTTTCTCGATCTATGAACAAGACCACCCGCACCGTCGCACTGATCGTCGCGATTTGCATTGCGCTCGCGGTGTACTTCGTGCTGCTCGGCCAGCGCGGAATCCAGCTCATCCAGGACGGTGGCGGCGCCGCGATCGGTCTCGGGATCGGCGTGCTGATCCTGCCGTTCCTGGGGCTGTGGCTCGTCATCGCCACGCTCCGTGCCGGCTTCACGCACCAGCGCCTCGCGCAGCAGATTCACGACGAGGGCCTCGCTGTCGATGCGTCTGCGCTTCCGAAATTGCCTTCGGGCCGGATCGAGCGAGCGGCTGCCGACGAGTTGTTCGCCCAGATCAAGGTCGACTGGGAAGCAGACCCGGACAACTGGAAGCAGAACTTCCGACTTGCTCGCGCCTACGACTATGCCGGTGACCGAAGCCGGGCTCGGGAAACCATGCGACGGGCAGTCGAACTGGAACGCCGTTCACGAGGCAAGTAGGTGTCTACGCCGCGGAGCGGGGCCTGCTGAGACGCTACCGCTCCGGAACGGTTGTGGGAGATGACGGATCCGGAGTGGTGGGGTCGAATGGCGGCGGGTTGTTCGGGTCGAAGCTCGTCACCGGCACCGAACAGGTCGCGCCCACTTCGGGATACGTGTTCGGGTTGACGCGCAGAGCCGAGACGAACTGATCGATGCGCGCGTCCGCGGCGTTGTCGAGCTTGAGCTGACGGCCCCACGACTGCAGCGAGATCGGCGAATCCAGGGTCGGATACGGCGACATCAACGTGTAGCTCATGCCCTCGACTCGCTGTGCCAAGCGAGCCTGATCCTCGCTCGAGACGAGGTCGGGGTTGTACGTGATCCACACGGCCCCGTGCTCGAGAGAATGGACCGCATTCTCGGTCCGAATCGCTTGTGGATAAACAACTCCGGTGCAGTTTGCCCAGACCGAGTCATGACGGCCGCCGAAGGGCGGTGAATATGTGTACGCCACGCGTTCGTTCGGGCGTACGTGTTGGGCTGCTGGGTAGTCGACCGTGACAACTCCGTCGATGGCTTCGGACGGATCCGGGTTGTCGATGCTCGGAACAAACGCATCCGGGCGCGGTGATCCTTCGAGGGAATTCGCACACGAAGCCAGTGCGAGAACTGCCGAGACCACCACTGTCGCTCGAAGTTGTTTGTTCACTCGGCCATGATAGCGGCGCCTGTCCGCTTTCCCGGGGACGCGAATCGACTACGACCCGAGAGAGCCGCTCGCTCCGCCCGACAGTGCGATGTCGCTGGCGCCGCGAAGAATTCGGATTGGTGGTAATGGCCCTCGGTATGCCTCGGAGCCACTGATCAGATCACCGGCAGCGTCGAACGCGATCGCCTCACCTTGTGGTTCGTCGGGAAGGGGGACGCGAATCGGGTTGGTGTTCAACGCTTTCACGACATCGCCGTCGGGAGCTGCGTACAGGTAAGCGTCGGTATACGTGCGGAGCGCTACCACCGTGCCGTCCTTGCTCACGGCGCCGCCGGTGACAGCCATCGTGCCGGCGTGGGGGACGGGCCCACCGGGTGTGAGGGTGGGAGTAAATCTGAGCTGACCTACTTTGGCCAACATGGTCGGCGAGCCCGTACTCAGATCCTGAACCTGCTGTCGCTCAGCGGTTGTGTAGACCACGCTTGCACCCAGGTAGTCCTTGGTGACGATGACGGGAACCCCGTCGCTCTGGATCAGTAGTGTCTCGGCGTCGTGCCCGCCGTCGGGATAGACCAGGGGGTAGGAGGTCGCCGCACCTGAAGCCGGATCGAGGTCGATCAGCCCGACCGACGTTCGTACCGCGTTGTTGTCGCCGATGTCTGCCAGCCACAGATGGCCGTCGGGAGTCGACGACAGATCCTCGACGTCGACACGAGGGGTGCCCACGCTGATCCAGCGCTGCACGTGGCAGTTCGAATCGAGTTCGGCGACCCGATCGTCGGAGCCGCTGTCGCCGATTGCGTACATCCCGGCCGCGGTGACGGTGAGTCCGGACAGCTCGGAAAGGCCTGCATCGGTGGGTGTGCACAGTACGTCGAAGACGCGGGCCTGTTGCGCCGCCGCAGGAACGGTGCGAACGCCGACAATCGCGGCGGCGAGAACAACCGATCCGGCAGCCCAAGCGACTGAGTGGGTGAGCGGTCGATTCCAGATCACGATGCAGTCCTCCAGGCCGAAGAATCGGGACTTAGTACCCAGAGAATACTGGACGTCCGTCTCACTTTGACCGAAACTGCAAGAAATCGCATCTGCCGAGACGCCGTGATGCGTCAGTGATTCACCGAGTGAATCCGCGTGCAGGAGGGGATACTCGACTCACCGGAGATCGGCGGCGACGAGCAGGAAGTGACGAAGCGATGGCGAAGAGTGAGTCCGACAAGCAAGGCGCAGATTCCCCGTCTCGGTTGATCGACAAGCGAATCGAGGAACTCGGAGACTGGCGGGGCGAGATGCTCGCCCGGATACGAACTCTGATCAAAGAAGTGGATCCGGATGTGGTGGAGGAATGGAAGTGGCGAGGTGTTCCCGTGTGGTACCACGCCGGAATGATCTGTACCGGTGAGACTTACAAGAGCGCAGTGAAGGTGACCTTTGCCAAAGGCGCATCACTCGACGACGCTTCAGGACTCTTCAACTCCAGCCTCGAGGGCAATACGCGACGGGCGATCGATTTCCACGAGGGCCAAGCCGTCGACGAAAAGGCGTTCAAGGCACTCGTTCACGCCGCGATTGCCCTGAACACCTCGAAGAAGTGACGCCCTGTCAGAGATGATGTTCAGCGAGGTCGAACGCACTGAGTAGCGTGCGGAATTTTGTACTGGTCTCTCTCAATTCGATTTCCGGGTCGGAAGTAGCGACGATGCCGCCGCCGGCGTAGGCCCGCGCCGAGAGGCCGTCTGCTGCGATCTCGGCGCAACGAATAGCTACCATCCACTCGCCGTCTCCAGTCCGGTCGCACCAGCCCACGGCACCGGCATAGAACCCACGATCGGCTTCGGTTGCGGTGATGTGCTCGCGTGCGGCGACCGTCGGTGTGCCGCAGACAGCGGGAGTCGGATGCAGCGCCATTGCGAGTTCGAGCGAGGTCAGGCTCGGGTCGATCAGGACACCTTCGATCTTGGTCCCGAGATGCCACAGTTGCGGTGTCCGAAGGATTTCCGGTGCGCTGGGTGCATTGAAGGACGTGCACAGTGGTCCGAGTATCGCGCTGATGGAGTCGACGACAAACGCGTGTTCGGCCAGATCTTTGGTCGACGCGCGGAGTTGCTCGGCATTCGCCTCGTCCTGATCCGAATTCGGATGGCGTGCAATCGAGCCCGCCAGCGGGTGGCAGGTGACGACGCCGCCTCGCCTTTCGATCAGAACCTCGGGCGTCGAACCGACCAGCGAACGCCCGCGGTACTTTCCTCCGGCGGGGGACAGGTCGACGCAGAAACCGTTGTGCGCGTGATCGAGTGCAATCAGTTTCTCGGCCAGAGCGGCGGGGAAGATCGTGGACTCGGCCTCGATGGTCAGGGAGCGTGCGAGGACAACTTTGTCGAGTTCGCCTGCTCGAAGTCGTTCGATGGCTCCGCGGACCCTGTCGGTGTGGATCTGCGGGCTGGGTTCGAATCCGGCTACCCGCGAAGTGGGTAATGACGGGATGTTCGAGTGATATAGATCACCGCGGACTCGTGTGAAACTCAGTGGCGCGGTGAGGGCGGACGGCGTCTCCGGGGAGAACGGCAGGGCGCCGACGACCGAGTCGATGCGCCCGGTCTTGAGGGCTTCGGCAGCGTCGAAGGCCGAGTCGAATTCTTCGACTACTCCCGAAGTGCGGATCGACGTTTGCCTACGTGAGAGCAGGAAAACGGAGTCCGTTTCATCGTCAGTCCGGTTGTTGCGCAACGGGAATTCGGAGACTTCGGCGAGTGCTGACATGGACACCCTTCCAGTTCGACAGATTGCTTGTTATGTTGAGGCTAGCCTTAGTTTGGGTGAATTTGTGTTGCGAGCGTCCGGGTTGTGTACTTCCGTACCGTTATGGTTAGGCTGGCCTAAAGTCAAGGCGTGCGGACGGGGTCGACACGAGGTTGGGTTGGCTCGATCTGAGCGCGTCGACCACTACTCGAGGAGACCGATGAGCAACACCGTGGACCGTGACCAGATCGTGCGCGACGTCGCCGAGGTTCTGTCGATGAGGGCAGAACAACTCGGCGACGACGCGGACCTGGGTGACGAAGGCCTTGACTCGGTTCGCTTGATGACGCTCGTCGAACGGTGGCGGGGAGCGGGCGCGGATGCCGACTTCGCGGAGTTGGCAGAAGAGCCCACGATCAATGCCTGGGTTCAGGTCCTGTGCCCGCAGTGAGCGAGCGCCGAATCGCCGTGGTCACCGGTGCTGCGGCGGGGATCGGCGCCGCAGTGGCCCGTACGCTTGCGCGCGACGGGTATTCGCTGGCGTTGCTCGATCGCGACGACGTCGAATTGAAGCGGGTAACTGCGGAATTGGCAGAAACAATCGTCGAAGGCGCCGATATCGAGAGTCACGTCGTGGACGTGACCGATCGGCAGGCAGTCGACGCTGCAGTGGCCTCGACGATGGACACGTTCGGCCGGATCGACGCGCTCGCGCACGTCGCCGGAATTCTCGACACCGGATCGGTGCTGGACTCCGATCCGGACCAGTGGCGGAAGATATTCGGCGTCAACGTCTTCGGATTGCTGAACGTGCTGCAAAGCGTGGGACTGGAAATGCGTCGCCGTCGGGCCGGGGCGATCGTGGTCGTCTCGTCGAACGCGGCCGGTGTCCCACGTATCGGGATGGGTGCTTACGGTTCGTCCAAAGCTGCTGCCACCATGTTGGTTCGAACCGCTGGACTGGAGCTGGCTACTGACGGCATTCGTGTCAACGTGGTCGCTCCGGGATCCACCGACACAGCGATGCAGCGGTCACTGTGGTCGGACCCTTCCGACGATTCGGGTGCCGACGCGGTCATCGAAGGCAATCTGGCGAGCTATCGCCTGGGTATTCCGCTCGGAAAACTGGCCACCGCAGACGATATCGCGGACTCGGTGCACTTCCTGCTGTCCGACCGGGCGGCCCACATCACCATGCAGGCGCTGTACGTCGACGGTGGAGCGACGCTCAAAGCGTGAGACGTATTTGCTGACAGTACTTTCGAACAGGAGTCACTTGCATGACCTCGAGGATCGCTCGCGAGCCCTTGGCACCCGTCGCACAGTATCCACCCGATTTGGTGACGTATTATCGGGGACGAGGCTATTGGACTGACGAGACGCTGGCCGGATTCGTCACGGCCGCGGCCGCACGGCATCCCGACAATGAAGCGGTGGTCGGCAGCGATGCCTCTGGCACACAGACACGGCTGACGTATTCCGACCTCGATCGTCGCAGCTCGGCCGTGGCCGGAGGCCTGTCCGGCTTGGGTGTTCGCGCCGGTGACCGGGTGCTTCTGCAGCTGCCGAACATCGTGGAATACGTCGAAGCATTGTTCGGTGTGTTGAAGCTCGGCGCCCTGCCGGTATTCGGGTTGCCGGCGCATCGCCGAACCGAAATCGGATACTTCTGCCAGTTCGCTGATGTCGCTGCCTATATCGTCGCCGACCGTCATGGCGGGTTCGACTACCGCGCGCTGGCGCGTGAGGTGAACGAAGGCCTCGAGACTCCGCCTGTTGTGATCGTGGCCGGTGACCCCGAAGAGTTTGTCGGTTTCGATTCGCTGCGCGGATACGAGGTTCCCGTTCTTGCCGACGTCGATCCGTTGTCGGTCGCCTTTCTTCAGCTTTCCGGTGGCACGACCGGTGTTCCGAAGCTGATTCCGCGAACGCACGCCGACTACCTCTACTCGGTGCGAGCGTCCAACCCGATCTGTGGCGTCGACGACGCGACGCGCATGTTGGTGGTTCTTCCTGCAGCGCATAATTTTCCGATGAGTTCGCCGGGCATCCTGGGTGTTCTCCACGCGGGCGGCTCCGTGGTTCTGGCGCCGGACACCATGCCCTCCACAGCTTTCGGTCTGATCGAATCAGAGCGAGTCACGCACGCTTCCTTGGTTCCACCGATCGCGTTGGCCTGGATGGCCGCCCCCAGTAAGGCAGATCACGATCTGTCGAGCTTGCGGGTTCTCGGCGTCGGCGGAGCGAAGTTCAGCGCCGAAGCCGCTGCACGCGTACCCACGGAGTTGGGCTGCACCCTCCAGCAGGTGTTCGGGATGGCCGAGGGGCTGGTCAACTACACCCGCCTCGACGACACGCAAGAATTGATCGTCAGCACTCAGGGCCGGCCCATTTCACCCGACGACGAGGTTCGTGTGGTCGACGACGAAGGCGCGCTCGTCGCGCCCGGAACCACGGGGCACTTACTGACTCGGGGTCCGTACACGATCCGCGGCTATTACCGGGCGGATGCGCACAATGCCGAGGTCTTCGACGCCGAAGGTTTCTATCGCACCGGCGATCTGGTCAGCGTCACCGATTCAGGACATCTGATAGTCGAGGGGCGCGCAAAAGACCAGATCAACCGCGGCGGTGAGAAGGTTGCGGCCGAGGAGATCGAGAACCACCTGCTCTCGCATCCGGCTGTCCACGATGCGGCCGTCGTCGCCGTTCCCGACGAGTACCTGGGCGAACGAACCTGTGCTGTTCTGGTGATTTCCGGAGATGCACCGACCGTCGGCGAGATCAAGCGATACATACGAGGCCGAGGCGTTGCGGCGTACAAGGTTCCGGATCGAGTGGAGTTCGTGACCGAGTTCCCCGTCACCGGCGTCGGAAAGACCAGCAAGGCGGCCTTGCGCCGTGTTCTCAGCGAATCGATTGCCGCACAGACTGTGTCGAGTTGATCGGTTCCCACCCCCATTTTCGAGGAGATTCATCATGGCGCTACCCACAGCAGTGCGATACGAGATGCCCACCGAGTTTCCGCAGAATCGGGTCGACTGGACTCTCGATCCTTCCCGAGCGGTGTTGCTTCTGCACGACATGCAGGAATATTTCGTGAACGCGTACGACCGAAGCGTCGACCCGCTCCAAACCGTGGTTCCGAACATCGACCGGCTTCGTTCGTCGGCGCGAGCTGCCGGAATCCCGATCGTCTACACCGCCCAACCCGGTGATCAGGATCCCGAGGAGCGTGCGTTGCTGTCGGATTTCTGGGGACCGGGTCTGAAGGCAGATCCCGCTCACACCGACGTGATCGCCGAGTTGGCTCCGCATTCGGACGACGTGATGCTCACAAAATGGCGCTACAGCGCCTTCATCAAGACGGATCTGCGTGAGCGGCTGCGCGAGAGTGGGCGTGACCAGCTGATCATCACCGGAATCTATGCCCACATCGGTTGCCTGACTACCGCTTTGGACGGGTTCATGCAAGACGTGCAGATCTTCTTCGTGGGCGACGCGGTAGCCGACTTCTCCCTGGACGAGCATGTCGGTGCGCTCAAGTACGCGGCCGGGCGCTGCGCCTCGGTCACCCGAACCGACGACCTGGTCAAGGCGATGAGCGCGGAAACCGTTTCGGCGTAGGCGTGAACGGCGACGGGTGCGCCACCCGTCGCCGTATTGTCAGATGTGTGAAGACTCTGTTGGTGGTTCACCACTCGCCCTCGCCGACAACCCACGAATTGTTGGATGCAGTCCTGGCCGGGGCTCGCGATCCCGAGATCGAGGGCGTCGAGGTGAAGGTGATGCCGGCGTTGGCGGCGACGGTGCCCGACGTCCTCGCTGCTGACGGCTATCTTTTCGGAACCACCGCCAATTTCGGTTACATGTCGGGCGCGCTGAAATACTTCTTCGACACCACGTACTACCAATGCCTCGGCGCGGTTTCGGATCGACCGTACGGCCTGTGGGTTCACGGCAACAACGACACTGCCGGTGCAGTGTCCTCGGTGCGCAAACTCGCCACCGGGCTCGGATTGGTCGCGGTGGCGGATCCGCTCGAAGTGACTGTGAGCGTGGACAAATCTGTCCGCGATGGTTGTTATGAACTGGGCGGAACCGTCGCGGCAACGCTGATGGACTAGCCTTCACTTTCTCGTTTCGATTCACGAAAGAGACTGTCCCGCAAGCGGTTGTAGAAGCGCGTGTCCTCTGATTGACGCGTCGGGAGCCGTCGGTTCTCGGGTCACCGGCGAGGCGGATTCCCCGATTCATTGACATTTAGTTTAGGCTACCCAAAACGACGTTAGGTCACCCTTGGGTGACGTGTGTCCACAGACGAGGGGATCAGTGTGAGCGTTCTTCCAGGTTCGAACTCCGGAGCGGCGAGCGAAGCTACGTTTGCTCTCACAGGAGCTCAACTCGGGATTTGGAACGCACAGAGGCTTGATCCCGAATCTCGGAGCTACCTCGTCGGCGAGGTGCTCGAAATCTCGGGTGACGAACCGATCGACACCGAACTGCTGACAGCTGCCATCACGGCGACGATCGGTGAAGCCGAAACCATGCGGCTGCGGATGATCGAGACGTCGGACGGCCCGCGTCAGTACATCTCCGACGAGCCGGTTGGCATCATCCCGATCACCGACGTCCGTGACGAGCGCGATCCCGTAGCCGTGGCGCACGCACTGGTCGACGCCGAGCGCAGCCGGGCGTCCGAGTACTGCCGCCTGATGGTGGAGCGTCCGCTGTACACGTACTCGCTGATCAGGCTCTCCGATCGCGAGATCTGGTGCATCCAGCTCTATCACCACTTGATCGTCGACGGCTACAGCGCAGCCATGATTTCGCGTCGTGTCGCCGCGCACTACACGGCCGCGAAGAAGGGAACCGACGTCGCACCAACGCGATTCGGTTCTATGACAGATCTGGTCAGCGAGGACGAGGCGTACCGGGCTGGCGAGCAGTTCGCGGAAGATCGTGACTACTGGCGTGATGTCCTGACGCCGTTGCCCGCGTTGGACGGACGCGGCCAGCAGGTCACCGGTCCGGCGGAACGAACGATCCAGGTTCGCGAGATCATTACCGCCGACGCCCTCAACCGCCTCAAAGACGTGGCAGACGCGACGGGAACAACGTGGGCCGAGGCACTGATCGCCTGCTACGGCGCGTTTCTCCACCGACTGCTCGGCGAGACGGATGTTGTCATCGCGATGCCACTCATGGCGCGCGTAGGTCGCACGGCACTCAAGACGCCGGCCATGGCAGTCAACGTTCTGCCTCTCCGGTTGACGATTCGCAGCCACGATCGACTCGGTGACCTGAGCAAGCAGGTGGCCGCCACGATGAAAAGCCTGCGCGCACACCAGCGCTACCGCGGTGAGAATCTTGCTCGGGACCTGGGCGTCGCCGGAACCGGCGCACTGCTTCACGGGATCGGAATCAATCTCAAGGCTTTCGACTTCGCCCTCGATTTCGCCGGCGCTGTGGGTGTACTGCGAAACGTCGCCGGGGGACCGCCGGAGGACCTGGGTTTGACGGTTACGCCCATTGCGGACGGCGAAGTTCTACTCGGATTCGAAGTGGACGCGCGTACCAATACTCGGGAATCGGTTCAGCGTCGCCTCGCCGGTTTCGTCAGCATCGTCAACGCGATGGTCGGGGAGGGAGATCCTGCCGTCGGTCAGGTGGAGATGATGCCTGCGGCCGAAGCCGCGCGGATTCTCGCCGGCCGCGAAACTGCACCGCTGCCCGGCTCGGTCGAACTCGTTCCCGACGTGTTCGACCGCATCGTTGTCGAGCACGCGGATGACACAGTCCTCGTGTGCGGTGACGAACGTTTGACAGGCGCAGAACTCGGTGGCCGCGTCCACAAGCTCGCCCGGTTGCTTCGGGCCCGCAATGTCGGCCCGGACGACATTGTCGGACTTGCGCTTCCGCGTACTTCCGAGATGGTGGTGGCTCTGCTCGCGACATTGAACGCGGGCGCAGCGTACGTGGCCCTGGATCCGCAGCACCCGGCCGAGCGGTTGCGAGATCTGATCGACGACGCGCAGCCGAAGGTCGTGATCACCACTTCCACTCTGGCCGAGCAACTCGTCGGAGGTTTTCGGCCCGACCCCCTCGTCATCGATTCCGACGCAGTCCGCGAAGAACTCCGTGCTAATTCCGAGCTTCCACTCGAACTCGGTGAACTGGCGACAGCACGGCATGGTGATCACCTGGCGTATGTCATCTACACCTCGGGATCGACAGGCAAGCCCAAGGGTGTGCTGGTCAGAGGCGGTGGATTGGCGCACCTGCTTCACCACCATCGCGCCACCATCTACCGGGACACCGCCGAGCGCGTCGGGAACCGCCAACTGCACACCGCGCACACAGCGTCGTTCGCCTTCGATGCGTCTCTCGATCAACTGTTGTGGCTGCTGTGTGGTCATCGTGTGCACGTATACGACGAGGAACTGCAGAAGGACGCGGTTGCTCTGGTCGCGGCGTTCGAGCGAGATTGCGTCGACGTGGTCGACACGACGCCGTCGATGGCGGCAGCGATGGTGGACAACGGGTTGCTGCGTACGCATCGGTTGCAGCTCCTCGTCGTGGGTGGCGAGGCGGCACCGCCCGCGCTGTGGGACGCGATCATCGAATCCGGTGTTCCGGCTCGAAACCTGTACGGCCCCACCGAAACGACGGTCGACGCGATCGCGACCACGGTCGAAGGTGCCGGACCGCGTATCGGGTACCCCCTCGCGGGTACCCGTGCGTACCTGCTCGACAGCGCGCTCGAGCCGGTCGCCGACGGTGAACGAGGTGAGCTCTACCTGGCGGGACCGCAAATGGCCAGGGGCTACCTCGGCCGCGCCGGCGCGACCTCCGAGCGTTTTGTCGCAGATCCTTTCGGGGCTCCGGGAGATCTGATGTACCGCGCCGGGGACGTGGCGCGGTGGGTGCCGGGGCGGGGCTACGACTTCATCGGTCGCAGCGACAAGCAGGTGAAGATTCGCGGACATCGAGTCGAGTTGAGCGAGGTCGAGGCTGTTCTCGGATCGGTACCCGGAATCGGCGCGGCTGCTGCGTTGATCCGCACGGATGGGGGACGGCCCAGCCTCGTCGGCTACGTTGTAGCCGCCGCCGGCGCGGCGCTTCCGCCGCAGGAAGAATTGCGCCGTGACCTCGCCGGTCGCGTACCGGATCATCTCGTTCCCGCCGCAATCGTCGTTCTGGACGAACTACCCGTCACGGTGAACGGAAAGCTCGATCGTGCGGCACTACCAGCCCCGGCTGCCGAATCGGCAGGTCGCGCCGCATCCACACCGAGCGAGGAAATCCTCTGTGACGTGGTGGCCGAGGTGCTCGGCCGCGAACGCGTCGGCGTGGACGAGGACTTCTTCGGCCTCGGTGGTGACAGCATCACGGCAATCAGTGTCAGCAGTCGCCTGCGGGTGCGTGGTCTGATCGTTGCTCCCAAAGAACTACTGGCACAGCGAGATCTGGGAACCATCGCCGCTGCGGCACGTGAGATTGCCGATGACGCCGACGCCGTAGCCTCGGTTGCGGACGTGGCCACCGGCACCGTGATCGCCCCGCCGATCGTTCGAGCACTGATCGAAAAAAATTCGGCAGACGAGGCAATCGCGGGCTATGCGCAGTGGACCGCAGTGCGCATCGACGACAGCCTTTCACTGGGTGACCTGCAGTCCGGCGTGCAGACGATCCTCGATCACCATGACGCTCTACGCCTGCTCCTGCGCCGTGACAACGACAGCGGCACTACCGAATTGATCGTCCGGGACGCCGGTGCAGTGCGCAGCGAGGGACTCGTTCGCGAGGTGTCCGACACCTCCGAGCCGTCCCGGATCAGAGAGCTCGCGGAGGCGTCGGCGGCGAGTCTCGACCCACGCGCCGGTGAACTCCTGCGAGTCGTACTGGTCAATACCGAGGCCGGTCGACCCGACCAATTGATCGTCGTGGCTCACCATTTGATCGTCGACGGTGTGTCCTGGCGAATTCTGCTTCCAGACCTCCGCGAAGCTACCGATGCAGCGCGCGAGCGTAGGTCGGCCCGGTTGGCTGCAGGCGGAAGTTCGTGGCGTCGATACGCAGGGTTGCTCGCGGAATTCGGGGCCTCTGGCAGCAGGGCGTCAGAGCTCGAGTACTGGAAGTCCGCGTCGGTACAGGCGGACGACGAGGCGATCGGCAGTCGTCGTCTCGACCCGAAGATCGACGTGACCGCAACCGCCACTCGCACGACAACTGTTGCGCCCCCGGCCGTCACCGACGCGCTGTTGACCACGCTTCCGGCGGCGTATCGAGCCAAGGCCGACGAAGTGCTTCTCTCGGGTTTGATGCTTGCCTTGCGCTCATGGCAGCACGGCCGCGGCCTCATCGGGCTGCCCGCGCAGACAGTTACCGTCGAAGGTCATGGCCGCGACGCGCTCACCAGCGACACCGACTTCGCCGGAACCATCGGGTGGTTCACCAGTGAGTTCCCCGTCCGGGTTCCCACCGATGCACTGCTCACCGCAGACGATCTTGCCGACGCACTGAGCGGCGGAGCAGCTGCGGGACATCTCCTTCGTGCGGTGAAGGAGGCAAAACGCGCCGTACCCGGAGGCGGAGTCGGCTATGGAGTTCTGCGGCATCTGGATCCCGACACCGCACCTGACCTTTCCGCGTGCGCTACACCCGAACTGCTGCTCAACTATCTGGGCCGCTTCCCGTCCTTGCCCGGAACCGGATGGCGATTGCCGGAGCAGGATCCATTCGCGGTCATCGAGCCGGCGACGAAGGTTATGTCGGAAGTGCTGGCGCTCAACGCATTTGTCCGAGAGGACGACTCGACGACGCTGGCAGTCGAATGGACTGCGGCGGGTTCAGTGCTCGACGGCGCGACGATCGTCGAGCTGCAAGAGCATTGGGAACGTGCGCTCGCTGCCCTGACCGCGCATGCCGCGCTCTTCGAGGGTGGTTTGACGCCTTCCGATTGCTCGGCGACGATCTTCGGCCAGGGCGCGGTGGTCGATCAGGCAGGGATCAACGAACTCGAAGCCGTCCACGGACCGCTTGCCGACGTCCTTCCGCTCTCGCCGCTACAAGAAGGTCTCCTGTTCCATGCGGTCCGTGACGGAGCCGCAGACGTCTACACGCTCACTGCACGCTTCGACCTCTCCGGGCCACTGGACGAGGCGAAGTTGGCCGACGCGTTCGAGACCGTGATCGACAGGCACCCGAACCTTCGCGCAGCTTTTCACTACGAGCAGTTCGAACGGCCCGTTCAGATCATTCCGCGCGGCGCAAAAGTCGAGTGGCGTTCGGTCGATCTGACCTCCGTTCCAGCTGACACTGCATTCCGCTCTGCAGATCAGCTCGAGGACGAGGCCGCCAAGCATGTCTTCGACGTCAGTACACCGCCTCTGCTGCGTGCACTACTGGTTCGGCTGCCCGGCGGGGTGCACCGTTTGGTCCTCAACGCGCACCACCTGCTCACCGACGGTTGGTCGACTCCGATCGTCCTGCGCGAGCTGATGAACGTCTACCACGACGGCGACAGCCGCCTCCCTGCGCCGACGCCGTATCGCGACTACTTGGCATGGATCGCCGGCCGTGATCAGGACTCTGCCCGCGCAGCGTGGAGCGAGCGTTTGCGTGGGCTCACCGCGCCGACTCTCGTTGCCGATGCCGGAGCGCCGCGAAGTGTGCCCGTCGCGCTCGAGGTTCCTCTCGCGACATCGGACGCCGAAGCGCTGATCGAACTCGGCCGTGCGCGAGCGCTGACGGTCAACACCCTGGTTCAGGGTTCGTGGGCAGCAGCGCTCGCCGAAGCGACAGGACAGTGGGACGTCGTGTTCGGGGCCACGGTGTCCGGCCGACCTGCCGAACTCTCGGGGGTGGAGGGAATGGTCGGGTTGTTCAGCAACACGATTCCGGCCCGCCTCGACATCGTCGCGCACCGGCCTTTGCTCGATCAGTTCGTCGATCTCCAGAACGCCCAATTCGACATCGTGGACGTCGAACACACCAGTTTGGCCGAGATCGAACGCATCGCCGGAATCGGGCAACTGTTCGACACGCTCCTGGTGTTCGAGAACTTCCCGAACTCCGGTGCAGGACAGCCTGCATCGCACACACTGCGGGTCGAGGGATTCACCAACCGCGGAGTCACGCACTATCCGATGACGTTGATGGCGCCGCCGAGCACCGGTCTGGATCTGGTTCTGTACCACGATCCGGCAGTTGTCTCCGACGCCACGGCGGAGCGAATGGTCACACGGCTCGCGGAGATCCTGCGTGGGTTGCTGACCGAGCCGACAGCTCCCGCATCCGCGGTGCTCACGGTAGTCCGACAGGCAGCGTCCGTTGCCGATGCGGTGTCTGCCGCGAAAAATGTCGCTGTCACGAAAAAGGTGGCCGCGTCCGATCCTGCGATCGATGTCGATCCCGCGGTCGTGGATGCAGTGTGCGCCTGTGTCGCAACGGTGTTGGAGATTCCCGACGTCGATCCGGGCGACAATTTCTTCACTCTCGGCGGTCACTCGCTCACTGCGATGCGGTTGGTGGGAAGCCTGCGCAAGCTGGGAATTCGCGTCGTCGTCTCGGATGTCTTCGACACCCCGACCCCCCTCGGTCTTGCCGTGGCCGCACGCGTCGATCGGACGAAGTTCTCGCCGGATTCGGTCGTTGGCGTCGATCGACCCGTTGTGACCGTGGCGACGTTCCGCGCCCCGGCGGTGGCGGGAAATCCTGATCACGAGCGTTACTGGGTTCGCACGCTCGCGGACCTGCCCCTCGAAACGGACCTTCCGTATGACCGCCCGCGCGGCGAAGAGTACCGCCCGCACACCTACCTCCGTCAGCTACGCGATGCCCGGTTCGGTGACGAACCAGGATTCGACGCGGTGCTGTTGGCTGCCGTGGCGGCGACGCTGAACAGCTTCGGCGGTGGTCGGGACCTTGCGGTCGGACTGGTCTCGGAAGGGACTGACACCCTGATTCGGGTCGACCTGTCCGGTCGGCCGAGAATTGCCGATGTCGTTCGGCGAGTCGAAAACGCTGTCTCCGAGGCACTTGCGCATTCCGATGTCAGCCTCGACCGAATCGCCGATCTACTCGGGCGTCCGACGAGCAGCCTGTTCGCTGCCCGTGTCGGTCACTCGCCCGGAAAGAGCGTCGACCTCGAATTCGTCCGAACCGCAACAGAACTTCGATTGACGGTTGATGCCGGGCTGTTCGACGCCGCGACTGCGGACGCATTGCTCGACGGTGTGATCGCGGTCCTCGGTCACGAAATCAGCACTGTCGTCGCGGATCTGCGACTGGCAGAAAACAAGCCGGATCGCGACCCGGGCCGACGCGCGACGCCGCCGTCGGGGATCTCGCAGTTGTTCGCTCGACACGTCAGCCGCCACCCCGACGACATCGCGGTGATCTCCGGCGAGGTCGGAATTACCTACGGGGAACTGTCGGCGCGCGTCGACGAGCTGGCCCGCGAACTTCTCGCGGTCGGCGCCGGACCCGAGAAGGTAGTCGCCGTCGCGCTGGATCGAAATGCGGATCTGGTGGCCGGACTGCTCGCGGTACTGCGCATCGGCGCTGCGTACCTGCCACTCGACGTCGATTACCCGACTGAGCGGCTCGAGTTCATGATCGAGGACGCGGCTCCGGTGTGTGTCCTGACCAGTATCGACAGCGCCGGGCAACTTCCGTTGACGGTCGCCACGTGTGTCTTCGTGGACGGTGAGTTCACCAACTCGGGTGTCGTGCTTCCTCCGCCGCCCGCGGCGGGTGATCACCTCGCCTACATGATCCACACCTCCGGTTCGACGGGTCGCCCCAAGGGCGTGATGGTCTCGACGGGCAACCTCGCAGCCTTCGCGGACACGGTACTCGAGGATTGCTGGATCAGGCCGGGCGATCGCATCGTCGCGGTGACAACGGTGTCGTTCGACATCGCGGCACTGGAGTTGCTGTGCCCGCTCGCGGCGGGCGCGACTGTCGTGATCGCAGACCGCAGGACGGTTCGCGATCCGGATGCGTTGTCGGCGTTGATCATCGCAAGCGATGCGACAGTGATGCAGGCAACGCCGGCGCTGTGGCGAGTGGTCACCGAACACGAGAACGCAGTCGGACTCGCCATGGTGCGAGCCCTGGTGGGAGGGGAAGCCCTCCCGCAGGATCTGGCCGACGATCTGGTGGCCAACGCTGCTTCGGTCCGGAATGTCTATGGACCCACCGAGGCCACGGTGTGGGCGACATCTTCGGTCATCACGACCGGCGACCGAGTCACGATCGGTCAGCCCTGGACCGATGTGCACGTGCGAATCCTCGACGACGACCTGCGTGAGGTTCCGGAAGGCGTTGCGGGCGAGCTGTATCTGGGCGGTGCGCAGGTGGTCCGCGGATACCTGAACCGCCCCGATCTGACCGTCGCTCGGTTCGTCGCCGATCCTTCTCTGCCGGGGGCACGCCTCTACCGCACCGGCGATCTGGTCCGACGCCGGCGAGGGGTTTTGCACTTCCTTCGTCGTGCGGACGATCAGGTGAAGGTTCGCGGTTTCCGCATCGAGCTCGGCGAAGTCGAAGGCGCGCTCGGATCGGTGGCAGGTGTGTTCCGCGCGGCAGCCACCGTTCGCGTCGATGCGGCGGGTACCGGAAGTTTGCACGGGTATGTGGTTCCCGAAGGTGCAACCACGCTCGATTCGGTACTGGTGCGCAAGGAGATTGCGCGGCTCCTACCCGAACACATGGTGCCGCAGACCATCACGGTGCTCGAGGCACTACCACTCACCCTCAACGGGAAGGTGGACCGGAAGGCATTGCCCGACACCGCGCCGGATCGCGTGCAGAGTCCGCTCGTGGCCGTCGATGCGGATCGTCGGGCACGGCTCGAGTCGCTGAGCCCGGGCTGGCAGGACGTGCTGCCACTCGGTCCCTTGCAGGAAGGCATGTACTTCCAGTCGGTTCTCGACGGCGCCGGCGGCACGGATGTCTATCACATGCAGCCGCGATTCGAGTTCTCCGCCGATGCCGCCGTCGACGTTCGCTCACTCCGCGCAGCAGGGGATGCGCTCTTGCGACGCTATCCGAACTTGCGGGCCGGCTTCACACACGCCGGGTTCGACGCTCCGGTGCAGTTCGTGCCCAGGGAAGCCGAAATGCCTTTCCGTGAGATCGATCTGAGCGCAGTCGCACCCGAGGACTTGGATATCGAGGTCCGCGCCGTCGACGAGGCCGAATTCGGCAGGCTGTTCGACTTGAGTGCGCCGCCACTCATTCGAATGGTGCTGGTCTGGTTGCCAGGTGGGGGAGCGCACCTCGTCTTCACTCAGCACCACCTGCTGACCGACGGTTGGTCGCAGACCTTGATGTACGCGGAGTTGTTTGCGCTCTACGAGTTTGCTCGCACACACGGCACGGACCCGGTTGGACTCGACGGCGCGCTCGACAAGCCTGCGGACTTCCGTGATCACCTGCGATGGATCGCCGAAGCGGATCGCACGGACGCCATCTCGTCCTGGAAGGACTACCTCGCGGATCTCGAGCAACCCACACTCGTGGGTGGTACGGGATCAGGCGGGCGCGCTCCGTTGCCGGTGTTCACCCGGGTTCAGCTCGAACAGAGCATCACCGAGCACGTACGCGAGTTGGCCAGACGTAGCGGAGTGACGCTGTCCACCGTGGTTTCTGCGGCGTGGGGCCTGGCATTGCGCGCCGTGACGGGCCGTGACGACGTGGTCTTCGGATCGACGGTTTCGGGACGTTCACCCGAGGTCGAGGGCGCCGACCGCATGGTGGGCTTGGCGCTCAACACCATTCCGGTACGTGTCCGGGTCCGGCCAGGCGAGGAGATTTCGGCGTTGCTCGGACGCCTGTTCCGTGAACAAGGTTCGCTGCTGGGGCATCACCAGCTCGGGCTCGGCGACGTGCAGCGAAGCGCTGGGTTCGCAACACTGTTCGACACGCTCTACGTCTTCCGCAACACGCCTCGTGACGAACAGGCACGTCGAGACACGTTCGGGCGCAGTGGAATCGTCGGGTTCGATGCGGTGGACGGCACCCACTATGCGCTCACGCTCGACGTGGATCCGGGTGTCGGGGACGCGGCGATGGCGCTCACACTCGAAAACCGTCCTGACCTGATTCCGCACGACGTGGCTCAGGACATCCTGTCCCGCACCATCACGATTCTCGAAGTGATGGCGAATTCCGATACCGCCACGGTGGCGGACACGGCGGTTCCGCTTTCGCGCACCCCCGCGGAATTCGCTTCGGAGCACGTCGTGATGCCACGGCCGGACCAGGCCGGCGGTAGCGTGGACGCACTACTGCGCGAAAGGGCAGCGGCAACTCCGGACGAGACGGCGCTGGTCTTCGGAGACGTCACACTGAGCGCAGCCGAGATGAACTCTCGGGTGGACAGACTGGCACGGATACTCGCTTCGGCGCTGGGGCAGTCGGTACCAGGCGGGGGACCGACCCGTGTTGTCGCGCTCGCGCTTCCGCGTACTGCCGATCACGTCGTCGCAATCTTCGCCGTCATGAGAACCGGAGCGGCCTACCTTCCCTTGGATCTGGCTCACCCGCCGGCACGCCTGCGCGAACTCATCCTCGACAGCGATGCGGCGCTGGTAGTCACCACGACTCAGACGCGTGACCTCGTTGTTCCCGATGGACAGCCATGTCTGGTCCTCGACGACCCGGACGTGGCCGGGGTACTCGACGGGCAGTCTTCGGCACCAGTTGTCGACGAGGCTGCGGTCTGCGGGCCGACCTCACCGGACCAGCCTGCCTACGTCATCTACACCTCGGGCAGTACCGGAAAACCCAAGGGCGTCGTGGTGGGTCACCGCGGGTTGACGACGATGTATCACAATCACAAGGCCGAGATATTCACTCCGACCGAAAACAGTGTGGGTGGCCGACGTCTGCGCATCGCGCATACAGTCTCGTTCTCGTTCGACATGTCGTGGGAGGAACTGTTCTGGTTGCTCGCGGGGCACGAAGTTCACGTGATCGACGAGCAGGCGCGACTGGACCCCGCGTCTCTGGTGAAGCATTACCGCGAAGTCGGTATCGACGTCGTGAATGTAACCCCCTCGTATGCACGGGAACTGATGGCCGCCGGTCTCCTCGACGGTGAGCGGACGCCGGTGTTGGTGATGCTCGGCGGAGAAGCTGTACCTGCCGAGTTGTGGTCGCGATTGCGCGATCAGGACGGTGTCGACGGGTACGACCTTTACGGGCCGACGGAGTTCACGATCAACGCGATGGGATCCCCGGTTCAGGGGAGCGAGACACCCTGCTTGGGTCGTCCGATTCTGAACGCGTCTGCGCGGGTACTCGATTCGGGTCTGCGGGAGGTACCGATCGGAGCGGCGGGCGAGCTGTACATGTCCGGAGACGGAACGGCGATGGGTTACCTTCACCGGACCGCGTTGACCTCCGCTGTGTTCGTTGCTGATCCCTACTCCGTCGGCAAGCGCATGTACCGCACGGGCGATGTCGTACTGCGTCGTCGCGACGGTGAACTCGAATACCTGGGTCGCGCGGACCATCAGGTCAAGATCCGAGGCATTCGGATCGAATTGGGTGAAGTGGAATCCGCGTTGGCGTCGTTGCCGGGAGTGTTGCGAGCGGCAGCGTCCGTCCGTAGCGAAGGCGGCGCGCCGCCGAGACTGGTCGGCTACGTCATCGAAGAACCCGGTGCCGATTCAACCGATCTGCGAGCTGCGTTGCGGGAACGCGTACCGGCACACCTGGTTCCGTCGGACATCGTCGTCGTGGATTCGATCCCGTTGACGCCCAACGGAAAACTGGACCGCGGTGCGTTGCCGGCACCCCCCGCCCGAGTAGCGGCCCGAGCACCGCGAACCGAGATGGAAAGGCAACTGTGCCAGGTCTTTGCGCGGGTACTCGGCGTCGAGGCAGTCGATCCCGAAGAGAGTTTCTTCGATCTCGGCGGCGACTCGCTTCGAGCAATGCGACTGGTGGGGGAGATGGAGCACGACCTGTCGGTGAGCGTCGGTGTGGCAACGCTGATGGCCCGTCCGACAGTCGCCGAGCTCGCAGCACACCTTGACGAGTCGGCGTCCGAAATCGATCTGAGTCGCGATCGCCTCCTGACACTGCGAGCCGACGGCAGCGGAGAACCACTGTTCTGCGTGCATCCGGCCGGTGGATTCGCTTGGCCCTTTGCGCCTTTGACCGGTGTTCTCGAGGCCGACCGTCCACTGTTCGGCCTGCAACTGCCCACAGTTGCCGGTGAGCCACTCGAACCGACGAACGTGGACCAACTGGCAGCGATGTACGTCGACACGATTCGCGGCGTGCAACCGAGCGGGCCGTACCACCTGCTCGGCTACTCGTTCGGTGGCAACGTCGTTGCCGCGATGGCGGCTCAGCTGGTCGATATCGGCGAGACAGTGGAGTTCGCCGGTCTGATCGATACTCATCCACTGGGAGATCGTGACGATCGCGGTCGCGACGATGCCGACGACCGAGATCTGGCCGCCGCCCTGCCACCCGAGATCCTCACTCAGGCACCGGGACTGGTCGAGGCTGTTCGGGCGGGTTTTGATGCCACTCGTTTGCTCGTGGCCCGCTCGACCGACACAACCTACGACGGACCGGTTACTCTGATCACCGCCGACGCCGAGGCGTCCGGACAGCTGCTGGCCGATCGCTGGCGCAGAGTCCGCGGGGACCGGGACATGGCAGTACACCATCTGCCGTACGACCACGCCGGATTGGTGACCCCAGCCGGGTGGGCGGCAATTGCCCCGCTGCTCGACAGCCATTTGTCGAAACGCACGGCCACATAGTTCGAAAACCACACAGTTGAAACACAATGGGAGCTCAATGATGAAGTCCACACCGCCCCTCGCGATACGGAGTTGGCGACGATTCGTCGCCATCGCAGGGTTGCTGATCGTCGCACTCGTGGCGATGATCGGTTGCAGTAGCGATTCGAACGACGAACCGACCAAGGCTGCAGAGCCCACGACCCGCGTGATCGAGACCGAGAAGGGCTCGGTCACCGTGCCCGCGTCGGCGGAGCGCATCGTGGTTCTGAGCGGCGGTCTCGCCGGATACCTGTACGCCCTGGACGCACCGGTGGTTGCCACCGATACCCGCGTCCTCGGTGTCACGAACCTCGACGGTGGATTCCCGCCGGCTTGGGCGGACGCCGCAAAGGCGCAGGGCACCAAGGAATTGCCGGCCGGCGAGCAGCTCAACATCGAAGCCGTCGCGGCGGCTGAGCCCGACCTGATCATCGGCGGTGGCCAGGGAATCACCTCCGTTCAGTCCGAGGAACTCTACGATCAGCTCACTGCTATCGCACCCACCGTCTTGGTCCCCAAGACGGTCGCCGCGTGGGACAAGCAGCTCGAAATCGTCGCCGACGCGGCGGGCCGTTCCGACCAGGTTCCGGCGCTGATGAGCGCATACGAGGACAAGGTCAAAGAGGTCAAGGGCAAGATCAAGGTTCCCGAGGGCAACGTCGTCTACTTCCTCTCGGTCTCGAGCAACAAGCCGTACCTCGTTCCGCCGACGGCCGCGCTGCCCGCGATGCTCGCCGAGCTCGGTTTCAAGGCCGACGACGTCATGGCCAAGGCCGGCAACCCGCAGCTCTTCGGCTCGGGTGACTCGTTCGAGGTCAGCCCGGAACTGCTCTCACAGGTCGCCGATGCTCCTGTCGCCTTTGTGATTCCGGTGTCCGGTCGCCCGATGGCCGAACTTGCCACCGATCCGCTTTACTCGCAGTTGCCGTCCTTCAAGGCAGGCACGACGTTCGAGCTCCCCGCCAGCAGCTACCGTCCTGACTACGACGGCGCAATGGCTACCCTCGACCTGATCGGCCAGACCTTCGCATGACTCGATTCGGTGGGCTGGTGATCGATGTTTCACCCTTGCGGACCAGCCGTCCCTTCAGGTACGCCTTTTCCGCGCGATTGATCTCGCTGCTCGGGATCGGACTGCTCGTCGTAGCCGTCCCCGCGCAGACGTACCAGCTCACCGGCTCGACCTTGCAGGTTGCCGGAGTGTCCACGGCGATGGCCATCGCCATGTTCTTCGGCAGCCTGTTCGGCGGCGTGCTCGCTGACCGTTACGATCGGCGACGCACCATCCAGTTGGCCCGCAGTGCTGCGGGTCTCGGCTTTGTCATTCTCGGGTGCAATGCGCTCTTGCCACACCCGTCGATGTGGGTCATCTACGTCGCGGCAGCTGTCGACGGCTTGGCCGGCGGTGTCAGCAGCTCGGCCTTGATGGCTTTGATGCCGACGTTGTTGCCGCGCAACAAGATGGCTGCGGCCGGCGCTTTGGTAGCGCTGACCACCGACATCGGGACGATGATCTCGCCGGCAATCGCCGGCGTGATCATCGCCTCCGGCGGCATTCCCGCGACATACTTTGTTGCTGCGGTGGCCACCGCAGCAACTGTCACGTTGTTCCAAGCCATCGGCCCTTCTCCTGCACCGGGCACGAATCACGAAAGCCCGATGCGCGCGCTGGTGACCGGCGTGAAATTCGCCGGCACGCACACAGTCATTCGCGGCATCCTGATCAGCGGTCTGTTGGTCATGTTCGTCAGCGGGCCGATGGTGTTGCTGCCTGCCTTCGTCGACCAGGTCCTCGGCGGCGGACCCACCATGCTCGGTCTGCTCTACGGCGCCCCCGCTGTCGGCGCTGTGGTCGGTTCCCTCACCAGCGGTTGGACCGGACGAGTCCACCGCAACGGCGCCGCGATGTTGATCTCTGTTGCGCTGATGCCTCTCGGCCTGGTGGTACTGGGTGCGTCGGGAGCAGCGATTGTCGCGTTCCTGGGCCTGGCCGGATTCGGCCTCGGCCGCGCACTCAACGACATTCTGAGATTTGCAGTCCTTCAACAGAACACGCCGGACGAATTGCGCGGACGCGTGTCCAGTCTGTGGATGGTGCAAGCCGTCACGGGTACGGCGATCGGTTCGATGGCAGCCGGGTTCCTCGGGCAGTGGCTCGAGCCTGGCGCCGCGCTACTGGTCTTGGGGCTCGCCGGTGTGACACTGGGCCTGGTGCTCCTGGCAGCATTGGGTTCGGTGCGCCGGGTAACTTCGGAGATCAACGAAGTCGATCTCTCCGAAAACACTGTGCCGGTGGGGAATGCTCCGCCGGAAAAGGAAGGTAGTTCATGAACCGAGGAGACCACCTCGCGACCATCGCCGAAGTTCTGGCGGGAACCACCGGCGCAAAAGTGCCGTACCCCATCGGCATTCGCGAACTCGAAGTTGTTCGCAGCGAAATGGTCGGGACCGGACTGTTGCGTCTGACCTTGGGTGGACCGGAGTTGGCGGGCTTCGAATCGCACGCTCCCGACGAGCATGTTCGCCTGGTCTACCCGGATGCAGACGGAACTTTACGTCTACCCGAACGCGACGGATTCAGCCTGAAGTGGCCTCGTCCATTGCCGATCTCGCGTGAGTACACCGTCCGTCGATACGACGCCGAGGCGGGGGAGCTGGACCTCGATTTCGCGCTCCACGATGGTGGGTACGCCTCTGATTGGGCTCAGGCGGCCACCGTCGGCACTCGGGTGCACGTGGCAGGTCCGCCCGGTGGCGTCGTGGTTCCGTGGACGTACGACCGCTATCTGCTGGCCGGTGACATCACCGCCCTTCCTGCCATTGCTCGTTGGCTCGAGATGATGCCCGCTGCTGCCGCCGGGTGGGTGTTCGTCGAGATCACCGACCCTTCACAGGAAATCGAACTCACTGTTCCGGAAGGCGTCGAGGTGCGATGGCTGCACCGCGGTGACGTCCCAGCCGGTCACTCGGATCTGCTCGAGCAGGCAGTACGGACGGTCACCGTGCCCGAAGGTGAGCGCCTCTACGCCTGGATCTCCGGTGAGGCCACCAGTCTCAAGCCCATTCGCAGATTCGTGCGCGACGAACTCGGCCTGAGTTCGGGCGACCACCTGATCACGGGCTACTGGAAGCGCGGAGTCGCAGACTTCGACGAGGACGACGACGACCACTGAACATCGGTTGATGCCGGTTTCGGCATCGTCACCGCGACAACGAGTCCGACAATCGCAACGATTGCCGCCACTCCGAAAGCTGTGGCGAATGCCGAGTGCTGGGGAAGGCCGCCGGATGAAGTCGCGCTCGCGATGATCCCGGCGGCAATTTGGGTTCCCACAGCAGAACCCAGCGATCTGGCGATCGTGACTATTGCCGTCGTGACACCTACGCGGTCTGCCGGTGCGCTGTCGGCGGAGATGACGAACACTGCCGTCGACGCGGCGGCAACGCCGGTACCCGCAAGGATCAGCACCACAACGATCTGCCACATCGTTGTTGCAAAGACGCCGACGGCGCCGCTCAGGCCGAGGAAGGCAACTCCCGCTACCGCAATGGCTTTCGTGCCGACCCGTTGTGCGAGCTTTCCGGAGATCACCGACGCGATGACCGCTGCGCCGTAGCCGACGCACAGCAGGAAGCCGATGGCGCTGGTCGACGCACCGCGGCCGAATCCGCTCTCTGCCGGCACGGCGAGTTGTTGCGGAAGTAGATAGACAACAGCGCCGTAGGTGAACCCGAAAACCACGCCGACGACCACGGCGCTCCACATCGAACGATGCCGCATCATCGTCAGGTCGACCATCGGCTCGGTTGTCCGGCTCTGATACCTGGCCCAGATCGCGAACACGGCAGCGGAAGCGAGAAGCAGCAGCATCGACGTCGGTGCGCCCCACCCGTTGCTCGATGCGCTCGCCAGCCACGCCGTCAGCGTCAACAATCCCAGAGCCAATCCGCCCGCTCCCGGCCAATCGAGTCGGCCGCCGACGTTCGACATGTGATCTCGTGGTGTGCTCACGGCAAAAGCAATTGCGCCGAGCAAAACGAACGCGGTCGGAACTGCATACATCGCGGTGCGTGAGACGTTTTCCGCGACGGGCCCGGCCAATACGACTCCCAGAGCGCCGCCGGCCACTACGACAGCCCCGAGTAAACCCGTGGCCGTCTTCAGTCGGTCCGAGGACAAAGTGCGTCGTAGGACCACGAAGCTCACGGGAAGCAACCCGAGCCCGAATCCCTGGAGAAATTGGCCGAGGACGAACAGCGGGAAGATCGTTGCGAGAGCGGACACGCTGCCGCCCAGGACAACGATTGTCGTGATCGCGAGCAAGGTGGGGCGGGCGCCGTACACGTCGGCTATTCGCCCGGCCATCGGCGTGACGAGGACAGTGCTCAACGTCAGAGCGACGGATGCGAGCGCTCCGACGTCGGCCGTCACTCCGAAGTCTCTCTGTATCAGGGGGAGTGCGGGGACGATGATGCTTTCGAGCGCGGCCACGGCAGCGATCAGCAGGGTCAGGCTTGCGATAGTTGCTACCGGTCGCGGCTGATTGCCGGAGACGCTCTCTGTGGTCATCGTGCTCTCTTTCGATCGGGGAGTGAGGAGCTTATGGACGCGACGAAATGCCGCCCCTCCAAGAGCCCGGAAGGGTTGTGGCACTGGATATATCGGGCTGTGAAGTAGACCGTCTCTTTATTTCGTTACGCGTACCGTTATTGTGGAGAAATGTAATCGGATTCAGCGCACAAAGCAAGAGTCGGATGGGGTGGAAATGGTGTCATGTATCGCCAGATCGCAACGGGCAGACTTTTGCTGCCACCGTCAGTCGGTGTCAGGTGATGTGACGATGGGGCTCATTTCTCGATGAGCATGACGCTGGTCACCAAAATGCTTCTCCGAGCAGGGAGTTCATCTGCCGGACACATCCAAGGTCCCCGTTTGAATGCCGGGTTTGTTAGCTTTCTGCCTGTGACGCGACGTCACGGAAAGTTCACGAATCACGGAGGATCATCATGGGTTCTATTTCAACGATCATCGGAATCTTCGAGCTCTACAAGCTTCTCGAGCCGCTGCTGAGCTCGCTGAGCTGATTCAGGTGTGATTTCACTGTCGAGCCGGGGCGCCGAGGGACTCGGCTCGACAGCGGATCTCGAGGATCCGGCGCGATCAGGTGTCGGCGGCCATGAAATTCTGCCCGGAGACGGCCACGAAACTGCCCGCTGGCGGACATGAAACCTGCCCGGTGGCGGTCATGGGATCTGCCCGACACGACGTCGTCTGCCTCACCGGCTCCGACGGTTGAGGCCCCTCCTCAGGTGCGATCGGCGGTGCTGAAGCGCCCGTCGCCCTGAGGAGGGACAACTTGAAGTCTGCCGAGGAGATCATGGAAATCCTGGATGCCTACGACCTGACAGGGTCGTTGCGTGATGCCGGCGAGCTGGCCGGATGCTCGCACCACACGGTCAAGCACTACGTGGACCGCCGTGCTGCCGGGGGTGAGCTGGACAAGGCCGTGACTCGGCCGCAGTTGATCGATGAGTACCTGCCCAAGGTCGAGGAGTGGGTCGAGCGGTCCAAGGGCAAGGTCCGTGCCGACAGAGCGCACGAGAAGCTGCTCGCGATGGGCTACAAGGGTTCGGAGCGCACCACCCGTCGTGCGGTCGCATCGGTGAAGAAGTCATACCGGTCAGGACATGTGCGGGTCCACCGGCCCTGGGTCACCGAGCCGGGGATGTGGCTGCAGTACGACTACGGCGACGGACCTGTCGTCGACGGCGTCAAGACGGTTCTGTTCGTGGCGTGGCTGGCGTGGTCGCGGTTCCGGGTCGTGATCGCGCTGCGCGATAAGACCATGCCGTCCGTGTTCGCCGCGCTGGACCAGACCTTCCGCCGGTTGGGTGGGGTGCCGACCTACGTGCTGACCGACAACGAGAAGACCGTCACGACCGAGCACATCGCCGGGATCCCGGTCCGCAACGGACAGCTCGTCACCTTCGCCGAGCACTACTCGGTCGTGGTCCACACCTGTGTGCCGGCGGATCCGGCGTCCAAGGGCGGCACCGAGTCGTCGGTGAAGATCAGCAAGGCCGACCTGGTGCCCAAGGACACCAACCTGCGTGAGGAGTACGCGTCGTTTAGCGAGCTCGAGGAGGCGTGTGAGGCGTTCTGTCAGAAGGTCAACACCCGGGCTCACCGGACCACGAAGCGGCCACCGGTCGAGATGTTGGCCGAAGAGCGGACACGGCTACACCCGGTCCCGACACAGCCGCACACAGTCGCGTTCGGCACCACCCGGGTAGTGCCGGGCAACACGCCGATGGTGATGTTCGAGTCCGGCCAGTACTCGGTGCCACACACCCTGCTCGGCGCCACGGTGTGGGTTCGTGCCCAAGGACTCGGCGACGGCGAGGAGGTCGTCATCGTTCACGTCGGCGAGGACGGACCCGCCGAGGTCGCCCGCCACGCGCGCGCGACGCCGGGCACGCCGAGGATCAACGACGAGCACTTCCCACCGCAGCCGGAAGGTCCGTTGAACCGGCAGCCGCGAGCGAAGAACCCAGCGGAAGCCGAGTTCCTCGACCTGGGCGAGGGCGCCCGCCTGTGGCTGGTCGAGGCCGCTGCGGCGGGCACGCCGCGGATGAGGGTCAAGATGGCCGAAGCCCTCAGCCTGGCCAAGCTGTTCGACCCCGTCGAGGTCGACTGGGCACTCGGCCACGCCGCCGTCCACGGCCGGTTCGCCGAGGCCGATCTGTCCTCGATCCTCGACCACCACGCCCGGCAACCCGCTGTTGGCGAGCACCGTGCCGGCGAAGAACGGTCGCTGACCCAGGGCACCGCCGGATGGGCACGTCTCGGCCAGCACGACAGCCAGCACGACAGCCGCGAGGGGAACGAGGTGACCCGATGACGACCAAGACCACCACACCATCGATGGCGTCCGCGCCGCCGTTGCCGGCCGAGTTGGAGGACCTCTTGCGGCGGCTTCGGCTGCCCCACATCCGTCGCCACGCACCGGAGGTCGTCGCGACCGCGAAGGCCCAACGCTGGGAGCCCGCCGAGGTGCTCAAGGCTCTGTTCGCCGAGGAGGTCGCCGGAAGGGAACGCTCCGCACTGGCCACCCGCAGGGCGGCTGCGGGGTTCCCGACCGGGAAGACGTTCGATGCGTGGCAGCCCGAGGCATCCTCGATCCCGGCACCGACCCAGCAGGCACTCCGCACCCTGGAATGGGTCCACCGTCGGGAAAACCTCGTCGTGTGCGGGCCGTCGGGGACCGGGAAGACGTTCCTACTGGAGGCACTCGGTCACCAAGCCGTCGAGGCCGGGTTGAAGGTCGCCTGGTTCACCCTGGAAG
This sequence comes from Rhodococcus qingshengii JCM 15477, assembly GCF_023221595.1. Taxonomy (NCBI): domain Bacteria; kingdom Bacillati; phylum Actinomycetota; class Actinomycetes; order Mycobacteriales; family Nocardiaceae; genus Rhodococcus; species Rhodococcus qingshengii. The sequence goes on from NZ_CP096563.1 coordinate 2,768,620, forward strand.
ACCTCGGGGTCCTGCTGCGCCGCCATCGTGCCGACGACACGGTGTCCAAGGCCATCGCCCGTGTGCTGCGCGCCGATCTCGTTGTCGTCGACGACATCGGCCTGTTGCCGGTCGCCCAGGATGCCGCCGAGGGGCTCTACCGGCTCGTCGACGCCGCCTACGAGAAGCGGTCGGTCGCGATCAGCTCGAACCTGCACCCGTCCGGGTTCGACGAGCTGATGCCCAAGACGCTGGCGACCGCCACCGTCGACCGGCTACTGCACCACGCCCACGTGTGCCAGACCAGCGGAGACTCCGTGCGACTTACCCAGGCACTCGCCGGCCGAGGGGTGAGTCCCTTGAGCTGAGTGCTCTGGTCGGTGGTGGCCGCAAGCCCACTGGGCAGATCCCATGGCCACCACCGGGCAGTTCTCGTGACCGTCAGCGGGCAGGTCTCACGACCGCCCCTGGGCAGTTCCTACTGTCCCTTGACAATCAGGACCCGTGGAACGGATGTCGGCACCGGCAGAATTCCATCGCTCCGGTGTAGTGGTCCATCACCAGGATTTCTGCACACCGAGCGGGCTGCGGAGCGAACCTGAGGCAGCGCTCGATCCACCCACGCTCCAGCGAAGGGGCGGGGTGCGCGCAGTTCCCGCATCGGCCGGGACGTTCGGCGACACGTACGGAACCGTAGTGCTCCGGGGACATGCCAAACATCTTGGTGGTGCGATGTTTCCAGGGCAATGGTTCGGCTCGAGCGGAAGCTATGTCACGAAAGCCCGGCGGCGATATGCGAGGACCGAACCCGTTGAGCTGCGCTACCTGGATCCCTGATAATCCGATTGCCCAGACTGAGTTTTTTGGTGCAAGTTGCGGCTACTGCGCTGACGCCCAGAAATTCTCGGACTATCTGGGCAACGATCATGCGGTGGTAACCGCGAACAGAATCCGATCCGGCTCGCGTTGCATACGGGTGATCGCGACGCGGCCCCCGATCCAAGCACCAAGTGCACCAATCGCAACAGCGACAGGGATGGCGAAATAATTCACCGGGTTCGGTAGCAGCGCCCCGAGTAGAACGCCGGGCGCCGTTGTCGCGGCGAAGATGACGATGGCGAGGATGATCAGTCCGAAGGACGAGCCATTGAAGGATCCGCGGGTGTTGAGGGAGAACGTCTTCTTCATCTCCGGGACCGGGTAGGGGGCTTTGGCGGATATCGCTACTGCCAGTCCTGCACCGACTCCCATCATCGAAATGCCGACGGCGAGCGGCACGGCCAGTCGGTCGGTCCCGAGGTCCCCGAAGATCCGTACAGCAGCTGTTGCGACGACCACGAAGGGTGTCATCACGATCGCCCACGCGATTTGTCGGCCCCGGACGTCAGCGGCAGCGGCTTCGGGGATCATCACCAGATGCCAGATCGATGCGCCGTCGAATCCGTACAGATTCGATCCGGCTGCCATTGCCAGGTAGATCAGGAACCAGGCACCCCATGCGGCGGAGAAGGGGATCGATGACGAGATCAGCGGTCCGAAGCCGGAGACCAAGGTCATGATGGCAACGGAGAGCAGTTGTGTTCGTCGGCGCATGTCTCCGTGCCAGAGCGAAAGCTCGCGAGAGATGACGGTGCCCAGTCGGGATGCGCGCCAACCGGTTCGAATGTCGCGGCCCTGGTTCTTCAATTGCACGGAAGTGGCGCCCGCTGATTCTGCGACCTTCCCGTTGAAGTAGCGAACGACCAGGCGTTGCCATGACCACAGCAGTGCGAGATCGACCAGCACCAGGGCGAGGACTGCTCCGGCGGCGAGGAGCCAGGCGCCTCCTGCTGCTGCGTCGACACTGGTGATTCCCCACGCGAACGGGATCGAAATGCGCGACCGTGAGCGGCCACGTGACGTCGCCGTCCACGACCGTGCCGAGGCGACTCTGCAGCGGAAATTGCAGCAGATACAGTCCGCCGAAGAACGTGCCGAATGCCAACAGTCCCAGTTCGCGGCTGCGACGACTCCGCAGGAGCTGCGACATCGCCAGCATCGCGACCCGTGAGGTGCCGACAATGAGCAGGACCGTTGCGGGCCAAGCGATAATGGCCAATGGCAGTGCGGCAGGGTGGTGTGTAGCGGCATAAATTGGAATCGCTGCTGCAGCCAACGCGGTAATCGGCACGGTCATACCGACCAGCGACGTCGAGAACAGTGCTCTGGCGAGTCGGACGGGTTCCAGGGGGAGTAGTTGGAAATGTCTGGGGTGAAGATTGTCATCTGACAGACCAGACATGATCGGCATCAAGATCCACATCACGCCGATAGCCGAAAGTGCGAGACTGGTTGTGCCGCTGACGAGATCGGGGGAAACACCGTTCTTTCCCGAAGCTCGTAGGCACAGTAGCGCTGCCCCCAGAACCCCGAACAACGCTGCAATGACCTTGATTACAGCTCTTCCACCGGTGAACTGACGTTTGTAGAGGGTCATGCGCATGCGGAGAACAGTGCGCCACACAGAGACCGACGGGTTCCAGTGTGTCGGTGAAAAGCTGGTGGTGGTCATGCGCGCATCCATGACAGTCCGTCGGGACTGGGACTGCGGCTACCGACAAGGCGAACGAATGCCTCGTCGAGAGTGTTGCCTGCGCGCACCTCGTCGACCGTTCCTGAAGCCACGACGCGACCGTCTGCGATGACTCCGATGTGAGTACACAGTTGTTCGACAAGGGCCATCACGTGACTGGAAAGAATGACCGAGCCACCTGAGTGGACGAACGAGAGCAGAATGCTCCGAATTCCGGCCGAAGAAATGGGGTCGACAGCTTCGAACGGCTCATCCAGTACCAGTAAGCGAGGGCCGTGCAACAAGGCCGAGGCCAACCCGATTTTCTTCGTCATGCCCGCTGAATAATCGGCGATGACCGTTCCACCTGCATCGGCGAGATCGAGCGCGGCCAACAGTTCGTCGCGTCGTGACGCGATGACGTCCTCTGGCATACCGCGCAGTCGCCCGAAATAGGTGAGTAGTTCATGACCGGTGAACTGGGCGGGTAGCGCCAAACCGTCGGGTAGGACGCCGAGCAGACTCTTCGCTGCCACAGGGTCGTTCCACACGTCGTAGCCGTACACCAGGCTGCGACCGTAGTGCGGGCGAAGCAATCCGACAGCCATCGACAATGTGGTCGTTTTTCCCGCACCATTCGGGCCAACCAGTCCGAACAACGAACCTGAGGGCACCGCAAGAGAAAGGTCGTTCACAGCAACTTTCGCGCCGAACGCCATGCAGAGGTGTTCCACTTGCAAAGCCATCGGTCCGGGAGGTAACTGTCCTGTCTCGGGGAGAGGGTGCATCGATCGAGGGTAACTGTCCGGAGCCATGTGCGCGGAGACGGAGCGGAGCGATGCAGGCTGCGTGCACCGAATGTCATTCCTAGGTGGGGGTTGCGACATGAGTCGCTGGTTCGCAAGGGGAGCGGATGGCAGGAGTCGAACCTGCGTGGACGGTTTTGCAGACCGCTGCCTTGCCGCTCGGCCACACCCGCATTGATCCAATTATGTTCGTAGTGAACAACAGTCGCCACCATTGTGATCAGGGTGAGTTGATCGCCGTGTGACGGATCGCAGGGAGTGCGGGGGAAGTGCCGGGTCAGGCGCGGGAGAACACCGCGACCAGGAATTCGGAATCCTCCTTGAACGGGCGAAGATCCCACGTGGAGAGCAGCAGATCAGCCTCGAGGCCACTCGCGGTCGCGTCGGCGAGAAACTCGGGGAACTCGTAGCCACGGCCGGCACCGAATCCGATGACCACTCGGCCGCTCGGAGCGAGATGACGAGCAAATCCTGAAAATACTGCTTGCCTGGTGGACGGAGCGAGAAACGCCACCACGTTGCCTGCCGACACGATGACGTCGAAATCTGCCTCGACACCGCGGGCCGGCAGATCGAGTTCGGCGAGATCGCCGACAAGCCACGTCGGTCCGGGGTGGTCTTCTTCTGCGGCAGCGATGAGAACCGGGTCGACATCGACTCCGACAACCACATGCCCGACGTCGTGCAGATAACCGCCGAGTCGGCCAGGCCCGCACCCTGCATCGAGAACCCGGCCACCGCGTCCGAGCATCGCGTCGATCAAACGTGCTTCCCCGACAATGTCCTTGCCGTCCGCTCTCATGGAACGGAAACGCTCGACATATCGTGTGGAATGCGTCGAGTCGGCTGCAGTGATCTCTTCCCACTGGCTGGGGATGCGCTCGTTCGGGGCGTGTGCAGTCATCTTTCGAGGGTACCGACAGCTCACCGGGTGCCGACGACCGTCCCGTCTGCGGCATATCCGACGAGGGTTGGACGAGGGGACGTGAGCGACAGGGGAATCCATCCGTAGAAGCGGTCTTCGGCAAGAATTGTCGGATAGATATGGCCGTCTGCGGTGTGAAGTTCGGCTCGGACAGCACCTCCCGCCCCTGCGTCGTAGGTCGCCTCGTGCGGACCGGCCTCGTACCCGGCGCCGCCCCCGAATGAATCCGCGCCGTACAAGTCAATTGATCTGCAGCCGTGTCCGAGGCCGATGAATTTCGACGGACCAACCTTGTCGATGTCGGCTGACGCCTCGAAAACCGGGGCGACGCACCTCCAGCCATTGGCGCCGTGGGCGACAAAGACGCTGAACAAGGTTCCGTCAGGTCCGGGAATGGACCCGACCCGCTCGGCGGTGGACGGATCTATTCCGCCGTTGGTTCCCGGCATCGTCTGCCAACCCGAGTACATGTCGGTGAACGCTTTCGGCATCATCCCCGTGGCAGCGGCGCAGCCCACCACCACTGCTGCGCAGATCGCCGCGACGAGAACGATGGCACCGACGCGACGGCGTGGAGCCTTGGTTGCCCCAATGTTGTTTTCGGTAGCCATGATTCGGGTGCGTACGGCATCTTGGACGTTCTCGGGCCAGAGTTCGGCGGAAACCGTATCGCTCGGCCGCAGCTTCTCGAGCGTGGTCAGCAGATCTTTGGTCATGGGGTACTCCCGTGTTCGGCGGCAGCGCAAGGTCGGGCGGTGTTCATCGGGATTACGGTGACGGATTCTGAAGGCAACCCGGCGCGCAATCGACGCCGAGCGCGAAAGAGACGAACATGCATGGCCGGAACCGAACACCCAGCGACCCGCGCGGCTTCGGTGGCGGTCAACCCGTCCCAAGCAGTCAGGAGCAGGGCTTCACGTTCGGTGACGGTGAGTGTTGCCAGTGCTTCGAGCAGTTCCGTGCGTTCGGTGACAGTGACGTCGGCGCCCGGCGTCGATGCCGCAATCTGCTCGATGCGTCCCATCTTCTCGGTGAGCGCGTCAAGGCGCCGAACGCTGCGACGGTTATTGTTCACGGTGTTTCGAGCCACCACCAACAGCCATGGCAGTGCCGGCTCGGGCACTTCGTCCAAGCGTCGCCAGGCAACGAGGAACGTCTCGGAGACAACCTCCTGCGCGCTGTGATGATCAACGTGGCGACAGGTATACGCGAACACCCGACCGGCGTAGGCGTCCCACAGGGCGGTGAACCGGTCTTCGCCGCTCGGCGGCGGTTGTTCCTCGGATTTCGGGGTCATATGAAGAGATGTCCGGCTGGTTGCTGATCCTTACAGCCGCTGAGCTAATGGACGGTTTGGCGTCTTACTCCGGCCGAGAACTCCCACTGTCAGAAGCAACAGAGCGAGGATGTACAGCGTCATGATCCAGCTGCCCGCAGCGGCGGGCTGCCACTTGTTCGCCTGGCCGAGCAGGATGAGGGCGTCAGAGGTGAGGAACAGCGCGCCGCCGATACCGGTGATCGAGTTGTACGTCAGTGCGGTTGATGCGGTTCCCACCAGGATTGCGGCGTACACGGGGACGGCAATTCGAAGTTCAGGTTCGAGACCGGTCCAGGTGTACGACACTAGAGCGATCCCAGCGACGGTGTAAGCGCACAGAAACCATGGCCGCCTTCGTATCTCCCGAAGCGCGCCGTGTGAGAGAAAGAATCGGATGAAGCAGAGGTGACCGATCGCGAAGGCTGCCATCCCGATGACAAACGTGGAGTCCCAGATCAGGAACAAATCTCCGAAAGCACAGGCAATCAGCGCAGCAGCAACAATTCGAGGTCCGCGTCGGGCGACAACCCAGGCAGCCAGAATCGGCGCGAGCATGACCTTGGTGATCCCGTCCCAGGGCGCAGCATCAGCGGCATTGAGGATCAGATGGACAATCGCTACCGCTGAAAACCCGACAAACCATGGCGACCGGATGGTGCTCGGCAGTCCGGCGTCGCAATCAGATTCACGCATCGGCTCAGTGTAGGAAGTCCGCTGCACGCTCGGCGAGGTCGAGCGCCGGCTGGGGGAGTATGCCGAGGATGAGCGTGACACCGGCGCCGAGGCCGATCACACTGCTGGTCAGTGCACTCGGTACCACGACGGTCGGAGCGTCTGCGGCCGATTCGGTGAAGAACATCAACACGATCACTCGCACGTAGAAGTACGCGGCGATCGCGCTGCACAGGACACCGACGATCACGAGAGGTGCGGCCCCGCCCTCGGCTGCCGCGCTGAACACCGCGAACTTTCCGATGAACCCACTGGTCAACGGGATCCCGGCGAAAGCCAACAGGAACAGTGCAAACACAACTCCGACCAGCGGTGAGCGCCGGCCCAATCCGGCCCAGCGCGAGAGCGTCGCGACCTCACCGTCTGCGTCCCGAACCAGACTCACGACGGCGAACGCGCCCACGGTGCTGAATCCGTAGGCCAGAAGGTAGAACATCGCCGAGGCCAGGCCGGCATCCGAATCCGCAACCACAGCGGTCAGAATGAATCCGGTGTGCGCGATGGCCGAATACGCGAGCATCCGCTTCATATCGGTTTGCGTCACAGCGACGATCGATCCGACAACCATCGTGAGAATCGCGACCGCCCACATCAGTGGACGCCAGTTCACGTACTCGTTCGGCAGAGCCACATAGAAGACACGAAGGATGGCACCGAATGCGGCGATCTTGGTCGCAGTAGCCATGAAACTGGTGATCGGCGTCGGCGCCCCTTGATAGACGTCGGGAATCCACGAATGGAACGGCACGGCACCGACTTTGAACAGTAATCCCACGGCCACGAGTGCTGTCCCGAGCCACAGGAAGGCGTCGGTACCCGACCCGCTGCGTGCTGCGTCGGCGATACCGGAGAGCGTGACCGTCCCGGCATAGCCGTACAGCAACGCGATTCCGAAAACGAAGAACGCCGACGAAAATGCCCCGAGCAGAAAGTACTTGAGCGCAGCTTCCTGGGAGAGCATGCGACGTCGGCGTGCCAGACCACACAGGAGATACAGAGGTAGTGAGAACACCTCGAGCGCAACGAACATCGTCAGCAGATCGTTGGACGCGGGAAAAAGGAGCATGCCGCCGACAGCGAAGAGGGTGAGCGGAAAGACCTCGGTCTGGGCGATACCGACCTTGACCGCTTCTTGTTCCGCAACACTTCCGGGGACGCTCGACGCTTGAGGGGTGAAACCGCCGAGCGCGTCGTGTTGCGCGATCACCTCGGCGGTGTTGCCCGAGCCTCGCTCGGCGATCAGCAGTACTGCGGGGATCGACACGAGAAGGATCGTGGCCTGTAGGAAAAGGGTCGGACCGTCGACCGCTACAGAACCCATCATCGCCGTCGACCGCGTGCCGGCGAGTAGAAGCACTGCCACGAACGCGGCCGCCAAACCTGCGACACCGAGGACGAGTTGCACGGGGTATCGAAAACGCCGGGGTGCAAACGCCTCGATGAGTACGCCCACAACCGCAACACCGAACACGATCAACATTGGCGAGAGCAAGCTGTATTCGACACTGGGTGACGCCGTGCCGGCTGAGCCGAGGATGGTCACGTCGTTGAAGGAACTCATTTGTGGGCACCTCCTTCGTGGTCGGCGACGAGCGGGGTCGGAGCCTCGTCGACGACCGTATGGCTCACTGCAGGAGTGATGACGTCCAAGGCAGGCTTGGGGTAGATGCCGAGAAGCAACAGGAGTGCGATCAGAGGGGCGACCACCACAAGTTCGCGTCGAGCGAGGTCGCGGATCGTTCCCTGCCCTTCCTTCACAGGTCCGCCCATCATGCGCTGGTAGAGCCAGAGTATGTAGATCGCGGACAGGACAAGCGCGGCAGTCGCCGCGATAGCGGCCACGTGGTATCGCGAATACGTCCCGATCAGCACCAGGAACTCACTGACGAACGGCGCGAGACCCGGCAGCGACAGCGTTGCCAACCCCGCAACGAGGAATGTGCCGGCAAGTACGGGTGCAACTTTCTGGACGCCGCCGTACGCCGCGATCGATCGAGTACCTCGCTGCGAGACGAGGAATCCCGCAATCAAGAACAGAGCCGCAGTGGAGACTCCGTGATTGACCATGTACAGCGCGGAACCCGCCTGGCTCTGGCTGGTCATCGCGAAGATTCCGAGAATGATGAAGCCGAAGTGCGAAATCGACGTGTAGGCGATCAGTCTCATGACGTCTGTTTGCGCGATCGCCAGTGTTGCGCCGTAGACGATCCCGATAACGGCGAGCGTGATGATCCACGGTGCAAAGGTCGACGACGACTCCGGGAACAGTTGCAGGCAGTAGCGAATCATCGCGAACGTGCCCACCTTGTCCACGACCGCCATCATCAACACTGCTGTCGACGGAGTCGATTCCACCGCGGAGTCCGGCAACCAACTGTGCAGCGGCCAGAGCGGTGCTTTCACCGCGAACGCGAACATGAATCCGAGGAACAAGGCGTTGAGCACCCCGGGTCCAACACCGAGTTCACCGCTGTTTGCCGCTGAGGCGATCGCCCGGAAGTCGAAAGTGCCGCTGGCGAAGGGACTCTCGTCGCGCGTGGTGACCACGTACAGGCCGATGACTGCAGCGAGCATGACCAGGCCGCCGAGGAGGTTGTAGAGCAGAAACTTCACGGCTGCGCGAGATCTGCCCACTCCGCCGAACCCGCCGATGAGGAAATACATCGGTATCAGCATTGCCTCGAAGAAAATGTAGAACAAGAGAATGTCCAAGGCGCTGAACGAAATCATCACCATGGACTCGACAACAAGGATCAGCGCGAAATAGGTGTGCGGCATTCTCTTGGGTGATGCCGGGTCTGCCGGGACGTCGTTCCAGCCCGCGATCAGTAGTAATGGCACCAGCACTGCGGTGAGAAGAACCAGAACGAGTGCGATCCCGTCGAGTCCGAGTGTGTAGCTGGTGCCGAAAGCCGGTATCCAGCTGTGGCTTTCGACAAATTGAAATTGTTCGCCGCCGCGGTCGAACGCAACTCCGAGAACGGCGGCGACCACCAGGACTGCCACGGACACAGCCAATGCGAGAGACTTCGCAAATTGGTACGACCGTGCCGGCAGAGCGAGGACAACACCCGCTCCGATGAGCGGAAGCAACCAGAGCACCGTCAGCGCGGGGAAGCCGGTATTGGTCACAGAGTCGCTCACCGCCGCTTCGATCACCACAGTGTCACCGCCATCATTGTCGCGACCACGAGTGTTGCTCCGACAAACATCACCAGCGCGTACGAGCGAACAAACCCGGTCTGTAGCTTCCGCGTGAGCGCGGACAGCCCGGTGACGACCACCGCAAAGCTGCCCACGACGCCGCCTATTCCCTTGGTGTCGAACACTTCCAACGACTTGGTGAGTTGTTGTCCAGGCTTCATGAACACCGTCTCGTTGAAGGCGTCACCGTACAGATCGCGGCGAGCCGCACCGGTCAACGGTGAAACCGGAGTCGGTGCCACAAGTGGAATCTCCCGGGTGGCGTACTCGCGATACGCAATCGCGACGCCGGCGGCAACTGCGAGCAGCGCCAGCGCGGTGATCGACCATGCGGGTATCGGCGGTTCGACGTGATGTGAGCCGACAACCGGTTCGAGCCAGTTCTGCAAGCTGGACCCGATGGTCAGGAGCATCCCGGCGCCGACGGACCCCACCGCCAGGATGATCATCGGAGACGTCATCACCGCCGGAGATTCGTGAGGTTTCTGGTTCTCCCAGCGGGCCTTCCCGAAGAAGGTCATCAGCATCACGCGGCTCATGTAGAAGGCAGTGAGCGTCGCACCCAACAGCGTGACGATGCCCAGCACAACACCCTTGATGCCGCCCTCGCCGATCGCAACCTCGATGATCTTGTCCTTGGAGAAGAACCCGGCAAACGGCGGAACACCGATGATGGCAAGGTATCCGAGCCCGAACGTGACAAAAGTCAGTGGCATGAACGCTCGGAGCCCGCCGTAGCGCCGCATGTCGGTTTCGTCGTTCATCGCGTGCATCACCGAACCCGCGCCGAGGAACAGGCCTGCCTTGAAGAATCCGTGGGTGATCAGATGAAGGATTGCGAAGGCGTATCCAGCTGGTCCGAGACCCGCTGCCAGGACCATGTATCCGATCTGACTCATGGTCGATGCGGCGAGCGCTTTCTTGATGTCGTCCTTCGCGCAGCCGATGATCGCACCGAACAGCAGCGTCACGGCACCGACGATGACAACCACGAGTTGAGCGTCGGGTGCAAGATCGAAGATCGGATTGGAGCGCACGATCAGGTAGACGCCGGCCGTGACCATCGTGGCCGCGTGAATCAGAGCCGAGACGGGGGTGGGGCCCTCCATCGCGTCGCCGAGCCACGACTGCAGTGGCACCTGCGCGGACTTCGCGCATGCAGCGAGGAGGAGCATCAGGCCGATCGCCGTCAGGACACCTTCGCTTGCACCAGACGCGTCGGCGAAGACGCTGCTGAACGAGAGCGAGCCGAACGTGCTGAACATCAACATCATCGCGATCATCAATCCGATGTCGCCCACCCGATTGACGACAAAAGCCTTCTTGGCAGCGGTCGCCGCCGACGGCTTGTGCTGCCAGAAACCGATCAGCAGGTACGACGCCAAACCGACGCCTTCCCAGCCGACGTAGAGCCCGAGGAAGTTGTCGGCGAGCACGAGGAGCAGCATCGCAGCGAGGAAGAGATTGAGGTAGGCGAAGAACTTACGACGCTCGGGGTCGTGCGCCATGTAGCCGACCGAGTAGATGTGGATCAGCGAACCTACACCGGTGATGAGCAGGACGAAACACATCGACAGTTGATCAAGCTGCAGTCCGAACTCGACCTGAAGACTGTCGACCGGGACCCAACTGAACAGGTGCTCGGTGACGGTGCGGTCGGCGGTGTCGCGGCCGAGCATGGCGATGAAAAACACCACTGCGACGACAAACGACGCGAGTGCCATGACGCAGGCGAACAGGTGGCCCCACGCGTTCGTGCGACGACCCGCCAGCAACAGGACAGCGGCGCCGCACAGGGGCAGGGCGGGGAGCAACCAGATGGCGGACGTGATTCCTCCTGACATGTCAGTACTTCAGCAGGTCTGCGTCGTCGACGGATACAGAACGCCGAGATCGGAAGATGATCATGATGATTGCCAGGCCGACGACTACTTCGGCAGCAGCTACCACCATCGTGAAGAAGGCGAAGATCTGGCCGTCCAGATTGCCGTGCATGCGCGCGAAGGTCACGAATGCCAGGTTGGCGGCGTTGAGCATCAATTCGATACACATGAACACCACGATGGCGTTGCGTCGCAGGAGGACTCCCGCAGCCCCGATGGTGAACAACAGGACCGACAGATACAGGTAATTCTCGGGATTCATCGCGCAGACTCCTCACCGGTACTCGGATCCGGGGAACGCGGAGTGAGTGCGCTGCTGACGGAGAGCGTCGAGAACGTTCCGTCGGGCAACAGTGCCGGCATGTCCACTGCGTTGTGACGTGCGTACACGCCGGGACTGGGGAGGGGAGTGGCCGAGCCCTTGTCGGGATTGCTCTCATCGCTGCCCAGGTACGCGAATCGTTGCTGCGAGAGTTCGCGTTGGCTGAGTGTGGCTCCGATCTTCTCCCGATGCGCGAGCATCATTGCGCCAAGTGTCGCCGTGATCAGCAGTGCGCCGGTCAGTTCGAAGGCCCAGACGTAGCGGATGAAGATGAGATCGGCGAGAGCGTCGATGTTGCCCTGGTCGAGTCCGGTGAATCCGGTGAACCCCGAGATCGACGCATTTCCGAGGCCGCCGATAAGGAGTAGCCCGAATCCGACGCCGATCACGATCGCGCTGACGCGTTGTCCCCGTAGCGTTTCGACCAAGGAGTCCGAAGAATCCACGCCGACCAGCATCAGGACGAACAGGAACAACATCATCACTGCGCCGGTATAGACGACGATCTGGACGACACCGAGGAACAGTGCGCCCTGCACGATGTAGAAGACGGCCAGGATGATCATCGTCATTGCAAGGAAGAGCGCAGAGTAGACGGCCTTGGGGGCGGCGACCACACCCAAAGCGCTGATCACCGCAAGGGTTCCGAGGATCCAGAACTGCACCGCCTCGCCGGTGGAGGTCGATGTCATCGTTCCCTCCGCCAGGATCGTGGTCGTGACCGACGCGATCATTTCTCGGTCTCCGGGTTCGGCTCTTGCTCGGGTGCTGGCTGTTCGGGAGCTGCTGTGATGTCGCCGCGGTAGTAGTCGTCCTGAGTTGTGCCGGGACGCAGCGCGTGTGGTGGCGCTGCCATGTCGGGTTTCAGGGGCGCAAGAAGGCGGTCCTTCTCGTAGATCAATCCGGCTCGGTTGTCGTCGGTCATCTCGTACTCGTTGGTCATGGTGAGAGCCCGAGTGGGGCAAGCCTCGACGCAGAGGCCACAGCCGATGCACCGCAGGTAGTTGATCTGATACACCCGCCCGTAACGCTCGCCGGGGGAGAACCGTTCTTCTTCGGTGTTGTCAGCACCCTCGACATAGATCGCGTCGGCGGGGCAGGCCCAGGCACACAGTTCGCAACCGATGCACTTCTCGAGTCCGTCCGCATACCGGTTGAGTTGATGGCGACCGTGGTATCCGGGCGCGGTGGGGCGCTTCTCCTCCGGATAGAACTCGGTCTCGGGCTTCTTGAACATGGTCGAGAGCGTCACTCCGAAACCCGCGATAGGTCCGAGGAAATCAGGCATGGGAGTCCTCCGATGTGTCGGAAACATCTGTCCGCCGCGGCGGTGGCACGTTCTGACCCGGTAGTTTTCGGGTCGGCAGCGTTTGACCAGGTAGGGGTGGAACCGGGAAGCCGCCCGACATCGCATCGAAAGGCATGTTCCCCGCAGCGGTGACCGACGCGGCGGTTCGGCGTCGGCTGCGGTAAGTCCCGGCCAACACGATCAGGAGCGCAGCTCCGAGAACCAGTGCGACGCAAAGAAGTACGACCCAGGTGTTGTAACCCTCGTTGCGGAACGCACGAACGGTCGCGATCACCATCACCCACACCAAGGCAGCGGGGATGAGAATCTTCCATCCGAGATTCATGAACTGGTCGTAGCGCAACCGCGGAAGAGTACTGCGCAACCAGATGAAGACGAAGAGGAAGCCCCACACCTTGGCGACAAACCACAGCACGGGCCACCAACCGGAATTGGCGCCGTCCCACAGGTTGAATGGGAACGGGGCGTGCCACCCGCCCAGGAACAGTGTCGTGGCCAGAGCGGACACCGTCACCATGTTCACGTACTCGGCCAGCATGAACATCGCGAACTTGAGTGAGGAGTACTCGGTGTGGAACCCACCCACCAGTTCACCCTCGGCCTCGGGAAGGTCGAAGGGAGCCCTGTTGGTTTCGCCGACCATGGCTGTCACGTAGATCAGGAAGGACGGCAGGAGGAGAAAGACGTACCAGGCACCTTGTTGGGCGCTGACGATGCCGGACGTGGACATCGTGCCGGCGTAGAGGAAGACTGCGGCGAAGGACAGCCCCATTGCTACTTCGTAGGAGATGACCTGCGCGGTCGATCGAAGTGCGCCCAGTAGTGGATACGTCGATCCGGACGACCAGCCGGCAAGCACGATCCCGTACACACCGATTGAAGTCACGGCGAGGATGTAGAGAACTCCGACCGGCAGATCGGTCAGTTGCAGGGGTGAAAGGGTTCCGAAGATCGACACCTGCGGACCGAACGGGATGACGGCAAAGGCCATGAACGCGGGCACGACTGCGATGACGGGCGCGAGGAGATAAATCGGTTTGTCGGCGCCGGTCGGTGTGATGCCCTCCTTGAGGGCGAGCTTGATTCCGTCAGCGAGACTCTGGAGCATTCCACGGGGGCCGACGCGGTTCGGTCCGACACGCATCTGCATGCGTGCCATGACCTTTCGTTCCGCGTAAATTGCCACCAGCGGTGTGAGTACGAGGAACACGAAAATGGCGAGAGCCTTGCCGATCACCAACCACCACGGGTCGTGCCCGAACGCCGACAGGTCGACCGGAGCTGCGACGGTCCCGTACTCGTGGGTGGTCATTGCGCTCCCGCCTTCGCAATCTTCACCACGGAACCCGCGGTAACGCAGAGCGTTTCGTAGATCGTGCTACCCGGTGAATTGAGTGGGAGCCAGACTGTTCGAGGCGGGAGTTCGGTGATCTCCAACGGTAATGTGATGGAACCGGATTCAGTCGACACCGCAACGTGATCGCCGTTGTCGGCGCCGATCTCGGCAGCGGTCTCGGCAGACAAACGCACGAGTGGGAGCCGTGCCGTACCCGCCAGGTTGGGCTCGCCGTCTTGCAATCGGCCGTTGTCGAGCAGCATTCGCCAGCTCGACAACACTGCCTCGCCTAGCGCCGGTGTGGGCATGGTGCCTGACGGCACCTGAGGCGAGATGGGGCGCGATCCGGACCACGCGCCGAGGCGGTGTATCTCCGAGCGTGCGGAATCTGCGTCGGGTAGGCCCAGATCGATGCCCATCTCGGATGCGATCGCGTGAAGGACGCGCTGATCCGGCATCACTCCTGTCGTTCTCAATGCGGTGTCGAACACGCGCTCGCGGCCTTCCCAATCGAGGAAGGTTCCGGGCTTCTCGGCGACCGGTGCCACCGGGAAGACGACGTCGGCGAGTTCGGTGACTCCGCTGTGACGGATCTCCAAACTCACCACGAACCCTGCTGCTTCGATCGCGGCCCTTGCCTTCGCCGGGTTCGGGAGATCACTCAATTCGACGCCGCCGACAAGAAGGGCAGCAGTCGTCTGCCCCGGATCCAGCAGACTCGCGGCGTCGCGCCCGTCGGATGCCGGGATGGAGGCCCCCCACACTGATTCCACCTCCTGACGTGCTGCCGGGTCCGCAACGGGGCGTCCGCCGGGAAGCAATCCCGGTAGTGCGCCGGCCTCGACGGCGCCGCGATCACCAGCGCGGCGTGGGACCCAAGCCAAACAAGCTCCTGTCGCTTCGGCGAGACGTACCGCCGCGGCGAAGCCGCCCGCCACCTCACTGAGTCGTTCGCCCAACAGGATCACTGCACCGGGCTGCCGGAGGAGCTGGCCCTCCTCATTTCCAGGGCGAGCCAACGAATCCATCAGAGCTGCTTCACTTCCGGGTACGGTCCGAAGCAAAGAGCCGCCCATCTTCTGCAGGCCGCGCGTAGCGAATGGCGCGCTGGAGAGCACCGTCGTCTTGCCGAAACGTGCGGCCTTGCGCAGCCGCAGGAAGATGATCGGTGACTCCTCCTCGGGCTCGAGAGCTACCAGCAATGCGGCCGGGGCCGACTCGAGGTCCTGGTACGTCACCGACTCTTCGAGTGTGCGGCCGGCGACGTGTGCTGAGAGGAAACCTGCCTCTTCGGCAGAATGAGCACGGATTCGGAAGTCGATGTTGTTGGTAGCGAGAGCAACTCGCGCGAACTTGCCGTAGGCGTAGGCGTCCTCCAAGGTAGAGCGTCCGCCGACGAGTACGCCTGCGTCACCGCGGGCCTGCGCGAAGGATCGCGCAACGAGGTCGAGTGCCATGGGCCACGACGCCGGAATCAATTCGCCGTCAGCGTTGCGGATCAGGGGAGTGGTGATCCGATCACCTTGGGTCGTGTACGTGAATGCGAAACGGCCCTTGTCGCAGTTCCATTCCTCGTTGACTTCGGGGTCGTCCCCGGCGAGACGGCGGAGAACCTTTCCGCGACGGTGGTCCGTGCGCTGAGCACATCCGTCGGCGCAGTGTTCACACACGCTGGGGCTGGACACCAGATCGAACGGTCGCGCCCGGAATCGGTATGCCGTACTGGTAAGCGCGCCGACCGGGCACACCTGGATGGTGTTGCCCGAGAAGTAGGACTCGAAGGGCTCGTTGGCGTAGATCCCGACCTGTTGAAGCGCGCCGCGCTCGAGGAGATCGATGAACGGGTCGCCGGCGATCTGGCCCGAAAACCGTGTGCATCTGGCGCAGAGGACGCAACGCTCGCGGTCGAGCAGGATTTCGGACGAGAGTGGGATGGGCTTGGGGTAGGTCCTTTTCTCCTCACCGAACCGGGATTCGGTGCGACCGGTCGACATCGCCTGGTTTTGAAGCGGACACTCGCCGCCCTTGTCACACACGGGGCAGTCCAGAGGGTGGTTGATGAGCAGGAGTTCCATCACCCCGCGCTGCGCCTTCTCCGCCACCGGTGACGTGAGCTGTGTGGTGACGACCATTCCGTCCGCAACCGGTGTCGTGCAGGACGCCACCGGCTTGCGTTGACCTTCGACCTCCACGATGCACTGTCGGCACGCCCCGACCGGGTCCAGAAGAGGATGATCGCAGAACCGCGGAATCTGTGTGCCGATCATCTCTGCAGCGCGAATGATCAACGTGCCCTTGGGTACCTGGAGTTCCCGGCCGTCGATGGTGAGGGTGACGAGATCAATCGGCGGTGCCGCATCGGTTCCAGTGGTGGCGTCGGCTGCAGTCATGAGACGAACGCTCCTGTCGCGAGAACGGACCGGCGAGGATCGAACGGGCATCCGTTGCCGTCGAAATGCGCTACGTATTCCTCGCGGAAGTACTTCAGGGAGGACATGATCGGGCTGGTCGCTCCGTCGCCCAACGCGCAGAAGGATTTTCCGAGGATGGTGTCCGAGATGTCGAGAAGTTTGGTGAGATCAGCTTCAGTACCTGTTCCGCCTTCGAGTCGCCGCAGGATCTGCACCAGCCAGTACGTGCCTTCGCGGCACGGCGTGCATTTACCGCAAGATTCGTGGGCGTAGAACTCGGTCCACCGCAGCACCGCGCGCACGATGCAGGTTGTGTCGTCGAATATCTGCAGTGCCTTGGTGCCGAGCATCGATCCCGCCGCGCCGACACCCTCGTAGTCGAGTGGGACATCGAGATGTTCGTCGGTGAAGATCGGAGTCGAGGATCCGCCGGGAGTCCAGAACTTGAGGGTGTGCCCGGTGCGAACGCCGCCCGCGTAATCGAGAAGTTCTCGCAACGTGATGCCGAGCGGCGCCTCGTACTGGCCGGGAGTGGTGACATGACCAGAGAGCGAGTACAACGTGAACCCCGGCGACTTCTCGCTTCCCATCGACCGGAACCACTCCGGGCCGCCCAGGACGATCGACGGCACACTCGCGATGGACTCGACGTTGTTGACGACGGTCGGGCAGGCGTAGAGGCCGGCGACGGCGGGGAATGGCGGCCGCAGTCGAGGCTGACCGCGTCGTCCCTCCAACGAATCGAGGAGGGCTGTCTCCTCACCACAGATGTACGCGCCTGCTCCGGCGTGCACGACGAGATCCAAGTCGAATCCCGAACCGAGGATGTTGCGGCCCAGGTATCCGGCCGCGTAGGCCTCGGCCACGGCGGTCTGCAGACGTCGCAGGACCGGGACCACCTCGCCCCGGACGTAGATGAACGCCTTGGCCGCTCGAATTGCATACGCCGCGATGATGACTCCCTCGACCAACGTGTGTGGGGTCGCCATCATCAACGGCATGTCCTTGCATGTGCCCGGTTCGGACTCGTCGGCATTGACGACGAGATAGTGAGGCTTGCCATCTCCTGGCTTGTCTTCGGTGCTCTGTGGGATGAAACTCCACTTGAGGCCCGTCGGGAAACCGGCGCCACCGCGCCCACGAAGGCCAGCGTCCTTGACCGTTTCGATCACGGCGTCGGGGGACATGGCTAGCGCTTTGCGTAGGGCTTGGTAGCCGTCGTGACGAAGGTAGCTGTCGAGGGTCCACGAGTTCGGTTGATCCCAGTAGCGACTCAGGACGGGGGCGAGTGTCATGTCACTTCCCTTCGCCGGGAGCGTCGGCTGCTGAGGCCGAACCGGGTGGGTTGTCGTCGTGAGATCGGCTGATACGCAGTCCGGCAAGAGTTGCCCCGCCGATTGTTTGTGCTTCGGCTGCTTCGATTCGCGTATCGGGGAACCCGGCCAAGGTGCGTGCGGTCTGTCGGAACGAACACAGTGTGGCACCGCGACTGGGTGTCACGCGCTCTCCGGCGCGGAGCGCATCGACGAGTGAGCGCGCCGATTCCGGAG
Organism: Rhodococcus qingshengii JCM 15477; assembly: GCF_023221595.1. Lineage (NCBI taxonomy): Bacteria > Bacillati > Actinomycetota > Actinomycetes > Mycobacteriales > Nocardiaceae > Rhodococcus > Rhodococcus qingshengii. The sequence continues at coordinate 2,786,946 of NZ_CP096563.1, forward strand.
TCTGGTTGTCGAAGAACTCCCAGTTGATCATCATGACGGGGGCGTAGTCGCACGCCGCATTGCACTCGATGTGTTCGAGGGTGATCTTGCCGTCGGACGTCGAGATGGAGTGTCCGCCTTCGTCTCTGGAGCCGGCTGACCCGAGATGCTCTTCGAGTGCTGCGAGGATGTCGTCTCCGCCCATGATCGCGCAGAGCGTGTTGGTGCAGACTCCGACCAGATACTCACCCGTCGGACCACGGCGATACATCGAGTAGAAGGTGGAAACGGCGGCAACCTCGGCGCCGGTCAAACCCAGCTTGGCACTGCAGAAATCGATCCCGGCCGGGGTGATGTACCCGTCCTCGGACTGCACGAGATGAAGGAGCGGCAGGAGGGCTGATCGACTGGTGGTCGCCGCGGCGTCAGGCTCACGGTAACGAGCGATGACGGTTTCGGCATCGGCGTCGAGTCGAGCGAGTACGTCAGGCGGATAACTCGATCGTGCGCCAGAGCGTACCAGTTGCGTGGGCTCGTTCGGGCGCGGCCCGAGTTCGATGAACACCCGTGACGAGCCGTTCGGGCCGGTCATCGGTCCACTCCGCCCATGACGGGATCGATACTGGCAACCGAGGCGATCACGTCGGACACCATGCCTCCCTCGCACATCGCCGCTACCGCTTGAAGGTTGGTGAATGACGGATCCCGGAAATGGACGCGGTACGGCCGGGTTCCCCCGTCGCTGACCATGTGCACACCCAACTCGCCACGCGGGGACTCGACGGCGACGTACACCTGGCCGGGCGGCACGCGGATTCCTTCGGTGACCAGTTTGAAATGGTGAATCAGACCCTCCATGGACGACTCCATGATCTTGGCGATGTGCTTCTGCGAATTGCCGAGGCCATCCGGTCCGACAGCGAGATCGGCAGGCCAGGCGATCTTCTTGTCGTCCACCATGACCGGCCCCGGTTGCAGTTTGTCGAGGCACTGCTCGACGATCTTGAGGGACTCCTTCATCTCCTCGACACGGATGACGTACCTTCCGTAGCAATCGGATCCGTCGTGCGTCACGACGTCGAATTCGTAGTTCTCGTAGCCGCAGTAGGGCTGCGCTCGACGCTGATCGTGGGGGAGACCCGTGGCGCGTAGGACCGGCCCCGTCACGCCGAGCGCCATGCAGCCGGTGAGATCGAGATATCCGATTCCCTGGGTGCGGGCTTTCCAGATGGAGTTGTCGCTGAGCATCAGTTCGACGTCACGCAACCGTTTCGGTAGGACCTTCAACAGTTCTCGTACCTTCGCGACCGACCCGTCGGGTAGATCCTGAGCGAGACCACCAGGCCTGATGTAGGCGTGATTCATCCGCAGTCCGGTGATCGTCTCGAACACGTCCAGAATCAATTCGCGTTCGCGGAATCCGAACAGCATCGCCGTCACGGCGCCCAGTTCCATTCCACCGGTTGCCAGGGCGACAAGGTGCGACGAGATTCGATTGAGCTCCATCATCATCACGCGAATGACGGTGGCTCGCTCGGGAATGTCGTCGGTGATGCCGAGAAGTTTTTCGACTCCGAGGCAGTACGCGGTTTCGTTGAAGAACGGTGACAGGTAGTCCATTCGAGTAACGAAAGTGACGCCCTGCGTCCAGTTCCGGTATTCGAGATTCTTTTCGATTCCGGTGTGCAGGTAGCCGATTCCACACCGAGCTTCCACGACTGTCTCACCCTCGATTTCGAGAATGAGGCGCAAGACGCCGTGAGTGGACGGATGCTGCGGGCCCATGTTGACCACGATCCGTTCGGCCTCGCCGGTTCGCTGGCGAGCGGCCGCGGTGACGATGTCGTCCCAGTCCTGACCCGATGCTGTGACGACGGTTTCCGTCGTGGCACCGGAGTTGCTTCCTGTCGTCTCGTTCATCAGTTGTACGACCTACGCTCGTCGGGTGGAGGAGTCTGGGCGCCCTTGTACTCGACCGGGATACCGCCGAGCGGATAGTCCTTGCGCTGTGGGTGGCCCTTCCAGTCGTCGGGCATCTCGATACGGGTCAGGGCCGGGTGACCGTCGAAGACGATCCCGAAGAAGTCGTAGGTCTCACGCTCGTGCCAATCGTTGGTGGGGTATATCCCGACGATGGACGGAATATGTGGATCGGTGTCCGGCACGGACACTTCCAGTCTGATCCGGCGGTTGTGCGTGATCGAAGCAAATGGATACACGGCGTGGAGCTCGCGACCGGTGTCCTGCGGATAGTGGACTCCATCGACACCCAGGCAAAGTTCGAAGCGCAGTTCCGATTCGTCGCGCAGTCTGCGCGCGACCTGCGGGAGGTGAGACCGTTCGACATGCAGCGTCATCTCGTCTCGAAAGATCACTACCCGCTCGATTGCATCGGTCAAAGTGCTGCCCGCGCTGCGCAATGCGGCATCCAAGGAGTCCGCAACTTCGTCGAAGTATCCACCGAACGGTCGAGAGGCCTTGTCCTCTACTGAGATCGGCGGGGCGAGCCGGCTGTAGCCCGAGGTGTCACCACTGCCGCGGACCCCGAACATCCCCCTCGATCCGTTGTTGCCCGCGGTCATCGCAGAAGCCCCTTCATGTCGATGGTGGGGGTGGATGCCAGTGCGGCGCGCTCGGCTGCCGCGCGTGCCTCTTCGCGGTTCACGCCGAGGGGCATCTCCTGGATCTTTCGGTGCAGTTCGATGATCGCGTTCAGGAGCATCTCCGGCCGCGGCGGACAGCCGGGCAAGTAGATGTCGACCGGCACGATGTGGTCGACGCCCTGTACCACTGCGTAGTTGTTGAACATACCGCCGGACGACGCACACACACCCATGGCCAGAACCCATTTCGGCTCGGCCATCTGGTCGTAGACCTGACGAAGTACCGGCCCCATCTTTTGACTGACCCGCCCGGCCACGATCAGAAGGTCTGCCTGTCGCGGCGACGCGCGGAATGCCTCCATGCCGAACCGCGCCAGGTCGAAGCGACCTGACGTGGTTGCCATCATCTCGATCGCGCAGCACGCGAGCCCGAAGGTGGCAGGCCACAGTGATCCTTTGCGGGCATACCCTGCCAGGCCCTCGACAGTGGTCAGTAAAAATCCGCTGGGGAGCTTTTCTTCGAGACCCATATCCGACTCTCTTCAGTCGTAACAGCTGCGGTGTGACCGGTTTTGTCTGACGTATGTGTGCTGTACCTGTGTCCGCTGGCCTAGTCCCAACCGAGACCGCCTCGTCGCCATTCGTATGCGTATGCCACCGAGACGTTGACTATGAAAAGGCCCATCGCCGCGAGGCCGAACAAGCCGAGCGAATCGAAATGCACCGCCCACGGGTAGAGGAAAACGATCTCGATGTCGAAGATGATGAACAGCATTGCCGTCAGATAGAACTTGACGGGAAACCGCCCGCCACCGGCGGTACGGGGTGCCGGTTCGATTCCGCATTCGTAGGCTTCGAGTTTCGCCCTGTTGTACCGCTTCGGGCCGACCACGGACGCGAGAACAACCGACACCACAGCGAAGGCCATCGCGATGACCCCGAGGACGAGAATGGGGATGTAAGCGTTCATGTCACCCGAACTCCTCTCCGCTGTGCGGATGTCCGCCCAGCCCGAAGGTGCCGTTCGATTTCGATACTGCCAGCAATTCGATACTTATGTGACCTGCGACACCCACACTAGGGGAGGCCTCCGACATTGGGTTCGTTTTCGGGGTGCGGAGTTTCGCTCTCGAAAGTCCGAAGTAGTCGGCGCCGCAACGAATCACCGCTGCAACGGGTGCTCACCGGCTCAGTTGTCGACGCAGAAGCGCGATGACGGTGGAAGCAAGTTCGATCGGATCTATCGGCTGCGGCACTGAGGCTTCCGCTCTCGACCACGACGCCAGCCACGCATCGTCGGGTCGACCGGTCAGTACGAGGATCGGTGGACAGTCGGCGATCTCGTCCTTGAGTTGTTTCGCGACGCCCATGCCGCCCGCCGGACTCGCCTCGCCGTCGAGGATTGCGAGGTCGATTCCGCCGGCGTCGAGCTTGGCTACGACGATCGGTGCCGTCGCGACCTCGATGTAGTCGATGGTGGGCATCGACGGATGTGGGCGCTCTCCGAGAGCGAGCCGAACTTGCTCGCGCGTGTGTGCGTCGTCGCTGTAGACGAGGATGCGCACGGGTGCCATGGAGTTGGGCTCTGCGGTCTCGGCGGACACGCGGCCGACGTTACTCCGGGCGGTCCCCGGCTACCGGCGAATCTTCAACATCGGCAGGGACTTCCGCGAAAACACAGCTCGGCTTCACAGCAAACGGCCCTTACCCGGCGATGAACGCCGAAGTAAGGGCCGCCTGAATTGCGTGTGCGCTCAGAAGTTTTCGACGAACTTCGTCAGGCCCTTGCTCGCTGTTTCCAGGGCCGTCTTCTGTGCCTTCTTCACCAGGAAGCCCGGCAGCGGGATCTTGGGATCGATGGTCAGTTCGAAGGTGACTTTGGTTCCACCGTCGGTGGGAGTCAAGACGTACGAGCCGTCCTGCTGGTTCTGCTGACCGCTCTCCACGAGGGTCCAGGTCACCTTCTCGTCGCCCTCGAAGGTGTAGTCGACTACCTGCTCGTCGTTGATTCCCAGAATGGACACGGCCATGCGAACGCGATGGGGGCGACCGTCGTCGTGGGTGCTCTCGATGGTGATCTTCTTGTGTGCAGACGACCACTCCGGCAGCCGATCGACGGCTGCTACGGCCTTCATCACCGTTTCCGGATCAGCCTTGATCTCGAATTCCTTGACGCCCGAAACGGCCATGAACGTGCTCCTTCTCGCCTTGCGGCAACGGTTCGTGATTACTGCAGTTGCGCAATTAGATCATTCGGTGATCGGGTTGGCGTCGAGCTAGTCCATGCCGTTCTTGCGCATCTGGTCCCGCAATGCGCCCTGGACGGCTTGTGAAACCCACGAGTTGAGGGAGACTCCGTTCTGATTGGCGGCCTCCTCGGCGCGGGCTTTGATCTGCTCCATCATCCTCAACGTCACCCGGCTGATATCTCCGCTGACGTCGTCGAACGAGTAGGTTGAGTCCTTCTTCTCGTCGTCTGCCTTCTCGTTTGCACCCTCGCCGCCGGTCGAGTTCGGCGGGCGAACGACGTCGACCAGTAATTCGCTTCCGTCGAGATTCACCTTGACCTCTCGGTCGCCCAGCTTCGCCCCGATCTCCTTGGCCAGTTCCGTCGCCGCGGCCAACAAGACCAGGCGGACCGAGGGTTCGATGGCGGCGGACAACGACGCCGCAATCCGGCGCGTGTGATCGTCGCCGAGTTCGGCTGCAGTGGCGAGGTCGTTCTGCAGCTTTGCGGTGTACTCCGAAATGTCCATGACACCACAGTGGCGTCAAAAGTGACGTCAGTCAAGGATGCGATGACGTCACTCGGTATCGAGGGCGGTCGACCGCTATAGAGTTGCCCAGCACCTGAGGCGAACGGCGCCCGGGTTTCGTGCTGGTCGTTTCGTGCTTGTCGAGGAGTGGGTTGTGCCGAACACGGTGTCGCTGAAGGTGCAGTTGGTGGCGAAGTCCGAGTTCTTCCCGCCCGAGGACATTCCGTGGGAGACGGACGCGGATGGTGGCGAAGCGCTGGTCGAGTTCTCCGGTCGAGCCTGCTACCAGAGTTGGTCCAAGCCGAATCCGCGAACCGCAACCAACGCCGGCTATCTGAGGCATCTGCTCGAGGTCGGACACGTTTCGGTGCTCGAGCATGCGACAGTGAGCTTCTACATCACCGGTATCTCGCGATCGTGCACTCACGAATTGATTCGTCACCGGCACTTCTCGTACTCGCAACTCTCGCAGCGATTCGTCCGTGAGAACGATGCAAACGTCGTCGTGCCTCCTGCTGTCGAAGGTGATCCCGAGCTCGAAGCACTGTTTCTGAATGCCACCGACGAAAGCCGTCGCGCTTACGGGGAACTGCTGACTGCCCTCGAAGGGAAACTGCAATCGGTGCCCGGTGCCCCGATGAGGGGCAAGCAAGCCAGGCAGGCTGCGCGCTCGGTGCTGCCCAACGCCACCGAGACGCGCTTGGTCGTGACCGGGAACTATCGGGCCTGGCGGCACTTCGTCGAGATGCGTGCCACCGAACATGCGGATGTCGAGATCCGGCGAGTCGCGGTCGAGTGCCTGCGTCAGCTTCGTGATGTCGCGCCAAATGTGTTCGGGGACTACGAGATTCTTCGCGGAAGCGACGGATCGGAAATTGCCGTCAGCGCATTTGCGGCCGAGTCGTGACTCGTGTGCAGAAGTAAGAGCTGAACCGGGTAACCTTCTGACCATGACCTACGGTGATTCCGCTTCTCTTGTCGAGCGTCCGTTCGGCACCATTTCCGTTGCGATGGTGACCCCGTTCACTGCCGACGGGAAGTTGGACGTCGACGCGGGAGTGCGCCTCGCAGCCCATCTCGTCGACAACGGCTGTGACGGCCTCGTTCTTGCCGGTACCACCGGTGAATCTCCCACCACCACCGAGTCCGAGAAGCTCGACCTGCTCCGCGCAGTGATCGACGCCGTCGGTAACCGCGCGAAGATCGTTGCAGGCGCCGGCAGCAACGACACCGCTCACAGCGTCGAACTCGCACGTGACGCGGCTCGCGCCGGAGCGCACGGTCTGCTCGTCGTCACCCCGTATTATTCACGTCCGCCCCAGGCCGGACTGTTTGCACACTTCACCGCCGTCGCCAACGCGACCGACCTGCCCGTCATGTTGTACGACATTCCGCCCCGCTCCGTCGTTCCCATCGAGACCGAGACGATCCGCCGACTCGCCGAGCACCCGCGAATCAAGGCCGTCAAGGACGCCAAGGGCGACCTCAACGCCGGCGCAGAGTTGATCGGCACCACCGAGCTCCAGTTCTTCTCCGGCGACGACCCGCTGAATCTGCCGTGGCTCGCTGTGGGCGCCACCGGCTTCGTCAGCGTCATCGGCCATCTTGTTCCGGGTCGTCTCCGCGACCTTCACACCGCGTTCGTGTCCGGCGATATCGCCCGCGCGCGCGAGATAAACCTCAGTTTGATCCCTGTGATTCGTTCCGTTGCCCGCCTCGGCGGTGTCAGCGCTTCGAAGGCGGGTCTGCGACTCATCGGAATCGATGTCGGAGAACCACGCCTTCCGCAGGTTGCACCCACTAAAGAGCAGATCGACGGTCTTGCCGCCGATCTGCATGCGGCAGGAGTTTTGTAAATGACCCGTCCCCCCCGACGTCGTAGTGCCAGTCGTCAAGCCGGTCCGCCTTCGCCTCCGGCTCCCGAAACGGCCGCAAAGGCCGCACCGGTAGAGGCACCAGCTGCGCCGGCGGCAGAAGCGGCCCCCGCCGCAGCCGCCCCGCCCAAGAAGGCCGCAGCAACCAAATCTGCAGCAACCAAGTCCGCTGCCACCAAATCTGCTGCACCCAAGAAGTCGACCGAAGACAGGTCGCCGCGCAAATCTTCCGGCGGTAACCGACCGGCAGCATCGAAGTCGGGCAACGGGCGCGGAAACAAGCGCCCCGAGAACCGTCTGGCCGTCGATCCCACGGGTCGCCTCGGAACACCCCCGAAGGCGCCGGCATCGGGTCTGCGCATCGTCGCGCTGGGCGGCATCGGCGAAATCGGTCGCAACATGACGGTGTTCGAGCACCGTGGCAAGTTGCTGATCGTCGACTGCGGTGTGCTGTTCCCCGAGGACCAGCAGCCTGGCGTCGACCTGATCCTCCCGGACTTCCGCTACATCGAAGACCGTATGGACGACGTCGAAGCCGTCATCTTGACTCACGGACACGAGGACCACATCGGTGCTCTGCCGTTCTTGCTGCGTCTGCGCGCGGACATTCCGGTCATCGGCGCGAAGTTCACTCTCGCTCTCGTTGCCGCCAAGTGCCGCGAGCATCGCCTGCGTCCGAACCTGGTCGAGGTCGTCGAGGGAAACACCACCACCCATGGCCCGTTCGACTGCGAGTACTTCGCGGTCAACCACTCGATTCCCGACGCTCTCGCGATCGCGATTCGCACCGACGCCGGCGTCGTACTGCACACCGGTGACATCAAGCTCGATCAGCTGCCTCTCGACGGCCGCCTGACCGACCTCGCCGGATTCTCCCGCCTGGGCGACGAGGGCGTCGACCTGTTCCTCGTCGACTCGACGAACGCCGAGGTTCCGGGATTCGTCACACCCGAGCGCGAAATCGGGGGAGTGCTCGACAACGTCATCGGCAAGGCGAAGCAGCGCGTCATCGTGGCATCGTTCGCCAGCCATGTGCATCGCATCCAGCAGGTCGTCGACGTAGCCGCTCGGTACAACCGCCGCATCGTCTTCGTCGGCCGCTCGATGGTCCGCAACATGCAGATCGCCCAGGATCTGGGCTACCTGACGGTGCCCGACGGCCTCGTCGTAGACATCGACACCGCCGCCACCCTTCCCGACGATCGCCTGGTGCTCATTTCGACGGGTTCGCAGGGTGAGCCGTTGGCAGCGCTCTCGCGGATGGCGCGCGGCGAACACCGTCAGATCAACATCCGCGCCAACGACCTTGTCGTTCTCGCGTCTTCGCTGATCCCGGGCAACGAGAACTCCGTTTTTGCCGTGGTCAACGGTTTGGCCAAGCGCGGTGCCACCGTCGTGACCCAGCAGAGTGCCAAGGTTCACGTCTCGGGCCACGCGTCCGCCGGTGAGTTGCTCTACCTGTACAACGCGGTTCGGCCCACCAATGCCATGCCCGTCCACGGTGAATGGCGGCACCTGCGTGCCAACGCCGCGCTGGCAAAGGCAACCGGCGTGCCGGAAGAGCGCATCGTATTGGCCGAGGACGGCGTCGTGGTCGACATGGTGGACGGCCTCGCCGAGATCGTCGGACGCGTACCGGTCGGACACGTCTACGTCGACGGTCTGTCCGTCGGCGACGTCGGTGAGCCGACGCTGTCCGATCGCCTCGTGCTCGGTGAGGGCGGCTTCATCGCGATCACCATCGTCATCAACGAGTCGACGGGCCGTGCGGTCAGCACCCCCGAGGTGTCCGGTCGCGGCTTCTCCGACGATCCGACAGCGCTCAAGGCTGCCGCGGATCTCGTGGAATCGGACCTGGCCCGGTTGGCGAGCGAAGGCGTCATCGACGCTCATCGCATCGCGCAGTCGGTGCGCCGCGTCGTCGGACGCTGGGTCGCGGACAAGTACCGCCGCCGTCCGATGATCATTCCGACGGTCATCGCGGTTCCGTAGATTCGGCACAGCAGGTCGCTTCCGCTCGAACCCGGTCCGGTTCGAGTACTTTGGCGAAGGTGACCTTCGCTCATGACGAACGACTCGCCCTGGTGGACAGCATGGTCGAATTCGGCCCCGATGCTCCGACACTGTGTGGGGAGTGGACCAATCGTGACCTGGCAGCACATCTGATAGTCCGGGAGCGGCGTCTCGACGCCGCTCCCGGAATCATGTTGAGCCCTCTTGCCGGTCACACCGAGAGCGTGCGTAAGGCCGCAGCGGCGCGTCCGTGGGAGGAGATCCTCGACGACGTTCGGAGTGGGCCGCCTCGGTGGTCGCCGATGTACTGGCTCGACGCGCAGGTGAATACCACGGAAATGTTCGTCCACCACGAAGATGTACGACGCGCACATCTGAACTGGGCGCCGCGTCCGTTGTCGGAGGGTCGGCAGGCTCAGCTGTGGAAGTACGCCCGGCAGATCGGCAAGATGGGTTACCGCAAAGCCGCTGTCGAGGTCATTTTCGAACTTCCGTCCGGCGAGAGTGCGGTCGTCCACAAATCCGGCTCTCGCAGTATTGTCCTGCAGGGTGAACCCGCCGAGTTGCTGCTGCACGCTTTCGGTCGCAACGAGGTGAAGATCGAAGCCAAAGGTGAACTGGCCGACGTTCAATCCGTGATGGCGCTCGATCGCAGTTTCTGATGGCCCCCTTCTGCCGGAGCCGAGCTCGACAGACGGGTTGTGAAGATCACGTTTCGCACTCGCCACCAGTGTTGCTGGTGTTGCGGATGGTCCAGATGGGGTCGCACAGACTAGCCTGAACTCCATGGCAGGTAAGTCGAGCGCCCGGGGATCCAGTACAAGCACGTCTACGTCCAGGGCATCGACCAGGTCGTCAGCCTCTACTCCGAGCGCGCGCGCAACCGCAAAACCTCGTGCCTCGCGCACCACGCGAACCGTATCGACTCCTCGAAATGTCACGACTTCGGCCAGGGCTGGTGGGCGCCCCGCGTCGGGCAAAGGCTCCAAGCCGGCGCCCAAGAAGGCGTCCGGTACGTCGTCGGCCGCGCGCCGCCCGGTATCGAAAACCTCTCAGCGGGCCAGCCCGTTGGCCGCTGTGGGCAAGGGAATCGGAGCCGGGTGGTCCCTGGCTGCCCGCGGCGTCGGCGCCACCACACGCACCGTCAGTAAGGTCGGCGAGATCGAAGCCGGCCACCGCCGCGACGGAATAGCGCTCGGCCTGATCGCATTCAGCGTCGTCATCGCCGGTGGCGTCTGGTTCAAGGCCGGTGGTCCGATCGGCGGCGGCATCGACACCCTCGTGCGGGCGATCTTCGGCGCGGCCTCGGCCGTGCTCCCCATCGTCGGCGTCGGCCTCGCGATCCTGTTGATGCGCACCGAACCGAAACCTGAGATCCGGCCCCGACTGATCATGGGATCCTTGCTGGTCGGTCTGCCGGCGCTCGGCATCTGGCACATCATCTCGGGTTCACCGACAGACGCCACCGGTCGCTCCAACGGCGCAGGGTTTGTCGGATACGTCGTGGGCGGCCCGCTCACCAACGGGCTCACCGTCTGGCTGTCTGCGCCGCTGCTGGTCATCGCCGCCGGATTCGGAATCCTCCTTCTGACCGGAACCACGCTGCGTGAGGTGCCGAGCAAGTTCCAGTCCTTCTTCGGTGCCTCGTATCGCTCGGACGAATACGGCGACTACGGATCCGAATTCGACGAGGACGGCGAGCACCACTACGGCGAATCTGCTTACGATCCTTCACTGTTCGACGCCGACGGCTACCCGGTCGACACCTACGCCGAGCCACCGCTCAAGCCCGCCAAGCGGACCAGCCGACGCGCACCGATCGACAACTACCCGACGGACGAGTTCGAGTCGGGCGACAAGAAGACCGAAGTCCTCGGCCTGTGGAACGCCGACGACACAGCAGTACCCGACGAGCCCGTCGCGGCTGCGGCAGCGCCCGTGGTGGAGACTCCGGCGCCGCGCCCCAAGGTGCCTGCGCGTTCGGTCCCCATCGCCAAGCCCGTGCCGAAACCCGAACCGGAGCCGGAGGAGAAGGAACACTTCGTCACCGATCGGGTCACCGACGGCGACTACAACCTCCCGCCGACGACGTTGCTGATCGAGGGAGACCCGCCCAAGCTCCGCAGTTCTGCGAACGACGCGATGATCGAGGCGATCAGCGAAGTCCTCGAACAGTTCAAGATCGATGCCGCTGTTACCGGTTTCACCCGCGGACCGACGGTGACACGCTACGAGGTCGAACTCGGCCCAGGCGTGAAGGTCGAGAAGATCACCGCGCTCGCCCGCAACATCGCGTACGCCGTGGCAACCGACAACGTCCGCCTCCTGGCCCCCATTCCGGGTAAGTCCGCGGTGGGTATCGAGGTACCGAACTCCGACCGCGAAATGGTCCGCCTCGCCGACGTTTTGAACGCGCCGAGCACCCGACGCGATCACCATCCGCTGGTGATCGGTCTCGGTAAGGACATCGAAGGTGACTTCGTCAGTGCGAACCTCGCGAAGATGCCCCACCTTCTGGTGGCAGGTTCGACCGGCTCGGGTAAGTCGAGCTTCGTGAACTCGATGCTCGTCTCGTTGCTCACCCGAGCAACGCCCGAAGAAGTACGGATGATCCTCATCGACCCCAAGATGGTCGAGCTCACGCCGTACGAAGGTATCCCGCACCTGATCACGCCGATCATCACTCAGCCGAAGAAGGCAGCGGCAGCGCTGGCCTGGTTGGTCGAGGAGATGGAACAGCGCTACCAGGACATGCAGGCCAACCGGGTGCGTCATATCGACGACTTCAACTCCAAGGTCAAGTCCGGGGAAATCACCGCGCCGCTGGGCAGCGAGCGCGTCTACCGCCCGTACCCGTACATCCTGGCGATCGTGGACGAGTTGGCCGACCTCATGATGACCGCTCCGCGCGACGTCGAAGAAGCAATCGTCCGCATCACCCAGAAAGCCCGCGCTGCCGGAATCCACCTGGTGCTGGCAACGCAGCGCCCGTCCGTCGACGTCGTCACCGGCCTGATCAAGACCAACGTGCCTTCGCGTCTGGCGTTCGCGACGTCCTCGCTCACGGACTCGCGAGTCATCCTCGATCAGCCCGGCGCCGAGAAGCTCATCGGTATGGGTGATGGCTTGTTCCTGCCCATGGGCGCCGGCAAGCCGACCCGTATGCAAGGCGCGTTCATCACCGACGAGGAAATCTCGGCGGTTGTCGACTTCGCGAAGAACCAAGCCGAGCCCGAGTACACCGAAGGTGTCACCGCACAGAAGGCCGGGGAGAAGAAAGACGTCGACCCCGACATCGGCGACGACATGGACGTCCTCTTGCAGGCCGTGGAACTGGTGATCACGAGTCAATTCGGTTCGACGTCGATGCTGCAGCGCAAGCTGCGCGTCGGGTTCGCCAAGGCCGGTCGACTCATGGATCTCATGGAAAATCGTGGCGTCGTCGGCCCCAGCGAGGGCTCCAAGGCACGCGAGGTTTTGATGAAGCCTGAGGAACTCGACGGTCTGCTGTGGTCGATTCGCGGTGGCGACCCGGACGAGGCACCCGCAGACGAGTAGCGACACCTCGGCGGACAAGCCGTCGACAGACGACCGGAGGAACCCGTGCATGTGACGCCGTTGGCTTGGGGAATCACGATCGTGGTGATCCTCGGCCTGTTCGTCTTCGACTTCTTCGCCCACGTCCGCACGCCACATGCGCCCACGTTCCGGGAGTCCGCATTCTGGTCGACGGTCTACATCTCGATCGCCATCGTCTTCGGCCTCGTCGTGATGTGGATCTGGGGCACCACGTACGGCGGTGAGTACTTCGCCGGATACGTCACGGAAAAGGCGCTCTCGGTAGACAATCTGTTCGTCTTCGTGATCATCATGTCGACGTTCGCCGTCCCGCGAGAGTTCCAGCAGAAAGTCCTGCTGATAGGCATCGTCCTCGCATTGGTGATGCGCGGAATCTTCATCGGAGTCGGCGCCGCCGCCATCAATGCGTACAGCTGGGTGTTCTACCTCTTCGGAGCGTTCCTGATCTACACCGCGTACACCCTGATCCGCGATCACGGGCATGAGAAGGAAGCCGAGGAGAAGCGCGACAGTCGCATCATCTCACTCGTGAAGCGGGTGCTGCCGACAACCGAGGAATACGACGGGGACAAACTGATCACCCGGATCGACGGCAAGCGCGTCGTGACACCGTTGTTGTTGGCGCTCATCGCAATCGGGTTTGCCGACGTGCTCTTCGCGCTCGATTCGATTCCGGCGATCTACGGTCTGACCCAGGAACCGTATCTGGTGTTCACCGCCAACGCCTTCGCGCTGATGGGTCTACGGCAGCTGTACTTCCTGATCGGTGGGTTGCTCGAACGGCTGGTCTATCTCTCGTACGGGCTCTCGATAATCCTGGCGTTCATCGGTGTGAAATTGGTACTTCACGCGTTGCACGAGAACACCCTCTCGTTCGTCAACGGAGGTGAACACGTCTCCGTCCCGGAAATCTCCACGGCACTCTCACTCGGAGTGATCATCGGAGTATTGGCGGTGACGACGGTCGCGAGCCTGTTGAAGACTCGCGACCGGGCGGGGGAGTAAGCCGGGGCCGGGGCTCTCAGGCGCTGAACTGACCCAACACCGGAACCCACTCGGTGATCCGGACCTTCTCGATCAAATCGGCGATCGCGAACGGATCGTGGGTGAAGAGGAGGGAAACGGTGTCGGCGTCTGCGGCGTCGACGATGATCAGCGCGCCGTTTCCATCTGCAAACGGGCCGGATGACAAGACGATCGAGCGGGAAACCAGATCCGCGAGCCACGCGCGGTGATCGCTACGGACTTCGTCGCGCTGAGCGTTCTTCTCGGGCGCGTAGGTGTATTCGACGAGGAACAACGACATCGTGAACCGCTTTCGGGGCTGGTGATCGAGAGGGTGGTGTGTGAAGAGTCTGAACGGTTCAGAGAGTCAGGAGCATGCGAGTATTGCCGAGTGTGTTGGGTTTCACATAGCTCAGATCGAGGAACTCGGCGACGCCGGCGTCGTAGGACCGACACATTTCCGCATAGACCTCGGCGGTGACGGGGGTGCCGTGGATCTCCGCGAATCCGTGACGGTGGAAGAACTCGGTCTCGAACGTCAAAACGAACAACCGTTCCAACTCCAATTCCTTGGCGACCTCGATGAGTTTGTCGACGACGTAGAAACCTGCGCCCTGGCCTTTGGCAGTCGGATCGACTGCGACGGTGCGGATCTCACCCAGGTCCGCCCACAGCACATGCAGTGCGCCGCAAGCGATTACCTGGCCGCCTCGCTCGGCGACCCAGAACTCCTGGACTGCCTCGTACAGCGTCACGAGATTCTTCTCGAGGAGGATCTTGCCGGCGTAGATGTCGATCAGACGCTTGATTTCGGGGATGTCCGACGTTCGCGCGCGACGCACGATCAACTGGCTCTCGGTATAGGTCGGCGCGGTCGAAGTCATGTGGTGCACATTAGTCAATGGCCCTACCGATATTCTAAGTCGCGTGCCTGTCCGCCCCACGCAATTCCCGCGCCGCTCGGCTTTGTCCCGGGTTCGGCTCACCGCCTGTGCGGTGATCCGATGAGTACCCCGCGCGATCAGACCGACGCCCATCGCGCCGCCGTCGGCCCGTCCGACGGCACACCTGTCGCGGACAACCCGGTTCCGTTGCTGAACATCGCGAACATTCTCACGATGGTCCGAATGGTTCTCGTTCCGGTTTTTCTCGTTGTTCTGTTCGTCGACGGCGGACACTCGACGTGGTGGCGTCTCGGGGCAATGGGCGTGTTCATCGTCGCCGCGATCACGGATCGGATCGACGGCCAATTGGCTCGGAAGTACGGTCTGGTCACCGATTTCGGCAAACTCATGGACCCGATCGCGGACAAGGCACTGATCGGCGCCGCGCTGATCGGTCTTTCGGTTCTCGGTGACCTGTCGTGGTGGGTGACCGGAGTGATCATCGCCAGAGAACTCGGAATCACGCTGTTGCGGTTCGCGGTACTGCGGCACGCGGTCATCCCGGCGGGCAAGGGCGGCAAGCTCAAGACCCTCGTGCAGGCCGTCGCGATCGGGTTCTACCTCTGCCCGCTGCCGAGCAGTTGGGACATCGTCAGCGGATTGCTGATGGCTGCTGCCGTCGTGCTGACGGTGGCGACGGGAATCGAATACATCGTGCAGGCGATCAGGCTTCGCGCCGGAGTTCGCGCAGTCGAGTCATGACGGACCCGCTGCTCGCACTCGGAGTGGTCGAACTCGTCGACGCCCTTGGCGCCGCGAGGCAGACTGTCGCCGCCGCCGAATCTCTGACGGCTGGCTTGTTCACGGCTGCGGTCGCGTCCGTGCCAGGGTCGAGCGCGGTGCTGCGTGGGGGCCTGGTCGTGTATGCGACCGACCTGAAAGCGACGCTGGCGGGCGTGGATCCCGAGCGTCTGGCAACGGACGGCCCCGTGTCCGAGAGCACCGCCGTGGCTTTGGCGCTCGGCGCCCGGACGAGGTGCGGCGCCGACTGGGGTATCGGACTGACCGGAGTCGCCGGTCCGAGTGAGCAGGACGGACGCCCGGTCGGAACGGTGTTTCTCGGTATCGCCGGCCCGGACGGAACCGAATGCGTACCCCTCGTGCTCGGCGGCGAACGGTGGGAGATTCGGACAACCGCAGTCGCAACTGCCGTGTCGCGGTTACGTGATCGTGTCGCAGAGCGTGCGGCACGATAGGCTCGGGAACCAATCGGATGTGTTCGGACGTTGACGATTGTGAAGACGTACGACCATGCACGATGAGGTCACGGATGAAGGAGGAGCGAGATGGCGCTGCTATTGCGTGAGGCAATCGGTGACAGTCTCCGGCGTACGCGCGTTTCGCAGAGCCGCACGCTACGTGAGGTGTCGAACAGCGCGCGTGTGAGCTTGGGCTATCTGTCCGAAGTGGAACGTGGACGTAAGGAAGCATCGAGCGAACTGTTGGCGGCGATCTGTGATGCGCTCGCAGTCCCACTGTCCGACGTGCTGGTCGACGTGAGCGAGACCCTGGCCACGAAGAAGAGCGCTCCGGTAGCTGGTCGACAGGTCGCCGAACCTGCGGTGTCGGCTTCCGGTTCGGTCTCGGCTTCCGGTTCGCCGACAATCGCACGCGATACCCGCGTCGTGATTCCGGCACCGAACGCTCGAAGGTTGGCGGCGGCGTAGCCACTACCGGCCGTAACCGATAGATTTTGTACGTAACCGCCGGTTTCCAGCAGGTGGGGTCAGAGCAGATAGGGCGCAGCCCTTGTTTCGGTGCGCGACGGTCGCGCTCCGGGTCGCGTTCGGCGCGGCGCATCAGATGGAGGCAGGATCAAACCAATGGCTAATCCTTTCGTCAAGGGCTGGAAGTACCTGATGGCGCTCTTCAATTCGAAGATCGATGAGAAGGCAGATCCAAAGGTTCAGATTCAGCAGGCGATCGAGGACGCACAGCGCCAGCATCAGGCGTTGTCCCAGCAGGCTGCGTCGGTGATCGGTAATCAGCGTCAACTCGAGATGAAGCTCAGCCGTCAACTCGACGAGGTCGAAAAGCTCAACGCCAACGCGCGCCAGGCCGTCAACCTCGCCGATCAGGCCGCTGCTGCCGGCGACAACGACAAGGCGATCCAGTACACCAACGCTGCCGAAGCTTTTGCGGCCCAGTTGGTGACGGCCGAGCAGGGCGTCGAAGATCTGAAGGCACTGCACGACCAGTCCTTGCAGGCCGCCGCTCAGGCCAAGAAGGCTGTCGAGCAGAACGCGATGACTCTGCAGGCAAAGGTTGCCGAGCGCACCAAGCTGCTCAGCCAGCTGGAGCAGGCCAAGATGCAGGAGCGCGTGAGCGAGTCCCTTCGGTCCATGGACAGCACGCTGTCGGCTCCCGGCAACACACCCAGCCTCGATGCTGTGCGCGACAAGATCGAGCGGCGTTACGCCGACGCACTCGGCTCTGCCGAACTCGCTCAGAACTCCGTTCAGGGCCGCATGATGGAGGTCCAGCAGGCCTCGGTCCAGATGGCGGGGCACAGTCGCCTCGAGCAGATTCGTGCTTCCATGAAGGGCGAGGCACTGCCTTCCGGCGGCGCAGCAGCCACTCCTGCGACTCCGTCCGTCGAGAAGCAGCCCCCGGCTGCCGGTCAGACCGGGCAGTAGCCGAATCCTCGATGTCGGCAGTGATGCTCTGATGTTTTCTTCACGAGACGGTCGATCTGGGCGCGAGCCCCGGTCGGCCGTTCCCGTTTCCGTATCCGGCGCCTTCGGAGCGTTGGGACGCACCGCGGACACATTGCGGGAGGTCGGACTGTCTGCGGCGGATGCCGCTCGGCGGTGGCAGGACCCGCGCGCCAAATTCGAGCGCAAACGTGCCCGTGCACGTCGACGCGCTCAGCGTTGGGGTTTCATGTCCGGCGGATCAGTGGTCGGCACGGCCGGCCTTGCGGTTGCGTCGGCCCCCGAGTGGTCGGTGGTCGTGGCAGGCGGGGGAGCGGCACTGTTCGCGGTTCCCGCCGTCATTGCGGTCGGTCGTTACCGTTCGATGAGTTCCGGCCCACCGCCGTCGGCGCCGATTCGCCGGCGCTTGCCACCGTCGTCGTCTCGCGCGTTCATCCCGATGTCTCGCCTCATCGGCGCCGAGACTTCGTTGTTCGAGATCTTGAGTGTGCTCAGGCGCGCCGACACCATCGACCCCAATGAGTTGGACGAAATCACTGTTACCGCCGATTCGGCATTGAGAGCGATGTTCGCGGTGTCTTTGGATGTCGTCGCGATGGAACGCGCCGTGGCCGCTACACCCAAGGTGACCGAACCTCTTGATCCCACCATCGACGGCGCAGTTCGTGAGTTGCAGTCGGGGTTGGATCAGTACGAGGATCTGGTGACCTCCGCAGCTGCATTGACAGCGCCTCACAGCCCTTCGGCGCTGGTGGGATTCAACCGAGAACTCTCGGCGCTGCACGCGGCCGCCGAGCGACTCTCGGCGCTTGCCGACGCCATCGGTGAGGTGGACGACATCACCCGCAAGTACAACTGATCGGTCCTCGCGCCTGATCGATGCACCTGTTCGAAATCTCAGTCGTCGGCGCCGCGGGCCGCCAATGCTTCACCCATTGCGTCCGCGGTCATCAGGGTGCCGACGATGACCGGAACTGCGAAGGATCGCAGCGAGAATCCGAGCCCTCGCGCCTTGCGTGCCTCGGACACCTGTGTGATGACCTCGAACATCAGCGGGATGCACCGGATCGTCATTGCGAGGAGCAAAGCGATCCGTTCGGGATTGACGCCGAAGCGTCGCAAGGGTGTCAGGAACCGGGTGATCGCGTCGAGCATCTCGGAGATCCGGGTGGTCAGACCCATGATCGCCGCGAAGGCGATCGAGATGATCAGAACCCCGCACACGACGGCCGCTCGCTGCCATCCCGCGACTATCAGCTGGAACGCCCCGATGAAGAGCAACATCCACAGCGCCGGACGCAGCTGCCGGATCGCAGTCATCGGAGGAATGCGCGCAATCGCGTACAGGGCCACAACGACGATCGTGGGAGCTGCCAGTTGCCACGGCTCGCGCACGAAGATCGAGACGGCGAGGATGGCCACGACCAAGGCGAGGAGCTTGATCCCCGTCGGCATCCGGTGCAGGAGCGATGTGCCCGGCCGGTAGACGCCGAGAGTGGTCACGAGACCAACGACCGGTAGTGATCGATCGAGTCGGCGGGGGAGCCGTCAGCGACGACGCGGCCTTGGTCGACGACCAACACCCGTTCGAATGATTCGAGGAGGTCGAGTTGGTGGGTCACGACGATCAGTTGTTGATCGAGTGACTCGAACACCGAGCTGATGAGTCGCGAGTTGCGAAGGTCGAGGAGCGTGGTGGGTTCGTCGGCGACGAGTACGTTCGGTTCCGTCACCATGATGGCCGCGAGCGCGAGGAGCTGTTTCTGCCCGCCCGAAAGCTGGTGGGTGGGATGGTCGGCGTGCCCGGCGAGGCCGTAGCGTTCGAGCACCGAGGCCACCTTTGCGGCGCGCTCGGCTTTGCCCAATCCGCTACGGCGGAGCGAGAATTCGATGTCCTCGGCAACCGTCGGCATCACGATCTGGTGGTTGGGATCGGTGAAGACGAATCCGACCTGCTTGCGTACGTCGCGGCCTTTCTTCGCCGTGTCCAAGCCGTTGACGTGGACGTGTCCTTCCGTCGGAACGACCAGTCCGTTGATCATGCGAGCGAGGGTCGACTTGCCGCTTCCGTTCGCACCCACGATTCCGATTCGCTGTTCGCTCAGTCGCAGATCTATCTGCTGAAGGACCGTTCGTTCACCGAAGCTGTGTCCGACGTTCTCGAAGACGATCTCACTCATCGGAGATTAATTCGCCACCACGGTCTTGTTCGACGAGATCACCGAGTCGCGCAGTAGTGCCGGGTATGCCCGGTGAACCTGGGACGCGACCAACGCGGTGACGACCGCTTTTGCGGCGTCGAGCGGGATGAAGGCGGCGTTGGCTGACCATGCGGCAACGAAGCTCATGTGTCCGCGGACCATCATTCCTACGATGCCGAACGCGTAGAGAACGACGACGCCGCCGAGAAGGTTGATGCCGATGCCCGCGATGATCCGGTACTTGGGCAGCATCTTGGCGGTCAGCCATCCGATGACAAACGCCGTCGGGATCCAACCGATGAGGAATCCGGCTGTCGGGCTCGAGAGAGACACGAGTGCGGTGCGGCCGCCGGCAAGGACCGGTAGACCGACCAATCCCAGAGCAATGACCGTCAGGACGGCGAGAACACCCTTGCGCGGTCCGAGTAGAGCGCCGGCCATCATGACGCCCATGGACTGAAGGGTGATCGGCACGCCGGAAATGCCGATGTTGATCGACCCGGGTAGGCCCAGCGCGATGATGAGTGCGGCGAAGACGGCTACATGCGCGAGATCGCGAGCGGGGAAACGGGTCGTAGACACTGCGGACGTGCTCCTTCGGCATACGGGATCGAACTTCGCGAGTTTACGCCAGGAGCAAGCTCCCATGGGTTGGACACCTGACCTGCGTGAGGGCCGGTCTCGGGGTGAACCCTGATCTTTACCTGAACTTGCCGCTGAGCTGCTGCTTTGTCACGCCAGACCTGTCAGGCTGGTTCTACGGACGACGCAGCACCTGTCCGATTCGACTGATTATTCAACGGCACGTTGGAGGTAAGCATGTTTTGGAAGATCGTTTTGGCCGTCGTACTGGTGTGGGTCGCACTCGCGGTGGTCGGTGCCCTGATCAAGGGGCTTTTCTGGGTTCTGGTGGTCGGCGCTGTCGGCTTCGGAATCTACTTCCTGGTGAAGGCGATGTCGGGAAGTGACGACAATTCGCCCGCTTCGCGGTTCTGAAGGGCAAGATCTGCCCTATGGAAAACTTCCCCGAGGACTGGCAGCGCGCGATTGTCATCGTGGCGCATCCCGATGACATCGAATACGGCGCAGCCGCAGCAGTGGCGCAGTGGACCGATCGCGGCAAAGACGTGCGATATGTCCTGGCCACGCGCGGCGAGGCCGGAATCGCCGGTCTGTCGCCCGAAGAGTCCGGCCCGATCCGCGAGGAAGAAGAGCGTCGCTCGGCCGCGATCGTCGGTGTCGGTGAGGTGGAGTTCCTCGGCCTGCCCGACGGTCGTCTCGTGGAAGGCTTGGAGTTGCGCTCGACTCTCGCCGCAGCAATTCGCCGCCACCGTCCGGAATTGGTGGTGACGATGAACTTCTCCCACACCTGGGGCCCCGGCTATCTGAACAGCGCAGATCACCGTGCACTCGGGATCAGCGTCCTCGACGCAACTGCCGACGCAGCAAACGAATGGATCTTTCCCTCATTGACGGCGCAGGGACTGGCGCCGTGGCCCGGTGTTCGATGGGTTGCGGTCAATACGATGACTCCCACACACTGCGTCGACGTGACGTCGACGGTCGATCGCGCCGTGGATTCGCTCGCGGAACATGCGCGATATCTGGCGGCGCTGAGTTCCACGCCGATCCGGGAACAGGCGCGTGCACAGATCGACATGGTCAGCGGACCGAAGCCTGGTTTCGACGCCGAGCGAGCAGTTGGTTTCGAGTTGTACTATTTCTGATGATCTCTGAGCGAGAGAAATCGCAAGTCCCGACGGGATTACCGGTGACTTGTCCGGTATTGTGTTACACACGATGGTAATCCGTAACGCAGATGACTCAATTGCCCCTCGCAAGGCAGATGGTCAGCGCATCCCCAGCCGCGAGATCGACGACGTGATTCTCGACGCAGCAAGGTCGTGTGTCCTCGATTTCGGAATGCAGCGAACCACACTTGCCGAGATCTCGCGTCGCGCCGGCGTGAGCCGACCGACGGTCTACCGGCGATGGCCGGACACGCGAGCTGTCGTCGCGGACCTGCTCACCCGGGAGATCCGATCGGTGCTGCCCGAGGTGACCTTCAACGGGTCTGCCGGCACGTTGCTCGTGGAGGCGATCGGTGACGTCGTCGGCCAGATTCGCGACCATCCGCTCTTCGTGAAAATTCGGCAAGCCGATCAAGAATTGCTGACGACCTACATCGTGGACCGGCTCGGCGCGAGCCAGAAGTCGATTCTCGAGCTGATCACGTCCGTTGTCGCGGCCGGCCAACAGGATGGTTCGATTCGCGAGGGAAGCGTCAACGAGATCGCGGCGATGGTTCTACTGATGGCTCAGTCCGTCGTCATTTCTGCGCCGACTCTCGAGCCGGAGCTTTCCTCCGATGCGTCGGTCGAGCAACTTCGATATGCGGTCGCTGCTTATCTGGCACCCGTCAAGAATTCGGGAGAATAGCTGTGAGCCCCCTAGATTCAGCAGGCAGCGATTCAGCGCTCAACGCACAACGGCGTACTCGTGAACTCGAGCAGTTGGCGAACGGCGATTCGGTCGACGTCCTGGTGATCGGCGGCGGAATCACCGGTGTCGGTGTCGCTCTCGACGCCGTGACTCGTGGGCTCAGTGTTGCGCTGGTCGAAAAGCACGACCTCGCGTTCGGCACCAGCCGCTGGAGTTCGAAACTCGCACACGGCGGCCTTCGGTACCTGGCTTCCGGCAATGTCGGTATTGCGCGTGAAAGTGCGGTCGAGCGCGGCATTCTCATGACGCGCACCGCGCCGCACCTCGTTCGCGCCATGCCTCAACTCGTACCGCTGTTGCCCGAAACGTCGTTCTTCGGGAAGGCCCTGGTGCGTACCGGTTTCCTGGCCGGTGACGCTCTGCGCATGTCGGCGCGAACCCCGGCTTCGGTGCTGCCCAGATCACGGACGGTCAGCGCTGCGCGGGCGCGCGAATTGGCTCCCGCGGTCAAGCAGGAGAACCTACGAGGCGCCTTGACCGCGTTCGACGGGCAGCTCATCGACGACGCCCGCCTCGTCGTCGGTATCGCCCGAACCGCAGCGTCGCACGGCGCGCGAATCCTGACCCGCGTCGGTGCATACGACGTATCCGGAACGTCGGCCACCTTGCGCGACGAGTTGACCGGATCCGAGTTCTTGATGCGTGCCCGCGTCGTGGTCAATGCGACCGGTGTCTGGGCTGATCAGGTCGACTCCAGCATCACCCTGCGCCCCAGCCGCGGGACGCACCTGGTGCTCGATGCAGCGCGATTGGGGAACCCCACGGCAGCGCTGACCGTGCCGATTCCCGGCGAGACCAACCGTTTCGTCTTCGCCCTGCCCGCCCAGCTCGGCCGGATCTACCTCGGGTTGACCGACGAAGCAGCTCCGGGACCGGTGCCAGACGTCCCGACGGCGTCCGAGGACGAGATCGACTTCCTGCTCGACACCGTGAACACGGCGTTGGAAGTTCCGCTGACCCGGGGGGACGTCTTGGGGACCTTCGCGGGTCTGCGTCCGCTGCTGGACACCGGTGAAGGCTCGACGGCCGACCTCTCGCGCAATCACGCTGTAGTCCGTTCGGACTCGGGCTTGGTCACGGTGGTAGGCGGAAAACTCACGACGTACCGCAAGATGGCCGAAGACGCCGTCGACGGTGCGGTCGAGGTCGGGTCGCTGAGCGCCGGGGCATGTCGGACACGCGCGTTGCCGCTGGTAGGCGCTGCATCACCGGCGGAATTGAAGAAGATCAAGGCACCCGCGTCATTGGTGGCGCGATACGGCACCGAGGCCGAGGTCGTTGCCGCGGCGAGCGGCGATCGTCTCCGGTCGGTTGCGGACTTGGAGATCTGCGGTGCCGAGTTCGATTTCGCGGTGTCGCATGAAGGCGCCCTCGACGTCGACGACGTCCTCGATCGCAGGACGAGAATCGGATTGGTGGCTTCGGATCGCGAACGCGCACTGGGTGCGGCGGAACAGGCCTTTCACTCGGTGTGACACTCTGATCCGGTGCGTGTAGCCGTTGTTGCCGGGCCGGACCCGGGTCATGCTTTTCCCGCAATAGCGTTGTCGCTGGCGTTGATCCAGGCCGGCGACGAACCGATCCTGTACACGGGGACCCGGTGGGTCGAGGCAGCGCGAGCAGCCGGCGTGGAAGCCGAGCCGCTCAAGGGCTTGGCCCCGCGGCCGGGAGACGACGATCTTGATGCAGGTGCTCGGATTCATTCGCGCGCCGCCTATATTTCCACCGAACTGCTTCCCGACCTGAAGTCCGTCTCCCCGGATCTCGTCGTTTCCGACATCCTCACTGCCGGAGGCGGATTGGCCGCCGAAAGACTTGGCATCCCCTGGGTGGAACTCTCGCCTCACCCGCTGTACTCACCTTCACGGGGGTTGCCGCCGATCGGCAGTGGGCTCGCGCCCGGCGTCGGAATTCGTGGTCGACTCCGCGATACCCTGATGCGCGCAGCGACGGGACGTTCGATCAAGCAAGGGTTGGCCCAGCGATCCCAGGCCCGTGTCGGTGTCGGACTGCCCGCTCTGGATCCCGGTCCGCAAGCGCGGCTGATCGCAACACTTCCGGCACTCGAAGTGCCCCGCCCCGACTGGCCGGAGCGCGCTCACGTCGTCGGACCGCTTCTGTGGGAGCCGACCGAGGTGATTCTGGATCCACCGCCAGGTGACGAACCGCTGGTTATGGTGGCGCCCTCCACGGCGCACACCGGCGCAGTGGGAATGTTCGAGGGCACGGTCGAAGGACTCGGCGGAGCCGGTGTGCGGCTGATCGCGTCGATGCTCGACGGAGCCGAAGGCGAGCATCCCGATTGGGTTCGTGCAGGTCTCGGACGCCAGGACGCGATGCTGCGTGACGCGTCGGTGTTGGTGTGCGGCGGCGGGCACGGCATGTTGGCGAAGGCCTTGCTGGCCGGCGTGCCGACGGTCGTCGTTCCCGGGGGCGGGGACCAGTGGGAGTTGGCCAATCGCGCTGCGCGGGCAGGGACGTCGGTGATCGTGCGGCCCGCAGATGCTCAGTCGATTCGCGATGCCGTACTGCAGGTGCTCTCCGACAAACGATTCGCGGAAGCTGCGAGAGCGGCTGCCGCGACTGCGTCGCAGGTCACCGATCCGGTGGCGGTGTGCCGACAGGTGGTCAACGGTGGTGTGACGGCGTGAGCACGTTGCGCCTGAATGCAGGTGCACCGCTCTGTGGACTACGGTGGCGGCTGTGCGGTTGACCGAATTTCATGAAATGGTGCGCGAAGAGTTCGGGCAGGTACGAGGCGACTCGATGCTGATCGACCATGTACTCCAGAGTCTCGACGGAATGACTGCCGCGGAGGCCGTCGAAGCAGGCTGGGAGCCTCGCGAGGTGTGGCGTGCGCTCTGTGTGGAGTTCGACGTACCACCCGCCCGCCGCTGATTCTTCGGCGTGTCGAACGTCTCCCATCTTCTGTTCGAACACGTGTTCGTCTATGCTGAAGCTGTTCGGTGGTGACGCTCCTTTCGTAACTGCGAACTTTCGGTTATCGACAAAGCACAGTGATCGACAAGCGCTAAAGCAAGATCGAAAAGTCTGTCGGTGGCCGGATCTACTCTGATCGCAACACACCAACAGGGTCGGCTCAGGCAGGCGCTGAAGAGACGGAGTCTGCTCAGGCAGGCACTGAAGACTGAAACAAGGATGGGGATCACGATGGCACCACAGGCACCTGATCGGGACAAGGCACTCGACCTCGCGTTGGCGCAGATCGACAAGAACTTCGGCAAGGGTTCGGTGATGCGCCTGGGTGAGGGTGTCCGCCAGCCCATCGCCGTCATTCCCACCGGTTCCATCGCGCTCGACGTCGCGCTGGGTATCGGCGGACTGCCGCGTGGCCGCGTCATCGAGATCTACGGCCCGGAGTCCTCGGGTAAGACCACCGTGGCACTGCACGCAGTTGCCAATGCTCAGGCCAACGGCGGCATCGCGGCGTTCATCGACGCGGAGCACGCACTCGATCCCGACTATGCAGCCAAGCTGGGCGTCGATACCGATGCACTCCTGGTCTCGCAGCCGGACACGGGTGAGCAGGCCCTCGAAATCACCGACATGCTGATCCGTTCAGGCGCCCTCGACATCGTCGTGATCGACTCCGTGGCCGCTCTTGTTCCTCGCGCCGAGATCGAAGGCGAGATGGGTGACAGCCACGTCGGTTTGCAGGCTCGACTGATGAGCCAGGCGCTGCGCAAGATCACCGGTGCCATGAACAACTCGGGCACCACCGTCATCTTCATCAACCAGCTTCGCGAGAAGATCGGTGTGATGTTCGGTTCTCCCGAAACCACCACCGGTGGTAAGGCACTGAAGTTCTACGCTTCGGTCCGCCTCGACATCCGTCGTATCGAAACTCTCAAGGACGGTACCGACGCAGTGGGTAACCGCACTCGCGTCAAGGTCGTCAAGAACAAGGTCGCGCCGCCGTTCAAGCAGGCCGAGTTCGACATTCTCTACGGCCAGGGCATCAGCAAGGAAGGCTCGCTCATCGACATGGGTGTCGAGCACGGGTTCATCCGCAAGTCCGGCTCCTGGTACACCTACGAAGGTGACCAGTTGGGTCAGGGCAAGGAAAATGCTCGTAAGTTCTTGCTGGAGAACACCGATATCCGTGACGAGATCGAGAAGAAGATCAAGGAAAAGCTCGGTATCGGTGCTGACGTCACTGCAACCGACGAAGCTCCCGCCGACTTCTGAGTTCAGTCATGAGCTTCGACGACGGTGACAACGGCGAGAATGCTCGTGAAGAGTACGGCGCTCCTCGGCGTCGATCCCGTCAACGATCCGAGAAGCCGTCGCAACGCGCAGAAGGTGGGACGGAGGCGCAGGCCAAAGATGCTTGCCTACGCCTCCTGACCGACCGGGCGCGCAGTCGTTCCGAGCTGGAAACAAAGCTGAGCGGGCGTGGCTTCGAGCCCGAGATCATTGCCAAGGTCCTCGATCGACTCCAAGAAATCGGGTTGATCGACGACGCGGACTTCGCGAACCAATGGGTTCATTCGCGGCATACGTACTCGGGCAAGGGAAAGCGTGCGCTTGCAGTCGAGTTGCGGCTCAAAGGAATCGACCAGGACACCGCTTCCGAAGCGTTGTCACAGATCGATCCGGAAGATGAACGCGAGCGAGCAGCGGAGCTGGTTCGGCGGAAGCTGAAGAACAAGCCCGTCGATGATCGCGACAAGGTCACGCGTCGACTGGTCTCGATGCTGGCACGCAAGGGATATTCAGCGGGGATGTCCTACGAGGTGGTCAAAGCCGAGATGGCGGCGGTCACCGACTCGTAGCGAAGTGCAGCATTCAGAACAAAAGGGCGGGGGTACCACCGAAATTCGGTGGTACCCCCGCCCTGTTGTGTATTCGCGCTAACGCGGCTGGATTCGACTCACGGCTCCATCTGATTCACGGCTTGGTCAGGTCCATACCCGGAACCGAAACAGCTGGGTCGGCGGACGGAGCCGCGATGGGGCCCTTGCCCTTTCGCTTCCCGGACCGCAGGCGCTTCTCCACCTTGGTTGCCAGGAAGGTCAGAGCCGAGTTGAGAGCGATCATGATCGCTGCGACCACGATGAGCGCCGGCAGGAAGTTTCCGTAGAAGGTGCCGAGCTGTTGGGCCTGACGCACCAGCTCGACATACCCGATCAGGTAGCCGAGGGCGGAGTCCTTCAACGCCACGACCATCTGTGAAATCAGTGCCGGGAGCATGGCGGTAACCGCTTGGGGGAGCAGGATTGTCACCATGATCTGCGTCTTGCGCATGCCTAGTGCCTTGGCGGCCTCACTTTGCCCTCGTGGGAGTGAGTTGATTCCGGCGCGGACGATCTCGGCGATCACTGACCCGTTGTACAGGGTCAAGCCCACGACGACTGCGGCGAGTGCGAGGTACTTGGACTTGAAGACTTCGTATTCGGCGAACACCTGATACGAGAAGATCATCA
The DNA here is from genome assembly GCF_023221595.1 of Rhodococcus qingshengii JCM 15477. Lineage (NCBI taxonomy): Bacteria > Bacillati > Actinomycetota > Actinomycetes > Mycobacteriales > Nocardiaceae > Rhodococcus > Rhodococcus qingshengii. Next base: position 2,814,503 of record NZ_CP096563.1, read on the forward strand.
GAATCAGAACCGGTACTGCTCGGAACAATTCGACGATGACGCCGCAGATCTTCCGAATGATGTTGTGCTCGGAGAGTCGGCCGATACCCAGGGCAGAACCGAGGATGAGCGCGAAGACGATGGACATCGCAGCCGCGATCAGCGTCCCTCGGATGCCGGGTATCAGATACGTTGTCCACGAGGTGGATTCGAGGAACGGATCCCACTTCGCTGCTGTCAGCTGGCCCTTTTCGTCGAGTGCGCGGTAGATGACGTAACCGATTGCGACCATGAGTGCGGCGACGACAAGGGATGCGAATCGGTAGAGATTTCGCGCTCTCGGACCTGGCGCGTCGTAGAGGACTGTTGCGCGGTTGCTCATCGTGAAACCTCGAATCGCTTGCTCAGCTTGCCGAAGATCAAGCCCATGGGAAGTGTCAGGATCACGAAACCGACAGCGAAGATTCCACCGACGACGAAGATCGCCGCTTCGTTTTCGATCATCTTCTTCATCAGCGCTGACGCTTCGGATACGCCGATCACCGCGGCGATGGTCGAGTTCTTGGTCAGTGCGATCAGCACGCTACCCAGCGGTGCTGTGACCGCGCGAAATGCCTGAGGCAGGACGATCAGCCGAAGATTTTGTGCAAACGACAGACCGAGTGATCGGCCCGCTTCGGCCTGGCCGACCGGAACGGTATTGATTCCCGATCGAAGTGACTCACACACGAACGCGGCGGTGTAGACACTGAGGCCGAGGACGGCGAGTCGGAAGTTGTTGTCCACCAGAAATGTCGGCGAATCCGACTTGGCGAGGTTGACTCCGAGCGTCTGCGAAAGACCGAACAGACAGAACAACAGAATCAGTGTGAGGGGGGTATTGCGGAACACGGTCACGTACGCGGCGCCCAGGAATCGGGCGACCGGGACCGGTGACACGCGCATCGCCGCGATCAGCACACCGATGATGACAGCGCCGATCGCGGAGAAAAATGTCAGCTGGATCGTGGTCCAGAAGGCTTCCAGAAGCTGGTCGCCGTACTTGCTCAGAAGGTTCACTTGCCGTCTCCCCAGATCACGGGATCTCCGTTGGTGGCGTCACGCGCTGCGGCTCCCGAAGTGGGAGCCGCAGCGAGATTGACGGTGAAAAAAGCAGGTCAGTAACGATCAACGGTGGGCGGCGCCGGGATGGGGTAGCCCGAAGCGCCAACGGTGTTGTTGAAGGCTTCTTCCCATGCGCCGGTGGAGATCATCTTCTCGATGGCGTCGTTGATCTTGCCGCGGGTCTCGGAATCGTCCTTGGCCAGGCCGACGCCGTAGTTTTCCGTTGTGAACGGTTCTCCGACGACCTTCAACTGGCCGGGGTACTGTGCGGCAAAACCAGCGAGGATGATGTCATCGGTGGTGACTGCGTCGACAGCGCCGTTGCGCAGTGCTTCGACACAAGCAGAGTAGGTGTCGAACTCCTGAAGTTGGACGTCAGGTACGGAGTCCTTGACCTTCTGAGCCGGAGTGGAGCCAGTCACCGAGCAGAGCTTCTTGCCGCCGCTGAGAGAATCGCGACCGGTGATGTCGGTGTTGTCGGAGCGAACGAGCAGCGATTGGCCGGCGATGAAGTACGGACCGGCAAAGCCGACCTTTTCCTTGCGTGCGTCGGTGATCGAGTAGGTGGCCACAATGTAGTCGACCTCGCCGTTCTGGATCAGGGTCTCGCGTTGGGCTGACGGTGATTCCTTGAAGGTGATTCCTTCGGGCTTCACGCCGAGTTCGTTCGCGATGTACCGGGCTACCTCGACGTCGAAGCCGGAGAACGTCCCGTCCGGATTGCGCTGACCGAGGCCGGGCTGATCGAACTTGATACCGACGGTGAGCGTTCCGTCGGCAGCACTCTGCGATGCGCTCTTTTCTTCTCCTCCACCACAAGCCGTGGCAGCGAACGCGATAGCCATGATTCCGATTCCGAAACGGACGGAGCGATTGATCTTCATGAAGATCCTCTCAGTTGTCGACATGCAAACGGTGCAGTCGAGATGAACGGTGCAGCCGAGGTGAACGGTGCAGTCGAGCAAGTTGTCTTGTGGACGAGGACAGGACTGTCGGAGGGGACTGTGATCAGTGAGTGAGGATCTTGCCGAGGAAGTCCTTGGCCCGATCCGACTTGGGATGGGTGAAGAACTCTTCGGGCGTGGTGTCTTCGACGACCTGGCCGTCAGCCATGAACAGCACACGATCGCCGGCTTTGCGGGCGAATCCCATCTCGTGCGTGACCACGAGCATGGTCATGCCTTCCTTGGCGAGGGAAGTCATGACGTCGAGGACCTCGTTGACCATCTCGGGGTCGAGAGCGGAGGTGGGCTCGTCGAACAACATCACCTTCGGCTGCATCGCAAGAGCGCGAGCAATCGCGACACGCTGTTGCTGACCGCCGGAAAGCTGCGCCGGGTACTTGTCGGCCTGATTGGCGATACCGACGCGCTCGAGCAATGCCTGCGCCGTCTTCTTGGCTTCGTCCTTCTTCGCCTTGCGAACCTTCATCGGTGCGAGCATGACGTTCTCGAGGATCGTCTTGTGTGCGAACAGGTTGAAGGACTGAAAGACCATCCCGACGTCGGCACGAAGTGCGGCAAGTGCTTTGCCCTCCTCGGGGAGCGTCTTGCCGTCGACGGCAATGGTGCCCGAGTCGATGGGTTCCAGGCGATTGATGGTGCGGCACAGAGTCGACTTACCGGAGCCCGACGGACCAAGGACGATCACCACTTGGCCCTTGGGTACCTCGAGATTGACCTCTTGCAGGACGTGAAGTTCCCCGAAGTGTTTGTTCACCGAGGTCATCGAAATCATGGATGTGGAATCGCCGGAGGTGGTCGGCGTCGTCGCATCGTCGGCTTGGGTCATAAACGAGAACCTTAGGCGTAGTTTGCGTCGACGCCCGTGATTTCGCCATGGTTCTTGCCATATGTAATGGAAATTTTACTGTGACGACGTTTATGTCGCGTTTCGGCTGTTTATCAGGGCGTTATTACACGTCGTAGTGGACGTGAGCTAGGCTGAAGCGTGTCACTGATCGACGAAATGTCCCCTGCACTTCCGGAGCCGACTGCAGTTCCGGAGCCGACTGCGAAGTCTGTTCGCACCTACGAGGTGCGGACGTACGGCTGTCAGATGAACGTCCACGATTCCGAGCGACTGTCCGGTCTGCTCGAGGACGCCGGGTATTCGAAGGCGGAGACCGGAACCGATCCTGATCTTGTCGTCTTCAATACGTGTGCGGTCCGCGAGAACGCGGACAACAAGTTGTACGGCAACCTCAGCCAGCTCGCCCCGAACAAGGAGGCGAACCCCGACATGCAGATCGCGGTCGGCGGGTGCCTGGCGCAGAAGGATCGCGACACCGTCGTCAAGAAGGCGCCGTTCGTCGATGTCGTCTTCGGCACTCACAACATCGGCTCGCTGCCCGCGCTGCTCGATCGTGCGCGTCACAATCAGCGCGCCGAGGTCGAAATCCTCGACGCACTCGAGGCGTTTCCGTCGACACTGCCAGCCAAACGCGAATCTGCTTATGCAGGTTGGGTTTCCATCTCGGTGGGCTGCAACAACACGTGTACGTTCTGCATCGTTCCGGCCCTGCGTGGCAAGGAAGTGGATCGACGTCCCGGCGACATTCTGGCCGAGGTGCAGGCACTCGTCGACGAGGGTGTCTCGGAAGTAACCCTGCTCGGACAGAACGTCAATGCCTACGGCGTGTCGTTCGCCGATCCGGAACAACCGCGCGATCGCGGAGCCTTCGCCTCCCTCTTGAAGGCATGTGGACACATCGACGGCCTCGAACGGGTGAGGTTCACATCGCCGCACCCGGCAGAATTCACCGACGACGTCATCGAAGCGATGGCAACCACTCCCAACGTCTGCCCGCAGCTGCACATGCCGTTGCAGTCCGGTTCGGACAAGGTTCTCAAAGCGATGAAGCGCTCGTACCGCAAGTCGAAGTACCTCGGGATCATCGAGAAGGTGCGCGCCGCAATGCCGCACGCCGCCATCACCACGGACATCATCGTCGGGTTCCCGGGGGAGACGGAGGAGGATTTCGAGGAGACGCTGGACGTCGTGCGTAAGGCGCGATTCTCCAACGCCTACACCTTCCAGTACTCCAAGCGCCCGGGCACGCCGGCGGCGGAGATGGCAGATCAGCTTCCCAAAGAGGTTGTCCAGGAACGCTACATGCGATTGCTCGCCGTTCAGGAAGAAGTGAACATCGAGGAGAATCGCAAGCTCGTCGGCACCGAGGTCGAACTCTTGGTGGCAGCGGGGGAGGGTCGGAAGAACGCGGCGACTCAACGTCTCAGTGGTCGCGCGCGAGACGGTCGCCTGGTGCATTTCCGCCCCGAGGGAAACCTGGACGGCACAATCCGACCCGGTGACGTGGTGACGGTCGTCGTCACCCACGGAGCCCCTCATCACCTCGTGGCAGATGACGGAGTGCTCACGCACCGTCGGACCCGCGCCGGTGATTCGTTCGAAAAGGGCATCACACCCAAGACCCCGCCCATCGGCGTAGGTCTCGGACTACCGAAGATCGGTGCCCCGGCCCCACAACCCGTCCAGATGGGATGCAACGCATGACCTCGCAACACGAGAACACGACACCACAGCCGGGCGACGACGCCTTCGAGGGCTACCGCAAGGATCTCGACGACGCGGAACGCAAGGTCGCGGGAGAAATCGATCCGGGTGTGCGCGCCATGGTTGTCGCGGTTGCGGTGCTCGTGCTGGTCGGCACCCTTGCCCTGCCCCATGCGGGAGTTGCGAACGGCTGGGATGTGCTCGCGTACAACCAGGACGCGGAAACCGAACGGATTGCACTGTTCTCACGCTTGTTCGTGTGGTTCGTCGTCATCTTCGGCATCGGATTCTCGATGCTCGCGCTGGTCACGCGGCGTTGGAGTCTGGCCTGGGTCGCACTCGCCGGCAGTGCCGTGGCGAGCGCTCTCGGCATGATGGCCGTCTGGTCGCGTCAGACCATTCCCGCCGGTTTCAATGTGGCAGGACCGTCGATCGGGCTGATCATCGGATGGTTTGCCGTCGTGTTCTTGACGTTCCATTGGCTCAAGGTGGTCTGGACACGAACCAACATTCAGCTCGCCGCCGAGGAGCAACGCCGGATTGCTGCGGCCGAAGCCGAGAAGCATCAGGAATGGAACGTCGGCTGACACAGCAGGCCGTCCGTCCAAAGCACAAGACAACGCCGGCTGACTCCTTTCGGAGTCAGCCGGCGTTTTTGTTGTCTTTACAGCTCGTCGTCGATTACTCGTTGACGGCGCTTTCGGCAGCTTCGGCCCACTCACGCCACTGCTTGGCCTGAGCGAGAGCCTTCTCGGCGTCCTTCGTCTTGCCGGCAGCCTGAGCCTTGGCGGCCTGCTCCTCGAACTGGCTCACCCGCTCCTTGAACTGCGCGACCCGGGCAAGTGCTTCCGGATCGGTGCGACGCCACTCCGCGTCGACCGCGTCGCGCACCTTGGTTTCGATGGCCCGGAGCTTCGCTTCGAGTTCCTGCATTCGGTCGCGCGGCACCTTGCCGATCGCGTCCCACTTCTCCTGCAGGTCGCGAAGCGCTGCGCGGGCGTTCTCGAGTCCGTGCGCCGGATCGATGTTCGCATTGGCAGCGAGCAGCTCCTCTTTTGCAACCGCGTTCTGCTCGAATTCGGCATCGCGCTCGGATGCAGCAGCGTTGCGCGCGGCGAAGAACACATCCTGAGCGCCCTTGAAGCGCTTCCACAGGTTGTCGTCGGCCTCGCGCGGTGCGCGGCCGGCAGCCTTCCACTCGCTGAGCAGATCGCGGAATTCCCCGGCGGTCTGTCCCCATTCAGTGGAGGTCGACAGCTTCTCGGCGCGCTCGACCAGTTCTTCCTTCGTCGAACGGGCGCTCGCACGATCCCGGTCGAGTTCGGCGAAGTGGGCTCCACGTCGTCGGTTGAAGGACTCACGAGCCTTCGAGTAACGCTTCCACAGTGCGTCGTCGACCTTGCGGTCGATTCCGCGAATCGTCTTCCACTCGTCGAGAATCTCGCGCAGTCGATCACCCGCGGTCTTCCACTGGGTCGACTCCGAGCCGATCTGCTCGGCCTCGACTGCGAGGGCCTCCTTGCGGGCGGTGCTTGCCGCGCGCGACTGTTCCTTCTCTTCCTTCGCGTGCGCTGCGGCCTCGTCGGAACCGGCAACGATCACGTCGAGTCGGCGAGCCAAAGCGTCGAGGTCACCGATCACTGCAGCGGTCGAGAGGGATTCGGACAGAGCGATGGCGGCAGCCTTGGTCTTCTTGGCGTCTCCGGCGCCCGACGTCAGTCGCGCCTCGAGTAGCGAGACCTCGGTCGCGAGGTCGTCGTAGCGACGACCGAAATGGGCGAGGCCCTCGGTGGCGTCGCCGGCCTGCCACGAACCGATCTGACGTTCACCGTCAGCGGTCTTCACCCAGGCGGTTCCGTCTTCCTCGACGCGTCCGAACTTGCTCGGGTCGCTGGCCGGTGCGGCGGTGACGGCATGCGAGGCTGCTGGTCCGGGGCGAGGTGCTCCGGGGCGGGGCGCACCGGGGCGTGGTCCACCAGGTTTGGGAGCGCCGGGTTTGGGTGCTGCCGGGCTCGGGCTGGCCGAACTGCTGTCGGCGCCGGTGGTGGGTTCACTGTTCTCGGTCATCGGTCCTCGTCTCTGCCGCGCGTCACGGCTGCCTGATCGCATTCCTGGTTCCATTGAACCCGGTACTCACGTTCTCCGACTATTGAATCAGGTAAGAGGGTGTGAGGTCGCCACCTCGGGGTCGACTAGCGTGGCAACTGTGTTGACTTCCGCTGTTCTCGTCCCCTCGGCGCCGTTACTCGTGCCGGAATTGTCCGGTGATTCGGCCGAGTCCGCTCAGGTGCGTGCTGCAGCGACAACCGCCGTGAGCCGGCTCGCTCACGAGGCGGTGCACTGGGTGGGCGTCGGTGTCGGCCCCGAGAATGCAGAACCCGAGAAAGCAGCAGGCGAACTCTGGCGATCGGGCGTCGGACGTGGGCAGATCGGTACGTTCGCTGGATTCGGCGCCGATGTCCGGACGTCACTGGACGCGGATGCGGCAGGCGAACCGGTGCCATCTCTCGAACTGTGCGCCCTTGTTGCCGGCTGGTTGCGTGGCCGAACAGACGTGGAGATAACCATCGACATGCACGTCGTCAGTGCAAAGGCGTCGGCGAATGAATGTCGTGAATTCGGGCAGCAGCTGCGCAAGCAACTCGACAGCGACAACCGACCGCAAGGGCTTCTGATCGTTGCTGACGGTGCGTCCACGCTGACGGCAAAGGCGCCAGGAAGCTTCGACGAGCGCGCCGCGGGTGTGCAGTCGGCCATCGACGACGCCCTGACGGCCGGGGACCCGGAGGCGCTGCTTGCTCTCGATCCGCGGCTCTGCCGCAGTGTCGGAGCCCAGGGGCGCGCGGCGTGGCAGGTCCTGGCCGGTGTCTTTACGTGCTCGTCTCGGTCGGCCCATCCTCGCGCGACGGTCGACTACAGCGATGCGCCGTTCGGCGTCGGTTACCACGTCGGGACGTGGCGGCCGTGAACGTCCCTGAAGAACTTCGCCCGATCGCAGTTGTCGGTCCGACAGCGTCGGGAAAGTCCGATCTCGCGTTGGCACTGGCCGAGGAATTCGGCGGTGAAATCATCAACATCGACGCGATGCAGCTCTATCGCGGCATGGATATCGGGACCGCCAAACTGACACCGGCCGAGCGCCGTGGGATTCCGCATCACCTGCTCGACGTTCTCGATGTGAAGGAGACCGCCACCGTCGCGCGTTATCAAAGCGACGCGATCGCGATCGCCGAGGATCTGATCGCGGCGGGCAAGGTTCCGGTGATCGTCGGCGGATCCATGATGTACGTCCAGTCTTTGCTCGACGAATGGTCCTTTCCGGCAACCGATCCCGAGGTTCGTGCGAAGTGGGAGGCGGTGCTCGCCGAAGGAGGGGTCGGTGCGGTGCATACGGCGCTTGTTGCTGCTGATCCGGTAGCAGCGGCGTCGATACTGCCGACGGACGGTCGGCGGATGGTTCGGGCGCTCGAGGTCGTCGAGCTGACAGGTCTGCCGTTCGCGGCCTCGGCGCCGCAGATCGGTGACCCTCGATGGGGAACCCGCATTCTCGGCGTGGATCGGGATACGGAAGAACTCGACGCCCGGATTCGGTTGCGAACAGAGCTGATGTTTTCAGACGGACTTGTCGACGAAGTTGCCGTGCTCGTCGAGCAAGGATTGCGTGATGGCGTCACCGCGCCGCGAGCCATCGGCTACGCACAGGTGCTCGCACATTTCGACGGTGAATACGATCTGGCCGAAGCACTCGAACGGACGTTCATCGGGACACGGCGCTATGTTCGCCGACAACGATCATGGTTCCGTCGTGACGCACGCGTGCACTGGCTCGACGGTGCCGATCCGGAGCTGCCCAACTCCGCCTTCGCGGCGCTCGCAGATCGCGGTCTGTAACACGATCGAGCGGATCAGCTATCTTACAGTTAGCTATTTCGCGATCGATCGGTTTCGCGAGCGATGAACTGGAGGTCAACGAGCATGGCGCAGACCGCGGCGCACGCGCATCCGAAACGTCGACGCGCGGGTCGGCTACCGCTGGTTCTTCTGCTCGTCACATTTCTCACGGTCGGCGGGGTACTGATCTACTTTGCGGTGAGTGCGGCCGGGAAGCCCATCAGCGCACCTGTTCCCGAAGCGCCCTTCGATGTGGGAGCCCCAACCGATCCAGGGGCGAGTTGGGCGCCTGCGCCAACGGGTCTGCCGCCGAACACGCTCGCGATTCCCGATCTGGATGTGCGAGCCGACATCGTGACCAGTGGGTTCGGCGCCAACCGCGGAATGATCCTTCCGCATCCTGACAAGGTTTCGCATTTCACCAACGGCGTGCAGTTCGGATCTTCGGAGGGTACCAATCTTGTTGCCGGCCACGTCGACGACGGTGACCGCACGCACGGCGCCTTGTGGGCGCTGCACCAGATGAAGCCTGGAACACCGATCTATGTCAGTGACGACACCGGAACGATGTTCACCTATCACGCAGCGAGCCTGAAGTTGTACGAAAAGGTGGCTTTGCCTGCGGAGTTCTTCTCCGAATCCGGTGCGCCCAGGCTTGTCCTGGTGACCTGCGGCGGCGCAACCGTGCCCGACCCCTCGTTGCCGTCTGGATTCACGTACGAACAGAACGTCGTGGTCACCGCGTCACCTGCGTAAGTCGCTCGGTAGGTCCGGATAGGATGGCGACCATGGATTTCAGTAAGGGCCACGGCACGCAGAACGACTTCGTTGTTCTCCCTGACCTCGACGTTCGGATCGATCTCGAGTCGGCGCGAGTTTCAGCGTTGTGTGATCGTCAGCGTGGCCTCGGCGCCGACGGCATCCTTCGTGTCGCCCGGGCAGGCGCACTTGCGGACGCGGGCGTGCTCGGTGCGCTGCCCGACGGCGTCGCTGCCGAAGACTGGTTCATGGACTACCGCAACAGCGACGGCTCCATCGCCGAGATGTGCGGAAACGGCGTTCGGGTATTCGCCCACTATCTCAAGGCCTCGGGCTTGGAGAGCAAGGACGAGTTCGTGGTCGGCAGCCGCGCCGGAGCGCGTCCGGTCGTGGTGCACGGCTACGACGCCACACATGGTGACGTGACTGTGGCGATGGGCCCGATCAAGGACCTCGGCACCAGTTCGGCAACAATCGACGGCCGCGTCTTCGCCGGCGTCGGCATCGACGTCGGTAATCCGCATTTGGCGTGTGTCGACGAGCACGTGACGGCAGAAGTTTTGAGTGCGCTCGATTTGAGTGTTTCTCCGGGCTTCGATCCCGGGTTCTTCCCGCACGGGGTCAACATCGAGATCGTGACGCCGATCCACGACGGTGGGGTCCACATGCGCGTACACGAGCGTGGTGTGGGCGAGACTCGTTCCTGCGGAACCGGAACGGTCGCAGCGGCGGCCGCGGCGCTGAGGTACGACGGCCGCGATGAAGGCTCGGTACTGGTGCGCGTGCTCGGTGGCGAGGTGCAGGTCACCGTCGAAGGCGGCAAAGGGTCGTTGCGGGGGCCCTCGGTTCTGGTGGCGAACGGGACGATCAGCGATGCCTGGTGGCAATCGCTCGTGTGATATCGCCCGCGGGAAATACGCCTGCAGGAAATACGGATGCACCGTGGCCAGGTTTCGTGGGACCATGGATCTTGTATGACGAACACACATGAAAACGAAGAGTCCACCGCTCACGAGCAGTCCGAGTACGCGCAAGCCGAATACACGGCAGCGTCCGCATCGGGCAACCCGTCGACCGGTGAGATGCAACTCGCAGATCGCGGCGCCCTGCGCCGCGTGGCCGGTCTGTCGACCGAGCTCGAGGACGTCACCGAAGTCGAGTACCGCCAGCTTCGACTCGAAAGAGTTGTCCTGGTCGGCGTCTGGACGCAGGGAACTGCCGAGCAGGCCGAGGCGAGCATGACCGAGTTGGCCGCACTTGCCGAGACGGCCGGCTCCGAGGTCCTCGAAGGACTGGTTCAGCGCCGCGACAAACCTGACGCTGCCACCTACATCGGTTCCGGCAAGGCGCAGGAACTGCGCGAAGTAGTCCTGGCGACCGGCGCCGACACCGTCGTCTGCGACGGTGAGCTGACGCCGGCGCAGCTCACGGCGCTGGAGAAGATCGTCAAGGTCAAGGTCATCGACCGGACAGCTCTCATTCTCGACATCTTTGCTCAGCACGCCACTTCGCGTGAGGGTAAGGCGCAGGTCGCTTTTGCTCAGATGGAGTACATGCTCCCGCGTCTGCGTGGTTGGGGCGAGTCGATGTCGCGCCAGGCCGGTGGCCGTGCCGGCAGTAACGGCGGTGTGGGCCTGCGTGGTCCCGGTGAGACGAAAATCGAGACGGACCGCCGCCGTATTCGTGAGCGCATGGCAAAACTACGCCGCGAGATCAAGGGCATGAAGGCCGCTCGCGACACCAAGCGCACACGTCGATTGCAGAGCGACATCCCGTCGATCGCCATCGTCGGATACACCAACGCGGGCAAATCGAGTCTGCTCAATTCGCTCACCGGATCGGGTGTGCTCGTGGAGAACGCGTTGTTCGCCACCTTGGACCCGACCACTCGCCGCGCAGCACTCGACGACGGCCGCGAGTACGTTCTCACCGACACGGTCGGCTTCGTGCGACACCTGCCGACTCAGTTGGTCGAGGCATTCCGCTCGACTCTCGAGGAAGTGACCGACGCAGATCTGCTGCTGCACGTCGTCGACGGTTCGGATCCGTTGCCGACAGAACAGATCAAGGCTGTGCGGGAAGTCGTCACCGATGTTCTGCGCGAGACGGATTCGAAGGCTCCGCCGGAGTTGATCGTGGTCAACAAGATCGACGCGGCAGATCCGGTTACGTTGACGCAACTACGTGGTCTGTTGCCTGGTGCCGTGTTCGTCTCGGCGCGTACGGGTGAGGGAATCGCCGAACTAAGAGCACATCTCAGCGAGGTGCTGGTTCGGCCGGAGGTCGAGGTCGACGTGCTGGTGCCGTACACGCGCGGTGACTTGATGGCTCGAATCCACTCGGACGGAACGATTTTGGAATCGACTCACGAAGAGGCGGGAACGCGGGTGCACGCACGTGTGCCACAGATGTTGGCCTCGGCATTGGTCGAGTACGCACCGAGTGCGTAGTTTCGGGGCCGTGGTCGCGGTGATTGCTGCGACTACGGCAACCGCACTGCTTCCCGGAGCGCTCGCACAGGCGTCGTCGTTCGAACCGAGCGAGTTCGCCCCACTCTGTACGCCTACCGATCCTGCGCTCCAGGAGTTGTCGGGGATGGTCGTCGTCGACGATCGGATCTACGCGATGGGCGACGGCGGCAGTGACGACTTCGTATTCGAAATGGACCTGAACTGTGTTGTCCAGAAACAGATTCCGGTCCCGATAGATCCTTACGACGTCGAAGATCTTGCGGTGAGTGGGCGAACGCTCGTTCTGTCGGACACCGGTGACAACCTCCGGACCCGCGAAACAGTGGCGTTCATCACGATGGACCTCGATTCCGGTGACGGTACGTTGCACCGCCTCACGTACCCGGACGGTGCGCACGACACCGAGTCGATACTGCTCGACCCCGACGGCCACGTTTTTGTCGTGACCAAGGAATTGTTCGGCGAGAGCAGTGTCTACACACCGATCGGGGATCAGAAACTGAGTGACTTGGCGCAGCCCGGCCCGACGCCGCTCGAGCGCGTCGGAGCCGTGTCCCTCGGACCGGAGAAGCCCGTGTCGGTGATGTTCACCGGGGGAGCGGTGTCGTCGGACGGTTCGGCGATCGCACTTCGGAGTTACTCCGACCTGTACCTGTACGAAGTCGTGGACGGCGGAATCGGCGCGACGCTCACCGGTACCGAACCGCTGCGGATCCCGCTCCCGAAGGAGCCTCAGGGTGAGGCGGTGGCATTCAACGATGCGGGCGATGTTCTGATCGGTTCGGAATCTGCCGGCGGAGCGTTGCCTCCGGTGTACGTGATGCGAGCGCTCGTGGACGCGACAGAAGCGACGGCTGACTCGTCTGCCGGTTCGGTCGGTGTCGGGGTCGATCCGTGGACATTCGTGTGGGCCGGGTTGGTCGCGGCAGGATGTGCGATCGGGGGCGCGGCATTCGTGAGATTTCGACGACGCCGCTGATTCCCGATAATTCCACGAATTCGCAGACCGACGGTAGATGTGGATACTGGAACGAATGCACGGGCATCAACTCCTGACGCGGCTCTCGCGTATGTCACTCGAGCACGGACACATCACCGCAGCGCTGCTCGTGGGTTCCGTCATCGTCGGCGTCGGCACGTTGCTTCTGCTTCGGTGGTTGCCGCGTAGGGCCGCGTTGGTCGCGCTAGGTCTGTCAGTGCTCGGATCAGCCACCGGTGCGACGTTCGTGTGGCTCAGCTTTCGGCCGCTGCCCGCGCAGCTACCGGCGTCGAATTTTGTCTGGATAGCGCTGGCGATGTTCGGAGTCATCGGCGCCGCACTCGTTCTCCTTCGGCGCCCAGGGCTTGCGCGTGGCCTTTCGGTGACGGCATTCGCCGGGCTGGCCGCGATCGTCGCAGTAGGTCAGGTCAACGCGCAGACCGGCACCTATCCCACACTCGGCTCACTGGTCGGGCACTGGCCGGTGGGCTCGGTCGAGAACGTTGCCTTCGATTCGCTCCCCGGGGCCGAACCTTGGGTTCAACGGGGACTGCCCACCGAAACTCATTGGCAGGTTCCGGTGCGGATGCCGAGCAACGGTGTCGTGACGGAAGCGGCGATTCCAGGAAACGTTTCGGGATTCGACGCGAGGCCTGCGACGCTGTATCTCCCGCCGGCCTATCTTGCCGATCCGCGTGCCGAGTTGCCCGTACTGGTGTTGGTGGCGGGTGAGCCCGGCAGCCCCAGCGACTGGCTGGACAGTGGCCGGCTCGCGACCACCGTCGACGCCTATGCGTCGAGGCATTTCGGGCTTGCTCCCGTCGTGGTGGTGCCCGACGCGTTGGGGGACTACGACGCCAACCCCGGCTGCATGGATTCTGCCCTCGGCAACGTCGCGACGTATCTGGACCAGGACGTCCCGAACTGGATCGAATCGAACCTTCAAGTGAATCCGGACGCTGCGCAATGGGCTATCGGTGGGTTCTCCTACGGCGGGACATGCGCGATCGAGATGGCCGTGAACTTCCCGGACCGATACCCGTCGTTCCTGGACTTCTCCGGGCAGGACGAACCGTCGACCGGTGATCACGAGGACACCGTGGCGGCCATGTTCGACGGTGACGAAAGCGCGTTCGACGCGGTCAACGCCCGAGACCTGATGGCGCAGAATCGGTATCCGCAGTTGTCGGGTGTATTTGTCGCGGGTGAGGACGACGACATCTACCGCCCTCAGCAGGAGATCATGTTCGAGGCTGCACGCGCCGCCGACATGAACGTGGACTACTACACCCTTCCCGGCGGGCACTCGGGTGATGTGTGGGGCACTGCTCTGGAACTCGAAATGGACTGGCTGGGCCGGACACTCGCACTGACTCCGTGAGAGTGTCCGGCCCGCTACACAGCACCGACTGACATCGGGTCAGGCGTCGAGATCAGCGGCTACCAGCTCGGCGACCTTGGCGAGTGCGTCGGCGTCGTCGGACTCGATGGTTACTTCGGTGTCCTTGGCGGCTCCGAGCGTCATGATCATCAGTGCCGACCCTGCATCCACCGGTTCGCCGTCGGCGACTGCGAGGGTGACCGTGGCGCCGGAGGCTCCGACTGCTTCGGCGATGAGAGCGGCGGGGCGGGCGTGGAGGCCGACTGCGGAACCGACGGCAACTGTCTTGCTGGGCATGGGATCTCCTCGTTGTAGAACTGTCGTTGCGGACGTTATGGGGTGTTCGGGCAGATCTGGTGACTCAGGTGGTGACTGCAGTGTTGCCTGCTGTCGATCATGCCGCAGCGGGCACGATTTCGGGGTCGAGTTCGGCATCGGACGGCCCCTTGCGGAAGAACTCCTTGGCTCCGACGACGGCGAGCGCAGCTACCACGGTTCCCGCGGCGAGCGAGACCAGGAACCAGCCGATTCCGCCGACTGCGAAGAAGACGAAGATGCCGCCGTGCGGGGCGCTGAGAGTGACGTCGAAAGCCATGATCAGCGCGCCGGTGACCGCGCCGCCCGCCATCATCGAGGGGATCACGCGAAGCGGGTCGGCAGCGGCGAACGGAATCGCGCCCTCGGAGATGAATGCCGAACCCAGCAACCAGGCAGCCTTTCCGTTCTCCCGTTCGGCTTCGCTGAAGAGCTTGGGACGCAGCACCGTCGAGGCAAGTGCCATGGCAAGCGGCGGAACCATACCGGCAGCCATGACAGCCGCCATGATGCGCAAAGTGGCCGGGTCGTTGACGTTGAGTCCGGCGACGGCGAAGGCGTAAGCCGCCTTGTTGACCGGTCCACCGAGGTCGAAGCACATCATCAGGCCGAGAATGATGCCGAGGAAGATGGCCGAGCTGCCGGACAGTCCGTTGAGCCAGTCGGTGAGACCGGAGGTGATCGCGGCGAGCGGACGCCCGAGGACGATGAACATCAGTGCTCCGACGACCAGCGTCGCGAACAGCGGAATGATCACCACCGGCATCAGGCCTCGCAGCCACTGCGGGACGGCGATCCGGCCGATGTAGAGCGCGACGACACCGGCGATGAGACCACCGACCAAGCCGCCGATGAAACCGGCACCGACGAACACGGCGACCGCGCCGGCTGTGAAGCCGGGAGCGATGCCAGGCCGGTCGGCGATGGCGAAGGCGATGTAGCCGGCCAAGGCGGGCACCAGGAAGCTGAATGCCAAGGAACCGATCTGGAACAGCACTGCGCCGAGATAGGTGGCCAGACCACCGTCGGGAAGGTTGGTGATCGAGTTGTTGAGAACGATGTCCTTGGCCGGACCGGAGATCTCGTATCCGCCGAGCAGGAAGCCGAGTGCGATCAGCAGACCGCCGGCCGCGACGAACGGGATCATGTAGCTGACACCGGTCAAGAGGACCTGACGGAGGTGGGTGCCGAACCCTACGGAACCGGCATCGGAATCCGCGGCCGCTGCGGCGGTGCCGTCAACGGTGGCGGCGGCGGGATTCTCGGAGGCGCGCAACGCTTCTGCGAGCATCTTGTCCGGCTCGTTGATTGCCCGCTTCACACCGGAAGCGACGACGGGCTTACCGGCGAATCGTTCGCGGCCCTTCACTCCGACGTCGGTGGCGAAGATGACCGCGGCGGCTCCCGCGATCACCGAAGGGTCAAGGGGGGTGCTTCCGCTCGAACCTTGCGTTTCGACGTGCACCTTGACGCCGGCGCGTTCACCCGCGGCGACGAGTGAGTCCGCCGCCATGTAGGTGTGAGCGATTCCGGTCGGGCAGGCGGTGACCGCGACGATGTGACGCTCCGCGGGCGCTGGTGCCGGGGTCTCCTCGGTAGCGTGTTTCCCGGTGGAAACAGGTGCCGGGGGTGTCGCTGCCGCAGCATTTGCTGCAGGATCCTTCGGTGCGGGATTGAGTACCTCGTCGACCAGTCTCACGATCTCGTCCGGCGTCGACGCTTCACGAAGTGACGTGACGAACGCGGGCCTGACGAGTGCTCGGGCCAAGGAGGAGAGCAGCTTCATGTGCTCGGCCCCGGCGCCTTCGGGTGCCGCGATCAGGAAGACCAGATCGGCGGGGCCGTCGGGTGCACCGAAGTCGACCTTCGGATCGAGTCGAGCAAACCCCAGGGACGCGGACGAGACAGCCTCGGCGCGGCAGTGGGGAATTGCGATTCCGCCGGGCAGTCCGGTCGCGGACTGCGCTTCGCGAGCGAGTGCGGCATCGACCAGTCCCGCGGCGTCGCTCGCCCGTCCCGCTGCAGTCAATCGCGCTGCGAGAGAACGAATGACATCTTCCTTGGTCGAACCCAGGTCGGTGTCGAGTGAGATCAGTTCGGGACTGATGATCTCCGGGCCGGAACTGCCGGCTGCGGTGGTATCGGACATGTCAGGTTCCTTAGGGCGTCAGGCGAGTTCGGTGGGGACGGGGATGGGAGAGGCGGCATCTGCTGCAGATACCGAAACCGCTGCCAGATCGATCTGTTCGGGTGTGGGAAGGGTTGTGCCGGGAAGGGAGGCAGCGGCGCTTCCGTAGGCGACCGCGTGACGTAGCCGCTCGGATTCCGAGCCGCCGCCCGCTTCGGCGAGGATGTAGCCGGCCAGCGACGAATCGCCTGCGCCGACGGTACTGACTGCGACAATCGGGGGAGCGGTGGCGATCCACGCGCCGTCGGACGTGACGAGGACGGCACCGGCTGCGCCGAGTGTGGCGAGCACACTGCCGACGCCGCGATCGACCAATCGCTGTGCCGCCGTGATCGCAGGCCCGGGATCACCGTTCTCGGCAGCACGTTCGAGGACGTGGCCGTCGACGCCGGTCAGTTGCGCGAGTTCCTCGCCGTTGGGTTTGAGCAGATCAGGTGCCGAGCCGGGGAAGCCTTCGGCGAGTGCCGTCAGTGGGGCGTCCGAGGTGTCGACCGCCACCTTGCACGGGTGATCGCGCAGCGCGGCGACCAGTTCGCCGTACCACCCCAGCGGAACGCCGGGAGGCAGTGAGCCGGACAGCGCGAACCACAGTGCGGTATCGGCGCGGGCGATCAACTCCTGTGCCAGGGCGTCGAGCGTCGAACCGGACAGCGTTGCGCCCGGTTCGTTGATCTTCGTCGTGGTCCCGTCCGGTTCCGCGATGGTGATGTTGGTGCGAGCCGGACCCGTTGTGGCGACGCCGATGTGGGGAATCCCACCGGTTGCGAGCGCCGAGAGCAGAGGGTCACCACCGTTTCCCGGCAGCACCGCGAGCACGTCGAGGTCGGCTGCGGCGAGAACACGCGCCACGTTGACCCCCTTGCCGCCGGGGTCGCTGCGAGTGGAGTGGGCGCGTAGGACGGAGCCTCGTTCGAGCCGTTGCTCGAGTTGTACGGTCCGATCGATACTCGGGTTGGCTGTCAGTGTGACGATCATGCGATCACCACCTCGATTCCGTGGTCGTGGAACTCGGATGTGTCTGTGGGACTGATCTCTTCGTCGGTGATGAGGACGTCGATGCTGTCGAGTGGTGCGAAGCTGATCAAGTGCTCGCGGCCGACTTTGCTGGAATCGGCCACCACGACAACGTGATTGGCGGCCTTGACCATCCCTCGTTTGACGGCGGCCTCTTCGCTGTCCGGGGTGGAGAGTCCGTGCCCGACGCTGATCGCGTTGGTTCCGACGAAGGCGACGTCGACCCGCAACGTGCTCAGCAGGCGTAGAGCGTCCTCGCCGACCGCGGCTTGCGTCACCCCGCGTACTCGTCCGCCGAGCAGGATCAGGGAAATCGAGTTCATCGATGCCAGTCGTGCGCCGATCGGCACGGAATTGGTCACGGCCGTGAAGTCGTTCTCGGTCGGTAGTTCGGGGATCATGCGGCCCGTGGTCGTGCCCGCGTCGAAGATGACGCTGCCGCCGGTAGGAGGGAGATAGGTGACCGCGCAGCGGGCGATCCGGTCCTTCTGTTGCGCGCGGGTCTGATCGCGTTCCGCCATGCCCGGTTCGGTCACGTGGAGGGATCCGGTCGGAACGGCGCCGCCGTGTACACGCCTGATCTGTCCGATCCGCTCGAGGAAGGCCAGGTCGCGACGCACGGTCTCGGTGGTCACACCGAAGGTCTCCGACAGCGCCGCCACGGACATGCGTCCGCGCTGCGACACCATGGTGCCGATCGCTTGTTGGCGTTCTTCCGCGTACACGTGCTCTCCGATTCCGAAATGTGATCCGACGGTGCGTTGTGGATCACAGTGAATGTTGCTTTATGTTGTTTTACGCCCGAGTGTGTTGACATGTCAAGACTTGGGAGTAATCTTCGTCACAACGAAGGTGAGGGCTTTACGCGCTCGAGGTGATCCGGTGTGACACCGGGCCCATCGCTCAAGGAGGACAGATGACCGAACAGCTCAACCGAATCACCGTGCACGGCACCCCCGTCGTGCCCGGAATTGCCTACGGCCCGGCTATCTGGCCGTCCAGCCGACCAGAACTCGTCACCGATGCGCCCGCACTCGACGAGGCCGATCGAGAGGCCGCTGCAGACGCCTTCGTCGCAGCAGCGAAGGCTGTCGAGAACCGCCTTCTCGGACGGGCTGCCGAAGCCACAGGCGCGGCCGCCGAGGTCTTGCAGGCCAACGCAGCGATGGCAGCCGATCGCGGCTGGATCGGGGCGGCAAAGAAGTCGATCGCCGGCGGAGTGCCCCCGGTGCAGGCTGCGATCGCGGCGACGGAGCAGTTCGTGGTGCTGTTCACCAAGGTCGGCGGTGTGATGGCCGAGCGCGTCACCGATCTCGAGGACATCCGCGACCGCGTGATCGCCGAACTCTCCGGATTGCCCGAACCCGGAGTTCCGATGCCCGAGACGCCGTCGGTGCTGTGCGCGGACGATCTGGCTCCTGCGGACACCGCGGGCCTCGATGCAACCAAGATCATCGGACTCGTGACCATCTTCGGCGGCCCGACCAGCCACACGGCAATCATCGCGAGGCAGTTGGGCATCCCGTGCATCGTGGCCGCGAAGGAACTGGAATCCATCGCGGCCGGAACACCGATTCTGATCGACGGAACCACCGGCGACGTGATCGCGGAGCCCGATCCCGAGCAGGCGCGCGAACTGGTCGAACAATCCCGGATCGATCGTGAACGCGTCAGCACGTGGACCGGACCAGGCCGGACGTCGGACGGCCGGCCGGTAGACGTCCTCGCCAACGTTCAAGACGGCGCCGGCGCTCGGGCCGCGGCGCTGACCGCAGCGGGAGGCATCGGGCTCTTCCGGACCGAACTCTGCTTCCTCGGCCGTGAGACCGAACCGACCGTAGACGAGCAGGCGGCGATCTACGCCGAAGTTCTCGAGGCCTTCGCAGGCAAGAAGGTCATCATTCGCACGTTGGACGCGGGTTCGGACAAGCCGCTCAAATTCGCCAACCATCAAGAGGAAGCGAATCCGGCCCTCGGCGTTCGTGGGGTCCGAATCGCCTGGCAGGACATGGGAATTCTCGACCGCCAGCTCGACGCGATCGCGGCAGCCGCGGCGTCGACCAACTCGTCGCCGTGGGTCATGGCACCGATGATCGCCACCCCGGCCGAGGCGAAACGTTTTGCCGATGCGGTGCGGGCACGCGATCTTGTTCCCGGTGTGATGGTGGAGATCCCGGCGGCGGCGCTGTTGGCCGACCAGATTCTCGAACACGTCGAATTCCTCTCGATCGGTACCAACGACCTCGCTCAGTACACGATGGCCGCTGATCGGATGTCCTCCGAACTCGCCGACCTGACCGATCCGTGGCAGCCCGCGGTGCTCGCCCTTGTCGCACGTACGGCCCAGGCCGGTCAGGCGGCAGGCAAGCGCGTCGGCGTCTGCGGTGAAGCGGCCGCCGATCCACTGTTGGCGTGTGTTCTGGCCGGACTCGGAGTTTCCTCGCTGTCGTGCGCTGCGGCGTCGGTCGCGGGTGTGGGAGCGAAGGTCGGGTCAGTCACCATGGCGCAATGTGAGGCGGCTGCGGCGGCGGTGCTGGCAACCGGTGATCCGGTGGCAGCGCGCAAAGCGGCGGCCGACGCAATCAGCTGAACTGGTTTCGTTGGTCTCGGTCGGAGACCGAGCGCCTGACCTCTAGTATTTCGACCTGTGATCGAACGAGAAACAATGACCGGGGCCGGCGGAATCGGCTGGACTGTCCACGGAGACGGCAAGCGGATCGCCGACGGAGCCGTCGTGGCGCCGGACGAACGACTGAGTTGGCCGCGCACCATCGGAATCGGGATGCAACACGTCATCGCGATGTTCGGAGCGACACTGCTCGTTCCGACCATCACCGGCTTCCCCGTCACGACGACGCTGTTGTTCTCGGGTATCGGCACCGCGCTGTTCCTGCTCATCACCCGGGGCCGGATCCCGAGCTATCTCGGTTCGTCCTTCGCGTTCATCGCCCCGCTGACAGCGTCGGCAGGATCGGGCCCGGCCGCGCAGCTCGGTGCCGTCATGGCCGTCGGCATCGTGTTGATGTTGATCGGCGTCGCCGTACGTCTGATCGGCAGCCGGGTCATCGACGCCGTCATGCCGCCGGTAGTGACAGGCGCCGTCGTCGCGCTGATCGGTCTCAACCTCGCTCCGACGGCGGTCGGTTCCTTCGAATCGCAGCCGCTGATCGCCACGGTCACGCTCGTTTCGATCCTGCTGGTCACGGTCGTCGGTCCCGGGCTGCTCGGCCGGTTGGGCATTCTGGTCGGCGTCGTGATCGGCTGGGTCTTCGCCGCGGTCATCGGTGGTCTCGACAGTGAACGAGTGTCCGCTCTGCGCGAAGCCGACTGGTTCGGGCTGCCGAGTCTGCACGGACCGTCGTTCGACTGGTCGGTGATCGTGCTCGCGCTGCCCGTGGTGATCGTTCTGGTCGCCGAGAACGTCGGACATGTCAAGGCGGTGTCCGCCATGACGGGTAAGTCCCTCGATGATCTGGCCGGCAATGCGCTGTTTGCAGACGGTCTCGCCACGACCTTGGCGGGCGCCGGCGGCGGATCCGGAACCACCACGTATGCCGAGAACATCGGGGTCATGGCAGCGACGCGTGTGTACTCGACCGCGGCGTACTGGGTAGCGGCCGCCACCGCCGTGATCCTGGCATTTTCGCCCAAATTCGGTGCACTGGTCTTCACGGTTCCGAACGGCGTCATCGGCGGTGCGACGATGGTTCTCTACGGACTCATCGGCATTCTCGGTGTGCGCATCTGGATGGAAGCGAAGGTGGACTTCACCGATCCGGTCAACCTGACCGTCGCCGCTGCCGCACTGGTTGCCGGCATCGGGAACCTGACGCTGACCATTGGTTCGGTCGAGCTGGGCGGCATCGCTTGGGGGTCGATCGGCATCCTGGTCGCCTACCCGATCATGCGATACCTCGCCAAATTCCGTACTTCGAGTAACAGATAACCGCTACAGTCACGAATCGTGATCGTTCGGGTCATCGACGGGTATCGCAACAGGTTCTACCGTCGGAGGCAGTGACGTGGGCCCGCGAACTTCGGCGTGCCCAGTCTCAGCGAAAACATCCCGACCGGGTACATCGTCCCCACCGGGTACATCACTGAAGTGCCGTATATCGAATTGCAAGGAGTCGGCGTGGAGCGCACCCTGTTCGAACCGGAACATGAACTCTTCCGGGAGTCGTACCAGAAGTTCTTGGCACAGCACGTGGCACCGAACCACGAGAAGTGGGAAGAGCAGAACATCGTCGATCGTGACGTCTGGGTCGAGGCCGGAAAGCAGGGATTCCTGGGAACCGCGGTACCTGAGGAATTCGGCGGCGGCGGTGTCAAGGATTTCCGCTACAACGCGATCATCACCGAGGAAACCACCAAGGGTGGCTTCAGTGGTATCGGCTTCACGCTGCACAACGACGTGGTGGCGCCGTACCTCCTGGAGTTGACCAACGAGGAGCAGAAGCAGCGTTGGCTACCCGGATTCGCGTCGGGTGAGCTGATCTCGGCGATCGCGATGACCGAACCGGGTACCGGTAGCGACCTGCAGGGCATCAAGACGAAAGCAGTTCGCGACGGGGACCACTGGGTACTCAACGGTTCGAAGACCTTCATCACCAACGGAATCAACGCCGACATCATCATCGTTGTCGCGTGCACCGACCCGGACAAGGGTGCTCAGGGCTTCAGCCTCCTCGTGGTCGAGCGGGACATGCCCGGCTTCGAGCGAGGACGCAATCTCGACAAGATCGGCATGAAGGCTCAGGACACCGCCGAACTCAGCTTCACCGACGTACGCGTTCCCGCTGCCAACCTGCTGGGCGAAGAGGGAATGGGCTTCTTCTACTTGATGAAGAACCTTCCCCAGGAACGACTCTCGATCGCCGTCGTTGCTGCCGCCGCAATGGAATCGGTTCTCGAGAGCACGATCCAGTACTGCCGTGACCGCAAGGCATTCGGCAAGTCGATCGGCAGCTTCCAGAACACCCGATTCGTACTGGCCGAATTGGCAACAGAGACCACGGCAGTGCGCATCCTGGTGGACAAGTTCATCGAGCAGCTCAATGCCGAGAAGCTGACCGTGCAGGAAGCTGCGATGGCGAAGTGGTGGACCACCGAAGCTCAGGTCAAGCTCATCGACCGCTGCCTCCAGCTGCACGGAGGCTACGGCTACATGAAGGAATACCCGGTTGCCAAGGCGTACATGGACTCTCGTGTGCAGACCATCTACGGTGGCACAACCGAGATCATGAAGGAGATCATCGGACGCTCGTTGAACCTCTGATTCGGGTGATGGACCGCTGATCGTCACGAAAAGACTCTGGGCCCCGGCTGATGCCGGGGCCCAGAGTCTTGTGATCGAGGGTGCGAGCGAACTCAGATCTTCCGCATGACCGTGACAACCTTGCCCAAGATGACGGCGTTGTTGCCGGGAATCGGCTCGAAGAGGTCGTTGTGCGGCATCAACCACACCTCCTTCTTCGTACGCTTGAACGTCTTCACGGTGGCTTCGCCGTCGATCATGGCGGCCACGATGTCACCGTTCTCGGCGACGTTCTGCTGACGGACGACAACCCAGTCGCCATCGCAGATCGCTGCATCGATCATCGACTCACCGACAACCTTGAGCATGAAGAGCGAACCTTGGCCGACGAGCTCGCGGGGGAGTGGAAACACATCCTCCACAGCTTCCTCGGCGAGGATCGGTCCGCCGGCAGCGATGCGGCCCAGGATGGGGACGAACGCCGGCTCTGGCAGCGGGTCGGCACTGTTGTACTCGCCGGAATGCTTCGACACCGACGCGATGGCGGTATCGGCCGCAACCTCGTCGAGACCCCGAACATCGACTGCACGAGGGCGATTGGGATCGCGTCGAAGGAAGCCCTTGCGCTCCAACGTTCGCAGTTGATGCGCGACCGACGACGTGGAGGTAAGCCCCACCGCATCCCCGATTTCGCGAATGCTCGGCGGATACCCGCGCTCCGTCACCGAATCGCGGATCACTTCGAGAACGCGCCGCTGACGCTCGGTGAGCGTCTCGCTCGACGGAGACGGAACTGCAGAAGCTCCTGCCTCCGCGGCTGTGCTGGAGCGATCGTCCTTCATGGCCTGTTGCCTCCGTGTCTGAAGAAGTCGTGTCTGAAGAAGTCGTGTCTGAAAAAGTCGTGTCTGAAAACTGCCTGCAAAAGTGCCTGCAAAGTGCCTGGTGCAAGTCGCGCAGAAACCTGTCGGTGCCTCCTGCCAACATTCGAGCTGTCGACAAACACGGAGGCTTTCGCAATTCCCGCTGTGTGGTCTGACACGAATCTAGCCGGATTTGCTCGCGGTTTCAAACATCTGTTCGATTCGTGTCGCTCCAAGTAGAGACATTGTCGGCCAGGCGTGGTAGAAATTCGAACATGCGTTCCATCGAACGCATGATCGAACACATCGATCGGTGTCGACCAGCGGAGGTCACGATGGGTAACGCAGCACTGAAAAGCAACAGGGTTTTCGACGACGCGATTGGTTTCGACGCGTTTGGTTTCGACGGTACGTCGGCACTGAAGTACCACCCCTCGTTCTATGGGCCCGATGCAGACGCTGTGTCCTTCGAACGGCGCGGAGCGGCCGAAATGCATGGCGTGGCCAGGGATGTCGACAACGAACCGCAGGCGGCCGTCGTTCGCCGGGTTCCGGCGGTGGGCGCGGTTTCAGGTTCGCGTTCATTGCGCGAATCTCCTCGCCGGTGGGACAGCGAGCACGATTCGTCACGCCCGTACGGAGGAAGTTTCGCGCACCGAAACAGGGTCGGTGTGTCACGGGTCGAACATGAAGTGGCCGCCGAGGATGTCAGTTGGAAGACGGTTTTCCTGGGCGCCGTATTCACCGCATTCGCAGTGTTGGCGTTGGTGGGGATCGGCGCATTGTCGAGTGGTGACGTAGCTGCGACAAACGGCGCGACCGAAGTGGTTCGCGTTGCCGCGGGTGAATCCCTCAGTGATATTGCTGCCAAGGTTGCACCTGGCCAGGCTGTCGGTTCGGTGATCGAGCAGATCATGGATCTCAATGCGATGTCGAGTTCCGGACTGTTAGTGGGACAAACGCTGATCGTGCCGGCCTCGGGGCGCTGACCTGCCCCGTACCAGGCGGGGGCGTACCGAGCGTGAGAGCAGTCCGTTCACAGCGAGTAAGCTGTCCACTTGACAGTCCCACCACCTCGGGTGGTCGCGTTGAGTACGTGGATCTGCTCTGTAAATCGTCGGAGGATTTGCAGTCGGTAGCGAATCTGAGTTGCGGCCATTTCGGCGACAACGAAGGAACCCCGATGCATTGCCCGTTCTGCCGGCACCCTGATTCCCGAGTGGTCGATTCGCGCGAGGCCGACGAGGGCCAGGCGATCAGGCGGCGCCGTTCGTGCCCCGAGTGTGGCCGCCGATTCACCACGGTCGAGACGGCAGTTCTCTCGGTCGTGAAGCGCAGCGGCGTCACGGAGCCTTTCAGCCGAGAAAAGGTTGTCAAAGGTGTGCGTCGCGCATGCCAGGGCCGCCAAGTGGACAACGATTCGCTGAATTTGCTCGCCCAACAGGTCGAAGATGCCGTTCGAGCTTCGGGTTCTGCCGAAATTCCCAGTAACGAGGTAGGGCTCGCGATCCTCGATCCGCTTCGAAATCTCGACGAAGTCGCCTACCTGCGATTCGCATCGGTGTACAAGTCCTTCAGCTCGGCTGCGGATTTCGAACGTGAGATCACCGACATGCGCGAGCATGCAGAGACCCGTGCCGCCGAGAAGGCTCCCGGCGCCGAGACCGTTTCCGTCGACTGAGGCCTTCGCCTCAGATAACGCTGAGAGCACAGAGCGGTCTTAGGTAACGCTGAGAACACAAAGCGAACAATCGAACAAATCGGGCACGTTATTCGCTTAGTGTCTACCAGGTACGTTCGTCCGCATCTCGGATCTTCACGGAGGCGTTATGAACTTAGTTGCAGTTCTCGGAGTCGTGAACAGCCTGGTAACCCTCGGGTTCGCCAACACTGTTGCCACCTTTGGCGGTTTCCTCACCAACGTCAACATTCAGACAATCTACTGATCGCGCAATTCTCGCCGAACATCAACGCTTGATCGCTTCGATAGCTTTCAGGACTCGCTTTTCGGAAATCGGTGTGGGTGTACCGAGGGACTGCGCAAACAGGCTCACGCGCAGTTCCTCGATCATCCAACTGATCGCGTCGACATCTCGAGCAGTGCGACGCTCTTCGGGAAGCGAACTCAACAACCGGTCGTACGCTGCGTACACCCGGTCGAGGACATCCATAGCCTGCTGATCTCGTTGTGCACTTGCGGGCAGAGCTTCGAGACGGAATTTTGCTGCGGCAAGATACCGCGGTAAATCGCGTAGGCGGGCCGATCCCAGTTCGGCGACAAATCCCGGAAACAGCAGTGAGTTCAGCTGTTCTCGGACGTCGTCGGCTGCCTCGCCGCGCGAGCGGTCCAGCACGACGCTCAGTTGGTGTGCTTGTTCGAGGATCGGAACAATCATGCGCAGGATCGCGGAAACGCGTCCGGCCAGTTCGGAGCGTGCGATCTTCACCAGGGCATCGAACGCTTCAGGCGTGCGTACCGGTCCACCGTGGGCCGCAATCACTTCGTTGGCAGCTGCCACCCGGCAATCTTCGACGAGGGCCTCCAAGCCGCCGTCCGGATTCTGGCCGAGAGCCAGACGCTGAGTGTTCGACAAGCCGGCGGTCACTGCCTTGAGTTGGGTGGGAACGGCCGCGAGGAGAAGCGCCCGCGTACCTTCCCTCATCGCCTGCGCCTGCGCGGCCGGCGTACTCAGGACACGAACGGCAACTCCGCCGTTCTCCGGCACCAGAGCTGGGTAGCCGGTCACCTGCTGTCCGCCGATGGAGCGAGTGATGGTCTGTTCCAATGCGCCCAGCGTTTCGGATGTCCAGACGGTTGCCGCTGCCCGTTCGGTTCCGGTTGCCGCCTTGGCCACTTCCTTCTGCACGCGCGGGGCGAGTGTGCGTCGTAGCTGCGCCAGATCCTTACCCTTCGCGAGCACCTTGCCCGATTCGTCCTCGACGACAAATGTCATCCGAAGATGGTCGGGCAGCGCGGCGGGATCGAAGTCCTTGGCGTCGATCTGGATCCCGCCCAAATGCGAGAGTTCGCGGGCCATTGCGGTCATCAACGGCTCGGATCGAGGTTTGACTGCTGCCAATGCTGCGGCGGCATAATCCGGAGCCGGAACGACAGCGCGTCGAATGTTCTTGGGCAACGTCTTGATCAGAGCGGTAACGAGATCGACGCGCATACCGGGGACCAACCAGTCGAAGCCGACCGGCTGAAGTTGCGCGAGCAGGCCGACCGGGATGTGCGCGCTGACGCCGTCGTCGTCCTTTCCCGGCTCGAATTGGTAAGTGAGTGGAAACTGCATGTCGCCTTGGCGCCAGGCGTCCGGGTACTCGCCGCCCAGTACTGCAGCTGCGTCGGAGTTGACCACCGTTTCCGGTGTGAAAGTCAGCAGACTCGGATTCTTGCGCCGCTCGGTCTTCCACCACTGGTCGAAATGCTTGGCGGATACGGCTTCCTGGCCGATACGTTCGTCGTAGAACTCGTAGAGAGTTTCGTCGTCGACGAGGATGTCGCGTCGGCGCGCGCGGTTCTCGAGTTCTTCGACGTTGTCGAGGAGTGCACGGTTTTCGTGGAAGAACTTGTGGTTCGTCTGCCATTCGCCCTGCACGAGCGCATGGCGGATGAAGAGATCGCGAGAGGCCTCGGGATCGATTCGTGAGTACGTCACTGCGCGGCCGGTTACCAGAGGAACTCCGTAGAGAGTGACCCGCTCGTATGCCATCGCCGAGCCGCGCTTGGAGGACCAGTGCGGTTCGGAATAGGTCCGTTTCACCAGGTGCGGGGCGAGCTTTTCAGCCCACTCGGGTTCGATACGCGCGGACATGCGCGCCCACAGCCTCGACGTTTCCACGAGTTCGGCGGCCATGACCCAGCGTGGTGGCTTCTTGAACAGTCCCGATCCGGGGAAGATCGCGAAGTGGCTGCCTCTGGCGCCGAGGTAGTCCCGCTTCTCGCCCTCGCGTAGCCCGATATGCGAGAGCAACCCGGCAAGGAGCGACTGATGGATCGCGTTCTCGCTTGCCGGTGTCTCTCCCACTGTCCAGCCGAGACCGCGGGTGATCTGCCGGAGTTGCCCGTGCAGATCCTGCCATTCGCGGATGCGGAGCCAGTGCAGGAACTCGTTCCGGCACATCTTGCGAAACTGGTTGGAGGACAGATCGTTACGTTGTTCGCGTAAGTAGTCCCACAGTTTCAGGTAGGCCAGGAAGTCGGAGTTCTCGACGTTGAAGCGGGCGTGCTTTTCGTCGGCGGCTTGCTGGAACTCGGCGGGCCGCTCGCGAACGTCCTGGATGGACAACGCCGCGACGATGACAAGGGTTTCGTGAAGGCAACCGTTGTTCTTGGCTTCCACCAGCATCCGTGCCATTCGCGGATCCACCGGAATCTGGGCCAGCTCGCGGCCGACCGGCGTCAGTTCGGGGTGGCTGGCCTCGGAACCTCGCGCGATGGCGCCGAGTTCCTCGAGGAGTCCGATTCCGTCCTTCACGGCACGCTGGTCCGGCGGTTCGACGAAGGGGAATGCCGCGATGTCGCCCAGGCCGAGGGCCGTCATCTGCAAGATCACGGATGCGAGGTTGGTTCGCAGGATCTCCGGTTCGGTGAATGCCGGCCGTGACTCGAAGTCCTCCTCGGAATACAGGCGGATGCAGATTCCTTCGGCGACGCGGCCGCAACGCCCGGAACGCTGACGAGCTGACGCCTGCGAAATGGGCTCGATCGGCAACCGCTGAACCTTGGTGCGCACCGAATATCGCGAAATGCGCGCGGTTCCCGGATCGACGACGTACCGAATGCCGGGAACGGTCAGCGAGGTCTCGGCCACGTTGGTGGCAAGGACGACGCGTCGGCCGGTGTGCGGCGAGAACACTTTGTGTTGCTCGGCGGCAGACAGCCGCGCGTACAGCGGGACGATTTCGGTGTTGCGAAGACGCCGATCGCGTAAAGCATCTGCGGTGTCGCGAATTTCGCGTTCGCCGGAGAGGAAGACCAAGATGTCGCCTTCGCCCTCCGCGCTCAGCTCGTCGACCGCCTCGCAGACCGCGTCGACGGGATCGCGGTCGAAGGTGATGTCGCCGGATTCGACGGTCAGTGGCCGGTAACGCATTTCGACAGGGAATGTTCGCCCGGATACCTCGACGATCGGCGCGGGCTTACCGTCGACAGCGAAGTGCTTGGCGAAGCGCTCGGGATCGATGGTCGCCGACGTGATGATGACCTTGAGATCGGGTCGGCGGGGGAGCAGCTGAGCCAGGTAACCGAGGATGAAGTCGATGTTGAGACTGCGTTCGTGCGCTTCGTCGATGATCAGCGTGTCGTAGCGTCGGAGCATACGGTCGCGCTGAATTTCGGCGAGGAGAATGCCGTCGGTCATGAGCTTGACGTAGGTGCGGTCCGAGACCTGGTCGGTGAACCGCACGGTGTATCCGACGGCGTCGCCGAGTTCGGTGTCGAGTTCTTCGGCGATACGTTCGGCAACGGTGCGTGCTGCCAACCGGCGCGGCTGTGTGTGTCCGATCAAACCGCGGACGCCACGTCCGAGTTCGAGACAGATCTTCGGGATCTGGGTTGTCTTACCCGAGCCAGTCTCGCCGGCGACGATGACTACCTGATTCTCCGAGATCGCGGTCGCGATGTCGTCCTTGCGCTGACTGACGGGCAGAGCTTCCGGATACGAGACTGCGGGAACATTGGCGGAGCGTGCGGCCAACCGCGTGCGCGCCGTTTCGATTTCCTCGGCCAGCGCCACCAAAGCGTCTGGTGTGCGGGCACGGTCGAGTTTGCGACGGAGTCGACTCTCGTCGCGGAGTGAGACCTGCGCCAGCGCGCTCTTCAGGTCACTCCGCTTGGGGGAGAGCGGGGCCGGTGGTGTTGTAGACATGCTGATGACAGCCTATCGAACGCGTTCACAACTACCGCTCGCAGATCGTGCTGATGTGCAAATATCGACCAGTGACGACAAATACCGCAAATGAGTCATCGGTGCCTGTCTTGTCGACGCCGATCGCCGTGCGAGCCCTGAGACTGTTGTTTGCTGTGTTCGGACTTGCCGCTTTGCTGTGGATCCCGATCCGTGACGCGGCTGAGCTGTCTCTGTCGAACTATCTGAGCTACTTCACCATCGAGAGCAACATTCTTGCGGTGATCGTGTTGCTGGTCGGTGCAATTCGAGATCCACAATCGCAGGCGTGGCAGTCGATCCGAGGGGCGGTGACGCTGTACATGGTGATCACCGGCATCATCTATGCCGTCCTCCTGGCAGATATCGACGTCAATTTGAACGATGCCTGGATCAACTCGGCACTGCATCGGATTCTTCCGTTGGTCATGCTGCTCGACTGGGTGTTCTTCGCCTCGAGGCACAGGATCTCCGAAGCACGTTCACTGCAGTGGTTGCTGTTCCCGGTCGTGTACGGCGTGTACACGTTGATCCGAGGTTCGATCGTCGACTGGTATCCCTACCCGTTCATGGATCCGCGCCACCAGGGCTATCTGGCCCTGTTCATCGGATTCGTCGTACTGGGCATCGCGATGGCCCTGATGGCGTTGGCAGTCAATGCCGTCGGACGGTTGGGCGCCGGGCTACGCGGACGGAACGCTGCGAAGTCCTAGGGGATTGCCGGAGGCGAGCACCTGATCGAGTCGGTCCACGTTCGGGTGCTTGCCCGGGTTCGCCCGCGCGTCCTCGGTGTGCTCGGCGAAGATCGTCAATCCTGCCGAGGCGGCTTCGGGTGTCAGCGCGCCGTAGACCTGAGCGAGATGGTTGTACACCTTGACCGAGCCGGACTTTCCGGGCTTGTTCTCCACGGTGTCGACGACGGTTCCGTCGGCGTCGAGTACCTCGATGGCGGCCAGATGATCGATGGTGGGCAGTGCGGCGAGATTGTCGGCAAAAGTCATGGTCGACAGATTACGGGTGCGCCCGGAAATGCCGGTGCCGGGCGAGCGCCGTCATGCGCGGATTCCTGGTGTCGATATAGTCGCAGCACATCGTTTGCACACCAGCATCGTTTGTATTCGAAGGGGACAATGATGGCTTCGGCATTGTGGCACGGGTTCGCGGACATGGGCGCTGTGGAGAAGAACGGCGCGTTTGTCGTCTCTCGCGGTGAGGGCGCGTACATCTGGGACCGCGAGGGCACTCGGTATCTGGATGCGACGGCGGGCCTGTGGTTCACCAATGTCGGGCACGGGCGCACGGAGATCGCGGACGCGGTGGCGGCTCAGTTGTCGAAGATCGCTCATTTCTCGAATTTCGGTGATTTTGTTCCCGAGACCACGCAGGTGTTGGCGGAGCGTCTGGCGGCCATCGCGCCGGTTGCCGGGAGCAAGATCTTCTTCACTTCGGGTGGTTCGGATTCGGTGGACACTGCGGCGAAGCTTGCTCGTCGGTACTGGCACGAGGTGGGGCAGCCGGAGAAGGCGATCATCGTCGGTCGTCAGAAGGCGTACCACGGAATGCATGTTGCGGGAACGGCTCTCGCTGGTATTCCGGTGAACCGTGAGGGGTACGGCGAGCTGATGGCGGATGCGGCCACGGTCGGCTGGGATGATGCGAAGAGTCTGCTCGAGTTGATCGAGCGGGTCGGTGCGAACAAGATCGCGGCGTTCTTCGCGGAGCCGATCATCGGTGCGGGTGGGGTGTATCTTCCGCCGGAGGGGTATCTGGCCGAGGTGCGTGACATCTGCCGTGAGCACGACATCCTCTTTGTCGTCGACGAGGTCGTGACCGGTTTCGGCCGGATCGGTGGTGAGTGGTTCGCGTCCACCCGTTTCGATTTGCAGCCGGACATGATGACCACGGCAAAGGGTTTGACGTCGGGTTACGTTCCGATGGGTGCGGTGTTCATCGCGCCGCGGGTGGCGGAGCCGTTCTATGCCGGTTCGTGGTGGCGCCATGGGTACACCTACGGCGGGCATGCCGGTGCTGCTGCGGCGGCGATGGCGAACCTCGACATTCTCGAGCGTGAGAATCTGCTCGCGGAGTCGAAGCGTTTGGAGGCGTCGTTGCATACGCATCTGCAGCCGCTGGCGGAGCATCCGCGGGTGGCGGAGGTTCGTAGTGGGCTCGGTGCGGTCGCGGCAGTGCAGTTGGCTGATCCGGCGGAGGCGTTGCCGTTCGTGAAGACGCTTCGCGAGCACGGTATTTCGGGTCGCGCCGCGGGTCAGGGTGCGATGCAGATTTCGCCGACGTTTGTGATGACCGACGATCAGGTCGCCGAGATGGCCGCGGGGATCCTCGCAGCCCTCGGCTGAAGTCAGCTGCGGCGCCGAAAGAGTTTCTCGATTCGGCGCCGCACTGCGTTGGGCGCAGGTTCCAGTTCCAGAACCTCTTGCTCCGACTGCTTGGCGTACGCCTGGGTGTAGCGCTCGTGTAGCACCGAGCGAATCTCGTCCGGAGAGTAGGCCCGACGCTGGCGTTCGCCGCGCGCAACGAGAACCCCGGTGGCGGCAACGCCCATTGCACCGGCGAGGCCGACCAGTTTCCAAACGTGCGAGGCGCGCAGAGGAGTCGTGAGTTTCATCCCTCTACGCTAGAGGCATGGACCGACGATTGCTTTCGCAGGTGAGTCTCGACGAGGCCGCCGCGGCGACCCGCACGGGCGACATCTGGATCTTCCGCGGAGAGTCGACGGCGGACCGGGCCATCCAGACGCTGACCAACAGCCCGGTCAACCACGTCGGAATGTCGGTCGTGATCGACGACCTTCCGCCGCTGATGTGGCATGCGGAACTCGGTCACTCGCTGCAGGACATGTGGACCGGACGCTTCCAGCGTGGTGTCCAACTGCACGATCTGCGATCGGCCGTTCAGGTTTGGGGCGCCAAGTACGGGCAGCGTGGATGGTTGCGCCAGCTCGACCACGAGATCACCCGGGAGCAGGAAGACGCTCTGCTCCAGACGATCGCGCGGCTGGACGGTACGCCTTTCCCGTCGACGGCCAAGCTTGCTTCGCGCTGGTTCGGCGGCCGAATCCCGAAGCTGCGCAAGAAGTCCGACGTATCGGCAGTAGCCGTCGAGAGCGCCTACTGCGCCGAAGTGGTTGCCAAGACCTATGAAGCGATGGGTCTGCTCGTCGGTAATCGTCGTGTCAACTGGTTCGACCCGGGCAAGTTCTGGAGTGGAGATCAGTTGCCCCTCGCTCCGGGAGTTGCGCTCGGTGACGAGATCTCGGTATCACTGAGTGCACGTGACCTCGAGGCCGGACGCAATCCCGCCGGGTACTCACAAGGTTCGTGACGGCTCGGCGACGACGCGGCCGCCGACTTCGAGCCAACCTTCCGGAGAGAAGGTCGTGTGAAGGACCGATCCGCGTCCCTGGGTGATGAGCAATGATTTCCTCAATCGGTCCGTGATGCGCAGCGCTGCAGATCCGGTCGCCTCGTCCTCGGCGATTCCCATCACCGGTGCGAACATGCGTGCGCGGATGGCAGCTTCGAGCTTGTCCTGCCATGCCCACAGATACGAATGATCCGCCTCGTAGTCGGACGGATCTGCGTCGATGACGTCGTCCACCGTGTCCATCGGATAGATCGCGAATTCCGGTGCCCATTCGGCACGCGCGCGTACCCACGTCAAAGCGCCGGATTGGCGGACGTCGACACTGCCGGCAGGAACGTCGAGGGCGCTCACGCGACGGCCCTGTTCGCCCAGCCACCACGTGGCACCGACGGTCGGGTGTCCGGCGAAGGGGAGTTCTGCTGCCGGAGTGAAGATCTGGACCCGCGCACGCGAGGCGCCGTCATCCGGAACGTCGATGAAGATGGTCTCGCTGTAGTCGAGTTCCTTCGCGACGGCTTGTCGATCCGATTCTGCAACCGTGGACGCGTCGACGATTCCCAGCGGATTCCCGTGCTTGCCGTTCTCGTCCGTGAAGACCCGGACCACACTCACCTCGATACCCATCGGTCCACCCTAGCGCGCGAAAAGCCCTCCCCACCTTCACGGTGGGGAGGGCTCGTCGAACTGCACTCAGGTCCGAGTGATCAGACCTGTGCGGCAGAGA
The DNA here is from genome assembly GCF_023221595.1 of Rhodococcus qingshengii JCM 15477. Taxonomy (NCBI): domain Bacteria; kingdom Bacillati; phylum Actinomycetota; class Actinomycetes; order Mycobacteriales; family Nocardiaceae; genus Rhodococcus; species Rhodococcus qingshengii. The sequence continues at coordinate 2,848,216 of NZ_CP096563.1, forward strand.
GGATCTCGTTGGCTTCGACAGCCTGTGCGACACCCGCGACGATGGAACCGGCGCGGATCGCTTCGAAGATGACCTCGCGGTCGACACCTTCCTGGCGGAGGGTGTTCTCGTGAGCTTCGAGGCAGTGGTTGCAGCCGTTGATCGCGGACACTGCAAGCGACCACAATTCGAAGTCGGCCTTGTCGACGCCCGGGTTGCCGATGATGTTCATCCGCAGGCCGGCACGAAGGTCGTCGTACTTACCGTCGAGGTAGCCCTTGGTGCGGTAGAAGACGTTGTTCATGCCCATGATCGACGCTGCGCCGAGAGCGGCGTTGTATGCCTCTGCCGACAGGTTGTCGGCAGCCTCGGAAGCAATCTCCTTGAGCGTGGACGCAGACTTGGTGGCTGCGGCCGTTGCGAGGAGCGTTCCCCACAACTGCTGCTCGTTCAGGACCGTCGTGCGCGCAATGGAACTCAGGTTGAGCTTGAGGTCCTTCGCGTACTCCGGAAGCGAGTTCTTGAGGTTCTCGACGCTCATACTCAGACGCTCGCAGTCAGGAGCTCGCCGGCGTTGATGGTCGGGTCGCCCTTCTTCCAGTTGCATGCGCACAGCTCGTCGCTCTGGAGAGCGTCGAGGACGCGGAGAACCTCATCGACGTTACGGCCGACGGAACCGGCTGTGACGGAGACGAACTGGATCTCGTTGTTGGGGTCGACGATGAACGTCGCGCGGTCTGCAACGCCGTCGGCGTTGAGGACGCCGGTGGCCTCGGCAAGCTCGCGCTTGAGGTCCGAGAGCATCGGGAAGGGGAGGGTCTTGAGCTCTTCGTGCTGTGCACGCCACTGGAAGTGCACGAACTCGTTGTCGACGGAAGCGCCGAGAACCTGAGCATCACGGTCTGCGAACTCTTCGTTGAGCTTGCCGAATGCAGCAATCTCGGTGGGGCACACGAAGGTGAAGTCCTTGGGCCAGAAGAAGACGATGCGCCACTTGCCTGCGTAGTCGTCACTGGTGACGGTGGTGAAGTAGTCATCGGGCTGCTGGGCATCGACCTTGGACAGGTCGCCGCCGATGACAGCCGTGAGGTTGTAAGCGGGGAACTGGTCGCCGATTGTGAGCAGAGCCATGTGTCTCATTCTCCTACGTGTCTCGTGAACAGGAATTTCTTGCGCACACGATCCGGCTGTTCGGACTGTGACGGCCGAACGTGCTGGATCGAGAGGGTTTGTCACCGTCAGCGGGTCGGACGGTTTCGACTGGAGCGTCGAGGTTGTGACCGGCGCTTTTTGGTATGAGTCCATTCTGCATCAAACCGTTCAAAAGGTAAAGGTGATGGGTGGCACTACACTGATAGGCATGTCTGATCAGACTTATCAACCTTCCTTGTCACAGCTGCGTGCCTTTGTGTCTGTGGCCGAGTACCGGCACTTCGGTACTGCCGCAGCGCGTTCCGGTGTGAGCCAACCCACACTGTCGCAGGCGCTGGCAGCTCTCGAGGCGGGACTAGGGGTCAAACTGATCGAACGCAGTACCCGGCGTGTGCTCGTGACCGCGGACGGACAGCGCTTGCTCGGTCAGGCCAAGCAAATCCTCGAAGCTGCCGACGGTTTCGTCGCGAGCGCGGCCGGCTCCGGCGACTCTCTGACCGGACCGCTACGCATCGGGTTGATCCCGACCGTTGCGCCCTACATTCTTCCGGGGTTGTTGCCGGAGCTGCGCGAGAAGCTGCCGTCGTTGGCGCCGCAAATAGTCGAGGATCAAACGGCGCGCCTACTCGATGCACTGCGATCGGGAGCGCTCGACGTCGCGGTGTTGGCGCTTCCTGCCGGAACACCTGGCCTGGTGGAAGTTCCTGTGTACGAAGAGGATTTTGTGATGGTCGTGCCGAACGATCATTCCTTGGCCGGACGTGTCGATCTCACGGCGGACGTGCTCGACGCGCTGCCGTTGCTCTTGCTCGACGACGGCCACTGCCTGCGTGACCAGACGTTGGATCTGTGCCGTTCGGTAGACGCCCATCCGCTTGCCGGCGACACGCGGGCTACCTCTCTCGCGACAGTCGTGCAATGTGTGGCCGGGGGACTCGGGGTGACTTTGGTCCCGGAATCGGCTGTTGCAGTGGAGGTTCGACGCGGGGACTTGTCGACGGCGCGTTTCGCTTCGCCAGCTCCCGGTCGCACGATCGGCGTCGTGTTCCGCTCGTCGAGTGGCCGAGCAGAAGGATTCCGTCAGCTGGCCGAGCTGGTCCGTTCGGTCAGCCCGACGGTTCCTCGATGACGTAACTCGTTCGACATCGACGTGAAAGCTAGTCGAGAGAGCCTTCTTTCACGGCAATGACCGCTCCGGGATTGAGAATTCCCAGCGGGTCGAGCGCATCCTTGACCTTGCGATTGAGGGCCATGACGTCTTCACCCAACTGTGACGGCAGCCAGTCGCGCTTGAGTCGACCCACCCCGTGTTCGCCGGTGATCGTGCCGCCGAGCGCGATGGCGAGATCCATCACCCGTCCGAATGCGATCTGTGCGCGTTCGTACATGTCCGGGTCTGCGGGGTCGAAGACGATGAGCGGGTGGGTGTTTCCGTCTCCGGCGTGCGCCACCGTGCAGATCAGGACGTCGAGGTCGTCTGCGATGGCTTCGACCCCGGTTACCAGCTGGGGGAGTGCGCGCATGGGAACGCCCACGTCTTCGAGAAGCAGACTTCCCATCGCGAGCACGGCCGGGAACACCGCTCGCCGTGCCGCCGCAAAAGCGTCACCTTCGGCCTGGTCATCGGTGGCGAATACTTCGGTGGCTCCGTTGTTTTCGCACGCCTGAACAATCGTCTCGATTTCCAGCACGCCTGCCGCGCCGGGTGCGTCGGACTGCGCGAGCAGTAGTGCGTGAGCCTTGCGGTTCAGACCCATGCGTACCGAATCCTCGACAGCATTGATACTGGCGTGATCCATGAACTCGAGCATCGCCGGACGCATGTTGCTGGTGATCGCCAAGACCGCGTCGGCAGCTTCTTGTACCGAGTCGAACGACGCGACGACGGTTGATGCGGGCGGCTGCGCGGGAATCAAACGCAACGTGATTTCCGTGATGATGCCGAGAGTGCCCTCGCTGCCCACGAACAGTTTGGTGAGTGAGAGTCCGGCGACGTCCTTGAGCAGGGGACCTCCGAGGCTGACAGCTGTACCGTCCGCCAGCACGACCCGGAGTCCGAGAACGTAGTCGGTGGTAACTCCGTACTTGACGCAGCAGAGTCCGCCGGCGTTGGTGGCTGCATTGCCGCCGATGGAACAGATCTCGAAGGACGACGGGTCAGGTGGGTACCAGAGTCCGTGCTCTGCGGCGGCTTTCTTGACCTCCGCATTCATCAAGCCGGGCTGAGTAACCGCCACACGGGCGACCGGGTCGATCGTGATCTGTCGCATTCGCTCGGTGCTGACCACGATGCAACCGTCGACGGCGCTGGATCCACCGGAAAGGCCCGAGCCGGCACCTCTGGGAACCACCGGAACGCGGTGGGCGGTTGCCCATCGCATCACGGTTTGGATGTCTTCGGTGCACGTAGCGCGAACCACGGCAGCTGGACGGCCGGCGGTCGGGTCGGCGGCCCAGTCCTGGCGGTAGCCCGCGGTCACGTCCGGATCCAGCAGGACGGCTCCCTCGGGGAGTGCCGCTACCAATTCGTCGAGGGCTGAAGAACTCGCGGGAGTCATACTCTCATCATGCTCGACGGAGTTCGACGATGCGCCAATTCGCGAGACCACAGCCCGAGTCTGTCGCGCCTGATCAGTTCAGCGTTGTCCGGCAGCGATCCTCCGAGTTGCCAGTTGAAGCCCTAGCGGCCCTTCTGCTTTCCGGAGAACCGGCCACCCGAACTCTTGGTCCCACCGGACTTCCCGCTGCCTGATTTGCCGCCCGCCTTGGCCTTACCGGAACCGGCGTTGCGTCCGGATATGTTCTTCGCGGTGCCGGCGCCCTTAGCTTTCTGCCCGTTCTTGGCAGCTTCTGCGCGACGCTCGCGGGCCGCGATCTTGGCCTTGACGGAGCCCTTGATCTTCTCGGCCGGCTCGCCGTTCCGTCCGCGGGAACTCTGTGCCGTTCGGCCCCGCACGATGCCGATCAGTTCCTCGACCAGATCTGTGGTCTTGGACTCCATCCATGCCAAAGCCACAGGAGCCTCGGGCGCACCGTCCACCGGACGGAAGGTCAGGTCCTTGCGATGGTGGAACCGCGCCAGCGAATGGGGAACCACGACAACTCCGACGCCGGCGGCCACCAACTCGATGGCGTCGGCGATGGTCGCTGGTCGCTCGGCGGCGGTCTTTCCGGGACGGGTCGGCCAGTCGAGTCTGTCGTCGAGAGGATCGAGCACTATCTCGTCGGCCAGATCGTCGACGGAAATCTGATCGACAGTAGTGAATACGTGATCTTTCGGTACCACCACCACCGGGGTTTCCGCGTACAGCGAGATGGCGCTGATGCCGGTCCGGTCGATCGGCAGTCGAACCAAACCTGCATCTGCTTCACCGGCGCGAAGTGCAGCTTCGAGTTCGAGAACCGGGAACTGAACAAGTTCCAGACGCACCTCGGGGAGCCGCTCGTGCCACACCCGGACCCACTTGGTGGGCGTCACCCCCGGGGCGTACGCGAGTCGAAAAATTGCCTGACTATCCGCGTCTGTCACCAGGCAAGGCTACCGCCTTGGTAAAAGCACCCGTATCGGCTGGTTACTCTTGTTGCATGACGTCGAACAAAACTCCCCAGACGATGAAGCCGACGACGGCTGCCAAGAAGCTGGGTGTGTACCTGGAAGCAACACCTGCGCAGTTCCAGGAAGGCGACGTGACTCGTGACGAGCTGACCGCTCTGCAGACCGATCCGCCGGAGTGGCTGCTGGAGCTGCGACGCACCGGACCGCACCCTCGCCCGGTCATCGCAGCCAAGCTGGGCGTATCGATCGCCGGCCTGGCCCGCGGCGGCGTCGAAGAAGCACTCACCACGGATCAGATCGCCGCACTCCTCGAAGAGAAGCCCGAATGGCTCGAAAAGGAACGCGCTGTTCAGGCCGAGGTGCGGGCCGAGAACGTTCGCATCAAGGAAAAGCGCGCTGCTCGCCGCAACCAGCCGCGGAAGGCTCGTAGGGGCTGACGCCCCCTGTGCGCCTTTTTGGTAGCGATGACTACCAAAAAGGCGCACAGGCGCTAGCCTTCTACGACGCTCAGCTCGTCGAACACGATTTCACCCGCGGCATCCGATTCCGGGATGTCGACGACGGCAAGCAGTGCCCATCCGTGATCGCCCTCCGGATCCTCGAGCACCTGCCGCACCCGCCAGAACTCACCCTCTTCGGTGACCTGGAAGAGCGCCGGCCCGCGCGCCGATGGCCCGGTTCCGATTGTTGCGTACTCCTCGAAGTACGGGAGTAGTTGCTCTTCCCACTCGGCGGCGTCGATACCGTCCTCGAGGTTTTCCAGCTCATTCCACTGCCGACGCGACGCGAGGTCGATGCGTCGGAACATCGCATTGCGCACCATGACGCGGAATGCGCGCGGGTTCGCCGAGATGGGACGGGGAATGTCGGCGCCGAACGCAACCTCTTCCGTATCTGCCTCGGCTCCGGGGTCGGTGAGTGACTCCCATTCGTCGAGCAGGCTCGAGTCGACCTGACGGATCAGCTCGCCCAACCACTCGATGATGTCTTCGAGTTCCTCGGTGCGCGCTTCCGCCGGGACGGTCTGTCGCAGCGCGCGGTAGGCGTCGGCGAGGTAGCGCAGGACGAGGCCCTCGGACCGGGTGAGTCCGTAATGGCTGATCAACTCGGCAAACGTCATGGCGCGTTCGATCATGTCGCGCACCACGGACTTGGGGGAGAGGGCGAACTCGGTGATCCACGGGTGGCCACCCCGGTACATTTCGAAAGCCGGGAACAGCAAGTCCGACAACGGTTTCGGCCACGTAACCTCTTCGAGGAGTTCCATGCGCTCCTCGTACTCGATGCCGTCGGCCTTCATCTGCGCAACCGCTTCGCCACGAGCGAAGTGCTGCTGCGCCATCAGAACCTGACGCGGATCGTCGAGCGTCGACTCGATGATCGAGACGACATCGAGTGCGTAACTGTCGGATTCGACGTCGAGAAGTTCGAATGCCGCCAAGGCGAACGGTGAGAGTGGCTGGTTCAAGGCGAAGTCGCGTTGCAGGTCCATCGTCAACCGAGCCATGCGGCCGTACTCGTCGGGTTCGTCGAGGCGTTCCACGATCCCGGCGCTGAGCAATCCGCGATACAGCGAGATCGCTTTGAGGATGTGCTTGCGCTGCGCCGGACGCGATTCGTGGTTGTCCTCCAACAGGTGCCGCATCGCGTCGAAGCAGTTACCCGGGCGGGCAATGACATTGAGCAGCATCGAGTTGCTGACCGAGAATCGCGACACCAACGGTTCGGGCGATGCGGCGACCAAGCGATCGAACGTCGCTTCGCTCCAGGATACAAACCCCTCGGGAGCCTTCTTGCGTTGAATCTTCTTGATCTTCTTCGGATCGTCGCCGGCCTTGGCGACTGCCCGCAGATTCTCTACTTCGTGTTCGGGTGCCTGGACGACGACGGTGCCCATCGTGTCGTAGCCTGCACGACCCGCGCGACCGGCGATCTGATGGAACTCGCGGGCTTTCAGATGCCGAGTGCGGACGCCGTCGTACTTGGCCAGACCCGTGAGCAGCACCGTGCGGATCGGGACGTTGATGCCGACGCCGAGGGTGTCGGTACCGCAAATCACCTTGAGAAGCCCGTCCTGTGCGAGAACTTCGATGAGCCGTCGGTACTTGGGCAGCATGCCCGCATGGTGAACGCCGATGCCGTGCCGGACCAGGCGGGAGAGTGTTTTTCCGAACCCGGTGGTGAAGCGGAAACCACCCAGCGCCTCGGCGATCGCTTCCTTCTCTTCTTTGGAACAGAAGTTGACGCTCGTCAGTGCCTGGGCGCGTTCGAGGGCGGCGGCCTGCGTGAAATGCACGATGTAGACGGGGGACTGGTTGGTGGTCACCAGATCTTCGATGGTTTCGCCGACCGGCGTGGTCGCGTACGAGAACATCAAAGGCACGGGGCGTTCTGTGCCGGAGACGACGGTGGTGGGTTTCCCGGTACGGCGCGTCAGATCTTCGGAGAAGAAGTCGACTTCACCGAGAGTTGCCGACATCAACAGGAACTGGGCGTGCGGCAACTCGATGAGCGGAACCTGCCACGCCCAACCTCGATCGGGTTCGGAGTAGAAGTGGAACTCGTCCATCACGACCTGGCCGATATCGGAGTTCGGGCCCTCGCGCAGTGCAAGATTCGCGACGATTTCGGCCGTCGCACAAATGATCGGCGCCGACGAGTTCACGGCGGCGTCGCCGGTCATCATGCCGACGTTCTCGGCACCGAAGACTTCACACAGCGCAAAGAACTTCTCGCTCACCAAGGCCTTGATCGGCGCTGTGTAATAGGTGCGCTTGCCGAGCGACATCGCATAGAAATGCGCGCCGATCGCCACCATCGATTTGCCTGACCCGGTCGGCGTCGCAAGGATCACGTTTGCACCCGAGACCAACTCCATGACGGCCTCTTCTTGGGCCGGGTAGAGCGTCAAACCTCGTTCGATGGTCCACGAAGAGAAGGCGTCGAAAACGGACTCAGGATCCGCGTTGTCGGGGAGAAGTTCCGTCAGCAGCACTCGTACAGGCTAGCCGCAACCGTAGATCAGGTTGCGCTTCGCTCGTCCGAGCCCATGGCGTCGAGCACCGCCATGCGGGTGGACGACGTTCCGGTGATGGTGTTCTCGCCGACCCCGGAGATCAGCATGTGGCGCCAGCGAGCCTCGTCGAAGACGAGTGGTGCGGTGCTGGAAAGAAAATCTTCGACGATCTGCAGGAAACGCATCGGATCGTCGCGGAACGGGAAGTGGCCCGAGCCGCGGAAGACTTCGAGGCGTGAGTTCGGCATCGCCGCGTGCGCGAGATGAGCGTGGGAGACGGGAATGACGGAGTCGTCGTCGCCCCAGATCAGTTGAACCGGCAGATTCTCGGTCAGATAACAGCGGTCGAGCATCGTGACCACCTGTCCGCGCCAGTCCACGACGGCCCGCAGCGTACGAAGGTAGGCCTCGTAGGCAGTGGGGTCGGGGAGATCAGCGAGCACGCGAATCAGGTCCGGTGTGTCGTGCAACATGGTGCCGGGACGCAGATTTGAACCGTGAACTACTCCGGCAAGGTTCCCGGCCATCCGGACGAGCGGCATTGCACCAGGTATCCGGAGCAGCTTTACCACCTCGTTGACCACCGGAACGGACATGAGGCGCAGCAGCGGATGGACGTCCTTGGTGACGCCACCGGCCGAGACCAGCACGAGGCGATCCACCATGTGTGGGAATTGGTAGGAGAACTGCATCGCTACGCCGCCGCCGAGCGAGTGCCCGATGACGGTGACGTGCTCGATGCCGAGCGTCGACAGAAGATCCCGCATGCCGTTGGCGTACGCGGCTACCGAGTAATCCGCGCGTGGCTTGTCGGAACGGCCGTGACCCAACAGGTCAGGTGCGATGACCGTGTACTTCTTGGCGAGGTGGGGAATGATCTCGGTCCACGTCGACGAGTTGTCGCCGATTCCGTGCAGGAGCAGTACTGCCGGACCCTCGCCGGCTATCCGAAATGCGCGTCGGTAGCCGTGAATCGTCCGGAACATCATCCGCGGTTCCTCGTCGGGGACCGGTCGGAGCTGACGGTTCCGTGGTCTGCTCATGTCGCCTCCTGGCTCGGCGTGTGACCACGTTGACTGTCTGCTCCAGTTGTTGAGCCGTCAACGAAAATCACACAGAGTTTGAGGCTATCCGACGGATGTGTCCTGAACAACAGCCCAGGTAACGGAGGGGTTGCGGAATGCGCACAATGTCGAATTATGCGCCCCGCCCGTCACATTTTAGTCAGTTGTCGCCTCGATCGAGGTCTCCAGCTGAGCCGAAGTCGTCATTTCCTGCCTGTTCGGCCAGGAACTTTTCGAACTCTGCGCCGATCTCGTCACCGCTGGGAAGGTCGGCCTCGCCGGCCAGAAGGGACGACTGTTGTTCCTGAGCGGCGACAAAAGTGTCGTATTGACGCTCCAAAGCGTGGACTACAGTCTGAACTTCTTCGTTCCCGGCTATGTGCTCGTTAACCTGTTCCCGAACGCGCGCCGCGGCCTCACCCAGTGCAACCAAGGGCAACTCCAGATCCGAAACCTCGGAAACGTTTTCGAGCAAAGTTTCTGCGGCGCCCGGGTAGTCCGTTTGCGCGAGGTAGTGGGGGACATGCACCGAAAAGCCCATCGCCTCGTGCCCGTGCTGAGACATACGAAGCTCGAGCAGTGATGATGCGCTGCCGGGAACCTGCAGTTCACCTGACCAACGCTGATGGTCCTGGATCAGGTCCTTGTTGGTCGAATGTGCTGTCACACCCAGCGGTCGGGTGTGCGGGATTGCCATCGGAATCGCGTTGAGCCCGATGGTTCGACGCACTCCCAACTGTTCGGACAACAGACGAACGGCTGTAGTGAACCGCTCCCACTTGAGGTCCGGTTCCATCCCCGCGAGCAGCAGGAACGGCGTGCCGGCCGTATCGCGCAGTGCGTACAGATTGAGCGCCGGAGCGTCGTAATCGGAGAAATGATCGGCCTTGAACGTCATCGTCGGTCGACGTGAGCGGTAGTCGATCAGCTCGTCGACAGCAAACGACGCGACAAGCTCGGTCTCGAGGCTTTCGCGCAGATGCGTCGTCGCCAACTTCACGGCGTGACCGGCGTCGGAGTAACCCTCGAGTCCGTGAATCAGGATCGGTCCCTGGCCGTCGGCAGCCGCCAACTGGGGCGCCGGAAATTCCAGCTCGTACATCCTCGACTGTTCGTCCATCGCAGTCCCCTTCGCTCTTCGGTCTTGATCTCAAGTGTCCACTATCGGCGCACGCGCGACAGCATCGGAGTCAGGTGCCCGACAGCACTGGATCAGACGTTCATCGGTAAGAACACCGAGTCGGTGACCGATCATTCCCGATCCGACGAGACGGGCGTTCGCCGAGAGCGAAGCTGAGCGGTATCTTTCGACACTTGGCCTGGGCGTTCGCTAGATGTCGGGTGCGCGGCTTCGGACATGGCAGAGTGGAACACAAGGTCGGCACGGCCGATTTGTCCGAAATGGATTGGTCGATTGTCGGGATCGGTCGAGTGCGGAGGCTTACATGCGGGTGTGTCCACGATCGTCCAGGCGAGTGGCCGCATGCTCACTTGCTGCGGTGGCCGCCGTTGCACTACTCGCGGGCTGCTCCGGGTCGGTCCAAGGAGCACCCGTTCCGGACTCCGCGCCGGCGACTGCCGGTGCGACCGACAGCGGCACGGCGGCGCCGAGTACGACGGCTGCACCCAAATCCTCGACGCCGAAATCTACCTCTCCGAAAACGGCGGCACCGCTGTCCGAACTGCTGCTGACTCCCGAGGAATTCCCCGAGCCCTTCGGCGCTGTTGTGCTGCCCCCGCAGGCCGTTCCGATGGCAGCGCCGGATCTAGTCGGCGTCCCGCGCGGTGCCACCGTCGATCCGTCCGAATGTGAGCCACCGGAACAGGATTACGGTCCGAACGGGACCGTGATGGCGGTCGGGACCGACAACGCGACGAGGGCAACGATTTCGGTTGAACTCACGAAGGTCGATGCACCACTGGACGAGTTGGAAGCGCAAACTCGGCAGTGCCCGTCCATGACTGTCACTGCGAACGGCATCACTACGGCAGTGACGACGGAAATTCTTCCGCCGTCGCCGATCGATGCCGACAAGACGATGTCACTTCGCCGCACTGTCGTGTCCCCCAAGGCCACAGCCGGTGATCAGACGATGCTGACCTTGATCGCGCAGGTCGGCGACGTACGGGTGGCGACAACACTGATGACGTTCGGTTCTGCGACGCCCTCGACGGCACCGCTGGATCAAGCGTTCACTGCAGCCGTGCAGAAGGTCAAAGCAGGCAAGTGATTTCGCAGCACACAGGTACGACAAGTAGCGGAGCTGCTCGGTGCGGCGCGGTACTTGGTCCCCAACAAATGCGGTAATCCACAGACGAGTTGGACGCAGCTGTTTTCCCTGGTCGAGCAGACGGCCGGGTCAGGGTGATCAGCGACGGTGTGTGCATGACGACATCACCTCTTCCGGGAGAATTCGAATTCTCCGACGACGACCTTGCCGCCCTTCTCGGATGCGTCGAACGCGTCTCCGATCCAGGCGAATTGATCGCGGCAATACCCGCACTCCTGGGCTTCCACCCGTCCAACTCTGTGGTTGCGCTGTCTCTGATGGGCGCCTCCGCCTCGACGCTCGGACCAGTGATGCGGCACGACTACTTTCCCAGTGTCAGGGGAAAGCCCGCGAGGCAGATGAGCGCGGCGCTGCGCCAGTTCGCCGCCGTCTGTGACGGGGAAGGCGCGCGTGCGGTCGTTCTCGTGGTGATCACCGATTGCTCGGCAGCTGAAACTCTGATCGATGAAACCATCGAGCTGGCCGAGGTATTCGAAGACATGCTCGGCGGAACCTGCGTCGAGCTGGCCGACGTATTGTGCACGGCCGCAATAGAATCTGGCCAGCCGTGGACGAGCGTCATGCGTTCGATTCACCGCGGCACCCTGCCAGACCCGGCATCTTCGTCGGTTGCGGCAGCACAGGTGTTGGGCGGGAGGGTCATTCGCCGTTCGCGTGAGGAACTGGTCCGGTGGGTACACGGCGCCGCTCGCAATCACGACACGATTGCCCGACTGATCGCGAGCCGACGAGAGTCGAGCGCGCACAGAGGGGGACCGAGCGGTGAAACCGCAGTTCAGCGCCGGATCGATCTGGTGTTGGAACATGTCCGCCGTGTCGAGGCAGGCGCTCACCGCCCTGACCCGCAGGAATGCGCCGATCTGGTGGTCGCATTGACGGACGTACGCGTGCGCGACGTGGTGCTGGGATTGGCGATCACGTCCGTTGCGGCACATGCTGAGCAATTGTGGCTCGTGCTCACCCATGAAGTCCCGTTGCCCGAACGAGCTTGGCCGGCAACACTTCTCGGCTTCTTTGCATACGTGCGTGGCGACGGACCTCTGGCAGGTGTTGCGCTGTCGGCCGCGCTGTCGGCCGATTCGGAACACACCTTGGCGGGATTGCTGGATCTATCGCTGCAATCCGGTATGCGCCCCGACGGAATCCGTGACCTCGCGGCCGTCGGATTGTCCATCGGGGAATCGCTCGGAATCACCGGCTTGCCGCCGGCACTGCCGAATGGAAGCTAGCGAGCAGCGTGTGAGCGGTCGCCCAGATCCTGGAGGAACTGCCATGCGTCGGCGACGATGACGTCGAGATCGGTACGCGTGGGCGTCCAACCCAGCTCGGCAATCGCCTTGTCGCTCGATGCGATCAGTACTGCCGGATCACCCAGCCGTCGTGACGCGTCCTCGACGTTGATCGGCAGGCCGGTGACCCGCGCACAGGCGGCGATCACCTCGCGCACGCTGAAGCCGGCACCGCTTCCGAGGTTGTAGATGCGGTGCTCGCCGGGAACCGAGGATTCGAGCGCCAGTAGATGTGCTTCGGCGAGGTCCAGCACGTGGATGTAGTCGCGTACCGCGGTTCCGTCCGGCGTGGGCCAGTCGGTTCCGAAGACCGAGATCTTGTCCCGCTGTTCGAGCGCGACCTGCAGGACGAGTGGAATCAGGTGGGTTTCGATCACCCGGTTCTCGCCGGCGGACTTGTACGCACCTGCGACGTTGAAGTAGCGCAAGCTCGTCGCACCGAGGCCGTGGGCGATCGAGTACGAGGTGATCGCATGATCGATCGCGAGCTTGGTCGCGCCGTACGGATTGGTGGGGCGGGTCGGAGCGGTCTCCACGATGGGTGACTGCTCCGGTTCGCCGTACGTAGCGGCGGTGGACGAGAACACGAGGCGGGGAGTACCGGAGACACGGATAGCCTCGAGCAACTCGATGGTCGTGACGACGTTTCCGCGCCAGTACTTTTCAGGGTGAAGCACCGATTCGCCCACCAGCGACTGCGCTGCGAAGTGAAGCACACCGTCGAAAACCGGTGAACCCGCACTGCCGAGGACGTCGGCAGCAAGCGCTCCCACGTCTCCTTCGATGAACTCGGCACCGGCAGGCACCGCGTCGGCATTTCCGGTGGAGAGGTCGTCGATGACGACAACCTCGTGTCCACGCTCGAGCAACACAGTGCTGCACACACTGCCGACGTAACCGGCGCCGCCGGTGACCAGGAGTTTCATCTACTTCCTCAGACCTGCTTGACCTGAACGGCGTGAGCCATTTCCTCGGACAGGTCGAACCCGCTGTGACCCGGCACGATGATCGTCACCGAGCCCGGACGGGTTTCGACCGTCACCCTGGCGTCGGGAACGACGCCGGCGTCACGCAGCTGCGCGATCACCTCGGGATCGGACTGCACGTGCTCGGCCAGTCGCCGAACGACCACAGCTGTCTGTGCGCCGTGCGGAATATCGGTCAGGCGCACCAATGTTTCGGTGGTGGCAACCGGGCCGTCGAGTCCCAACTGGTCCAAGCCCGGAATCGGGTTGCCGTAGGGCGACGTCGTGGGGTTGTTCAGAACGACGACGAGCCGACGCTCGACCTCCTCGCTCATCACGTGCTCCCAACGGCATGCCTCGGCATGTACGTCTTCCCATTTGAGACCGATGACGTCCACCAGCAGGCGCTCTGCCAACCGGTGCTTACGCATGACAGAGATCGCGAGATCGCGACCCTTGTCGGTGAGTTCCAGATGTCGATCGCCGGCGACCATCAGCAAGCCGTCACGCTCCATACGCGCAACAGTCTGGCTGACGGTGGGTCCGCTCTGTTCGAGCCGTTCGGCGATCCGCGCCCGGAGTGGGACTACGCCCTCTTCTTCCAAGTCGTAGATCGTCCGGAGATACATCTCCGTGGTGTCGACTAGATCCTTCACACTCAACCCCTTCGTCAGTTGATCATTCTACCGTTCAGTTCGTGGTTCCGGTGCCGCCTCCACCGCGGCGAGTCCAGCGCGTGTCCGAATTGGATTCGTGTCACTCGATCTCGGTCTCCGAAGCGGGCCACGAGTGTGGTGTGCAGCACGAAACGAGAAGGAAGTAGCGTGATCCCATGACCGCGTCGATCAGATCTGACGGGGACCCCGCGGCGTCTCGAGCGAATCGAGTCGTGGTGTGGAGTCCGGAGTACCTGAGCTATCGGTGGAGCGCCGATCACCCGATGAATCCCACTCGCCTCGATCTCACGATGGCACTCTCGCGAAGCCTCGGACTTCTCGAGGGCATCGAATTTCTCGAACCGAGTGCCGCGTCCGATGCCGACCTCCTCAGAATCCACACACCGGCATATCTTGCAGCGGTCAAAGACGCGGGTAACTCTGCGAACAACGGTGTGAGCGGCCAGGATGTTCCCCACGGGCTCGGTACCGAGGACAACCCGGTCTTCCCGCACATGCACGAAGCCAGTGCGATCCTCGCCGGCGGCTCGCTGGCCGCAGCGCAGGAAATCGCTTCGGGACGTACGAGGCGCGCGGTCAGCATCGGCGGCGGCATGCACCACGCGATGGCGGATTGGGCCTCTGGATTCTGCGTCTACAACGATGCGGCGGTTGCGATTTCGTGGCTGCTCGACAACGGCTACGACCGCATCGCCTACATCGACGTCGACGCTCACCACGGCGACGGAGTGCAACATGCGTTCCTCGGGGACCCGCGGGTGCTCACGGTCTCGCTGCATCAGCACCCGGCAACCTTGTGGCCGAACACCGGATGGTCGAGCGAGGTCGGCGACGGGGCCGCCGAAGGTACGGCGGTGAACATCCCGGTGCTGCCCGGAACCGTCGACGCGTTGTGGCTGCGTGCATTTCACGCCGTCGTCCCGGGAGCCATTGCAGCCTTCCGCCCGCAGATCATCATCAGCCAGTGCGGAGTCGACTCGCACCGCGAGGACCCGCTCGCGGATCTCGCCCTCACCGTCGACGGTCAGCGCGCCGCGTTCCTGGCGATGCGTGACCTCGCCGACCGCTACTCCGAGGGGCGGTGGCTGGCAGTCGGAGGCGGGGGATACGGACTGGTGCGCGTCGTGCCGAGGGCATGGACTCACTTGATCGCTGCAGCCCTCGATCGCGAGATCGACGTCGACACCGCTGTCCCGGAAGACTGGAAGGAATCGACGAAGCTGCGAGCGCCGAGCGTCGACCTCCCGCCGACCATGGGGGACGGCGGCGATGTCGCCTACACGCCGTGGGACGGCCCGGGTGGTACACCGGAGACAGGTGTCGCCTCGGTGGACCGTGCACTCACCCGTATCGACTCGGCGATCATCGCGACACGTCGCGCTTCGTTCCCGCTACTCGGACTCGACCCGGAGGATCCCCGTGACTGAACAGTCCGATACCGAAGCTGTCGGCGGCGAGGCGAGCGGCCAGGCGCCGAAGACCGACCCCGCTCACACCTATCCCCATTCCTGGGTAGTCGATGTTCTCGCCTCCGACGGCGGAGCGGTGGCGTTGCGACCCATCGTTCCCGAAGACGCGGACAAGCTCGTCGAATTCCACGGCAAACTCTCCGAGCGCACCCGGTATCTGCGCTACTTCGGCCCGTACCCCACGATGTCGGCGCGCGACGTCAAGAACTTCACGACGGTCGACCACCACAACCGTGTGGCGTTCGTGATGATGCTCGGCGACGAGATCATCGCGGTGGGTCGATACGAGCGACTGCTCGACGTCGGTGACGGAAAGTCTGCCGAGGTCGCCTTCGTCGTCGCCGACGCACACCAGGGGCGCGGCCTCGGCCCGATCCTGCTCGAGTACCTGGCAGCGGCAGCGGCCGAGAACGGTCTGACGATGTTCGTCGCCGAGGTCCTCTCCGAGAACCGCAACATGGTGACGGTGTTCCGTGAGGCGGGGTATCAGGTGAGCCGCTCTTTCGACGGTGGCGTGCTGAGACTCGAATTCGCGATCGACCCGACGGAAGCGCTTGTTTCAGTACGCAATTCGCGTGAGCGGGCAGCTGAGGCCCGCAGCATGGGAAACGTGCTCAGCCCGCGATCGGTGGCGGTGATCGGCGCATCAGCGGACCCGGCCAAAGTGGGTAACGCGGTGTTGACCAACCTGCTGCGCGGCGGATTCACCGGACCGGTCTATCCCGTCAACGCGGAGCATCGTTCGGTACACGGCGTTCGGGCATATCCGACGGTTCGTGACATCCCCGACGACGTCGATCTCGCCGTCGTGGCTGTACCTGCAGAATCGATCAATTCGGTACTCGACGACTGCCTCGACAAGGGCGTCAAAGCGCTGGTGGTCGTCTCGTCGGGCTTCAGTGAGAGTGGTCCGGACGGGCGCTCGTCCGAACGCAAACTGGTCCATGCAGCGCGCGCTCACGGTATGCGCCTCATCGGCCCGAATGCGCTGGGTGTCGCGAACAACGACCCGGCGATTTCGTTGAATGCGACGCTCGCGCCGGTCTTGCCGGTGGCAGGCAACGTCGGCTTCTTCTGTCAGTCCGGCGCGCTCGGTATCGCCATTCTCGACGAAGCCGCGCGCAGCCGAATCGGATTGTCCGCCTTCGTTTCCGCCGGTAACCGTGCGGACGTCTCGGGTAACGACCTTCTGCAGTACTGGGATTCCGACCAGTCCACCGAAGTGGTCCTTCTCTATCTGGAGAGCTTCGGCAACCCACGGAAGTTCTCTCGCATCGCGCGTCGAGTTGCGCGGAAGAAGCCGATCGTCGCAGTGAAGAGCGGTCGGCACGCGGTTCCGCCGGTGCTCGCCGCCACCGGAGTCGAGATCGACGATTCGATCGTCCGCGCCCTCTTCGAACAGGCGGGCGTCATTCAGGTCGGGTCCATTTCACAATTGTTCGACTGCGCCTTGCTCTTCGGATACCAACCGTTGCCCGCCGGCCCCCGGCTTGCGGTCATCGGCAACTCGACCGCGCTCGGTGTCCTTGCTGCGGACGCGGCCCGCAGTGAAGGTCTGCAGGTCAGCGACCCGGTCGACCTCGGCGCCCAGGCGAGTCCGGAACTGTTCGCCACTGCCGTGCGCGACGCTTTGGCGTCGTTCGACGTCGATGCCGTCATTGCCGTCTTCGTTCCTCCGGTCGCCATTCCGGTCGAGCCGTTCGCGAAAGCACTCAAGGACGCCGTCGCAGGCTCGGACAAGCCGATTCTCACCACGTTCCTCGCAGCTGAGGGTGTGCCGGACGTCCTGGCGGTTCGTGACGAAGTCGGTAACCCGACCCGCGGTTCGGTGCCGTCCTACCCGGGGCCGGAGCGTGCCGCCCTGGCGTTGGCGAGGGCTTGGCGATATGCGGAGTGGCGCAGCAAGCCTGCGTCGAAGGTGGTTCGCCCCGTGGGTATCGACTCCGAGCGAGCCCAGAAGATGGTGGCAGATTGGCTTGAAAACTCTCCTGGCCGTTGGCTTTCAGATGTGGAAGCGGCGGCGCTGCTCGAGTGTTACGGGGTCGCCGTCGTCGAATTCCGTTCGGTCCTGAGCGAAGACGAAGCAGTAGAGGCAGCGGATGCTGTCGGCTACCCGGTCGCGGTCAAGGCAACCGGCGAAATGTGGCGACACCGACCGGATCTGGGCGGCGTCAGGCTGGATCTGAGTGGACCGGAATCGGTGCGCCTCGCTTACCGAGATCTTGCGGCCGCGTCGGGTGAACCGCTGCTGCACGTGCAGAAAATGGCAACCAAGGGCATCGGATGTGTGGTTGGTGTCCAAGACGACCCGTCGTTCGGTTCGCTGATCTCGTTCGGGCTTGCCGGTGTGATCTCCGATCTCCTCGGTGACCGTGCCTATCGCGTACTGCCTCTCACCGAGGACGCTGCTACGGAATTGATCGACGCGCCCAAGGCCGCGCCGCTTCTCTCCGGATACCGCAACGCCGTTCCGGTCAACAAGGGTGCGTTGGTTGATCTGGTTCAGCGCATCTCGGCGCTGGCCGACGACATTCCCGAAGTCCGCGAACTGGCCTGTGAGCCGGTACTCGCTTCGGCTACCGGCGCGGAGATCACCGATTCACGTGTCCGAATCGGACCTGAGCCGAGCGCAATCGACCTGGGGCCCAGGCGGCTGCGGTAGACACAGTGAACAACACCGGCCACCGCACATTCCCGAGGGGGAGGGAAGTAGCGGTGGCCGGTGCTTTGTGCGGTGCGTCAGCGCGAGTGGTGTGGCGCGCTGACGCACGTGCTGTGTTGTTTGATCAGCTCGCGTAGGACCGCAATTTCTCGGCGCGATCGCCGACGCGGAGCTTGCCCATGACCTCACGCTCGATCTGACGAACCCGCTCACGCGAGAGGCCGAAGAGCTTGCCGATCTGATCGAGGGTGCGGGGCTGGCCGTCGTCGAGACCGTAGCGAAGTCGGATGACCTGCTGCTCCCGCTCGTCGAGCGTCCCGAGCACGCTGCGCACATCGCTGTGAAGTAGACCGGCGATGACGGCGTTCTCGGCCGAGGTCGCCTCGGAATCTTCGATGAAATCGCCCAAGGGCGCTTCTTCGTCGTTGCCCACAGGCATGTCCAGGCTTACCGGGTCGCGGCTGTGGTCGAGCAGGTCGGCAATCTTGTGCGCCGGGATGCCCGACTCTTCGGCCAACTCGTCGTCCGTGGCTTCTCGCCCGAGCTGCTGGTGCAGTTCGCGCTTGATGCGGGCGAGCTTGTTGACCTGCTCCACGAGGTGGACTGGGAGCCGGATGGTGCGGCTCTGATCAGCCATTCCGCGGGTGATTGCCTGACGGATCCACCAGGTGGCGTACGTCGAGAACTTGAAGCCCTTGGCGTAGTCGAACTTCTCCATCGCACGGATGAGTCCGAGGTTGCCTTCTTGAATCAGATCGAGGAGCGGCATGCCGCGGCCGGTGTAGCGCTTGGCCAGCGACACGACGAGTCGCAGGTTCGCTTCCAGGAGGTGGCTACGTGCCGACTGTCCCTCGCGAACGATCGTTGCGAGATCCCTCTTCTTGGCGACTGTCAGGCGCTTTCCCGTGGCAAGGACGTGGCTGGCGTACAGCCCCGCTTCGATTCGCTTCGCCAGTTCGACCTCGTCTGCTGCTGTCAGCAGTGCAGTACGACCGATCCCGTTCAGGTAGACGCGGACCAGGTCTGCGGCCGGGCTCTGGGCGTCCAGATCTGCGGCGCTCGGACGAATGCGAGTAGTGGTGCTGGGGCTTGTCATGACTTGCCTCCCTATCGGCGGTCTCTCACACAGTTCAACGTGTGAGAGTTCCGGGAAAGTTCCCGTGCCGATTTCCGCTAAATCGCCGTGACCTGCAGTTATTTCCCAGTCGTCCTGAGAAGTTGCTGAGAACACAAAAATCTGCAACTCACCGGGAACTCAGTTCGTGACGGGAAGCACCAACCCGTGCCGAACCAGCGAGACCATCATTGTGACGACGGCCTCACGTAGCTGGTCCGGGTCTTCGCCGTTCGCCGCGGCAAGAAGTTCGATCAATTCGTCGACCACCAGTCCATCAGCTCGGAGTCCGGCCAACAGCGCAGCACCGAGCTCGTCGATCTCGTGCTGCCAGTGCGGTCCGTTGCCGCGGTGCACACGCGTGACCACTTGTTGCCATCCCTCGTCACCGGGGAGGTAGACGCGTTCGAGAGCCGTGTCCGGATCGAGGACGAAGCGTTCCTCGAGGACGTCGTGTTCACGCAACCAGGCAAGACGGTCGAAGTAAGCGAGCGCCTCGGCCCCGAGCGGGTCCGAGAAGCCGTGCATGAGGTCCTCGGCCATCAGGTCGGTGGGGGAGTCGGTGCGGCGAAGGAACACGAAACCGAAGCCGACGCCCTCGACGTCGGATTCTTCGAGGTGATCCAGCCAGGCGTTTGCTCTCGATGCCGTTTCCGGATCTCGCGGATCCTGCCCGCCGTCCTTGAGCCACGTACCGACGTACAGAGCCGGATCCGCGACATCGCGCTGGACCACCCAGGCATCGACGCCGTGGGCCGGCAGCCACGACGCGATCCGCGACCGCCAGTCCTGCCCTTCGACGTGCACCCAGGACGCCAACAGAGCTGCCGTGCCGCCGGGGTTCAGGTAGTCGATCGATTGCGAGATCATCAATTCGCTCGCACCGTCGAGATCGAGGCCGGAATCGCGGTACGTGTGATGGACGCGTGCCTCGCCGACGACAAACGGCGGATTGGCGACCACCTGGTCGAAGGTTCGACCCTCGACGGGTTCGAACCAGGACCCTTGAAGGAGTTCGACGTCCAGTCCGTTGAGGGCCATGGTTGCTGCCGTGAGGTCGACAGCACGTTGATTGATGTCGGTTGCGGTGACCGAATCGGCGTACGTGTTCGCGTGCAGGGCTTGGATGCCGCATCCGGTACCGAGGTCGAGCACGCTGCCGACCCTCGCGGTGGGCGTGGCCTGCAGCAAGGACAGTGACGCATGCCCGACGCCCAGCACATGATCGGCCGTGGCCTTCTTGGGACGGATTCCGCCGTCGAGATCCGAGATCACCCAACGATCGCCGTCGCCGACGTCGATGGGGCGAAGATCCACCGCGGCCCGCACGAGCGGATTCTCACTGTCGAAGTTCTCACCTTCGAGCAGACCGGCGTCGACGCACTGCGCGATTGTCAGCGGAGCCAGCGCCGCGGCGACGTCGCCCGCCGGGCAGTCATCGGCGAGAAGGAACAGTCTGATGAGAACGCCCAGGTCCCCGAGTTCTCGGGTGGCGCGGCGCACGGGCACCGGCTCACTTCGACCGAGAGCAGCGTGAACTTCGGGACCCAACGCCTCGAGCATGGTTCCGGTGTCGAATCGATTGCGAAGCAGAGCCTCACGCAGCGCAGGGGTGATGGACAGGAGCGTTTCGCTTCTCACCCTGTCATTCTCGCAGGCGGAACTTGTCAGCCTTCGATGGTGTGGTGCGTCGCGGATTCGATCTCGCCTGCGGTCTTCTTTCGTCCGTCGTATCGACTCGGTTCGTCCTTGGTGCGCGGTGGTCGGTCGTTGGCGATCAGGACGGCGATCCAGGGAAGCGGAATGGATGCACCGATGATGAGCATCGAGATCCAGGCGTTGGCCCAGATGCCGTACGCGATCGCCGCGAGGATCAACGCCGGGAACCGGAAGGACATGATGATCATGTACTTGCGCACTCGGGCTTTGTGCTGTTCTTCGACGGACTGCTGCGCTTCGGTGATCAGTACGGGATTGTCGGGAGTCCCGGCCTCGTCGGACCTGCCGAACGCGCCATTTCGTGCCATGACTCCACTGTTCCACTCTCGGCCGACAATTGCACACGACCCGTGGGTCGCACCGCTGTGACGGAGACGGCATTATTGGAGGGGTGAGCACTCAAACCAAGGAACGTCCCGACGTCTCCACCGACGAAACGACCGACGACGACACCCCGAAGTTCTTCCACTACGTGAAGAAGAACAAGATCGCCGAGAGCGCCGTCATGGGAACCCATGTCGTCGCGCTGTGCGGTGAGGTGTTTCCCGTGACGAAGTCCGCCAAGCCGGGATCACCGGTGTGCCCGGACTGCAAGAAGATTTACGAAGGACTCCGTAAGGGCGACTGACCTCGGGTCAGGCGAGCGGGAGTACTTCCGGAGCTCGGCGGATCGACAGCCTCGACGCAGTCGGCCGCCGGGCTCTTCGCGTCTGCGTGCGGTTCATCGCAGGGATCTTGGTCGACGCACGAGTTCTGGCGCGACTCCGATTGTCTGCTCTCGGTTTGTCTGCTGCGGGGCCGCCCGTACGAGGGGACCGTGGCCGGGTCCGCTTTGTCGCCCGAGATGCGGATAGGGCTGGTGGCCAGGTGCCAGGTCAGATTGGTGACCGGACCGGTCTTTTCGTCGGTGTTCTGAGCCGCAAGCCACTCTCGCATCTGCTCCATCCGAGTGGCACGAGCGGGCCAGAACTCCTGAACCGTCGCGTTGAACTCGGCGCCGAGCACGACGGCAAAACCGAGGAAGAACGTGAAGAGCAGAAACGCGATCGGCGTTGCCAACGCGCCGTACGTGTAGCCGGTGCTGGTGACGAATCCCAGGTACCAACGCAATCCGGTGCTGGCGGCCATGAAGAACACACCAGCGACCAGGGCGCCCGCGAGCAGCCGATGCCACGGCAGCGACTTCGGCAGAGCGACCTTGTAGAGCGTCGTGAGGCCGATGATCACCAGCAGACCGACAGCAGGGTAGTAGAACGTGTCGACCAGATTCGATCCGACCACGTACCAGGAGGCCGGCAGTGCTCGCCCGACGAGCGTCGGCCCCAGAGCTACCAGTGGCAGGATGAACACCGCCATCACCAGGAACATCACGTAGAGAAGCAGGGCGAAGATGCGCTGCCAGATGGGATTGCGCGCATCCTGCTGACCGTGTGCTTCCACGATCGAGTCGACGAACGTACTGATCGCCGATGATCCCGCCCACAGGGAGAGCAGGAAGCCCACCGAGATGATCTCCGGTCGTCCGCGTTGAAGGACGTCCGTCACCGTCGGGCGGATGATCTGGTCGACGACGCTTTCGCTGAAGATCGTTCCGCTGAACGTGACGATCTTGGATTCGATGATCTCGACGGTGTTGGGTCCGAACCACCCACCGATGTAGCCGATCATTCCCAGAAGGCCGAGCAGCAGGGGAGCAAGCGACAGCGTTTGCCAGAACGCGGCCGTAGCCGCCTTTCCGAAGATGGAATCGTCCCAGGCCTTGCTCAGGGTTCGACCGATCAACTGCCCGGTGCGGCGTAGCGGATGCCATCTGCGGTGGTGCAGATCACTTCCGCTCGACTTCTCGCCTCGCGCTTCACTCATGATGTCTCCAGCATCCCTGACGACACACCCGGTTGCCCAACCATGGCGCCGACGTGTCGCACATTTCTGAGACAATTCGCGTGCAGGTCGGCAGGACGCGAGAGAAGCGAAACCTCGCCGGCCGGAGTGAGAACGGCCATGAGTACGCGCTTCGAGTGCGGCTTTCGTCGGTGGCGGCGGCTAGGCTCGTCGCCGGACATTGATGAAAATTCGAGGAGCGCGAGACAACAGTGCGATTCCAGTGGAGGCGCGGCCTATGACGTCTGAGACCGTGGCAGCCGAGTTCGGCAATTCGCCCGAACCCGCCGGAGCTCAATCCGCGGGAACCCAACCTGGCGCCCCTACCGGTTCCCTTCGTGCATGGCAGCGCCGTGCACTGACCAAATACCTTTCCAGCAGTCCGCGTGACTTTCTGGCGGTCGCAACGCCGGGAGCAGGTAAGACCACCTTCGCTCTGCGGGTAGCTTCGGAATTGCTCCGTGACCGGACGGTCGACCAGATAACCGTCGTGGCGCCGACCGAGCACCTCAAACACCAGTGGGCGGAGTCCGCACAGCGCTCCGGCCTCGCATTGGACTCGCGGTTCTCCAACTCGACCGGCCAGACCTCGAGTGACTATCACGGCGTCGTGCTGACCTACGCCCAGGTTGCCTCGCACCCGTCGAAGCATCGTGTGCGGACCGAGGGCCGCAAGACGCTGGTCATCCTCGACGAGATCCACCACGGCGGCGACGCCAAGAGCTGGGGCGACGCCATTCGTGAAGCTTTCGGCGACGCGACCAGGCGTCTCGCACTGACCGGAACCCCGTTCCGCAGTGACGACAGTGCCATTCCTTTTGTCGAGTACGAGCCGGACAAGGAAGGTCTGCTCCGCTCGAAAGCCGACCACTCCTACGGATATTCGGATGCCCTCAAGGACGGCGTGGTTCGCCCCGTCGTGTTTCTCGCCTACTCGGGCGAGGCACGGTGGCGAAACAACGCCGGCGAGGAATTCACCGCTCGACTCGGCGAGCCGCTGAGCGCCGAGCAGACGACTCGGGCCTGGCGAACTGCCTTGGACCCTGCCGGCGACTGGATTCCTGCCGTGCTGCAAGCAGCAGACACCCGTTTGGCGCAGCTGCGCAGTACCGGTATGCCCGATGCCGGCGGACTTGTCATCGCGACGGACCAGACAGTGGCCCGCGAGTACGCGAAGGCCCTGACAGCGATCACCGGCGAACAGCCGGCTGTCGTGCTGTCCGATGACCCCACCGCGTCCAAGCGAATCGCCGAATTCGGTGCGAGCGACCAGAAATGGATGGTCGCGGTCCGCATGGTGTCCGAGGGTGTCGACGTTCCCCGTCTGGCGGTCGGTGTGTACGCGACCAGCGCGTCGACTCCGCTGTACTTCGCTCAGGCGATCGGGCGCTTCGTGCGCTCGCGTCGTAAGGGCGAAACTGCCAGCGTCTTCCTGCCGTCGGTGCCGGTGCTTCTCGACCTTGCCGCACAGCTCGAGGCCCAGCGTGATCACGTACTCGGCAAGCCGCATCGTGAGAAGGACGGCCTCGAAGACGACCTGCTCGCCGATGCGAACAAGCAGAAGGACGAGCTGGGCGAGGAGGAGAAGGCGTTCACGTCCCTGGGCGCCGATGCCGAACTCGACCAGGTGATCTACGACGGATCGTCCTTCGGTACCGCGACATTCGCCGGAAGTGACGAGGAAGCCGACTACCTCGGTCTGCCAGGTCTACTCGACGCCGATCAGATGCGGGCGTTGCTGCGTCAACGCCAGCAGACACAGGTCGAGGCCAACTCGGCCAAGGCTGCCGCCCCGCAACCCACGGCGGCAGTGGTATCCGATCGAGCGGCCACGGCAGATCAGCTCGGTGCGCTCCGCAAGGAGCTGAACGGGTTGGTGGCGATGAACGTCCACCGCACCGGTAAGCCGCACGGCATCATTCACGCAGAACTGCGCCGGGTGTGCGGCGGTCCGCCGACGGCCATCGCTACTGTCGATCAGCTGACCGAACGCATCGCGATTCTCCGCAGCTGGTAGCAGCCGATACCGGTCCCGCACGCTTCGCGTGCTTGCGACCCCGGAACGGCAGAACGGGCGATCACAGTGACTGTGATCGCCCGTTCTGGCGTTCATGGCGCGCCTCGTGAAGAGGCCACCCCCGGCTGACAGGTCAGATTGCGGGTTCGCTTTCGGAGACGACGGCATTCATCTCGCGAAGTCGATCCGCGTGTTCGGTTGCGTGGTGTCCGCAGAAGAGAAGCTCGCCGCCGGTGGGAAGCACGGCGCGTACGCGTGCTCCGGCACCGCACCGGTCGCACCGGTCGGCAGCGGTCAACTGTGGGCTGGTCAGTGTTCCGGGCATGACTCCTCCGTACTGGCTTTGCGGCATTCGGGCCGCGTGCCTGGGGCCTGGTCCGCCGCGTCGGAATGGCGCGGTAGATCCACTCTTACAGACGTTTGGGGTTTACGGGTTGTTCCCGAAGGCGTTTCTTAGTGTTGTGTCTCACTGGAAATGCGCTGGGCAGGCATTCTCGGGTGAAGATTGTTCGCTGACAGCTGATTCGGATCGCCGACCTCAGCCCGATATTCTGGGCGGATGAACCCGGGACGCGAACCACTTGTCGACGAGAGCGTCGAGTTGCTCCACATGTGCACGCGCGAGGAGTGGGCGCGGGCACAACAGCTCGGTGAACGTATCCCCGACGGATTCGAGGCGGAGGGATTTGTCCACATGTCGACTCCGGCGCAAGTTCATCTCCCGGCCAATCGGATCTTTGCCGGCCGTGACGACATAGTCCTTCTGGCTATCGATCCGGCCTTGCTCGGCGGTCAGGTCAAGTACGAACCGGGTGTCCCCTCGGACCCGGAATCGATGCGATTCCCGCATCTGTACGCCCCGATTCCCGTCGCAGCCGTCACCGCTGTCGTCGAGTATTTTCCGGGCGAGAACGGCGTGTTTTCGCCGGTTCGGTAGGTCGCCGGTTGGCCGGTCGTGAACTGTGCCCTGCGGATTACGGCCCTCCCGCGATGCAGGTCACCGATCGGCGCTACCGTTGGTATATGAACGTAGAAGTCACCCCACTACCGGGGATCGGGACGCGCAAGGATTTTGTTCTGTCTTCCGGTCGTCGCGTGGGTGTCGTCACCCATCGGGACGGTCATACCGACCTCATCGTTTCCAAGGCAGACGACCCTGACGCGTGTGCTGCCTCGCTGCCTCTGACCACCGAGGAAGCGGCAGCGCTCAGCAATCTCCTGGGTGCCCCCCAGCTCGTTGCTCAGCTCGAGGAAGAGCACCGTGATCTTCCGGGCATTCGAACCAAACAGCTCTACATCAAGGACGGTTCTCGCTACGACGGACAGACCCTCGGGGACACCGGCATGCGCACGCGTACCGGAGTGTCCATCGTCGCCGTCATGCGGGCAGGACAGGTGAGCCCGTCTCCGAACCCCGACTTCACGTTCACCGGGGGAGACCTTCTCGTGGCAGTCGGAACGCCGGACGGTTTGGCTGCAGCGGCAAAAATCTTGGCCAACGGCTGACTGGCGCGTGGACACAACCACCCTCGCACTGATCGAACTCGGCGCGGTCTTCTTCGCGCTCGGACTGCTCGGACGGCTCGCTGCTCGCGTCGGCATGTCGCCGATCCCGTTCTACCTGATCGGCGGCCTGTGCTTCGGACAGGGCGGTTTCATCCAGCTCGGCGACATCGGCGAGTTCTCCCATCTGGCAAGTGAGATCGGGATCGTCCTGCTCTTGCTGCTGTTGGGGCTCGAATACACTGCGGCCGAGCTCGTCACCGGTCTCAAACGCTCGCGGGTAGCCGGCATCGTCGACATCGTCCTCAACGCCACACCTGGCGCGGTTGTCGGCTTGATGCTCGGTTGGGGCGTCGTGGGGGCGACGGTCATGGCCGGCGTCACCTACATCTCGTCTTCGGGAATCATCGCCAAGGTGCTCAGCGACCTGGGGCGCCTCGGTAACCGCGAGACACCGGTCGTGCTGTCGATTCTGGTGTTCGAAGACCTGGCGATGGCGCTGTACCTGCCGATTCTGACCGCGATGCTCGCGGGCGTGAGCTTCATGGGCGGGCTCGAAGCGGTCGGGATCTCGTTGTTGGTCATCACCGTGGTTCTTGTCGTGGCCCTCCGATACGGACGGTACGTCTCCGCCCTCCTCGACAGTCCCGACAGTGAGACGCTCCTGCTCAAGCTGCTCGGTGCCGCACTGTTGGTCGCCGGCATCAGTTCGGCGATGCAGGTGTCGGCGGCTGTGGGCGCATTCCTCCTCGGAATCGCGATCTCGGGGTCGACGGCGCACAATGCCAGTCGCGTGCTCGAGCCCCTTCGAGATCTGTTCGCCGCAATGTTCTTCGTGGTCTTCGGTCTCAACACCGATCCCAGTTCCATTCCGCCAGTCCTCGGATGGGCCGCGATCCTGGCAGTGGTCACGGCGATCACGAAGCTGGTAACCGGCGCTTGGGCGGCCAGACGTCAGGGTGTCGCGCGAATGGGTCAGGCGCGCGCCGGTGCCGCTCTGATCGCCCGCGGTGAGTTCTCCATCATCATCGCAGGCCTCGCGGTGTCCGCAGGCGCCGTCGACGCCGAACTTGCCGCATTGGCAACTGCTTACGTGCTCCTGATGGCGGTCATCGGCCCGGTGGCGGCAAGAGTTATCGAACCGGTCGCCTCGTTGTACATCAAGGTTCGTACGAAGTCCTGATTGCGGTCCTATTCTGTCCGGATGTCGAACAGAATCGCCCGTCCCGCCGCGACCGCTCTGTGTGCGCTGATCATCTCGTGTGCACCGGTCCCGGCGCTCGCCGGTGGAATTCCCGCTCTCGACCACGCCGGACCCACAGCTGCGCAGGTTGCCGCGGATCGATCGCTACACCTCGAGGGTGCGTCGAACGCGCGTGACATCGGTGGCTACGACGCCGCGGACGGGCAGACCGTTCGGTGGGGGAAGGTATTTCGCTCGAATGCCCTCGACAAGCTGACACCGTCGGATCTCGCGTCGTTGAGCGAACGCGGAGTGGAATCGGTCGACGACTTCCGTACGGTCGTCGAACGAACGCTCTCGCAGGATCGCCTTCCGAACGGGGCGCGAAGCAACTGGTTCGACGTCATCGGAACCAACCCCGCCAACCTCCCGGCGCTGGTGGACATGCCGACGATGTACGCGTTGATGGTGACCGATCCGGGGGCGAGCCGCGCATTCCACGACGCGCTGGTGAACGTCGCGAACACCGACAGTGCAGTCCTCTACCACTGCTCGGCGGGCAAGGACCGTACCGGTTGGATGACCGCAGTTCTCCAGACCGTCCTCGGCGTGAGTCGCACCGACGTGAACGCCGATTACATGCTCAGCAATCAGTACCTCACCGGACCCCGCACGGGGAGCGCGTTCATCGACGGCGTCGAACAGTCTTGGCTGGACACGTCTTTCGCCACGGTGGATCGGGTGTACGGCAACTTCGACAACTACGTCCGGGACGGCCTTCAGTTGAGCGAGGACGATGTCGCACAACTCCGGGACACACTCTTGGTCTGAGGCGGCAAACGCACAAGAGCCGCTCTCCGGCGATCCGGAGAGCGGCTCTTGTGTGCATAGCTGGTGTGACTAGTCGAGGTAGTCGCGCAGAACCTGCGAACGCGACGGGTGGCGCAGCTTCGACATCGTCTTCGATTCGATCTGGCGGATACGCTCACGCGTGACGCCGTAGACCTGTCCGATTTCGTCTAAAGTCCTCGGCTGACCGTCGGTGAGACCGAAGCGGAGGCGAACCACGCCGGCTTCGCGCTCGGACAGCGTCTCGAGTACCGACTGCAGCTGATCCTGCAGCAAGGTGAACGAGACGGCATCGACTGCGACAACAGCTTCGGAGTCCTCGATGAAGTCACCGAGCTGGCTGTCGCCCTCGTCGCCGATGGTCTGGTCGAGAGAGATCGGCTCACGCGCGTACTGCTGGATTTCCAGCACCTTCTCCGGCGTGATGTCCATTTCCTTGGCGAGCTCTTCCGGCGTGGGCTCACGGCCCAGGTCCTGGAGCAGCTCACGCTGGATACGGCCGAGCTTGTTGATGACCTCGACCATGTGCACCGGGATACGGATGGTGCGAGCCTGGTCGGCCATTGCGCGGGTGATGGCCTGACGGATCCACCACGTGGCGTAGGTCGAGAACTTGTAACCCTTGGTGTAGTCGAACTTCTCGACTGCACGGATCAGACCGAGGTTGCCTTCCTGGATGAGGTCCAGGAACGCCATACCGCGGCCCGTGTAGCGCTTGGCCAGCGAGACGACCAGGCGGAGGTTGGCCTCGAGGAGGTGGTTCTTGGCGCGGTTGCCGTCGCGGCAGATCCAGCTCATGTCGCGTCGCTGAGCCGCAGGCAACTTCTCGCCCTTGTCAGCGAGGTCCTGCATGATCTGCACGGCGTAGAGGCCGGCCTCGATGCGCTTGGCCAGTTCGACTTCCTCTTCGGCGTTGAGGAGTGCGACCTTGCCGATCTGCTTGAGGTAAGCGCGAACCGAGTCGGCGGACGCCGTCAGTTCGGCATCCTTGCGTGCCTGACGGAGAGCCTCGGACTCTTCCTCGTCCCAGACGAAGTCGCCGGAAGCCTTGTCCTTCTCGGACGGCTCTGCAGCGGTCTCTTCGTCTTCGCCGACTGCTACGACCTCGACGACATCGGACTCGACCTCGGCAAGGTCGCCGTCCGTGATGTCGATGTCTTCCAACTCGACATCGCCGTCTTCGGCGTCAGGATCGCCGGCCTTCTTGGGGCTGGCCTTCTTAGCTGCTGCCTTCTTGGCCGGAGCTTTCTTGGCCGGAGCCTTCTTTGCTGCTGCCTTCTTGGCGGGGGCCTTTTTCGCCGGAGCCTTCTTGGCTGCCGGAGCGGTGACGGTGGCCGCCTCCACGGCTGGAGATTGTGGCTCTGACTCTGATGGAGAATCAGCAGTCTGACGTGTATCGGTGGCTGCCACGTACGCCCTTTCGTGACGGTGTCGTGCGGCGTCACGCCAGAGTGGTGATCCGGCGGAGAGGTCAATGGTTGTTGGCCGGCGCGCAGCCGGACTTCACCATTGTAACGACTCTCAGGAAACTCTTACGTCACGGCGGGCCGTAACAGGTAGATTTTCCGCTTTTCACGTGCAGGTTTTCTCATCCGGCGACGGGGGCCGGCCTGGTCAGTCCGACCGATGCGAGCGCAGCTCCGGCGATTCCCGCGGTGTTGAGGAGGGTGGCGGGGACGACCTTCGTGCGGTTGGTCAGGTGCGGAATCCACTTCTCGTGCTTGCGGCTGATTCCGCCTCCGGCGATGAAGAGATCTGGCCAGAGCAGGTTCTCGAAGGTGGTCAGAACTCGCGAGACCTCGACCGCCCACTCCTTGTAGCTCCAGTCCTTCTTCTCCTTCACCGACGACGCCGCCCGGTGCTCGGCTTCCTTGCCGTCGACCTCGAGGTGGCCGAACTCGGTGTTGGGCAACAGAACTCCGTTGTGCAGCACGGCAGATCCGATTCCGGTGCCGAAGGTCAACAAGATCACGACGCCGGAGGTGTCTTTGCCCGCTCCGAACGAGTCCTCGGCGATTCCGGCAGCGTCGGCGTCGTTGAGGACGGTGACCTCGCGCCCGCCCAGCGCCTTGCCGAACAGGGCGGTGGCGTCGGTGTCGATCCAGGACTTGTCGATGTTCGCGGCGCTTCGCGCGACGCCGCCGGTCACGACAGCGGGCAAGGTGATGCCGACCGGACCGGTCCACTTGGCCTGCTCGACGATCTCGGCGACAGTGCCCGCGATCGCATCGGGTGTGGACGGCTGCGGGGTCAGGATCTTGATGCGGTCACCGATCATTTCCCCGGTGCTCAGGTCGATCGTGCCGCCCTTGACGCCGCTGCCGCCGACGTCGATCCCGAAACCTGTGGTTGTCATCGTCCTGCGCTCCTGAGTGTCGAATTCGAGGTCACGATCTACCGTTGCAAACACTAACCCGAACGAGGACCCGGGCGCGTCCTCTCGAACCGCCCGCCTCGAGACGTTCGAGTGGTGCCCCTCGGTAGAGATGTGTTGCGATGGTCCGGTGCGCCCTTCAGAAAGAACGTTGCCCGACTTTTCCGCCGATTCTCTGGACCCCGCACAGTTGCGGGAAGTAGCCGTAGCCGTCGCCGAACGCGCAGCCGAACACGTCCGCTTGCGTCGGCCCGAGGTATTCGGCCTGGTGGGTTCCGGTGCCGCCGAGGGTGGTTCGGTTGCGGCGAAGAGCACGCCCACCGATCCCGTCACGGTTGTCGATACCGAAACCGAACAGGTGATTCGCGACCTTCTGGCGCAATGGCGGCCTGCAGATTCGATCCTGGGTGAGGAAGGTGGCGGAGACACCGACGATTCCGCGGGAGTTCGGTGGGTTGTCGATCCCATCGACGGCACGGTGAATTTTCTCTACGGAATCCCCGCGTTCGCCATCTCGGTGGCCGTACAGATCGACGGGGTCTCGGTAGCCGGGGCTGTCGTCGACGTGTCGTTGGAAACCACGTACGCCGCGCATCGGGGCGGCGGTGCAACCATGACCACGGCCGACGGCGTCGTCAGCGACCTGCAAGCCAATGAGGTGACCGAGCTGTCAATGGCGCTGTTGGCCACCGGCTTCGGTTACGGAGCGGATCGCCGGAAGGTGCAGGGCACGTTGATCGGGCAGATCCTGCCGCAGGTTCGCGACATCCGACGCATCGGTTCGGCGGCTTTGGATCTGTGCATGGTTGCCACCGGCCGGGTCGACGCTCACTTCGAACACGGACTGAGTCCATGGGACTGGGCAGCCGGCTCCTTGATCGCTTCCGAAGCGGGCGCCGTCATCAACGTCCCGGCGCCCAATTCCACGTCGGCCGACGGCGATGTCGTTTACGCAGTCGCTCCGGCGATCGCCGAGCAGTTCGCGCACATGCTCAGTTCGATCGGCGCAGATCAGCCGATTCCGAGCTGAGGCCTGTCAGCATCGCGCCGTGCGCGCTGCTTTGAGCAGTGCGATGTCCATCGGAGCGACTTCGGCGTTTGCGGGCTGCTCGGCCAGAGCATGCAGGATCGCGGTAGCGTCGGTGTTGGGGGTCAGGGCGCCCTTGTTGTAGGTGCCGAGAGCCAGGTCGACGGTGTCGTCGCCGCGGCCGTCCTGGACCAGTTCGGCGCAGGGGGCGACCAGCCAGACGGAACTGGCGGCGGCGAGGCCGTTCGCTCCGAATCGGATCTGACCCTGGCACTCCATGTTCTGGTCGACGTAGACGGGGTCGTTTCCGACCTGGACGTCCGGCGCGCTGGAGAAGCCGAACTCGCTCAGTTGCGCTGCCACCTGGGCCGCCTGACCGTGTTCACCGTTGGCGTTGAACACACGAACCTTGGTGGCGGCGAGGGGAGCGGGATCCACGTCGAGCAGCTTCGAGCGGTCGACGACGGTTCCCAGCGGTAGTGGCGC
Source organism: Rhodococcus qingshengii JCM 15477 (assembly GCF_023221595.1). NCBI lineage: Bacteria > Bacillati > Actinomycetota > Actinomycetes > Mycobacteriales > Nocardiaceae > Rhodococcus > Rhodococcus qingshengii. Next base: position 2,880,489 of record NZ_CP096563.1, read on the forward strand.
CGCTGCCGAAGGATCGGACGAAGGTTGCGGCAGGTTGCAGGCGACGGTGTCACTGACTTCCGCCTCGGCGCTCAGGATGCGGACCCACAAGACACTGCCGATCAATGCGAGTACCGCGAACACGGCGATCACCGGCCACGCGCGCCGACGGCGGAACGGACGTCCCTGGTCATCGGTAGAGCTGCCTTCGGTGATCAGAGAAACCACGGTATCCCTCGACTTTCTTGACGAAACTTCTACTTCGCCATCGGGCCGAGCGGCGCCGGCATGACGTTCGGTGCCTACCTTAGAGGGCCTGTGTGACGAGACAGCCGAAGCGAGGCTCGACGCGTCGAGTCCTTGTCGATTGCGAAACGGCAGTTGGCCGATTACCGGCCTGTTTCTACCCGGATTCGGCCCGAAAACATCGTGGAAAGGTCACAGCTTGCTCTTGCCTTGGTGACAATTCGCAGTCATTTTTCGGAAATTTCCGATTCGGTTACTACTTTCGTGCTCACGTCGGCTACTGTCTGGCGGCCCAGGTCGTTCAACTGGGCATCGGCCGGACGCCGAAATGACAACCAAATGAGGCGCAGATCACGTTCTCGGAAGGAACTTCCGGGCACTAATTCCAGTCCTGCAGCGTTATGCAGCGACAGGGAATGATCTGGATGCCACGGCGGTTTCCATGCGCATCAAGGATCTACCGGATTCTCGGCGCACACGGGACCGGGATACACGAAGAGGATGGGGTAGACGAGATGGCAACTGACTACGACGCACCGAGGCGTACAGAGTCCGACGAGGTTTCGGAGGACTCGCTCGAGGAGCTGAAGGCGCGACGCAACGAAGCGCAGTCAGCCGTCGTCGACATCGACGAGACGGACACCGCGGAGTCCTTCGAGCTGCCGGGTGCCGACCTTTCCGGCGAGGAACTCTCGGTTCGAGTTGTTCCGAAGCAGGCAGACGAGTTCACGTGTTCGAGCTGCTTCCTGGTTCATCACCGCAGCCGCCTGGCCAGTGATGCCAACGGACAGCTCGTATGCATGGACTGCGCTGCCTGATCTCCCTTCCCGGTGGTCGACCCGTCAGCGCGAGGGTCGACCAAGGGTCGGGAAGTACTGCTTTGCTGTGACCGCGCTGGTCAGAGATCCAGCGCAGCCAGCAGATCAGCGGGACGACGTGTGCTCACCAACCAGTACGGCGTGGGATCCTCCGGGTCGTCGAGCACGATCAACACCATTGTCTTGACCCATGGGCGATGCTGGACGAACGCCGACGGATCGAGTTGGCGCCCCATTGCAGCACTCTTCGCGGAAGCCGGCACTGCTGCCGCCCGTGAAATCAATTCGACCGGCAGGTGGGCTCTACCCACGTGCAGTTCCTTCACCCCTGCTGTCTCCACCACCTCGACGCGCATCCGGCTGAGCCAGAATGCCGCCCAGATCGGGATCGGGAGTAGTACGACGTACGCCAGGTACGAGAGAAGCCCCGGGCGGCCCATGTGGACCTCGGCCGCGAGGAGTCCGGCTACGGCCAACCCGGCGATCCACCACCAGATCGGCACCCACAGGCGCTCGGAGTACAGCGTCGTGGACGGGGGCGTTGTGGTGGCGACGTCAGGTCGAGATGTTTCGGGCACCTGTCAAGGATAGTCCGTCGCTACGAGTAGTCTTGGCCCACGTGAGCGACCATCTCTCCATCGCCTTGAAGCGACTGGATCCAGACCTGCCCGTTCCACAGCGTGCGCATCCCGGAGATGCGGGTGTGGATCTGTGCTCCACCAGCGACGTCACCATCGAACCCGGACACCGAACACTGGTCGGAACGGGGATCGCGATCGCTTTGCCGGTGGGCACCGTCGGGTTGATCCATCCGCGTTCCGGACTCGCCGCCAAATCGGGACTGTCGATCGTGAATGCGCCCGGAACCGTGGACGCGGGATACCGGGGCGAACTCAAGGTCTGCTTGATCAATCTCGATCCGGCCACAGCCATCGACATCCGCCGCGGTGACCGAATCGCTCAGCTCGTGGTTCAACGAGTCGAACTTCCGGTTTTCGAGGAAGTCGAATCGCTGGACGACACGACCAGAGGAACCGGAGGCTACGGTTCCAGCGGCGGGCACGCGATACTCGATACCGATGCGCCTGGCGCGGTAGTCGGAGAGGGAGTCTGAATCATGTTCGGACGCAAGAAGAAGACAGATGTCGACGAGGAAACCACCAGCTTCTTCGGTGACGAGAACGACGAGTCGGTGGAGATCGACGAGGTCGAAGACGATCTCGAAGTCACCGGCGACGAGTTCGGTGACGAATCGGAAGGCCCTTACGACATCTCGGAGATCGATTCCGACGATCCGACGGCAGGCCGTGACGGTCAGCGTCTTGATCTCGGTTCCGTTCTGGTGCCGATGCCGACCGGCGGGCAGTTGCAGGTCGAGATGGCGCCCAACGGTTCGCCGCAGGCCGTGCACCTGGTCACCGAGCACGGCCGCATCACGGTTGCTGCCTACGCCGCCCCGAAATCGCCCGGTCAGTGGCGTGAGGTCGTTGCCGAGCTCGCGCAGTCGCTTCGCGACGACAATTCCGCGGTGAGCGTCGAGAACGGCCCGTGGGGCCGTGAACTGGCTGCTGTGACGGCCAACATGGACCTGCGGTTCATCGGCGTCGACGGTCCCCGGTGGATGGTGCGCTGCGTGGTCGCGGGTCCGAGTGGATCCACCGCCGCGAACGCTCCTCTGGTGGCAATCGCACGGGACATCTTGCGTGACACCGTCGTCAACCGAGGATCAGAGCCGCATCCGGTGCGGACACCGCTGCCCGTGGTGCTCCCGCAGGTGCTCGCCGAGCAGTTGGCGGCCGCACACGAGCAGCAGTTGGCGGCAGCGCAGCAGCAACAGGTCGCCGCCCAGCAGCAACAGCAGTCAGCACCGCCCGCTCCGCCGGCACCTCCAGCACGGCCGACCCCGCCGCCTCGTAGCGGCGAATCCGGTTCTGCCATGCAGCAATTGGGTCAGTAACAGAATTTTCTTCAGGCGCTCGCGGTGGTATCGGATTCGATCGCCGCGAGCGCTTTGATGCAGGTGGACCCGAGAACCGCGGGGTCGCGCCCGATCATGTCGAGCGTCGTCGTGGCGACTGCGCCGCGGGGGAGTGAAGCCGCCCAGGCCTGCGCCACTGACGCGGGATGAACCGGATCGTCCACCGCCGACGCAATGCCGACCGGAACGCCCACCGCCCGTAGCGCGCTCTCGCCGAGTGAGTGGTACGACGCCGCCTCGTCGAGCGCAGCCGGGAGATCGGGCCACTGAGAGCGCCAGGAGCGCTCGAGTTCGGCTCCGAGCCACGCCGGACTCGACGCGAGCATCGCAGCGATCACCGACTCCAAGCCTTCGGAGCGCAGTTGCCCGGCGGTGAACCGCGCGCTCGCTGCTGCGGGGGCGTCGTCGGCCGAGCCCGTCCAGGCCGGAAGCGCTGCCAACACACTCACGGTTCGATCGGGATTGTCGGCGGCCCACTGGAGTGCAACGGCCGCTCCGATCGAGACCCCTCCGACGATGATTCGGCCGTGCGTGTCCGCGGCTCTGTCCATCGCGTCCAGATAGCCGTCCACGACACGCCGAGGGTCCGGTTCAATTGCGACGATGCGCACACCCAGAGCCTCCAGCGGCGCCCGGAATGCGCGGTCCGCGAAGTGGGCGTCAGAGCCTGTACCTGGGAGAACGACGGCAACGGTCGCCAATTCCGAGTTCTGCATCTCTTGATCTTGCCCGGTGCCCCCGAGACGCGGACTGACCGGTGTGGTTACACGCTCGTAATGGGTCTACAGTGGCGATCACACAGCCCTTCACGTGACGCGAAACCCTTGCGTCACACATGTTCGCAGGAGCGCGCAATGGCACCCGCCGCCGCAGGATATTTTCGTCGACTGACCCAGCGTCTGACCGAGGACGTCGACCAGTTGGACGCCCAGGAGATGGCCGAGTCCAACAAGGCTTCCGGAGGTCAGAAGGCATGCGATTGTCGTCGCGGTGAAGAAGTCACGATGGTGGGCCGACTCCGCAGCGTCGACGCGTGTCCCAAGTCGGGAAATGCCAGTATCGAGGCCGAGTTCTTCGATGGCACCGAGGTGATCAATCTCGTCTGGATCGGGCGTCGCCGGATCCCGGGAATCGAGACCGGTAAGACCCTGCTGATCCGCGGTCGTGTGGGCGAGCGTGACGGTCGCAAGGCGATCTTCAACCCTTACTACGAACTGCGCGGCGAATAGGCGCGTTTCCCGCATTTACCGTGCAACTCGGTGACTGTGGCACCCTCGACAGGTGACTGAAACACAACAGCGATCGGTAATCGACCAACTCGGCGGGCTGAGTGGTCTGATCTATTCGTCTTTGCCGATTCTGATTTTTGTCCCGGTCAACAGCATCTGGAATCTCACCGCGGCAATCTGGGCCGCATTGGGCGTCGCTGTCGCTATCGCGGCCTGGCGCCTCTTCCGCAAGGATTCCCTCCAACCCGCTATTTCCGGTTTTCTCGGAGTCGGAGTTTCCGCATTCATCGCCTACCGCACCGGCGACGCCAAAGGATATTTCCTCTTCGGTATCTACACGAGCCTCGCCTACGGTGCGGTCTTCCTGATTTCGATCCTCGTACGCTGGCCCCTCGTCGGAATCATCTGGGGCTATCTCAACGGGCACGGCAATCTCTGGCGCAAGCACAGCTCCGCCGTCCGGCTCTACGACGTCGCGACGGCAGCGTGGGCGTTGGTCTTCGGTGCGCGGTATCTCGTTCAGTCACAGCTCTACGACACCGACCACACCGGATGGCTCGCAGTCGCGCGTATCGGCATGGGTTGGCCGTTGACCGGTTTGGTGCTGCTCGTGACGGTCTGGGCTGTGCGTAAGGCCGATCGCATCGTCGAGCCTGAACCGGTTGTGGAGCCCGAAAGCAGCGAGCCCACCGCCACGGACGCAGGGTCCGAAGAGGTGGGCTCGGTGAATCTGACGAAGCCGCGCGAAGACCGAGATCTCAGCTGATCAGGTCCTGGTACTCGGGGTGCTTGTCGAGGAACTTCACGACGTACGGGCACACCGGGTGAACCTTGAGGCCGCGTGCTCGTAGGTCGTCCAGAGCCTGGCGGACGAGAACCCCGGCCAATCCGAAACCTTCGAAGGCGGGGTAGATCTCGGTGTGGTTGAACGAGACGACGTCACCGGAGGTGGTGTAGTCCTCGATCCCAGCGAGGTCGCCGTCGGCATGGATCTCGTACCGGCTCTGGGCCGGATTGTCGGTGACTACGGTGTTTTCGGGCGCTTGTGCCATGTGATTCCCTTTCGTCGTCAGTGTGTTCGTCGGTCAATTCTCCAGGCGGAGTGCAACGCGCAACTGATCCTCGGCGTCGACGGCCGCAACGAAGAGCAGTTCGTCCCCGCCTTCGATGGGATCGTCCATCTGCGGGACGATCACGCGTCCGCCACGCAGGATGGTGACCAGTGCGCAGTCTCGCGGAAGTTCGAGTTTCTTGACGGCTTTTCCGGCAAGAGGTGTGTTGTCGGGCAACGTGATCTCGACGAGGTTGGCCTGTCCCTGCCGCAGTGTCATCAGTTTGACCAGGTCACCGACCGAGACGGCCTCTTCGACGAGCGAAGCGAGCATCCGCGGTGTCGAGACGGCGACGTCCACGCCCCAGGACTCGTCGAAGAGCCACTCGTTGCGGGGATCGTTGACGCGGGCGACAACTCGGCGAACACCGAACTCGGTTTTCGCGAGCAGACTGAGGACCAGGTTTGCCTTGTCGTCTCCGGTCGCGGCAATCACGACCTCGTACGACTCCATCGACGCGTCCTCGAGTCTGCTGAGTTCGCAGGCGTCCGCGTGCACCCACTTCGCCTCGGGCACCGACTCCGGTTCGATGTGATCGAGTTTGCGTTCGATCAGCATGACGTCATGTGAGCTTCGAATCAGCTCTCGCGCAATGGAACGGCCTACGGCGCCGGCTCCGGCGATGGCGACCTTCATCGAGAACTTCCAATCACGTTGTAGTGCAACACAGTCGCAGTCTTGTTGTGGGGGGCGGCGTACGGATCAGTCATCTGCGGCCTCCCTCAGTCGTCGCTCGGCGGCGGGTTGCCGGCCAGTGCGACAGCTTCGGCGACGGTTCCCGACACGGCGGCGATGTAGACCTGATCGTCGGCCTGGATGACAGTCTTGCGGTCGGGGAGAATGCCGGTCCCGAAGCGGATGATGAAGGCGACTCTCGAACTGGTCGCGCCTTCGAGGAGCGCGATCGGCTTGCCCGCCCAATCCTCGTGCAGGGCAAGTTCGGTGATGGCGACAGTGCCCGAAGGATCGCGCCACTTCGCAGTCTGACTTTCCTTGGTCAACGTGTGCAGGAAACGATCCGTCGACCACGGCACGGTGGCGACCGTGGGAATGCCGAGTCGCTCGTAAACGGCGGCACGCTTGGCGTCGTAAATACGTGCGACGACGCGTTCGACGCCGAAAGTCTCGCGTGCGACTCGCGCTGCGATGATGTTGGAATTGTCTCCCGAGGACACCGCGGCAAAGGCGTCGGCCCGCTCGATTCCCGCCCGGACCAGCACGTCACGGTCGAACCCCATTCCCAGAACCTTGGTTCCCGGGAAGTCGAGATCGAGACGCAGAAACGCACTCTGATCGCGGTCGATGACGGCGACCTCATGTCCGATCCTGGTCAGAGACGCGGCGAGGGAAGAACCCACTCGACCGCACCCCATGATGACGACATACACGCCCTACTCCGTTCATGGACCCTCATGGCGCGATTGCACGCCGAATCGAACGGTACAGCCCCTCACGGGAAGAGCAAGTACAACGGTCGCTCGCGTGCCGGTTGTCACGACAAAAGGTGAAGTTGGGGCTCTGATGACTCCGAATCGGGCGAGACGGCTTACGCTTTGCACGTGTCTAAGCTCTCGACCGCTACCAAGCGGCTCCTGCTCGGTCGGCCGTTCCGAAGCGACAAACTCGGGCACACGCTGCTACCCAAGCGAATTGCACTACCGGTCTTCGCGTCCGACGCGATGTCGTCCGTCGCGTATGCCCCCGAAGAAATCTTCCTGGTTCTCTCCGTCGCGGGTATTTCCGCGTATGCGTACACACCCTGGATCGGATTGTCCGTCGCCATCGTCATGGCTGTGGTGGTGGCGAGCTACCGCCAGAACGTCCACGCATACCCCTCCGGTGGCGGCGACTACGAGGTCGCGACGGTCAACCTCGGCCCGACCGCCGGTCTGACCGTCGGTAGTGCGCTGATGGTCGACTACGTGCTGACGGTCGCCGTGTCGATCTCGTCGGCGGCGTCGAACATCGGCTCGGCTCTGCCGTTCGTCGCGCAGCACAAGGTGTTGTTCGCGGTTGCGGCGATCGTGTTGCTGACCGCGGTCAACCTTCGCGGTATCCGTGAATCGGGGACCGCGTTCGCAATTCCGACCTACGCATTCATCGTCGGCATGTTCCTGATGCTCGGGTGGGGATTCTTCCGGATCTACGTCCTCGGTGAGGATGTGCACGCGGAATCGTCGTCGTTCACGCTCAACGCCGAGGATTCGCATCTGTACGGAATTGCCTTCGCGTTCCTGATCGCCCGCGCATTCTCCTCGGGCTGTGCCGCACTGACCGGCGTCGAGGCCATCAGCAACGGCGTACCGGCGTTCCAGAAGCCGAAGTCGCGCAACGCTGCCACGACCTTGCTGCTGCTCGGGTCGATCGCCATCGTCCTGCTGATGGGCATCATCATCCTGGCTCAGAAGATCGGCATCGTCTACGCACACAATCCGCAGGAACAGCTGGTCGGAGCGCCGGAGGGCTACCATCAGAAGACCTTGATCGCGCAGATCGCCGAAGCCGTGTTCAGTGGTTTCCCGATCGGTTTCTTCTTCATGGCGATCGTCACGGCACTGATCCTGGTTCTGGCCGCGAACACCGCGTTCAACGGATTTCCGGTACTCGGATCGATCCTGGCGCAGGATCGGTACCTACCGCGTCAGCTGCACACGCGCGGCGACCGACTGGCATTCAGCAACGGAATCCTCTTCCTCTCCGGTGCTGCCATCGCATTCGTCGTGGTGTTCGGCGCCGAGGTCACCAAGCTCATCCAGTTGTACATCGTCGGCGTCTTCGTCTCGTTCGTGCTCAGCCAGACGGGCATGATCAAGCACTGGACTCGGCATCTGAAGTCCGAGACCGACAAGGCGCAACGGGCCCGTATGCAGCGCTCGCGAGTGATCAATTCGATCGGTCTGGCAATGACCGCCACCGTCTTGATCATCGTTCTGATCACCAAGTTCGCTGCCGGCGCATGGATCGCCATCGTCGCGATGGTCGCGATCTTCATCGTGATGAAGATGATCCGCAAGCACTACGACAGCGTCGCAGCCGAGCTCGAGGAGCAGGAGTGGGACGGCGTACTGCCCAGCCGCACGCACTCGATCGTGCTCGTCTCGAAGTTGCACATGCCGACGATGCGAGCTCTCGCCTACGCGCGAGCCACGCGACCGGACACCCTCGAAGCCATCACGGTCAACGTCGACGAGCCGGACACCCGTGCACTCGTGCGTGAGTGGGAGAAGAGCGACGTGACGGTTCCGCTCAAGGTGATCGAGTCGCCGTACCGCGAAATCACCAAGCCGATTCTCGATTACGTCAAGCGTGTACGACGCGATGCTCCGCGTGACGTCGTCACCGTCTTCATTCCCGAGTACGTCGTCGGACACTGGTGGGAGCAGATCCTGCACAATCAGAGCGCGCTTCGTCTGAAGAGTCGTCTGCTTTTCCAGCCCGGGGTGATGGTGACCAGCGTTCCGTGGCAGCTGAGTTCGTCGGCAAAGGCGAAGCCGCTCGACATCGAGAAGACCGCAGGTGCCACGCGTCGCGGTTACGACACCGGCGAGAAATGATCACCGGCGAAAAATGATCGGCAACATCGAAATGGCAGGCGTAGTTCGTTGAGTGAGAATTGGACCGGACAGACCTTCGAGGTCGATCTGGGCAACCCCGGTCACGGCGGGTTCGTCGTCGCCCGGCACGAGGGGCGGGTCGTGTTCGTCCGTCACGGTTTGCCGGGGGAGCGTGCGCTGGTCCGGGTGACCGAGGACAAGGGCGGATCGTTTTGCCGCGCCGACGCGATCACCGTTCTCGACGCTTCTCCGCATCGGATCGATCCGACATGCCCGATCTCCGGCCCGGGCGGGGCGGGCTGCTGCGACTACTCGCATGCGGATCTGAGCGTCCAACGTGAGATGAAGACCTCGGTCGTGCGGGAGCAGCTTCTGCGACTGGCTCGTGTCGAATCGGACGTCGAGGTAGAGGAACTGCCCGGAACCGGAGGCGGAACGGGTTGGCGCACGCGAGTCCGGTTGGCGGTGGACGGGCACGGTGTCGCCGGATACCACGCGTACCGCAGCAACCGGATCGTCACAGACCTGCGGTGCACCCAGATCGATCAGAGCGCGTACGACGGTCTCGGCGGTGCGCAGTGGGCGCCAGGTAGCGAGCTGCAGGTCGTTCTCGACGCTGCGGGCGAGCGGCACGTCGTGGAAATCGCGGCACCCGCGGTGTCCAAGACGGGACGGCGGACGCCCGGGCGACGCGGCGCGATGGCACGCCGAGCGGCAAGCGGCGGCCCGCGAAAGACCCGAGTTGCCATCGGATCGGACACAGTGACCGAGCGCGTCGGCAGTCGAGAATGGGCGCTGGCCGCGACCGGTTTCTGGCAGGCCCATCGCGGCGCTGCGGCCGCGTACTCACAGGTGGTCGGGGAGTGGGCCGGAGCCGCTACCGCGGACACGGCCTGGGATCTCTACGGCGGTGTCGGCGTGTTCGCAGCTGTGCTCGCCGAGCTTGTCGGGCCGTCCGGCGTGGTGGAGTCCGTCGAATCTTCGGCGCGTGCAGTCGCGGACGGGCAGGCAGCGCTGTCCGATCTCGGTCAGGTGCGCTTCCACAGCGCCCGCGTCGAGAACATCATCGCGGATCTGGAGCGTTCGCCTGCTGTCGTCGTGCTCGACCCGCCACGTGCGGGGGCCGGCCGTCCGGTCGTGGAAGCTCTCGCCTCAACGGGCGCTGAGCGGATAGTCCACATCGGGTGCGACCCGGCGTCGTTCGGTCGCGATATCGGCCTCTACCTGGAGCAGGGCTTCAGAATCGGTGGCCTCCGGGCGTTCGACGCGTTCCCCCAGACTCACCACATGGAGTGCATCGCGCTCCTCGAACGCTGAGACGTCCCGAAATCTTTCCCTGAAACGGTGTGACGCTTCTCGCGTTCACAACAGTTGCTTGCATTACGCAACTAATCGTATAGTTTCGTTCTGCAAGTAGTTTTCCGTTTTCAAGTCACGGCTCGTTCGGGCCACTCGAATTCAGGGGTAGGCAATGTCGGTACAGCCGGAGACGGCCCAAGCGCTCGTCGACACGATCTTCATGTTCGGCAGATCGCTGCGAGCCGCGGTCACCACCGGTGCAGACAGCCTGCTGCCGCCTGCGCTGGTCAGTGTGTTGTTCATGCTGGCGGCGCGTGGGGAGTGCCGACAGAACGAATTGGCCGTCGATCTGTGTGTCAGTCAGTCGTCGCTCAGCCGACAAATGTCGGATCTGGTCGACGCTGGGTATGTCGAGAGAAATCCCGATCCGGCTGACAAGCGGGCGTTCCGCATCCGAGTATCGGAAGAGGGACACGACGTTTTACGGAGAACCACGCAGCGGCGTGCGGCGCGTTTGCGCAACATGCTCGAAGACTGGAGCCAGGAAGAGGCCATGGCCGCAGTGACATCGCTGCAACGTCTCAACGAGACGTTCGGCGCATCGAATCGGCAGGCCTCACCGGCAGTTCCGCACACGGGCGTAGAAAGTATTGGGAGATAAGGCACATGGCAGCAACAGTAGGAGAAACCCGGGCAAGTACCGGAGGTGACGGATCGGCTCGCGAAGCGGGCGCGATGACTCACCGCGAAATTCTCGAAGCACTCACCGGACTCATCGCAGCGCTGTTCACCGCGCTGCTCAGTAGCACCATCGTTTCCACAGCGCTTCCCACGATCATCGGTGAACTGCACGGAACTCAGACGCAGTACGCCTGGATCATCACGACAGCGTTGCTCGCCACCGCGGCGTCGACGCCGATCTGGGGCAAGCTTGCCGACCTCTACAACAAGAAGGTCCTGGTCCAGACCGCGATCGTCATCTTCGTGATCGGCTCGGTCATCGCCGGCGCGGCGCACAACGTTCCGTTGCTGCTCGGTGCGCGTGTCATCCAGGGCATCGGTATGGGCGGTCTGACCGCTCTCGTCGTAGCCATCATCGGCACGATCATCCCGCCGCGAGATCGCGGTCGCTACTCCGGATACATGGGTGCGGCCATGGCCGTCTCGATGTCCGGTGGACCGATCCTCGGCGGCGTCCTCGTGGACACTGCCGGCTGGCGCTGGTGCTTCTACGTATGTGTTCCGCTGGCAGTCATCGCATTGTTCCTGCTTCAGCGCACACTGCACGTCGAGACCGTGAAGAAGGACAACGTCTCCATCGACTGGATGGGCGCCACCTTGCTCACCGCCGGTGTCAGCGTCCTGCTGATCTGGGTTTCGTTTGCCGGTCAGGACGACTACTACGCCTGGTTCTCGAAGGAGTCGGCCTTCTTCGTCATCGGTGGTCTGGCCCTGCTCGGCCTGACGATGTTCGTCGAATCCAAGGTCAAGGATCCGATCCTGCCGATCAAGATCATCACCGAGCGCACAACGGCTCTCGCGATCATCGCCTCGATCGCAGTTGGTGTCGGCCTCTTCGGCGCGACGACGTTCCTGACGCAGTACTTCCAGACCGCACGCGGATTCGATCCCACCGAAGCCGGATTGCTCACCATTCCGATGGTCGCAGGCATGCTCGTCGCCTCGGTCGGCTCGGGCCAGCTGATCACCAAGTTCGGTCAGTGGAAGCCCTTCATCGTCGCCGGCGCAGTTCTGCTGCTGGTCGGTTTCGGGCTGCTGTCGACGATCGACCACGCAACCAGCCTGTGGACAATCGGAATCTTCATCGCCATCGTGGGTCTCGGTACCGGCATGCTGATGCAGAACATCGTTCTCGCCGTGCAGAACACGGTCAGCGTCGAGAACATCGGCGCGGCCAGCAGTATCGTGGCGTTCTTCCGCACCTTCGGCGGCGCGATCGGCGTGTCGGTGCTCGGTTCGATTCTTGCGACCCGCGTCAAGACACTGACAGTCGATTCGGTCTCCACCTTGCCGCCCGAGCAGCAGGCAGTAGCTGGAAAGAGCCTCCAGGACGGCCTCGACCTGAGCAATATGCCTGACTTCGTCTCGCAGATCGTTCGGTTCGCCTACGGCGACGCAACAGGACGGATCTTCCTGGTCGCAGCCGTCGTCGCCGTGGTCACGCTCGTGTCGGTCATCTTCATCCCGAACCGTCCGTTGCGCACCACCATCGACATGGCAACCCCCGACGCCGAGCAGAAGTTCGAAGAAGAACGCGAAGAGAAGAACGAGGAGAAGAACCTCACTCGCTGATCCGCAAGCCCGGCTGGTCTACTGCCGGCCGCGTCTTCTGAATTACTGTTGTCACGCCATAGCCCATCGAACGCGGACCGAGATCGATTCTTCGATCTCTCCGCGTTCGACGGCTATCGGGGCCGAATCCGCTTTCATCGCCGCGACACGTCCGCGCATCGGCACGATCTGGTCGAAGTCCTCGAGCACCTCGAGGACTTCGACCAGATCTTTGTCTGCCAGGTCTGCGAACTGTCTGGCCTTCGATTCGGCTGCCGTCCAGGCCAATTCGCGTGCTCTTGTCGCCAGATCGCTGCGGTCGTCGAGATCGAACTCCAGTCCGTCGAGCCGAATCGCGTCGCCACCCACCGATACACATGCCGCGATGACGGCAGCGGGGGAGTTCGCCGCTTCCGGCTCCAGCTCTCGCAGTACGACTCGGAAAGTTGTCGATGCCGTGAATCCTGTTGTCTCCTGGCGGCCTCCGTCGCTCCAGTGAGTCTGCGGATGGACGCTCAGCCCGGCGGTGGTGAGGTCCGCTCCGCGCACACCGCGCGCGTGCAGGGTCTCGGTCAGGGCAGTGGACAGACGCGCGACGGCGTCGAACGCGTCGGAAACGGCCGTCTGTGTCACCGATACTCCGATCGTCAATCGCACGATGTCGGGAACAGCTGTTGCAGTGGCGGTTCCGGTCACCGTGACAGTGGACGGCTCCGAGGTGAAGGCGGTGGTGGGCACGTGTGGTTCCTATCCGATTCGTCCGGCGGATATGACACTCCGCAACATCAGGTCCAATTGCTCGTAGGCGCCCGCCGCCAGTCGTTCGAGAAGCGCAAGTTTCAACTCGGGTGCCTGCGCGGTCAGTTCTGCATATCGCTCCGGAGTCAGGACGGCCACGGTGACCGTGGAATCGGCGCGGATGTCGTTGAGGAACGGAGTGTCGAGGAACATCGTCATCTCGCCGAACGTCATTCCGGCGGAGAGCGTCGTGATGCGGTGCTCGACCCCGTGCGCGTCGGTGAACATGGTGCTGACCTGGCCGCTGAGAATCAGATAGAACCCCGAGGCCGCTTCGCCTCGGCGGGCGATCTTCTCGCCGCGGGCATAGGTTCGCGTCTCCAGTTCTGCGGAGAATCCCTCGATCTGCGCCGCGGACAGAGCATCGAGAACTGGGTGGTCCTCGATCGAGATCGTCGACGCCTGCCGATCGGCCTCACAATGCACCGCAAGCAGCGTGTCTTCGCACCACTGCATGGCGGAATCGAGATCGGCAAAAACCCGACCACTTCGTCTGGCGGGGTCGATGCTCGAACTTCGTTGTCCCAGCAGTCCTTGCGGATCGACGACGGCCACAGCACAAGCCTGCTCGGCCAGTTGAACCTGCAGCGCGGTGATCATGCGTACTGCGACGTCGCTGGCGTCGTCGACGCGGCGGACGTCGATGACGACAACTTCGAGGCCCTCGTCCACCGAGCCGATTTCGCGGACCGCCGATTCGGCACCGGTGAAGAGGAGATCGCCGTGCAGTTCGTAGACCCGGCTGCGCTTGCCGACGTCGTCGAGCACGGCTTGTTCGGTCGGGGTGCGTCGTACTCGCGACGGTGCTTCGATGACGCTGTATCTGGCCCGGATCGACGAGCGTGACGCCCGCGTCACGTGGAGGAAGTGCAGTTCGAGTTCCTTCGACAGTGCCCGGGCAGACGCAACTCCGCGAACACTGTTGCCGTGAACGTCGAGCCTGGGGGAGTACACGGCGATCCCGATCTGGCCCGGCAGAACCGCCAGCACTCCGCCGCCGACACCGCTCTTGGCCGGCAATCCGACCTCTACCAGCCACTTGCCGGCGCCGTCGTACATCCCGCAGGTTGCCATGACACTGAGGACCTGTTCGACGCCTGCGGGTGCCAGCGCACGCTCGTGGGTGAGCGGATTGACGCCGTTGTTCGCCATCGTCGCAGCCATCAGACTCAGGTCGCGGCAGGTCACGTCGATCGAACACTGACGGAAGTACAGGTCGACGGCCTCGTCGGGATTGCCGGTGATGACGTCGAAGGATCGCAGCATGTGGCCGATCGCACGGTTGCGGTGACCGGTGCGGGCCTCGGAGGTGTAGACGGCTTCGTTGAAGGTCAGCTCGCGGCCTGCGTATCGCGAGTACGCCGAGCGGATGCGCTCGAAGCGGGCCTCGGGATTCGGTCCGGCAACCAGTGATGCAGCGGTGATCGCCCCGGCATTGATCATGGGGTTTCGTGGCCGTTCGGTGAGCGGGTCGAGGCTGATTTCGTTGAACGGCTCGCCGGATGGTTCGACGTCGATTTTCGCGGCAACCGCCTCGCTTCCTCGATCGGCGAGAGCCAAGGCGTAGGTGAAGGGCTTCGAGATCGACTGAATGGTGAACGGGATTCGCGAGTCACCGATCTCGTAGACGTAACCGTCTACGGTGGCGATGCAGATTCCGAACGAATCGGGGGCGACCGCCGCGAGTTCGGGGATGTAGTCGGCCAACTCGCCTTCGTCGAGTGATCGGACTTCGTCGAACACTCGCGTTATCAGGTCGTCGACCACAGTTCCCATACGTCGACCTTAAGCTGACATGGCGGTCGTTTTGTGGAAGAAGAGTTGCCGAGTCGATCGCGACGGATCCCATTTGTCTGTGATTGCGATCACGAGCGATCCGCGGGATTTCGCTGTTACGCGAAGTCACACCGGAATCGGGCCGAGTCCGCGTGTCGGTTCGCCGGAACGCTCCGTAGACTGGCAGCACTGTCGCGAAGACAGCCGCGGCGCGCACCGGTGCAGCTGTGAAGCACGGAGGGAGCGATCTCGTTGGGTGTTCTTGCCCGCATTCAGGGTCCTGACGATCTACGTCAGTTGAGCCACGCCGAGATGACGGAGTTGGCCGACGAGATTCGTGAGTTCCTCGTGCTGAAGGTCGCTGCGACCGGTGGTCACCTCGGGCCCAACTTGGGCGTCGTGGAGTTGACCCTCGCACTGCACCGAATTTTCGACTCGCCGCAGGACGCGATCATCTTCGACACGGGCCATCAGGCCTACGTACACAAGATCCTCACCGGTCGTCAGGATCAGTTCGACACTCTGCGTAAGCAGGGCGGACTGTCCGGGTATCCGTGCCGCGCCGAGAGCGAACACGACTGGGTCGAGTCCTCTCACGCTTCCGCCGCGCTGTCCTATGCCGACGGCCTCGCGAAGGCCTTCGCGCTGACGGGTCAGAATCGCCACGTAGTTGCCGTCGTCGGTGACGGTGCGCTGACCGGCGGAATGTGTTGGGAAGCTCTCAACAACATCGCGGCAGGCAAGGACCGTTCGGTGGTGATCGTCGTCAACGACAACGGCCGCTCCTACGCACCGACCATCGGCGGACTCGCCGACCATCTTTCGGCACTGCGAACCGCACCGAGTTACGAGCGCGCCCTCGACAGTGGCCGACGCATGGTCAAGAGACTGCCCTGGGTGGGGCGCACCGCGTACTCCGTCCTGCACGGAATGAAGGCGGGTCTCAAAGACGCGGTCAGCCCTCAGGTCATGTTCACCGATCTCGGTATCAAATACCTCGGACCGGTGGACGGACACGACGAAGCCGCCATGGAATCGGCATTGCGCCGGGCGAAGGCCTACGGCGGACCGGTCATCGTGCATGCCGTCACTCGAAAGGGCAACGGTTACGCACACGCCGAGAACGACGTGGCCGACCAGATGCATGCCACCGGTGTCATCGATCCCGTCACCGGTCGCGGCACCAAGTCGTCCGCGCCGGACTGGACGTCGGTCTTCTCGGCCGCGTTGATCGAGCAGGCTTCGCGTCGTGAGGACATCGTCGCCATCACCGCGGCGATGGCCGGGCCCACCGGCCTCGCGGCCTTCGGTGAGAAGTTCCCCGATCGGATCTTCGACGTCGGTATCGCCGAGCAGCATGCGATGACCTCGGCCGCCGGTCTTGCACTTGGCGGACTTCACCCCGTCGTTGCTATCTACTCGACCTTCCTCAATCGGGCTTTCGACCAGTTGTTGATGGACGTCGCTCTGCTCAAGCAACCGGTGACAGTCGTGCTCGACCGCGCCGGGGTCACCGGAGTCGACGGCGCCAGCCACAACGGCGTCTGGGATCTTTCGCTGCTCGGAATCATCCCGGGGATCCGCGTCGCGGCACCGCGTGACGCCGACACGCTGCGGGAAGAACTGGACGAGGCGCTTCTCGTCGACGACGGCCCAACCGTCGTTCGTTTCCCGAAGGGCGCTGTACCCGAAGCGATTCCGGCCGTGAAGCGACTCGACGGAATGGTCGACGTTCTCAAGTCCAGCGAGGGTGAGCGCGGCGACGTGCTCCTCGTCGCGGTGGGCCCGTTTGCATCCCTGGCACTCGAGATTGCCGAGCGGCTCGACAAGCAGGGCATCTCGGTTGCCGTCGTCGATCCGCGGTGGGTTCTGCCGGTCGCGGATTCCCTGGTGAAGATGGCGGACAAGTACGCCCTCGTGGTCACCATCGAAGACGGTGGTCTGCACGGCGGCATCGGTTCGACGGTCTCGGCCGCGATGCGGGCAGCCGGAGTGCACACGTCGTGCCGCGACATGGGCGTTCCCCAGCAGTTCCTCGATCACGCCAGCCGCGAGGCCATCCACAAGGAACTCGGACTCACGGCTCAGGACCTCTCCCGCAAGATCACCGGCTGGGTGGCGGGGATGGGTAGCGTCGGCGTCCACGTCCAGGAAGACGCGTCCTCGGCGTCGGCTCAAGGTGAAGTCGCGCAAGGCTGACAGCTCGTCTCACGATAATCTTCACTACGATCTCGAAAAGCGGTGGCCCACGGATCAATCCGAGGGCCACCGCTTTCGGTGAAATCGTGAGAGCTCGCTACTGGACGGATTCGAGTGTGCTGCCTCGCGTTTCCTTCACGAACCTCAGGACGACGAACAGCGACAACACTGCCATGACGGCGTAGCCGGCGTAGGTGTACGACAGATTCCAATCGGCCAGTGCCGGGAACGTCCAGGAGACCAGGAAGTTCGCGACCCAGTTGGTGGCGGTCGCAATTCCTACTGCTGCAGCACGCACGCGGTTGGGGAACATCTCGGAGATCAAAACCCAGACCACCGGGCCCCAGGACAGAGCGAAGAAGAATACGAATGCGTTCGCACCGATAAGTGCGATAGTCGCGTTCGCTCCGGTCAGTGTGGCCACAGATTCGCCGATCTCGTTCTTGGTCACTGTTGCCGAATGGAAACAGAACGCCGCGGTGCCCAGTGAGATGGCCATACCGGCGGAACCGACCAACAACAGCGGCTTTCGACCGACCCGGTCGATGACGGCGATGGCGACAAATGTACCGACGATGTTGACCAAGGCGCTCACGACGCTGATCAGCAGGGATCGGTCGGCGCCGAATCCGACCGCCTGCCAGAGGGTGCTCGAGTAGTAGAAGATCACGTTGATACCGACGAACTGCTGCAATGCGGCGAGTGCAATACCGACCCACACCAGATGGGAGACCCCGAGCCGCTTCGAGAAGAGTTGGCGGACTGTGGTCTTGGCTTGCTTCTCCGTCAGAGATTCGCGGATCTCGTTCATGCGTTCGGTGACGGCGTCGTGATCTCCACCTTCGAGATCGGAGATGATCTTGCGAGCACGATCGTCCTTGCCCTGCGCCACGAGGAACCGTGGAGATTCGGGAATCGTGGTTGTCGTGATCAGGTACAGGACTGCGGGAACCGCCTCGAGCATCAGCATCCACTGCCAGGCTTCGAGGCCTGCGATCTGATTGCGATCACCACCGGCCGCGGCCTGGAGGGCGTAATTGACCAACTGCGACACGGCGATTCCGAGAACGATCGCCAGTTGGTACATAGAGCCGAGACGTCCGCGAATCGCGGCGGGGGAGATCTCCGCGATGTAGGCCGGGGCGATGACTGACGCGAAACCCACTGCCAGGCCGCCGACCACGCGCCAGAACGTGAGGTCGTAGACGCTGAACGGAATTGCGGAGCCTACGGCGCCGATGATGAACAACACCGCGGCTATCTGCATGACGCGGATGCGGCCGAGTCGGTCGGCGAGTGTGCCTGCGATCCAGGCGCCGAGTGCTGCGCCGAGCAGAGTCAGTGAGACCGTGAGCCCGGTGCCCGAGGCGCCGATGTCGTACTTGTCTCGGATCGCACCGACCGCCCCGTTGATGACGGCGGTGTCGTATCCGAACAGAAAACCGCCGAGCGCGGCGGCGCCGGCGAAGAGCACTGCATGTCCGACGTCGGCGCGAGTAGCGCCTGATCCTCCGCCGGAGGCGGTTCCGCTGAATGCCATTCCTGCCCCCTCAAAGGCCCTACGGTCGACACCCCGATGCGCCGATCCATCCGCGAGCACTCTGCACGCTACGCCCACCGGGGCAGATTTGGCGGGGACTCACGCGCCGTTACCCAGCTGAGTCCATTCCCGCAGCGAATCAGCTTGACACAGTAATGTCGTATTGATTGCAGTTAGTATGCAAACAATATGGTAAGTGCAGGTGAGGGCGCTTTACTCGCCCGAGCGGCGCTCGGCTTTTGCTGCAATGTCTTCGAGATCCTTCGCCATGAATTTCCGGGTCACCCGCCTCTCCGGCGAGCCGTTCGATACGGATCACGCCGGAGAGGGTTGTCGGGAAAATCTCGTTTCTAGGCGGAGGCGCGCTTTGCGGCTTCGCTCAACGTCGGTGTGATCTGGCCGAGGACCCACGGCGTGCTCAGGACGTTGACGTTGCTCAGTCCGCCGATGACCCGGGTGTCGCTGAGGAATGCGGTGGATCCACGCTTGACCGCGCCGAGTCCACCGACTGCGGGTATGCCGGACGGATCACCGGAGCCGTCGGTGAAGCCGACGATCACATCGGCGTCGATGTCGGCGATGTTCTCGTAGGAGATCGTCTTGAAGAACGATCCACCTGCATTGTCCGCGGCTAGCTTCTCGACGCCCGGTGCGTTGACGAACCCGAGTTCGGTCAGCACCTGGACCCGCGGATCAGTGGGCAGATAGACGTTGATGTTGCTCGAATCGGTGTCGAAGTTGACCACTGCCAATGTCTTTCCGGCGAACTCCGGGTGGGCTGTGGCGGTATCGGCGAGAGTCGCGTCGAGGCCGTCGACGAGCTTGTCGGCCTCTTCGCTCTTGCCGACTGCCTTGCCGACGATGCGGGTCTGGTCCTGCCAGGATGTCTGCCAGGCCGCGCCGGGGTAGGCGGCCGTCGGTGCGATCTTGCTCAGTTGGTTGTAGACGGATTCCTCGAAGCCCTCGTACGGCGCGAGGATGACGTCGGGGGTCAACGACGTGATGGACTCGATCGGCGGTTCTCCGCTGGCCGGCATGTCGAAGAGCGTTGTCTTGTCCGCGTCGAAGTAGTCCTGCGCCCAGGGCATGACGCCGTTGTCGTCCGCACCGTAGGTGTACTTGGGCTGTCCGACCGGAGTCAGATCGAGTGCGTACAGGATGTCCTGCGCGTTCCATCCGAGGGTGACGAGGCGCTCGGGCTTCGAGTCGATGGTCGTGGTGCCGAAGGTGTTCTCGATGCTGACGGGGAATCCGCCCGTACCTTGGGATGGCGTGGATGTGCCTGAATCCGAGGAGCACGAGACAAGTGCGGTGACCGCGATTGCAGCCGCACCGAGGGCAGTGAAGCCCCGAACAGAAGTTTTCATGAAGGGCAGCCTAACCTACTGAATTTCGGCAGCCAAACGAAACCGATTGTGCCGTTTATGCAGGTGGGAGTCGGATCTGGACCGCGTTTCTCAGTGCACCGTTTCGGTGGGCAATACTTTCCTCGTGCGATCACAGCAGAAGATTCTCGGCGCCGCCCTCGGACTGATCGAAGGTGGCGGATTCGAGGCTGTGAACATTGCCGCAGTTGCCACCGCGGCCGGTGTCTCGCGCCAGACGGTGTACTCGATTTTCGGCACACGTGAGGAGGTCGTCTCCCAGGCGATGGGCGGTCTCGCTGTCGAGGTTCTCGGGGAGATCACGGCACAGGTGGAGTCGGTCGACACGGCGTGTGATTACGTCGTCGAATTCATCGTTGCCGCGCGAACTGCCGTGCGTGCTCACCCGGTGCTCGCGACTCTGCTCCTCGCCGAGCGGGGAAACCCTGTCTTCGATCTCGAAATGATGAGTCGAGCAATACCTTTCGCTGGTCAGATGCTCACCCCTATGGTCGAACGTGGCCTCGCCACCGAGGCGGAGTTGGATGAGATAGTGGAAATTGCCGTGCGACTGGGGCTTTCGGTTGTTGCATTCGACAGTGACCTCGTACATTCCGACGACTCCTTGCGGGCCTTTCTCTCGAGGTGGCTCGGGCCCGCAATCCGGTCGACCTCGTAGTTCCTTGCCTGCTCCGCCAAAACCTTGACACTCGAGCGTCAGAGTGTCTAGTTTTGGCGTGCCCGGAATTCTCTGGCGACATTCTTCGAGGGAGCACCAGTCATGTCCGGAGTGAAACGTAGATCGTTCTTGGCCGGTACGGCCGCCGTGGGAGTCGCGATGATGGCGCCACGCACTGCCAGGGCTGCAACAGGGATTCCGCTGACACGTGAAGTGCACCGTGTCGTGGTTATCGGATCGGGGTTCGGCGGCGGGGTGACGGCACTTCGCCTGGCCGAGGCGGGGGTTCCGGTCACTTTGCTGGAGAGAGGGATTCGGTGGCAGACCGGGCCGAATGCCGAAACTTTCCCGCACCCCGCCAGCCCGGACAAGCGCATCCTCTGGCATCAGTCCAACCCGACTCTGTTCGGCAGGCCGGCGATCTTCGAGCCATACGCGGGTTTGTTGGAGACGGTGACCGGTGAGAACATGACCGCGATCTGCGCAGCCGGTGTGGGCGGCGGATCGCTTGTGTACCAAGGGATGACGCTGCAACCGGAAGAAGCGGTCTTCAACACGCACTTTCCGGAGGAGCTCGATTACGCACGAATGGGCCGCGTCCATTACCCGCGGGTGGCGCGGATGCTGCAAGTGGAAACTGCACCAGACGAACTGATTTCCAGCCCGAACTACGAGGCGGCACGTGTATTCGCGCGTAACGCAACGCGTTCCGGTCTACCCGTGTCGAAGATTCCGATGCCGATCGACTGGAACTTCGCGTTGGCCGAACTGAGGGGTGAGATGAAGCCGTCTTACACCAACGGTGACGGCGCGCTCGGTGTCAACAACGGTGGCAAGCATTCGGTGGATGTCACCTACATTGCGGCTGCGGAAGCGACCGGATTGGTGAATGTGGAGACTCTGCACCAGGTCACCGATGTCGAGCGGGCCGCCGACGGACGGTGGCGCGTGTACGTGGACCGGACCGACATTTCCGGCAAGATTCTCGAGAACAAGATCTTGACGACGGATGCGCTCGTGATGGCTGCAGGCAGCATGAACACCACCAAACTCCTGGTCCGCGCCGCGGCGACGGGGCGGATCACGGATCTGCCGGACGAGCTCGGCGCAGGGTGGGGGACCAATGCCGATCGGATCTACATCTGGTCGGATCTCGCCGAGAACTTCGGTGCGACGCAGGGCGGGCCGGTCGTCTACGGCAGCCGGAACTGGGACGACCCGCATAATGCGTTCACCGTCATTCAGGCGTCGTTCCCGCCCGTTGCGTTCGACGCTCACAGCACGGTGATGGTCGGATTCGTTGTGAGCGGCGACCGAGGTCGGTTCGTGTACGACTCGGCGCGGGGTGAGGCGGTGCTCCGTTGGCCGAAGGACGGGGATTCGGCGATCCAGCAAGGCCACATCGGACCTGCGGCCCAGCAGATCGCGGCAGGAGGACTGCTCACCGACACCAACGCGTTACTGCCGTCCACCTGGCATCCCCTAGGCGGTGCCTGCATGAACTCGGTGTGCGATCTTGATGGGCGGGTTCTGGGCCAGCGGGGGTTGTACGTGCTCGACGGCGCTCTGCTGCCGGGGAACTCCGCTGCGTGCAATCCGTCGATGACCATCGCCGCCGTCGCGGAGCGCGCGCTCGAGAACATCGTGAAAGACGATGTGGGAACACTCTTCTGAGCCTGCAGAACGTCACGGACGGCGCACCCGAGGGCACGCCGTCCGTGACGGGTCGATCGACTGACTCAGACGCTGGCAACACCGGGCGCGAGGAAGCGCTTGCCGTTGACGGCCTCGGAGGTACCGGTCCGGTCCAGGTACGGCGTGATGCCGCCGTTCCAGAATCCGAATCCGCCGCCGAGCAGCAGGCAGAGGTCGATGTCCTCGGCTGCCGCTACGACGCCCTCGTCGAGCATGATCTGAATTTCCTCGGCAAATGCACGACGTGTGCGCTCGAGGACCTCTTCCGAAGTTGACACCTTGTCACCCTGCGGCCACAGTGCGGCGACCTCGGGGTCGACGGCCTGACCGTTCTCGCCCCAGGTCCACACGCCGGGCTTGCGGGCCTCGACGAGTGCTTCGAGTCCGGGTGAGCTCTTGAACCGGTCCGGGTACGACTCCTGCAGGGTCTCACCGGTGTGCAGTGCCACTGCGGGTCCGACGAGGGCCAGCAAGGTGAACGGCGACATGGGCATGCCGAGTTCGGCGATGGCATTGTCTGCGACGTCGAAGGGGGTGCCTTCGTCGACGGCGGACATGACCTCACCCAAGGTGCGGGTGACGAGGCGGTTGAAGACGAAGCCGGCCTTGTCGCCGCAGAGGACGGCGGACTTCTTCAGCGACTTCGCGGTGGCGAAAGCCGTTGCGAGAGTGGCATCATCGGTCTTGCTGCCCTTGATGATCTCGAGGAGGGGAAGAACGGCCACCGGGTTGAAGAAGTGGAAGCCGACCACACGCTCGGGATGCTCGAGGCCGGACGCCATTTCCGTGATGGAGAGCGAAGAGGTGTTGGTGGCGAGGATGGTTTCGGGAGCAATGAACTGCTCGAGTTCCGCGAAGACCTTCTTCTTGACGTCCATGTTCTCGAAGACGGCTTCGATGACGAAGTCGGTCTTGGCGAACGCGGCCTTGTCGAGGGAACCGGAGACGAGCGCCTTGAGGCGGTTCGCAGCGTCGGGGGACATGCGCCCCTTGCCCTGGAGCTTCTCGATCTCGGTGTGGACGTAGCCGACACCCTTGTCGATGCGTTCCTGGTCGATGTCGGTCAGGATGACCGGCACCTTGAGCTGGCGGACGAAGAGCAGCGCGAGCTGGCTGGCCATGAGGCCGGCGCCGACGATGCCGACGCCGCTGACCTTACGAGCGAGCGAGCGGTCGGGTGCTCCGGCGGGACGCTTGGCGCGCTTGTTCACCAGATCGAAGGCGTACAGACCAGCCCGGAGCTCGTCCGTCAGCAGAAGATCGGCAAGAGCCTCGTCCTCGGCCGCGAAGCCCTTGTCGAGCGAGGCGGCATCGGTGATGTCGGTGCTGCGAGCCAGTTCGAGCAACTCGACGGCCTTGACGGCGCCGGGAGCGTTGCCCTTGGTCTTGCCGTCGACGATCGCCTTCGCACGAGCAATCGCGTCGTCCCAGCCCTGGCCACGATCGATCTCGGGGCGAGCGGGGGACACTGTGCCGGCGAGGACCTGCGACGCCCAGGCGAGGGACTGCTCGATGAAGTCGGCGGAATCGAGAACGACGTCGACGACGCCGAGTTCGAGTGCCTTCTTGGGGGAGAGCACCTTGTTCTGGTTCAGCGAGTTCTCGATAACCACGGTGACGGCGTTCGACGGGCCGACGAGGTTGGGGAGCAACTGCGTTCCGCCCCAACCGGGGACCAGACCGAGGAATGCTTCCGGAAGACCCAGTGCGCCCGCATTGGCGGCAACCGTGCGGTAGTGGCTGTGCAGTCCGACCTCGAGGCCGCCGCCCAGAGCGACACCGTTGATGAAGGCGAACGTGGGAACGGACGACTCACGCAGGCGTCGGAACACCTTGTGGCCCAAGCGGCCCAGCTCGAGTCCCTGCTCACGAGAGGTGATCGCGGGAACACCCTTGAGGTCCGCGCCGGCGGCGAAGATGAACGGCTTGCCGGTGACGGCGATGGCAACCGGGTTGGCGGCAAAGGCTTCGTCGAGGGCGGCGTCGAATGCTGCGAGTCCGCCGGGACCGAAGGACGACGGCTTGGTGTGGTCGAAGCCGTTGTCGAGGGTGATCAGTGCAAACGGGCCCTCGATGCCGGGGACCGAGATGATCTTCGTGTAGGCGTTCGTCACGACCTCGTCGGCGAATGCTGTTGCAATATCAGACATTTAGTTGACTCCTGCCTGGTAGTCAGCGTGGTTCGGGTTCTCCCAGATGACGGTGCCGCCCATGCCGAGGCCGATGCACATGGTGGTCAAGCCGTAGCGCACGTCGGGGCGTGTCGCGAACTGGCGGGAGAGCTGCGTCATCAGGCGAACGCCCGAGGAAGCGAGGGGGTGGCCACACGCGATGGCGCCGCCCCACTGGTTGACGCGCGGGTCGTCGTCGGCGATTCCGTAGTGCTCGAGGAACGCGAGGACCTGAACGGCGAACGCCTCGTTGATCTCGAAGAGTCCGATGTCCTCGATCTTGAGGCCGGTGCGTGCCAGCAGCTTCTCGGTGGCGGGAACCGGGCCGATGCCCATGACGGCGGGGTCGACGCCCTGGTAGGCGAAGCCCACCATGCGCATGCCGACCGGCAGGCCGAGCTCGGCTGCGGTGTCCTCACCGGCGAGCAGTGCTGCGGTGGCACCGTCGTTGAGTCCGGCTGCGTTACCGGCGGTGATGCGTCCGGCCGGGCGGAACGGCGTCTTGAGCTTCGCGAGATCTTCGACGGTGGTTCCGGGGCGCGGCGGCTCGTCTTCGGTGGCCAGACCCCAGCCCGCGGAACTGCGGGTGGCGACGGGGACCAGGGTGTCGGCGATGAAGCCGGCCTTCTTGGCAGCGTCGTACTTGTTCTGGCTGTTGACGGCGTAGGCGTCCGTGCGGTCCTTGGTGATGGTCGGGAACCGGTCGTGCAGGTTCTCGGCGGTGTTACCCATCACGAGGGCGCTCGGGTCGACCAGGCGGTCGGCGAGGAAACGCGGGTTGGGGTCTGCGCCCTCACCCATCGGGTGGTGACCCATGTGCTCGACGCCACCGGCGATCACGACGTCGTACTGGCCGAAGCCGATGCCCGACGCGGTGGTGGTGACGGCGGTCATCGCGCCGGCACACATGCGGTCGATGGCGAATCCGGGAACGGTTTCGGGGAGACCGGCGAGGATCGCAGCGGTGCGGCCGATGGTCAGGCCCTGGTCACCGGTCTGCGTGGTGGCTGCGACGGCAACTTCGTCGATCCGTGCGGGATCGAGCTGCGGGTTGCGGCGAAGAAGCTCACGAATCGCCTTGACGACGAGATCGTCTGCGCGCGTGTCGGCGTACATGCCTTTCGGGCCGGCCTTGCCGAACGGGGTGCGAATGCCGTCGACGAAGACGACGTTGCGTTGGTTGTTTGTGGATGGAGCCACGCGAATTCCTCCTGATGGAGCTGCCCACCGCACCGAAGGGCGGTGAGACGTTGGTTCGGCGATCACGGCCAGGCGTCCGGCCTCGTATCGAGCGTACTACTGCCCATTACTGACCGGTAACTTAACGTGCCGAATTGCTCCAACCTCACACCGGGGTCAGGTCAGGATTCCGGCTCTTCCACTTCGGGCTCGGCCGGGACCACGGAGTCCAGTGCCTCGGCGAGGACGGGAACGGTCAAAGTGCGTTGCCAGCCACGTGCGCCACCGGAAGTGAGCTTGGTCTCGATCGCACTCTCGACTTCGGCGATGTCCGAGTCCGGTTCCAGTTTCCAGTCCCAGCACAGGCGCCTGACCAGGTCGGGTTGGAGCAGATTCTCCACGGGCACCGAAACCTCTTTGCTCAGGTCCGACAGTGCTGCGCGCGCCGCGGTCAACCGATCAGCCGCCGCTGGATCCTGGCGGGCCCAGCGGCCGGCAGCGGGCGGCCCGACGATGGGCGGGGTTTTCGGCGGAAGCTCGCTGTCGGGGAGCCTGCGCGCGGCTTCCAGTGCGTCCATCCAAATACGCGAATACCGGCGTTGACGTGGTCCGCCGAAGACGGGAAGCGAGCGGAGCGCATCCAGCGACCGAGGATCTTTGAGAGCGGCATCGATGATCGCGGAGTCAGGAAGAACCCGACTCGGAGACACGTCGCGCTTGCGTGCGAGATCCTCGCGCGCCTGCCACAGCGCCCGTACCGCCGCCAACTGACGGGTGGTCTTGAGTGAGGTGATGTGCGACGTACGACGCCAGCGGTCCGGTTTGGGCTTGGGCGGGCCGGCCAGACGGATGTACTCGAACTCTTCCTTCGCCCAATCGAGTTTGCCTTGGGATTCGAGTTCGGCTTCCATTGCGTCGCGCAGTTCGAGAAGCACTTCGACGTCGAGGGCGGCGTAGTTCAACCAGGCGTCCGGCAGCGGACGTGTCGACCAGTCCGCAGCCCCGTGACCCTTGCGAAGTTCCACTCGCAGGGTTCGTTCCACGATCGCGGCGAGTCCGACTCGCTCGAACCCGGCCAGTCGTCCGGCCAGTTCGGTGTCGAACAGCTCGGCCGGCGTCAGGCCCAGTTCGGCGAGGCCGGGGAGATCCTGATCGGCAGAGTGCAGCACCCATTGCAACGGGTTGATCACCTCGGCCAACGGCTGCAGGTCTTGCGCTGTCGGAATCGGGTCGAGAAGGAACGATCCTGCTCCTTCGCGGCGAAGCTGGATCAGGTACGCCCGTGCCGAATAGCGGAATCCGGATGCGCGCTCGGCGTCCACGGCGAGCGGGCCGTGGCCGGAGGCCAGCGCGGCCGCGGCGTCGGCGACACCGGCGGCAGTGGTGATGACGTCCGGAACTCCGTCACGCGGAACGAGCAGCGGAACTACGTCGGAGGTGGGCTCGGTTGCATCATCGGTGACTTCGGACATGGTCACTGACTCTACGTCGCAGTCGGGGCCGGGGTTGTCACCTCAGCGTCGAACAGTTCGTCGAGTGCGGCTCCGAAACCTTGCGCGAGCTGGTCCAATTCGGGTGCCAGATCGGAGCAACTGACGATGCCGACGTCGAGTTTTCCGTCGAGAGACATCACCGTCACGTTGAGACCTGCTCCGTGAAAGATCGGGCCGAGCGGGAACATTCCCTTGATCTGGGCACCGAGGAAGTAGAGCGGGACCGGCGGTCCAGGCACATTCGACACGACCAGGTTGGACACGACGGGGTGACGCTCGGCGAGTTTGAGCGACGAGTACACGCGCATGGCGGCGCCGAACACCGCCGGCGAAGCGAACTGCGACCAGTCCTGGAGCATGTTCGCGCCCAGAGCCTCGTTGTGGTTCTTCGAGGTGGCGTTGTAATCGCTGATCGCGTGCAGGCGTTCGACCGGATCGGCGATCTGGGTGCCGAGTTGCGTGAACATGCCCGAGATCTGGTTCGTGCCCGGACGATCGGATTTGCCGTGGACCGACACCGGCACCATGGCGACGAGGGAGTCCTCCGGCAGTTCGTCCCGGTCCTCCAGATACTTACGCAGTGCCCCGGCGCAGAGCGCGAGAACCACGTCGTTGACCTTGACGCCGTGACGGTCCTTGACGGCTTTGACCTTCGCGAGATCGAGTTGGCTGAACGCGACGTTGCGGTGACCGGTGATCGCGCCGTTGAACGAGGTCCGCGGCGCGGTGAACGGAGCAGGCATCGCTTCACCCTTTCGCGCACGCGTCACCCACTTCGGGAGCATGGCGATTCCGCCCGGGACCAGACGGGCAATTCTTGCGGGCCGGGCGATGACGGCCATGAGTCCGCCGATCGCGATGTCCAGCGTTCCCGCGTCGCCCGCACCCTGTGCTGTGGGATCCACGAGCGCCGGTGAATCCGGTTCGAGACTGCACAGCTGAGCCAGGATGTTCGCGCCGGTGACACCGTCGGCAGCGCTGTGATGGATCTTCGACATGACGGCGATCTGTCCGTCGGCAAGTCCCTCGATGACCCACATCTCCCACAGCGGTCGGGAACGATCCAGCGGTTGGCTCGCGATGTGTCCGGCGAGCTCTGCCAGTTCCGCGTGTGTGCCGGGAGCAGGTACCGCGGTCCGATGGCAGTGCCGCTCGATGTCGAAATCGTGATCGTCGACCCACACGGGGTAGTCGAGATTGAGACGGGAATCTTTGAGTTTGCGCCGGAAGGTCGGCATGGTGGCCATTCGCGAGTCCAACTCGCGAAGCAGCTTCCGGTAGTCGTAGCCGCCCGGGATGGTCGTGGGGTCGAGCAGGACAAGTCCACAAACGTGCAATAGCTGGGTCGGTGTTTCCAAGTAGAGGAAGGTCGCGTCGAGTCCGCTGAGACGTTGCATGACTCATTCTAGAACAGGTTCTAGTATTTTTCCGGGGGAATGCTCAAACGAGTGAAAGAGTCAGTCGTTCTGCCGCGACAGCGTGGTTATCCCGGCAGGCGGAAGCCCCGCCGCGTACGCGAGAACCTCGCAGAAAGCCTCGACGTGGTGAGCCAATTCGGACGAAGTTGCAGTCCAGGACGCTCGCAACTCCAGTTGATGGGCTCGCGGAGGCCCGGCGATGTCGCCGTACCGCACGGAAGTTGTAGCTGTGACCGTACCGCCCAGGGCCACAAAAGGTTCCGGTCCGGCCTCCAAAGCGTCCACCAGCCAACTCCAGGCTACTTCGGGAAGTAGTGGATCCGCGGCGACGGCTTCGTCGAGATCGGCCTGGATGTACGCCACCAACCGCATGGTGCCGTTCCACGCCTCGTCGCCGTCCGGATCGAACAACAGGATCAGGCGGCCGAAAGCGTCACCTTCGGACTGCTCGGCCACGACGTCGGAGTCCGGGTGGAGAACCTCGGCCCCCACCGCGTGGCTGTACGGAGCGAGGCGCTGCGGCGGGCGGATGGGACCGACCTCTATCTCGGGCCGAACCCGCGCAGCGGTCATCGCCTCCACGGCGGCACGGAACTCGGCCGGGTCGGCTGTCGATCCGGATGTCGTCACAGGTCAGGACGTTAGTCGGGGATGCGGGCGGGGAGGTGGAGGCGCGCCGACCGAGTGTGGCTCGGGTGTGTGGCCGCTCACGAACCGCTCGGGTGTCCGATCCCGAGTGTGGGACGTGGCAGCATTGAGTCGATCGAAGACACACGTTGGCGGAGAGCGCGAGGACTGATGAGCGGGTTGGACAACATGAATTCAGGCATTACCGGGTCGGCGGAATACAGCGCTCGGCGAGTCTTGCCCGACGCACCGTTGCTTGCCGCGGCGACCGGACGCACTCCGAGTCGACGGCCGGTGTGGTTCATGCGTCAGGCCGGGCGTTCGTTGCCGGAGTACCGCGAGATCCGCGCCGGGATCGGCATGTTGGAATCTTGTTTCGATCCGGCGCTGGTCTGTGAGATCACGATGCAGCCGGTGCGCCGTCACGACGTGGACGCGGCAATCCTGTTCTCGGACATCGTCGTTCCACTCAAAGCCGCGGGAATTGATCTCGACATCGTTGCCGGCGTCGGACCGGTGGTCGCCAATCCGATTCGCTCCATCGCCGACGTTGCAGCACTCCCGCGACTGGTTCCCGAAGAGGTAGGCGCAATCGCGCAGGCCGTTCGGCTTCTCACCACCGAGTTGGGCTCCACGCCGCTGATCGGCTTTGCCGGAGCGCCGTTCACTCTGGCGTCGTATCTGGTCGAAGGTGGTCCGAGCCGGAACCACGAGAAGACCAAAGCGCTCATGCACTCCGATCCGAAGACCTGGCACGCGTTGCTCGGAAGTTTGGCCGACACCACGATCTGCTTCCTGCAGGCGCAGCTCAAGGCGGGCGTCGACGCGGTCCAGCTGTTCGACTCGTGGGCCGGCGCGCTCTCGCTGGCCGATTATCGGGAATTTGTCCTGCCGCATTCCGAGCGAGTGTTCGCCGAGGTTGCCGCTGCCGGCGTCCCGCGTATCCACTTCGGTGTCGGCACCGGTGAACTTCTCGGCGCGATGGGGGAGGCAGGCGCCGACGTCGTGGGTGTCGACTGGCGGATTCCGCTCGACGTCGCGGCTGGTCGTGTCGGTCCGGGTAAGGCGCTGCAGGGCAACCTCGATCCCGCCGTACTGTTCGCGGGCCCCGAGGTGATCGATCGTGAGGTGCGCCGGATCGCCGCCGAAGGGGACCGCGCGATCGAGGCCGGTGCCATCGGCCACATCTTCAACCTCGGCCACGGAGTTCTTCCCGACACCGATCCCACGGCGATCACCGCGGCGGTGGAGCTGGTGCACTCGCTGTGACGACCAATCGGCCGTCGGTCGCGGTGATCGGAGGAGGAATCTCCGGTCTGGTTGCCGCGTACCGGCTTCGGCGCAGTCTGGGCTCCGAAGCGGACATCACGATCGTCGACGACTCACCGCGACTGGGCGGGAAGCTGCGAACGATTGATCTGGGCGGTGGCCCGATCGACATCGGTGCCGAGGCTTTCATCGCCCGTCGGCCGGAAGTTCCTGCGCTTCTCGCCGAGCTGGGTCTGACCGATCAGATCGTCTACCCTGCGGGGCTGAGCCCGTTGATCTGGTCTCAGGGATCACTGAGTCGGTTGCCCACCGGAACCCTGATGGGAATCCCGGCATCGGCGGAGTCGGTGAGAGATCTTGTCGACGAGCAGACCCTGGCTCGCATCGCCGCCGAGGCCGGCGTCCCGCTGGAGTGGACCCGCGGTTCCGATTGCAGTGTTGCCGAACTGGTTTCGCAGCGATTCGGTGATCAGGTGGTCAGCCGATCGGTGGATCCGCTTCTCGGTGGGGTGTATTCGGGGCTGGCGGAGACCATCGGCGTGCGTGCAGCTTTGCCGACACTCGCTGCGGCCCTCGATGCGGGCTCTCGGAGCCTCACGGATGCAGTCGCAGCCGCATTGCCGACGCCTGCACCGGGGCCGGTGTTCGGAGCGCTCAGAGACGGGTACGGCATCCTGCTCGATGCGCTGCAGCAGGCCGCCGACGCGACCTTCGTCCGCGGCGAGGCTTCTGGGTTGCGCAGCGACGGGGCTGGTTGGAACGTCGATCCGCTCGGAAGCGTCGACGCGGTGATTCTGGCCGTCCCGGCGCCGCGCGCAGCGGCGCTGTTGGCCGGAGTCGATGCGGATGTTGCGAGTACCGTCGCTCGGATCGAACTGGCGTCGTCCGCGGTGGTGGCGCTCCGGTTGTCCGGGCAGGTCGAACTTCCGCAGAATTCAGGGATCCTGGTAGCCACCGACGCCGACCTGACCGCCAAGGCGTTCACGCTGTCGAGTCGAAAGTGGACACACCTCGCTGATCGCGGTGAGCACCTCGTTCGGGTGTCGTTCGGTCGATTCGGTGCATCGGAGATCGTCGACCGGTCGGATGGCGAGTTGATCGACTTCGCGCGCGCCGATCTCGAGACCGTGACCGGAATCACCGAGGAGCCAGGCGCGACCTTCGTACAGCGGTGGCACGGAGGTCTTCCCCAATACGCCCCAGGTCACACGGAAATCGTGGCTGAAATCGAGTCCGGGATGACGCAGTTCGACGGCCTCGCCCTGGCCGGGTCGTGGCTGCACGGCGTCGGGGTTCCGGCGTGTGTCGCAGTCGGCACGACGGCGGCTACACGGATATTCGAGCGAGTGGCACGATAGACCCATGGCACGCCTTGATTTCGACAAACTGAACTCTGAAATCCGTTACCTCATGTTCTCCGTGTTCCAGGTGGAACCCGGTGTGCTGGGCGATGATCGGGAAGCTGCGGTCAAGGACGCCCGCTTGTTCTTCGAGGGTCTCGAAGACAAGGGCGTCGTGGTTCGCGGGATCTACGACGTCGCCGGCCTGCGCGCCGACGCGGACTTCATGATCTGGACCCACGCGGCCACCATCGAGGAACTGCAGGCCGCGTACGCGGATTTCCGTCGCACCACCGTCCTCGGACAGGCCAGTGCTCCCATCTGGAGCAACTCGGCGGTGCACCGCCCCGCGGAGTTCAACAAGAGCCACGTGCCCTCGTTCATCGCGGGTGAGGATCCGGGCGACTACATCTGCGTCTACCCGTTCGTCCGCTCGTACGAGTGGTACCTGCTCCCCGACGAGGAGCGTCGCAAGATGCTCGCCGATCACGGTATGGCTGCTCGTTCGTACAAGGACGTTCGCGCCAACACGGTCCCGGCCTTCGCCCTGGGGGACTACGAGTGGATTCTCGCGTTCGAAGCACCCGAGCTCATTCGTATCGTCGATCTGATGCGCGATCTACGTGCCACCGAAGCTCGCTTGCACGTTCGCGAAGAGGTGCCGTTCTTCACCGGCCCGCGCGTGGACATCGAGAAGCTGGTCCTTTCCCTTCCCTGATCTGCTTCGAAAGTAGTTCCTGTGACAACTGCACCGAACCGGCGTCGTCAACACATGTCCCATTGGGGAATGTTCACCGCCGAATCGGTCGCCGGCGAGGTGACCGCCGTGCATCCGTACGAGGGTGATGCGAATCCTTCGCCGATGCTCGGGAACCTCGCCGGTTCGGTGCGCAGTCGGGCTCGTGTTTCGGGCCCGGCGGTGCGTCGGGGTTGGCTCGAGAACGGGCCGGGTCCCAGCGACCGACGTGGAGCCGACGAATTCGTCTCGGTCTCCTGGGACGAACTGACCGAACTCCTCTCGCGTGAACTACGTCGCGTGGTCGACGCGCACGGAAACAAGGCGATCTTCGGCGGCTCGTACGGCTGGGCCAGCGCCGGCCGATTCCATCACGCGCAGAGCCAAGTTCACCGATTTCTGAATCAGCTGGGTGGATACACCAAGTCAGTTCACAGCTACTCGCTCGGTGCCACCGGTGTCATCATGCCGCGTGTGGTCGGAACGCACTGGAAGTTGTTCGCGCGCTCCACGTCGTGGGACGTCATCGCGAAGCACTCCGAACTCCTCGTCTCGTTCGGAGGAGTGCCGATCAAGAACACCGGAGTCAATGCCGGTGGTACGAGCGATCATCCGACGCGCGGGGCGCTCGACGCGTTTCGTGCCCGCGGCGGAAAGATCGTCTCCTTCAGTCCGTTGCGTGACGACGTCGAGGGTGACTGTGAGTGGATCGCACCCGTTCCGGGAACCGACGTTGCAATCATGCTTGCCCTGGCCTTTGTCCTGGCGTCGGAGGACCTGCACGATCGCGATTTCCTGGGCCGTTTCTGCGTCGGTTACGAACGCTTCGAGGATTACCTGCTCGGACGTTCCGACGGTGTACCGAAGGATCCGCGCTGGGCGCAGAAGATCTCCGGTGTGTCGGCGGAGTTCATCACCGACCTGGCTCGGAGAATGGCGTCTGGCCGGACGCTGGTGACCGTCACGTGGTCGTTGCAACGCATCAAACACGGTGAACAGGCACCGTGGATGGGCGTGACACTCGCAGCGATGCTCGGCCAATTCGGGCTTCCGGGTGGAGGTTTCGGGCACGGCTACGGTTCGATGAACGAGCCGGGTCTGGCTCCGGTGCCGTATCCCTTGCCGACCTTCTCGCAAGGTGTGAATCCGGTGTCGGATTTCATTCCGGTAGCCGCGATTTCCGACCTGCTGCTTTCGCCCGGGGAGGAGTTCGATTACGACGGCCGACGCTTGACCTATCCCGACATCCGGTTGGTCTATTGGGCCGGTGGCAATCCGTTTCACCACCATCAGGATCTCCCGAGGCTGCGACGGGCATTTGCGCGTCCGGACACGATCGTCGTTCACGATCCGTACTGGACGCCGATGGCCCGCAACGCCGACATCGTTGTCCCGTCGACCACCTCGCTCGAACGAAATGACCTGAGCTGCACTCGAAACGACCCGCTTCTGGTCGCGATGCAGCAGGTCGTTCCACCTTTCGAGAACTCGCGTGACGACTACGACACGTTTGCCGCTCTCGCTTCTGCGCTCGGATTCGGGGAACAGTTCAGCGAGGGGCGATCCTCACAGGAGTGGATCGAGCATCTCTACGGTCAATGGCGGCCGTTCGTCGATGCAGACGGCGGCAACACACCGACGTTCGAGGACTTCTGGGCAGAAGGGCACTACCGGATGCGAACCGAAGACAACCTCGTGCTCTTCGGTGACTTCCGTGAGAATCCCGAGAAATATCCGCTCTCGACTCCGAGTGGGAAGATCGAGATCTTCTCCGAGACCATCGAGTCCTTCGGCTACGACGACTGCGCCGGCCATCCGCGCTGGTACGAGCCCGACGAGTGGCTGGGTGGACCGCGAGCCTCGCAATTCCCGCTTCACTTGATCGCCAATCAGCCCAAGACGCGTCTGCACAGCCAACTCGATCACGGCGCTGCGAGCCAGGCGTCGAAGATTCAGGGACGCGAGCCGATTCGTATGCACCCCGATGCAGCGGCCGCGCGCGGCGTCTCGGCAGGAGACGTGGTGCGGGTGTTCAACGATCGCGGAGCGTGCCTTGCTGGTGTGATCGTCGACTCGGACTTGCGGAGCGACGTCGTCCAACTTTCCACCGGTGCCTGGTACGACCCGCTCGATCCTGCCGATCCCGACTCTCTGTGCGTGCACGGCAATCCCAACGTTCTGACACCGGACATCGGTACGTCGTCACTCTCGCACGGGTGCACCGGCCAGCACGTTCTGGTGCAGATCGAGAAATTCGACGGGGCCCTGCCGCCGGTCAAGGCGTTCGATCCGCCCGTGCTTCGTTCACGCTGACGGAACCGATCGGCCACCTCTCGCGTCGAACCTCGTGAGCGCCTGAATCAGGTGTCACGATCTATCGAAGGTGGGGGCCATCGTGAGTGCAGCGGATGTTGGTTCGATGCGGGGGCAAGTCGAAGTACTTCGGGCTCAGATCAATTCGATGCAGCACGTTCTGTTGGAGCGGACTCGATCGCTGGCGGACTTGCAGGAGAGGATCGCTCGAGCGACGGCGAGCGCGCGTTCGAGTGACGGCAGCGTGGAAATCGTCGTCGACGCCTCGGGGGCGGTGGTGGGAGTCGATCTCTCGGGGAGTTCTTACGCCAAGCATTCGCCGGCAGCGTTGGGGAATCTGATCCTGGCTACGGCCGCGTCTGCGGCAGAAGACATACGCCGACAGGTTGCCGAGATGACGAAGCCGCTCACGGAGGCGGCCGGAATCGACTTGCCGGACCTGGTTCCGGGCGTGCTCGGATTGCGCGAGATTCTCGAACCTCGTCCGAGCTCCACACCGGCTTCCTGCGACGAGAACTGGGACCGCACCGTTCTGAGGAGCTCCGGCAATGTCTGAGCTGGGCGTGAATGTGGCCGCGATGAAAAGTGCTGCACCAGCCTTCGCGGTGGTCGCTGCCGATCTCGACGAGGCGCGGAGCGCTCTCGACGCAGTGGTCGCCGCCGAGGAGGGTTGCTGGGGCACTGACCAGTTCGGATCCGCATTCTCAGGCGCGTATGTTCCCGGTGCTGAGTCAGCAGTCGGTGGGATGACGCTGGTCGCGGGCGCGCTGCGCGAATTGACCGCCACGCTGATCGAGATCACCGATCGTTTCGAATCGATCGACACCTCGCTTGCCGACGACATGGCGGGTGGGCTCTGATGGGACTCGAGATTCCAGGCTGGTTACAGGCGGTTGCGTCGGTCGCGGTGGGCAGTGACTGGCCGCAAGGAGACGAAACGGCACTGTGGAGGTTGGGTGATGCCTGGTCAGGCGCGGCCGATCGGATCGAGGCTTCGGCCGCTGCCGGTGGTTACGGATTGCAGGCAGTACTGGCATCGATCGACGGTCGAGCCGGCGACTCGTTGTCTCGGTATTGGTCCGAGGCCGGGGGAGTTGCGGAGGTCTTCGAGCGGTTGTCCTCTGCCGCGGCCGAACTGGGTCAGTCATGCACCGATACCGGCACGGACATCGAGTACACCAAACTGTCGATCCTCGCGGCGCTGGGCGCACTGGCGCTCGAGATTGCCGCCATGGTGGCGGCTGCTGTCCCGACACTGGGTGTCAGTACCGCCGGGGTCGTGGCGGCTGAGGTCGCAACAACACTCACGGTCCGAATGTTGTTGCAGCAATTGTTGATACGAGTGATCGAGGCTGCGGCAGTGGAAGCTGCCGCTGCCGTCTTCTCCGGCCTCGCCATTCAACTCGGGCAGATGACGATGGATCATCGCCAGTCGATCGACGGTGGCAAGGTCGTGACCGAGGGGCGCGACGGTTTCATCAAGGGACTTGCGAACGGAGGGTTGAAGACGACGCCGGATCGTGTCGGCCCTGACCCGAACCCGCTCCCGACCGGTTCGCGAGTGCAGGAGATCGCGCGGGGCGCCTTCGACGACGCGGTGTCGGGAGCGTCCGCTGCGATCGTGACGAAGGAAGTCACGGGCGGCGACGCCTCGTTGACTGACATCACTTCCGGCGCGATCGGTGGCGGGATCGGTTCCGTCAAAGACGGACTTGTCGCTCGCAACGAGGACCTGAATGCGGCCGGTCTGAGCCCGACTGCGCTGAACTGGGACTTCTGAGTGGAAAGTCTCGAATCGTGGGCTACCAGTGACACGGGGTAGCCCACGACCTGGCTACTGAGCGGGCTTGAGAACCAGCGAGATCGAGTTGATGCAGTACCGCTGATCGGTCGGCGTCGGGTATCCCTCGCCCTCGAAGACGTGACCGAGGTGGCTGTGGCACTTCTTGCAGATGACCTCGACCCGGCGCATTCCGAGTGAGCTGTCTTCTTTCAGGATCACGGCATCCGAATCCGCCGGATCGAAGAAGGACGGCCACCCGCAGTGCGATTCGAACTTCTCGGTGCTGCGGAACAGTTCGGCTCCGCAGGCCCGGCAGGAGTAGACACCTTCCGTGGTGGTGTCGGTGTACTCGCCGACGAAGGGGCGTTCGGTGCCGGCTTGGCGCAGGACGGCGAACTCCTCCGGCGTCAGTTTTTCGCGCCACTCGCTCTCGGTGTACGTGACCTCAGGTGTGCTGTCGATGCCATCGTGTGAAGAACTCATGCCTCCACGCTAATGCTTTGTCGCCGTTTCGGCTTCGTGGGCAGGTGAGACGGTATCGAGTGGGGGATCGAGGAGGTACGCGGGATCGATTCCCCGATCCAAGCGGCCCTCTCGACGCGCGACCAGATACCGGTATCCGAGGACACAGAAGATCACGATCAGCAGAAGGCTCCAGCCGAGGGTGCTCTTGGTGTATTCGGCCGCCCGGCCGAAGGTCGGCCAGCGGTTCGACCACCAGCTGTCGAACGTCATGAAGCCGTAGACGGCGAGCCAGGCCGGCCAGTTCCGCATGACCGAGTTCTTGAGCACCACGGACATCAGGAGCGGGAGCAGCATCATCGAGTAGTACATCTGGCCGAGCGAGGGCAGCAGGAACGACGCGGTCATGATCACACCGGTCGCGGTGGTGAGGAAGAACAGTTCGTCGTTGCGGTAGTAGCGGTACAGAAGCCACAGCGAGACGACGACCATGGCGGCCAACACGACGCGCAAGAGCAGGATCAACCATTCGGGCAGACCGAAGTAAGCGCCGTTTCCGACAATCGAACTGTTGAAGTAGTCACGAGATTCGAGCAGGTACGGCACGGTGCGGCGGACGAAGTCCATCGGATCCGACGCCAGCGGCCATGCCACGACCGTGAGAATGAACGGGATGCCCAGGGCGGTGACGAACACCTTCCACTGACCGCGAACGAGTGGCAGCAGGAGCAGCGGCGCGAGAGTGGGTTTCACTGCGATGGTGAGACCGATCGCGGCGCCGGCCCACAGATCCTTCTTGCGCATCAGCAACAGGAGGAAGGCAACTTCGCCCAGCAGGACGAGGCCGTTGATGTTGGTGAACACCAACGTGTTGGTGACCGTCTCCGACATGAACGCGCCGAGCACCAGAATCGGCGCCGCGATGGAACTGATCGTCAGGTCGAACAAGCGCAACAGCAGGTAGAGAGCCACGAGAATGGCGACGGCATTGACACCGATGAACAGCCACCGTGAGCGCTCGGGATCGAGGATCGCCAGGGGTGCCATCAACAAGGAACCCGATGGTGGGTACAGGTAATGGGGGTCTACGGAGTTGAAATCTGCGGTGTAGACGTCGCGCCCGTTCCAGAACGCCAGCGCGGCGTTGTAGACCGGTCGGAAGTCATCGGTGATGGCGCCGTTGACTGCTGTGACGATGACACGATTGAGCACTGTCATCACGGCGATCGGCCACAAAACGAAGTTGACGACTTGTTGGGTTGTCCGCCCGGTACGCGGCTCGAGCTGTCGAAGGAACACTTCGGCACGGTACACCGGAGCAGGGTGTGATCGGGGGATGCACCCCTTTTCGGTCGTGGTGGACGAGCGCCCGAGTCAGGCCGGGCACACGCTTCCGTTACTGGGAAGGGAGGCGTCGCTGAGGTAGAGGCGCATCGCCTGTTGAGCGCAGGTGGATTGTGCCGCGGGGTGACCCGCACCTTGCCAGTCCAGAGTTGCGAAGCGCGATCCTGCATTGGTCACGACGCCGGTGACGGTCGAGAGTCCGGAGTTCCCGACGGCCGGGTCACCCTGACCGCTCAGCACGAGGACTGGGGGCTTCAACTGATTCGGCAGGGGGGAGTTGGCGGTCGACGGCCAGCTGGCGCACGCCAGCAACC
The DNA here is from genome assembly GCF_023221595.1 of Rhodococcus qingshengii JCM 15477. Lineage (NCBI taxonomy): Bacteria > Bacillati > Actinomycetota > Actinomycetes > Mycobacteriales > Nocardiaceae > Rhodococcus > Rhodococcus qingshengii. Next base: position 2,919,496 of record NZ_CP096563.1, read on the forward strand.
CGAGCGCGGCTTCTCGCCCGAACACCGGATAGTTGGTGCCCCAGGTGTCCGCAAGCTCGCGCGCACGCCCGATGCCCGGCCATTGCATGCCGTCGGTGCACCGTCCGATGAACTGGCCGTCGCCGTCCACCTCGTTCTCCGCCCGGGCGGCGCGCTCTCGAATCGGCGAAGCGTTGCCGGTACCGAGCGCGGACAGAGCGTCGGACAGTGAGCGGGTCTCCTGCTCACGGTTGGTTCCGGCAGTCCACAGGCTGGCCGAAATCGCGTTCGACACCGCAGCGGCGGACAGCGGCTGGAATTCATCGGCTCGAGCGCGCTCCATCAAGTCCGTGACCGATTTCTTCGGATCAGGTCCGAGCGAGCACCTCAGCGCCACACATCGCTGAGCGAACGCGGTCAACGCGGCTTCCTCGCCCTGCACGCGACTCTCTGCCTCGGTGGCAGCGTCGGTGGCCACCGGAGCGGGAGAATCGAGGATCAACCTCGCGAGGTTGTTCGGGTGGGCCGCCGCATAGCTCAGCGCGATGTCCGAGCCGGACCCTGCCGACCACAGAGCGATGGTCTCGACGCCCCACCGTGTACGTAGAGCGTCGATGTCCTCGGCAGCGGAGTCCGCGCCGAACTTCAGTTCTTGAGGGTCGAGGTAGTCGGTGCAGGCAATGGTGGCGTCGTGACCGAGAGCGGCGACCGCATCGGCGGCGTCACCGGTGGAATCCGCGTCGAACTGGCCCAGATCGTGAAGGCCGCGCCGAATTTCCGGCGTCATGCAGTCGATTGCGGTGGACCTGTCGATTCCGCGTCGATCGAGGGCAACCACGGGATGTTCGGCGAGAACCGTGTTCAAGCCGGATGCGGCGAGCATGGCCAGAGAGTTTCCCGACGAACGATCGGTGCCCGATGTGAACACGATCGGATACGCGTCGGCAGGCGTCGACGAGGTCCGAGCGCGGGTCAAGCCGGCAGTGAAGTTGCCGTCGATGGCGCCGGTCACGTCGATGGGGGCATTGAATTCCGCGCATTCGAGAATGACACCGGCGCTCGACGCCGCGAGAGCCTGGTCGGCGAGTGACGTGCCGGTGCAGTCTCGCCACGGTATGTCATCGGTCGGGACGCCAGGGTCAACCGGCGGCGCATCGGGCGACGGTCCCTCGCTCTGGGCAGGGCTGCCGTCGGTGCGGCCTTCGACCGCGACGGCGGGCCGAAGCGACGGACCGGCGCCGCACGCACAACACGTCGCGAGGACGACGGCCATCAAAGCAACTCTGCGCATGCCGACCAGAGTGCCAGGTTCACCGACGTGGCTGCTGACGAACCCATCGAGTGAGGATCGTGCCGTCCGTATCACCGAGAATGTGCGCGGGACGCATGGCTGTGGGCATTGCGTTGGGGGAGAGTGAGATTCGGCCGACTTTGCTCCCCACCAGTTGAGGTGACGTGGTGATGCAGAGTTCGTCGACGGCATTGTCCTCGATCAACTGCCCGAAAAGTGACGGTCCGCCCTCGCACAGCACGCGACGGAGCTTGCGAGCCGACAAGGCCCTGTCGATGTCGCCGCTGGTGACGTTCGGTGAGTCCGTCACCTCCACCTGCGCTCCGGCAGATCTCAGCGCCGAAATTGCCGCGGAGTCCGCGTCGCGACCGACAACAAGGATCGGTGGAACTTCGGTATCGCGAAGGAGTCGGCTTTCGGGGTCGATCGACGCGTGCGCCGAGACGACGAGGATCGGTGGGACCGGAGCGAGGCCGCTCGCCTTTCGTCGCGCCCGGGCTTCGTCCGAGACCTGCACACCCCCGTAGTTCTCGGCTCGCGCTGTGCCTGCGCCGACCACGACGACGTCACAAAGTTCGCGCAAGATCCCGAATACCGACTTGTCTGCCGGTGTGCCCAGTCCACCGCTCACTCCGTCGACGGCGACGCACCCGTCGATGCTGGAAACGAAGTTCACGCGCATCCAGGGTTGCGAGAGGTTCTCCGGATAGGCGTACAAGCCGCGGAGTTCGTCGTCGTGGCCTGGTGTGAAGTAGGTCGCAATATCCATACGGTGCACATGAGAGATCACATCACGTAGATACCCTTGACGGATGCATGAACGTCTTGTCGATCGCAGCCCGGTGGTACCCGCCGATCAACTGGTAGCTCAAATGGTGCCTCCCGCAATGTTCGACGAGGTGAGTTTTGCGTCCTACATTCCTGATCCGAAGGAACCGAGCCAGGCAGCTGCTGTCGCCAAGGCCGAGGAATTCTCCAAGCGCGTCACCAAGATCCGTAGTGGTGGACGTCGCGGACTGTTCGGCAAGAAGACTCAGGCGACCGGCGCCGGCCTGTACCTCGACGGCGGGTTCGGTGTCGGTAAGACTCACTTGCTGGCGTCGATCTTCCACAGCGTTCCGTCGCCGAAGGCTTTCGGAACCTTCGTCGAGCTGACGCACGTCGTCGGCGCTCTCGGCTTCAACAAGGCGGTCGAAGCGCTCGCCGACCACAGCGTTCTCTGCATCGACGAGTTCGAGCTCGACGATCCGGGCGACACCATGCTCGTATCCCGCCTCCTTTCGGAGCTTTCCGCGCGAGGCGTGTCCATCGTCGCGACGTCGAACACGCTTCCCGGCCAGCTCGGGGAGGGTCGCTTCGCCGCCCAGGACTTCCTGCGCGAGATCAAGAAGCTCGGCTCGATCTTCGAGACGATTCGCGTCGACGGCCCCGACTACCGTCACCGCGATCTCCCGCCCGCACCCGAGCCCATCTCCTCGGAGGAGTTGGTCTCTCGGGCCGACGCCATCGACGGCGCCACGCTCGACAACTTCGACGAGCTGTGCAAGCACCTCAGCACCCTGCACCCGTCGCGGTACAACAAGCTGGTCGAGGGTGTGAAGGCCGTGTTCATCGACGGTGTCCACCCGGCAACGGATCAGTCCGTTGCACTGCGCATCGTGGTTCTCGCCGACCGCCTGTACGACGCGAGCATCCCGGTCACCGTTTCCGGCGCACGCCTCGACGAGATCTTCACCCCCGAGATGCTCGCCGGTGGGTACAAGAAGAAGTACTTGCGCGCGACCTCGCGCCTGCTCGCACTTTCTCGTTTCGAGGTCGCGGCCGGCTAGTCTGCACGCCTGTCAGCTGACGGGGCGCTCCATCACGAAATCGTGGTGGAGTTGTGCGCCCACGAGGAAAGTCTTCGTGCCGACCTGTGTGAAACCGTGCTTTGCGTAGAACTTCTGGGCGCGCAGGTTCTCCTGATTGACGCCCAGCCAGATCCCGGCACTTCCGCTGCGTCGCGCGTGGTCGACAACCGCGTCCATCAAGGATGCTGCCGCGCCGGTTCCGTGGTTACCCGGAAGCACGTACAACTTGCTCAGTTCCGTTGTCGGGCGAAGTGTCACAGCAGCTTTGACGTCCGGGTCGGAGGGCTCGTCGTCGACAAGCATCGCGTAGCCGACGATCGAACCGTCGCGAATGACCTTGAGAACGGTTCGTGTCGGATCGGTCAGGTACTCGGAGAACTTGTCGACGGAGAGAACGTTGTCGATGAAGGCACTGATGTCGTCGTCGGATGCGTCCGGCGGACACGCCAGTGGAAATGTCACCGCTGCCACGTCGGCTATTGCTTCGGAATCCCAGATCCCGGCCCGGTCAACGGTGATCGTCACGTCAGTTTCTGCCTCTCGTGCACACAATTCGGTCGATCAAGTACACCACTTTCCTCGGGCGCAATGCTCAAGCGGCGTTCTCGGCGACCGGAGTTGTGGCTCGTTTCGGTGCGAACGCGGGAGCAAGAACTATCAAGATCGCGCAGAACGCCAGCGGAATCAGGAACCCGATTCGAAGGTCACTGAAGGCAGCGACCGCGCCGACGATGCCGCCGCCGACGACTGTGCCGACGTAGTTGAAGAGGTTGATGCGTGCGATCACCGCATCGACCTGATCCGGGGGAGCCATCCTGCCGGCAGCGCTGAAGCAGATCGGAGCGATCACCGGTACCCCGAGCCCGACGATGAGGAACCCGGCGATGGCAACGGCGGGAGATTGCGCGAGGACGACAACTGTCATACCGACTACGCCGATGAGAGAGCCGATCCGCACGACGGTGGTCTCACCGAATTTCCCGACCCAGTAGTCCCCGGTCAGTCGTGCGACAAGTGCTGCGATCTGATACGCCGCCACGGAAAGGGCAGCGGTCCCGGCGTCGGCGAGCAGTTCGTCTTTGACGTACAGAGTCGACCAGTTTCCGACGCTGAAGTCGACCGCGTAGAACAATGCCATCGCGACGCCGAGGAGGACGAAGGCGCGGGTGGGTACCGCGAATTTCGCGGTGCTCGTGATGTTTGCCTCGGCAACCGGAGACTCGGACCGATCGAGCAGTTGCGGGCCGAAGGCCAGAAGCATCAGTCCGACAACAACTCCCGCGATCACCTGCGTGACGCGGATCGAAATGTCGAGGCCTGCGGTAGCAGAGATGAACAGGGCGCCGACAATCGCTCCGACGCTCCAGGAAGCATGGAACGAGGAGAGGATGAAGCGGCCCTTGGCGTGTTGGATCGAGACTGCCTGCATGTTGGCGGCCGCGTCGACCATGCCGAGTCCGATGCCGTAGATCGCCAGGAAGACGAAGAACATCGCTGCGTTGGGCGCAATTCCGGTTGCCCCGCCGAAGACTGCGATGACGGCGAGCCCAGTTCGCAGGGTCATCTTGCTCGACGTTCTCACGGCCAGCATCTCGGCGAGCACGCTGCCGAGCCCGGCGATGACGGACACGGTGACAACCGCAACCACAACCAGTGTCTCGCTCAGCTCGAACAAGTCCTTGTACTGCGGCAGCTGCGTCAGAATGGCGGCGAGCAGAAATCCTTGAAGTCCGAAGGCCACCGAAGTGGCGATCCGAGCCCTCGTCAGGGTGCGGGTGTTATCCGTCATCAAGCAGGGCCTTTGTCTCGTTCGTTCGGTTAGGCCGAACGGTACTGGATCTTGATACTGGTCGAGTGTCCAACAAAGCTGCGTGTTTTGCACGGTTCTTTGATTAACTGACCGACATGACTCGGCAGCCGACACCAGAATTTCCGACTTCCTTCGTCTGGGGAACCGCCACTGCGGCCTATCAAATCGAAGGAGGTGTGGCCGAAGACGGTCGCGGACCGTCGATCTGGGACGAGTTCTGTGACCGTCCCGGTGTTGTCGTCGGGGGCGACACCGGGACGGTCGCTGCCGATCATTATCACCGCTGGGAGTCGGACATCGAGCTGATGAATCAGCTCGGGCTCGACGCTTATCGGCTGTCTCTGTCGTGGTCGCGCATTCTGCCCACCGGATCGGGGGCCGTGAATGCGAAGGGGCTCGACTTCTACGACCGCCTGATCGACCGACTGTGTTCGGTGGGAATTACTCCTGCCGTCACGCTCTTTCACTGGGATCTGCCCATTGCCTTGCAGGAGCAGGGCGGCTGGATGAACCGCGACACCTCGTATCGGCTGGGGGAGTATGCGCAGGTCGTCGGCGAGCGACTGTCGGATCGGGTCGGAATGTGGATGCCGCTCAACGAACCAGTTGTGCACACGCTTTACGGGCATGCCCTCGGAGTTCACGCCCCCGGACTGGCCTTGGGGTTCGAGGCTTTCCAAGCCGCACATCACCAGCTGCTCGGGCATGGCCTCGCTGTCGAAGCGCTTCGGGCAACCGGATGCACGAACATCGGAATCGCCTCGAACCATGCTCCGGTGCGTGCCGCTTCGGATTCGCCGGAAGACGTGATGGCTGCCGACATCTACGACCACGTCGTCAATTGGATGTTCGCCGACCCGGTTCTGGTCGGGAAGTACCCGGCCGACGAATTCGCTCAGCTGCTCAGCGGTCCTGTCGACGAGGACTTGAAAATCATCGGGGCGCCGCTCGACTGGTACGGGATCAACTACTACGAGCCGACGATGATTGCTGCTCCGGTGGAAGGCCAGGGGACCGAAGGTGTGCTCGAAGTCGACCTGCCCCCGGGCCTGCCCTTTGCCCCTGTCGCGATTACCGGTTATCCCACAACCGATTTCGGTTGGCCGATCGTTCCCGAGGGGCTGGGCGAGATCTTGCGGACGTTCCACGCCCGCTTCGGTGACGCACTGCCGCCGATCTACATCACCGAAAGCGGATGTTCATTCCACGACGCCCCGGATGCCGCAGGCGTCGTCGACGACGAAGCACGAATCGACTACCACGATGCGCACCTTCGCGCCCTCCGATCGGCAATGGACGACGGTGTCGACGTCCGCGGTTATTTTGTGTGGTCACTTCTCGACAACTTCGAATGGGCTGCGGGATACAAAGAGCGATTCGGCCTGGTGCACGTCGATTTCGACACCCAGAAGCGCACTCCGAAGACCTCGTTCGAGTGGTATCGCGCCCTCATCGCCGAGCACAAAGCGGCTCAGGTCTGACCTGTGCGGAGGCGGTCTGGGTTGCATTCTCGAACCGGGCCGCCTAGCCTCGTCTCTCATGAAGCGAATTCTCGTAGTAAGCCGCCGTAGCGGGGTCTGAATCGGACCGACCCCTCGCTGCGGGTCGTCTTGCTACCAGTTGGTCCTCCACTTCATTCCAGGAAGACCACGATCATGACTTACAACTTCGCTTTCGCTTCTGATTCTTCTTCTGCTGCTGATCCCTTCGCGGCGCGTCACGGCAAATCTCTGCCCGCCGGCTTGCGTGCCGAATGCTCAGCGATGTCGTGGACCGAGTTCGAGTCCACGTATGCGGCTATGAGCGGCCCGATCCGTCTGGGTGCGTGGTCCTCCGAGAAGATTGCGCCGGGTCGTTGGACCTTCGAAGCGACTCTCGGTCTGGGGGAGCGTATCCAGAAAGCGTCCGCCACCTCGACCGGCGCGATCTCGGCCATGACGTCGATGCTGCACGACGCGGGAATCTCGCTCGAGATCTTGTCTTTCCATCAGCATCACATCGGCCACCGCACGGCTACGTTCATCTTCACCGAGTGCGACGGCCGTCGGAGCTGGGCGATGGGTATCGCGGAGTCGTCGACGGAGTCCTCGCTCCGCGCGATGACTTCGGCAGCGAACCGCTTCTCTCACTGAGCAGTTACAACAATCTGATCAGCTACATCAACCGCAGTACTGACGTGGATTCCCGAGGGGGCTCGCGTCAGTACTGCGGCCCGTGTGTTCGGCGCTCGAACGCAAAAAGCCGGAACCCTGAGGTTCCGGCTTCTTGCATTCTCAAATGGTGCGCGATACTGGGATTGAACCAGTGACCTCTTCCGTGTCAGGGAAGCGCTCTCCCGCTGAGCTAATCGCGCGGGTTCTGGAGAAAAATGGAGCGGACGACGGGATTCGAACCCGCGACCCCAACCTTGGCAAGGTTGTGCGCTACCAGCTGCGCCACGTCCGCATGAGCAATGAACTCCGTTACCGGAACTCAGTACTTTTCTAACTTATCAGACCTGCAAGCAGGTCTTGACCATCAGGCCCTAGGGTCTGACGTGGTGCGCGATACTGGGATTGAACCAGTGACCTCTTCCGTGTCAGGGAAGCGCTCTCCCGCTGAGCTAATCGCGCGAGGTGGAGACGGGAATCGAACCCGTGTGCACGGCTTTGCAGGCCGTTGCCTCACCACTCGGCCACTCCACCGTGAAAGGTTGAGTCACACCTCTCGAGCGGACGACGGGATTCGAACCCGCGACCCCAACCTTGGCAAGGTTGTGCGCTACCAGCTGCGCCACGTCCGCATCGCACCGTGTTGCTTGGGGAGCTGCTCGCTCTCCTCGGTGCGTTGGAAACATTAGCCGACCGTGTCGGATACACACAAATCACCAGCTCAGTGGCGTGTTCGGAGTCGAATCGGCCCGTCGCGCGCGTTGCAACTGTCCGTCTGGGCGATGAATACGGTCTGAAATCAGTTCGAATTCGTAGATTTCGGGGCGGCCTGGAGCAAAACGAATGCCAACCTGGTGATTCGTATTCATCGCGCAGCCGTGTTAATGTTCCAACTCGTTCGAGCGCATGCGTTCGTATGACTTACGGTCCCGTGGCTCAGTGGGAGAGCGTCCGCTTCACACGCGGAAGGTCGCTGGTTCGATCCCAGCCGGGACCACAGAAAAACACTGAAGGCGTTCCCGATCATCGGGGACGCCTTCAGTCGTTTGAGAGCACAGCTGTTTGAGAGCACAGCTGTTCGAGGGCACGGTCGTTTCGGCATGCAGACCGTCGTCGCAGGTCGCCGGGCGACGATTTCGGTAGCCTGGTCGAAGAGACATTTCGCGACCGAAAAGGTGACTGCTTTGAGTACCGAAAAGGTCGATTCTTCCGTCGATGATTCAGACCTGTCCGTCTTCCAGGACGCAGAGTCCCGCTGGGAGCGGTGGCGCGCGGGAATCGCCGCGCGGCCCACCCTCAATCTTGCGTACCGCATCGGCGTCGGAGTCGTGGGCACGATCGTGTTCGCCGCCGGCATCGTGGCTATTCCGTACCCCGGGCCCGGTTGGCTCATCGTTTTCGCCGGCCTCGGCATCCTGGCGTCGGAGTTCGCGTGGGCACATCGACTCCTTCATTTCGCGAAGGCTCGATACGACCGGTTCATGGAATGGTTCGGCAAGCAGTCGCTGTTCGTCAAAGGGTTGGGCGTTCTGTTCACCACAGTGATCGTCCTGGCGACTTTGTGGGTGCTCGGCACTTTCGGCCTGATCGGGACATGGGTGGGCCTGGACTACTCGTGGCTCGAGTCGCCGCTGTGAGTTGAACGCGGCCCGGTTTCCTTCACTCGGTTGTCTCACCATGTCGGTAGGGCCGATAACATGATCGTGCGCGTGCTCGCAGTGGGTACGACGCCTGTCTAACTTGTCGCAATACCTTTAGGAGCACATCGCCGTGACCAGTCCCGCGCCAGAGCACTCAGCCGCCCCACTTCGGGTGCCCGCGGGGACGACCGCCGGGACTGCAGTGCGCGAAGCCGGATACCCCACGAAGGGGCCCGACGTGATCGTCGTTGTCCGCGATGGCGAGGGAACGCTCAAGGATCTGTCGTGGACACCTGATGTCGATGTCGACGTCGAGCCGGTGGCAGCATCCACCGAAGACGGCCGCAGCGTCATCCGGCACTCCGCGGCCCACGTCCTCGCGCAGGCGGTTCAGAAAGAATTCCCCGACGCGAAGCTCGGCATCGGTCCGCCGATCAAGGACGGCTTCTACTACGACTTCGCGGTGGACCGCCCGTTCACTCCGGAGGATCTGGCCAAGCTCGAAAAGCGTATGAAGCAGATCATCAAGGGATCACAGCGCTTTTCGCGTCGAGTCGTCGATTCGATCGAGGACGCTCGGGTCGAGTTGGCCGACGAGCCCTTCAAGCTCGAATTGATCGACGACAAGTCCGGTATCGACGATCCCGAGATCATGGAGGTGGGCGGCAACGAGCTGACCATCTACGACAATCTCGATCCTCGTACCGGCGACAAGATCTGGTCCGATCTGTGCCGCGGCCCGCACATTCCGACCACCAAGCACATCCCGGCCTTCAAGTTGACCCGAAGCTCCGCCGCCTACTGGCGTGGCAACCAGGACAACGCCGATCTTCAGCGTGTCTACGGCACCGCGTGGGAGTCCACCGAGGCTCAGGACGAATACCTCGAACTGCTCGCCGAGGCCGAGCGTCGTGATCACCGCAAGCTCGGTACCGAACTGGACCTCTTCAGCTTCCCCGACGAGCTCGGTTCGGGTCTGCCGGTGTTCCATCCCAAGGGCGGCATCATCCGCACCGAGATGGAGAACTACTCGCGCAGCCGCCACATCGAGGCGGGCTACGAGTTCGTCAACACTCCGCACATCACCAAGGGGCATCTGTACGAGGTTTCCGGTCACCTCGACTGGTACCGCGACGGAATGTTCCCGGCGATGCACGTCGACGAGGAACTGAACGAGGACGGCACCGTGCGCAAGCCGGGCCAGGACTACTACCTCAAGCCGATGAACTGCCCGATGCACAACCTGATCTTCCGTGCTCGCGGACGCTCGTACCGTGAATTGCCGTTGCGGCTCTTCGAATTCGGCTCGGTCTACCGCTACGAGAAGTCCGGCGTCATCCACGGCCTGACCCGCGTGCGCGGCATGACCCAGGACGACGCTCACATCTACTGCACCCGTGAGCAGATGCGCGACGAGCTGACCACCACGCTGCAGTTCGTGCTGAACCTGCTCAAGGACTACGGCCTCGACGACTTCTACCTCGAGCTGTCCACCAAGAACCCGGACAAATTCGTCGGTAGCGACGACGTCTGGGAAGAGGCAACTGCAACCCTCGCCGAGGTCGGCGAAGCTTCCGGCCTGACTCTGGTGCCGGATCCGGGCGGAGCCGCCTTCTACGGTCCCAAGATTTCCGTCCAGGTCAAGGACGCCCTCGGCCGCACCTGGCAGATGTCGACCATCCAGCTCGACTTCAACCTGCCCGAGCGGTTCGAGCTCGAATACACCGGCAACGACGGCGTCAAGACTCGTCCGGTCATGATCCACCGCGCGCTGTTCGGCTCGATCGAGCGGTTCTTCGGTGTCCTGACCGAGCACTACGCGGGCGCGTTCCCGGCGTGGCTGGCGCCGGTGCAGGTTGTCGGAATCCCGGTGGCCGAGGCCTTCGCCGATCACCTGTTCGACGTCACGAAGAAGCTCAAGGCAGCCGGTGTTCGCGCCGAGGTCGACTTCAGTGACGACCGTATGCAGAAGAAGATCCGTAATCACACCACGCAAAAGGTCCCGTTCATGCTCCTCGCGGGCGAGCGTGACGTGGAGGCCGGCGCGGTCAGCTTCCGTTTCCGTGACGGCACGCAGATCAACGGCATTCCCGTCGACGACGCCGTCCGGATCATCACCGAGTGGATCGGCCGCCGCGAGAACGCCTCGCCGACAGCCGAACTGGTGCAGCCAAGCGTGGCGCAGTGAGCGCCCCCGGTGACGACGGTCCGGGTTCGCTGATCGACCACGGCGTCGGTGACCCTGACCATTTGCAGCGCATTTGGTCGCCGCATCGGATGTCGTACATCACCGAGGCGCCCAACACCCCGGGCACGACGGGTGAACCGTTCATCGACATTCCGAAGATGTCGGACGAAGAAGGACTGATCGTTGCCCGCGGTGAGCATGTCTATGCGGTTCTGAACCTGTATCCGTACAACCCGGGGCACCTGATGGTGGTTCCGTACCGCAAGGTCGCGGCACTCGAAGACCTGACGCCGGAGGAGAGCGCCGAGTTGATGGCGTTCACCCAGCAGGCGTTGCGGGTGATCAAGAGCGTGTCGAATCCTCACGGATTCAACGTCGGCCTGAATCTCGGTGCCGCTGCGGGCGGTTCGCTGTCCGAGCACCTTCACCAACACGTAGTGCCACGTTGGGGCGGCGACGCCAACTTCATCACCGTGCTCGGTGGGGTCAAGGTGATGCCGCAATTGCTGCGGGAGACCAGGGGACTACTCGCCGGTGCCTGGCAACAATAGGTTGACGCATCCGGCTTCATGGCAGGATGCATTGCTGCAACGAGTTCCGAACCGGAACTCACGACGGGGAGGGTTCCTGCGGTGTTGAGCTTCTTCGGGCGCGCATCGGTGTCCAAGGTGACGGCACCTATGGGGAAGGCGCTGGTCAAGACCGGTCTGACGCCGGACTCGGTGACGGTGATCGGCACGGTGGCAAGCGTCGCCGGTGCGGTGACGCTGTTTCCGTCCGGACATCTGTTCTGGGGAACCATGTTCATCTGGTTCTTCGTCATGTTCGACATGCTCGACGGCGCAATGGCTCGTGCTCGCGGCGGCGGAACGCGGTACGGGGCGGTACTGGACGCGACCTGCGACCGCGTAGCCGACGGCGCGATTTTTGCCGGCCTGGCCTGGTGGGCGGTTTACCACGAGAACAGCAAGTGGCTGCTCGTCGCGACGCTCATCTGCCTCGTCACCTCGCAGGTCATCTCGTACGCGAAGGCGCGCGCGGAGGCGAGCGGGCTGACTGCGGACGGCGGGTGGATCGAGCGCCCGGACCGACTGATCATCGTGTTGGTCGGATCTGGCCTGACAGGTATGGGTCTACCGTGGGCGATTCACATCGCGATGTGGGTACTTGCCGCCGGAAGTATCGTGACGGTCTTCCAACGAGTGCTCGCGGTGCGCAATTCGCCTGGCGCTCGGGAACTTCTGCCGATCGCCCCGGCCGCATCGACGGTCGAAGGTGCGCCGGACACGGACGGCGAGGCAGAGAAATGAGCTTTGCCGAGCGTGCAACAGATCTGGGATACGCCGCGGGTTGGCGTCTGGTGCGAAGCCTGCCGGAATCGGTGGCGGTCAAGCTGTTCGACGCCGGAGCGGATTTCGCGGTACGCAAGGGCGGACCCGAACAACTCAGGAAGAACCTCGCGAGAGTTCTGGGCACGACGCCGGAGCAAGTTCCGGATCAGTTGATCAAGGATTCGATGCGCTCGTACGCCCGGTATTGGCGTGAGGCGTTTCGTCTTCCGTCGATGGACCTGGTCGCGACAGGTAAGGCGCTGCATGCGCTGGTCGAGGGCCAAGAACATCTGGAAAAGGCAATGGCGGCAGGTCATGGCGCGGTATTGGCGTTGCCTCACAGCGGTAATTGGGACATGGCCGGCGTGTGGTGCGTTCAGCAGTGGGGCGGGTTGACCTCCGTTGCCGAGCGGCTCAAGCCCGAATCCCTGTACGAACGGTTCGTCGACTATCGCGAGAGTCTCGGCTTCGAGATCTTCCCGCTCAGCGGCGGGGAGCATCCTCCGTTCGTCGAACTCTCCAAGCATCTGCGCGAGAACAAGATCGTGTGCCTGTTGGGGGAGCGCGATCTGGCGAAGAAGGGTGTGCCCGTCACGTTCTTCGGAGAACCCACTCGCATGCCCGCCGGCCCGGCGAAGCTCGCGATCGACACCGGCGCGCCGCTGCTACCGGTCCACTGCTGGTTCACACCCGACGGATGGGGCTTCAAGATCGACCCGCCGATCGACGTATCCGGCGGAGTCGGCCCGGCCACGCAAGCACTTGCCGACCGTTTCGCGGTCAACATCGCAGCGCACCCCGCTGACTGGCACATGCTTCAACCGCTGTGGCGCTCGGACCTTTCCGAATCGCGGCTCGCCCGCATGGAGGGTGAATGAAAATCGGCATGATCTGCCCGTACTCCTTCGACGTCCCCGGCGGCGTCCAGGCGCACGTGGTGGATCTGGCCGAGGTGCTGATCGAACGTGGTCACAAAGTGAGTGTGCTTGCGCCGTCGTCCGATGACGACGAGTTGCCGGATTTTGTGGTTTCCGCAGGTAAAGCCGTCGCGATTCCCTACAACGGTTCTGTTGCGCGGTTGTCTTTCGGCCCGACGGCGAACAACCGCCTCCGCAAGTTCATCGCGGAAGGTGACTTCGACGTTCTACATATCCACGAACCCAATGCGCCGAGTCTGTCCATGCTCGCGTTGCGCATCGCGGAAGGCCCGATCGTCGCCACCTTCCACACGTCGACCACGAAGTCGTTGGTGCTGAGCACGTTTCAGGGTGTCTTGGCTCCGTATCTCGAGAAGATCAGCGGCCGGATCGCAGTCTCGGAGTTGGCGCGTCGTTGGCAGGTCGAGTCTCTCGGATCCGACGCGGTCGAGATCCCCAACGGCGTCGATGTCGCAGCGTTTGCCGAGGCCGATCTGTTGCCCGGCTACCCGCGCGAGGGCGGAACCATTCTGTTCCTCGGTCGCTACGACGAACCGCGCAAGGGGATGGCCGTCCTCCTCGGTGCGCTGCCGGAGTTGGTCGAGCGTCATCCGGACCTCGAAGTGATCGTGGTCGGACGCGGCGACGAGGAGAAACTCCGCAAAGAGGCGGGTAAGTACTTCAAGCATCTCCGCCTGCTCGGGCAGGTCAGTGACGAGGAGAAAGCGTCGGCGCTTCGCAGTGCGGACGTCTACTGCGCGCCCAATCTCGGCGGTGAGAGCTTCGGGATCGTGCTGGTCGAGGCCATGGCGGCTGGCACTGCCGTCGTGGCCAGTGAGTTGGACGCTTTTCGCCGTGTTCTTCGCGACGGTCAGGCCGGCTTGCTGGTCCCCATCGGGAACTCCGATGCCTTGGCCGAGGCAATCGATTCCGTTCTCGGTGACCCGGATCGACGACGCGCGCTGGTCAACACCGCGACAAGTGTTGTTGCCGAATACGACTGGCCGGTGGTGGCCGAACAGATCCTGCGTGTCTACGAGACCGTCACGGTTGGCGGCACCGGCGTACGCGTGGTGGGTTCATGACCTTCTCCGCTCTGACAATCTTCATTCTCGGGCTCGTCGCTGCCGTCGTCCTGGTCGTCGGACTGTGGGCGTACGGGACGGCGAACCGACTCGATCGACTGCATGTGCGTTCGGATCAGTCGTGGTTGGCGCTCGATGCGGCTCTGTCCCGTCGTGCCGCGGTTGTCCGCGCGGCGGCTGTGGACATGAGCGCCGACGACGCCCGCAGATACGTCACCTTGGCGGACGCCGCCGAACGTGCGGATCGTCAGGATCGCGAGCTTGCCGAGAACCGGCTGTCCAATGCTCTTGCTGCCTATGGCACGACGTCGCTGCGACCTCAACTGGTCGCCGAACTGGCCGATGCCGAGGCGCGCGTGCTGATCGCCCGGCGGTTCCACAACGACGCGGTGCGAGACACTCTCGCGTTGCGTACGCGTCGACTTGTTCGCTGGCTACATCTCGGTGGAACGGCACCGCTGCCTCAGTATTTCGAGATCTCCGAGCGCACGACCGCGGCGGCGGTGCCCGAGGGCATCACCGTGGATACGTCACGGACCTCTGCTCGCGTGGTGATGCTGGACGAGGACGATCGGGTGCTGCTGTTGCGCGGGCACGATCCCAAGATCCCGAACACTTACTTCTGGTTCACCGTCGGCGGCGGGCTCGAACGGGGCGAACACCTGCGGGCGGCTGCCGTTCGTGAGATCGAGGAGGAGACCGGATTCGTCGTGGCTCCGGAGAATCTGCGAGGTCCGCTCTGGCGTCGTGTGGCAATTTTCCCGTTCGACGGTGAGCTGATCCGTTCGGAAGAGCTGTTCTTCGCTACGCGCACTCACGGCTTCGAGCCGGTCTTCCAAGGCCACACGGAATTGGAGCAGCGTGCCATCACCGGCCATCGCTGGTGCAGCGCCGACGAGATCCGCCAATTGGCCAAGTCCGGTGAGCCGGTCTACCCGTTGGATCTGGCAAACCTCCTGGTGGAAGCGGCGACGATCGCGGACGGTACCGAGGATCCGGAAGTGCGTTCCATCCGCTGATCCTTCGGTCGTTCAGTTCTCGCGGGCAGTTTAAGGCCAGCAATGGCAAATTGGATACGGAATCGAAGGCCGGTTAGTCCTAGAGTTCTGGCCAGAGGCCTCCGCGCGAATGAACTCGTGTGTTCGCCGTGCCTTGTTTCTTTCGTCACGCCACTACTGCAGGAGTTTGCTGTGAGCACCCCCGACTCTGCCCCCACCACCGCCATCGGCACCGCCCGCGTCAAGCGCGGCATGGCTGAAATGCTCAAGGGCGGTGTGATCATGGACGTGGTCACCGCTGAGCAGGCCAAGATCGCCGAAGACGCCGGCGCCGTTGCCGTCATGGCACTCGAGCGGGTCCCCGCAGACATTCGCGCACAGGGCGGCGTCTCGCGCATGAGTGACCCGGACATGATCGACAGCATCATCTCCACCGTCAGCATTCCCGTCATGGCGAAGGCACGCATCGGTCACTTCGTCGAAGCGCAGATCCTGCAGAGCCTCGGCGTCGACTACATCGACGAGTCCGAGGTCCTGACCCCGGCCGACTACGCCAACCACATCGACAAGTGGAAGTTCACCGCTCCCTTCGTCTGTGGCGCCACCAACCTCGGTGAAGCGCTCCGTCGCATCAACGAAGGCGCGGCCATGATCCGCTCGAAGGGTGAAGCAGGCACCGGAGACGTCTCCAACGCCACCACCCACATGCGCACCATCCGAGGCGAGATCCGCCGGTTGACCTCGCTGAGCGAGGACGAACTGTACGTAGCCGCCAAGGAACTGCAGGCCCCGTACGAACTGGTCGTCGAGGTCGCCAAGGCCGGCAAGCTGCCTGTCACCATGTTCACCGCGGGCGGCATCGCGACCCCGGCAGACGCTGCCATGATGATGCAGCTCGGCGCCGAGGGCGTGTTCGTCGGATCGGGCATCTTCAAGTCCGGCAACCCGAAGCAGCGCGCCGAGGCCATCGTCAAGGCCACCACGTTCTACGACGACCCGGACGTGCTCGCCAAGGTCTCGCGCGGACTCGGCGAGGCAATGGTCGGTATCAACGTCGACGACCTGCCTGTCGGACACCGCCTCGCAGAGCGCGGTTGGTGACAGCAGGTTCGACGACCGGGCCCAGTGCCTGAAAGTCCTCACAGACGAAGGGGCGGCGGTTGCGTTGGCAACCGCCGCCCCTTCGGGGTGTGGCAGACCGATCAGATGCTGTCCGATACCTCGAACACGAACTCGACCTCGACGGCACTGTTTCGGGGTAGTTCGGCGACGCCGATCGCTGAGCGGGCGTGTTGTCCAGCCGAACCGAAGATCTCGGCCAGCAGGTCGGACGCACCGTTGATCACCTGGGGTTGCTGCGAAAATCCCGATCCGGAAGCAACAAATCCAACGACCTTGACGACCCGAACGATGCGATCGAGCCCGACCAAGGCATCGACTGCCGCGAGTCCGTTGAGAGTGCACAACCGCGCCGCCTGGGCGGCGTCTTCGACGGAGACGCCCTCGCCCAACTTACCGATGCACGTCGTAGTGCCGTCGACGAGCGGCAATTGCCCCGACGTGTAGACGTATGACCCCGTCTGAACGGCGGGGAGGTATGAGCCTGCGGGGGTGGCAACAGGCGGGAGGGTCAGGTCGAGTGCGGCGAGTCGTGCGGTCCAGGTACTTGCGTCGTTCATCGGTTCCTCAATGGGTTCTTTTGTCCGGGAATGGTGTTCGAGTCTGTCATCGGGAGTCTCGGCAAGTCCAAGTCGTATTTGCGCCCACCCCATCACTTTTGGTGATATTCGCCGTCGTCGGATTCAAAATGGTGTTCGAGTTGGCCACCTAAACTGTGTCGTATGTCGTCAATTCGTAACATCTCACTGGGGATACCTGTCCGTTCCGGTCACATACTCATACTCGACGGCACGGACTCTGTCACGGGGGAGAACTTTCATCGATTGATCGGTGGCGGTATCGAGTTCGGTGAGACGGCCGAGGCAGCGCTGCGGCGCGAGTTCGCGGAGGAACTCGGCGTCACGTTGGGAAGCGTCGAGTTGCTCGAGGTCGTAGAGAACATCTTCGAGTTCGAGGGGCGACCTGGGCATGAGATTGTCCATGTCTTTGGAGTCGACTCGGCTGACATCGATGCGTTTCCGCTCGACGTGCAACTCCGAGTCCTAGACGAAGGTAGTCCAGTCCACTGGGTATTGAGTGGTGGGTCCGACCGCCCTATCTACCCGGCCGAAGCTGCCCGCATTATCAACGCCCTGGTTCAGTAGGGGAATCCGTTGCCGGAACACGAGTGGCCGCAAAGGTTGCTCCGCAACAATTTTCGGTCAATCAGGATTGTTCGGACTGATTCCTGGAAAGCATGGATATCGAACGTATATTCGAATAATGTTGAGGAATGTTCGATGACGGAGTAGGAAGTTCGGGTACCGCAGCGCAGCTGTCCGGTGCTGAATCCGACTGCGCCCTCATCGATCTCATCGCCGATCTGCATGCGCGCGAATCGATGCTCGTGGAACGGAAACTGGCTGCCATTGCCGAGTTTTTCGAGCGTCGCAGCGCTGGCCACACTGATAACGGTGCTTGGTCGTCTACCGCTCACGAACTGGCTGAGGCCGAGCTCGGCGCGGCATTGACCATGGGCCGTGCCGCAGCGGGAAAGTTGATCGGTCTCGGCTTTTCTCTCAAGACTCGCCTCCATCGCACGCGTGCCGCCATGGCGCGCGGAGAACTGGATCTGTATCGAGTCGGATTGATCGACTCCGCTACGGCCAACGTAGCCGACGATTTGATCGACGAGGTGGAACGGCAACTCCTCGAGAAGATCTCGGCGCCCCCGATGCCTGGCGGTACCGGCTTGACGGGTCGCCGATTGACAGCGGCTATCGACCGGATCGTCGCCGTGGTGGATCCCGAGGGGATACGCGAACGTCGACGCCGCGCCCTGGCTGATCGGTTCGTGGGTGTGAGCGCTGCCGAGGACGGAATGGCGCGGATATTGGGGAGTATTCCGGCGGAGGAAGCACGGGCTTTCGACCGTCGGTTGCGGGAGTTGGCAATGTCGGTGTGTCGACACGATTCCCGTAAGTACGAGCAACGACGAGCTGACGCATTGGGAGCGTTGGTATCCGGATCGACGATTCTGCCGTGCGATTGCGGCCGGCACGAGTGCCCACAAGATCGAAGCGGGATTGTGGTGGTGCGTCGGCCGTTGGTTCACGTGGTCATGCTGGAATCAACGCTTCAGGGCGGTGACGCACCAGGTGCAGACGAACCCGCTCACCTCGACGGTTATGGAGTGATCAGTGCAGAGCATGCGCGTGACATCGCCGCGGGTGCGCTGATTCGGAAGGTGAAGGTACCAGCCGATGCCGCGCTCGAGTCTGCCGGTGAGGGCGAGCCAGTACCTTCGCCCGTCGTTCCTTCTGCGTTCGTGTACCGCCCCGGCGCTGTCCTCGACACCTGGGTGCGGGTGATCGCAGGAAGCTGCCAGTGGTTGCACTGCGATGTCGCTGCATGGAATTCAGATCTCGATCACACTGAACCCTTTGATCATCGCGATCCCACTCGTGGTGGAAAGACCGTGGCCTCGAACTTGAGTGCCTATTGTCGAAACCATCACCGCCTCAAGCACTCCGGTCAGTGGGTGCACACCTCGAACCCGGACCGCAGCGTCATGCTGACCTCGCCGACCGGACATTGCTACCGAACGAGGCCGTCAGGTCTGCTGGCGGGAATGCTCGAGCCTGTACTGCCCGAGGGTGGTCGGCGTCGGCGCACACGTCTGGAAAACAAGGCCGCTCGTGTGTGGGGGGAACGCCGGCGGCAGCGGATACGAATGCACCGGCGGATGAAGAAGGCACAGAGGAGGACCTTCGACGGCGGAGACGATCCACCGCCATTCTGAGTCGATGCGCCCCGTCGCTCAGTGTTTTCGGATGCCCACTTTGGTGGCCGGGGGTGCGTCAGGCATTGTGTGAAGGTCGGTAGACGTCGGTACACGGGAAGATGTGGAGCATCGATGGCGAGGATCGAAGAAATTCTGGAGTTGGAACGCCTCGAGCGGGACATCTTTCGAGGAATCATCGCGGAGACCACCCTGACCCGCACTTTCGGCGGCCAGGTCGCCGGACAGGCATTGGTGTCGGCGGTACGCACGGTCGATCCGGCCTACTCGGTTCATTCGTTGCACGGATATTTCCTGCGTCCGGGAAATCCGATGGAGCCGACGGTTTTTCTGGTTGATCGTGTTCGGGACGGTCGATCGTTCGCGACCCGCTTGGTCACCGGAATTCAAGACGGGCAAGCCATTTTCACGATGTCGGCGTCCTTCCACGTCCAAGACGAAGGCATCGAGCACCAGGACGAGATGCCACCCGTTCCTGACCCCGAGACCTTGGCCATCGCCCAGGATTCGGAGGATCCCGAGACTGCGTGGCTGGCGCGTGAGTGGTCCGATTGGGACCTTCGAATGGTGCCGAAGGCCGACATCGACAAACGTCCGGGCGCTGCCGCGCAGCAGCAAGTGTGGTTCCGTTCCCGCGAGGCACTCCCGGACGACCCGGTATTTCACGTGTGCACGCTTGCCTACATGAGCGACATGACGCTGCTCGGATCTTCTCGCGGCCCCCACATGGACGTCGCCATGCAAAGCGCTTCGCTCGATCACGCCATGTGGTTCCTGCGGCCGTTCCGCGCCGACGAGTGGCTGTTGTACGACCAGACGTCGCCGTCAGCGGGCTTCGGTCGCGCCCTGACGCAGGGACGAATCTTCGACAGCCGAGGAAATATGGTTGCTGCAGTCGTCCAGGAGGGTCTGACCAGGCTGTATCGCCCGAAGTGAGGTCGGCCGACGTGAGATCAATCGCAGTGAGACCTTCACTGGCGAGACCGCACCGCAGGCCGGGCCGGATGGTCGTATCTGACCTCGAAATCGACCTCCTCGGACACTTCTGATCGGTGTTCGAGGAGTGCCTCGACGGTCCACAGATCTGCCTCCGGTGTGTGCCGCCGCATGGCAGGTTCGCTCATGTCCAGGCGGACGCTGACGTCGAACTCCAGCCCGCGCCCGAGCAACATCGGACCGGCGATCACGATGACCGCGCGCTCATGGACGGGGATACGGGTCGACCGAGCCGATCGATCGGTGGGTTCGTCCCAGAGTTTCGGCAAGAACGCCCGTTTTGTGCGGGCTGCGGTGATCACTTCACGATCGAGTGCCGGATAGTCGAACCAGATAGTACGGTAACTCAGCGCATCCTCGTGGCCGAACTCGTATCGCAGCGAAGCCGGCCGCACGTAGTCGTGCAGTGACACAACAGCACTCGGCCTGTTGCGCGACTCGACGGCGGTGCCGACCAGTTCCGCGAGCCGAGACGGCTGTGCACAATCAGGTCCGTCGATCGCTACTACCGCCACCGACGGAAACGATCCGCTCAGCGTTGCAATCTGCTCGGCCAAGGCGAGGGGACTGGACGGGATGAATGTACTCACGCCCACCATGGTGCCGTGCCCGCTCGCCGAGGCGATATTGTGAACCGTCATCGCGCCCAGTGCGGCGGTCTATGTTTTCGGAGGACTCATGGTTGGTATCGAGGAGATCCTCGCGCTCGAACACCTGGAGAAGGACATCTTCCGTGGTGCGGTCCATCCCACCGCACTTCAACGGACGTTCGGCGGGCAGGTTGCCGGGCAGTCGTTGGTTTCTGCCGTGAGCACCGTTGACGAGAGCTACCACGTGCACTCGTTGCACGGATATTTCCTGCGCCCGGGTAATCCGAAGATTCCGACGGTCTACCTGGTGGACCGCATCCGCGACGGGCGCTCGTTCTGCACCCGCCGGGTGAATGCAGTTCAGGACGGCAAGACGATCTTCACGATGTCGGCCTCGTTCCACGTCGACGACGAAGGTATCGAGCACCAGGACCGGATGCCCTCCGTTCCGGCGCCGGAGGACTTGCCGGATGCGCAGACCGTTCCGAAGTTGGCTGAATCGCAGTTCTATCAGGAGTGGAAGAACTGGGACATCAGAATTGTGCCCGCTGAGCAGAGCGCGTCAGCGCCGGATCTCGCCGCGCAACAACGCGTGTGGATGCGCTACCGCGAGGCTCTGCCGGATCGTCCGCTGCTGCACATCTGCACCCTCGCGTACCTCAGTGACATGACCCTGCTCGGAACTTCCAAAGTCCCGCACCGCGGCGTGAAGACGCAGACTGCTTCGCTCGATCACGCGATGTGGTTCCTGCGTCCGTTCCGGGCCGACGAGTGGTTGCTCTACGACCAGACGTCGCCGTCGGCAGGTTTTGGTCGCGCGCTCACTCAGGGGCGTATCTACGATCGCGATGGCAACATGGTGGCAGCGGTGGTTCAGGAGGGTTTGACGCGTCTCGAACGCGAACCCGACATCCATGAGAGCAAGAACAGCCGTGAGAACAAGACAGGAACTGTGTGATGACGCGTCCGTTGATCGGTGTACTCGCCCTCCAAGGTGATGTTCGCGAACACCTTGCCGCACTCGATGATTCGGGAGCGGATGCGGTGGGTATCCGGCGCCCGGAGGAACTCGACAAGGTCGATGGCATCGTGATCCCCGGTGGCGAATCCACCACGATGAGCCGGCTTCTGCAGGTGTTCGAACTGTTGGATCCGCTTCGTGAGCGTCTTCGCGGGGGGCTGCCGGCCTACGGTTCGTGTGCCGGCATGATTCTGCTGGCGAGCGAGGTACTCGACACCCGGCCGGACGCCGAACATCTCGGCGCCATCGACATGACGGTGCGCCGCAACGCTTTCGGCAGACAGGTCGATTCTTTCGAGTCCGACCTGGAGTTCGAGGGCATCATCGGAGATCCCATCCGCGCCGTCTTCATCCGCGCGCCGTGGGTGGAGCGAGTTGGACCGGGCGTAGAGGTTCTTGCGCAGGTTCCCGCCGCCGCGGGGGAGGCCGCGGGCCGGATCGTCGCGGTTCGGCAGGGCTCGGTGATCGCCACTTCTTTCCATCCCGAGGTTACCGGGGACCGTCGAGTGCACGAGATGTTCGTCGATCTGGTTCGCGGATAACTGGAGTAGTCAGCCTCGGCCGAACCTACAGCTCCAGTTCGCAGGCAAGGATCGCCGCCTGGACGCGTGAGGTGAGGTGCAACTTCGACAGAACTCGCGACACGTGCGACTTCACCGTCGGAGCACCGACACCGAGTTCACGCGACAGTTCGGCATTGGACAGTCCCGTCCCCAACAGCGCGAGCACCTCGCGTTCACGATCGGTGAGCTCGCTCAATCCCAGCGGTTCGGTGGGTTTGGGTGCACGCTGAACGAACTCGCCGATCAGTGCACGCGCCGCGCGAGGAGCGAGCACTGCATCTCCGGCCGCGACGTTGCGGATAGCGCTGGTCAGCTCGTCCGCGGTCGCAGTCTTGAGCAGGAATCCCGAAGCACCGGCGCGCAGGGCCGCGAAGACGTATTCGTCGAGGTCGAAGGTGGTCAACACCAGAACCCGGCTGCGGGTCGTCCCGATGATCTGACGCGTCGCCTCGATGCCGTCGGTGCCTGGCATCCGGACGTCCATGAGTACGACGTCGGGTTGATGCGTGCGGGTGACGGTGATCGCCGACGCTCCGTCACCGGCTTCTGCAACGACATCGATGTCGTCGTGCTGCCGCAGGATCATCGCGAGTCCGGACCGGATCGCGGCGTGGTCGTCGACCAGGGCGACGGTGATCACTGATCCGTTCCGTTCGGCGCGGGGACCGGTAGCTGTGCGCATACCGTCCATTCTCCGTCGACCGGAAGTGCGTCGAGTGAACCGCCCAGCAGTTCGGCGCGGTGACGCATGTTTGCAAGTCCGTGCGTTCCCGCCCGAAAACTGGATGTGTCGCGACCGACGGGGTTTCGGATCTCGATCTGTAATGCATTGTGCTGGAGAGAGATCGACATCGAGATCGGTGCACCAGGCGCATGCTTGAGCGCATTGGTCAACGCCTCCTGGGTGATCCGGTACGCCGTGTGATCGACCACGCTCGGCAGGTCGGCAGTATCGATGTCGATCGCAACGTGCACGGCGGCGCCGGCTGCCCGAACTGCGTCCAGGACGACGGGCAACTCGGTCAGCCGCGGGGGAGAGGAACGCGGGTCCGGGGTCTCGTCGTCCCCGGCGTGGAGCAGTTCGATCATCGACCGCATCTCGGAAAGGCCCGCGAGACTGCTCGATCTGATCGCTCCGATCATCTCCCTCAATCCGTCGTCGGGTTGGCCCCGTTCACCGGAGAGAGCTGAGGTGGACAGTGCCGCCTCCGAATGGATTGCGATGGCGGAGAGGTGGCTTGCGATGACGTCGTGCAGATCGCGCGCCATGGTTGCTCGTTCGTGAGCGACCGCGGCCTCGCGGTCCAGAGCGGCGAGTGCTTCGTGGACTCTGGAACGCTCGCGTTCGGCCTCGGTCAGTTCGACTTGTCGACGGATGACCAGTGCCCACCACACCGGCGTACCGAAGAACAGAGCGGTCACGACGCCTGCCCCAGCCGCAGCGCGGACGTCCTGGGCGGACAGGTAGACGAGGGCTGTGAGCGCGGCAACCGTCACTGCGGTCAGAGAACAGACCACTCGGCCCAACCGCGCCGTCCCGTACAGAACTGCGGCGTAGGTGAGATCCGAGAGGACCAGCCACATCGGCAGAGTCGGGCCAAGGGCGGCGTCGACCGCGACGATGACGGCCCCCGCCGCCAAGGCCGTTGCCGGACGCACCCGCCGGAACGAGTCGATCGCACACAGCAGAGCCAGCATCCCGATCCGAACCCCGGCGGGAACGTCGGCGACACCTCCGACATCGGTCCACATTTGGTACAGGCCGACCAGGTAGAGGAGTACCCCGATCGCGAACAGGCCGAAGGCGATGAGCGGATCGTTCCACTTGCCGACACTCCGACTTCTGGTCACCACAGACTTATCAGAGCACATCGGGGCGCCTGACTTGTCATACCAAATGATGAGGTCGGCGTTGTTCCGATGGCTGATGTGCGGATTCGAGAGAGAAGACAGGCTCGACGTATGAAAATTCGCTTCGAGTTGATGATCGGCATTCTCTTGGTCGTCGGTGGCGGCTGTCTGTGGCTGTTCGCGCGTGACGCCGAGTTCTTCTGGTTTCGCGGCGGACCACTCGGCGTGATCCTCGCGATCATCGGTGCCTTCGACATCGTGAATGCAGTCCGAACGAGGGAGACAGCGATACCCGAGCGCCGAAACGACTGACGTGGAACTCGTCCTGCTCACCACGCTGGGCGGGCTCGCCCTGCTGGACAGTACGAGCATCGGAACATTGGTCGTCCCGGTCTGGATGTTGTTGATGCCGGGACGACCGCAGGTTCGCAGGCTGCTGACGTATCTGGTGGTCATCACGACGTTCTATTTTGTTGTCGGGGTGGCAGTCTGGACGACGGCACGGGCAGGTATGCCTGTCGTCGCCCCGCTGCTCGAAACCCCCGCCGCCCGCGGTGCGCAGTTGATACTCGGTATCGCGTTGTTCGCGTGGAGCTTTCGATTCGATTCCGAGAAGAGGCGCACATCCGGTCAGGCCGATCGAACCCATGTTTGGCGAGAGCGGGTGCTCGGCTCGGGCAGTTCCGCGAGAAGTGTTGTACTTCTGGCAATTGCTGCCGGGACCGCCGAGTTGGTGACGATGCTGCCCTACTTGGCGGCGATCGCGATGATCACCGCTGCTGGGCTGTCCGCAGTCACGTCTGCGTCGATACTTGCCGGATACTGCCTGATCATGGCCACTCCGGCAGTGCTTCTGTTGTGCGGGCGGATCGTGGCCGGCGACCGACTGGACAAGCCGCTGAGCGGGGTGGACTCGTTCATCTCACGCCACGGCGACAGCGCGATGGGTTGGGTGTTCGGCATTGCCGGCTTCTACCTCGCCGGCAATGCCGCTGCCGTGTTGTTCGTGAATTGACGTTGTTCGTGAATCAACCAGCCTGAACCAACGAATTGATCAGCTTCACACCGTCTTCCGGGTGATCGACGGTCACGGCGAACAGTCGTCCGTTCTCGAGAGTGACCACGATGGCCTCACCCGAGCGGAGAGTGACGGCTGTTCCGCGCGGTGTCATTCGGTAACCCCATCCGCCCCATTCGGCCGGACGTATCGCGTCGACTGATGCGGACTTCACCTTCGAGATGGGGATCTTCTTCCATCGAACGCCCCAGGAACTGATGCCGACACTGTGACGGTCGACGCGCACGGTGACCGACGCGAATGCTGTGACGGCGAAGGTGGACACACCCAGGATCACGGCAACCCACCAATCCGAGTACGCGGCAGTCGCGATCACGAGAACTACGAGGCCGGCGGTAACGATCCACGGCCAGATGCTGCGGACCTGCCCGACCCACACTGCACGTTCGGAGGCCGTGAGTGGAGTGTCGAGCGTCGGGGTCGGCAGTGGCGACTCCGGGCCGCTTCGTTGCTGGTCAGGCAGCGCGTATGCCAGAACTCCTACGAGTACCGCCGCGATCGGCGCAAGAATCCACCAGCCGATGCGCGCGTCCTCCGGCGACCCGGCGTCGATCGTCAGGGCGACGCTCAGAATCCAGATCGTCGCCAGTGTCGCACTCGAGATCGAGGTTACGGCGAGAAACAAGGGCGCGTTGTCGCTCGAACGGGCCGCGACGACACACGCGCAAACGACTGCCACCAGTGAAATCGCCAGCGCGATGAAGAAAAAGGTCGTCGTGGTGCTGAAGCCGTCCGGGGTCGATCCGGACCAATGGCTCGCGACGGTCTCGGGTAGGCGGTCACCCCACGCGAAGCGTGCGAGAACCAGTATCAGGGTCGGGATCAGAGTCAGCGAAGCTGCTGTCCAGAGTCGGATCTTGCTGGTCGTCATTGTGTGCTGGTCTCCTTGATGAGGTCGAGCATGTGCGCAGTGTCGAGTCCGAGATTTCGGGCCTGCCGTACGAACTCGCGCGCAGATTCGTTGAGAGCTGTTCTTCCCGAGTCGAATTCGGCGCGAATGACGGCGCCACGTCCGCGTCGGAGGTCGATCAGGCCTTCGTCGCGCAGTGTTGCGTACGCACGAAGAACCGTGTGGAGATTGACGTCGATCGACTCGGCGAGAGCGCGAGCGGACGGCAGGCGGTCACCTGGTCCGATCTCACCGCGGATGACCGAGCCACGAACCCCGGCTGCAATCTGCTCCGCGAGTGGAGTTGTGGAGGCGTGATCTATTCGGACCAACATGTTTGCATTCTATGCAAACAATGCACGGTTTGACTAATTCGTGTCGGGGGATGCAGCGAGTTGTGACGTGGGACGGGTAACATCGGCAGAGCTGAAAGACGCGCATTCGGCGTGCGCAACGCAGCAGGAAAGGGGCTTGAATCGCATGAGCGGCCACTCAAAATGGGCCACCACCAAGCACAAGAAGGCTGTGATCGACGCACGTCGTGGCAAATCCTTCGCGAAGCTGATCAAGAACATCGAGGTGGCGGCACGAACCGGCGGTGGCGATCCCACGGGCAACCCCACCTTGTACGACGCCATCCAGAAGGCGAAGAAGACGTCTGTTCCCAATGACAACATCGAGCGTGCGCGCAAGCGCGGCGCCGGTGAAGAAGCGGGCGGCGCAGACTGGCAGACCATCATGTACGAGGGCTACGGACCCAACGGCGTCGCCGTTCTGATCGAGTGCCTCACCGACAACCGCAACCGCGCAGCCGGTGAAGTTCGCACCGCGATGACCCGTAACGGTGGCAACCTCGCTGACCCGGGTTCCGTCTCCTACCTGTTTGCTCGCAAGGGTGTCGTCACGCTCGAGAAGAACGGCCAGTCGGAGGATGACGTCCTGATGGCTGTGCTCGACGCCGGTGCCGAGGAAGTCACCGATCTCGGTGAAACCTTCGAAATCGTCAGTGAGCCACAGGATCTGGTTGCCGTACGGTCGGCACTTCAGGAAGCCGGCATCGACTACGACTCCGCTGAAGCCGATTTCCGCGCTTCCGTCGAGGTTCCCTTGGATGTCGACGGCGCACGCAAGATCTTCAAGCTCGTCGACGCGCTCGAAGATTCTGACGACGTGCAGAACGTCTACACCAACATCGATCTTTCCGACGAGGTTCTCGCGGCTCTCGAAGACTGATTGCTTTTCAACTCAACCCGGTCCTGACGTCCGCGTCCGGGCCGGGTTGCGTGTTGATGCGGGGTAGTAGTCCCGCGCACCGCTAAGCTATCGAACAGCTGTTCGGTATGGAGAGGTGTGACAAGTGCGCGTGCTCGGAGTGGACCCAGGCTTGACTCGCTGCGGGTTGGGAGTGGTCGACGGGAGCAACGGCAGGAAAGTGCGCCCCATTGCGGTCGACGTGGTGCGGACTCCGGCCGAGATGGACCTTGGTTCTCGGCTTCTGCGGATCTCCGATGCGGCTGAACTGTGGATCGATCAGTACAAGCCGGAGGTGGTCGCGATCGAGCGCGTGTTCGCGCAGCACAACGTCAGTACCGCGATGGGGACGGCGCAAGCAGGCGGAGTTGTCGCGCTCGCTGCCGCCAGACGCGGCATTCCGGTGTGTTTCCACACGCCCAGCGAGGTGAAGGCCGCCGTCACCGGCAGCGGTAACGCCGACAAGGCGCAGGTCACTGCGATGGTGACGCGAATTCTGAATTTGAAGACGGCGCCGAAACCTGCTGACGCTGCCGACGCTCTGGCGCTGGCGATCTGTCACTGCTGGCGAGCACCGATGATCGAGCGGATGGCCCGCGCCGAGGCGATGGCCGCTGAACAAATGCGTAAGTATCAGGCAAAATTGGCCGAGACGAAGAAGGCAGGTTCACGATGATCGCGTCGGTACGCGGCGAGGTACTCGATATTGCGCTCGATCACGCGGTCATCGAAGCGTCAGGTGTCGGCTATCGGGTCAATGCCACCCCGGTGACTCTCGGTGCGCTGCACCGGGGAAGCGAAGCGCGACTGTTCACGACGATGATCGTTCGCGAAGACTCGATGACGCTGTACGGTTTTTCCGATACCGAGTCGAAGGACCTGTTCAGCCTCCTGCAGACGGTTTCCGGAGTCGGACCGCGCCTGGCGATGGCAACTCTTGCAGTTCTCGAACCGGACGCGCTGCGGCGGGCGCTCTCGGAAGGCAACCTGACGGCGTTGACGAGGGTGCCCGGTATCGGAAAACGCGGCGCCGAGCGCATGGTTGTCGAACTGCGTGACAAGGTCGACGCCGTCGCGACGACGGCCGGCGCGGCGTCCGGCGTCGTCGTCGGCAGCTCGATCCGTGATCAGATCGTCGAGGCTCTCGAAGGTCTGGGCTTCCCGATCAAGCAGGCTGAGCAGGCCACGGATTCGGTTCTGGCGGAATCGCCCGAGGCCACCACGTCGGTCGCACTGCGTTCCGCTCTGTCGCTGCTCGGTAAGACTCGATGAACTTCGACCCGATCGACGATTTCGACGACGAGTCGCAGGTCTCTGCCGAATTGGTGGCGGGAGACGGTGATGTCGAAGCGAGTCTGCGCCCCAAGAGTCTCGACGACTTCATCGGTCAACCTCGTGTTCGCGAACAACTGCAGCTCGTGCTCACCGGAGCAAAACTTCGTGGCAGCACGCCTGATCACATCCTGATGTCCGGTCCCCCCGGGCTCGGCAAGACGTCGATGGCGATGATCATCGCGGGGGAGTTGGGCTCTTCTCTGCGGTTGACGTCCGGACCGGCGCTCGAACGCGCCGGAGACCTGGCTGCGATGCTGAGCAACCTCGTCGAGGGCGACGTGTTGTTCATCGACGAGATTCACCGAATCGCTCGTCCGGCCGAGGAGATGTTGTACCTGGCCATGGAAGACTTCCGTGTCGACGTCGTCGTCGGTAAGGGGCCGGGCGCCACGTCGATTCCTCTGGAGGTTGCACCGTTCACGCTGGTCGGTGCGACTACGCGGTCGGGTGCGCTGACCGGTCCGTTGCGCGACCGCTTCGGGTTCACCGCTCACATGGATTTCTACGAACCCGAAGAGCTGCAACAGATTCTGATGCGTTCGGCCGGAATTCTGGGCGTCGATCTCGAAGTCGATGCCGGTGCCGAAATCGCACGACGCTCGCGGGGGACACCGCGTATCGCGAACCGATTGCTGCGCCGGGTTCGCGACTTCGCCGAGGTGCGCGCCGACGGAATCGTCACCATGGACGTCGCTCAGGCGGCCTTGGCCGTCTACGACGTGGACCAGTTGGGCTTGGACCGTCTCGACCGTTCGGTACTGAGTGCTTTGGTGCGTTCGTTCGGCGGCGGGCCCGTCGGCGTGTCGACGCTTGCGGTGGCCGTCGGCGAGGAACCGTCGACGGTGGAAGAAGTGTGCGAGCCGTTCCTGGTCCGGGCCGGAATGATCGCCCGGACGCCGCGAGGACGTGTGGCTACCGCCGCTGCCTGGACTCAACTCGGAATGACACCGCCGCCGGATGCCGCAGCGGGCGGTATCGAGGTTCGTGTCAACGAACCGCAGGCCACGTTGTTCGATCCGAACGGCGAGTGAATTTCGACTGGAAAGGCCTACTTGAACGGCCGATCTGTCAGGAATCCTCAGCAACTAATGGCACACTGGTGTATTGCGTAGGTCCATCCGGGACCATCGCGGCGTAAAACGTGCAACACAACCGAGGTTGATCAACACATGTCGAGTTTGCTTTTCCCCCTCTTGATCCTCGCACTGCTGGTGCCCATGTTCCTGGGCATGCGCAAGCAGAAGAAGGCCTTGGCCGCGACTTCCGAGATGCAGGACTCGCTGCAGGTCGGCGATCGGGTGCAGACCACGGCCGGGCTCTACGCCACGATCGCTTCCCTGGACGACGAGACCGTGGACCTCGAGATCGCGGACGGTGTCATCACCACCTGGTCGCGTCTGGTCATCCGTGAGCGCGTCGTCGAGACGACCGAGACCGACGAGTACGACGACGACTCGATTTCCGAGATCGAAGAGTCTGCTGCCGACACCGAAATCCGGCTCACCAAGGAGTCCTGACTTCGTCGAACTGGTACGTGTTCTAGAGTTGTGAACTCGGACACACGTCCAGATTGTCTTGTCCGCTCTTACACCAGCAGCTCAGTTCACCCCGTTGATCAATCGTTGCAGTTCGAACGCCGCAGCTCGGGTGGTCGTCGACCACCCGAGCCGTGCACTTACTGAAGCTCTGCACCTACCGAGGAGACTTAAAGATCGTGGCACCTTCCACCGGAACGGTGCATCCGGTCCGCTACCTGGCCCTTTTCGGGGTCCTGGTAGTGGCACTGTATGCCCTGGTGTTCTTCACTGGAGACAAGTCGGCCACGCCGAAACTCGGCATCGACCTGCAGGGTGGAACGCGCGTCACGTTGACCGCTCGTACCCCGGACGGCAGCGCTCCCAGTCAGGACAGTCTCAAGCAGGCTCAGGAAATCATCGAGACCCGCGTCAACGGTCTCGGCGTTTCCGGTTCCGAGGTCGTTGTCGACGGTGACAACCTCGTCATCACCGTTCCCGGCGACGACAGTGCGCAGGCTCGCTCGCTCGGCCAGACCGCTCGTCTGTACATCCGCCCGGTGACGGGTTCGATCGACGTCGCCACCCGTGACGCGAATCGGACAGCTACGCCCGAGGCGCCGGCGGCCGAAACTCCGGCCACTGATGCACCGGCCCCCGAAGCACCCGCTGACGGGACGCAGACGCCGCAGAACCGTCCGTTCCTGGCTCAGGACCCGACTACTCCCGAGGCAACGCCCGCGCCGCAGACAACGACTCCGGCCCCCACCGGGGACGCGCCGAGCGACGGCACCGACGAAGGCGACGCAGCAGCAGCGGAAATCGCCGCAGCGCGCGCCCTCCGACAGAGCAGCGATCCGACAGTGCAGCAGCAAGCAGTGGCGAACCTCGACTGCTCCGTCGCGGATCCGCTCCGTGGAAACGACGACCCGACCCTGCCGCTGGTCGCCTGCTCGCAAGACGGACTGAACATCTATCTCCTCGGTCCTTCGATCATCGACGGACAGGAGATTGCCGACGCGTCTTCGGTCTTCAACTCGCAGCAGTCGCGCCACGAGATCAGCCTCTCGTTCAAGACGACCGGCAGCAACACCTGGGCCGAGTTCACCTCAGCCAACATCGGCAAGCAGGCAGCGTTCACGCTCGACTCGAAGGTCGTCAGCGCTCCCACGATTCAAGGTGCAACGCCTGCGGGTAGCGCCACCTCGATCACGGGCAGTTTCACTGCCGAGAGTGCCAAAGAACTTGCCAACACACTGAAGTACGGTTCGCTTCCGCTCTCGTTCGCAGCCTCTGAGGCCGAGACGGTCTCGGCCACGCTCGGCCTGGCCTCACTGCAGGCGGCATTGATCGCCGGCGCGGTCGGTCTCGTTCTCGTTCTGCTGTACTGCCTCGTCTACTACCGCATGCTCGGCGTCCTGACGGCGTTGTCGCTGATTCTCTCCGGAGTCATGGTCTACGCGATCATGGTTCTGCTCGGCAGATACATCGGCTTCACGCTCGACTTGGCCGGCATGGCTGGTCTGATCATCGGTATCGGTATGACCGCCGACTCGTTCGTCGTGTTCTTCGAACGCATCAAGGACGAAATGCGTGAGGGCCGTAGCTTCCGCTCGGCGGTGCCACGCGGTTGGGCAAGAGCACGCCGAACAATTCTTTCCGGCAACGCGGTGAGCTTCATCGCCGCTGCAGTTCTGTACGTGCTGGCGGTCGGACAGGTGCGAGGCTTCGCCTTCACCTTGGGTCTGACGACCATTCTCGACGTGATTGTCGTGTTCCTCGTGACGTGGCCACTGGTCAGC
The DNA here is from genome assembly GCF_023221595.1 of Rhodococcus qingshengii JCM 15477. NCBI lineage: Bacteria > Bacillati > Actinomycetota > Actinomycetes > Mycobacteriales > Nocardiaceae > Rhodococcus > Rhodococcus qingshengii. The sequence goes on from NZ_CP096563.1 coordinate 2,951,526, forward strand.
ATGGCGTCCCGTTCGGCGTTCTGGTCCAAGCCCAGCGTCAACGGTCTCGGCGCAGTGCAAGAGGTTGCCCGCGAACGTAAGGTTGCCGCCGCTGCGTCGGCTAAGGAGACACGAGCATGAGCGAGTCCAACAACTCCCCGGTGGGGTCCACCAACAGTTCCGCCGCCGAGTCCGCCGATGCGGCGGCCCGGTCGGAGATCACCGACTCAGGCGTCGATCAGGGCGCGATGCCCAAGCACAGCTGGCTCTCGCGGTTGTACACCGGAACGGGTGCGTTCGAGGTCGTCGGCAAGCGTCGCTTCTACTACGGACTGACCGGCGCTCTGGTCGCCATTGCGCTGCTGAGCATCATCCTGCGCGGCTTCACCTTCGGTATCGATTTCGAAGGCGGATCACGCATTCAGTTCCCGGCCGAGGGTGGAGTCGAGACGTCGGCGGTGGAAACCGTCTACTCCGACACACTCGGGTTCGAACCGGTCAGCGTGCAGACAGTCGGCTCGGGTGCCAGCGCAACCGTGCAGATCCGGTCGGAGACGTTGAACGCGACGCAGATCAACGATCTTCAGTCGGCTCTCTTCGACGAGTTCCAGCCCAAGGACAAGAACGGGAACCCGTCGGCGCAAGCCATCAGTTTTGCGGACGTGAGTGAAACCTGGGGCGGCCAGATCACCAAGAAGGCGCTGATCGCGCTGATTGTGTTCCTGGTGATCGTGAGTATCTACATCGCCATCCGCTTCGAGCGGGACATGGCGGTAGCTGCGATCGTTGCGTTGTTCTTCGACATCATCGTCACTGCCGGCGTCTACTCGCTCGTCGGTTTCGAGGTGACGCCCGCGACGGTGATCGGTTTGCTTACCATTCTCGGCTTCTCGCTGTACGACACCGTGGTGGTGTTCGACAAGGTCGAAGAGAACACCCGCGGTGTTCTGCATCTGACGCGCCGGACGTACGGCGAGCAGGCCAACCTCGCGGTGAATCAGACCTTGATGCGATCGATCAACACGACCGTCATCAGCGTGCTCCCGGTGATCGCTCTGATGGTTGTCGCGGTCTGGATGCTCGGCGTCGGCACACTCAAGGACCTTGCGCTCGTTCAGCTCGTCGGCATCATCGTGGGTGCGTACTCCTCGATCTTCTTCGCGACGCCGCTCCTGGTGTCGATGAAGGAACGCTGGGGACCCGTTGCCGCGCACACTCGTAAGGTGCTCTCGCGCCGGGCTACGCTGGCCGAGAAGGGTACGCAGACGGTTGCCGTCGGCGCACCAGTTGCACGCCGTGCTCCGGTTGCTCCGCAGCCGGGTGCGCGGCCGACCGGAAAGCGAAACAAGAAGGGGCACTGAACATGCTCCCAAGAACACGCACACTGGTTCGATCGATGACGTTCGTTGCGGCCACCGCTGTGGCTGCGGGTTCGTTGGCGGCCTGCTCGGAAAGCGCCGAGCAGGTTCCGTCCATCGGATATGCCATCGACAACTCCATCTCCACGTACAACGCCAACACGACAGCTGGATCGGTGTCCGGGGCGATGGCCGCGTTCGGCCGGGTGCTTCCCGGCTTCACGTTCACCGGCCCGGCCGGAGCACCTGTCTCCGACACCGACATCGGAACGGCGTCGGAGTTGCCCGGTGACGTGCTCACGGTCTCGTACAAGCTCAATCCGGCGTCCGTGTACTCCGACGGGATTCCGATGTCCTGTGACGATCTCGTCCTCACCTGGGCGGCGTCGAGTGGCAAGTTCACCGAAGACGTCGATGGTGCCGTGAAGCCCATGTTCGACACGGCGAACAATCTCGGATACGCGGACATCGACCGGATCGACTGCCAGAGCGGGGCGAAGGACGCGACGGTGTTCTTCAAACCCGGGCGATCGTTCACCGATTGGCGGTCGTTGTTCGGTGCGACTGCGTTGATGCCTTCACACGTCGTGACGCAGCGCACGGGTGTCAGCGACGTGGTGAGCGCGGTGAATGCCGGTGACACCGAAGCGTTGTCGAAGATCGCGGACTTCTGGAACACCGGGTGGAACCTGACTCCAGGTCAGGTGGACACCTCCGTACTGCCCTCCGCTGGTCCGTATCGAATCGACTCGTACAGTACCGACGACGGCCTGGTGCTGGTCGCGAACGAGCGGTGGTGGGGCAACAAGCCTGCGACCGATCGCATCGTCGTCTGGCCACGTGGTGTGAATTTGACCGAGGATCTCGACAAGAACTCGATCGAGGTAGTCGACGTCGCTTCCGGCTCGGCTGGCGAACTCGGTACTCCGTCCGGGTTCGACGTCCAACAGATTCCGTCGCGGTCGATCGAGCAGTTCGTTCTCGCGACGTCTGGTTCGCTGGGCGACGAAGCCGCCCGTCGAGCGTTCGCGCATTGTGTTCCGCGGACAACTCTGTTCGAGAAGTTCGGGCAGACGGATAACGCGCCGCAGGCTGGTCTGGGTTCCGGCGTGGTCGATTCGCGACTGATGGCGCCGGATTCACTCGTGTACAGCGACGCCGCTGCGGTCGACGGTGACCGGTACGCCAATGCCGACGTCGATGCCGCGAAGACGTCGTTGTCGGAAGCCGATCTCGACCAGTTGACCGTCCGGGTCGGGTACCTCGCACCGGACCCGGTGCGGGCGCAGATCGTCTCCGAAGCGAAAGCCGCGTGTGCTCCGGCGGGAATTACGATCGAGGACGCGAGTACCGACAGCTTCGATCCTGCGAGTCTGCAGTCCGGGGGGAGTCGACGCTGTGCTTTCCGGCATGGCAGGCAAAGTCGGGGCAGGCGGAACAGCGAGCATGATCGACGCGCGCGGAGCGCTGCGATCGGGCAACGGCGCAAACCTCGGTACGTACGGAAATGCCAGGATCGATCAGATCATCGATCAGTTGAACGTGGATGCGAGCACGAGTGCGCAATTGGGACTCTCGGTGGAGGCGGAGAACATCCTGTGGACCCAGGTGCCTACGATTCCACTGTTCAATCAACTACGAACTGTCGCTGTAGCTCCAGGCATGTCGGCAGTGTTGGTCAATCCGACTCGGGCCGCTACCGGCTGGAACATGGACAGATGGGTATTACGCAGATGAGCGTCTCGAATGGTGTTGCCTTGCACACGCCTGAAGAATTGATCGCAATCCACCGGGCTGCCGGAGACGCCGTTGTTCGGCTGACTCGCTGGGCAGACAACTTTCCCGGGCCCGGGGTTCGGTTCGCCGATCTGACTCCGGTGTTCGCCGACGCCGAGGGGTTCGGGGCCGTGCTCGACGCCCTTGTCGCCTGTGCTCCGGACGCCGACACGATTGCCGCCGTCGATGCTCGCGGGTTCCTGCTCGGTGCCGGCGCGGCTGCGAAGATGGGTGCTGGGGTGGTGGCCGTGCGGAAGGTCGGCAAACTGCCGCCGCCGGTACTCTCTCGTTCGTACAGCCTCGAGTACGGATCCTCGACTCTCGAGATCCCCGCAAACGGCTTCGATCTCACCGGGCGGAATGTTCTGGTGATCGACGACGTTCTGGCTACCGGAGGGACACTCGAGGCGGCGGTACAGTTGGTCGAGTTGGGTGGAGCGAACGTCGTCGGCGTCGCAGTGGTGCTCGAGATCGAGGAACTGCGCGGTCGAGATCGCTTCTTGAAGTACCCACTGACATCACTGGTGAAGGTCTGAGTATTAAAGTTGTCTCCTGGGGGTCGAGTTAGACCTCCAGGGCAATTACCCGATGCAGGGCGGTTGCCTCAACCAACTCGGTGGTAGGAGGTGGCGACATGACGTCGAATCTTGATCGATCACAGAACTCGGGTGCAGTGTCGCAGGAGACGGGTGCAGTTCCGGCTCCGGAGACGACACCATCGAAGTCCGCGGTGCCCGACGATTCGGGATCTGCGCAAACTACCGGCAATCGGGGTGGGCAGAATCTGGCCGTGCCCGCTTCCGCCTCCCGTAGGGTGCGCGCTCGGCTTGCTCGACGCATCACCGGTCAGCGCAACGCCACCATCCGCCCGGTGCTCGAGCCGTTGGTCAGCCTCCACCGTGAGCTTTATCCGAAGGCCGACCTCGCGCTGCTCCAGCGTGCGTACGACGTCGCCGAGGACAGACATTCGAGCCAGCGGCGCAAGTCCGGCGATCCGTACATCACGCATCCGTTGGCCGTCGCGAGCATTCTGGCCGAGCTGGGAATGGACACCACCACCCTCGTCGCAGCCCTTCTGCACGACACCGTCGAGGACACCGGTTACTCACTCGAAGAGTTGACCAAGGATTTCGGTGACGAGGTCGCTCACCTTGTCGACGGAGTCACCAAACTCGACAAGGTCGTTCTGGGCACCGCCGCCGAGGGCGAAACCATCCGCAAGATGATCATCGCGATGGCGCGGGACCCGCGCGTGCTCGTGATCAAGGTTGCGGATCGTCTGCACAACATGCGCACGATGCGATTCCTGCCGCCCGAAAAGCAGGCACGTAAGGCGCGTGAGACTCTCGAAGTCATTGCACCACTTGCGCATCGGCTCGGAATGGCGACCGTCAAGTGGGAACTCGAGGACCTTTCGTTCGCGATCCTGCACCCGAAGAAGTACGACGAGATCGTTCGACTGGTCGCCGATCGCGCGCCCTCTCGAGACACATATCTGGCCAAGGTTCGCGCCGAGATCAACTCGACTCTGTCCGCCTCGCGGATCAATGCCATCGTCGAGGGCCGGCCCAAGCACTACTGGTCGATCTACCAGAAGATGATCGTCAAGGGCCGCGATTTCGACGACATCCACGATCTGGTCGGCGTGCGCATTCTGTGCGAAGAGGTGCGTGACTGTTACGCCGCGGTCGGTGTTGTCCACTCGCTGTGGCAGCCGATGGCCGGACGCTTCAAGGACTACATCGCACAGCCGCGCTACGGCGTCTACCAGTCGCTGCACACCACCGTCGTGGGACCGGAAGGCAAGCCCCTGGAGGTCCAGATCCGGACCCAGGACATGCACCGGACCGCGGAGTTCGGTATCGCCGCGCACTGGCGGTACAAGGAGACCAAGGGCAAGCACGCGGGCGACATCGCCGAGGTCGACGACATGGCGTGGATGCGTCAGCTACTCGACTGGCAACGTGAAGCGGCCGATCCGGGGGAGTTCCTCGAATCGTTGCGTTACGACCTCGCGGTCAAGGAGATCTTCGTCTTCACGCCGAAGGGCGACGTCATCACGTTGCCTGCCGGATCGACCCCCGTCGATTTCGCGTATGCGGTGCACACCGAGGTCGGGCACCGATGCATCGGTGCCAGGGTCAACGGCCGACTGGTCGCGCTGGAACGAACTCTCGAAAACGGCGAAGTGGTGGAGGTCTTCACGTCGAAGGCTGCCACCGCCGGGCCGAGCCGTGATTGGCAGACGTTTGTCGTCTCGCCGCGTGCCAAGGCGAAGATCCGTCAGTGGTTCGCGAAGGAACGCCGCGAGGAGGCGCTCGAGTCCGGCAAGGATCAGATCGCGAAGGAGGTCCGCCGTGTGGGACTTCCGTTGCAGCGGTTGATGAATGCCGAATCGATGAGCACGATCGCGCACGAACTTCGCTATCCCGACGTCTCGGCGTTGTACACGGCCGTAGGCGAGAGTCAGGTGTCGGCGCACCACGTCGTGCAGCGACTGGTTGCTCATCTGGGCGGCGTCGGCGCCGTCGAGGAGGAACTGGCCGAGCGTTCGACGCCGTCGACCATGCCGGTGCGCACCCGCAGTACGGGTGACTCCGGAATTCTGGTTCCCGGAGCACCGGGCACGGTGGCAAAACTCGCGAAGTGTTGCACGCCGGTACCGGGCGATTCGATTCTGGGCTTCGTCACGCGTGGCGGCGCGGTCAGCGTGCACCGTACCGACTGCACCAACGCCAACTCGCTCCACGATCAATCGGAGCGAATCATCGACGTCGAATGGGCACCGTCAGCGACATCGGTGTTCCTGGTCGCGATCCAGATAGAGGCGCTCGATCGTCATCGGTTGCTTTCCGACGTCACCAAGGCGTTGGCCGACGAGAAGGTGAACATCCTGTCGGCCTCGGTCACCACGTCCGGCGACCGGGTGGCGATCAGCAAGTTCACCTTCGAGATGGGCGACCCGAAGCACTTGGGTCATGTTCTCAACGTGGTTCGTAACGTGGAAGGCGTCTACGACGTCTACCGCGTGACCTCTGCCTCGTAAGCTGCTGTGCGCCTTTATTAACCGCGGGCGGTTAATAAAGGCGCACAGGGGGTCAGGCGACTACTGCAGTCTCGATGGTGATCGGGGTGTTGGGTGCACCGCCGCCGGTTGCTCCCATGCCACCGTCGTCGCCGTCGGCCGCGATCTTCTCGATCGTCGCCAGGCCGGCGTCGTCGATCTTTCCGAAGACCGTGTAGTTGGGCGGCAAGACCGAATCCTCGTAGACGAGGAAGAACTGACTGCCGTTGCTGCCCGGTTTACCCGAGTTGGCCATTGCCAGCGTGCCGCGGGGGTAGACGGCAGGCAAGGAGAGTGCCGGATCGTTAGCCGGGTAGGCAGTGGTCGGGTACTCGTTGTCGAAGCCGTAGCCCGGTCCGCCCGTGCCCTTGCCCGAGGGATCGCCGCACTGCAGGATCTGTAGACCGGGTGTGGTGACGAGTCGATGGCACGGGGTGTCGTCGAAGTACTTCTGCTCGGTCAAGCTCACGATGCTGTTGACCGTGCAGGGGGCTTCCGCCCGGTTCAGTTCCATCCCGATCGGGCCGGCCGTAGTCGTGAGCGCGACGTTGACGGTTCCCTCGGTGGACACACCCGTGGAGTTCGGCGGATTGACGGTTTTTGCTGCACCCGCCGCGCTCGGGTACGAGCAGTCGACGGTCGCCGAGGCCGGAGTCGGGACAGGCGGGAGTGCGTCGAACTGTGACATGTCGAGCGGCGGCATGGCAGCCGTTGTCGTCTTCGCCTTGGAGGTGCTGGACGCCGAGTCCGAGCTACCGGAATCACTGGAACAACCAGCCAGAAGCAGCGCCGCGGCGCTTGCGGCGGCAATAACTACAGGAAAGCGCATCACAGGATTACGTCGCATCAGTCGAGCCTTACTGTCTTGATGTCGGTGGTCAGATTCGGCTTGCCGTCACCCTCTGGCGTCGATCCGCCGGCCGCGACCTTGTCCAAAGTGGCGAGCCCGGTTTCGTCGATCGTGCCGAAAACCGTGTACTGCGGGGGGAGTTGTGAGTCGCCGTAGACGAGGAAGAACTGGCTGCCGTTGCTACCGGGTGCCCCGGTGTTGGCCATCGCAACCGTGCCGCGCGCGTAGGTGACGGGCTCCTGCGCTGCCGGATCGGTGGTGGAATACGCCGTGGTGGGGAATTCGTTGTCGAAGCCGTAGCCCGGTCCGCCGGTGCCGGTGCCCGACGGGTCACCGCACTGCAGCACCTGGAGCGAGGGGCTCGTCGTCATGCGGTGGCAGGTGGTGTCGTTGAAGTAGTCCTGCTGCGCCAAGCTCACGAAGCTGTTGACCGTGCACGGAGACTTCGTTCCGTCGAGTGTGAGCCCGATGTTTCCCTGCGAGGTCTCGACGCTGATGCTCGGCGTCGCGTCCGGCGCGGTGGTGGGAATCCCGTCGGTACGAGGAGGGTTATTGGCCTTGGACGCGGTAGCGCCGTCGGCTGGATACGAGCAGGAAACCGTGTCGGCCAGTGGCGTCGACAGACCGGCCGGCATTGCACCCGCGGTCTGTGGCGTGAGGCTCGAGTCGTCGGCAGCAGTGTTGGTGGTGTTCGCGTCGTCGTCACTGCGATTGCTCAGCCAGATGAGTCCACCGACGACGCCGACTACGACGACCACGCCGAGCGCAGTTCCGGCTATCGTCATCTGCTTGCGCTTGCGGGCACGTTCTGCGCGACGTTCGAGCTGACGCTCGAGCTTGCGTTTCGCCGCCTCGCGGCGTTGCTCGTTACTCGGCACTGCTGTAGTCCTCCGTATCGCGGGTGGATCGTGGTCGGCCGGCCGAGCAACACCCTGGGGGTCGGCTTCGGCAAGCGGCTCTACTCGTCGTCAGAGTCTCCCATTGCAACCTGAGAACTTACTGGCGGGGCAGCAGCTTAGGCTGTAACCGACAGCGTGTTGTTCGTTTCCACCCTTCGAAGAGGAGTTGCCCCCGTGCTCGTCACTGGTTTTCCGGCCGGGATGTTCCAAACCAACTGCTACATACTCGCTCAGGACGACGCGTGCGAGTGCGTAGTCGTAGATCCGGGTCAGGATGCAGCTGAGCCGCTCTTCGAATATCTGGACTCCAAGGACATGTCGGTCACGGCGGTCCTCCTGACGCACGGTCATCTCGATCACGTGTGGTCGGCCCGCGAGGTCTGTGAGCGGTATTCCGTACCCGCGTACATCCATCCCGAGGATCGCTACATGCTCAGCGATCCGGCACGGGGGATCGGCCCGACGATGAAGGAATTCATTCAAGGCATGACGTTCGTGGAGCCGGACGAGGTGATCGAACTGGCCGACGGAGACAAGATCACCGAGGCCGGAATGACGTTCGTCGTGGACCACACACCCGGGCACACGCAGGGATCGGTGGTGTTCCGCACCCAGGCGAACACCGAGAGCGGGCCCGTGGATTTGGCGTTCACCGGTGACACTCTGTTCCAGGGTTCCATCGGGCGCAGCGACCTGCCCGGCGGAAATCACGAGCAGTTGCTCGCTTCGATCGCCCGCAAGCTATTGGTACTCGGTGACGAGACAGTGGTCCTGCCCGGGCATGGCGGAAACAGTTCGATCGGCGCCGAGCGAAGCTCGAATCCGTTTCTCGTTGGACTCAGCGCACAAGAATAAGGAAAAGTACCTCTCGTGAGTAAAGCCAGCACCTTCTCTGCACCCAAGGGCATTCCGGACTACGTTCCGCCGCAGTCAGCCGAATTCGTCGCCGTTCGTGACGGTTTGACGCGCGCCGCGAGGTTGGCCGGATACGGCCACATCGAATTGCCGATCTTCGAGGACACCGGCCTGTTCGCTCGCGGTGTCGGTGAGTCGACCGACGTCGTCAGCAAAGAGATGTACACATTCGCCGACCGCGGTGACCGTTCGGTGACGTTGCGTCCCGAGGGAACCGCCGGAGTCATGCGTGCGGTCATCGAGCACAGCCTCGATCGTGGACAGTTGCCGGTCAAGGTCAGTTACGCGGGCCCGTTCTTCCGCTACGAGCGCCCGCAGGCCGGTCGCTACCGCCAGTTGCAGCAGGTCGGCGTAGAAGCCATCGGGATCGACGACCCCGCGCTCGACGCGGAGGTCATCGCGATCGCCGACGCCGGATTCCGGTCGTTGGGGCTCGACGGCTTCCGCCTCGAAATCACCTCTCTCGGTGACGACACCTGCCGGCCGCAGTACCGCGAACTGCTGCAGGAGTTTCTCTTTGCACTCCCACTCGACGAGGACACGCGTCGACGCGCCGAGATCAACCCGCTCCGCGTGCTCGACGACAAGCGCCCGGATGTACGCGAGATGACTGCGGGCGCACCGCTCATGCTCGATCACCTGTCCGAGAGCTGCAAGGCGCACTTCGACGAGGTGCTAGCGCACCTGGACGCATTGGGCGTTCCGTACGTCGTCAACCCGCGCATGGTCCGCGGCCTCGACTACTACACCAAGACAACCTTCGAATTCGTGCACGACGGACTGGGTGCGCAGTCCGGAATCGGTGGTGGTGGTCGTTACGACGGTCTGATGGAACAGCTGGGTGGACAGCCGCTCTCGGGCATCGGGTTCGGAATCGGCGTCGACCGCACGGTTCTCGCGCTCGAGGCCGAGGGCAAGTCCGTTGCGCCACCGGCGCGTGTCGACGTCTTCTGTGTACCGATGGGTGCCGAGGCGAAGGCGGCACTGGTGAAGATCGCACATCAGTTGCGTGCCAACGGAATTCGTGTCGACCTGGCATACGGAAACCGTGGCGTGAAGGGCTCGATGAAGGCAGCTGATCGTTCGGGTGCCGCGATCGCTTTGATTCTCGGCGAGCGTGAACTCGAAGAGGGCGTTGTCGTTGTCAAACAGTTGGCAACAGGTGAGCAGGAGACAGTGGCGCTCGACCAGGTTGTCGACAAGCTCGGGGAACTCGTTGAGCACTGAGGCCGAACCGGTTTCGCTCGATCTGGTTCCCGTGGCGTTGATCGCGCCGCGGCTGAAGAAGTTCGCCGTTGTTGTCGTGGTGTTCGGCGTGGTCGTCGGGTTGATCGTCAGTGTGTTCTCGACGGCGACCGTTGGAGTGATCGTCGGCGCCGTCATCGCGGTGCCGACGTCACTGGCGATCCTGATGACGCTGCGCCGGCACATCACGTTGTACGGCAACAGAGTTCGTGCGCAAGCTGGTTTTCGAACCAACGTCGTCGACGTGGCCGAGGTACTCACGGCGGCATTGACGGTGAGATCCGGCCGGATCAGCGAAGTCAGCTTGACGCTCGGCGACGGACGGTCCACCGTGCGGATCCCGCTCGCGCTGTATACCGCGGGGGGTGGGCGCGAGTTGGAGATCCTTGCACTCCGCAAGCTCGCGGACGCGCTGGCGGCCAGCGAGTTGGTACCGGCTGCCGCGTTGTCCTCGGTGCTGATCGAACAGTTGCGTGCCGAAGCCCGCGGCGCCGGACTCGCCGAGCGTCCGCTCTACCGCGCCGTCGAACTCGTGACGGCGGAGGGACGAGTGCCGAGAACCACACTGACAGACCACGAAGTGGCCGGTTTACTCGACTAGCGTGGAAACCGTTCTTACAGCGTTGTAGAACGGACAGTCGTGAAAACGGCAGGTGAGGAGTCGGCAATGAGTATTGCGCCCGTAACCGTCACGGTAACCGGAGCGTCGGGTCAGATCGCATACGGAATGCTTTTCCGCATAGCTGCGGGGGAGATGCTCGGCGCTGACGTCCCGATCAAACTTCGACTGCTCGAGATTCCTGCCGCCGTGTCCGCTGCCGAAGGCGTTGCGATGGAACTCGAAGACGGCGCATTTCCGTTGCTGAGCTCCATCGACATCACCGACGATCCCGATGTCGCCTTCTCCGGCGCGAACGTCGGGATGCTGGTCGGCGCACGTCCGCGGAGCAAGGGGATGGAGCGTGCCGACTTGCTGAGTGCGAACGGCGCGATTTTCACAGCGCACGGGAAGGCGATCAACAACAACGCAGCCTCGGACGTCAAGGTGCTGGTCGTGGGAAATCCGGCCAACACCAACGCGCTGATCGCGATGAACAATGCACCGGATGTACCCGATACTCGGTTCAGTGCACTGACGCGTCTCGACCACAACCGAGCGATCGCGCAGGTGGTGAAGAAGACCGGGGTTCGTGCGTCGTCGGTGCGCAAGGTGTCCGTCTGGGGAAACCATTCGGCGACGCAGTACCCGGACCTGTCCCACGCGACTGTCGCAGGTGAGCCTGCACTCGCGGTGATCGACGACCGCGACTGGGTGGAGAACGATTTCATCCCGACTGTGCAGGTGCGAGGCACCGCCATCATCGCTGCGCGTGGATCGTCCTCTGCGGCGAGTGCGGCCAGCGCGTCGATCGACCACGTCCGCGACTGGGTGATCGGTACCGCCGAGGACGACTGGGTATCCATGGCCGTCTGTTCGGACGGTTCCTACGGAGTGCCCGAAGGATTGATCTCTTCCTTCCCGGTGACCTGTGCCGATGGCGAGTTCGCTATCGTTCCCGACCTCGCGATCGACGACTTCTCACGCGAACGGATCGACCTGTCCGTCAGCGAACTGGAGCAGGAGCGTGCGGCGGTGCGGGAGTTGGGCTTCGTCTGAGGTTTGTCTTGATCAGAGATCTCGGAACAGGTACTGATCGGGATCGTCAGCCCCGAGCACGGGCGGCGACACCATCGGCAGATCGTCGACCATCGAATTCTCGTCGCCGGCGGTGACGAGATACCTCGGGGTAGTGCGTGGCGACTCGTCGTCCCGAGATCCGCGGGGTCCACCGCCCAGCATGCCGCCCGGCGACATGCCGCTACTGCCGACTGTCGACGATGGTGCACCCAGGCCGGGCGTTGCTACCGGAACCGGTTGAACTGCAGCAACTCCCGCTGCACCCCTCACCATTCCGCCGGTAGTGCCACCGCTTCCGCTCACCCATGCTCCGCCAGAGCTTGCCGTCGCACTGGGTGACGGCGACGCGCCGGCTGCGAGTGACGTCGACGGATTGCCTGCGCCCCACAGCTTGTCGACGCCGGTCGGAAGCCCGGCGCCGGCCTGTGCAGCCGAGGTTCGAACAGCCTCGGTGCCTGGCTGAGTGGAGTCCGGGTGGGTGGAGTACGGCGCATCACCGGCATCGGTTGAGGCAGAAAGAGGTTGGGCGATCTGACGGGCGGCGTTGTTGATTGCCTCCGCACTGACCAGGTTGGAGAGTGCCTCACTGGTCGGTGGGGTCGGCACGGGGATCGGTCCGGCAAGGGCGTTCATGGCTGCGGTGTGCCCGAGCATCTCCCCACGCGTCCGAGTCACCGCCGCGACGGCTGCCTGCATGTGTTCAGCTGCCGAGGCAAGCAACATCGCCTGTCCTGGTGGTGTCCACGCGATGGGCGCGGCAGCTGCAACCGTGGTGGCGAAGGACTGCGCGATTGCCGCGAGATTCGCGTTGCCTCGCTGCACCGATTCCGCGGCGGCGGCAGCAGTTTTCGATATCGCGGTTCCGCGTTCGCTCAATTCTGCGCCGCTGTTCTGGGCGGATCGCGACAGTTCGGTCGCGGCGTCACTGCCGGTGCTGTTCCAGGTCTGGCCCACGTCGGCGACCGCGCTTCGGGACAGTCCCATGGCGTGGTCGATGAGAGTGGACGCCTGATCGAAGATGCCGACGGGATCGATGCCCGCAAAAGTGCCTGTGCCGAGACTCTTCCCGAGTTCGATCAAGGGCGCGAACAGATCTTCGATTCCGGGGAGTGCCGGTACCGGTATGCCGGCGAGCATCGATTCGACCACATTGTTCGGCAGTACCGGGGCAGGAGCGCCACCGTGAAGGAATTCGATGACGGTCGTCGAGTCGTCTTCGGTGCTCACGCGGTCGCGCCCGTCGATCCGGCCGCAGCGGTCAGATCTGTTGCGATTGCATGATCTGTGGTGTCGTAGGCCTGCGCGGCTGCACCGGCCGTCGCGGCGTTGCCGGCGTAGAACCTGGCGAGTGCTGCAACATCTTTGGTGTGTGTGGCCTGAGCGCGCGCGAATGCTTCGAGAAATTCGATCCCGACGGGGCCCACGGCCGGTGCGACTGCTGCGATGTTTGCACCCAGATCGACGGCGGCGGCCTGCGCGATGCGTCCTGCCGCTTCGGTCGACGTCGAGCCGTACTTTCGGATGCCGTCAGTGGCGACCGTCAATTCGCTCATCATTACCCCCCAGTTGGTAAGCGTCGTGAGAACTTTAGCGGACCACTGTGGGCCCTTACAGGGAGACGACGCGACCTACTCAGTGGTTCCGGACAACCTGGACGAAGTGGCAGAGATTACATTCGGCTCCGGTGTTGGTATTGCGAGTGCGATCGATTTGGCACACTCGAACCATGCGAACCGCTTCGGACGTCATCCTCCGACTCACGTCCGATCCAGCTCGCTGTGGACTGGTGATGGATTTCGACGGCGTGCTTGCACCCATCGTCGACGATCCGTCGGCGAGTGCGCTACTGCCCGGCGCCGAAGACGTGCTTGCGACCCTGGCCGAGCATCTCGGTGTTGTCGGCTTGCTCTCGGGACGGCCTGTGTCGTTCTTGCGAGAGCGGCTCAGCTTGAATTCCGTTGTGCTCATGGGTTCCTACGGCGTCGAGACCTGGACGGACGACGGAATCCACGTGCTTCCGGCCGTCGCGGCGTTCAGTGATGCTGTCGCCGAAGCAGAAGCCGAATTGCGACGCTTGTTCGACTCTCCGGCAGTTCCTGGCATCCATGTCGAGAGCAAAGGCCTTGCGGTGGCCGTGCATTGGCGTCGGGCCGCGGATCGTGCGGTCGCGCAGCGCCTGGTGGAAGCAGCGACGACAGAAATCGCGAGCCGGACCGGGTTGCGGCGTGAGCCCGGCAAGTTGGTCGAGGAATTGCGCCCACCAGTTGAGGAGGACAAGGGGACAGGCCTCCTTCGCGCGATCGCGGCCGCAGGGGTCGACGTCGTCGCGTACGCGGGCGACGACCGGGGTGACCTACCGGCCTTTGCCGCTGTCCTTGCCTCGGGTGGAGAAGCGTTGGTGGTCAAGGGCGACGACATCGCACCGGAAGTGGCTGCTGTCGACGGCGTCCAGTTCGACGGCCCGCAGGCATTCCTCGATTGGATGAAAGAGCTTGCCGCGCAACTGGAACGCTGACGCGTAAGGTCAGTCCGCCAGGAACTCGACCAGGTCTTATTTCGAGGTGCCGCGTCCGCGGGGCAGAGTGACGCGAACCCGCGCGTGCCCTGTCCTGTTCCTTGGCGTGATCGACAAGCGCTGCGGGTTCTGTCAACGCGAAACTGGCCGCACCGGAAGGGCTCCGGTGCGGCCAGTTTTGGTCTTGGTCGGTTTGCGACTCGGTCAGGCGTCGCGCTTGTTGACGACGGCGATGCTGATTCCGAATATCACCAGCACAAACGCTGCGAAGTAGAACAAGCTTCCCCAAGGGCCCCAATGGAAATTGGTGCTCGAACCCGAAGAGAGGAAGTGGTCGGCGTTGGCGAACGGGAGGAACGGTGTGACGTTTCTGCCGAAGGATCCGAACATGCCGAACAGGCTCTCGATGAGCAGTGGCCACAGCAGCAGTAGTGCAATGGCGCCGGCGGACTGACGAAGGAGTGCTCCGACGGCGATGGCAAGGGCGACGCAGAGGAACGCGAAGATCGGTACGCCGTAAACGGCACGCCAGGCATCGGCGTTGTCCAGTGCCAGATTGGTGGAACCTTCAGAGCCTGCCGCAGCTTTGGTGATGAATACCGCGCCGAGCATGAGAACGAAGGACAGTACCGCGCCGAAAGCCCCGATCAGGCCGGCTTTGGCGATCAGAACCGAAGCCCGACTCGGGATGGCCTGGAAGGTGGTACGGATGATGCCGAAGCGGTACTCGCTGGTGATCGCGAGCGCCGCCATGATCATCAGGACCATGACGCCGAATCCGGATACTCCTAGCCCCGCGTCGTTGAACGTGGGGAGGAATTTCTCGAAATCAGGAGTTCCTGATGCGGCTTCGTCGTTGTACGCCTGAATGCTCGAACTCGACGAACGCCCGATCATCCAGGCGACGCCCAACCCTAGGACGATGATTGTGATCGTGCACCACAGCGGCGACTTGGTCGTGGTGATCTTGATACGTTCAGCACTGAGAACAGCCATTACAGTGCACCTCCCATAGCGTGCTGTGTGTTTGCGTGGTGGGTTCCGGCGCCCGGATCGATACCGGATGCGTGGTACTGGACATCGTCCCCGGTCAACTTCATGAACGCATCCTCGAGCGATCCCTGCACAGAAGCTAACTCGTGCAACACGATTCCCTGCGAACCAGCCAAACCACCGATCACATCGGTGGTCGAATCCACGACCACCAACACCGGCTCCGATCCTGAATGTTCCTCGCGGACAGTCAGTCCCTGGGCAGTCAATGCGGCATGGAGAGCGTCCAATTGTGGGCTGCGCACGCGCACCGTCGACTCCGACGAACGATCCACGAACTCCGCGACCGTCGAATCCGAAATCAACCGACCCCGACCGATCACCACCAACTGCTCCGCCGTGAGCGCCATCTCCGACAGAAGGTGACTCGACACCAACACCGTGCGGCCCTCGGCCGCCAACCGCTGCATGAACTTACGAATCCAGACGATGCCCTCCGGATCGAGACCGTTGACCGGCTCGTCGAACAACAACACCTTCGGATCCCCCAACAGCGCACCCGCCAACCCCAGACGCTGCGACATACCGAGCGAGAACCCGCCGGCCTTCTTGCCCGCCACCTCGGACAATCCGACCAACCCGAGCACCTCGTCGACGCGGGACTTCGGGATCCCGTTCGAAGCAGCCATCCACTGCAGATGCGCCCGCGCACTGCGATTGGGGTGCACCCACTTCGCATCCAACAACGCACCCACCGTCCGCAACGGCGTCTTGAGCTCCCGGTACGGCTTGCCCTCGATCAACGCCGCACCCGACGTCGGCTGATCCAAACCCAGGATCATCCGCATCGTCGTCGACTTGCCTGCACCGTTCGGGCCCAGGAAGCCCGTCACGATGCCCGGCTTGACCGTGAACGACAAATCGTCCACCGCTTTCGTCGGTCCGTAAACCTTGGTCAATCCCCTCAGTTCAATCATGAGGAGAACTGTGCCCTACCGGCACTGACCAGCACATCGGTCCCGAGGATGACATGAACCCTGAGATGTGAATACGGCAGTTCAGGGAAAACCCTGTGCTCGACCGGAAGTCGGAACTGGCGCGGCATGCGGGTAGGGCGCATCGAAGTCGCCGTCGAACAATCGCCAGTAGAAGTCGTTCATCCTCGCAGCGACGGGCGCGTGCCGTGTCACGATCGCGGCCACCTCTGGTGTCACATCACCTGGAATATGACCTGTGGCGCATCGTCGTACGTACTGGTTGCGGGCGACTGGTCCGCCGCTCGTCGGCCTCGGTACCCCGCAGACCTCGGTCACCAGCCAGTTGACCAGAAGCATGGCGGCGTAGTCGGCGTCATGAGTGGCGTGGCGCCGGACGAAGTCGTGCTCGGCAGTCGACAGGTCGAAGTGTGGGGATGTGGCCAGTCCGAAGTCGGTGAGATAGATCCGCTCCATGTCGGTGCGCATGTTGCCGAAATGTCCGTCCATGTGCAGCAACTGTCGATCGCGCAAGAATGCCACGATCTCCGAAAACTGTCGCTCGACTTCGGCAGCTTTGGCGGACGGGTTGTCTTCCAGCCAATTCGAGATCGGGTGTTCGATGTACTCGCAGAACAGTACGAGGCTGCACGGCGCAGCGGCAAGCGCTTCGAGACGGGTCCGCACTTCACGGCTGGCGCCGGCGGTGTGAACGGAATCGATGTCGGCGTGTTCGGCCGCAACGGGCGAACGTCCGGGAAGTATCCGCCAGTGGTAAAGCATTGGGAACGACTGTGTTTCGCCGGCCAGAACGGCATCGGTGACCACGATGTTCGCGGCCAGTTCTCGCCAGGCGTTGAAGCTTGGGCCACCAATGCCGTACTGGCAGAACGTCGGCAGATCGAAATGGTTGGAAGTAGAGCCCACCTCGGCGATTTCCCGCACGCTCAGTGGGATGCGTTTGGTGAATACCGGAACGCCGTTGAGCCTGTTGTCATAGACCCTGATCACTCCTGCGGCGCCACCTACGCCGACACTCGAGATTTGAACGGTGTCGACCAGTCGGGCCAGTTCGACATCGTTCTGGGAAGACAGGAACGCCGACAGCTTTCGGTGGCGGTCAATCCTGACGTCTGTCATTCCACGACTGTGCCACAGGCTCGTCCGGCTTCGATTTCGCGGAGCCGCCTGTCGAAGTCACCGATTCTGGCGGTGTCCTCGTAGTAGTCCTCTTGCTCGATGATCTTTCCCACTTGGTCCGAACGAGAAGCACTGTTCGATTTCGATAGATGACGGCGCCGTCGGGGCCAAGGGCTCGGTCGTCGAAACGGGCGAGCAGGGTCATGCGCCAGAGTGGACCACCGAAATACGCTTCGGTGACCGCGCCTTGAAGCCCCGCATCGACAAATTGTTGGAGAAACGTCTCGATTCGGTCCCCATCGCTTCATCTTCGAAGCTTGTCGTGGCATCGAATGCCCTGTCAACGATGTGCCCGGGTCTGCTGCTATCTGACAGAGAATTGGATATTGACAGTGACTGTCACAATAGGTGAGACTCGCATTATCGAGAATGGCCGGATCTCGGCCGAGGCGGGAGGACGTTGCTGATGTCACTACGGGAGAGACAGCGGTTGCAGGTGCGAGCAGACATTCAACGTGCGGCATTCGATCTGTTCGCGCGTGACGGTTTCGAGGATGTGACCACCGAGCAGATTGCGGCGGCAGCGGGGGTATCGGCGAGTACGTACTTCCGGCACGTTCGTAACAAGGAGGATCTGCTGTTGGATCCGGTCAGGCAGGGCGGCGCCGGAATCGTGACGCTGCTCGAGGATCGCCCGGCATCCGAGTCGGCTGATCTTGCGATCTCGCGGGCAATCCTGGAACGCTCCAATGCTTTCGAGTCCTCGGAGATCGATCAGTGGCGAGCAGCGTTCCGCACCGCGCCGCACCTGATGGATCGAGTCGCCCTGATCGCGCCCGAGCATCGTGATCGGTTGGTCGAGTTGGTGGCACAACGGATGTACCTCGATCCGGAAAATGACAGCCGCCCAGGACTTCTCGTTCATTTGATGTTGGCAGCGGCGGAGTTCGGTTATCGGCAATGGATACGTAACCCTCACAAGCGCGGGGCATCACTTCCCGTGTGCGTCGAGGGGGCGCTCGACGCAGTTCGGGGATCCCGGTGGCACACGCAGGACGAAGATGACACGAAAGGTCGTGACCAGTGATGGACGAGAACTCTCAGGGCGCCGCGCCGCCCGTAGTGGATGTCGTTGTTGTCGGATCGGGGGCTGCCGGCATGTCCGCAGCCATCACCGCAGCCCGCAACGGACTCTCGACGATACTCGTGGAGAAGTCCGAATACTGGGGCGGTTCGTCGTCCCGGTCCGGGGGCGGCGTGTGGATTCCGGGAAACTCGATACTTCGCCGCGAGGCACCGAAAGATGATATCGACTCTGCGCGAACATATCTGAAGAGCATTGTCGGAGAGGATGCAGACAGCGACCGAATCGACACGTATCTCGATCGAGGTCCGGAAGCCCTCGATTTCCTGATTCGTCACTCTGCACTCGAGCTCGAATGGGTGAAGGGTTACTCCGACTACTTTCCCGAGGCACCTGGCGGACGTGCAAGCGGCCGCTCGTGCGAGCCGCGCCCGTTCGACGCGCGAGCTCTGGGCGACGATCTTGCGACACTTCATCCGCCGTACATGAAGGTTCCGCTCAACATGGTTGTCCAACAATCTGATTACCGTTGGCTGAGCACGGGGATCCGGCATTGGCGGGGTCCGGTGCGGATGCTTCGGGTAGGAATGAGATCCCTGGCCGCAAGAGCTCGGAAGAAGAAGCTGATCGGGCTCGGGCCGGCGCTCATGGCCGAACTGATGCTCGGAGTTCGGGACGCCGGAGTGACGGTGGAGCTCGGGACGAGGCTTGTGGATTTGGTGACCGACAGTGATCGTGTCGTGGGTGTGCGACTCGAGTCCGGGGGAGTGCAGACCACCATGCACGCTCGATGCGGTGTCATCCTCGCGTGTGGCGGGTTCGACAACAACGACGACATGCGAGGCGAGTACCAGCGACGGCCGAGTAGCGCGCAGTGGACTCTCGGGGCACCGACCAATACCGGGGATGGCATCCGTGCAGCTCTACGCGTCGACGCCGCAATTTCGTACATGGACGACGCGTGGTGGGCCCCGTCGATTCCACTGCCCAAAGGCCCGTGGTTCGCCTTGGCGGAACGCTCGTTGCCTCGCAGCCTCATGGTCAACGCCAGCGGTCAGCGCTTCATGAACGAGTCACTTCCCTATGTCGAAGCGGCACACGCCATGTTCGGCGGAAAGTACGGCCGAGGTGAAGGACCCGCTGAGAACATCCCGGCTTGGCTGATCTTCGATCAGACGTACCGTGACCGTTACCTGTTCGCGGGGGTTCCGGCGCGCAGGCCGATACCTCGGTCGTGGATCGAATCGGGTGCGATCGTGCGAGCTGGATCGATTGCCGAACTCGCTGCCGAGATCGGAGTGCCGGGCGATGCGCTGTCCGCGACCATCACACGATTCAACAGTCACGCGCGCGACGGAGTCGATCGCGACTTCGGCCGTGGGACAAGCAGATACGACCACTACTACGGCGACTGCACCAACAAGCCCAACCCCAGCCTCGGAGAACTCACGAAGGGTCCGTTCTATGCCGCGAAGATGGTGCCTGGAGACCTGGGGACCAAAGGCGGCATCAACACGGACGCTCGCGCGCGAGCGTTGCGCGCCGACGGTTCGGTCATCGACGGGCTCTATGCAGCAGGTAACACCGGCTCACCGGTGATGGGTCATACCTATGCCGGTCCAGGTGCAACTATCGGTCCCGCAATGGTTTTCGGATATCTGGCGGCGCTCGATGCGGTCGGACGATCCCGCGACGGTAGTGAGCTCGAGACCGAAGGCAGGAATAATGGTTTGGCAGATCGCCGTGGGTAGGGTTCTCTTGACAGCGTGACCCACCTCAACATCGCCGACGTCGACTACTTTCTCCCTGATGGTCGGCAACTGCTCAGCGGTGTCAGCTTTCGGGTCGGCAACGGTGCAAAAACTGCACTGATAGGCCCCAACGGGACTGGTAAGACGACGTTGCTCCGCATTGTCGCCGGAGACGTCGTCGCCGACGAGGGCGCTGTCACTCGATCCGGAACACTGGGCGTGATGCGGCAATTCGTCGGCCAGGTTCGCGACGAGTCCACCGTGCGCGATCTTCTGTTGTCCGTCTCGCCGGCACGGATCCGGGACGCAGCACTGGCGCTCGATACGGCAGAAAACGCGATGATCGAGCGCGACGAGGAATCAACTCAAATGAAGTATTCGCATGCGCTGGCCGATTGGGCCGACGTGGGCGGCTACGAGACCGAAGACTTCTGGGACAAGGTCACTACCGCGGCTCTCGGTGTTCCCTATGACCGTGCGAAGTGGCGCGCGGCCAACTCCCTCAGTGGTGGCGAGCAGAAACGGTTGGTTCTCGAAGCACTGTTCGCTGGGCCCGACGACGCACTCCTACTGGACGAGCCGGACAACTACCTCGATGTTCCGGGCAAGCGATGGCTGGAAAAGACGATCTCGGAATCGTCGAAAGTGGTTTTGTTCGTCAGCCACGACCGCGAACTGATCGCCAACGCGGCCACCCACATCGTGACGCTCGAGCCCGGAATCAGCGGCGCAACGTCGTGGACGCACGGCGCTGGGCTGGCCAGCTACCACCAAGCCCGCGAGGATCGCAACGCTCGATTCGAAGAACTGCGCCGACGCTGGGACGAGGAGCACGCGAAATTACGTGCCCTGGTTCTGCGATTGCGTGAAAAGGCCAAGTTCAACGACGGCGTCGCTGCGCGGTATCACGCCTCGCAAACCAGGTTGGCGAAGTTCGAGGAGGCAGGGCCACCCGAAGCGATTCCACTTCAGCAGAAGGTGACGGTTCGGCTGGCGGGCGGGCGAACCGCCAAGCGCGCGTTGGTATGTCAAGATCTCGAGCTGACCGGATTGATGAAGCCTTTCGACACCGAGATCTGGTACGGAGATCGGGTTGCCGTGCTGGGCTCCAATGGATCCGGAAAGTCGCATTTCCTTCGGCTCTTGGCGGGTGGGGGGACCGATCCGGGGAGCGAGCATCTGCCCGTCGAGGCGCTCGACATCGCGCCGGTCGAGCACGGGGGTAATGCGACGCTGGGTGCCCGGGTACGTCCCGGATTGTTTGCGCAGACACACTCCAGGCCCGATCTGACCGGAAACACGCTGCTCGAGATCCTGCACATGGGCGACGAACACCGCAGCGGAATGGGACGCGAAGCGGCGAGCCGCGCGCTGGACCGTTACGGATTGTCCCAAGCTGCGGAACAGAAGTACGACGACCTGTCCGGCGGTCAGCAGGCACGATTGCAGATCCTGCTCCTCGAGCTCTCCGGCGCCACGATGTTGTTGCTCGACGAACCGACCGACAACCTTGACCTTCATTCGGCTGACGCGCTCGAGCAGGGCATTGCTCAGTTTGCCGGCACGGTCATCTCGGTCACGCACGATCGCTGGTTCGCGCGCGGGTTCGACAGGTTCCTCGTCTTCGGATCGGACGGGAACGTGTACGAGAGCGAGTCGCCGGTGTGGGACGAGGCCAGGGTCGAACGAGCGCGCTGAGATCGAGCAGCCGCTCCCTACCTGGGGAGAGGCGGCAGCTCGTTGATCACCGCGCGAAGGAGGCCCGGATCGCTGCGATCCGATCGAGGCGGGGGACAGCGCGAAAGATCGAGCTGTGTCGGAAAGCGCCACACAACGCGACCTGGATCTACCCTGTTCACCGCCGAGTACCAGTGGGTGAGGGGCTCGGCGAGCGCCGCGTGAAGCTCGAAATGCCGTCGTCGGCGGCGGGGGTCTCCTTCGCGCTGAAGTAGAAGCTGCCCCGGTGACGGTATCGAGATGACGGTCAGATCCGCGAAACCCAGTTCGAGGTGCTCGAAAGCTGTCTCGACTGCCGCGAGC
The DNA here is from genome assembly GCF_023221595.1 of Rhodococcus qingshengii JCM 15477. Taxonomy (NCBI): domain Bacteria; kingdom Bacillati; phylum Actinomycetota; class Actinomycetes; order Mycobacteriales; family Nocardiaceae; genus Rhodococcus; species Rhodococcus qingshengii. The sequence goes on from NZ_CP096563.1 coordinate 2,973,787, forward strand.
TCGTACTCGAATCGCTCCCGAGGTGCTGCGCCCACCGCAGCGAGACACCAGCTGTAGTGCAGTTTCAGCGGGTCGCTGTCGCAGAGCGCGATACCGGTTCTCGCTTCGAGATCTTCCGCTTGCGACCATCGCTTCGAATTGACCGTTGTCCAGTAACTTGCCTGCACTTCGAGGTTGGTTCCATCCGGTTCGAACCCGGTGGGCTGATATTCGGCCACGAATTCCTCGACGACCGATTCATTCGTCATCTGGGCTCGGCACCAAGTGGTCTTGCCGGCGGCGCTGGGTCCTTCTACTGCGATGATCACCAGTTGATTCTCCATAACGATTGGGGCGGTTGGTTTTTCCCGTTGCCAGGAATCTCTTAACATCCCCAGGATCCTCGTTGGCGGTCCGACACGGCCTGTTTCGGTGCGGTGGGTCACAAAATCACCGTGACGGTTGCCACATAACGGACGGATAACGATCGGTATGGTTGAAGCTCGAATCAATTAGTTGACCTGTGGTTATTGCTCGAGTTTCGACTGAGTCTGGTACAGCAGTGCCGGAAAACTGCCCCGTGACCAATCCGTGACCATCACCTACGGTCGTTGACAGCCCGAAACTACCGGGCAAACACCGACCCGCAACTGCGTGCTTCTGCCCCGCGGGTCCGGTACTCCCGAAACCTTCGCGGGGCAGGAGTGAAACAGACGAGTCGATCGACGAGACGTGAAAGCGTCCGGGCCGACCTCGTCCGCGGTAGCGGAGAGGATTTACCCAATGACCAGCATCACCTTCAAGCGCGCCCTCGGCGCAGTTGCAACCGCAGGCGCAGTCGTCGCGATCCCGCTCGCCATGAGCACCGGCACCGCTTCGGCAGCCGGCCACGACTGGTCCGGAGTCGCAAACTGCGAGTCCTCCGGTAACTGGGCCGCCAACACCGGAAACGGCTTCTACGGTGGTCTGCAGTTCACGCAGAGCACCTGGAACGCATTCGGTGGATCGGGCAACGCTGCCAACGCCAGCCAGGCCGAGCAGATCCGTGTCGCCGAGAACGTTCTCGCAGGCCAGGGCGTCGGCGCATGGCCCGTCTGCGGTCAGTACCTGACCACCGGCACCACCGCAGGCAACTACGAGGCCGCAGCCGCCCCCGTCACCGCTGAGGCTTCCGTCGAGTCGGCTCCGGCAGCAAGCACCGGAAGCGGCAACTACGTGGTCAAGGCAGGCGACACCCTGTCGAAGATCGCTGCTGCACACGGCATCTCGCTCGAGAACCTCGCCAGCCAGGTTCCGAACATCAACCTGATCTTCCCGGGACAGTCCCTCTCGGTCTAGTCTCGTGGCCGTTTAGGTCCTCAATGCGTCGAAATTGTCCGGAGCTGATGCAGCCCCGGACAGTTTCGGCGTTTCTGCGTTCGCAATGATCGTTGCCGCTTCCGTATGGATGGGGTCAAGATCCTGGCGCCACCCAAGAATGTGCAGCGCCGACCCGGCGATGACAGCGGCGTCGGGAATCGGGGTGCCTTCGAGCGCGTCGGCTCGCGCGCTGATCACACTTTCTACCAGGCGAAACGGAAGCTCGGCCAGGTGCGTTGATGATGGATCGTCAATCGCGTCGAGCACATCCTGGGCGAGTGCCCGGTATTGCTCGCGAAGCCGATCGCGATCGGCTCGGAACGACATGAACCTGTCACTTCTCAGTTCCGGTAAGAGATAAAGGACGCCGAGGTTCCACCGTCCGGTGATCAGTTGTGCCGCGTCGATGTACGAAAGTGCGTACAGCTTGACCTCGGGTGCGGTGTCGAGTGGCCTGAGATTCTCCGCGAAGTCGAGCGCCGGCGTCACGGTGTCGGCGAGAAGTGCAACCAGAATGTCGTCCTTGGTGGCGAAATGGTTGTACAGCGACGCCTGACGCATTCCGACTGCTTCGGCGATGTGGCGTGTGGACGTCGCGGCGAAGCCTCGGGTGGTGAACAGTTCAGCGGCTGCATCCAAGATCTCCGCCCGGGCAGTGCCACCCGGGCGTCGGCGAGCGGTCAGGCGGGGTCGTCCGGGGCCGGCGTTGGTCACGCCTTCCATAGTGGCAGGCTGCGGCCTTACGTGCGGGATGGCCGCCGCTGTGAGCATTCGGTCACGTGCTCGAAACGTACTCAACGAGCCTGTTACAGAATCAGGCGAATCGTATACGCGGGCGTCACCTGCGGCGAGTGGATTTCACGAAAACTATCAATCGACAGTTATTCGCCTCTGAATCGCTTCGCCGAAGGAGTACGCCGTTGAGTGCAACCACCCCGGCTGCGCAGCCCACCACCGCTTCCGCACTCGCCTCTTCGCCTCACGACGACGGTGACCTCGCGGAGTTCGGCTACGAGCAGCAGCTGCATCGATCGCTGGGAAAGTTCGCGTCTTTCGCCGCGGGCTTCTCCTTCGTCTCCATCCTCACCACGATCTTCCAATTGTTCGGCCTCGGTTTCGGTTTCGCGGGTCCGGCATTCTTCTGGACGTGGCCGGTCGTCTTCATCGGTCAGTTCATGGTCGCTCTCAACTTCGCGGAACTTGCTGCCAGATATCCGATTTCGGGTGCCATCTACCAGTGGTCGCGGCGGATGGGTGGTGAGATCGTCGGCTGGTTCGCCGGTTGGTTCATGATTCTCGCTCAGATCGTCACTGCATCGGCCGCCGCGATCGCCTTGCAGGTCGTGCTCCCCAATGTGTGGAGCGGGTTCCAGATCATCGGCGAGGACAGCGCACTCACCTCATCGAGTGGTGCCGCCAACGCCGTGCTGCTCGGATCGGTACTTCTGGTTCTGACCACCTTTATCAACTGCATCGGCGTCAACTGGATGTCGCGTATCAACAACATTGGCGTGACCTGCGAAATCGTCGGTGTCATCGCAGTGATCGGGATGTTCTTCACCCACGCTCAGCGCGGACCGGACGTCGTCTTCGACACCGGCAGTGCCGGCGGTCAGCCCGGATACGCCTGGGCGTGGATCATGTCCGGACTGATGGCTGCCTACGTCATGGTCGGCTTCGGTTCGGCAGGCGAACTGGCCGAGGAGACCCGCAACCCCCGACGCGTCGCACCTCGTACGATCCGGCTTGCACTGTCCGCTTCTGCGCTCGGCGGCGGCTTGATGATCCTCGGCGCGTTGATGGCAGCGCCCTCACTCACCGACGGACGCCTGGCCACGGAAGGTTTGCCGTACGTACTGACATCGATTCTCAGTTCCCCGTGGGGCACGGTCTTGTTGATCGACGTCTCGATCGCAGTGTTCGTGTGCACCTTGGCCATTCAGACTGCTGCTTCACGGCTGATGTTCTCGATGGCCCGCGACGGGCGGCTTCCTGCCTCGCAGGTACTGGCAAAGGTCAACCCCCGCACCGGAACACCTATCGCGCCGTCCGTCCTCATCGGTCTGGTCTGCATTGCCGTCCTGGCCGTCAACGTGGGCAACTCGGCAATTTTTGCAACCCTGTCCAGCGTATGCATCATCTTGATCTACTTGGCCTACCTCATGGTGACCGTGCCGCTGCTGGTTCAGCGTCTCAAGGGATGGCCTCGCACCGCTGTCGGCCCCAAGTTCGACGCCGAAGGCAAAAAGCTTTTCTCCCTGGGTATCTGGGGAGTTCCGGTCAACATCGCCGCGGTTGTGTACGGCGCGCTGATGGTGATCAACCTGTCCTGGCCACGAGCCGAGATCTTCAACCCCACGGGGGAGTACCCCATTCTGCAGTGGGCCGCGCCCATCACGATAGCGCTGGTGGTGGGGCTGGGAGTCGCTTGCTTCCCGCGTGGCCGCGCCACCCCGAATCCCGTCACGATCGGAGCCTGACCATGAGTACTCAGACCACCGCCGGAGCGCGCGAGCATGCCCGGTCTCAAGCTGGAACGATCACCGATTCCATGCCCGTATTGCCGGCAACGCGTTGGCCGAACCCACCCGAAGACGTCGCTCCCGAACGTCTGACCTGGGCTGAGACCGTGCCGGGTGGGCGGTACACGACCAAGGTTCTCGCACGTGGAACCCGATTGCGACTTCGCGACATCGCTGGCAGCGCCTGCGCAAACATCTTGCTCTATCGCGCCGACGCCCCCTGGGAGCGTCTCAACGTCGCCGATACCGTCAAGGTGCCATGGCAGGCCTATCTCGGCGTCGGGCACCCGTTGCTCTCCGATCAGGGGCGAGTACTTGCGACCGTGGTCGCAGACACGTCGGGTCACCACGACGCGTTCTGCGGAACGACGTCACGCGCCACCAACGAGGCGAAGTACGGGCAGGGTTCGCTGCACAGTGCCTCACCCGCCGGTCGTGAACTGTTCACCGTCGCTGCCGCGAAGAACGGGCTCGGGCCGCAGGACATTGCGCCGCCGTTGTCCTTCTTCCATGGTGTCCGCGTCGAGGCGGACGGCGCTCTCACCAGTACGGGGTCCGCCGGCTCGGGCGCAACGGTCGACCTTCTGATCCACCTGCCCGTCATCGTGATGATCGCCAACACCGCGCACCCACTCGATCCGGCGCCGCAGTTTCCCACCACGTCCCTCGAAGTGCTCGCGTGGAACGCGGCCGACGAACTCGGCGGCCTTGACGATCTCGGGCCGGAATACCAACGCGCAGTGCTCAATACCGAAGATGCCTGGACGGCTTCGAACCTGGAGGAGATCGCATGACCACCACCTTGGATGTCCCCGCCCTCGTTCCCGGAACGGTGATCCTCGACGAGATTGCTGACGCATTCGGGCCGTGGTCCGCAGTTGTCCGTGCCGGTGACGTTCTGACCATCGTCGATCTACACGGAAATCAAGCCGTCGACACCCTCGTCTACGCCGGTGACGATCACAGCGTTCGGTACTCGGCAGCAGCGACGGTCACAGCCCAGAAGAACCTGTTTCTGTCCACAGGCTCCGTGCTCCGCAGTGACGACGGAACTCCACTCATGACCCTGGTCGCAGACGAGGTCGGAAACCACGACACCGTCGGCGGCGCGTGCTCACAGGAATCGAACACCCTGCGATACGGCCACCACACCAAGCATCAGCACGCGTGCGTCGAGAACTTCCTCGTCGAGGGCGCAAAATGGGGGCTCGGTAAGCGGGACCTGGTGTCCAACATCAACTTCTTCATGAACGTCCCGGTCGACCCCGACGGCACACTCGGAATCGTCGACGGACTGTCGGCACCAGGCAAGCGGCTCGCGTTGCGTGCCGAACGTGACGTGCTCGTCCTCGTGTCCAACTGCCCGCAGATCAACAACCCGTGCAACGGCTTCGATCCCACGGCCGTCCGCATGATCGTCACACGGCCGGGAGCAGACGAATGAACGCAAAACTGACCATCGTGCGTCCCGGAATGCTGACGACGGTTCAGGACTATCCAGGACGCGTCGGATACTGGCAGATCGGAGTCCCACCATCGGGCCCGATGGACGACCTGTCGTTTCGGTTGGGAAACACCGCACTCGGAAACCCCGAAGGCGCCCCCGCCATCGAATGCGCGATGGCCGGACCTGCCATGACGTTCGACGAAGACACTACGGTCTGCATCACAGGTGCCCCGGTGTCGGTGACTGTCGACGGCGTCGTACACGGTCAGTGGCGTCCCGTTCTCGTCCCCGCTGGATCGGTGCTCGACGTCGGAACGGTCAGCGGCCCGGGACTGCGCATCTACGTACTCGTACAGGGCGGAATCGAGACCGACGACTATCTCGGCAGTGCGTCGACCTTCACCCTGGGCAGGTTCGGGGGACACGAAGGTAGGACTCTGCGGGCAGGAGACGTTCTCAAACTCGGACAGGCGACCGGGGTCGCGGGAGCTGTTCCCGCCGAGCATGTTCCGGCGATACACACGTGCTGGGAACTTGCGGTGACCGAGGGCCCGCACGGGGCACCGGAGTTCTTCACCCGCTCCGACATCGACACGCTGTACGCGACCGAGTACGAGGTCCACTTCAACTCCGACCGCACCGGTGTCCGGTTGATAGGTCCGAAACCAGACTGGGCCAGAACCACCGGCGGCGAAGCCGGACTTCACCCTTCGAACATCCACGACAACGCGTATTCGATCGGTGCACTCGACTTCACCGGCGACACGCCCATCCTCCTCGGACCCGACGGACCGAGCCTCGGCGGCTTCGTCTGCCCGATCACAGTGGTGTCCGCTGATCGCTGGAAGCTCGGACAGTTGGCTCCCGGGAACAAGATTCGCTTCGTGCCGGTCCGCGCCGAACGGGCAGCCTCCCGGCGTGACCTCGGAGTATCGCGTCGAGCGTCCAATTCGGTTGTTCATTCCTCCGGTGGTGACGGCGACGACGGCGTCATAGCCCGCCGTGACGGCGACACCGCGGTCACGTACCGGCGCTCAGGCGATGACAACGTGTTGGTCGAATACGGCGACATGAATCTCGACCTGGCGTTACGTGCGCGTGCTCATGCACTGCATCAGCGACTCGAAGCCGAGAAGCCGGCCGGACTACTCGATCTCACCCCGGGAATCCGCAGCCTGCAGGTCCGCGTCGACCCGGACGTGCTGCCCGTCCGCAAGCTGATGGGAATGCTCGCCGAGGCGGAGGACACCTTGCCGGCGGCCAACGAACTCGTTGTGCCAAGTCGCACTGTGCGGATGCCACTGTCGTGGGACGACCCGGCAACGCGCGAAGCGATCCAGCGGTACATGCACGGGGTTCGCGCCGACGCGCCGTGGTGCCCGTGGAACATCGAGTTCATCCGCCGGATGAACGGTCTCGAATCCGTGAACGACGTGTTCGACACCGTCTTCGGCGCCGAATACATGGTGCTCGGACTGGGTGACGTCTACCTCGGAGCGCCGGTCGCGACGCCGCTCGATCCGCGTCATCGTCTGGTCACGACCAAGTACAACCCTGCCCGCACCTGGACCCCCGAAAACGCCGTCGGGATCGGTGGGGCGTACCTCTGCATCTACGGCATGGAAGGCCCAGGCGGGTACCAGTTCGTCGGACGTACGACGCAGGTGTGGAATCACCGCCACCCCGCGAAGTCCGGGCCGTTCGAGGAGGGCACTCCGTGGTTGCTGCGATTCTTCGACCGGATCTCCTGGTACCCCGTCGAGCCGGAAGAGTTGATGGATCTGCGCGCGGACACCGCCGCCGGCCGCGGCGGGGGCGTCGAGATCGAGGACGGCAGCTTCTCGCTGGCCGAGCATCAGGAGTTCCTCGCGTCGAACTCGCGCTCGATCGAGGAGTTCCGCGCGATGCAGTCCGTCGCGTTCGGGGCCGAGCGTCAGCGTTGGTCCGACGCAGGAGAGTTCGCGCTTCCCGGCTGATGGTCGAGTGAGCACAGTCGTCTTAGAGTGAGCACCGCTTCCAGAGTGTCGGAAGCGGTGCTCACTCAGCAGTAACGGTGTTCAGTCCGCCTGGAACGGGCAGCAGATGTCTGCGTCAGCGAGTCAGCGCGCGATTGAACAGATCGGTGAACGGGCGAGGCGACGGGGTTCCGGTGGGCCGGAAAGGCGCAGAATCCCTCGACGCGGATACCCACTCGGCTCTGCTCACCCGCGACAAGTCGAGCTGATACCGGGTGTCCGCGGCGAGTCGGTGCAGGAAGAGGGTTCCGGTTCGCCCGTTTCCTTCCCGAAACGGGTGGGCATGATTGAGCGTCGAGTACACCGATGCGAGCGCGAACGACGCAGCGCCGTGATCGAGTGCTACCCAATCGACGGCGGCGATGATCTCTTCGACCTCGGACAGGTATTTCCGAATCGCCGAGACCGGAGCAAACGTTGCCGCACCTTTCCTGATGTCGACGGTTCTGATGTGGCCGGCCCACTGGTACAGATCTTGGAAAACGTGCTGGTGAAGCAGGAGAAGTTCGGCTGTGTCTCGCGTGTGCTGTACGAGGTCGCTGCCGAGATGCGCCTCACCCAGACGAAGCGCGGTCGCCGCGAACTCGAGTGATTGCAGTGCGGCGGGATCTCGTACGTCGAAATTGTTCTCGAGAACCGATGTACCGCGATAGACGTACGGCGCTGATCGTCGCCAGCGGATCCGCGGGGGAATCGCAGACGAGAGGCCGACTGCTCGCGCTAATTCCTGCTCGAAATACTCACGCCGAGAGAGCATCCCGATCATGACGGCCTCGAGTTCCGCGATCTGCTCGTTACTCGGATCCCAGCCTTCGAGGCGCTCCGCCGCCAGAACCTGTTCGAGCGCAGTGCGATTCACGGGTCGATGTCGGGTAGCGCCGACGCGGACGCGGCATACTCGAGTCGTCGTTGCACACCTGCGACCTCGCGCACTGCATTGCTCAGCAGGCTCCGCGAGAGCGGAGTGAGTTCGGAGATCACGACTTCGTCGGTCGGTGGCCGACCTGCCGCGAACTGATCGGTCTGGTGGCGGACACGAATCTGCTGCAGCACCTCGAAAGATTCGATCAGTACCTGGGCGTCGTCGTCGAGTAGGAAACCGCTTCCCGCTGCAGCCTTGAGGCGTTCGAGTGTCGAACTCGTGCGGGCGCCCACGGAAATCCCCGCCCAACGAGCGATGTTCACGATCGGTTGGACGGCGCTGGCTTTGAGGTCGACGGTTCCGGTCCGACGCGTCATCACGTCCTTGAACGAATGGAGCTTTGCCTTGTCTCCGACGGCTTCGCGAAGGAGCAGTCGCATGACGGCCGGGTGCAGTCGCAGTTGATCCAACGCCGCAGGGCGAGGATCCAACGCCGGATCGCCCGCGACGACGCGGGCATCCGCCAGCATCGACAACATGACCAGGGCCTGGTCCTGGTACGGATTGGATACCCATTTCCGCAGCGCAGTGCGCCATTGTGGGAGCGTCCGAGCGAACCTGGCCTGGGTCGCGACGGCGTTCTTGGTGTCGCGAGGGAACCCGCAGAGATCGAGGATGTCGTGGATCGTCTTCGCGGCGTCGGCTCCCTCGTGATGAGATTCGCCGCCCCACACCAGCGCACTGTCGATATCCGAAGAGGGGAGCGCTTCACGTCTGGCGACGCTGCCGAGCGACAACCACGCGAAATCCGGTCGCTCGTCTCCGTCCACCACCAATTCGATGGCGCGCCTGACCGTCACGTCGATCAGCACCGCCAGCGTCGCACCGATGTCGAGCGGTGAGACCCGTGACGCCACCAATTCCGTCACCAGAACAGGGACCGCGCGGGCTGTTTCGACGAGGTGGGCGTCATCCTGTGCTGTGGCGAGCGCTGCGCGCAGTTCGAAACCCTGATTGGTGGCCGAAGTCAGGAGGTCGCTGAGTTCGAGCACGCCCATCAGTGCGCCTGCCTCGGTCACGACCGGGAGATGGCGCAATCCGTACTCGAGCATGTCGGTCACGGCGTCGGCGCCCAATCGATCCGGATCGACTGTCACTGCTGACGGCGTCATCACCGTTGATACCGGCTGATTGCTGTCGATACCACCGACTACCACACGAGCACGTAGGTCACCTTCGGTGAAGATTCCGAAACCGGTTGTCTCCGTCGGGATCACAACAGCGCGGCGGCCCGCATCGGTCATCAACTTCGCGGCCTCGCGGATGGTTGCCCGGCCATCGCAGACAATTGCGGGCCCGCGCAACAGGTCTCGAACCCGGCGCATGGCGGGACTCTGCATGCCTTGCCCCGTCGAGTGCCCCGTCATGGGGTCATTGTCGCAGGTGTGTCCGGTTCAGGCAGCGGAGGGTGAGATGTCAGAGACCACCGAGTCGCGAGAGTACGTCGAGAGCGGAATCTGTAGTACGCCAGAGTGCGTCGATCTCCTGTTCTGCGCCCGGACGTGTCTGCGGATTCTGGAGGGCGAATCCGTTGGCCAGCGTGATGGTGTTGTATCCGCTGTCGGCGGCGCGGAGCAGCAGTTCCGAGGGCTGCGAGTTTCCGGCCAATCGGTCGAGTCCTTCGCCGACGAAGTAGAACCGCCAGAGCGGCCCCAGATCGGCGTCGTACTCGGCCTTGGTGAGGGTCACGATCGAACCACCTTTGACGGCAATGGAATCGACGATCTTGTAGAAATCGGGGACATCCTCTGCTGTGGTTTCGGAAGTGGCGACGGCGTGAGCGAGGTCGACGGTGAGATGCGCGTTGTAGCCGGCCATGGCGACCCGTGCCGGACTGGCGTCGCACTGACGTGTCAGGGCGAAGTAGTTGCTCCACGCCGGATCGGTGGGAGTACCGGTGAACTCTGCATGGACGTTCACCAGGTACCTGCGCAGCAATTCGAAGCTGACGGAATGGGCCCACTCGTCATCGGCGAAGGCCGCAGGGTCTCGCTGCAGCGGCATCACCGCCTGGTGTTCGACAGCGTCCAGGCCGATGGAGAACAAGCCTCGCCAATCGTGGTGTGAGACGAGGATCGACGTGATCTCACGATGACGTTCGACAGCGGTCTCGAGCCGAGGCAGTCCGGCACCGTTCAGGGTCGTGACGTCGCTGAGTTCGGCAATCCGGCCCACCTCGGCATTGCTCAACTGGCTGCCGCAAGCCGTCGAAAGACTCTCGCCCGGTTCTGCGAGTGCAGAACCGGGCGAGAGGAAAGCGGCGCTGATGCCGAGCGCGAGCGTCAACGGATACAGCCGCATCGGTTTCATCGGCTCAGACTAGGCGCCCATTTCACAAATGTCCGGATTGGCGATCAGCTGAGAACCGCGTCGGCCTCGATCTCGATGAGCAGAGCGGGGTCGATCAGCGAGCTGACCTCGAGGATCGTCGTGGCGGGACGAATCTCGCCGAACACTTCACCGTGCGCGAGAGCGGCCTGCTCCCACTGCGTCATGTCGCGCAGGTACATGCGAGTGCGGATGACGTCGTCGAGCGAGGCGCCGGCCTCGGCAAGTGCTGCCTTGATAGTTTCGAGCGCTGCGCGGGTCTGATCTGTGAGGGTCTCACCAGGAGCGGTGGTGCCGGAGACTGCGATCTGGTTACCGATGCGCACGGCACGGGAGTAACCGATCTTGGGTTCCCATTCGGAACCGGACGAAATATTGATTCTGTTCGACATGCACCGAATTCTGCCAACAACTTCCCGGCCGTGGTGAGGCACGGTCGGGTATTCGCTCCATCTTGACATACCTTAGAACAAGTGTTCGACTTGGGGCATGAGGTGGTCGGGTCAGGCATTGGATGCAGATGACGGAGCGCTACCCGGACTCGAACGGGCCGGGTTGGTTCGCTCCGTGCAGACTCCCGAGTTCGAGGGAATCACGTTTCACGAGGTGCTCTGCAAGAGCGCGCTCAACAAGATGCCCGAAGAGTCGACGTTGCCGTTCAGCTTCACCGTCAACGCTTTTCGTGGTTGCTCGCACGCATGCCGATATTGTTTCGCGAGACCGAGTCACGAGTATCTCGACCTCGACGCCGGCGCGGATTTCGACTCCCAAGTGGTCGTGAAGACGAACATTGCCGCGGTGCTCCGCAAAGAGTTGGCGCGAAAGTCCTGGAAACGGGAGGCGGTGGCACTGGGTACCAACACCGATCCCTATCAGCGAGCCGAGGGCCGATACCGCTTGATGCCCGGCATTATTCGCGCGTTGACCGAATCCGGAACTCCCTTCTCGATCCTGACGAAGGGAACTCTGCTCCGACGGGACCTGCCGCTGTTGAAAATGGCGGCAGCGCAGGTCGACGTCGGAATCGGAGTGTCGTTGGCGATCAACGACGCTGCACTTCAGAAGCAGATCGAGCCTGGTACCCCGTCGCCGCGGGCGCGTCTCGAGATGATCCGCGCCATCACCGACGCGGGATTCTCGTGCAATGTCATGGTGGCGCCGGTCATTCCGTTCCTCACCGACTCCACCAGTCATCTCGACGGGCTGTTCGAGGCACTGTCCGAAGCCGGTGCGACGAGTGTGACGGTCTTCCCGATGCACCTGCGGGGGAGTACTCGGGGTTGGTTCATGAATTGGCTTGCTCAGGAACATCCGGCGCTCATCCGTCGCTACCGCGAGCTGTACGGGCGGGGCGCGTATGTCACTCCCGAATACAAGCGTTGGCTCGCAAGCCGTGTCGAGCCATTGGTCGAGCGCCATGGGTTGGGTGGTCGTTCGGAGCATCGAGACGTCAGCGCAGCTGGCAGTGAGCCGCGTGAGGCGCCCCGGGAACTGGTGGGTGCGGGAGCAGCTCTCACTTTGTTCTGACGGCCGCGGGCGCGTAAATCGGAGGCGCCCCGGACGTTTGCCGGGCTACATTCGCCTGGTGCTACTCACACTGACGTCCACCCCGACCCCGCAGACTCCTGATGCGACCGCGTTGAGCTACCTGCTGCACAAACATCCCGACCGCGTGCAAAGCTTCGACTTGGCGATCGGCACCGCCACGGTTCTGTACCCGGAGGCCTCAGCCGAAAAGACCACGGTGGCAGTGATTGTGGACGTCGACCCCATCGAACTTGTGCAGAGTAGGTATCGACGCGGCAAGAGTGGCGACAACTTTTCGCTGGGTGAGTATGTCAACGATCGGCCGTATGCGGCGTCGTCCATACTCTCGGTTGCTCTGTCGAAGCTGTTTGGCACCGCGTTGACGGGAACGTGCAAGTCGCACCCGGAACTCGTCGGAACCGAACTCGCGTTGACCGTCTCGATTCCGGTGGTTCCGTGCGGCGGCGATGCGGAATTGCCTCGTCGGTTGTTCGAGCCGCTGGGCTGGGATGTGACCGCGATACCGGTGCAGCTTGATCCGCACCTGCCGACGTGGGGAAACTCCGACTTCGTGTCGTTGACGCTCACCGGGGAACACACGGTGCAGAGTGCCCTTCGGCACCTCTACGTGCTGTTGCCGGTCCTCGACGACGTGAAGCACTACTGGGTGGGACCCGACGAGGCAGACAAGTTGATCCGCGTCGCTGGAGAGTGGTTGGCGTCGCATCCGGATTCCGCGCTGATCATGTCCCGCTACCTGGCGCGTCGACGCGACCTGGTCGAATCGGTGGTCGATCGACTGATTCCCGACCAAGCAGAGGCGCAGATCGAACTACCGCGACCGGATCCGCCGCTGGCACGGCTTCGCGTCGACGCAGTTTTGGCGACGCTTCAGCGACTGCACGTCAGAACGATTGTCGACATCGGTTGCGGCGAAGGCAAACTGATCGAGGCGCTGATGCCGCACGCTCAATTCGACAAACTTGTCGGCGTCGATGTGAGCGCGCGCGAACTGACACGGGCGCAACGCAGATTGAAGTTCACCGAAATGTCCGACGCCCAACGTGATCGTGTGTCTTTGATGCAGTCGTCCGCGACGTACCGCGACGCACGCTTGAAAGGCTTCGACGCAGCCGTGCTGATGGAGGTGGTCGAGCACGTCGACACGGCGCGCCTGCCGGCGCTGGTCAGATCGGTCTTCGTGGACGCAGCACCGCAGTATGTGCTGCTGACTACTCCGAATGCCGACTACAACGTGCTGTATCCGGCGTTGGCAGAGGGAGAGTTCAGGCACCCGGATCACCGGTTCGAGTTCTCACGGACCCAATTCCGCGACTGGGCAACCGAAACGGCCCGAGTCCACGGCTATTGCGTGGAGTTCGAATTTGTCGGAGCAATTGATCCGGTCCTTGGCGGACCGACACAGATGGCAATCTTCACGAAGGAGGCACGAACGTCATGACGGTGTACGAGATTCCAGATCTCGCCCTGGTAGTACTCATCGGCGTCAGTGGCTCGGGAAAGTCGACCTTCGCGGCGCGCCACTTCGGTGAGTTCGAAACTCTCTCGAGTGACACATGCAGAGGGTGGGTCAGTGATGATCCGAACTCACAGGAGTCGACGTCCGATGCTTTCGAAGTGCTGGAGTTCGTCGCGGCCAAGCGTTTGCGACGCGGACGCCTCACGGTGGTCGACGCGACCAACGTCCAGCCCGCCGCGCGCAAGCGACTCGTTGCGTTGGCTCGCGAGCACGACATACTGCCGGTGGCAGTCGTGCTCGATATTCCGGAATCGGTCTGTTCTGCGCGCAACGACGCACGCTCTGATCGGACGTTCGGACGCGACGTCATTCGCCGCCAGCACCAACAGCTGACTCGCTCGCTTCGCGGGTTGGGCAAGGAAGGTTTCCGTTCGGTTCACATACTCAGAGGTGAGGACGCGGTTTCCGAAGCCACATTCTTGCGCCACCCGCTCCGCAGCGATCTGCGTGTCGAGCGTGGTCCGTTCGACGTCATCGGTGACATCCACGGATGTCGAAGCGAGCTCGAGACGCTCCTCGTGAAACTCGGCTACACCGTCGACTACGGGACCGATGGCAGAGCTGTCGATGCGGTGCCGCCGGAAGGGCGAACTGCCGTCTTCCTCGGTGACTACGTGGATCGAGGACCGGATTCGGTCGGTGTGCTGCGTCTGGTCATGGGGATGGTCGCGGCGGGACATGCGATAGCGGTTCCGGGTAACCACGAGAACAAACTCGTCAAGGCCTTGCGCGGTAAGAAGGTCACGGCCAGTCACGGACTCGCCGAGACCCTCGAGCAGATGGCCACCGAGTCGGCGGAGTTCCGCGAAAGCGTCGTCGACTTCTGTGACGGCCTCGTCGCGCACCTCGTCCTGGACGACGGCAAACTCGTTGTCGCGCACGCCGGTCTCAAGGAGGACTACCACAACAGGGCATCCGGTCGAGTCCGGAGCTTTGCGCTCTACGGTGAAACTACCGGTGAGACGGACGAATTCGGCTTACCCGTTCGATACCCGTGGGCGCAGGACTACCGAGGATCAGCGACGGTCCTCTACGGTCACACGCCGGTGCACGAGGTGGAATGGATCAACAACACCGCGTGCCTCGACACCGGGTGCGTCTTCGGTGGATCCCTCACCGCCCTTCGATACCCGGAACGAGAGATCGTGTCGGTTCCGGCGGAGCAGGTTTGGTACGAGCCGGTGGTACCGCTGGCACCGCCGACTCGTGATCCGGATGTGCTCGATCTCGCCGACGTCCTCGAAACGACCGGCGTCGACACCGAACTGCGCGGTCGAGTGTCCGTTCGCACCGACAACGCTGCCGGCGCCTTGGAAGTGATGAGCCGATTCGCGGTCGCGCCGCAATGGCTGCGGTACCTACCGCCGACCATGGCGCCCTGCGCGAGCGCCCAATCCGATGACTATCTGGAACACCCGTCGACCGCGTTCGACGCATACCGGGCCGGCGGAATCGGAACAGTGATCTGCGAAGAGAAGCACATGGGTTCGCGGGCAGTGGTGCTCGTGTGCCGTGATCGATCGGTTGCTCAGTCCCGCTTCGACGCACCGGATGCGCTCACCGGGATGGTGCACACCCGCACCGGCCGCCAGTTCTTCGACGACGACCTGACTCAGCAGTTGATCGACGACATCGCCGCCGCAGTCACCTCCGCTGGGTTGTGGGAAGAGCTGGGCACCGACTGGCTGCTCCTCGACTGCGAACTGTTGCCGTGGAACGTCAAAGCGGAAGGTCTGCTGCGCTCGCAGTACGCGTCGGTCGCGGCGGCCGGGCGATCAGACCTCACAGCTCGCGAGGCCGTGTTGGCGCGGGCCGGGTCGCGGGGCCTGGACGTGGCGGAGATGTTCGAACAGACAACTGTTCGGGCCGCCAGTATCGAGCGCTTCGGCGAGGCGTACCGACGGTACGTGTGGCCGACGAACGGACTGGACGGCGTCACCATCGCGCCGTTCCAGATTCTGGCGGCCGAGGGCCAGTCGTACGGGGAACGGGATCACGAATGGCACCTCGGTATTTCGGACCGCCTGGCCGCGGCCGACCCGAGTCGATTTACCACTACACGTCGCCTGGTGGTCGATCTCGGTTCCGAGGACTCGGTGTTCGAAGCGACGAAGTGGTGGGAGTCGCTCACCGGCGACGGTGGTGAGGGGATGGTCGTCAAACCGCTGGCGAATCAGATTCACGGACCGCGGGGGTACGACGCGAAGGTTCAGCCAGGGATCAAGGTCCGCGGCCGGGAGTACCTACGGTTGATCTACGGTGCCGACTACCTCGAACCGTCGACACTTGCTCGGCTACGCAATCGCAACCTCGGACACAAGCAGTCGATGGCGCTGCGCGAGTACGCGCTCGGCATGGAGGCGGTATCCAGGCTCGTCGACCGTGAACCTTTGTGGCGAGCGCACCAGGCCGTGTTCGCGGTGCTGGCTCTCGAATCGGAGCCGGTCGACCCGCGGTTGTGACGGCCGGTGCGCGGGCTCGGATTGATACCGTCGGGTATGGGTGTGATTGCTCGCTTGGACGGTTTCAATCGACGCCATCCGTGGAGTCACAACGATCACTACGGCCGGTGGGTTCTACGTAATCTGAGCGGGGTCAGGTCCGGTCGCGCTCTCGACGTGGGGAGCGGGACCGGCAATCTGATCGACCTCTTGCGTCGGCGGTTCGACGTGGTGGTCGGTGTGGAACCCGACCTGACAACCTCGGCCGCCGTGCGCGCAAGGTTTGTCGACGACGAGAACGTGATCATCGACGCGCAGCGGATCGAGGACTTTGCATCCGAGGCGACGTACGACGCGATCACCGTCGTCGCAGCGTTGCATCATCTTCCACTCGAAGAGTCGATGAAGCGGCTGAGCGGCCTGCTCGAACCGGGCGGGCGGCTCGTCGTGGTCGGGTGTTATCGATCGACCACAGCCACCGACGCACTCCTGTCGGTGTTGGCGACCGTGTGCAATCCCGTCGTCGGCGTCGTCAAGCATCGACGGGTTGCCTCCGAGCCGCTGAAGGCGATGACGGCTCCCACCGCGGAACCGGGGGAGTCGATGGCTGACGTCCGGCGCGCGGCCGCGTTGTGTCTGCCAGGTAGTCGGATCAGGAGACGACTGTTCTGGCGATACACCCTGATCTACGACGAGAGTCCGGCCGGCGCGTCGGTGGGGGAGTGAGTAGACCGTTCCGGTTCCTGGGGAAACGCGCGTCGGCCGAACCCGACTATCGCCAACGAAGCGATCATCAGAGCGACCCCGATGCCCGCCAGATGTGAGAGCCCGCCACTGTCGACGACGGCCGCACCGAGCAGAGCGCCCGTTGCAATCGCGATCTGGAACACGACAACGTAGATGGCCGAGGCACGGTCGGTCCCGATAGGGACGGCGCGCAGAACCGAGGACTGGAGGCAGATCGGAACGGTGGTGAACGCCGCACCCCACAAGATCGTGGCGACGACAGCGAACGCTCCCATCGACGGCGCCAAGAGCCAGAAGATGGCCAGCGCGCCTGCCACCGTCGCGATCGAGATGAGCGTGAAGAGACGCGGTCGGCGGTCGTAGTACTTGCCGGCGACCCACACTCCGACGGCGCCGGCGGCGCCGTAGACCAGAAGCATCGCGGTACGGATGCCACCGGACGAGCCGAGGCTTTCCTCCACCAGAAGTGTGAAGAACGTGTACGAAGCGAATTGCCCAAGGGCGGCAAACAGCGTTGCCGCGCAGATGACGGCGAGTGCCCGTTTCATCGCCGGTGTCGGCTTCGGTTTGTCTCGCTTACTCCGATGGTGTTGATCGACCGGCATTTCTGGCAACGCACGATGCAGTGAGAAAGCAATGCCCACTGCCACCACACCGATTGCCGCCGACGCGGTCCGCCAACCCCAGGACTGGCCGATCGCCGAAGACAGGGGTCCTCCGAGAACAAAAGCGAGAGACGTACCGGCATACACCATCGCGATGGCCTTGCCCTGTTGTCCGCGCGGAACCAGGGTGGCAGCGACCGGTGCAACGACAGCCCAGAACACTCCGTGCGTCGCAGCGCAGAGCAATCGTCCGATCACGAGCATCGGATAGTTGACGGCCAATGCTGCGACCAGTTGCGACACCGCGAGGGTGGCCACCGTCAGAACGACGACGCGTCGTCGCGGCCAGGTTTTGACCGCTCCGATCAGCGGAAGCGTCAAGACCGCGACACCGTATGCGTAGAAGGTCAGCAGTAGGCCGACACGCCCTTCGGTGACGTCGAGGTCCGTTGAGACTTCGCTGAGCAGTCCGACGGGGAGCATTTCGGCCGTCACGTAGGCGAAGGCTGCTCCGGCCAGTGTCATCAGCCGTAGCGTGGTTGCCTTCGGCAGTCGAGCACTCATGTTGTGTAACGATACATGTATCGATACACGCCTGCGCAATGGATATTTTTCACTCGCTATGCTGATGCTCATGGCCATACGTGCGCAGCGTTCGAGTCGTCCGACGATGGCCGACGTCGCCAAGGCCGCAGGCGTGTCGGTGATGTCGGTGTCGTACTCCTTCGCGCAGCCCGAGCGCGTGTCTGAATCAACGCGGGCCAAGGTGTTCGCCGCCGCCGAAGAGCTCGAGTACGCGGGCCCGAACCGGGCGGCGCAGTCCTTGCGGAGCGGGAAATTCAACAACATCGCGGTCGTCTTCAGCGAGAAGCTGACGTACGCCTTCGAAGACGCAGTAGCTCGGCGATTCCTCTCGGGAGTCGCCGAAGCGTGCCTGGATGCGAACGCCGGGCTGATGATGCTGCCGAACTCGGGGAAACCGGGAGACGTCGACAGAGTTCGCGACGCGGCAGTAGACGGTTTTGTCGTCTGGACCACCGTCTTCGACGATCCCATCCTCGACGCGATTGTCGGCACCGGAAAACCCGCATGCATCCAGGGTGGTCCGTTGCACGAGGGTGTGGATCTCGTCGGGATGGACGATGTTGCCGGCGCCGTCGCGATCGCGGCAGTCGGGTTGTCGGGGGCGCAGCGGCCCGCGGTGATCAGCCTTCCGTGGGATCGTGAGCGTCGGTCCGAGATTCGGATGGACGTGGATCCAGGTGAAGCGTTCTTTCCGGTGTCCCGCCATCGGCTCGAGGGCTACGAGCGCGCCGTCCGCGACGCGGGCCTCGATTGGCCCTCGGTGCGGGTAGGGGTCGTCACTGTCAACGAGCGGAGCGAGGGTGCGCGGATGGCTCGGTCCCTGCTCGACGTTCCCGAGAGCCGAAGGCCCGATGTCATCTTGGCGATGAGTGACGAACTGGCTCTGGGGGTTCTGGACGCGATCCGTGAACTCGGCCTCGCGCTGCCCGACGATGTCGCAGTCGTCGGATGGGACGACACAACAGCCGCATCGGACGCCGGCCTGACAACGGTTCGCCAGTCCCTGTTCGATCAAGGGCGCAATGCAGCTCGCGTGGTTCTCGGGCTGGACGATGCGGTCGAGCCGGTCGAATGGTCGGTGCGTCGGCGAACCTCGACACGATGATCACGCCGGTAGTCATCGACGGTCTGCGTTTTCGGTGGTTTGTTCCTCCAGAATTGGGGGAGACCGTCCGGTGGGGACTCTCCTGGAATGTCGACAACCCGCGCCGGTGGGCGGTTGCCGAAGTCGCGGGTGCATTGCACCTACTTGCCGGAACTCCTCGTGACGACCCAAACGCGCGTCAGGCGTGGATAGACTTCGGCGCGGATGCCGCCACGACCGGGGTAGTTCGGCGCCTGCGGCTCATGTCGATGGAGTCCGACATGCTGCCCGACCCGAAGTTTCCGCACGGCCCGAACTGGGGTTGGGCTACGAGGCAATTCGTGCCTGGCTCCGAGCGGTTCTACGAGTTGGCCCGTGCACCTCGTGCGTTGCGCTCGTATCAGCTGACCGATCGTGAATACGGGCCGCGGCGCGAGGACTTCCTCCTGGTCGACCTCGAGACGGCTGCTTGATCGTTGGGACCTGACACCGTTTTTATTCAGTGGACACAGACTCCAGCTGACCGGAACCAGTGTCTGCTCGACGAAACCGGTGCCAGGTGCTGCGACTAGCGCGCTCCACTGGCCACGTTCAGTGAGTATTTGCCGGGCGGCGCCCCGACATGCTTGACGAAGTGCCGCGACAGGTGGGATTGATCGTGGAATCCGACGTCGACGGCCACGTCCGCCAATTCGCGCCCGGCGAGGATTGCGCGTCGCGCCAGATCGATTCGACGTCCCGTCACGTACTTGTGAGGCGGAAGCCCGAAATGCTTCGCGAAGTTCTTGATCAGATACGTGGGCTTCCGCTGCAGGATGTTCGACGCTTCCCGCATCGTGATTCCCGTTGTGAGTCGCGCATCGAGCAGGTCCCGAAGTTGATCGGCAACGCGTTCGTCAACGGTCGGCGTGTGAAGGGATCGACCTGTGGCCGGTGTGAGGATCTCGTTCAATCTTTCAGCGAGGAACCCCAGGCGACTTTCGGCCTCGAGTGATTCGCCGTCCGGGCCGAGTGCAGAGTGCAGTTGATCGATGCGATGGCGCAGCAGAGGGTCTCGAATCTCGGGGCTGTCCACCGCCGGGCCTATGAGGACCTCGCCGAGAACTGACGTGTCGAGGTAGAGGATTCGTTGACGAAATCCGGCCTCGGTGACCGGAACTCCGTCGTGTGCGATGCCTGGCGGCAACAGAGTCACGATCTCTGGTGCTGCGCCATGAGCGCGATGATCGAGGTCGTATGCAATCGTGCCGCGGTCGACGAGCATCAGGGACCACTGATCGTGCGTGTGTTTGGGATAGGCGTGTCCGACGAAATCGGCATGGAAGACCTCGGTGATTCCCGCGAGGCTCGGTGCCCACGCGGTGATCTGTGCGCCGCGGGGGTCCATGTCAGAAACGTACAAGACGCAGCTGCCTCGGGTGACGAAGAGTGGCGGGGTCGTCATCGCGGTGGTGGCGCGCCCGAGGGAGGAACAACATGAACAGTTCGGCAACAGCGGTATCGCTCCGCGAGAAGTTCGGTCAGTTCACCGAGCACTGGTCGCCCAAGAAGATTGCGGCCCTCAATGATTACGAGATCAAGATCGTCAAGATCAAAGGTGAATTCGTCTGGCACTCCCACACCGACACCGACGAAATGTTTCTGGTGACAAAGGGGCAGATCCGAATCCAACTGCGCGACGGAGATGTTTCGCTGGGGCCCGGTGAATTGTTCGTTGTGCCTCGCGGAGTCGAGCATTGTCCCATCGCCGAAGAGGAAGCGGAGGTGATGTTGATCGAACCCGTGGGCGTGGTGAATACCGGGAACGTCGGAGGATCACGAACCGCGGTGCTCGAGGACTGGACGTAGCTAGCGGCTCTTCCAATCCGGGGGATTGGTTCGGAGCGGCAGTGCCATGCCCGATCTCCAGAGCGTCGCCGCGCGAGAGTGCGGACGGAGCTGGACCTCGCGCCGCATCGACTGCGTGAACTCGTCGGTGAACCCTGTTCGCGGGTACTCCGCGATTGCTGCATCAACAGTTGCTCGCGGAATTTCGGGCGCACGCCGACCGGCAACGTCGAAATGCGCTGCGGCATGCAGTAGATAGGCGTCAGCGCCCGCGCCGCGGTCGACGGTCAGATCCATGTGCAGACGGATCGCTTCGCCGATTCGCTGTACCGACCTCTCCGAAGTTCCCACTCGGGTCGCGAGTTCTTCTGCGTCTGCGGCACTGATGTAGGTGAAACACCCGTGCTCGGCCGATCCTTCTGCGCCCAGTCCGACATCGTGAAGGGCGCACGCAGTGAAGAGATCTTCGGGGTCGTACTCGATCGCATCGATCTGCGCGAAGGCGTCGGCCCAGATCCAGCAGCGCAGGCTGTGGTTCAAGACCGCGGGGGAGAGGGTTCCTCTGGCGTGATCGAGCGCTTCGCTGCACAGCTTGGTGTCGGGGAGTGGGCGTTTGCGCAGCTCGGGTGTGCGAGTGGGGTAGCGGCCGAGCCGCAGTCGGAGCATCGACGGAGCACTCATGGCCTGCGCAGCAGCCGCGCGGGCCATGAGTTGTATCTGCTCGAGAGTGGAGAGCTCACCAGGGCGCATCGAATTCCTGTTCTGGGTGGGGGGACAGCTGGATACGAATCTAGTTGGCAGGGAAACTTCTTCACAGATGTCTAATGTCTGTCAATGACGGAAACACGGAATTATCAGAATATCGGTTAATAGCAAGTGCCATCCAACGGCAACCACGAATCTGTAGCCTCACCTCTGGACATCGCAAGAACCATCAAGCAACGACGGTGGGGCTCGGGCTCAGATGACGCCGAACCCGACGATGCCCGGGACTTCCGACGGGACGATGCGATGGAGCATGACCTTGTTGTTCTCGTTGCCGCCGACGGTCGTCAGAGTGCCGGCGTCGTTGACCAGAACGACGTTGACGTGTTGGCCGAAGGGGCTCGAGTCGCCGTACAGGATCGTGTCGCCGACCTTGGGTTGGTAGTCCTGACCGTAGGGGACAAACGCGTCGACGGACTCGTAATACTCCTGCAGCGTGTACACCCCGGGGATGCGCCACGACCCTGAGTTGGGGTTCGAGAACGGCGTGCCGATCTGGTTCATCGACCAGCTCACGAAATCGGCACACCACGATTCTTCGACACCCTCGGCGTATTTGGTGCCGGGACTCCCTGACTCCCACTCCTGCTCGAGGACGCCCAGTAGCGCACTCTGCTGAGCGCTGAGAATGCTGTGGTCGACGGCCGGGAACGAATCGAGATTCTCGCCGGCAAGAGCGTCGTCGCCGCGCGCGAACCACCACAGTGCGCCGGCGACAACTACGACCACCACAACGCCGAATACGCCCAGAACAGCGAGAGTGCGTCTGGGCGTATTCGGTGCGTGCGACATCACGCCACGATAGTCAACTACTCGAGCGGGGGCGCCGAGCGATCGATCGTCGTCGCGAGGGGCTTCTCCTTGACGAAGAGCAACAGGACAACCGCCGCGATGACCAAGGGGACGAGGTACAGGAAGATCGGCGCCAGCGCGTCGTTGTATGCACCGACGATGATCTCGCGAACCTGGCTCGGCAACTTCCAGAGGATTCCCGGGGTCAAGGAGTTCTCGTCACCACCGACCGCGCCGCCATTCGCCGGGAGTCGCTCGGCCAGGAGATTGGTCAGACGCGAGGCGAACAGGCTGCCCACGATCGCGCTGCCCAACGACGCACCGATCTGGCGGAAGAAGTTGTTCGACGCGGTGGCCGTTCCCACTTCGGCCGCGGGGAAGGTGTTCTGCACGATCAAGATCAAGATCTGCATGACGAGGCCGAGTCCGATACCCATGAGTGCGATGTAGCAACCGAAGACCAGCAGTGAGGTCGACGGCGTCAGACGTGAGAGCAGGACCAGAGCAACAGCGACGATGGATGTTCCGACGATGGGGAAGATCTTGTAGCGGCCGGTCTTGCTGACCAGCTGGCCGGACCCGATGGAGGCGACGAGCAGGCCCGCCATCATGGGAATCATCATCAATCCAGCTTCGGTGGCGTTCTTGCCTGTCACCATTTGGATGTAGGTCGGCAGGTAGGCGAGCGCACCGAACATGGCGATTCCGATGATCAGGCCGGCGACGGTGGTCAACACGAAGTTGCGCTGAGCGAACAGGTGCATCGGAATCACCGGTTCGTCGGCACGCTTTTCGACGAAGACAAAAGCCACTG
This sequence comes from Rhodococcus qingshengii JCM 15477, assembly GCF_023221595.1. Taxonomy (NCBI): domain Bacteria; kingdom Bacillati; phylum Actinomycetota; class Actinomycetes; order Mycobacteriales; family Nocardiaceae; genus Rhodococcus; species Rhodococcus qingshengii. The sequence goes on from NZ_CP096563.1 coordinate 2,997,086, forward strand.
CCGTCACGACGCAGCCGACGATCAACCCGATGATGACGGCCGATCCCCAGGCGTAGGTGTTTCCGCCCCAGGTCGTGAACAGGATCAGACACGTCGCTGCCGTCGCGACGAGAACCATGCCCAGATAGTCGATGCGAGGCTTGCCGAGGTTCGGCTTCCGCAGGTGCAGAAATGCCATCGCGCTCGCGATGGCGAGTAGGCCTAGGGGGATGTTGATCCAGAAGGCCCAACGCCAACCGATGCCCTCGGTGAACCAGCCGCCGAGTAGGGGACCGGCAACCGAAGCCAGTGCGAACACCCCGCCCATCGCACCCATGTACCGGCCGCGTTGCCTGGCGGGGACGACGTCGGCGATGATCGCCTGGGACAGCAGGATCAATCCGCCGCCGCCGAGTCCCTGCACGGCTCGACCAGCGATGAGTGTGGTCATGTCGTGGGACAGACCGCCGATCACCGAACCGACGATGAAAATGCTGATGGCGCCGATGAAGAGGCCCTTGCGGCCGATCAGGTCACCGAGTTTTCCGTACACCGGCATCATGACGGTCGAGGCGAGGATGTATGCCGTCGTCACCCAGACCATGTGGTTGACGCCGTTCAATTCGCCCACGATGGTGGGCAAAGCGGTACTGAAGATCATCTGGTCGAGCGAAGCCAGAAGCATCGTGATCATCAGCCCGACAAAAACGAGGATGATCGACCGTTTGTCCGGCGAGGCCTCGGTGTCGGTATGCGTGCCGTCGGGCTCGACGGTCGCAGCTTCTCGAGTGGACATGTAGTTCCTTAGTTGAGTGACGGCGGGTGCGAGAGTGTGGATCAGCTCTCGGACCTCAGTATTCGAGCCATCAGGAGTAGTGCCGGATCGAGCAAATCTGTTCTGGGGCTTGCCCGTTCACTGTTCTGCCATTTTCGGAAGACGTAACGCATCGCGGCGCCTGCGGTGATGACCGTTGCTGTGGCTTCGTCGGCAGCGGCTGTGTCCGAGTGCAGGCGGCGATACTCGGTTCTGTTCGACAACTCCCGCGTGAGGATCCGGGTGAGCGTGTCTTCAAGATCGTGGAAGGTGGCCAGATGTTGTTGCAACAGCGTGGGATGACGCTCGAACAATTCGCGTCGATGCGCGAGCAGATCGGTTCGCTCGTCGACGATTTGCATCGCCGCCTCGAATACCGCGAGAGCGCCGCGCAGCGGATCGTCCGGGTGCTCGCCGATGAGCGTGAGCATGGTCGTCTCACTTGGCACGACGAGCATGAGCCCACCGATCGCTGCGTCCTTGGTGGGGAAGTAGTTGAAGAACGTGCGGGTCGACAGATTGCAGGCTTCGCAGATTTTCTCGACGGTCACTTCGTCATAGCCCAGGTCGAGAACGAGTTCGACGGCGGTGTGCTCGATCAGCTGCCTCGTCGCAATTCGTTTTCGTTCGCGCAATCCGAGAGTTTCGGTTCCCATTTCATCCATAATTGCACAGAGTGCAAAGTTTCATCGAATGCAATATTTCGCCCAAGAATGCCTCATGAAATGCAAAAATGGGGATCGGGTGCCTGGTGGATAGGATGAACCGCGTGGAAGACACCTTGCCCCCTTGCCCTGAATGCGCCGGCGAATACACCTACGAGATGGGCGCGTTGATGGTCTGCCCGTCCTGCGCGCACGAGTGGGCGCCGACCGATAGTGCCGGCGAGGACCTGGGTGTAGTGAAAGATGCCGTAGGCAACATTCTTGCGGACGGCGACACGGTGACGGTCGTCAAGACGCTCAAGGTGAAGGGCAGTCCGACCGGCATCAAGTCAGGTACGAAAGTTCGCAACATCCGCCTTGTTCAGGGTGTTGGTGACCACGACATCGACTGCAAGGTCGACGGCATCGGACCGATGCAATTGAAGTCGAGCGTCGTCAAGAAGGTGTGACCGGACAGCGATAGTTGTCGGCTCGAAATCCTGTTCAGTTTCGACGGTTCGATAGCCACAATCGAGGTGATTCTCGACCGCTCGAACGAATGGACCGAACTGTGCCGAACTCGATCTGCCTGGCGCCCGCACTCGATAACACCGCACTCGATACAGAGGAGCAGTGGAAACGCATCGTCGATGCGCTGACGCGCAGGGGTTTCCTCGGCGCCGGGCTCGGTGCCGCGGCCGCGACCTTGCTGGCAGCGTGCAGCAGTGACGAAAATGGCTTGGAGTCAGGCGGTCTCGTCACGGTGCAGGACGAGACGGGCAGTGTCGAGATCCCTTCGGATCCGCAGCGAATGGTCATCGCCCATGTCAGCGCCATGGCGACGGTGCTCGACCTCGGTGTGCCGCCGGAGAAGATCGTCGGCGGCTTCTTCGGTCTCGAGGGTGTGAGCGGTGACGCGGTGTTGCGCACGATGCCGGAGGCTGCGAACATCCCGAACCTCGGCACGGCGGGGACGTGGAACAAGGAAGCGATCATCGGCGCGTCGCCGGATCTGATCGTCATGCTCCTGACCGCCGGAAATGCTTATGCGGCAAAGTCCTACGACGAACTCTCCGCGACTGGTGTTCCAGTATTCGCCGGCTTCAACGGGTACCTCACGTGGGCCGAGATGAAGAAGTTGGTCACCTCGATGGGCGTCGCGGTCCGACGCGAAGACGCGGCGGCCGAATTGAACGCGCGAACGGAAGACCGACTCTTGGCAATCAAGGATCGACTCTCCGCCCTCGGTTCGTTGCCGTCGGTGACCCTCCTCCGCACCGGCGAGAACGGTGTCGTCTACAACCAGGTCGACGCTCTTCTCGACGCCCTCGGTTTCCCCGGCGATCGAGCTACATCGGAGGAGTTCACGCGCACACTCACAGCGGAGGAACTCGATCAGGTGACCAGCGACGTGATCATCGTGGGTGCATTCCAGGACCAGCAGGACGTCCGCGCGCAGTTGGCAATGAACCCGCTCTGGGAGCGTCTTCCCGCTGTCCGCTCGGGGAACGTCCATTACGTCGACGACAGCCTGTGGGGCTCGGGCTATTCTCCTCGCGCCACCGAGCTGCGACTCGACGACATCGAGCGGATCTTCAGCTGACGCCGTCGTGTCACCTCGACTTATCGGTGCATTACCTCGAGAATCATGACCATGGACAAAATCAGGTTCTTCGAGCTGGTCACCGAATGGTTCGAGGTACTCGGTGTTGTCGCCATGGTTCTCGGGTTCGTGTTCGCATTCGTGATCGCGGGGCGCGCATGGAGTCGAACGCGGGACGGTAGTTCGGCGTTTCGTACTCTGCGCGAGACCATGGGCGCGGTCATCCTTCTCGGCCTCGAGATCCTTGTCGCCGCTGATCTGGTGAAGACGGTGACGTCGTCGCCGTCGCTGACAGACGCCGCAGTTCTGGGCATGATCGTTCTTATTCGGACCGTGCTGAGCCTGTCGATTCAGATCGAGATCGACGGGGTACTTCCGTGGCGCAAGGCGTTGGTGTCAAGTCCGGAACTCCTGGTACGCGCAGCGCGCGGATCAGGAGGCCGCACGACGCCCGACGCGTCGAGTTCGTAGCGATAGCCGTTGCGAGTGAAAGGTCGGGCAGATGACAGCAGTGCGTACCGAGCATCTCACGGTCGACGAAAGGCGGGCGCGCGGGCGCCAGGCGCGTAGAGATACGCCATTGGCCGCGCTCGCGGATCTGGCAGAGAGTGACCGTGATCCGATATCACTGCTCGAATTGCAGGCGAAGTCGCGGGTACAGGACCTGGTGCCCATCCGATACGGGCGGATGTCGGCATCGCGGTTCTCGTTCTTCCGCGGCGCTGCGCTGGTGATGGCCGACGATTTGTCACGCAGTCCGGATTCGGGTCTTGCCAGCCAACTCTGCGGCGACGCGCACCTGAGCAACTTCGGTATCTATGCGACGCCCGAGCGAAAGCTCGCGTTCGACATCAACGACTTCGACGAAACGTACCCGGGACCGTTCGAATGGGACGTCAAGCGTCTGGCCGCAAGTTTGGTGATCGCCGCAAAGGACAACGGATTTTCGGGCAAGGAGCGAAAGAAGATCGTTCGCGGATGCGCGGCCGAGTATCGGGAAACCATGATCACCCAGGCAGGATTGGGAAATCTTGCAGTCTGGTACTCGCACATCGCACCCGAGGACGGGCTCGAGGCTCTCCAGATCGACCTGAAGAAGCGCATGCTTGCTCGCACACAAGCGACGCTGGACAAGGCTCGTCGCCGCGACAGTGTGCAGGCGGCAGGCAAGTTCACCGAAATCGTCGACGGCCGGCGGCAATTCATCAGTGATCCGCCGCTGATCGTGCCCGCGAACGAGTTGTTCGCAGGGACCGATCTCACGCAGATCGAGGAGTTGCTACGTCAGCGCGTTCGGTCGTATCGGAGCACGCTGCAGTGGGACCGTCGGGTGTTGCTCGAAAGCTTCGAGATGACGCACATTGCGCGGAAGGTTGTCGGTGTCGGGAGCGTCGGAACACGCGCATGGATGATCCTCATGAAAGGCGTCGACGACGACGATCCGTTGATCCTGCAGGTCAAGGAAGCGCAACCCTCGGTATTGTCCGGCTACGTCGATGGTCCGACCTTCAAGAACGAAGGGGAACGCGTCGTCAACGGGCAACGCTTGATGCAAGCGACAAGCGACATCTTTCTCGGCTGGGAACGAGGGCCGGGGCTCGACGAGGGTGAGCACGATTTCTACATTCGTCAACTGCGTGACGGTAAAGGGTCGGCAGTCATCGAAGAGATGGTGCCGCAGGGGCTGGAACTCTACGGGCGCCTGTGCGCCAGGGTCCTTGCCTACGCACACGCTCGCTCGTCCGATCGGATAGCGATCGCCGAATATCTCGGTGACGGAACCGAATTCGATTTCGCGATCGGGGAGTTCGCGGCTGCCTACGCCAAGCGCAATGCACGCGATCATGCCGCTCTGCTGACCGCGATCGACGATGGTCGCGTGTCAGCAGAGCGGGGAGTGTGACGACTCAGGCGAACACGCCGTCGAGCCAGCCCTGCCACGCTGCCGTTGCTGATCCACCGTCAGCGCCCTCTGCGAAGAGGTGATGGGCCGCGTCGACGTTGCCGCCGAAAGCATTTCGGCCGTAGAACCGCAGCAATGCGTCCTCGGTGCGCAAGCCGATGAACCAGTCGTTGATGTAGTCGACAATCGCGTCGACGGTTCCGATTCCGGGGACTTCCACCGACGCGGAGTCACCGACAGCGGCGCCCGAGGTGATTCCGAGGGCGCTGCGAAGCGTTCCCATCGCTTGCGGCGCGGACGAGGATTCCGGGCCTTCGGCCGAGACATAGGTGACGGGTTTTCCGGCGAAGTACCGCACGTATTGGCCGAGACTGTGCAGGTAGAAGTCCGTGTGCTTGCTCGCGCCGTCGTACTGGTTGTCCCAGTCATCGGCAAACACTCCGGCGTGGACGTAGCGGACAACGGCGGTGCTCTCGACGACGTATTCGAGGTTGTTGAACCAGCCGTCGGGGCCTTGCATGTGGATGGCGAGTTCGCGGGGCGGCTCCCAGGTCGCGATGATCGGGCTGTCCGGGCGGCTGCCGTCGGCGGGGATCTCGAGAGGGGAGGGGAACATCCATCCGGCCGTTTCGGCCGAGATGGCGGCCCAGATCTGCTCGGGGGTTCCTGGGACGACCACCTCGCGGCGGATTTCGAATTTCTCGGACATTGCTACTTCTCCGTTTCGGGCGCGTCGATGGCTTGGGTTGTGATGGTTTGGGGTGTGGTGAGGCTGGGATGCAAGGCGACAACGAGGCGGTGTTTGCGTCCGCCTTCGGAATTGCCGTTGTGATACTTGGCGACGAGTGAGTTGATCGACTCGCCGAGTTCGCCGGCGAACGCGGCACGGTCGGCCGCCGTGGCAAAGGTGATGTCGCTGTCGATGGCAAAGGACGCCAACGGTTTTCCGGCTGCAGTTGCGCCGGCGATCAGCTCGCCGACCTCTCGGACGATCCGCGCTGCGAGACTGACGAGCCAGCGCGCCGAGAGCTGATCGGGGAACCGGCCCGGGTCTGGGGCGAGCGCCGACATGGCGGCAGGGGATATGACGTACGACGCGGCACTGGCCTGCATGATTCGCTCGGTCATGTTGCCTCGCTTGCGTTCCTCGACGAGCTCGACAAGTCCGTGGTCTTCGAGAGTGCGCAGGTGGTAGTTCACCTTCTGGCGTGTCAGCCCGATCCGGGGCGCCAGCGAGGATGCCGATCCCGGCACCGCCAATTCGGCCAGAATCCGTTGCCGAATCGGATCGAGCGACGCCTCGGCAGCTCCGGGGCGATCGATGACTGCTACGTCCAACATGAGAAAACCATCCCACCGACAACTAAATCTGTCAAGACAGAAAAAATTGTCGGTGGGATGGTTTCGGAGATTCGCTATCGCTTGAGGTCGGGCGGGTTGTTCAGATCCCGCGCCGAGTACGTGTCACACGACGAAATCTGGCCGGTCTGGTATCCGGTCATGAACCACGCCTGACGCTGTGCGGAGGAGCCGTGTGTCCAACCTTCAGGGTTGACCCGACCGGTCGTGGACTTCTGGATACGGTCGTCGCCCACCGACGAGGCGGCGGACAACGCGTCGCGAATGTCGTCTTTTGACAAGGGCTTCAGGAACGGTTGACCGGTCGCCTGATCGGGAATCGTGTCCGCAAAATGTGCCCAGACGCCTGCGTAGCAATCGGCCTGGAGTTCGGTGCGAACCGCACCCGACTGCTCACCCTGCGGGTCGGCCTGCGCGCGGCCGATGTCGCCGAGCTGATTCTGGATGTGATGTCCGAACTCGTGCGCGACCACGTACTCCTGTGCGAGCGGTCCGGCGCTGGAACCGAAACGGTCGACGAGTAGTTGGAAGAAACTCGTGTCGAAGTACGCAGTCTGGTCGGCCGGGCAGTAGAACGGGCCGACGTCACTAGACGCCTGGCCGCAACCGGTGTTGACCGAACCGCTGAACAGAATGACTTCGGGTCGCACGTACGCCGTGCCGGTCTGCTTGACCAACTGCTGTTCCCAAACGTCGTCGAGGCTTCCGACGGTCAGTGTGACGCGGCAGTTCACATCGGCGTTTGCCTGAGCACCGGTGCACTCGTCGACCGACGACAGTCCGGTCGACGAACTCGAAGTCTCGGTAGACGTACCCAGGAGTGAGCCGGGGTCACCGCCGAACAACAGCGCCAGGATCAGAACGATAATGCCGCCCGCGCCACCGCCGATCGCGATTTTGCCGCCGCGGCCACCGCCACCCCCGCCGCCTTGAACCTGAACGCGTCCCGCTTCGCCGCGGGCCCCCTCGTTGAAGGTCATCTATGTCCGCTTTCTGCTGTCGTGAACAAGTGCTTGCCGTCACTTCTGGAGATAGCTTCGCATGCGATGCGGGTCCGCGTTTCCGCTCTGTGCAGTTCGCTCCGTAGGATCGCAGGCAAAGTAGTCGGTCGTCGGTTATTGGAAGTAGTTCGAAAGGAATCCCGTGCTGCGCACACATCTCGCCGGTTCATTGCGACCCGAGCAGGCAGAGCAGACCGTAACGCTCACCGGTTGGGTAGCCAGGCGTCGTGATCACGGCGGAGTGATCTTCATCGATCTCCGTGATGCATCCGGAGTTGCGCAGGTAGTTTTCCGGGCAGGTGACGTGGCCGAGCAGGCGCACCGTCTGCGCGCGGAATACTGCGTTCGCGTGACCGGAACGGTCGAGGTTCGCCCCGAGGGCAACCAGAACTTCGAGATCCCCACCGGAGCAATCGAGGTCAACGCCACTGAACTCGAGGTTCTCAACGAAAGCGCACCGCTGCCGTTCCAGCTCGACGATCAGGTTGGCGAAGAAGCGCGCCTCAAGTACCGATACCTCGACCTGCGCCGTGAGGGCCCCGGCTCCGCAATTCGCTTGCGCTCCAAGGTAAGTGCTGCAGCGCGCGGCGTTCTCGCGCATCACGAGTTCGTCGAGGTCGAAACTCCGACGCTCACGCGCTCGACGCCCGAGGGTGCCCGTGACTTCCTGGTGCCGTCGCGCCTTCAGCCCGGTAGCTTCTACGCACTGCCGCAGAGCCCGCAGCTGTTCAAGCAGCTCCTCATGGTCGGCGGCATCGAGCGCTACTATCAGATCGCACGTTGCTACCGCGACGAGGATTTCCGCGCCGATCGCCAGCCCGAGTTCACTCAGCTCGACATCGAGATGGCTTTCGTCAACCAGGACGACATCATCCTGCTCGCCGAGGAAATCCTCACGGCGCTCTGGAAGCTCGTCGGCCACGAGATCAAGACGCCGATCGACCGCATGACCTACACCGAGGCAATGCGTCGTTACGGCAGCGACAAGCCGGACCTGCGTTTCGACATCGAACTCGTCGAGTGCATGGACTTCTTCAAGGACACGACGTTCCGCGTGTTCCAGGCGGAGTACGTCGGCGCCGTTGTGATGCCCGGCGGTGCAAGCCAGCCGCGCAAGCAACTCGACGCCTGGCAGGAATGGGCCAAGCAGCGTGGGGCCAAGGGTCTGGCGTACGTGTTGGTCGGTGAAGACGGCACTCTCGGTGGACCTGTTGCCAAGAACCTGACCGACGCCGAGCGTGAGGGCCTGGCCGCCCACGTCGGAGCTCAGCCGGGAGACTGCGTCTTCTTCGCAGCTGGTGCAACGAAGCCGATGCGCGCCCTCCTCGGCGCTGCCCGTGGTGAGATCGCCCGCAAGAAGGACCTCATCGATCCTGACGCGTGGGCCTTCGTGTGGATCGTCGACGCTCCGATGTTCGAGCCGACCGCCGACGCCACTGCATCCGGTGACGTCGCTCTCGGCCACTCCGCGTGGACCGCCGTGCACCACGCGTTCACGTCGCCGAAGCCGGAGTTCTTCGACACGTTCGACACCGATCCGGATTCCGCTCTCGCCTACGCGTACGACATCGTCTGCAACGGCAACGAGATCGGCGGCGGCAGTATTCGTATCCACCGCAAGGACATTCAGGAACGAGTGTTCAAGGTGATGGGTATCTCCGAGGACGAGGCGCAGGAGCAGTTCGGCTTCCTCCTCGACGCCTTCGCCTTCGGTGCGCCGCCGCACGGCGGAATCGCATTCGGCTGGGACCGCATCACCGCGCTCCTCGCCGGCATGGATTCCATCCGTGAGGTCATCGCGTTCCCGAAGTCCGGCGGCGGCGTCGACCCGCTGACGGATGCTCCGGCACCGATCTCGGCTCAGCAGCGCAAGGAATCGGGCATCGACGCGAAGCCCGAGAAAAAGTCAGAGGACAAGAAGTCCGAAGGCGACACCGGCGAAGCCAAGTAGAGCCGACACCGGATCGCCATGCTGCATTTGCGGGTGATCTGCCCGACCGAGCGCACCGAGCAAGTTCTCGGTGCGCTCGCGTCGCAGCGGGGCGCGACACACATCGTCGTGATGCGCGACGTCGCGGTTCATCCTGCCGGCGACATGGTGGAGGCCGACGTCGCCCGTGAGGCGGCAAACGACGTCGTCGATGCCCTGAACGAACTCGGCGTCGCCGAGGACGGCGGAATGACGCTCGTACCGGTCGAGACGGTGTTGTCGGCGGCGGCGCGCAAAGCCGAGCGTGACGTGCCTGGTGATCCCGCGGATTCCGTCGTGTGGGAGGAATTGCTGTCCCGCACTCGCGAAGAGTCGACTCTCAACGGATTGTTCGTCGCGTTCCTGACCATTGCGTGTCTGCTGGCCGCGATCGGCGTCGTGACCGACTCTCAGATCACGATCGTCGGCGCCATGGTCGTCGGTCCGGAGTTCGGTCCGCTGGCTGCTTTGGCAGTCGCACTCGTACGGCGGGATCGACGGTTGCGTCGGCGTTCGATTCTCGCGCTTGCCGTCGGATTCCCCATCGCGATGGGCGTGACGCTTGCCGCAACGTTCGTGGTGAAGTTCTTCGGATGGATGGACGTCGTCAGTCTCGAGTCACTCCACGAGGTCGATTTCGTATACAAGGTCGGGCCCATTTCGTTTGTCGTCGCGCTTCTTGCCGGTGCGGCTGGGATGCTGGCACTCGTCTCGTCGAAGTCCGCTGCCTTGGTCGGGGTGTTCATCTCTGTCACCACGGTTCCTGCCGCCGGTTTCGCGGTGGTTGCGGCAGCAAACGGAGAATGGCGGATCGCCGGGTTGTCGTCTCTGCAACTGGCTGTCAACCTGCTCGGGATCGTCACTGCCTGCGTGCTTGTTCTCTGGCTCAGAACCCGGGCCGACGAGGAATTCGAAGCAGCGTTGAAAGGCATTTCTCGATTTGTCGACGAGGACAAAACTCCATGACGTCGCCGGTTCGGAGTTCTGCTCACCGACAGCAAAATTCTCGAGAGAACTGTGTGCCGGTGTGGCGATTGGGGACTTTTGTCATCACCGCAGGTAGTCGGCAATTTCTGTTGCTGTGAGGCCTTGAATTCTCCGCTGCGAGCGGACGAGCTGGGCATGATCGGAGTCACTAACGGGTAAGTTGGTCGGTGATGACCGCATTACTGGCAGACCCCGTTTCCGAAGTCGTCGCAGCTGCTGAGCAGTTGCTGACACGCCGCACAGGGGCACCCGTAACCCTGGTGGATCCCGTAGATCTCGGGGGGAGTGGCCGCACCGTCGTGCTGCGCGTTCGCGTCGCCGAGAACCCGTTCTCCCTGCCCCGAACTTTGGTGATCAAGCAGGTCCGCGACAACTTCCAGGGAGCTACCAAAACAGCGATTGCGCTCCCGGCCGCGTCCGAAGGTGACTTCGACGTCGAGACCGCATTCCTTCGTGAAGCGGTGTCGTATCAGTTCGCCAACGCGCTTGCCAAGGACGCACGCCCCGGCGCCGAACTGTTGGCGTCCGACCTCGATGCTCGCCTCCTGATCCTGAGTGATCTCGGCGACGCCACCGCAATCAGCGTCCGACTCGAAGACTCCGACCCGGACACCGTCACTTACACGTTGATGGCCATGGCTCAGGCAATGGGACGCATGCACGCCGCGACCGTCGGCCGGGAGGACGACTTCACCGCACTGCTGCGTCGAGCCGAGGTTGCCCATTGCTCCGATGAAGTTGCGGATCAGGTGGGACGTGCCGTGGCCGGTGTTCCCGCGATGCTGGTGGAAAGTCTCGGCATCGATGTGAGTTCGGACATTCTCGAGCAGGTTCAGCATGCGCAGACACTGTTCAGCGGTGGCCGGTTCCGTGCCTTCAGTCCGTCGGACCTGTGCCCCGACAACATCATCGTCAACGACGACGGCGTGCAGTTCCTCGACTACGAGTGGGGTGGCTACCGCGATGCCCTCCTCGACATCACCTACGCGTTGGTGTCTTTCCCCGGTTGCCTGTGCAACATCGACCTGACCGAAGAGCGGGCGTCGGCGATGGTCGATGCCTGGCGGGCCGAGGTAGTGGGGATGTGGCCCGCCCTGGCCGACGAGGCCGAATTGGGCCGCCGGATTGTCGAGGCCCAACTCATCTGGGTCTGGCTCAGTACCTATCTGTACCTGCCCGAGGATCATTCGCGTATCGCCGCCGTCCGCGAACATTATCTCTCGATTCCACGCGCCGACGCACTGGTCGGACGCTGGGCCAGGCTCGCACGCTCGGCTCAGCTCGCCGGCAACGCCGCCGTCGAGGCACACGCCCGCGACGTCGTGGCGGCGCTGCGGACCGAGTTCAGCTGAGGCCCTGACCGATCACACACAGAAGGGCGCCCGTGCACGAAGCACGAGCGCCCTTTCTCGGTCGAGTCCGCTCAGTTGTCGGAGACCAGATCGTTCTCGGACAGGTCCGTCGCCGCGAGCGCCGTCGCCAGATCGGGATGCCGGAACGTCGACGTCACCTGGTCGGCCACGACTCGGAAAGCAGAGGCCAGGGTCGCGGACTTGTCCGGTTCGGCCGCCCACGTTGCGGTCTGTTCGACGACGACCACGCCGTGGTGGACGTACATCTTTCCGGGGACGAGCGTGATGCCGGCGTTGGTGGCCCACTCGCGCAGGGCAGCGAGTCCCTGGCTCGCGCCCTTGGGGCCGCCTACCTCGATGTCGTCACTCGACAACTGCAGCAGAGTGTCGACGTCTTGGGAGTTGAGTGCATCGTGCCACGCGAGGACGGTGGCGATCTCGGAGGTGCTCATGGCGACAACGCTATCCAATGCGGATTCACGACTGGGTGAGGGCTGGCGGAACAGCGGATTGTGTCGGGCGTCGGTGGTCTCTAGTAGCGTCGATTCGTGAGCGATTGGCAAGCGGAAGACAGTGTGGGGGCGAAAGACGGCGTGGTGGCGGAAGACGGCCTGTTCGAGGCAACTCCGGAGGAATCCGCGATCGTCGACGAACCAGATGTCGTGTCTGTAGCCGAGCGCGCCCTGTCCTCGGTGCCGTCCGGTGCTCCTCTGGCTGTCCGCATGCGTCCGCTCACTCTTGGTGAAGTTGTCGGCCAACAGCACTTACTCGGGCCCGGCGCGCCACTCCGCAGAATGGTCGAGGGGTCCGGCGCCGCATCGGTACTTCTGTACGGACCTCCCGGCACCGGCAAGACCACGCTCGCATCGTTGATCTCGGGTGCTACCGGCCGCCGGTTCGAGGCTCTGTCGGCTCTGTCCGCCGGAGTCAAAGAAGTCCGCGGTGTCATCGAACTCGCGCGCCGCCGCCTGCTGAACGGCGAACAAACCGTCTTGTTCATCGACGAAGTTCATCGCTTCTCCAAGACCCAGCAGGACGCCTTGCTCGCCGCGGTCGAGAACCGCATCGTGCTCTTGGTCGGCGCGACCACCGAGAACCCGTCGTTCTCGGTCGTCTCCGCTCTGTTGTCGCGCTCGTTGGTCCTGCAACTGCAATCGCTCACCGCTGCGGATGTCCAGGAACTGCTCGAGCGCGCTGTCGCCGACGAACGCGGGTTCGGCGGAGCGATCACGATCGACGACGACGCGATGGAACACCTCGTTCGTCTGGCGGCCGGCGACGCCCGCCGAGCCCTGACGGCACTCGAGGCTGCCGCCGGAGCTGCACTGGACACGGCCGGTGACGCTTCGGGCCCGGTGGTGCTCGACCTCGCGACCGTCGAGGCCAGTGTCGACAAGGCCGCGGTTCGGTACGACCGTGCCGGAGATCAGCACTACGACGTCATCAGTGCATTCATCAAGAGCATTCGTGGATCAGACGTCGACGCCGCCCTGCACTACCTCGCACGGATGCTGACCGCGGGCGAAGACCCTCGCTTCATCGCACGGCGTCTGGTGGTTCACGCCAGCGAAGACATCGGCATGGCTGATCCGATGGCGCTGCAGACTGCCACCGCCGCGGCGCAGGCAGTGCAGCTGATCGGTATGCCGGAGGCTCGTCTGGCGCTGGCACAGGCCACCATTCATCTGGCGACGGCTCCCAAATCGGGTGCGGTCATCGCCGCACTCGGCGCGGCCATGGCCGACGTGGCCGCCGGAAAATCCGGACTGGTACCGCCGCACCTGCGTGACGGGCACTACAAGGGCGCCGAGCAATTGGGCAACGCAGTCGGATACAAGTACCCGCACGACACACGTGATGGTGTTCTGCGGCAACAGTATCCACCGGACGATCTGGTGGGTGTCGACTATTACCAGCCCACCGCGCACGGCAACGAGCGGGAGATCGCCGATCGGGTGAGCAAACTTCGCCGAATAGTTCGTGGCTGACGCCTGCCAGGTTCCACCGGCCGACGCGTTAGTCTGGACACCCATAGCTCGACGCTCTTGAAGGTAAGGACCGGTTAGTGCAAACCCACGAGATCCGCAGGCGATTCCTCGACCACTTCGTCAAGGCCGGCCACACCGAGGTGCCCAGCGCCTCGCTGATTCTCGACGACCCGAACCTTCTGTTCGTCAACGCGGGCATGGTTCCGTTCGTGCCGTTCTTCCTCGGGCAGCAGACGCCGTCCTACTCACGGGCGACGTCCGTGCAGAAGTGCGTCCGCACCCTGGACATCGAAGAGGTCGGCATCACCACCCGCCACAACACCTTCTTCCAGATGGCGGGCAACTTCTCCTTCGGTGACTACTTCAAGAAGGAAGCCATCTCCCACGCCTGGCAGTTGCTGACAGGTTCGGTCGAGGACGGCGGATACGGCATCGATCCCACGCGCCTGTGGGCCACCGTCTACCTCGACGACGACGAAGCGTTCTCGATCTGGCGCGACGAGGTAGGAGTGCCCGAAGAGCGCATCCAGCGCCGCGGCATGAAGGACAACTACTGGTCCATGGGCATTCCCGGGCCGTGCGGCCCCTGCTCGGAGATCTTCTACGACCGCGGCGCCGAATACGGCGTCGAGGGTGGCCCCGAAGCCGACGAGGATCGCTACATCGAGATCTGGAACCTCGTGTTCATGCAGAACGAGCGCGGCGAGGGCACCAACAAGGGCGACTACCCGATCCTCGGACCGTTGCCGAAGAAGAACATCGACACCGGCATGGGCGTCGAGCGCGTTGCGTTCCTCCTGCAGGGCGTCGAAAACGTCTACGAGACAGATCTTCTCCGCCCCGTCATCGACAAGGCCGCCGAACTGACCGGCAGTGTCTACGGGACCGACCACACTTCAGACGTCCGTTTCCGCGTCATCGCCGACCACGCACGCACCGCAGCGATGTTGATCGCCGACGGTGTGAACCCCGGCAACTACGGCCGCGGCTACGTCCTGCGCCGGTTGCTGCGTCGCATCGTGCGTTCGGCCAAACTGCTCGGCAGCGAGCAGCCCACCATGCGCGAGTTCATGGTCGTCGTCCGCGACACGATGGCGCCGTCGTACCCGGTTTTGGAAACCGACTTCACGCGCATCGAGAACGTCGCCGTCGGCGAGGAGACCGCGTTCCTCAAGACGCTGGCTTCGGGTTCTGCTCTGTTCGAGAATGCTGCCGAGACGGTCAAGTCGTCCGGAAAGTCGGTCATCGCCGGCGATCAGGCATTTGCACTGCACGACACCTACGGCTTCCCGATCGATCTCACGCTCGAGATGGCGTCCGAGGCCGGTCTCACCGTGGACGAGGACGGCTTCCGCGCGCTCATGGCCGAGCAGCGCAAGCGCGCCAAGGACGACGCTCAAGCGCGCAAGCACGCCCATGCCGACCTCACGGTCTACAAGGAACTGCTCGACCGAGGTGCCACCGAGTTCACCGGTTTCGACGAGCTGGTCTCCGAGGCTCACGTCCTCGCACTGATCGTCGACGGCGTCCGTGTCCCGGTCGCGAACGCCGGTCAGGACGTCGAGGTCATCCTCGACCGAAGCCCGCTCTACGCAGAGTCCGGTGGACAGATCGCCGACATCGGTTCGCTCACCGCTCCGGGTCTCGAAGCCAAGGTCAACGACGTACAGAAGATCGCCAAGAAGGTCTGGACGCACAAGGTGACGGTGCAGAAGGGCGAGATCACCGAGGGCGACGTCGTGCTCGCGCACGTCGACGCCGAGTGGCGCAAGGGTGCAACCCAGGGGCACTCCGGTACCCACATGGTGCACGCGGCGCTGCGTCAGGTGCTCGGCCCCAACGCGGTGCAGGCGGGCTCGCTCAACAAGCCGGGTTACCTCCGCTTCGACTTCTCGTGGCAGGGCGCGCTGTCCGACTCCCAGAAGCAGGACATCGAGGCACTCACCAACGAAGCCGTGGCGTCGAACTACGCGGTCAACACATTTGTCACGGATCTCGACAAGGCCAAGGCGATGGGTGCGATGGCACTCTTCGGTGAAAACTACGGCGACGAGGTTCGTGTCGTCGAAATCGGCGGCCCGTTCTCGATGGAACTGTGCGGTGGCACTCACGTCGGAAGCTCCGCACAGATCGGTCAGGTAACGCTGCTCGGTGAGCAGTCGGTCGGCTCCGGAATCCGACGCGTCGAGGCGTACGTCGGTTTGGACTCCTACCGCTACCTCGCCAAGGAACGCGCGCTCCTGGCCGGACTCTCCTCCTCGCTGAAGGTTCCTTCGGAAGAGGTGCCCGCCCGCGTCGAGGCGCTCGTCGAGCGACTCAAGGTGGCCGAGAAGGAACTCGAGCAGACCAAGGCCAAGGCTGTGCTGGCGTCGGCAGGCGAGTACGTCGCCAAGGCCAAGCGCATCGGCAGTGTCCTCGTCATCGCCGAGCCTGCTCCCGCCGGAGTCGGCGGAAACGACCTGCGCAGCCTCGTCACGGACATCAAGGGTCGCCTCGGCTCCGAACCTGCCGTCGTAGCTCTGCTCGGTGATGTCGACGGCAAGGTTCCGTTCGTGGTCGCCTCGAGCAAGGCAGCTCAAGGTCTCGGTGTGAAGGCCGGTGAGCTGGTCGCGTCGTTCGGTCCCAAGATCGGTGGCCGCGGCGGCGGAAAGCCCGACATGGCCCAGGGTTCGGGTTCGGACTCCGCAGGAATCCCGGCGGCGCTCGATGCGATCCGGGACAGAGTCGGAGAGCTGGCGGGCGGCAGCTGACGGTGGTGGCTACGCAGCAGGGTCCCGATCGCCCCGGCATCGACGACCCTGGTCGCGGGCGGCGCATCGCCATCGACGTGGGCAGTGTTCGCATCGGCGTCGCGTCCAGCGACCCCGACGGCATCCTCGCGACACCGGTGGAAACGGTTCCACGCTCGAAGGAGCGTGGGCCCGACGCGCCGGATATCCGGCGCATTATCGCCATCGTGTCCGAATACGAGGCGGTTGAGGTTATCGTCGGACTGCCACAGACGCTGCGCGGTGAGCAAGGTAAAGCCGCCGGTATCGCGACTGCATTCGCCAAACGACTGCAGCGGGCCGTCGAACCGATCCCGGTGAGACTGTCCGACGAACGACTGACGACCGTCACGGCTGCGCGCAATCTCCGCGAAAGTGGAGTCAAGGCACGCGGCCAGCGACCGATGATCGATCAGGCTGCGGCGGTGGAAATCCTGCAAGGCTGGCTGGACGAGCGGAGTAGAGCTGTGAAACCAGGGGAGTCGTCGAAGGACGCTGCACTGGAGGGCGATCTGTGAACGCGCGGTGGGATGAGGGCGGCGGAAGCCGGCCCACCAGTTCGTTCGACTTCGACAACGACGAGACCATGGTCATGCGTGCACTGCCGCAGAACATCGATCCGCCGCACATGTCGCGAGCCGAGGCACGCAAGCAACGCGAAGCGCGCAACAAGCGCGCCAAGCGTGGCAAGAAGGTCGGCGTTCTCGCCCTGCTGGTGTTGGTGATCGCAGTCCTCGGTGTTGGTGCATACGGCGCTCTCTGGTACATGGATCGCAACAAGACCGCGGAGGATTTTGCCGGCCCCGGCGGCGCACCCGTGGTCATCCAGATCAACAGTGGAGAAACCGCATCGGAGATCGGTGCGACGCTCGAGGCGAAGAACGTCGTCGCGAGTTCCGCTGCTTTCTACAACGCGGCGATCGCCAATCCGTCTGAGATCCAGAAGGTGCAACCCGGCTTCTACCAGGTGCCGGTGCAGAGTAGCGCCGCGAGCGCACTCGACACCTTGGTTGCCCCGGACTCCCGAGTCGGCAGTGTTGTCATCGCCGAAGGGCGTCAGCTGCACGACAGTTCGGACGCGCAGACCGGCTCGCTCAAGAAGGGCATCTACAACCTCATTTCCGAGGCGAGTTGTGTCGGCCCGGTTTCCGCTCAGAAATGTGTCTCGACAGACGAATTGAACACTGCGGGAGCATCTTCCGATCTGGCTTCGCTCGGCGTGCCCGAATGGGCGATGTCGTCGGTCAAGAGCGTGCCGGACAAGGACCGTCAGCTCGAAGGCCTGATCGCCGCCAGCAGTTGGGATTTCGATCCCACTGCGACGCCGACCGAGATCCTGCGGTCGTTGGTCGAGGGTAGCGCCGCCAAGTACGAGGCCACGGGAATTCTGACAGCCGGCAGCGGGGTCGGAATGTCTCCGTACCAGTTGTTGGTGGCAGCGTCGCTGGTCGAGCGTGAGGCGTTGCCCGCTGACATGGCCAAGGTCGCGCGGGTGATCGTCAACCGACTCGCAGTCGATCAGCCTCTGCAGTTCGACTCCACGGTCAACTACTCACTCGACACCACCGAGGTCGCAACCACGGATGCCGACCGTGAGCGCGTCACGCCGTGGAACACGTACGCAATGCCGGGTCTGCCTGCAACGCCCATCGCTTCGCCGAGCATCGACGCGCTGAAGGCCGTGGAATCGCCGGCGGCCGGTGACTGGTTGTACTTCGTCACGATCAACAAGGAAGGCCAGACGCTCTTCACCAAGAGCTACGAGGAGCATTTGGCCAACATCGAACTGGCACAGCAAAGTGGGATTCTCGACAGTGGACGGTAGTACCGCGACTTCGCTCGCGACGCCACGTAAGGCGGCAGTTCTCGGAAGCCCGATCGCTCACTCGAAGTCCCCGTTGCTGCATCTTGCGGCGTACGCGGCTTTGGGGCTGAGCGATTGGACCTACGAGCGGATCGAATGCACCGGCGAGCAGTTGCCTGCCCTCGTCGACTCACTCGGCCCCGAATGGATCGGCCTCTCGGTGACGATGCCGGGCAAGATCGCAGCACTCGAATATGCCACCGAACGCACACCGCGAGCGGTGACCATCGGCTCGGCCAACACCCTGGTTCGCATCGACGGCGGTTGGCGTGCCGACTGCACGGACGTCGACGGAGTCAGCGGTGCGTTGATCGCCGGCGGTGTCGGCGATCTCAGCGGCACTTCGGCGGTAGTTGTCGGCGCGGGCGGCACCGCGCGGCCGGCATTGGTCGCGTTGGCCGACATGGGAGTTCGGACGGTCACCGTGGTCGCGCGTGATCCGGGGCGCGCATCCGGTGCCATCGAATGCGGCGGCGCGGTCGGGTTGGACATTGATCTGGTCGCCTTCGACGACGCACGGCTAGGCGGGATCTGCGCCGAATCCTCGGTCTTGGTCAGTACCGTTCCCGCGGAAGCGGCAGCGCCCTTTGCCCAGCAATTGGGGAAGGCGCGATTTGTCCTCGACGCGATCTACAACCCCTGGCCGACGCCACTTGCTTCGGTTGTCGAGGCGGCCGATGGCACGGTGATCGGTGGCCTCGAGATGTTGCTCAATCAGGCCTTCGGGCAGGTAGAGCAGTTCACGGGCAAGCCCGCTCCGCGAGAGGCGATGGCAGCCGCTATCGCTTAGGTCTGTTCACAGTGTCGAGGTAGTCCACAAGACGATTCGTAGTCTGCCGCTGGTGAACGGCAGACGCCAAGCTCGAAACCATGTGGACGTTGATGGTCTTGGCAGGCTCGGGGGTAGTCGCTGGTTTCGGTGCTCGGGCGATCGTCGACAATTGGTTGCGGCGACACGGTTATCGACCAGTCGTGACTTTCTGTTGTGTGCCGCAGTGCGCCGTCGCAACAGGCTGGGTTGTCGTCGGTGCGCTGAATACCTCGGTGGTGCAGCTATTTTCCGGTCTCGCCGTGGTGTGGTGGTGCGTCGCGATCTCGACTGTCGACCTGGCTGTGCGTCGGCTGCCCAACAGTTTCACGCTGCCGGGCTACGCCGTCGTGATGGTCTACGCGACGGTGTCGGGAACGGTGTGGGTGGCGGTGGTGGGGTCGGCACTGCTCGCCGGAATCCACCTCCTGGCGCACGTGATGTCGCCTGGTTCCATGGGCGTCGGCGATGTGAAGCTGTCGCTTCCTCTGGGCGCCGTGACCGGATTGGTGGGAGCGGACGCCTGGCTGTGGTCGTTGGTGTCTGCCTCGGTGCTCACCGCAACGCTGGGCACCGCGCTGGAACTGCGAAGACGAGGGCCGGTAGCCCACAATTCGCCCATTGCGCACGGACCCTCGATGTGCCTGGCAGCCTGCGGTTCGATTGCGTTTGCCTGGCTGACGTGACGAGTGCAACATCCGCGAGAAGTCTGGCGTTATTGACCGTTCAACGACGGACGGTGAACTGCAGGAAAGACGTAACCGTCGGTTTCATAAATGCGGGTATTGCCAGCGCGCGGTCCCAATATGCGGCGAGTCGGACTTGCCGAATGTCCACATCCTGACGTTCACTGAGGTTTCGGAAATGGGACAAAACGAATCTCGTTTCGCACTCGATTATCGGGGGAACCTATGCGCACAAGGCTTTTCGTCGCCGCGGCAGCCTGTTTGGCGGCTGTGGCTGCAGGAGCGGGCGTCGCCGGCGCCGCGCCTGCACCTTCATCGGTGGCACTGGGCGGGGGCTCAGGAATCCTGCTGCCGGACGTGGATCACTCCGATCCTGACCGAGTTGCAGCATGCACGTTGACCGCGGTCGGCTACGACAACGCCGGTTCTCTCGTGGCACTCACCGCCGGACACTGCGGAGTTGTCGGGGACCGGGTGTTCGCCGAGTATCTGCCCGAGGCCGGACCCATCGGTCGGTTCTCTTACTCGAGTCCGGTCTCGGACATCGCCGTGATCGATCTCGACGACGCCAAGGTAGCTCCGCTGCGTACCGTCGGCGGCACGACGATCAACGGAATCGGCGCCCCGCCGGCACCGGGCACGATCGTGTGCAAGGAAGGCCGTTCGACCGGCAACACGTGCGGTATCACCTGGGGTTACGACTCCGTCTACGGTGAGATCGTCGAGCACACGTGCTCGATTCCCGGTGATTCCGGTGGACCGCTCGTCGTCGGTGACCGCCTGGTGGGCTTGATCAGCAATGGCTACCCGCCGTACTGCTTCGAGCCGCTTCCGCCGCCGTTCCACGCTCCCGACAACTCGGCGGACATCAACATCGGTTTGGCTGACATCAACGCAAACGGTGGAGGATTCCGCCTGTTCTAGACCCACAGGTACCTCTGAGATGGCCCACACGCCTCGTGCGTGTGGGCCATCTGTGTTCACCGGGAGGACCACTGTGACAACTGAGGTCTGCGACGTGGAAAGATGGTCGGCGTGCTGCGTTGGATAACTGCCGGAGAATCCCATGGTCCCGCCCTCGTCGCGATGCTCGAGGGCATGGTCGCGGGGGTCGAAGTGACCTCTGAGGCCATCTCGTCCGAACTTGCCCGTCGTCGACTCGGTTACGGCCGTGGCGCACGGATGAAGTTCGAGGCCGACAAGGTCACCATCATCGGCGGTGTCCGCCACGGATTTACGCTCGGTGGCCCCGTGGCCATCGAGATCGGCAACACCGAGTGGCCCAAGTGGGAAACCATCATGTCCGCCGACCCGGTCGACCCGGACCTGCTCGCCGATCAGGCTCGCAATGCCCCGTTGACGCGCCCGCGTCCCGGACACGCCGATTACAGCGGCATGCTCAAGTACGGCTTCAACGACGCGCGTCCCGTCCTCGAGCGCGCCAGCGCTCGCGAGACCGCAGCCCGCGTGGCCGCTGGAACCGTCGCACGGTCCTTCCTGCGTCAGGTATTCGGTGCCGAGGTCGTTTCACACGTTATTTCCATCGGTGCTTCCGAGCCGTACGTCGGACCCGTGCCGGAGGGCAAGGATCTCGACGCGATCGACGCGAGCCCGGTCCGCGCATTCGACAAGGCTGCAGAAGAGTCGATGATCGCCGAAATCGAATCGGCGAAGAAGGACGGCGACACCCTCGGTGGCGTCGTGGAGGTCGTCATCCACGGCCTGCCGGTCGGACTCGGCACTTTCGTCAGCGGCGCCGAGCGTCTCGATTCACGACTTGCTGCTGCTCTCATGGGAATTCAGGCCATCAAGGGTGTCGAGGTCGGCGACGGCTTCGAGACCGCGCGCCGTCGTGGCAGCGAAGCTCACGACGAGATCCGTCCGGGCCCGGACGGCATCGTGCGCTCCACGAACCGCGCAGGCGGAATCGAAGGTGGCATGACCAATGGTGAGGCTCTTCGAGTTCGCGCCGCGATGAAGCCGATCTCGACGGTTCCGCGCGCTCTGGCGACGGTCGACATGGAGAGCGGCGAGGAAGCGGTTGCCATCCACCAGCGCAGCGACGTGTGCGCGGTTCCGGCCGCCGGCGTCGTCGCCGAGTCGATGGTCGCGCTCGTCGTGGCTCAGGCCGCACTCGAAAAGTTCGGTGGTGATTCCATTGCTGAAACCACTGCCAACTACCGTCGTTACGCCGAGGGCATCGCAGCCCGACCGCCTCGATAGGACTCACGTATCGATGAAGCCGAAGGCTGTACTCATCGGTCCGCCCGGTGCCGGCAAATCGACCATCGGTCGACGTCTCGCGCAGGCACTCGAACTCGAGTTGGTCGATACCGACGCCGAGATCGAACGGACCACGGGTAGGACGATCCCGGAGATCTTCACCCATGACGGAGAGCCTCGGTTTCGTGAAATCGAGGAATCGGTGGTTCGCGAAGCGTTGCAGGCCACCGACGGAATCGTCTCGCTCGGCGGTGGTGCGATCCTCTCCGATCGCACGCGCGAACTGCTCCAGGGGCACACGGTCATCTACCTCGAGATCAGTGTCGCCGAAGGGCTTCGCCGCACGGGGGCGAACAATCATCGCCCGCTGCTGGCCGGCGGAGATCCCAAGGTCAAGTACCAGGAGTTGATGAGGCGTCGTCGTCCGCTGTACCGGCGTTCGGCCACGATTCGGATTCGGACCGACGGCCGAAGTCCGGCGCGTGTCGTCGGGCAACTGGTGTCGAAACTTCAAGACAAATGAACAACCGGAGCGGAGTAGTGGAGCAGTGACCGAACCCGTACGTGTAGAGGTGAAGACCGCAAGTCCTTACCCGGTCGTGATCGGCCGCGGCCTGCTCGGTGATCTCGTTGCCGAGTTCGACGGCGCGCGCACTGTCGCGATCTTCCATCAGCCGCCGCTGGCAGAGACCGCGGAGGCCGTACGGGCTGCGTTGGCGGAGAAGGGAATCGACGCCCACCGTATCGAGATCCCCGATGCCGAGGACGGCAAGGATCTTGCTGTGGCGGGCTTCTGCTGGGACGTGCTCGGCCGGATCGGCCTGACTCGCAGCGACGCGATCATGAGCTTGGGCGGGGGAGCGGCGACCGACCTCACCGGCTTCGTCGCGGCTACGTGGATGCGCGGTGTCAAGGTAGTTCACGTCCCCACCACCTTGCTCGCGATGGTCGACGCAGCAGTGGGCGGCAAGACCGGTATCAACACCGAAGCGGGCAAGAACCTCGTCGGTTCGTTCCACGAGCCGGGAGCGGTGTTCATCGATCTCGCGACGCTCGAGACTGTGCCGCACAACGAGATCGTTGCAGGCATGGCCGAGGTCATCAAGACCGGATTCATCGCCGACCCGGTGATCCTGGATCTCATCGAAGCCGATCCCAAGGCAGCTCTCGATCCGTCGGGAACTGTTCTGCCCGAGTTGATTCGGCGCTCCGTAGAGGTCAAGGCCAAGGTCGTGGCCGCGGATCTGCGCGAGTCGGATCTGCGCGAAATCCTCAACTACGGCCACACCCTCGGCCACGCGATCGAACGTCGTGAGCGCTACAAGTGGCGCCACGGTGCCGCTGTCTCCGTCGGCCTGGTCTTCGCTGCCGAACTCGGACGGCTCGCGGGCCGACTCGACGACGCCACCGCGGATCGTCACAAGTCGATCCTCGATCTCGTCGGGCTGCCGACGTCGTACGACGGTGATGCGTTCGGCGATCTGATGAAGGGAATGCAGACCGACAAGAAGAACCGTGCCGGGCTGCTGCGTTTCGTGGTCCTCGACGGACTGGCCAAGCCGGGTCGCCTCGAGGGGCCGGATCCGAGTCTGCTGGTTGCGGCGTACTCCGCGATTGCCCGCGATGCGCGGCCGGCCGGCGGAACGGTCCTGCTGTGAGGATCAACGTCGTCAACGGACCCAATCTGGGGCGTCTGGGTAAGCGTCAGCCCGAGGTCTACGGCGCGACCACACACGACGATCTGATCGAATTGTGCGTCGCGGCAGGCAAGGAGCTCGGCGTCGAGGTGATCGTCCGTCAGAGCGATCACGAAGGTGATCTGCTCGGCTGGATCCACGATGCGGCGGACGCGGGGGAACCGGTGATCCTCAATGCCGGTGGCTTGACGCACACGTCGGTGGTCCTGCGAGATGCATGCGCCGAACTGACCGCAGGTCTCGTCGAGGTACACATCTCGAACGTTCATGCGCGAGAAGAGTTTCGGCACCACTCCTACCTGAGTCCGATTGCGACCGGAGTGATCGTCGGACTCGGCGTCGCCGCGTATCCGCTGGCGATCAGGTTCCTCGCCGAGCGAGGCTGAACGAGGCAAGTCGAAAAAACAGTCACACGAATGCGGCCCCGAGGAGAATATCCTCGGGGCCGCATTCGGTTGTGTGGACGGCGGGCGTTACTGCTCGCGCTTGCCCAGATCGATCGCTGGGAAGACCGCGGTATCGGCGTCGGATTCCTCGACGGACATGGCGGCTCCGCTGTATGCGTGCTGCTCGGTGGGGGAGTCGTAGCCCTCGCTGACGGGCACCGGTTCGTGGTGACGCTCATGGGACGGGGTCTGCGGAGCTGTTCCGTTCTTGCGCTGTTCACGGCTGACGAAGAAGCGTCCGACGGTGATGGCGATCATGGCGGGGACGAAGATGAGAAGGATCGTGAACGCCGCACCGGAGGTCACCTCGAAGAACAAGCCCTGCTGGGTCAGTTCGAGGGAGGGGACGAGGCTGAGTGCCCAGCTGGCAGCGCCGGCGACGAACCCGCCGACCAATGCGGCCTTGAGCCACAGCATGGTCAGATCGGCGCCGTCCTCGGGTTCGGGGAAGTTCCGGCGGTCACGAATGCCGTCGATACCACCCCAGATCGCGGCGAAGACGATGACGATCAACAGGGACAGCCAGCGCAGGGTGGACCCCTGAAGTGGCCACTGTGCGATCGCTGCACCGAGCAACGCACGAAACACAACATGTATCAGGGCCATGCCGAGGCCACGTACCAACCACGCATTCATGGGTACAGCCTAACTAGAACCCATTACACCTTGTGGCCTAACCCACACTTATTGCTGTAACCGCGAGTTTCGAGTTGATCGGCAGGTCTGCGCGGGCGGTAGGTTCGAGGGATGCCGGTCGACTTCAGAACACGCCGTGAATCCCTCAGACGCCTCCTCTCGGAGCGCGAACTCGACGCGATTCTCGTCACAGATCTCCTCAACATCAGATACCTCACCGGTTTCACCGGTTCCAATGCGGCGCTCGTCGTCAGTGCATCGGATTCAGCGTCCGACGAGCGTGAGACGGTGATCTGCACCGACGGCCGCTACGTGACGCAGGTGTCAGAGCAGGTGCCGGACCTTCGGGCCGAAATCGCCCGTTCGAGTGCTGCGCACTTGATCGAGAAGTCCACGGCGCCCGTTCTCGCGTTCGAGTCACATGTGGCGACGTTCGCCGAACATCGGGCTTGGACCGAAGCAGCGCCGAAGATCCGGTTCGAACCGGTGAGCGGACTCGTCGAACAATTGCGCATGGTCAAGGACGAGTACGAGGTGGAGTTGTTGCGAGCCGCGTGCACCGCAGCCGATGTCGCGTTGGCGCAGTTGATCGCTCGCGGTGGTCTGCGACCTGGCCGAACGGAACGAGAGGTCGGCCGCGAGCTGGAAAATCTGATGCTCGACAACGGGGCGGACGGTATTTCCTTCGAGACGATCGTGGCGGCCGGCGCCAACTCGGCGATTCCGCATCACCGACCGACCGATGCGATCCTGGCGTCGGGTGACTTCGTCAAACTCGACTTCGGCGCCCAGGTCGGTGGGTACCACTCGGACATGACAAGGACCTACGTGCTCGAGTCCGTTTCCGATTGGCAACGGGAGATTTACGAGCTCGTCGCGCGTTCGCAAGCTGCCGGTTGCGACGCGCTCGCGCCGGGTGTCGAATGTGCGGCAGTCGACGCCGTCGCCCGTGCGGTGATCGACGATGCAGGCTACGGCGAGTTGTTCCTGCACGGCCTCGGCCACGGTGTGGGGCTCGAAATCCACGAAGCACCGGGGATCGGCAAGCTCGGCACCGGTACACTTCTTTCCGGCGCGGCGGTGACCGTCGAGCCGGGCGTGTACTTCTCCGGGCGCGGAGGTGTACGGATCGAGGACACGCTCGTTGTTCGTGAGCAGGGGCCAGAGCTGCTCACACTGACCGCAAAAGTCCTTACCGTCGTCTGAGACGGTTTCCCGACCCCTAGGAGACGCGAAGCAAGTGGCTTCCACCAGTGATTTCAAGAATGGTCTGGTTCTGCAGATCGAAGGCCAGCTGTGGACGATCATCGAGTTCCAGCACGTCAAGCCCGGCAAGGGCCCTGCCTTCGTGCGCACCAAGCTCAAGAACGTGCTCTCGGGCAAGGTAGTGGACAAGACGTTCAACGCCGGTGTGAAGGTCGAGACCGCCACGGTCGACCGTCGTGACATGACGTACCTGTACCACGACGGCAGCGACTACATCTTCATGGACGGCGACACCTACGACCAGGTGTCGATCAGCGAATCCACCGTCGGCGACCAGTCGCGTTTCCTGCTCGAGAACATGGCAGTCCAGGTCGCGACCCACGAAGACGTTCCCCTCTTCGTCGAGCTTCCGGTCACCGTCGAGCTCGTCGTCAAGCACACCGATCCGGGCCTGCAGGGCGACCGCTCCACCGGCGGCACCAAGCCTGCGACCCTCGAGACCGGTGCCGAGATCAACGTCCCGCTCTTCATCAACACCGGTGACAAGCTCAAGGTCGATTCTCGTGACGGCAACTACCTCGGGCGTGTGAATTCCTGAGTGTCCGGCACACATAAGAAACTCGGTGCACGCCACAAGGCGCGCAAGCGTGCCGTCGACTTCCTCTTCGAAGCCGAGGCACGTGACCTCGATCCGGTCGCACTGGCGTCGGAGCGTTCTGATCTGTCCGTCAAGGACGACGCGGTAGCACCCGTCGCGGCCTACACCGTCACGTTGGTGTCCGGCGTTGCGGAGAATCTGGACCGGATCGATCAGGTCATCTCCTCGCATCTGCAGGACTGGACGCTCGAGCGTCTGCCCGCCGTCGACCGTGCGATTCTGCGTATCGCCGTGTGGGAGCTCTTCCACGCGACGGACGTTCCGCCGGTTGTCGCCGTGGACGAGGCCGTCGAACTCGCGAAGCAGCTCTCGACGGACGACTCTCCGGGATTCGTCAACGGAATCCTCGGCCAGGTCGTTCTCGTTGCGCCGCAGGTTCGATCGGCTGCGGCCGCGACCTCCCAGCGCGCGCAGGAATCGGATTCGGGTACCGAGTAGCAAGTTTTGTTCCACCACCGCCGTGCGAGTGTCACCGTGCGCGTTGTGTGTCTGCACACAACCGGTCGGAGTCGCTGCTCGCACGGCGGGATCAGGTCTGTCGGCTGATAGGGTGGGGACCGTCAGACATCCTTTAACGATCCGTCCAGTGAGGCGGAGAAGGAGGTCGCTGCATGAGCGTGCCCGAAGGGTCTCGCCCATCCGATCTTGCAGGTCCAGGTAACTCGAAGGCGCCGGTCGGTGCCGAGGCAGGTAGCGAAACCCGCGAATTGTTGTCCGCCCAGGATGTGGGCCGGACCATCGCGCGGATCGCTCACGAGATCATCGAGAAGACCGCACTCGACGGACCCGAGGGAACTGCCCCTCGTGTGGTCCTGATCGGGATCCCGACGCGTGGAACCACCCTCGCCACGCGACTGCGCGCCAAGATCGAAGAATTCTCCGGTGTGCGTCTTCCCATCGGATCTCTCGACATCACCCTCTACCGCGACGATCTCCGGAACAAGCCGCACCGCCCGCTCGAGCGCACGTCCGTCCCCGAGGGTGGCGTCGACAATGCGCTGGTCGTTCTCGTGGACGACGTCCTCTTCTCCGGTCGCACCGTGCGCTCGGCACTTGACGCGTTGCGCGATCTGGGCCGCCCCCGCGCGGTCCAACTCGCAGTGCTCGTGGATCGTGGTCACCGCGAACTCCCGCTGCGCGCCGACTACGTCGGCAAGAACGTCCCGACCGCGAGGTCCGAGGACGTCAAGGTTCTCCTCCAGGAGCACGACGGCAGGGAAGCGGTAGTCATCTCCGGGGGTAAGAGCGCGTGAAGCACCTACTTTCCATCGCGGACCTCGATCGTGAGTCCGCGGTAGAACTTCTCGACGAGGCAGAACGGTTCGAGCAGGCACTTCTGGGACGAGAGGTACGCAAGCTCCCGACGCTGCGCGGACGCACGGTCATGACGGTGTTCTTCGAGAACTCGACGCGCACCCGGGTGTCTTTCGAGGTGGCAGGCAAATGGATGAGTGCCGACGTCATCAACGTCAGCGCATCCAGTTCCTCGGTGTCCAAAGGTGAATCCCTGCGCGATACCGCGATGACCCTGCGCGCGGCCGGTGCCGACGCACTCATCGTGCGCCACCCGGCTTCGGGTGCCGCCCACCAGATCGCGAAGTGGACCGGAGCGGCCGACGACGGTGGCCCGGCAGTCATCAACGCAGGTGACGGCACGCACGAGCACCCCACTCAGGCGCTTCTCGACGCTTTGACCCTTCGCCAGCGTCTCGGCGACATCGAGGGCAAGCGGATCGCCATCGTCGGCGACATCCTGCACAGCCGTGTCGCCCGCTCCAACGCACTGCTGCTCTCGATGCTCGGTGCCGAGGTTGTTCTTGTTGCGCCGCCGACACTGCTGCCGGTCGGTGCGCACACGTGGCCGGTCACGGTTTCGCATTCGCTCGACGCGGAACTGCCCGGACTCGACGCGGTGCTGATGCTGCGGGTTCAGGCCGAACGCATGAACGGTGGCTTCTTCCCGTCGCAGCGCGAGTACTCGATCAACTACGGCCTGTCCGAGAAGCGGCTGGCGATGCTGGCCGATCACGCGGTGGTCCTGCACCCCGGCCCGATGCTGCGCGGCATGGAGATTGCATCCGCCGTTGCCGATTCCTCGAAAACCGCTGTACTGCAACAGGTTACCAACGGCGTACACATGCGCATGGCTGTCTTGTTCCGACTGCTGGTCGGGTCGGAGGACGGTGCGCTGTGACCAGAAACGAGAACGGAGAATCACCCGTGAGTGTCCTGCTCCGCGGAGTCCTGATCTACGGAGAAGGTGAGCCCACCGACGTACTCGTCGGCGACGGCACGATCCTCGAGATCGGCGTGGACCTCGATCCGGCCACGGCATCCGAGGTGATCGATGCCGGCGGGCAGATCCTGCTTCCCGGCTTCGTGGACCTGCACACACATCTGCGTGAGCCCGGCCGCGAAGACACCGAGACCATCGAAACTGGAAGCTCGGCAGCGGCTCTGGGTGGATACACCGCGGTCTTCGCGATGGCCAACACGAGTCCCGTCGCCGATTCGGTGGTCATCACCGATCACGTCTGGCGACGCGGGCAGGAAGTCGGCCTCGTCGACGTCCACCCCGTCGGCGCAGTCACAGCGGGCCTGGAAGGCAAGCAACTCGCCGAGATGGCGACCATGGCCGCAGGCGTCGGCAAGGTCAAGATGTTCTCCGACGACGGCCACTGCGTCTACGACCCGCTGATCATGCGTCGCGCGCTCGAATACTCCAGCTCACTGGGCGTCCTGATCGCCCAGCACGCGGAAGAGCCGCGTTTGACCGTCGGTGCGGTCGCCCACGAGGGCCCCACGGCCGCGCGTCTCGGCCTGGCCGGATGGCCGCGAGCAGCCGAAGAATCGATCGTGGCCCGCGACGCACTGCTCGCGCGTGACGCCGGCGCCCGCGTTCACATTTGCCACGCCTCCACGGCCGGAACCGTCGAACTCGTGAAGTGGGCTCGCAGCCAAGGGATTTCGATCACCGCCGAGGTCACCCCGCATCACCTGCTCCTCGACGATTCACGGCTCGAGACGTACGACGCGATCAACAAGGTCAACCCGCCCTTGCGTGAGGCCAGTGATGTTGCCGCGCTGCGCAAGGGTCTGGCCGAGGGAATCATCGACTGCGTCGCGACCGACCATGCTCCGCACGCCGAGCAGGACAAGTGCTGCGAGTTCGCAGCCGCTCGCCCTGGAATGCTCGGCCTCGAGACCGCACTCTCGATCATCGTGCAGACGATGGTCCAGCCCGGCCTGTTGGACTGGCGCGGTGTTGCCCGGGTCATGAGCGAGCGCCCCGCGGCAATCGTCGGCCTCGACGATCAGGGCCGTCCCATCGAGGTGGGGGAGCCCGCGAACCTGACATTGGTCGATCCGTCGGCCGAGTGGACGGTCCACGGTCCCGACCTGGCGAGTGTCGCGCATAACACTCCGTACGAGTCGATGACATTGCCCGCTCGGGTCACGACCACACTGTTACGTGGCCGCATCACCGCACACGACGGGAATGTGCGGCTGCGGAGTAGCGAGGAGTAGCGCGTCATGGACAGAGCACTGTGGATCATCGGTCTGGCGATCTTCTGGGTCGCGATGATCGGCCTGATGTACGTCGGCTGGCGTGGACGCGCTCGACGCCAGAAAGACAAGATCGGCGAACTGCCGACGGTCCCGGCAACCCTGGGTGAACTGCTCGTCCTGCCGACCACCGGCCTGTACGTCGGCAGCACCATCGCACCCAGTTGGCAGGACCGTATCGCCGTCGGCGACCTCGGTTTCCGCGCCACCTGCGAGATCAGCCGCTACAGCGGCGGAATTCTGGTCGAGCGTGACGGCGCGTCGGCCATCTGGATTCCGGAGAAGTCGATCCGCGCGATCCGCACGGAGAACGGTCTTGCCGGCAAGGTCATGAGCAAGGACGGCGTCCTGGTGATTCGCTGGGAATTGCCGAGCGGAACCGAGATCGACACGGGCGTGCGCGGTGACGACAAGACGGTTTATCCGGACTGGGTCAAGCCGGTGACTGCTTCGAACAAGACCGCTTCGAATAAGACGAATGACAACGAAGACGCAAGCTCTGGCGACATCGAGCAGAACGGAAAGAACGCATGAGCGGCTTTGGCAACAGCCCCGCAGTACTGGTCCTCGAAGACGGACGGGTGTTCCGCGGAACCACCTTCGGTGCGGTTGGACAGACCCTGGGCGAAGCGGTGTTCAGCACCGGCATGACCGGCTACCAGGAAACGCTCACCGATCCCAGCTACCACCGCCAGATCGTGGTCTCCACCGCGCCGCAGATCGGCAACACCGGCTGGAACGACGAAGACGACGAGTCGGTCGGACCGACCGGCGAGCGTGCCGGCGCGAAGATCTGGGTTGCCGGGTACGTCGTTCGTGACCCCTCGCGCGTCACCTCGAGCTGGCGTGCAACTGGTTCGCTGCAGGCCAAGCTCGAAGAGCAGGGCATCGTCGGAATCGCCGGGATCGACACTCGTGCCCTGGTTCGCCACCTGCGTACTCGCGGTTCGATGAAGGCCGGAATTTTTTCCGGTGAAGCCATCGCCGCCGATGACGAACTGGTCCGACGGGTTCAGGATCAGCCGACCATGCTCGGCGCCGATCTTGCCGGTGAGGTCAGCACCACCAGCGGCTACGTCGTCGAGCCGAAGGGCGGGGAGGCGCTGTACACGGTTGCCGCCATCGACCTCGGTATCAAGACCAACACCCCGCGCATGTTCGCCGAGCGCGGTATCCGCGTCCACGTGTTGCCGTCCAACGCGAGTCTCGAACAGATCCTCGACCTGAAGGCCGACGGAGTGTTCCTCTCCAACGGTCCCGGTGACCCAGCCACCGCCGACGGCGCAGTCCACCTCACGAAAGAGGTCATCGGACAGGGCTTGCCACTGTTCGGTATCTGCTTCGGTAACCAGATCCTGGGCCGCGCCCTGGGCCTGAGCACCTACAAGATGAAGTTCGGCCACCGCGGAATCAACATCCCGGTGATCGAGCATCAGACCGGTCGCATCGCGATCACCGCTCAGAACCACGGCTTCGCGCTCGAAGGCGAAGCCGGTCAGGAATTCGACACCCCGTTCGGCCGCGCGGTGGTCAGCCACACCTGCGCCAACGACGGAGCCGTCGAAGGTGTTCGCCTGCTGGACGATTCGGCCTTCTCGGTGCAGTACCACCCCGAGGCGGCAGCCGGCCCGCACGACGCCGCGTACCTCTTCGACCGCTTCACCAGCCTGCTCTCCGCACGGAAAGAAACCGGAGTCAAGAACTAATGCCACGCCGTACAGATCTCAAGCACATCCTGGTAATCGGCTCCGGTCCGATCGTCATCGGTCAGGCCTGCGAGTTCGACTACTCGGGCACCCAGGCCTGCCGCGTCCTCCAGGAGGAGGGCCTGCGCGTCAGCCTGGTCAACTCCAACCCGGCCACCATCATGACGGACCCCGAGTTCGCCGACGCCACGTACGTCGAGCCGATCACGGCCGAGTTCCTCGAGAAGGTCATCGCCAAGGAAGCCTTGCAGGGCAACAAGATCGACGCCGTCCTCGCGACGCTCGGCGGTCAGACTGCGCTCAACGCCGCAGTGGCGCTGCACGAGCAGGGCATCCTCGAGAAGTACGACGTCGAACTGATCGGCGCCGACTTCGACGCCATCCAGCGCGGCGAGGATCGCCAGAAGTTCAAGGACATCGTCGCCAAGGTCGGTGGCGAATCCGCGAAGTCCGCAGTTTGCTACACGATGGACGAAGTACACGCCACGGTCGCCGAACTCGGTTACCCGGTTGTCGTGCGTCCGTCCTTCACCATGGGCGGCCTCGGTTCCGGCATGGCGTACGACGTCGACGATCTCAACCGCATCGCCGGTGGCGGTCTGGCCGCGTCGCCGACGGCGAACGTCCTGATCGAGGAATCCATCCTCGGCTGGAAGGAATACGAACTCGAGCTCATGCGCGACAGTCGCGACAACGTCGTGATCGTCTGCTCCATCGAGAACGTCGACCCGGTCGGTGTCCACACCGGAGACTCGGTCACCGTCGCCCCGGCGATGACGCTGACCGACCGCGAGTACCAGGCGATGCGCGACCTTTCCATCGACATTCTGCGTGAGGTGGGCGTCGACACCGGCGGCTGCAACATCCAGTTCGCGATGGACCCGAAGGACGGCCGCCTGGTCGTCATCGAGATGAACCCGCGTGTCTCCCGCTCGTCGGCTCTGGCGTCGAAGGCGACCGGTTACCCGATCGCGAAGATGGCGGCCAAGCTTGCCATCGGCTACACGCTCGACGAGATCGTCAACGACATCACCAAGGAAACCCCGGCTTGCTTCGAGCCGACGCTCGACTACGTCGTCGTCAAGGCTCCGCGGTTCGCTTTCGAGAAGTTCCCCGGTGCCGACGGAACTCTGACCACCACGATGAAGTCGGTGGGCGAGGCCATGAGCATCGGCCGCAACTTCACCGAGGCTTTCGGCAAGGTCATGCGTTCGCTCGAGACCAAGCGTGCGGGTTACTGGACCGGCGCCGACATCGAGACGGAGAGCCTGGATGCACTGCTCGCCGATCTGAGCGTTCCGCAGGACGGCCGCATGTACGGCATCGAGAAGGCATTCGCGCTCGGCGCAACTGTCGAGCAGCTCTTCGACGCCACCAAGATCGATCCGTGGTTCCTCGACCAGTTCCAGCAGATTCACGAGCTCGGTGAAAAGCTGCGCGCTGCAGAGTCTTTCGACGAGGCTTCCCTGCGTCAGGCCAAGTACCACGGCATCTCGGACCGCCAGATCGCGGCTCTGCGCCCCGAACTCGGTGGTGACACGCACGCAGGTGAGGACGCCGTTCGCGCTCTGCGTGATCAGCTGGGCGTGCGCCCCGTCTACAAGACCGTCGACACCTGCGCCGCAGAGTTCGAGGCCAAGACGCCGTACCACTACTCGACCTACGAGCTCGATCCCGAGGCCGAGTCCGAAGTTGCTCCGCAGACCGAGCGACCCAAGGTTCTGATCCTCGGATCCGGCCCCAACCGCATCGGTCAGGGCATCGAGTTCGACTACTCGTGTGTCCACGCGGCGCAGACGCTGTCCGAGGCCGGGTACGAGACCGTCATGGTCAACTGCAACCCCGAGACCGTCTCCACGGACTACGACACCGCTGATCGCCTGTACTTCGAGCCGCTGACGTTCGAGGACGTCTTCGAGGTCTACCGCGCGGAGGCGCAGTCGGGCACCGTTGCCGGCGTCATCGTCCAGCTCGGCGGCCAGACCCCGCTCGGACTGGCGAAGCGTCTCGAAGCTGCCGGCGTCCCCATCGTGGGAACCAGCCCCGCAGCCATCGACCTGGCGGAGGACCGCGGCGAATTCGGTCGCGTACTGACCGAAGCCGGTCTGCCTGCACCGAAGTTCGGTACCGCCACCACGTTCGACGGCGCCCGCGAGATCGCGGCAGGTATCGGCTACCCGGTGCTGGTGCGTCCGTCGTACGTGCTCGGTGGTCGCGGCATGGAGATCGTCTACGACGAGGCTTCCCTCGCCGACTACATCTCGCGCGCCACGGAGATCTCCGACGATCGTCCGGTCCTGGTCGACCGCTTCCTCGAAGACGCGGTCGAGATCGACGTCGACGCTCTGTGTGACGGCACCGAGGTGTACCTCGGCGGCGTCATGGAGCACATCGAGGAAGCCGGCATTCACTCCGGTGACTCGGCGTGTGCGCTCCCGCCCATCACTCTGGGCCGGGCGGATCTCGAGAACGTCCGCCGCTCCACCGAGGCTCTCGCGAAGGGCATCGGCGTCAAGGGCCTGCTCAACGTCCAGTACGCCCTCAAGGACGACATCCTCTACGTGCTGGAAGCAAATCCCCGCGCCAGCCGCACGGTTCCGTTCGTGTCCAAGGCGACGGCCGTCCAGCTGGCCAAGGCATGCGCCCGCGTCATGCTCGGCGAATCCATCGCGGAACTGCGTGCGAGCGGCATTCTGCCGGCGAAGGGCGACGGCGGAAACACCCCGGCCGGTGCACCGATCGCGGTCAAGGAAGCTGTGTTGCCGTTCAACCGCTTCCGCCGCGCCGACGGTACCGGCGTGGATACCTTGCTCAGCCCGGAAATGAAGTCCACCGGTGAAGTCATGGGAATCGACTTCGACTTCGGTACGGCTTTTGCCAAGTCGCAGACTGCCGCCTACGGTTCGTTGCCCACCACGGGCGCGGTGTTCGTCTCGGTCGCCAACAAGGACAAGCGTTCGCTGATCTTCCCGGTCAAGCGCCTGGCAGACCTCGGATTCACCATTCTTGCCACCGAAGGAACCGCAGATGTTTTGCGGCGCAACGGTATCGAGTGCAAGCAGGTGTACAAGCAGTCGGGTGAAGATGTTCCGGCCGGTGCCGAGACCATCGTCGACCAGATCCGCAGCGGCGAGGTCGCCATGGTCATCAACACGCCGTACGGCAACAACGGCCCGCGTGTCGACGGCTACGAGATCCGAAGCGCAGCGGTTGCGTCGAACATCCCGTGCATCACGACGGTGCAGGGCGCCTCGGCTGCCGTGCAGGGCATCGAAGCAGCCATTCGCGGCGACATCGGAGTTCACTCCCTGCAGGAATTGCACGCAGGTCTTCGTCAGCCGGCACAGCAGTCGTGAGTCACAGTTGGGGGCATCGTCTCCGGTCCGCGATCGCGGACCGGGGGCGGCTGTGCGTCGGTATCGACCCGCATCCCGCGCTTCTCGACGCGTGGGGACTGCCGCGTACGGCCGAAGGTCTCGAGACTTTCGCCGAGATCTGCGTCGAGGCGTTCACCGGTGAGGTCGGACTGGTCAAACCGCAGGTTGCGTTCTTCGAGGCTTACGGCAGCGCCGGCTTCGCCGTGTTGGAGCGAACCATCTCGGTTCTTCGCGATGCGGGAACGCTGGTCGTCGCGGATGCCAAGCGCGGTGACATCGGTTCGACGATGGACGCGTACGCGCAAGCCTGGTTGGGTGATTCGCCGTTGGCCTCCGACTCGGTCACCGTTTCGCCGTACCTGGGATTCGGGGCGCTGACTCCGACACTCGAACTGGCACGGCAGAACGCCCGCGGGATCTTCGTCCTGGCACGAACCTCCAATCCGGAAGGCGGCGTACTTCAACAGTCGTCGACTGACGGTGTGAGCGTGGCTCAGTCGATCGTCGACGCTGCGGTCGATGCGAACGTCGACGGCCGTGACACCGTCGGACTGGTGGTCGGTGCAACTCGGGACCACGGTCTGGACCTGTCGCAGTTCAACGGCCCGATTCTCGCTCCGGGACTCGGCGCGCAGGGTGCGACGGCAGCGGATCTCGCAGACATCTTCGCGGGATCGACCGAGCTCCTGCTGCCGAACACTTCCCGCGGGGTGCTCAAGCATGGTCCTTCGGTATCGGCACTTCGGGAGGCAGCAATGCGTGACCGAGACGAGATCGAAGCCGCATTGGCGAACTGATCCGTGAGTGACCTCGAGGCTCGTTCGAGCGGTGGAACCCGGTGGTACCGTCCGTCGGTGAATCGTTGGTGGCAGATCGGACTTCTCGTCGCGGCGTGCGCGCTGCTGGCCACCGGGTTCCAATCCGTCACCGGCGTACACGGCGACGATCTTGCCGTGTACCGGACAGCGGGTCAGGCCGTCCTCGACGGCTCGAACCTGTACGACGAGTCGTTCAACGCGAGATTGCCGTTCACGTATCCGCCCTTCGCTGCGCTCGTCGCCGTTCCCGTCGCATTGGGTTCCTGGGGTGCGGTCCAGTGGGGATGGAGTTTCGTCAGCCTCCTGATGCTGGCCGCGATCATCGTGCTCAGCTATCGCGAAGTCCCGTTCACACGTAAGCGGCCAGTCGTCGTCTACGTGGGTTTCCTGGTCCTGTGGACGGCGGCATCGCCGATCTCCGATCACCTCGGGTACGGCCAGGTCGGGTTGTTTCTGACTCTCCTGTGCTTGATCGACGTGCTGGCTCGACCACGGTGGATTCCCGAGGGTGTGCTGGTGGGGATCGCCGGCGCGGTCAAACTGGTGCCACTCGTCTACATCGGTTACTACGTGATCACCGGGCGCTGGAAAGCAGTTGCGGGCGGCCTCGCCGGCTTCCTCGGCGCCACGGCTCTGGGCTTTGCGGTTCTCCCGCGCCAGACGATCGACTACTTCGGCGACATCGCCTCACTCTCGGGGCGCGTCGCCGTCGGTGACCCGTCCGTGTTCGGTAACCAGTCCGTGCGTGGAATGGCCTTGCGGCTACTTCCCGAGGGCCTGGTGGGTCCGGCGTGGCTCGTCGCCTGTGCGGTGTTGGGTGTCCTCGGAATTGTCGCGACGCGGCGCGCTCAGCGCCTGCGGGGCGATCTCGCCGGTTTCACGGTGGTGGCTCTGCTGGCGGCAATCGTGACTCCCATTGCCTGGACGCACCACTTCGTGTGGTTGGTGCCGGCGGTGGGTGTACTCCTCGTTCCGATCAAGTCGGGCGTGGGGGAGGGCACTCGATCGGTCCCTGTGTGGTCCTGGATCGCGATCGGTCTCACCGCTGTCGTAGTGCTGTTTCGGCTTCCTCGAGTCGGCGCGGACATGGATATCCCGGTAGTCGGCTTCGTGCTGGAGAATTCATTGCTCTGGGCGAGCCTCGCGGTAGTGCTCGCTCTGGCCGCCCCCGGCGTGAGTCGCATCGAACCCGAGACGGTCGACGCCGGCGATCCGAAATCGTCGCTGCAGACCTGAAAACGGGCCGCGACACGCGCATAGGCGCCGAAAATGCTCGAAAATTTTGGATGTGTCGGCGACCACGTTCATTCCCGCAGGTAACGATTTCGCACACTCGCACGGGGGTGTCGCACGCTATGGGTCGAAATACATTGTGTTACAGTCTATTTCGGTACTGTACGCACGTTCGTGTGGCGTCGAATTCGTCTCGATCCAGCCGAAAACGGTGACGATCCGTGACATCGATTCGACGCGCATAACCCACCGCGATCTGCATCGGACCGCGGGGGGTGGGTTAGCAATTCGCGCCAGGCGTGAGTACGGTCGCTATCGCTGCTGGTTATCAGCGGAATAGACAAAATTTGCACACGACGAGACGGAGGAACCGTGGCCCTTCCCCAGTTGACTGATGAGCAGCGCGCTGCTGCTTTGGAGAAGGCAGCTGCTGCCCGCAAGGCCAGGGCTGAGCTCAAGGAGCGCCTGAAGCGTGGCGGCACCGACCTCAAGCAGGTCCTCAAGGACGCCGAAGACAACGAAATCTTGGGCAAGATGAAGGTTTCGGCACTGCTCGAGGCGCTGCCCAAGGTGGGCAAGGTCAAGGCTCAGGAGATCATGACCGAGCTGGAGATTGCACCGACCCGTCGCCTTCGTGGCCTCGGTGATCGGCAGCGCAAGGCTCTGCTCACCAAGTTCGACTTCGAGGCCTGAGCCGACAAGTGATGATTGCTGACGCGGCAGTGTCTGATGATTGCTGACGCAACAGTGTCAGAGAGCAAGACCGCAGTGCGGAGGGGTCGGCTGGTTGTACTGGCCGGCCCTTCGGCTGTCGGTAAGTCCAGCGTCGTTCGCGAGCTGAGAACTCGGTTGCCTGAACTCGTTTTCAGTGTTTCGGCGACCACTCGCGATCCCCGTCCAGGTGAAGTGGACGGCAAGGACTACCGATTCACCTCCCGTGAAGAATTTCAACGGATGATCGACTCCGGTGAACTTCTCGAATGGGCGGAAATCCACGGCGGCCTGCAGCGCTCCGGCACCCCCGCAGCTCCGGTCGAAGAAGCGCTCGAAGCTGGAAAGCCCGTTCTCGTCGAGGTCGATCTCGCCGGAGCACGAGCTGTCCGCAAGGCGATGCCCGAGGCTCTGTTGGTGTTCATGGCTCCACCGAGCTGGGACGTTCTGGTGCAACGGCTGACCGGACGTGGAACCGAAACGGAAGACGTCGTGGCGCGCCGACTCGAGACGGCCCGAGTGGAATTGGCCGCACAGGACGAGTTCGACACGGTCATCGTGAACGAGGATGTAAGCCGTGCTTGCGATGAGTTGGTATCCTTGTTGGTTGGGAACTGATTCCGCACCCTTCGGGAACCGATTTCCACCCCGTTTCTCAGATATCCGGATCGATAAAACTAGTTCTTCAATGAAGATCTAATTCAGGAGACACAAGAGTGAGCAGCACTTCAGCCGCGTCCGCAGCAGGTCAGGGCGCTCTGCCTGCCTACGACACCCCGCTCGGCATCACCAACCCGCCGATCGACGAGTTGCTCGAACGCACCTCTTCCAAGTACGCCCTGGTCATCTACTCGGCCAAGCGCGCGCGCCAGATCAACGACTACTACAACCAGCTCGGTGACGGCATCCTCGAATACGTCGGACCTCTGGTCGAGCCCGGTCTGCAGGAAAAGCCGCTGTCCATCGCGTTGCGTGAAATCCACGCTGATCTCCTCGAGCACACCGAAGGCGAGTGAGCACCACATCTGCCGCACCCGAACCTCGTTCGGGTGTCGGGGGAGTGTCCGACGCGCCCACATCGATACGTAAGCGCATTGTCGTCGGTGTCGGTGGGGGTATCGCCGCGTACAAGGCGTGCTCGATCATCCGCAGCTTCACCGAGAGCGGTCATCACGTCCGCGTGATTCCGACCGAATCCGCTCTGGAGTTCGTCGGGCGCGCGACGTTCGAAGCACTCTCCGGCAACCCGGTTCACACCGGCGTCTTCAATGACGTCCCGCAGGTTCCGCATGTCCGTCTCGGACAGGAAGCCGATCTGGTCGTCATCGCGCCGGCAACCGCTGATCTGATGGCGCGAGCGGTCATGGGTCGCGCAGACGACCTGTTGACGGCCACTTTGTTGACCGCGCGCTGTCCGGTCGTCTTCGCCCCAGCAATGCACACCGAGATGTGGGAGCACCCCGCAACGGTCT
Source organism: Rhodococcus qingshengii JCM 15477 (assembly GCF_023221595.1). Lineage (NCBI taxonomy): Bacteria > Bacillati > Actinomycetota > Actinomycetes > Mycobacteriales > Nocardiaceae > Rhodococcus > Rhodococcus qingshengii. The sequence goes on from NZ_CP096563.1 coordinate 3,036,561, forward strand.
CGAACGTGGCGACACTGCGTTCGCGCGGCGTCCACGTGATCGAACCTGCCTCCGGGCGTTTGACAGGGAAAGACACCGGAGCCGGTCGACTTCCCGAACCCGACGAGATCGTCGGGTTGGCATCGTTGCTCCTCGAGCGCTCGGACGCGTTGCCGCGCGACCTGGAGGGTCGCCGCATTCTGGTCACCGCCGGCGGTACTCGCGAGCCGCTCGATCCCGTGCGCTTTCTCGGTAATCGCAGCTCGGGCAAGCAGGGCTACGCGCTCGCCCGTCTTGCCGCGCAACGCGGCGCGCACGTGACACTGATCGCCGGGTACACGGCTGATCTCGCCGACCCCGCCGCTGTCGACGTCGTGCACATCAAGACGGCCGAAGATCTCCGGTTGGCAGTGGAAAAGCACGCACCGGGACACGACGGAGTCGTCATGGCTGCGGCTGTCGCGGACTTCCGCCCCACCACCGTCGAAGGCAGCAAGATCAAGAAGGGCGCAAACGAACCCGACTCGATCAGCCTCACCAGAAATGCCGACATCCTCGCCGGTCTCGTCGAAGCGCGTCGTGACGGCGACTTGGATGCTCGAACGGTGATCGTCGGATTCGCCGCTGAGACCGGTGACGCCCATGGTGACGTACTCACCTATGCCCGCTCCAAGCTTGCCCGCAAAGGTTGCGATCTCCTCGTGGTCAATGCGGTCGGCGAGGGCAAGGCGTTCGAGGTCGATCACAACGACGGTTGGTTGCTCGGTTCCGACGGCTCGGAGTCAGCTCTCGAACACGGATCCAAGGCTTTGATGGCCAGTCGAGTACTCGACGCCCTGGTCAAGCTCTTTCCCGAGTAGCGACACGCGCCCGGTGGTGAGAGTTACCCCACGATAATCGGGTGAGTACAAGGGTGTTGCGCAGGCGGTCCAACCGTTATCGTCGGCTCAGCCCCCAGCTAACAAAGCATGACAAAACGGTCACCGAACGGTGATTCGGATACTTCAATAAGCTGTAGTCAAGAACTCAGTCGTCGAGAGGGAGATCTGTGAGCAAGTCCGGCAGTCGGCTATTCACCAGCGAGTCCGTCACCGAGGGGCACCCGGACAAGATCTGTGACGCGATCAGCGACTCGATCCTCGACGCGCTGCTCACCCAGGACCCGCGCGCCCGCGTGGCCGTCGAGACACTGGTCACCACCGGCCAGGTTCACGTAGCCGGTGAGGTCACGACCACTGCGTACGCGGACATTCCGAAGATCGTGCGCGACACAGTCCTCGAAATCGGCTACGACAGCTCCGCAAAGGGCTTCGACGGTAACTCCTGCGGCGTCAACGTCGCGATCGGCGCCCAGTCGCCCGAGATCGCGCAGGGTGTCGATCACTCGCACGAGGCTCGCGTCGACGGAATCAGCGACGACGAGATCGACCGTCAGGGTGCGGGCGACCAGGGCCTGATGTTCGGCTACGCCACCACCGACACGCCGGAACTGATGCCGCTACCCATCGCGCTGGCTCATCGTCTCTCTCGCCGGTTGACCGAGGTCCGTAAGTCCGGCGTGCTGCCGTACCTGCGCCCGGACGGCAAGACCCAGGTCACCATCGAGTACGACGGTGACAAGGCTGTCCGTCTCGACACCGTGGTCATCTCCACCCAGCATGCCGCTGACATCGACCTCGACAACCTGTTGACGCCCGATCTTCGCGAGAAGGTGCTTCACTCGGTGCTGACCGACGTCAACCTCACCGATCTCGACACCTCCGATGTTCGTCTGCTGGTGAACCCGACGGGCAAGTTCGTCCTCGGTGGCCCGATGGGTGACGCAGGTTTGACCGGCCGCAAGATCATCGTCGACACCTACGGCGGAATGGCTCGCCACGGTGGCGGCGCGTTCTCCGGCAAGGACCCGTCAAAGGTCGACCGCAGCGCTGCCTACGCCATGCGCTGGGTGGCCAAGAACGCTGTTGCCGCAGGTCTGGCCGACCGCATCGAGGTTCAGGTCGCCTACGCCATCGGCAAGGCAGCTCCGGTCGGACTCTTCGTCGAAACCTTCGGCACCGAGAAGACCGATCCGGCACGGATCCAGAAGGCGATCACCGAGATCTTCGACCTGCGTCCGGGAGCGATCATCCGCGACCTCGACCTGCTGCGCCCGATCTACGCGCAGACGGCGGCATACGGTCACTTCGGTCGCACCGACATCGACCTCCCGTGGGAGAGCACCGATCGCGCCGACAAGCTGCGTAGCGCAGCTGGTCTCTGATCACTGACGTACAGACGGGGCGCGGGTGGGCGCGGAAAGAGTAGCGGCAGAAGTCGATCCGGTCGCCCGGGTGCTGCCGATGCTCCCGCTCGCTCACCTCGACCGTGAATTCGACTACCTCGTTCCTCGTGAACTCGAAGCGGATGCGCAGCCCGGAGTCCGGGTGCGCATCCGCTTCGCTGGTCGTCTGGTGGACGGTTTCATCGTCTCGCGCGAGGCGACCAGTGACCATCAGGGGAAGTTCGGCTGGCTCGAACGCGTCATCTCGTCCGAGCGGGTCTTGACGGCCGAAATCGCGCAAGTCGTCGATCGTGTGGCGGAGCGTTATGCCGGAACCCGCGCCGATGTTCTCCGTTTGGCGGTACCGCCGCGCCACGCGAAGGTCGAGGCGGAACCGTGGGAGCCCGCCGAGTCACCGTCCGCTCCTGAACCGATCGAAAATGGTTGGCATCTCTACAGATTCGGTGACGCCTTCCTGTCCGCCATTCGCGAGTCGAAAAGCCCGCGTGCGGTCTGGCAGGCGTTGCCTGGTGAAAACTGGCCACTGCGCCTGGCCGAACTGGCCGGGGCCGTAGCGGCAAGTGGTAAATCCGCGATCCTGGTTGTGCCCGATCAACGCGACCTGGACCGCGTCGTCGCCGCTTGTACCGAACTCTCCGGAGCGGATGCGGTGGTAGGTCTGTCCGCGGGCCTGGGGCCGGCCATGCGATATCGGAGGTGGCTCGCTGCACTGCGCGGGACCGCCCGGATCGTCGTCGGCACACGGAGTGCTGTTTTTGCGCCGACGCCCGAGACCGGTCTTGTCGTCGTCTGGGACGACGGCGACGACAACTTGTCCGAGCCGCGGTCGCCGTATCCACATGCCCGCGAAGTTGCCGTCCTGCGTGGCTACGTCGCCGGGTGCGCCGTCGTGATCGGTGGGTTCTCCCGTACGGCAGAAGCGCAGGTACTCGTCGACTCGGGATGGGCGCACGATCTGGTCGCTACGCGGGACGTCGTTCGTGCCCACGCACCCAAGATCACCGCGCTTGCCGACAGCGATCAAGCCTTGGCCCGCGATCCGGGAGCCAGAGCGGCTCGTTTGCCCGCTATTGCATTCGCGGCCGCCCGGCGCGCTCTGGGTGAGGGCAACGGAGTCCTGGTACAGGTGCCTCGGCGGGGGTACGTACCGACCCTGGCCTGCGGAAAGTGCCGTGCCCCGGCACGGTGCCGTCGGTGCAACGGCCCACTGGCTCTTCCCGCTGCGGCAGGTCCCGACGGCGCCGGGACACCGGCGTGCCGCTGGTGCGGGGTTGCCGATGCCGCCTACCGATGTCACGCGTGCGGGGCGAAAGCGTTGCGCGCGGTGGTGGTCGGTGCCGGCCGGACCGCCGAAGAACTCGGGCGGGCGTTTCCCGGTGTGAAAGTTGTTCTGTCCGGGGGCAGTGATGTGGTCAAGGAACTGCCACATGGGCCCGCGTTGGTGGTCTCGACAGTGGGTGCGGAGCCGGTGATGACCGGCGGCTACGGCGCCGCGCTCTTGCTCGACGGCTGGGCACTGCTCGGCCGGCCCGATCTTCGCGCCGCCGAGGAAACACTCAGACGCTGGATGTCGGCTGCTGCCATGGTGATTCCGCTGTCCGAAGGCGGTGAAGTTGTGGTTGTCGCAGACTCGGGTATCCCGACGGTGCAGGCGTTGGTCCGATGGGATCCGGTGGGGCACGCACAGTCTCAATTCGAGGAGCGGGACGAGGTCGGCTTTCCTCCGGCCGTTCACATGGCTGCGATCGACGGTGGATCCGCGGCAATTGCGGAGTTGGTGGATTCAGCTGATCTGCCGGCAAGTGCTGTACTGCTCGGACCAGTGGAATTGCCTGCGGGGGAGAGGCTTCCGTATTCCGGTGAGGACGAGAGCGGTGTCGCGCCGGAGCGAATGCTGGTCCGCGTTCCACGCAAGGACGGTCGCGGCCTTGCGGACGCTCTGGCACATGCGAGGGCCGCGCGCAGTGCGCGGAAGTCTTCGGGTCCGGTCCGCATTCAGATCGACCCACGCCGCATCGGCTGAGTTTCGAGTTGTCGGAGGAATCCTTGCGCTACCCGATATGACGATATATCGTCGAACTATCAACGATAGTGATGGAGGTTCGACGATGGATGCAAGTTTCCCGAACGAGGGGATGTTCGGCCGGCGCGGTTTCTTCGGCGGTTTCGGCCGTGAGCAACGGCCACCATTTGTGATGTGGGTGCCGACGGACGACGGCGCGTCGGGCGATGGTCCCGGCGATCGAGACGGTGGTCGACGCGGTCGACCGCACGAGCGGCCGGGCTTCGGTGACATGCCACGCAGAGGCCATCGGCGGGGGCGTTTCGGTCCAGACGGCGGACCCGGCCCCGGCTTCGGTCCGGGCGCTCAGTTCGGTCGCGGGCGAGGACGTGGCGGACGAGGTCGTCGAGGAGATGTGCGCGCTGCGATTCTGCTGTTGATCGCGGAAGAGCCGATGCACGGCTACGAATTGATTCAGCAGATCGTCGAGCGCAGCGGCGGCGTCTGGAAGCCGAGTCCGGGCTCCATTTATCCCGCGCTGTCCCAACTCGAGGACGAAGGACTGGTGATCATCGAAAAGGTTGCCGGCCGCAAAACCGCCAAGCTGACAGAAGAAGGCGTCGCGTACGTCGAGGAACATCGCGCCGATCTCGGGGCGCCGTGGGATGACGTTCGTCTCAGCGTAGGGGAGCCGGAGCAGGACCTTCGAGAACTGATCGGCCAGCTGATGGGCGCGGCCGGTCAAGTGGCTGCTGTAGGCACACCAGCGCAGGTCAAGGCCGCAGCCGACGTGCTTGTCGAGGCGCGCAAATCGCTCTACCGAGTGCTTGCCGGTGATGACTCCGATGAAGGCGGCAATTGAGACGTCGGATACCTACTGTTCGGTAGGGTATGCGCCTCGAAGTTTCTGGTGTTACGGTCAGCTCCCTCGTAGGATCAGAGCAGGAGCAGGAACAATGTCTGGCGTCAAACGGTCTGTGGGACTGACATTTTCGGTAGCAGTGGCGCTGCTGATCGGAGCACCGCCGGCGATATCGGCTGCAGCACCGACGCTCCCGTCTGCGAGTGCCGACGCGATGGATGTTCCCCTCGTCATCGGGCCAGGCCAGGTGTCGCGTTCGGTAGCCACCGCATTCGCTCATGCTCATCCAGGATCCGCACCTGCCGGATCGAACGATTTCGGCTGTGAGCCTTCCGCCACGCATCCCCGACCGGTTGTACTCGCCCACGGAACCGACACCGAGGCGTACGCGGATTGGGCGGCCCTGTCGCCGGCACTGGCAGCTGACGGCTACTGCGTCTTCGCTCTCAATTACGGCGGTGCGATCAAAGAAGAAGACGGGGACGTCGCACACGAGACCTACGGCGTCGGCGACATAGTCGGTAGTGCCACCGCGTTCGGTTCTTTCGTCGATCAGGTGCTGACCGCGACCGGAGCGGACAAGGTCGACGTGATCGGCTATTCCCAAGGCGCGACGGTGACGCGGTACTACGTCAACAAGATGGGCGGCGACGCCTACGTCGATCATTGGGTCGGTTTGGCTTCGCCGACATACGGTGGGGTGATGTTCGGGTTGGTTCCCATTGTCCGTGCGATCCCCGGCGGAGAAGACTTTGTCGAAGACGTCTTTTCGCGAGCTGTCCGCGAGCAGATGCAAGGGTCGGATATGTTGAACACCCTCAACGCCGGCGGTGACACCGTACCCGGAGTGCGCTACACGACCATCGGGTCCACTGTCGACGAGATGATCCAGCCGTCCTCGAACATCGCGCTCCGCGGTGCCGGTGCAGAAAACATCGTCCTCCAGGATCTGTGCCCGTCTAACCTGACCGGCCACTTCCGCATGCCGTACGACCCCTACGTGATCGACGTCATCCGGACGGTCCTCGACCCCGATGCCGAGCGGCACGCTTCGTGCAGCGTGGTGCCGCTCGGCACGGATATTCCGCAAGTGGTCATCGACGCAAATTCGTGAGCTGCAAATTCGTGAGCTGCTAACTCGTGAGCACCGAGATCACGTGGGTCGGGATGTTTACTCGGCGAGCTTGGCAGTGGCCTGCGCCCACAGGAAGAACTTGTTCGTTCCGAGGTCGCGGACGGTCTTGATGTTGAACGCTGCCTTCAAATGTTCTGCGTCCGAATCGCTTACGCCGTTGAGTGCCGCGACCGGGGCGTCCGCCAATTCTTCGACGGACTTTCCTGCGTAGGCCTTGTCGAACTTACTGTCGATGCCTGCCATCTAAGTTCCTCCGTGTGATCGGTGTATCCCGTATCAGCCTCCGCCGAGTGGCGACGACAGAAACAGTCAATACCGAGGACCGGTGAATGTGCAGGGTTCTGATCAAAGAAATTGCTGAGAAAGTGGTTCGGTGTGGCGCGAGGTAGGTCGTAGCTCTCGCAGTCCTTAGACTGACAGTTCCACCCACCGACACATCCGGGAGCATTTTCGTGAGTTGCAGTCCACCGCGTTCGACAGGCCGATCGGCTGATCAGAGTCCGAAGAGCCCAACGAAACGGGAGAGCTGACATGCGCGTCGTGTTCGCCGGAACACCCGAACCCGCGGTTCCTTCACTGCGTCGGCTCATCGAATCCGCCAACCACGAAGTGGTAGCCGTCGTCACGCGTCCGGACGCTGTGGCGGGCCGCGGTCGAAAAGTCACCCGATCGCCGATCGGTCTGCTTGCCGACGAGCACGGCATCCCGGTGCTGACGCCGGCCAAGGCGTCCGATCCCGACTTCGCGGCCGAACTCGCCCGCCTCGAACCGGACTGTGCACCCGTCGTCGCCTACGGAAACCTGTTGCCGCAGAACGTCCTCGACATTCCGAAATACGGTTGGGTCAATCTGCATTTCTCGTTGCTTCCCGCGTGGCGCGGCGCCGCGCCGGTGCAGGCCGCGATCAGTGCCGGCGACGAGGTGACGGGCGCCAGCGCGTTCCGTTTGGAAGCCGGCATGGATACCGGCCCCGTGTACGGAGTGATGACCGAGCGGATTCGCGACACCGATACGGCAGGCGACCTGCTCGGACGTCTCGCGGAAAACGGCGCTGCCCTCCTCGAATCGGTACTCGACGGACTCGAGGCCGGCGAGATCAACGCGGTTCCGCAGTCTGACGACGGCGTCTCGTACGCCCCCAAGGTGACGGTGGACGCGGCCCGCGTGCGATGGGAACTGCCCGCTCGCACAGTGGACCGGCATATCCGAGCCGTCACACCCGCACCCGGGGCCTGGACGATGATCGGTGATCTTCGAGTCAAGGTCGGCCCGATCACCGTCACGGACGAGACCCTGGCAGTCGGTGAGATCTCGGTACGCAAGGATGGTCTGTACATCGGTACCGCGACCACCGCGGTGCGACTCGGGCAGATTCAGCCCCCGGGCAAGAAATTGATGTCGGCAGGGGACTGGGCACGCGGTGCCCGACTCGACGCGGAGGTACGAGCACAGTGACCGAATCACGACGACCGGCACGGCGGACACAGGGTCCCGGAGCCAAGACCGGCGGCGGCGCCAAGAACACCAAGCCGAAGCAGGCCAAGCGGCCTGATCCGGCAACCGCCGGGCTCGATCAACCGCGTCTGGCGGCGCGTGACGTCCTGCGCGCGGTCCGTGAGCGTGACGCGTACGCGAACCTGGTTCTGCCAGGGCTCCTGCGTGACCGCAAACTCGACGCACGCGACGCGGCGCTGGCAACCGAACTGGCGTACGGCGCGGCACGTGCTCAGGGGCTGCTGGATGCGGTGATCGCGCATGCAGCGGGTCGGCCGATCGAAGAGATCGACGGAACGCTGCTCGATGTTCTCCGACTCGGCTCGTACCAATTGCTGCGCACTCGTGTCGCACCGCACGCTGCCGTCGCAACTTCGGTCGATCTGGTCCGCGCCGAAAACGGCCAGGGCCGAGCAGGATTCGTCAATGCGGTCCTGCGCCGTGTTTCCGAACGCACCCAGGAGGAGTGGGTCGAGCTGCTGGCCCCGAAGGACCCGGTCGGCCGGCTCGCCTTCGAGCACGCTCACCCCCTGTGGATCGCGCAGGTATTTGCCGACTCGCTCGGCGCTGCTGCCGGTGAACTCGAAGACGTCCTGATCGCCGACGACGCCCGCCCTGCCGTACACCTCGTCGCCCGCCCCGGCGAGATCTCCGCCGAGGAGCTTGCACTGGTGACCGGCGGCGAGATCGGGCCGTACTCGCCGTACGCCGTGCATCTCGACGGCGGTGACCCCGGACAGCTCGAGGCGGTCCGCCAAGGCTTGGCGGGCGTGCAGGACGAGGGCAGTCAGCTGGTGGCCCGCGCCCTCAGCATTGCTCCTCTCGAAGGTGAAGACTCCGGACGCTGGCTCGATCTCTGCGCAGGTCCGGGCGGTAAGGCAGCGCTTCTCGGCGCTCTCGCCGGTATCGAAGGCGGGCGACTCGACGCCGTCGAGCCCGTCGAACATCGCGCCGAACTGATCCGCAAGACCACTCGCGAGCTTCCCGTGGACGTACACGTGGCGGACGGCCGCGAATCCGGGCTCGAACCCGGATACGACCGCATCCTCGTCGACGCTCCCTGCACCGGGTTGGGTGCGCTGCGTCGGCGCCCGGAGGCACGTTGGCGTCGCCAGCCGTCCGATGTGGCTCCGCTCGTGAAGTTGCAGCGTGAATTGCTTGCTGCCGCAATCGAACTGGTTCGCCCCGGCGGAGTGGTGCTGTACTCCACGTGCTCGCCGCACTTGTCGGAAACGCTGGCAGTGGTCGCCGATGCGGTGCGGCGTCATGGCGTCTTGGAACTCGACACCAAGGAATTGGTGCCAGGTGTCCCGGACGTCGGAGACGGATCGTCGGTTCAGTTGTGGCCGCATCGACACGGCACGGACGCTATGTTCATGGCCGCTTTGCGCAAGCCGCTGGCCTGATCCCATGACTTCTGGGCATCGGTAGTCGTATGGTGCCTACATGGTTACGTGGGAACAGGTTGTAGTACTGGGTTCGGCTCTTCCCTCCGTGGAAGAGTCGACCTCGTACAACACCCCGGCACTCAAGGTGGCAGGTAAAACTTTTGCACGGCTCCGCACCGAAGCGGAGGGCGCTTTGGTCGTGATGTGCGGTCTGGACGAGAAGGAGGCGCTACTCGCCAGTGGCGAGTCGGCTTTCTTCACCACCGATCACTATCACGGGCACGGCTCGATCCTCGTGCACCTCGAACTGATCGACGAGGTGCAGTTGGGTGAGATGCTCGAAGACGCGTGGCGGATCAAGGCACCGGCCAAGGTGCGAAAGCTCCACACCGTCGTCAAGAACTGATCTGATTGCACCGGCTCCGATGTGCATGCACGGTCGGCAATGAGACACAGCTAAACTCGGCGTCGTGGCTTCCCCGATGATTGCACCGTCCATTCTGTCCGCAGATTTTGCTCGACTCGCTGATGAAGCGACTGCCGTGTCCGGCTCCGACTGGCTTCACGTCGACGTGATGGACGCGCATTTCGTTCCCAATCTCACGCTGGGTCTGCCGGTGGTCGAGAGTCTGCTGAAGGCGACGGATATTCCGCTCGACTGCCATCTCATGATCGAGAATCCGGAGCGCTGGGCGCCGCCGTACGCCGAGGCCGGTGCGTACAACGTCACGTTTCACGCCGAGGCCACCGATGATCCGCGTTCGGTTGCCCGCGATATTCGTGCAGCTGGTGCCAAGGCGGGGCTGAGCATCAAGCCTGGAACCCCGATCGACGACTACCTGGAAATCCTCAAGGACTTCGACACCCTCTTGATCATGAGCGTCGAACCCGGATTCGGTGGTCAGTCCTTCATGCCTCAGGTGCTCGACAAGGCACGCGCAGTTCGAAAGCTCGTCGACTCGGGTGAGCTGACGCTCCTTGTCGAAATCGACGGCGGCATCAACGCTTCCACGATCGAGCAGGCCGCTGAAGCAGGGATCGACTGCTTCGTCGCCGGTTCGGCGGTGTACGGAGCGAGTGATCCCGGTGAGGCGGTGCGCAAGCTGCGCGCGCAGGCCGCCTCGGCGTCGCCGCACCTGACGCTGTCGGTCTGAGCCGCTCGATGGCAAAGGGTGGACAGGCGTCGACGGCTGATCTCGACGCCGCGATGCAGATCGCGCTGGCCGCAGCTGATTCCGCGCGCGGATTCACCAGCCCCAACCCACCGGTCGGCGCGGTCATCCTCGCTGCCGACGGAACCATCGCGGGCGTCGGTATGACGCAACCGCCCGGTGGACCGCACGCCGAGGTTGTAGCTCTCGACGAGGCCGGCGATGCGGCACGTGGCGGTACGGCAGTGGTGACACTGGAACCGTGCAATCACCAGGGACGAACCGGCCCTTGCTCGCAGGCATTGATCGACGCCGGAGTCTCGGCGGTTGTCTACGCCGTCGGTGATCCCAATCCCGAGGCTTCCGGCGGCGCAGCGACCCTCATGCGCGCTGGAATCAGCGTCACGGCCGGACTGCGAGCACCCGAGGTGGAAGCTGGTCCACTGCGGGCCTGGCTGCACAAACAGCGCACCGGTCGCCCGCACATCACGTGGAAGTACGCGGCCAGTCTGGACGGACGCAGCGCCGCCGAGGACGGAACGAGTCAGTGGATCACCGGTCCGCAGGCGAGGGCGCGCGTGCATGCGCAGCGAGCGCAGATCGATGCAATCGTGGTCGGTACCGGCACCGTGTTTGCCGACGATCCGTGGCTGACCGCACGTCAGCCCACCGGTGAGCTCGCGGCGCACCAGCCCGTTCGCGTCGTCGTCGGAAAGCGTGAAATACCCTCGACGGCAAGCATTCTCGACGACACCGCACCGACTCTGGTGCTCAACACCGACAACATCGACGAAGTAGTCGAGGCGTTGGGGGAGTACACGGACGTACTTCTCGAGGGTGGGCCCCGTCTGGCCGGAGCATTCCTTGCCGCCGGATATGTCGACGTCATCGAGGCATACATCGCTCCGATCCTGCTCGGCGCGGGCGCCTCCGCGCTCGTCGATGCCGGAGTGCACACCATCACCGACGCCCACCGATTCCGTTTGGAGTCCGCGGTAACGATCGGCCCCGATATTTTGTTGAGTCTGGTTCCGGAGAGTTCTGCTCCGGGGAACGAGGAGTAGGGCGCGTGTTCACAGGAATTGTGGAAGAACTCGGCGAAATTGTCGCCAAGGAAGAACTGGTCGATGCTGCACGTTTCACGGTGCGCGGGCCACTGGTCACCTCCGACGCCGGCCACGGTGATTCGATCGCGGTCAACGGAGTGTGCCTGACGGTGGTCGACGTGCTTGCCGACGGTTCGTTCACCGCAGATGTCATGCAGGAAACCCTGAACCGCTCGAGCCTGGCGAAATTGGATGTCGGCTCTCGCGTCAACCTCGAGCGTGCCGCGGCGCTGAACAGCCGACTCGGCGGCCACCTGGTTCAAGGGCATGTCGATGGAACAGGCCACGTCATTTCCCGCTCGCCGTCCGAGAACTGGGAGGTAGTGCGGATCGCACTGCCCGACTCCATTTCCCGTTACGTCGTGGAGAAGGGTTCGATCACCGTCGACGGAGTCTCGCTGACGGTCTCCGCGCTGGGCGGAGACCGCGGGTTCGAGTACTTCGAGATCTCGCTGATCCCGACAACGCTCGAGTTGACGACGCTCGGAACCGCTGTGGTCGGTACGCCGGTCAACCTCGAGGTGGACGTGATCGCCAAGTACGTCGAGCGGCTTCACTCTGCCGGTCGGTAGGACCAGGCTGATCGGACCCGTCCGATTGGTCGTAGGGTTGTCAGTGCATCCGTCGGATGCACTTGTTGTATTCGATGATGTGAAAAGTCAAGACTTTGGAGTGCGAGCACGTGACCAGGTTCGACAGTATCGAGCGCGCAGTAGCAGATATCGCTGCAGGTAAAGCTGTTGTCGTCGTGGACGACGAGGATCGCGAGAACGAGGGCGACCTCATCTTCGCCGCCGAGAAGGCCACCCCGGAACTGGTGGCGTTCATGGTCCGGTACACCTCCGGCTACCTGTGCGTGCCGCTCGACGGTGACGATTGCGATCGGCTGGGCCTGCCCCCGATGTACGCCACCAACCAGGACAAGCACGGCACGGCGTACACCGTCACCGTCGACGCCCGTGAGGGAATCGGTACCGGCATCTCGGCGTCGGACCGCGCTGCGACGATGCGTCTGCTCGCCAACCCCGAATCCGGTGCCAACGATTTCACTCGCCCCGGTCACGTCGTTCCGCTCCGCGCGAAGGAAGGCGGAGTACTGCGTCGTCCTGGCCACACGGAAGCTGCAGTCGACCTCGCCCGCATGGCGGACCTGCGTCCCGCCGGCGTCATCTGCGAAATCGTCAGCCAGAAGGACGAAGGCGCGATGGCTCAGACCGACGAGCTGCGAGTATTTGCCGACGAACACAACCTTGCTCTGATCTCGATCGCGGACCTCATCGCGTGGCGTCGCAAGCACGAGAAGCACGTGCTGCGTATCGCCGAGGCCCGCATCCCCACCCGCCACGGTGAGTTCACCGCTGTCGGCTACACCAGCATCTACGACGAGGTCGAGCACGTTGCGCTGGTGCGCGGCGACATCGCAGGCCCCGACGGCGACGGTAGCGACGTACTCGTCCGCGTTCACTCCGAGTGCCTCACCGGCGACGTCTTCGGTTCGCTGCGGTGCGATTGCGGCCCGCAGCTCGACGCCGCACTGGACATGGTCGCCCAGGAAGGCCGCGGCGTTGTTCTGTACATGCGCGGGCACGAGGGTCGTGGCATCGGTCTCATGCACAAGCTGCAGGCCTACCAGCTCCAGGACGCCGGTTCCGACACCGTCGACGCCAATCTCGAACTCGGCCTGCCGGCGGACGCCCGTGACTACGGCATCGGTGCCCAGATCCTGGTCGATCTGGGGATCTCGTCGATGCGTCTGCTGACCAACAACCCGGCCAAGCGTGTGGGTCTGGACGGCTACGGCCTGCAGATCACCGATCGTGTTCCGATGCCGCTGCGCGCGAATGCGGAGAACCTCACCTACCTGCGCACCAAGCGCGATCGGATGGGCCACGATCTGATCGGACTGGACGAGTACGAGGCGAACCAGAACACCGCACAGCCGGGAACCGCACTGTGAGCGGCGAAGGTCAGCCGCAGCTCGCGATCGCCGAGGCCAAGGATCTGAAGCTGGCGATCGTTGCCGGGCAGTGGCACGCGACGATCTCCGAGGCCCTGATCGCCGGCGCGCAGCGCGTCGCGCAGGAAGCACAGATCAAGGACGTGACACTGGTCCGTGTCGCCGGCGCGATCGAACTGCCGGTCGTTGCGCAGGCATTGGCGCGCACGCACGACGCCGTCGTCGCTCTCGGTGTTGTCATCCGCGGTGGCACGCCGCACTTCGAGTACGTGTGCGACGCGGTCACCGCGGGCCTCACACGCGTCTCGCTCGACGAAAGCACCCCCGTGGGGAACGGTGTCCTGACCACCGACACCGAGCAGCAGGCTCTTGACCGTTCGGGTCTGCCGGGTAGCGTCGAGGACAAGGGCGCACAGGCCTGCGCCGCCGCACTGGACACCGCAGTGACCCTGCGCCATCTCCGAGCACCATGGACCGAGGATTCGTTTCGATGAGTACACCCGGCGACAACGAGAACTGGGAACTGATTGCGTCACCGCGTAAGTCGACGCGATACGCGATCGGAGTTGCCGTCCTCCTGGTGATCGTTCACGTCACACTGGCACTCCTGCTTCGCCAGGGGTCCACCGGCGTGTACTTCCGTGCCGCGGACCAGATCGCGATGGCAGGCATCGGCACCATTCTGGCTCTCGGTGTGCTGATGTTGACGCGGCCCCGGGTCAAGGTGGGCAAGCAGGGTATTGCCGTACGAAACATCCTGGGCGAGAAGATCGTCGACTGGGATCTGTTCGAGGGACTCTCGTTCCCCGACGGTGCCGCCTGGGCACGCATCGAATTGCCCGACGACGAGTACATGGCAGTGATGGCGATCCAGTCCAACGACCGCGAGTACGCCGTCGACACGGTCGGTAAGTTCCGCGAACTGGCCGACCGCTACGCACCGGTCGCTCACAAGAGCAACTGACGTCTTCCGACCGGTTCGGTGCCCGCATCCTGCGCGTTTCCGAGTCGGTCGGTGGCGGCGACTAACCTGAAACCGTGCCGGATCCCTCGACTTACCGCCCCGCTACCGGAACCATTCCGGCTGCGCCGGGCGTCTACAAATTTCGCGATCCGCATGGTCGGGTCATTTACGTCGGAAAGGCGAAAAGCCTCCGTTCACGTTTGAACTCGTACTTCGCGGACGTCACGACACTTCATCCCCGTACTCGGCAGATGGTGACCACCGCCGGCAGCGTCGAGTGGACCGTCGTCAGTACCGAAGTCGAAGCGCTTCAGCTCGAGTACAACTGGATCAAGGAATTCGATCCGCGGTTCAACGTCCGGTACCGCGACGACAAGACGTATCCGGTTCTCGCGGTGACGCTCAACGAAGAGTTCCCGCGCTTGTTCGTCTACCGCGGTCCGCGGCGCAAGGGTGTCCGGTACTTCGGTCCCTACTCCCATGCCTGGGCGATCCGCGAAACTCTCGATCTGCTGCTACGAGTCTTTCCCGCACGAACGTGCTCGTCCGGAGTCTTCAAACGGCACAACCAGATCGGTCGTCCGTGTCTGCTCGGCTACATCGACAAGTGCTCGGCGCCCTGCGTCGGGCGAGTCAGCGCCGAGGAGCATCGTCAGATCGTCGAAGATTTCTGCGACTTCCTCGCCGGCCGCACGGACAAGTTGGTCAAAGATCTCGAAAAGCGCATGCAGCAGGCTTCCGAGGATCTCGACTTCGAGACCGCAGCCCGTCTGCGTGACGATATCGGGGCTTTGCGCAAGGCGCTCGAGAAGCAGGCCGTCGTACTCGGTGACGGCACCGACGCCGATCTCGTCGCCTTTGCCACCGATGATCTCGAAGCCGCCGTTCAGGTGTTCCACGTGCGGGGCGGACGCGTGCGGGGTCAGCGTGGATGGGTCGTGGAGAAGGCAGGCGACGCCATCGACTGGGCCGCACTCGACGCCGAGTCCGACCTGCCGATCCTGGTCGAGCAGTTCCTCACCCAGTTCTACGGTGAGCAGGCGGCCCTCGACCCGGGAGCGGGTTCCGAGGCCGGGATCAGCGCAGTTCCCAAGGAAGTTCTGGTGCCGGTTCTGCCGGCAAACGCGACCGAGATCCAGGCGTGGCTGAGCAAGCTTCGGGGATCGCAAGTGCAACTGCGGGTTCCGCAACGCGGCGACAAGAAAGACCTCGCCGAAACAGTCCAGCGAAACGCGAAAGAGGCTCTGGCGCAGCACAAGCTCAAGCGCGCCGGCGATTTCACTTCGCGTTCCGCGGCGCTGCAGGGCATCCAGGAAGCACTGGACCTGGACTCGGCTCCGCTACGAATCGAATGCATCGACATCAGTCACGTCCAGGGAACCGACGTCGTGGCGTCACTGGTCGTGTTCGAGGACGGGCTCCCGCGTAAGTCGGACTACCGCCATTACGCGATCAAGGAAGCTGCCGGCGACGGTCATTCCGACGACGTCGCGAGTATCGCGGAGATCACGCGTCGGCGGTTCCTGCGCCACAACCGCGACCTGGGCGTCCTCGCGGCGTCGGCGTCGACCATGGACCCGGACGGTGGTGATCTGGCTCCCGAAGCGGCGATCGACCCGGCGACGGGCCGGCCTCGGCGGTTCGCGTATCCGCCCAATCTGTTTGTCGTGGACGGCGGCGCCCCTCAGGTCACGGCGGCAGCGGCGGTCCTCGACGAACTGGGGGTGACCGACGTCGCGGTAGTCGGGTTGGCCAAGAGACTCGAAGAGGTATGGGTACCGGGGGAAGAAGATCCGGTCATCCTCCCTCGGACGAGCGAGTCGTTGTACCTACTGCAGCGCATCCGAGACGAAGCCCACCGCTTCGCGATCACGTTCCATCGCAGCAAACGCTCGAGGCGGATGACGGCTTCGGCTCTGGATTCGGTCAAGGGGCTCGGTGAAACTCGTCGAACCGCTCTGGTGGCTCACTTCGGTTCCGTGGCGAAGCTGAAAACGGCAACGGTCGAGGAGATCATGCAGGTCCCCGGTATCGGTGAGACCACCGCCACAGCAGTTCTGGCCGCACTCGGCACGGATTCGGCTGCAGCCGACGCGGGTGCTGAAGCTCGAGCGCTGCCAGCCGCGGTAGGGGATGATGAGCTGGACACGGAATCCGAATCGTCTGTTACGTCTGCTGACGCGCCCAGCGCCGAATCCGGTAGCGGTGACGAAGGCTCCGAGTCGCGAGAATTGTCCATGCCGACGACGGGGCCGAGTGCACAGTGACTACCGACAGCGCCAAAGACAGTCGAACGATGGATTTCCTGCTGGTGACGGGATTGTCCGGAGCAGGTTTGAGTACCGCTGCCAAGGTGCTCGAAGACCTCGGCTGGTATGTCGCGGACAATTTGCCACCTGAGCTCATTTCCCGAATGGTCGGTCTGAGCCTGACCTCCGACCCGCCGGTCGATCGTCTCGCCGTCGTGATCGACGTGCGGAGTCGACTCTTCACCGGCGATCTCGGGTGGGTGCTCACCGAACTCGAGGCGGAACCGATCCATACTCGGGTGCTGTACCTCGAAGCGTCGGACGACGTGTTGATCCGACGGTTCGAACAGGTGCGCCGCAGTCATCCGTTGCAGAACGACGGCATCGACGGCACGTTGTCCGAAGGGATCGCAGCCGAGCGTCGGCAGTTGGCCGTGGTGAAGGCGGCCGCCGATCTGGTCATCGACACGTCGGCGCTGAAGGCGCATCAGCTGCGTCAGAAGATCGAAACGGCGTTCGGGAACGATGCCAACCGCACGATGAAGGTGACGGTCCAGTCGTTCGGATTCAAGTACGGCCTGCCGATGGACGCCGATCTCGTCTGTGACGTTCGTTTCCTGCCCAATCCCCACTGGATCCCTGAACTTCGCCCGCACACCGGTCAGGATGCCGACGTCCGCGACTACGTGTTGTCCCGCGAGGGCGCGGAAGACTATCTCGACACCTACCGACATCTGGTGGATTTGACGATCGCCGGATATCGACGAGAAGGAAAGCGCTACATGACAATTGCGGTCGGGTGCACCGGCGGTAAGCACCGAAGCGTGGCCATGTCCGAAGCTCTCGCGAGGCGTTTGGGTTCCGAGGACGACATCTCGGTCAGCATCGTGCACCGGGATCTGGGGCGCGAATGAGTGAACCGACACATCGCTCGCGGGAGACAACCGAGGGGCCGGCCATCGTCGCGCTCGGCGGCGGGCACGGATTGTTCGCCACGCTCCAGGCCGTCAGACGCTTGACGGTCGACGTCACCGCCGTGGTCACGGTCGCCGACGACGGTGGTTCGTCGGGCCGGCTGCGCGCCGAACTCGGCGTCATCCCGCCTGGAGACCTCCGGATGGCGCTGGCAGCTCTCGCGTCGGACGAACCCGAGATAGTCGACTGGACTCGGACCATTCAGCATCGCTTCGGCGGTGTCGGCGCACTTGCCGGGCACTCGGTGGGCAATCTCATCCTGGCCGGACTGACCGAGGTGCTCGGCGATCCGGTCGTCGCGCTCGACGAGATGGCGCGACTGCTGCGAATCCGTGGCCGTGTGCTGCCGATGTCGCCGATCGCGCTCGAAATCGAAGCCGACGTTCAGGGACTCGAAGAGGACCCCCGCGTCAGCCGCTGCATTCGTGGACAGGTTGCCGTCGCGACCACCCCGGGCAAGGTTCGGCGTGTGAGACTGCTCCCGTCCAATCCGCCCGCGTGCCCCGATGCCGTGACTGCGATCGATCGTGCCGATCTCGTGGTTCTCGGCCCGGGATCGTGGTTCTCGAGCGTGATCCCACACGTCCTGGTACCCGAACTCGTCGAATCACTGTCGTCGACGAACGCTCGAAAGGTGCTGGTGCTCAACCTCGCACCCGAGCCGGGGGAGACCGCCGGATTCTCCGCAGAGCGTCACCTGCACGTACTCTCCCAACACGTGCCCGATTTCCGGGTCGACTACGTGGTGGTCGACTCGGCGTCGGTACCGGCCGGGCGTGAACGTGAACATCTGCAGCGTGCGGCGGATCAATTTTCAGCCGAAGTCAGGTACGCGGATGTCGCGGACACCTCACCGGGCGCAGCGCATGTACACGATCCGGCAAAACTGGCCGATGTACTGGCTGAACTGTCGAGCAGTGCGGCAGTAGGGGATTCGACACAGTCTTCCCTGCAAGAACAGCAATCCGAAGAACAGAGGGAGAACGCTTCGTGGCAATGACAGCGGAGGTCAAGGACGAACTGAGCCGGTTAGTGGTGACTCAGGTCAGCTGCCGCAAGGCAGAGGTCTCCGCGTTGCTGCGCTTTGCCGGTGGGCTCCACATCGTCGGCGGCCGGGTGGTCGTCGAAGCAGAGGTGGATCTGGGCTCCACGGCGCGACGTCTGCGCCGGGAGATATTCGACCTGTTCACCTACAGTGCCGACGTGCACGTACTCAGTGCGGGCGGGCTTCGAAAGTCCGCTCGCTACATCGTGCGTGTGGCGAAGGAGGGTGAGGCCCTCGCGCGCCAGACGGGACTGCTCGATCTTCGCGGGCGCCCGGTTCGCGGCTTGCCTGCGCAGGTCGTCGGCGGAAGTGTCGGCGATGCCGAAGCAGCGTGGCGCGGTGCGTTCCTCGCGCACGGTTCCCTGACCGAACCCGGCCGTTCGTCGGCGCTCGAAGTGAGCTGCCCGGGCCCGGAAGCCGCACTTGCTCTGGTTGGAGCTGCGCGGCGTCTGGGGATCTCGGCGAAGGCACGTGAGGTTCGCGGAACGGATCGTGTGGTGATCCGCGACGGTGAGGCCATCGGCGATCTCCTGACCCGAATGGGAGCCCAGGACACACGTCTGGTGTGGGAGGAGAGGCGGATGCGACGCGAGGTCCGCGCCACCGCCAATCGTCTCGCCAATTTCGACGACGCAAACCTGCGACGCTCTGCTCGCGCTGCCGTTGCGGCTGCTGCGCGCGTCGAGCGTGCGTTGGAGATCCTCGGTGAGGACGTGCCCGATCACCTCGCGGCGGCGGGTGCACTGCGCGTCGAGCATCGGCAGGCGTCCCTCGAAGAACTCGGCCAGTTGGCCGACCCGCCGATGACCAAGGACGCCGTTGCCGGACGTATCCGTCGCCTGCTGTCCATGGCTGATCGCAAGGCCAAGGAAACGGGCATACCCGACACCGAATCCGCAGTGAATGTGGAGCTACTCGAAGAGGGGTGACCTGCCCTCCGTCAGGGTGGGCTGCGCACGTTCGGGCCACGCGCATTAGGGTATGAGTCACATCGACCGATGAACCCCACGTCCGCGTCGTGCACACACGGATTCGGAGTATGCGTGGGTCAAGTTGCACACCAGAATCATGGTCAAAGGAGCGAATTGTGACTGTCCGGGTTGGCGTAAACGGTTTCGGCCGTATCGGACGTAACTTCTTCAGGGCGGTGGATGCGCAGAAGGCGCTCGGAACCACCGATATCGAGATCGTGGCAGTCAACGACCTGACTGACAACGCGACGCTCGCTCACCTGCTGAAGTACGACTCCATCCTCGGCCGTTTGCCGTACGACGTGTCGCTCGACGGTGACGACACGATCGTCGTCGGCGATCAGCGCATCAAGGCCCTCGCACACCGTGGCCCGTTGAACGAACTTCCCTGGGGCGAGCTGGGCGTCGACGTCGTCGTCGAGTCCACCGGCATCTTCACCGACGCCGCAAAGGCCAAGGGACACCTCGAAGCCGGCGCCAAGAAGGTCATCATCTCGGCTCCGGCCAAGGGTGAAGACATCACCATCGTGATGGGCGTCAACGACGACAAGTACGACGGCAGCCAGAACATCATCTCCAACGCGTCGTGCACCACCAACTGCCTCGGCCCCATCGCCAAGGTTCTCGACGACGAGTTCGGCATCGTCAAGGGTCTGATGACCACGATCCACGCGTACACCCAGGATCAGAACCTGCAGGACGCTCCGCACGCAGACCTCCGTCGCGCCCGCGCAGCTGCCCTCAACATCGTTCCCACCGGTACCGGTGCAGCCAAGGCAATCGGCCTGGTTCTTCCGCAGCTGCTCGGCAAGCTCGACGGCTACGCACTGCGCGTGCCGATCCCCACGGGCTCGGTCACCGACCTCACCGCGAACCTGAAGAAGTCGGCCACCGCCGACGAGATCAACGCTGCGATGAAGGCTGCTGCCGAGGGACCCCTCAAGGGCATCCTGAAGTACACCGACGCACCGATCGTCTCCTCGGACATCGTCACCGACCCGCACTCGTCGATCTTCGACTCGGGTCTGACGAAGGTCATCGACGACCAGGTCAAGATCGTCTCCTGGTACGACAACGAGTGGGGCTACTCCAACCGCCTCGCCGACCTCATCGGCCTCGTCGCCAAGTCTCTCTGAGCGGAGTTTCGATAACAGTGGCAGTTCAGACGCTGAAGGATCTGCTGGACGCTGGGGTCGGAGGGCGCACCGTACTGGTGCGTTCCGATCTCAACGTCCCGTTGGATGGCGGAGAAATCACGGACCCGGGTCGCATCGTCGCGTCCGCTCCCACCCTGCGGGCACTTGCCGAGGGTGGAGCGAAGGTCATCGTGACCGCGCACCTCGGGCGCCCCGACGGTCAGCCCGATCCCAAGTTCTCCCTCGCACCGGTTGCCGCGAAGTTGGCCGAAATCCTCGGTCGCAACGTGCAACTCGCCGGTGACGTCGTGGGACAGGACGCGCTGGCTCGTTCCGAAGGACTCACCGATGGTGACGTCCTGATGCTCGAGAACATCCGTTTCGACCCTCGCGAGACCAGCAAGGACGAAGCCGAGCGGGTCAAGCTCGCCAAGGCTCTCGTCGAGCTGGTCGGTGACGACGGCGCATTCGTCTCCGACGGATTCGGTGTTGTTCACCGTAAGCAGGCGTCGGTCTTCGACGTCGCGAAGCTGCTCCCGCATTACGCCGGATACCTGGTCGGCGCCGAGGTCGAGGTGCTCGCCAAGCTCACGCAGGACGCAGCGCGTCCGTACGCGGTGGTGCTCGGTGGCTCCAAGGTCTCGGACAAGCTGGCCGTCATCGAGGCACTGGCGCCGAAGGTCGACACTCTGGTGATCGGCGGCGGAATGTTCTACACGTTCCTCGCGGCTCAGGGTGTGTCCGTGGGCAATTCGCTGTGCGAAGAGTCCATGATCGAGACCTGCAAGGATCTCCTCGACCGGTACGCCGACGTCATCCACATCCCTCAGGATGTTGTCGTCGCGGACTCCTTCTCGGCCGATGCCGAGTCGAAGATCGTTCCGTTCGACAAGATTCCCGACGGCTGGATGGGTCTGGACATCGGACCGGAGTCGGTCAAGCGCTTTGCCGCGATCCTGACCGGCGCCAAGACGGTGTTCTGGAACGGCCCGATGGGCGTGTTCGAGTTCCCGAAGTTCGAGGCAGGCACCCGCGGTGTCGCCGAGGCAATCGTGGAGGCAACCGAGAAGGGCGCCTTCAGCGTCGTCGGCGGCGGCGACTCCGCAGCAGCCGTTCGTCAGCTCGGTATCCCGGACGAGGGCTTCTCGCACATTTCCACCGGTGGTGGCGCTTCCCTCGAGTACCTCGAGGGCAAAGAGCTGCCTGGCATCGCAGTACTGGAAGGCTGATCCGACATGGCACGTAAGCCGTTGATCGCCGGCAACTGGAAGATGAACCTGAACCACCTCGAGGCTATCGCCCTGGTGCAGAAGATCGCTTTCTCTTTGCCTGCGAAGTACTTCGACAAAGTGGACGTCACGGTCATCCCGCCGTTCACCGACATCCGAAGCGTCCAGACGCTGATCGAGGGCGACAAGCTCCTCCTCACGTACGGCGCGCAAGATGTCTCGGCTCATGACTCGGGTGCGTTCACGGGCGAGATCAGCGGCTCCATGCTGGCCAAGCTCGGTTGCACCTTCGTCGTGGTCGGTCACTCCGAGCGTCGCACCCTTCACGGTGAGACCAACGAGACCGTCCTCGCGAAGACGAAGGCTGCTCTCAAGAACGGCCTCACGCCGATCGCGTGCATCGGCGAAGGCCTCGAGATCCGCGAAGCGGGCGAGCATGTCGCCTACAACGTCGACCAGCTCAAGGGTTCGTTGGCGGGCCTGAGCGCGGAGGAGATCTCCAAGATCGTCATCGCGTACGAACCTGTCTGGGCCATCGGCACCGGCCGTGTCGCTTCTGCCGCCGATGCACAGGAAGTGTGTGCTGCGGTACGAGCAACAGTGGCCGAACTTGCCGACGCCGAGGTCGCGGCCGGCGTTCGCGTTCTGTACGGCGGTAGCGTCAGCTCCAAGAACGTCGGAGAGATCGTCGGCCAGACCGACGTCGACGGCGCTCTTGTCGGAGGCGCGTCGCTCAAGGCTGACGAGTTCGCAACACTGTCTGCGATCGCTGCAGGCGGTCCGCTCCCGTGATGATCGGGTAGTGAGCTGAAACTGCTCGCGACTAAGTCTGCGGGTGTGTGACCGAGTAGGTCACACACCCGCAGTTTTTTTGTTCGCGAGTCAGCTCACCAGTTTGGTTTCCAGAGCGCCGACGAGTTCGGGAGCAAGCTCCAACCCGGCGGTCAGATAGTTCTCAACGGTTCCGTAGTGGTGCTCGACCTGCTCGAAGGCAGCGCCCAGGTAACTCGCGTCGACGGAAAGCAGCAACCGGATCACCTCGCCC
This sequence comes from Rhodococcus qingshengii JCM 15477, assembly GCF_023221595.1. Lineage (NCBI taxonomy): Bacteria > Bacillati > Actinomycetota > Actinomycetes > Mycobacteriales > Nocardiaceae > Rhodococcus > Rhodococcus qingshengii. Next base: position 3,059,533 of record NZ_CP096563.1, read on the forward strand.
TTGTCTGCATCTGTGGCAGCGGCGATCTTCGCGACTGTTGCCTCGATGTACTCGGCCGAGTACGTGTTCGTGAGCAGGTAGTCCGCCGTGATCGTTTCGCGCGGTACACCAGCGAGTGTCTGCAGTAGTGCTGCCGCCCAACCAGTTCGGTCCTTGCCCGCCGTGCAGTGGAAGAGTTGCGGCCCCTCGGTGGTCGCCAGGGCGGCGAACAACTGCGAAAATCCGTTCCGAGTGACGGGGTCTGCGACAAAGCTGCGATTGATGTTCTGCATGAAAGCTGTTGCAGCGTCCGCTGTTCGGAGCGCCATCGCTTCGGCGTGGATGTTTCCGGACAGGATGGGAATGTGGGCGTACATCGCCGGCGCCGGCACGATGTCGGGAGTTTCGTTCGCCTCGGTTTCGGAGCGCACGTCATAGACGGCGGTCAGCCCCAGCGATTCCACGATTGCAAGATCCTCGGGCGAGGGCGTCAGTACGTTTGCACGGTAGAAGACTCCGCGGCTCATCGCCTGTCCGCTGGTCGTGACGTACCCGGGGCCGGCCACGTCGCGGAAGTTGTGAATCGAAGCCAGACGTGGTGTGTCGGGCAGGGCAGTGTCGGAAAGCATGGAGCCGGCCTTTCGGAGGTAGAGTCGCGTCAACTGAAAAACTACTGAATCGGTATCTCGACAGTGTGATCGATGCCACTGACCAAGAGTCGTGCCTGGCCGGGTGCAAAGTCATGTGCGAGGCGGGTATGTGGTCAGGCTATCTGCGCGCGCCTGTATGGTGTTATCGGTTGTAGTTGTCCCTATTGGATTGGTGGACGTAGACAGACATGAAACTGTTCCTGGATATCCTGCTGGTCATCACCAGCTTGCTCCTCATCGCCTTGGTGCTCCTGCATCGCGGTAAGGGCGGCGGTTTGTCGAGTCTGTTCGGTGGCGGTGTCCAGTCCAGCCTGTCCGGATCGACTGTTGTCGAGAAGAACCTCGATCGGTTGACGGTCTTCACCGCGTTGATCTGGCTCATTTCGATCGTCGGCATCGGCCTGGAGATCAAGTTCGCCTGATTCTCGGCTCATGACTTACAGCCGGTAGTTTTTCACACACGAATTTCAGACACGGAACCCCGCCTATCGAGCGGGGTTCTTTGTTTCGGTCGATAATTGTGTGATGACTGAAACCGCGTCGCATCGAGAAACACCGCGAGAGGCCACCGAGCCGCTGCGCGAAGACATCCGGCTTCTCGGCGGAATACTCGGACAAATAGTGCGAGAGCAAGCCGGCGACAATGTGTTCGATCTGGTCGAGCGAGCCCGTGTCGAGTCGTTCCGAGTCCGTCGTTCGGAGATCGATCGCGCCGAACTGGTGTCGCTGTTCGCCGAAATCAGTACGGACGACGCCATTCCCGTCATCCGGGCGTTCAGTCACTTCGCACTGCTCGCCAACCTGGCCGAGGACATCCATCGCGAGCGTCGACGGGCCATCCACGTCAATGCGGGGGAACCGCCCCGCGACAGCACTCTCGCGGCCACGTACACCAAACTTGATGCAGCCGATATCGATTCGGCCACCGTCGAAGAAGCGCTTCGGGGCGCCCTGGTCTCACCCGTCATCACCGCTCACCCGACGGAGACTCGACGCCGTACGGTGTTCGAGACGCAGAGTCGGATCACCGAGTTGATGCGATACCGCGAGCGCACGGCGCTGAGCGTCGCAGAAACCGCTGATGTAGATCTGCAATTGCGCCGTCAGATCCTGACCCTGTGGCAGACGGCTCTGATCCGGCTCAGCCGCCTCCGCATCCAGGATGAAATCGAGGTAGGCCTGCGCTACTACGACGCAGCGTTGTTCGAGGTGATTCCGAAGATCAATGCGGAGGTTCGCAAAGCTCTGCGCGCGCGTTGGCCGGAAGCTGGCCTGCTGCCGGAACCGATCCTGAGGCCGGGTTCGTGGATCGGCGGTGACCGAGACGGCAATCCGTACGTGACCGGCGAAATCGTCCAGCGCGCCACGTCGCGCGCTGCGGCGACTGCTCTCGAGCATCACCTCGAGGAACTCGAACATCTCGAGCGTGAACTGTCGATGTCGGCGCGGCTGGTTTCCGTCACGCCCGAACTCGATCTGCTGGCGTCTACCTCCGGCGACGACTCTGCCTTCCGGGCCGACGAGCCGTACCGTCGCGCGATTCGCGGTATCCGCGGGCGCTTGAGCGCCACAGCACTGACGGTACTGGGGGAGTTGCCCGCCCACGGCTCCGACGACGGACTCGAGGCGTACACCGACCCGGCACAGTTGCAGCGGGATCTCGGAATCATCGACACCTCGTTGCGTCGTTTCGGTGACGAGACCATCGCCGACGATCGACTCGATCGGCTCCGAGAAGCGGTGGAGGTGTTCGGCTTTCACCTGTCCGGTCTGGATATGCGGCAGAACTCCGAGGTACACGAAAGCGTCGTCGCAGAACTTCTGGCGTGGGCCGGAGTTCACCCGGACTATGCGTCCTTGCCGGAAGCCGATCGAGTCGAATTGCTGTCGGCCGAGTTGACGACGCGGCGACCACTGACTTCGCCGGACGCCGAGTTCAGCGAATTGACCACCAAGGAACTGGCCATCATGGCGGCCGGTGCCAAGGCAGTGCGGGTTCTCGGAGCGGGCGCAGTACCCAACTACATCATCAGCATGTGTACCTCGGTCAGTGACATGCTCGAGGCCGCAGTGCTGCTCAAAGAGGTCGGGGTGCTCGATCCGGGCGTCGGCAGCGAACCCTCCTGCCCGATCGGAATCGTCCCGTTGTTCGAGACGATCGAGGATCTGCAGGGCGGCGCCGACACATTGCTGGCGACGCTCGACATCCCGATCTATCGTGCGATCGTCCGTTCTCGCGGTGACAGTCAGGAAGTGATGCTCGGGTACTCCGACTCGAACAAGGACGGTGGCTATCTAGCTGCCAACTGGGCGCTGTACCGTGCCGAACTCGACCTCGTCGATGCCGCGCGTAAGAGTGGAATCAGGTTGAGGCTCTTCCACGGCCGCGGTGGAACCGTCGGACGTGGCGGCGGACCGAGTTACGAAGCGATTCTGGCTCAGCCTCCCGGTGCAGTCGCTGGTTCTCTGCGAATCACCGAGCAGGGTGAGGTGATTGCGGCCAAGTACGCTGAACCGCGTCTGGCACATCGCAACCTCGAAACACTCATCGCCGCGACTATCGAGTCGACGTTGCTCGACGTCGAAGGACTCGGCAGCGATGCCGACGCTGCCTACGCGGTACTGGACGAGCTCGCGGCCCTCGCCCGCACCGCGTACAGCGAATTGGTGCACGACACACCAGGATTCGTGCAGTACTTCGAAGCGTCGACACCGGTCGCCGAGATCGGGGCACTCAACATCGGCTCTCGTCCGGCCTCTCGCAAGCAGACCAAGGCGATCTCCGACCTGCGAGCGATTCCCTGGGTGCTCTCGTGGAGTCAGTCTCGCGTGATGCTTCCGGGTTGGTACGGAACCGGCGCCGCGTTCGAAAGATGGATAGACGGAGACGATACTCGGCTTGCCACGTTGACGGCCCTGTACGAGAAGTGGCCGTTCTTCCGAACCGTGCTCTCGAACATGGCCATGGTGATGTCGAAGTCGGATCTCGGTTTGGCGGCCCGGTACGCGGACCTCGTGCCCGACGCCGAACTGCGCGATCGAGTCTTCGGAATGATCACCGAGGAGCACGAACGCACAATTCGCATGTACAAGGCAATCACGGGCAACGAGAACCTCTTTGCCGACAACTCGGGCCTCGAGCGTTCGGTCCACAACCGGTTCCCGTACCTCGAACCTCTCAACCATCTACAGGTCGAGCTGATCCGTCGGTACCGTTCCGGCGACGAGAGCGATCAGGTGCGTCGGGGTATCCAGCTGACGATGAACGGCCTGGCCACTGCGCTTCGTAACAGTGGCTAGGTAACAGCGGCTGGTTCTGCAGGTTTACCAGGGGGTGCGTGCGGCGACTCTAGAGCTGTCGCACGCACACCCAACGCTGCACACCGGACCGAACGGGGACCGCAGTGGATCTGCAATTGGACGGACGAACTGCCGTCGTTACCGGCGCGGGAAAAGGTATCGGGTTGGCGATCACTCGGGCCCTGGTGGCCGAGGGAGTCCACGTCGTCGCGGGCTCGCGGACGCTCTCGCCGGAACTCGAATCGCTGCAGTCCGGCGGCGCCGTCACCTTTGTCGGCGTCGACCTCGCGAGTGTCGAAGGATCAACCCGACTGCTCGAGGTTGCAGCAGTGAGGGGCGGCGTCGACATCCTGGTCAACAACGTCGGGGCCGTCACCCCGAGAACGAGCGGTTTCGCGGCCATCACAGACGAAGAGTGGGCGGCGTCGTTCAATCTGACGTTCTTGTCGGCTGTACGCACTGTTCGCGCTGCGCTGCCGGAGTTGATCCGCCGAGGAGGCGGGAGCATCGTGACGATCAGTTCGGTCAACGCATTCTTACCTGACCCCACGGTGATCGACTACAGCGCCGCCAAAGCGGCGTTGACCAACTTCTCGAAGTCGTTGTCGAAAGAACTGGGCGGGCAGGGGATCCGCGTCAATACCGTCAGCCCCGGCCCGGTACAAACGGAGTTGTGGCTCGGCAAGCACGGAGTGGCCTCGACGCTGGCGAAGGCGAGTGGATCAGCCGCCGACGACATCGTCGAAAGCGCCGCGGCCGGAGCCGAGACTGGGCGGTTCACCTTCCCCGAAGAGGTTGCCGACCTGGTGTTGTTCCTCGCCAGCGATCGTGCGGGGAACGTGACAGGCGCGGATTTCGTGATCGATGGCGGTCTGATCAAGACCTTGTGATCATTGCTGCCTGAAACCTGATCATGTGCGCGACGGTCGACGACGTGATGCACAGGATCACTGCGGACACGATGACCACCCACAGTCCCCACCCGATGGACGGTCCGGCAGTGTGCCCTGCGAACTCGGTACTACGTCGCACGATGGACGCGGCGTTTCCGACGGCAACGATCAAGACCGCGATTCCGACCAAAGGGCCGGTGCAGTGATTCTTGATCTCGGGCGTGACGTCTCGAACCATGAGGGTGATCAGCGCGGTCACCGCGCAGAGAGCGAGGACGAGAGTGATCACTCCGCATTCGTCGATACCACTGTGGTCCAGCGCGGAGGATGACGTCCACGGGCCGAGGCTTCCGGCGACGATCCCGGCGCACGCCCAGAGCGATCCGATGAGGCTAGGTCCGAAACGGTCGGGCATGAGGGAGGGAATTGCGCGGGTCGACGGCAGCTGAAACCCGAAGGCGCGTTGGTGATCCGGCTGATTGGGTGTGAACGTCACGGGACGGACCACCTTTCCTCCGCGGCGTCGAGCCGCCCAATCCAATGCTTTTCCGGAGTCTAAGGGCCGCCCAGTTCACTTTTGCCGAATCGAGCGAAATTGATCGAACCGGCGCTAGGGCTCGAGCAACTCGGCGTGAGAATATTCGTTGCAGCCCGCACCGACGAGGCGCTTACTGTTCAAACGGCGTCGTGAACGACACTGGTTTGCCGGCGGCGCGCGCGTACGCGATCTCTCGGCGCGTGGACTCACCGATGTATCCGCGAGGGTTGACGACCAGAACCCGATCGGCGAGCTCGATCTTGCGCAGATGGAGCGCGTCGAGCAGGATCTTCTGCTCGACAGAGACCGCCTCGTCTGCTTCACCCGGCGCGACGACGATCACGCCCGCGAAGGTCAGGTCGCGGTTCGCCTCCCGCATCTCTTCAGCGAATCGCGCAGAGCCGCAGATACAGACAATCTCAGGTCGATCGGGCACGGTTCAGTGCCTCATCGACGCGAGAGCCCGCGGCCACACCAGTCTCGTCAGATATCTTCGGCAACGCACCCCAGCTGTCAGTGAACGAAGTCCAGAGCTTCCTTGATCCACGCGTTGAATTCGACGTTCGAACTCGTCCCGGTTCGGTCGACGACGATCCATCCCTTGCTCATCGGCTTACCCCGCATCTCGGGCCAGCTTGCACCCTTGTGCGTCAGAAGCTCGTCGACTCGATCGGGGTCACACCGAACCATGATGTTGCCGTGTGAGTTCGCACTGGCGGCCAGCTTCCCGTTCACCATGAAGCTCAGCCCACCGAACATCTTTACTTCCTCGACGTCGTCCTCGCCCGAGAGCGCATCGCGGATACGCTCAGCCAGCGCTTTGTCGTATGCCATGGAGGCCTCCTGGGGTGGAGTTCCAGGTTAGATCAGATGGCGCAGGTACGTGTGCGGGTCGTGAAGGAACCGCTGCCAGTTCGACACCAGATCGAGGTCCTCCCAGCTCGAGGCTCGGATTCCCCATTCGCCGATCTCGAGCAGGTTGGCGTTCGGCAGCGCCGCGATGATCGGCGAGTGCGTCGCGATCACCGCCTGCGCGCCGGATTCCACCAGCTCGCCGAGCAGCGCCGCCAGTGTCAGGGTCCCCTGGAAGGAGAGTGCGGCATCGGGTTCGTCGATGAGATAGAAGCCGCCGTCGGAGGTCCTCGACGACAGGATCTCGAGCAGCGCCTCACCGTGGGAGAGGTGATGGTAAAGCGGTTCAGGTCGCTTGGGATTGGGGTTGTCCTCCAAGTACGTGTACAAACCGTGCAGGGTTTCGTCTCGGAGGTAGTACGCCCACTTCGATGCGCCGGGACTCCGCTCGACCACAAGGTCGAGGCCGCCCGGTTCACTCGATCGAGTCTGATGCCGCGTATTGGTCGACCCGCCTTCGGCGTTGAGACCGAGAACGGCGGCAATAATTTCGATGACGGTCGACTTTCCCGCTCCGTTTTCGCCGACCAGAATGGTGACACCCGGTGGAAGCTCGAGACCGTGCTGAACGATCTGCGCGACTGCAGGCACCGTCATCGGCCAGCTGCCTACGTCGGCGCCCGACGATGGCCCGGCCTTGATGCGGCGGATGGGTTGTCTCTGCACGGCCATACGTTCTCACAAGGCTCCGACGAGAACGGACGTTAGTGGCGCTGCGCGAGCAATTCGACGATCCGAGCCACGAGATCGAGAGGGATCGGTCTGTTCAGCGGGAACTTCACGGTTGATTTCGCAGCCCGGTAAGGGTCGACGGACTTCTCGAACTCGGCGTCACCCGCCGGGAGCGGGTACATCGAGATGTGGTTTTTCCAGCCTGCGAAGTGAATCAGGTTCTTTCCGTTCACCGTCATGGTCGGCATCTGATAGCTGATGGTCTCATCGAGGCCTGGAACCGTGTTGTGAATCGTCTCGCGGATACTCTCGAGGGCTGGTTGCACGTCGGTGGGAAACGAAGCGATGTATTCGTCGATCGTCACGAATTCGGCCATGCGCGGATCATAATCGCAGCCGGATTCATTTGGTCCGCCAGAAATCGGGGCGGCTGCCGTCCGCGTCGGTGAACCCGTATTCCGTTCCGAGTTCGCCTGAACTGACCGATCGCTGATTCCATCGCTGTCGATTCGGATCGGCAGCGATGGCCGCGATCGCACGTCCGATGAATCTTGGTGACTCGGAGCGTGCGAAATCCGCGGGCGCAGTCGGACCATCCCGCTCCGGCAACAGAGCGTCCCGCCAATTCGATTCGCCGACACCAAAATTGTCCAGCATCATCTCCGATCGCAGGAACCCGGGAGTGATGGCGACGGCAGTACATCCGAACGGGGCAAGTTCGTGGCCTTGCGAAAATGCGAGCCTGTTCACGGACACCTTGGCCAAGTCGTAGAACACCGAGATACGATAGTTCGATGCGTTGTATTCGGTAGTGCCATCGGTTATTTCGGCGACCAGTCCGCCTGGCCTATCGGTCATGAGCGGCAGGAGGTGGTGCGACGTGGTGATGTGGGTGTCGATCGCCAGGCGCAGAATGTGAAACCCCTTGTCCAGATCGTGTTCCCATACCGGCGTGTTCCACTCCGCCGGCCCACCCTTGAGTAATTCCGCGCCCCAGATGTCGTTGACCAAGATGTCGATATGGTGATAGTCGATTCGCAAGCGTTCGGCGAGATCAGCCACTTGTTTGCTCTTGAGATGATCGACGGCAATCGGCACGCCGACGCCGCCCAGTTCGGTGACCAACTCTGCCGTCTCTTCGATGGTCTCTCCGCGCGGATAGTCCGACTGAAGAATTCCGGCAGATGTGCTCCGACCAGTGCAGATGACGGTTGCACCGGCCTCGCCCAAGGCCGCGGCGATTCCGCGTCCGGCGCCCCTCGTCGCCCCGGCAACTACAGCCACTCGCCCGCGAAGTGCGTCCGGATTCGGTGTCCACGACATTGTTCGATTGTTCTCGCCTGGATTGCTTCGTTCAAGAGTGAACGCGATCTGCGGAACCGAACCTTACTTCGCGGCGTCCAAGGTAGTAATCACTCGGATGAAGGAGGCAGGGGGAGAGATGAATCGTTGTGTGGGGCGCAGTGCCGGTTGGAGAAACGGGATCTCGGGATTGAGTTCCGTTCCGTCAAAAGGAAATTCGCATCGGATCCGGACTCGGCGGGTAGTCGAAAGTCGCCACGGTGAGAAAGTCGTCGACGTACCACCAAGCCGGGAATCGCCGGAAGACGATTCCCGACCGGTGTGAAATCAGATCTGTGAAATCAGATCAGGGAAGCTGCGAGGCAGCGTCCGTATCGAGGAACCAACGTGTCGCAACCAAACCGGTGGCGCCGGCGGACGGCCAGTCCTCGGCCGAAGCACCTCCGACGGCTTTGGCAACGGCCTCGGCCTTTACAGCACCCGAGACGAGCAGCCAGACCTCTTTGGCTCGCCGAACAGCAGGCAACGTGAGGGTGATCCGCACCGGTGGCGGCTTGGGGGAGTCCGTCACCGCGACTACGAAACGCGCTTCTTCGCGAACAGCGTCGGTGTGCGGGAACAACGAGTTGACGTGTCCTTCGCCGCCCATACCGAGCAGGTGCACGTCGAACGTCGGAACCTGATTCCCGTGTGCCTGAGCGCCCAGCAGTTGTTCGTACGCCGTCGCCGCCCCGTGTGGATCACCGTCGTAGATACCGTCGGATGCGGCCATCGCATGTACCCTGTCGGGATCGACCGGCACATGATCGAGAAGCGCCTCACGTGCTTGCACTTCGTTCCGCTCGGGATCGCCGGACGGCAGGAACCGTTCGTCGCCCCAGTACAGATCGATCTGCGACCAGTCGATGTCGCCGGGAGCTTCACGCAACTTCTCGAGAAGTGCGATGCCGGTTCCACCGCCAGTCAGCACGATGGACGCAAACCCGCGAGCCTTCTGGGCGTCGACGATGGTCGTGACCAGGCGTGCGGCGGCAGCGTCGACCAGTTGGCCGGCGTCGGAAAACTTCTCCACGACAACATCACTCATAGGTCACCTTCTCCAATCCGGCCAGAGCTTCCTCGTAGATCTCGTCCGGATCGAGCCGACGCAATTCCTCGGCGAGGCAATCGCGTGTCTCTCGACGACCCAGAGAAACCAGCGCGTCAGGCTGACCGGTGCGGATCAACGTAGCGGTCGTGCCCTCCTGCGGACGACTGATGGAGATACTGCGGGTCTCGAGCTTCAACTCGACCGTCAGCTCACCCGTACGTCGAATGACCGGACCGTCGATCTTGGCTGCCAACCAACCGGCGAGAATATCCAGTGCCGGTTCGGTTTTGAGACCGGAGACCACCGCTGAGGTGATCTTCTCGTGCGGCGGCTGATCGAGAGCCGACGCGAGGAGCGCGCGCCAGTAGGTGACGCGACTCCAGGCGAGATCGGTATCGCCGGCGGTGTACGACGCGAGTCGCCCCTTGATGGTGGCGGTCGGATCGGGGGCGCCGGTGGCATCGGTGATACGCCGTATCGCGAGCTTCCCGACGGGGTCCTTCGCCGGAATCTCGGGTGCCTCGAGGGGCCACCACGCGACTACCGGGGTGTCGGGGAGCAGGAACGGGATGACGACGCTGCTCTCGTGATCCGCAAGCGGACCGTAGAGACGCAACACGACAACCTCCGAGGCGCCGGCGTCCCCGCCGACACGGATCTGAGCATCGAGCCTGGGCTCACTCTGCTCGTCGCCACGCAGAAGCACGATGACGCGGCAAGGGTGCTCGCGGCTTGCTTCGTTGGCGGCCTCGATGGCTTCCTCGGCATTCCCGGTGTCCCTGGTGCAGACGACGAGCGTCAGCACTCGCCCCAAGGTGACAGCGCCGCCGGTCTTACGCACCTCGACCAGTTTCTTGCTGACCTGGACCGTGGTGGTGGAGGGCAAATCGAGAATCACTAGGGTCGCCTCCATTCGCGTCCGGTGCGTTGCATCATTTCGTCCGCAGACGGTGGTCCCCACGTTCCGGCCTCGTAGGGTTCCGGCTTGCCGCCGGCTGCCCAGTGTTCGAGGACGGGATCGAGGATTTCCCAAGACAATTCGACTTCGGCGTTGACCGGGAAGAGTGACGGCTCACCGAGCAACACGTCGAGAATGAGTCGCTCGTACGCCTCCGGTGACGACTCGGTGAAAGCCTGGCCGTACGAGAAGTCCATGTTGACGTCACGGACTTCCATGCTCGATCCGGGAACCTTCGAACCGAACCGCATGGTGACACCCTCGTCGGGCTGCACGCGGATGACCAGAGCGTTCTGGCCGAGGTCTTCGGTCATCGTCTTGTCGAACGGTAGGTGCGGTGCACGTTTGAACACCACCGCGATCTCGGTGACACGGCGTCCGAGTCGTTTGCCCGTGCGCAGGTAGAACGGCACACCCGCCCAGCGGCGGGTGTCGACCTCGAGGGTGATGGCGGCAAAGGTCTCCGTGATGGAGTCCGCTGCGAAGCCGTCTTCTTCGAGGAGCCCGACCACCGGCAGCCCACCCTGCCAGCCGCCCGCGTACTGGCCGCGGGCGGTGGTCTCGTCGAGGGGCTCGGCAAGGCGAGTGGCCGAGAGGACCTTGATCTTCTCCGCCTGCAGATTGAGCGGCTCGAAGCTGATGGGTTCTTCCATCGCCGTGAACGCGAGCAACTGCAGCAGGTGGTTCTGGATCACGTCACGGGCCGCGCCGATGCCGTCGTAGTACCCGGCGCGTCCACCGAGGCCGATGTCCTCGGCCATCGTGATCTGAACGTGGTCGACGTAGTGCGCGTTCCAGATCGGATCGAACAACTGGTTCGCGAAGCGCAGAGCCAGAATGTTCTGGACGGTTTCCTTACCGAGGTAGTGGTCGATACGGAAGACCGTGTCCTCGGGGAACACCTTGTTGACGACGGCGTTCAGTTCGCGAGCGCTCTCGAGGTCGTGGCCGAACGGCTTCTCGATGACGACTCGTCGCCACTGACCGTCCTCGGCCTGCGCGAGGCCCGACGCCGACAGTTGCTCGAGCACCTGAGGAAACGCGTTGGGCGGAATCGCAAGGTAGAAACCGTGATTGCCGCCGATACCACGTTCGTTGTCGAGCGTTGCCAACGTGTCGGACAGGTTCTGGAAGGCCTCGGCCTCGTCGAAACTGCCCTCCACGAACCGGATACCTTCAGCGAGCCTCTCCCAGACGTCCTGACGGAACTTGGTGCGAGCACCGTCCTTGACTGCTTCGAGGACGACGTTCGCGAAGTCCTCGTCCGTCCAGTCACGCCGGGCGAACCCGACCAGAGCGAATCCGGGCGGCAACAGTCCACGGTTGGCGAGGTCGTAGATGGCGGGCATGAGCTTGCGCCTGGCAAGGTCGCCGGTAACACCGAAAATCACCAGGGCGCAGGGCCCCGCAATGTGCGGAAGCCGTTTGTCGGTGCTGTCCCGAAGGGGATTCACCCAATCTGATGCCGCCGCGGAATCGCTCACAGGCTCAGCTCTTCTGGGTTGCTGCGCGGAGCTGCTCGCCGGTTGCGTCGAGCAACTCGTTCCAGGACACCTCGAACTTGTCGACGCCCTCTGTCTCGAGGACCTTGAACACGTCCGCAAGATCGATGCCGACTGCAGCGAGCTGATCGAAGACCGCCTGTGACTCCTGAGCGGTGCCCGAGATCGTGTCGCCGGTGATCTCGCCGTGGTCGGCGAGAGCGTCGAGCGTCTTCTCCGGCATGGTGTTGACCGTGTTCGGCGCAACCAACTCGGTGACGTAGAGAGTGTCGGGGTAATCCGGGTTCTTCACGCCGGTCGACGCCCACAGCGGACGCTGAGCCTTGGCGCCGTCGGCCAGAAGAGCCTGGAAGCGCGGCTGCACCTCGAAGATCTGCTGGTACGCGTTGTACGCCAGACGCGCGTTTGCGAGTGCAGCCTTGCCACGAAGCTCGAGGGCTTCCGGCGTGCCGATTGCCGTGAGGCGGTTGTCGATCTCGGAATCCACGCGGGAGACGAAGAACGAGGCGACCGACTCGATGGACGAGATGTCGCGGCCGGCAGCCTTGGCGGTGTCCAGACCTTGCAGGTATGCGCCCATGACAGCTTCGTAGCGCTCGACCGAGAAGATCAAGGTGACGTTGACGCTGATGCCCTCACCGATCACCTTGGCGATGGCGGGAATGCCTGCCAGCGTCGCGGGGATCTTGATCAGGACGTTCGGACGATCGACGATCTTGTGCAGCTCGATCGCCTGCGCGACGGTGGCGTCGGTGTCGTGAGCCAGGCGAGGATCGACTTCGATGGACACGCGGCCGTCGACGCCGTTCGACGCCTCGAACTGCGGAGCCAGGATGTCGCACGCAGCACGCACGTCGTCGGTGGTCACCGCGGTGATGGTGGCGTCGACATCGGCGCCGCGCTGTGCGAGCTCACGGACCTGAGCGTCGTACGCCGATCCCTTGGACAGTGCCGCCTGGAAGATCGACGGGTTGGTCGTGACACCCACGATCGACTTCGTGTCGATGAGGTTCTGCAGGTTGCCGGACTGGATGCGATCCCGCGAGAGGTCGTCGAGCCAGATGGAAACGCCTGCAGCGGAGAGCTTTTCGGTATTCACGTTCTGTGTCATCGAGATCATCCCTTCACAGCTGCGAGGGAGCGCTGCGCGGCTTCGACAGTCGCGTCGGCAGTGATGCCGAACTCCCGGAACAAGGTCTTGTAATCGGCGGAAGCGCCGTAGTGCTCGAGCGAGACGGCCTGACCGGCGTCGCCGAGGATGCGCCACCACGGCATCGCGATGCCGGCTTCGACGGACACACGCGCGCGCACGGCGGGCGGAATGACCTCGTCGCGGTACGCCTGATCCTGCTCGAGGAACCAATCGAGGCACGGCACGGAAACGACGCGGGTTGCGACGCCCTGAGCTTCGAGGGTTTCGCGAGCCTCGGTGGCCAGATGCAGTTCGGAACCGGTCGCCAGCAAGATGACCTCGGGCGAACCGTTGGCTGCATCGACGAGGACGTAAGCGCCGCGCTTGACACCCTCGGCAGCCTTCTCCTTGGTGCCTTCGAGAACCGGGATGTCCTGGCGAGTGAGTGCCAGAGCCGTCGGGCCCGTCTTGTTCTCGAGTGCTGCCTGCCATGCGAACGAGGTCTCGTTGGCGTCACCCGGGCGGACGACGGCGAGGTTCGGGATCGCACGAAGAGCAGCGAGGTGCTCGACCGGCTGGTGGGTCGGGCCGTCTTCGCCGAGACCGATGGAGTCGTGGGTCCAGACGTAGGTGACGGCAGTCTTCATCAGTGCGGCCAGGCGAACCGCCGGACGCATGTAGTCGGAGAAGACCATGAAGGTTCCGCCGTACGGGCGGGTGGGTCCGTGAAGCGCGATGCCGTTGAGGATCGAGCCCATCGCGTGCTCGCGGATGCCGAAGTGGAGCGTGCGGCCGTAAGGCTGCGCATTCCAGTCGTTGGTGGAGATGGAGAACGGGCCGAACGAATCTGCGCCCTTGATGGTGGTGTTGTTGCTGCCGGCGAGGTCGGCGGAGCCGCCCCACAGCTCGGGCAGGATCGGTCCGAGCGCGTTGAGTGCCGAACCGGAGGCCTTGCGAGTCGCAACGCCCTTGGCGTCGGCCTCGTAGGTCGGGAGAGCGTCGGCCCAGCCGGCGGGGAACTCACCGGCGAACAGGCGGTCGAAGAGTTCCTTGCGCTCGGTCTCACGTGCAGCCCACGCGTCGAACTCGACCTGCCATGCCTTGCGTGCGTCGGCGCCGCGGGAGACGACCTCACGGGCGTGAGCCAGAGCGTCGGCGTCGACGTCGAAGGACTTGGCCGGATCGAAGCCGAGGGCTTCCTTGACCGCTGCAACTTCGTCGGCACCGAGAGCGGAGCCGTGGACGTCGCCGGTGTTCATCTTCTTCGGAGCCGGGAAACCGATGATGGTGCGGAGCAAGATGATGGAGGGACGATCGACGACGGCCTTGGCCGCGGCAACCGCGTCGAGGATGCCGGAGACGTTCTCGCCACCTTCGACGTGCTGAACGTGCCAGCCGTATGCCTCGTATCGCTTTCCGACGTCTTCGCCGAGAGCGATGGTGGTGTCGTGCTCGATGGAGATCTTGTTGTCGTCGTAGAAGACGATGAGGTTGCCCAGTTCCTGGACACCGGCGAGAGACGAGGCCTCGGACGTAACGCCTTCTTCGATGTCACCGTCGGACGCGATCACGTAGATGTGATGGTCGAAGGGGGAGGAGCCGACCGGGGTCTCCGGATCGAACAACCCACGCTCACGACGCGCAGCCATCGCCATACCGACTGCGGACGCAAGGCCCTGGCCCAGCGGACCGGTGGTCATCTCGACGCCGACGGTGTGGCCGACCTCGGGGTGGCCGGGGGTCAGTGCGCCCCACGTCCGGAGAGCTTCGAGGTCAGCGAGCTCGAGACCGTAGCCCGACAGGTAGAGCTGGGTGTACAGCGTCAAGGATGAATGGCCACAGGAGAGAACGAAGCGGTCACGGCCGACCCATTCTGCATCCGAAGGATCGTGGCGCATGACGCGCTGGAAGAGGGTGTATGCCAACGGCGCCAAGCTCATTGCAGTTCCGGGATGGCCGTTGCCGACCTTCTGAACCGCGTCGGCGGCGAGCACGCGGGCGGTATCGACAGCCTTGGTGTCCAGGTCGGTCCAGTCCGAGGGGTGGACGGGTTGCGTGAGGACGTGGATCTCGTCTGTGATCGACACTGGCAGATGTCTCCTGACATGGTGTACGTGGATTGCGAGGGTGGGGTGTCCCTCCACTGCGTAACCCAGCCTAATGGTCCTGGCTGTCCGGGTCGATTCGGTTCCTCAATGGCTGCGGTCTACCATCGTTCGTAGTAGAGAACAGTGTCAGCAGTGTGTCGTGAAGAGTTAGTGCGGTAACGCGTGGTGCAAGGAGAGAACGTGCGGACAGGGCAACAGCCGAGCGGACATGGCTTCGGCAGCCCAGGTGCCGCCCCGCGGGCGACCAATACCGATACGGTGTGGGGTCGCGCAACGGGCAAGGTTCTGGCTTATATCGCGCTCACGAAGCCGCGAGTGATCGAATTGCTGTTGGTGGCAACCATTCCGGCAATGCTGCTGGCCGATCGCGGAACAGTCGACATCGTTCTGATCCTCAGCACCCTCTTCGGTGGCTGGATGGGCGCGGCGAGTGCGAACTCGCTCAACTGCGTCGTCGACGCCGACATCGACAAGGTCATGAAGCGCACGGCGAAGCGGCCGCTGGCCCGCGAGGCGGTGCCGACGCGCAACGCGCTCGTCTTCGGGCTCCTTCTCGGACTCGCGTCGTTCCTGTGGCTGTGGTGGCGAGCCAACCTCTTGGCCGGCATCCTCGTCGTGATCACGATCGCGTTCTACGTCCTCATCTACACGATGGTTCTCAAGCGTCGTACCTGGCAGAACGTCATCTGGGGTGGCGCAGCCGGATGTATGCCCGTCCTCGTGGGCTGGGCCGCTGTCACCGGGTCGCTGAGCTGGCAGCCCGTCGTGCTGTTCCTGATCATCTTCTTCTGGACGCCGCCGCACACCTGGGCGCTGGCGATGCGATACAAAGAGGACTACAAAGCTGCCGGTGTTCCCATGCTTCCGGTGATCGCCACCGAAGAGCACGTCACCAAGCAGATTCTGTTCTACAGCTGGGCAATGGTCGTCACGACGCTTGTCCTCGTGCCCGCATCGGGAGTCATCTACGCCGCCATCACCATCGTTGCCGGTGCGTGGTTCCTGCTCATGGCACATCAGCTGTACCGCAGCGTTCGCGGTGGTGCTCAGGTCAAGCCGCTGCGCCTGTTCCTGCAGTCCAACAACTATCTTGCGATCGTGTTCGTCGGCCTCGCTGTCGACTCGGTTCTCGGACTGCAGACGATCAGCGACATGCTGAGCTGATTCTGCTGTGCGCCTTTATTAACCGCGGGCGGTTAATAAAGGCGCACAGCACTTCGCTAGGGGATCAGAACGATCGACCCGGTCGTTGCTCTACCTTCCAGATCCCGATGCGCTGTTGCCGCATCGGCGAGGGGATACTCGGCGCCGACGCGAATATCGAGTTTCCCGGCCGCAATGGCGTCGAAGACATCGCCGGCACGCCAGGTCAGTTCCTCTCGAGTGCGAATGTGATGCGCGAGCGTCGGACGCGTCAGGAACAGCGAACCCGACGAATTGAGCCGCTGCGGATCAACCGGCGGAACCGGTCCACTGGCCGCACCGAACAAAGCGACCGTGCCGCGGATGCGCACGGAAGCCAAGCTCGAATCAAAAGTTGTCGCGCCGACGCCGTCGTATGCCGCCGCTACTCCTTCGCCGCCGGTCAACTCCCGGACTCGCGCTGCGATGTCCTCGTCGTACCGCAGAACCTCCGAGGCACCCGCGCCGCGCGAGAGTTCTTCCTTTGCATCCGATGACACAGTCGTGATGACCTTCGCCCCGAGGCTGACGGCCATCTGCGTCAGGATCAACCCGACGCCGCCCGCGCCTGCGTGCACGAGCACGGTGTCGCCGCTCTGGATCGGATACGTCGACTTCGCGAGGTAGTGCGCCGTCATCCCCTGCAGGAGCGCCGACGCTGCGGCCGATGCAGGGACACCGTCAGGCACTTTCACGGCGACTGCGGCGGGAACAGCCACCTTCTCGGCATAGCTGCCAGTGGCAGCGGCCCACGCGACCCGGTCGCCCACGGAGAATTCGTTGACGTCGGAGCCGACAGCTTCGACAACCCCGCTGCCCTCGTCGCCGGGAATGTAGGGGAGCGGACGCTTGTACTGGCCCATTCGGAAGTACGTGTCGATGAAATTGATGCCGATCGCTTCGGTCTTGACGAGTAGATCGCCTGGGCCGGGTGTCGGTTCGGGTTGTTCGGTCAGAGTCAGAACGTCTGGTCCGCCGGTCTCGGTCACGTAGATGGCTCGCATGGTTTCTGTTCTACACCCGAGGCGGCCGACGCTCAGTCCATGCCTGGTGTCGCTTCCGGGCTACCGACCAGTATTGTCGAGTCATGAGCACCGATACCGAGAAGTCGGACGCCACCCCGTCCGCGCCGGAACTGCCGAAGTCCACGGTGAACGCCATCACCAAGTTCGTCGCCGAGCACGGCGGCTCCGCCAGCGCCGTCATCCAGCCGGTCGGCCTGGCCGGCGTTCGCATCACCCTCGTAGGTGCCGACGGCATCCTCGGTGATCAGGTCGTCGAGGACCTCGCCACGGCAAACGCGGTCGTCGCGTCCTTCGACAACGTCACCGTCGCCGAGTGGGAGCGCGAACTGACGAGCATCGTCACCCCGCAGGAAGGCCATTTCAAGAAGATGGCCGGTTGGGTCGCCAACCAGACTCGGTTCCCGAAAGCTCGCAACGAATCCTGAAATGACGTGTGGGGCGTAGGAACACCTTTTGGTGTTCCTACGCCCCACACGTGTCTTGAAGCGTCAGACAGCTGGTATCGGCGAATTGGTCGGCGTGTACTGGCGGGTCTTACCCGCAGCCCAAACTGCTGCGGTCGCAGCCGTGCACAGTCCTGCACCGGCGACGTGCATGATCACCAGAACTTCCGGCACATCGGTGAAGTACTGCACGACACCGATGAGCGACTGCGCGAGGATCAGTCCCAGCAGGACCTTCAGACGGATCTTCACGGCTGCGGATGTCCCGACCGCATACAGGCCGAAGGTCAGACCCACGACCAGCGCGAGATATCCGACCAGAAGCTGTGAGTGCAGATGGACGAGCGTCACGATCTCGATCTCCAGGCGAGGCACCGTCCGGTCCAGTCCCTTGTCGCCGGCGTGCGGGCCTGCGCCCGTTACGAGAGTTCCAGCGACCAAAACGCCGGCGAGCGCGACACCTGACAGCGCGGTAAGCCAGCGCAACGGCTTCGGCATCACGACCAGAGTTGTTGCTTCGTCGGGTTCCGCGATCTTCGCGTACATCACCGTGGCAACCCAGACCATCAGCATCGACGCAACCAGGTGAATGGCGACCGTCCACCACAGCAAGCCTGTGAGGACGGTGATACCGCCGATCACTGCCTGAACGACAGTGCCGAGCGGCATCATCCAGGCGTAGACAAGCACCTCTTTGCGTCGGCGAGCGCGAGTCACCGCAAGCACGATCGCAGCGGCGACGATGACGACCAGGAAGGTCAGCAGGCGGTTGCCGAACTCGACGGCTTGGTGAATCACCGCGACCTGTCCGTGGCCGACCGGGACGAAGCTACCGGGGAAGCACTGCGGCCACGTCGGGCAACCGAGTCCCGAGTCCGTCACGCGCACCACCGCGCCGGTGACAGCGATGCCGCCCTGCGTCAGGATCACGATGAACGCGATGATTTTCTGCGTTTTCAGCGAGGGGAGAGGTAGTCGATCCACCAAGCGTAAAAATCCGGCATACACACGATTCACCACGCCAACGATCGTAGTTCCCCATCAACTACACAGTGTCGTTGGGGCCGTGCCGGGTGACTGCTCCGATGTGAGGAGTGGAAGTGTCAACTACAACGATTCTCGACGTTGCCCAGCAGAACCTTGCCAACAAGCAGGTGAAGGCATCAACCGTCTACCACTATCTGAGCACTCTGCGATGCCTCGAACTGTGTGAGGTACCGATCGAACAGGCAACCGTGGGCTTTCTGCACAACCGCCTGCAAACCGTGCTGAACCAATCCACACGCAACAAGCATGCGATTGCACTGCGTTCGATGCTCGGTGTGCAGCTCAAAGTATCCAAAGGTCAACCACGGATCTACACACTTGCTCCGCTGACGACCATTCACCAGGCGATCGAATCGTCACGATACAAAATGTACGGCTTCTCAATGCTCTACGCTGGACTTCGTTTGGGCGAATCTGTTGTGAAGCAACGTATTTCGGGAAATGTCTTGCTCGTAGATCGGCAAATGCTACCGAACGGAACACTTAGTTCAGCGAAGTCATCCGGTCCGGTCGTAGTTCCTGAATGGTTTGCAGCGGAGTACGCGCAGTGGAATCCGAAGGTCACCAGAAATACTGTGTACCTCGGTCTGCAACGAGTAGGACGTAACTCAAAAATCGAAGTCACTCCGCATGCACTACGGCACAAGTTCGCAACAGAACTGGTCAACAACGGCTGTTCACCGGAGATTCTGCGTAGACAGCTGCGACACCACAGTGTGCAGACTTCGTTGAAGTTCTACGTACAAACCACAACCGATGACGTAGAAGCGCAAGTCAAACGAGCATTCGGGTAGCTACTGCTTACGGCAGACGGAGAAGTCCGTCTGCCGTTGCTGCGTAGTCCTATTTTTTGGCATGTAATGCTTTCTCTGATTAACAAAATTGGCTGTCTGGTCAATCTGTACCCGCCAGTGAATCTGATTAATCTGAACTGCTCTCCTGCGACGTACTCCAAAATTGTAACGACTGGTCTGTTCCGGCGATATAAGGACAAACCTAACGAAACGGGAGAAGCATGGACAAGAAATTTCTCGGCCTACTTGGAGTTCTGGCCCTGATCACAGTCTTAGCGCTCGGCGTTGGTTGGCTGAACAGCAGCAGAGACGACGATCAGAACACTGTGTACATAATTCGTACAGTCGAACCAGCCAATGCAATCGAAGGAAACGCCAAGTTCGTCGAATGCGTGAAGGTCATAGCTGCTTTTTCTTCAGACGTATTTCGATCTGTAGTGATCTAATTAATTTCGCGTGACATTTTGTCAACTCATCTATATCTATTTCCGCATCTCTTTCATCTTCTATTATTCCTTCTGGGCTCCTGAGTCTGACGAATTCTCCGTCTTCGCCGGGATAAAAGAAACTACGCTGAAGCCTTTCAATGCATAGGGCACTGTTCGTGTGGAGTTCGATAATTTGATCGGCAGATCTTAGAATACTATTCTCTGCACAGATTTCGATCTTGTGGCGAGCCGCCATCATGTCTCTGAGCGCTTTTCTAGCCTCGTCAGGCACTGTGTAGGTTGGCGGGATTGTGAAACGGTCATAGAGTCCGCTAACTGTAGTTATATGATCGCGACGGGAAATCGAGGACGCTACTAGCGCTGAAACAGCTTCCAGCAGTGCCGTACGACGCCAGCCATCAAGGTCTCGTTTCTTGCTGAAGTAATGCACGGCTAACCAACCACCGATTGCGATCAATCCACCGATGACAGCAGCGATGTAGACGTGCCAAGGTGTGCCGCTGGAAAGGCTGATTTCGTGAACGATCACGTTCTGTCTGAGCATGGGAACCATTCGCTGATCGTAGGTTCTGTCATCTATGCAGGTCAGACACGACACGCTAAGTCAGTTCAACTGCACATGTTTGTGAGTATGCAAAGACGTCGAACACTCGTTCACACGCACTGCGAGGTGTGCATGCTCTGCATGCTCCGGGCATTTCAAGGCATTAAGTATGGTGGGCGACACGCCTACATGTCGAAGACCTCGGCGCGCTGAACCCGGTCAGCCTGCAAATTTCAACGATGTAATTCACTACATCTCGCGTTATGTGTTTCTGTCGGCCACTAGGTGTAGTGTTTCAATCACCGAAAGCCCCGGTACCAATCCGGGTGTCGGACTGGAACGAGGCTTCGCGGCTTGTGGAACTTTCGACGGTTCACCTGTCAACGTAGTCTTCTCCAACGATTTTGGCAAAAGATGTCAAGATCGTGTCTGCCACAGAGCTTTTGGTGGGAAGGCCATAGAAATGGCTGCCAAGAACAACCGAGTCGTCAGCCCCAACCCAAAGGGTGGATGGGATGTGAAGGGCGCTCCTGGAAGCAAGCGCGCCAGTGCTCACACCGACACTCAGAAGCAAGCGATTTCCAAGGCGAATCAGATCGTGGGCAACGCTGGCGGCGGTGAAGTTTCGATCCAGGGCAAGAACGGTCAGATTCGCGAGAAGAACACCATTGCTCCTGGTAATGACCCGAGCAACGTCAAGGGGTAATTTGTAGTCCCAAACACCCGGTTCGGCCGAACCGGGGTGTTTGTCGTTGTGAGATCATCCGAATATTCGACTGCTATTGTGCAGTGGAACGTACAACTACATGCGGTTATCCGGCATACACACGATTCACCACGCCAACGATCGTAGTTCCCCATCAACTACACAGTGTCGTTGGGGGCAGTTCGCATCAGTTCGCGCGAACTCGCACGATTCCCGAGATCGTTCCCTGGAAGTACTCGCCCGACTCGGTGATGAGTGCCGACATCTGAAGGGTGTCGTTGAGGATCGTCGACGGCAGTGGAGTCGAACCGATCTGCGACCCGTCCTTCGAGTCGATCACCGCGAAGGAGTAACCGTCCAGCGGAGAGGTGTTCGGAGCACCGTCTCGTGTCACGGTGTAGATCGAGCCGTCAGCCGTCGAGAGGTGGGGTACCGCGGAGCTGCGGATCGTGTTGTCCCACACGACATGGCAGCCGACCGGATCGATGTCGACGCGCGTCATTCCGCCGTTGAAGGGTGCCGTGGCGGGGACCGCTGGACCGGCACCTTCAGGAGTCGTGGGGTACGGGTATCCGTAAGTGCCGGCGACGTAGACGGAATGACCGATGCCGACGGGGGAGTTCTCGCTGCCGCTCGGTGAGCCGTCCTGGCTGGCAGCGGACAACACCGGCTGCGTGCACACCTCGGCGCCCGTGTCAGCGCGATAGACATGCAAGCTCACTGTCGGGTGGGCGTTGTCGACGATGGTCAAGAAATCGCTGCCCGTCGACGGGCCGAAGTATGTCGGCGTCGATCCGGTTCCCCAGCTGAGCTGACCCGGATTACGGGCCGGCCCGCGGTCGTACGGCTGACGCCAGTCGATGACGACCTCGTCGCCATTTCGCTTCAGTTGGTAGAGCGCGTGGGTAGTTGCGACGGCAGTGCCCGTCGGGGAGGTGGAGATGCTGTTCTGCACCTGTTCACCTTCGGGGAGTGCAATGCTGTGCGCGATTCGATCCGCGCCGACATACCCGACGGTGCCGTGCCCGGTGGCGAACCAGACATTGCCTTCCCAGTCCGGAGCGAGGCCGGTGACGTTGTCGTCGGCGGCAACCGCACCACTGAGATCGATGACATCCGCGAGTTCCAGCCGCCAACTGCCGTCCGGATTCTGCGCATGGGAAATGCGGACCAGTTGACGGTTTCCGTCGACGGCTACGAGACGGTTCTCGTTGTCGAGGTAGGCGTAGACGCCGCCGAGCAGACTGCCCTTCGCGAGCGGCAGTTGTGCTACGGATCTACCCAACGGCGTGGCGTCGGCCTTCGGATCGATCAAATGGATGGTCGGGATCTGGCCGATCATCGTCGTGCAGAGCGAGACGACCATGCCGTCGGAACCCTGGAGGACCGTCGGGCAGGCGGCCATCATCGGGAAAGCAGTCACCTCGTGGGGGCCGGTTCCTGGACCGGGCAGCGGAGTGACGTCGGACGAGCCCGCGTCACCGTGCATGGTGGAAGTACCGACGGGACCGAGGTACGGATTTGCAGGTGCGAGTGGACCGGACACCGAAGGGGTCGCCGTTGCGGGTCCGGCACACAACATGACTGTTGCGGCCACACAGCCGACGATCTGAGCTGTCCGTCGTGTACTCACGTGAACTTGAACCACCTTGCTGCGCAGACTCCGGCCACTGCGGCCCAGATGAGTAGTACGAGAATCGAGAACCAGTCCATCGAGGTGTCGAGGGTCGCTTCGAGTGCGTGTGCGAGAGCGCCGGACGGAACAATGCGTACCAGCGTGTGAACGGCGGTCGGAAGTTCGCCGCTGGCGAAGACCACACTGCCGATGCCCACCATGATGAACCACAGGATGTTGGCGAGAGCGAGAACGATCTCTGCGCGCAAAGTACCGCCGAGCAGGAGGCCAAGCGCTGCAAATGTGACAGTACCGATGGCAATGACCACTGCGCCGAGTACAAGTTCGACGAATGACGGACGCCATCCCAACGCCAAACCGATAGCGCCGAGCAAGAGTGACTGCAGAGCCACGACGATGATGACGGCAGCGCTCTTGCCTGCGATGATTCCCCACCGCGGTAGCGGCGTTGCACCGAGTCGCTTGAGCGCGCCGTATCGGCGGTCGAATCCGACGGCGATGGCCTGTCCGGTGAACGCCGTCGACATCACGGCAACCATCATGACACCAGGGAGCACGGTATCGACCCGAGAATCGCCCAAATCGCCGATCGGAAGTAGACACAGTCCGATGAGCAGGGTGATCGGGATGAACATGGTGAGCAGCAATTGCTCACCGTTGCGGAGCAGAAGAGTCAGCTCCAGTTTGGTCTGCGCCGCCAGCATCTTGGCCGCCGAATTGGGGCGGGGATCCGGCGAGAAGGTGCCTGGCTCGAAGCGGTTCTCGGCGAGCCGTCGGTCTCTGGCAACGCTGATGGGACTGCTCTGGCCGTTCGACGCTGTTTCGTTCATGACCTTGATCTCCGTCATCCCCTCAGTTCCCGGCCCGTCAATTCGAGGAAGACGTCTTCCAGACTCCGTTGATCGACGCGAATGTCGTTGATCAGCACGTCCTGATCGGCACACCACGTTGCGACAGTCGCCACGGTTGCCGGATCGATTGCACCTTCGACGACGTAGGTGCCGGGGTTGGATTCCTCGATGCGGAACCCGGCGAGTGAACCGGCCAGCGAATCGAGGCTCAAACCGGGAACCGTCGTCAGACGGAGTTGTCCTTCGGCGCCCTTGCTGGTGACCTCCGCCGGCGTTCCCGACGCGACGATCTTGCCGTGGTCGATGATGACCAGTTCGTCGGCGAGCGCTTCGGCCTCGTCCATGAGGTGTGTGGTGAGCAGGACGCTCACGCCGTCGCGTCGCAGAGCGTCGATGAGTTCCCACACGAGTAGACGTGCCTGAGCGTCGAGGCCGGCGGTGGGTTCGTCCAGAAATACCAATTCGGGACGGCCGACCAGCGCGCACGCCAGGGACAGTCGTTGCTGCTGGCCTCCGGAGAGGCGGCGGTACGGGGTCTTGCGCGCATCGGTGAGGCCGAGTTTGGAAAGGAGCCAGGCGGGATCGAGCGGGTCGGCCGAGTATGCGGCCACGAGGTCGAGCATTTCCCCGGCCTTGGACCCGGGGTACGCGCCGCCGCCCTGCAGCATGACACCGATTCGCGAGCGGACTTCACCGGAGTCGGCGATGGGATCGAGACCGAGCACTCGAACCGTGCCGGCATCGGGGGTGACAAACCCTTCGCACATCTCGACGGTGGTTGTCTTACCGGCTCCGTTGGGGCCGAGCAGGGCAACTACCTGGGCCGTCTCGACAGTGAGATCGATACCGTCGACGGCTCGAACACCGTCGAAGGACTTGACGACACCCTGGATCTGTACCGCCGGCGTCGACGATCTGGAGGCTCTCGAGGTCACGGGGAATCAGCGTAAGCCCCCGCCGAGTTGTCTTCGTCTACCGGTCCGCCTTTCGTGATCTCCGCTACTGGCTTGTCGCTACGCCAAGGGAGTGAATTGCGGGTGAAGACGATGAGCGTTCCGGCGGTGAGGATGGTCGCGATGACGGCCTGCACGATCATGAACGGAAGGTATTCGGCGCCGTTGGACATCAACATGACGCTGACGATCGAGGTGAAGACGACGGCAGGGATGCGGAAAATCGGCGCGGTGGCCCACGCCGCCAACGGAAGGATCGCCCACAGCAGGTACCACGGCTGAACGACGGGGAACAGGAGAACGATCGCTCCTAGTGCGATGCCGAGTCCACCGACCGGGTGTATGCGGCCCATGTACACCGAGATCATCATCCGTGCGGTGACGAGCATGGCGACGAGAGTTGCGATGGGCCGCGTGATCGTGAGGATCGCCGTCGTGTGATCGCCGAGTCCGAGTAGTACACCGGCCAATCCCGTGCCGACGCCCAGGAGCGTCGGGATGGACATCCAACTCCGGACTGCGGTGGCGGTGTCGAGGGTGTTGATCCAACCCATACCGAGCCCACTGGCCACGCTGATGACAAACGTGACGACAGCGGCAACGATGCCCAGGAGGATCGCGGCTCCCGCCAAGGCTTTCCAGGTTCCACCCCAACGCCGGGCCAAAGCCATGCCGACAAATCCCAGTGCAAGCAAGGACGGAATTTTGACGGTCGACGACAAGGCGATCAAACCTGATCCCGCAACGAGATAGAACAGCGCTCGCCCACGGATGGGCCCGGACCCTTCGACTGCGCGGAGGGCGATCTCGATTCCGGCGAGCATCAACCCGAGCATGAGTGCTTCGTTGTGGATGCCGGCCACCAAGTGGAAGAGCAACAGTGGGTTCGCGGCACCGAGCCAGAGCGAACTGACGGCAGAGACACCGCATCGCTTGGCCAGTCGCGGTATCGCCCACACGATGAGCGCGACGCCGGCCAATGCGAGCAAGCGGTGCAAGAAGATTCCGGCCACGATGTTGTCGCCGGTCAGTGAGCTGATCCCGCGTCCCAGCCACAGGAAGAACGGTCCGTACGGAGCCGGGGTGTCGCGCCAGATCGTCGGAACCGTGCGGGTGAGAACGTGGTCGACGCCCAGTGCCGCCTTGGGGCCGATGGCGTACGGATCGAGTCCACGGGCCGCGATTTCGCTTTGAGCCAGATACGAGTAGACGTCGCGGCTGAACATCGGCGGTGCGACCGAGAGCGGCAGGATCCACAGCAGGAGTGTGCGGTCCAACTGGGAACGGGTCATGCGCCGCGGTGCGCCGGAACGGCTGCGTATGTCCCCGACTGCAAATCGGCCCATCATCAGCCAGGCCAGAACGACGAGCACGGTTCCGGTCATCGTCATGGTGAGTGAGACCGTCGGCATACGTCCGGGAAGGCTGAGGACTCGAAGTCCTGCGGTCGGATTCTGCAGGACGGGTTGTGCGCCGGCGCCGAGCGCTCCGACTGCCATCAAGACCGCGCCAGTTGCGCCGAATCGGCGAATCCCTCGCAGTTGTGCGGTTTCCTTCGCGTTCAGGCCCGGGCGCTCGTCCTCGTCGCCGTGCAGCACGGCGGCCATACTCTGCCGGGGAGCGGAACCGAAAGGCCGA
The DNA here is from genome assembly GCF_023221595.1 of Rhodococcus qingshengii JCM 15477. Lineage (NCBI taxonomy): Bacteria > Bacillati > Actinomycetota > Actinomycetes > Mycobacteriales > Nocardiaceae > Rhodococcus > Rhodococcus qingshengii. The sequence continues at coordinate 3,085,837 of NZ_CP096563.1, forward strand.
ACGCCGATCGTGGAAAGCGCGAGTGCCTTGGGTTTTTCCAGCAGGATCGCGCGCGCCGATCGCGCGGTCGTCGTCTTCTCGGGGGTCTGCGGCACACCAGGCAGCGTAGCGGCTCGATCCAGCCGGACAGACAAGCACAAACAACGTGCGTTGTCCGGATATTCCCGAATGTAATGCAGGTTGCCCTTAGTAGACCTGTGAAAAGAATTCCGTCACACTTGTGTTGTGAAAAGAAATGCGTCAGACCCTCGAAGCAAGGAAGTTGCAGGTCAGCCCACTGTAGCGACCTCGCCTAGTGCTGCCGCAAATCCGGTGACGGTGAGCGTCGAAGGCCAGACCCGGGCCGCAGTGGTCAAGCTGCTACTCGAAGAAGGCCCCATTACCGCCTCCGAAATCGGCACGCGCCTCGGTTTGAGTGCCGCAGGTGTCCGACGTCACTTGGACGCTTTGATCGAGTCCGGGGAAGCCCGAACCGCTTCGGCGGCGTCGCTGCGTCAGCGTGGACGAGGTCGTCCCGCCAAGCAGTTCCAGATCACCGCGACCGGTCGAGGCCGCCTCGGCCACACCTACGACGATCTGGCGGGAGCCGCGATGCGGCAACTCCGTGAAATCGGCGGAGACGCGGCAATCGAGGAGTTCGCCAAGCGTCGGGTTCAGGCGATCGTCGGAGACGTCGAACCGGCTGATCCGACAGATGTCGACAACGTCGAGGCGACAGCGGACGCAATCGCCGAAGCCTTCAACGCGGTGGGGTTCGCGGCGTCGACCCGGCCGGTCGGCAACGGCGTGCAGATCTGCCAACACCATTGCCCGGTTTCCCATGTGGCAGAAGAGTTTCCGGAACTGTGCGAGGCAGAGCAGCAAGCATTCCGGCAATTGCTCGGGACTCATGTTCAGCGTCTGGCGACCATCGCCAACGGTGACTGCGCCTGCACGACGCACGTGCCCCTCGTGTCCACCGGGAGTAGATGACCGGACCAGAGTGTTCTACAGAGCGTTGCCACCGTGCAGCGTTCGAATAGAGATTTTTCAGCTAGTTCTTCAAAGTCAGAACTGCTCGACCACAGCGACCAGCCCTCGCTGAGCCCGAGCAGCCGTCAAGAAACAAGACTCCGGAAGGAGCTCGCATGACCGTCACATCAGACCAGGCGACTACCACTGCGGCAGCAGGCACCGAGCCGCTCACGCAGGAAGAGACCATCGCGTCCCTCGGTCATTACGGCTACGGCTGGTCCGATTCCGACGAAGCCGGAGCCAGCGCGCAGCGCGGGTTGTCCGAGGCTGTCGTGCGGGACATCTCCGCCAAGAAGAGCGAGCCCGAGTGGATGCTCGACATCCGCCTCAAGGCGCTGCGCACCTTCGACAAGAAGCCGATGCCGAACTGGGGCAGCGACCTCGAAGGTATTCACTTCGACAACATCAAGTACTTCGTCCGGTCCAGCGAGAAGCAGGCCGAGTCGTGGGAAGACCTGCCCGAGGACATCAAGAACACGTACGACAAGCTCGGCATCCCCGAGGCGGAGAAGCAGCGCCTCGTTGCCGGCGTCGCAGCTCAGTACGAGTCCGAGGTCGTCTACCACTCGATCCGTGAGGACCTCGAGGAGCAGGGCGTCATCTTCCTCGACACGGACACCGGTCTCAAGCAGCACCCGGAGCTGTTCAAGGAGTACTTCGGATCGGTCATCCCGGCCGGCGACAACAAGTTCTCCGCGCTGAACACCGCCGTGTGGTCCGGTGGCTCGTTCATCTACGTTCCGCCGGGAGTCCACGTGGACATCCCGTTGCAGGCGTACTTCCGCATCAACACCGAGAACATGGGTCAGTTCGAGCGCACCCTGATCATCGTCGACGAAGATGCCTCCGTGCACTATGTCGAGGGTTGCACCGCGCCGATCTACAAGTCCGATTCACTGCACTCGGCCGTCGTCGAGATCATCGTGAAGAAGGGCGGCCACTGCCGCTACACGACCATCCAGAACTGGTCCAACAACGTCTACAACCTGGTGACCAAGCGCACCAAGGTCGAGGCCGGCGGATCCATGGAGTGGGTCGACGGCAACATCGGCTCCAAGGTCACCATGAAGTACCCGGCCGTGTGGCTGATGGGCGAGTACGCCCGCGGTGAGGTTCTCTCCGTTGCGTTCTCCGGCGAGGGCCAGCACCAGGACACCGGCGCCAAGATGCTCCACCTCGCGCCGCACACGTCCTCGACCATCATCAGCAAGTCTGTCGCCCGTGGTGGTGGACGTGCGTCGTACCGCGGTCTGGTGCAGGTCAACAAGGGTGCCCACGGCTCCAAGTCGACCGTCAAGTGTGACGCTCTGCTGGTCGACCAGATCAGCCGAAGCGACACCTACCCGTACGTCGACATCCGCGAGGACGACGTCACCATGGGTCACGAGGCCACCGTTTCGAAGGTCAGTGACGATCAGCTCTTCTACCTGATGAGCCGCGGACTGACCGAGGACGAGGCGATGGCCACCATCGTGCGTGGATTCGTCGAGCCCATCGCGAAGGAACTCCCGATGGAGTACGCGCTCGAGCTCAACCGCCTTATCGAACTTCAGATGGAAGGGGCTGTGGGTTAGTGACCACGCCAGAGACCGGAGTCATCGGAGCTGTTGCCGGGGAGAACCCGACCGCTCCTGTAAAGGGTGCAGCCACAGGCTCACCCATCACGAACAAGGGTGAGCAGTTCTCCTCGTTCGACGTCAATGCTTTCGAGGTTCCCGGCGGACGTGACGAGATCTGGCGGTTCACCCCGCTGCGTCGCCTCCGGGGATTGCACGACGGCAGCGCCGTCGCCAACGGACAGGTCACCGTCGAGGTCGACGGCGGAAGCGACATCACCGTCGAGACCGTCGGCCGTGACGACGCACGTCTGGGCAAAGCCGGCGTTCCCGCTGATCGCATTGCAGCGCAGGCGTATTCGAGCTTCGAGACGGCAACGGTCATCTCGGTTGGTGCCGAGGTCGAGGTCGAGAAGCCCGTTGTGGTCACCATGACCGGCCCCGGAGTCGACAACGTCGCCTACGGACACACCCAGATTCGTCTGGCGCAGTTCGCCAAGGCGACGTTCGTGATCGACCAGCGCGGCAGCGGAACCTTCGCGGAGAACATCGAATTCGTTCTCGGTGACAGTGCGCAGCTGACTGTGGTGGCCATCCAAGACTGGGCGGACGACGCAGTTCATGTGACGTCACACCACGCTCGCCTGAACCGCGACGCAGTGCTTCGATACACCTCGATCAGCCTGGGCGGCGACCTGGTGCGCCTGTCCGCCACCGTCAAGTACGACGGACCGGGCGGCGACGCCGAACTGCTCGGCCTGTACTTCGCCGACGCCGGCCAGCATCTGGAACAGCGTCTGCTGGTGGACCATTCGCAGCCCAACTGCAAGTCCAACGTGGTCTACAAGGGTGCGCTTCAGGGCGATCCCGGATCCGGCAAGCCCGACGCGCACACCGTGTGGATCGGCGACGTTCTCATCCGCGCCGCAGCGGAGGGCACCGACACGTTCGAGCTCAACCGCAACCTGGTGCTGACCGACGGCGCCCGCGCCGACTCGGTTCCGAACCTCGAAATCGAAACCGGTGAGATCGTCGGGGCCGGCCACGCAAGTGCAACGGGACGTTTCGACGACGAGCAGCTGTTCTACCTGCGTGCTCGTGGTATCCCGGAGGATCAGGCTCGTCGTCTGGTCGTACGTGGGTTCTTCCACGAAATCATCAACAAGATCGCTGTTCCCGAGGTGCGCGATCGCCTCGAAGCCGCAGTCGAAGCCGAACTCGCAGCCGTCGGCTCCTGACCGCCCCGCCGGCGACACCACCCCGTCGCTACGCTCGCCCGCCTCATCTTGAAGGAATTTCATGTCTACCAGTGACAACACCACCACTTCGGTCCTCGAGGTTCGTGACCTGCACGTCGAGGTCGCCAACTCCGATGCCAACGCCGAGCCCATCCAGATCCTCAAGGGCGTCGACCTCACGGTCCGCTCGGGGGAGACCCACGCGATCATGGGCCCCAACGGCTCCGGCAAGTCGACTCTGTCGTACGCCATCGCCGGTCACCCCAAGTACCAGGTCACGTCCGGCTCCATCACCCTCAACGGTGAAGACGTCCTCGCAATGAGCGTCGACGAGCGTGCGCGTGCCGGGCTCTTCCTGGCCATGCAGTACCCCGTCGAGGTTCCCGGCGTTTCCATGTCCAACTTCCTGCGCACCGCCGCTACGGCCGTGCGAGGCGAGGCTCCCAAGCTGCGCCACTGGGTCAAGGAAGTCAAGGAAGCCCTCAGCGAGCTCGAGATCGATGCCTCGTTCATCGAGCGCTCGGTCAACGAAGGTTTCTCCGGTGGCGAGAAGAAGCGCCACGAGATCCTGCAGTTGGGCATGCTCAAGCCGAAGATCGCGATCCTCGACGAGACCGACTCCGGCCTCGACGTCGACGCTCTGCGCACCGTCTCGGAAGGCGTCAACCGCTACAAGGAGCGCGAGAACGGCGGCGTTCTGCTGATCACGCACTACACGCGCATTCTGCGCTACATCAACCCCGACTTCGTTCACGTGTTCGTCGGTGGCCGCATCGTCGAGTCCGGTGGACCGGAGCTGGCCGACGAGCTCGAGACCAACGGCTACGTTCGTTTCACCGCGGACACCGCAGCTACCCAGGGAGCGTAATCACGATGACCACCTCGGTGCGCGAGCTCGACGTCACAGCGGTTCGGGCCGACTTCCCGATCCTGGCGCGAACCGTGCGCGACGGAAAACCTTTGGTGTACTTGGATTCCGGCGCTACCTCACAGCGTCCGGTCCAGGTTCTCGATGCCGAACGGGACTTCCTGACCACGTGTAACGCGGCAGTACACCGGGGTGCTCATCAGCTCGCAGAAGAGGCGACTGACGCGTACGAGAATGCTCGCGCCACCATCGCTTCCTTCGTGGGTGCGGATTCGGACGAGTTGGTGTTCACCAAGAACGCCACCGAGGCTCTCAATCTGGTGACCTACGTTCTCGGTGACGATCGCTTCGACCGCCATGTCGGTCCTGGCGACGAAATCGTCATCACCGAACTCGAACACCACGCCAACCTCGTTCCCTGGCAGGAACTTGCGCGCCGAACCGGTGCGACGCTCAAGTGGTACGGCGTCACCGACGACGGCCGGATCGATCTTGATTCGCTGGAGCTGACGGACGCGGTGAAGGTCGTTTCGTTCACCCACCAGTCCAACGTGACCGGCGCGATCGCGCCCGTCGAGGAATTGGTGCGACGAGCACGCGCCGTCGGTGCGCTCGTCGTGCTCGACGCGTGCCAGTCGGTGCCTCACATGGCGGTCGACTTCCACGAACTGGGAGTGGACTACGCGGCGTTCTCCGGTCACAAGATGCTCGGCCCTTCGGGGGTCGGAGTTCTCTACGGCCGTCGTGAACTGCTGGCAGCGATGCCTCCGTTCATCACCGGTGGCTCGATGATCGAGACGGTCACCATGGAGGTCAGCACTTACGCGCCACCGCCTCAGCGTTTCGAAGCCGGCGTACCGATGACCTCACAGGTGGTCGGGTTGGGCGCTGCCGTGGATTACCTGAACACCTTCGGGATGGACGCAGTCGCCGCGCACGAGCACGTGTTGGTGGAGGCTGCTCTCGAAAAGTTGTCGGCGATCGAAGGTCTGCGCATCATCGGACCGCAGACGTCCGAGAACCGCGGCGGAGCGATTTCCTTTGTCGTGGACGGTATTCACGCCCACGACCTCGGACAGATCCTCGACGACGAGGGCGTCGCGATTCGCGTCGGACACCATTGTGCGTGGCCGCTGCATCGTAAGTTCGGTGTCGCTGCGACGGCCCGTGCGTCGTTTGCGCTCTACAACACCACCGCGGAAATCGATGTTCTCGTTGCCGCGATCAAGCGTGCGCAGGAATTTTTCGGTGTCGCAGGGGAGTTGAACTGAATCATGCGCATGGAGCAGATGTATCAGGAAGTGATCCTCGATCACTACAAACATCCGCACGGCCGCGGACTCCGTGAGCCGTTCGGCGCCGAGGTGCACCACGTCAACCCGACGTGTGGCGACGAGGTGACGTTGCGCGTCCAGATATCCGAGGACGGAACGGTCTCCGACGTCTCGTACGACGGTCAGGGTTGTTCGATCAGCCAGGCGTCGACGTCGGTGCTCAACGACCTCGTCATCGGGATGCAGGTCACCGACGCACTGAAGACGGTGACGGCGTTCAACGAGATGGTGAGCAGTCGGGGCACCGTCGAGGGGGACGAGGACGTTCTCGGCGACGGCATCGCGTTCGTCGGTGTCTCGAAGTACCCGGCACGCGTGAAGTGCGCCTTGCTCGGATGGATGGCATTCAAGGATGCTGTAGTCCAGATTGTCGACGGCAGTGCTGTGACGACGGCGGACAGCAGCAGTGAATTGGTCGACACGACTGAAGGACAGGGATCATGACCGAGACACAACCAGTGCAGGACGCCGAGGTCGGCGCTCCGGTGAATCCGAATCCCGATTCCACTGCGGAATTCGGTGGCGCACAGGGCAGTGGCACTGTCCCGTCGCCTGAGCGACTCGACGAACTCGAAGAAGCGATGCGCGACGTCGTCGATCCCGAACTGGGAATCAACGTCGTCGATCTCGGCTTGGTCTACGGACTCTTCGAAGACGACGGTGTCGTCACGATCGACATGACTTTGACGTCGGCGGCGTGCCCGTTGACCGACGTGATCGAGGACCAGGCACGCGGCGCACTTGTGCGTAGCGATCTGTGTACCGACATGAAGATCAACTGGGTGTGGTTGCCGCCGTGGGGACCGGACAAGATCACCGAAGACGGACGCGAGCAACTTCGCGCACTCGGCTTCACGGTCTGACAAGCAACCTCGGCACGATCAACTGAATACATTTCACCGGAGCGTCGGTGCCCGTTCGTCGGGTACCGGCGCTTCGGTTTGTTATATAGGGCCGTTTTAGCCATGATATTCAGGACAATAGTCCCAAATGGTTGTTTGATGAATATTTGCTGGAAGCTGACTGATCGGTAACATCGCAGCTGATTGTCACGATGTGATCTCCGGCGGGCGATTTGCCAGTTTCCACCCGAGCTTTCCAAAGTATTCGTCTCATTTTCGAAGTGCCCCGATCAGTTCGAAGCGTCCAGCGGACGCATATACCTGTTTGCATCATGATCAAGTTGTAAGAGGGAGATTCGTGTGGATGGCAGTCCCGACCGAGGAATCGTTTCCGCAGCTCGTCCGGACGACGAACTCACCTTCCCTCTTTCTGCCGCGCAACTTTCCCTGCTTGTCGCACAACAGCTTCGACCCGAGATTCCCGTCAGCATCGCTCAGTACGTGGACGTGGACGGCCCACTCGACATCGAGCTGCTGACCGCTGCCAGCAAACAGACCGGCCGTGAGATCGGCTCCGGATATCTGCGCCTGGTCGAGGTGGACGGGGTTGCGCGTCAGTGGCTCGATCTCGACATGGACGACTCCCTCGACGTGGTCGATCTTCGCGCCGAATCGGATCCGGAATCTGCAGCGCAGGAATGGATGCGCAGAGAGCACACTGCTGCCATCGATCCGTTCACCGATCGCCTGGTCAGGCTGGCAGTCCTGGTGCTTCGCGACGACCATTACTACTGGTACAGCCGTATTCATCATGTGGCGCTCGACGGTTTCGGCGCGATGTCGATGATGAACCGCACAGCCGAGATCTACACCGCTGTGGTGCGCGATCTGCCAGTTCCCCCAGCGGTAACTGCCCCCCTCCAATCGTTGGTGAAGGCAGAGGCCGACTATCTGGGCTCCACGCGGTGGGAGCGCGATCGCGACTACTGGAACACCAAGATGGCCGACAAACCGGGCGGAACCTCGCTCGCGTCCTCGACTGCTCCGTCGCAGGCATGGTCTCGCCTACGGTCGGCGACGGTACCTACGGAACTGCGGAGCTCCCTCGAACGGCTGGCCGCCGCCCACGATGTGACGACGTCGTCAGTGGTGATCGGTGCTCTGGCGGCTTACCTCGCCCGGGCCACCGGGACCCGCGACGTGGTCCTCAGCCTGCCGGTCTCGGGGCGGACGACGAAAGCTGCTCGCAGGTCCGGCGGAATGATGTCGAACGTCGTCCCGATACGTGCGAGCGTCGATCCGCATTTCGCGGTCGGGGACTTGCTGCACGAGGTGAAGATCGAACTCACCGGCGCACTGCGTCATCAGAAATACCGCCACGAGGACCTACGACGCGACCTCAACGCCGGTGATCACAGCATCGCCGACGGACGAGGCTTCCACGGGCCGTTGATCAACCTCATGCTGTTCCATTCCGGAATCACTCTCGGGGACGCGCACGGCGAACTGAACGTGATCTCGACCGGGCCGATCGAAGACCTCTCCGTCAACGTCTATCAGACTTCCGCAGCCGAAGAGATCCAGATCGACTTCGCCGCGAATCCAGACCTGTACACCAACGAGGACATCTCGCGTCACCACCGGCGTTTCCTCGAGTTCCTCGACTTGTTCTGCGCTGCGGAATCGGGAACTCGATTGATGGATATCGACCCCGACGCCGCGGGTAAATGGATCGCCGAAGTTCAACACGCCCGCAACGTCGAGTACTGGTCTGCGACCTTGTCGAACCCCGCCGAGGAACTGGGTTTGCCGGTCGTCGCCGGATCCGGTCGAACGTCCACGCCCCTCGAGATCGAGGCAGGCCTCTGCCGGAGCCTCGAGACGATGGCGACGACGATGAACACGAGTCTGTTCGTGCTGTTCCAGTCTGCGATGGCCGGACTGCTGCGCCGCGTCGGTTCGGCCGACGAGGTGTCGATCGGCGTCTCGGTCCGAGGGTACGGCGCCTCCAATCCGGACGATTTCGTCTCGATGTTCGCCAACCAGTTGGTGCTTCGCTCGACGGTGTCGAACACCATGACGCTCACCGACCTGGTCGGTGCGGTGGACACCGTCGCAATCGAAGCTCTCGAACACGCAGACATTCTTCTGTCTTCGGTGACCGCCGCACTCGGTGACGGCCGCTGGGTCGAGACGGGCCCGTTGTTCCGGGCGATGGTCTGTTTCGAGGAGCCGCTGGATGCTCACCCGAGATTTCCGGGGCTCATGGTCGGTGCGCCTATCGGATCGGATCTGGCCACCGTGCCGGAACTGTTTGTCTCCCTGGCGATTCCGACTGGTGAGCATGCCGATTTCGATCAGCCGATCTCCGGTGTTCTGGATTGGCTCGGCACGAAGGAGCAAGCCGAGGACCTCGCCGACCGTTATCTACGAATCTTGACCGCGATGGTCGGTACTCCGCACTCGGCGCTCGGCTCAGTGGATCTACTGCGCCCGGAGGCGCGCCAGGCGCTGGTGCCGCCCGTTCTGCCGATTACCCCGGTCCGAACGCTCTCCGAGATCCTTTCCGACCGCATTCGGGCGACCCCGGAAGCGATCGCCGTTGTCGCGGGCAGCGAGCGCGTGTCGTACCGCGAACTCGATCGACGATCGAATCAGTTGGCGCGCAAGCTCGTCGATCATGGCGTGCGATCCGAGTCGTTGGTCGGAATCATGCTGCCGAAATCCGTGGACATGATCGTTGCCGCTGTCGCGGTAGTGAAGGCCGGCGGCGGATACCTCCCACTCGATCGTGCGCACCCCGCCGAGCGTTTGGCATACGTGGTCGAGGATGCGCAACCGGTGTGCGTCATCTCCGATTCCACTTTCCCGAACTCCGCCTTCCCGAACTCTGACGTGGTGGTCGTCGGGGTCGAATCCGACGAATACTCCGGTGAGAGTCTGGAAACCGATGAGCGCCCGCGCGGACACGGAGCCGACAATCTGGCGTACGTGATCTACACCTCGGGGTCGACGGGCCGACCCAAAGGTGTCTCCGTCACCCACGCCACTGTGGTGCGATTGTTCGAGAACACGCACGTCGAATTCGGATTCGACGGCAACGACGTGTGGACGATGTTCCACTCGTTCGCCTTCGACTTCTCGGTCTGGGAACTGTGGGGCGCGCTGCTCCACGGCGGAACGCTGGTCCTGGTCGATCACGAGGTATCACGCGACCCTGACGCCTTCCGGGCGCTGGTCGCCGCAGAAGGCGTCACCGTGCTCAATCAGACGCCCTCGGCCTTCTACCAGTACATCGAAGCCGACCTTCGGGCCGATTCGGAGACCCGGCTCCGGTACGTGATCTTCGGTGGCGAAGCCTTGGACCTGCGTCGACTCGGGCGCTGGTACGACAATCACCCGGGGTACGAAAGTCACACGGAATCCGCGCCTGCACTCGTCAACATGTACGGCATCACCGAGACGACGGTGCACGTCACCCATCTCGAACTCGACCGGGCGAGCGCGAGTGCGCTGACCGGCAGCCGGATCGGTGACGCGATCGACGGACTTCGTGTGTACCTGCTCGACGAGCATCTCTCCCCGGTCCCGGTGGGGATCGCGGGGGAGATCTATGTCGCGGGCGGTCAACTCGCCCGTGGCTATCTGGGCCGTCCAGACCTCACCGCGGGCCGGTTCGTTGCCGATCCTTTCAATGCCGGCGGACGACGGTTGTACCGGTCCGGCGACCGCGCACGATGGATTGCGCCCGGACAACTCGAGTACCTCGGACGCGGCGACGCGCAGGTCAAGATCCGCGGATTCCGGATCGAACTCGGCGAAATCGACTCCGTCATCCTCAGCGCGCCGGGAATCGACGATGCCGTGACCGTCGTGGCTCCGACGCCGGCGGGCGGCGCTCTCGTGACCTATGTGACCGCTTCCGACGTCGTGGACGCCGACGCCCTCCGAGCTCACGCCGCCGAAGCCCTCCCGACCTACATGGTTCCCGATGCCTTCATGGTCCTCGATTCGATTCCGTTGACCACCAACGGAAAACTGGACCGGCGTGCGCTGCCTTCGCCTATCCTGGCCTCCACCAAGGTCTTCCGACCCCCGACGACCCCGACCGAGGGCAAGGTTGCGGCGGTTCTGGCTGACATCCTGAGTAGTGGACCGCTCGGACTCGACGATAATTTCTTCCATCTGGGCGGAAACTCGCTGGTAGCGACGACGGCGGTAGCGCGCTTGACCGAAGCCACCGGGGTTAAAATGCCGCTGCGTGCACTCTTCGACCATCCCACGGTGTCTGGGATCGCGGCGACGATCGAGCGTGCGGCACAGACCCCGGACGCCGACGGTATTCAGGTCGTGGCCCGGCCGGCTGTACTGCCTCTCGCTCCCGCGCAGCAGCGACTGTGGTTCCTGAACCGCGTGGCACCGGAATCAGGTGCGTACAACATTCCACTGGCGGTGTCGTTGCGCGGCGCCGTCGATCCCGACGCACTCAGTGCCGCGATCGTGGACGTCGTGACACGTCACGAGTCACTACGCACCGTGTTTCCTCAGGTCGGTGACAACGCGACGCAGAAGGTTCTGGGCCTGGGCGAGGGGATCGCAGGGCTCGAGTCGATCGACGTGGAACGCGGAAGCCTCGAGAGAGTGATCTTCGAATTCTCTTCGGCCGGTTTCGATCTGGTCCGCGAACGTCCGGTGCGCTACCTGCTGATCACTGTCGCCGCCGAGAAGGAAGGCGATGAGGAGGAAGCTGTCCTCGTAGTGGTTCTGCATCACATGGTGGCCGACGGTTGGTCACTCGCCCCGTTGGCTGCTGATCTCACCGGCGCTTACGCCGCTCGCGTCGGCGGCAACAGCCCGCAGTGGGCACCGCTTCCAGTGCAGTACGCCGACTACACGCTCTGGCACCGAGAACACCTCGGGGACACGGCATCCACCGAATCGCTTGCCCACTCACAGATCACGTTCTGGAAGCGGCAGCTGGCAGGAGCACCCGAGCAGCTCCACCTGCCGACGGACCGTCCGCGCGCACTCGACCCGACCATGCGCGGAGCCGGAGTCGACATCAGAATCGGCGCTTCCACGCATCAGAAGCTCGTTGTACTCGCCGCCGATCACGACGCCACGCCGTTCATCGCCCTGCACGCGTGCTTCGCCCTGCTTCTGGCCAGGTACAGCGGCACGGACGACATCGTCATCGGAACACCGGTGGCCGGGCGAGGGGACAGATCTCTCGATCTGCTCGTCGGCATGTTCGTCAACACTCTTGCCCTGCGGACCGTCGTCGATCGGGACGTAACGTTTGCCGCACACCTGTCACAGGTCAGGGCCGTCGACGTGGATGCCTTCGACAATGCGGACGTGCCTTTCGACGTCGTCGTGGACGCGCTCGAACTGGACCGCTCGCCTGCGCACCACCCGGTCTTTCAAGCGGCCATCACCTCGCGGATAGCCACCACCCACACTGCCGAACTGGCCGGGGTGTCGATGACGGCGCGGGCAGTCGAGACGGGGCTGACCAAGTTCGACCTCGAGCTCACCGTCACCGAACGTCACGAGTCCGGGACCGCAGCTGGAATCGATGCCACGTTCACCTATTCCACCGACCTGTTCGACAACGCGACCGTCGAATCCTTGGCGCGAAACTTCGTGACCCTCGTGGAATCGGCAGTGTCGGAACCGACTGCACCGGTTGGTGATCTTCGTGTACTCGGATCCCGGGAGAGTGCCACGATATTGCCGCGGCGCGGCGTGGCTTCGGTGGGCGAATCGACGCTGGCGCAGATCCTCGGGGATACCGCGAGGACGTATCCCGACGCGATCGCCCTCGAAGACTCCGAGCGCTCACTCTCGTACGGGGAGCTGGAGCGTCGATCGAATCGGATCGCTCGATACCTCATGGACCTGGGAGTCGGCCCCGAGACACCGGTCGCACTGGCCGTCGCCCGATCGGTCGACTCCGTGCTCGCAGTCTGGTCGGTCACCAAAGCCGGTGGCGTTTTCGTCCCGGTCGATCCCCGTTATCCCGCAGATCGAGTTGCGCACATGCTCGAGGATTCGGGTGTGCGGATCGGAATTCGGTCCGCCGAGGTTGCGGCTGGTCCGGCAGTCGGTGGGAACGTCGCAGTCTGGATCGACCTCGGCGACGCGGACACGGTTGCAGAATGTGCCGCCTACTCCGACGCTGCCATCGACGACGCTGACAGAACAGCGTCGATCACTGCGGCGTCGGCTGCGTACGTCATCTACACGTCCGGCTCGACCGGAGTGCCGAAGGGCACCGTCGTCACTCACGCGGGTTTGGCCAATCTTGCTCGCGAACAACAGGATCGGTACCGGATCACCGCCGGGTCGCGAACTCTGCATTTTGCGTCACCGAGCTTCGACGGCGCCGTACTCGAGCTACTGCTCGCCGGTTCGACCGGCGCGACGATGGTGATCGCCCCTCCCGACATCTACGGAGGGGAGGCGTTGAGCGAGTTCCTCCGAAGCCGCGAGGTCACTCATGCCTTCATCACTCCGGCTGCGCTGGCGACCGTCGATCCGGCGGGCGTGACGTCACTGGAATGCGTAGTCGTCGGCGGCGACGTGTGCACGCCGGAATTGGTCTCGAGCTGGGGCAACGGGCGCAGACTGCACAACGGATACGGTCCGACCGAAACCACTGTCATGGTTGCCATCAGTGACCCACTCTCACCGGGGGAGCCGATCACCATCGGCGGTCCCATCCGCGGAATCGACGCCGTGGTGCTCGACTCTCGGCTGCAACCGGTCCCGATCGGCGGCGTCGGCGAGCTGTACATCGGTGGGCCGGGCCTTGCACGTGGTTACCACCTTCGTCCCGCGCTGACGTCGGATCGGTTTGTCGCGCATCCGTACTCGACGCCCGGTGCCCGGATGTACCGAACCGGTGACCTGGTCCGCTGGACCAAGGACCTGACCCTTCGCTACGTGGGCCGCAGCGATCATCAGCTCAAGATCCGCGGGTTCCGCATCGAACTCGGCGAGATCGACGCTGCTCTGATGGATTCCCCTCTCGTCCAGTTCGCCACGACGATTCCCGTCGAATCCGCCGCGGGTACCAGTCTGGCGTCGTACGTGTTGCTGAGCGGCGACGCTGATATCGAGTCGCTGTTCGTGGGACTCGCCGACACGCTGCCGCGGTACATGATTCCGTCGTCGATCACCCCGATCGACGCCATTCCGTTGACTCCGGTCGGCAAACTCGATCGCAGAGCGTTGCCGACGCCGATACCGCGCGAAATCCTCGGAACGGGCCGTGAACCCGAGGCCGGACTCGAACGAACCGTTGCCGACGTGTTCGCTTCACTGCTCGACGTGCCCGAGGTCCGGGCCGGAGACAGCTTCTTCGATCTCGGGGGCAACTCGCTCGTCGCGACGCAGGTGTCCGCGCGGTTGAGCGCAGCGACGGGACTCACGGTGGACGTTCGCTCGATCTTCGAAGCGCCGACCGTCGAAGCGCTCGCTGCACGTCTGGCGGCGAGCGCCGAAGAATCAGACGATCGACCTGCCCTGAGCGCCGGCGCTCGGCCGGACCGCCTACCGCTCTCCGCCGCGCAACAGCGCCTGTGGTTCGTCAATCGCTTCGACCCCCAGTCCGCGGTCTACAACATTCCGTTCGCGATCCGCATCACCGGAGACATCCACGGCGATGCACTCGAGGAGGCGCTTGCGGACGTCATTGCACGCCATGAGGTGCTTCGAACGATCTACGTCGACAGCGCCGACGGCCCGAGCCAGGTCATCCGAGCGCTCTCCGACGTGCAGTTCTCCGTCGAGCGCTACTGCGGATCCGAAGGTGTGGACGCGGCGACGACGGAGTTCGCGGCGCGTGGGTTCGATCTCGGTTCGGATCTGCCGATTCGGGCCATGCTGGTGCGCGAGGACGCCGGCGCTCACGTACTGGTCGTCGTCATCCACCACATCGCCTTCGACGGCTGGTCCCTGACTCCCTTTGCGACAGATTTCGTCGCGGCGTACTCCGCACGCGTCGTTGGAGACGCCCCGGTTTTCACACCGCTCGACGTGCAGTACGCCGACTACGCGGTGTGGCAGCAAGACTCGCTCGGACAGGTCGGCGACCAGGAGTCTCTGGTTGCCCGCGAACTGACCTTCTGGACCACTGCCATGGCTGGTGCCCCGGACGAGGTACTGCTACCGGTCGATCGCCCACGCGGATCTGTCTCCACGACCGCCGTCGGATCGGTGCCGATCGTCATCGACGCGGCGACCGGGGAGCGTCTCGCCGCCGTGGCGAGGCGCAGTGGCTCGACGCAGTTCATGGTCGTACACGCGATCCTGGCGGTTGTTCTCGCGCGTCTCGGTGCAACCGACGACGTGGTGGTCGGCACCCCGGTGGCAGGCCGCGGGCGACCCGAGCTGGATTCCCTGATCGGGATGTTCGTCAATTCGGTACCGCTTCGGACGCCGGTCGATCACCGAGCGTCGTTCACCTCCCTGCTCGAGGTCGTCCGTGAACGCGACCTTGCCGCCTTCGCGCACCCCGAGCTGCCCTTCGAGGTGCTGGTCGACGCCCTCGATCTCGACCGGTCCACTACGCGACACCCCCTGTTTCAGGTCATGCTGTCGTACCACCAGAATGTGGTCTCGCCGCAGGTCACGGTCCACGACGCGCATCTCGAAGCGCAAGCACTCGAACCGTCCGTCGCGAAGTTCGACCTCGAGTTCACCCTGCTGGCAGGCGATTCCGAGAAGACCGAGATCACCGGGTCGCTCAGGTTCGCCGAGGCGCTCTTCGACATTGCCACCGCGGAAACGATCGCCGCGCGTGTGCAGTCGGTGGCCCGCGCCGTCGCCGCAGATCCGGACGCCGCGATCGACGACCTAGATTTCCTCAGCACCCTCGAGCGGGCGTCGCTGATGCCGGTTCGCGGTCCGGCGTGGACCAGTTCGCGCACCTTGGCCGAAATATTGACGCGGACCGCCACCCGTTCAGGCGATTCGGTGGCCCTTCGATCCGGTGACACCACCGTGCTCTACCGAGATCTCTTCGCCCGTGCATCGGCGCTTGCCCGCCGTCTGACCACGGAAGGGATCGGTGCCGAAGACATTGTGGCGATCGCGATTCCGCGCTCGATCGACTCGATCGTCGCCTTGTGGGGCGTTTCCTTGACCGGCGCCGCGTTTGTTCCGGTCGATCCGCGATACCCCGCCGATCGCATTCTGCACATGCTCACCGACTCCGGAGCCACTCGCGGAGTGACGACGGAAGCGGTGATCGAATCACTGCCCCGCCCGGTTCCGTGGATGACAATGGACGACATCCACGGCGACGGTGTCGGGCAGCCGGTTCCGGCCGCGCCTATCCGAATCGACAACCTCGCCTACATCATCTACACCTCCGGATCGACGGGAAAGCCCAAGGGCGTCAGCATCACTCATCGTGGCCTGAGCGCGTTGGCGGCCGAGCAGACGGCGCGTTACGGCATCTCGGCGCAGTCGCGGACGCTGCACTTCTCCTCACCGAGCTTCGACGCATCCATCCTCGAACTGCTGCTCGCAGTCGGTGAAGGCGCGACGATGGTGATCGCCTCTCCCGACGTCTACGGCGGCCAGGACCTAGCCGAATTGGTCACCGATCACCAGGTGACCCACGCGTTCATCACACCGGCAGCGCTGGCCTCGGTCGATCCCACCGGGCTGGACGTCCTGCAGTCGATCGTTGTCGGTGGCGAGGCATGCCCACCCGAACTGGTCCGCAAGTGGGCACCGGGTCGCCGATTGTTCAACGGCTACGGGCCGACGGAAACCACCGTCATGGTCAGCATCAGTGATGCCTTGAGCGTGGGGGAGACCGTGACCATCGGCGGGCCCGTCCGCGGCGTGTCCGCGGTAATTCTCGACGGCTCGGCTCAGCCGGTACCCGTCGGGGTCACCGGTGAGCTCTACATCGCCGGCCTGGGACTTGCCCGCGGCTACCTCGACAAACCCGCCTTGACGGCGACGCGATTCGTGGCAGCGCCGTTCGGCCCGGCCGGCACCCGCATGTACCGGACCGGTGACCTGGTTCGGTGGACGCCGCTCGGGACGATCGAATACGTCGGACGCTCCGATCACCAGGTGAAAGTGCGCGGATTCCGCATCGAACTGGGCGAGATCGACTCCGTCCTCAGCACTTACCCCGGCGTCGAGTTCGCGGTCACCGTGGGCGTCGACGCAGCTTCCGGTGAGACGATGTTGGCGTCGTACGTAGTGCTCGGTGCCGATGCGGTCGAGATGGACGAGTTGCTGAGCCATGCGCGCCGCTCACTGCCCGCCTTCATGGTGCCGTCGGCGATCACCCCGATCGATCACGTACCGCTGACCCCCGTCGGGAAGCTCGACCGATCGGCATTGCCGGCGCCGACACTGCGTTCGTCCGAGCGAAGTGTCGAGCCGCTGACGACCGCGACCGAACTCCAGGTTGCCGGCGTCGTGGCGGAACTGCTGGGTATCGAACAGATCAGTGCGTCGGACAGTTTCTTCGAACTCGGTGGCAACTCACTGCTCGCCACCAGACTGGCCCAGCGACTCGGCGAGTCGTTGGGCAGGCAGGTGCCTGTCCGAATGCTGTTCGAGCACCCCGGAATTCGGGAACTTGCCACCATACTCGACACATCCGCCGGGGCGAAGGCGCTTCCACCGATCACCGCCGTAGACCGCCCCGAGCGAATTCCGCTGTCCTACGCGCAAGCACGCATCTGGTTCCTCAACCAGATGGATCCCGGCTCACCCGCGTACAACGTCCCTGCTGCGATCTCCCTCGACGGTGCACTCGACGTGCCGGCCCTCGAAGCTGCTGTCCTCGACGTGATCGAAAGACACGAAATCCTGCGCACAGTGTTCCCCGACTCCGACTCCGGCCCGCACCAGGTGATCCAGGATGCATTTACCTCGTTGGAATACGGAACTGCGGACACCCGTGAACCGAAAGAGCTAGCCAGAGAATTCGCGTCGCGCGGATTCGACATCACGACCCAAGCTCCCGTTCGCGCGCTCCTGCTCGAATCGACGCCGCAGCACCACACACTTGTCATCGTGATCCACCACATCGCGGCGGACGGATGGTCGATCGCGCCGTTGATGAAGGATGTGCTCACCGCCTACGTCGCGAGAAGTTCGGGACACGCTCCCGAGTTCACCGCGCTCGAGGTGCATTACGCGGACTTCGCGATCTGGCAGCGGGAAGCGCTGGGCGCGGTGAACGAATCCGCGAGCGTGCTCGGGGCACAGGCGTCGTATTGGCGGGAGACGTTGCGGGGCGCACCTGAATTGATCGACCTTCCGAGCGATCGAGCGCGTCCGCTCACCCAGTCGTTGAGCGGTGCCCACACCGCGGTCTCGCTTCCGGCGCACACCCGGATCGCGGTCGAGGCGGTTGCCGGAGCCAATGCGGCGACGCCGTTCATGGTGCTGCACGCTGCCTATGCCGTCCTGCTGTCCAGGCTGAGTCGAAGCACCGACATCGTGATCGGATCTCCGGTCGCCGGGCGAGGACACCGAGTTCTCGACGACCTCGTGGGAATGTTCGTGGGCACGGTCGGACTGCGCACGACGGTCGATCCCGGGTCGACGTTCGTCGACGTTCTGCGTACTGTCCGCTCCGTCGATCTCGACGCCTTCGCCCACGCGGACATTCCGTTCGAGCAGGTCGTGGACGTGGTGGCGCCGACCCGGAGCACCGACCGTCATCCGGTGTTCCAGACGATGATCTCGTTCCACGGCGCCCACCCGACGACGTGGGACCTGCCTGGACTTGCCGTTCGTGCCCACGAGATCACACCGGACATCGCCAAGTACGACCTGCAGTTCACCGTTGTCGAACAGACCGCGGAGGAAGGCGGCGGCTACGAGGCCTCCCTCACCTACGCGAAGGATCTCTTCGACACCGATACGGCGGAGTCGTTTGCAGTGATGCTGGAAACGATCGTCGAGACACTGACTGCCCAGCCCTCCGCCGTCGTCGGTGACGTGGATCTTGCGGGACGTCGCCTGCGTGCGTTGCCCGGACGTCCGGCCGGCGATGCTTTGACCTTGCCGGAGTTGCTGCTTCGCGGCGCTGCCGATCCGCACGCTCCGGCAATCGTCGACGTCGCCACATCCGTCACGCTCACGTACGGCGAACTCGACCGACGCTCCGACGCTATGGCGTTTGCGTTGATCGCTCGCGGAATAGCGCCGGAAATGATGGTGGCACTGGCGCTTCCGAGGTCGGCCGACTATGTGATCGCGCTCTGGGCCGTAGCGAAAGCCGGCGGAGTGTTTCTTCCCGTGGATCCGGCGTACCCCGCCGAGCGGATCGAGCACATGCTCACCGACAGTGGAGCGGTACTCGGTATCACCAGGGGCGAGTATGCGGCCGACCTTCCTGGCGTCACATCGTGGATCGAGTTGGATGCGATCGAATTCACCACCGAAATCGAGGCAGTCCATTCCGAGACACTGCCGGACGCGCCACTCGAGTTCGACAACCCGGCCTACTTGATCTACACCTCGGGCTCGACAGGAAAACCCAAGGGCGTGTTGGTCACTCACGCGGGACTGGCAGCGTTTGCCGACGAACAGCGGGAGCGTTTCGGCGTCACCGCGCACTCTCGCGCTCTGAGCTTCGCCTCGACGAGCTTCGACGCGTCGGTTCTCGAGCTCCTTCTGGCTTTCGGCGCCGGCGCAACGATGGTGATAGCGCCTCCGACAGTTCTCGGCGGTGTCGAATTGCACGAACTGCTCGACGAGCAGACGATCACCCATGCTTTCGTGACTCCAGCCGCCTTGGCGACTGTCGATCCCGCCGGGCTCGACCATCTCGAAGCCGTCGTCGTCGGCGGCGACGCCTGTTCCGCCGACCTCGTATCTCGGTGGGCACCGGGGCGCCGAATGTTCAACGCGTACGGCCCGACCGAGGCCACCGTCGCCGTCACCATCAGTGATTCGCTGGTCGCGGGGGAGCCTGTGACGATCGGCGGCCCGATCCGCGGCGTGGACGCGATGATTCTCGATTCCCGACTGCACTCGGTTCCCGGCCAGGTCGTCGGTGAGCTCTACGTCAGCGGCGACGGTCTCGCCCGCGGGTACCTCGGCAACCCCGCACTCACAGCCGGGCGCTTCGTCGCCGACCCGCATGGACCCGAAGGCGCTCGGATGTACCGCACCGGGGATCTTGTGCGCGAAGATCGCTCAGGGGCACTGATCTACCTCGGACGCGCAGACCACCAGGTCAAGATCCGAGGGTTCCGAATCGAACTCGGAGAAATCGACGCGGTGCTGGCAGCGGAAGCGTCCGTGCATTCGGCTGTCAGCGTCGTCGTCGGGGAGGGCGTCGACGCTCGGATCGTCGCGTACGTCGTCCCGGCACATGCGGAATTCGACGCCGCCGCGCTGCGCCGTCACGCAGGTATATCGCTGCCTGCGCACATGATCCCGTCCGCTGTTGTCGTGATCGGCGCAGTCCCGACCACACCGGCGGGCAAGCTCGATCGCAGCGCTCTGCCTGCTCCCAACTGGGAGTCGCCGAGTGGACGCAGTCCGGAAGGCAGCGACGAGATCGCGATCTGCGCTGCTTTCGCGGAGGTACTCGATCTGGCCGACGTAGACACGTACGCCGATTCGAGTTTCTTCGAACTCGGCGGCAACTCACTCATGGCAACGCGTTTGGTCGCTGCCATCAAAGAACGCACCAGCATGACCGTCCCCGTCGCGTGGATATTCTCCGACCCGACTCCGGAGGCATTGGCGCGCAGACTCTTCGAACTCGAGGCAACAGTTGTGACAAGTGACGCGGATACCTCCGCACTTGCGGTAGTCCTGCCACTACGTCCGGAAGGCCGCGCCGAGCCACTGTTCTGCATCCATCCGGCCATTGGATTGGCCTGGTGCTACGGAGCGCTCGATCGCTACGTCGACTCCAGCCGGCCGCTCTACGGCCTGCAGTCGCCGGTCCTGACGGACTCCGAATTTCGGGCGGAGCTGATCGAGGACTTCGCGGCGCGGTACGTCGAGGAAATTCGCGGAGTTCAGCCGCACGGTCCGTATCACCTGCTGGGGTGGTCGATCGGCGGATTGATCGCTCACGCGGCGGCGGTGCAGTTGCAAGCCGCGGGTGAGAGCGTCGCCGACCTGATTCTGCTCGACAGCTTCGTTCTCGAAGACCCGACGATGGCGGGCGCGCAGCCTTCTCTCGCCGAACTGATCGGCGGGTTGGGGATCTCGGTCTCGGACACCGGCGTGCGTGATCTGACACCCGAGGACGCCGAAGCGCTCTTGCGCGAAGCCATCGGCGATCACCCCTTGGTCTCGAGCGATCGGATCGAGCGACTGTTCGAGGAATACTCCGCAGGCGCCGAACTGGCTCACCGATACCGCCCGGGCAAGTTCGTGGGCGATCTGCTGTTCTTCTCGGCACACGCCGACACCTTCGACCCGCTGCGAACCGCGTCGGCGTGGCGACCGTTCGTCTCCGGGGTGATCATCGACCGTCCGGTGCCCACGTCACACGCCGAAATGTTCACCGAGGCAGGTCTGGAGGCGATCGGACCCGTGATCAACCTTGCGGTCGGAACGGGTCGTCACGCGGCTCCGGACGTCGACGCAGAGTTGGACGCTCTGATCGAGATCCAAGACGTGCGCGGCTGACTCAGGCTCGTTTCTTCCTCGGTGTAGTCGACTTCGACGAGCCGGCCTTGGAGGCGTTCGACTTCGCTTCGTCCACACTGCGCTGCAGTGCGGCAACCAGGTCCACCACCTCTGCGTCGGTGCCCTCTTGGTCGACCTCGGCGGCCGGGATGACCTTCTTGCCGCCGTTCTCGATCATCTCGTCGAGCAACTGCCTCAGTTGGAGCTGATAGTCGTCGGTGAACTCGGTCGGATCGAAATCGCCCGCCATGCTCTCGACGAGCGTCTGCGCCATCTTCAGTTCCTTCGCCTTCGGCTTCTCCACGTCGTCGAGGGAAGGGAACTCTGCTGCACGAACTTCGTCGGGCCACAGCAAGGTCTGGATCACCAGAACACCATCGCGAGCGCGCATCGCGGCCAGGCGCGTCTTCTGTCGCAGCGTGAAATGCACCAGTGCCGTTCGATCACTCTCGGTGAGCACAGTCGAAAGCAGGACGTACGCCTTCGGCGTCGCCGAATCGGGCTCGAGGAAGTAACTCTTCTCGAACAAGATCGGATCGATCTGATCGTTCGGCACGAATTCCAGCACCGGAATCTCGTGCTTCTCCGCAGCCGGGAGTTTGTTGAAGTCCTCGTCGTTCAAGATGACGCGCGATCCGTCTTCCGAGTCGTACGCCTTGTCGATGTCCGCGAACTGAACCGTGTTTCCGCACTCGGAACACACACGGTTGTACTTGATACGGCCACCGTCTTTTGCATGGACCTGGTGAAATCGGATGTCGTGGTCCTCGGTCGCCGAGTACACCTTGACCGGGACGTTGACCAGACCGAAGGCTATCGAGCCTTTCCAAATCGAGCGCATGCCTCCCATGATGGTCGCCGCCGGCCGTTTGCGCGAGGCAAACGATCACGGTTGATCCCGAACCGTTGCGTGCGGATGGGTCGGTTCGGGGCGTATCGAGCGGGTATCCGCTTCGAGAACCCGACTCGCACACTTGGGGGGACGCTCCGATGAGAATCCGAACCTACCGTCGACGCGTCACCGCGGCGCTGGCGATTTCACTGGTTCCACTGCTGTTTGCGCCTTGGCCCGCGAACGCAGATCCGGCACGCACCGTAACCATCAGCGTCCACTCCGATGCGATGGGCCGCGACATTCCACTCGAGGTGATCCTCCCCGCCGACACGAGCGCCCCACGGCCCACGTTGTATCTGCTCAACGGCGCCGGTGGTGGCGAGGACAGTGCAACGTGGGAAGGACGGACCGATGTCCTGGACTTCTTCGCCGACAAGAACGTCAACGTCGTGACGCCGCTGGAAGGAGCGTTCAGCTACTACACCGACTGGCAGAAAGACGATCCCGTACTCGGGCGCAACAAGTGGCAGACGTTCCTCACTCGCGAACTGCCGCCCGTCATCGATGCGCAGTTCGGTACCAACGGGGTCAACGCCATCGCGGCGATTTCGATGACGGCGACGTCGGTACTCAATCTCGCGATCTCGGCACCAGGGCTCTATCGGAGTGTCGGGGCCTACAGCGGGTGCGCGGAGACTTCCACCCAGCCGGGTCAGGACTATGTGCGGTTGGTGGTCGGCGCGCGGGGTGGCGCTGATCCGACAAACATGTGGGGACCGTTCGACGGTCCGGGGTGGCGCGAGAACGATCCGGTCGTGAACGCGGAGAAGTTGCGGGGGACCGCACTGTACGTTTCCACCGGATCCGGGCTGCCAGGTCCGCACGACAACCTTCAGGCACCCGATGTGAACGGAAATCCCGGAGCCCTCCTTAATCAGATCGTCGTCGGCGGCATCATCGAATCCGCGGTCAACGGGTGCACGCACGGCTTGGCGGACCGACTGAACGCACTGGGCATCCCCGCGACCTTCGACTTCAAGCCGACCGGAACCCACTCGTGGGGCTACTGGCAGGACGACCTACACAATTCCTGGCCGATGATCGCCGGCTCGATGGGAGCGCAGTAGTCGGTCCGGAGTGCTCACCTCAGAAACGGCGCGCGCATCAACGTCTTTCGGACGTGCCACGGTGACGATCGGAACAGGGTTGCCATCACCTTCGCCGTCGCGGACGCGTCCCGCCGATCGGACAGGTAGGACCGCTGAGCCTCGACCGGTAGATCGAAGAACGTGTCGAAGAATGTCGCGACCTCTCCCGAGCCGAGGGTGAGAAGTGCGTTCAGGCCAACGCGGCGAAGGGCAGACACCGCCTTGGCCGACCGCGGCCAGAGCGCCGCGTTGGGATCTCCACCGTCGGCGATTGCTTTGGCGACAGCGTCTGCCTCGGCGAGTGACGAGGCAACGCTGTATCCGGTTCCCGGATGCATCAGACCGCCTCGCCCGCCGAACCGGAGGACACCGTCGGGGAACGACTCCTTCGGGCTTTCGACTGCAAAACGGACTCGCTCGACCGGTGCGTCGTCGGGGACTTCGCAGCCCCGATTGTGAAGCCGGGTGCGCAGACGCGCTTCGAGTTCGCGGAGCCCCAACGCCGGCCGGCCGACGAGGCAGGTCTCCTCGAGGAGAACTCGCTCGTCGTCGAGTGGGACCGCATAGAGAAACGACGGAGTGTCGGCGTCGGAGGCGCCGTTGTCTGTTCGCCAGTCCATGAACCAGGCTTCGCCACCACCCAGAATCGGATCGGCCAGAGCGCGGTCGACGATCACTCCGAAGGCGGTCTGCTGGGCGGTTGTCACCGTCAGTTCGGTACCCCGGGCGTCGATGACGACGGAACCTGTCAGCTGCGATCCGTCCACGCACAGGACGGCGGTAGGTGACAGTGTTTGAGCGCGCAAGGCTCTGAACTGTACGGATGTGCCCGAGAGAAATGATTGCAGTAAAGATGTATTCAATACGCAATATGTGCGATCAAGCGTTTTCTGTCTGCGGGTCCACACGCTCGGGCGTTCGATCCGGCTTGCGATCACATCGACCGGCAGCCACGACGGCAGCTCGTCAGCCCACGCCGAATAGGTCGGCGTCCACACCCGATGGGGATGCGGATCGACAACGACGACGGTGAGTTGCCGGGCGATACAGCGGGTGGCGAGTGCCCGCCCGGCCGGGCCGCCACCGACGATCACCACGTCGGCGGTGAAGTTGTCTGTGCTCACGACCGGCGCACTACATCGATCCCGTTGCGAGCAGACCGCCGTCGACCCGGACCGTTTCGCCCGTGATCCACGCCGCCGCGTCGGAGACGAGGAAGCCGACCAAGCCGGCAACGTCCTCGGGGGTGCCGAGCCGCTTCATCGGGTAGCCCGCCGACGCCTTGTCCTCGCCGGCAGCGACCAGGGCTGCCGCGAACTGCGTCTTGACGATCCCGGGAGCTACGGCGTTGACACGAATCCTCGGTCCCAGTTGCCAGGCCAGTTCTTCCGTCAGGCGGATGAGCGCAGCCTTCGACGCACCGTACGCCGCGATGACGCCCGTCGACCGGATCCCGGCCACACTTGCCAGGTTCACGACGGCTCCACCGTGTTCGCCCATCCATGCCCGATGTGCTTGCTGGACGTAACCGAGGGCGGCAACCACATTCACGTCGAAGATCTTGCGCACGGCGTCGAGGTCCGCTTCCATGAGCGAACCGAAGACGGGGTTGATTCCGGTGTTGTTGACCAGAATGTCGAGTGAACCGAATTCGGACACGGCGCGGTCGACGGCACCGGAGCGGGCTTCGGCATCGGCTGCGTTGCCCGCGAATGCGACGACCTTTCCGCCGTGCCCCAGAGCGGACAGCTCGGATGCGGCGGCCTCGAGAGGCTCCGGCTTGCGGGCTGTGATCAAGACGTCGGCACCGCGAGCGAGGAGTTCGGCGGCGACAGCTTTGCCGATTCCGCGACTTGCGCCGGTGACGATGGCGGCACGGCCTTCGAGGTCGCGAGGACGAGTGCTGTTTTCGCTAGTCATGTCCCGAACGTTAGCGGACTCACACGCTGCTGGTCGGAACGACCGTCAGGTCACGGTAAAATCGATAGTTCTTGTGTCTGTAGTCAGGCATTGTTTACCCGTATTCGTCGTTTTTCCTGAGGAGTTTGCTTGATTACCGCCACTGACCTCGAAGTTCGTGCCGGTGTCCGCACCCTTCTCACGGCTCCCGGGCCTTCGTTGCGCATCCAGCCGGGCGACCGGATCGGACTCGTCGGACGTAACGGAGCCGGAAAGACGACCACACTGCGCATCCTCGCCGGCGAAGGTGAGGCATATGCCGGAAGCGTCGTACGTACCGGTGAACTCGGATACCTCCCGCAGGACCCCAAAGAGGGCGACCTGAGCGTCCTCGCCAAGGACCGGGTTCTCTCCGCACGTGGCCTCGACACGATGCTCCGCGAGATGGAGAAGCAGCAGATTCTGATGGGCGAGGTGCTCGATCAGGAATCGCAGGACCGCGCGGTCAAGAATTACGGTCAGCTCGAGGATCGGTTCTCGGCCCTCGGCGGATACGAAGCCGAGAGTGAAGCTGCACGCATCACCAGCAGCCTCGGTCTCGAAGACCGTATTCTCGGGCAGCCGCTCAGCACGCTGTCCGGCGGTCAGCGTCGTCGCGTCGAATTGGCGCGCATCCTCTTCGCCGCCTCCGACGGCAGCGGTGCCCGCTCGGACACGACTCTGCTGCTCGACGAGCCCACCAACCACCTCGACGCCGACTCCATCACCTGGCTGCGTGGCTTCCTCCAGAACCACGAGGGTGGACTGGTGGTCATCAGCCACGACGTCGACCTGCTCAACGACGTCGTCAACCGCGTGTGGTTCCTCGACGCCGTCCGCGGTGAGGCCGACGTCTACAACATGAACTGGAAGAAGTACCTCGACGCTCGTGCCACGGACGAGCAGCGTCGTCGCCGCGAGCGCGCCAACGCCGAGAAGAAGGCCGGTGCGCTGCGGATTCAGGCCGCCAAGATGGGCGCAAAGGCAACCAAGGCCGTCGCGGCTCAGAACATGGCCAAGCGAGCCGACAAATTGATGGCGAACCTCGATGCCGAACGTGTCTCGGACAAGGTTGCGCGGATTCGTTTCCCCGAACCCGCCGCTTGTGGCAAGACTCCGCTGATGGGCAAGAACCTCACCAAGGTGTACGGCTCGCTCGAGATCTTCACCGGTGTCGATCTCGCGATCGATCGTGGGTCTCGTGTGGTGATCCTCGGACTCAACGGTGCAGGTAAGACCACACTGCTCCGCATCCTCGCGGGCGCGGAGAAAGCGGACGCTGGTGAGCTGATCGCCGGTCACGGACTCAAGGTCGGCTACTTCGCTCAGGAGCACGACACCCTCGACGACGACGCGTCCGTGTGGGAGAACATCCGCCACGCCGCGCCGGACACAGGGGAGCAGGAACTGCGTTCGCTGCTCGGTGCCTTCATGTTCACCGGCCCGCAGCTCGAACAGCCGGCCGGAACGCTCTCGGGTGGTGAGAAGACGCGTTTGGCTCTGGCCGGTCTGGTGTCTTCGGCTGCCAACGTTCTGCTTCTCGACGAGCCCACCAACAACCTGGACCCGATCTCGCGCGAGCAGGTGCTCGATGCGCTCCGCAGCTACACCGGTGCCGTCGTCCTGGTCACCCACGATCCGGGTGCTGCCGAGGCACTCAACCCTGAGCGAGTCATCCTCCTGCCCGACGGCAACGAGGACCACTGGTCGCAGGAATACCTCGAGCTGATCCAGCTCGCCTAACCCCCTGTGCGCCTTTTTGGTAGTGGGAACTACCAAAAAGGCGCACAGGGGCGAAGCCCCTCAATCTCTCCGCCGCACCGATTCCTCGACCAGATCGAGAACCGCTGACAGGTTGTCGACGCCGTGGCCGGAGGCGATTCTCGCGACCAGGCCGTCCATCACCAGATCCAGATACCCGATCAGAATTTCGGTGGGGACGTCGTCACGGAGTCTGCCTGCCGATTTCTGTCTGGCGAGACGCGCACTGGTCGCTTCGGTCAGTTCTACGGAGCGCTGCGACCACTTCTCGCGGAAATCGGCGTCGTTGCGCAGTCGACGCGCTATCTCCAGTCGCGTTCCCAGCCAATCGAATTGATCGGGCTGCGCGAGCATGTCCCGCATGACCTGGACGAGTCCCTCTTCGGCGACGACATCTGCCATCCGGCTCGCATCCTCGCTTGCGAGAGCGAGGAACAGGCCGTCCTTGTCCTTGAAGTGATGGAAGATCGCTCCGCGGGACAAACCGGTGACTTCTTCGAGACGGCGAACTGTGGCGCCGTCGTAGCCGTATTCCGCAAAGCAGCGGCGGGCGCCGTCAAGGATCTGACTGCGCCGTGCCGCGAGATGGTCTTCACTGACCTTGGGCACGGGCATCCCTCCTTTGTCGGGTTGCCTGTGAACACTTTCGGCCGTAGGCGCTGAATGTCGACTCAGTGCACAAAGCGCTCACGACCACCGATGAAACCTGGTTCGCCTTCCGGCGAAAGTGGTCGTGAGCGCTTTGTGACCCGTCAGGGGCCGAAAGTGCTCACAGGCACGTAGTGCCTACTAGCCGCGGATCATGTTGCGAAGCACGTACTGCAGGATGCCGCCGTTGCGGTAGTAATCCGCTTCGCCGGGGGTATCGATGCGTACGACTGCGTCGAACACGACCTTCTCGCCGTTCTCGCGCGTCGCCGTGACCTTCATGGTCTTCGGGGTGACGCCCTCGTTGAGCTTCTCGACACCTTCGATGTCGAAGGTCTCGGTGCCGTCGAGCTTGAGCGAACCTGCGGACTCGCCGACCGGGAACTGCAGCGGGACAACGCCCATGCCGATCAGGTTGGAGCGGTGGATGCGCTCGAACGACTCGGTGATGACGGCCTTGACGCCGAGCAGGCTCGTGCCCTTGGCTGCCCAGTCACGCGAGGATCCGGAGCCGTACTCCTTGCCGCCCAGGACGACCAGCGGGATGCCGGCTGCCTGGTAGTTCTGCGACGCGTCGTAGATGAATGCCTGCGGTGCGCCTTCCTGCGTGAAGTCGCGGGTGTAACCACCCGAGACGTCGTCGAGGAGCTGGTTGCGCAGACGGATGTTCGCGAACGTTCCGCGAATCATGACCTCGTGGTTACCGCGACGCGAGCCGAGCGAGTTGTAATCCGCACGCTCGACGCCATGGGAGTCGAGGTACTGCGCAGCGGGGGTACCGACCTTGATCGGACCTGCCGGGCTGATGTGGTCGGTGGTGACCGAGTCGCCGAGCAGTGCGAGGACGCGAGCGCCCTTGATGTCCTTGACCGGAGCCGGATCCATCGTCATGCCGTCGAAGTAAGGTGGCTTCCGCACGTAGGTGGAGTTCTCGTCCCACTCGAAGGTGTCACCCTTCGGGGTTTCGAGGTTCTGCCAGCGGCTGTCGCCCGCAAAGATGGTTGCGTACGACTTGCGGAACATGTCCTGGTCGATCGAGGACTTGATGGTCTCTTCGATTTCCTGCGTGGACGGCCAGATGTCCTTGAGGTAGACGGGGTTTCCGTCGGTGTCGTTACCGAGCGAATCGGTCTCGAAGTCGAAGTCCATGGTTCCGGCGAGGCCGTAGGCAATCACGAGCGGCGGGGAAGCCAGGTAGTTCATCTTGACGTCGGGGGAGATACGTCCCTCGAAGTTACGGTTACCCGAGAGCACCGCGGTGACCGAGAGGTCGTTGTCGTTGATCGCCTTCGAGACTGCCTCGGGCAGCGGTCCGGTGTTACCGATGCACGTGGTGCAGCCGTAACCACCGAGGTAGTAACCGAGCTTCTCGAGGTACGGCCACAGGCCGGCCTTCTCGTAGTAGTCGGTGACGACCTGCGAACCGGGAGCCATGTTCGTCTTGACCCACGGCTTGGTGGCGAGGCCCTTTTCGACGGCGTTGCGTGCGAGCAGTGCAGCGCCGAGCATGACCGACGGGTTGGACGTGTTGGTGCAGGAGGTGATACCTGCAACGACGACGGCGCCGTGGTCGAGAACGAACTCACCGGCGTCGGACTTGACGACGACCGGCTTGCTCGGACGGCCTTCTGCGCCGTTGGCAGCAGAGAGAACGTCGACCGCTCCGTCGTCGGCAAACGACAGAACCGCGGGATCGGAAGCCGGGAAGGACTCTTCGACGGCCTCGTCGAGCTGGGTGTGCTCGGTCGGGTGGTTCTCTTCCACGTAGTTGTGGATGTCCTTGCGGAACGCAGTCTTGGACTCCGACAACAGGATTCGGTCCTGCGGGCGCTTCGGGCCGGCGATCGAGGGAACAACGGTTCCCAGATCCAGCTCGATGTACTCCGAGAAGACAGGTTCCTTGTCGGGGTTGTGCCACAGGCCCTGTTCCTTGGCGTACGCCTCGACGAGAGCGAGCTGCTCGTCGCTGCGGCCGGTGAGGCGCAGGTATTCGATGGTCTCGGCGTCGATCGGGAAGATCGCTGCGGTGGAACCGAATTCGGGGCTCATGTTGCCCAGCGTCGCGCGGTTCGCGAGCGGAACCTCGGCAACACCGTTGCCGTAGAACTCGACGAACTTGCCGACGACGCCGTGCTTACGGAGCATCTCGGTGGCGGTGAGCACGACGTCGGTTGCGGTGACGCCGGGCTTGATCTCACCGGAGAGCTTGAAGCCGACGACGCGGGGGATCAGCATGGAGACGGGCTGGCCGAGCATTGCTGCCTCGGCCTCGATGCCGCCGACGCCCCAGCCGAGCACGCCGAGGCCGTTGACCATCGTGGTGTGCGAGTCGGTGCCGACACAGGTGTCGGGGTATGCCTGTCCGTTACGCGACATGACGGTGGGTGCCAGGTACTCGATGTTGACCTGGTGAACGATGCCCATTCCCGGGGGGACGACCTTGAAGTCGTCGAATGCGCCCTGGCCCCAACGGAGGAACTGGTAACGCTCGCCGTTGCGCTCGTATTCGAGGTCGACGTTGCGCTCGAGTGCGTCGGCCTGGCCGAAGACGTCGAGGATGACCGAGTGGTCGATGACCATGTCGGCGGGGGAGAGCGGGTTGACCTTGTTCGGGTCGCCACCGAGGGTGGTGACGGCCTCACGCATGGTGGCGAGGTCGACGATGCAAGGAACACCGGTGAAGTCCTGCATGATCACGCGGGCAGGCGTGAACTGGATTTCGATGCTCGGCTCGGCTGAGGGATCCCAGCTTGCGATTGCGCGGATGTGATCCGCGGTTATGTTGGCGCCGTCTTCGGTGCGGAGAAGGTTCTCGGCGAGAACCTTCAAGGAATAGGGCAATTTCTCGGTGCCGGGGACGGCCGAGAGGCGGAAGATCTCGTAAGAGTTCTCACCGACCTCGAGGGTTCCCTTGGCTCCGAATGAATCGATACTGGTGCTCACGTCTGCTCCACTCGTCTATGAGGGTCGCTACCGACGGGGCTGTGTCGGCAGCTGAAGCGAGGTACTTCGGCCGGGAAGATCCTCCGTAGCTCACGCCAATCGCACAGTTCGCGTGAGAACTGTCCGAACATCGGAGCTGCAGTAGAACCTGTCCTGACCGGTGGTACCTCTTGGTCCAAGTCTAACAGTACGCTTGTCCTGTGAGAATTCAGGGCAAGTTGACCGAAACAATCTTCATGCAGACTGCGGGCCTGCGCAACGCAGGCTTGGCTGGGTGACCGCACCCACAGCTACCGCTCGGGCGGCACGCGCGGCGGTTGTGTGTGACGCCTGGTGGCAGTCGACCTGAAGTAGGGTGCATGCAGGCCCGTCGCGGGTCGGCCGCCGAAAAACGACCTCGGAAGAACTCCCCGCATCTCAGCGGTGGACGGAATCCGAACAGCACCCGGATGAGAGATGTCTGCTCCTACAAATCACGCTTTTGCGCCTGTGCACGTGAAGTCCCCGTTGCACGTCGCTGTTCCGTCGGACGTCGATCTCGACGACGTGCTCGCGGACATTTCGACGGACGGCGTCTCCGCCCCCGCGGATGATGTTGCGGGGCTGACCGCGGTGGTGACCGACGCTCGTGAACGTGGTGTCGACTTGAGCGTCGTAGTAGTCGACGCAAATCCGGGCCGGCCGTCCGATCTTCGAGACCTGGCCACGACGGTCGGCAAAACAGAAGGCGGAACGGTTCTCGTTCTGAGCCCTGACTGGATGGGTAGCTACAGCGATTCGATCAGTCGAGTGCAGCTCGAAACTGCACAGGACCGATCTTTCGGCGAAAGCGCAAGCGTGACCGCGGACCGCTTCTCGCACGAGATCGTGGCGCCAGGTCCGCCGTGGACGCTTTACACGGTCCTTGTCATCGCAGTGGTGGCGGTTATTGCCGGAATTACCTTTGCCGTCAAGTGGCGGCGAGAGCCAGAAAACGCGCAAACCAGACATATTGCCTCGACTTCGGAAACACCAGCACCATCCGACCACCGGGCCGATTCCGTCTGACCTTGGTCCTTTTGCGAGATTTTCAGTAACTCGTCGAAAACAGGTACTCACTGCTGTTTGCGGTGAGTACCTGCCCTTTTTGGTGCCTGCATGCCATTCGACCAGCTCAAATACCGTTTGTGTTATTTGTGGCTAAAGTTTCCAAAGAACGCTTGAGTGTCGTACGGTACAACTGGCACTTTTTGGGGAAGAAGTGTCGCAGACAGGCTGATGTTGTTCGACGCGTACTTGTCGGTTGCCTCGTTCTCGAGGTGTCGACGGTGGCGTTCGTACGGCACGTCCAGGTCGACGAGCAGCTCTCGGGCTGTGGGCGACCGGTGCTTGGTCTGCGCATTCCCTCCCCGCACGGATCGGCGACCCAGCGGGCCGTGGCGTTACACGCGAGGGAGAGTTATTTGTGAGGCAAGTAACACGTGGCGGCGAGTCCCGTCGTGGTCCTTCCCGTAAATCGATGCGCCTGGCGCAACTGGTCATCGGATTCGGCGTCGTCGGATCCCTGATCGTCGGGACGCCGGCCATGTCCTCGGCCGTACCGCCACCGCCGCCGAATCCGAGTGACTCGGATATCGCCGCGGCAGATTCGCAGGTCTCGTCGAGCGTCGGCACCGTCAGCGCGCTCATCAATCAAGTCGCATCGGCAAACGAACAGTTGTCGGCACTCGACAACGAAGTTGCGATCAAGCGTGAAGACGTCAACAAGACTCTCGTGGATCTGCAGAACGCTCGCGGCGCCGCAGACTCCGCAGCGCAGGCCGTCGGAGTCACGAAACAAGCTCTGAAGGACGCGTCGGCGCAGATCGAGGTCGCTCAGACGGACTTCGACAAGTACGCACGCTCGAGCTACGTCAAGGGCACCAATACTGCGTCGATCTCGTCGTTCCTCGACGCCAAGGGTCCTGGCGACGTTCTCGACCGCGCCCAGGTCCTCAAGCTTCTCGCCAATACGCAGAGTGCAGTGCTCGACGGTCTCCAGCGAGCACGTACCGAGCAGGCGAACAAGGATTCCGCGACCCGCCAGGCCAAGCAGCAGGCCGATGCCGCCGCCGAGGTCGCCGCGCAGCTGAAGGATCTGGCGGAGCAAGCGATTCAGATCGCGCGCAACGCTCTCGATCAGCAGGTAGCCAAGAAGGCCGCGATCGAAGCCGAGCGCAACTCTGCCCAGGCTCAGCTCGACGCCGCCCGCAACGCCGTCGCCGGCTTGCAGGGTCAACGCCAGGCATACGCGACCTGGGACGAACAGCGCCGCGCCGAGGAAGCTCATCAGAAGGCTCTCGAAGCCGCTGCCAAGGAAGCGGCCGCTCAGGCCGCCGCCCGTGCCGCTGCCGACCAGGCAGCCAAGGATCGAGCTGCCGCACTGGCAGCAGCCCAGCGTCCGCACACCGCGGTCGAAGACCCGACTCCGACCGTCATCCCGGACGACGACGACACCTGGACTGACGAAGAAACAGGGACCGACGAGGAAACAGGCACGGACGAAGAGACCGGCACCGACGAGGAAACGGTCACGACGCCCAAGCCCACCACCCCGAAGCCGACGACGCCGAAACCCACCACTCCGAAGCCTTCCGTCACCGGAAGCGCTGCAATCGAATCCGTCATCGACCGCGGAATGTCTCAGCTAGGCGTGCAGTATGCCTGGGGCGGCGGCGACGAGAACGGTCCGACGCGAGGCATCCGTGACGGCGGCGTCGCTGACAGTTACGGCGACTTCAACAAGGTCGGGTTCGACTGCTCCGGCTTGATGATTTATGCCTTTGCCGGCATCGGGATCTCGCTGCCGCACTACACCGGCTATCAGTACACCGCAGGCACTCAGGTTCCGTCTTCGGAGATGAAGCGCGGCGACATGATCTTCTACGGCCCCAACGCCAGCCAACACGTGGCGCTCTACCTCGGTAACGGTCAGATGCTCGAGGCACCACAATCCGGTTCGAGTGTCATGGTCTCACCGGTTCGGTGGGGCGGAATGACGCCGTACGCCGTCCGACTGGTGTCCTGACCGTCAGAGGAAATGCCGCTGACACCCGCATTGTCAGGGAAGTATCAAGTTCCCGACGTGGTGTTACGGCATCGAGCGCAACTACCTGGAATAGTTGACGGGGAACACGTTACTGTCGGTACTTTTCTAGGTGAAAGCGATGGATTCTTGGTGACCTCACGTGAAGATTCGGTCGAAACGGTCGACGTAAGCAAGGCGAGTGGAAGTGCGGACGGAGCAGCACCTTCCCTGGCAGCCGACGTTCAGACCTTGGAACGAGCGATTTACGAGGTCAAGCGAGTCATCGTCGGGCAGGACCGGCTTGTCGAGCGCATTCTCGTCGGACTTCTCGCCAAGGGGCACGTCCTCCTCGAAGGCGTACCCGGTGTCGCCAAGACGCTGGCCGTCGAGACTTTCGCGAAGGTCGTCGGCGGTTCGTTCTCCCGCGTCCAGTTCACCCCGGACCTGGTGCCCACCGACCTGATCGGCACGCGCATCTACCGTCAGGGCCGCGAGGAGTTCGACACCGAACTCGGCCCCGTCGTCGCCAACTTCGTGTTGGCCGACGAGATCAACCGTGCCCCGGCCAAGGTGCAGTCCGCGCTCCTCGAGGTGATGGCAGAACGCCACGTCTCGATCGGTGGCAAGCGGTACCACATGCCCGATCCGTTCCTCGTGATGGCGACGCAGAACCCCATCGAGAACGAGGGCGTCTACCCGCTCCCCGAAGCGCAGCGCGACCGCTTCCTGTTCAAGATCCTCGTCGATTACCCGACAGTGGAGGAAGAACGCGAAATCGTCTACCGGATGGGCGTGGCAGCGCCGGAGCCGCACCAGATCCTCGGTCCGGAGGAGTTGGTCAGGCTCCAACGCGTCGCCAGCAACGTCTTCGTTCACCACGCGCTCGTCGATTACGTTGTCCGGGTCATCGCCGCCACGCGTACGCCGCGTGAGGTCGGACTCGAGGACGTCGCCGGCTGGATCGCGTACGGCGCCTCACCCCGCGCGACGCTCGGCATCATCGCCGCGTCGCGGGCCCTCGCTCTCGTCCGCGGGCGCGACTACGTAGTGCCGCAGGACGTCATCGAGGTGATCCCGGACGTGTTGCGTCACCGTCTCGTTCTTTCCTACGACGCCATGGCCGACGAGGTGACTCCCGACGCCGTCATCGCCCGGGTGCTGCAGACCGTCGGACTGCCGCAGATCGCCGCGCGGCCGGTCCCCACCGTTCCCGGACCGCCCCAGCAGGGCGCACCACAAGCACCGCAGTTCAACGCACCGGGCACAGCTAACCCACAGGGCACAGCTAATCCGCAGGGCAACGGCGCGCCGATCGCGACCGCTGAGACGATGAGTCGCCCGCAGTGACCGAAGGCCGCGACGGTGGCCAGGCGACACCCGCCGGATCCACCGGTTCTCCGCCGTCGTTCCGATCCGGCGAGCTCAGCGACCCCAAACTCACCGCTGCGCTGCGCACCCTCGAGCTGACGGTTCGCCGCCGCCTCGACGGTGTGCTGCACGGCGATCATCTCGGCCTGATTCCCGGTCCGGGTTCGGAGCCGGGAGATGCCCGCGAGTACCAGCCGGGCGACGACGTGCGGCAGATGGACTGGTCCGTCACCGCACGGACGACGCACCCACACGTGCGTCAGTCGGTCGCAGATCGTGAGCTCGAGACGTGGCTCGTCATCGACTTGTCCGCAAGTCTCGACTTCGGGACCGCCGGATGCGAGAAGCGCGACCTGGTCGTCGCCGCAGCCGCGGCGATCACTCACCTGACCAGTTCGGGCGGTAACCGCGTCGGTGCCATCATCTCGACCGGCGCACAGACAACTCGAATTCCGGCCCGCGGTGGGCGAATTCACGCACAGGCGATGCTCCGCAAGATCGCGACGACTCCGCACGCGCCGGACGGGGTACGCGGTGATCTGGTCGGCGCGATCGAAGCGCTCAGACGCCCACAGCGTCGGCGCGGACTGGCGGTGGTCATCAGTGACTTCCTCGGACCGATCGACTGGGAACGCTCGCTGCGCGCCATTTCAGGACGGCACGACGTGCTCGGTGTCGAAGTGGTCGATCCGCGAGACCTCGAACTGCCCGACGTGGGCGACGTGGTGCTCCACGATCCCGAGTCCGGCCGGACCAGAGAATTCACCACGACGCCGCAACTGCGCGCCGACTTCGCCAGAGTCGCCGCCGAGCACCGCGTCGAGGTCAGGCAAGCTCTACGTCGTTGCGGCGCACCGCTCATGTCCCTGCACACCGATCGGGACTGGATCGCCGACGTCGTGAGATTCATCTCGGCACGCCGACACAGTTATGGTGCCGGCGCCGGAACTGGGGGCGTTCGTTCGTGAGTCTTTCTCAATTCACCGCACCGTGGTGGCTGCTGTTCCTCGCTGTCATCGCCGCGTTGGTGGTCGGTTACGTACTCGTGCAGAAGCAGCGAGCCAAGCACACACTTCGGTTCACGAACTTCGCACTGTTGGAGAAGGTCGCGCCTTCGCGGCCCGGGCGGTGGCGTCATATTCCGGCGATTCTGATGGTCATCGCATTGGTGTTCTTCACCGTCGCCCTTGCCGGTCCGACGGCAGACAAGAAGGTCCCGCGAAACCGTGCCACGGTGATCCTCGTGATCGACGTGTCGCTGTCGATGCAGGCCACCGACGTCGAGCCGACGCGATTGGCAGCAGCGCAGGAAGCTGCGAAGTCGTTCGCCGACGGTCTGACTCCCGGCATCAACCTCGGGTTGGTCGCATTTGCCGGAACGGCTTCGGTTCTGGTGTCGCCCACCACGAATCGTGACGCGACGAAGGTCGCCATCGACAACCTCAAGCTCAGTGAGCGAACGGCGACGGGCGAAGCGATCTTCACCTCGTTGCAGTCGATCGACACGCTGTCGGCTGTTCTCGGCGGCAGCGACCAGGCGCCACCGGCGCGCATCGTGTTGCTGTCCGACGGTAAGCAGACCGTTCCCGAGAACTCGGACGATCCGCGGGGCGGATTCACCGCTGCCCGTCAGGCCAAGGACAAGGGCGTTCCGATCTCGACCATTTCCTTCGGAACGACATACGGGCGAGTCGAGATCGAAGGAGACCGAATCCCCGTCCCGGTCGACGACGCGTCATTGAAGGAGATCGCCAACCTTTCCGGCGGAAGTTTCTTCACGGCATCGAGCCTCGAAGAACTGCGCCAGGTGTACGACACGCTCGAAGAGCAGATCGGTTTCGAGACGACACGAGGAGACGCGAGTCGACCGTGGTTGGTCCTCGGCGTCGTGTTCGCGACCGCTGGTCTGACGATTGCCCTGGTACGCAGGCAGCGTCTGCCCTGATCGAGAGCAGTTCCGAATTGTCCAAATACCGCTGGTACGCGGCCCGCAGAGAATTGATAGGTTGATCGCCATGTCTACCCCTCCCACGACAGTGGTTTCCGAACGGACCGTCACCACACCTCGCTCGGTGCTCGTCACCGGCGGTAACCGCGGAATCGGCTTGGCCGTCGCTCAGCGGCTCGCCGCAGACGGCCACAAGGTAGCCGTCACGCACCGCGGTTCCGGTGTCCCCGAAGGGTTGTTCGGCGTCGTGTGCGACGTCACCGACACCGAGTCGATCGACCGTGCGTTCAAAGAGGTCGAAGCGCACCAGGGGCCGGTCGAGGTCATCGTCGCCAATGCCGGCGTCACCGACGACACACTGATCATGCGAATGAGCGAAGAGCAGTTCACGAGCGTCGTCGACGCGAACCTCACCGGTACGTTCCGCCTCTCGAAGCGTGCGACCCGTTCGATGCTGCGCGCGCGTTTCGGACGGTTCATCTTCCTCGGCTCTGTGGTGGGTCTGGCAGGACAAGCCGGCCAGGTCAACTACGCCGCGTCCAAAGCAGGCATCGTCGGTATCGCTCGTTCCCTGACAAGGGAACTCGGCTCACGTTCGATCACCGCCAACGTCGTCGCTCCCGGGTTCATCGAGACCGACATGACGGCAGCACTGGGCGACGACGTCAAGGACAAGGCCACCGAGTTCATCCCGTTGCAGCGGACCGGAAAGCCGGAAGATGTTGCAGCAGTTGTCAGTTTCCTGGCCTCCGACGATTCGGCCTACGTCTCGGGTGCGGTCATCCCCGTCGACGGTGGACTCGGCATGGGGCACTGACCCGCTTTTCGTACACACACCTTTCTCGTACGTCTGAAATCAGGAGGACATCTCATGGGCGGCTTGCTCGAGGGTAAGACCATTCTTGTCACCGGCATCATCACCGATTCGTCGATCGCGTTCCACGTGGCCAAGGTCGCGCAGGAGCAGGGCGCGAAGGTACTGATCACCGGATTCGATCGTCTGCGCCTCATCGATCGCATCGCCCAGCGACTGCCGCAGCCCGTGCCGCCGGCAATCTCGCTCAACGTCCAGAGCTCGGAGGATCTCGCCTCTCTCGCCGAGCGTGTGCGCGAGCTGGCTCCCGAGGGTATCGACGGCGTCGTCCACTCGATCGGCTTCGCTCCCCGCTCCTGCCTGGGAAGCCCGTTCATGGACGCGCCGTGGGAAGACGTGGCGGTCGCACTCGAGGTGTCCGCCTACTCGTACAGCGCACTGGCCAAGGCCTTGCTGCCGGTGCTCAACGACAACGCGTCCATCGTCGGTATGGACTTCGATCCGGCGCGCGCGATGCCGTTCTACAACTGGATGGGTGTCTCCAAGGCGACCCTCGAGGCCGTCAATCGGTACGTGGCCAAAGAGGTCGGCGTCCGCGGCATCCGCTCGAACCTGGTGTCCTCCGGCCCGATCAAGACCTTGGCCGCCAAAGCCATTGCCGGTGACAGCACCGGTCCGGGCGCGGAGTTGGACAAGCTGAACACCGCATGGGACGGTGCTGCGCCCATCGGCTGGGACGTCGACGATCGCGAGCCGGTCGCCAAAACGGTCTGCACCGTTCTCTCGGATTGGTTGCCCGGCACGACCGCGTCGATCATCTACGTCGACGGCGGCTTCCACGCGATGGTCGGCTAGTAGCACCCCTTCTACTACGCAGGTGAGTACCCGGGTGACTCCCGCCGAACGGCATCGCGCAAGATTGAACTCATGACCGTAAGTATGGACATGCAGTTCGATGCTCTTCTCGTTTTGTCGTTCGGCGGTCCCGAAAAACCCGAAGACGTACGGCCGTTCCTCGAAAACGTCACGCGCGGTAGGGGAGTGCCACCGGAGCGGCTCGACGCTGTCGTCGAGCACTACATGCATTTCGGTGGAGTTTCGCCCATCAATGCGCTCAACCGAGACCTGATCGAACGGGTCGAAGGTGAGCTGGCAGCAGCCGGCGTGGATTTGCCCGTGTACTTCGGCAACCGCAACTGGCACCCGATGGTCGAAGACACCGTTGCCAAGATGCGCGAGGACGGTGTCCGCGACGCCGCCGTGTTCGCCACGTCGGCGTGGGGTGGTTACTCCGGATGTCGGCAGTACCACGAGGACATCGCCCGTGCCCGTGAGGCGGTCGGTGACGGCGCACCGACGCTGACAAAACTTCGCCAGTACTACGACCATCCGCTGGTCGTCGGCGCGTTCGCCGACGGTGTGCGCGCGGCCCGCGCAGAGTTGCCCGAAGCGACTCGCGATACTGCGCGCCTGGTGTTCACCGCACATTCGGTACCGAGTGCCGCAGACCGCAATGCAGGGCCGCCGGCAGCGGGCGGAAACCTCTACAGTCGACAGGTCGCCGAGGCCGCGAAGTTGGTTGCCGAGGCCGTCGGCGTCGAGGATTTCGATCTGGTGTGGCAGTCGCGATCAGGCCCGCCGCAGGTTCCGTGGCTGGACCCCGACATCTGTGATCACCTGGATACGTTGTCCGCCAAGGATGTTCGCGCCGTGATCGTGTGCCCCGTCGGTTTCGTCTCCGATCACCTCGAAGTGGTGTGGGACCTGGACACCGAGGCCAAGGACAAGGCAGCCGAACTCGGGATGGATTTCGTTCGGGCAGCAACGCCCGGCCGCGATCAGCGTTTCGCGCAGCTGGTGCCCACGCTCGTTCGGGAACTGGCCGAGGCCGAGCAGCCACTGCGACTGGGGGTCGAGCCGCTGCTCGGCTCGACCACCAACGGTCTCTCGTGTGCAGTCAATTGCTGCGCGGCCGTTCAGCGTCCCCGCTGACGGTCCGACGCTCAGGTGTTCGGATGCTTGAGCTTTCCGCAGGGCCCGGGAACGGTGGACGTGCTGCGCGAGGTGAGGAGCGTCTCGACGATCTGTCGATCCTCGGGGCTCAGTGACGGGTCGATGTAGTTGAGTTCGGGCGCGCCCAGTTCGCGGACTCGCCCGGCGAGGGTCGCGACAAACGAGACGCGTTCTTCGTCGTCGTCGTTGACGTCGTGGATCTGCAGCACCGACACCGGAAACTTGCGCAGCGTCACAGGCAGGAAGCGGGCGCCGAGCACATGGTCGACGTTGAATCCCGCCCACTGCCCCTGGTTGGCCTCCACGCATTCGGCGTCGGAGTGAATTGCGCTCTCGCCGATGTACTTACGTGCGGGCAGCATCTTCTTGGGGGCAAGTTCGGATGCGCCCTGCTGAAGGACGGGAAAGTCGCCGTCCGAGTACAACCAAGGCTGGTTGGCCATCTTGATCAACCGACCGGCGTCCAGATCCGGGAGATAGCGAGACTTGAGGAGAAACGCGACGCTGTCGACCGAGATGCCCAGCAGTTCTGCGGCCTTCTGTCGGCTCATCGCGAACGTCGGGGCATTCTTCGGGGCGATCTGGATCAAATTGACCATGCGAACTCCTGTAAGTGTTCAATTGTTGCGGGCTTGGTACAGCTGACATGACAATTCGCCGTTTATCAACCTCTAGCTGATTTCCGACTTGTAGATGAGTCGGTTGTCACCATCCGAGTTCACGCAACCGGGGATCTCCGATCCCGAAGTGGTGGCCGATTTCGTGGATCACTGTTCGGCGAACTTGCTCGATCACCTCGTCTTCGGTGCTGCAGATCGCACAGATGGCCCTGC
The DNA here is from genome assembly GCF_023221595.1 of Rhodococcus qingshengii JCM 15477. Classification (NCBI taxonomy): domain Bacteria; kingdom Bacillati; phylum Actinomycetota; class Actinomycetes; order Mycobacteriales; family Nocardiaceae; genus Rhodococcus; species Rhodococcus qingshengii. The sequence continues at coordinate 3,126,630 of NZ_CP096563.1, forward strand.
GGTAGATCGTGATGCGGTCGGGAAGGACGCCGGCGTACGTGGTGGTTCTCTTGGTCAGTGGGATGCCCTGATACAGCCCGAGTAGCCCCGGTCGTCCACCTTCGAGTTGAACGGTCACTGCGACATTGGCCATCTCCGCACCCAATTTCGGTGGCAGGCTGTCGAGCGCCCGCTTGACCATGTCCTCGAACTGGCTGTCGTCCACGTCGATCATCTGCCCATTGTGCGTGCGGGGGCGGAATCCGGGTGTGTCCATGTGGAAACAGTGCAGCTTACGGCTATGTTCATTGCGTGGCCGAAGACCTCTATCACCGTTACGAATTCACATTCATCGTTCAGATGCTGACAGTCTCGCAAGAGCAGGCGATCGAAGAGAGCTTGGGCGGAAGGGTCGAGGACCGACGCGGGCTGCAGCTGCTGACGCTCACCTCGGAAGGTATGCGAGCGGCGACAACGGCTATCACCGTGGTGGACCAGTTGGTGGCTGCAGGCGTGCGTCCCCAGCGGACACATCCCGATCTGGTGTCACGTCAGGACATTGCCGACCGTGCGGGGGTGACGCGGCAAGCTGTCGGGCAGTGGGTGCGAGGGGTCCGGCAGGCGGCTACGCCTTTCCCGATTCCGTACAACTCGGTTGCCGGGGGGATCTGGTTCTGGGGCGACGTCCTGGATTGGTTGCGCCGTCAGGGGTACAGCCAGGACACCGGTTTGCGCTACCCGACGCTGGATGAACATATTCGCATCGACCGCCATATCGCGATCAATCACAAGACTGTGGGTTGATCGATCAAACGGTTTGCTTGAAAATAGCTATTGAAACAAACCGACGGTAGGTATAAAGTCCCTAAGTACCTCAATCAATCTATCGGTGCGTCGGTCCTGCTCTGGGGGGAGCCTGGTCTGCGCTGCAGATACCCGAGCATGCGAGCAGGAATTCATGGTTTCGACCCCCGAAGTACGACCGATGCCCAAATCGGCCGCGCTCACGACTTCTGTGGCTATTTCCAGCGATGTAGCAACGGCTAAGCTACGTGAAGGTATATCGGGCAGGGGCCGTCTGCGAGCGGCGACGGCGGCGCTGTTCCGGCGCTCACGCCCACGTACGACCTTCGCGCCACCGTTGAGCGTGCTTCTTCTCGTCACCTCCGACAACGGTCTCTCGCAGCGGGCCGGTCTTGTTCTTCGCGAGGCGGGACACCAAGTCCGTACAGCCGTCGTCGCCGACGCGGACGCAGTGCTGGCCGCGACTTCTTCGGGAGATTTTGACCTCGTCATCTGCCCGTTCTTGAAAGTTTATGTCCCGGAATCTGTTTGGCAGCGGTGGACGACGATCATCATCCATCCCGGCCCGCCCGGAGATCGCGGGCCGTCGTCGCTGGACTGGGCGATAACCGATGGCGAACCAATCTGGGGTGTCACGGCATTGCAGGCCGCTGAGGAACTCGACGCCGGAGCGGTGTGGGCCTGGCGGACGTTCGAACTCCGGAACGGGGCAACCAAATCCTCGGTATACAACGAGGAAGTCACCGACGCGGCGATGGAGTGCATTACGGAGGTCGTCGAACATTTCCGTACTCCTGACTTCCAGGCGATCCCATCGGACCGAGTTGCGCGGCCCGTGGCATCGGCCCGATCGAGGCCCAGCATGAAACAGGCCGATCGCGTTTTCAGCTGGGAGGAAGACGCGTCGAGCATCGTCCGCGCCGTCAACGCCGCCGACGGGTTTCCCGGCGTCGCCGTTCAGTTGGGGCTCGACCTGGTCTACGTCTACGACGCTCACCTCGATACCCACGTCGATGCAGCGCCCGGCACCATCGTCGAGTACTTCCACCAGGCAATACGTGTTGCCACCGGTGCGGGCTCCGTATGGATCGGACATGCGCGGCTCGTCGGCGCCGGCAATGTCAAACTTCCGTCGACCGCGGTCGTACGTCCGGACGTGTTCGTTCCACAGGTCTGGGAGAGTCGTTACCCCGAGACCGACTATCACCGCGACGGCGAAATCGGATATCTCTCGTTCCGCTTCTACAACGGTGCGATGAGTACGAAGCAATGCGCGCGACTGGCCTCCAGGCTCCGCTGGGCGATCACGCAGGACACCAAGATCCTTGTCCTCACGGGTGACTTCGACAGATTCAGCAACGGTATCCACCTCAACGTCATCGAGGCCGCGTCGGATCAAGCCGGGGAAGCGTGGGCCAACATCAAGGCCATCAACGAGATCGCGAAAGCGATCGTCACCTGTACGGAACAGGTTGTGGTGGCGGCACTCACAGGCAACGCCGGTGCCGGCGGGGTCATGCTCCCGCTTGGAGCCGACGTAGTCGTGGCCAGGGACGGTGTGGTTCTCAATCCTCATTACGCCACGATGGGCCTGTTCGGCTCGGAACTGCACACGTACACACTTCCGGCTCGGGTCGGCGAGGAGCAGGCCCGCAGTCTGCTGGCCGAGTGCAGTGCGATCGGCATCCGTCGAGCCTTGGAGATCGGACTTGTCGACGCGATCGGCCCCAGGCGGCCGGATCTGTTCGAGGCGTGGTTGCGCGAGGTCGCCACCGACTTGCTCGAAGGAGATCGGCTGGAATCGATGCTGGAGCGCAAACGTCTTCGACTGGAACGTGATCCGGTGGAGCCCTACGAGGAGCGTGAGCTCGAAGAGATGAAGATCGACATGTTCGGTGACCGCAACGGGTTTGCCGAGAAACGCCGGAACTTCGTGCTCAAGCTCTGATCGACACGCTGTTCGCCGACGCGACACGGGCAGTCCGAACAACGTCCCACAGTCGTCGCAGCAGGTCGTCACGCCTCTGCGCAGTGGACACGCTCGGGGCCTGATTGGTCGATACCGACGCAGCCACGGTGAGAATGGCTGCCACGTTGTCGGCGGTGTCGATCACCTGTAAATGGCGAGGTGACAGTGTCGACGGCCAGCGGTGTCCGGCCTGTGCCTGCAGGGCTTCGGCGACCAGCGTACGAGCGTCGTTTCCAGGTATTCCGGTGGCTACGGCCGGAAGCCCGCCGAGCACCTCGGCTGCGTCCCGAACAGCTTGGCGCAGTTCGTATTCGGCTTCGCGGAGTCCGATCGATTCGGCGCTGCCCGCCACAGTGGGAATGGAGAAGACCGTCCATCGCAAGACGTCCGGGCCTTCCTTCGACGGCACGAGTCCGACTCCCGGCTTGCCGACGGCGCCGATCTGTATCCCTTCACCCGTTGCGATCGCAGCGCGCGCGAACTCGGTCCCGGTGGGCAGACCACGTACATCACCAGCCGTAGGAAGGACCAGGCGGACCTCGGCAGCCTCCGAGCGTGCGATTCTGAGCAGGGTGGGCACACCGGAAGCCGTGACTCCCGGCCATTCGAGATCGTGGCGGACCGCGGTTTCCGCGTCGGCGGCGCCGATCAGGTGCATCGGTGCCCACGCGGCAAGGGCGTCGATGACGTCGTCCGGCGCAGCGTCGCCGGCGAGCCATGACGCTGCCCACACGGTGAGGGTTGCGCTGGGAGAACTCATGACCGTGAAGTTTAGTTCGGCGTGGCGACATGCGCGGCCCCGGCGTTGTGACCTAGCGTGATCCGGCGTGAGCGGTGGCAACGGATACGGTGACATTTTTGCGGGTCATACCCGCAAACAGAAGCGCGTGACGCCTGAAGTGGCGGCCGAGCGTGATCTTGTCGTCGAGGATGCGGCGACGGGATTCTGCGGTGCGGTAGTCGGTTTCGAGCGCACGTACGACGGCGATTTCGTGCGGCTCGAGGACGGTCGTTCCCGGACGCGGTTGTTCGCGATGCGCGAGGCGGCCTTCCTCATCGACGGCTCACCGGTCACCCTCGTACGCCCGGCCCCCAAGCCCGTGTCCACCAGACCCGCACGGTCGGCTTCGGGTTCGACGCGAGTCGAAGGCTTACGCGCCCGCACGGCACTGCCCAGCCGGATCTGGGTGGAGGGAGTACACGATGCTGCCCTCGTCGAGCGGGTGTGGGGTCACGATCTTCGCGTCGAAGGTGTTGTCGTCGAACATCTCGAAGGACTCGACAATCTGGGGGAGCGGCTTGCCGAATTCGGGCCTGGTCCCGGCCGCCGCGTCGGGGTCCTGGTCGACCACCTGGTCACCGGTTCCAAGGAAACCCAACTGACTCAGGGCCTCGGCCCGGACGTGTTGGTGACCGGGCACCCGTACATCGACGTGTGGGAGGCCGTTCGTCCCAAATCTGTCGGAATCGCCTCCTGGCCGAAGATTCCACGCGGCGAGGATTGGAAGACGGGAATCTGCCGCGAACTGGGCTGGGGGACACCTCAGGAGGGCTGGCGGCGGGTCTACAACTCGGTCGAGAGCTTCCGCGATCTGGAAGCTCCTTTGATCGGTGCAGTCGAACAACTTGTCGATTTCGTTACCGAGCCGAACTGACGTAGCGGCGGCCTGGGTCACACATTCTGGTTAGATGGTGTTGTGGCTGCACTTATTTGGCTGATCGGAGCACTGGTGCTCGCCGGGGCCGAAGCGCTGGTGGGGGATTTCTTCCTGCTGATGCTCGCCGGTGGGGCGCTCGCTACTGCCGGTGTCAGTGCTGTCACCGACTTCCCGGTGTGGGTCGACGCCGTCATGTTCGGAGTGTTCTCCGCCGCCCTCGTCCTGGGCGTGCGACCGATCATGTTGCGTCGCTTCGGTAGTCCGCCGCCGACCCCGACCGGAATACAGGCACTCGAAGGTAAGCACGCTCTGGTTCTGGAAGAAGTGGGCGAGCATTCCGGGCAGGTCAAGTTGGACGGCGAGGTGTGGACTGCCAGGCCGTACGACACCACCGAGGTGTACCCGCCGGGTACCAAGGTGACGGTGATGGAAATCAACGGCGCAACAGCAGTCGTCTGGAGGGGACCTTAATGGCAGCACTCATAGTGCTCGGTGTGTTGGTGCTATTCGTGATCTTGGTGGTCGCGAAGTCGGTAGCACTGGTACCGCAGGCAGAAGCCGCGGTGATCGAGCGGCTCGGTAGGTATTCGAAGACGGTGTCCGGGCAGCTCACGTTCTTGATCCCGTTCGCCGATCGTGTGCGCGCCAAGGTGGATCTTCGTGAGCGGGTGGTCTCCTTCCCACCGCAGCCGGTGATCACCCAGGACAACCTGACACTGTCCATCGACACGGTGGTGTACTTCCAGGTCACCAATCCGCAAGCTGCGGTGTACGAGATCAGCAACTACATCGCTGCCGTCGAGCAGTTGGCAACCACCACGCTGCGAAACGTCGTCGGCGGAATGACCCTCGAAGAGACGCTTACCTCGCGTGATTCCATCAACGGTCAGCTTCGTGGTGTCCTCGACGAGGCGACTGGTCGCTGGGGCCTGCGAGTGGCCCGCGTCGAGCTCAAGAGCATCGATCCGCCGCCCTCGATCCAGGAGTCGATGGAAAAGCAGATGAAGGCGGACCGCGAGAAGCGCGCGATGATTCTGACGGCTGAAGGTCACCGCGAATCCGCTATCAAGACCGCCGAGGGTGCCAAGCAGAGCCAGATTCTTTCTGCCGAGGGAAACAAGCAGGCCTCGATCCTGAACGCCGAGGGTGAGCGTCAGTCCCAGATCCTTCGCGCTCAAGGTGACCGCGCGGCCAAGTACTTGCAGGCTCAAGGCGAGGCCAAGGCCATCGAGAAGGTTTTCGCTGCAATCAAGTCCGGTAAGCCGACTCCGGAATTGCTTGCATACCAGTATCTTCAGACGTTGCCGCAGATGGCGCAAGGCGATGCGAACAAGGTGTGGCTCGTACCCAGCGACTTCGGTGACGCGCTGAAGGGATTTGCCAAAACGCTTGGCGCGCAAGGGCAGGATGGCGTTTTCCGGTACGAGCCGCCGGCCGCCGAAGAGAATCTTCCCAATCCTGAGGACGATTCAGCCGAGGTGGCGGAGTGGTTCGAGACCAAATCCGATCCGGCTATCGCGGAAGCAGTGCGCGCTGCTGAAGTTGCTGCACGCACACCGGTCGAAGACCCGGCAGCTGCGGTCAGGCACCGCCGTGAGAGTGCGCCCGAGCAGCCTGGATTCGTAGATCCCGCGTTGCCACAGCAGGGCGAAAATCCTTGGCCGGGTCAGTTGCCGCTGCCGCCCGAGCGTGAAGATTTCCAGCAGAAGTACCCGTACCAGGGGCAGCCGCCCGAGGGTGGCCAGCGCCAGTAGACGCCTCTAGTAGCGAACGTTGATCGGGACGGGCACTCATCACCTACGTGATGAGTGCCCGTCCCGTTCCGCATACGGCGATCGCCCAGAGGACACTGACGAAGGTTCCCATGATGAACTGCTCGGACGCATGAGGTTCGCGAAGTTCCGGGTACCGCGCGAGCCCCTTGACTGCCAAGACGATCGCGATGCCTTCCGGCCAGGTTGCGAGAATCGATGCCGCCACCGCGAGCCGTTCGAGGATGCCGATCACACGTCCGCCGCGAAGAGGTCCGGCGTCCGGTGCCGGGCTCCCGTCCGGTTGGCGACGAGCGATCTTGAAGGTGGCAAGTACCAACGGTGCACCGGCCGTGGCGGCGGCAAGTACGCACAGGACAAGCGTCGCCCCGAGAGCGAAACCGGTGACCGGGGTCGTTCGGGTCGATGCCAGTGCGGCAACACCCAGCGCCGGAAGAGCCACCACGGACGACGCCCATTCGGGGACTTCGAGTCGACCACGACTGAGCGGTCCCAGTGCCGCTGCAACTGCTGGTGCCGCGGCGGCGACGGCGAGCGCGATCAACGCCAGAACGACCATGTATTCGAGCCCCCTGCTGTGTCGACGAGTTTGTACCGGTGCGAGCGTGAGCAGTCTAGGGCTGGAGTCTGACCAAAAGTCGTTCTGCGAGTCTGCGCCCGGCGAGTTCTGCGTGCCACCCGGCTGTCAGGAGTCGCTTGGACATGGCCTGTTTGGTGATTCCGAGGTGGGCCGCTGCGCTGACCTGAGTGAGTCCGCTGTCCATCAGGGCGATGGCTTCGCGTCCGTCCTTCGTCTGTCTCGTGACGATCGTTCCGAGCAAGGTGAACGCGGCATCGACATCTGCGGCGAGTTCGTCGCGTGAGCTATCCGCCGGCGCCTGTTCGACGGCAATTCTGGCCGGAGCTCGCTTGGCTCGCTCGACGGCGATCCGAGCAGCTTCGAATGCCGGTCCGCGTCCGGCCCGGGTCTGCCGTGGGAGAGGCTGCTCGACGGGACCGATCCCGATCCCGACACTCCAGTGCTCGCGCCGAATCAGCTCGAGTGCGACGAGGACGAGTAGCGCCGGATCGTCGGTCACCGCTTGAATCTCGTCGCCCGCTGTGCGCTCGAACGGCCGCAGGAGCCTGCGATCGGCCATGTCGTCGATGATGTCCCCGACGCGGTCGACATCGCGTCGGCTACCTCGCTGATCCACTGTCAGTACGAACATCAGTCAATGCTAGATAGTTGACTTTCAATAGTCAATCGTTTTGGGTTGACTCAATCAAATCAACCTCTTGAGGTTGACCGTTGTCAACGATGGTTTCGCCCGGTGAAGGCTGACGGCGAGCGTCGAACACCAGACCGGCGATGCCGATCGCAATGCAGATCCCGGACAGAATCAGGAGACGAGGATCGGCTTCGCCGGAGAGCGCATCGCCCAGAACGACAATCCCAACAGTGCCGGGCAAGATGCCGACGACGGTGGCAAGGATGTAGGGCACGATCCGGATCGACGAAATGCCGCAGCAGTAGTTCACCACCGAGAAGGGGACAAACGCGATCAAGCGCAGAGAGCCGACGGCCAGCCACCCCCGCTTTTCGATCCGCTCGTCCACCCGCCGGATCGTCGGACTCGAAATCCGTTGCCACACGACGTCGCGGCCGATGGCGCGGACCAGGTAGAGGGCCAGAACGGCGCTCACAGTCGTTGCCGCCACGGTAAGAGCGATGCCGGTCACCGAGCCGAAAAGAACCCCCGCGCTGAGCGTGAAGACGGTGCGCGGGAACGGTGCGACGGTGACTATCGAATGAACCAGGAAGAACACGAGGGGAAACGCCGGGCCAACCGAGTCCGCCCACTCTCGCACCTGGGACACCGTGGGATGTGGGGCGAGGAGGGCTGCGAGGAACAAAGCGAGCACTACCAGGACTATTGCGATCAATCTTCGGTCCAGCAGGCGTCCCATCACAGGTCACAAGGCTACCTGCGAACGGTGAACCGGGCCGACTGCCGACCCGCAATCGTGAGTCGAACATCGCCACGGGGGCGGGAAAGCGACGTGCTCCAGGCGACAATGAAACGGCGCTGTGACGAAAACCACTAGGCTTTCGGAGTGGCCTTCACCTGCAGTCCCGGCCAGTGAAACGAACTCGCGGGTAACCCGTAAACATGCTGAACAATCGCTAGGTAAGGGCCGGTTACACGTGCACGAACGACCGAATCCGCACGTCGCCCGGCCGGTCGGAAAGTGGCCACGAACAGCCCTGTGAAGAACATGACGTGATCCTCACGATATCTGGGCTCAACCGCGGGTTAGCATCACAGAACTAACGAACAAATCCGATTATCGGTAAAGCGCTCACGCAAAAAATGAGAGGGAGCGGACACAGTGTCATTAGCTTCAGAAGCCGAGGCTGTCGAGCAGGCGTACGCGGAGTGGCAGCGCTCCGTAGCCGGTGTGCTCGCCAAGTCCCGCAGAGTCGATGCGGCAGAACTGGGCCCCGAGCCACAGAAACTGCTCGAAACCGTCACCTACGACGGTGTCACTGTCGCACCGCTCTACAGCCCACGCGACGAGCGTCCCGAGCAGAGCTTGCCGGGCACGTTTCCGTACGTGCGTGGCGTCGACGCTCACCGTGATGTCAATGCCGGTTGGTTGGTTTCCGCTGCATTCGGAACCGCCTCGGCGGCCGAGACCAATCGCGCCATCCTGGACGCCCTCGAAAACGGAGTCAGCGCACTCTGGTTGAAGGTGGGCGCCGACGGCGTTCCGGTCACCGACCTCGCCGCTGCGCTCGAGGGCGTGCTTCTCGACCTCGCACCGCTCACGCTCGATGCAGGCGCAGCGACAAACGATGCAGCCCGAGCACTCTTCTCACTCCTCGATGCACGCAGCGAAGCCGGCGACGGTGTCAGCGATCGCAGCAGTATCCGAGTTCACCTCGGTGCAGCACCGCTGACCAGTTCGTTCTCCGGCGCAGCCGACGTCGAATTTGCAGGCGCAGTCGAGTTGGCCGCCCTCGCCGCCGCTCGTGCGGAAACCGTGCACGCGATCACCGTGGACGGCACGGCCTTTCACAACGCGGGTGCCGGCGACGCCGAAGAACTCGGAGCCGCAATCGCCGCCGGCCTCGAGTACCTCCGTGCACTCACCGCCCAGAGCGGCCTGACCATCGGTGCTGCGTTGTCGCAGTTGGCTTTCCGCTACGCGGCAACCGACGATCAGTTCCAGACCATCGCGAAGTTCCGCGCCGCACGTCTCGTATGGGCACGCATCGCCCAGGTCTGCGGAGCTTCCGATTTTGGTGGAGCGCCGCAGCACGCAGTCACCTCCGCCGCGATGATGGCTCAGCGTGATCCCTGGGTGAACATGCTGCGCACGACCCTCGCTGCATTCGGCGCCGGCGTCGGCGGAGCAGATGCAGTGACTGTTCTTCCGTTCGACGTCGCCCTGGCCGACGGCACCCTCGGTGTCAGCAAGTCCTTCTCCTCGCGCATCGCGCGCAACACACAGCTGCTCCTGCTCGAGGAGTCGCACCTGGGCCGTGTCCTCGATCCGTCGGCCGGGTCTTGGTACGTCGAGGACCTGACACAGCAGATCGCCGCCACCGCGTGGGAGTTCTTCCAGGAAATCGAAGCAGCCGGCGGATATCTGGCGGCACTCGAAGCGGGAATCGTCTCCGGTCGCATCGCCGCTACCAAGGCCAAGCGCGACTCCGACATCGCACACCGCAAGACCACGGTCACCGGTGTCAACGAGTTCCCGAACCTCGGCGAAACGCCGCTGTCCGCCGAAGCCGTCGAGCCCGGCCAGTCCGTCGCCCGCTACGCAGCTGCATTCGAAGCGCTTCGTGACCGTTCGGACGCGTTCCTCGCCGCCGGCGGCGCCCGTCCCACTGCGCTTCTCGCGCCGCTGGGCTCGGTTGCAGAACACAACGTGCGCACCACGTTTGCGTCCAACCTGCTCGCTTCGGGTGGTATCGACGCAGTCAACCCCGGCCCGCTCGAGGTGGGCGCCGAGGCCATCTCCGCTGCAGTCAAGGCTTCCGGTGCCACCGTCGCCGTGCTGTGCGGCACGGACAAGCGATACGGCGAGAGCGCCGCAGCGGCCGTCGCCGAACTTCGCGCCGCCGGCATCACCAAGGTGCTGCTCGCAGGACCGGAGAAGGCAGTCGCCGACGCGACCGGCGATTCTCGCCCGGACGGATTCCTCACCGCCCGCATCGACGCAGTGTCGGCTCTGACCGAACTGCTCGACTTCATCGAGACGGGAAGCTCCAAGTGACGACACGAGAGGTCAAGCACGTGATCGGCAGTTTCGCCGAGGTCCCACTCGAGGACCCGCAGTCTCCGGCACCCACACCGCCGTCGGTCGAGCAGGCCCAGGCGCTCATCGAAGAGGGCGCCAACGCCAACAACTACGCCGCCGAGCAGGTTGTCTGGTCCACCCCCGAAGGCATCGACGTCAAGCCGGTGTACACCGGTGCGGACCGCACGGCCGCCGCCGAGTCGGGTTACCCGCTCGACAGCTTCCCGGGCGCAGCGCCGTTCCTGCGTGGTCCGTACCCGACCATGTACGTGAACCAGCCGTGGACCATTCGCCAGTACGCCGGATTCTCCACTGCCGCGGAGTCGAATGCGTTCTACCGTCGTAACCTCGCGGCCGGTCAGAAGGGTCTCTCGGTCGCCTTCGACCTCGCCACACACCGCGGCTACGACTCCGATCATCCTCGCGTTGCCGGTGACGTCGGAATGGCCGGTGTCGCAATCGATTCCATCCTCGACATGCGTCAGCTCTTCGACGGAATCGACCTCTCGCAGGTCTCGGTCTCGATGACGATGAACGGCGCCGTGCTGCCGATTCTCGCGCTGTACGTCGCTGCGGCAGGCGAGCAAGGTGTCACTCCGGACAAGCTGGCCGGAACGATCCAGAACGACATCCTCAAAGAGTTCATGGTTCGTAACACCTACATCTATCCGCCGAAGCCCTCGATGCGGATCATCTCGGACATCTTCGCGTATTCCAGCGCGGAAATGCCGAAGTACAACTCCATCTCCATCTCGGGCTACCACATCCAGGAAGCCGGAGCGACGGCCGATCTGGAACTGGCGTACACCCTCGCCGACGGCGTCGAGTACATCCGCGCCGGCCTCGACGCCGGTATGGACATCGACAAGTTCGCACCTCGCCTGTCCTTCTTCTGGGCCATCGGCATGAACTTCTTCATGGAGGTCGCCAAGCTCCGCGCCGGACGCCTCCTGTGGGCCGAGCTTGTCGCCAAGTTCGACCCCAAGAGCGCGAAGTCGCTCTCGCTGCGTACCCACTCGCAGACCTCCGGCTGGTCCCTGACCGCGCAGGACGTCTTCAACAACGTGCCGCGTACCTGCGTCGAAGCCATGGCTGCCACCCAGGGCCACACCCAGTCCTTGCACACCAACGCACTCGACGAAGCGATCGCATTGCCGACGGACTTCTCCGCCCGCATCGCCCGTAACACCCAGTTGCTGCTGCAGCAGGAATCCGGCACAGTGCGTCCCATCGACCCGTGGGGTGGCTCGTACTACGTCGAGTGGCTCACCAACGAACTCGCCAACCGGGCTCGTAAGCACATCGAAGAGGTCGAGGAAGCCGGCGGAATGGCTCAGGCCATCAACGAAGGCATCCCGAAGCTGCGCATCGAGGAGGCTGCCGCCCGCACCCAGGCACGCATCGACTCCGGTCGGCAGCCGCTCGTCGGCGTCAACAAGTACGTTCCCGACGAGGTCGACACCATCGAAGTTCTCAAGGTCGAGAACTCCAAGGTCCGCAAGGAACAGCTCGAGAAGTTGGTTCGTCTTCGCGCGGAACGTGATCCGGAAGCCGTCGAGGCCGCACTGGCGAACCTCACTCGCGCTGCCGCATCCACCGAAGGCGGCATGGAGAACAACCTCCTCGCCCTCGCTGTCGTCGCCGCCCGCGCGATGGCTACCGTCGGCGAGATTTCCGACGCCCTCGAAAAGGTGTACGGACGCCACCAGGCCGAGATCCGCACCATCAGTGGTGTGTACCGCGACGAGGCAGGAACGGTGAGCAACATCAGCAAGGCGATGGAACTGGTCGAGAAGTTCGCCGAGGACGAGGGACGTCGTCCCCGCATCCTCGTCGCGAAGATGGGCCAGGACGGTCACGACCGTGGCCAGAAGGTCATCTCCACGGCCTTCGCGGACATCGGATTCGACGTCGACGTCGGACCGCTGTTCCAGACCCCCGAAGAGGTCGCCAATCAGGCGGCCGACAACGACGTCCACGTAGTCGGTGTGTCGTCGTTGGCAGCCGGTCACCTCACCTTGGTGCCGGCGCTGCGGGAGGCTCTGGCTGCGGCCGGTCGTCCCGACATCATGATCGTCGTCGGCGGCGTCATTCCGCCCGGTGACTTCGACGAACTCTACGAGGCCGGCGCTGCTGCCATCTTCCCGCCCGGCACCGTCATCGCCGACGCTGCCAGCGGATTGTTGGAGAAGCTCTCCGCCCAACTGGGTCACGACAACAGCTGAGAAGGGGGTCACTGAAGATGGCACGTCAGCCCATCGACATTGATTCCCTCGCCGAGGCGGTGCGCGGAAATCAGCGTGCCGGCCTCGCTCGGGCGATCACCCTCGTCGAGTCCACTCGCGACGACCACCGGGCCCTCGCGCAGCAACTTCTACTGAAGTTGCTGCCGGAGGCCGGGGGAGCGCACCGGATCGGCATCACCGGAGTTCCCGGCGTCGGCAAGTCGACCTTCATCGACGCGCTCGGAATGTACTTGCTGAGCAAGGGACATCGGGTTGCGGTGTTGGCGGTCGATCCGTCGTCCACCCGCACCGGCGGCTCGATTCTCGGCGACAAGACACGCATGGCTCGGCTCACCGTCGAACCGAATGCGTACATCCGGCCGTCACCGACGTCCGGCACGCTCGGTGGTGTTGCCAAGGCAACCCGCGAGACCATCGTGCTTCTCGAAGCTGCCGGTTTCGACGTCATCCTGGTGGAAACGGTGGGTGTCGGCCAGTCCGAAGTCACTGTTGCCAACATGGTGGACTGCTTCACGTTCCTGACCCTCGCTCGTACCGGTGATCAGCTCCAGGGCATCAAGAAGGGTGTCCTCGAGCTCGCAGATCTGGTGGCGGTCAACAAGGCCGATGGCAAGCATGAGCGCGAGGCAAAGGGCGCTGCCCGTGAATTGGCGGGTGCGCTTCGCCTGATCTACCCGCACGACGCCATCTGGAAGCCGCCCGTCATCACGATGAGCGGTCTCGAAGGTGTCGGGCTGGACGAGTTCTGGGGAACTGTCACCAAACACCGTGAGGTGCTCACCGAAGCGGGACAGTTCGAGGAGAAGCGTCGCAAGCAACAGGTCGATTGGACCTGGACGATGGTCAACGATCAGCTGCTACGCAGGCTCTCGAGCAACGATCGGGTGCGTGCGATCCGGGCCGACGTCGAGCAGAGCGTGCGTGACGGTTCGCTGACGGCAGCGTTGGCGGCGGGGCGAATTCTCGACGCGTTCGACGGAAGCAACTAGCGCGGAAAGAACAAAATCCCGGGTATCCGAGCGCGGATACCCGGGATTTCTTCTGTGACGAGCTATCGTTCGCGCTTGACTGCAGGCTCGGTGAGTTCGGTCTCGACAGCGAGTTCGACTCCCGTGAAATCGCCTTCTGCCTCGGCCGGGGTGAGAGTGGACCGCTTCCACGCGTAGAACAGCAGCGCTGCCCACGCGCCGAGAATGGTCAGGTAACCGGCCACTGTGACCGCCCCGGTGATGTCGAAGGATTTGAACAGCTTCTGTGCGTTGGTCAACACGATGACGCCGCCCACCGCCGTTCCGAGCAAGGTTGCAGGTACGCGGCTGACCAGCCACGCCGCGAACGGAGCTGCGATGACACCGCCGAGCGCGAGACCGGCGACAACGAGGAGGTTTCCCGCCGACTCACGTCCCAATCCGACAAGGAATCCCAGCGACGCGGCTGACGCGACCAGAAACTCCGAGGCGCTGACCGAGCCGATCACGGTGCGCGGCGCGGTCTTTCCTCGTGAGAGCAGCGTGCTGGTGGTGATCGGACCCCAACCACCACCGCCGGATGCATCGATAAAACCACCGAACAGGCCGAGTGGGGACAGGAAACGTGCAGTGTGCGGGGTGGTACGAGCGTCCGCGACGGCCGGTGGGCGGACCGAAAAGCGTAGTGCCACATAGATACCGATGGCCAGCAGGATCGTCGCCGTGATGGGGACTGCCGCTTCGGTGGACAGACCCGAGAGCACAGTTGCGCCGATGAATGCACCGACTGCGCCGGGCACACCGAGCTTGGCGACGAGCTTCCAGTCGATGTTCTTGAACTTCCAATGCGACACACCCGAAGCGAGGGTGGTGCCGACCTCGGCCAGGTGAACAGCGGCGCTGGCCTGAGCCGGACCGAGGCCACCGATCATCAACAGAGTGGTTGCGGTGACACCGAAGGCCATACCGAGGGCGCCGTCGACGAGCTGGGCGCCGACGCCGACAAGGGTGAACAAAAGAAGGTTGAACATGAGAAGACAGACTCCGAGCGAAGAAGCGACAAAGTCAGGGGTGCAGGCAGCGAGAAATCGCCGCTCAGCAACACGCCTGATCGAAGCATGCGCTACGACGAGTGGGCCAGAACGCCATCAATCCGAGCGCAAATGCCGGGGAGGCATCGTGGCTGGAAATCTGCACGTCAGGTCCTTTGTTCTCGTTCGTTGGTGTTCTGTCCATGCGAGCATAGCCGGTGCCCGGCTCGGTCAACCCACGACGCGGGCGTAATTTCCCACTCGGTGGACAAGTCGATCGAAGAATTCCGCCGGATCGGTTCTGACCGCGATATCCGCGTTGGGCTTACGCTGCCAGTGCCCGACCCAGTCCGCGACCGTCGTTCCGATCAGCAGTGGACTCTCGGTTTCGACATCTACCGTTGCCGGTTTCAGCGTCGCCAGGCTCGGATCGAGCGCGACGGCAGCAGCGAAGGGATCATGCATGTGAGCAAGAAATCCCTGGTCGTATTCACGATGGAATTCCATGTAGAACCGGATTGCGTCGGACATATGCCTGATCACGCTGTTGGACGCGGAACTGCGGACGTCGGGACCGTCGTCAGGCGAGATGATCTCTTCCGGGGTGCTCCCGGCAGCTTCGGCGAGCCGACGCACATGTTCGGGGAACATCTCGATGGATTCGGTGACGTTGAGGCCGCAGATGATCGGGCGCCGGTGCGCGGGTACGACGGAGAACGCGTCGAACACCTCCTTGGCGGCGTGCGGATCCACCGAGACGTTCCACTCCGCGGTCGGCGTCGTGTTGCCCGGATAGTTGAACGACCCACCCATCACTACCAGTCGCTTCAGCAGAGACGGCAGATCGGGTTCACGTCTGATCGCCAAGGCCAGGTTGGTGAGCGGCCCCGTCACCAGCCCGGTGAGTTGTCCGGGGTACTCCCGGACGAGATCCACCCAGAGGTCGGTGGCGGTTCGGACCGAGCGCTTGCGACCCGAATCGGGGAGGACCGCATGGCCGATTCCTTGCGGACCGTGAGTCTCCTCGGTGGTGCGCAACGGTATGACCAATGGCTCGCGGGCGCCGAGTGCAACCTCGATGTCCGGGGCGCCGCAGAGCGCAAGCCAGTTCAAGTTGTTGGCCGCGACCTGTTCCACCGGAACGTTGCCGGCGGTGCTCGCAATCCCCAGTATCTCGGCTTCGGGGCTGGCAAGGAGATAGAGAAGCGCCAACGAGTCGTCGATACCGGTGTCGACGTCGACGATGAGTTTGTGCATGTCACTCATCGGTGGCCACCAGGATCGTCGGGGAATGCAGGACGGGGAAGTTCACCGACCGAGCGATGAAGCACTTCGTGTGTGCGGGGCCGTGAAGCTCCTGGGCCTTCTCGACCATCGACGCCTCCGCGACCAACACCGTCGGATTCAACGTCACTTCGATGAACTGGCCGCCGCCATCGGATTCCTCGATCATGCTGCCGACCGGCTGATCGCTGTAGTCGAGAACGACGACCCCAGCGGCAGCTGCCAGCCCGAGGTACCAGAGCATGTGGCACTGGGCGAGGGAGGCAACGAGCAGTTCCTCGGGGTTCCATCGCTGCGCGTCACCGCGGAACGAGGGATCGGAGCTGCCGAGAAGTTCCGGCTTTCCGACCGCGGATATTGCATGATTGCGCGAATATCCCTGCGTGCTGGACGTTCCGGTTCCCAGATCGCCCGTCCACTGAAGGTCGAGTGTGTAGGTATGTGACTTCACAGGTCCATCTTGCCCTGAATGTGCCGGTCCCTCAGCGTGCCCACTCCGCGCGATCCGATCCCCACGGATGGGCTGGTTCGGGGTAGTCCTCGAACTCTGCCAGCGCGGGTCGTGCGGTGGTCACGTCGGCATGGTTGACAACAACATTCAGGCCGGGAGCCGTCGGCAGACCAGGATGGGCGGTTCGGCCGGGTGCGTCGAGAAGACGAGCGCCTGTGCTTGCCAGCGACACGTCGACGTCGCGGCCACGGCCGTCGTGCGAGCGCAGTGTCAACGCGTCGAGGATCCCCGCTGCCAGGAAGTATCCGGTCGAGTGGTCGAGTGCCTGCGCCGGAAGTGCGCCAGGGTTCTCACCACCCTCGAGGAACGAAATGCCGGACGCGGCCTGCACGATGCTGTCGAAGCCGCGGCGATTCGCCCACGGACCTTCCCATCCCCATGCGCTGACGCGCCCGTGAATCAGGTGGGCGGGAAGATCCTGCCCGATGAGCGCTTCGAGTGCACCCGGCCGGTAGCCGGTGACCAGTACGTCTGCGGTTTCGAGGAGTTCTCGGAACGCTGCCGCTCCCGCCGAGGATTTCAGGTCGAGAAGCGCCGACCGCTTGCCCTGTCCACTGTCGAGGTGCTGCCATCCGATCTCGGGGATCGCCGGGGGATCGATCCGCAGAACGTCAGCGCCGACCAACGCCAGGGCACGCGTCGCGACCGGACCGGCGATGACGCGGGTCAGGTCGAGAACGCGTGGGCGCGTCGGATGCGTGCGGGGTTTTCCCTCGTCGCGTGCTCGGATGGATACCAGAGGCGCAGACCTCGCAGCTGCGCACTGCTCACTCAGGCGCCACTCGGTCTCGGTACGAACACGGACCGCGATGGCTCCGATCTCGGCGGCCTGCTGCTCGATCTCGATGGCGCTGAGTTCGGATATCCGTTGCGCCACTGCATCTTTGGGTGATCCATGATCGAGCGCGAGGACGGCGATCAGGCGGTCGCGATGGTGCGGATAGTTGCCGTGCGTGCGGACCCAACCGTCGCGGGCGGCAAAGAACCCCGAGTGCTCGGAGAACCCGTTGATCGGCTCGCCGCCGATCCGGAACAGTCGATCGCTCGAGAAGGACGCGGCGATGCGCTCGGGATCGAGGGTCCAGTATCCGTCGCCCGGGCCGGTTGACCGATGAATCGCCGAGGCGAACGCCGCTACCGAGCCCGCAGCGAGGTCGAACACCGGCAAGTGCGCCGCAAGGGAACCCGCCGAGTCCGGGCATTCGATGTGCCCGCGTCGGTCGTCGCTGTGCACCCCGACGTCACGCTGGTATTCGTCGAGATAGAACCCGTACCCGTGATCCATGCGACGCCTTTCGGCAGTTCAGTGGCCGAGAAGCTCCCGGCACTTCTCTGCCAGCGTATCGCGGAGCGGCGCAGCACGATCCGCCAACTGTTGTTGCTGACGCACGTATTCGGCGCGGCCCGCGGGAGTTTCGATACGAATGGGGGAGTACCCGTACTCGGCGAGGTCGTATGGGCTCGCGCGCATGTCGAGTTCACGGGCCAGGAGCGCGTGTTCGAAGCACCGCATCACCAGGTCGGAATCGACGAGTGGCAACAATTTGAAGCTCCACTTGTACAGGTCCATACCGGCGTGCAGGCAGCCCGGCTGTTCGTGATCGATCTGAGTTTCGCGTGCAAGCGGGAGCGAGTTCTTGGGGGCCGCGTCCGGTGTGAAGAACCGGAACGCGTCGTAGTGCGTGCATTTGAGTGGCAGGGATTCGACGACCGCGTCGGTACCGGCGAACCCGAGTCGCAGCGGCACCGACTGGTGACGGATTGCGTCCTCGCCGCCGCGATAGACCATCGCCCATTCGTGGAGGCCGAAGCAACCCAGCACAGCGGGCCGCGCAGACGTCTGATTCAACAGATTCCACACGAATTCGACTGTGTGACGCCGACGCTCCAGCACTGAGGCCTCAACCGTCGCGGTACCCGAATCGTCGACGCGGTAGCCGGAGAAGGCTGCGTATTCGGCGGCGTTCTCGAGCGCGACTCCGTACCCGGGGTGCCAGCGGCGCAGTTGAGCGGGTTTGAAGTTGTAGTACGTGAAGAGGAAGTCGTGCACCGGGTGAGAGATACCGGCGCTACGACGCGCTCGGTGCGGCTCGACGAGCTTCTCCACCTCCTCGAGGTGAAGTGCCCGCCGAGCCGTCCACTCGCTCTGCGCGAGTGCGAGTGAATGCACCGAACGTGTCATCGATCAGCTGTTTCTTTGTCCGGGAACAGCATCCGTGCCGCGATGCGTGCCATCGCGGACCGTTCCGACGTACTCCTCGAGGAGATCCTCGAGCGCGACGATACCGATCACCACTCCGTCAGCGTCCGTGACAGCGCCGAGGTGCGAGCTGGCCCGACGAAGGCCGGCCAACGCTTCGGCCAGCGGTGTGCTGAGCGGAACGATGGGCAGCGGCCGGATATCCGACGTCGGAACGACGGTGTCCGGTCCAGCGGCCTCGTCGAGCACCTCGTCGAGCACGTCCTTGAGGTGCACGTACCCAGCCAGCGATCCGTCGCTCGCTCGCACCGGGTAACGCGAGTATCCGGTCTCGATGACCGCACGCTCGATCTCACCCAGTGTTGTTCCCGACGGTGTGAGGGGAATGGTCCGCACCTTGTCGAGAGTGATCAGGACCTCGGAGACGGTCCGGTCGGTCGATTCGAGTGCCTGCTTCAACCGCCGGTGTTCTTCGGCGTCGATCAGACCTTCGGATCGCGATTCACCGATCATCGCGGACAACTCCACCGCCGAGACCGTGACGTCGAGTTCGTCCTTGGGTTCGACGCGCAGGAGCTTGAGCACTCCGTTCGCGCACAGGTTGTAGAACGCGATGATCGGGCGAGCGATCTTGATGAATGCCAGATGCGCGGGAACGAGCAGCATGGCCGTCTTCTCGGGGCCGGCCAACGCGATGTTCTTGGGCACCATCTCGCCGAGCAGGATGTGCAGCACGACGACGAGCGACAGCGCGATGGCAAACGAGATCGGGTGCAGCAATCCGTCGGGCAGGCCGACGGCTTCCATCGGCACCTCGAGGAGGTGCGCAATGGCGGGCTCGGCGACCTTACCGAGGAGGATCGAGCAGATCGTGATGCCCAGCTGAGCCGCCGCAAGCATGAGCGAGAGGTTCTCACCGGCCTTGATGACTGTGAGCGCCCGCTTCTTGCCTTGCGCGACCAGTGCTTCGAGGCGGTCACGTCGTGCGGAGATCAGTGCGAACTCCGCACCGACGAAGAATGCATTGCCGGCGAGCAGCACGACGGTGAGGAGTACACCGAAGAGGTTATTCATCGTCGGACTCCTTCTTGCTGTCGTCTGCGGATTCGGGTTCGACGTAAGCGGGGACCGGCGTGATGGTCACCCGGTCGATACGGCGGCCGTCCATGCCGGTCACTCGTGCAATCCACTTTCCGCGCGAATCACCGGACGAGTCGACGTCGGGCAATTCCACCTCGTCACCCTCGTCGGGGATGCGGCCCAGTTCGGTGAGCACCAAGCCGCCGAGCGTGTCGTAGTCGCCTTCGGGAGCGGTGTACCCGGTAGCCGAAGTGACCTCGTCGATGCGCAGGAGACCGGAGCACGACCATCCGTCGCCGACGCGCTGTACGTCGAGTTCGGGTTCGTCGTGTTCGTCGCGCACATCGCCGACGATTTCCTCGATGAGGTCTTCCATCGTGACGATGCCGGCAGTTCCGCCGTACTCGTCGACGACGAGCGCAACCTGCATGCCGTCGGAGCGGATCCGCTCCATGACGGTGTCTCCGTCCAGGCTCGACGGCACGACGGGAACACGTTGAGCCAGACTGTCGACGCGCGTCGTGCGCCTGCGCTCGGCCGGAACGGTGAACGCGTGCTTGATGTGTACGACGCCGACCGTGTCGTCGAGATCGCCGCGAACGACCGGGAAGCGCGAATAGCCGGTCCGCGACGCCGTCACGATCAGGTCTGCGACGGTGTCCGAGAGTTCCAGCGATTCGATCTTCACTCGCGGAGTCATCAGCTCTTCTGCCGTGCGGTCACCGAACTGCAGTGAACGGTCGACGAGCATCGCCGTGCCCTTGTCGATGGAGCCGCGCTGCGCGGACGTCCGCACGAGGGACCCGAGTTCCTGCGGTGATCGCGCGGAGCGCAATTCCTCCGCGGGTTCGATGCCCAGGCGTCGCACGATCCAGTTGGCGGTTCCGTTGAGGCCGTTGATGGCCCACCGGAAGATCAGCGAGAACCCTGCTTGCAGGCCCGCAGTCGCGCGGGCGGTGGGCATCGGCTTGGAGATTGCGAGGTTCTTCGGTACGAGCTCACCGAAGATCATGGAGAACGAGGTCGCGATCACGAGAGCCAGGATCAAAGACGTTGTCGAGGCAGCGGATTCACTGAGCCCGACGGCCTTCGTGACCGGTGTGATGAACCGTGCCAGGACCGGCTCGGCCAGGTAACCGGTGATCAGGGTTGTGATCGTGATGCCCAGCTGAGCGCCGGAGAGCTGGAACGAAAGAGTCTTGTGCGCGTGTTGAACCTGCCGCGAGCGTCGGTCGCCGCCACGAGCAGCTTCGTCGACGGTGCTGCGTTCGAGCGCGGTCAGTGAGAATTCGGCCGCCACGAAGAGGGCGGTGCCTGCAGTCAGCGCGATGAAGCCGACCAGGCTGAGAATGGTGAAAACGATGTCCATGTGTCATCGCCACCTGAGATGTGCACGGGGGCCGCCGGGTTTGTCTCCCGGCTCGCTAGAGGAGCCCTCCGAACCGGCGGAATCAGAAGATTCCTCGGATAAAACGACGGGTGTAGCGCCGGGTAAGTGTGTGGGTGCCTCGGGCACCGGGTTCCTTTCGTCAGAGCCGAGTAGTTCTCGGCTGTAGCGGGCTCGGTCGGGTCGCCGAAGGGCACCCGACCGAGTTTTGTTTTCTGTTTACGGATCCAATGATACCGGCGGGTGCCCGGGAGTAGGGACCCGAGCACCCGCCGACAGTCACAGAACGTGGTTCACCAACCAGACGGAAGCGGCCGTCCTTCGGCAAATCCGGCGGCGGACTGCACGCCCAGAACGGCCTTCTCGTGCAGCTCTTCGAGAGAGCGCGCACCCGCGTACGTGCAGGTACTGCGCACGCCGGAACAGATCTGATCGATCAGGTCCTCGACTCCGGGGCGCTCGGGATCGAGACGCATCCGCGAACTGGAGATGCCTTCCTCGAACAATCCCTTACGGGCGCGATCGAATGCCGTTTCGGTGGCTGTGCGAGCGGCAACAGCGCGCTTGGAGGCCATACCGAAGCTCTCCTTGTACGCGTTGCCCGCCTGATCGACCTTGAGGTCGCCGGGGGACTCGTACGTGCCGGCGAACCACGAGCCGATCATGACGTTCGACGCGCCCGCCGCGAGGGCGAGTGCAACGTCGCGGGGGTGGCGAACGCCGCCGTCGGCCCAGACGTGCTTGCCGAGCTCACGTGCCGCTGCAGCACATTCCGCGACGGCCGAAAACTGCGGGCGTCCGACGCCGGTCATCATGCGAGTCGTGCACATGGCTCCGGGTCCGACGCCGACCTTGACGATGTCCGCGCCTGCGGCGATCAGATCACGGGTTCCCTGTGCGGAGACCACGTTGCCTGCGACCAACGGGACGCCGAGATCGAGCGCCTTGAGGGTGGTGAGTGCATCGATCATTCTCTGCTGGTGACCGTGAGCCGTGTCCACGACGATCACGTCGGCACCGGCGTCGACGAGTGCCTTGGCCTTGGCGCCCACGTCACCGTTCACACCGACCGCCGCAGCGACCCGGAGTGCGCCGCGCTCGTCGACTGCGGGGTCGTAGATGCCGGCACGGATCGCGCCGGTGCGGGTGAGGACGCCGGCAAGAGTCCCGTCTTCGTTGACGATGACCGCCAGCGGATCGTGCTTGGTTTCGAGCAGTTCGAAGACCTCACGCGGTGTGGCGGTGACCGGGGCCGTGACGAAGTCGGTGATCGCGACGGTACGGAGGCGAGTGAACCGATCGACATCCGCGCAGGCAGCCTCCGTGACGACACCGAGAGGCTTACCGTCCTCGACCACCACGACCGCGCCGTGAGCGCGCTTGGGAAGCAGCGCCAGCGCATCGGAGACGGCGTCGTCCGGACTCAGCGTGACCGGCGTATCGGCGACGAGGTGGCGGCTCTTGACGAACGCCACGGTCTCGGCGACAGCTTCGGTGGGGACGTCCTGCGGAATGATGACCAGTCCGCCGCGGCGGGCGACAGTCTCCGCCATGCGGCGGCCGGCGACTGCGGTCATATTGGCGACCACGACGGGAATGGTCGTTCCGGATCCGTCGGAAGAATTGAGATCGACGTCGAACCGAGAGGTGACCTCGGTCCGGTTAGGGACGAGGAAGACGTCGTCGTAGGTCAGGTCGTATGGGGGGCGTTGCCCTTCGAGGAACTGCACGTTTCACGAGCCTACCGTCGATTCCGCCGTAGCGCCCTCGGTATCGCGCGCTTGTGAGCGGGAAAGGGCGATCGTGGTCATGATCATGACGGCGACGGCGCACCCGATGAGAACAATTCCGGGACCGTCGACGCGGAGGCGTTCGTCGAGCACTGTCATCCCCAGGAAGATGGCCGCGATCGGCTCGCCGATCGTCAGGGCGGGTAGCGACGCCGACAGCGGCCCGACCTGGAACGCGCGCTGTTGCAGGTAGACCCCGATTGCGCCCGAGGCGATCAGCGCCCACGTCTGCCATGCCGAAATCACCCCGACGACGCCGTGGCCGAGTAGGTCGGTGACGTACTTGGTGAATGCGACGGCGACGCCGTAGAAGATTCCTGCCGCAGAGCCGAGAAGCAGTGCGCGCCAGCCGCCGTCGAGTTTGGACAAGCCGCCGACAGTTGCGGCCACGGCCACTGCGACCGTAATCGTCAGGGGCACAGCCCAATCCGACCATGGAGCATTGCTGTCTCCCTCGGTGGGATCGCCGACGACGAGGAAGATCGCCAAGGAAATCGCGAGCATGATCGCCAGTGACCACGCGGAACGGGTGATGCGGATTCCCGAGAATTTGGCCGAGAGAGGCAGCGCGAACAGCAACGAGGTCACGATCAGCGGCTGCACCACCAACACCGAACCCAACGACAGTGCAACGGCCTGCATGACGTACCCGCCGCCGTCACCGATCAACCCGGCCCACCACCGAGGACTGCGAATCAACGACGCCACCAACGCCTCGCCCTCGGGAACCGCGGACGCCGCCCGTTGCTGAGCGACCGAAGCGCACGCGAAGAGCAGTGCAGCGAGAAGTGCGCAGAGAACCGAGATCAGTGGAAGATCACCCATTCCCTCAGTGTGCGCGCTTGCCCGCCCGATTTCCGGCAGACGGCTTTCCTGCGCCGGGTGCGCCGCGACGTGGGGTCAAGCCCTTGGACGCCAGACGCTCCGAACGGGTCGGGACCGGAGTGCCGTCCGCACGGATCTTCTTCACACTCTTCGGATCGGTGACGCGCCGCGAGGAGGCGGCGCGCTTGTCGCCGTCCTTCTTCATCCGGCCTCCGGCAGCGGTCCGGCCTGCAGTGTCGTGTTCCTGACGGCCACGCTTGGCGGTGTGCTTGACGGCAACCGTCGTATCGGGAGCCTCGACCGGAATTCCCGTCGGCTCCATCGCACCGGTGATGCGCGTGAGTTCAAGATCGTCAGGACGAACCCGCACACCGTGAACCTTGATGCCTGCCTGCTTGGTCAACTTCTCGACCGAATCACGTTCTTCGTCGGTGACGATGGTGACGACGACGCCTGATTCCCCGGCGCGTGCCGTGCGGCCGGCCCGGTGCAGGTAGTCCTTCGCCTCGGCCGGGGGATCGACGTGAACGACGAGCGTCACGTCGTCGACATGGATTCCGCGCGCGGCGACATCGGTGGCGACCAGGACCGGTGTTGTCCCGTCGGAGAACGACGCGAGGGTCTTGGTCCGATTGTTCTGCGTCTTGCCGCCGTGCAGAGCCCCGGCCGAGACGCCGATCAAATGCAGTTGCTGCGCAAGACGATCCACACCGTGCTTGGTCTTGACGAACATGATGGTCCGCCCCGCGCGCGAAGCGATATGTGCGACAACGGATCTCTTGTCGTCGTGGTCGACGAAAAGCAGGTGATGCTCCATGGTCGAGACGGTCGCAACCGGGGGAGCAGTCGAGTGCGACGCCGGATTGCGCAGGTAACCCGCGACCAGATCGTCGACCTTGCCGTCGAGTGTCGCCGAAAAGAGAAGACGCTGACCGTCTTTCGGAGTCGTGTCGAGAATCTTCGCAACCTCGTCGATGAAACCCATGTCTGCCATGTGGTCGGCTTCGTCGATGGTCGTGATCACGACGTCGTCGAGAATCACCGACTTCTGGTCGAGTAGGTCGAGTAGGCGCCCGGGGGTCGCGATCAGCAGATCGACGCCGCGGGCAAGGATGTCGGCCTGACGCTTGATCGGAACGCCCCCGACCGCATTTGCCACACGCAAACCGATCTCGGTAGCGGCGTCGTCGAGTGCCTTGTGGATCTGGATCGCCAGCTCACGGGTGGGAGCGAGCACCAAACCGCGCGGACGATTCCGCTTGCTCGCCCCACCCTTGAGGCGCACCAGCATCGGAAGCCCGAAGGCCAGAGTCTTTCCGGAACCCGTCGCACCGCGCCCGAGTACATCCCGACCGGCAAGAACATCGGGGATGGTTGCCGACTGAATGGGGAAGGGGGCATCGATGCCGCTTCGGCGCAACGCGTGCACCATCACGGCGGGGATTCCGAGGTCGACGAACGAACGCCCTTCGGTCGAGGTGGGCGAGTCGATCGTCGATTCCTGCATTTGTCCAGGCTACCGGGTATCGGTAGACGCAGATGACCGCATCTACCGATACCCGCTGTGAATCAGGCCTCGATTTCGCTGCGGTCACCGCTCCACAGTGTGTGGAACTTGCCCGGCTTGTCGATGCGCTCGTAGGTGTGCGCGCCGAAGAAGTCGCGCTGACCCTGAGTCAGGGCGGCCGGCAGACGCTCCGCGCGGAGACCGTCGTAGTACGACAGCGAGGACGCGAACGCAGGTACCGGAATGCCGAGCATCGTCGCGGTGGCGACCACGCGGCGCCAGCTGTCGATGCCTGCCTCGATGGCCTCGCGGAAGTACGGCGCCAGAATCAAACTCGGCAGGCTCGGATCGGCGTCGAACGCGTCCTTGATGCGGTTGAGGAACTGCGCACGGATGATGCAGCCACCGCGCCAGATCGTCGCCAGGTCGGCAGGCTTGAGGTTCCAGTCGTACTCGGCGCTGCCGGCAGCGATCTGATCGAAGCCCTGCGCGTACGCCACGATCTTCGACGCGTACAGCGCGGCCTGGATGTCGGCGGCAAACTGCTCGGCGTCAGCAGGCTTGTCGCCGAGAGAGCCGGCAGCCAGACCCTGCGCCTGAGCTGCGGCGCGCTGATTGCGGCTACCGGACAGTGCGCGAGCAAACACGGCCTCGGCGATGCCGGTGACCGGCACGCCCAGATCCAGAGCGGACTTGACCGTCCAGCGGCCCGTGCCCTTCTGCTCGGCAGCGTCGACGATGACGTCGACCAAAGGCTTGCCGGTCTCGGCGTCGACCTGGCGGAGCACCTCGGCGGTGATCTCGATCAGGTAGGACTCGAGGGTGCCCTTGTTCCACTCGGTGAAGACGTCGGCAACCTGACCGGCGTCGTAGCCCAGAGCGTCGCGGAAGAGGTTGTACGCCTCGCCGATGAGCTGCATGTCGGCGTACTCGATGCCGTTGTGCACCATCTTGACGAAGTGACCGCTGCCGTCGGGGCCGATGTGCGTGCAGCACGGGGTGCCGTCGACGTGAGCGGAGATGGACTCGAGAAGCGGGCCGAGAGCCTCGTAGGACTCCTTCGGGCCGCCCGGCATGATCGACGGACCGTTGAGTGCGCCTTCTTCGCCACCGGAGATACCGGCGCCGACGAAGTGCAGTCCGCGGGCGCGGATCGCCGCTTCACGACGGATCGTGTCGGTGTAGAGCGAGTTGCCACCGTCGATGATGATGTCGCCGGGCTCCATGGCGTTTGCGAGCTCTTCGATGACAGCATCGGTCGGGGCGCCCGCCTTGACCATGATCAGGACGCGTCGCGGCTTCTGAAGTGCGGCAACAAACTCCTCGACGGTCTCGGTGCGCACGAAATCGCCCTCGGAACCATGCTCGGCGATCAGGGCATCGGTCTTCGCGATGCTGCGGTTGTGCAGGGCAACGGTGTGACCGTGGCGGGCGAAATTGCGGGCAATATTCGAACCCATGACGGCCAGGCCGGTGACGCCGATCTGAGCTCGGGGTGATTCGGTGCTAGTGGTTGACATGCTTACAGCTTTCCCTCTCGGTCCGCGGCTGTGAAATCCTGCGCTGTGCGCAGCCGAAAACGGTGCGGCCGCGACGCGCGTGAACATCAGACCGTGCATACAAAACACGGATGCAGATCACTTTAATTGCAGTGACCTGCATCCGTCTCGATACAGCTTCCGGCACAGCCGGAAGGTTCTCAGTGTTCAGTTGTCGAGCCGCAGCTCAGCGCAGGTATTACCGCTGATCGCGCTTCGGGCCGTCGAATCCGTCATAGCTACGACGGTCGGTGCGGCTGCGGAAGCCGCCACCGCTGGTCGAGGCTGCACGGTTGTCGCCGCCTTCGCGGTTTCCCTGGTATCCACCGGAGGAGCGGTTGCCCTGGTAGCCGGTCGAGGGGCGGCTGTCGCGATCGCCGTACGAGCGGTTGTTGTCGCGGTTGCCCTGGTATCCACCACCGGACGAGCGGTTGCCCTGGTATCCGCCGCGGCTCTCGCCGTCGCGGCTTCCCTGGTATCCGCCCGAAGAGCGGTTGCCCTGGTAACCCGTCGACGGGCGGCTGTCGCGGTCTCCGTAGGACGGACGGCTGTCACGGTTGCCCTGGTAACCACCGCTGGAGCGATCACCCTGGTATCCACCACCGGACGAGCGGTTGCCCTGGTATCCGCCGCGGCTCTCGCCGTCGCGGTTGCCCTGGTAGCCACCCGAGGAGCGGTTTCCTTGGTATCCGGTCGAGGGGCGGCTGTCGCGGTTGCCCTGGTAACCACCACTGGAGCGATCACCCTGGTATCCGCCGCGGCTCTCGCCGTCGCGGTTGCCCTGGTAGCCACCCGAAGAACGATTGCCCTGGTATCCACCGGACGAGCGGTTGCCCTGGTAGCCGCCACGGCTTCCACCACGATCACCGAAGGAACGCTCGCCACGAGAAGAGCTCTCGCGCAACGGTTCTCCGGTCGGCTTCTTGGCGCCGGTGATGCGAGCAAGTTCAGCAGAACCCGGGGTGACGGCAACGGCTGCGGCATTGACGCCGGCCATACCGGTCAGACGCTTGAACTGACGCTTCTGGTTGGGCAGCACGATGGCGACAACGGTGCCCTTCTCGCCGGCGCGAGCGGTACGACCAGCGCGGTGCAGGTAGTCCTTGTGGTCGGCCGGGGGATCGACGTGAACGACGAGGTCGATGCCGTCGACGTGGATGCCGCGTGCTGCGACGTCCGTTGCGACGAGGACCGGGGTGCGGCCGTTCTTGAAACGCTCGAGGACGCGGGTGCGCTGGTTCTGTGCCTTGCCGCCGTGAAGCGACTCGGCAGCGATGCCGACTGCGCGGAGGCGGTCGGTGATTCCCTCGCAACCGAGCTTGGTGCGGGCGAACATGATGGTGCGTCCGTCGCGGGCACCGATCTCGGCGAGAACGGAATCCTTCTGTCCACGATCGACGAGGAGAACGTAGTGCTCCATCGTGTCGACGCTTGCGCGGCCGTCTTCGGTGGAGTGGGTGACGTGGTTGGCCAGGAACTGACGAACCAGCGACTGGACCTCACGGTCGAGGGTTGCCGAGAACAGCAGACGCTGTCCGTCTGCGGGGGTCTCACCGAGGATCGAGCGAACCTCGGGCAGAAAGCCCATGTCCGCCATCTGATCGGCTTCGTCGAGTGCGGTGATTTCCACCGAGTCGAGGATGCAGGTGCCCTGACGCAGGTGGTCGCCGAGACGACCCGGCGTTGCGACGAGGACGTCTACGCCGCGGCGAAGCTGATCGACCTGCTTGGCGAACGGCGTTCCACCGACAGCGGGGCGAACCGTGAGTCCGAGTGCTCCGGCGTAGGAGTTGAGGGAGTCGACCACCTGGAAAGCAAGCTCACGGGTGGGGACGAGCACGAGTGCGCGGGGACGCTTGGCGGCCGGGCGATCTTCGTGGCGTGAGAGGCGGGTCAGCATCGGCAGGCCGAAGGCGAGGGTCTTGCCCGATCCGGTCTGTGCGCGGCCGAGAACGTTGGTTCCGGCGAGCGCGTCCGGGATGGACTGCGCCTGGATGGGGGACGGGACGGTGATGGAGTTGCGCGCCAATGCGGCAACAAGCTGCTCGGGCAGGCCGATCTCGGCGAAGGTGATACCCGGCTCGGTGGCGACTGCTTCTTCGGCAGCGGGGGTGTTGACGGTGGGGTCTTCGATGTTCTCGGAAGACGACATTTGGACAGCGTTGGTCACGCGGAAACCTCTCCGGACTACGGGCACGTCGCGGAGCGGAAGAAGCCATGCTGAAATACACGACACAGTTCGCAAAGGGACGAGCCAGGGCACATGTCACCTGGCAATCCGAACGCATACTGCGGGGAATTGGGCTGTGTGCCGTTATATGTTGACGGACCACGATGGTGGCCGTGATCCACTCTACGCCACCGGGGACACCGAAGTCAGGTAGCCCCGCCTGTGACCTGCACTACTACACGGGGTTACGCAGGTCAAGACTCAGTATGCGTTGAAAAGCAGTCGAAGTTCGGTGAGCCAGGGCACAGCAACCGCAACCGTGGGAACAACGAGAATCGCGACCGCCCCGAGATACGCAAAAACTGCGATGCGGGGATCTGCGTCGTCGGCCGAGAGGCGCTGCACCCGGATGAGCGTCGACGGCCCGCCCGCTGCCATTGCCCCGCGGGGTGCCGTCGATCCGGCACACGCGACAAGCGCCCGCGCGAGGGGAGTGGGACCGGTAGCCCGCACGGCTGAATCGTCGGCGAGCAACTCCACCAGTAGCTGCACCGATCCCAGGGCCGACTTGCTACGAACGAAACGGGGGAACGCGTGGTTGACGGCAGTGAAAGCCTCGAGGACCAGATCGTGACGAGCTCGCAGGTGGGAACGCTCGTGCGTCAGGATGGCTTTGACCTCGGCATGATCGAGGTTCTGCAGAGTGCCTTGACTGAGAACCACGCGTTGACGCAGACCTGGCAGGCAGTATGCGATCGGTTCGTCGACGTCCAGTACCCGCAGATCGGGTGTGCGTTCCACCGACGCGGGCATGGCGCAGTCGTCGAGAAGGTCCACCAACACGCGGTGACGTGCACGGCGACGTCGGGTTCTCACAGCGACCTGGATGATCGAGAAGATCAGCTTCGCGCCGATCAGAAGCGTCAGGGCAAAAACAACCACGTACAGAATCCACAGCGGGAGCCCGAGTGCATCGATTTCGGCGGTCGGGGCCGTCGTCGGCCTACCGTCAGTGCCGGGAACGAGCAGCTGGCTGGCAATGGCCAGGCCCGAGCTGAATGCCGACAGCACCGCAGCAATTGCGACGGCTTGCCACAGAACCAACGCCGCGCGTGGAGCGCGGTAAGGCCACGTGGAGCGGCTCAGGAGTGCGGGAACCGGACCGGCCAGCAACAAGGCAAGCAGTCCGAAAACCAGTGCAGTAGTGGCGTTCATGTCCTACACATCATGCACGACGAAATCAGTTCGGCCTAGAAATTCCGGGCTGCGCAGCCTTTTTCGCGGACTCGCGCACCTCGAGGGCAGCGAGCGCTTCGCGGAGAGCATCGGCTTCGTCAGCATTGACCTGTCCCACGAAGTGGACGAGCGCCGCAGCGCGACCGCCGGACTCCGGAGCCTGGGCCAGCGCGTCGACCATCAGACTCGCGACCAGTTCTTCGCGCTTGTTGACGGGAAGATAGCGATGTGCGCGATCGTCACGCTGCTGAATCACCAGATGCTTCTTCGCCAGGCGCTGCAGAACGGTCATCACCGTCGTGTACGCCAATTCGCGATGCGTCGCGAGTGCTTCATGCACCTGTCGCACAGTTTGCGGTTCCGATGTGGACCACAAATGATCCATCACCGCGCGTTCGAGTTCACCTAGACCTGCCATTCTTCGATTCTACGGACTTCCACGACGAAATACGTACTACTGGTAGTAGTAACCACCTCGGTGGGGGTGTGGTATTGGCCATAGTGATCTGCGTGACGGTTACGGTGGTGTGAGACGACGAAAGTCCCGACAATGACGATGCCCGATAATTGCAAGCCAACAGTCGATCCGCAGAAAGTAGCCGCACGTAGATGACGATCGACAGTTCGCCGGGCACCGAAGAATCGACATCACGGGCGCGGGTAGTCACGCAGAAAGCTGCCGGCATCATCCGTTTCGGCATTCGCGACGCACCGTTGACGGTCGTTCTACTTCTCACCATGTGGATCGTGGGTGCCGCAACCGGCAGCCTCGTTCACGGACCGTCCCGCGATCTCGAGCACACGATCGGTGCCGGAATGGGCTCGATCCAGCACGGCCGCATCTGGACTCCGCTCACGTCCGTGCTGTGGGCAGGAAACCTGCTCGGGTACCTCGGCGCGACCGTGCTCCTGATCGCAGTCGCCGCACCCCTCGAACGCCGAATGGGAACGATCAAGCTTGCGATCGCCGGCGCAAGCACTCAAATCTTGGGAGTCCTGCTCGGGCTCGGCTGGGCGTCGTTTGCGAAGGTGTTCGATTCCAGTTGGGGATTCCGCCTCCACGTGGGCTCCGCGGTCGGAGCCAGTGCATGGATCGTCGGCGCTGCGATGGCCGCCAGCTCGAACATGGGCACCCTGTGGCGCCGTCGCATTCGCGTCGGAACTTTGGCGTTGACGATCACTTTGGCCTTGTTCAGTGGTCAGCTGCAAGACGTCATCCGATTCTTTGCCGCTGTGGTGGGTTTGGTGATCGGTCAGTGGATCGTCGGACGATCGGCGCGCGGTGAGCGCATCGCCGGGACACAGCGAGAGGGTCGCGTCCTGGTCGCCATCGTCGTCGCGGCGAGTGCGATCGGCCCGATGATCGCCGCATTGTCCCCGCAGGCGGTCGGCCCACTCGCGGTCCTCCGTGACCTCTTCCGCGGAGTTCCCTGGACTGTCGCCGAGGTTCGAGAACTGTGCGAGGAGTCGTCGTCGGATCCGGACTGCCGACGAGGACTCCTCGAGCTCAGACTCTCCGGTATCGGCCCGACTCTGCTCTCGCTGATGCCGTCGATCTTCGTTCTCGTGTTGAGTGACGGGCTCCGTCGTGGCCGCAGATTCGCCTGGATTGCGACAGTGTGTGCTCAGGTAGTCCTACTCGTCCTCTCGATCGGGAACTTCGTCATCAGGTTCGTCGACGCCGTCGACAGTGACAGCTTGTTCTACGGAATCAGCGATCCGAACGTGTACCGAACTCTGGTGCCGTTCCTGACACCGCTCTTCGTACTGATCCTGCTGATCGCGACACGTCGATACTTCGACGTCGCGGCCCCGGCCAAGACATACCGACGTCTCGGTGCTGCGATCGTGACCTTGCTCGCGGTCCTCGCCGTGATCTACGTCGGCGGCGGAATGCTCGCCAGGCACGGGTTCGATCGCGAGCCCACCGTAACGATGTTGCTCGCGGACTTCCCTCAGCGCCTTGTACCGCCCGTGTACCTGCAGTTGATCGATCCGCGTCTGCTTCCCGTGGACATCGAGTCGACGTTGCTCTTCGAGTGGACCGGCGTCGTGTTCTGGGGCGTCGCCGCCGTGTTGGTGTTCGTGAGTTTCCTCAAGCCGGTCAAGACCGCCGATCCCAAAGCCGCCGAACGAGCGCGATCCATGTTGATCGCCGGTACCGGCAGCCCGTTGTCCTGGATGACGACGTGGAAGGGAAACACATACTGGTTCAGCGCGGACGGTTCGAGTTACGTCGCGTATCGCGTCATCGCCGGTGTTGCTCTCACAACCGGTGATCCGGTCGGTCCTCCAGATCGCATGCGCACGGCGATCGAGGAGTTTGCCGAGTTCGCTTCGTCGAACGGTTGGATTCCCTGCTTCTATTCAGTGACCGACGACGCCCGAAGCATCACTGATTCCATGGGCTGGAGCGGCCTGCAGGTCGCCGAGGAAACCGTGCTCGACCTCGGACAGGTCGCGTTCACAGGAAAGCGGTTCCAGGATGTGCGAACAGCACTGAACCGGGCGAAGAAGTCCGGGATCACGGCCGAGTGGATTTCCTTCCCTCATGCACCTCTCACGATCAAGGATCAGATAGTTGCGATCTCGGAGGAATGGGTGGCGGACAAGGGGATGCCCGAGATGGGATTCACCCTCGGCGGACTCGACGAGGTCGACGACGAACAAGTGCGGTGCCTGATCGCCGTCGACGAGGATCGCACCGTGCACGGTGTCACGTCGTGGCTACCGGTGTACCGCGACGGCAAAGTCGTCGGGTGGACACTCGACTTCATGAGGCGACGCTCCGAAGGATTCCGTCCCGCGATGGAGTTCCTCATCGCCTCCGCTGCACTGAAATTGGAGGAGGAGGGCGTCGAGTTCCTCAGTCTGTCCGGTGCACCGTTGGCAACAATCGCCGGTGATTCCGAGAGGAATGCGAACGAACCGGAGGCCACGACTTTCTCGGCGATGATGGACAGCGTGCTCGACCTACTCGGTCGCACCCTGGAACCGGTCTACGGATTTCGTTCGCTGTTGGCCTTCAAATCGAAGTTCCAGCCTCGGTACGTGCCGATGCACATGACCTTCGCCGATCCAGCCGCGTTGCCGAGCATCGGGAACGCGGTCGGACGGGCGTACCTGCCGACCGTGACGATCGGTCAAGGATTCAAACTTGTTCGGACGATTCTGGGTCGCTGATTCGCGATCGTCACGCAGGCTTTGCCGGCCCGCCGACGGCGCCGAACACGTGCCGGGTACCGATCGGAACGATCAGCGGCCGATCCGAGACGGGATCGTCGATGACCGCAGCTTCGAGACCGAATACGTCGAGCAGAAGTTCCGCGGAAATGATCTCTTTGGGGACGCCCGAAGCGACGACGGCGCCGTCGCGCATCACGATCAGATGATCGCTGTATCTGACCGCGAGATTGAGGTCGTGCAGCACCATCACCACGGTGCGCCCCATTTCCTCGTGGAGTTGATCCACCAGGTCGAGGACTTCCATCGAGTGCGCGAGGTCCAGATAGGTAGTCGGTTCGTCGAGAAGCAGAATGTCGGTTCCCTGGGCGAGAGCCATCGAGATCCAGGCTCGCTGGCGCTGACCGCCGGACAATTGATCGACAGGTCGATCGGCGAGATCCGAGACACCGGTCAGCTCCAGCGCTTCGGCGACCTCGCCCTCGTCGTCCGCGGACCACTGCCTGATCCACGACTGGTGCGGGTGGCGCCCACGTGAGACCAGATCGGCGACGGTGAGTCCTTCGGGCGCAACTGGAGTCTGGGGGAGCATTCCGAGCACCCGTGCGACTTCCTTGGTCTTCATCGAACTGATCGCCTTGCCGTCCAGGACAACCGATCCGCCCTTGGGCTTGAGCAGACGACCGAGCGCACGCAGGAGCGTCGACTTGCCGCAACCATTGGGGCCGATGACCGTCGTGATCACGCCGGTAGGGATCTCGAGATCGAGTCCGTCGACGATGATGCGGTCCCCGTACCCGAGCGTCAGGTTCTTGGCGACGAGACGCGAAGGAGTATCGGTGGACTGGGCGATGGTGGTCATGCTGTGACCTTCCGATTGTTACGAACCAACAGGTAGAGCAGGAACGGACCACCAAGTGCGGAAGTCACGATTCCGACGGGGAGTTCCACAGGCAGAATTGTTCGAGCGATGACGTCGCTGCCGACCACCAGTACAGCACCGGTCAGCGCGGACGCCACGATGGGCGGGCCGGCAGAGCGCACCAGACGCATAGCGACCTGTGGCGCAGCCAGGGCGACAAAGCCGACCGGACCTGCTGCGGCGGTTGCGATGGCGGCCAGCGCCACGGCGGAGAGCAACAGTTTGGCCTGCGATGATTGCAAGCGAACACCGAGAGAGGTGGCGTTGTCGTCGCCCAACCGCAGCGCTCCCATGGTGAACGAAGCGATCACCGCGTAGCCGCCGACTACCGCGACAGCGATGGCTACCGGCCACATCTGATTCCAGGTGGCACCGTTGAGCGAACCGTTGAGCCACACCTGTGCGCGGGAAGCATCGTTGATGTCCGCCGAGATGAGAAGCCATCCCGTCGCTGCCACGAGCATGGCGTTGATGCCGATGCCGATCAGGATGAGGCGGAATCCCTCGACGCCTTTTCGCCATGCCAGGGCGTAGATCACCACAGCTGTCAGCAGACCGCCACACAGTGCAGCCAACGGAATCCCCAGTGTGGCAAGCAGTCCCACGAACGACCCGCCACCGCCGAGCACGATGAGAGCAACCGCGGCAGCACTCGATCCGGCCGTGATTCCGAGGATGTCGGGGCTGGCGAGGGCGTTGCGAGCGATCGTCTGGGTGACCGCACCGGCAATGCCGAGTGCCATACCGATGAAGAGTGCGGTGAGCGATCGAGGAAGTCGGAGGTCGAAGACGATCAGGTTCTGTGTCTTGCTTCCATTACCGAGCAGGACGGAAATGACATCGGGGATCGAGATCGGATAGTCGCCGCGTCCGATGTTGATGCAGAGCAGAAGGAAGAGTGCGACCGCGAGCGCAATGCACACCGACACTGCGAGTGGACGGTAGACCAGCGAGAATCCACCGATACGAATCGACTTACGTGAGGGGACGGTCCGGGGGAGTACCCGGAGTTCTTGCTTGAGCGTCACAGACTTGCCAACTTCCTGCGGCGTACGAGAGCGATGAAGAACGGGGCGCCGAAGAGGGCCAGGATGATTCCGACCTGCAACTCGCCGGGGCGCACGACTACGCGACCGATGATGTCCGCGGTGATCAGCATGACCGCACCGAGCAAGCCCGCGTACGGGACCAGCCAGCGGTAGTCGGGTCCGGTGATGGCCCGGGCCACGTGGGGGACCACCAATCCGATGAACGCGATAGGTCCACACGCTGCGGTCGCGGCGCCGGTCAGCAGGGTGATCGCGATGATGCCGAGTGTGCGACTGAACGCGATGTTCGTTCCCAACGCTTTTGCGACGTCTTCACCCAGGCTGAGGACATTGAGACCAGGCGTACTTGCCAAGGCGATGACCAATCCGAGTATCAGGAAGGGGAGGACCTGCCAGAGGACGTCGAACCCGCGACCGGACACCGACCCGACTACCCAGAAACGGTAGGCGTCCAGGCTCGTCTGGTCGAGGATTATCACGGCGTTGGTCATGGCTTGCAGGAAGAACGCGACGGCCGCGCCCGCCAGAGCCAGACTCAGAGGACTCGCGCCGCCGTTTCCGATGGAGGACAAGCCGAAGACGACGATGCTGGCGACGAACGATCCTGCAAACGCGAACCAGAGGTACTGACTCGGTGCGGTGAAGCCGAAGAGATAGATCGCCATGACTACGAAGAAAGCCGCGCCGGCGTTGAGGCCGAGTAGTCCGGCATCTGCCAACGGGTTACGCGTGTGTCCCTGAATCAGGGCGCCGGCGATACCGAGTGCGATGCCGACGACAAGACCCAGGATGGTCCGCGGAGCGCGCAACGTTCGCACGATGATGTCCGTCTGGGTGCCGTCCGAACTGAAGATGGCGTGGAAGATCTCGGCAAACGTCAGCGGACGTGCGCCCACCGCGATGCTCGCGAGCATGACGAGCGCGAGAAGAACCGTGAGCACCGCGAGACCGATCAGCCGGCGTCGACGAGTTGCCCCGACGCTGTTGTCGCGCGCGAGTTCCTCGAACCCTTCTTCGCGCGCCGTGCTTTCACGGACCACCTCGATACCGGTTCGATCGAACGGCCTGCGCAGAGCCCGGCGAACACCGATGGGCTGCTTTGTCTTCGCGTCACGCGTGACCAGACCTACCCATCCCTTTCCCGAGGTCCGGCCTGTGGCACCTTCGCGGAATCCCAGGTTCCACACGAGGAGACCAACGGCAATGGCTATTGCCGTCCCACCGAATACTGCGCGGTCGGCTTCGCCGCCACCGTTCTCGTCTCGGAGCGACTGAACGACGTACCAGCCGACGAGCAACGGAAGCAGGAACACCCCCGCGTCGAAAATCCCAGCTAGAACACGCATTCGGACAGGAGCCGGGCCGCGCGGCACTATGCGCCGTCCGTACGTCTCGCTGGGTCCTCGGGGATGTCCGTTCCCGAGCGGTTTGATCATCGTCACTGGCGGTTCGAGCTCCTGGTCTTTGTGCGCAGGGAATTCGCATCTTAGGTTACGGAACCCTATGTGGGTGTGCTCCCTGCGGGGCAAGTTCCTGTGAATATGCGGTGCCCAGCGTCACAGTTCTTTACTCTTGAATTATGGTGAGGCTAACCTACATTAAGAACCACAAGACAACTTCGGCCGATTGGAGTGCACGGTGACAATCACCTTGACCACCCAGCATGCGGATGTTCGTGAATTCGAACTCCGGTCGAACGCATTGAGCCGCACCAGCGTTCGCCTACGAGCACTCAACCCTGACTACCCGCGCGTCTACGCGGTTGCCGCCATGTCAGGTGAAGGCAAACGGCGTTGGTGGCAGTTGAGTGAAGGCTTGTGCGGGGATCGGGTGCATCAGATGTTCGCCCGCTCGCTCCAGGATCTCGACAGTGCCGAAGCTGCGGCGATACAGGTCGCAACATCACTGATTCACGCTGTGGTCGGTAGGGTTGCCGCATCGATCGTCTCCGCAGGTGCCGCTTGGGATCCAGGCCTCGAGAACCTGTTCATCCACATGGACAGCGACGGCGGTATCGACTGGGCCGGGGTGATCGACGAAACTCTGCGAGTTGCGCCGAACGGACGGGAGTCCGGCAGTGACGGCGTCGTCGACATGCCATGCGAAGAAGCGCTCCTCGTCTGGACCGCGCACCGTTGCCTGACCTCGCTACGGGCGATCTACGACGCCGTCTCCAGGTGTGCGCCCGTCGACCAGTTCAGATTCTGGGGCTTGGTAGGGGAGTCGATCCTGGGCGCAGCGGCATATGTCCCCATCTTGGCCGGCGGGGGCGAATCAGCCGCTCAGCGCCGCGGGCAGGGGCTGCTGGACGCTTTTGTCGCCGCAGGGCTGCCCGTGCGTGCACGCCGCAAGGTCTCGCTGCGTCCTCGTTGGAACCAGTTCGACGAAGGGCTTGCTAAATTAGGTCAGCCTTGCCTATGATTGTGGAACACCACGCGGAGAGTTACATCCCGCGAGAGTGACGAAACTGCCGGACCGCGCCGGAGTCCTGAGGGCTGCAGAGACTCCCGGTCCTTCCCACGGCGGGTTTCACATCGAATGATGTGAAACCCGCCGGTTCTTTTTCCAGACCTGATTCCAAGCTCGAGTTACCTCTCGTGTAATCAGGTAGGGAGTGGCAGCCACACCGGCGCCAGAGAATCACAGATGGAGATGGCATGGTCGACACTGCTGAGACCGCAGAGATGATGAAACGGCTCGGAACGGGCTTCGACGCCACCATCGGCCTGGAATACACCGAACTGAGCCCAGATCGCGTGCGGGCGCAATGGACCGTCAAGCCCACGCTGCACCAGCCCGCCGGGATACAGCACGGGGGTGTGTACTGCTCGGTGGTGGAGTCTCTCGCCAGCGTCGGTGGCACCGTGTGGCTGGGCGAGCGAGGACACGTGGTCGGAGTCAACAACAACACGGACTTCCTGCGCGCAACGCGGGAGGGCACTCTCACCGCTGAAGCCACCCCGATTCATCGCGGACGCACCCAGCAACTCTGGGAAGTTCGCATCACCGACGAGAACGACCGACTCGTTTCCAAGGGACAGGTTCGCCTCGCGAACATCACCGAGGTGGCGAAGATCGGAAACTGACCACGCGGCAGTCGATCGAATGACGGAGGGCGGCTGCGGAGTTGAACTCCACAGCCGCCCTCCGCCGGTCACTCAGGTGTTGATCAGCCGGCGGCCTTCTGCTGCTTGCCGGCAGCCTTCTTGGCTTCGCCATTCGAAGCGCTGCCGGACTCCGTCGCTTCCTTGTTTTTCTTCTCCAATTCGCCCATCGCGTTTCGCGCGAAGACCTGCTGCTCGGTGGACGCCATCTGAGCACGGCCACGCCCGAAGAACGTCACCGCCCATGACAACAGCGTCGAGGCACGGGAACGGAATCCGACGAGGTAGAGGAGGTGAATTGCCAGCCAGGCAACCCACCCGATGAAGCCGCTGATCTCGAGCTTGCCCACCTTGGCTACCGCGCTGAAGCGCGAGATCGTTGCCATACTTCCCTTGTCGAAGTACTTGAACGGAACTCGTTCCGACGGGGACTTGCCGTCCAGTGACGCTTTGATCTGCTTGGCCGCGTACTTGCCACCCTGCATGGCAACCTGAGCCAATCCGGGCAGCTTGTCGAGCGACATCATGTCGCCGATGACAAAGACGTTGGGGTGCCCGGGCAGAGACAAGTCGGGATTGACCATGACGCGGCCAGCGCGGTCGGTTTCTCCGCCGCTCTGTTCTGCGAGCTGCTTGCCGAGGGGGCTGGCCTGCACGCCGGCGGACCACACCTTGCACTGCGACTCGATACGGCGAAGCGTGCCGTCCTTCTCCTTGATGATCAGACCGTCGTTGTCCACGTCGGTGACCATCGCGTCGAGCTGGATCTCGACGCCGAGCTTCTCGAGCGTCTCGGCAGCCTTGCGGCTGAGCTTCCCGCCGTACACGGGCAACACGGCAGGGGCGCCGTCGAGGAGCACGACGCGCGCTTCACGAGGATCGATCTTGCGGAACGCGCCGTCCAGCGTTCGACGGGAAAGCTCGGCGATCTGCCCGGCCAACTCCACGCCGGTGGGGCCGGCGCCGACAACGACGAAGGTGAGCAAGCGCGCACGCTCGGCGGGATCGTCCGACAGTTCGGCCTGTTCGAAGGCCCCGAGGATTCGTCCGCGCAGTTCGAGGGCGTCGTCGATCGTTTTCATTCCGGGGGCGAACTCCGCGAACTGGTCGTTGCCGAAGTACGACTGACCGGCACCGGCTGCCACGATCAGACTGTCGAACGGCGTAACAGTGACGCGTTCGAGCAGGCGCGAGGTCACGGTCTGATTCTCGAGATCAATGGTCTCGACCTCACCGAGCAGTACCTGTGCGTTCTTCTGCTTGCGCAGCACCAGTCTCGTGGCGGGAGCGATGTCACCGACCGAGAGGATGCCGGTCGCAACCTGATAGAGGAGCGGCTGAAACAGATGGTGGGTTGTACGCGCGATCATCGTGATGTCGGCATCGGCTTTTTTGAGAGCCTGAGTGCCGAACAATCCTCCGAAGCCGGAACCAATCACCACTACGCGGTGGCGGTGCGGTTCAACCGACTGGATGCTCATTCCGTACTCCTCGAGTTCTAGGCGACAGTCCTACGGTAGTCCCACCGCGGCCGAGCTTCTCTGCGAGCAGTCCGACGCGCGCCGGTGTGTCCGAATCGATCAAGCGGCCTCGAGGGTGATCACTCCCGAGGTGATCGGCTTGGCCGGACCCCGGGGTGATCACCACTTTGTCGAGGTGTCGGCTACTGGCGGACGGACAAGATGAACAGTGCGATGCATCCGCCGACGAAAACCAGGATCGACAGGGCCACCGAGGCATACCCGACACCCACTCCAATTGCTGCCCAGTCCATGTGCACAACCTCTCTTACGGTGTAATCCGGGATTCAGATCACATCTGCCTAGAGACATCACACCTCATCTGTCCCAACTTTCGAAACCCGGCACGCCCAAGCGTTGACATGCAAGTAAATGCTTGCATATTGTGAAGTTGTGAACGACCGGATGAATGCAGCCTTCAAAGCACTGGCCGATCCCACACGAAGGCTTCTCCTGGACCGCTTGTTCGTAGCCAACGGTCAGTCGCTCGGTGAGCTGTGCGACAGCCTCGACATGAGTCGGCAAGCTGTCACTCAACACCTCACCATGCTCGAGGACGCCAATCTGATCAGCACGGTCCGACAGGGGAGGGCAAAGCTTCACTATCTCAATCCCGTTGCGCTCGAGGAGATTCGAGAGCGATGGATCAACAAGTTCGAGGTACCGCGCCTTCGTGCGCTCAGTACCGTCAAAAAAATCGCGGAGGAAGCCATGACCGACAAGCCCAGTTTTGTGTACGTCACCTACATTGCGAGCACGGCGGACAACGTCTGGAAAGCGCTCACCGACGCACAGGCCACCGCAGAGTATTGGGGACACAGCAACGTCTCCGACTGGCAGCCGGGATCGACGTGGGAGCACCGCCGGATCGACGGTTCGAACATCGCCGATGTAGTCGGCACCGTAATCGAGAGCAACCCTCCGTCGAGGTTGGTCACCACCTGGTCTGATCCGAACGGCGAACCGGGCGTCGACATCTCGCGGGTGAGTTTCGACATCGAAGCCTTCGGCGCGATCGTGCGACTGACCGTCAAGCACACCGATTTGGCGGACGAATCGGCTCGCATGGAGGTGGCCGGCGGATGGTCGGCGGTGCTGTCGAATCTGAAGTCCTACCTCGAGACCGGAAATACTCTTCCGGTGGCGCCGTGGGAGATGCCGGTCGGTTGACGGTTGTCGACCGGGACAAACGAGTCCCCTGAACAGGAGGAGATCGCCGTACGTTTGTCCGAACAGTCGGCCCAGTCCGGACTCAAATTCGCATAACCGTCAAATATCGGCGCGTTCAGTCTGTAAAGTTGCCAGAAGGATGCTAGCGTTTTGCCCGACATCGAGTGAGGACGACCTCGTCTCGGACGCATGGGAGAAACGCTATGGGCGGCGACGCTTTTCAGAATGTTCCAGTTGATCGACGCAAGTT
This sequence comes from Rhodococcus qingshengii JCM 15477, assembly GCF_023221595.1. Lineage (NCBI taxonomy): Bacteria > Bacillati > Actinomycetota > Actinomycetes > Mycobacteriales > Nocardiaceae > Rhodococcus > Rhodococcus qingshengii. The sequence goes on from NZ_CP096563.1 coordinate 3,168,076, forward strand.
CGTCAAGACAGTTCTAGCGGCCTCGGCGGTAACTGTGCCAGTCGTGACGTCGATCAGCCTCGGTGGTGCGGCGCCGGCCTTCGCAGCCGGTGACACGCCGAATCTTTCCGGAGCGCCAAGTCGTGGCCAGCAGAATCCGAATCAACCAGGCGGCGAGCAACCAGGCGGGAATCAACCCGGTGGTAATACTCCGGGAGGGAATCAGCCGGGCGGAAACGAGCCGGGCAATCCCGGATCATCGGGAAGTTCGGGATCGTCAGGAAGTTCGGGTAGTTCCGGGAGTTCGGGACCGTCCGGAAGTTCCACAGGTTCCGGATCAACCGGTAGCTCGTCAGGTTCGGGTGGAACGACGACCGCCAAACCCACCGGGCCGACAGCGCCGACGGAGCCGACCGTCCCGACTGTGCCAACCGTACCGACGGTGCCGACCACTCGCACCGAGCCGACCTTCCCGACCCCTCCGACCCAGCCGACAAATCCCACGGAACCTACGTAGCCGACACGACGCGACTGGTTCCGAGGGGGAACACCGACGATGACAGAGTTCGACGTCGCGCTACACCGCGCTCTGAAGAAGTTTCAGAGCGCGGGGTCAGTTCAGGTGAAGGAGACTCCGCCACACGGAGAACCGGCCGATCTGACTGTCGCGATCGCAACCTACGACGATTTCGACGGCGCGTACTTCACGATCCACTCGATCTTGGTCCATCATCGCGAGATTCTGGACAGAGTCGAATTCGTCTTGTTGGACAACAACCCCGAGGGGTTGCCGGCGCCGATGCTCGAATCGTTTGCGGGGTATATCGATCGGTTCCGCTACATCCCGTTCACCGACGTTCGATCGACTGCGGTGCGGGACGTCCTGTTCCGCAAGGCCACCGGAAAGTATGTCCTTGTCCTCGACTCTCACGTGATCTTGGCACCGGGATCGTTGTCGGCGTTGCTGGCGTATTTCGATGCGGACCCGGAAACCGACGATCTGATCCAGGGACCGATGCTCTCCCAGGATTCCTCGCACATCGCGGCCACCCACATGGACCCCAAGTGGCGCAACGGGATGTTCGGCTCGTGGGGAGTTGATCCGCGAGCGAAGCAACACCCTGACGTGCCTTTCGAGATCGTCATGCAGGGCCTCGGCTCATTTGCCTGCAGGCGTGAGGCATGGCCGGGATTGAACTCGCACTTCACCGGATTCGGCGGTGAAGAGGGATACATCCACGAGAAGTTCCGGATCAACGGCGGAAAGGTCGTCTGCCTTCCGACATTTGGTTGGCATCATCGATTCGAGCGCCCGGCCGGTGTCCCGTATCGAATAAACTGGGAAGATCGTGTTCACAATTACCTGCTCGGTTGGAGTGAGGTCGGATGGGATCTCGACTCACTCCATCGTCAGTTCTCCAGGTACCTCGGTGATTCGTATCCCGAGATTCGTCGCCGTGCCGAGCTGAGCGTCCAGCGACCCGAGTTGGTCTTCGGTGGGGTGGTCGTTCTCAGCGACGACGGCCGAGTCGCTCCGTGGCGTTCATGCCTGGCGGAGGCCGAGTCGATCGAACTGACCGTTCACCGTGCCATTCCGGCGGAGGACGACGGTCCGGATGGGTGGAGGACGGTCTCTGCGTTCGTCGCCGGACTCGACAAGGCAATTCTGCTGGGCTGGAAGTCGGTGGTTTTTCTGGACGAGGCGCGCGTGATCGAACCCGCGGTTATGTACAAGCTACGGAACATCGTCGACGACCTCCCCGCCGAAGCCGATACGGCTGTCATCCACGCACACGGCGAAGATCTGGTCGGAGCTGCACTGATTGTTCGCGCGGCGACATACGGAACTTTGCGAGACGAACTCTCACGAAGGATCAACGGACCCGTGCCGTCCGACTTCTCACTGGCGGCTTATCTGCTCGAGCGAGGCGCAGTCGACGTTGTGCTCGATCGCCCACTGTCGCCTGTCCGAGTAGGGGGAGAACCCAACCCCGTTGTCGAGGATTCTCAGTCGGACCTCGGTGTTGCCGTCGTGAATCTCGATCTTGACATCGACAGATGGAAAGCGTCCTGGCATAGATTCATTCGCTTACCGCGCGTAACAGCGGTGGAAAGAGTGTCGGCTTTCGAGGACGCGATGAATCAGGACGCGGCCTTCACCGTCTCGTGGCGTCGTGCGCTCGCTCGGGCGACTGAGAAGGGCTGGGATTCGGTCCTCATCGCCGCTGACGACGTCAGTTTGCTGGATGCCGCCGCATCGATCCTTGGCCATGCCCGCGAAGAGTTGGATCACGGCGATTGGGATGTCGTCCACCTCGGACACGACCCGAAATCGAGGGACGGAGCTCTGCTCGACGGTTCGGCACTCTTGCGCACCAGTCCTGAGAACCGTGGAGTCCACGCCGTTCTCGTACATTCGCGCGCCTTCGAGCAAATTCTCGATGAGATTGCGGATCCGGAGTCAGATCCCGCAGCATTCGGACAATGGGCGGGTCACTACCGAACTCTGGGCGACTACCTGGTGGATGCGAGTGCCGGGGGAGCGCTCACGTGCCTGACGCTGTCGCCCGGCATCGCCTCCACACGCAGCCTGATTCGTTCGGGCGCAATCGAATCCGAATACTCACGACGCTTCGCACTGTGAGACCACCACCAAAACGAAATCGGATTCGCTGAATCAAGGAGATATCTTGACCGAACTACTCGAAGGTGTGAGACCGCAACGCTCTCAGACGGTGGAGAGCAACGATCTCACCGACGGTGTTGTGCTGTACGACAGTTCCAGCGAGGTTGCCCATCACCTCAACCCGGTCGCGACGTTGGTGTGGGAACTGTGTGACGGCCGGACCGTCAGCGAAATTGTCCAGGCCGTGGCAGAAGTGCTCGAGATCCCTGACGACGAGGCGAAGTCGGTAGTCAACGAGACGTACGGACAGCTGAGCACCTCTCGTCTGCTGGTGTGAGAATTCCGTGACAGGCAACCACGTACCACAATTCCGGGCGCACTACCTTTGGGTTGACGCGATTGTGCGCGGTTTCCGCATACCCGAGGTCGGTGTCGTCGAGCACCGGATTGCCAGCCCGTGGCCTGCGGACAACAACGTCGAAGTTCGGATTCAGCGGAATCGAGCGACATTCGGTCGCTGGGACGTCACCATCGAATCGACCATCGGCGGCAGCCATGAAACGCTGATCGGTCTGGACGGTCTCCAGCTCGCGGAGAGCGTGTACCGCACGGTGCACCGGGATGTCATGACGGCCGCGCACGCCCGACAGTGGACACGCCTGCACGCCGCTCTGGTCGACTGCAACGGTGTGAGAGTGGCGATCGCCGGGCATTCAGGGGCGGGCAAGACCACCTTGGCGCTCGCCCTTGCGATGCGGGGTGCACAACTGCGTGCTGACGAAGGCGTCTTCATTCGTGGTACCGAAGCTGTGGGCTTACCGCGGCGGGTTCACCTCAAAGCCGGTACGTTCGACGTCCTCCCGGAGATCAAAGCGCACGATTCGCTGTATCTTCCGTACGCCCCGCCGGTGTGGGCGTTGGACCCGTCGACCTTGCCTGCTGAACGAAACGTCAGCTCGGCGGTTCGCGGAATCGACCTGGTGCTGATCCTCGATGGATGGGACGAGGGGCCGACTCGACTCGCTCCGATGCCCGTACCCCAAGCGATACAGTCGCTGGCCGAGCAATCCGCCCTGTGGTCCGACAATCACGGAGTGACCCTGAGAAACATCGCTGCTCTACTCTCGAATGCCCCGTGCTACAGACTGATTCGACATCACGGCGATACCGGCGCCGACACGGTGGAGGAACTGGTGGCGTCATGCGTGACACCCGGTACCTGATTTCCATGTTGAAACCCGAGTGTGGGGCCGACGTCATCCGCTTGTGTTCGCAGCAGGATTGGCCCAGAGTCATCGACGCCGCTGTAAGGCACAAGGTATTGCCGCTGCTCGCCTCCCGAGCGGTCGAGGCCGGCTTCGCATCGGTCCTACCTGCGAGCTTCGCGGAAATGCTGTCGGAATCCTCGGCCACCGCATCGAGTCCGGAATTGACACTGAGCCTTGTCCATCACCGAAACACCATAAGGATCTCGGACCTCGACGCGCAACGAGTGGAACTGCAAGAGCTGTTACACAGCAACGGATTTCCGACGGTTGCACTGAAGGGTGCCGCCCTTCTCGAGCGAAGAATCTGGCCGAACCCGGCAGCTCGACGGATGACGGACATCGACCTTTTGGTCGTCGACCCTGCACATGCCGTTCCGGCCAACGACGCGATCCTCGATTTCGGCTACCGAATGGTCCGCCCCGACGAAGTGGACTCCGCCTCCATCGATCACGACGATCACCAGGAACCGGCACTCCTTCGCGACGACCGTCATGGCTCCGTCGAAATCCATTCGCACTTACTTCCGAGGTTCGCCCGTCACGCGCTGACCCGGGAGGCCGCGGTCCGAGGAATCAGCTCGGAGGCGGAAGGATCCCGCCTTGCGATGGCCGACGTGACGCTGCACGTCATCGCTCACGCGCGGCTTGCCGATCGGGCCTTGATTCGAGCCGATTTGTCGTTGAACAGTGTCTTCGACGTGGGGTACCTGCTCACTTCCGAACCGGAACTCGCTGTGACGCTCTCCAGACGCCAGTTGCCACGCGATGTCCGTCGGGCGGTGAACGTCCACTGGGCGGCGGTGGAATCGATCTTCGGCGTCAGCACCGGAATGACGACCGTCTCGGCGCGTTGGTGGTGGCGATGGACGCTGTGGTTGGCGGATCGCCCACGTCTGCACTCGCTTTACCGCGATCTGGTCATGGTGCCGCTCTTTCTCGACCGTGATCGGCTTTCCATCCGGGACGGGCGCGACCTACGTGGATGGGACTTGGCCCGCTCACGCGTGTCCCACTTCGTCCGTCGTGCGAGGACTGCCGTCGAAGATGCCGGGGGAGCGGCGTGAAAGTACTGATCACGGGCGGAGCGGGATTCATCGGTAGCACCGTCGCGTCGAAGTGCGTCGACGCCGGGATCGATGTCGTGATTCTCGACAACCTGCTGACCGGCCGCGCCGAATTTGCGCACAGATTCCCGTTCTACTGCGGCGACATCGCGGACGAGAAACTGCTCGACAAGGTATTCGCAGATCATTCCGATATCGATGCGACAGTTCACTGTGCGGCCTTGATCGTGGTCGGAGATTCCGTGAGTAGCCCGGCGCGGTACTACGAGAACAACGTATCCAAGTCGCTGACGCTGGTATCGAGTGTCCTTCGGAACGGGTGTGAGCGCTTCTTGTTCAGTTCCTCTGCGGCGGTGTATGCGCCGAGCGACGGTGGGTGTGTCGATGAACATTGGGGGATCGCACCGCAGAGTCCCTATGCGCACAGCAAGGCTCAGTTCGAAACGATGCTCGACGACATTGCGGCGGCCACTAAATTATCGGCGATATCTCTACGCTACTTCAATCCGGTCGGGGCAGATCCGGAGCTGCGAAGTGGTACACCATCGGTACGCCCGACCCACGCACTCGGAAAGCTGTTCGAATCATATTCGACAGGAACGCCTTTCAGGGTTACGGGAACGGATTGGCCGACGCGCGACGGATCCGGAGTGCGTGATTACGTTCATGTCTGGGACCTTGCAGACGCTCATGTTCGAGCGCTGGAAAGGTTCGACCGGGTCACCGCTGAATCATCACGCATGACTGTGGTCAATCTGGGCAGCGGGCGGGGGACGACGGTGTGGGAGCTGGTACACACATTCGAGAACGTGCTCGGTGAAGATATCGACGTGGTCGCTGCCGGCCGACGCGCCGGTGACACTGCCGGCGCTTACGCGACGAACGATCGTGCGTTGCGACTACTCGGGTGGGTTCCGACATTCACCCTGGAACAGGGGATCGAGGACACCGCGCGGTGGCTGGCAGTGCGCCCGCACCTGCTCAACTCGGTGTAGCCGAACGTCAGCCCGTCGGGTCGTCGTCAACGGTGATGTTGTTGCTACGTAGCCAGAAGGTGGCGTCCGGATCCCACCCGGCGAGCACGGTGGCACCCGAGTTGGCCGACAACGGGATCGCGATGCCTGGCGTGGTCAGATAAGCCATCATGGTCAGGTGGACGGCGTCGTAATCCGCGGACACCGAAAGCCAGTCCGGAATGAACCAGTCACGGTATTCACCGGTCGTGTCGTACCACACGGAGCGACGTGAAGCGGGCACAGGCAGGGGATAGGTATCGACCAGATTCGCCCAGTCCTGCGGACCGGTGATCTCGTAGATCCGGGGCGCGCCGTAGATCCTTACCGGCTGCACCCGCGCCTCGTTCGAGGAGCTGTCTTCTTCGAGAAACACCCCGAGCGCCCCGATACCGTCGCGGGCCGTGGTTGTTTCGGTTGTGCCGTTGGCAAACGGGATAGACCACCATTCGCCTCCGATGTGACGGTCCGGATCTTCGATCTGGTATTCCAGAAACCGGCGTTCGTTGTCGAGTGCCTCAGCGCGCCACTGTTCGAGGCCGTCCTCTGCACGGTAAATCCGCAAGGGAAGGTCCGACCAGCCGTAAATAGGGTTTCGCTTTTCAACCAGATTCTGGTTCAGAAGGTCAGCAGGCTCGGCCCACCAGGCAGTGTGTGGCGAGTCGAGAAGGGCTTGAGCGATCGGTCGCAATGCCGCGATCACCTCAGGGCGGACGAAGATCAGATCTTCTTCGTCCGGCGGCTCCCAGTAGCGTGCGCAATCTACGGCATACGCAAGACAGTGCAGAATCTCGAGTTCGGACATCTCGCCGATTGCCCGGATATCAACAGCGCCGAGAACTTGGAGCGCATCGTCCGGCGATTGAGGCCAGTGTCCACCGGATGTGCGTGCGCCGGCGCGGCATGCGTAACCGACGTTCGCACAGAAGCGACGGCCACGTGGTGAACCGAGGACGAGTGCAACGGAATCCATGTGGGTAAAGCTAGCGGACAAGCTGACGGGGGACGTTCGAATATCCATTACTTGACATAATGTAGATTATCGGCAAATAAGAAGGTCGAGTTCAACTAGATGAGAGAACTCGTCCCATTGGATCTCAAGCGAAACTGCTGCCTGTGGCCGGTGACGACTTGCTGCCGGACGGTGGCCCACGAGCCTGATCCCCAGATCGACATCGGTTTATGCAAACAGATGAGAGATTCTCGCGCTACACTTGCGTTCATGCAGAGTGTTCCAGGTCGGCTGCCAGAGTTCCTGTCGAACGGCGTCGTCGGGCTGCTGCGACCCGAGGACCGAGTCTTTGAGGCGATGCTCGATGGCTGGCGAGCGCAAATGCTGGCCCGTGGGCTCGGTGTGCCGTTCATTCGGTCCTCGTGCGGCCTGGTCTCTCGGTTCCAGGAGCACTCCAACGAGTATCCGTGGGGCTGGCAGCCGATCCATGTCGATGAGTTCCTGGCTGATCGACGAACCGGGCCGAAAGCCGTCTCGGTGTCGACGCTGCGCGCGAACGCTGGCACGATCAGGTCCTTCTGCTATTACGTCACTGACGAAAGGTATGGGTGGGCTGCGTTCTGCAGCAAAGTATTTGACGACGTTCCCGCCCAAGTCGTGTTCGAGTGGAACACGCCGCGCCACAAGACCGATGACGCCATCCCAGCGGACCGGCGCAGCTTCACTCAGACCGAGTTGCAGACATTCTTCGACACCTGCGATGACCTCGTCGATCAAGAGTTCGCCAAGGGCTCGAAGCGCTGGCTCCCACTGATGCGAGACTCCACCGCGTTCAAGGTGTGCTACGCCTACGGTTTGCGCCGTCGGGAACTTTCCATGCTCGACTACCACGACTTCGGCCCAAATCCGCACGTAGACAAGTACGGCCGCTATGGCGCCGTTCAGATCCGCTACGCCAAAGGCATGTCGGGGTCAGGACCGCGCCGTCGCACTGTTCTCACGGTGCCTGAGTTTGACTGGGTGGTCGATCTTCTCGATCACTGGCTCTCGCCGCAGGGTCGCGAACAGTTCGCCACTGCGGACCGCTCGGCCTCGTTGTGGCCGTCGGAACGGGCTGGCGCCACGGGCATCCGCAACTTCAATCGCACCTTCACTGCGGTCCGCGAACTGGCTGGGCTACCGACAGAGTTGAAGATGCACTGCCTGCGCCACTCCTACGTCACTCATCTCCTCGAGGCCGGATACGATCCTATGTTTGTCCAGCAGCAAGTTGGCCACGCCTACTCATCCACCACCGCGCTCTACACCTCAGTCTCGGCAGACTTCAAACAAAAGACCATCCAACGGATGATCCAGCAACGAATCGTCACACGTGACGAAAGAAGGACCGGGAAGGACACGTGAGCGAGCAACGCCGAATCGGCTATCGCTGGAATCTCCGCCAACGAATGGCCGATCACAACCTCTGGAAGACAACGGAACTCATCCCGCTTCTCAAGTCCCGCGGAATCAACCTATCAAACGCACAAGTGCACCGATTGGTGACAGGCACACCCGAGCGGATCCCTGCGCGCACCTTCGCCGCGCTGTGCGACATCCTTGAATGCACACCCAACGATCTCTTCGAACCATATGTCGAGATCCGAGCTGCGGCCACGGCCGACGCACCGGCCAACCCGGCCGACCTAGGCATCAGCGACAAGCGCTCGGTTGCCCGCCGGATCCGAGTCGTCCGTAGCGATGATGACGATGGCAAGACCACGTAAACCTGAAGACCCACAACGGTGGGAAGTTCCATGCGATCGCTGCGGTGAGCACAGAGAATGTGTCGTCACCTGGCAGGGCCTCGGAGTGTGCGGTTACTGCTACCAAGCAGCCAAACGAACTCGAGGCGTATGCGCGTGCGGTCACGACGGGGTGTTGCCGGGAATCATCAACGGCCAGCAGGCGTGCCGCAAATGCGCGGGCATAAAACTCAACGTCGACTGCGTTGAGTGCGGCGCCGAGGAAGAACTGTACGCACAGGGATGCTGCTGGCGATGCGTCCTGAGGGCGACCGTCGACCGACTACTGACGAATCCAGAGACTGCTAGCATCAACGACGAACTGAAACCCTTTGCAGCTGCCCTGAAGTCGATGAAACGGGCCAACAGCGGTCTGACCTGGATCAACCAGGAACATGTCACAGCGTTCCTCACCGAGCTGGCCCGCACACCGCTCGTTTCCCACGACGTCATCGACCAACTCCCCCGATCGCGCACCCGAGAATACGTCCGAGAACTCCTGGTCACCCACCAGATCCTGCCGCCCAGAGACGGACTACTCCACCGCTACATCGACTGGTCCGATGAAGCCCTCGACCGGCTGAAGTCGTCCGAGCACCGGGAAGTCGCGACCCGGTACATTCGTTGGCATCACCTGCGGCAGATGTATTGCATGGAGTCGGTGTCACACGGCACGTTCCTGCGGTCGAAGCAAACCGTTTCCGTCACAATCGAATTCCTCAACTGGCTCACCGACCGGGACATCTCGATCGACGATCTATCCCAAGCGGATCTGGACGCGTGGCAGGCCGAAGGCCCGAGCACGCGAGAGTTCGCCATCCGGTTCCTCGCGTGGGCAGTCAAGACAAAGCTGGTCGCTCGGGACCTTACAATGACACCACATCGTCGTGGTACAAGCTCTAAGATGAGCCCTGAGGCCCAGCAAGACGTCGTCGATGGCATTACATCAAACCAACCCGCACTGAATCCGCGAGATCGAGCCGCGGCGATCCTGGTGCTCGTCTTCGGCCAACAGATCGACCGGGTCGTGAAACTCACCTGGGACCACGTCATAGTCTCAGACGAACTCGTGACCGTCACACTCGGCGACATCGCCATCGCTCTTCCCGCACCGCTCGACGAACCATTCCGATATCTCGCCGGAGAACGAGACCTCGGGAACACCGCCGCCCACCCAAGTACGCGCTGGGTGTTCCGCGGCTATATCCCTGGCCAACACATCAACCCGGGCCACTTGCGGAACCGCCTGAAGTCGACGTTCGGCACCCGCGCCGCCCGGCTCGGCACCCTGCACGAACTCACCAAGCTCGCACCCGCCGCAATCCTCGCCGACACTCTCGGCTACTCCCCTGCCACCATCGAGCGACATGCGGTGGCGTCTGCAGCCACATATGCCCGATACGTAGCGATGATTGACGCTGATGGCTAGGGTTGTGTAGCTCGAACTGCTTCTGCGGCCGATGCCGTTCATAAACTCGCGGTACTGATATGTCAGGCTACTATTGGCGGCCGGGATGGAGCTAAGAATGTCGAGAGAGAATCGCGGCAAACCTCGGACCAGAAAGACGACGAAACAACCTTCGATTCGCCTTTCTGGCAGGCTATGAGCATGGCGATAACACTAGAAGACACTTTAGCTGCGATCAGCCTGCTGCAGAACACCGAGAAATGTGCTCGCATATCCGGGACCGCCGAGTACCGACGGTGGCCCAAGAACGACATAGCGGGCCCGCCGAACCGCGTCGATACAGTGCACTTCTCCATCGACAACGAGCTCGGTTCATGGTCTCAGCGCGACACCAAGTCCGCGCAAACCCGCCGCTACTCCAGTGGCGCCGGACAGGAGCTGGTCGATGACGACGGGCAGCTCATCCCTCCCAAACCACCATCAGGGTTCGACCACTGGCCTCTGCTCATCAAGATGATGACACCGAGTAGATTCCCGATCTGGGGGCGCCCGGGAGATAAGTGGAGAATGAAGGGCGCCGAGTCCACCGAGCACGGTTACCTCCTGCACCTCAACCGTGACACCTCCCCCGCAGAGGCGGAGCTGTACATCGACACCACTTTTTCGCTACCAATCCGCTGGACCGATACTCACCAAGTCAGGCCAGATCTCGGGGCGAAACAGGAGGTAGAGATCGTGGCCCTGCACATTCCTCCGGAATGGAAGCGTCTCACCGGTATGGACATGTCCGAGGAAGGTCAAGACATGGCAGGATAGCCGAGCTTTGCACCAAGCGCACCTCGGCCTGGTCATCCACTTCATGTCTGATCGGGGTGACGCCTGCACGGCTTGGCTCCGGACGGCGCACAATGGTCCTGTGGGAGCGAAGAGCAACGAGGCGATGTTCCGCTTCATCCTGCCGGCTCAATTGAATGGGCCCGAACTCAGCGAGCAGATAAACGAGGCTGTACTCCGTAGGGCCCGCGATGCTGGAGCTGTCTCCATCGGCGACGTATATGTCAGCGGCACTATCCCTATCGGTGACGGCGCGTGCCAGTACTCGGTTCGAGTTCGGTTGTACTTCGGTGGCCCTGCCTTCGCTTGAGCCCCATTATTTCCCAGCCGGGCTCAACGACGTCGGGCCTCTGAGATAGGTGGTCTACTCGTCCTAGTTCAACACGTCCCGTTACCAGTTTCTCGACCTGGCGATATCCGCCTCACGCCTGGTTCGTGCAACCTTCTTTGTTTCCGCCCACCCATGTCTGTCTGCCGGTACATTTGCCGGCTTTCCTGCGTTTCAGTCCGAGATCTGCGACCGGCTTGCACGACTCGACCATTGCGACTCCGCGATCGCCGGCTGAATTGGTACCGATCACCGCATGGCCTCGCCGGCGACTGCGGCTACGCCGCGCGACCTGGACGTCAGGAACGACCAATAAGTGCTCTGATGTGGATTGATGCCGATAAACACGTCTCACCGAGTTCCGGCTACCCCACCTCAATTCGTCACTGTGACGTATTATGGTCGACAGGCTGGAGGCGAGTTCAGTTCCATTGTCATCGCCACGGACTACTATCGCCGCATGTGTTGTATTCGACCGGCCGCTTCTCATGGTCAGTGGCCGCGATGAGCGACACACCCAAGGTCGTGCATCGCTGGCTCGCAGTGCCAGACCAGTTTGACCGATTCACGCGATTCTTGCGCGACAACGGAATTCTGATGCCGACTCGGATAGGCATCGGCGTATTGGTTTTCCTCCTGGGTATCACGATTCTGCTGAAGCGACTGGGCACTCATTCGGTACAGACCATCGGATTTCCGTTGGACGTCGTCGTCGCAGTGCTTGTGATGATCGGCGGAATTGCCCTGCCTGTCGTAGCGACCACCCGTGAAAGGTCGTATTTCTTCGTCGTTGCCGGGGACTTCGCCGTTGCGGTGATCGTGCTGGCTGAGGCGAATCCGGATCAGAGATTGCTCGGATGTCTCGTCTTCGGGCTCGTCGGCTCGTACATAGCCTTCTTTCACAATCTTCGAACTCAGCTGTGGCACCTGCTGTTTTCCGGGGCGGTCATCGTTGTTGCCAGCATCGGCGTGTTCACCGATGTACCTTCTGGCCTTCCAGACGTCCTGGGGCGCATTGCCTTTGCCATTCCTGTCATCACTGTCATACCGGTGGTCACGCAGATTGCTCTGGCGCTCCTGAGCAACGACGCTCAAAGCTCAGAACTCGATCCGTTGACGGACCTGCTGAATCGGCGCGGACTCGCACGGCGGACTTCCGAACTACTGCAAGCGAAATCCAGCCTCGACCAGTCCTTGCTGGTCGTGGTGATCGACATCGACAATTTCAAACACTTCAACGACACCTACGGTCACGACGTCGGCGACCGAGTCATACTGCGCACGGCCTATCGACTACACGACTGGGCCAGATCGGACGCGGCGATAGCGCGCATCGGCGGTGACGAGTTCGTCGTCGTTCAGATGATGCCGTTGCCGTACGTCGGCGATCTACTGGCCCGGATCGCGCCCATCATGAACTCCCCTACAGGCGAACCAATCTCGACGACCAGCATCGGCATAGCCATCCACAACGGCGCCTGGCCGGACGTACACGCAGCAGAAAGTGGCGTTCACGATCTACATCGCCTCGCCGATTCGGCGATGTACGAAAGCAAGAGAATGGGTGGAAATCACGTCCACTCCATCGTTCTCACCGATCAACAGCTACAACAGCCACAACAGTCAGGCGGTCGTTCAGTCCTCTGAATCGTCGATCAGATGCATCGCGGCTTCCTCTGCCGACGCTGCGCCGCCGTCGATTCCGACGTCTCCGGCAATGAGTTCACTTTCCTCGTCCTCGTATCTGCCCTCGTCTTCGGCAACGAGACGCCCGACCCGACGGTTACCCACTTCGTCACCGTTCGGGAATTCTTCTTCCCGTTCGAATTCGTCGGCATCGGCGGGATCCTTCAAAGGATCTCCGAGCGACGCGTACGGATCGGGTTCTTCTTCGGCCAGGCGCTCGTCGAGGGTCTCCCCCGCTGATTCCTCGCTGCCGGTCAACCCGTGGGCATCAAGTCCCAGTGGGCGTTCCGGTGGTGAGATTCCCTCGTCGAGAATGTCGTCGACGCCTCGATCGATCAGAGTGTCTTCAGGTTGAAGCTGGTCGTCGGGATCGAGACTGTAATCGCCATTGCCGGCCGCGCCGGTGTCATCCGTGTCGCTCATACGATCAACGATGCCACGGGCACACCGAGTTGGCCATGTGCCGCGCCTGCTCGATACGTCACTCCGGAGACATTCAGCACGAACGCGGGGCCGGCACTCCGTCGAATCGGTCCTGTAGGTACTCGAATGCGGTGGGCAGACCGAGGACCGCAGTGGTGAGGTGGTCCGGGCTGGGGAACAGTTGGGATTGAATCGTGGCTCCGGCGGCGCAGTACCGCGAAATCGTGTTGACCACCGAATCGATGGGGATCAGAACGTCGTCGGGTGTGTGCCATTCGAACACCGGGGCAGTCGGCACACCCGGATAGAGTTCGACGCTGTTGTCGTCCATCACCTTTCGCACTTCAGGGCTGGACAGCAAGGATGTCGACGTCGACACCTGAGAGGCACTGCGCCCGGCACCGACCCTGAGGATGTCGTTGGTGCACGCGTTGGTGAGTTCGGCCCGCATCGACCGTCCGAGGTCGTTGAGTTGGTTGCTCAGCGGCAGTAGGTCGGGATACTCGCGTTCGAGGCCCATTGCTGCGGCGAATGCGAGGCCGAATGCCGGGTGCGGATCCTGTCCGAGGCCGTTTGCCATCTTGGACAGATTCATCGGGACGCCGCCCTCGGCTACACCGACAAGGTTGACCTCGGGTGCGTAGCTCGGGGCCAGTGCGGCCGCCCACGCGGTGGCCATGCCGCCGCCGGAGTAGCCGGCAATACCGACAGGGCTGGCGCCACTACGCAATTCGGGGACTTTCTGAACGGCGCGGATACCGTCGAGCGTGATCTGTCCGCCCAGGCGCGCGGCGCCGTACGCACTGTTGGGTCCGAGATGGTCGGGAAGGGCAATGGTCCATCCACGTTGCAGCGCGACGTTGAGGATGGGCGCTTCACGGATGACGATGTTGGGATCCGATGCGTAAAGCGCGCGAGATGGCGCACATCCCGTACCGAGTGCATTGACGATGTGCTGATACGAGAGCAACGGGCCGTCTTGTGCTTGATTCGGCGGGACCAGGATCGTGCTGACCGCGGCAATAGGCTTGTTCTCTGAGTTCGTGGACCTGTAACTGACCTGCCAGATCGCGACGCCGGGAAAGGTCATCAGGTCAGGGGCCCGGCGCACGGAGATCGGCGTGCCGGCGGTCCCCTCGGCAGCTGCTTGCGAGTAGAACGGGTCCGGGTCCGGTGCCGGATATGCGGGATCGGCCTGTGCAGTCCCCCCGGAGAGCAGTGCGGCAGTCAGTGCAGCGGCAGTCAGCATCGATCCGGTAAACACGCGTGTGGTTCGCAGTTTCAACATTTTCCCCTCGTCCGGACCCACCCGGGGTCCATCACCCTGTGTGTTTCACTCATACCCATGTCGAACCTGGTTCAGACACCCCACTGAGCGATAACTTCTCGCAATCGTACAGCTATGGTTGCCGCCGGACCCGGTTCGATCATCTGGTTGTGTTCGCAATCGACTTCGGTGACTCGGATGTCCCCTTCTACAAACCTTCGCCATTCGGCGACATCGTGTCCGTTCTCCGTAGATCTTCCGGCTACGAAGAACTCGATGGCTCCAACGTGGACAGGCGGTTGGTGCCGATTCGTCAATTCGACGGAGTGGGAGTAACCGCGACTGATCCGCGCCAGATGCTCCGCTTCGATTCCGATTCCGGCACCCAGGGTCTGCTCCAGCAATTCCGCCGCTTCTGCGAAGGTCTCGACCGTCTTGGATCCCGCCGGCATCGCGAGCCCGGCCAGTAGTTCGGAGACCGAGAGTTCTGCGGGCTGATCGGAATCCGACGACGGATAGCTGTCGAGTATCGACAGAGTCACGTCACGTCCGCTCCGAGTGAGGCTGTGTGCCACGGCGTGTGCGATCACGCCGCCGAGCGACCAGCCGGCCAGATGGATCGGGCCGGTCGATGCCACGGCTGCAATGCGATTCGCGTAGTCGTCGGCGAGTTCGGTCAGCGAGTCGAAGCTGGGCCCGCCGCTCAGGGACGGTAGCTGAAGACCGTAGACGGGTTGATCCAGCTCGAGATGCTTGACGAATTCTGCGTAACCCCAGGACAATCCGATACCCGGATGGACGAAGAACAGTGGTGCACGATCGGATCCGGCGCGCAGCGTGATCATCGGGGCGAGAAGATCCGACGAATCGTCCGGCGAGTGTGCGTCCATTCCGTCGGCAGCCCGGGCGACTCCGGCAGGTGTCGGATCCAGGAAAAGCGATTGCAACGGCACTCGCATCCCGAGACGCTTCTCGAGTTCGATGGTGATGCGAGTGGCCACGATCGACGTTCCGCCCAGTTCGAAGAAGTCGTCGTCGACGCCGATGTGCTCGTGCCCGAGCACGGTCTCGAAGATGTCGACGACCGTTCGTTCGGTGTTGTTTGTCGGCGGTGCGTACGGGACCGTGCGTCGCTCGAAGCTCGGGGTCGGCAGTGCCTTGCGGTCCAGCTTGCCGACCGGTGTCACCGGAATGCGGTCGACGACGACGATCGCGCCGGGAACCATGTGCGCGGGCAGGCGAGAAGACAGATGGCGGCGAAGCTCCCAGTCGTCGACGGTCTGTCCTTCCACGGGCTGGATGTAGGAGGCGATCATCGTCTCCCCCGACGGCGCTTCGTGCCCGAGTGTGGCGGCGAAGTAGACGGATGGGTGTGCCATCAGGACAGAGTCGATTTCGCCGAGCTCGATGCGGAATCCGCGGACTTTGATCTGGAAGTCGCTGCGGCCCAGGTATTCGAGGGTGCTGTCGGAGCGCCAGCGCACCAGGTCGCCCGTGCGGTACATCCGCTGGCCTGGTTCGCCGAACGGATCGGCGACAAATCGGTCGGCGGTTAGGTCGGGACGATTGTGGTATCCCCGGGCGAGTCCGGGGCCGGTCACGTACAGCTCCCCGATGACTCCCACCGGCACGGGCTTGAGGTGCCCGTCGAGGACCAGTCCGGCAAAGCCGATGGCCGGTCGTCCGATGTTGATGTCCTTGCCCGGCCGCATGGGTTCACTGACGCTGGCCTGGATGGTGGATTCGGTGGGTCCGTATCCGTTGAACATGCGACGGTCGCGGCCCCAGATGTCCACGAGTTCGGGTGGGCAGGCTTCGCCACCGACTGCGAGTACGCGGAGTTCGGGTAGCGCGGAGCTTTCGATCGAGCTGAGCGCGGTCGGAGTGATGAACGCGTGTGAGACGTGTTCGTCGGCAAAGATTTCGGCCAACTCGGATCCGCCGAAGACCGTCGGTGGGATGACGACCAGGCACGCTCCGCTGCCGAATGCCATCATGAGTTCGAAGACCGAGGCGTCGAAGCTCGGTGATGCCAGGTGAGAGATCCGCGAATAGGGCTGGACGTTGAATCTCTGATGTTCCTCGGCGTTGAGGTTTGACAACCCGAGGTGGGTGACGATGACGCCCTTCGGCTTCCCGGTTGAACCCGAGGTGTAGATCAGGTACGCGGGATGCCCGTGATGCAAGGGGATCGTGCGGTCGCGATCGGTGATCGCGGCTGCGCTCTGGGCGTCGATCTCGTCGACGGTCTCGGCTTCATCGAGGACCATCCACTCGACCGTGTCGGGAAGTTGACTGCGGTGAGCGTCGTCGGTGATGCCGAGTACGGCCCGCGAATCGTCGAGCATGTGGTTGATGCGATCGTCGGGATAGTTCGGGTCGACCGGCAAGAATGCTGCACCGGTTTTCGTGACCGCCCAGATCGCGACGATCTCCGCGGTGGACCGCGGCAGACCCAGCGCCACAAAATCTTCGGGACCGACGCCGCGCCGACACAGCGCGCGCGCCAGCTTCGTCGATTCCTCGTCGAGCTCGCGGTAGGTCATCGACCTCTCGCGACTCGAGAGGGCTGGGGCATCCGGGTTCGAGGCGACTGCTTCGGCGAGGATCTCCGGCCACACCCGCGCTCGAGTCGCGGCGGCACCGGATGCCGGCACCAGGGCAGCTGTTTCGTCGGCGCCGAGGATGCCGATGTCGGCGATACGTGTTGCGGGTTCGCGTCCGACAGCGTCCAGGATCAGGCGCAGTCGGTCGGCAAACCGACGAATGGTGGCGGGTTCGAAGAGATCGGTTGCGAAGTCGAAGGCTGCGGACATCCCAGCCGGGATGCCGAACTCGTCGAACTTCTCGTCGACGATCAGCTCCAGGTCCTCCTTCGCGAATTTGGTTTCCACGGTCAGTCCGTCGATGTCGAGGCCGGGTAGGTGGAAATGTGCGGGTTCGTTGTTCTGAAGTTCGAGGGCGACCTGGAACAACGGTGAGTACGACGTGGATCTGGTTGGGTTGATGACGTCGACGAGCCGTTCGAATGGCAGGTCCGAGTTCTGGAATGCGGCCAGGTCGATTTCCCGGACGTGCTCCAACAGGTCGGCAAACGTGATGTCGGGATCGACGCTGGTTCGCAGGACCAGTGTGTTGACGAACATTCCGACGAGATGGTCGAGCGCTGCCTGACCTCGGCCGGCGATCGGTGTGCCGATGGTGACTTCGTCGGCGCCCGACAACTTGGACATCAGCACTGCGAGCGCGCCGTGCAGCGCCATGAACATCGTGACACCGTTTGCCCTGGTGAGGTCCGCGAGGGCGCGGTGGGTGTTCGCGTCGATGTCGAAGGTGAATCGGTCACCGTGGAAGGTCTGTTGCACGGGTCGCGGGTGGTCGGCGGGCAGTGCGATGACGTCGTCGAGTCCGGCGAGTTGCTCACTCCAGTAGTGCAATTGGCGACTGATGACGGATTCCGGGTCGTCTTCCGATCCGAGGACGCGATGCTGCCACAACGTGAAGTCTGCGTACTGCACCTCGAGCGGCGCCCACGTGGGCTCGGTCCCTGCCGTACGGGCCAGGTAGGCCGTCATCACGTCGCGTGCGAGCGGCGCCATCGACGATCCGTCGGCGCAGATGTGATGGACCACGACAAACAGAATGTGAACGGGTTCAGCGGTGTCGAGTCGGAACAGTGCCACGCGCAGCGGCAGGTCCACCGACACGTCGAAGCCGGTCGTGGCGAGTCGTTGCATGCGCTCCGCGAGCTCGTCCTCCCCCAACGTCATTTCACGGACCGGCGGTACTGCCTCGTCGACGGTGAGCACTTGCTGAATCGGATCGCCGCCGACGGCGGGGAACACCGTCCGCAGTGTTTCGTGCCGCTCGACGACGTCGGCGATGGCCTGTTGCATGGCCGTGACGTCGAGGTCACCGGTAAGGCGAACAGCTAGTGGGATGTTGTACGCGGCTGAGCGTGTGTCGAATTGGTTCAGGAACCACATGCGCTTCTGCGCCAACGAGAGCGGGACGCTGCCACTGCGCTCCATGGGAGTGAGCGGCACAGCGCCGACGGCAGTGACAGCGCTGGAGAGCCGTTCGGCGAGCTGAGCCGTCGTCGGTGCCTCGAACAGCACGCGCACCCCGACGTCGATGTTCAGTGCGGAGTTGAGCCGCGAGACCACGCGAGTGGCGATCAGCGAGTTGCCGCCGAGCTCGAAGAAATTGTCGTCGACGCCGACCCGCTCGACGCCGAGTACGTCGATGAACGCATCGGCGATCCGACGTTCGAGGCTGGTGCCGGGCGCCCGGAATTCCACACCGGTTCCGGTGAACTCCGGCGTCGGCAACGCTTTTCGATCGAGCTTGCCGACCGCGGTGCGCGGTAGCTCGTCGACGATCATGATGCTGGCCGGAACCATGTGCGAGGGAACACGTCCGGCGAGGTGCGCGGTGATCTCTGCCCCGGTCAGCGTCGATCCTTCCTCGACGGTGAGGTAGGACGCGAGAACTGTGGCGCCGGCCGGTCCGTCGACGCCGAGTGTCACGCAATTCGTGACACTCGCCATTGCGGTGATCTGGGCGTCGACCTCGCCGAGCTCGATGCGGAATCCGCGAATCTTGACCTGGAAGTCGCTGCGCCCGACGTATTCGATGGTGTGATCGCTTCGCCAGGAGACGATGTCGCCCGTGCGGTACATCCGGTCGCCTGGCTTGCCGAAGGGGTCGGCGACAAATCGCTCGCTGGTCAGGCCGGGACGCCGGTGGTATCCGCGAGCCAGGCCGATGCCGGCGATGTACAGCTCACCGGGAGCTCCGACGGGTACGGGTTGCAGGCGCGAATCGAGGATCATCTCGTGCACGCCGCGGATCGGTCCACCGATCGTGATGGGTGCGCCCACTGTCATGGGTTCGCTGATGTCTGCCATGACGGTTGTCTCGGTCGGGCCGTAGGCGTTGACGAATTCTCGTCCGGGAGCCCAGAGGCCGACGAGATGCGGCGGTAGTGTCTCTCCCCCGACGACGACGTGCCGGAACTCGTCCAGGCCGGCCGGGTCGACGGTGGCGAGCGCTGCCGTGGTGACGAACGCGTGAGTGACGTGTTCGCGGCGGATGAGACTTGCCAGTTCGGCGCCGCCGTAGATGTCGGTCGGGACGATCACCATGGTGGCTCCGACACCGAATGCCTGCAGGTACTCGAAGACGGCTCCGTCGAAGCTGGGGGTGGCGAAGTGCAGGGTTCGAGAGTGGTGATCTGCGTGGAATCGACGCTGCTGGTCGAGTGCGAAGCTGTCGAGTCCGGTGTGGGTGACGACAACTCCCTTGGGTCGGCCGGTGGATCCCGAGGTGTAGACCACGTAGGCGGCGTTGTCCATGACCACCGGTGCACGCCGTTCGTCCTGGGTGATCGGCAGCGTGCAACTGGTGGCGACGTCGTCGTCGAATGCCTCTTCTCCGAGCACCAACCAGGACACGATGGGTGGAAGTGTGTCGATGGCGTCGACGACGGTCAACCCGAACAACACCTCGGAGTCGCTGAGCATGTGTTCGATTCGGTCAGCCGGATAGGTGGGGTCGACGGGGACGAACGCTGCGCCGGTCTTGGCCACCGCCCACACCGCGAGTACGGATTCGACGGACCTTTCGATGCCGATGGCAACCGACGTCTCGGGCCCGGCGCCGCGGCGAATCATGGCTCTGGCCAACTGGTTCGAGCGCCGGTCCAGTTCGGCGTAGGTCATGGAACGGCTGCCGGCCGAGAGCGCGATGCGGTCGGGATAGGTGGCAGAGACGTCGGCGAGAATCTCTGGGAGCGTTCGCGCGGAGCGCCCCGGGGAGCCGAAGACCGGCGCAAGATCACGGCTCTCGAACTCCGTGAGAACCTGCAGACGGGCCAGCGGCTGATCTGGTGCCGAGGCGAGTTGCCCGAGGACGATGCCCACGCGCTCGGTGATCTTGGCGACTTCGCGGGCGGAGAAGTGCGTCGGCAAGTACTCCATCTTCAGATTCAGCGTGTCACTTTCGGACGCCACCACGGCAATCGGATAGTGCGCCGAGTCGCGTCCGTCGATGCCGAGAACGTGCATTCCCGCGATGTCGGTTTCGGCGGTCAGGGCTGTCTCGTCGACGGGATACGACTCGAATACCGTCAGGGTGTCGAAGGAACCGGCGGCGCCGACTGCTCCGGCGATGTCCGACAGTCCGATGTGGTGGTGGTCGAGCAGTGACGCTTGCTCGGATTGGACGCGAATGGCCATTTCGGCGAGGGTTTCTCGGGCGTCGAGGCGGACTCGGACAGGCACCGTGTTGATGAACAGGCCGACTATCGATTCCACGCCGGGCACCTGTGGTGGGCGTCCTGAGACCGTTCCGCCGAAGACGACGTCGTCGCGTCCGAGAAGTTCGGCGAGCACGATTCCCCATGCCACCTGTACCAGGGTCGCCATGGTCAGACCGCGGCTTCGCGCGAACGCCCGAAGAGTCTCGGCTCGTTCGGTCGGCAGCGAGTACGAGTGGATTTCACTTGCCACGGTTTCGGCGGCGGTGTCTGCCCTCGAGAGGTGGGTGGACGTGTCGACGCCCCGTAGCGCTTCTTGCCACGCCCGTAGCGAAGTCTCGGGTTCTTGCTTCGAGATCCAGGAGAGATAGTCGCGATACGACTGAACTCGGGGCAGAATCTCGGGGTCACCGTCGGTTGCGTAGAGAGTGAGCAGGTCTCGAAGCAACAGCGGGGTGGACCAGCCGTCGAGCAGGATGTGGTGGTTCGTCACGACGAGGCGTGCTGTGTCCGGTCCGATTCGCACGAGCATGAAGCGGATCAACGGGGCTGTTTCCATGTAGAAACGATGAGCGCGATCGCGTTCGAGCAGTTGACCGAACGCGACTTCACTGTCTTCGGCCCCGGACAGGTCGATCTCGGCCCAGCCGATGTCGGCACCGGAACGGATCACCTGCAGTGCCCGCCCTCCCGGTGCGGAGACAAATCCCGCGCGCAGGCTCGGATGACGATCAACCAAGGCCTGCGCGGCGCGGCGCAGGCGCGGCGCCTCCACCCGACCCCCGAGCTCGAGGGTCAGTTGCACCATGTACGGGTCGATTTCGGTTTCGTCGAACTGGGCGTGGAAGAGCATGCCCGACTGCAGAGGTGACAGTGACCAGATGTCGGTCAGGTCGGGGAATCTGCGCTCGAGCTGTTCGATGCTCTGTTGATCCGCGGTGACGAGATCGAGATCGGTGGGCGTGAGCTCGCGCTCGGAGTGTTCCTCCACGTATTCACTCAGTGCGCCCAGTGCTCGGGCCCAGAGCTCCGCCAGTTCGGTGACTTCGGCCTCGCTGAGAATGCCGCGGGGGAAGGACCACGTAGCGCGCAGAATCGGACCGTGTGCGGTATCGGTCGTGACGGCGTTGATGTCGAGCACCGACGCGGCGGCCAATTCGCCGCTGTGCGCTTCGTCGAGGGTCACTTCCGAGATCGGCAGCCACGGCACTTCGCCGTGCTCGGGATCCGAGCCGGCAAATCGTCCGAGGTAGTTGAACGAGATCTGCGGCGTGGGCAGCTCACGAAGTTCCTCGTTTCGATCGAGGTACTTCAGGATGCCGAACCCGATTCCGTTGTCGGGCAGGCCGAGCAGCGTTTCCTTGACGAGTTTCACGGCGGAGGCGGCGGTTGATCCCCCGGCCAGTGCATCGACGACATCGAGTCCGGTGAGATCGATCCGGACGGGGAACAAGGTGGTGAACCAACCGACCGTGCGCGAGAGGTCGGCGCCCGGTACGGCGTTCTCCTCCCGGCCGTGCCCTTCGAGGTTGACGAGCACGTCCCCGCTGCGCTGTCCGCGCGATCGACGCCAGGCGGTAACGGCAATCGCGAGAGCAGCGAGCAGCCCGTCGTTCACCGAGCCTCCGAAATGCTGAGGCACCGTCGAGATGACGTTCTCGGTCACGGAGGTCGGAACGTCGACGCTGACTCGGTCGACGGTGGCTCCGACATCGACGGCTGGGTCGAGCCCGCGTGCCCCGAGCAATGGCTCGTCGGTCCGCATTCTCGACCACAGGTCGATCTCGTCGCGTCGCAGCGCAGCGGTCTCGGCGAGCGCTGTCGCCCAGCGACGTATCGACGTTCCGCCCGGCGGAAGTATGGGTGTTTCTCCGTCGAACGCCGAGGCATAAGCAGTGACCAGGCCCGGGACGAGCATGCGCCAGGACACACCGTCGACCGCGAGGTGATGAAGGACCAGGAGCAACCGTCCGGCTTCGGCCCGGTTGCCGTTCGAGCTGACGGGATCCAACCAGACTGCGCTGATCATCTTCCCGTGTTCGGGATCGAGGCGGCCGGATGCGTCCTGCATCGCGGTTTCCGCAGCGGCGACGAATTCTTCGCCGCTGGTGGACACGATGGAGGTTCGGCGCAGGATGTCGGGGGCGGTGATGCTCCCTGGCTCGCGGATCTCGAGTTGGTGAGTCGCGGCGTCCAGGCGCGCCCGCAGCACGTCGTGACGATCGAGGATCGTTTGCAATGCTCGTTCCAGCGCGGGGCCGGAGACATCCGCGGGCAGTGCGATCAGCGCGCTCTGGCTGTAACTGCGGATCGTGCTCAGGTCACCGCGACTGCGTTCGACGAGCCACTCCATGATCGGCGTGAGCGGTAGCGGGCCGGCTCCCCCGCCGGGTAGCTCCGTGAGAACCGGTGCCGTTTCCGATGATTCGATGAGGAGCACTTTGGTGAGGCCGGCCACGGTCTTCGCTTCGAAGACGTCCCGCGGAGTGAAGACGAGGCCTGCGGACTTCGCCCGTGAGACGAGTTGGATCGACATGATCGAATCGCCGCCGAGACCGAAGAAGGAATCGTCTACTCCGATACTGCCCCGACCCAGCACCTCCGCGAAGAGGTCCGCGAGGACCGCTTCGGTAGCGGTGGCCGGCGCCCGCGTCGCCTCGGTTGTTCCCGTGACGGTGAAGTCCGGAGCCGGGAGGCTGCGTCGGTCGAGCTTTCCGTTGACCGTCAGTGGAAGCGATTCGAGGACGACGATCGCGGTGGGCACCATGTACTCCGCGAGTTCGGCGGCGACGAAGTCGGTCACCGTCGCTGAATCGACGGTACTGCCTGTTTCGGCGACCACGTACCCGACGATCCGCGGTGACGCTCCCTCCGTTCGAACAAGTGCTACCGAGGCCGCGACGCCGGGGCAGCGGAGCATTGCGGCTTCGATCTCTCCGAGTTCGATGCGGAAACCACGCACCTTCACCTGGAAATCACTGCGGCCCACGTACTCCAACTGCCCCGCGTCGTTCCACCTCGCCAGGT
The DNA here is from genome assembly GCF_023221595.1 of Rhodococcus qingshengii JCM 15477. NCBI lineage: Bacteria > Bacillati > Actinomycetota > Actinomycetes > Mycobacteriales > Nocardiaceae > Rhodococcus > Rhodococcus qingshengii. Next base: position 3,191,994 of record NZ_CP096563.1, read on the forward strand.
CCCCGCTCCGATACATTCGATCCCCCGAACTACCGAATGGATCGGGAAGGAACCGCACCGAAGTCAATGCGGGTTTCCCGAGGTATCCCCGAGTCACCTGATCACCGGCGACGTACATTTCGCCGACGACACCTGGTGGTACCAAGTTCAGTCGCCGATCGAGTACGTAGACGGACAATCCCGGTACTGCTCGCCCGATGATGCTCGCCGACGCGTGCTCGCTGTCGTTGCGGTCGAGTGCGATTCGACTGACGTGCACTGTCGTCTCGGTGATCCCGTACATGTTGACCAACGTCGGGGCCGTGTCGGGCCGCCTGTCGTACCACTTGCGCAACTGCCCGAGGTCGAGCGCTTCGCCACCGAAGACGACGTAACGCAGTGCAAGGTCGGGACCCGTGCCGTTCGGTGAGTACGCACGGTCGGCTTCGGCGAGTTGGTAGAAGGCGGTGGGCGTTTGGTTCAGGACCGTCACTCGCTCACGGCGGAGCAGTTCGTGGAACATGTCCGGTGATCTGGTCGTGTAGTAGTCGACGACGACCAGCCGGCCCCCGTGTAGCAGCGGCCCCCACAGCTCCCAGACGGAGAAGTCGAATGCGTACGAGTGGAACATGGTCCACACGTCCGTGTCGTCGAACCCGAACGTCGGGGCGGTGTTGTCCATCAGAGTCAGGACGTTGCGGTGGCTGACCTGGACACCTTTGGGGCGCCCTGTGGATCCGGAGGTGTAGATGATGTACGCGACCGCGTCGGGCAGAAGTGGTGTCGTCCGGTCCGCGTCGGTGATGCGATGGGGCGCGGAGTGATCGAGGCGTACCGCGATCTCCGGCGATCCGAGTTCGACGATGTCGATGCCGGATTCGATGATCTCCGAAGGTAGGTCCCTTCGGAAGTCTCCGGTCGTGACCAGGCATACCGGCCGCGCGTCGTCGAAGAGGAACCGCATGCGCTCGGCCGGGTAGGTGATGTCGACCGGCAGGTATGCCGCTCCGGTTTTGATGACGGCGACGAGGGCGAGCACGAGATCGGTGGTTCTGGGCATTGCAACGGCAACCACGGATTCCGGACCGATACCGCGGCCGATCAGGAGCCGGGCCAGGCGGTTAGCGCGCCCGTCCAGTTCGGCGTACGTCATGGCGCCGTCGCTGTCGTTGACCGCGGTCGACGACGGATGTGCTGCAACAGCCTCGAAGAATCGGTCCGCGATGTTGTCCGCTGGAGCCGGTTCGGCGTGAGTGTTCCACTCGGTCAGCATCTGTCGACGCTCGTCGGCGCTCACGACGTCGATGTCACCGGTAGGAGTCGACGGCTCTCGCGAGACCGCCTCGAGGATGGTGAGCAGTCTGCGTGAGAACGAATCGATCAAGTCACCGTCGAACAGGTCTGTGGCGTAGATGAATTCGGCGTCGATTCCATCCGTTCCGCCATCCGCGTCGTAACGCTCGGTGACCGAGAGTTGCAGATCGAACTTGGCGACGGGTAGGTCGAACTCGACTCCCGAGACCGACAGCCCCGGCAATTCGAGTTGTGGGAGTGCATTGTTGCGGAACTCGATGAGGATCTGGAACAACGGAGTGTGCGAAGTCGAGCGTTCCGGGTCGAGTGCGTCGACCAACCTTTCGAAGGGCAAATCGGTGTGCTGGAACGCGCCGAGGTCGCCTTCGCGAACCTGGGCGAGGACGTCCTCGAACGACGCGTCGGGCGTGATCTGTGTTCGCAGCACGAGAGTGTTGACGAACATACCGACCAGGTGATCGAGTTCGGCCTCGCCGCGGCCGGCGACGGGTGTCCCGATGGCGATGTCCTCGGTACCGGCCAGGCGCGCCGCAAGTACCGCCAGTGCTGCGTGCATGAGCATGAACATGGTGGTGCCGTGCTCACGGGCCAGGTCGGTCAGCGCCCGATGGGTCTGCGGCGATACCGCGAACCGGTGGACCGAGCCGACCATGGACGGCTTTGCCGGACGTGGGAACGACGTCGGCAACGCGATCGGCTCGCCCAGTCCCGCGAGTCGGTCCTTCCAGTAATCGAGCTGACGGGTCAGAGCCGAGTCCGGATCTTCCTCGGAGCCGAGCACTTCGTGCTGCCACACAGCGAAGTCGCCGTACTGCACGGCCAGTTCCGACCAGTTCGGCGCACTGCCGGCACTGCGGGCCGCGTAAGCCGCTGCCACGTCCGCTGCGAGGGGGTTCATCGAGAACCCGTCGGCGACGATGTGGTGGACGACGATCACGAGTACGTGCCTGCGCTCGTCCCCGTCGACGCGCAGGACCGCGCAGCGGATCGGAACTTCGGCCGAGGCGTCGAAGCCTGCCGAGGCCAGCTCGAGGATTCGATCGGACACTCTGGCAGCAGTGACGATTTCCGGTTCCAGGATCGGCATGACCTCGTCGCTGGACATCACCTGCTGAACCGGCTGTCCGTCGATCGAGGGGAACTTCGTCCGCAAGCTCTCGTGGCGCCCCAGTACGTCCGCTACCGCGGCCTGCAATGCGGCGAAGTCCAGATCGCCGTCGAGGCGCACTGCCAGGGGAACGTTGTAGGCGGGGGACGTCACGTCGAACTGGTTGAGGAACCACATCCGCTTCTGTGCCAGTGACACGGGCAGTGGGTCAGGGCGGGATCGCCGAGTCAACGGTGGTCTGGGGTTCTCTCCGCGGCCGACGCTCTCCGCCAGACGCGAGAGCTGCCGAACTGTCGGAGACTCGAACAGTCCTCGAACGCCGATGTCGGTGCCGAGAAGTGCGTTGACGCGGGCGATGACGCGGGTCGCGGTCAGTGAGTTTCCGCCGACGTCGAAGAAGTGAGTGTCGATACCGATCGGAGACACTCCGAGCACGTCCTCGAAAACGCCCACCACCAGCCGTTCCAACTCGGTGGCCGGTGCAGTGAGTGTTTCGGCATCGGTGTCGAAACGAGGCGCCGGAAGAGCAGCCCGATCGACCTTGCCGACGCCGGTCAGCGGTAGTTCGTCGAGCACGACGACGCTTGCGGGCACCATGTGTGCCGGCAGTAGCTCCCGTGCCGCCGCCCGGATGTCCTCGGCGCTCACCCGGCGTTCGTCGTCGCAGACGACATATGCCGCCAAGGCCTGCTCGTCGGAGGGTCCGCGCACCGCCAACGTGACCGCGTACTCCACGCCGGGCAGCTGACCCAACGCCGTGTCGACCTCGCCGAGTTCGATACGGAAGCCGCGGATCTTGACCTGGAAGTCGCTGCGTCCGAGGTACTCGATGGTGCGGTCGCTGCGCCAGCGCACCACGTCGCCCGTGCGGTACATCCGCTCCCCCGGCTCGCCGTACGGGTTGGCGACAAATCGTTCGCTCGTCAGTGGTGAGCGCCCGTGATAGCCGCGCGCGAGTCCGACTCCGGCGACATACAGTTCGCCGGGAACTCCGACGGACACCGGTTGAAGTCTGCGATCGAGGACGACCTCGCTGAATCCGCGGTTCGGCGGTCCGAGATAGACCTTCTCGCCGGCCGGGATGGGGTCGCTGAGGTTGCAGGAGATGGTGGTTTCGGTGGGTCCGTAGACGTTGACGAACGATCTTCCCGGCGCCCAGGTGCGCACCAGGTCCGCCGAGGGCGCCTCGCCGCCCACCGTGATGGTGGTCAGTTCGTCGATTCCCTCGGGATCCACCGACGTCAGCGCTGCAGGCGTGATGAACGCGTGGGTGACATGTCCCTCGCGGAGAACGTCGGCCAGTTCGGTTCCTCCGTAGACGGTGGTGGGAGCTACGACCAGTTCGCCGCCGACGGCGAAGGCGAGCAGGTACTCGAGAACGGAGGCGTCGAAGCTCGGAGAGGCGAAATGCAGTGCGCGTGAATTCTCGGTGAGACAGTAGCGATGACGCTGTTCGTCGGCGAAGTTCTCGAGACCGGTGTGCGTGACGACGACGCCCTTGGGTCGGCCGGTCGAGCCCGAGGTGTAGATGAGGTAGGCGGTGTTCTCCAACCGCGGGGTTCCCCGGCGCTCGTCCTCGCGTAGCGGCGCCGCGGATACTCCGGAGAGCCGAGCGATGCTCGTCGGGTCGTCGAGTTCGAGCCACTTCGTCACACCGCCGTCGCCGGGTCTGTGGGCAGCCGTGGTCAATCCGAGCGAGGATGCCGAGTCCTCGAGCATGAACGAGATCCGGTCACTCGGGTAGCGAGGATCGATCGGCACGAAGGCGGCGCCGGTCTTGGTGATCGCCCAGACCGCTGCGACGGATTCGAAGGAGCGTTCCACACAGATCGCCACCCGTGAGTCCGGGCCGGCGCCTTCCGAGATGAGCACGCGCGCCCACTGGTTCGACGCCTCGTCCAGCTCTCGATAGGTCATCTTTCTCTCACCACAGGACAGTGCGACCCGTTCGGGGAATCTGCTCGCGGTGTCCGAAAAGATGCGATCGAGTGTCCTGACCGAGCGGCCCTGCCGGCCGCGCGCGGGAACCAATTGCTGCACTTGCGAATCCGGCATCAGGCGCAGTTTCGCCAGCGGGAGATCCGGTTGCGCGGTGATCAGCTCGAGGGTGCGGAGCAGCCGGTCGGCGATCGCGTCGATGTCGTGATCGCCCAGGACTCCCGGGAAATACTCGAATTTGAGCCGCAGTCGCCCGTCTGCCGCAGAGGCGACGATCGCGAGTGGATAGTGCGCGGCATCCTCGGCGTCGTGGACGTCGAGAACGTGCATTCCGGCTATGTCGGTACCGGAGGAGAGTCCACCGCGGTCGACGGGATACGACTCGAACACAGTCAGCGTGTCGAACGATGCAGCGGACCCCACAGCCGAAGTGATATGCGAAAGCCCGACATGATGGTGATCGGACAACCGCGCCTGTTCCGCTTGGACGCGAACGCACAGCGCCGCCAGGGACTCTCGCGGATCGAGGCGAACTCGGACGGGGACGGTGTTGATGAACAAACCCACCATCGACTCGACGCCGGACACCTGGGGTGGTCGGCCGGAGACGGTTCCACCGAAGACGACGTCGTCGCGGCCGAGGAGTTCGGCGAGCACGATTCCCCAGGCCACCTGGATCAAGGAGGCTATCGTCAGGCCACGGGAGCGGACGAATCCACGCAGAAGTTCCGTCTCACCTTCTCCGAGCGCTGTGGTCGTCGAGCGTGAGGTAGCGCCGTCCTCGTCGACGGCGTGAGTTCCGGTGAGCAGCGTCGGGTCGTCGAGTCCGCGGAGTGCTTCGCCCCAGGCCTCGATCGACACGCTGTCGTCGCGAGTGCTGATCCAGCTCAGATAGTCCCGGTAGGGGTGTACGCGTGGGATGGCACTGTGATCACTGTCTGTCGCGTAGAGCGTCAGTAGGTCGCGGACCAGCAGCGGCATCGACCATCCGTCGAGGAGGATGTGGTGGTTGGTCAGGATCAACCGATACGCGTCGTCACCGGTTCGCAGAAGCAGGAACCGCAGCAGGGGCGGAGTGGCCATGTCGAAGCCGCGGACCCGATCCGCATGGAGAAGCTCGCGTATCTCGGTCGCCTGTTCGGTGGGGGCCAACGGAGAGATGTCGATCTCGGTCCACGGCACGTCAACGTCTGCGTTGATCACCTGCACCGATCGTCCACCGGTATCGGTCGTGAACGCCGCGCGTAGGTTCTCGTGTCTGTCGAGCAGTGCCTGTGCGGCACGGTGCAACCGGGACGCGTCGACGCCGTCGAGTTCGAGTGCGAGTTGGACGGTGTACGCGTCGACTGTGTGTTCGGCGTAGCGGGCGTGGAAGAGCAGTCCGGATTGCAGCGGTGAGAGGGACCAGACGTCGGTCAGTGTCGGGAACTCGCGCTCGAGGTGGTCGATGGAATCCTGGTCGAGGTCGATCAGGTCGATGTCGGACGGGGTGAGTCCCCCGCGTTCGCTGTGTTCGGCATAGGTGGCCAGCGCGCGCAACGCCTGCACCCAGAGGTCGGCGATGGCGCGAGCATCGCGCTCTGCCAGCACGCCGGTGGGATAGGCGATAGTGGCACCGATGTGCGGTGCGCCCGAGATCTCGGTGGTGACGACGTTGACGTCCAGGACCGAACCCACTGGCATCTCGGACCGCGCTGCCGCTTCCAGATCGACGTCCCGGGCCAGTGCCCAGTCCCCCAGTGACTCTCCTGCTTCGGTGCCGGAGAAACGGCCCAGATAGTTGAACGAGATCTGCGGTTGGCGGAGGTCTTCGAGTTCCGCTCGACCCACCTCGTCGAGGTAACGCAGAACTCCGTAGCCGATGCCGCTGTCCGGAACACCCAAGAGTTCTTCCTTGACACGCTTGAGCACCACCGCTGCCTCTGGGGCGCTGCTCATCACTTCCGCGATGTCGATGCCGGCCAGGTCGATCCGCATCGGGAAGACGCTGGTGAACCAGCCGACCGTGTGCAGGACGTCCGCACCGGGCACCACGTGAGCTTCGCGTCCGTGGCCCTCCATCGAGATGAGCACGTTGTCGGTTCGTATGCCCTGTGCCTGCCTCCACTGCGTCAGTGCCAGTGCGAGAGCAGCAACGAGACCGTCGTTGACTGATCCACCGAAAAGCGCCGGAAGCGTGGTCAGGACTGTGTCGGACAGTTCGACGGGTACGTCGGCGACAACTCGGCCGACCGAATCGAACGTGTCGAGCCGCGGGTCCAGCGGCCGGGTTCCGATCAGCGGGTCGGCACCTTCGAGTATCGAACGCCACCGGGGCAATTCGACTCTTCGATCGGGCGCGATGTCGCGGAGCGCATGCGACCAACGACGAACCGACGTGCCCGAGTACGACGGCTCCGGTTCCTCGCCTGCATCGATGCGGTGGAAAGCCGACGCAAGTTCCGGCACGAGGACGCGCCAGGAGACACCGTCGACGGCGAGGTGGTGGATCACCAGGAGCAGCCGGCCGGTGTTGCGCACGCCGGACAACCAGACGACCCGCACCATCACGCCCCGGCCGGGGTCGAGTTCTCGACGCGCACCGCCCAGTGCGTCGACGATCGCCGCGTCGAACACCGCGGTGCCCGGCTCGGCCTCTACCTCGATCACCCGGCAAATATTCTCGGCTGCAACAGATCCCGGCTCGCCGACAACAAGCCTGCGCTCGCCGTCGAGCTCGAGGCGTGCGCGAAGGATGTCGTGACGATCGAGAACAACTTGAAGAGCCGCGGTCAACTGCTCCACACTGTGAAGCCCGTGCGGCGCGTTGAGAAGAGTCGCTTGGGAGAACGAATCGAGACCTCGGAGATCGGAGCCGAGCCGGTCGAGCCACCACTGAGCCACCGGCATCAACGGCACGTGGCCCACGCCGTCTCCGGGAAGTTCCTCGAGCACCTCGGGTTCGTCGTCCTTGGTCGATGCCAGCAAAACCGCAAGACCGGCGACCGATTTCACCTCGAAGACGTCACGCGGGGTGAAGACGAGCCCGGCATCGCGGGCACGGGCGACGAGCTGAATCGACATGATCGAATCGCCGCCCATCGAGAAGAACGAGTCGTCGACGCCCACCGATTCGACACCGAGGACATCGACGAACAAGGCGGCCAGCGTGCGTTCGGTATCGGATTCGGCGGCCCGCGAGCGTGCCTGGGTTGCTCGCAAGTCGGGAACCGGCAGGGCTCGGCGGTCGAGCTTTCCGTTGGCAGTCATCGGCAGTTCGTCGAGAACGACCACGACCGCAGGAACCATGTACGGGGCCAGAGCCGAGCCCGCGAACGCGATGACGGCCTCGGGATCCACAGTCTGAGCGTCGTTGGCAGGCACGACGTATCCGACGATCCGTGCGGCGCCTCCGTCACGTTCGAGCGTGGTCACCACGGAATGTGCAACGCCGGGATAGCGAGCCAGAACTGCCTCGATCTCGCCGAGTTCGATGCGGAATCCGCGAATCTTGACCTGGAAATCGCCTCGACCCTGGTACTCGAGTTCGCCGTTCTTGTTCCACCTGGCGAGGTCACCGGTTCGGTACATCCGTGTGCCCGCACTGCCCGCGGGATTGGGCACGAATCGTTCGGCGGTCGTGCCGGCGCGGTTTCGGTAACCGCGGGCGAGTCCGTCGCCGCTGACGTACAGCTCTCCCGTCACTCCGACCGGGACGCGGTGCAGGCGATTGTCGAGGACCCACGCGCTGATGCCTGTCGACGGGCGACCGATCGTCACTCGATCGGTCGGGGACATCGGCTCGGTGATGCTGGCGACGACCGTCGATTCGGTTGGTCCGTAGGCATTGATCATGATCCGGTGATCGCTGACCCAGGCGGCGACGAGGTCGGGTGGGCAGACGTCGCCGCCGGTTCCGATGCACACCAGCTCGTTCAGTCCGCTCGGATCGACCGTGGCCAGAGCGGCTGGTGTGATGAAGGCGTGCGTGACGTGCTGGTCGGCGATCAGACTCGTCAGTTCGGTTCCGCCGATGATGCTCGGTGGGGCGATGACCATCGTGGCCCCGGCACCAACAGCCATCAGGAGTTCGAGAATCGAGGCGTCGAAGCTCGGTGAGCTGAAATGCAGCGTGCGCGAGGTCGACTCGACGCGGAAGCGACTGCGTTCCTGCTCGGCGAGTGCCGAAAGCCCACGGTGAGTGACCATGACGCCTTTGGGGACGCCGGTGGAACCGGAGGTGTAGATGACATAGGCCGGGTTGTCCAGGGACACCGCAGCCAGCAGCTCCGAGGCACCTATCCGCTGATCACCGATCTGTTCGAGGGTTGCGAGTGTCTTTGCCTGATCGAGCAGAACGGCGTCTGCCTCGTCGGGGACGACACCCACATGCTCGGCGGTGGTGAGAACGACGCCCGCTCCCGAGTCGTTGATCATGTGGTGCACGCGGTCGACGGGATACGCCGGGTCGACGGGTACGAATGCAGCGCCGGACCGGGCAACCGCCCAGATCGCGACCACGGATTCCAGTGAGCGTGGTAATGCCAGGGCGACAACGGATTCCGGACCGACCCCGCGGCTGATCAACAGTCGTGCAAGCCGGTTGGCGCGGTGGTCCAGATCGGAGTAGGTCAGATGGCGGTCGCCGAAAATCAGTGCAGTCCTCTGCGGTTCGTCGACGTACTTGCGCTCGAGCAACGTCGAGAAGTGAACCTGCTCGGGAAGTTCCGGTGCGACGGCGCGAATCGTGTCGAGATCACTCACGAGATCGATGTCGCCGACCGGCGTGTGCGGTGATTCGGTGACAGCACCGAGAATCCGAACCAGGTATCGAGCGAAACCTTCGACGGTCGACTCGTCGAACAGGGCGCTGGCGTAGGTGAACCCGGCCTCGATTCCGGCCGGCCGGCCGTCGTCGTCGAAGGTCTCGGCAAGCGTGAGTTGCAGATCGAAATTCGAGACGGCGGATTCGAGTTCGAGGACCTCGACGTCCAAATCCGTCAGACTAACTGCTGGCCGAGTGGTGTTCTTGAACTCCAGCATCACCTGGAACAACGGTGAATGCGACGTCGACCGCTCCGGAGCCAGCGCATCGACGACGCGCTCGAAGGGGACGTCTGCGTGAGCGAAGGCGTCGAGGTCGGTGCTGCGAACTCTGGCCAACAGATCGGTGAACGAGGCGGCGGGGTCGACGTCGGCGCGCAGGACCAACGTGCCGACGAACATACCGACCATCGGATCCAGCAGGGCATTTCCGCGCCCGGCGATCGGTGAGCCGATCGTGATGTCTTCCATGCCGGACAATCTCGCCACGAGCACTGCGTATGCGGCGTGTACCGCCATGAACATACTGCTTCGGTGTTCGATCGCGGTTTCGCTCAGACGACGGTGGATGCCGGCATCGATGTCGAATCGAACGACGCCGCCCGAGAGATCCTGCACACGCGGACGCGGTCGGTCTGCGGGGAGCGCAAGAAGTTCGGGAACACTCGCCAGTTGACGTGTCCAGTACTCGAGCTGACCGGCAAGAGTGCTGTCCGCTTCGTCGATCCGACCGAGAGCCCTTTCCTGCCAGATGGCGAAGTCCGCGTACTGGACCGGAAGAGGAGACCAGTCGGGCGCCTCACCTCGATGCCTTGCCGAGTACGCGCTCATCACGTCGAACGCCAACGGTGCCATCGAGAATCCGTCGGCGCAGATGTGATGGACGACCACGGTCAGGACGTGATCTTCTTCGTCGACCTCGATCAGTTCCGCCCTGATCGGTGGAGCCTGCGTGACGTCGAAGCCCCTCGAGGTGAGACGTTCGATCTGCCCGAGTACCGCTTCGGCGTTCGCGGCGACAACCGGCAGCGCGCCCAACGCTTCACCGGGTTCGACGATCACCTGCGCCGGCACTCCCTCGACCATGGGAAACAGCGTGCGCAGCGATTCGTGGCGAGTAAGCACGTCGGTGATCGCGCCCGCCAACACGGCAACGTCCAACCGGCCTCTCAGCCTGATCGCTATGGCGACGTTGTACGCCGCGGACGTGACGTCGAATTGATTGACGAACCACATGCGCTTTTGTGCCAGCGACAGCGGGATCGTCTGTGGCCGCGGCAATGCCTCGAGCGGAAGGACTGCCGGTCCCCCTCGTGCCGTGGCGCACTCGACCGCCAACTGCGCAACGGTCGGCGCGTCGAACAACTCTCTGATCGACAAGTTCAACGACAGCGAATCGTTCACGCGCGCCACAGCGCGTGCAGCGACGAGGCTGTTTCCGCCGATCTCGAAGAAGTTGTCGTGAACACCGACTGCCCCGGATTCCAGAAGCTCCTCGAAGATCGCCGCCAACTGCGCTTCGAGCGGTGTTCGCGGCGCCAGATACGTCTGCGAACTGTCGAAGCTGGGCGCGGGCAGAGCCTTCCGATCAAGCTTGCCGGTCGAACCGAGAGGGAACACGTCGAGGGCGATGACCACAGCGGGAACCATGTAGGCCGGAAGGAGACCTCTCAACTCGGTGCGTAGGCCGTCCGTGTCGATCGAAGTGCCGGTGTCGGCGATGACGTAGCCGACCAAACTGTCACCGACCACGTCGTCGTGATGGACGAGAGCAGCAGCTTGCGCGACACCGGGCAGCCTGAGCAATGCTGCTTCGACCTCGGCGAGTTCGATGCGCTGGCCGCGGATCTTGACCTGGAAATCGCGTCGACCGACATAGTCGAGCAGCCCGTCGGCGCGCCACCGGACGACATCACCGGTTCGGTACATCCGGGTGCCAGACGGGCCGTACGGGTCGGCCACGAACCTGTCGGCGGTGAGATCGCTGCGCCCGAGGTATCCACGCGCCAGTTGCACTCCCGCCAGATACAGCTCGCCGTGAACGCCGACCGGAACCGGATGCAGCCGCCCGTCGAGGACATAGAGCTGGGTGTTCCACACGGGCGCACCGATGGGAACGGTGACGGTCATGTCGGGGGTGAATTCGGCGGCGCTGACGTCGACGGCAGCCTCTGTGGGTCCGTACAGGTTGAACAGTCCCGCAGAACTCAGACGGGTGAACGCCTCCGCAGTGGTAGGCGCGAGGGCTTCACCGCTGCAGAACACCTGACGCAGGCTCGCACACTGCCCGGCAGTCGCGGCAGCGACGAATTCCGCGAGCATCGACGGAACGAAGTGCGCCGTCGTGACGCCTCTGTCGGCAATCAACGCCGACAGGTACCCGGGATCACGGTGCCCGTCCGGTTCCGCGATCACCAACTGCGCGCCGGTCTGCAGGGGCCAGAACAGTTCCCACACCGAGACGTCGAAGGTCACCGGGGTCTTGTGCAGCACCACGTCCGACGCGTGAAGGGGGTACGTGTCCTGCATCCACAGCAGGCGATTGACGATCGAACGGTGTGATACTGCAACACCTTTCGGTCGACCCGTCGATCCGGACGTGAAGATCACGTAAGCAGCATTGTCCGGGCGCAGGGGTCCGAGCCGATCAGCGTCGGTGATCGGCGCCGTCGTGGACACCTGACGATCGAGATCGACGTCCACGATCGGGACTCGCGCGGGAAAAGCGCCGTGGTCCTGGGGCCGGCTCAGCACGCAGATCGGTTCCGCGATGTCGAAGACGTACGCGATGCGCTCGGCGGGATGATCGGGATCCACCGGGACGTATGCCGCACCGGCACGGATCACGGCGTGGACCGCGACGAGTAGTTCCGGTGACCGTCGAATCGACACCGCGACGCGCATGTCCGGGCCGACCCCGCGGGCAATGAGGGTTCTGGCAAGTTCACCGACCCTCGCGTCGAACTCCGCATAGGTCAGTGTCCGCTCGCCGAAGACCAGCGCGGCCCCCTCGGGTGTCCGGGCTGCCTGCTCCGCCACCAGGTCCGAGAGGGTGGTGATCGGTACGGCGTGTTCGGTGGCATTCCAACGCTCGAGGACCAGTTCCGCCTCGCCCGGAGCTGTGAGATCGACGTCGCCGACGACGGATTCCGGGTAGGCAGCTACCGCGTCGAGGAGCATCGTGAAGCGATCAGCGAGGCCGGACATGGTGTCCGAGTCGAAAAGCTGGCTGGCGTAGTTCAACTGGCCGTCGAGATGGTCGCCGCGGTCGGTGAGAATGACCTGAAGATCGAACTTTGCCGCGCCCGTCGACAGTTCGTCGACCGTGACCTCGAGCTCGGGCAAAGTGACCTCGGTGGGAGCGGCGCCCTGCATCACCAGCATCACCTGGAACAGCGGCGCCTGGTTGTCTGCGAGGGATTCGACGAGTACGTCGTACGGCACTTCGGTGTGCTGCAAGGCCGCCACGTCGACGTCGCGGACGCGGGTGAGAACTTCACCGAAGGTGAGTCCCCCCTCGAGAACCGTCCTCAGCACCACCGTGTTGACGAACATTCCGACGACGTCGTCGAGAGCGCGCTCGCTCCGCCCGGCCACCGGAGTGCCGATCGTGATGTCGTTCGCTCCGGATTCTCGGCTGAGCAGGACGGCCAGCGCGGCGTGGATCACCATGAACACGCTGACATCGCTGCGCGCCGCGATCTCGCCGACCCGGCGGTACGTCGCGGAGTCGATCCGGAAATCGAGATCGTCACCGCGCAGCGAGACACCCGCAGGGCGCGGATGATCCATCGGCAGTTCCGCGAGCTCACCGCGTTCGGTGAGCGTGTGCGACCAGAACCGCAACTGCTCGGCAAGAATCGAATCCGGGTCGGACGCTTCACCGAGCGCTCCGCGTTGCCACTCGCTGAAATCGCCGTACTGCACTTCGAGTGGCAGCCACGCCGGCACGCGTCCGCTCGCCCGCGAGGCGTACGCCACCATCACGTCACGAGCCAGCGGCGCCATCGACAGGCCGTCTGCTGCAATGTGGTGCACGACGAGGACCAAGGTGTGCTCGCGTTCGTTCACCTCGAGCAGAGTCGCGCGGATCGGCACCGATTCGCTGACGTCGAATCCCTCTCGCGCGAGCTCACTCGCCCGCGCCGAGGTCGCTGCGGCAGGTACCGTTTCCACCTCGAGATGATCGAACATCTCGTCCACATCGAGAACGTGCTGGACGGGGCCACGCGCACTCTCGGGGAAAACGGTCCGCAAGATCTCGTGTCGAACGATGACGTCCCGCAGCGCGGTGAACAGTGCATCGACGTCGAGATCGCCGGTCATCGAAACCGCGATCGGAATGTTGTACGCCGGCGAACTCGGATCGAGTTGATTGGTCAGCCACATTCGTTGCTGCGCCAGAGATACCGGTATCCGGTCAGGGCGATCGATACGCGTCAGTGCCGGGGCACGTGTGTTCCGCGAGTCCGCGAGGTCGGCACGTGCTGCCAGAGCGGAGACGGTCGGCGCCTCGAAGAGGTCGAGAACGCTCAGCGTCGTTCCGAGAGCTCCGTTGACCCGCGACACGACGCGGGTCGCGATCAACGAGTCACCGCCGAGGTCGAAGAAACTGTCGTCTGCTCCCGCCCGGGTGATACCGAGCAGATCGCAGAACACCGCCGAAATTCGCTTCTCGGTCGAGGTCTCGGGGGCACGGTATTCCGCCGACCCGCCCACAGAATCGATGTCCGGTAACGCTTTCCTGTCGATCTTTCCTGCCGGAGTCAACGGAATGGAGTCGAGGACGACGATCCGCGCGGGAACCATGTGGGCTGCCAACGAAGATCTCGCGTGGGCGACCAGCTCGGAGTTGTCGATGTGTGTGCCCGCAGCCGCCGTGACGTACGCCGCCAACAGTGTTTCCCCACTCGGGCCCGCAACTCCGGCGGTGACTGCCTGTGCGACGCTCGGGTGGCGGCGCAGCACGTCGTCGATCTCGCCGAGCTCGACGCGGAAACCGCGGATCTTGATCTGGAAGTCGCTCCGGCCGAGGTACTCCAGCTCACCCTCGCCGTTCCACCGCGCGAGGTCACCCGTGCGGTACATGCGCTCTCCCGCAACACCGTTGGGGTCGGCAACAAATCGTTCGGCCGTAATCGTGGCACGCGCGTGGTACCCGCGCGCCAAACCGACACCGCTCACATAGAGCTCGCCGGCGACACCGATCGGCACCGGTTGAAGCCGCGAGTCCAGGAGGACGGTTGCGGCTCCGCGCATCGGCTTCCCGATGGTGACGGGAACATCGCTGCTCAGCGGTCCGGTCAGAGTGGCGACGACGGTGGTTTCGGTCGGTCCGTACGCGTTGAACATCGAGCGTCCGTGTGACCACTGATCCACCAGCGCGGGTGAGCATGCGTCGCCGCCGGTCACGACCACTCGTAGATCCGGTAGGCCGGCGGGATCGACTGTTGCCAGCGCGGCCGGGGTGACGAAAGCGTGGGTGACCCGTCCGATACGCATCACCTGTGCCAGTTCGTCGCCGCCGTACACGGTGGGCGGCGCGATCACCATCGTTGCCGCGCCCCCGAAGGCAAGGAGGAGTTCGAGGACCGAAGCGTCGAAGCTCGGCGAAGAGAAATGCAGGGTGCGGTCTCCAGGTTCGACTCCGAACCTGACTCGTTCTTCGTCGGCGAAGCTGCTCAGCCCGCGGTGACTGACCACGACGCCTTTGGGGACACCTGTGGAGCCGGACGTGTAGATGAGGTATGCCGGATCGTCGTAGCTCAGGCGCGTACGCCGCTCGGCGTCGTCGACCGGTGCATCGGAATGGTGCGAGGTGTCCAGTTCGTCGAGGAGCAGCCAATCCACCGAATCGGCGAGCCCGCCGTGGTGCTCCCCCACACTGATTCCGACTACAGCTCCCGAATCGGTGAGCATGTGCCGAATACGATCCTCGGGGTAGTGCGGATCGATCGGGAGGAAGGCACCGCCGGTCTTGGCCACCGCCCACGTCGCGGTCACCGATTCGAGAGACCTCGACAGCGCAAGGGCGACATAGGTGCCGGGGCCGACTCCCCTGTTGATCAGTTCACGGGCGAGTGTGTTCGACTCGGCGTCGAGATCCCGGTAGCTCACCTCACGATCACCGAAAACGAGCGCTGGGGCATCGGGGTTCACAGCCGAGGCCCGGCGGAGAATATCGGGGAGGGTCAACGGGGAGGACGCGGTCGCTCCCCGCGCCGGTACCAGGGACTCACGCTCGAAGTCGTCGAGGAGATCGAGGTCTCCGACCGGCGTTCGCGGGGCTGCTGCTGCGCCTGCAAGGATCCGCACCAGTCGCGAGAGGAAGGCTCGGACCGTGGATTCGGCGTAGTGCTGCGTGGAGTACGCAACCTCGAGGGCGCCGGTATCTGCGTGGACGTCGATCGCCACGTCGAGGCCGGCAATCGTGGTCTCCTGCGAGCCGTCGTTGAGGTGGACGTGCAACTCGGGCAGTGCGGGGACACCTGCCGCCGATCGAATCGACAACGTATCGCGTTCTCGAGCAAGAGAACTCACGAACTCGTCGAACGGTGCCGCCGGATCGACCTCGCAGCGCAGGGGCAGAGTTCCCCACTCGGTCCTCGTTCCGATCAGCACGTCCCGGCGCTCGGTCGATCTCGACAGCAACGAAGCAAATGCGGCATGGACAACGGCAAAGAGGGAGACGCCTTCCGTGCGCGCAAGTTCGGCGACCGCGGGATCGAGTGGGACGCTCAGCCGATTCGTACCGGTGGGCTCCGATTCGGCGTCGATTCGCTCGAGGCCCAGTGTCTCGAGGTCCAGTGTGGAGCCCTCGTCGGAGTCCCCCAGGTATCTCGCCCAGAACCGCTCGAGTTCCCTGCGCTGTGCACTGCGCGCCCCTGCCTCGGCACTTGCCGGATGAATCCGGTTCATCGGCGTACCGGCCGGTGCTGCTGTCAGTTCTGCGACCAATTCGGTGAACGCCCGGTGGTGCTCGGCCAGTTCGTCGTGGCCGTAGCGATTGGGGTTTCCGCGAAAGTCGATCAACGTCTGCGCCGGATCGCCGCTCTGGTACACGTTGACCAGCAGATCCTCGACCGGACCCGACGTGACGATGTGATACTCACCGGTCAGTGGCCCGAGGGTTATCTCCTGCCGGAAGAGCATCACATTCATCATCGGGCCGGACAGACGCGCGTCGCCGACGGTCAGACCGGCATCACGCCGGATGTCCTCGAGGCTGCATCGCTGATGACGAAGCGCACCGAGAAGTTCGAGTTGCACGCGCCCGACCAGATCGTCGACACTTTCGTCCGGGTTTACGTGGATGTGTAGCGGCGCGACGTTGACCAGCATTCCGCCGGACCGCTGCAGCGGTGCCGTCGTCCTCGCGGAAACCGGCAGGTTGATCAGCACGTCGTCGTAGCCGGTACTGCGGGACAGGTAGCACGCCAGTGCCGAAATCAACACTGCGGCCGGAGTTGCACCGGAACGTGAATTCCACTCGTCCAAGGCAGCAAGGCTGTTCGCCGACATCGCGGCACTGACGAGTTCACTGCGTGCAGTCGGGGGTCCCTCACGGGTGGCCAACGTCGAACCGTGTTCGACGCCCGACACACGCTGGGCCCAGTACTCGCGGTCGGCTTCGAATCGGCTCGATTCGCGGTACTTCTGGTCGAGCTCGGACAGCGTCGTGACGTCGAGCGCCTTGTTCACCGCAGGCTCTCGACCTTCGACGGCTGCGGTGTAGATCGCCGCAATCCGATTGACGATCGTCATACCGCTGTATCCGTCGAGAGCGACGTGATGAATCCTGGTGTACCACAGGTAATCCCGATCACCAGTTTGAAGAATTGTCATCTCGACGAGACGATCGCGAGTCAGATCGAGCGTCGTCGCGTAATCGTTGTCCATCCACTCCGAGGCAGCCTGCCGAGGGTTCTCACGCTCGCGGAAGTCGAAGTAGTCGATGCCCGGGTCGATCGTGAAGTCCACGATCTGGCAGGGCTCCCCATCCGGGTACATCAACCGTAGAAACGGTGATTCGAACTCGTGGGCAGCCTCCACCGCGGCGCGACTGAGCAGTTGCATGTCCAAATCGCCGTGGAACTCGATGTACTGCGCGATGAAGTACGGGACCGTCGGGTGAAGTTGCTGCGCAAACCACATGCTGCGCTGCACCGCAGACAGGGGGAACGCTCCTGCCGGCAGGCTTCGCGATCCGGTGAGCGGGTCGATCCTCTTGTCGGTATCCATCACGACCACCCCCACACAGCGTTGTGACGATCAGCGTTGTCACGATCAGCGCCGGGAAGTGTGGCTCGGGGATTGAAGAGAAACATCGCACCGCCTCGATATCGAGTGGAAACCATGTGGCGATCCTGCGAGAGCGCAGCCGAAGGTCATCGACCTCGACGAAGGGTCGCTTCGAAGTCCGAACCTCCCCGAAGGTCCGAACTCAGGATCAAAATTTGTCGTCGTCAGGCGTCAGGAGCACCGCAGTGTTGCAGTGCTCGACGCAAGGCTAGAAACCGGTTGCCCACACCTGCTCTACCGGAAACGTTCGGCTTCGCGGGCAAGCTCGGTCAACCGTTCACACAACTGTGTGAGCTCTGAACTCTCTGCGCCCTCGGCAACTGCTGTCGCCACATCTTCGGCAGCGCATCGGACCTCGAACATCCGATCCACGAGTTCGACCGCTTCGACTGCGGTCAAGATGACGGCGTCAGCCGGGATCGACGTGCCCTTGACGGCATTGCGCTGCTCGTACGCACGCTGTCGACAAGACTGGCTGCAGTACCGGCGTCGACGACCGACACCGGTCACCGCGACCTCTCGACCACACCACACACACGGGTTTCCCGAACGCGCAGACTGCGGTGATCCGACGCGTGTGCTCTCAGCCATGAATCGACACTGTACTCGAGATTCGGACGCCTTCGATGAACGCGCACGGTACCCGGTAAGATGGAGAGGTTGCGTCTTCTCGCCACACGGGAACCAATCGGGTGCTCGTGGCGTTGTAGATGAGTGTGAGCGTCTACTCCCCAAGTCAGGGCGCCCACCAGCGGTGACGAACGAAGAGAGGACACCACCATGGCAGATCGCGTACTTCGAGGTAGCCGACTCGGAGCTGTGAGCTACGAGACCGACCGTGACCATGACCTCGCGCCCCGTCGTATGGCCAAGTACAAGTGCGAGAACGGCGAGATCTTCGACATCCCGTTCGCGGACGAAGCCGAGATCCCCGGCACCTGGTTGTGCCGAAACGGCCTCGAAGGCACCCTCATGGAGGGGACTGCTCCCGAAGCCAAGAAGGTCAAGCCTCCCCGCACCCACTGGGACATGCTGCTCGAGCGTCGCTCGGTCGAGGAACTCGAAGAGCTCCTCAAAGAGCGTCTCGATTTGCTGAAGGCCAAGCGTCGCGGCGCATGAACTAGCACTTCGATCAAGACCGTCCGGTTCTACACCGGGCGGTCTTTCTCGTTCTTCGGGGAGTGATCGTTCACAAGTCGACGTCATACTTCGGCCCTTCTTCGACGTGGCAACTTCAGGATGCTTCGCGGTCCTCAAAGACACTTCAGGGCAACGTCATTCAGCATCCAGGCGCACTCGCGGGCCGACAGTGCGCAAATCCTGGACTTGCGCTGGAGAACCATCGGCGCTGCTTCGTGCACCAGTGTGAGCTGTATCCCCCACCCCGCGACACACCAAACTTCGGTACACCAAACTTCGACACGGAGTGAACTGGTAGCCCAGTCACTCGGCCGGGTTGCTTGCCAAGTGACGATGGCAAGCAACCCGGCCGACTGGGGTGTGGGTGAATGATTTGCGGTGCTGAACGGTTCTTCCGCTACTTCCCGGTCACCGAGTGATGCTCTGTGCCGCGGTTCCTTGGCGGAGGCGGGTGATTTCGTTGCGTGATTCGACGACCTGGGGGCTGTCGTCGCCCTTGCTGACAGCAAGGTCGCTGCACAGATCCAGCGCGGCACGAACGATATGTCGTCGTTGGCGACGTTCGGTACGAGTGGGTGCGGCTTTCGCGTAAGTACGTTGTTGTCGCCATCCGCCGGCGGCTGTCACCTCGGCGTCGGTCAGGACGCCGGACTCGATTTCCGGGGCGAGAATGTCACGGACGAAGTGGGATTCACGTGGGTGCGCCCAGACGAACGCGATCCACAAGGCAGTGAACGCGAAGACGATGTCGCCGATCATGATGACGAACACGAGCGAACTGCTGCCGCCGGCGATCGCGAGCATGGAATCCCACACGCCGTGGATCAGGATGGGTGCCACGATCAACGCCAATCCGCGTCCGATCCGCCGGGGCTGGGCCGGGGTGCCGATCAGATAGATCACGCCGGCGCAGAAAAGGGCGGTGAACAGGGGATGAGAGACGATGTCGGAGTAGGTGCGGGTGGCGATGGAACCGAGCAGGCCGTCGGTTTGGTGGGCGCCGAAGCCCTGTGTTGCGCCGGCAATCGAGTACAGAAAGTCTTCGCTGGTCTGAAATCCCAAGCCGATGAAAGCACCGAGGAGCAGGCCGTCGGTTGCGGTGCGCACCAGGCGTGGTGCAAGCGCGAGGAGGACTACGATGCCGATGCCTTTGGCGGTTTCCTCCACGAAGGGTGCAGAGAGGCCCGCATGCCAGTCCTGAGCCCATACCTGCCCGAAAATCTTCGAGTAGAGCGAACCGACTGCTCCGTTCGCGGGTGCTGCGATAGTGAACGTTGCTGCGGTGGCGCCCCAGATGAAGCCGGTGACCACTAGTCCTACGGGTTGGCGTTCGTAGCGGTCGATGTGCCGGAACCACCATGTCCAGACCGCGGCGCTGATGACGCCGACGATGCCGGCAACGAGGAGTGCGCGCCCGAAGTATCCGGCGAAGGGAGCAAACATCTGCCAGCCTTTGACGAGGCCGAATCCGCACATCCACAGGTATATCCAGAACACGACGTTGCGTGGCTGGAAGAAGTGAAATTTCTCGCCCCAGGCCGTCGTATCGAATGCGCGGGAGCGGGTTTCGAGGAGATCGGTGCTCACTTGGTGTCTCCCTCGTGTGTGCCGATAGAGGCGATCATGTCGGTGATTTCTCGACTGCGGGCGGCGATCTGATCGGGTGGGCCGACTACCTGTACCCGAATTCCCTTGCCGTCGACGACGAATGTGGTCACCGATCCGGCGGACCGCGGAGTGTCAAAGCTGACCTGGACGCCGCTCAGACCCCCGGCGGTGCTGATCGGCTGGCGCGCACCGGAGACCGCAAGCACGGAACTGCCGTTCGTCGCAAGACTCACGGCATCTGTTTGGGAGAGGAGTTCGTCGGCAGTTCCACTGAATGTGTCGGCGTCGACGCTCACGGTGACGGTGCCATCGGTCAACGTCACACGTGGGAGCGAATCGGACGCGCCATGTTGGTCGGTTCGGAAACCACTGTCGACATTCCAGCCCGCAGGTGCGGCGAAGGAGACCGTTTCGGTCACGGCCATCCGGTCTCCGGCGCCGGTTGGATCTTCGGAGGAGACAGCGGAATCGATGGCGGGCACGATCACGGTCCAGAGCATCCACACCGCCAAGATCGCGAGGGCGTGTGGAAAGACTCGTGTGTCGAATCCGAGGAAGCGGTGATCCGCTGGTGGACGTCTTCCGTGTAGGGGCTCGTGCTTGTGTGCAGTACTCGAAATAACGCTCAATTTCCCTCGTTTCCATTGCACGGCAGGCGCACTGACTATCGCAGAAACGGACAAATTCCGTGCATCAGCCGGCACCTGCCGGTCATCGAGACGATCGTGCACCAAGTTCCCGTAGGCGCGAGATCACCGAGAGCTCCTAGTCGACGGTGAACCGTCGCATAGCCAGATGTCCGAACACGCCGACCAGAATCAACGTGACGCCTGCGGTCACGGAAACGGAGTCGGTCACCAACCCCGCGATGCCGGTCACGGCTACGAACACCGGCAAAAAGTCGAACAGCCTGAAAATCGACTGCGGTGGTTCGGTTTCGAGGCCCTGAGCCTGAGCGGCCTTGTTCGGCGCATACTCGGGGTACCACTCGGTGAAGGAGATCGCGAAGAAGGTTCCGAGCAACTGCAGAATCCATCCGGTCCAGAAGTTGTCACCGTCGTGCAGCAGTGCGTCTCCGAACAGGCCCACTACGGCCGACCAGGTGAAGGCGAGAGCCCACACCGCCGTAATGACGTAGTTGATGCGCAGAAACAGTGGCGTCGTCCAATACTCTTCAGGCGTCGACTCTTTCGCGTACTGCAAAGTGAAAGGATTGCGGAGCAGGATCGATCCGAAGGCAAAGACCACCAGCGCGATGTTGGTCAGTTCGCCTCCCCAGAGTTCGAACCACCGAATCGTGTTCGCCGACGCGAGGAGGCCGATGGCCGCCAGAACGCCGAAGAACACGACGTCGAAGACCTCCAACAGCTTCACGGTGCCGCCGCGCCGGTGACTGGCCGCCAAGATCAGCAGCGACAACCCGAGGGCTGCGGCCGCGGATTCCTCGAACCTTCCCGGCCCGGAGAGCAAGGACAGCAAGATCCACGGCGACAGGCCGGCGAGCGGTGACTGCAGAACCGCGTCGACGACACTGGTTTTGTGAACTGCATCCCGGGTCTCGGACTTGTCTGGCTCGGTTTTCTCAGGCTCGGTCACAAGAAGCCGCCTTACGCAGGAACGGGTGGCACAGCGAGTACCCGCGTAGGCGCTCCTCGGAACATCGGCAGCCCTAATATCCGATGCTCGGCTCAGATTGCCGCAGTCTCCTCGGGTGAGTGCTCAGCCTGATCTCGGCGCCGGGCCAGCACTGCCATGGCAATCGCGCCGACCGCGATGATGCTGAGCACGATCTCCGGCACCGGACCTACTCGGCTGGCAAGGGTGGAGCTGGTCGAGAGCGGCACCTTCGCCACCAGGGCCGCCGGCACGAACAGGTCGGTTTGCGAAGTCACCGCACCGTCGGGAGCGATGATGGCGCTGACACCACTGGTTGCGGCGACAACGACGGCGCGGCCGTGCTCGACTGCCCGCACACGCGACATTGCCAGCTGCTGATAGGTCATCTCGGTGTCCCCGAAAGTGGCGTTGTTGGTCGGTACCGCCAGCAACTGTGCACCGTTGCGCACCGATTCCTGGAACGCCCGGTCGAACGCCACCTCGTAACAAGTCGCGACACCGATGGGTACCCCCGCTGCATGGACAACGCCGTTGCCCTCGCCGGGAACGAAATTGCCCGCGCGATCGGCGTACGAGGAGAAGTTCCGGAAGAAGCTTCGGTAGGGCAGGTATTCGCCGAACGGCTGAATGATCTTCTTGTCGTGCTGTTCCTGAGGACCGTTGGCGCCGTCCCACACGATCACCGAATTGGTGGTCGTACGATCGGCGTTCACGAGTACGGTGCCGACAAGAATCGGCGCTCCGATCGCTTCGGAGGCCCGGGTGATGTCGGCAGCGGCATCGGCGTTTCGCAGGGGGTCGATGTCCGAGGCGTTCTCCGGCCAGATCACGACGTCAGGCTGATCGACGCGGCCCGCGTCCACCTCGGCAGCAAGTTTCACGGTTTCGGCGACATGGTTGTCGAGGACCTGCTTGCGTTGCGAGTTGAAGTCCAAGCCCAACCTCGGAACGCTTCCCTGAATGGCGGCGACGGTGATCGTTCGATCACCGGAATCCATGGTGGACAAGAACGGCGACACCACGAGAGCAATGATCACGGGCACGAGGGCAGCGGCAACAGCTCCGAAGAATCCTCGGTCCCATCGTTTGGCCGCGACAGCGACTGCAACTGCTGCCAAGCCGGTACCGGTCAGGGCCACCGCGAAGCTGAGCAGCGGCGCACCGCCGACACTCGCAAGTGGGAGGAGCCACCCTTCGGATTGACCGAATGCGAGCCTGCCCCAAGGAAATCCGCCGAAAGGAACGCTGGAACGAAGCCACTCGGTGAGCGTCCAGGTCGCGGCAATCCACAAGGGTGCCCATGGCAACCTCGCCACCAGAACCGCAAGCAGCCCGAACAGTCCGATGAACAACGACTCCACCGCGGCCAACGCGATCCACGGGACCGCACCTACGAACACACCGATCCACGGAAGCAACGGCACCAGAAATCCGAGACCGGCCAAGTATCCGTAACCGAAGCCGGCACGAAGGCGCAGTCCGCCGCGCCCGAAGTTCGTCAACACACACGTCAGAAGAGCGATCCCGACGGGCGCCAAGAACCACAGCGGGCGGGGTGGGAACCCTGCGAAGATCAGGAATCCACCAGCGGCCGCGTACAGCGAACGTAGCCATGCGGAACCGGTGAGCACAGCGCTCACACGGGAGCGATCACCGACAGACGCCTCTGCGCCGGCCTCACTCACTCGACGAGCCGCGCTGATAGACGACGCGTCCGCGATGCACCGACTTGATGCAGACCGGAATCGGCGCATCTTCCGCCAGCCTCGGCAGAGCGGGTACGCGCGAGCGCGGATCGGTAGACCATCGCTGAACCGAGTCGGCGGGTGCGCTCACTTCGAGTTCGCCTGCCTCCCACAACACGTAGGAGGCCGGTGCGCCCGGATTGAGGGTTCCCGCGGCGCCGTCCCGCACTCCGCCCGCGCGCCAGGCGCCGCGAGTTGCCGCGGAGAAGGCCGCACGCGGCGAGATTCCACTTCCGTCGGTGCGGTGCTGGACAGCGGCGCGCAGCATCGCCCACGGCTCGATGGGGGTGACCGGGGCGTCGGAGCTGAATGCGAGCGAGACACCCTTACCGGCAGCAGGTGCAAACGGATTCAACGCTGCTGCGCGCTCGACTCCCAGGCGCGTGGCGTAAAGACCGTCGGTGCCACCCCACAGTGCGTCGAACACCGGTTGGACGCTAGCGATGACACCCAAGGCGGCAAAGGTTTCCGCGTCGGCCATGGACATCATTTCCGCGTGCTCGAGGCGGTGACCCAACGCGGCGACCTTGGGGCCACCCAGTTCGTCGGCGACCCTGCGGAACGCGGCAGCTGCCGACGAGACGGCGCCGTCACCGATGGCATGGAACCCGGCCTGGACGCCCGCGAGGGTACAGGCCCGGATGTGTGCGGCGATCGCGTCGACGTCGAGGTAGGCATTGCCCGTCGAATCAGGTTGGTCTGCATAGGGTTCGAGCAACCACGCGGTATGCGAACCGAGCGAGCCGTCGATGAAGAGATCCCCGCCGAGTCCGTCTGCTCCGGTTTTGTCGAGGAGCGCGCGAGCATCCTCTTCGCTGTCGACACGCTCACCCCAGTAGCCCCGAACCTCCACGCCGTGATCGTGGGCCAACAGTTCCTGGAAATCGGTCAATCCCGAGATGTCCGGTCCCCCGCACTCGTGAACGGCCACGATTCCGCGTGAGGCGCAGAGATCGAGCGCAGCGGTACGAGCAGAAGCGCGCTGAGTTTCCGTCAGCAGATTCCGAGCGGCATTGCGCGCCAGGTGGTGTGCGTCGAACGTCAACGAGCCTTCGGCTGAGTATCCAGCGGTGTCGGCGAGGCCGGAGATCCCGTCGCGCAGTGCGCTCGAGCACGCGGCCGAGTGAACGTCGATCCGCGAGAGATACACCTTGCGGCCAGGGGCGGCCGCGTCGAGATCTGCGGTCGACGGCGGGGTCTGTTCGGCCCACTCGGTGTCGTCCCAACCGTGTCCCCAGATGACTGCGTCGGGATGGGCAGTTTCGGGGTTCGCGGCTGCGAATGTTCGTACTCGCGCGAGACATTCGTCCAGAGAGTTCGCGCCCACGAGATCGAGGCCGACGAGATTGAGTCCCAGTGCGGTGATGTGGACGTGGGTGTCGACGAACCCGGGAGTGACGAACGCACCACCCAGGTCTTCGATCTCCGCGGCGGGGTGCAACGCCCGTCCGGCGCGCTCGTCGCCGACCCACACGACGGTGCCGTCGGTGATGGCGATCGAGGTCGCGTCAGGTGCAAATGAACTGTAGATCCGGCCGTTGACCAGCAGACGAGTAGTCACGAGCACCCAGTCTGCCTGTTAGTACTGCGGCCCCCGCGAACGGGTGGGTGTATCCGTGTCCAGAATCTCACCCTCGAGCACCAGTTCCTTGCCGTTGCTGGCGACGTACTCGGTGGTTTCGGGTGTCTCGACGACGATCTCGCCGTCGATCACCTCGCCGTTTCCGCGCATCCGCGCCGCGTAGCCGACGGTTCCGGCGAAGGCGTCACCACCGGCGGCAAATGCTGCTGCGCGCTTACCTGCCAGGAGCACTGCAAGCGGGCGCAGCGCCCAGCGGGTCGGCGGAATCAGAAGCAGCAGGCCCAGAACCGAAGTCACGAGTCCGGGTACGAACATCAACGCGGAGCCCGCCGCGACCAAGGCGCCGTCGGCGACCGCCAGTGACGGCGATCCCTCACCCCGCGTGGCCTTACGGAACCCGTCCATGAC
Source organism: Rhodococcus qingshengii JCM 15477 (assembly GCF_023221595.1). Taxonomy (NCBI): domain Bacteria; kingdom Bacillati; phylum Actinomycetota; class Actinomycetes; order Mycobacteriales; family Nocardiaceae; genus Rhodococcus; species Rhodococcus qingshengii. The sequence goes on from NZ_CP096563.1 coordinate 3,217,537, forward strand.
CCGTCGCCACTGCGAGCGCATGAGGATCAATCCGACAAGCGATCCGGCGAGAAACAGCAGCACTGTCCAGGCGACACCGATGGCGTTGCCCACGATGACCAAGGCTGCGATCTCGACGATCACGTAGAGGAGAAATACGGCGGCGATCATGACGTCCCCTTTCAGACGGTCTATTCGTTCAACGCTCGAGGGGCCGGTTTTTCTCCCGACAACGACGCAGAGGTGCAAAACAGGTGGGTGCCGTGAGTCACACGGGCCTTCTCTCACGCACGTGCGACTTGCCTGGCGTTAACTAACGCTCCGCTAACGATTCTAAACCTCAAGTTGACGTTGAGACTCTGCGCATGGTCAAGTCACTTCGGGCCGCATTTCCCGGCCTCATGAAATGAAGGAGCCCGACATGAGCCGACTCCCCGGCAAGACACTCGCCCGACGCATTCCCGCTGCCATCGCCGGCACTGCCGCCGTCGTGGCACTCACCGCCGGCAGCGCGATGATCAGCGCGGGAACCGCGGCCGCAGAACCGGTGGTACCCGAAGGGATTGCCGCACTGATCGCGCAGGCCGCAGCCATCTCCCCCGAAGCCTCTGCTGCTGTTCAGCAGTTGATCGGCACGGCAGGCGCTGATCAGATCACGACCGCTCTCGATCTCCCGGACATCGGCGTCACCAAGCCGCAGTCGTTCATGTACCCCGCACCGACGGTCGGGTGTGGCGTGGCCGGTGAACCCGTCACCGTCACCCTCAGCTCCGCACAGGCCGGTCCGAACTTCCCGTTGCCGCCGTGGGTCGAGGCCGACCATCTCCGGTTCCAGGCAATCCCGGGTTACGTCGGCATACCCAAGACCTCAGGGTTGAGTGTTGCCTGGATCAACGTCGGCACGTTCAAGGGCGGCATCGTCCCGTTGGACGAGAAGTTGCCCGTACTCGATACGCCGTTGCTCTCGAAGGTCGTCGACACCGGTGACGGCAAGGTGTTTGCCGCTCTGTTCGGCAATGTCGATTACGCAGACGGGAAGACCTGCATCGTGCTGCCAACCGTGGGCGCTTTTGATGCTTGAGCAGAGCGAAACGCTCGATCCCTGACAGGCGGCTGGCCTACGCGCCCGGAGTCACCAGTCCGGTCTCGTAGGCCAGCACCACAGCCTGCACACGATCACGCAGATCGAGTTTGGTGAGAATGCGTCCGACGTGCGACTTGATCGTCGATTCGGACAGGTACAGCTGCTGTGCGATCTCGATGTTCGACAGTCCCGTGGCCACGTGCCCGAGGACTTCGCGTTCGCGTTCGGTCAGGACGTCGAGAACCACCGGATCGCGCCGGGGCGCCGGACCGTCCACGATGAACCTCGACAGCAGACGACGTGTCACCTTCGGGGAGACAACCGCGTCACCGGCTGCCACGCTGCGGATAGCCGACACGAGGTCCTCGGGCGGGGTGTCTTTGAGAAGAAAACCACTCGCTCCGGCACGCAGGGCGCCGAGCGCGTGTTCGTCCAGGTCGAACGTCGTCATCACCAGGACCCTGGATTCGATCCCGGACGCAAGAATCTGCTCCGTCGCTTTCACCCCGTCGACAATCGGCATCCGCACATCCATCAACACGACGTCAGGCTTCAGCGCCACCGCCGCTGCGACCGCCGCGGCTCCGTCACCGGCCTCACCGATAACCGAGATGTCTTCATGTGCTTCGAGCACCATGTTCAGGCCCATCCGCATGAGTTCCTGGTCGTCGACTAGCAGCACGGTGATGGGCACGGCGTAAACCTATCGGGCCTGAGACGTCGGTGCCAATGCGATTGCGGCGAGCCGGTATCAATCGTGGATCTCGAGCGGCAGCTCTGCGTACACACGCCAACTGCCGTCGGGGCGTCGTCCGGTCTCGAGTGTCCCGTGCAGTACCGCCACCCGCTCACGCATGCCGACCAGTCCATTCCCCGAACCGTGGGAGAAGGTCGAACTCGACGTTCCGTTGTCGACGACCTCGAGTAGTACCGCGGTGTCGGTGCGGCGCACGGTGACTCGGGCCTTCGGGTTTGCGCCGGCGTGGCGGAGGACATTGGTCAGTGATTCCTGAACGAGGCGATGAATTCCCAGGCTGACTGAAGGACTGACGTCGTCGAGCTCGCCGGTCAGCTCGAGGCGCACGCCGAGACCAGCGGCCCGCATCATCTCGACGACCTTGGCGATGCCGGCAGTTCCGTGTTGCGGCATCGCATCACTACTGACCTCGGTGCGCAGCAGCGAGACGGTCCGGCGAAGCTCGGCAAGGGCGTCGCGTCCGGTGCTGGAGATGTTGCCGAGCGCCTTCTTGGCCAACGCGGGATTGGAATCGACCGCATACGACGCGCCGTCCGCCTGGACGATCATCACGCTGACCGCGTGGGCGACGACATCGTGGAGTTCGCGGGCGATTCGGGTTCTTTCCGTGGCCACCGCATCCTCGGCCCGCCGATCCCGTTCGTATTCGGCCACTTCGAGTCTGGCGGCCACTTCCTCGTCGTAGGCGCGGCGGGCGCTCAAGAACTCGGCGGTGATCCAGGCCAGTGCATAGAGCAGGGTCGCAATGATGATCGTGAGGATCACGTCTTCGCGGATGACGAGCAACGAGAGTGTCATGTCCAGGGCAAGGAAGCACGCGAAAATCGCCCCGGTGCGTCGATCGACGTAGGCGACGAGTGTGTAGAGCGAGACCCCGAGCGCCAACAGGCCTGGATGTTCCGCAGCCGGATCCCCTGTCGCCCACATCATCAAGGTTGCGAAGTACGACAACGACAAAATGGACGCAGCGGACACACGCGGATATTTGCGACGCCACACGACGGGAAGGCAGATCAGAAATCCGACGACGAGCTGAGGCCACCGCTCCTCACGCGGCGAACTGACGAATGTGACTACCTCGAGCGCGAAGAACACGAGCGCCAGCGCGCTGTCCGCGATCATCGGCTTTCCTCGCAGCCACAGGCTGAACCTCCGCATGTGCTCAAGAGTGTCACAGCTGTGAAAGAGTCACCGCCGTGGATATTGCTGATTGGGGACTGCTGATGACGGCAGCGACGGCGGCGGGTTGGGTCGACGCCGTGGTCGGCGGCGGTGGATTGATTCTGTTGCCGGCGCTCTTTCTGGTCGCCCCGCAATTGACCCCACAGGCGGCACTGGCCACCAATAAATTGACGGCATTCACCGGGACGAGTGCTGCGGTGTACACGTTCTCCCGTCGAATCCCGATGGAGTGGCGGCAGATGGCGCCGGCAGCCGCGTTGGCTGCGGTGACGGCCGCGTGCGGGGCGGCGGCCGTTTCGCTGATCGACAAGAAGTACTTCATTCCGATCGTGATGGTCGTCCTCGTCGCCGTCGCCGTCTTCGTGACCATGCGTCCGAAGCTGGGCACCACGATCGCGACCCATCGTCCGACGCAGCGCAAGACCGTCCTCGTCCTGCTGCTCTCCGCCGGACTCATCGGCCTCTACGACGGTCTGCTCGGACCCGGCACCGGCACCTTCCTCATCATCAGCTTCGCGACCTTCCTCGGAACCGAATTCGTTCGGAGCGCAGCGATGGCGAAGGTGATCAATCTCGGTTCCAATTTCGGCGCGCTCGCCTACTTCGCCGTCACCGGGCATGTCTGGTGGAGTTTGGGTTTGGCGATGGCGGTGTGCAACGTTCTCGGCGCGGTCATCGGTTCGCGGATGGCGCTGAGCAAGGGATCCGGATTCGTGCGGATCACGCTGTTGGTGGTCGTGATCGCCATGGTGATTCGCCTCGGATGGCAGCAGTTCGGCTGAGATCGGCGGTCGTCGGCTAGCGTCGTGTGCGTGACCGTCACCCGAGATGTCGATGCAGATTTCCTCGCCCTCCCGCTGCGAGCTGTCGCTGATGCGGCGCTGTCGGCAGCGAGAACGGCCGGCGCCCAGCACGCCGATGTTCGTGTCCACCGCGTGCTCACACAGTCGATCAGGTTGCGCGACGGCGTAGTTCAGGCGGTGTCCGACGGAGACGAGATCGGGGTCGCCGTCCGCGTGATCGTCGACGGCACGTGGGGATTCGCCTCGCACGCCGACGTATCCCCTGACGTCGCGGCTACGCTGGCACGCCAAGCGGTCGAGGTTGCGAAGGCATTGCGCTCGCTCAATCGGGATCCGGTCACCCTTGCCGACGAGCCCGTCTACGCCGACGCGACGTGGGTGTCGCCGTACCTCGAAGATCCCTTCGCGACACCGACGGCCGACAAGGTAGCGCTGCTGGTCGACTACTCCGGACGGCTTCAAGCCGCTGACGGCGTGGATCACGTCACGGCGAGTGTCCTCCAGGTCAAGGAGCAAACTTTCTATGCGGATCTGGCCGGTTCGTCGATCACCCAGCAACGGGTGCGTCTACACCCCGAGTTCGAGGCGACCGCCGTCGACAAGTCGGCCGGCAGCTTCGAATCGATGCGCACCTTGGCGCCGCCGGTAGGGCGCGGATGGGAGTACCTCGGGGCGGAGAGCACGTGGAACTGGGGAGACGAGCTCGCGCAGATCCCGGAGTGGCTGGCAGAGAAGACGAAGGCACCGACCGTCGAAGCAGGTCCGACCGACCTCGTGATCGATCCGACCAATCTGTGGCTCACGATCCACGAATCCATCGGACACGCCACCGAATACGACCGGGCGATCGGCTACGAAGCGGCGTACGCCGGTACGTCGTTCGCGACGCCGGACAAGCTGGGAACGCTGAAATACGGAACGCCACTCATGCACGTGACCGCCGATCGTAACGAAGAGCACGGCCTGGCCAGCGTCGGATTCGACGACGACGGCGTCGCCTCTCAACGGTGGGATCTGGTGGCAGAGGGAACACTGGTCGGGTATCAACTAGACCGCGTGTTCGCGCCGAGGCTGGGGCTGACGCGTTCCAACGGTTGCTCGTACGCCGACTCCGCACATCACGTTCCCATCCAGCGAATGGCCAACGTCTCGCTCTCCCCCGACCCTTCTACGGACACCTCGACCGCAGACCTGATCTCGCGAGTCGAGAACGGCATCTACGTCGTCGGTGACAAGTCCTGGTCGATCGACATGCAGCGCTACAACTTCCAGTTCACCGGTCAGCGGTTCTTCAAGATCCGTGACGGAAAGCTCGACGGTCAGGTGCGTGACGTGGCGTATCAGGCGACGACGACGGATTTCTGGGGCTCGATGGAAGCCGTTGGCGGTGAGTCGACCTGGCGTCTGCAAGGCGCATTCAACTGCGGCAAGGCGCAACCCGGTCAGGTTGCGGCGGTCAGCCACGGCTGCCCGTCCGCTCTGTTCCGCGGAGTCAACATCCTCAACACTCGTTCGGAGGCTCAGCAGTGATCGATCCGCAGCAGGTCGTCGAGCGTGCACTGGCCGCGAGGACGGTAGACGAATCGTTGGTGATCGTGACCGATGCGAGTGAGGCGTCGCTGCGGTGGGCCAACAATTCGATGACCACCAACGGAGTCTCGCTGTCCCGGACGTGGACGGTGATCTCGATCGTGCGCGAGGGTGACATCGCGAAGGTGGGCACTGTCAGTTCCAGCAGTGTCGATCCGGAGCAGATTTCCGCACTCGTACAGGCAAGCGAGGAAGCTGCTCGCACAGCCACTCCGGCTGACGACGCGTCCGACCTGATCACGCAGTCGGCGGCAGAGACCGACTGGGACCTGCCGGCCGCCCTGACCGACATCGGTGTCTTCGCTCAGCTGGCTGCCGACCTGTCGACGGCCTTCGACGGCGGCGACCAGTTGTTCGGCTTCGCTCACCACCAGTTGCACACCACCTGGCTCGGCACTTCGACGGGCGCGCGACGTAGAACGGCTCAGGCCACCGGCTCCGTGGAGATCAACGGCAAGCGCGGCGACGCAAGTGCCTGGGTCGGATCCGGAACCGTCGATTTCAGCGATATCTCGATACCGAAGCTCTTGTCGCAGTTGACCACTCGACTCGACTGGGCGGGTAACTCCGTCAGTCTGCCTGCCGGCCGCTACGAGACAATTCTTCCGCCGTCTGCTGTGGCGGACCTGATGATCTATCTGATGTGGACCATGGAGGGTCGCGGCGCCGAAGAAGGCCACACCGCACTGTCCACCACCGGTGGAACCCGGATCGGCGAGAAGCTCGGATTGCCACTGACCCTAACCTCCGACCCCGGCGCCGAGGGCTTGCAATCCGCGCCGTTCGTGATCACGACGTCGTCGAGCGAATCCGTCTCACTGTTCGACAACGGTATGGAGATCGAACCCGTCGACTGGGTCCGCGACGGGGTTGTCAATGCGCTGGCGTACCCGCGCCACGCTGCGCGAGAATTCGGTCGACCCGTCGCAGTTCCCGGCGACAACCTCATCCTGACCGGTGGTGACGACACCTCGATCGAGGACATGATCGCAGGTACCGAGAAGGGTCTACTGCTCACAACCCTCTGGTACATCCGTGAGGTCGATCCCACGACGCTGCTGTTGACCGGACTCACCCGTGACGGGGTGTATTTGATCGAGGACGGCAAGATCGTCGGCGCCGTCAACAACTTCCGTTTCAATGAGAGTCCGCTCGATCTCCTGCGGCGGGTCACCGAGGCGGGACGCACCGAGATCACGCTTCCCCGGGAGTGGAAAGATTGGTTCACCCGCACGGCCATGCCGCCCATGCGGATTCCCGACTTCCACATGTCCTCGGTCAGCCAGGCGCAGTGATGACGAAGGTCGTGATCGCCGGCGGCACCGGTGCTCTCGGCCGCCGAATCAGCGACGATCTCGCCGACCGCGGATATGACGTCGTGGTCCTGACTCGCTCACCGAAACCCGGCAGGCACAGGCAGGTTCAGTGGGACGGCGTCACGGTGGGCGACTGGGCACGCGAACTCGACGGCGCATCGGTGATCAACCTTGCCGGCGAGTTGGTCGATCGCCGACCCACCCCGGCAAACATCGCACTGCTCACCAACTCCCGAGTCGATCCGACCCGCGCGCTGGTCGAAGCGTCGAAACTACTGGCGCACCCTGTTCCGGCGTGGATCCAGGCGAGCACACTCGCGATCTACGGCGATGCGGGTGAGGCACGATTGGACGAGGATTCTCCCCCCGCTGACGGGCCACCACAGATGACCGACGTCGCAAAGGACTGGGAGGCAGCGGTCGAGGGCGCCAACACGTCACGAGTAGTGATCCTGCGGACCAGCGTCGTCCTGGAGAAAGGCACGCCGGCGCTCGAGCGACTGCTGTTGCTCGTACGTCTCGGTCTGGGCGGACGCGTTGCCTCGGGTAGACAGTGGACCAGTTGGATTCACATCGACGACTGGCTGTCGATCGTTCGTTGGGCCCTCGAACCCGTTTCGGCTGCCTCGGGCGTGGTCATCGCGACTGCCCCGGATCCCGTCCGCAATTCAGAACTGATGGCCGGGCTGCGCAAGCACCTTCACCGGCCACCTGCGCCGCCGACGCCCGCTTTCATGGTCAGATTCGGCGCGTTCCTGCTGCGCAGCGACGCTGCCCTGGGCCTGACGGGTCGCCATGCCGTGTCGAAAGTGCTGACGGACAACGGCTTCCCCTTCACCTATCCGCGGTTCGATTCAGCGTTGGACGATCTGCTCGGCAACTGACGCGCGGTCAGGCTGCAGTGATGGCAAGTCCGATCGTTCCGGTCTTGCCGCGGCGCAGGAGACTGCCTTTCATGGTGATCCAGCCAAGGATTCCGTAGCGCCGCGCGATCGCGTCGCGGGCACGATCGGTGCGCGGCGCGTCGAGGATCTCGGCGACGGCGGCCACCGGTTCACCCTTCGGATTTCCCCGAGCGTCACACGCAGCGACGGTGACCGACGGGTTTCGCCTGATGCGCTTGACCTTGTAGGAATCGGTGACGGTCCACATCAGGAGCTTGTCGCCGTCCGGCGCGGCCCAGAGCGGAGTCGCCACCGGAGTTCCATCCTTGCGGAAGGTCGTGAGTAGGACGTACTTGGCCTCGGAGACGCGCTTGAAGTCGGAGTTCACTCCTCGAGGATAGGTGCGAGCGCCTCCCGTTGAACACCGACAGGCTTCCGCGACTATCTGGCGACCGATCAGTACCACCCAGGAAGTACCACTTATGCACGTTTTATCCGGTTCTTCTTGACGCCGGACACGCCGTTTCGTCCCCGAACTCCATCTCGAGTTATTCTGAGGCAAACCGTCGAACCGGGGAGTCGAACTTGCACATGCAGTGCCGTGACATGCAGCGTCGTGACTTTTTCAAAGCGGCCGGGGTGGGGGCGGCAGTTGCAGCCGCGGCGCCGCTCATGTCGACGTCGATCAGCCACGCCACCCCCGCACCCCTGCGGGCGCTACCGATGGGTGCTGATCACTACCGCGCGCTCGTTCCCGAGTTGTTCGTACTCTCGCCTACTCCCCCGGAGCATTCCGAAGCCATCGTCATCGGGTCCGGATTCGGCGCCAGCGCCACCGCCCTCAGACTGGCGCAGAGCGGCACCCAGATCACCATCCTCGAACGCGGACTTCGGTGGCCCCACGATCCGCAACGGGAGATTCACACCTCCGACATGCTGGCCGACGGCCGCGGAGTCTTCCGGCGAACATCGTTCACCAACCTCACCGGACTCCCCGTGGCGTGCGACTACTTCAGCGGCGTCCTCGATGCCGCCGACTACGAACACATCTCGGTATGGCGCGGCGCTGCAGTCGGCGGTGGTTCCATCATCTTCACCGGCGTGATGATCGCGCCCGAGCGCCGATTCTTCGACGCAGTCTTCGGCAACTCCCTCGACTACGACGAGATGGCGTCCACCTGGTACCCCAAAGTGCGTCAGATGCTGCGTCTGAGCCCGTTGCCCGAAGACATCTACCAAACCCCGAACTTCGGACACTCGCGTCGTTGGGATCAGGACGCTCGTCGTGCCGGATTCGATCCGCAGCGGATCGACGGGATCTGGAACTGGGACGTGGTGCGCTCAGAACTCGACGGCCGAACCCGAGCCTCGGCCACTGTCGGTGACAGCAACATGGGTAACTCCAACGGCGCGAAGTTCGACCTCACACAGAACTACATTCCTGCCGCCGAAGCCACCGGACGAGCCACCGTCTGTTACGGACATCAGGTGCTTGCGATCAGTCGCGAACGTGATGGACGCTACGTCGTCGACGTCGAATCGACGGATCCGACGGGTGGCGTTCTGGCCCGGAAGACTCTTACCTGTGACCGTCTGTTCCTCGGCGCCGGTTCGATCGGCACGTCCGAACTGTTGGTACGCGCCCAGGCGACGGGCGCGCTGCCCAACCTCAACGAACACGTCGGTAAGGGCTGGGGAACGAACGGCGACGCCGGGATGGTGCGCTCGTTCGGCTTCAGTGACGGCACTGCGCAAGCCGCACCGTCGGCATCACGCATCGTCGACGAGTCGGGAATGCCACTCTCCCTGGAAAATTGGTACGTCCCCGGCCTACCCGTCAACATCGGCATGCTCGGAACATTGGGGATGACCCTCGACTCGCAGCGCGCCGACTTCGCCTACGACGGCGGCTCCGATCGGGTGGTGCTGAACTGGCCGAAGAACGGCAACGACGCCACCGTCGAGGCACTACGCGCCGTCCAGAACAAGATGGCCTTCGCCGGCACCACGCTGCCGTCGGCGTTGCCGTTCGCGAAGGACGTCAATTCCTCGTTCACCGCGCATCCCCTCGGCGGTGCGGTTCTGGGCAAGGCCACCGACGGTTACGGGCGAGTCAAGGGCTACGACGGCCTGTACGTGATGGACGGCGCCGCTATTCCGGGCAGCACCGGCACCGTCAACCCGTCACTGACCATCACTGCTCTGGCGGAGCGGAACATCGCTCAGATCATCAAGTCCGGACGCTGACTCACTTCAGCGCCCGGATCTGCCGGTGATGCTCGAGGTCTACTCCCCCTCGAGCTCGCCTTCGGTTTCGAGGTACACCTGACGCAAGCCGTCGAGTGTCTTCTGCTCGGGGTGCTCCCACATGTTGCGCTCGGCGGCTTCGAGGAGCCGCTCGGCGATTCCGTGCAAGGCCCACGGGTTGGACTGCGTCATGAACTTCTGGTTCTGCTCGTCCAGAACGTAGGTCTCGGCGAGCTTTTCGTACATCCAGTCCGCGACCACGTTGGTGGTGGCGTCGTACCCGAAGAGGTAGTCGACCGTGGCCGCCATCTCGAACGCACCCTTGTACCCGTGACGGCGCATCGCGTCGAGCCAGCGGGGATTGACCACGCGCGCACGGAAGACACGTGCGGTCTCTTCCGAAAGTGTGCGTGTGCGAACCGATTCCGGCCGAGTGCTGTCGCCGATGTACGCCTCGGGCGACTTTCCGGTCAGCGCGCGCACGGTGGCAACCATGCCGCCGTGGTACTGGAAGTAGTCGTCCGAATCGGCGATGTCGTGCTCACGCGTGTCGGTGTTCTTGGCCGCCACGTTGATTCGACGGTATGCACTGCGCATGTCGTCGGCTGCCGGGATTCCGTCGAGCCCACGGCCGTACGCGAAGCCGCCCCAGTTGGTGTACACCTCGGCGAGGTCGTCGTCACCGCGCCAGGTCTTGGAGTCGATGAGTTGCAGCAGGCCGGCGCCGTAGGTTCCGGGCTTCGAACCGAAGATGCGGGTGGTCGCACGCCTGGCATCGCCGTGCTCGGCAAGGTCGGCCTGCGCGTGGGCGCGCACGTAGTTCTGCTCGTCCGTCTCGTCCAATGCGGCGACCAACTGAACAGCGTCGTCGAGCAGTGCGAGCACGTGCGGGAACGCATCACGGAAGAATCCGGAGATGCGGACGGTGACGTCAATGCGCGGGCGGCCGAGCTCGTCGAGATCGATGACCTCGAGGTTGACCACGCGTCGGCTTGCTTCGTCCCAGACAGGGCGAACACCGAGGAGCGCGAACACTTCGGCGATGTCGTCGCCGGAGGTACGCATGGCGGCGGTACCCCACACGGACAGACCCACCGAGCGCGGGTACTCGCCGTGATCGGCGAGATATCGAGCGGCGAGCGACTCGGCCATCGCCTGACCGGTCTCCCACGCCAGTCGTGAGGGAACTGCCTTGGGATCGACGGAGTAGAAGTTACGACCGGTGGGAAGCACGTTGATCAGGCCGCGCAGCGGTGACCCACTCGGGCCGGCGGCGATGAAGCCGCCGTCGAGCGCGTGCAGGACCTGCTTGATCTCGTTGTTCGTCTGTCGGAGGCGTGGAACCACTTCGGTGGCCGCGAACTGAAGGATCTTCACGACGGTCTCGTCGTCGCTGAGTTGTTCTGCCGCAGCGGGGTTCCAGTCGGCGTCGTACATGCCGCGAACCAGAGCGTGCGCCTTTTCCTCGACGTCGTCGACACGGTTGCGGGACTCGTCGCCGTCTTCGCTGAGCCCGAGAGCTTCGCGCAGACCAGGGACGCTCTGTTCGCCGCCCCACATCTGACGGGCACGGAGCATGGCCAGGACCAGTTCGATTTCGGCGTCGCCCTCGGGTGCGCGGCCGAGAATGTGCAGGCCGTCGCGGATCTGGACGTCCTTGATCTCACACAGCCAACCGTCGACGTGCAGGAGCATGTCGTCGAACACGTCTTCTTCGGGACGCTCCGCGAGGCCGAGGTCGTGGTCCATCTTGGCTGCCCGCATCAGCGTCCAGATCTGCTGGCGAATGGCCGGCAGCTTGGACGGGTCCAGTGCGGAGATGTTGGAGTGCTCGTCGAGCAGTTGCTCGAGACGGGAGATGTCGCCGTAGCTTTCGGCGCGGGCCATCGGCGGGATCAGGTGATCGACGAGAGTCGCGTGGGCGCGACGCTTTGCCTGTGTTCCTTCACCCGGGTCGTTGACGAGGAACGGGTAGATCAGCGGCAGGTCGCCCAGGGCCGCGTCGGTGCCGCAGTTGCTCGACATGCCGAGCGTCTTGCCCGGCAACCATTCGAGGTTTCCGTGCTTACCGAGGTGCACAACGGCGTCGGCGCCGAATCCGCCGTTGTCCGGTGTTGCAGCGATCCAGCGGTAGGCCGCGAGGTAGTGATGGCTTGGCGGCAGATCCGGGTCGTGGTAGATCGCGACGGGCTTTTCACCGAATCCCCGCGGCGGCTGGACCATGAGGACGATGTTGTTGAATCGCAGTGCCGCGATGACGATTTCGCCGTCGGGATCCTGCGAGCGGTCGACGTACAGCTCGCCGGGCGCTGCGCCCCAGTGCTCTTCGACACCGCTGCGCAGTTCCTCGGGCAGGGTGGCGAACCATTCGCGGTACTTCGCTGCCGAGATGCGGATCGGATTGCCCTCGAGCTGCTCGGCAGTGAGCCAGTCGGGATCCTGGCCGCCAGCCGCGATCAGGGCATGGATCAGCGCGTCGCCGTCCTTCGCCGCCAGGCCAGGAACTGCGTCCGGACCGTCGACCGGACCGAGGTCGTAACCGGCAGAACGCATTTCGGTGAGCAGGTCGATTGCGCTCGCCGGAGTATCGAGACCGACCGCGTTGCCGATGCGGGCGTGCTTGGTCGGGTACGCCGAGAGCATCAGAGCAACGCGACGCTCGGTGGTGGGAATGTGGCGCAGCTTGCCGTGACGGACCGCGATCCCGGCGACACGGGCGGCGCGCTCGACGTCGGGGACGTAGGTGGACAGTCCGTCGGAGTCGATTTCCTTGAAGGAGAACGGGACGGTGATTATGCGACCGTCGAACTCCGGCACAGCCACCTGCGTCGCGACGTCGAGAGGCGACAGTCCGTCGTCGTTCTCGTCCCAGGTGGCGCGGCTACTGGTCAGGCACAGCCCCTGCAGGATCGGGACGTCGAGTGCAGCGAGTGCTGCGACATCCCAGGCTTCGTCGTCCCCACCGGCGGACGCGGTGGCGGGCTTGGTGCCGCCGGCAGCGAGAACTGTCACGACCATGGCGTCGGCGCGGCGGAGCGTGCTCAGAAGTTCGGCTTCAGCTGTTCGCAGAGATGCACAGTAGATCGGGAGCGCGGTGCCACCGGCCTCGGCGACCGCGTCGCACAACGCCTGGATGTACCGGGTGTTGCCGGCCAAATGCTGAGCGCGGTAGTACAGAACTGCGATGACCGGACCGCTCGCCGAGTCGAGATCGGGCGCGAAATCAGCGATGCCCCAGGAAGGCAGGTGGGCCGGCGGCTCGAAACCGTGGCCGGTGAGCAGGACCGTGTCGGAAAGGAAGTGGTGCAGCTGTGCCAGATTCTGTGCGCCACCCTCAGCCAGGTAGTTGTGCGCCTCGGCAGCAACACCGGCGGAAACCGTCGAGCACTCCATGAGGTCGGCGTCCGGCGCGTGCTCGCCGCCGAGAACGACTACGGGGAGTCCGGAGGCGAGGACCATGTCCAGGCCGTCTTCCCAGCTGCGACGGCTGCCGAGGATACGAACGATCACGAGGTCGACGCCGTCGAGCAAGGGCGGCAAGTCCTCCGAGACCAGCAAGCGTGAGGGGTTGGCCCAGCGGTAGGAAACTCCGTCGCCGGCTTCCTGGCTGGCGCGGGCGCTCAGCAGATCGGTGTCGGACGTGGAGAGCAGAAGAATCACGGGTGAAGCCTTCCTGGGGTTTCGCGCCCCGTGGCACAGATCTGTCATCGACGGCGGTTGAGGGTCTGACTCGTGTTTCCGAGCGGAAACACGTCCCGCTCGAGCAACACTCACAGTGGCGCGACCGCACCGGACTTCCACCGGTTTCCTCAACTGCCGTCACTGGTGGTGGTGATGCTACCGGTCCGCAGAAGGCACTCATGACAGGTCGTACCCTGGAGCCATGCCCACGGACCGTTCACAGCCAGACGCGTGCCCGGGTGCACTGCAAGTTCACCACGCCGCCGACGGCGCACTGGCTCGCGTGCGCCTACCCGGCGGACTCCTCACCCCCACCCAGTTGCAGACGCTCGCCGACGCGGCGCGCGATCTCGGCAACGGGCAGATGGAACTCACCTCGAGGGGCAACGTACAACTGCGCTCGGTCTCGGACCCCGAAGCCTTCGCATCGCGAATCGCTTCGGCCGGTCTGCTGCCGTCAGCGACGCACGAGCGAGTGCGCAACATCCTCGCGTCCCCACTGTCCGGCCGTATCGGGGGCGTCGCCGACATTCGTGAACTGGTCCACCGTCTCGATTCGGCGATCCAAGCGGATCAAGCATTGGCAGATCTGCCAGGGCGAACCCTGTTCACCCTCGACGACGGGCGCGGAGACATCAGCGGGCTTCGGGGCGATTTCGGACTCCACGCACTCAGCGCCACCGAGCATTCACTGGTGCTCGCCGGTCACCACACCACTCATCGTGTACAGGCGGACGACGCCGTCGAATTGCTCCTCGCGGCGGCCCGATCATTCCTCGACGTCCGCGACAAGCACTGGCGCCTGGCCGAGGTTCCGGACGGAATCGAACGCACCCTCGAGCAGCTGGGTCTGAGCGCCGAGTCCACCGTTGCGGCGGACCTCACGCCGGATGCACGGCCCACTATCGGCTGGCTCGAGCAGCGCGACGGGACCGTAGCTCTGGGCGGCGGCCTGCGATTCGGGCTGCTCGACGCTCGGCTGGCCGAGTTCCTCGCCGCCGTCGACAAGCCCGTCGTCGTGACGCCCTGGCGATCGGTGCATATCTTCGACCTCGACGAATGGGCAGCCGAGCAGGTAGTCCGGGTGCTGGCACCCATGGGGTTGATCTTCGACGAGAACTCACCGTGGCTCGAGGTCACCGCCTGCACCGGAAGCCCGGGATGCGAGAAGTCGCTCGCCGATGTGCGCACCGACGCAATCACCGCCGTCGAGCAGGCAGAACTGCCTGTCGTCGGGCGCCAGCACTGGGCCGGGTGCGACCGCAGCTGCGGACGTCCCCGCGGGGACGTAGCGGATGTGATTGCGACGGGTGACGGTTACCGGGTGAATCCGGCCGATCGGTGATGCCTCTATCGTGTGGCACATGATCGAGTACATCCGTGACGGCGCGGAAATCTATCGCCAGTCCTTTGCCACCATTCGGGCCGAAGCCGACCTGAGCCGTTTCCCGGCGGATGTCTCGCAAGCTGTAGTGCGCATGATTCATGCAAGTGGCCAGGTCGATCTCGTCGACGACGTCGCCTTCACACCCGGTGTCGTCTCGGCTGCGCGCGCAGCTCTGCGCGACGGCGCGCCGATTTTCTGCGACGCTCAGATGGTGGCTGCCGGCATCACGCGCAAGCGTCTGCCCGCCGGTAACGACGTCATCTGCACCCTCGGCGATCCGCGGGTTCCCGTGCTGGCGTCGACCATCGACAACACTCGCTCGGCGGCTGCTCTCGAACTGTGGGGAGCCAAGCTCGAGGGCGCTGTTGTCGCGATCGGAAACGCACCCACCGCACTGTTCCATCTCCTGAACCTCATCGAAGCCGGCGCACCCCGTCCGGCCGCCATCGTCGGTGGTCCGGTCGGCTTCATCGGCGCTGCCGAGTCGAAGGAAGCCCTCATCGAACACGCCAGCGGGATCGATCATCTCGTTCTCCGCGGTCGACGCGGCGGCAGCGCGATCACCGCGGCCGTCGTCAATGCGATTGCGAGCGAAGTCGAATGAGTGCAGGCAAGCTCTGGGGTGTCGGTATCGGCCCCGGGGATCCCGAATTGGTGACCGTCAAGGCCGCCCGCGTCATCGGCGAGGCCGATGTGGTTGCGTTCCACTCCGCGCGGCACGGCAAGAGCATCTCCCGCGGAGTTGCAGCGCCGTACATGCGCGAAGGACAGATCGAAGAACACCTCGTCTACCCCGTGACCACAGAGACCGTTGATCATCCCGGCGGATACCAGGGCGCGATGGACGAGTTCTACGAAGCGGCTGCCGAACGGCTGGCAGTTCACCTCGCGGCCGGTCGAACCGTCGCGTTGCTCGCCGCCGGCGATCCACTCTTCTACAGCTCCTACATGCACATGCACAAGAGGCTGGCCGATCGCTTCGACGCCGAGGTGATTCCCGGCGTCACCTCCGTCAGCGCGGCATCTGCTGCACTCGGAAAGCCGCTGGTCGAGGGTGAAGAAATCCTGACGATCCTACCCGGAACATTGCCGCAGGCTGAGCTGACCAGGCGGCTCAAGGAAACCGACGCCGCGGCCATCCTCAAGCTCGGACGTACCTTCCCACCGGTCCTCCAATCGCTCGAGGATTCCGGCCGCTTGGATGAAGCGCACTACGTCGAGCGCGCGAGCACCACACGTCAACGCGTCGAATCCGCTGCCGAGGTCGACCCGGACGGAGTTCCGTACTTCTCGATCGCCATCGTTCCGAGCCCGTCGAACAACCCTCGACCTGCAACCGAATCCCGCGGCGAGGTGGTCGTGGTCGGACTCGGGCCGGGCGACACCGCCTGGACCACACCTGAAGTGGCGCATGAGCTTTCGTTCGCAACCGACCTCGTCGGCTACGGCCCGTACGTCGATCGCGTGCCGACGCGTCCGGGCCAGCGGCGCCATTCCAGCGACAACCGCGTCGAAGCCGAACGCGCCGCGATGGCGTTGGACCTGGCGAAGAACGGCGCCCGTGTAGCTGTCGTCTCGTCGGGAGATCCCGGCGTATTCGCCATGGCTGCAGCAGTTCTCGAAGTTGCCGCCGAAGACCAGTGGCGCGGGGTCCCGGTCCGCATCCTTCCCGGCATGACGGCGGCAAACGCTGTCGCCAGTCGCGTCGGCGCTCCCCTCGGGCACGACTATGCGGTGCTCTCGTTGTCTGATCGCCTCAAGCCGTGGGATGTCGTCGCTCGCCGTATCTCGGCAGTTGCAGCCGCAGACATGGCATTTGCGGTATACAACCCGGCGTCGAAGTCCCGGACGTGGCAGGTCCAAGCCATGAAGGACCTCGTGCTCGAGCACCGCTCCCCCGAGACTCCTGTTGTCATCGGGCGCGATGTTGCCGGCGCCGAGGAATCAGTTCGCGTCGTAACCCTCGGCGAGCTCGAGCCTTCCGAGATCGACATGCGGACGCTGCTGATCGTCGGATCGTCGATGACGACGGTCGTCGAAACCGGTTCGGGCCGTCAGGTGTTCACCCCGCGGCGCTACCCGGAGTGAACGCCGCACGGCGATAGCATGGCGTCATGCCCGTCAACCGGACCCGGAAAGCAAGATACGCGCGTAAACGGAAACGCCGGATGGATCTGGTGGAGCACGATCTGTCCGTCGAGCAGTGGTCCGCGCTCAAAGCGGCCTGGGGTGGCTGCGCGTACTGCGGCGAGCCGGACGAGTCGCCGCAACGTGACTGCGTGCTGGCGATCTCCCGCGGTGGGCGCTACACACTCGACAACATCGCACCGGCGTGCCGCTCGTGCAATGCGAGCAAATGCAACAGCGAGGTCACTCTCTGGTTGCGGCGCAAGGGGTATGACGAGAAGGCCTTCCTCCTGCGCCACGCGGAGATAGGTATCGAGATGAGGGCGCAGTTCTCGGAGCAGTCGTGACGACTCCGCACGAGTTGCGCCCGATCCTCGACGAGTTGATGGAGTTCGAACCTCTGTTTCACCGAACTCGAGTAGCGATGTCACGAGACGAGTTCGATGCGGTCGTCGACCCGGAGTTCCGGGAGATCGGAGCCTCGGGTGCGCGATACACCCGCGATTACGTGCAATCGGTAATCGCGAGCCGGCGACTCCGCTGCGAAGTGAACGACGCCGCCGAACTCGGATGGAGGGTTGACCGACCCGCGCTGAGCCGGATTGCACCTGACACGTATCTGGTGACGTACCGGCTGGCGCAAGCGCAACGAGTTACCGAGCGATCATCCATCTGGCGGTTCACCGAGAATCGATGGAGCGTGTTGTTTCATCAAGGCACAGTCATCGAAAGTGGTTTGGAAGCGTGAACGAATCGACCCCCAACCCCACCATTCCGCTTTGGATGGACATCACCTTCACCGCCTTCGTTCTTGCCTGGATCTTCATCACGATTAGCGCGCTCGTGGCGATCGTGCGCACCGACTTCGAACGCTCGGGCGGCAAATTCTGGTGGTCGGCACTGGTGATCGCGGTGCCTGTACTCGGTGCGCTCGTCTGGTTACTGTTCGGTCGACCCCCGCGTGACTCCAGGTCCCGAACCTGATCTACACCGACGGCCCGGCAGTAGTCTGAGTACGGTCCGGTGCTGTCACTCTGCGCCTATCAGGGGAGAACAACGAGATGAGACCACTTCGATACTCGATCAACGTCACACTCGACGGCTGCTGCCATCACGAGGCGGGGCTCCCACCCGACGAGGAGTCGATGCGCTACTGGACCGCTCAGATGGAACGAGCCGATGCCTTGCTGTTCGGCCGGGTGACCTACGAGATGATGGAGTCGGCGTGGCGGCGGCCCGCAACGGGCACATGGCCTGACTGGATGGACGAGTGGGAGATCCCGTTCGCCCAGGCCATGGACCGGGCGAAGAAGTACGTCGTGTCGAACACGCTGAGCGGGGTCGATTGGAATGCCGAACTCGTGCAAGGCGACTTGGGGCCAGTGATTCTACGGCTCAAGGAGCAGCCCGGCGAAGGCCTGTGGGTTGGCGGCGTAACACTCCCCCTGGCATTGGCAGACCTGGGACTGATCGACGAGTACGAGTTCGTTGTGCAACCGGTCCTCGCCGGACAGGGACCGACGTTGCTCGCCGGTCTGCGCAAGCGCATCCAACTCGAACTCGTCGATCGCCACGAGTTCCAGTCGGGTGCAGTCGCCGTGCGATATCGGCCCACTCAAGTACCGCCCCCAGGTCAGGTATCGGACGGTTAGTCGACGCATGGCTGGACATGCGCGGTTGAAAGACATGTCGTCGCCTCAACTCGGACGCGAGAAGAGTTTCCAGTCATGCTCGATGTTCGGTATTGACCGGACACTCGGCACAGCACGAGCATTAGCCACCGAAGTTCTCCGGACAATCCTCAACGAGATCGAAGCATCGAACTGGATCACGAACAAGTTCGTTCCGCCCGGCGGACCGTAAGGACCACTCGTCGCTATCGAACACTCTGGCCCCCTATTCCACGGGCACTGCACCTCGAGCTGTAAGCACCCCCGGTCGAGGGCCATGCTTGCGCGCGCCCTCGCGCGCCTCAACAAAAATGGCCAAGCTGGACGGCTACTAGCGAGCGAAGGATCAAAATCGTATCGGCGTCCGACACAGGCCGGACGCCGATACGTGTTCACGTCAGCTCACAGGAGCGCCACCGCTCCCGCCGAGGTGGCGGACGAAGAACTGAGCCGAACTGTCGCGCTCGTAGTCGGGCACCGGATAGTGCCTGCCCGAGTAGGCGTGCAGCGTCTTCTCCGTCGAGCCGAAGGCATCGAACAACGCTACCCCTGACGTGCGGTCGTAATCCTTGTCGTCCCATGGGATCCGGTACTCGGCTGGGACCGTGAGCTTTCGTGCCGCTTCGATGAGGGAGTCGTCCACAAAAACTCCACCGAAGCTCACGGCAGCGATCCTGGATTCGACCGGGGCCAACATCAGCCCGGTCACGACCCCTAGCGACACGCCGCCAAAGCCGATCGGAGCGTCGGCGTCGACGTCGGGCAGCGTTTGCAGAGCGTCGATTGTCCGCTGCCATTCCGGCACTGCACGCTCCGCCAGCGATCGGTTGTACTCGACGACGATCGGAGCGATCGACTCGTGGGCCGCCCTAGCCTGGTGGATCGCCTCGACCCACTGTTCGTCCTGTGTGTTCCGCGGCCGATCGCCATGTCCGGGCGCGTCGATCGCGGCGACTGCGAACCCGTGGGAGCTCACACTGTGGAGTGCGCTGGCAACCAGTCCCGGCGCCTTCTTGTGCATGCCGCCGGAGTGCCCGGACAGCAGAAGTGGTGATCCGACGGATCCGGATGGCGGTGACCAGAGCACGCCGGTGATGTCGTCTACAACGAAATGGCGTTCGATGGCACCGTTCGACGTTGTCTCGGAGGTGAATTCGATGGTCTGAGAATTGGATTGCATGGTGTTACCTTTCGGGATTGCCTACTCGAGGCGCTCCCGGCGACACCTACGTCAATCGCCGATCCGTGAACACGAGTGGGAGCACCCACATGGTTACAGCGTTCATGGGTCTCACCTCCTGGCGTGTTGTCACGGTCTCGCACAAGCTATCAACCCGAACCGAAGCTCGTCCAATCATTTTTCCAGCGCGCCCGGCAGCGGTCATACCCGCGATCGGGCGACGCTCTGGCGGACGGCACGGATGTAGCGGCGCGTGACAAACGCCTGTACTCGACGTCCGATCGGAGCACCGAGACGCACCCACCACGTTCCGGGCTTGGAGAACGCCACGATCTCGATGCGAACCTCATTGCTGCTCTCGTCGAACTGGACGACAAACAATTCCTCCCCGCATTCGGGGTGGCCCGCGCGGGTTCCGTACGCGAAGCCCTTGCGAGTGGGTTCGTCTACGACATAGACGATCCGAACGGGGATAGTTACCGGACCGAGTCCGAAGGTCGCATCCTGACCTGCCACGGCGGTCGGGGCTGCCGTCCGTACGGCCAGTCCGGCTCCGCGGTGCATTCCCCAATTCGCGACGGTTCGAGCGGCAACCTCGAAATCCTCCCGTCCGGATCCGACCGTCGCGCTCTCGTGAACGTGGTGATAGCCGGCGGGGAGAACGCCTGACGTTGCGCCCACCTCGAGGTACGTCAGCCCGCCCGGGCGGGACGCCATCATTGCTCGCGTCGGTGGCTGAGGATGTTGATCACGTGGCCGTCGGGGTCGGCAGCGAAGAACCTGCGGACCCCCCACGGCTCCTCGGTGACGGGATAGACGATGGTGTCGCCGCGCTGCACCGCGGCCTCGTACGCCGCGTCGAGATCATCCACCTCGACGGAGACGTCCGGTACTACGGGCGCATGAGCGTCGTGCGTCATGACGCTGATCTGCAATGACGGATCCGTCGGCGAAGCCAACGTCACGATCCACCCGTGATCCATGACAACTTCGAGGCCCAGCACTTCGGTGTAGAAGCGCTGCGCGGCCTCGAGCGAACTACTCGACAGATCCGAAACTATCCGCGTGACGGCCATGTCCCGCAGGTTACGCCGCCGCCGGAGTCCACCGCGACTTGACGAGGCGCTCGATGTCACCGGAAAGTTCGTCGCTGACGATCCCCGGAAGCAGGATCTGCCACATCTCGTCGACACGATCCGGAAGATCCGAGCGTCGGGTGAGAACATTCGAAACCAGCTGTACCCCCGTGAATGCCGAGGGCATGAACCTGCCGAACGATTCTGCGCTGACCGATTTTCGGATTTCACCTTCCGCCTGAGCCCTGGCGGTGAGATCGGTGATTGCCGAGATCCATTCGGCGTACGGTTCCACCGGCCCCTCGTACGTGCTCAGTTCCAGCGTGAGGCGAATGCCCGCGCGAACGATCGGCTCGTCGACAATCTGGCGTGCCATTTCGTGCGTGAGCATGATCATCTGTTCCAACGGGTCCTTGCCCGTCGCGGAAATCGCCTGCACCGACTCGATCGAGAGCCGATGCTGTTCGGCAATGATGAACTGCGCGAGCTCGTCCTTCGACGCGAAATGGAAATACAACGCGCCCTTGGTAGTACCGGCCCCCGAGACTATGTCGGCCATGCTGGTGCTGCCGTAACCAGTCTTCTCGAACTGCGCGGCCGCGCCGGCAACGATTTGCTGCCGAGTCAGCTCGGCGCGTGCTTGCTTGACCACTGAATCCCTCTCGTCCTCCAAAGGCCCCCGCCCAGCAAACCCCACGGTTCGCGCCACACTCCAGCTATACCCAAAAACTTCACAATTGCCCCACATTACCAGCGCTCCTTCCATTGCTTCAATTACGAATGCAACAAAGTCGCTGGTCAGACGTCCGATTTAGAGGGAATCTCCTCTCCCCAACGTGCTTTCGTCAACCCGCGCACGGTCCACCAACTCTCCGACGAGGAGCGTCAACTCCATCATCTGGTCGGTGATTTCCTCACGCAGCTGCGTTGCATCCGCCTCGGAAATCGCGCCGGACTTGGTATCGAAAGACATCAACAACTCGATATTGGTGCGAAGTGCAGTCAAAGGAGCCAGAAGGTCCTGGCCCGCTTCGGTGATCAGACTTCTCTGGCGTGCCCGCGATTCCGACAACGTCCCGAGCATCCGATTGAAACTGACTGTCAACGACGCCAACTCGTCGTCACCGGTCACCGGGATCGGCGCAAGATCATCCGTTTCGGCGACCCGCCGCGTCGCCGCAGTAAGTCGCGCGATCGGCCGTAATCCTGTGCGTGCCACAGCATCTCCGGCCGCGTAAGCTAGGGCGATTCCGGCCGCCCCGAGTGCCGCCAACACCACTGCCAGTCGCTTGAGTACCGAACGCGTCGGCCCCAGGGATTGCGCGACAACCAAAGTCTGGCCCGCAACCGAGGGCTCGACAAGAATTCGATACGCATCAACCGTCGCGATTGTCTGCGACGAATTGCCGTCTGCGATCGACCTGATGGCGTCTGCGCTCGTGCTGAACGGCGGCAGACCGGGAGTCGCCGTCACCAAGGCGCCGTCGGCAGTAAGAAGCCCCACCGCCTGGATGACCGCTGTATCCGCGCCGGCCGTCAATCCCAGAACCGGTGTGACACCGCCGAAATTGACGGTGTCGGTGATCGCGTCACTCGTGCGCTCGAGTTGCCGATCGACGTTGCCTTGCAAATACGCGTTGAACACTATGTACACCGCCGACGCCGACACGATCACCGCGATCGCCACCAGGCCTGCAGTCAGCAATTTCACGCGAGCATGGAGCGTCCGCACGTGAATTCCCGATGGTTTTCGACGGCTCATTCCGGGAACCGACACTCTCATGCGCGGTCCCGCAGTGCGGCGTCGAAAAATCCCAACATCCCTCCAGTATGGTCACGGAACCTTAGACGAACCTGAAGCGAACGCGATGTCGGCCTCACAGCGCCGTTCCACGACCGAAAGCCGTGAGCCAGTCCATCGCCTCGGCCTCGGTATCGAATGCCGGGACGGTCGCCGGGATCGGTGGTCGTTCGACGACGATCACCGGGATCGACAATTGCCTGGCTGCGGCGATCTTTGCGTACGTCTGCTCGCCGCCACTGTTCTTGGTGATCACGACGTCGATGCTGTGAGTTCGCATCAGATCGACTTCCGCTTCGATGTCGAATGGACCACGTGCGAGCAGCAATTGCGAGTGAGGCGGCAAGGTCCCCGAAGGCGGATCGATCGAGCGCACGAGAAACGTGACGCTCTTCACGCGGTCGAACGCCGAAACTCCTTGCCTCCCGATCGTCAGAAAAGCGCGTGAGCCGACCGTCGGCACCAACTCTGCGGCGTGATCGAGATCGTGTGCCGGAAGCCAAGTGTCACCGAGTTGCTCGCGCCAGGGCGGGCGTCGGTACATGGCGTACGGCACGGAATTCGCAAGGCACGCTTCGAACGCATTCTGGGTGATGCGAGCGGCAAACGGATGCGTGGCGTCGAGCACTGCACGAATATCATTGGCCGACAACCACTCCGACAGCCCTTCGGCTCCCCCGAACCCGCCGATACGCACTTCCCCCTCGGGCCATCGAGGATCACGAACCCGGCCGGCCAGCGATGTGACAACCTCGAGGTCGGCTGAACCGGCCAAGCGAGAAGCGATCACTCGACCTTCGCCTGTGCCGCCGAGCAGGAGCACGCGACGACGAGTACCTGTCGAGGTCAGTGTGTGCTTCTCTCGCGCGCTGCCGAGTAGAGGTAGCTGTCCGGAAACCCCTCCGCAGTCAACACTCGGCCGACGATCACGACGGCCGTCTTCGTGATGCCGGCCGCATGAACAAGTTCGACGATCGTCTTCAAAGTGCCTCGAACAACGATCTCCTCGGGCCGTGAGGCGAAGGCGACCACCGCGACCGGGCAGTCCTCGCCGTAATTGTCGGCCAACTCGGATGCGATCTGTTCGATGCGATGAGCGCCGAGGTGAATCACCATCGTCGCGCCGCTGCGGCCGAGGGACCGCAGATCCTCGCCCTCCGGCATTGCCGTCGACAAGGTGGAGACTCGGGTGAGAACAATGGTCTGCGAGACGCCTGGGACAGTCAGCTCGCGCCCCAGCGCGGCTGCAGCCGCGGTAAATGCAGGAACACCGGGAATCATGTCGAAATCGACTCCTGCGGCGTCCAGGCGACGAGCTTGCTCTGCCACTGCACTGAAGATCGACGGATCACCGGAATGCAAACGCGCGACGTCCAGCCCAGCGGAATCCGCTTCGACAAGAATCGCGGTGATCTCGTCCAGGCTCAGCCGAGCAGTGTCCACGACCTGAGCTCCGACCGGGCACCACTCGAGCAACTCCGCTGGAACAAGGCTGCCTGCGTACAAGCACACAGGGCTCGCAGCGATGATCCGTTGCGCGCGGACAGTGATCAAATCTGCCGCACCGGGACCCGCACCGATGAAATGAACGGTCATTGTGTGGATTCCTCCGGCGTATCTGTGTCTGCGCCTGCAGACGGCTGACGTTTTGTGACGGACCATTGGACCACCGGAAGTTGCGGTCGCCAAACGTTGAACGTTCCCAACGGCTCGGCGCGCTGCACCTGAAAGCGTCGCAGCGTCCCACCATGGCGACTCATCCAGCCGAGCAGCAACGATTCGGACTCGGCGGTCACGGCGTTCGCGACCAGACGACCACCCACGCTCAACTGCTCCCAGCACGCTTCGAGCATTCCCGGTTGCGTGACGCCGCCGCCGACAAACACCGCATCGGGACGTCGGACTTCGTCCGCAAACGCCTCCGGCGCGGCCCCTTTCACGTTCAACGCGGGCACGCCGAGATTGAGTGCATTGGCACCGATCTGCGACACGCGGCTCGCCATCTTCTCGAATGTTGTTGCAGTGCAACGTGGGTGAGTTCGCATCCACTCGATGGCGACGGTTCCCGACCCACCGCCCACGTCCCAGAGGTGTTCTCCCGGCGCCGGTGCGAGTGCACACAACGTCAATGCGCGGATCTCCTGCTTGGTCATCTGACCGTCGCCGACAAACGCAGCATCCGGTAGACCCGGGATTCGAGTCAGCCGCAACGGATGATCGACCGAGATGCACTCGACGGCCAGAACGTTCAACGCGTCCACGTCCTCGTCCGCGTGATCCCACTCGTCCGCCACCGTGACGGTCCGCGATTCCTCGGCCCCGCCCAGCTGGGCCAGTACAGTCAGAGTCGATCGTCCGAAGCCCGCGCCGGACAACAGACGAGCCACCTCCCCCGGTGTCGAGCGCCCGTTGCTCAGAACCAACAGGCGCGCGCCATCGACCACTGCCGCCAAGACGGTCGCCGAGTCTCGGTTCACCAGGCTCACGACGTCGACCTCGGCCGATGCCCATCCCATTCGCGCGCTCGCCAACGCCACCGACGACGGGTGCGAGATCACTCGCACGTTGTCCGCGCCGAGCAGCCGGACCAACGTGACGCCTAGGCCGTGGAACATCGGGTCACCACTGGCGAGAACACATACTCTGCGGTCCGCGTTCTCGGCGAACATCGACGGCAACGCCGGAATCATCGGAGACGGCCAGGTGAGCCTGGTGGGCGCACGCCGTGCCCCGAGATGTGTCGCCGGGACCAAGTCCAGCTGGCGCGGCGACCCCATCAGGACCTCCGCACCGAGGATTGCTCCCTTTGCGCTCTCGGACAGCCCGTCCCAGCCGTCGGCGCCGATGCCGACGATCACCACCGGGTGTGCGGTCATCGCGGCATCCGGCGCCAGATCGTCTGAGGCAGAAGCCGCATGACGAAGAACACCGGCTGCAGAATTCGCGGAACCCACACACGCGTCGCCCCGGATTTCAGTCCCCGTACGACGGCGTCGGCGACCTGCGACGGAGTGCTCGACATCGGGGCAGGCGACATTCCCTCGGTCATCTTCCCGATGACGAACCCTGGCCGTACCAGCATCAACTGGACGCCCGAACCGTGCAGCGCGTCGCCGAGACCGCTGGCAAAACCGTCCAAGCCGGCCTTTGCGCTCCCGTAGACGTAGTTGGCGCGGCGAACCCGGACGCCGGCGACGGACGAGAACACCACGATCTTTCCGGTTCCCTGTCGGCGCATGATCTCTGCGAGGTGGGTGAGGATGCTGACCTGTGCCACGTAGTCGGTGTGCACCACCGCGACCGCGTGCGCCGAGTCGGTTTCGGCACGCGCCTGATCGCCGAGAATTCCGAAGGCCAGCACTGCAACCGAAATCCGACCGTGCTCGGCGACGACGGAGCCCAGGAGCTCTCCGTGAGTGTCCACGGCGTCGGCGTCGAACTCGACGGTGGAGACGTCGACAGCGCCGGCGTTTTTGAGCATCTGCTCCTGCTCCGACAGCTCTCCGCTGCGTCTGGCAGCCAGAACGATGTTGCGGCCCGGCGCGAGCCTGACCCCGATCTCGAGGCCGATCTCACTTCGTCCGCCGAGGAGCAGTACCGTCTCGATGTCATTCACGTTCGCACCCGCAGTCACCGCTCCAGTGTCCTGGATTACCGTCGTGGCATGACGCTCACCCCCTCCACCACGCCATCGTCACAGCAGACTCTCACCGAAGACGGGCTGAAGTTCGTCGGTGAATACCACCTCGCGACACTCACGACGTTGCGTCCGAACGGCACCCCACACGTCGTTGCCGTCGGGTTCACCTGGGACCAGGAAGCCGGAAAAGCGCGCGTGATCACCAGCGGTGGCTCACAGAAGGCGATCAACGCAGCGCGTGGCGGATACGCCGCCGTCAGTTCGGTCGACGGTGGCCGCTGGCTCACGCTCGAGGGGCCGGCACGCGTGCTCACCGACGCGGACTCCGTGGCCGACGCCGTTCGGCGCTATGCCGAGCGGTACCGCCAGCCACGGGTCAATCCCGCGCGCGTGGTCATCGAAATCGACGTCACACGCATACTCGGGTCCGCTGCGTTCAAGAAAAGCTGATCAGGCGAGGACAGTCAGGCCGTGCGGACGGTTGTTGAACGACTCGCAACCGTCGGCGGTCACGACGACGATGTCCTCGATACGGGCACCCCAACTGCCGCGGAAGTAGATTCCCGGTTCGATGCTGAAGGCCATACCTTCGACGAGTTCGATGGTGTTGCCCTCGACGATGTACGGCTCCTCGTGCACGGACAGCCCGATACCGTGACCGGTGCGGTGAACGAATACCTCTGCAAGCCCTTGTGCGGCAAGCACTTCGCGGGCTGCAACGTCCACGGATTCTGCGGAGACTCCTGGCCGCACCGAATCGACCGCAGCCTGCTGCGCCGCCTCGAGTACCGCGAACTGTGCGGCAACCTCCGCGGACGGCTGCCCCATGCTGTACGTGCGAGTGGAGTCCGAGTTGTATCCGGGCTCGACCGGTCCGCCGATATCGATGACCACGATATCGCCCCTCTCGATCACCCGGTCCGAAACCTCGTGATGCGGATCGGCGCCGTGCGGGCCCGAACCGACAATCACGAACGCGGCCTCGGTATGCCCCTCTTCGAGAATCGCCGCCGAAATCGCTTCGCCTACTTCAGCTTCCGTACGTCCGACGACCAAGAACTCGGCCATGCGGGCGTGAACACGGTCGATGGCCGCACCGGCTCGCCGCAACGCCTCGATCTCGGCGCCGTCCTTGACCATCCGCAATTCGCGCAAGACGCCGGTGGCGAGAATCGGCAACGCGCCCAAGGTGTCTGCGAGCGGGATCAGATGCAGCGCAGGCATCGCATCCGTCACCGCCACCTTCGCGCCGGTCGGGAGTTGCGCCGCCACAATCGCATACGGGTCGACACCGTCGACCCAGTCGAGGACGGTCAACCCGAGATCGCCCACTGCCGATTCCTTCAGCGACGCCAACTCCAGCCGAGGAAGTACGACGGACGCCTTCGCCGTGTCCGCGGCGATGACCAACGCGGTCAAGCGCTCGAACGAGTCAGCCCGAGAACCCGTCAGGTACCGCAGATCCGGACCGGGAGTCACCACCAGACCGTCGAGACCTGCTGATCGAGCCAACTCCGCGGCGCGAGCGATACGTGCGCCGTACACGGCGCTGGAGAATCGGGAATCCTGTTCGGCTGGAGACGTCATGGCTTACAGGTTAGTGCCGACTGGCAGGATGGTGACCATGAGTGGGCCATTGCTTCTCCTCGACGGTGCCAGCCTGTGGTTTCGTGCGTTCTACGCGCTGCCCGAGTCATTCGTCGATCCCGACGGAAGACCTGTCAACGCGGTGCGCGGTTTCACCGACATGGTGGCGTCCCTGATCACCAAACACGAGCCGAGTCGTCTCGCCGTGTGCCTGGACTTGGACTGGCGACCGCAGTTCCGCGTCGATGCAGTCCCGACGTACAAAGCACATCGCGTCGAGGAAGGCTCTGACGGTGCGTCCGAAGAAGTTCCGGACACGTTGACGCCTCAGGTCGACATGATCATGGACGTGCTCGCAGCAGCAGGAATCGCGACAGCGGGAGCCGTCGGACTCGAAGCCGACGACGTACTGGGAACGCTTGCCGCCACCGAGCGCGAAGATCTCACCGTCGTCGTCAGTGGTGACCGAGACCTTCTGCAGGTCGTCACCGACGAGTACGTGCCCGTTCGTGTCCTGTACGTGGGCCGTGGCTTGTCCAAGGCAGAACTCTTCGGACCGGTCGAGGTTGCGGAGAAATACGGAGTACCCGGTGACCGTGCGGGCGAGGCATACGCCGAACTCGCGGTACTACGCGGAGACGCCTCCGACGGTCTACCCGGCATCAAGGGTGTCGGTGAGAAGACTGCGTCGACGCTGATGCTGCGCTACGGCTCGTTGGCCGGACTTCGCGCGGCCGCAGCTGATCCTGAATCCGACATGGCCAAGGGAATTCGCGCAAAACTCACCTCACCAGAGGCCATCGCTTACCTTGATGCTGCGTTGCCGGTAGTACGAGTGGTTCGCGACGCGGACGTTCAGTTCTCGAAGGACGACCGACTCCCGGCGACCCCTGCCGATCCCGCACGCTTCGAGGAAGTGGCGGCCTCGCTGAACATCGAGCGCTCGGCCGGACGGCTTGCCGCCGCGCTCGAGGCTGCGGCGGCAGGCCGTTCCGACCAGTAGAGCGTCAGCTCGGGCGGCTGACCTCGTACGTGCCGTTGTCGTCGACAAACGTCACAGTCACGTTCGACTTCACACCCGCGATCGAAAGCGTGCAGGTGAACTTGTTGCCTGACTTGACTTCCTGGTCCGCGGGGCACTGAACGTTGCTCACGTTCTTTGCCCCGTAGGACTCGGTGACGATCTTCTCGACGCCGGCCTGAGCCGCGCTCTGATCGAGTGTGTTCTTGCCGAAGACACCGAACACCAGGGCCACCACGACAGCAGCAAGAACGACGAGAACACCGATCGCACCGAAGATCAGGGGCTTCTTCGACTTACCCGACTGGTTTCCGGGCGCACCGGGACTCGGGAACGGCTGAGCCTGGTTCCACTGGTTCTGCTGTCCCGGAGTCTGCCCGGGGGCCGTGGCGCCCCACGCCTGCTGCGGTGCGGCAGACGGAGACTGACCCCACGCCTGGGTTGCGTCAGGTGCCTGCTGTTGCCCGGGCTGACCCCACGGCTGTGCGGGAGGTTGTTGCTGGGGTTGTCCCCACGGCTGTTGCTGGCCGGGTTGTCCTTGTCCAGGCTGCTGCGGCTGACCGTACGCAGGCTGACCACCCGGCTGGCCGTAGGCAGGTTGTCCCCACGGCTGTTGCTGGCCGGGCTGCTGACCGGGCTGCGGTGTTTGACCAGGCTGACCCCACGGCTGTTGCTGGCCGGGCTGCTGACCAGGCTGCTGTTGTCCGCCCGGCTGCTGAGGATTCTGCCCCCACTGCTGCTCGTTCGGCTGCTGCTGATCACCAGGACCCCATTGCCGATTCGGATCGTTCGGTCCGTAAGGCCCGCTCATGTTCGCCTCCCA
Source organism: Rhodococcus qingshengii JCM 15477 (assembly GCF_023221595.1). Lineage (NCBI taxonomy): Bacteria > Bacillati > Actinomycetota > Actinomycetes > Mycobacteriales > Nocardiaceae > Rhodococcus > Rhodococcus qingshengii. Next base: position 3,247,372 of record NZ_CP096563.1, read on the forward strand.
CTCGAAATACCAGTCTGCGAATCAAACCACATAGCTGCGGTCATGCTGCGTCGACAGCAACTACCCCGCGACGAATTGCAGCTACCGCCCGCGCCGCAGTCTTCGCGACGTCGGCATCCGTCGAAGTCAGGCGGACCTGATCGAGGAGATCGATCACCTGACGACACCAACGTACAAAGTCACCCGCAGACAGCGCACGACCCTGCACTCCAGCCGCGATCAGTGCGTCGACAAGCGAGTTCTCGCTCGCCCAGTGATAAACGGCAGTGACGAATCCGAGATCCGGTTCCCGCGTCGGCGGCAGCTTGTGGCGAATCTCGTCCGACCGCAGTTCGCTCCACAATCGTTGAGTGTCGTTGAGGGCGTGACGAAGCGCCGCTGTCGGCACCCGATCCACGGTGTCCCCGTCCCGACGTGATTCGTAGACCACCGAGGACACGACGGCCGCCAACTCAGCCGGGCTGAGACCTGTCCACGCCCCCGTCCGCAGGCATTCGGCGACCAGAAGGTCGCTTTCCGAGTAGATGCGGCTGAGTCGTCGTCCGGATTCGGTGACTTCGGGCGCTGCTTCGGCAGTCATGTACTCACGCTCTTTGAGTAGCGCAATGATGCGGTCGAACGTCCGCGCCAACGAGTTGGTGGTGGCCGCAGCCTTTTCCCTCATCGACTGCGTTTCCCTGGCCAGCCGGTTGTAGCGCTCACCGATCCGGCTCAGATGTTCACGATCGGGCCAGCTGTGGCACGGATGCGAGCGAATAGCACGTCGCAAAGTAGCGACCTCGGCATCTTCGGACGCGCCGGCCTTGTGGCGCTTCTTTCGCCGGGGGGCACTGATCCCGGTACTACGCAACGCCGAGGCCAGATCGCGCCGGATCCGGGCGGTGTGGTGATCGACATGCTTGGGCAGTCGCATCTTTCCCAGAACGTCGGCTGCTTCCGGGAAATCACCCGAGGAGAGTCGGCCGGCCCACTGATCGGCCGTCAGAACCAGCGGACGCGGGTCCTTCGGATCGTTGTCCGGGACGAGGACCACTGCCACCCCGGAATGACGACCGATGGGAATTGCGATCACGTCACCGCGGGCGAGTGCACGAAGGGACTCCACCGCATCTCCGCGTCGGTCTTCGCGGCCCTTACGTTCGAGCGCGCGCTCGCGCGCACTGAGCCGCTCACGCAACGACGCGTATTCGAAGTACTCACCGTCCGCACCGCCGAGTTTCTCCTGCAAACCCTTCAGTGCTTCTTCGTTCCGCTCGATGCCACGCACCAGGCCGACCACCGAGCGATCCGCTTGGAACTGCGCGAAGGAACGCTCGAGCAGCTTCCGTGAATCCGCCGCGCCCATGCGCTCGACGAGATTGATCGACATGTTGTACGAGGGGCGGAACGAACTGCGGAGCGGGAACGTCCGTGTCGACGCCAAGCCGGCGACATCCGTCGGCTCGACCCCGGGCTGCCACAGGACCACAGCGTGGCCTTCGACGTCGATGCCGCGTCGGCCGGCCCGACCCGTCAGCTGCGTGTACTCCCCCGGCGTCAGTTCGGCGTGCGATTCACCGTTGTACTTGACCAGACGTTCGAGCACCACCGTGCGTGCCGGCATGTTGATGCCGAGGGCCAGCGTCTCGGTCGCGAAGACCGCCCGCACGAGCCCCTTGACGAACAGTTCCTCGACTGTCTGGCGGAATGCCGGCAGCATGCCGGCATGGTGAGATGCCAGTCCGCGTCGTAGTGCCTTGCACCAGTCCCGATATCCGAGAACTTCGAGATCCTCTTCGGGTAGTTCCCCGGTGTGTTTCTCGATGATGGTGTCGATCTCGCGGACCTGCTCCGGCGAAGTGAGATCCAGTCTGGACCGCAGGCACTGTGCAAGAGCCGCATCACAACCGGCGCGGCTGAAGATGAAAGTGATGGCCGGGAGCAGTCCGGACTGATCGAGCTGAGCGATGACGTCAGGTCGTGGCAAGGGCCGGAAATCGTTGGAACTCTGGTAGCTGCCGCGTCGTCCGCGGCCACGCGGCTGCCAGCTCTCGACGCGTTCGAGAGCCTGACGCTGCTTGACGTGGCGAACCAGATCCTGGTCGACGAGCACGGTCTTCGGCCCGGCAGCAGGATGACTACGACTGTCGAAGAGATCGAAGATTCGCCTACCGACCATGATGTGCTGCCACAGCGGGATCGGCCGAGTCTCGTCCACGACCACAGTGGTGTCGCCGCGGACGGTTTCCATCCAGGCACCGAATTCTTCGGCATTGCTCACGGTCGCCGACAAACTCACCAGGCGTACGTCCTCGGACAGGTGCAGGATCACTTCCTCCCACACCGCCCCACGGAACCGGTCGGCCAGGTAATGCACTTCGTCCATGACGACGTGCGAAAGCCCGCGCAGTGCCTCGGAGTTGGCGTAGAGCATGTTCCGCAGGACTTCGGTGGTCATGACGACCACCGGTGCGTCGGAGTTGATACTCGAATCACCCGTCAGCAGACCGACTTGGCCGGGGCCGTACCGCTCGACGAGTTCAGCGTACTTCTGATTGCTCAACGCCTTGATCGGCGTCGTGTAGAAACACTTGCGGCCCGCCGCGAGAGCCAGGTGGACAGCGAACTCGCCGACCACGGTCTTGCCTGCACCGGTCGGCGCGCAGACAAGGACGCCGTGGCCCGCTTCGAGCGCAACGCATGCCTTCACCTGGAATGGATCGAGTTCGAACTTCAGGCTGGACGCGAACGTGCTCAGTTCACTCTTGTTCATAACCACCTCGTCAGGGTTTCACACGCCGCCGACGTGGTGGCACGGCGCTCAGAGAGTGTCAGTGAAATCCTGGCCGGGCGCGTTGTCGCCGGCGGTGTCGGATTTCTCCGCGACCGGAGCCTTGGACTTGGACTTACGTCCGAACAATCCACTCGATTCGGCCTTGGGTTTGGTCGGATTGTCGAAAGCCTCGTTCAGATCGGACGGAGCCGAGATGGAGGAAGCTTCCTCGTCGGACAGTGCGCCCCAGTCTTCACCGGCGCGCTTGGCCTTACGTTTGTCGTTGAGGCGAGCGATCTGTACCGCGACCTCGAAGAGAAGCGTCAGAGCCAGCGCGAGCGCCAACATCGAGAACGGATCCGACCCTGGCGTGGCAACTGCAGCGAATACGAAGAGCCCGAAGATCAATCCTCGACGCCAGGCCTTCAAACGCTCGTACGTCAGAATGCCGGCAAAGTTCAACACGACGACGAGCAGTGGAATTTCGAAGCTGACGCCGAAGATGAGCAGCAGATTGATGATGAAGCCGAAGTACTCCGAACCACTGAGCGCGGTGATCTGGACGTTGTCACCGATGGTCAGGAGGAAGTGCAAAGCCTTCGCCACGACGAGGTACGCCAGGATTGCGCCGAGAATGAAGAGAGCGGCACCTGCGGTGACGAATCCGACCGCGTAGCGACGCTCTTTGGCGTAGAGGCCCGGGGTGATGAATGCCCACAATTGGTAAAGCCACACCGGGCAGGCAAGAACGATGCCGGCGGTGAGCGCCACTTTGAATCGCAGCATGAACTGCTCGAACGGCCCGGTCGCCAGCAATCGGCACGCGTCGTCGGTGCTGAGGTTGGCGCGACTCTCGGACGGAAGCTCACAGTACGGTCCGCGAAGCAGATCGCCCAGACTTTCGAGACCGAGTATCGAGTGTGAATACCAGAAGAAGCCGAACGCCGTGGTGATGATCACGCCGAGGAATGCGAACAACAAACGAGTCCGCAATTCGTACAGGTGGTCGACCAACGACATGGTGCCGTCTGGGTTGACCTTCCGCTTGCGGTTACGCGGGTCTAACGGAATACGCACTGTGCATCCTGGTCTTGGTCAGCAGACAACCGGGGTGAACGAATATTTCACCCCGGCTAGAACGCAGTGTGTACTAGAGCGGCTTGACTTCGGTCGGCTGCGCAACAGGTGCTGCTGCACCGTTTGCGACCACCGCGGTGTTGGCCGTCGGCAACTGTGCCGGAGCAGGCTGTGCGACCGGCGCGCTTGCGGGCCCCGCATCGTCGTTCTGCATTTCCTTGACTTCGCTCTTGAAGATGCGGAGGGAACGACCCAGACCGCGTGCTGCATCGGGAAGCTTCTTCGACCCGAACAGAATTACGACGACAACAGCGACAATCAGCCAATGCATCGGCTGCATTGCACCCATAACGACCTCCCATGATCAGATTCCTCGATGCTACCGGACACAACCGGCGCTCGGAGGTGCCAAAGCACTTACTTCAGCTACCTTTTACCTGTTTGTTTCCTGCGAACTCACTGAACGTGAAGTTTCCCGAAGTTTTACGAACCGATTACGTCATAGGCGTCGAGCGCCGCAACGGCTCGATCATGGACTTCGGAGACCAGTTCCGGCGGATGAAGGACCCGAACGCCCTCACCGAATCCCAACACCAGCCTTGCCATCCATTCAAGTGTTCCGAAACTCATCGTCGCCTCGACCGACCCGTCGTCGTTCACGTGCTCGACGTCCAACGGGTAGTAGTCGAGCATCCACACCCACTCTTTGGTGATGAACAACCGCGCTTCCGGAAGGGAACCGTCGCCGCTGAACAATTCGAGATTCGAATCCTCCTCGAGGGCCTGCGGCGGCGGGTCGGCGGGCTCGTCGAGTTGGACGGCGGCGTCGATCCGATCGAATCTGAACAACCGCACGCCCTCGGCTTGACGGCACCACGCCTGGAGGTAGCTGTAGTTGTCGACCAACACGATACGAACGGGGTCGACGATGCGCTCGGAGACCGCGTCGCGCGAGGCGGAGTAATACGTCAATCGCAGGGCGGTCTTGTCTGCGAGCGCGGCTCTGACCGTCGCTGCTATCGGGTCTTCGGCGATGTCCGGCGCCGGCGATGTGTCCCGGTCCTGACCGATGGCTCGTGCCGCGGCCGAGCCTGCTGCGTCCTCGATCTTCGCGATGGCACGCTGCGCCGAGGACGGATCGACCATGCCGGGCATTTCCACCAAGGACCGCAGGGCGATCAGCAACGCCGTCGCCTCCGTCGAGGTGAGGCGCAACGGGCGATCGATCCCGGCCGAGAACGTGACCTCGATACTTTCCTCGGAGAAGGACAGGTCGATGAGATCACCGGGACCGTAACCGGGCAGTCCGCACACCCACAGTTGATTGAGGTCGGTCATCAGTTGAGTGGTGCTGACACCGAGCTCCTCGGCGGCCTCGGCGGGACTGATGCCAGGATTTGCGATGAAGTACGGCACGAGGTTGAGCAGCCGTGCCAACCGCGACGACAGTCGATTGCTCATCAGTGGTCCCCCTGTCCATTGCCAGTGATCGGGCTCGCCGCGGCGGCGCGCAGCTTCGCGACGACCTCAGCACGCAAATCCGGTGGGTCCAGCACCAATGCGTCCAACCCGTGACCGGCGATCAACCGAGCGGTCCATTCCCAGGATCGGACGGGGATGGCCAGCACGCTGCCGTCGCGATCGGTCAACCGCCGTTCGGACGACGACGTCGCAAGCCGCCGAAGCTCATGGGCGCGGCCGTCTGCGACCCACACCGTAGCCGTCCCGGTCACGACGCCCGAACCGGTCACGCGATCGACGACCTCGCGAAGGTCGACACCTTCAGGTTTGTGAACCGAACCGGCCGGGCCGAACTCCCTGACGTCGTCACCGATCCGTGAGAGCCGGAAGGTCCTCACCGCATCACGGTCGACGTCGTGCCCGACCAGGTACCACTTGCCGTTGTGCGTGACGACGCCCCACGGTTCGACGGTGCGCTCGGTGAACGGTTCGTTCAATGCACCGCGGTGCTGAAAATGAACTGCTCGGCCGGCGTCGACCGCTGCAAGAAGCTTGCCGAGCGCGGGCTCCGAACCGCGGGTGCGCGCGGGAATCGCGGTGACCGGGGCGGCACTGACTTCTGAGTCGACCTGGACGCCCGCCGCTCGGAGTTTGAGTAGTGCACTCTGGGCTGCCGAAATCAGTTCCGGCGACTCCCACAACTGCACCGCGACGGCGACAGCAGCAGATTCCTCGCTGGTGAGGTCCACGTCCGGAAGCTCGTAGGCATTGCGATTGATCCGATACCCCTCGACGGTCGAGAACCGTCCTGCCAGACCGGTTTCCAACGGGACACCCAGGTCACGAAGTTCGTTCTTGTCGCGCTCGAACATGCGACTGAACGCTTCGTAGTTCGCGGAATCGTTGTACCCGGCCACACTGTCACGGATTTTCTCCGCCGTGAGGAACTGTCTGGTGGACAGCAACGCGATCACCAGGTTCATCAACCGCTCGATTTTTGATGTCGCCACGCCGAAATCCTAGTGGCTATCCGATAACCGAACGCGCGCCGGACACTTTCGTGCCCGGCGCGTCGCCGCAAAACAGACCTGCCGTCTTGTACATCTCGAAATTGAGTGACCTACATCGAAGCGATCAAACGCTCGACACGCTCGTCGACGGAGCGGAACGGGTCCTTGCACAGCACCGTTCTCTGCGCCTGATCGTTGAGCTTGAGGTGAACCCAGTCGACTGTGAAGTCCCGGCCTGCTGCCTGGGCTGCGGTGATGAAGTCGCCCCGCAATTTGGCGCGCGTGGTCTGCGGCGGATTCTCGACGGCGTCGTCGATCGTCTCGTCCTCGGTGACCCGCTTGACCAAGCCCTTGCGCTGGAGAACGTCGAAGACGCCCCGGCCGCGTTTGATGTCATGGTAAGCCAAGTCGAGCTGCGCGATCTTGGGATCGGACAGATCGAAACCGTGACGGTCCTGGTAGCGCTGGAACAGCTTGCGCTTGATGACCCAGTCGATCTCCGTGTCGACCTTCGCAAAATCCTGAGCTTCGACGGCATCGAGGGTGCGACCCCACAGGTCGACTACCTGCTCCACCTGCGGGTCCGGTTCGCGGTTACGCAGATGTTCGACTGCCTTGGCGTGGTATTCGCGTTGAATATCGAGGGCACTGGCCTGACGTCCACCAGCAAGGCGAACCGGCTTTTTACCGGTCACGTCGTGACTGACCTCGCGGATGGCACGAATCGGGTTGTCCAGCGCGAAATCGCGGAACGACACCCCGGCTTCGATCATCTCGAGCACCAGTGCGGCCGAACCGACCTTGAGCATCGTCGTCGTTTCGGCCATGTTCGAATCGCCGACGATCACGTGCAGGCGGCGGTACTTCTCGGCGTCCGCGTGCGGTTCGTCGCGGGTGTTGATGATCGGACGCGAGCGAGTGGTAGCCGACGAGACGCCCTCCCAGATGTGTTCCGCGCGCTGCGAGAGGCAGAACGTCGCGGCCTTCGGAGTCTGCAGTACCTTTCCGGCGCCGCAGATCAACTGGCGCGTGACGAGGAACGGCAACAAGACATCCGAAATGCGGGAGAACTCACCGGCGCGCGCGACGAGAAAGTTCTCGTGGCAGCCGTACGAGTTTCCGGCCGAGTCGGTGTTGTTCTTGAAGAGATAGATGTCGCCACCAATACCCTCCTCGGCGAGTCTCGCCTCGGCGTCGATTAGCAGTTCTTCGAGCACACGCTCACCGGCACGGTCGTGATTGACCAGCTGGATGAGGCTGTCGCACTCGGCCGTCGCGTACTCCGGGTGCGAACCCACATCCAGGTACAAGCGAGCTCCGTTACGGAGGAAGACGTTGGAGCTGCGACCCCACGACACGACACGACGGAAGAGGTAACGAGCAACCTCGTCGGGGCTCAGTCTCCTGTGCCCGTGAAAGGTGCAGGTAACGCCGAATTCCGTCTCGATACCCATGATTCGTCTCTGCACACTTCGACAGTACAACCAGAATGCGAGGTTCACCCGTGTACTTCGATCGCGTCGTAAGTCACGACTCGACAACGTCGGGCGGCAGCATAGTGTGACGGTGTGAGCCTTATTCGCCGAAAAGTTGTCCGAAGCGACGTCAAAGTCATGGAAAGCACTGGAGCACTGCGCCCTTCCGTGCTCGACCCGACCATGCGGTTTCTCTCCAGAGCCGCCGATCACGGCGTTTTGTGGATGGTTGTCGCCGCCTTGCTCGCGATGATCGGCGGGCGGCCCCGTAGGGCAGCAGCACGCGGGCTGCTCGCACTGGCCGGTTCCAGCGCGCTGGCCAACGGCATACTCAAGCCCCTCTTTCCCCGCCGACGCCCACCGGCACGCGTCTGGCTGAGCCCGAAGCGAGGCGTCGACATTCCGACGTCGTCCTCGTTCCCCTCCGGACATTCGTCTTCGGCCGCGGCATTCACCGCGGCAGTGGCCATGGAGTCCCCGGTTGCTGGAGCTGCTCTCGCACCACTGGCCGCAGCAGTGGCGTACTCACGTGTTCACAACGGAGTCCACTGGCCGTCCGACGTCTTCGCAGGCCTCGCGGTCGGCGGTGCTATCGCTGCCGGCACGCGTCGTTGGTGGGCGGTGCGGGACGAAGAGCCCGCCGAACTCGGACCCGAGTGCGTGGTCCCCGCGCTCCCGCGCGGAGAAGGCTTGTTGGTCTTCACCAATCCTGGTTCAGGCTCCGAGGACGACGGGATCGTGGAATCGATTCGAGAACTACTACCTGCGGCGATCGTCTACGAGTTCGACGCGGACATCGACTTCGACATGCAGATCGATGCCAAGATCCCCGAGCTCTCGCCGAAAGCGTTGGGTGTATGCGGCGGCGACGGAACAGTGGTCACGGTCGCGACCGCGGCGACAAAGCACGAGCTACCACTTGCGGTTTTTCCCGGCGGAACATTGAACCATTTCGCCCGCGACGTCGGGGCGGTGAATGTCGAGGAGACCGCACAGGCAGTCGAGTCCGGTCAGGCGGCATTCGTCGACCACGCGGTGGTGCGCACGGATTCCGGAGTGACTGCACGGTTTCTCAACACAGCCAGCCTCGGTGGATACCCGGATGCTGTGCGCCTGAGGGAAAAGTGGGAACCACGTTTCGGTAAGTGGCCGGCCGCGGGAGCCGCGATGATCCGGGTTCTCGCAGCGGCGGAGCCGATGACTGTCACCATCGACGAAAAGCGGACCACCATCTGGATGCTGTTCGTCGGAAACGGGCGATACTCCCCCGCCGATCAAGTGCCGATGTCGCGTCCGGAGATGAACCGTGGACTACTCGACGTCCGCTATCTGCGCGCGGACAAGAAATTCTCGCGCTCACGTCTGCTGTTTGCCGCAGCCACAGGCACATTGGGCAGCTCGCGGGTCTACGTTCGCGAACTAGTCTCTTCGATGTCGGTCCGAGTCGCCGATTCACCGGTAGCCATCGCCACCGACGGTGAAGTGGTGGCAGACGCGCGCCGGTTCGATTTCGACACCGAACCGGGCGCGGTGGCCGTCTACCGAGTCACTCAGTGACTCCAGACCTGCAGTAGCTCCCAGACCTACGGAGTATCTACGAGGGTGCGTCGCCGTTTGCCGGCGGCGCATCCTCGACTGCTGCCGGAGCTGGAAGCATCTCTTCCAAAACCGTTCCAGCGATCCGTTTGAACGCACGGCGTGGACGATTGCTGTCGAGTACGGCAACCTCGAGTGCGCTCACATCGAGAGTTCGTGGTTCCGCCTCAGTGGTTCCGGCCGGTGCCGGGCCGCCCTTTTGGAGCGCCCCGACTGCAATCCGCACTGCGGATTCGAGGTCGAGGTCTCGCTGGTACGACTCGCGCATCGCCGTCACGATCGGTTCGGTCGTGCCGCCCATGACCACGAATTCCTGCTCGTCCGCGATGGATCCGTCGTACGTGATCCGGTAGAGCTGAGCCGGCGTACTGCTTCCGAAGCGACCGATCTCGGCAACACAGATCTCGACCTCGTACGGCTTGGGCTGCTCGGTGAAGATCGTTCCCAGGGTTTGTGCGTACGCATTGGCGAGCGAACGCCCGGTGACGTCCCGACGATCGTACGAGTACCCACGCATGTCTGCGTGGACGATGCCCGCGCGGCGCAGATTCTCGAACTCGTTGTACTTGCCCACTGCCGCGAATCCGAGACGGTCGTACAGTTCGCTGACCTTGTGCAGAGCACGCGACGGGTTCTCGGCGACAAAGAGCACTCCGTCGCGGTAGGTGAGAACGACGACGCTGCGCCCGCGGGCAATTCCCTTGCGCGCCAATTCCGAACGATCGCGCATGATCTGTTCGGCGGATGCGTAATACGGCATCGTCATAGCGCAGACTCCCCTTCCGGACTCGCGGTCGCCGTGCGAGCCGCGACGATCTCCCTGGCGATCTCGGCAGCCCTGGTGGGCGACAACTCCACAGCGCCGGCCGAGGTGATGGTGACCGCCGTCGGATAGATCCCCCGTGTCAGATCAGGACCACCGGTAGCCGAATCGTCATCTGCCGCGTCGTACAGCGCCTCGACGGCGAACCGAAGCGCGGTGTCCTCGTCGATTCCCGGTGAATACAGCTTCTTGAGCGCCGATTTCGCGAACAGGGAGCCAGATCCGACTGCGTGATAGCCCGCGCGCTCCTCGTATCGCCCACCGACGACGTCGTAGGAGACGATGCGACCGGCGGTGGACGGATCGACCGCGTCCAGGTCGTAACCCACGAGCAGTGGCACAACCGCCAAACCTTGCATCGCTGCTCCGAGATTTCCTCGAACCATCGACGAAAGTCGATTGGCCTTGCCGTCGAACGTGAGTGGGACGCCTTCGATCTTCTCGTAATGTTCGAGCTCGACCGCGAAGAGCCGGACCAGTTCGATTGCGATCCCGGCCGTACCGGCAATACCCGCAGCCGAGTAGTCGTCCGTGACGTACACCTTCTGCACGTCACGGCTGGCGATGAGATTGCCCATCGTCGCTCGGCGATCACCCGCGAGCAGAACACCACCCGCATAGCTGATCGCGACGATGGTGGTGCCGTGCGGAGCTACGTCTCCCCCGCCCATGACAACACCTCCTGTGTCGGCGAAGCGGTTCTGCGGAAGATGCTCCGGTGCATGCACCCGAAGGTATTCCGAGAATGACGACAGATTCGAGCCGAAGCTCAACCGTGTGTCCCCGTCTGTGATCCGGGGCGCGCGATCCACCGTCACTGGCCGCCCTTCTGGACGTAGGCACGGACGAAGTCCTCGGCGTTCTCTTCCAACACGTCGTCGATCTCGTCGAGCAGGTCGTCGGTTTCTGCAGCGAGCTTCTCGCGACGTTCCTGGCCGGCACTGCCGTCGCCACCAGTGGTTTCGTCGTCTTCGCCGCCACCGGCACGCTGCGTCTGTTCTTGAGCCATCGCCGTCGACCTCCTTGTGTGAAGGGAGCTCTCGCGAGCATCCTGTTCGGCCCAGCAGAGTCGGTAACTGATCCCGCTCGGACCTTCACCCTACCGAGCGGCACCGTCAGGTGTGGAGAGACGCGACGGCGAGCCGCATCGGCTGATTTCAGTGAGTGAGCTGATCAACCAGTTCCGCGGCGCTGTCCACGGAGTCGAGCAACGCTCCGACGTGCGCTTTGGTACCTCGAAGCGGCTCGAGGGTGGGGATACGGATCAACGATTCACCGCCGAGATCGAAGATGACCGAATCCCAGCTCGCGGCCGCGATATCGGCCCCGAATCGGCGTAGGCACTCGCCCCGGAAGTATGCGCGAGTGTCGGTGGGAGGGTTCGTGACCGCGTCGAGAACCTGCTGTTCGGTGACAAGCCGCTCCATTGAGCCGCGAGCAACCAGGCGGTTGTACAGGCCCTTGTCGAGTCGCACGTCGGAGTACTGCAGATCCACCAGATGCAATCGCGGCGCCGACCACGCGAGTCCCTCACGATTGCGGAACCCTTCGAGCAGACGCAGTTTGGCCGGCCAGTCGAGGATGTTCGCGCACTCCATGGGATCGCGCTCGAGGAGATCGAGAACCATCGCCCACTTGGCGACGATATCGTCCGCTCGCGGATCACGATCGGTCTCACGGTCGAGGAACTTCGAGACACGTTCGAGGTAAATGCGTTGCAGCGCAAGCCCTGTCAGTTCACGTCCGTCGGCCAGCGCAACGGTCTTGCGCAGAGTGGGGTCGTGACTGATGTGGTGGACGGCCGTGACCGGACGCGCCAGTTGCAGATCGGTGAGGTCGACACCTGCCTCGATCAGGTCGAGTACCAGCGCCGTTGTTCCAACCTTGAGGTACGTCGACATCTCCGCGAGGTTCGCGTCACCGATGATGACGTGCAGGCGGCGATACTTGTCCGCATCCGCGTGCGGTTCGTCGCGGGTGTTGATGATTCCGCGCTTGAGAGTGGTCTCGAGGCCTACTTCGACCTCGATGTAGTCGGATCGCTGCGAAAGCTGGAATCCGGCCTCGTCGCCGGACTGACCGAGACCCACACGACCGGAACCGCAGATCACCTGCCGGGACGCGAAAAACGGGGTTAATCCGGTCACTATCGAGGCGAACGGGGTCTCACGTGAGCAGAGGTAGTTCTCGTGCGTGCCGTACGAGGCACCCTTGCCGTCGACGTTGTTCTTGTACAGCTGGAGCCGAGGCGCACCCGGCACGCTGGATGCGTGCCGCGCAGCCGCTTCCATGACGCGTTCGCCGGCCTTGTCCCAGATCACGGCGTCGAGCGGGTCGGCGACCTCGGGCGCCGAATACTCCGGATGTGCGTGGTCGACGTACAACCGTGCCCCGTTGGTGAGAATCATGTTCGCGGCGCCGATCTCGTCCGCGTCGATCACCGGCGCGGGACCGCTCATTCGCCCCAGATCGAAGCCTCGGGCATCTCGCAGCGGAGATTCGACCTCGTAATCCCAGCGTGTGCGCTTGGCCCGTGGCACGCCCGCTGCGGCGGCGTAGGCAAGCACCGCCTGGGTTGAAGTGAGAATCGGATTCGCCGACGGCTCACTGGGTGAAGATATTCCGTATTCGACCTCGACACCGATGATCCGCTGCATGACACAAGAGCCTATGTGATTGCGGCGCGGCACCCACAGGCGTGGCACAGTTGGAGGAATGCACCAACCTCTCACCGCAGACCTGAATCCCGCGGACGAGGTAGTCGCCGTGTACGACCGGACGGGTAATCCGATCGGCCGAGCACCACGTTCGGTCGTCTACTCGGGTGGGCTCTGGCACGCGAGTGCGGGCGTCCTGGTTCGTACCGGGGACGGCTCCCGCATCTACGTCCATCGCCGAACCGACACGAAAGCGGTGTTCGGGGGCTATCACGACTGTCTTGCCGGAGGTGTCGTCGATCCGGGTGAGACGCCGCAGGAAACTGCGATCCGTGAAGTCGGTGAAGAACTCGGAATCTTCGGAACGGCAGACCAGCCACTCCAACTGACGGAGATCGCTCGAAAATCCTGGGACGGCGAGTGGAACAACTCTCCGTTGCGCTGTCACCTGTTTGCGTTCGAACTCAGATACGACGGGCCGACGGCACATCAGCCCAGCGAGATCGCCGAAGGTTGGTGGTGGACGCCGAAAGAACTCGGCGCCCACCTGCAGGACCCGTCGTGGCCGTTCGTTCCGGACTCACGCGCGCTGCTGGCCGACTATTGCTGGAGCTGAAAACCGCTGGGACTGAACACCGCTGGGACTGAACACTGGTGGGACCTGTGATCAGCCCGGGGTGATCGCCGAGAGCCACGCAGCGAACGCGCTGGGGTTGCGGGTCTGCGCGAGAACGCGTCCTGGGCCGGTGAAGTCGAAGACAAATCCTTCACCGGACTTCATCGACTGAATGGTGCGCCCCTGAACGGCGCGCCGCATGTTGAAGTTCATCCCGAGGTCGTAGGCGACCACGTGACCGGTATCGATCGTGACCGTCTCGCCTGGCTGCAAGTCGATGACGTCGATCGCGCCGTAGACGGCCAGCACTACTTCACCGTCGCCACTTGCCCGCAGGCCGAAGCCGCCCTCACCGCCGAAGAGGTTGGACATGCCGCCCCACTTGGACTCGACCGTCACACCGTAGGAGTTGGCCAACCATGTTCCACGGTTGAGGAAGAACGGGCGATCAGAGGTGATGGTCAGCGGGATCAGATCTCCGGGAAGCACGCCAGTCACGTCGACCCAACCACCTTGCGGCGGAGCGGTATACGTCGTGACGAAAAACGACTCCCCACTGAGCATCGACCGCTTGAGCCCCTGCAGGACGCCGCCCTGCGCCTTCGCTTCGAGAACTACGCCGGCGGAATGCGCGAGCATTGCCCCGCTCTCCACGCGCAGCGGTTCGCCGGGCGCGAGGTAGCAGCGAGCGACAGTGGACGACGGATTGTGTCGAAGATGTATCTGCACGGCGGGACTCTAAACCAGCGCGACCGACCGGTCCAATCGCGACGGAGGGAACGGCAGCGACGCACAGATCGGGCCGACGACTCTCGCGGAGTGGCCGGCCCGATCGGTGTTGGTTTCGCTACAGGTACTGGCCCGTGTTCGACTCTGTGTCGATCGCGCGGCTGGCACTGGCGTTCTTGCCGGTGACGAGAGTGCGGATGTAGACGATCCGCTCACCCTTCTTGCCCGAAATACGTGCCCAGTCATCAGGATTGGTGGTGTTGGGCAGATCCTCGTTCTCGGCGAACTCGTCGACGATGGAATCGAAGAGGTGCTGCACACGCAAGCCCGGAGCACCGGTGTCGAGCACAGACTTGATCGCGTACTTCTTGGCGCGGTCGACGATGTTCTGGATCATCGCACCCGAGTTGAAGTCCTTGAAGAACAGAACTTCCTTGTCGCCGTTGGCGTAGGTGACCTCGAGAAAACGATTCTCTTCGCTCTCCGCGTACATGCGATCGACGACGCGAACGATCATCGCCTTCAAGCAGGCGGTGCGATCGCCACCGAACTCGGCGAGGTCGTCCGCATTGATCGGCAGACCGTCCACCAGGTACTTCGAGAAGATGTCCTGAGCGGATTCCGCGTCGGGGCGCTCGATCTTGATCTTCACGTCCAGTCGGCCCGGACGCAGGATGGCCGGGTCGATCATGTCCTCACGGTTGGAAGCGCCGATGACGATGACGTTCTCGAGCCCTTCCACACCGTCGATCTCGCTGAGCAGCTGCGGAACGACCGTTGTCTCCACGTCGGAAGAGACTCCCGAACCACGGGTACGGAAGATCGAGTCCATCTCGTCGAAGAAGACGATCACCGGAGTGCCCTCGGACGCCTTCTCACGAGCACGCTGGAAGATCATCCGGATGTGACGCTCGGTTTCGCCGACGAACTTGTTCAGAAGTTCCGGGCCCTTGATGTTCAGGAAGTAGGACTTGGCGTCCTTGCTGTCCTGACCGCGGGCTTCGGCGATCTTCTTGGCCAACGAGTTGGCGACGGCCTTGGCGATGAGCGTCTTGCCGCAACCAGGCGGACCGTAGAGCAGTACACCCTTCGGCGGCCTCAGCGAGTACTCGTGGAACAGATCCTTGTGGAGGAACGGGAGTTCGACGGCATCACGGATCTGTTCGATCTGACGCCCGAGACCACCGATGTCGTCGTAGTGAACGTCCGGAACTTCCTCGAGAACCAGATCTTCGACCTCGGCCTTCGGGATGCGCTCGAAGGCGTACCCGGCCTTGGTGTCGACGAGCAACGAGTCACCCGGACGCAGTTTCCTGGTCGGAGAATCGGCGTCGTACGCGATGATGTCGGCTTCGGGGTCGGCGAAGACGGCCGCCAACGGCGCTGCGAGCCAGACGATGCGCTCTTCGTCGGCATGGCCGACCACCAGTGCGCGCAAGCCGTCGTCGAGTACCTCACGGAGCGTGCTGATCTCACCGACCTGCTCGTAGGTGCCGGCCTCGACGATGGTGAGTGCCTCGTTGAGGCGAACCGTCTGCCCGAGGGCGAGGGTGTCCGTGTCGATGTTCGGTGAGCACGTCAACCGCATCTTGCGACCCGACGTGAACACGTCGACGGTCTTGTCCTCGTGTACCGAGAGAAGGACTCCGTAACCGCTCGGCGGTTGACCGAGTCTGTCGACTTCTTCACGAAGCGCGATGAGCTGCTGACGGGCCTCTTTGAGGGTGTCCATCAACTTGCTGTTTCGGATGGACAACGAGTCCACCTTCGACTCCAGCTCACGCACCTGCTCCGGCGATTGTGCAAGTTGTCGGCGCAGTACTTGTGCTTCCACTCGTAGCGCGTGGAGTTCTTCTGCTGCCGCAACCGAATCCGGGTTCTCTGTCGAGCTCATGTGCGTCTCCTCCCAGTGCGATCCATCAACGCTACCGGCATAAGGCCCCAACTGTCGCCAGACACGGTGCGGGAGTGCGAATTCACACCTGCGCGCGGACCGTGCCGACTGGTCTCGAGCCAGAATTTGGTCATGTTAGCCTTGCCTACAAGATGGAGACAGCGCCTGTCTCTCTTTACAACGAAAGGTAACGCTGTGATCATCCGCAAGACTCTCATCAGCGCTTGTGCTGTCGCTGCCGTCCTGACCATGGGTGCATGCAGCTCGGACGACAACAAGGATTCGACGGCTGCAAGTTCGACTTCCGCCGCCGCCTCGAGCACCACGGCCAAGGCCTCGGCTTCCGCCACGACGTCAGCTGCCGCTGCCGCAGCGGCTCCGACGGCCGAGGAGCTCAACGCTTCGCTCGTCGCTCTGATCGATCCGGCCAAGCCGATCGAGGAGAAGACCGCTCTGGTGGTCGACGGAACCAAGCGTCAGGCCAACATCGAGACGATGAGTGCTGCGCTGGGCGGTAACCCTGCCTACGCGATCACGTTCAACGTGGACAACGTCAAGGTCGACGGTCAGACCGCAACCGCAGACGTCGCCGTCGTCAGCCCGCACGGCGCCGCCCCGGCCACCCCGTGGACCTGGGAGCTCGAAGACGGCTCCTGGAAGCTGTCCGACACCTCGGCTTGCGTGCTCCTGGAAATGGGCCGCGCTTCCTGCACCGCATAACTTCCAGCTACGACAAGAGCGGCGATCCGGATACCGGATCGCCGCTCTTGTTGTTTTCGTGTGACTACTTGGCCGCGGTGTTCGAGCCCTTGCCCGCACGCCGCTGCGGCTTCGGGGTGACAGTTCCTTCGGCGAGACGACGAGCGCTCACGAGGAACGCGGTGTGGCCTTGCATCCGATGTTCGGGGCGCACCGCCAATCCGACGACGTGCCAACCGCGCACGATCGATTCCCACGAGCGTGGCTCGGTCCAGCATTCCTGCTCGCGCATCGCCTCGACGACCTTCGAGAGCTGAGTAACGGTCGCGACGTAGACGATCAACACGCCGCCCGGCACGAGTGCCTTCGAGACGGCGGGCAGGACGTCCCACGGGGCCAGCATGTCGAGGACGACGCGATCGACCTTGCCTCCGTGCGCTTCCGGATCGAACTCGGCGAGATCGGCGATGGTCAGTTCCCAGTTCGGCGGACGTTCCCCGAAGAAGGTCTCGACGTTGCGAACCGCATGTTCGGCATGATCGTCGCGGACCTCGTAGGAGATGACCTTGCCCTCGGGTCCGACGGCACGCAGCAGCGAACATGTCAGTGCGCCGGAGCCGGCTCCGGCCTCGAGCACGCGTGCTCCTGGGAACACGTCGCCTTCGTGGACGATCTGAGCTGCGTCCTTCGGGTAGATGACCTGGGCACCGCGCGGCATGGACAGCACGTAGTCCACCAGCAGGGGGCGCAGTGCGAGATAGGGCGTGCCGTTGACCGACTTGACGACGCTGCCCTCGTCGGCACCGATCAGATCGTTGTGAACGATTCCGCCCTTGTGGGTGTGGTATTCGCGGTTCGCCTCGAGAACGATCGTGTAGTGGCGTCCCTTGCCGTCGGTCAGCTGTACTCGGTCGCCGACGCGGAACGGACCTGACGGCCGCTTGCCCGGCGCAGTGAGATCAGCTTCTGGAAGCTCTTGTTCGGGAATCTCGGCGACAGCGGACTGCACAACCTCATCCACTTCGGTCGTGCCTTCTTCTGGTTGCAGCTCGTTCGCCATGCGCAGATGATCCCTGTTCGCTTGTTTCCGGTGTCCTCGCCACCGGCTCCGACGGAGTTGTCGGACCAACCGCATAGCCTGCCAGGTGTGAGCTCTGTCGAATTGCCAACCCCCACTCCAACGGGTGCAACATCACACGAGCGCCCGCGTAGTCGGCCGGCGCTCTCTCCGTCTCGGGCGGGTGACTACAAACAATGCCCCCTGCTCTATCGCTTCCGAGCAGTCGACAGAATTCCGGAAACGCCAACCAGAGCCCAGGTCAGAGGCACCGTCGTACACGCGGCACTGGAAGCACTGTTTGCACTCCCGACCGGTCACCGGGTTCCCGATCGCGCAGCCGAACTCGTCCGTCCCGCGTGGGAACGTGTCAGTGCCGAGTCTCCCGAGGCCGCTGACCTTGTTCCGGAGGGCGAGCTGGATTCGTTCCTCGACGAAGTCGGCAAGCTCGTCGCGACGTACTACACGCTCGAAGATCCCACTCGATTCGATGCCGAGGCGTGCGAGGTCTACGTCGAGACCGAATTGGAGAACGGCGTTCGACTCCGCGGCTTCGTCGACCGGATAGACGTTGCACCGACGGGTGAGGTGCGGGTGGTCGACTACAAGACCGGAAAAGCGCCTCGCGAGTTCACCGAATCCAAGGCGCTCTTCCAGATGAAGTTCTACGCGCTCGTACTGCTGCGCACTCGCGGAATCGTTCCCGCACAACTGCGCCTGATCTATCTGGCCTCCGGCTCGATTCTCACGTACGCCCCGGATCACGACGAGCTCATCCGATTCGAGCGAACCCTCTCCGCCATCTGGAAAGCGATCCTCGCGGCAGGTGCGACCGGAGACTTCAGACCCAAGCCTGGCAAACTGTGCGACTGGTGCGATCACAAGTCACTGTGCCCCTCGTTCGGCGGAACACCTCCGCCGTATCCAGGTTGGCCGGACCTACTGAGCACCGAACCTGTTGCCGCAAAGGAGAATTCATAACATGACGGACAGTTCGTACTACCGCTACCTCGGAACGACGGAGGAAGGGCACGAGCGGTTCGCGAGCACGCAGGCAACTGTCAGCATCTGGGGCCCGACACTGCAGCACGGCGCTCCCCCGTCGGCGCTGTTGGTACGAGCCCTCGAGCGGTGCGGTGCGCGCGACGAAACCCGTCTGACGCGCGTCGTCGTCGAGATTCTCGGACCGATTCCGATTGCCGACCTCGAAGTCCGGTCCTGGATCGAACGACCCGGTCGCCGAATCGAATTGATCGTCGCCGAACTGTGGGCAACCACCGCCGACGGATCTGCACGCGCGGTTGCGCGCGGTACGGCGTGGCGGATGGAGACGGTGGATACCGGCGACGTCGTCCACGTAGTCGATCCCCCGCTCGAACCCCGCGACAGCGGCACCCCGGGCGTTCTCGAGGGTCTGTGGAGCGTCGGCTATCTCAAGACCCTCGACTGGTCCTGGATTGCTCCGATCGGGTGCGTGGGAACCGGGAAGGTATGGGCGCGCCCCAAGCCAGAGCTGGTCGAGGGTGAGAAGATGTCTGCTCTCGAGCGTTTGTTCGCGGTGGCCGACATCTCAAACGGGGTCGGCGCCAAGCTCGACCCGGAGCACTGGACGTTCCTCAACACAGATCTCACGGTGCATATCTTCCGTGTGCCCGAGGGAGAGTGGGTCGGTGTCGCCGCCGAAACCACAACGGGTCCGGACGGCGTCGGCATGTGTGCGGGCGTGCTCTACGACGAGCAGGGTGCGGTGGGCCGTATCGCCCAGACTTTGCAGATTCGCGCCCGTTCCTGATTTCCAGGAACGGGCGCGAATGCGCGTAAATCTATTCAGGCAGTGATCAGAAAGCGCGTACCGAGCGGATGTTCGACGCGAGGATGGCCTTGGCACCGAGTTCGGCCAAGGCATCCATCACCTGGTTGTGTCCCTTGATCGGGACCATCGCGCGAACCGCGACCCAGTCGGGATCGGCCAACGGCGAGAGCGTCGGCGACTCCATACCCGGAGTCATCTTGATGGCGTCGTCGAGGATGGTGCGCGGGCAGTCGTAGTCGATCATCAGATTCTGCTGCGCGAAGACAATTCCGCGTACGCGTTCGATGAGCTGGTTGCGTGCGGGATCGTCCTGCGGAGCGCCGGTGCGCTCGATCAGGACACCTTCGGAATCGCAGAGCGATTCACCGAAAGCCACGAGGTTGTGTTGGCGGAGAGTACGGCCCGACCCGACCACGTCGGCGATCGCGTCGGCGACGCCGAGCTGAATCGAGATTTCCACTGCTCCGTCGAGACGGATGACGGTGGCGTCGAGTCCGCGATCTGTGAGGTCCTTACGGACCAGGTTCGGGTACGACGTTGCAATGCGCAGGCCGGACAGATCCTCGACGGCCCAGTCCTTGCCGGCCGGTGCTGCGTAACGGAACGACGAACGGCCGAAGCCCAGTGACAGACGCTCGGATACGGGAGCACCCGAGTCGCCGGCGAGATCACGACCGGTGATGCCGAGATCCAGCTCACCGGAGCCGACGTAGATCGCAATGTCCTTGGGGCGCAAGAAGAAGAACTCGACCTGATTGGCCGGATCGAGGACTGTCAGATCACGGGAATCGGTGCGTCGACGGTAACCGGCCTCGCTGAGAATCTCGGCGGCGGACTCGGACAGTGAGCCTTTGTTGGGAACTGCTACGCGCAGCATGGTGGATGTCCTTTCGGAAGGTGTGGGTGACGTGAGACGACATGAATCGGAAGCCCTGGACGAGCGAGACGGAGTACATCTCGCTGGTCAGCTCCGATCACAGATGTCGGTACACGTCCTCGAGGGTCAGTCCGCGACCGACCATCAACACCTGCGTCCAGTACAGCAGCTGGGAAATTTCCTCGGCTAGCTGCTCATCGCTCTGGTATTCCGCAGCGATCCACACTTCACCGGCTTCCTCGATGACCTTTTTGCCCTGAGCATGCACACCGGCGTCGAGGGCGGCGACAGTGCCGGACCCCTCGGGGCGAGTAGCAGCGCGCTCGGTCAATTCGGCGAACAAGGATTCGAAGGTCTTCACGGGTAGCTATTCTTTCACGAGGACGGAAGCGGTTTTCACACGCCCACGAACAGCGGTGTTCACAGGCCTGCGTCGAGGCTGCGCGAACTCACGAACCTGCGGGTCTGCCCGGTGATCGGATCCGGGTACTCCAACGCTCGCGCCAACAATCGCAACGGAGTCGAGAAGTCACCGGGCACTGCGGGCAGATACTCCGGATAGTAGTTGTCACCGACGATCGGGACGCCCAGCGAGTTGAGGTGCAGCCGAAGCTGATGGGTCCGGCCGGTCCGTGGGAGCAACCTGTATCGCCCGAGCGTCCGGCCGGCCGAGTCGGTGATCACCTCGATCAGTTCGATCGAGGTCTCACTGTTCGGCTCGCCCGCGATTTCGGTAGCCGTCATCTCGCCGTGAACTTTGTTGATGCGGCTGCGCACCGTGCGAGGGAAAGTCAGTTCCGGATCGAAGCCCGCAATCGCCTCGTACTCCTTGACGATCCGCTGCTCGGCAAAAAGTTCCTGGTACGGCCGTCGTAGGTCCGGTGTCACGGTGAACACGATGACACCCGCCGTCATCCGGTCGAGGCGGTGAACTGGCGCAAGATCCGGAAGGTCCAGGTCACGACGCAGGCGCACGACTGCGCTTTCGACGATGTGCGCACCCCGTGGAATGGTCGCCAGGAAGTGCGGTTTGTCGATCACGAGAATCGAGTCGTCGCGGTACAAGATCTCGATCTCGTGCGGAACCGGAATCTCGGGGGCCGGCTCGCGGTAGAAGTACACGAACCGGGTCGGCTGATAGGGCGTTCGGCTCGTGATCTTCCGCCCGTGCTCGTCGACGACGTCCCCGGCGCTGACGAGGTCCGCCCACAGGTCCCGCTCCCCGGGATGCTCGCCGACCAGGTGCTCGAGGACGGTCCGCGCCGACGACTCCGCCGGCATCCGCAGCCGGTCAGGTCCGAGACCGTTTCGGATCGGCAACGGAGCCTTGGGCACAGCTCAGTCCTGCTCGAGGTCTGGTGAACAACTCTCGCAGAGCAATTCGAGGGTTCGGCCGTCGCCGTCGATCCGGTTGCGGTACCGCGGGGTCGGAGTACCACAATCGACACACACGCCGAGTGTCTTGGCTTCGGATGAGAACTCGATGTTCATCCGCTTGTCGAACACGTACAGGGAACCGTCCCAGAGGCCGCGGTCGCCGAAAGTCTCGCCGTAACGGACGATTCCGCCGTCCAACTGATAGACCTCGTCGAAGCCACGTGAGCGCATCAGCGAAGACAACACCTCACAGCGCACTCCGCCGGTGCAGTACGTGACCACGGCTTTGCCCTTGAGATGGTCGTATTTGCCACTGTCGAGTTCGTTGACGAAATCCCGAGTGGTGGCGACGTCCGGAACTATCGCATCTCGGAAACGGCCGATCTCGGCTTCGAAGGCATTGCGCCCGTCGAAGAACACGACGTCGTCACCGCGAGTGTCGACGAGTTCGTGTAGTTCCTTGGGCACCAGGTGAACTCCTCCGCCGACCACACCGTTCTCGTCGACTTTCAGCTCGTCGGGGGCACCGAACGTCACGATCTCCGAGCGTGCCTTGACACTCAGACGAGGGAAATCGTTCCCGAGGCCGTCCGACCACTTGATGTCAGCGGTACGGAAGGGTTCGTAACCACGCGTACCACGGACATATCGCTTGACATCCTCGATGTCTCCGCCGACCGTCGCGTTGATCCCGTGCGGCGAGACGATGATCCGGCCCGTCAGGTTGTTGGACTCGGCCAGGCTGTGCTGCCACAGCTTGATCGCTTCCGGGTCCGCCAACGGCGTGAACTGGTAGAAGAGAACAATTTTCGGAATAGCCACAGCAAATCCAGCCTAACGTGCCGCGCTCGAGTGAACGTCGTGAAGATCGTGAATGGACAAGTCCAACAGGGACTCTCGAAACACGCGTCCAGGGCCGGCGGGGACGTCGACCTCACACGGAACGACGAGCACCGCGCAACCCGCAGCGCTGGCCGACGCCGTGCCGGTCGGCGAGTCCTCGATCGCGAGGCACTGCGCCGGCTCGAGTCCGAGCAGATGCGCGCCGCGCAGGTACGGATCCGCTGCCGGTTTCCCGTTGGGGACCTCGTCGCCACACACCGAATGGTCGAAGAACTCACGGCCGAGCATGCCGAGTGCCCGATCGACCAGAACTCGCTCGGTGTTGGTGACCAGTGCAGAACGCAGACCACCGTCACGCACGGTCGACAGTGCGTCGCGAGCACCCGGCCGCCAGGTCACGCCGTCCTCGAAAAGATCGCCGACGCGGGTGTACATCCAGTCCTTCGCCTCGGCGATGGCATCGGGATGCTTCTCCAGGCCGAGAGCGTCGAACACCGTCGCAAGGGCGAAGGGGCTCGACGCACCGATGACGGCAACGCGTGTCGCTTCCGTCATCGGTCCGCCCAGGCGTAGGGACAGCTCACGAAGCGCGATGTCCCACAGCTTCTCCGAATCGAGCAGGGTGCCGTCCATGTCCCACAGGACACCACCGAGCGTTGATTCGGATACTTCGGTCAACAACTCAGACATTGAAATACTTTGCTTCCGGGTGGTGCAGGACAAAAGCGTCCGTGGACTGCTCGGGATGCAGCTGCAGCTCCTCGGACAATTCGACGCCGATTCGTTCGGGTTCGAGCAACGCAACCAACTTGGCTCGATCCTCGAGATCCGGGCACGCGCCGTATCCGAACGAATAACGAGCGCCGCGGTACTCGAGATCGAAGTAACCGGCAACCTCGGTGGGATCCTGCTCCGCGACGGTGTGACCCTCGGGAAGCACTAGCTCTTCACGGACGCGTCGATGCCAGTACTCGGCCAGAGACTCCGTGAGCTGGACACCGATTCCGTGAACCTCGAGGTAATCGCGGTACGAGTTCGATGCGAACAACTCGTTGGCGAAGTCCGCGATCGGCTGACCCATCGTCACCAACTGGAACGGGAGTACGTCGACCTGCCCGGTGGCCTCGGCGTCCTTGCGCGAGCGAACGAAGTCCGCGATGCACAGGAAGCGGTCGCGGTGCTGGCGCGGGTAGGTGAATCGGAACCTTTCGGGTGCATCCGGTTTCGGCTCGGTGAGCACGATGACGTCGTCGCCCTCCGAGATCGCCGGGAAGTACCCGTACACGACCGCGGCATGCGCGAGGATGCCCTCGGACGTCAGCCGATCGAGCCAGTACCGAAGTCGCGGACGGCCTTCCGACTCGACCAGTTCCTCGTACGTCGGACCATCGCCCTTGCGCTGACCGCGAAGGCCCCACTGGCCGAGGAAAAGAGCGCGCTCGTCGAGCAGCCCCGAGTACTCGGACAGCGAGATTCCCTTGACGATGCGCGAGCCCCAGAAGGGAGGTGTCGGCACCGCGATGTCGGTTGCGACATCGGAACGCTCCGGCAGGACCACGGGAACCGCTGCAGCCTTACGCTTTTCGGCGATGCGCTTGGAACGCTCGTGACGTGCCTTACGCTCGGCAGCCTTCTCGCGAGCAGCGATGGCCTCCGGGCTGTCCGGCGCCGGGCCGCCACCACGCTTGGTCGTCATGATCTGGTCCATCAAGTTCAGACCCTCGAAGGCGTCGCGGGCATAGCTGACGTCGCCCTCGTACACCTCCTGCAGGTCGTTCTCGACGTAGGAGCGCGTGAGCGCCGCACCACCGAGCAGAACCGGGAACTTCTCGGCGACTCCGCGTGCGTTGAGTTCCTGGAGGTTTTCCTTCATCACGACAGTGGACTTCACGAGCAGTCCGGACATGCCGATCACGTCGGCTTTCTTGTCCAACGCGACGTCGAGGATGGTCGCGATCGGCTGCTTGATACCGATGTTGACGACCTCGTAGCCGTTGTTGCTCAAGATGATGTCGACCAGGTTCTTGCCGATGTCGTGAACGTCGCCCTTGACGGTCGCGATCACGATGCGACCCTTGCCGTCCTCGTCGCTCGCTTCCATGTGCGGTTCGAGGAATGCCACGGCAGCCTTCATGACCTCGGCCGACTGCAACACGAACGGCAACTGCATCTGTCCGGAGCCGAACAGCTCGCCGACGGTCTTCATGCCCGAGAGCAAGGTCTCGTTGATGATGGCCAGCGGAGGCTTGATCGTCATCGCCTCGGTGAGGTCGTCGTCGAGGCCGTTGCGCTCGCCGTCGACGATGCGGCGTTCGAGCCGGTCGAACAACGGAAGTCCCGCCAGTTCCTGCGCACGGGACTCGCGCGCCGACGCAGCCGAGACACCCTCGAACAGAGCCATCAGCTTCTGCAGCGGGTCGTACCCCTCGCTACGACGGTCGTAGACGAGGTCGAGTGCGGTTTCACGCTGCTCGTCAGGAATTCGGGCCATCGGCAGAATCTTGGACGCATGAACGATCGCCGTGTCCAGACCTGCCTCGGTGCACTCGTGCAGGAACACCGAGTTGAGGACCTGCCGTGCGGCCGGGTTCAAACCGAACGAGATGTTCGAGATACCTAGGGTGAAGTGCAGTTCCGGGTACGCAGCCTTGAGCTGACGGATCGCTTCGATGGTCTCGATGCCGTCGCGTCGTACCTCTTCCTGACCGGTCGAGATGGGGAAGGTCAAGGCGTCGACGATGATGTCGGACTCGGCGAGTCCCCAGTTTCCCTTGATGTCCTCGATCAGACGCTTGGCGATGGCGACCTTCGTCTCGGCGGTGCGAGCCTGGCCCTCTTCGTCGATGGTCAGGGCGACGACCGCCGCGCCGTGCTCCTTGACCAGAGTCATGATCTTGTGGAAACGCGATTCGGGGCCGGCGCCGTCTTCGTAGTTGACGGAGTTGACGGCGCAGCGGCCACCGAGGTGCTCGAGGCCGGCCTGCAGCACGGCAGGCTCGGTGGAGTCGAGCATGATCGGCAGCGTCGAGGACGTCGCCAGGCGGCTGGCAAGTTCCGACATGTCGGCGGCACCGTCGCGGCCCACGTAGTCGACGTTGAGGTCGAGCATGTGTGCGCCGTCGCGGGTCTGATCCTTGGCGATGTCCAGGCACTTCTGGTAGTCCGCGGAGAGCATCGCCTCGCGGAAAGCCTTGGAGCCGTTGGAGTTCGTGCGTTCGCCGATCATCAGGATGCTGGCGTCCTGCTCGAACGGCACCGCCGAGTACAGCGAAGAGGTGCTCGGCTCGTGGATCGGCGTGCGCTGGGCCTTCTCGACCTGACGAACCGCGTCGGCGACCGCGCTGATGTGCTCGGGCGTCGTACCGCAGCAGCCACCGACGAGGCCGAGTCCGAACTCGGAGACGAAACCACTGAGGGCTTCGGCCAATTCGTCGGCAGTCAGCGGATACTCGGCACCCTTGGGGCCGAGCTGCGGCAGGCCGGCATTGGGCATGACCGACACCGGCAGCGTGGAGTACTTGGACAGATGACGGAGATGTTCACTCATCTCGGCCGGCCCGGTGGCACAGTTCAGACCGATCATGTCGATACCGAGTGGCTCGAGTGCCGTCAGCGCCGCACCGATCTCACTGCCCAGGAGCATCGTTCCGGTTGTCTCGACCGTCACGTGCGTGATGATCGGCAACCGCAGTCCGAGTTGCTCCATCGCACGCTGGCTGCCGAGGATTGCAGCTTTCACCTGAAGCAGGTCCTGGCAGGTTTCGACGAGGATGGCGTCGGCGCCACCGTCGATCATGCCGAGCGCAGCTTCGGTGTACGCGTCACGCAGGACTGCGTACGGTGCGTGTCCCAGGCTGGGGAGCTTGGTTCCCGGTCCCATCGAGCCGAGTACGAATCGGGCCATGCCGTCGCGGCCTGGTCCCATCTCGTCCGCTACTTCACGGGCGAGAGCAGTGCCTTTTTCCGCGAGTTCGCGGATCCGGTGAGAGATGTCGTAGTCGGCGAGGTTGGGCAGGTTGCAACCGAAGGTGTTGGTCTCGACGGCATCGGCACCAGCGGCGAAGTACGCACGGTGGATGTCTTTGAGCACGTCGGGACGGGTGTCGTTGAGGATCTCATTGCACCCCTCGAGGCCGAGGAAGTCGTCCAGGGTGAGGTCCGCGGCCTGCAACATGGTGCCCATCGCTCCGTCGCCGATGACAACGCGCTGTTTCAGCGCATCAAGCAGGGCAGAGTTAAATGGGGCAGACATGCCGTCCAGAGTAGTGGGCGCACCGACAAGCTCTGGCCGTAGGCTGGGTGGGTGAGTCCAAGTGAGTTCCCCGTCACTCCCGACGGCCCGGTCGATTTCGATGATTCCGCGGCCTTCGAGAGCCCTGACGGCTTTGCCGTCGACAGCAGCGACCGCCTCGAGGGCGACATCCCTGTCCTACGTGATCCCATCCTCGTTGCAGCTTTCGAGGGCTGGAACGACGCCGGTGACGCAGCCAGCGGTGCGGTCGAACATCTCGAGCTGATCTGGGATGCCCAGCCGCTCGCCGAACTCGATTCAGAGGACTACTACGACTATCAGGTCAACCGCCCCACAGTCCGGCAGGTCGACGGTGTCACTCGCGAAATCGTTTGGCCGGCAACACGTTTGTCGGTCTGTTCGCCTCCTGGCAGCGAGAGCGACATCGTCCTGCTTCGCGGGATCGAGCCCAACATGCGGTGGCGCAGTTTCTGCGAGGATCTGCTCGAGCTGATCGACCAACTGAACGTCAAGACGGTCGTCATCCTCGGCGCCCTGCTCGCCGATACTCCGCACACCCGACCGGTCCCGGTGACGGGCACGGCCTACAGCAGTGAATCCGCCGCCCGATTCAACCTGGAACAGACGCGGTACGAAGGCCCGACGGGCATCACCGGGGTTCTTCAGGACGAGTGCGTTCGTGCTGGTGTACCCGCTATTTCGTTCTGGGCGGCGGTTCCGCACTACGTCTCGCAGCCACCCAACCCGAAGGCCACAGTGGCCCTCCTTCAACGAGTCGAGGATGTTCTCGACATCGAGGTCCCACTCGGGGAGCTCCCGGCTCAGTCGGAGGATTGGGAGGAAGCGGTCAACGAAATGACCGCGGACGATGAGGAAATCGGCGAATACGTGCGCACCCTGGAAGAACGGGGAGACGCCGAGACCGACATCAGCGAAGCAATCTCCAAGATCGACGGCGATGCCATCGCCGCGGAATTCGAGCGCTACCTCAGACGGCGAGGCCCCGGCAGCTTCGGACTGTGAGCAAGAACACTCCAGAAGAAGGCGGAAGTACACAGCGCCCACTGCGCCTCCGGCTTCAGCTGATCGCGCTGTACGCCGGCGGGTTCCTCGGCCCGTTCGGCGGCGGCGTGGTTGCTTCGATCCTTCCCGAGATCGGTGACGATCTAGGGGTCGGTCCGTCGGCGGCCGCCTCTTCCCTCACCGCGTACCTGCTCCCCTTCGCCGCTCTGATGTTGGTGTCGGGGACACTCGGGACGCGGTGGGGCAAGGTTCGGACGGTGCGCATCGCTTACGGCGTCTACGTCCTCGCGTCGTTGGCATGCTTCCTCGCCCCGACACTCGAGATCTTCCTTGCCGCCCGGGTACTGCAGGGCTCCGCGAACGCATTCACCACGCCGCTACTGCTTGCCTCGTTGGCGGCCGCAACACCGCAGGCACGGCTGGGTCGAGCCCTCGGAGCCTTCGGCGCTTTCCAGGCCGCAGGGCAGTCGTCGGCTCCGTTGATCGGCGGACTGGCGGCCGAATTCGACTGGCGTCTGGCCTTTCTCGTCATCGCAGTGGTCGCGGGCATTCTGGGAGCCGTCGGACTTCCGAAGTCCGAAGCACCGGCAGCGACCACTCCCGCCCGTCTCCGCGATGCATTACGCCCCGAAGTGCTCCGCATCGGTATCGCTGCATTGCTCGGCTGGGGCGCCCTCGGTGGACTGAGCTTCCTGCTCGCCTTCCGCTTCGAAGACGAGTTCGGGCTGTCCCCCACCGTCCGCGGCCTACTGCTCACCGTCTTCGGCGTGGCCGGCATCCTCTCGGCCCGGCGCATCGGAATCCTCATCGATCGCATCGGCGCACGCTCCTCCGTGATGATCGGCGCCCTGGGCGGAGCAGTTCTGGTCTCCGTCGTCGGCCTTGCCGGCTTGGTGCCGGTGATCGCGATCGCATGGTTTGTCGCAGGCGTCGCGAGCCAGTTCGTGCTGGTCGGCGTCAACGCGGCGGTCCTCGGATCCGCGGGGCCGAACCGTGGCGGCGCCGTGTCCGTCGTCCAAGCGATGCGCTTCGGCGGCGCCGCTCTTGCTCCCCTGGCCCTGACACCGATTTACGACTCTTCGCCTGCCGCGAGCTTCCCGATCCCCGCACTACTGCTCGCCGTCGTCGCTCCCCTGATCATGCCGAAGCAACGCTGATCGGTCTCGGCAATTTCGAATTTGAAGTTGTGGAGGTAGTGAGTTTCTCGGCGAAAGCGACCACCGTTGTCGCGAGGCTGTCAGGGCGAACATTATTCGGAAAATCCTATGTTTCCGTCGTTGACAGATATTGATACCATTGGAACATGAGCGAATCTGAGTCGGAACCGGAACGGCCGATCGACATTTTTCGGCGATCGGTTGCCGTCATCGAAGAAAATTTGCCTCCTACCTGGTCTTTGTCGACACAGCGCTCCCCCGACCTGTCCGAGGCGCCACTCCGACTCGACCTCCGCTCCCCTGACGGCGCGGTGGCCAAATTCGGCGTCTACGCCGCTCACGGTGTCCTGAGCAGCGACGTTCCCGGTATCGCCGATCGCTTCCCCACCGGTCAACCCGGCTTCGTGTGCGCAAAATATCTGTCCGAGCCGGTCCGCCGGCAGCTCGATTCCCACGCGATCTCGTACGCAGACGCCACGGGCAACGTGTCGTTGACCGCTGATCGACCCGCCGTCTGGGTGCGTGGACGCGGAGCCGACGCCGATCCGTGGCGGGGGCCCGGACGTCCTTCCGGACAGCTGACGGGTGATCCGTCAGCTCGCGTCGTGCGTGCGCTTGCCGATTTCGCGGCGCCACTGGCGATCACTGCCTTGGTGCGCCTGGCCGGTGCATCGACGGGAGCAACCTACCGGGTGGTTCAGACACTGTCGGATCGCGAACTGGTCACCCGGCTCCCCCGCGGTGGGATCGGTGACGTCCGCTGGCCGAAGATGCTTCGTGAATGGGCGGCTGAGGCCGGGGCCAAAGCGCCGACGCCTCACGGCTTTCACGCGCCGGACGGGTTGGAAGCACTCTTCGATCAACTGCGTCAGCTCAGCGGTCACATCTACGCCGGTACCGCCTCGGTGGCCGCCGCACCCTTTGCTCGGTACGCGCCCACTCGACGTGCCCACTTCCATGCCGACAACGTCGATCAGTTCGCCGACGCTCTCGGACTACGGCGGGTGGAATCCGGCGGTGACGTGTGGATCACCGCTCCCCTCTCACCGTCTGCCTTCGACCGATTGCTCACCCGCGACGGCATCCGCATCGTCGCCCCCAGCCAAGCGTTCGCCGATCTGCTGGTCGGCCCGGACTCCGACGAGGCGGCGGCCGAGCACCTGCTCACATGGATGATCGAGAACGAATCGCAGTGGCGACGCGCCGCATCCCCTGCTACGGATCGCCCGTAGGAAAAAGAGGGGGCGTCTCTCGCCTACCCTGTCATGGTGGAAGAAACGAGTGCGCCCGATTACGCCGCGTACGCCGACACCAATCGACTGAAGCTGTTTTCGTTCACGATCGCGGAAAAACGGGCCGAGTACCTCTGGGTACTTCGTGCCTTCGACCATGCTCGCGCCAACTACACCGTCCTGCTGCATGCCGGAGCCGTCGCGCACATCCTCGAGAAGATCGGTGGATCGGATCCGGCGGCCGATCTGTCGGCAGCAGAGGTCACTCCCCTGTTGGATCAGCTCCACGTGTGGGAGATCCTCGAGCGCAGCTACGACGGCACCCGCGCGGCCACGCTGGCCGAGTACCGCAATCGCCACTTCGTCTACCAGTTCGGTCAGGCCGGATACCAGGTCTATCGATCAGTCGAAGACGTTCTCGCCGCACGCCTGGACTCGGCGTCGCTCTCGCGTCTCGCTCTGCCGGACCTGCTCGCAGACATGTCCGAACTCGCCGAGGCCAACCGACGCTCCGACGGCGATCTGATCTTCCGCAAGCTCAAGCGCCTCGACTCGACACTCTCCGACATGGCTGATCGAGCCGCGCACTTCTATCTGACCCTCGGGGACCTCGTACGGACCACGGAGATCACTCCGCAGGCTTTCCTCACGCACAAGGACGCTCTGCTCACGCACATGCGGGAGTTCAGCTCCGATCTGGCTCGCTACGCCCCCAAGCTCAAGGAAGCGATCGAGCACGTCGAATCCACCGGGGTCGATCGCATGATCCGCCTCGCCGCCGCCAGTGACGAACGGGTGTTCGTCCCGATCACCGAACGCGAAGACGACTGGGCTGCGCGCTGGCGAGGATTGACCGCCTGGTTCGTCTCTGCGGAATCGGGAATCAGCGAGTCCGAACGCCTGCGTGAGGGCACGATGAGCGCGATCGCCGCGGTTCTCGCGCTCCTTCGCCGCGTCACGGAAACCCGTCGCGGCGGTGTCAGCCGTGAGAGCCAGCTCCGGCACCTCGCCGGCTGGTTCGCCGCCACGCCGTCCGAAGACGCAGCTCATGCTCTGTTCCAGGCAGTGTTCGACCTCGGCCGTCCACGCCACCTCTCGATGGTGCATCCGGACGCCGACATCATTTCTCACTCACGTTCGTGGTGGGAGGCACCGCCGGTCGAGATCGCGCGAACACTCGCCGAAACCGGCCGCCCGCCCTCACCCGGCTTGCCGAGCAAAGTCGCCCGCAACGACGGCAGCATCCGCCGCCTGCGCGAAGAGCAGTTGGCGGCGCAACGTACGCGCAGTGCCGCGGCGCAATCCCTCGCGTCGAACGGTGTTTATCAGCGCGAACTCAACGAGCAGGAGACCGAAGTTTTGCTGAGTCTGCTCAATGCAGCACTGACCGCGCGTGTTCCGGTGGTGGGACGCGTCAAGAGTTCCACCGGTAGTGAGAACGGGGTGAAGCTGACGCTCAGTCCCTCGGACGGTTCGACCACCATCAAGACCGCCCGCGGGCGTATGCACCTCGACGGCATCGAGGTCAGTGTTCGATGAGAGCTCGCGAGATCACGCCCCTTGCCCTCGACTCGTATCAACGCGCGGCGCGAGTGATCCTGTCCAACCACCTGATCACCTCGACGTACCCGGATCGAATTGCGTTGCCGCTCTTGCGCCGTTGGGCCACCGAGCTGCGTGACGACCTACTCGAACTGTTCGGCTACCGCCTCGAGGTGACGGAGACCACCGCGCGCCTGTTCACGGTGTCGGATCGACTCAACCCGTCGGCACCGGCCCGAACTGCCTCCGAGCGAACCTTCGATCGCACGCGTTACGCCTACCTGGCATTGTGCCTGGCCGCGTTGGGCCGCGCCGGGAACCAGATCACGTTGTCGGAGTTGGCGGATCACGTCGCGGCCGATGCTGCACAAGTCGACGGCGTCGAACTCTCCACCGATCGTGCGTCCGACCGCGACGCCTTCGTCGACGCAGTGGGCTGGCTCGGAGTCAGAGGCGCCATCGCCCTCGCCGACGGTGACGCAAACGGCTGGGCGTCCAATCCCGAAGCGGGAGAAGCACTCTACGACATCGACCGTTCCGTCGTCGTAGCGCTGTTCCGTCCACCGCGCGCCCTGCAGCACCTTCACTCCATCCGCGGACTCCTGGCCGCCGAGACCTCGAGCGCCTCCGAGGACGACGGAATTCCCGTGGACGCGAAAGAGATCGGACGCCGAGTACGTCGGGCACTCGTCGAGCGCCCGGTCGTACTGGCCGGTGAACTCGATCAGCACGAATTGATCGCGTTGGCGCAGCCCAAGACCGCGTCGGAAGTCGAACTACTGACGGGGTTGGTGGCCGAGCGCCGCGCCGAGGGAATCGCGATGATCGATCCCACCGGCCGACTCTCCGACGTCCGCTTCCCGAGCACCGGAACGATCGCTCAGGTGGCACTTCTCCTGGCCGGCGAGATTGCCGACCGCGTACTCGACGTCGACGCTCCCGAACTGCCGAAACTTCCGATCCCGCACGTGTCGGACGATCACCTGATCGAACAACTCGATGCCGCCATCCCCGAGGCTGGAATCTTCGAGGACCTCGCCGACGAGGAAGAAGAATTCCCGCTTCCTGCCGGCGAACCGACCGAGCCACCGGAACCCGTCACGTACCCGAAAATCGACGACGACTGGCTCGCCGACAAGGTCACCGAGTTGGTGGACCAGTTCGGGCGAACCTTCGCGGCGCAGTGGCAGGCCGATCACAACGGACTGCGCAAGCAGGCGCTCGGGTTGTTGCAGCGTCTACGCCTGACGCATGCGGTCGACGGCGGCGTACTGGTGTTGCCCGTCCTTGCCCGGTACCGCGATGTCGTGGTCTCCGTGCGCGAACGCGATCCTCAGATCGACTTCGCGGTGGACAACTCCGCACCGGATCCGGTCGACGAATTCGGCCCCGAACCTTCCCCCAACGGCGAACTATCAGAGGTAGAGAACGTATGAGCAACGCCCGCTTCCGACCTACTCGGGCTGGAATCATCAACCTCTGGGATTACCGAGACCAAGAGTTCTCGTTCGCCGACGGTCGACTGGTTCTGCGGGGACCCAACGGATCCGGCAAGACCAAGGCCCTCGAGGTCCTGTTCCCGTTCGTCTTCGACGGCCGCATCGAACCGCGGCGCCTCAACCCGTTCGCCGGTGAAGAGCGCACGATGAAGTCCAACCTGCTCTACCGGGGCCAGGACAGCGCGCACTCCTACGTGTGGATGGAGTTCTGCCGCGGCTCCCTCGAAGATCCCGAGTCGGTGACCGTGGGAATCGGAATGCGGGCAACCCGAACCAACGACAAGGTCACCCGCTGGTACTTCGTCGCCGACGGCCGCGTCGGAGTCGACTTCTCGCTGATCGGCAACGACGATCGTCCTCTCACCAAGAAGCAGTTGGCCGAACAACTCGGCAGCGATTCCATCACCGACCGTCCCCTCGACTACCGCACAGCCATCGACGCGCGAATGTTCGGTCTCGGAGTGCAGCGCTACGACCAGCTGATCAATCTCATTCTCACGCTTCGCCGTCCCCAGCTCGCGAAGAACCTCGACCCGAAGGGCCTTTCGCAGGCACTCACCGACGGTCTCCGTCCACTCGACGATCAGTTGGTCCTCGAAGCTGCGCGTTCGTTCAGCGACATGGAGGAAGTCGGCCGCGCGCTCGAGGGGCTCGCGGCCGCCGATCAGGCAGCCCAGAGTTTCATCGGGGTCTACACCAAGTACCTGCGTCAGCAGTCTCGCGGAGAGATCGAACAGGTCAGCACCCGCCTCGCAGCGGTCACCAGAGGTGTTGCCGCCATGGACGAGTCGTCGCTCGCCCAGACCCGCAGCCGTGAGGCGCGGGCAGCAGCCGAGGAGCGCTTCAACCAGGCCGAGCAGGCGCTCGAGAACGCGCGCGCCAATGTCGAAGCACTGCAACGCTCGAGCGCGTACGAAGGCAAACAGCAACTCGACGACCTCGCCCAGGCCGTCGCGACGCTCAAGCTCTCGACCGAGCAGCAGGCAGACAAGTCCCGGAAAGCGCAGGCCGCACTCGCACAACGCGGCGACGAAGCCGACAAGGCTGCGTCGTCGGTCAAGCGTGCGGCCGAAGCACTCTCGCGCGCCGAGGACGAACTTCAGGCAGCAGCCGAGGACGCCGGCATCGTCTGGACTCCCCTGCCCGACGGCTCACGCAGTGACCAGATCACGGCAGCCGTCCGTGGCCATGCCGAGGAGCGTGACGGTGACGTACGCGTCGTCCGCACCGCACTGGCGACCGTCGAGAAGGCGGCGACCGAACGAACCCGGGCCGAAAACAGCTCTCGCCGTGGACAAGAGCTGCTCGAAGCGTCCAAGGCCGCGGTACTCGAGGGCGAAGCTGCCGTGGAACTCGCACGCAGTCAGTGCGCCGGCGGGCTGCGCGCGTGGTGGACCGATCACTCCTCCCTGTTTTCGGCTGTCGGCGCCGACACGTCGCTGTTCGAAGCTCTCGACGCGGCGCTCGCCGAGGTCGGCGACGAAGACGCTCCGGCGCTGTCCGCAGTTCTCGCCGAGCACACCGAGGCCGGCACCGAGACGCTGCGCGAGCGTCGACGTGAGGCCGAAGCTGAAATATCTGCATCACACGCCTCCATCGCGGCTCTCAAATCCGAGCGCAAGGCCGTCTCCGCGGAACACGACGACGCTCCGCCTGCCTTCCACGCACGCTCCGACAACCGCAGTGAACTGGGTGGTGCACCGCTATGGCAGTTGGTGCGCTTCGCCGATTCCGTCGAACCAGACGTGGCCACGGGAATCGAATCCGCACTCCAAGCGGCAAATCTGCTCGACGGCTGGGTCTGCCCGGACGAGAAGATTCCCGAGCACGTCAGCGAGCAGTTCCTGACGGCTCTGACCGTCAAGCAGCGTCCGAAGGGACGAACGCTGGCCGACGTCCTCGAGGTCGAAGGCAATGCCGACGTACCCGACGCTCGGGTACAGGACATTCTCGCGTCGATCAGTCTCGTCGAGGCGCCGGGCGACTCCGACGCAAGCGTCGCGATCGGCGTCGACGGCCGCTTCTGGCAGGGCGTCGCGCGTGGTCGGCACGTCAAGGCCGATGCCGAGTACATCGGCACCACAGCACGGGCGCGTCGACGCGAAGCTCGGATCGCCGAGATCGACGCGGCTCTGGAAGAACTTGCCGCGGCAGTCGATACGGCCAAGGCACTGGTGGCGCAGACCAACGAGCAACTGAGCCGAATCAACTCTGCGGCAAAGGAATTGCCGAAGACAGGTTCGATCCTGCGCGCACTCAAGACGGTCACCGAATCTGCCGGCGCACTCCGTACTCGCTCGGAGGCCACGGAAACGGCACAACGCGAACTCGATGCGGCGATCGCTGATCTCGCGGCGAAGGAAAAGCAACTCCGAGCGACGGCGTCGCAGCACCGGACCCCGCATATCGGCCGTGAACTCGACTCCCTCGCGGCGGCGATCCGTCATTTCGAGAAGCAGGGGGAACTGGCGCTGCGCTGCCGACGGGAGCATGCCAAGGAAGTCGAACTCGAACGCGAGTCTCGCGACCGTCTCGACGAATCACGCGCCAATGCGGAGGAATTCGCCGAGGAAGCCGCCATCGCCGAGGAGAGTCTGCTCCAGCAGGTGCAGCGTCTCGAGACGCTGCGCGACACCCTCGGTGCCAGCGCCGAGCAGATCGACCTGGACCTGGCAAAAGCCCGCGCGAAGATCGAAGAATGCAAGGTCGAACAGCGTGCGGCGCGAAAGGCGTACGACGCTGCCGTCCTCCAGATCGGCACGGCGGAGGGTGCGTACAACACCGCTGTCGAGACTCTTCGGCACACCCTGACCGAAACCCGCAGTGATGCAGAGCGACTCGCACCCTATGCTCGCCCCGACTTGCTGGAATTGTTGGGCGTCAAGGATCACCTGAGCTGGCCGGCCAGTTCAGCGGCGTGGATGAGCCCCGATCAGTTGGTCTACCGCATCCAGAACGAAGATCGCAGCGAGGACGCGGCCCACCCGCCTGTCCTCCCCGAAGACGTCGACAAGTTGTACCGAGCGCTCGAGGCTGCGACCTCGGCAGTCCGAGTCACCGACGGCGCCCGAAAGGCAACCCGCACGGCACTGACCTCGGCGCTGCAGGACTTCGACGCGCAACTCGCAGCGGCCGGACAGGACTACCGTCTGCAGTGGGATGCACCGGATGGGCTGACCGTCGTACGAGTCCAGGACGATCAGGGCTATTCGTCGATCGGCGAGTTCGCAACGCGGATCCACGACGCTCGCGGCGATCAGGAGCAGTTGCTCACCGAATCCGAGCGTCGCATTCTCGAAGATGCCCTGTTGACGGGATTGGCTCAGCAGATCCACGAGCGCACGGTCGACGCACGCGAGTTGATCGCACAGATGGGCACCGAGATGCGTGAGCGTCGGATGTCCTCAGGCAATACCATCGGCGTTCACTGGGTGCTCGCCGACAACCTCGACGACAGCTCGCGGGCGATCTCCAAGCTGCTGGATCGAGACGCGTCGGCCCTCGGCGTCGATGAACTGGCAACTCTGCGAGCACATTTCGCGACGCAGATCCGTACTGCCCGCGCGGCGCACCCCGAACGCTCGTACCCGGAGATTCTGTCCTCGGCGCTCGACTACCGTCAATGGCGCGTGTTCTCGTTCACCCTCATCAGCGGTGAGGGCAAGGAAGACCGTCTTACCGTCGCGCGGCACAGCGCGCTGTCCGGTGGCGAGCAGTCCGTCTCGCTGCACCTTCCTTTGTTCGCCGCGGCGCACGTCATGTTGGACTCGGCCGACCCGCACGCCCCGCGTCTGCTGGCACTCGACGAGGCCTTCGCCGGTGTCGACGACAACGGTCGCAGCGAGCTTCTCGGCTTGAGCGTTCAGTTCGACCTGGACCTCTTCATGACCGGCTACGACCTGTGGATCACATACGCAGACGTCCCCGGCTGTGCGCACTACGACCTCGCGCACTCCACGGCCGAACAGGCTGTCAGCGCCGCGCTGCTGGTCTGGTCGAACGGTGAGCTGCTTGCCGAGCACGACGGAACGGATCTGGCGAGGGCATTGGGCTCGCCGCTACGGCGCCGGGTGCCGACACCCGCCGAAGGTGCGTTGGACTACGCCTAGAAACTGCTGTGCGCCTTTATTAACCGCGGGCGGTTAATAAAGGCGCACAGCAGGGGTTCAGCGAAGCGAAATACCCAGTAGGGCGTCAACGGCATCGGCGAACTCGCCGGGTGCCTGCGTGTCGGATCCGCCGCCCTCGATGGCGCGGCGGGCCCAACCGTCGAGCGCGTCGAGCGCCTTCGGGGTGTCGAGATCGTCGGCCAGGTGCTGACGCAAACGCGCAACAGTGTCGGTGGCAGACGGCGCAGAACCGAGAGCCGCGGCCTCGCGCCACACCTTCAGGCGCGACTGAGCATCCGCGAGGACCTGATCAGTCCACGCGCGATCCTGGCGGTAGTGGCCGGACAGCAGTCCGAGACGGATTGCCGCTGGGTCCACCCCCTCACCGCGCAGCTTGGAGACGAAGACCAGGTTTCCGCGACTCTTCGACATCTTCTCGCCGTCGAGACCGATCATGCCGGTGTGCACGTAGTGCCGCGCGAAACGGCGATCACCCGTTGCCGATTCGGCATGCGCCGCCGAGAACTCGTGGTGCGGGAAGATCAGATCGCTGCCACCGCCCTGGACGTCGAAGCCGGAGCCGATGCGGTTGAGTGCAATGGCCGCGCATTCGATGTGCCAGCCGGGGCGACCCGGCCCGAAGGGTGAGGGCCACGAGGGCTCGCCCGGACGCTCCGCACGCCAGACAAGTGCGTCGAGCGGATTGCGCTTTCCGACGCGATCGGGATCTCCGCCGCGTTCGGCAAAGAACTTCTCCATCGTCGCGCGGTCGTAGCCCGACTCGTAGCCGAACTGCTCGGTCGCGTCGGCACGGAAGTAGACGTCGGGGAACTCCGCGTCGTCGACTATGTACGCGGCGCCGGACGCCACGAACTTCTCCACCAACTCCACTACTTCGTTCACCGATTCGACGGCGCCGATGTAGTCCTTCGGCGGAAGCACACGCAGCGCTTCCATGTCCTCTCGGAAGAGTGCCGTCTCACGCATGCCGAGGACGATCCAGTCCTCGCCGTCGCGATTGGCTCGCTCGAACAGCGGGTCGTCCACGTCGGTCACGTTCTGGACGTAGTGGACATCGTGTCCGGCGTCGCGCCAGATTCGGTTCACGAGGTCGAACGTGAGGTACGTGGCCGCGTGGCCGAGGTGGGTGGCGTCGTACGGGGTGATGCCGCAGACGTACATCGTCGCCTTCTCGCCCGGGGTGACGGGGCGAACCTGACGGTCGGCTGTGTCGTACAGCCGCAACGGCGGCCCCTGACCGGGAACGGACGGGAGTGCGGTATCGGACCAAGACTGCATGCTGCCGAGCCTAGTGGAGACTGCTCTGAGGCTGGGAAGGTGCTGGCTGATCCTGCTCTGGTTCGGGCGTCGACGCGAGCTTGCTCGGCCACCAGATCTTCTGACCGATGTCGTAGGTCAAGGCCGGGACCAGCAAGGATCGGACGATCAGAGCGTCGAGCAGGACACCGAACGCCACGATGAACGCGATCTGGGCGAGGAACAACAGCGGGATCACCGCCAACGCCGAGAAGGTTGCTGCCAGAACAACTCCGGCAGATGTGATCACCCCGCCGGTCACCGTGAGTCCCCGCAGAGCGCCCGCCCTGGTGCCGATCTTCAGCGCTTCCTCACGCACCCTCGTCATGAGGAAGATGTTGTAGTCGATTCCCAGAGCCACGAGGAACACGAACGCAAAGAGCGGGACCACCGGATCCGCGCCGGGGAAACCGAAGATGTGGTCGAACACCAGCGACGAAATGCCCAGTGTCGCAGCAAACGAGAGCACAACGGTGCCCATGAGAAGCAGCGGTGCGAGAAGCGAACGCAGCAAGAGCGAGAGAATCACGAACACCACGATGATCACCACGGGAATGATGAGTGTCCGGTCCCGTGTCGAGGTGGTCTTCGTGTCGAGGTCGGTCGCAGTGACGCCACCGACCAATGCGTCGGCGCCCTCCACTGAGTGAACTGCATCACGCAGTCGCACGATGGTGTCTTCGGCCTCGAGCGAGTCGGCAGCGTCAGTCAACGTCGCCTGCAGGGAGACTCGCCCGTCGACAACCAGAGGCGCTCCCCCGTTCTGCACGACGCTTACGTCGCTGACACCCTCCACGCGACTGGCTGCCGCAACGGCATCCACTTGGTCTGCATTCGCGATGACCACGGCCGGTGAACCCGAACCCGCGTCGAAGTGCTCGCCGAGAATCTCCTGGCCTGCAACCGAATCGACATCGAGCAAGAAGATGTCGGACGACGAGACACCGCTGGCTTTGAACTGCGGCATCATCATCGCGAAGATCACCAGCACCAGCGTCGACGCCACCCAGAAGCGGCGCGGATGCCTACCGATTCGAGCAGCGAGCCCGGCCCAGAACCGGTGATCGTTCGCCTCGTCGTGGTGCTCGCGGTCGGCATCGAACTTCGGCTTGGTCGGCCAGTACGCCGTCCTCCCGAACAGAACCAGGACAGCAGGTAGGAAGGTCATCGATGCGAGGAAGGACGCGGCGATACCGATGGCGGCCACCGGACCGAGTCCGCGGTTCGAGTTCAGGTCGGAGAGCAACAGGCACAGAACGCCCGCGATGACCGTTCCTGCAGACGCTGCGACAGGTTCGAGCGTCGCGCGCCACGCAGTGCGCATTGCTGCGTACTTGTCCTTCTCGATCCGCAATTCTTCCCGGTAGCGAGAGACCAGCAGTAGCGCGTAGTCGGTGGCGGCACCGAACACGAGGATGAACAGGATGCCCTGGCTCTGACCGTTCAGTGCGATGACGTCCGCGTCCGCGAGCAGATACACGAGCAAGCTCGACAATCCGAGTGCGAAGATCGCCGAGAAGATCACCACGAACGGCAGGATCGGGCTTCGGTAAACGATGATCAGGATCACGATCACGACGGATCCGGCTACCAACAACAGCAATCCGTCGATACCGGCGAATGCTGCCGACAGATCCGCAACCTGCCCAGCGGGGCCGGTGACCTTGACTGTCAGTCCGTCAGGGCTCGACTCCAGCGCCGCGCGCAGCGCTTTCACGCTGTCCTTGACTTCGAGGGTGCTGTCGACAGGCAGGAACATCTGGAGTGCCTGGCCGTCGGCCGACGGGATCGGCGGCGATGAGGCGTCGCCGAATCCTTCGGTACCGACAAACGAATCGACGGTCTGGGAAAGGAAGGTGGAGTCGGCGGGCTCGAGGCCACCCGGTCGTTCCGCCACGATGATGGCCGGCACGAAGCGCGTGTCCGTGAAGCTCTCTTGAAGCTTTGCCACCTCGGTCGCTTCGGCCGACGCGGGCAGGAACGACGTGTTGTCGTTCTGCTGCACCGTGCTGAGCTTTCCGGCGAACGGACCGCCGAATCCTCCGATTGCCAGCCAGCCGATCACGAGGAGAGCTGGCACAATCCATCGAAGGCGACGAACAGGACGATTTTGTACTGGTGTGCTCACTGGGTCTCCAGGGATCGGCAGCAGAGGACTTGCCGACTATTTTGTTCAGCATGCTGAGTAATTGCAAACGGAAGGCAGAAAAATGAGCAGCGACGGCCTGGACGACTGGCCCACCGGCCGGCTGTTGTCCACCGCTGCACGCCTGGTGGAGCACTCGTGGGAGAAGGTCTTGCGGTCTCAGGACATGACGCACGCGGGCCTGATCGTGCTCCACTCGATCGCCGGTGGGGCGGCGTCTCAACGCGACATCGCGAAGAACGCCCGCGTCACCGATCAGACGATGAGCCGCACGATCGACCGTCTCGAACGATCGGGTTACGTCACTCGTGACACCGATCCGAGGGACGAGCGTCGGCGCGTGATCGCGATAACCGACGCCGGAAGACTGACGTACGAGCGACTACTGACGCTCGAGAAGGAAGATGCGGCGTTGACCGTCGGCGTCGGGGATGTCGCCGCGCTGCGCGAACAACTACTGCGATTGGTTCGCTCACCCGGATTGACGGCAACTCGCGAACAGCAGGAAACGTCTCGCGACTAGAAGGCCGGCCAGGGAATCGTTCGATGGCCGTTCGGCTCAGGCATCACAGCGGACTCGGCGAACTGCATCGCCCGCACCGCCAAGGCCACGATTTCCTCTTCGGTGATCAGTTCGGACAACTCGTCGCCGAGATCCCCGTCGAGAGTTGTCGCGAATTCGGCGACGTCGGCGATCAAAGCACCGGGTACGGGCTGCCCGGCCCACCCCCACAACACGGTCCGCAGCTTGTTCTCCGAGTGAAGACAGATTCCGTGATCAACGCCGTACACCGAGCCGTCGACGCCTTCGAGGGCGTGACCACCTTTGCGGTCGGCGTTGTTGATGAGGACGTCCAGAACGGCCATTCGCTGCAGCCGTGGATCGTCCGCATGGATCAGGGAGACTGGTTCACCCTCCGAGTCGAAGGCCTGCAGGACCTCGAACCACCCCGGCGGAACGTTGCCGGGACTGCACAGGTCCACCATCTCGAGTCCACCAGATCCATCCGCGCGGCGATCGACGGTGTCG
This sequence comes from Rhodococcus qingshengii JCM 15477, assembly GCF_023221595.1. Taxonomy (NCBI): domain Bacteria; kingdom Bacillati; phylum Actinomycetota; class Actinomycetes; order Mycobacteriales; family Nocardiaceae; genus Rhodococcus; species Rhodococcus qingshengii. The sequence continues at coordinate 3,289,435 of NZ_CP096563.1, forward strand.
ATCCATCGCTGCACCATGCCTGGACCGAAAGGGCCGTCCCGCAACACTGTTCGCGGAATCACTCCCCAACCCAGCGCCTCGGACACGCGGTACGACGCGACCTCACGCCCCGCCAGAGTGCCGTCCGGGAAATCCCACAGTGGGCGTTCACCCCGGACCGGCTTGTAGACCACGCGGGTGGACTTCTCCCCCAGAGTCGACTCACATACCAGCGTGGCGTTGCTCGCCGTGGTGATCTGACCGATCAGAGTCAGATCACCCTCGAGCAGCACGTCCGGCACACCAGGTTCGGACACGACGTCAGACCTCGTCGTCGTCTGCGTCGTCGATCGCAAAACCGAAGGACTCGCCGCGTCGGTACCCATTGGTGCGGATGCAGACGTGCCCCTCGGGCGCCAACGGTTCACCACACAGCGGGCACGGCGCGCGTCCCGCCGCGATGACGCGTTCGGACCGCAGCGAAAACTCGCGCGCTTGCTCCGGAGTCAGGAACACACGGACCGCGTCCGGACCGTCGTCGGCGTCGTCGAGGACAACCGATTCGTCGAACTCCGTCTCGCTGACGGCAAGCAGCTCCACGACGACCGCCCCGGCATCGGCGTCCCAACCGAGCCCCATCGTGCCGACCCGGAACTCCGCGTCGAGTGGTGTGACCAGCGGGCTGAGGTCGGAGACGTCGTCGGCTTGTGGCGGAACCTCGGTTCCGAAGCGTCGATGCACCTCTTCGAGGAGTAAGCCCATGCGATCGGCGAGGACCTGAACCTGCTGCTTCTCGAGCAGCACACTCACCACCCGTGATTCGTGCACGGCCTGGAGATAGAAAGACCTGTCACCGGGTTCGCCCACCGTTCCTGCGACAAATCGGTCAGGAGTGCGAAATACGTGAATCGCGCGCGACATTGCACCTCCTCGAGTTCGAGCAGAACATCACTGAATACCCATTATCCGTCACAGCTCACGCACCGACCTCTCCGCCGGGGACGGACTCCTGCGCGGGAGCCGAACCGTTGGTCGCGGCCTTCGCTGCACCGATCGCGGCGAGCACGTCTCCGGTGTCGTTGACGCGAAGAACGAACGGCAGTGTCGCCGTGTAGCGAATCACACTGACCGAGGCGGGCTCGGCGACGATGCGCTGGAACGAATCGAGATGCATCGCAAACGCGTCGGCGAGAACCGATTTGATGACGTCACCGTGCGTGCACGCAATCCAGACGACGTCCTTGCCGTGTTCTTCGGCCAGCCGTGCGTCGTGCTCTCGGATCGCGGCAACGGCTCGCGCCTGTACCTGGGCCAGCCCTTCACCGCCGGGAAACACTGCACCGGAAGCGTGGCGCTGCACCACTTTCCAGAGCGGTTCTTCCAAGAGTTCCTTGAGCGGGCGACCCGTCCAGTCGCCGTAATCGACCTCGATGAGGCGATCCTCGACCACCGGCGTCAGACCACGGTCGACGGCAATGGGGCCGACCGTCTGCTCACACCGCAACAGCGGCGAGCGGACGATCTCCGCGATGTCCAGACCGACCAGCCGATCGACGACGCCTTCGGCCTGTTTCCGGCCGTGGTCGTCGAGTTCCACACCCGGCGTTCGACCGGCCAGGGTATGGGCAGTGTTGGACGTCGACCGCCCGTGCCGCAGTAGGACAACTGTCATTCCACAACCCTAATGGGGCGGTGGCCGCACGGACGGGTGGTCGACGTCGAAACGGCCCCTATGTCGCGGACACGACCCCTGTGGCCAGCAACGCAAGGACGACTACGCCGAGAGCGATTCTGTATCCGACGAACCAGTACATGGAGTGATCGACAACAAATCGAAGCAGCCAGGCGATCGCTGCGTAACCGACCGCGAAGGCGATGACGGTTGCCACCAGCAACTGCGGACCGCTCGCGTTCAGACCCTCACCGGCCGGCTCGAAGGCATCCGGGAGGCTGAACAAACCGGAGGCGAGAACTGCCGGAATCGCCAACAGGAACGAGTAACGGGCTGCGGCCTCACGGGTGAGTCCGAGGAAAAGGCCGGCACTGATCGTGCCACCCGAACGTGAGACACCCGGGATGAGCGCGAGCGCCTGAGCCGAACCCATGATGATGCCGTCGCGCGCTGTGAGCGATTCGATCGGGCGCGTCTTGCGTCCGTAGTACTCGGCAGCAGCGATGACGAGCGCGAACACGATCAGCATCGTGGCAATCAGCCACAGATTGCGTGCGCCGGTACGGATCTGGTCTTTGAAGAAGAACCCGAGGATGCCGACCGGGATGGTGCCGATGATGACGTACCAGCCCATCCGGTAATCGAGATCGCCCCGGTGCTCGGCATTGAACACACCTCGGAACCAGGCAGTGATGATCCTCACGATGTCGCGTGCGAAGTAGATCAGGACCGCCAACTCGGTGCCGAGCTGCGTCACCGCGGTGAACGACGCGCCGGCGTCACTGCCGAAGAATATCTCCGACACGATTCGCAAATGTCCGGAAGACGAGATGGGCAGGAACTCGGTCAAGCCCTGCACGAGGCCCAGGATCACGGCCTGGAGCCAGGTCATCGCTTCGCCCATCACTCACCGATCCCGGCTGATTCGAATGGGGTTACTGCACACAGGTTTCGTGTGTCGGGTTCACGTTTCACCGGCGCCACGCTACCGGGGCCCACGGCGCCGCGCCGCGCCCGGCACGTCCGTGTCCGAATACCCCGACTCGAGGCGAGCGCCTACTAGTCTGCACGTGGTGAGATCTCTCGGGTGCCGCACTTGCGCACACGAGTCGGGCGCGAGATGCAGGCGGTTATGAAGCACAGATCTGTCGGAACGAGCGGACTTCGGGTCTCGCGACTTGGGCTCGGCACACTGACATGGGGACGCGACACGGACGGCGACGAGGCTGCTGCGCAGCTACTCGCGTTCGCCGAGGCCGGCGGAACCCTGGTCGACACCTCGCCCGCCTACGGCGCCGGTGCGGCGCAACGGATCCTCGCCGAGTTACTCGACGACGTCGTTCCACGTGACGAACTCATCATCAGCTCGAGCGCCGGCATCGACCCCACACCGATCGGCACCGACCGCGTCGACTGCTCGCGGCGCGGATTGCTCCGCCAGCTCGACGCGACTCTTCGTGAACTCGGAACCGACTTCCTCGACATGTGGCAGGTCGCAACCTGGGATCCGCTCACGCCTGTCGACGAGGTTGCAGCAACCCTCGACTACGCCGTCTCGAGCGGCAAGGTGCGGTACGTCGGAGTTCGCGGCTACCTCGGCTGGCAGCTCGCGACGGCCGCAGGAGCCGGTGGCGCAACAACACTCGCCGCGACGCAGGCCGAGTACTCGTTGCTCGCACGCGGCGTCGAGGAAGAATTGTTCGCAGCGGCGGCCCATCACGGCGTCGGAGTGTTCGCCGCAGTACCCCTCGCGGGCGGTGTGCTGACCGGCAAGTACCGCGACGGCATTCCCGTCGATTCCCGCGGCGCCGACGAAGCACATTCGCAGGATGTGCAGAGCTATCTGACCGATTCCTCGATCCGGGTGGTCGACGCAGTCGTTACCGCTGCCGACGGTCTGGGTACTTCCCCACTGGCGGTGGCACTGGCCTGGGCGCGCGATCGCGCCGGGGTGGCCAGCGCCGTCGTCGGCACGCGTGATCTCGCCCAGTTGACAGGAGTACTGGCAACCGAAGAATTGGAACTTCCGAAAGCGATTGCCGCGGCTCTCGACGATGTGAGCGCTTGATCTGTCCCGCTGATCGAAATACCGGAGGTATCGCGTTGGCGAGGGCAGGCTAACCTAGTAGGCAACGCTTGACTACAGCCTCAGGAGAATCAATGACCACGCTCGACGTAGACAGCCTTTCCGCAGACGCAGGCCCAGCCTTCTCCGAACGAATCAAGACCGAGACGGACGCAGCACACCGCGAGACGGAGCAGTCGCGATTCGTAGGCGCACTACTCGGCGGTGAGCTGACCACGGCTGGCTACGCCGCACTTCTGGGACAGACGTACCTCGTCTACACGAGCCTCGAAGAGGCCGGCCGCACACACGCCGACAACGAGTTGGTCGCCCCGTTCCTGTCCGAGGATCTGTTGCGCGTGGCTTCACTCGAAGCCGATCTCGAGTTCCTCGGCGGACCGAACTGGCGCGACGAACTCGTGGCACTGCCTGCAACCGAGCGCTACATCGCCCGCCTGAAGGAGGTGGCGTTCGACTGGCCTGCCGGCTTCGTCGCACATCACTACCTTCGGTACATGGGCGATCTCTCGGGCGGACAGATCATCCGCCGGATGCTCGAACGCGCCTACGGATTCGAGACCGACGGACTTCGCTTCTACATCTTCGAAGGCATCCCCAAGCCGAAGCCTTTCAAGGACGACTACCGCTCGAATCTGGATGCACTGCAGATTCCTGCCGAGGAACAGCAGCGTTTCATCGACGAGGTGAATCTGGCGTACCGCCTCAACGGCGACCTGTTCGCCGACCTCGAAGGCGACATCGAGAGCTACCTCGTCAAATGATGAAGCGCTTGGCCGCGGCGGCTCTGGTCGCAGCAGCCGGTTTCGGTCTGGTGGCTTGCGGGTCCAGCGACACTTCGACGACATCTCAGGGTGCCAGGACCGCGGTACTCGAAGATTCCAGCCCGGTTCCCGTGTCCGACAACCCGACCGCGACACTGCCCGTGACGGTGAAGAGCTTCGACGGCGTCGACGTGACCATCACCGACAACAGCCGGATCGTTGCGGCCGACCGCTACGGGACGCTCGCGACGACGACGGTGGCGCTCGGCCTCGGTGACAATCTCGTCGGCCGCGACACCGCCGCCAAGTTCCCCGCAGTCGCGGACGTGCCGGTTGTCACGGTCGGCGGCCAATCGCTCAACACCGAGGCAATTCTCGACCTCAATCCCACCGTTGTTCTCACCGACACCAGTATCGGGCCCAAGAGCGTCCAGGATCAGTTGCGCGCCGCCGGTGTTCCCGTCGTCTTCTTCGATCCGACCCGAACACTCGAGGGTGTGCCAGGACAACTCCAGGCCGTCGCCGACGCGCTCGGCGTACCCGCCCAGGGCGCAGCGCTGGTCGATCGGACCGAATCGGAAATCGCTGGAGCTCGTGACCTGGTCCCCACCGAGGGCGATCCACTGAAAATCGCATTCCTCTACATGCGCGGATCGGCCATCACCATGATCGGCGGTGAAGGGTCCGGAGCAGATTCCTTGATCGAGGCACTCGGCGCCACCGATGCAGGAACCGCCTCGGGCATCACACAACAGTTCGTGCCCATCACCAGCGAAGCGCTCATCGCCGCAGCGCCTGACGCCCTGCTGATGATGACGGACGGATTGGCATCGATCGGCGGAATCGACGGCCTCGAAAAGGTCCCTGGCATCGCTCAGACGCCGGCTGGAAAGAACAAACGAGTAGTCGACATGGCGGACGGAGTACTGCTCAGCTTCGGGCCGAACACCGGACGCGTCATGGCGGCACTCGCCGAAGCGATCTACGAGCCCGGTGGATCGTGAGCAAAGATTCGTGAGTGCTGATTCGTGAGTACAGAGACAGGTAGTTCCGAAGCAGGTAAGACTGTGTCGGCCGAGGATTCACACGACGTCGGGGGCGCCGACAAGTCGGCGTCTGGCCCCGCGTCGCGGTCGCGGGTGAGTGCGGTTCTGGTCAGCTTGACTCTCGCCCTCGTGATCGTCGCGGTGCTGTCGGCGTGCATCGGTCAAGTTCCGACGTCGCCACTCGAGGTTTTGGGCAGCATCCTGCATCGCATCGGGCTCGACCTCGGTCCGATGCCCGCCCATCCCAGCGGTGAAGTGACTTTGTGGGAGGTTCGATTCCCCCGCGTCGTGCTCGCCATCTGTGTCGGCGCGGCGCTGGGATGTTCCGGTGCGCTCCTGCAGGGTGTGTTCTCCAATCCGCTCGCAGAACCCGGAGTGATCGGAGTGTCTGCGGGCGCGGCAGTTGGCGCGAGTGCTGTCATCGTCGTCGGGGGAACGTTCGTGGCCGGCTGGGCCGTTGCTGCGGCTGCGTTCGTCGCCGGGCTGGTCACCACCGCGGCGGTCTACCTGCTGGCTCGGCACGAAGGCCGAACCGAAGTAGTGACGTTGGTGCTGACGGGCGTCGCGATCAACGCGTTCGCCGGCGGGCTCATCGCGTTCTTCACCTTCGTCGCCAGCCCGTCCGCTCGCGATCAGATCGTGTTCTGGCAACTCGGCTCACTCAACGGCGCTTCCTGGAACGCAGTCCTGATCGTGGCGCCGATGACCGTCGTCGGGATCGCCGCGACCATGATGATCGCCCCACGTCTGGACCTGCTGGCGCTCGGTGAACACGCGGCCCGTCATCTGGGCGTCAACGTCGAACGGCTTCGCCAGTTCGCGGTACTGATCGTCGCTCTCCTGGTCTCGGCGAGTGTTGCCTTCACCGGCATCATCCTCTTCGTCGGTCTGGTCGTTCCGCACCTGATGCGCATTCTCGTCGGACCTGGCCACCGCGCGCTGATTCCGGCGAGCGCCCTCGCCGGCGCACTGGTTCTGCTTGTCGCAGATCTGGGCTCGCGGTCGCTGATCGACAACGCAGACCTGCCCCTCGGAATGCTGACCGCTCTGGTGGGCGGCCCCTTCTTCTTCTGGCTTCTCCGACGCACGCGCGCGCAACAGGGCGGGTGGGCATGAGCAGCCTCGTAAGAAACTGGCGCGAACTGTTCGGCCGCGTCACCCCCGAACCGAAGAGCCCAGCCGTCGGTGATGTCACCCTCGAGGCGCGCGACATCACAGTCGAACGCGGTGGTCGGCAGATTCTGGAAGGCGTGTCCATCGAAGTCCGGGCAGGCGAGCTAGTCGTTCTCGTCGGACCGAACGGCGCCGGTAAGTCGACTCTTCTTGCGGCGTTGGCCGGTGATCAGCCCGTCATCGCTGGGCGGGTGGACGTTGACGGCACCGACCTCACTCAGTGGTCGCCGATCGACATGGCGCGCCGACGCGCGGTGCTCCCCCAGAAACACACCATCGGATTTTCGTTCAGCGCTCGCCAGGTGGTTCGTATGGGACGTGCGCCATGGACCGGAACTCGCCGAGAAGACCGCGACGGCGCTGCTATCACCGCGGCGATGAAGACCTGCGATGTCGAGGGGTTCGCCAATCGGCCGTTCGCCGTGCTGTCCGGCGGCGAGCAAGCGCGGGTCGCGCTGGCCCGGGTACTGGCACAGGAAACGTCGACCATCCTGCTGGACGAGCCGACTGCAGCTCTCGACCTCGGACACCAGGAAGCGGTGATGTCCGTGGCGCGCGCTCGCGCTGCGGACGGCGATGCCGTCGTCGTCGTTTTGCACGACCTCGCGTTGGCAGCGGCGTACGCGGATCGGATCGTCGTGCTCGAAAACGGCCGCATCGCCGCTGACGGTCCCCCGGAATCGGTGTTGCACGAAGAGCTTCTGACCCGCGTCTACGGTTATCCGGTCGAGGTGTTCCCGCATCCGACAACCGGAGCAACCCTGGTCATCCCGCGCCGAGAATTCACCGAACAGAATCGATGATCGATCCCAGCCTGTTCAGGACGGCTCTCACCGTCGGCAGGCTGCGGCCGTCGCCCTCGCGAACTCCGTCACCGGGACCGGGCTGTGACCAATCAGCCTCGGTGGACAGAACTGCGTCGCGGACCACACCGGCGATGCTTCGCTCGTCGGTCAGATCGATGTCGGTCACCGATCGCTCCGCGGTGGCGACAACGTCTGCAGGGGTCGGCACACTGTGCTCGCAGTATTCGCCGTATACCTCGACGAACAGCATGCTCTTTCGTACGCGGAACGCGAAAGTTCGACCGTCGGACCTGCCGAAACCGTGTGCGTGAGCGCCGACGGTGAGGTCCTCGATCTCGAAGCCCGGCCGCGCCGGTTCGGGCGACTGCGCGCCGGAATCGGTGGGTTCTGTGGGAATCACAATGATCTCCTCGGTGATTGCAGCGTCAACCGCAATCGCTGTTCGTACGGTATCGCGTCAGGGGTGTGAGCGGAATGGTCGGTAGTTCCTCGACGCGATGAACGGCGCCCGACTGCGATCAGGGATGATCGATGACAGTCGCACTGCGTGAAGAACAGATGACAAGAAAAAGAGGAACTACACATGGCTCGCCTAGGGATCCGCACCACTGCAGCAGCAATGGGGGCGGCGGTTCTGCTGGTCACAGGATGTTCTTCCGGAGATGGCGGAGACGACCTCATCACGATCGATCCCGCAACGGCAGCGGTCTCACCGGCCACCACCAGTACCCCGGACGGCGTGGTTCACCCGTATTCAGGTCTGATCGATTCCATCACATTCGACCCGATCACGCGCAGCGCTGTAGTGGTTGCCAACGACCCCCGTTCGGTGCTGGTCGTTCCTTCGGACGGTTTGGCCGGCGCCGACCCCGCCTCTGCAGGTCGTCCAACAGCCCTGGATTCCGACGTACGCGACGTTTCGATCGGCTCTGACGGTAGCGCTCTTCTGTCGATGGATCGCCAGGTCGTGAAGCTGAATCTGACTTCGGGCGAACAGACGTCCATCCCGGTAGACGGGCAGGCGAATTCAGCGGTCGAACTCAACGACGGCCGCATCGCGATCGGCACGGACAATGGTTCAGTTCACATCGTCGACCCGAAGACCGATCAGTCACAGACGGTTTCGGGATTCGCATCCGTCGACGAACTCGCGGTCACCGGCGACAACCTGAGCGCCCTCGATCACCGTCAGACCTCGCTGACGGCGATCAACCTCGAAGACGGCAAACTCGGCGTCGCTCTCCGCGCCGGTGAGGGCGCAACTCATCTGGCCACCGATCGCTTCGGACGCATTCTGGTCACCGACACCACCGGCAACGAACTGCTCGTCTTCACTGCCGATCCGCTCCTGATGCACCAGCGCTACCCCGTCGGCGAGTCGCCGTACGCCGTTGCCTACGACGAGGCCGCGGATCGGGTGTGGGTCACGCTGACCGCGACCAACGAAGTGGTCGGCTTCGATCTGTCGTCCGGCATCCCCGTGGAGACCGGACGGTTCAAGACGGTGCGACAGCCGAATTCGTTGGCCGTAGACTCTTCCAACGGCAATCTGATCGTCGGATCGGCAACCGGTGACGGGCTGCAGGTCATCCCGTCACGGGAGAACTGATGGAAAAGCGTACGCGCGGGATCCCCGCGCAGTGGGAGACGTCGGACGACAAGTTCGACTATGTGCCCCTTCGACTACCGCCGAACGTTTCGCGGGTCACGGCGTCGATGCGTCTGGCGATCTCCGCCGAGTTCGGCGGATGGGAACTCTCCCGAGTCCGTCTCTACCCCGACGGCAGTCGTCGCGTGCTCCTCAAGCGAAAGAAGACGCCGCTGCACGTGACCGATCCGGACGGCATTCAGCACTGATCGTCCAACAGACGACCAGGGCCCGCCGCTGTCGAAACCGCTGACAAAATCACACCATCGAAGAGCTGGAGAATCGTGTACCAACTGCTGCTGAGCCTGATGTTCCGGGTCCCACCGGAACGCATCCACCACATTGCCTTCACCGCGATGAAACTGGTGACACGGTTCGCTCCCCTTCGCTGGCTGGTCGCAAAAGTCCTTGTCGTCGACGACCCGGTTCTGCGGAGTCAGGCATTCGGTCTGACGTTCCCGGCACCTCTCGGCCTCGCCGCAGGATTCGACAAGGACGCCACCGGCGTCGACGCCTGGGGCCCGTTGGGATTCGGTTTCGCCGAGGTCGGAACAGTGACGGCCCAGGCTCAGCCCGGTAACCCCGCGCCGCGTCTCTTCCGTCTTCCGGCCGACCGCGCTTTGATCAACCGGATGGGCTTCAACAACCACGGCGCTGGTCACGCGGCGAATTTCCTGCGACAGCGCCGCGTCACGGTCCCGATCGGTGCCAACATCGGCAAGACCAAGATCGTCGAAGCCGCCGACGCCGCGGCCGACTACACCGCCAGCGCGCAGCTTCTGGGTCCGCTGGCCGACTTCATGGTCGTGAATGTCAGCTCGCCGAACACGCCCGGACTCCGTGATCTGCAGGCCGTCGAATCACTGCGCCCGATCCTGCAGGCCGTGCTCGACACCGTCAGCGTGCCGGTACTGGTGAAGATCGCGCCCGACCTCTCGGACGAGGACGTCGACGCGGTCGCCGATCTGGCAATCGAACTCGGGCTTGCCGGAATCGTCGCGACCAACACCACGATCCGTCGCGACGGTTTGAAGACCCCGGACGCCGAGGTAGCTGCACTCGGCGCAGGCGGGCTGTCCGGTGCACCGGTCGCCGAGCGCTCACTCGAAGTACTTCGGCGCCTGTACGTCCGAGTGGGCGACAAGATGACCATCATCTCGGTCGGCGGTATCGAGACGGCCGATCAGGCGTGGGAACGGATCCTCGCCGGCGCGACACTGGTGCAGGGATACACCGGCTTCATCTACGGCGGACCGTTCTGGGCTCGCAGCATCCACAAGGGCATAGCCAAGCGGGTCCGCGCAGCCGGCTTCTCGTCAATTGCCCAGGCTGTGGGAGCTGAGAACCCTCGCTAGAGAGTGCTGTGCGCCTTTATTAACCGCCCGCGGTTAATAAAGGCGCACAGCAAAGTGACTATTCGACCTCGAACGTCCCGGTCAGGGTTGCACGCGCAATCGCGTGATGGAACACGTTGAAACCGAGGAACGCCGGCGACGAGTCAGGGGTGACTCCGTCGAGCGTCTCCACGTCGAGGGCATGCACCGCCACGATGTAGCGATGCGGACCGTGCCCGGGAGGCGGGCCTGCACCGATGAAACCGAACCCGCCACCGTCGTGGCGGAGGGTGACGGTTCCGGCGGGCAGGACATCGCTGTCCGCCGCGCCGGCACCGGCGGGGAGCTCGGTGACGGAAGCGGGGATGTTCGCCACGGCCCAGTGCCAGAACCCCGACGCAGTCGGTGCGTCCGGATCGAACACCGTCACGACGAAGCTCTTCGTCTCGGCCGGAAAGCCGGACCACGAGAGCTGCGGTGAGATGTCTTCGCCACCGGGGACACCGAAGGCTCCACTGGCCTGAGCAAGCTTCAGCGGCTGGCCCGCAGTGATGTCGTCACTGGTCAGCTCGAAACTCGGCAACTTCGGCAATGGTTCGTACGGATCGTGCGCCATGCGAATCCTTTCTGTGACAAGAGAGCTCGATGTGCGTCGAGCTCACGGATCTATCTACGTGCTCGTCAGGAATTGAGCAGGAAATGTTCCAGAACACGTGTCCCGAACAGTAGTGCGTCCACCGGAACTCGCTCGTCGACGCCGTGGAACAGCGCGCTGAAATCCAGCTCGGGCGGCAACTGCAACGGCGCGAAGCCGAAGCAGCGAATGCCCAGTTTCGCGAATGCCTTCGCGTCGGTTCCGCCGGAGAGCATGTACGGAACTGTGCGAGCCTCCGGATCGTGGGCGAGGATCGCCTCGTTCATGGCGTCTACGAGGTGGCCGTCGAACGTTGTTTCGTACGAATCCAGCTTGGTGATCCACTCGCGGGTCACGTCGGGACCGATCAGTTGGTCCACCGTTCGCTCGAATTCGGCCTGACGTCCCGGCAGCACGCGGCAGTCGAAGACCGCCTCGGCAGTCTGCGGAATGACGTTCGCCTTGTATCCGGCCTTGAGCATCGTCGGGTTCGCCGTGTCACGGAACGTCGCCCCGATGATGTTGGCGATCGTCCCCAACTTCGCGAGAGTCCCGTCGATGTCGGGTGATCCCGGATCGAAGTCCAATCCGGTCTCCTCGCCGACGGCGGTCAGGAACTCCGCGACCGAATCCGAGATCACGATCGGGAACTGGTGGGCAGCAAGCCTCGAGACCGCGCCGGCGAGTGTCGCGACCGCGTTGTCGTCGTGGAGGAAGGAGCCGTGTCCGGCGCGTCCCTTGGCCGTCAGACGCATCCAACCGAGGCCCTTTTCCGCAGTCTCCACGAGGTAGAGCCGGCGGTCGGTTCCGTCAGGCCGCGGAACCGTCAGCGAGAAACCGCCGACCTCACCCACGGCCTCGGTCACTCCCTCGAACAGATCCGGGCGGTGCTCGACCAGCCACTGGCATCCGTACTTACCGCCCGCTTCCTCGTCCGCCACGAAAGCGAACACCAGATCACGCGGCGGTACGACGCCTTCCGCCTTGAACTGTCTGGCGAGGGCCAGGATCATCCCGACCATGTCCTTCATGTCCACGGCGCCGCGCCCCCAGACGTAACCGTCCTGGACGGTGCCGGCAAAGGGATGGACGCTCCAGTCGGCGGGCTCGGCCGGAACTACGTCGAGATGACCGTGAAGCATCAACGCACCACGACCCGACTCGGCTCCCTTCAAACGAGCAAAGACATTCCCACGGCCGGGTGCTCCGGACTCGACGTATTCCGTCTCGTAACCGACTTCTTGAAGCTGCGCGGCAACCCACTCCGCGCACGCACGCTCGCCTTTGGTGGTTTCGAGTTCTCCCGTGTTCGAGGTGTCGAAGCGGATGAGGGAACTGACCAGTTCGACTACTTCTGCTTCGGCTCTACTCGGATTCGAATTATTCGGGGTTGTGGTCATTCCACTTTCCTACCATCGAATCAAACGACGCGGGCGACCGGAATGCCCCGCAACCTGGCGATTTGGGGCAGCTCACCTAATCGGATACTCTTTCCCAGCACCGAGAAATCGGGGCCGAGTCCGAGTGGCGGAATGGCAGACGCGCTAGCTTGAGGTGCTAGTGTCCTATTAACGGACGTGGGGGTTCAAGTCCCCCCTCGGACACTCGAATACAGCAAAAAGACCCCAGCCTGATCAGGCTGGGGTCTTTTTGCTGTGCGCCTTTATTAACCCCCGGCGGTTAATAAAGGCGCACAGCAGTGGGGCGATTTGGGACCTGGGGATGGCATCGGATACTCTTTCCCAGCACCGAGAAATCGGGGCCGAGTCCGAGTGGCGGAATGGCAGACGCGCTAGCTTGAGGTGCTAGTGTCCTATTAACGGACGTGGGGGTTCAAGTCCCCCCTCGGACACTCTGTGTTGAGACAGACAGGAAAAGCTCCGGTTCATCGAACCGGAGCTTTTCTCGTAATTGGCGAAGTTCCCGCACCAGGGAACAGTCCGCGCGAGCGGCGATCGAGATGGAACAGAAGTTCGAAGTGGATACAGACACCAAGAAGTCGGATGCACTGCAGGCAGATTCGCTGGAAACAGCCGATTCAGAATCTGCTCGAGCCGAACTCACCGGACTCGACCCCGCAGAACTCGAAATCTGCCTGAAGGTCCTTTCCGAAGCCGCCGAACTCGACGACGAGCATCCCGATTCGATCACCATGCAGCGCGCTGTCGGCCATCTGTTCAAGCGACTCAAGAAGAAGCGTCGCCTCGCCTCGCGCGCAGCCGTCAACGAAGCCGACCGCCAAGTGGTCGCTGCGACTGCCACCGGTTCACCCGATCGCATCGACGACGAGACCGCAGGCATTCCGATCAAGTCGAACACCGCCGGCGCCTCCGCCGGCACGCTCATCAAGGCGCGGCCATGCTACATCTGCAAGCAGCGCTACACCGCAGTCGACGCCTTCTACCACCAACTGTGCCCCGATTGCGCTGCCACCAGCCGCAGCAAACGTGATGCCAGCACTGATCTCACCGGCCGACGCGCACTTCTGACCGGCGGCCGCGCGAAGATCGGCATGTACATCGCGTTGCGCCTGCTGCGTGACGGCGCACATCTGACCATCACGACACGATTCCCCAACGACGCGATCCGCCGATTCAAAGCGATGGAAGACAGCAACGACTGGATTCACCGTCTGCGCATCGTCGGCATCGACCTCCGCGACCCCGCCCAGGTTGTTGCACTCGCGGATTCCGTTGCCGCACAGGGTCCACTCGACATCCTCATCAACAACGCCGCACAAACTGTTCGACGCTCCCCCGGTGCCTACGGCGCTCTGGTCGACGCCGAGTCCGGTGCGCTTCCCGCCGGTGAACTGCCTGATGTCCTGACTTTCGGCAAGACGAGCGACGCCCACCCCGCGGCTCTGGCCGGATCGCTGTCGGACGTCGCAAGCATCACCTCCGGAAATCTGTCCGCCGACGCGGTCAGTTCACTCGCCCTCGTCGCCAAGTCGGCGTCACCCGATCGCATCGAGCAGGGCATCGCCATCGACGCGGGCGGGCTGCTGCCCGACCTCGCGCACACCAACAGCTGGGTTCAGACCGTCGAAGAGGTCGATCCAATCGAGCTTCTCGAAGTCCAGCTCTGCAACTCGGTCGCGCCCTTCATTCTCGTTTCGCGCTTGCGCCCGTCGATGGCCGCGGCCGCTGCACGACGCAAGTACGTCGTGAACGTTTCCGCCATGGAAGGCCAGTTCAGCCGCGCGTACAAGGGCCCTGGCCACCCGCACACCAACATGGCCAAGGCAGCACTGAACATGCTGACCCGCACCAGCTCCAAGGAAATGCTCGACGACGGCATCCTCATGACCGCCGTCGACACCGGCTGGATCACCGACGAACGCCCACACTTCACCAAGATGCGGTTGGCCGACGAAGGTTTTCACGCACCACTCGACCTCGTCGACGGTGCCGCCCGCGTCTACGACCCCATCGTTCAGGGTGAACTGGGCGTCGACCTGCACGGCTGCTTCCTCAAGGATTACAAACCTTCGCCGTGGTGATCGGCAGCACGCCGCATTCGTGATGGGCGGCACCTAGGCGCCCCGATGTGGCGATCTCGTCACCCCCAGACCCCCGTGTCGAGTAGCTCATTTCAGGTAGAGCACAGCATTGCAGGCGATAATGGAGCTGACACTGCTCACCGACTCGGAGGAACCATGACGATCGCCGTCGTACACAAGGACAGCCCGGAAGGCCGTGCCGCAATCGTGGCCGCTGCACGGGAATCCGTGGGTCGAAGCGAGGAACTGCTGGTTCTGCACGTCCTGGACGACGTCAACATCGGAGGCACGGTCAACCTCGGAGACACCGAGGACGATCGGGCCGCTCTTCGCGGCGAGATCCAGTCAGCGCTCGACGCCGGTGGATTCTCGGAGACGAAGTGGGATCTGCGCACCACCGAGCACGACGGCGATCCGGTGACCGCGCTCGTCAACCTGGTCCACGACGCGGGTGTCGATCTCCTGATCGTCGGAACACGCCGGATGTCCCCCATCGGCAAGTTCCTCCTCGAACGCCCGCTGCAGCGTCTCCTGCTCGAAGTGGAGGCTCCGATCCTCGTCGTCAAGGAGCCCTTCCCCGCCGAGTGACCTCGGTCACATCACTTTCGGGTGCTCGTTTGTAGGCTGGCTCCATGACTGGAACCTCGCCCGCCCGAGAACTCGACATCATCGTCTACGGAGCGAGCGGCTTCGTCGGTAAGCTACTCGCCGACTACCTCGTCAAACATGCTCCCGAAGGCACAAAAATCGGCCTCGGTGGCCGCTCCCTCGAGAAGTTGGCAGCCACTCGCGCCGATCTGGGTACCGCCGCGGCCGATCTCCCCCTGATCATTGCCGACGCCGACGACGCCACCGCATTGAAGGCGCTCGCCCAGCGAAGCCGGGTCGTCGCCACCACGGTCGGCCCGTATGCCAAGTACGGCCACGCCCTCGTTCACGAATGCGCCTCCGCCGGAACTCATTACGTCGACCTCACCGGTGAGGTGCTGTTCCACCGCGAGAGCATCGACGCCAACCATGAGCTGGCGGTCTCGACCGGCGCAAAGATCGTCCATTCCTGCGGATTCGATTCCATCCCTTCCGATCTCGGAGTTCACGTCCTCCACGAGAAGGTCACTGCCGACGGCGCCGGTGAGCTCACCGACACAACGCTGGTGGTCACGGCGCTGCGCGGCGGCGTGAGCGGTGGCACGATCGATTCGCTTCGCAATCAGATCGACGTGTCGAAAGACGATGCGCGCCTGCGGAAACTCGCGGCCTCGCCGTACTCGCTGAGCCCCGATCGTGACCGGGAGCCTGACCTCGGACGACAGAGCGACGTGAGCGTGGTCGACGGCAAGAAGATCGATCCTTCACTGAAGGGGTGGAAGGCACCGTTCGTGATGGCGTCGTACAACACACGAGTCGTCCGTCGCAGCAATGCGCTCCGAGAGTGGGCGTACGGCAAGAAGTTCAAGTACAGCGAGGTGATGAGCGTCGGCTCATCGGTGGTGTCACCGGTGATTGCGGGCGGCGTGGCGGTCGGCCTCGGCGCGCTGGTCGCCGGACTCGCTCTACCTCCGACACGTTTCCTTCTCGACAAGGTATTGCCGGCTCCCGGTGAAGGTCCGAGCGAGAGCACCCAGAAGAAGGGCCACTTCACGCTCGACGTGTTCACCACGACCACGACCGGCGCCCGATACACATCACGAGTGAAGGCGAAGGGCGACCCGGGATACAGCGCGACGGCGGTAATGCTCGGCGAATCTGCGTTGTCGTTGGCGAAGGACCAAAAGGCTCTTCCCCCGGCCACCGGCGTTTTGACTCCAGCGACAGCGCTCGGCGACGTCCTGGTCGAGCGTCTACGCGCGGCTGGTTTCGAGATTTCCGCGCGCAAACTCTAGACAGAACGAATTTCACTTGATCGTTTCAGCTCTTCGCGCCCGATTATCGCAGCTCAGGGCGCGGACAGCGGTGGGAATACTCCCAGGTAACATTGATGTTGGTTCATGGCATCCATATGTGATGCTCCGCTTTCGGAAAAGTGAGGCTATTCATGACTGAGCGCGTTCAGGTCGGCAGTCTTCAGGTTGCCAAGGTTCTCTACGACTTCGTGGTCGAGGAGGCTCTTCCCGGCACCGGTGTAGACGCCGAAACGTTCTGGGCCGGCGCCGACAAGGTCATCACCGAGCTCGCACCGAAGAACCGCGACTTGCTTGCCAAGCGTGACGATCTGCAGGCTCAGATCGATCAGTGGCATCGCGATCACGCCGGCGCTCCCATCGACGCCGCCGCGTACAAGGCGTTCCTGCAGGAAATCGGCTACCTCCTGCCGACGCCTGCCGAGTTCTCGGTCACCACCGCGAACGTCGACACCGAGATCACCTCGACGGCCGGCCCGCAGTTGGTCGTGCCGATCCTCAACGCGCGCTTCGCTCTCAACGCGTCCAACGCCCGCTGGGGTTCGTTGTACGACGCGCTGTACGGCACCAACGCCATCTCCGAGGAGAACGGCGCCGAGAAGGGTTCCGGCTACAACAAGGTCCGCGGCGACAAGGTCATCGCCTGGGCGCGTGAATTCCTCGATGCGGCAGCACCTCTCGCGTCGGGATCGCATGCAGATTCAACCAAGTACGTTGTCGACGGCAGTGAACTGAAGATCACGTTGGCAGACGGTACTGTCACCACGCTCGCCCAGCCGGAGAAGTTCGTCGGCTACCTCGGCGAGAAGGACGCACCGACGAGCATCCTGCTGCTGAACAACGGATTGCACGCCGAGATCCAGATCGACGCCTCGTCCCCGATCGGCAGCACCGACGCCGCCGGCGTCAAGGACGTCGTTCTCGAATCCGCCGTCACCACGATCATGGACTTCGAGGACTCGGTCGCCGCTGTCGACGCCGACGACAAGGTTGTCGGCTACCGAAACTGGTTGGGTCTCAACCGCGGTGACTTGTCCGAGGAGATCAAGAAGGGCGCCAAGTCCTTCACCCGCACGCTCAACGGCGACCGTAAGTACACCGCAGTCGACGGCAGCGAACTCAGCCTGCACGGTCGTTCGCTCCTGTTCGTCCGCAACGTCGGTCACCTCATGACCAACCCCGCGATCCTCGACGCCGACGGCAACGAGGTCCCCGAGGGCATCCTCGACGCCTTGATCACCAGTGCCTGTGCAGTGCACGGCCTCTCGATCAGTGACGCCAACGGACCGCTCGACAACAGCCGCACCGGCTCGATCTACATCGTCAAGCCCAAGCAGCACGGTCCCGAGGAAGTTGCCTTCACCACCGAACTGTTCGGCCGTGTCGAGCAGGTCCTCGGGCTTCCGGAGAACACGCTCAAGGTCGGCATCATGGACGAGGAGCGTCGTACGACGGTCAACCTCGCCGCCTGCATCAAGGAAGCCGTCGACCGCGTCGTGTTCATCAACACCGGCTTCCTCGACCGCACCGGCGACGAGATCCACACCTCCATGGAAGCCGGCGCGATGGTGCGCAAGGCCGAGATGAAGAAGCAGAAGTGGATCGGTGCGTACGAGGACTGGAACGTCGACACCGGACTGGCCTGCGGCCTGCAGGGCAAGGCGCAGATCGGCAAGGGCATGTGGGCCATGACCGAGCTGATGGCAGACATGCTCGAGCAGAAGATCGGTCACCCCAAGGCCGGCGCCAACACCGCATGGGTACCTTCGCCGACCGGCGCAACGCTGCACGCGACGCACTACCACCGCGTCGACGTATTCGCAGTTCAGGACAGCCTGAAGGGCAAGCCTCGCGCGAGCGTCGACGACATCCTGACCATCCCGCTCGCTCCCAGCACCGACTGGACGGACGCGGAGAAGAAGGAAGAGCTCGACAACAACTGCCAGTCCATCCTCGGCTACGTGGTCCGTTGGATCGACGCGGGCGTCGGCTGCTCCAAGGTTCCCGACATCCACGATGTCGCGCTCATGGAGGATCGCGCCACGCTGCGCATCTCGAGCCAGCTGCTCGCCAACTGGCTGCGTCACGGCATCGTCAGCGAGAGCGACGTTGTCAGCGCACTCGAGCGCATGGCCCCGGTTGTCGACCGTCAGAACGAGGGCGACGCCGAGTACCGCAACATGGCACCTGATTTCGATTCCAACATCGCGTTCCAGGCTGCCAAGGAACTCATCCTCGAAGGCGCGAAGCAGCCCAGCGGATACACGGAGCCGATCCTGCATCGCCGCCGCCGCGAGTACAAGGCCGCCAACGCCTGATTTCACCTTCTTCGAACTCGAAGCTGAACCCGAACAGCCTCGGCACCGCTCCCGGTGTCGAGGCTGTTCGCGTAGGCCCCGAAGTTTCGTCACTAGACTGGCCGAGGACACAGTCCGTTCAACAGACATTCTTCGAGTGACCAAGGTAGGGCAAGGTACGTGGGCGAACATCGCGGCGGGTCAGGCGCCAGAGGTATCAGTAAGGGGCCGATTCTCGTCGTCGTGCTGATCGTCTTGATCGTGGCAGGCTTCTTCGGATGGAAGGCCCTCAGCAACCGGATCGACCATCAGGGACAGCAGGCAGCCGGTACGTGCGTCGAGGGCAACAAGACACTCGACGTCACCGCGGATCCGTCCATAGCCCCACAGGTCGAGGAACTGGCGAAGCGGTACACCCAGACCTCGCCGGTGGTGCGTGATCACTGCATCGCCGTCGTGGTGCACGGTGCGCCGTCCGCGTCGGTCTCGACGGCACTCGAAGCCGGTCCGGCGGCCCCCTGGGACGACGCAGCATTGGGACCGCGTCCCTCCCTGTGGATCCCGACGAGTTCGTTCGAACTCGCGCCACTGTCGGGCAAGGCCGTGATCAACGGTGATCCTCGCTCGCTCGCGAGTTCCCCGATCGTTCTGGCAGCCGGTCCCGAGACCGCGGCAGCATTGGCCGGCGCAGCATCGAGTTGGAAGTCTTTGCCTTCCGATCTGACGGTCGCCCTGCCGGTCGGAAGTACCGAAACCTCGATGGCTGCACAGGCGATCGCTGCCGACGTCGCCGATGCGGGTGCCGGTCCGGTCACGACGGATCAGGCGAAGTCCGCTCAGGTCAACGCTGCGCTCAGTGCACGGGCGTTGCAGTTCCAATCCTTGCCGACTCCCCCCTCGTCCACCGCCGAAGCCCTCGGAGCACTGAGCGCCGGAACACCGGATTCGGTGAAAGCCGTTCCGGCCACGGAACAGTCGATAGCGCAGAGCGCGAACGCGGCGATGACGACGTACTCCCCCGCCGGCGCAACGCCAGTCGCGGACTATCCGGCGGTCATCGTCTCGGGCAGCGGGATCGACGAAACCGCGTCGCGCGCAGCGGCACAGTTTGCCGATTTCATGCGTGAGCCGAATCAGTCACAGTTGTTCGTCGGCGCCGGTTTCCGGGTCGAGGGCCAAGACCTTCCCGATCTCGGGGCGGTGTCCCCGGCCAAGATCTCGTCCACGTTGAAACCGGCTTCGGCGGAGACCGCAGCGGCGCTCGGTGACATAGTCGCCAACCCGGTCTCGCCGCGTAGTGCCACCATCCTGATGGACACGTCGGCGTCGATGGGTACCGACGACGGTGGCACTACCCGCTTGGCGAACGTTGCCTCGGCGGTGAATACCCAATTGGGTCGCAGCCCTGACGCTTCGGACATCGGCCTTCGCGAGTTCAGCACGGGCACCGACGGAAAACCGTCCGAGCGCATCCTGGTTCCGGGCGGTTCACTGTCCGAGCCTAATCGGCGTGCCACGATCACCGATTTCCTCAACGGGCTTCGGGCCGGCGGAAAGACCTCCAAATACCCGGCGCTTGCCAGCTCCTACAAAGCCGCCGTGGACGGTTTCGACGCGGGGCGAGTCAACTCGGTGCTGCTGATCACCTCGAGTACGCCTGACGAATCCACCACGACGCGAGCCGAACTGCTCAGCGCGATCGCCGCTGCGGGCAATCCGTCGCGTCCGGTACAGGTCGACGTGATCGTCGTCGGTGCGGGCGACGACGTCTCCACACTCCAAGACGTCTCGGATCGGACGGGCGGCACATTGGTTCGGGTCGATTCGACGTCCGACCCCGCTCTCGCGGCCGCAGTGACCAAGATGCTGTCCTGATGGGGCGCGTCGCGGTTTTTGCAGTCCTTCTCGCCCTTCTGACCTGGTTCCTGCATCGCCGACTCGCTCGCGCCACCGGCATCCCGAGGCGATGGGCTCGTCTCGCCGACACTGCGCTTGTCGTCTTGGCGGTCTCGACGCTCATCGGGGTCGGCAGCGGCGAAGTCTTTCCGACATCGTGGGCGCGACCGATCGGATTTGTCGGATGGGTCTGGCTGGCTTCGTGGCTGTATCTGATTCCCGGACTGCTCGTGATCGGCCTGTTCGCCGGGATCGGTCGACTACGTGCACGCCACACGGATACCACGACCGAAGTCGACCCAGCCAAGCGTCGTACGTTGCAGTTGGCTACGGCAGCAGTCACTCTCGCGGCGATCGGCACCGCCGGCTACGGCGTCTACGAGGCGTCGGGCCCCAAGATTTCCCGCGTCCGCGTGCCGCTCGCTCGCCTACCTGAGGGCTTCAACGGATACCGGATCGCCTTGATCACCGACCTGCACGTGGGACCGGCCCGCGGGGTCGACTTCACCCGCAAGGTGGTCGATATCGTGAACTCGCAGAATGTCGATCTGATCGCGATCGGCGGCGACCTCGTGGACGGAACCGTCGCGAAAGTTGCTCCCGATCTTGCTCCGCTCGCCGATCTTCGGGCGCCCGACGGAATCTTCGGAGTCAGCGGAAACCACGAGTTCTACGCCGACGACGGCGGCAAATGGCTCGACGTGTGGGAGACATTGGGGATCACCACACTTCGCAACAGCCGCACCTCGATCCAGCATGGCGGCGATACCATCGACATCGTGGGCATCCACGACTACACGTCGCCGGCCCCGTACGAGCCGAACCTGACTGCCGCGCTCGCAGGTCGCGATCCGAATACTTTCGCCTTGCTTCTCGCGCACGAACCGCGTCAAGCGATCGAGGCATCCGAGATGGGTATCGATCTGCAACTGTCCGGGCACACTCACGGCGGTCAGATGTGGCCGCTGCGGTATCTCGTTCCGCTGCAGCAGCCTTCGGTGCAAGGCTTGGACAGGGTCGGAAACACAGTGCTGTACACGACGCGTGGCGCCGGGGCTTGGGGTCCGCCGGTACGCGTCGGCGCCCCGCCGGAGATCACTGTTCTCGAACTCGTACACGAGAGGTGATGATCTCCGGCGGGCACACGCCTTAGTTGCCTGCGAACGCTTCGATCGGCGGGCAGGAGCAGACCAGGTTGCGGTCGCCATGTGCACCGTCGATACGACGCACGGACGGCCACACCTTCGGGCGGGCCTTGCCACGCGGGAAGACGGCGATCTCACGCGAGTACGGGTGATCCCACTGCGCTGCAATGCTTCCGGCAGTGTGGGGAGCACCGCGTAGCGGGTTGTCCTCCACCGTCCACTCGCCGGCGCCGACGCGATCGATTTCGCCGCGAATGGCGATCATCGCCTCGCAGAACTCGTCGATCTCTTCGAGGTTCTCGCTCTCGGTGGGCTCGACCATCAGTGTGCCGACCACGGGGAAGCTCATGGTCGGTGCATGGAAACCGTAGTCGGCCAGACGCTTTGCGACGTCGTCGACGGTGACGCCGGTGTCCTTGGTCAACCCACGGAGGTCGAGGATGCACTCGTGCGCGACCATGCCGTTCTCGCCGGTGTAGAGAACCGGGAAGTACTCGTCGAGTCGACGCGCGATGTAGTTGGCCGACGCGATGGCGGTCAGGCTGGCGCGGCGCAGGCCCGCAGCACCCATCATCCGGATGTAGGTCCAGGTGATGGGCAGAATGGACGCACTGCCGTACGGCGCTGCCGAGATCGTTCCTCCACCACCGAGTTCGGGGGCCATCGGGTGTCCGGGCAAAAACGGCGTCAAGTGTGAGCGCACACCGATCGGGCCGACGCCGGGTCCGCCGCCGCCGTGCGGGATGCAGAAGGTCTTGTGCAGATTCAGGTGGCTGACGTCGCCGCCGAATCGGCCCGGACGGGCAAGGCCGACAAGCGCATTGAGGTTGGCGCCGTCGACGTACACCTGGCCACCGGCGTCGTGTACCGCTGCACAGATGTCGGAGATCTCGTGCTCGTAGACACCGTGTGTTGAAGGGTAGGTGATCATGATCGCGGCGAGACGCTCGGCGTGATCGGCGATCTTCGCGCGCAGATCGTCGACGTCGACGTCACCGTTGGGACGGCAGGCGACAACCTCGACGCGCATCCCGGCCATGACGGCAGAAGCCGCGTTGGTGCCGTGAGCACTCGACGGAATGAGGCAGGTGTCGCGGTGGTCGTCGCCCCGGCTGAGGTGGTAGTTGCGGATCGCGAGCAGGCCCGCGTATTCCCCCTGGCTGCCGGCGTTGGGTTGCAGGCTGACGTTGTCGTAGCCGGTGACCGCGACCAGCCAGTCTTCGAGATCCTTGATGATCTTCAGCAGACCGGGCGCATCCGATGTCGGCGCGAACGGATGGATCGCGTTGAACGCGGGCCAGGTGATGGATTCCATCTCGGCGGTCGCATTGAGCTTCATGGTGCACGAACCCAGCGGGATCATGCTGCGATCGAGGGCGATGTCCTTGTCGGACAGCGCGCGCAGGTAGCGAAGCATTGCCGTTTCCGTACGGTAACGGGTGAAGGCTTCGTGCTGCAGGTAGTCGGAGGTGCGCTCCTGAGCAGCCGGAACCGAATTGCCCTCGGCTTCGATGGCGACAACAGCATCCTCGATCCCGAACGCGTCGAGCACGGCAAGGACGTGGTCGGCGGTCGTGGCCTCGTCGCAGGAGATACCGACATGATCGGCGTCGACCAGACGCAGGTTGATCCCGGATTCCTTGGCCGCAGCGACGACGTCGGCCGCCTTGCCCGGAACCTGAGCGAGCACGGTGTCGAAGAACGAATCGTGGACGACGGTCACGCCGCCCTCTCGCAGGCCGTTTGCCAACGCGTGTGCGCGGGCAGCGACGCGCAACGCAATCGCCTTGAGTCCCTCGGCGCCGTGGTAGCTCGCGTACATCGCAGCGAGGATGGCGAGGAGCACCTGAGCGGTACAGATGTTGGACGTCGCCTTCTCGCGGCGAATGTGCTGCTCACGTGTCTGCAGCGCCAGGCGGTATGCCTTGTCTCCGTCGGCGTCGATGGAGACGCCGACCAAGCGGCCGGGCAGCTGACGCGCATGCTTGGAGTGCACGGCCAGGTAACCGGCGTGCGGTCCGCCGTATCCCATGGGAACACCGAAACGCTGGGTGGTTCCGAAGCACGCATCCGCGCCGAGCTCACCGGGTGAGGTGATGAGCGTCATCGCGAGGAGGTCGGCGCCGACGGCAACCAGTGCGCCGCGCTCGTGAGCTTCCGCGATGATCGAGGTGTAATCGACGACTCGTCCCGAGGCACCTGGGATCTGGGCGATGACGCCGAAGAACTCACCTTCCGGAAGACCAGCGGTGAGGTCCGCGGAGACGATCTCGATCCCGAGCGGCTCGGCGCGAGTCTCGATGACGGCGAGGGTCTGCGGGTAGAGATCGGCGTCGACGACAAATCGTGGGGACTTGCTGCGGTTCGCGCGGCGCAGGAGCGTCATGGCTTCGGCAGCGGCGGTGGCCTCGTCGAGCATCGACGAGTTTGCCAGTTCCATGCCGGAGAGATCGGCGACCATGGTCTGGAAGTTGAGGAGGGCTTCGAGACGGCCCTGGCTGATCTCCGGCTGATACGGGGTGTACGCGGTGTACCAGGCCGGGTTCTCGATGATGTTGCGCAACAACACCGGCGGCGTCAACGTGTCGAAGTAGCCGAGGCCGATCATCGACGTCGCGACGGTGTTCTGGGCTGCGAGTGCAGTCAGTTCGGCAAGTGCCTCGTGCTCTCCGACCGGAAGCGGCAGAGCGTCGAGTCCGGCAGCGATGCCGTTCGGGGCAGCGTCGAGGATGACGGAGGGAACGGCCTTGGTTGCCAGTTCGTCGAGTGAATCGACCCCGACGAGTTCGAGGATGCGCGCGAGTTCCGCGGCGTTCGGACCGACATGGCGGTCGGCAAATATACGGCTTGCAGCGTCGATCACGACAACTCCCAGACAGATCGGAGGATCAGGACACACACCGAACTGCGGTGTGTTCCTCCCCCTCTGTCGCATGCTCGATTCCCGAGCGCCTGAGAGATTCGGTAGTGATCCGCCGAAGGCGGAAGCCACAGCCTTTCCCCGTCGGCGGGTGGGTTGTCCCACCGCTTTCCAGAGGCGTCGGAGCCCGTACGGTCCTTGGTGCCTGAGAGATTGACGGGGAGGTATTGCTCCTTCGGCGCCCTGATCCCGCTCACGACTGACCTTTGAGACAAAGACTGAAACAAAGACAAGTTCGGTGAATCGGTATCCGAGGCTCTCCCGTACGCCGGCGACGCAGGCCCAGTCTAGTTGACCGAAACGCCTACCTGCACCGTGGCATCCTCCAAAGAGATGTGACGTACGTTATCCGGTTTTGCGGCTGGCGCGATTCTTGCGTCGCGAAGCCAACTCGTCTTCCGGGTTGGGATCACTTTCGCCGCCGTCGGCCCGCTCGGCGGGGAAGTCGGCGATCGTTCCGGTGAGTTCACGCATCGCGCCACTGACTGCGATGCCGAATACGCCCTGCCCACCCTGGAGGAGGTCGACGACCTCTTCGGGGGACGTGCATTCGTACACGGTGGTGCCGTCGGAGAACAGAGTGATGTTGGCAAGATCGCGGACGCCACGCTTACGGAGGTGATCGACGGCAACGCGGATGTTCTGCAGTGAGATGCCGGTATCGAGCAGACGCTTCACGATCTTCAGAACGAGAATGTCCTTGAAGGAGTACAGACGTTGGCTTCCGGATCCGGCAGCGCCACGGATCGACGGAACAACCAACGACGTCCGTGCCCAGTAGTCGAGTTGGCGGTACGTGATCCCGGCGATCTGGCACGCACTGGGTACTCGATATCCGACGAGGTCGTCGGGGATGGAATCGTCCGGGAACAAGCCCGGCTGCAGCTCTTCGGAAGACATTTCTGCAGTCGCGGCACTACCGGCTATGCCCGTCCCGCGCTCATTCGACTGTTCTTCCACTGCCGTCTCCCTCTCGCTTCGCCATCATGTAACCAACCTGTGCTATCAGCAGTCACGAGAATCCCGTGCCGACCGAACTTTCAGATGTGAATCCAAGGCAGGTAATTCCATGAGTGGACTTACCCAGAGTACGCCTCGATCGACAAGGCGAGAAGATCTCCACCGCACGCAACGGTAAGTCCAGGAGGGTGCATGGTCAACGCAACACGCCGACCGAGACTCAACCTCTACTTGAGAGTTGAAGACTAAAGTCCGCAACCAGTCAATTCAGGCTAACCATCAGTGGCTTTGAAATCGTCCGGCGAGATGGTGTCGAGGAATTCCTTGAACTTCTCGACCTCGTCTTCGCGCTCGTCGGGAATGACCAGACCGGCCTCGGCGAGAACAGCCTCCGACGCGAAGATCGGAACGCCGATGCGCAGGGCCAATGCAATCGAGTCCGACGGACGTGCCGAGACAGTGGTTTGCTCGTCGAAGACGAGATCCGCGTAGAAAGTGCCCTCTTGCAGGTCCACGATCCGAACTTCCTTGAGGCTCCGACCGAAAGATTCGATCAAGATCTTGATCAGGTCGTGAGTCAGCGGCCGCGCCGGCTCGACTCCCTGTTGTTCGAGAACAATCGCGGTAGCTTCGGTTTGCCCGATCCAGATCGGCAGGTACCGATCGCCGTCGGACTCTCGCAGCAACAGGACCGGCTGATTCTGAGGCTGCTCGACACGAACTCCGATCACACGCATTTCGCCCATCGAGCTTGCCTCCAACCTGACGTGATCCAGCCGACCGACTCCGATGCGGTCGTACTGAAATTCTATTCGAGTGTGCCCCGCTGATCGAGGAACTCAGCGATCGAGACTTCCCCGAACTGCCGATTTGACCAGACACGTGTGCAAAGTCAGTGACAGAGCGGCCAGCTCCCGCACCATTTCCTCGGCACGATCACGTGCTCCGGCGTCACGACCCTTGGCAACCGGTCCGGCGATCTGAGTCACCAGCCCCGCTTCGCGATCAGCAGCCAACTTGAACGCCCGCAGATGGCGAACCTCCAAGCCGTACTCGGACATCGCCTTAGCGGTGCGCGCCAACGTCACGGCATCCTCGTCGAAGAAGCCCGCCGCGCCGGGAACGACCAAACCGGTGCGGATCAGATCGGTCAGAAACCGATCGTCGATGTCAGCGCGCGCGAGAAGATCCTGACGACCGACTCGAACTTCGCGATCGACCCGGAACGCCTCGGGTGAGACATCGCCCGTAGCGATCGACAGGACGCGAGCACGACGTGGCGCAGGAACTTCTGCACTCACCGTCGCTGCGCCACTGTCGATCGCTTCGAGTTGTTCTTTGATCACTTTGAGCGGCAGGTACTGATCGCGTTGAGCGGTCAGCACGAAGCGAAGACGCTCGCAGTCCTCGACAGAGAATCTGCGGTATCCCGACGGTGTCCGTTGCGGGCTGATCAAGCCCTCGGACTCGAGGAAACGGATCTTCGAAATCGTCACGTCGGGAAAATCGGGACGCAACCGATCCAGCACGGAACCAATCGACATTCCGGGCTGGCTCTGCTGCCGCACTGCCGTCATTAGCTACCCGCACCTGCTGACGACTCGCCGACCTGCGAACCGCCGGCACGAGGGCCGGTGAGGAACACCAGACGGAACTTGCCGATCTGAACCTCGTCACCATTCGCGAGAACTGCCGAATCGACAGGCTCACGGTTGACGTAGGTGCCGTTGAGGCTTCCGACGTCGACGACGTGGAAATCTGCATCTTCCTGACGGAACTCGGCGTGACGACGGCTGACGGTCACGTCGTCCAGGAAGATGTCGCTGTCCGGGTGCCGACCTGCCGACGTCGTCGGCTGATCGAGCAAGAAGCGGGATCCTGCATTCGGTCCCCGCTTGACCACCAGAAGTGCGGCTCCGGCGGGAAGGCCTTCCACGCCCGAAACCGGCTGCTCGGCGGCCGGTGCTGCAGAGGAGGTGTTGTCGAGCTCATTGAGGAAGTCCGCGCGGAAAACCGAAGTGGTCTCCGCCGGCGACTCCCCATAGCCCGCGTCGTTACCGTTCTCGCTCACTGTTTCTCCTCCTGGGTCAATCATCCAGATCATGAATCACTGGACTACGCAGTGCACTTTCTTCACGAGCATCTTTCACAGTCACGTTCGATACGGCCCTGCGCCCCGACTCGGCACATGCGTACCTAACGACCGTACCCTGCGCAGACCGCCGTGTGCAGCGAGACAGGCCGCGACACAACACGAGTTGGCCGGTCCACGCGCAGGTTTTCTACTCGGACGTGAGTCCCTTGTATGCCTCCGCGTCCAGAGTTGCCGCGAGTGCGGCGTCGAGTGTGGTCTCGTCGGCAACCTCGAGTTCGACCAACCAACCCGTGTCGTACGGGTCGGTGTTGACGAGGTCGGGCTGTCCGTCCAATTCACCGTTCGCTGCAAGAACTTTCGCAGTGAACGGAGCAAAGATGTCGGAGACGCTCTTGGTCGACTCGACCTCACCGAGCGATTCACCGGCGGTCACGTCTTCGTCGACAGCGGGAAGCTGGACGAACACGACGTCACCGAGCTGCGACTGAGCAAAGTCGGTGATACCGACTCGAACTGAGGTCGGGCCGGTTCGCTTCACCCACTCGTGCTCCGCGGTGTAGCGCAGATCGGTAGGTGTATCGAGCTCACTCACAGTGGCTTCCTTTCACAGGCCGTCCGAAAGTCGGACGCAAAAAGATCAATTTCCGGGTTGAGCGTATTGGCGCGGATTCAATTGTCGCAAGACGGAGATCGTGACCTGCTGCGATTGCTCGACGGACGACGTTCCGCCATTGCGTGCGACATTGTCGAAGACGCCTCCGGGAATGTTCAACGCTGCCGCCAATGTCGGCGGATCTCCGATCGCGGTCACAGTGTACGGCTGCTCGATCCGGGTTCCGTCCAATTCGATCTCGCCGCCGCGCCCACTCACCCACGAGTTCACGCCGATACGAATGGGTTCGCCGTTCGCACCTGCGATCGAGATGGCTTCGGCACCGGCAGCACGCAGTTCCTGGATGAGATCGAGAATCACTTCCGATCCGACGCCGCCCGCCGGATCTGTCAGGGTCATCGTCACACCCGGTCCAGTGGCCGGAGCGGTCCCCACTTGAATGGAGAGTGAGGTCAGCCGCGCCCGCGCCTCGTCCAGCGCTGCTCCCGTGTTGCCACCGGCTTCCAAAGTGGCAAGCGATTCCTGAAGATTCGCGACTTCCTGCCTCAGCGCGGCTTCGCGCCGATTCAAATTGTCGAGAACCACCAGGAGGTCGGCAGGGCGCGCGGCGTCGAGTGAATCTCCGGCCACTGTGCTGCGTACCTGTGTGGCAATCGCAACGCCGAGCACGCCCAACAGCACAGCAGCGAGGATTGCGAAGACGACGTTGGTGCGGTGTTTGGACGGTGAACGCAACTCGTGACGACCTTCACCCGCAGTGGTGACGGGAGGTTCTTCTTCCGGTTCGGTCGTGGAATGTTCTGCCATGACTCACGCTCCAAACAGTCGGCGTCGCAATGCCGCTGCGTTGCCGAAGATCCGTATACCCAACACGACGACGATCGCCGTCGAGAGTTGAGTACCGACACCCAACTGATCACCGAGCCAGACGATCAACGACGCGACGAGCACGTTGAAGACGAAGGAAACCACGAACACCTTCGCGTCGAAGATTTCGTCCAGATACGCGCGTAGTCCACCGAAGACGGCGTCGAGCGCCGCAACGACAGCGATCGGAAGATAGGGCTGGATCACGTCGGGCACCTGCGGGCTGAAAACTACGCCCAGGACGATGCCGACGACCAGTGCTGCGAGTCCGTACAGGGCGGAACCGGCCTTCATCGAACTCCTTCTGTCACTTGGATTCTGTGGGTTCTGTTGCCACTCGGACGGCGCGAGGCGCCGCAGGCGGCAGAGTCAACGAATCGTCTTCGGCCACCGCGAAACCGACTCCGTACAGTTGCGAGACGCTAGACATTCTCACGTAGGCGTCGCTGACGACGAATTTCCGCTGCAGTGCTCGCGTGTCTCCGATCGCCTCGACGAGGTACGGGGAGAAAACAGGTTGGTTGTCGACGAGCATCGCGCCGCCCGCCTGACGAATGGTCACCGTCGGCCCGATTCGCACGCCGCCGACGGCGATCGCCTCCGCTCCCCCAGCCCACAGGGCGTTTACGACGGTCTGCAGATCGCGATCGAGGACAACTGTCTTACCGCCGACACTCCGTTGCGACGCATCCGAGAGGTTCGGGCGTCCGGCCGGGTCCGTCAACGTCACCACCAGCCCCTCCCCGTGAACAGCTTCGGCTCCTGCGCCGGATTCGACCGCTCGCAGTTGGTCGAGGACGGCGCTGCCGCGTGCATCGCCTTCGAGCGCCACGCCGCGCGCGGCGTCGACGGCTCCGCCGAGTGAATCGCGGGACGCGGCCAGTGAATCGATTCGATCCTCCGCATCACGGACCTTCGCCACCAACTCGCTTCGAACCTCTTCGGTGCCGGTCACCTGCTTCGTCGCCTGAACAGCCGAGACCGTGACGATGAACCCGATCAACAGTGCGCCGAGGGCCAGCCACGGCCCCGTCTTCGAGGATCTGTTCTTGGTGTGCTCGTGCTGGCGTTCGAATGCAGTTGCCTCGTAGCCCGGGTCGAGATGTTCGGTCATGAGTGAGCGAAGCAGCGACGGTACCGGGTTACGACGGACGTCCTCCCCGGTCGACTTCATCGGGGCACGACCTCGTGGGTTCGCGCAACGTCAACGGCCTTGAGCACGTAGATCGCGGCAGTCCACACGTACAGGACGGTTCCCCAGATCAGGAAAGCGAAACCGAAGGCATGGGTGAACGGTCCGATGGCCCAGTCTCCGTGCCCGGCAAGAATCAACGGCAGAGCGAACATCAGTAGGAAGGTCGCAGCCTTGCCGAGATAAACCACCTCGGGCGGTGGCAGGCCACGCCTGCGGTAGATCGGCAGCGTCAACGCAAGCAGAAGATCACGGCCGATGAGTATCGCTGCGACCCACCAGGGAATGAAATCGCGGGCGACGAAGGTGACCAGTGTCGTCACGACGTACAGACGATCGACCAGCGGGTCGAGAAGCGCTCCCAGACGCGAGGTCTGTCCGAGCACTCTGGCCAGCTTGCCGTCGAGCCAGTCGGTGAACCCGCTGAGCATCAGCAGCGCCAATGCCCAGCCGTCCGAGTGCGTGACGAGCAGCAGGTAGGCGAACAGCGGCAGAGCGAGTAGACGCACGATACTGAGCACGTTGGGAACAGTGAGAATCCGATCCGTGGGGATCGGTTCTTGTTCGCCAGAGTTCACTGCACACACCTCGCGTCGTTCGATTGCCGTGCGGCCAGCTTTCCACAGCACGACGGACTATTCGCCGAGGCGCCGTAGCCTGAACTGTCCCGAGCGTGTCGAGCTGCCCCTATCTCCAGGCGAACACCGGCTGCTCGAGCTTGTCGATGCGCGTGTGCCGTCCGTTCAGCACTTCGCGGAACTGATAGATGACGGCTCCGGTCGGCGCATGGATCAGGCTCGTTCGGAACGGCCATTGGATCACCGGGTTCGGTGACTCCTCGATGGTGACGAAGCGCGAGTCCACGTCGAGCTCCTCCGACGTGACGGCATACACCTGGGCCACCTCGTCGGGATTGGGTACCAGTCCCCCGATGTCCTCGCCCGACCACATGACGAACGGCCGGATCACGAATCCCGAACGAGTGACGTAGTCGTCGAGCCGGCCGATGATCTTCGACTCGGGAACGTCGACACCCAGCTCCTCGGAAAGTTCCCGAACCGCTGCCTGTTCGGACGACTCGCCCGGGTCGACGCTTCCGCCCGGCAACGCGAATTGACCGGGGTGGGCGCGCATCTTGCTCGGCCGCTTCGTCACCGGGAACACTGGTGTTCCGTCCGCAGTCCGCATGACGACGATGACCACCGACGCCGAGCGCCTTCCGTCCAATTCGACCGACCGAGGTTCGAAAGCGGCAAGTGAGGCGACCACGTGGTCCCGATTCAGTAAATCTCCGTTCACCATGGCTCGACAGTAGCGCCACGAGACTGAGACCCTCAGCCAGTCTGGTCCATTTTGGCCGCTTCGCCTGATTATCGGTCTGTATTCCTGTCATGCTGAACAGGCAGAATCCACCGTGCGGCATGGCGAGAAGAGAACCTCGATGGCTGAGCAGTCCCAGACCCCCACCCCGCAGACCGACCAGGGCGCGCCGGGCGCGTCGAATCGGGCCTCTCGCTTTGCTTCCGACACGCTGAGCGTCCTGCGGCGTGTGCCGTTCACCGCGAGCGTCGTGCTCACCATCACCGTCGTCGGGATCGCGACCGGCGCCCTGTGGAATCACGTCCGTACCTATTCGTGGTTCAACGACATCGCCTACGGAGTTCCTGCCTTGCAGGAAGGCAAGTGGTGGACTCTCGTCACGGGGTGGTTCTTCGGATTGACGCCGGGTCAGTATGTTTCGATCATCGTCGTTTTTGCCTTCGCGGTCGGCTGGTGCGAATGGCGCCTGGGAACCAAGAACGCGGCCATCGTCACGATCAGCGGTCAGTTGGCGGGCGAACTCGGTGCATCGCTCCTCCTCTGGGCGGGCAGCCACACCGACTGGGATTGGGCTCGCAACCTCGCCACCCACCGCGACGTCGGCGTGACCACCGCAATCATCGCCGCACTCGCCGCGACCACGGCAACACTCCGCTCGCCCTGGCGAATGCGAGTGCGCGCCATTCTGTGCGCGTACATTGCGATCGCGTTCCTCTTCGAAGGCCGCCTCGCCGACGTGCAGCACCTCATCGCGGTCGCGATATTCCTGCCGGTGGGCGAGAAGTTCTTCGGCGACGGAGAGCGCGGGTTCATCCCCCGAACGCGACGCGAGATCCGCCTGCTCGGATTCATCGGCCTGCTCCTGATCGGCGTGGTCGAGATCGCCGTCTGGCTGTTCCCCGGAAGCGGACCGTTCGGGCCGACGGAAGCCGAAACCGGTTCGGGCTGGACGGCATTGATCGACGTGGTCATCGTTGCCCTGATCGCGGACCAGTTGCGACGAGGTCGCCGCTGGGCCTGGTGGGTTGCCGTGGTGTTCGGTTCACTGACGGTTTTGGCCACCGCCCTCGTCCTCGTCTCGGTCATCTTCTTCGACTACGAGAGCGCCGGCGCCGTCACGGTCGGTACCGCGCTGCTCTGGCTTCTCGAACTCATCTTGTTGATCAAGGGCCGCCACGCTTTTCACGTACCGATGCGGCGCAAGATTCGAGGCGGGCCGTTGTCCGGGAACGATCCGCGCGCCGCCGCTCGGGAACTACTCAAACGACACGGCGGCGGAACCATGTCGTGGATGACGACGTGGGACGGCAACAGTTACTACTTCGGCGAGTCGGGTGAGAGCGTCGTTGCATTCCAACGGCATGTCGGTGTCGTCGTGGTCCTGGCCGATCCGATAGCGAGCCCCGACCGACTTGCCGCAGCGGTCGACGAATTCACGACGATGTCCGAAGCCAACGGCCTCACTCCCTGCTTGTTCTCCGTGGGGAAGGAGACAGCCGACGCCGCCACCCGGCGTGGCTGGCGCACCGTTCAGGTCGCCGAAGACACGATCGTCGACCTACCAGAACTGCAGTTCACCGGTAAATCCTGGCAGGACATCCGCTCGGCGCTCAACAAGGCCAAGAAGGACGACATCACCTTCCGGATGACAACATTGGCCGACGAGCCGTTCTCCGTATTGGCTCAGGTGCGCGCCATCTCCGAGGAATGGGTGGGCGACAAGGGGCTACCCGAGATGGGGTTCACCCTCGGAAGCGTCGAGGAGGCGCTCGACCGCGACGTCCGGGTCGGCTTGGCCGTCGACCCGACCGGAAGCATTCACGGCGTCACCTCGTGGTTGCCGGTGTACGGCGAAGGCGGCGTGGTTCAGGGTTGGACACTCGACGTCATGCGTCGACGTCCCGACGGGTTCCGTCCGGTGGTCGAGTTCCTCATCGCATCGTCGGCCCTCGAGTTCAAAGAACAAGGTGCCCAATTCGTCTCACTGTCCGGAGCACCGCTCGCCCGCAGCGACGACGGCGCCGACGCCGCATCGATGGACCGCCTGCTGGACATGCTCGGAGCCGCGATGGAACCGCTCTACGGCTTCCGGTCTCTTCACGCGTTCAAGAAGAAGTTCAAGCCGAGGTACGAACCCGTTTTCCTGTGTTTCCGCGACGAGGCCGACCTGCCTCGGATCGGAATCGCACTGACGCGTGCCTACCTGCCCGACGCAACGGCTCCTCAGCTGATCAAGCTCGCCACCAGCAAGAGTTGACGCCGTGCGGTCCTGGTTCGAGCACACGGTCGTCGACACCGGCAGGCTCCCGCTGTTCTTCCTCCTACTCGCCTTTGTCCTGACGTTCCTGTTCATCCGCTTCAGCGTCCGGATGATCCGGGCCGAGGTCTCGTGGTGGCCAGGCAATGTCACGCCCGGTGGAATGCACATCCACCACATGGTTTTCGGTTTGATGATGATGCTCGTGTCCGGCTTCGCCTTCATCGCTCTGGCCGACTATCACACCCCGATCGCCAATTGTGTTCTCGCGTCGGTGTTCGGTATCGGCAGCGCGTTGGTCCTCGACGAGTACGCGCTCGTGTTGCATCTGCGCGATGTCTACTGGGCCGAGGAGGGTCGCTCGTCCATCGACGCGGTGTTCGTTGCCATCGCGATCTCGTTCCTTTTCCTTCTCGGGGTCCACCCGATCGGGTTCGCGGGAGAGTTCGACCCGTACGAGCAGGACCGTAGCCTGGCGACGTTGATCGGCGTTGTCGTCGCGATCGTCATCCAACTCGGACTCGCCGTGATCACGTTGATGAAGGGCAAACTCTGGACCGGCTTGATCGGGCTGTTCTTCACCCCACTTCTGTTGATCGGAGCAATTCGGTTGAGTCGCCCGGGTGCCCCGTGGGCGCGCTCGCGTTACCGCGACAAGCCGGCGAAGATGAGCCGGGCAGTGGCCCGTGAACAGCGTTATCGCGAGCCGATGATCCACGCGAAGATCTACGTTCAGGAAACGGTGTCGGGAAGTTTCGGTTCCACTCCCCCGCCCCCACCACCGCTCCCCGTCGTCGACACCACAACCCCCACGTCGAAGGTCGGATTGTCGCGGCGGCTCTCGGACAGAATTCGCTGGCGTCGAACTCGCCGACGACTACGAACAGTCCCCGTCTGGCGTCTCCCCGTGATCCTCGTCGTCCTGTCCGTCGTCACCGCGAACATCCTCGTCGGGATCGACGGAGACCTGGTCAGCGACGGCGACGTCGGTACCATTTCCGAGGGCGTCGACGCCGGGGCCACCGCGACGCTGCTCAGCGTCATCGCCGGCGGGATGATCACTCTCACCGGTCTGGTGTTCACCGCCATCACCCTCGCAATGCAGTTCGGCGCCTCGCAGATTTCGGTGCGGGTGGTCCCGATGCTTGCGCAACAGCGAGTGATGCGGTGGTCGATCGGCATGTTTCTGGCCACGTTCGTCTTCTCCTTGATCATTGCGCTCGATCTGGCGCTCGATTCGGAGAATTCCTCACCGACCATCTCCACGGCGATCGCACTGCTTCTGGCATTGGCCAGTGCGATCCTGTTCATCGCGTTGGTGGCGAAGGTCGGGTCGATTCTCAATTCCAGTCGGTTGCTGCGTTGGATAGCGGCCCAGGGCCGGAGCGCGACGATTCGTGCCTATCCGCTGTACGAGGACTTACCCTCGGGCGCACCGAAACCCAGTCAGCCGCTCCCCCTACCCCAATCGCGCGAGTCCGAGAACTCCGAGAGCGCCGACGCACTGGTGATTCGCCTGCGCCACCTCTCACCCGACGGCCGGATTCTGCTGGCGATCGATCTCGCACGACTGCAGCGGTTGGCCGGCCGCTGGGACGTCTCGGTCGAAGTCGTCCCCAGCATCGGCGAGTTCGTCGCCCAGAACGCGCCCCTCTTCGAGGTACGCGGACCCTCGCTGAAGGTACGCCCGGACACCTTGATGTCGTGCTTGATCTTCGGTGACACGCACAGCCCGGTCGTCAGCCCCGGTGCAGCGCTGCAGTCGATCGTGGACATCGCGCTCAAGGCACTGTCACCCGCCATCAACGACCCCGGCCGAGCCGTCCAGGCACTCGACCACATCGAAGATCTTCTGGTACTTCTCGCCCCGCGGGTCCGCTTCGACACATCAACCTCGGATCTCACGCTGATCAGGGGGCAGCAACGCACCTGGACCGATTACGTGTCCGTCGCCACCGACGAGATCCGGCACTTCAGTACCAATTCCGCGCAGGTCCAGCGCCGTCTACGCGCGGTATTCGCGACCTTGCTCGAAGCCTGCCCGCCGGACCAGCACCCTCCGCTACTCGAGCGCGTCGACGCACTCGATGCGCAATTGACCCGAGAATGGACCGGCGCACTCGACCTTCGGCTCGCGAGTGTGGCGGATCCGCAGGGATTGGGCTCCGAAGCCGGGGCGACCGGAAGAATTCACCCGCTGATCATCGGGTCTTCGGAACTTCCGGACGATCGTTCATCCGGGCAGACCGAGTCGCGTTCCCAGCCAACCTAATTGACTCGCCAATCCAGCCGACCACACCTGGAAGCTGTGCCCTCCGTCGACCTCGGCGTACTGGACGTCCATCCCTGCGGCCTTTGCGGCTTCGTAGAGCGTTTGAAGACCTGGGCGGTAGTCGTTGTCCTGTTTGCCGACCACGAACACCCCGGCGCTGTCGGGGAACTTCTTCTCCCGGAGCAGATCCTGCGGATTCACTGCCACGAACGCGGCGTCATTGCCGCCGAACGCTGCATCGACCGTCTGCTTGCGATCGCCGAGTGTGGGTTCGATCTGACCGGACAGATCCAGGAACGTCGGATACACCGCGGGGAAGTTCGTTGCCATCTGGAACGCGCAGGTACCGCCGTAGGAAAGTCCCCCGATCGCCCACTTCCTCGGGTCGGGATCCACCTGGAGGTTCCCGCGCACCCAGTCGGGAACATCGCGCGAAAGGTACGTTGCGACGTTCCCGAGTTGAGAATCGACGCAGAGCGGATTCGCCAGTTCCGACCCGGTCCCGTCAGCAACGACGACAACGGGAGCCAAGCCCGAATGCGCAGCGGCGTAGGTGTCCATGGTCTGGACGAGACGTCCGCCCTGTAGCCAGTCCTCGGGCGCGCCTGGTTGGCCGGCAAGCAGGACCAACACGGGCAACTCCGGTCGCGGGTTGGTGAAATACGCGGGCGGTAGGTAGATCTCGGCGTCGCGGGCGCTGAATCCGGAGACCGTCCCCGCAATCGTGACCGTGCTGACCTTGCCCGCCGACGGCATGTCCGCGGGAGCCTTCCATTGCGAAACCGGTACCGCCCCGTCCTTGCCGTCGTCCAGGTCTGCGAGTGAAACCTTCTCCGCGTCCGAGAGTCCCAGCGCTGTTCCCAACGTCGGATACGACTGGAACTGCAGATTCACGTGAGCCGCGCTCGACACGACCACCAGGAGCACGGAGACCACGGTGAGCACGCGACCGTCGATCCGCGTCGCCGCAAATACCCGCGAAACACCCAGCAGCACGCCGAGAATGCCCAACCCGATCCACACGTAGACCGGACGGGCAATCGGATCGGGGAACGGGCGCCACACCTTCTCGATCAGCCAGTACAGCACGAGAGTGATCGCGATTGCCGCGACGATGCAGACCGGAATCGAAATCAGGACGTGACGCCTCGATCTCGAGAAGATCAGCCACAGAAGTGCCAGAATTCCGAGCACCGTCACCACGGGCGGAACCGGGCCCGTGACCAGCGACAGATCCGTGATCGTGTGCACGTCGTCTCCCGTCGCAGCCCTGTTTAGACAATATCCAAGAACAGGACATTTCGGAGCTGATGGCGTCAGATCACCGCGTTCGACGCCTGGGCACGTAGGTCTCGGGCCAGGTGATCCCGACGCTCGAGAACAAGCCTCCGCAGCGACGCGGGCGCCTCCGCATTGGCCTGGATCCAGGAATCGACAGCAGAGGTGTCTTCAGCTGCCGGGAAGAGTCCGTTCACCAACCGTCGGGCGATCTCGATGCTGCGTTCGGACCACCACTTCCCCAGGGACGAGAAGTACTCTGCCGCATATCCCTCGATCAACGACGGGTCCGTGCCCGAACGGAATCCGGCGATCGTCGCATCCAGGCGGTCGTTCGAGAGTGAGCCG
Source organism: Rhodococcus qingshengii JCM 15477 (assembly GCF_023221595.1). Taxonomy (NCBI): domain Bacteria; kingdom Bacillati; phylum Actinomycetota; class Actinomycetes; order Mycobacteriales; family Nocardiaceae; genus Rhodococcus; species Rhodococcus qingshengii. Next base: position 3,327,437 of record NZ_CP096563.1, read on the forward strand.
TCAGTGGTCGCCGACGCCCAGGCAGCCGCCTTGGTCTCGGCATCGGGAATCGACGCCGCGGCGCGGACGTACGCCGTTCGACCCGCTGACGTGCTGTCCTTGCTCAGCTCACCATCGAAGTCGCTCACACTCGCATGGCCGGTCGCCGACAGGGCGATCCACAATGCCCACCGCAGATCAGGATCGAGAGCCAGTCCGACCGGCCCCGGGCAGGTGCCGTCGAGTATCGACCGCACCTCGTCGGCGCGAGCATCGTTGACCGCTGCAGCGGCCGACAGAGCCCGTGCCCATGCCAGCTGTCTTCCGGACTCCGGTTCGGCTTCGAACACCGCCTTCCAGGTCGTTTCCAACCAGCCTGCACTTACATTGGGCCGCAAGCTTTTCGGAACGTAGTGAAGAACCGCGTATTGGGCATCGGTCAGGATCGAGCTGAGAATCGCAAGATCTGTCTCCGCGGGAGCGAATCGTTCCACCATGTCGAGGTACCGGAACACCGAGAGCTGCGCATCACGCACCGAGTTCCACAGCGACGACCAGATCATCCCGCGCGCAAGCGGATCGCTCACGCGGTCCAGGGATGCCTCGACAGTGGACAGAGATTCCGCGTCCAATCGCACCTTGGCGTAGGTGAGGTCTTCGTCGTTGAGCAGTGTAAGTGCTCCGGGCGGAAGGTCGACCGACGTGCGTGATTCGGTGATGTCGAGTTCGACGCGTTCGGTGCGAACAAGGTCTCCGGACTCGTTGTAGTCGTAGATTCCGACTGCGAGCCGATGCGGCTTCGGGTCCGTCTGGACCAGGTCTGTTCCGTCGAGCGACAGCGTGGACACTCCGGTGGTCTGCAACCAGATTCGGGCCCATTCGCGCACATCACGTCCGGAAGTCTCCGCGAGCACGTCGAGCAGATCAACCAGCGTGGTGTTCCCGAAGGCGTGGGCCTTGAAGTACCGTCGTGCCGCTTCGAAGAACGCGTCACGGCCGACGAACGCCACGAGTTGCTTGAGGACACTGGCGCCCTTGGCGTAGGTGATTCCGTCGAAGTTCAGCTTCGCAGCTTCGAGATCGACGATGTCGGCGACGATAGGATGCGTGGTCGGCAGCTGATCTTGGAGGTACGCCCACGCCTTCCGCTTGATGGCAAATGCTACCCAGGCATCGGTGAAGCGAGTGGCTTCGGCGCTGACCAGCGATCCCATGAAATCGGCAAAAGATTCCTTGAGCCACAGGTCGTCCCACCAGACCATGGTCACGAGATCGCCGAACCACATGTGCGCCATTTCGTGCAGGATCGTGTTGGCGCGGCGCTGATGCTGCTCGTCGGTTGCGGAGCCGCGGAACACGTATGCCTCGGTGAAGGTCACCAGTCCCGGGTTCTCCATGGCGCCGAGGTTGTACTCGGGGACAAAGATCTGGTCGTACTTGCCGAACGGATACGGATAGTCGAAGTACTCGGCGTAGAAGTCCAACCCCTGACGGGTGATGTCGAAAACGTTGTCTGCATCGAGGTGTGGAGCCAACGACGCCCGGCACAGCGCACCCAACTCGACAGTGAGTTCGCCGCGACTCCACGACGACGCCACGCGGTGATACGGCCCGGCCGCGATCGCGGTGATGTAGGTCGAGATCGGCAGCGTCGGGGCGAAAGTGACGCGTTGTGCACCGTCCACGGAGAGAGTCTGGGTCGCGGGCTGATTCGACAGGACTTCCCAGCCGTCAGGTGCTGTCACCTCGAATGTGAAGGGCGCCTTGAGGTCCGGCTGCTCGAAGCAGGCGAAAACACGCCTGGCATCGGCGGGCTCGTATTGCGTGTACAGATACGTCTGATCGTCAGCGTCGTCGACAAATCGGTGCAGCCCTTCACCGGAACGGCTGTAGTTGCCGTGAGATGCCACCCGAACGACGTTCGATCCGCCGAGTCCGCGCAGCACGATCCGGGATCCGTCGTACTCCACCGGAATCGACGCACCGTCGACGTCCACGGAATCGACTGCAGCACCGATGAAATCGAGCCACGTGGACTCCACCGAGGACGTCAGATCAATTGTCGTGACCGTCGAAAAGGTCTTCACGGCGGAGTCGACCGCCGATCGCAGATCCAACTCCACCCGGTAACCGGCGACGGAGATGGCTCGAGATCGTTCGGCGACTTCGCTTCGATTCAGGTTCGCAGTACTCACGCACTCGATCCTGCCAGGCCGCGCGCGGCGATGTGAGCCGCCGTGCGCCTATCCCTTGAACGCGCCCTGCCAGACGGTGTCGAACGGCGTGTGCGCCGAGACGCGGCCTTCGATGCCCGCCGTGACGAACTTCTTTGCCAGAGCGACGGCTTCTCCCACGTCGGCGCCTTTTGCCAGCTCCGCGGTCACTGCGGCGGCCAGCGTGCAACCGGCACCCGAGACGCGCTCTTCGCCGACCTTGGGGGCGGAGAGAACAGTCACGTCGGTCCCGTCGAACAACACGTCGACGGCGTCGCCACCGGCGAGTTCGACACCGCCCTTTGCGAGCACGTACTTGGGTCCGAGATCATGGATACGACGTGCGGCCTCGATGAGGTCGTCGACGCTTTCGATGCTGTCCATTCCGGCGAGGGTGCGTGCCTCGAACAGGTTGGGTGTGACGACGGTGGCGAGCGGGAGGATCGAATCACGAAGTGCTGTATCAGTATCGAGAGCCGCGCCGGGCTCCTGGCCCTTGCAGATCAGGACCGGGTCGAGGACGACGTGGCGCCAGGACTGCCGACGCAGGCCCTCTGCCACAACCTCGATGGTGGCGGGCGTGCCCAACATGCCGATCTTGACGACGTCCAGATCGTGAGCCGCAGTGGCAGCCTCGATCTGATCAGCGATCACGTCAGGAGCGATCGGTACGAAGCGATGACCCCAGTTGTTCTTGGGATCGAACGAGACGATACATGTGGTGGTCGCTACGCCGTAGACGTCCAATGCCTGGAACGTCTTCAGGTCGACCTGCAGGCCGGCACCGCCAGTCGCTTCGGACCCAGCGATGACATAGGCGAGGTCAACCACAGCACAATCTCCTTCTTCGGACTTTCGAAACGTGCGTGGATGGCCACGAACGCGGGACCCAGTTTATCAACCGTTCCGACGTCTGGTTTTCGGCTATGCGGGCACCGGAGTTCCCCACGCGACGTCGTTGTCCTCGTATCCGAACGGCGGACCGACGAACTCGCCGCCGCAGGTGATCAGCGCGAGGGTTTCGGGTCCGTCGAGGCTGTTCAATCGCTCGACCGGCAGCTCGCCGTCCTTGCTGTAGTGATCGACCGCATCGATACGGTAGTTCCAGGTCTGTCCCCCGGCGCCCGCCACGGTCACGACCGAGCCGATTTCCAGTGTCGAGAACTTCTTTCCGAAACCGTCACCCTGATAGATGTCGTTGATGTGTCCGGTGATCACCACAGTGCCCGCGCCGGAGCCGGGAAATGCCGAATCTGCCCACCATCCGATCTCACTGACATCCTCGGGCGGAATGAGCGAGCCGTCCGTCGTCGTCTTGATCGGCAGGATGTCAGCGGTGCTGTTGCCTGTGCGCAGCGTGGTCGGGACATCCGGACCGTCGACTGCGGCGCGAACTGCCGGCGGCAAATCTTGTTGGCCGGTCGCGAGGACGCGGGTCGGCGAGTCACCGTCGTCGGAACATCCGCCGATCAAGAGCATTGTCGCCACTACTGCAGCGGCCCACGTTCGGCTGGCCGTGGATCCAGGTGCCGCTGTCACGGACGAGAAGTCGGGCCGGACGGAATCTGGGCAATTGGTACTCGGTTTCCTACGTCACGACCGGGAAGTGCGTCACCGGAATCCCCACCGTTCCCACCGGAACCGTCACCACCGCTGCCGTTTCCGCCACCGCTTCCATTCCCCCCGCCGCCGGGGCCGGGGCCGGGGCACTCACCTCCCGGATCGGTGGTGTCGCCTGCCAAGACAATCTTGACTGCCGAGAGGTTGACCGTCTGGTTCTGCGCGACTTGTCCAGGAGTTGTGACGTCGAATGCGAGCTTGGCACGTACGGGGATGACCGAACCGTCGTCAGCGTCGGTGACCGTTGACCCTGACCGGCCGAGATCTTGGGTCAACGTCATTCTGGAGATCAAATCCTGATCTCCGGTCAAGCCGGCGCCGTCGATCCGAAGGGTCCCTCGGACGGGACTTCCGTGGGCTCTGATCGTCACCGATGCGCGAAACTCGAGGATGTCTCCCGGCACTGTCCGCCACGCCTCGATCGAGTTGATTTTCGTTCCAGGCGATCCAGTCGAGATGTCGTACCAACCGTCGATCACGGCCGGATCGAGTGACATCGAATTTTCGTTGATTTCCGAGTTGCACGCGCGGGTGAGCGAAACGGAGGCAGCCGATCCCACTGCGGGGAGTGCTGTCGACACAACGGTCGCCAAGACGAAGGCCGTCGCGGTGATGCCCGCGGTACGCCTGCCGAAGATCGTCATTCTCTCGCTACCTTTTTCCGCGGACCGTAGCTTCCGGTCAATTCAGTCAAAATACCAGTACAGCTGGACAAATAGGTCGAATTCCGTGCCGAATTCCTCTTGTTTTCTGTGAACTTCGGTTACGAGCAATTTCTCCGCACACGCGTTCCGGCAAGGGGTACATCGGATCAACAGGGGTCAGAAGTTACATTTCGCCCGCACATCGGAGCAGATCGCACTGATTTCTCACCGCATTGGACAGGTATTTCCGTTTCATAGCGGTCAGCCGGTGGAACAACGATCACTACAACGAGCGTGCCGGGCACGTGTCCGGTCGCCCCCCACCGAATCAAGGGAAACCGTCATGTCGGATACAACGTCAGTCAAGCAGGGTTTCGCGGTAGGAACATCGATCGGGGCAGCCGTCATCTTGGTGACGGTCGGCATCGTGCAGTTCTTCCAGGGACTCGCTGCCGTCGCCGAAAACGAAGTGTTCGTAGTCGGGATCGACTACGTCTATCAGTTCGACCTGACGACGTGGGGTTGGATCCATCTCGTGTTGGGCGCGCTCGTCGCTCTCGTCGGGCTTGCACTGTTCACCGGAGCGGCCTGGGCGCGGGTGTCGGCAGTGGTGATCTGCGCGATCTCGATCATCGCGAACTTCTTGTGGCTGCCGTACTACCCCTGGTGGTCGACTCTCATCATCGCGCTGAACATCGTCGTGATCTGGGCTGTGTCGACATGGAAGCCCACCCAGACGACGCACGCCGCTGCGCATGCACCGTCAACGCCGACTCGATCTGCTTGAGTTGAAAGTATGTGTAGGTGGATGGCGTATTCCGGAGAGCCGATACTGGCCCATGACTTGCTGTTCAGGCCACAGCACTCGCTGATCGACCAGAGCCTGCATTCTCAACTCGGGGCCACGACGACAAATGGCGACGGCTTCGGAATCGGCTGGTACGGGGAAGGCCCCCAACCGGCAGTTTTCAAGAGCATCGAACCCGCGTGGAACGACTCGAACCTGCGCGAGGTCACCTCCCAATTGCGCACCCCTCTGCTGTTCGCTCACATCCGCGCCTCGACGGGAACTGCAGTGCAGCGCAGCAACTGTCACCCGTTCCGGCACCGGCGGTGGTTGTGGATGCACAACGGTTCACTACACGGATTCCACGACATGAAACGGGAATTGGTGACTGCCATTGATCCGTCGCTCTTTCCGGATCTCGAAGGATCGACGGACTCGGAAACTCTGTTCTTCCTCGCGCTGACGTTCGGCCTGACCGACGATCCGTTCGAAGGTGTCGCGAGGGCCGTCGGATTCGTCGAGCACACGGCTCGCTCTCAGGGAATCGACAATCCGGTTCAGATGACCGTCGCCACGTCGGATGGCATCTCCACCTGGATCTTTCGCTATTCCAGCGAGCACCAGTCGAGGTCGTTGTTCTTCTCCACCGAGATTTCCACGCTGCGCAAGCTCCATCCAGAGGTGGATGCCCTGCACCATCTGAGTGAGGAGACCCGAATCGTCGTCTCCGAGCCTCTACGTGACCTTCCCGGCGCCTGGAACGAGGTTCCCGAATCCGCCGCAGGCGTCATCCGGCCCGGACGGGACGAGATGCGGAGCTTTGTGCCGATCCCACCAGCCTGATTGGGTCATACAACCAGACATAGCTATGAAATAGCTTGCATTCGAAGCGCTTTCACGAAAACTGAGAAAACGGAAACTCGGCATACTAGTCACGCGAGAGGATGAGCCGGAACGCCAAGCGAGCCTTCTCCGTATCCGGAGTGCCACCGGTGAGCAAATCGTTGTAGATGAACGACTCACCCACGCGAACCAGCAGATATGCCATGTCCTCGACGGGCAGGTCGGGCCGAATCTGCTCTGGTATTTCAGCTTCGATCAGCCTTCGCACGGATTCGACCATCGTGCCCTGAATCGGCCCCAGTCCAGTTGTGAGTATGCACAACGCCTTTTGCGGTTCCCGAGTCAAATACGTCCGGAAGAATTCGGTCTCGATTGTCGCCCGTGCATGGTAAGTGAGGACGTCGACAACCCTTGACGCTCCGCTTCCACCGCACTCCTCGAGGCCCATTCGCCACGTTCGGCGCGCCAGCGAATCGAGCACGTCACCGGTAATTGTGTCGCGATTCCCTGCACGCCGGAACAAGGTGGTCCGATCCACCCCCAACTCGGTGGCCAAAGCGTTCACATCGAGCGGTTTTCCGGCTGCGAACTGTCGTCGGGCGGCACTCAACGCTTCCGCGCGGATGTCACGTGTCTCGGCCATGGAGTGAATGTATCGCTGACGACGTGCTGGTCGGTAGCCGGAGGCGATCAGACGGCGCCATCGACGGCAATCGTTGCAACATTCATTGACTTTGTTGCAGGTCAGTGTTTATGGTTCCCCGGTACGTGATTCCAGTCACAACAGTTCAGTTGTTTACGGAGGAATGCGATGAACGATCACACGTGGACGACCCGACGATGAGCCCACTTCTGCAAGTACGAGACCTCACGGTTGACATTGGGACAGAATCGATTTCGAACAGACTCCTCGACCGAGTGAGCTTCGAGTTGGGGTCGGGCGAAATCACCGGCCTCGTAGGAGAGAGCGGGAGCGGAAAGACACTGACCGGACTCGCTCTGCTCGGTCTTTTGCCCCGTACGGCAACAACCAGCGGAAGCTTCCGTTTGGAAGGACAGGAACTTGTGGGTCTGCCCGCCGCCGAGTTGAGGAAAATACGCGGTCGCGACGTCAGTATGGTCTTCCAGGACCCGAGTTCGGCTCTCAACCCCTCCGTCAGCATCGGTCGCCAGATCGTCGATGTGTTGAAGGCCCACCGCGACATCACGAAAGTCGATGCGGAGGACGTGGCTACAGATCTTCTCCACCAGGTCGGACTGGCCGACCCGAGCAGAACCTTGAAGTCGTTCGGGTACGAGCTTTCCGGCGGGATGTGTCAGCGGGTGATGATCGCGATGGCCCTGGCATGCGGTCCGAAGTTGCTGATCGCGGACGAACCGACAACAGCGCTCGATGTCACCATCCAAGCTCAGATTGTCGATCTCCTTCGAGAACTGGCCGAACAGCGCGATCTTGCCGTGTTGTTGATCAGTCACGACCTCGCGGTTGTCGCCGAGGTCGCGGATCGAGTCATCACCATGTTTCGCGGCGAGATCGTCGACGTCGCGCCACGAGACGTGCTGCTTCGGCGGCCCGCGCATCCCTACACGTTCAGCCTTCTCGAGGCGGCACGCTCGACATTCGAAGAAGTCTCCTCCCAATCGCCCAAGGCGCGAGGCGATTTCACCAGCAAAGCCCCTGCTGACGGCGTGGGTTGCCGATACGTCGCCCGGTGCAACTACTCCGAGGAGCTCTGCATATCCGATCATCCACTTCTGATCGGATCACCGGAATCGGCAACAAGATGTCACCGCAGCGACGAACTCGAGTTGCTCGGACTGGTGAGCTGATGAGCAACACCGACGTCATCGTCGACGTTAGGAATCTGGCAGTCGAGTACGGACGCGGACGCAAAGCTCTTCGCGCGGTCGACGACGTCAGCTTCTCCGTACAGAGGGGCGAAACCCTTGCGATAATCGGTGAATCAGGATCGGGAAAATCCTCGACGGCTCACGCTCTCGCGGGTCTGGTGGCTACGGCCGCAGGCTCCATCACTATGAATCTCGACGACCCGGCGTTCGGCAAGGGTGGATCTTCCCATCTCATTTTTCAAAACCCTACGTCGGCCTTGAACAATCGGATGTCCTCATGGGCTTGCGTAGCCGAGCCGATGGCGCCAGGGCGTCTGCGCATCCCACAGTCCTTGCGGCCGAAAGCCGTCGAGCTGTTGCGTCGGGTCGGTCTCGGCGCTGAGCTTGCCGACCGCCTCCCGACCCAGCTCTCCGGTGGCCAACGCCAACGCGTGACCATCGCTCGTGCACTTGCCTCCAAGGCGCCACTGATTCTCTGCGACGAACCTGTTGCCTCCCTGGATGTTTCGCTTCAGGAAGAGGTGTTGCAACTTCTTGCCGATCTCCGAGAAGAACATGACCTCACGTACATCTTCATTTCGCACGATTTGGGTTCGGTGGCACGGATCGCCGATCGCGTCGCGGTGATGTACCTCGGCCGAATCGTCGAGATCGGACCGGTTGCCACGGTCCTGAGGACTCCATCGCACCCCTACACGCAGGCGCTTCTCGCCGCGGCCCCGCACATCGAACTCGAGCGGCGCAGTCGTCGGAAAGCATTGGTGCGGGGCGAGTTACCCGACCCACGGAATCCACCCTCGGGCTGTCGATTCCGCACCCGCTGCCCGTTTGCGATGGATCGCTGTGCGTCGGAAGCGCCGTCACTTCGCGCGGCCTCGAATTCCGCACACAGCTCCGCCTGCCATCTATCGTCCCCGGCCATATCGATCGGAATCTCCAACCCGCCGCAGTAAATGCGTGCCGCGTCAGTCTCCCCCTTCCGAGAAGACCAAAGCGAAAGTCCACCATATGAATCCGCGTCTGTCTTTGCGATCCCGATATCCGATCACACGCTTCCAGAATCATGGGAAAAGTGGCCCACGTGTGCTGGTAGCTGCGTTTGCACTTTCTGCTCTTGTGCTCAGCGGCTGTTCGAGCAGCGCCACCGGTACCGCCGGCGATACCGGACCTGCCGATCCGAACGCCGAACTCAAGGTCGCGACATCGCACGTGCCCGCCTCGCTCGACCCGTGTGCGGGAAACATCGGATACGACATCGACTACTTACAGTTGATGTATGCACCACTGATCGATGCGGAACCTGCCACCCAGAAGTTGCGGCCCGGAATCGCCAGCGAGTGGGGCTTCTCCGGACCGGACAACCTGACGTTCGAGATGACGTTGCAGAACGGCTTGACCTTCCACGACGGTACAGCTGTCGATGCAGCAGCCGTCAAGGCAAGCATGGAACACTGCTTGAGTCTCGGAATCGTTTCCGTCCCGACGATCAAGAGCATCGAAGCAACGTCCCCAGATCACGTCACGATCTCGTTGAGTTCACCTACCTCCGGTTTACCAGGCTGGCTCAACGGCAGATTGGGAATGGTGGTCTCCCCCACTGCGCTGGCGGCAGCAGGGGCAGACTTCGCCAACAAGCCTGTAGGCGCAGGGCCGTACACATTCACCAGCGCAGTCCCGAACAGTTCATACACATTCAGTCGATTCGACGATTACAAACCGGCAGGTCCACCCAGCCCCCAGCTCGCCAAGATCCAGATCCAGGTGATCTCCAATCCCACAGCGCTGACAAATGCCCTGACATCGAACGCTGCGGATTTTGCATACGGGCTCACACCGTCGAGTGCTCCGATCCTCGAACGGAATCCCAACCTGAACGTCAGTCACGACCCGAGACTCGGAGTTGCGCTCGTCGTGATCAACAACAAGAACCCTGTGGTTAACGACGTCCGGGTTCGTCTGGCGATGCAGTATGCGCTCGACCGCAAGGCAATTGCGCGAGCCGCGCTGGACAGCTCGGAAGGAACTGCGGCGTTCGGTCAATATCCTCCCGGTTCGCAGTTCTACGACGAGGAAACCGAAGATGCATGGCCGTACGACCCGGAGAAGGCCAAATCGCTGCTAGCGGAGGCGGGGTATCCGAATGGGGTCACCGTGCGCGGACTAGCAGGCAACCTACCGCCGTACTCGACCAACGCGGTCCTTGTCGGAGAACAATGGGAGAAAGTCGGCATCAAGGTCGACTTCGTCGAAATGAGTGGACCTCAGGCGATTACGGAGTTCGTCGCACACAACAGCGCGGACGTCTTCAGCGTGGGATGGCCCACGCGAGCATCCGCACCGCTCAATTTCGAAGCCTCTCTGGGTTCGCGATCGTACTTCCGGCAGAATTCCGTCCCCAACGAGGAGTTGGAGAAGCTGATCGCACTGCTGAACAACACGTATGACGAAACCGCTCAGCTCGACATCGTCAAACAGATCAATCAAGTCGTGATCAAGTCCGCTGAGTATGTACCGTTGTACTTCACTCCCGACGTGGTCGCCTACACGAAGAACGTCCACGGGGCCGTTCCCGCACTGAACGGCTCCCCCAATCTGACGTACCTCTCGAAGTCATGACGACGACCGTTGTATCGCAAGAGAATTCGTTGGCCCCCGAGCCTGAGAGCGTTCCGACCCGAAACCCTCACCGATCGCCGGTGAATCCTTACATACGGATGATCGGCGTCCGGTTCGCACAGATAATTCCTACCGCGATTATCGCTAGTTTCATAACCTTTGCCCTTATCCGGATAATCCCCGGTGGACCAGCCGAGGCACTTCTCGGTCCGAACGGCAGCGATGAAGCCATCGCGGCACTCAACGAGCGCCTCGGATTGAATCAACCTCTGCTGGTCCAGTACTGGAACTGGGTGGTGTCGGCTCTGCACGGAGATCTGGGAACGTCGCTACAGAACAGCGCCCCCGTCGGCCCACAGATCCTTGCGCGCCTGCCGGCGAGCGCCGAGCTCGTTGTACTCGCACTGTTACTGTCCGCCGTCGTCGCCATACCGCTCGGTGTGTGGACCGCGACGCGGCAGGGACGACGCAGCGATGGTCTGACCCGCACGGTTTCGGGGATCGGACTCGCGGTACCGGACTTCTTCCTCGCTATCGTGCTGGTCGATGTCTTCGCCCTCGGTTTGGGAGTTCTACCGGTGCTCGGCTGGGTTCCTCTCGAGAACAGTGTGATCGACAACCTGAGCCATTTGGTCCTACCAGCAACGGCGCTCGCTGCCGGCGCAGCATCGATTGCGGTTCGGCAGACCAGGGCTGCGATGATCGAGACACTGTCAAGTGACTACGTACGAACTGCGCGTGCGATGGGTATCGACGAGCGGAAGATCGTGTGGCGCTACGCGCTACGAAACATCGTTCCCACGATTGTCACTGTCTATGGATTGCTTGCCGTGGCGATGCTGGGTGCGACGGTCATTCTCGAGCAGATCTTCGTGCTGCCGGGCCTAGGGAGCGCTCTCGTCATTGCGATCGACACGCGAGATTATCCGATGCTTCAAGGCATTGTGTTGCTGTTCGTCGTGATCGTGCTTCTCGTGAACATCCTGGTCGACGTCGTCAACAACATGATCAGCCCACAATTGAGGAAGGGAACGATCTCGTGAGCCAACTCGCGCTGACCACCGCAGGCGAGACCCGCTCCAAGTGGGCTCTCCCTCGACTGCACCCCGGATTATGGCTCAGCTACTGCTTTCTCGGAACGCTGATAGCGGCGTCCGTCTTGGCCTCGTTCGTGGCTCCGCACAGTCCGACCGATCAGAACCTGACCAACACGTTCGCCGGTCCGAGTGCACAGCACCTGCTTGGCACTGACGGCTTCGGTCGTGACGTGCTCAGTCGATTGATCTGGGGAGGACGCTCCGCCTTCTTCGGCGTCGCGATCGCTGTCGCTGTCAGTCTGCTGTTGGGAATTCCGTGGGGGTTGATCGCCGGATATTGGCCACGCTGGATCGGCGCGTCACTCCTCCGGGTGGCGGACGCATTGCTGGCATTCCCAGGTTTGGTTCTCGCAGTGGCTATTACCGGTGTTCTGGGGCCGAGCCTGATCACGTCGATGTCAGCGCTCGGAGTCGTCTATGCACCCACAATTGCAAGAATTCTGGCTGCCGGGGTCAGCGAAACGAGGAACCGAGACTTCGTTCTGAGCGCGCGACTCTCAGGATGCCCGCCGCACGTAGTGCTCCTGCGTCATCTTCTTCCGCACGCAATCGGGCCGGTTGTCGTTCAGGTGACCGTGCTCACCGGCCTGACTTTTCTCGCGCAGGCGGCACTCTCATTCCTGGGGTTGGGAATACAGCCCCCCACTCCGAGTTGGGGCGGTGACTTATCCGATGCGTACCTGCACATCTTGAGTGCACCACAACAGATTCTCCCCTCCGGCATTCTGATTTCATTGGTCGTCCTGGCCGTCTACCGAGTGGGTGATGCCGTCCGGGACCGCATGTATGTCAGAGGGAGATAGCCGGCGTAGAACAACCATCCGACTCGACTGTTCGAAGACCACACCACCAGCATGAAGGACTATCGATGACCTCGATCGCACCAGAAACCGCGCGCCGCGTCTTCCGTGGAGCCGAACCAATACACGGCATGATCTACTTCACCCCTTTCGGCGCGGAAGCATATGCCGCACTGGGCTTTACACACCCTCGAATGGGCTACTTCGCTTCGCGGTCTGCGCCCATGGGCGCAGTAGCGGCTGAAGTCACCATCGCTACGTTCTTCAACTTCAACCCCGAACTGGTACACGCGGTGCTGCCGGAAGCCTGGACAATCGCCACCCCCGAACAGATCCTCACCGCTCGACTCGACGCTGTCGACCGTTCGCTGCGCAAGGCCTGGGGAGAACATGTCGACGGCACCGAAGTTCGCGAAGCTGCCGAACTCGCACGTCGAGCCGCGGAACGCGCCTGCAACAGACCACAAGGGCGACCCCTGTTCGGTGGGCACGCATCATTGCCGTGGCCTGAGGAGCCTCATCTCGTGTTGTGGCATGCCCAATCCTTGCTCCGGGAGTTTCGCGGAGATTCTCATGTCGCACTTCTTCACGCCGAGGGACTCAACGGTGTCGAAGCGTTGGTAGTCCACGCCGCAACCGGTGATGTTCCTGCTGCTGCTCTGCAAATGAGCCGGGCATGGGACAACGATCAGTGGGCGGAAGGCGTCGAAGGTGTGCGGGCGCGTGGATGGCTCGAAGACGGCCCCGAGCTTCACCTGAACGAGGTGGGTCGCGATCGCCGGAAGCGGGTTGAGCATCAGACCGATGTGCTGGGGTCGTACCCGTACGAGGCGATCGGAGAGACCGGATGCAGTCGACTGATCGAAATCTCGGAACGTCTCTCCGGTGAAGTGATCGATGCAGATCTCGGATTTCCGGCAGCACTGGCAGCACGTCGCCGATTGCGTGCGTGACAGCAGGTCGTGAGTGTCGAACGTGGCTGGTGGTGATACGACGAGGGTGTCACCACCAGCCCCTTCACACAATTATCGCCGAAGTCGGCTGCGCCCCCAATCTGCACAGTGAGAAGGCATCCGGATGAGACTGCCGTTGTGCCGAATTCTCCCGCGGGATGGGTCAAGATGGCTAGATGTGGAAACAGGCACTCGGGTTTGCTTTGTTCGGTGCGACCGTTGCCATCGTCACGGCGGCGCTGACACAGGGATCGGCACAGGCGTCCGCCACGATCACCCTCTTTTCGGGTGGCACCACAATCTCGGGCTTCGCGGGTGAATCGCAATGGACCTGGCCCATCGAGGCTGCGGTGATCGGCGCCCTTCTGGGCGCGCTGACCGGGTTCGTGCTCCGCCTCGCGGGCGTGCGAATCTCCGGAGGCCAGGACAATCGAATGGTTCCAACTGTGGTGGCAGGCCTCGCAGGCGTCACGCTTGGGTTGACGCCCCTGTTGGTCTTGATCGGCATGGCATTCACCGGGTCGGTTGATATCGGATGGTCCCCGCTCCTGGTCTATGCCGTCAGCGGTCTCCTGGCGTATGGCATTTCGGTCGCCGCCGTGTTCGGAGTCCTTCGCGCTGCCGGGGATCGACTTACTGTTCGCACGACGCGAGCGGTCGCGGCGATGCTTCCGGTCGGGGCGTTGGCGGCGACTGCTGCGGGTGTCGGTACTGCGTGGAAGCTGGGCTTTTCCACCGCCGCTCCCACCTGGATTGCAGTCGTACTGCTGGTGGTGCTCGTATTGGCCGTGACGTTCGTTGCGGCCCGGGCGTGGGCACTACGGATGCTGGCTCGTGACTTTCCAGAAGTGGCATAGGCGGTGGAACGATTGATTCCGACGGGCGCATCGATATGAGGGGCGAGCGAATCTTCGCGGGACTCGTCGTCGGCCTTCTGCTCGGGCTGTTCGGCTATCTGCCGTTGGTACTCCTGTGGCAACATTTCGCAGATGTCCCGCAGCCGCAGCTTTATCCGAACCGTTCGTTCACGTCGTTCGGCCCCAACCCGCCACCGCTCACCTACTGGATAAGTTGGGCGGCGCCTGCCGCCGTGTTCGTCATTCTCGGACTTATGACTATTCCCAGCCGCACCGGCAGGCAATTCGCGTTGCCATTGGTGCTCGCGTTCCTTTCTGTGGCAGCAATGGTGGCGTGGTTCTGGATCTCGATGGAACTGTTCTTCAGCCCCGACTGATCACTCACTCGGCTGCGTATCGCGAACCCCACTGCGCGCACGCGCAATGGCGCCCTTGTTGCGCAATGCGATCCCCTGATGCACCGCAGCAAGTACCAATGCCAGCACTGCAGCAGGGAGGCTCCCCACCATCGACAGCAGAGAAGGCATATCAGAGCTGAAAGCTGCAAAGAAACCCAATACTGCAGCGCAAAGCATTGTCGCCGAGACGATCTAGGAAACTAATGGTCGTGGGATCACGGCTGGAATAACGCACAGAGCCACCGGCAACGCCAGCACCAAGAAGAGCTCCCGCCCGAAATAGTCGTGAATCGAGCGGTAACAATCGGCAGAACTGAGCGGGCCGAGGCCTATTTCGCAATCGGTGATCTCGTACAGCGGCCACTGTGCCGTCGCGGATCCCAGAATCCCGGTGGCGACCGCCAATACAACCCACGCGATCCGAATCCCAATCATACGAAGAGATCATGCCAGTAGGCGAAATTGCGCTCCGGAGCAGAAAGCGACTACAACTCGAAAGGGGCGGAGGTTACCTCTCTCGGTAGGACCGACCTCCTCGCGAGCGGCACAACATGTCCGACGTGCTCAACTCACGGGCTGGGTATCGAGCTTGATCGGAGCATCTGCCATCGTCGACAACTATTGGGAGACAGCACCTCTCTTGAGTGCGGGTATCGCAGTCGCTGTACTCGGATTAGTTAACGGCCTACCGAGTTTGATTGTCACCCTGATGCACAATCGACGGCCGCAACAGGGTTGAAGTTTTCGATTATGTTTTGTGGAAGGGTGCTTGCATGGCAACACAACCGCATGGCCAGTCCATAACCCCGGCGTGGAAAGTATTCACGGCCATCGGTTTTGCAGGTGTTGTGGGCGCTGCCGTGACGTACTTCCGAGACGGGTGCACTTTGGCGATCATTGGCGGGATGGTCATCCTCGCGATTGGTCTGCCGCTTACTGTCTGGTCCATCCTGCGAATGCTGCGTGAGAATCGAGGACATCGCCTTCATTGGTGGAGAACACCGCCGGTCAATCCGAGGAACGTCAACCTGTCTCGTGCTGTCGGCATTCCGACTACAATTTTCGGTGCACTGACCATCTGGCTGAATACAGCAGGTTCGGCGCCGTGGTGGTTGGCAGCAATCTTTACCGCCATTCTGATCGCGCTCTTCGAAGTAACCGTTGCCGTTCACAATATTCGCCTCAGTCAGCGAACCTGAGCTAGCCTTCCGCGCATGACGGTTTCCGCGAGCGTCCGTGCGCGCCTTCGCTCCCACTTGCATCCAGACGACGAGATCCACTACGCGTTTCCAGCAGACGTTCTGATGAGCGCGAAACCGACGAAGAATATGTTGCAGTCGTGAACGCTGCCGACGCGGAGATCACGTCACCGCAGGACTTCCCGCATGATCCGTTGCCGAACCTTTGAAGGCACAAACAAAAAGGCAGTTTCTCATTTCTGAGAAACTGCCTTTTTGATCTAACTTCGGTCGGGCTGACAGGATTTGAACCTGCGACCACTTGACCCCCAGTCAAGTGCGCTACCAAGCTGCGCCACAGCCCGTCCCACGCCCTTGTTTCGGGCGCTTGGAAAGATTACATCAGGGACGGGCCGAAGTACCAATCGGCTGGTCAGAGCCGTTTCAGTACCGAATTGGACGCAGAATCAGCGGCCCTTACGGTCACGCTTCTCGCGCACTCGGACGGATACGCGGATCGGGCTGCCGTCGAAGTTGAACTCTTCACGCAGACGCCGCTCGATGAAGCGGCGGTAGCCGGACTCGAGGAAGCCCGTGGTGAAGAGAACGAATGTCGGCGGGCGTGTGCTTGCCTGCGTCGCGAACATGATGCGAGGAAGGCGACCACCACGCATCGGAGGCGGCGTTGCTGCCACAACTTCCTTGAGCCAGGTGTTCAGGCGACCCGTGGGGATGCGCTTGTCCCAGGACTCCAGAGCCGTGTCGAGAGCCGGCACGAGCTTCGCCACGGCGCGACCGGTGTGGGCGGAGATGTTGACTCGCTGAGCCCACGGAACGCGGACCAGATCGCGGTCCACTTCCTTGTCCAGCATGAGTCGACGGTCCTCGTCCACGAGGTCCCACTTGTTGAATGCGATCACCAATGCACGACCCGTGTCGGCCACCATGCTCAGAACACGCAAGTCCTGCTCGGTGATCGGCTCGTGCGCGTCGATCAGCAGGATCGCAACCTCAGCGGCCTCGATCGCGCTCTTCGTACGCAGCGACGCATAGAACTCCGCGCCGCTGGCATGGCTGACGCGCTTGCGCAGACCAGCCGTGTCGACGAAACGCCAAGGGCGCCCGCCGAGTTCGACGATGGAGTCGACCGGGTCGACGGTGGTGCCGGCAACATTGTGCACGACGGACCGCTCGTCACCGGACAGCTTGTTGAGCAAGCTGGACTTTCCGACGTTCGGCTTTCCGACGAGAGCAACACGACGCGGACCGCCGCCGGGGATACCTTCACGCGGGGTTTCCGGCAGCTTCTCGAGAACCTCGTCGAGCAGGTCGCCGGTACCGCGTCCGTGCGTCGCACTCACGGAGTACGGCTGACCGAGGCCCAAGGACCACAGTGCTGCAACCTCGGACTCGGTGCGTCCGTCGTCCACCTTGTTGGCAACGAGGATGACCGGAGTCTTCGAGCGGCGAAGCACTCGAGCGACCGCTTCGTCCGTCGCCGTAGCGCCGACAACGGCGTCGA
Organism: Rhodococcus qingshengii JCM 15477; assembly: GCF_023221595.1. Lineage (NCBI taxonomy): Bacteria > Bacillati > Actinomycetota > Actinomycetes > Mycobacteriales > Nocardiaceae > Rhodococcus > Rhodococcus qingshengii. The sequence continues at coordinate 3,344,795 of NZ_CP096563.1, forward strand.
CGACCAGGAGAATGGCGTCAGCCGTTCCCATGGCCAACTCGGCCTGCCGGGCAACGGCCTGCTGAAGACCCTTTGCGTCGGGCTCCCATCCGCCGGTGTCCTGGACGAGGAAGCGTCGTCCGGCCCAGTTCGCCTCGTACGAGACACGGTCACGGGTAACGCCGGGGATGTCCTCGACTACCGCTTCACGACGGCCGATGATGCGGTTGACGAGTGTCGACTTGCCGACGTTCGGTCGACCGACAACAGCCAAGGTCGGGACGGCAATGTGCGCTTCGCCTTCGCCGTCCGCTTCGAGATCGGCGTAATCCCACTCCGATTCCTCGGACCAAGTTCCGTCACCGGCATATTCGGTTACCAGATCGTCGCTCACTGCACTGCTCCAGTTCTGTCGCTGACCACCAACAGCAACTTGGCGATCACATCTTCAATTCCCAATTCGCTCGTATCCACCAGAATGGAATCCTCGGCAGGGCGCAACGGCGACACTGCCCGAGTCGAATCGAGATGGTCACGGCGCTGCACATCAGCCAGCACCGCTTCGTAATTGTCTTCACGGCCTTGGCCGATATTCTGCGTATTGCGCCGTGCCGCACGGGTTTCCGCCGATGCGGTCAAGAAGATCTTGACGTCTGCATCGGGGAGTACGACGGTTCCGATGTCGCGACCTTCCACGACGATCCGCTCCGCACCGGCCGCCAACTCACGCTGAGTGGCGACCAGCAGGTGACGAACCTCGGGTACAGCCGACACCGCGGAGACAGCCTTGGTTACCGCGTCGCCGCGGATCTCCTCGCTGACGTCCGCGCCGTCGAGATGCACCTGCTCGCTGCTCGGATCGGTACCGATGGACCATGGCAACGCCGCAACGGCGGCCGTGATCGCGGCGGAATCCGCCAGATCGATTCCCTGACGCAGCACGTGCAGGGTCGCGATCCGGTAGATGGCTCCGGTGTCGAGGTAGCGAGCGCCCAAACGCTGCGCCAACGCGCGAGAGACGCTGGACTTGCCGGTTCCGGACGGTCCGTCCATAGCGACTACCAGCGGCATGGACGAATCGGTCACAGGCCGACCGCCTCGTACAGTCCACCGACCTCGCTACGTCCGAGGACGCGCTGCGTTCCCGGACGCTGATCGCCGAGAGCGACAACTCCGACGTTGGTGCGTACCAGGCGGACAACGGGGTGACCGACGGCATCGAGGAGGCGACGCACGATGTGCTTACGGCCCTCGTGCAGAACCAGCTTGACGAGCGTCTTGCCCTCGTTGATCTCGAGCACGGTGAACGCGTCCACCTTGGCCGGACCGTCGTCGAGGGTGACGCCGTCACGCAACTGCTTGCCGGTGCTGCGCTCGACAACGCCGTGAACCGTGGCGAGGTACGTCTTCGGAACCTCGAACGACGGGTGCATCAGGCGGTGAGCCAAGTCACCGTCGTTGGTGAAGAGAAGCAAGCCTTCGGTGTCGGCGTCGAGGCGGCCGACGTGGAAGAGTCGCTGACCCGCCTGAACGCGCTCGGAGACGATGTCGCCGACGCACGGACGACCGAGATCGTCGGACATGGTGCACTGCCAGCCACGCGGCTTGTTCATCGCGAGGTAGACGAGGTCCTTCTGCACGACGACGCGGACGCCGTCGACACGAACCACTGCGTTCTCGGGGTCGACACGCAGACCCTGTTCGACCACGATGCGGCCGTCGACCTCGACGCGACCCTGGTCGATCAGCTCTTCAGCTGCACGGCGTGATGCGACGCCGGCCTGAGCCAGCACCTTCTGCAAGCGGACGCCGTCGCCCTTCGGCGGGCCGTCGTGCTTGGTGATCTCGGCATGCTGGTGACGCGCCGGCTTGGCGTTGGAGACCAACGGATTCTGAGAGACGACACGCTGCGGCTTCTCGGTCTTCGGCTTGCCACGCTTGTTGGTCGCCGGCGGTGTGGGAGCTGCCGGGCGCTTGCGCGGAGGTCCGTCGAACTTGGATCCACGAGGTGCGTTCGACCATGCGCCGCCACGAGGAGCGTCGGGGCGTGCGCCGCGCTGATCGTCACTACGACGGTCAGCGCCGCCACGCGGTGCGCGGCGGGCGTCGACGTGGGGGGTACGGCGGTCATCGCTGCGGGGTCCGCGGCGATCGTCCGTGCGCGGGCCGCGCCGATCGTCGTTGTAGCCACTACGACGGTCGTCCGTACGTGCGGGGCGACGGTCGTCGCTGCGCGGCGGGCGACGGTCATCACTGCGCGGCGGGCGACGGTCATCACTGCGCGGCGGGCGACGGTCATCGTTGAATCCACCGCGACGGTCGTCCGTGCGGGGACGGTCGGATCCGGCGTTGCGGTCGTATCCGGAGGTACTGCGGGAAGTGTTGCTGCGTCCACCACGGGGCGCTTCGCTACGTGCGCCGCGGGGGGCGTCGCTGCGACCACCACGGGGGGCATCGCTGCGTGCGCCGCGGTTGTCGCGGGAGTTGTTACGGTCCGGTGTGCCATCTCGGCGAGCGGGATTGTTCACTTTTTTCCTGTCAGTTTTCTACTGTTTCCCGAGCGTGGTCGGGTCTTTCTCGGTGCTGACGAGCGCCGGAATTCCGGTCAGTCGTCGACTTCGGTGTCCACTACGTCAGCGGGCACGTCTGCCTTGTTCATTCTCGCAAATCGCGGATCGGATTCCAGGCTTTCGCTGATGTCGTCGATGAGATCGACATCAGGCAAGAGCGGGGCCAACTCCGGGAGCTCGCTGAGCGAGGCCAGGCCGAGCCGTTCGAGGAACAGTTCGGTCGTGGAGTACCGTGTCGCGTTGGTGTCCGGGTCAGGCCCGGCTTCCGCGATCAGTCCGCGGGCAAGGAGGGTGCGTACCACCCCGTCCACGTTGACGCCTCGTACCGCACTGATCCGCGCACGAGTCAACGGTTGACGGTATGCGACTACGGCCAAAGTTTCCAATGCCGCCCTGGTCAATTTGGTGCGTGCGCCGTCCAATAGCTGCTTTTCCACGTACGGGGCAAACTCTTGTCGCGTGTACAGACGCCATCCGTCGCCCGCGTAGCGAAGGTCCATTCCGCTGCCGCGAGCGGTCAATGCGGCCGACATCGACGTCAGGCGTTCTTCGACTCGTTCCGGCGCGGTTCCGGTGACAGATGCGAGTTGGTTCACTTCGGCCGGCGAATCCACGACAAGCAGAAGCGACTCCAGCACTGCGTCGAGTTGATCGTCGTCGAGTTCGAAATCGGGGGCGGAATTTTCGGACTCCGAGGCGTGTTCGGTAGGCTCGATCATCTCGTCTAGCTGCGAAGACTCTGGTTCCGTCGGCTCGGCGTTCATCCGTAGTCCTCCTCTGTGACCGGCGCGGCCGGGTCGTCTCCGGTCCAACTCACCATCAGCGGTCCGAGTGCTTCGGGTTGCTCGAACACAATGACCTGCCGGCGATACAACTCGAGCAACGCGAGAAATCTTGCGACTATCTCGACGGTGATCTCACACTCGGCAACGAGGTCCCCGAAGGGTGTCCACTCCCCTATGCCTCGCTCGCGCAGCAACTCGAGAATTCGCTCGGCCTGCTCGGGTATCGAGATATTGGACACATGGAGGTGATCGAGGCCCACCGTCGGCACCGGACGTGGTGTGAACACAGTCGCCGCGATCTCCGCAAAACGCTGAGGGTCGACGCCCAACAACACCTCGGGCAGGAGTTCGGTGAACTGATCCTCGACGGCAACCGAGCGCGGATAGCGCCGCAGCGCTGCTTCCTCCAACTCACCGAACAGCGCCGCAACTTGTTTGTACGCCCGGTACTGCAGCAGTCGCGCGAAGAGAAGGTCGCGGGCTTCGAGAAGCGCCAGATCCTCCGCGTCCTCGACCTGCCCGGCGGGCAACAGCCTGGCCGCTTTCAGGTCCAGAAGCGTAGCTGCGACGACCAGAAACTCTGTTGTCTGATCGAGGCCCATCGCACTGCCAAGTTCCTTGGTGTATGCGATGAAATCGTCAGTGACGGTGTGCAGGGCGACTTCGGTGACATCGAGCTGTCGTTGATTGATCAGGTTCAACAGCAGATCGAACGGGCCTTCGAAGTTCCGGAGAGTGACTCGGAAACCGGCAGCCTTGGCTGCGGTCTGAGCGTCGGTCGGCACGTTCGGGTCGATCGAATCCGGCTCGACTTCGACCGAATCTTCTTGCGATGCAATCAGTTCCACTAACGACCAGACCGGTGAATGACCTCGCGGGCCAATGCTCGATATGCCTCGGCCCCAGCCGATTTCGGCGCCCACGTCGTGATCGGCTCACCGGCGACGCTGGTTTCGGGGAATCGGACGGTGCGGTTGATCACCGTGTCGTAGACGACGTCGCCGAACACCTCGACGACTCGCGCCATCACCTCACGAGCGTGCAGAGTCCGGGCGTCGAACATCGTGACGACGATACCGGCCAACTCGAGCTTGGGATTGAGACGATCGTGCACCTTTTCGACGGTGTCGTTGAGGAGTGCCAGGCCGCGCAGGCTGAAGTACTCGCATTCCATCGGAATGATGACCGAATCGGCGCAGGCCAGTGCATTCACCGTGAGCAGGCCAAGCGACGGCTGGCAGTCGATGAGCACGTAGTCGTACCGATCGAGAACAGGGTGCAACACGCGTCCCAAGGTCTGCTCACGTCCGACCTCGGTGACCAATTGGATCTCGGCGGCCGAAAGGTCGATGTTGCTGGGCAGCAGGTCGAGGCCGTCGACCCGAGTTCGCATCAACACATCGTCGATGGACACACGCGGTTCGACCAGAAGGTTATGGACGGTCAGTTCCAGGTCGTGATGCTGGACGCCCAGTCCAGCAGACAACGCGCCTTGGGGATCGAGATCCACCAGGAGCACTCGGCGACCGTATTCGGCCAACGACGCACCCAGGTTGATGGTCGACGTCGTCTTGCCGACGCCGCCCTTCTGGTTGCACATCGCGATGATCATCGCGGGTCCGTGGTGCGCCAACGGTGTCGGTTGGGGTACCTCGCGGACCGGCCGGCCCGTCGGACCGAGTTCTTCCGCGGAAACGGTGAGGGTTTCCGCAGGTGGAGAGGCTACTGGCGTCGTATCTATTTCGAACATCGCCTCTGGTTCGGAGGGTACAGCTGGTGCTGATTCGTTCACGCGCTCGAAGAGTTGGGCATTGACATGCGGCGGCGCGGACTCCGCCGCTGGTGGCTGCGATGTCGACACGGTCCGATGCTCCCCTACTCTTTCGGCGGTTGCTCTCGGCGCCGGCAAACCCCCGAAACTGCGGTGGAGGCCGCTCGCGCTCCTTGAACGCTACCGCTTACATCACCGAATGGTCTCGCAGACACGCATGAGCCAACCAACCCCTAACGGGCACGCGGGTGTGCCTGAGCCCACACTTCGCGCAACGCGGTGACGGTGACCAGTGTGTAGATCTGCGTCGTGGTTACCGAAGCGTGACCGAGAAGTTCCTGCACGACGCGTACGTCCGCGCCGCCGTCGAGCAGGTGTGTGGCAAACGAGTGCCTGAGCGTGTGGGGTGAGACGTCCGCCTTGATCCCGGCCGACGCCGCCGCATCCTGAAGTATCTGCCACGCGCTTTGACGCGAGAGGCGTCCACCGCGAGCGTTGAGAAACAGGGCAGGAACACCGCGCGTCGCCAAGCTGGGGCGCCCCCGGACGAGATACGCGTCCACCGCGGCGATCGCCGGCCTGCCGACGGGGACGATCCGCTGCTTGCCGCCCTTGCCCTTGAGCAGCACGGAACGGGTTTCGGTGTCGATGTCGTCGACGTCCAGATCGATCGCCTCGGTGATTCGCGCTCCGGTCGAGTACAGGAGCTCGAGCAGAGCGCGATCCCGCAGATCGCGGGGCCCGTCACCGGCAGCACCGCCACCCGAAGCGTCGAGCAGGGCGATCACGTCGTCGAGAGGCAGGGCCTTGGGCAGCTTGCGTCCGGGCGTCGGCGGCTTGACCGTTCGGGCCACGTCGACGCTGACCAGACCTTCGGCGGCGGAAAACTTGTGGAATCCGCGAACCGCGATCAGGGTGCGTGCTGCCGAACTGGCCGCCAATGGTACGACGCCGGCATCTTTGTCACCCAGGCGCAGATGTGTCACGAATTCGGTGACGTCGTTCTCCGTCACGCCCGCGACGTCGTCGATGCCGCGTCCGTGCAGGTACTCCGCGTACCGATTCAGGTCGCGGCGATAGGAAAGTAGAGTATTGCGCGCAGATCCTCGCTCGACCGCTAGATGGTCGAGATACGAGTCCACCTGTCGGGCAAGCACTTCAGGCTCGCGACTTGCGTTCTCCGAATGCGCGAGGACGATCGGGCCACGGTGCGTCGGCGGGGCGCAGCGGCTTGCCCGTCGCGCGTGCGGTGGCGATCGCGAGTATGCCCGATACCGCTGTGGCATTGACGATGTCGCCACGTAGCGCCATGTCGACGGCGTCGGCGAGCGGAACCCGCGAAATCTCGAGATCGGCTTCTTCGTGTTCGGGATCGTCGCGCTCCACCTCGTGCAGCCCCTCGGCGAGGAAGACGCGAACCGCCTCGTCCGTGAACCCGGGTGAGAGAGCGACATCGACCAGCACCGACCATCGATCGGCGCCGAGTCCGGTTTCTTCGCCCAGCTCGCGCGCTGCAGCCTCGACCGGGCTCTCCCCCGGAGCGTCGAGCAGACCGGCAGGAATTTCCCACAACCGGTGCCCGAGCGGGTGACGGTACTGGTGAATCAGCACCAGGTTGTCGTGCTCGTCCAGTGCCACGACGGCAACGGCGCCGTGATGCTCGACGACTTCCCGATCGGCACGCTGACCACCAGGCATCGCAACGGTGTCGACGCGCAACGCGATGATCGCGCCGGTGTAGACCGTCTTGGAGCCGAGGGTGTCGAATTCGTGCCGACCGGGATCGCTCATGTGTGGCTAGACCTTTTCCACGTTCTCGACTGCAGCGTCGAGCGCTGTCTCGGTGGCAGCGGTGTCGATCTTCTCGTCACCGTGGACGTCGACGGGCAGGCGCTCTTCGAGCTTGTACGTCAACGCTGCTTCGACGAAGGCCGCGAACAGCGGGTGCGGGCGCGTCGGACGGCTCTTGAGCTCCGGGTGTGCCTGGGTGGCAACGAAGAACGGATGCTGCTCACGCGGGTACTCGACGAACTCGACCAGGTGGCCGTCCGGCGAGGTTCCGCTGAACTGCAAGCCGGACTTGGCAATCCGATCGCGGTAGGTGTTGTTGACCTCGTAGCGGTGACGGTGACGCTCGGAGACGTCCTCGGTTCCGTAGGCCTGAGCGACGACGGAACCCTTGGTCAGCACGGCCGGGTAAGCACCCAGACGCATGGTGCCACCGAGGTCGGCGTCACCGGCGATGACGTCTTCCTGATCAGCCATCGTGGAGATGACCGGGTGCTTGGTGTCCGGCTCGAACTCGGCCGAGTTGGCATCGTCGAGGCCGACGCTACGAGCAGCTTCGATGACGACGCACTGCAGACCCAGGCACAGACCCAGCAGCGGCAGCTTGCGCGAACGTGCGAAACGGATCGCGCCGAGCTTGCCTTCGATGCCGCGGATGCCGAAGCCGCCGGGGATCAGAACACCGTCGACGTCACCGAGAGCGGCCTGCGCTCCGGCTTCGGTCTCACAGGCGTCCGACGGGACCCAGGAGATCTCGACCTTGGACCGGTTCGCGAATCCACCGGCGCGCAGTGCCTCGGTGACGGAGAGGTATGCGTCGGGCAGGTCGACGTACTTGCCGACCAACGCGACCCGCACGGTCTCACGCGGCTGGTGAACACGATCGAGGAGGTTGCCCCACACGGTCCAGTCGACGTCGCGGAACGGGAGACCGAGCTGGCGAACGACGTAGGCGTCGAGGCCCTCACGGTGCAGAACCTTCGGGATGTCGTAGATCGAGGGAGCGTCGGGCGTCGAGATGCAGGCGTCGACGTCCACGTCGCACATCAGGGCGATCTTGTTCTTGAGGCCCTGCGGAACGTCACGATCGCAACGAAGGATCAGCGCGTCGGGCTGAATGCCGATGCTGCGCAACGACGCAACCGAGTGCTGCGTGGGCTTGGTCTTGAGTTCTCCGGAGGGGCCGAGGTACGGCACGAGGGAGACGTGCAGGAAGAAGACGTTGTCGCGGCCGACGTCGTGGCGGACCTGGCGAGCGGCTTCGAGGAAGGGCTGCGATTCGATGTCGCCGACTGTTCCACCGATTTCGGTGATCACGACGTCCGGGCGGTGTCCCTGCAGATCCGGACCGCTCATCTCGAGGATGCGACGCTTGATCTCGTCGGTGATGTGCGGGATGACCTGAACGGTGTCGCCGAGGTACTCGCCGCGGCGTTCCTTGGCGATGACCGTCGAGTAGACCTGGCCGGTGGTGACGTTCGCCTGGCCGGAGAGGTCACGGTCGAGGAACCGCTCGTAGTGTCCGACGTCGAGGTCGGTCTCGGCACCGTCTTCGGTGACGAAGACCTCGCCGTGCTGGAAGGGGTTCATGGTGCCCGGATCCACATTGAGATAGGGATCGAGCTTCTGCATGGTCACGCGCATTCCCCGCGCGGTCAACAACTGTCCCAGGCTTGAGGCGGTCAAACCTTTGCCGAGCGAGGAAGCTACACCTCCGCTGACGAAGATGTGCTTGGTGGCGGTACGCGTGTTAGTGCGTGACTGTGGCAAAGGGGCTCCCGTGACGACTGTGCAGGGCTTGGTCTGATGAAGCATGCTGGGGCCTGCCGACCCACGGGATTTCACGGTAACACCTATCGGGGGTCGGTGCCTACAACGCGCCGACTTTCCGCCCCCGATGTGACCGGCGTATCAATACCGGGGTGTTCAGTTGGTGGGTGCGCCGACGGTGACCGCCGCCGCTCCCGGTCCCGTGCCGTAGCGGCCGGCGCCGCCGTTCAACTGTTCCTGCAGCGCCAACGGCGTGGTGATCTTGCCCGACTCCCGATCGATGTTGTCGATGGTCGTCAAGCCCGCTGAGAGCGCCGCGTCCGCACGAGCGACGGCAACCGGACCACTGCCCTCGGCCGAGCCAGGCCGGCCCGCGAGAATCGTTCCTGCGCCGCGTCCGTCGAGAGCACCGGCGAACCGGGCGATGACGGCGCCGCGGTTACCGGTGGCTGCGTCGGATTCACTCTTGTTGTCGCCGGTGAGAACCACCGCGAGTTGAGCCGGCTTGACCGCTCCGTCGTCGTAGCTGATGAAACCGGCGCTACGCAGCGAGTCGAGCGCGAGATTCATCTCGTCCGGAGTGCTCTGCGGCTCGCTGTTCTGCCCGTTGAGAAGCAGAACCGAACCGAGCAGATCACCCGCGAGACTGCCCTGATCGACCGCACCGGTCTTGAGTGTGATGCCCGCAGGGATGACATTGGTGACGACGGTCCGCAAGCGGTCACCGCCCGTGGCGTCGACAAACGAATCGGTGAGCGAGACGCGTCCGGTCACGGCGCCACCGGCGGCAGTGACGAGTCGGTTGACACCGTCGAGATCACCGGGATCGGCGTCCGGTGCCGTGATGACGACGACGGTGCGACCAGCGAGACTGTCACGCACGACGCGACCGCCGACAGCAGCATCGAAGCCGTCCGCGGAATTGAGTTGCTGCTGAAGCTGATTGGACTGTTGATTGAGGTCTTCGATCTCGTTCTGCAGGTCCGCCTTGTCGTCGCGCAGACCCGAAAGCAATCCACTGGACAGCATTCCGGAACCGAGCACCACGCCGATCGCGAGTGCCAGGAAGATTGCCGCTATGGAAATTGCATGTTGACGCATCGAAATCACTTGAAGAGCCCCTGAACCCACAGCGCGAAGCTGTTCCACGTTGCGATTGCCCAGTCGAGAACTTCACTACCGGCATTGGACACGACCAGGGCGACGATCACTGCCACCAGGGCGGCGAGCACCAGGAGCGCGATCGCGCCGCCGGACACTCGACTTCGATACAGCGTTGCCACAGCCTTGGCGTCGACCAGTTTCGGTCCCACCTTGAGCCGAGTCATGAACGCCGACGGATTGCTTTCACGACGCCCACGGTCGAAGAACTCGTCCAAGGACACCACGTTGCCGACCGTCACGATCAGTGAAGCTCCGTGGTGATCGGCGAGCAGCAACGCAAGGTCGGTCGGTGAGCAGGTCGCCGGGAACGTCATCGCCCCGATACCGAGATCCTGGATTCGGGAAAGCCCCGCCGCATGACCGTCCTGGTCTGCGGGCAGTACAACTTCCGCGCCGGACTTGAGGGTGGAACTGGTGATCTCTTCCGGGTCGCCCACGATCAGATCGGGGCGGTATCCGGCCTTGCTCAACACGTCCGCACCTGCGCCGACACCGATCAGGATCGGCGAATACTCCTTGATGAAGGGCTTGAGGTTCTTCAGATCTGCCTCGTGTTCGGGTCCGTCGGAGACGACCACGACGTGGCGATCCTTCAAGTCGATGTCGATGTCCGGAACACCGATTCCGTCGATCAGCAAAGGACTTTCGGTGCGGATGAACTCGATGGTGTTACCCGAGAACGCTTCCAGGTGATCGACCAGGCCGGTCTTGGCCTCGATCATCCGATCGGAGATCTCGGCCTCGGTCTGCTCTTCGCCCCTGACGAGGCTCTTCTCGCCGTTGAAGATCTCGCCCTCGTGCAGGCGGATCTTGCTGCCGTCCTTGACGTTCTTGAAGACGTCACCGTCTACGGCATCGATCAGAACGATGTCGTTGGCGACGATCACTTCCGGTCCGAGGTTGGGGTACCGCCCCGAAATCGACGGCGACGCGTTGACCACGGCCATGACTCCGGCTTTCACCAGAGCATCGGCGGTCCGGCGATCGATGTCGACTTCGTCGAGGATCACGATGTCTCCAGGACCGACGCGGCGTAGAAGCTTCGCCGTGTTCCGATCGGCCCTGGCGATGCCACTGATCCCAGGCAAGGATTCGGTGTTACGTGAGAGCAATCCGGGCATCTTCATGGCTTCGATGATGAACCTGAAACCGCGTTGACCGGTGGAGGCGCGCCGACAACTACCACATCAGTCACACCAACACCACAGAACCTTCAATCTGTGACGCGGGCCGCATTCGCGATCTCGAGCAGTTCTTCGGCGTGCGCACGACCGGTCTCGGTGTCGTCCAGCCCTGCCAACATACGGGCCAATTCGACCACCCGATCCGAATCCGACAAGGTCCGCACGCCACTGCTCACCACTCCGCCTTTGTCGTCGACCTTGTCCACCACGAGGTGGGTGTCGGCAAACGCAGCAACCTGCGGAAGGTGGGTGACGACGATAACCTGATGCGTACGAGCAAGTTTCGCCAATCGGCGGCCGATCTCGACAGCAGCGCGACCACCGACCCCCGCGTCCACTTCGTCGAAAACCATCGTCGCGCCGGTGTCGCTACCAGCGAGAACAACCTCGAGCGCCAGCATGACGCGTGACAGCTCGCCACCGGAAGCGCTCTTGCTGATCGGAAGTGACGGTGCCCCGCTGTGCGCAGACAGACGGAATTCCACCTCGTCGACGCCGGCAGACCCGGCATGAAGGTCTACTCCCCCGACACTGAGCGGCGCCGAGTCCTGCGGGCCCGCAGGCTGAGAACGGACGGTCACCTCGAGGCCCGCACGTCCCATCGCCAGACCGGCGAGTTCCGCGCTGACGGCTTTGGCGAGCTTTGCCGCTGCCTTGACTCTGGCGGCGCTCAGCTTTGTGGCGGCTTCCGCGGTGAGGCCAGCCGTCTCCTCGACCTGCTTGGCCAACAGCGACAACGCATCCGACGACACGTCGAGTTTGGACAGACGAGCGCGAGCGGTATCTGCCCATTCGAGAACACCGTCGACATCGGCGGCGTACTTGCGAGTCAGAGTCTTCAGTTCCGATTGCCGCGACAGCAGCGAGTCCAGAGCACCCGGGTCTGCGGGCAGCCCGGACAGATAGGTGTTCAGGTCACCGGCAACATCGGTGACGACGGCAATAGCGTCGGCCAACCGGGAACCGAGGCCGTCCAGATCTGCGTCGGTGACCGACTCGATACGCGCCCGCGCTTCGGACATCAGGTCTAGCGCCGGCATGACCCCGACGTCGCCGCTTGCCATGTCGTCACTACCGGCGAGCGCAGCGTGCGCCTCTTCCGCAGCCGAGCGGAGCGAATCGAGTTCACTGAGTCGACGAACTTCGGCAACGATTGCCGTGTCCTCGCCTGGCTCGGGTGCCACGCCGTCGATTTCGTTGAGCGCGAAGGTCAACTGATCTGCTTCTTGCGCCAGTTCACGAGCCTTCGACGTGCGTTCGATCAACTCCGAACGAGCATCTAGCCATTCACGACGGTGTTTGCGGTACCTCGTCAGCAGCGTTCCGATTGCCTTGTCCCCGAAGCGGTCCAGCGCATTGCGTTGCTGGTCGGGACGAAGCAATCGCAGCTGATCGTTCTGTCCGTGGACAGTCAGAAGTGGATCCGTGAATTCGGAGAGAACTCCCGCCGGCACGCTTCGTCCGCCGAGATGAGCCCGTGAGCGGCCGTCGCTGCCGACTGTCCGGACGGCGATGATGGTCCCGTCCTCGTCGCGCTCGGCGCCGGACGATTCCAGGATTCGGACGATCTCACGCTCGGTGGCCGGTGAGACGTCGTCGGCGATGAATCGTCCTTCGACGACGGCTCGCGACGCGCCCAACCGCACCCGACCGGCATCGGCTCGCGCTCCGCTGAGGAGGTGCAAGCTGGTGACGACCATCGTTTTACCTGCGCCGGTTTCACCGGTCAGGACGGTCAGGCCCTCGTGGAACTGGGCGCTGGCCTCGGAGATCACACCAAGACTGTCGATACGGATCTCTGCGAGCACGATTAAGGCTTCCTTCCTCGCCATCCGGTAACCGGAAGCTCGAACTTGCGAACCATCCGATCTGCGAAGGGCGCAGAGTCCAACCGGACCCACTTGACGGGAGTGGCGCCGCGAACGATCTCGACGCGAGCGCCGGCAGGCAGTTCCAACGTACGACGCCCGTCGCAGAAGACCAGGCCGTCGTGGCTACCGGCGACGGTCTCCACCGCGATGATCGAATTCGGGCTGGTGACCAACGGCCGCGCGAACAGCGCATGCGCGTTGCTGGGTACGACGAGCAATGCTTCGAGTTCGGGCCACACGACGGGGCCGCCTGCGGAAAATGCATAAGCGGTCGAGCCGGTGGGAGTGGACACGAGAACACCATCGCAACCGAAGGCAGACACCGGTCTGCCGTCGACTTCGAGGACAACTTCGAGAACTCCCAGACGCGAACGGTTCTCGATACTGGCCTCGTTGAGCGCCCACCCGCGGTCGATGATCTCGTCGTCCACCCGAATCACGACGTCGAGTGTCATACGGGACTCGACGCGATATTCCTTGCGAACTACTTGTGCGAGAGCCTCGTCGAGATGCTCGGCCTCGGTCTCTGCCAGAAATCCGATCCGTCCGAGGTTGATGCCCAGTACCGGAATGGACGCTTCTTGAGCGAGTTCGGCGGCGCGCAGAAATGTGCCGTCACCACCGAGAACCAGAACCAACTCGCATCCGACGGCAGCATCAGGGCCGGGATGAACAACCGTGACGTCGAGACCCGGCGCAGAGAAGCCCGCGGGTTCCGTCATTGCTTCGATGCGCGAGCTGTCTGCTTCGTCGACGAGGACTCGCAGCCCGATTCCCGCCCGTTCGAAAATCTTCCCGACTCGCTTGGCGGTTTCCGTGATGTCACGTCGACCAGGGTGTGCGACAAGAAGGATCTCGCGCGACTCGCCGTTCGTGACCGCGTTCACTGGGGCCCTTCCTCTACAGCCTTGCGAATCATGTCCTCCACCGAAGGAATTCCCTCGGTGTCCGGCTCGTGATCACCGGGCGAACCTGTCTTTCGAAGCCACAGGAAATACTCGACATTTCCCGACGGACCGGGCAATGGGCTGGCCACGACACCTAACGTCCGCAGACCTACCTTTGCAGCAGCCTCCGACACGTCGAGCACAGCCGAGATTCGCAATTCCGGATCTCGTACGACGCCACCGGCACCGACGCGGTCCTTGCCCACCTCGAACTGAGGCTTGACCATCGGAACCAGGTCCGCGCCGTCAGCAGTACAGGCGACAAACGCCCCGAGTACAAGTTTGAGAGAAATGAACGACAAGTCCGCGACAACGAGATCGACAGTTCCGCCGATGGTCTCCGCATCAATTGCACGAACATTGGTTCGGTCGATGACGTGCACCCGGTCATCGGACTGCAGGCGCCACACCAGTTGTCCGTAGCCGACGTCGACTGCGACAACTTCCTTCGCACCACGCGTCAGCAGAACATCGGTGAACCCACCGGTGGATGCGCCGGCGTCGAGGCAACGGCGACCTTCGACCGTCAATCCTTCGGCACCGAAGGCGTCGAGTGCGCCGATCAGTTTGTGAGCACCTCGCGACGCCCACGAAACTTCCTGCTCCACCTCGACGACCCGAAGTGGCGTTCCGGCTTCGATCGCCGTCGCAGGCTTGGTCGCAACGGCTCCCGAGATGAGAACTCGCCCGGCGGAAATCAGTTCTTGCGCATGATCTCGTGACCGTGCGAGTCCGCGACGGACAAGTTCGGCGTCCACCCGTGCTCTACGTGCCACGTCAAGCCCTGTCCACAGAGGCGAGTGCCTGGACGAGCACCTCGTGTGCCTGTTCCAAAATATGTGCCTTCTGCGGAATCACACCTGCTCCGTGCTGATCGTTCGGATCCTGTTCGATGCCGCCCAGGCGCGCCAGCAAACCGTCGACGTCAGAACGTATGCGTTCCGGATCGACGGAAGGGCGTGGCCCGGGCAACGGAGATCCGTTACTCGTGTTTCCGGGGTGCGGTGTCGGCGTGCTCATCGGGCACAACGTTAGTGCATGACTCTCGGTTACGCATACACCCGCACCCCCGCGAGTCGAACACATTTGCGAGAGATCAGACGAGCCAGGATGCAAACAGATCCGCCACGCCGGCATCCGACGCTTCCAGGGTCCGGAACGACGGATTAGCCCATGCGACAGGCGCAACCGCGCGTAGAAGCGACATCTCGTCCCCGACAACCGGGCCGTCGACAACCAGCGCCGACCCGTTCACGGAGACAGACCACTTGGAGTCCGCACCGACCAGCGATTCGACGGCCGGCTGATTGAGCGAATCCAGAGTTGCTGCAATGTAGGTGGGGCGCTGCTCAACCGGAGCCCGCAGTACGTCACCCGGCGTGCTCACACCGGTGAGAACCAACAACGAGTCGATCGAAACAGCTTGTGCGCCTTCGATATCGGTGTCCAAACGATCACCGACCACCAGTGGACGCGAGCACCCGCTGCGAGCGAGCGCGTCCTCCATCAGCGGTGCAGCAGGCTTACCTGCCACCAACGGTTCCTGCTTGGTCGCAGCGCGTAGAGCTGCCACCATCGAGCCGTTGCCCAGCACCAAACCCCGCTCCGACGGCAGTGTTGTGTCCAGGTTTGCCGCTACCCACAGCGCACCGGCCCGGATCGCCAAGCACGCCTCGGCAAGGATCGACCAGTTGGTCTCCGTCGAATGTCCTTGAACGACAGCAACCGGAGAATCCGCGAATTCGCGCACCGGAAGCAACCCGACGCGCGTCACCTCGTCGGCCAATGCGTCGGTACCGACGACGAGTACAGCGGCACCGGGTTCGAGACGCTCCGACAGCAGACGCACTGCCGTCTGAGAACTGGTGACGACACGATCGTCTTCGGAATCGAAACCGAGTTCGGTCAGATGCGCCGACACTGCCGAAGGCGAGCGACTCGCATTGTTGGTCACGTAGTACAAAGCCTGCGTGCCCTGACCGAGAGCAGCCTGGGTGCCGGGAATCGCATGAGCTCCGGCGTACAGAGTGCCATCGAGATCGAGCAAAAGTACGTCGTACTGAGTACGAAGCACGGTCACTGATCTTCTCCGGTCAACTCGGCCACCCGTTCTTCAGCATCCGTGTCACCCTCGAGGTCAGCAGCTGCAGCGTTGAGGAACCACTTCAGTCCGTCTTCGACGCGACCAGCTGCAACGAGGGCATCGGCGTAGGCGTAGAACAGCCGAGCCGCAGCTTCACCGGTACGCGCTGCGTCCAGATCCTTGGTCTGCAGTGTGACAACTGCCTGATCGAACTGACCGAGATCCATGCGGGCGCCTGCGACGACGATCCTCAACTCAGACGCCTCGTCGCCCGAAAGCAGGGCAGCCTCGTCGCTACGACCGAGTTCGATCGCGCGTTCGGGTCGACCCAAACCGCGTTCGCAGTCGGCCATGACAGCGATCAGACCCGGTCCGCCAGCCATTCGACGGGCAGCACGAAGCTCGGAGAGAGCTTCAGCCCATTCACCGGCGTGGTACGCGGTGATTCCGGCAGCTTCACGAACGACCGCAATTCGGCCGGCGCGCTGACGGGCAGCGCGAGCGTGGAGCAGTGCGAGTTCCGGATCTTCGTCGACGAGCTTGCCCGCCATGACGAGGTGACGCGCAACTGTGTTGGCGTTGTCCTTGTCGAGGCTGAGCAGATCCCGACGAACGGCCGGGTCCAACTCCGTGGGCTCTACGTTGTCGGGCAAATCCGGTTCGTCAGGTCGTGCTTGCTGACGGTTGCGGTCGCCGTCGCGTCCACGAGGGGTGAACCCACCCTCGCCGCCGCGACGCTGTCCGCCGTTGAATCCGCCGCCGCGGTTACTGTTTCCAGCACCGCCACGGTTGTTGTCTCCGGCACCACCGCGGCGGTCTCCGCCTGCAGCGCCGCGTGATCCACGCCCGTCGTTGTCACGACGGGGGCCACCTGATCGAGGCGCTCCTCCCCCACGGAAGGACCGACGCTCGTCGCCATTCTCCGACACAGTCATTCCTCTCATACAACGCACGAAAGGGGACCCAATATGTTGGGTCCCCTTTCGGTTAACGGGTGTTCGGCGGTGTCCTACTCTCCCACACCCTGTCGAGTGCAGTACCATCGGCGCTGAAGGGCTTAGCTTCCGGGTTCGGAATGGGACCGGGCGTTTCCCCTTCGCTATGACCGCCGTAACTCTATGAAACTGTCACAGTAACCTTCTTCTGATCACCTGGTTTCACCACCCGTCAACACCAGTTTCTGGTGTTGGGGGATGGAGAAAACAGGGTTTCTCATCAGTATCTGTGTGTTGTTTCAGATACCGCACAGTGGACGCGTAGCTTCTTTGTGGTAAGTCCTCGGCCTATTAGTACCAGTCACCTGCATGCATTACTGCACTTCCAGTTCTGGCCTATCAACCCGGTGGTCTGCCGGGGGCCTTACCCCCTCGAGGGGGTGAGAAACCTCATCTTGGAACAGGCTTCCCGCTTAGATGCTTTCAGCGGTTATCCCTTCCGAACGTAGCTAACCAGCGGTGCTCCTGGCGGAACAACTGGCACACCAGAGGTTCGTCCGTCCCGGTCCTCTCGTACTAGGGACAGCCTTCCTCAAGTTTCTAACGCGCGCGGCGGATAGAGACCGAACTGTCTCACGACGTTCTAAACCCAGCTCGCGTGCCGCTTTAATGGGCGAACAGCCCAACCCTTGGGACCTACTCCAGCCCCAGGATGCGACGAGCCGACATCGAGGTGCCAAACCATCCCGTCGATATGGACTCTTGGGGAAGATCAGCCTGTTATCCCCGGGGTACCTTTTATCCGTTGAGCGACACCGCTTCCACTTGCCGGTGCCGGATCACTAGTCCCGACTTTCGTCCCTGCTCGACCTGTCAGTCTCACAGTCAAGCTCCCTTGTGCACTTGCACTCGACACCTGATTGCCAACCAGGCTGAGGGAACCTTTGGGCGCCTCCGTTACATTTTGGGAGGCAACCGCCCCAGTTAAACTACCCACCAGGCACTGTCCCTGAACCAGATCATGGTCCGAGGTTAGAGGTCCAATTCGATCAGAGTGGTATTTCAACAACGACTCCACGATAACTGGCGTCACCGCTTCACAGTCTCCCACCTATCCTACACAAACCGAACCGAACACCAATACCAAGCTGTAGTGAAGGTCCCGGGGTCTTTTCGTCCTGCCGCGCGTAACGAGCATCTTTACTCGTAATGCAATTTCGCCGAGTCTACGGTTGAGACAGCTGAGAAGTCGTTACGCCATTCGTGCAGGTCGGAACTTACCCGACAAGGAATTTCGCTACCTTAGGATGGTTATAGTTACCACCGCCGTTTACTGGGGCTTAAATTCTCAGCTTCGCTCCCGAAGGAACTAACCGGTCCTCTTAACCTTCCAGCACCGGGCAGGCGTCAGTCCGTATACATCGTCTTACGACTTCGCACGGACCTGTGTTTTTAGTAAACAGTCGCTTCTCACTGGTCTCTGCGGCCCCACCCAGCTCAGACAGTAAATGTCGTCACCAGACAGGGCCCCCCTTCTCCCGAAGTTACGGGGGCATTTTGCCGAGTTCCTTAACCATAGTTATCTCGATCGCCTTAGTATTCTCTACCTGACCACCTGTGTCGGTTTGGGGTACGGGCCGTGTGAAAGCTCGCTAGAGGCTTTTCTCGGCAGCATAGGATCACTGAATTCGCCTCAATCGGCTACGCATCACGTCTCAGGCTATGTGCGACCCGGATTTGCCTAGGTCACGCCCTACACGCTTACACCAGTATTACCACTGACTGGCTCAGCTACCTTCCTGCGTCACCCCATCGCTTGGCTACTACCAGATCAGGTCCCATGCATCCACCAACTCGAGACCCGAAGGTCTTCTCGTGGCTTCAGGATGGTTAGTATCACTGATTCACCATGGGCGCGTTCACACGGGTACGGGAATATCAACCCGTTGTCCATCGGCTACGCCTGTCGGCCTCGTCTTAGGTCCCGACTCACCCTGGGCGGATTAACCTGGCCCAGGAACCCTTGGTCATTCGGCGGACGAGTTTCTCACTCGTCTTTCGCTACTCATGCCTGCATTCTCACTCGTGTGGCCTCCACGGCTAGGTCACCCTGCCGCTTCCATGGCCACACGACGCTCCCCTACCCATCCACACACCTGCCAGAAAATCCGTGGATCAACTGGGGGCTATTGCGTGAATGCCGCAGCTTCGGTGGTGTACTTGAGCCCCGCTACATTGTCGGCGCAGGATCACTTGACCAGTGAGCTATTACGCACTCTTTCAAGGGTGGCTGCTTCTAAGCCAACCTCCTGGTTGTCTTCGCGACCCCACATCCTTTTCCACTTAGTACACGCTTAGGGACCTTAGCTGGCGATCTGGGCTGTTTCCCTCTCGACTACGAACCTTATCGCCCGCAGTCTCACTGCCGCGCTCTCACTCACCGGCATTCGGAGTTTGGCTGATTTCGGTAAGCTTGTGGGCCCCCTAGACCATCCAGTAGCTCTACCTCCGGTGAGAAACACGCGACGCTGCACCTAAATGCATTTCGGGGAGAACCAGCTATCACGGAGTTTGATTGGCCTTTCACCCCTACCCACAACTCATCCCCTCAGTTTTCAACCTAAGTGGGTTCGGTCCTCCACGACGTCTTACCGTCGCTTCAACCTGGCCATGGGTAGATCACTCCGCTTCGGGTCTAGAGCATGCCACTACGATCGCCCTATTCGGACTCGCTTTCGCTACGGCTACCCCACACGGGTTAACCTCGCGACATGCCACTAACTCGCAGGCTCATTCTTCAAAAGGCACGCCATCACCCCCAGCAGTAAACTGCTCGAAGGCTCTGACGGATTGTAAGCGCACGGTTTCAGGTACTATTTCACTCCCCTCCCGGGGTACTTTTCACCTTTCCCTCACGGTACTAGTCCGCTATCGGTCACCAGGGAGTATTCAGGCTTATCGGGTGGTCCCGACAGATTCACACCAGATTTCACGGGCCCGGTGCTACTTGGGTTTCCATTACAACAGTCACAAAGTTTTCGTGTACGGGATTCTCACCCTCTACGACAGGCCGTTCCAGACCACTTCCACTAACCCTGTGATTTCTTACTGTTGGCCAACACGGCAGTATTGACAAAATGAACCCCACAACCCCACGAATGCAACACCTGCCGGCTATCACACACCCATGGTTTAGCCTCTTCCGCTTTCGCTCGCCACTACTCACGGAATCACGGTTGTTTTCTCTTCCTGTGGGTACTGAGATGTTTCACTTCCCCACGTTCCCTCCACACGCCCTATATATTCAGGCGCGGGTAACACGACATCACTCGTGCTGGGTTTCCCCATTCGGACATCCT